>NZ_CP026412.1:0-3795065 GCF_002934965.1 Acinetobacter sp. ACNIH2
ACTTACTCACTCTTGAATATTTGGGCTATTTAGAGTCGGATGGTCATTATTTTTATTTAACGCCTAAAATTTTAAAATTCTCAGGTGCTTATCTTGGTGGTGCACAACTTCCTAAAATATCTCAGCCTCTATTGAATCTACTCACCAACCAAACGTCTTTAATCTTTTCCGTGATGGTA
Source organism: Acinetobacter sp. ACNIH2 (assembly GCF_002934965.1). Taxonomy (NCBI): domain Bacteria; kingdom Pseudomonadati; phylum Pseudomonadota; class Gammaproteobacteria; order Moraxellales; family Moraxellaceae; genus Acinetobacter; species Acinetobacter sp. ACNIH2. The sequence goes on from NZ_CP026412.1 coordinate 180, forward strand.
CTGGATGGATATGAAGCCATTACTATTGCACGTAGCGCTGCGCATCAACAAACAGATCGTGTTAACCCCTATGGTTTACACTTAGGAAATCGTTTACCTGCACATGCAACATCCGCAGGGAAAATTTTATTGGCTCATCTGGAACCAAATGAGCAACGAGAATGGCTGGAAAAATATCCACTACAACGTTTAACCAAATACACCCATACCGACAATGCAACATTTTTAAACTTGCTACATGAAATCAAAGAACAAGACTGGTGCTATTCTTGTGAAGAACATGAGTTAGGTGTCCATGCGCTTGCCGTACCGATTTATCAACAAAGATCCAAAGTGATTGCCGCATTGAATATTGTGTCCCCGACTACTCGTACCACGAAGGAATATCTGATTCAGCACATTTTGCCATTACTGCAAGAGACGGCACGTGAGTTGCGCAATATTTTATAAGAAGCCTAGATGAACAATCTGAATCTACACACTTAATCTAGTGCTTTAATCACAGAGTATGTGTTAATTTTTTTTAGGACTTAGCAAAATAAAAAACCGCTCTGTTATCGCGGTTTTTTATTTTATAAGTATTAGTCAAATACCACTTTTTTATGGGTGAATCGACTATAGAAAAATACAAGCAACCCCAATAAATATAGGCAACCCGACAACAATAATAATGATACGCCTGCCGCATAAAGTAACCATGCTGCATAGATGACTGCGACTGCGGCAATCCAAATATGCTTACTACGTTTATGTTTCACAGATTCTTTTAAATAGAATGCAGAAACCAAAAAGTATGGCAGTAAAATCATTACTGATGAAATCAGCAATAACTGCGTATAGTTTTTATCAAAGAAGCAGACTGCAATCAGCGAAATTTGCACCACAATAGACGTTAGCCAAAGTGAAGCAATCGGCACACCATTCTGATTGGTTTTTAAAAATATAGAAGGAAAAGCTTTATTTTTTGCAGCTAAAAATGGAATTTCCGTTGCAAATAAAGTCCAACTCAAATAAGAAGAACTAACCGAAATAATCAAACCTAGCGTAATAATAATCGTACCAGGCAGCCCAATCAGTTGCTCCAATATGGTTGCCATAGAAGGGTTATGCATATTGGCAATTTCAGCTCGCCCAGTTACACCATAAGCCAGTACAGTCACCATGACATAGAAACTCAATGCCAACAGCACACCCAAAACGGTTGCACGGCCAATATCTTGTCTGTTCTTGGCGCGGGATGATAAAACTACAGCGCCCTCAATACCCGTAAATACCCATAAGGTAATGAGCATCAAATTACGCACCTGTTCCCAAACAGGCAACTGTAAAGAAAAGTCGATAAAGTTAAGTTTGAACAGATCCAGTTTGAACGCAATAAAACTACAGGCAATAAAAATAACCAAAGGAACAATCTTGGCAATCGTCGCAATAAGATTCACCAAAGCTGCTTCTTTAATGCCCTGACTGACCAGCCAATGCACAATCCAGACAAAGATAGATGAACCAATCAATGCATACAGGGTATTGCCTTCACCAAAATACACATGCTCTGGGCTATCAGTAAATAAACCCACACCAGAAAAGGCAATTACCACATATCCAACAATGCCGATGGTGGTACAAAGCCAATAGCCCCATGCAGAACAAAAGCCAATTAATTCACCAAAACCTTCTCGAGCATAATTATAAATACCACCATCTAAGTCAGGTCTTTGCCGTGTTAAAAAAAGCAGTGCAAAAGCAAGAAACAGAATTCCTACGCCTGTTATAAGCCAAGCCATGAGTAAGGCTTGGCCATTTGCGACTGCAGCCATGTTTTGTGGCAAACTAAATACCCCTGAACCCACCATAGAACTAAACACTAAGGCAGTTAAGGAAAGTAAGCCAATTTTAGCTGTAGACATAAGAAAATCTTACTGTTTAAAAAATTGAGAAAGTTCTGCAATATGCTCGGGACCAATACCACAACAGCCCCCAATTAAGGTTGCTCCCGCAGCTTGCCATTGCTGTGCAAAGCTTAAATATAATTCAGGATTTAAATCGGCACGGATTTCATCTAAACCATCGTTAGCGGTTGCTTCACTTTTCTGTGGTGGAAATGCGTTGGCATAAGCCCCAATTTGTACTGTTTCTGGTAGTAATTTTTTAATTTGGATAATGGCTTGCAATACTACTTCTGGTTGGCAGCAGTTAAACAATATCGCGTTGGCACCAAGACGGTGTATCAACTCAGCCACTTGTTCAAGGCTTTCCCCAGAACGCAATAAGGGTTGTTCTAACTGAATTTCATCTTGTAAGGTAAATGACACCCAAAAATCTCGCCCATCTTTAGGTAATAATGCATGTACGGTTTCGACTTCTTTGAGGCAAGATTGTGTCTCTGCCAACCAAAAATCGACATGCGGTGACAAAGTTCCAATAATTGGTGTTGCAAGGGTTTTAGCTTCTGCTTCTTTAAATAAATCCGCACGGTAAGAACCAAATAACGGAGGCAAACAACCTGCAATGCGAACGTCTTTTCCACTCTCTTCAACTGCTTTTTTCGCCTGAGTTACAGCAACATTCACCAAACTTGTTACTTCATTTTCAAAGCGCTGCTCGCCAATATGAAATGGAACCACTGCATAATTATTGGTGGTAATAACTTCTGCACCCGCTTCAATAAAATCTAAATGCACTTGTTTTACAATGTCTGGGGCTTCTGTTAAAGCCAATGCAGACCATTCAGGTTGTCTAAAAGGTGCACCTCTACGCGCAAGTTCACGACCAAAACCGCCATCTAAGATTTTCATAAAGTTAAGTTATATTAAATAAAAAAGCTGATTATAGAGAAACTCTTAAAAGATTTAATGCTTGAATCCTCCAAACAATATCTTTATTTCAGCTAATGAAAATTCATTTTTCTAATAACTCATGCTGATGTAGCGTAGCTTGAACAATAGTGTTGAATTTCAGAAAAGCGTTTTTTCCATATGCTCCGTTATTACGCACTCTTCTCTCAGCCAGAGGGATATCAAATAATAGAGGACTGTGTAAGGTATTATCTTTGATTAACCCTATACAAATTGTCGTCAGCATATTCAAAAATACATAACACACTATCCCATTAAAAATTTTATTGATTCAATATGCTGAAAATACAGCTCAACGCAGAGCTATCTTGTTTTTTGATTGAATCATGTCTCCTGCACTTAATCTCTAATTGGCATTTATTTTGCTTATCAGTAATACGGTTTTAAAAATTCGTAATACTAGGCGGACTAGCGATATGGGATATGTTGCAACTGAACTTAACCAAAAAAATAAGCTGATTCTGGGCTTTTGCTCATTTCTCATTCCAATTTTGATTTGGTGTGCAGTCAGTTATCTGCCATTTATTTGGCATCCTCAAGTCCAAATTACCGACTCTGGCAGCGTGCCTTATTTGCAAGTCGACAGTCGGATTGATAAAGCATTGTTCTATAATGAAGCACAAAATGCAGTCAATCACGGCGATGCGCCACCTCAAGGCAAATTGGTCAACCCAATTTATTTACCCGCCCCCGATGAAGTTGCAACAGCACTGATTACTGCATTTACGACACCTCCTGTACAACCCGATGCTCCATGGTTTCATCAAAGCCTATGGCATAGTATTAAACTGGTGTTTACCGCGTTTTTCTTATCTTCCCTAATTGGTATTCCCTTAGGGATTTTATGTGGCTTCTCCCTCAAAATTTCAAAACTGACTGAACCTTTTGTTGAGTTCTTCCGTTATTTACCTGCCCCAGCATTCGGTGCACTTGCAGTTGCCATCTTAGGAATTAATGATGCACCGAAAGTCGCGATTATTGTGATAGGAACGCTGTTTCAACAAATTTTAATTATTGCCAACACCACACGGATGGTCGACCGCGGACTAATAGAAGCAGGTTATACCCTTGGCACCAACAAAATGAAAAGTCTGTTTCATGTGGTGATTCCCGCTGCCCTGCCAGATATTTATCGTGATTTACGCGTGCTATTGGGCTGGGCATGGACCTATTTAATTGTGTCTGAATTGATTGGTACGACCTCGGGCATCACATGGTTTATTACCCAACAAGCACGCTATCAAAACTTTGACAATGTCTATGCTGCTATTTTGATTATTGGGGTCATTGGACTGGTCTGTGATGTCATTTTAATGAAATTAGGCGAACGACTGTTCACATGGAAAGCAGGAGCAAAATAATGAATACAACTACAAATAATGGTGCAAAACAGTATTTTGAACAAATCTATCAACGCCCTGTAATTCTTGAAGCAAAAAAACTCACGCAAGTGTTTCAACATGGTAAGACCCAACGCACTGTCTTGAATCAACTGGATTTAAAAATTCATAAGCGTGAATTTATTTGTGTGATTGGTCCCTCGGGTTGTGGCAAATCTACTTTTAGCCGTGTCGTCGCGGGACTCGATCCGTATCACAGTGGAGAACTACTGGTCGATGGTCAACCAATTATAGGCCCTAGCCCAGAACGTGGCATGGTGTTTCAAGGTTACACCCTATTTCCGTGGAAAACTGTCAAAGAAAATGTCATGTTCGGTCCGCTCATGAAAGGTGCAAGCCATGCCTCCGCAGAAGCACATGCCCGCGAATGGATCGACATTATTGGCTTAGAAAAATATGAAAACCAATACCCGCATCAACTTTCAGGTGGTATGAAACAACGTGTTGCGATTGCTCGTGCCTTGGTCAATCAACCGAAAATTTTACTCATGGATGAACCTTTTGGGGCACTCGATCCGCATACACGCCAGAAAATGCAAAAGCATCTTATGGATTTATGGCAGAACATCGACATCACCATTATTTTTGTCACACATGACATGGATGAAGCCATTTTACTGGCAGATCGAATTGTGGCTCTAAAGGCCAATCCAGGCGAAATTAAAGAAATTATTGAGGTGGATTTACCACGACCACGCAATGCGGAACTGATGCTTACGCCTGAATTTAAACGCTTACGCGAACATGTCGATGCCTTGGTTCATGCGCAAGAAGAAGAACTAGATCCTGCTTTAGAAGAGCTGCCAAAAATTCCACGTATGACACAAGTCAGTACACACAAATAAGACACTTATAAATAATCATAACCTTTGGGACGACCCAAAGTGTTGAACAATACGTTGGACGACCAACTTTTGGTGATGATCATGCAATCGGATTATGTATTACCACTGGTAGAAATTTCAAAACTCAACAGCCCAAATCTTAAAGATCGTTTATCTGTTGCACAGGCACTCGATCAAGCCTGTAAAGAGGTTGGATTTTTATATTTAAAAGGTGAGCAATTCCAACCCGAACTATTTGAAAATTTATGTCGCATCAGCGCACAATATTTTGCTCGTGATCAGCAAAGTAAAATGCAGCACTACATTGGTTTTTCTGAAAATCATAGCGGCTATGTTCCGATTGGAGAGGAACAATTTGTCAAAAATGTCTATGACCTTAAAGAGTCTTATGATGTGAATTATGACTATTTGGGCACAGAACAACGACGTCCTTTGGTGGGGCCGACCCAGTGGCCGGAAGATGCAGAATTTAAACAGCATGTATCGCAGTATTATCAACATCTAAAAGATATTGGTCAGCAATTGTTCCAGTGTTTTGCTTTAGCCCTAGGTTTAAAGGAAACCTATTTTGATGCACATATTGCCCATGCGCCAAGTCAACTGCGACTGATTCACTATCCGTTCAATCCACAGGCACAAGACCAAGAAGGTATGGGAGCACATACCGATTATGAATGTTTTACCTTACTCCTTCCGACAGCTCCCGGTCTACAAGTTCTGAATAAACAAGGGGAATGGATCGATATTCCCTTACTTGAAAACACACTGGTAATGAACATTGGTGACATGATGGAAATTCTGTCCAATGGGCGTTATTTGGCTACCAAACATCGAGTCAAAAAAGTTCAACAAGAGCGCTACTCGTTCCCGCTGTTTTTCTCTTGCGATTATGACTATGTGATTCAGCCTGTGATTGAAACAGATCAACCCAAATATGCCCCTTTAAGTGGCGGAGAACACCTGTTTAACCAAACGGCTCAAACCTTTCATTATTTAAAAGAAAAAGTCGCTTCTGGCGAAATTGTGCTGAACAATGCCCGCCCTTTGTATTCCTTTGGTCTAAATGAACACAAGGAAAAGCTATGAATTTAATCGATTTATGTGCAGATTTATCAACTAAACTTTTGCCGACAGATATAAGCACTGTAGAGCTGCCTTTAGAATTGCTCGGTGCGTTTAGACGCAAAAGCATTAGTTTTTATAATGGTCAAACGGATGAGAAAACCATCGTCTATTGGTTTCAATCCAAATCTTTTACCATTGATTTAAGACTGAAAGATATTGAGCTTACCCCAGTATTACAACGTCAGGGCTGGCTTGGACAAACCCTGTGGAATAAACAACAGCAAGTCTTATCTTGGCAAGTCGATTCAAATTCCAATTACCAAAATCACATTCAATGGCCAGAACCCGCAACCTTACATTGCATCGGCAACTGTATTTTGGAATTCTCTCCTAGCAATGCCTATGTGGAGGATTGGCGTCAACAAGCCAATCAAGGTTTATACCTTGGTTTACGTTTAGAAAAAGCCATTCATCTTGAATCGAATACTCCAGTTCAACTGGATGCAGGCTTGATTATTTGTGGTGACTTGGTGGCTTATGCACAGTCTCGATTGCCACAAAACCAGCAAGCCATTCAACATTTCAGCAATTTGATTGAAGCACATCAAGCAGGTATTCATTTAGAGCAAATCAATCAATTTGAAGTTTCAGTGGGTTCGTTATCTTCGGGCGTACAATTCAGCACCCAAAACCATCGCTTGCAGCAGCTCTTTTCACTCGAAGGCTTCGAATATATTGGTGAAAATCAGCTTAAGCAAGTCAAAGAAATTGAAGGTGAAACCTATACCTTATATTTCAAAGTCGACATCTATCACCCCCATTATCAATTCCAAACGCAAACCTCTACAACAGCAGCCAGTCAAACTTGGCTCACACAAGAAGCTGAGCATCTGTTACATCATGCTCAAGCGACCTATTAAGCAGGTGATTTCTTGATTGCATTTATCTACTTAAGCATTGCAATTATTGCTGAAGTGATTGCCACTTCAGCATTAAAAGCTTCACAAGGGTTTAGTGTGTTTATCCCTTCTTGCATTACCGTATTGGGCTATGCGATTGCTTTATATTTTCTGTCTTTAACCTTAAAAACCATTCCTATGGGCATTGCCTATGCGATTTGGTCGGGTGCGGGCATTATTTTAATTTCATTGGTGGGATGGTTTGGCTTTAAGCAGCAATTAGACGTACCTGCACTGATTGGTTTGGCTTTAATGATTTCTGGGATTCTGGTCATTAATATCTTTTCACAAAGCACTCATCTTTAATATAAAAATAGCCAGACAGAAACATTGCCATGCTGTACCACCCAACACAAAAGCCCAGAACATTTCTGGGCTTTTCCTCGTATAGATGACTTATTTCAACCCTTCAATCAATGCGGGATAAATTAAACCATTGACATCCATTTCAGTTTTGTAAATGCCATTACTGACATTAAATTTATTCACATGATACGTCGAACCATAAATGGAATCGAAGCCCGAACCTTTGGTAAACACTTTCTTGTTTGCAGCTAAATCCAGTAAATGTGTTCCACCGATAAATTGTTCATATTGCTGCGGATCCACCCCAACACGGTTCGACATAATCTTGACTGCATCAGCATGGGTTGCAGGGTCATTAATATATTTAACGGTTTTATCCCAAACCTGAATTAATTTAGACCACTGTTCTTTGTTGGCGGCCAAATGGCTCATATTTACAGTTAAAGTATCGTAAATCAGACCCGGTTTATCTTTTGAGGTATAAATAATTTTAGACCCAGCAACTGATTTTAATGCCTGATTGGCAACAGGTTGCCATACTGCAATCGCATCTACACCATTACTTGCAAAAACTTGCGGCAATTCGTTGGTCATTGAGTTGACCAGCTTCACGTCCGACAATGAAATTTTGGCATCATCCAAAGCTGTTGATAATAATAGATGATCCACTAGCCCTTTTTCAGTGGCAATCGATTTCCCTTTTAAATCTGCAATGCTGTTTATGCCCTCTTTGGCAATAATCACATCATTTCCTGCGGAATAATCGGTTGCCATAATCATGATGCCTTTGGTTCCGCCCGATGCTGTAACCAAATTATCACCATTGGTCACCAAAACCGCATCTAACTGGTTCGCTGCAAATGCTGAAAGCGATGCTGAATAATCAAACCATTTAAATTCGACATTTAGGCCCGCTTCTTTTAACCAACCCTTTTCAATGGCTACTTGCCAAGCCACAAAACCCGGCCAGTCACTATAACCAATGGTGATTGCCTGTGTTGCTGCTGTTTCAGTCTTCTTTTCCGCTTCTGGTACTTTGGCGGTATTGTCACAACCCGAAAGTAAAATACCCGCAACTACCGACATTGATAACACTGCTTTTTTCATCATTTTCAGGTTCCCCTAAGATTATTCAACATTTTGTGGAATCGGTGGCATCACCGCATCCATCAATTCAAGGTGTCCGTTAATGACCCCTTTCAAGGCAATAAATTGCTGACTCATTAACTTTAATTCTGCACTTTTGCCCTGCATCAGCATGACTTCCATAATTTTTTGCTCATCCAGTTGGATATGCAGTGAGCTAATCACTTGTTCTAAATATTGTTGTTGCAAATCCATCAACTGAACTCGCAATGGAATAGAACTAGCGTCATACAGCAAGGTCAATGTGCCGACCATGACCGAATTTTGCCGTTCTTCTTCTGCAATTAGGTGCTTGTGAATCATGTCTACAATGGCTTGCGAGCGGCTTTCATAGCATTGATCGACAATTTTCTGATCCAGTGCGCTTAAAGTACTCTCAGGTACAGTGACACTGATTCGAGCAAGTTTAGGTTTAGCCACAATTTACTTCCGCAATGTTTCAGGATGATGAGGGTCTTGCTTGACATAAAAACCCGCGCGAACGCTAATTAGCTCCAGTAAAAACTGTTTAAAGAGCTGTGATGTCGACTTATCTTTATTCTGTGGCTTTTGCATCTGTGGCTCCTCTTTGGTATTACCAAATTCGAATTTTGTATTACTCGATTAAATGCAGAAAGCGTGCCAATCCATTCCATCAAAATAGAGACGAAAACAAGAAAAATTGCTTGAAATTTGGGCAAAATAAATCAAATCGCGCTGTTATGGAGCTTTAAATTAAAGAACAGTTTTTCAGGGAAAAATCATGAGAGAAATTCGGCTGAATCTTTAAATGCAAAAGCCAGCGCGATCAAGCACTGGCTTTTTAGATTTGATAATTTTGAGATAAGATTTAAGCCACAGGCGCCAATGTGAACAACACCTGCCCCGTTTTCACGGTTTGCCCTTTTTCAATGGTAATGGCTTCAACTTTCATCCGTTCAGGTGCCAAAATTGGAATTTCAATTTTCATGGCTTCAATTACTGCCAAAGTCGCCCCTTCTTCAACCACATCCCCCATCTGACATTCAATTTTCCAAATCGAACCGGGCATGTGCGATTCTACGGCACAACCACCATCTGGAATCAAAACTGCTTCACCATCATCCACCGTATCTAAACTTTCAGATACATATTCCGCCAAACCTGCTTCATGCCAACGACGGCGCTCGGCTTCAAAATTACTTTGTTGCGTGTGCTTAAATGCTTGGATAGTTTCAGCATTGTCCTGCAAGAACTGATTGTATTCTTTCAGGTTTAATACACCTTCTTCTACGCGTAGATTTAAACGTCCTGCTTTAAAATCTTCACGCATCTGCATCAATTCAGTTTCAGACACTTCATAGAATTTAATCTGGTCGAAAAAGCGCAGCAACCATGGTTTACCCTCTTCAAAATTGGCATTTTTACGGTAGCGGCTCCACATTTGCGTAGTACGACCTACAAACTGATAACCGCCCGGGCCTTCCATGCCGTACACGCACATATAAGCACCACCAATACCAACTGCATTTTCAGGTGTCCATGTCCGCGCAGGGTTATATTTGGTGGTGACTAAACGTTGTCGTGGGTCTAAAGGTGTTGCCACTGGTGCACCCAAATAGACATCTCCCAGTCCCATCACCAAATAACTGGCGTTATAGACCACATCTTTCACCGCCTGTTTAGAATCTAAACCATTAATACGTCGAATAAATTCAATGTTATCTGGACACCATGGAGCATCGGCACGCACGATTTGGCTATAACGTTCCGTCGCCAATTGGGTTTGCGAATCTTCCCAAGCCAAAGGCAAATATACAGTTCGTGATGGAACCTGCATTTCTGCAATATTCGGGATTTGTTCTTCTGCCACTTCAAGCAAACGTAATAAGTCGGTTTGATCCAGCACCAAACAATCATAATGGATTTGTAGCGAGCGAATGCCCGGAGTTAAATCAATAATGCCCTTGATGTTTTGCTCTTTCATCCATTGCATTAAGGCATGAATGCGGAAGCGCAGATTCAAATCCAGCACCAACTCACCATATTCCACCAACAGGTAATGATTCCCCGCAGGACGATAAACCACATCTGGGCGTGTACCATCGCCTTTAAATGTATCTAAAATTACATGGTTTAAAGTAATTTCCTCTGCTTGAATGACTTGCTCGTAATGAATACTTTCAAGTGATGCTGCATCCAGCATGGCTTGATAGTCTTGATTGAGCTGCTTGGCTTGATGGTAACTCACAGGAATAAATTTCACTTTATCCCCTGCTTTGAGTTGTCCCAACTTCCACAATTCAGAATGAATCACCACTGCGGGGCAGACAAAACCGCCAAGGCTCGGACCATCAGGTCCTAGAATAATTGGCATATCGCCAGTGAAGTCGATCGCGCCAATGGCATAAGCATTATCGTGAATATTGGATGGATGTAAGCCCGCCTCACCACCATCTTCTCGTGCCCATTCAGGTTTTGGCCCAATCAGACGAATACCTGTACGGCTGGAGTTAAAGTGGATTTCAAACTCATGTTCAAAGAAAGTTTCAATATCCTGATTGGTGAAAAAGTCAGGTGCACCATGCGGACCATACATCACCACAATTTCCCAATTCGAATTAAATGCAGGAATTTGCGACTGATTTAAAGCATTCGCAGGCTGATCGCTAAAAGATGTGATCGGCAACATATCCCCGACCAATAAATTACGCCCTGCATGACCACCAAATTGCCCTAAGGTAAATGTGGCTTGCGAGCCTAAATATTCAGGGACTTTAAAGCCGCCTTTGACCCCAATATAACTGCGGCAGCCCGTGCTAATTTTGCCGCATTTCAGAACTTGCCCTTTCTTCACATTCACGGTTTGCCACATTGGAATGCTCACGCCATCTAATGTGCTTGGCATCTCGCCGCCCGTAAGCACAATTTGACTGTCGCAATGGAATTTCAGACTTGGACCTTGCAGGGTACATTCCAAACCCGCAGTATTTTTCTCATTACCCAACAGTTGATTGGCAACATTCAAAGAAAATGGATCAATCGCCCCTGATGGTGGGACTCCCACATCCCAATATCCCAAGCGTCCTGTAACATCTTGAATCGAAGTTTGAATACCAGCCTGTAACACTTCAATCTTTTGGGTTTTCCACGTAAAGCTATTTAAAAAACGCGTGGTTTGTGTGCCTGCTTGGAACACTTCTCCTGCCACAATGTTCTGCAAATATTCGAGGTTGGTTTCTATTCCTGCCACTTGGGTGTTTGCCAGTCCTGCACTCATTGCTTGAATTGCAGCATCACGATCTGTAGCAGTCACAATAATTTTGGCAATCATCGGGTCATAATAGGAAGAGACATTCGAGCCTGTTTCTACCCAAGTTTCAACACGACAATGTGGATCAAATTCAACTTCAGTTAAAAGTCCTGCACTCGGCTGAAAGTTTTTGATCGGGTCTTCGGCATATAAACGCACTTGAATAGAATGCCCTTTAGAGTGTAAAGCCGAAGTCGGTGCAACCCAATCACCACTGGCTAAAGTCACCATCCATTCCACCAAGTCCACAGCATAAACCTGTTCAGTCACGCCATGTTCCACTTGTAAACGGGTATTCACTTCCAAGAAATAAAATTCTTGAGTATCAGTATCCATCACAAATTCAACTGTACCCACAGAACGGTATTGCACCGATTGCATCAGTTGAATTGCCACTTGTTGCAGATAATCACGTTGTTCATCTGACAAATGCGGTGCAGGCGTTTCCTCAATCACTTTCTGATTACGGCGTTGCACCGAACAATCACGCTCACCCAATGCCAAGACCTGACCTTGACCATCGCCAAAGATTTGCACTTCAATATGACGGGCATTTTTCACAAATTTTTCTAGATACAAGCCTGCATCTTTAAAGTTGGCTTGTGCCAAATAAGATACTGTTTGATAAGCATTTTTTAGTTCTTCGGCATTCCAAACCAACCGCATACCAATCCCGCCACCGCCTGCGGTACTTTTAAGCATCACGGGATAACCAATCTTTTCTGCTTCTGCCAATGCTTCCGCTTCATCAGCCAACAAGCCACTCCCCGGCAAAAGTGGCACTTGACTCTGAATCGCCAGTTCACGCGCAGTATGCTTTAAACCAAAACTGCGCATTTGGGCAGAAGTCGGACCAATAAATGCAATTCCTGCAGCTTCACATAAGTCACAAAACTCGGCACTTTCCGATAAAAAACCATAGCCGGGGTGAATCGCTTCCGCCCCTGTTTGCTGTGAAACTTGCAGGATTTTTTCAATATTTAAATAACTTTGACTGGCAGGTGCCGCACCTATACATACCGCTTCATCCGCCATGGTCACATGTAAAGAATCACGGTCGGCTTCTGAATACACAGCAACAGATTGAATCCCCAATTTTTTCAGGGTACGGATTACGCGACAAGCTATCGCACCACGGTTGGCAATGAGAACTTTATTAAACATGGTGCTTACTCCGCAGCTTCACGCACAATCAGTTGGATAGGCGTTGGGTTATAGGCATTACACGGATTATTTAGCTGTGGGCAATTTGAAATCAGTACAATCAAGTCCATCTGCGCCTGAATTTCCACATATTTCCCTGCGGCTGAAATGCCATCATCAAATTTCAAATGACCGTCTGCGGTAACAGGCACATTCATAAAGAAATTAATGTTCGGACCAATATGGCGCACATTTAAACCATGCTTTAATGCCACAGGGTTTTTCGCTAAGGCATACATAAAATTATTGCGGCAACTATGCATCGGGTAAGTGTCATGCGCATAACGAACCGTGTTACTTTCACAAGAACAGGCTCCACCGAGTGTGTCATGTCGACCACAGTTATCATCATGAATCACGGCCATCGGGCGCGCCAAATTACTATAAAGAGTCGTACCTTTTTCTAAATAAATCTGACGATTCATCGCCAAGGTATCAGTTGCGCTATAGCGTTCTTCTGGATTTTCAGCACTGATAAACAAGGTATCCACCGCCTGATTGCCTTCTAAATCGATAATGCGGAAATATTGCCCTTTTTTTACTTCGCACATCCATGCTTCGCCCGCAGGACATACTTCACTTAACACCATTTTTTCGAAATTTTGTAATACTGTCATGACTGTTCTCCCGAGTTCTTAGCAAGCATCAGATAATGCGAAATAGCGTGCATTGTTTTGAAATGCACGCTGATTTTGGGCGCATGAATCACGACAGATATCATGTCCATTCAAAGGATTGGCTTTAAACAGAGAAAGCTGAATGTCAGCAGGTTGATAAGTAGGATTTTGGTCTAAAGCATGGGGTGCAGCAGATAAGAACACTAAACAATCCATTTCAAAGCGCAGCTCAATCACCTGATCAGTATTGTCAGCAGTCACATAAGAGAGTTCGCCCGCATCATTCGGAGCAACTTTGGAAAATAAATTCAGGGTGGCACTTAAGTCGGTTTGTCCTAGAGAACTTTTCGCCATTTCCACCAATAATCCATCGACGCCACTTTGATACATGGCATTACGCGCAGCTTGAAAGTTTTGCTGACCGTATTGCGCTATGATCTGTTCAGCACGACTTGCACCACATAGCACATCATTCCAACCATGTTCATCCGTGACAATTGAAGCCATGACACGCCCAAGATCTGAATACAGCACATGACCCGAACTTAAATAGGCGGTATGTTGCCCTTTCAAACTGTCTGGCATGTTAAACCGCTCTAGTTTATCGGCAGCATTAACACAGAACAGTGAAACATTGGCATGTTTAGAGCGTGCTTTAAAACGGAGAATTGCACCTTTTTGAATACGTCCCGACCAGTGATGCCCGCCCGGCAAAACCTCAGTCCATAGTGTTTGGTTATTGTGATATTGCTGTAAGCCCATTGCTGTTACCTCTTCGGTGGATTCGCATGACCTCCCGGGCTTTTATCCCTCCGTGTAGTTCTTTCGAACCGTGAACTCTCGGTCTCAGACATACGCGTGCGTATCGGAACCCTAGATCACATTTTTCATAGTCATGATTAAGCAAAGGCTGTGCCAATTTAGTATTACGTTTTTTATCATTCGTAATACTATTTTTGAGCGAAGATGATGCAAAAATAAAAAAAGGTGCTTTTTTGCACCAGAATTAAAACAATTCACCCTAAAGGCTGTATTAAAATGATTTCTATTAACTCATTTCACAAATATATTGCACGCCATCACGTCCTTGGCGTTTTACTTCATATAAAGCCTGATCTGCCATCTTAAGCCAGTCCGTTGTAGAACCTGCTGCAGCTGCCGAGGATATTCCAATACTGATACTCATGCGAAAGTTCGGATTACTCGGTAAACGAAAATGTCGCACTTTATCCAAAATGGTTTGAGACAATTGCATAATTTCCTGTGAACTGCTGTCCATCACAATCACTGCTAACTCATCACCACCAAATCTGGCAGGTATATCTTTGCTTTGAATCGATTCTCTTAAAATATTCGACAGTTCAATCAGGACATAATCTCCCATTTCATGTCCATAGGTATCATTAATGTCCTTAAAATGATCTACATCGATTAACATTAAATGAGCCGTACTATTTCCACGTTGTATCTGTACAAAAGTGCTGGCTAAACGCTGTTCAAACAACCGGCGGTTGGGAATATGCAAACGCGGATCCATTAAGGCAATCCGTTCAAACTGCCGATTTTTTTGGCTCAGATTGGTAGAAAGCTTCCGAGATAAAATACTCAAGGCAATTAAATATAAGGTTGCCAATGGAATAGTAAGCCACACTGTATGCGGGCTAAAAGTGAGGGTTAGAGGCATACCAACCAACAACCAAACGCCAATCAAAGAGACGGTAAATCCTAAAATTGAAGGAGCTAAAAGTTTCCATCCCCCCGCAGCATAACGATCTGCAATAAATACAGCCAAAATAATAAAAGATGGCATGGGGCTTAAACCCATCACACCAATCCAAGCCCCACCAAACATGGTATCTACAATCAAGCTGGTTTGTTCAGTTTTCACAGGATCGTCAGATCGTTGACTAATTAAATAGGCGAAACTTGGCCAAACAAAAGCATTTACTGTCAATAAAATGAAATAGCTACTTTCATGATGCATATCCCGTAATACAGAAAAAATGGGGAAAAAACACAAAATCGTTCCAAGCTGTCGCATAACGAAAATTCTTTTAAGGAATTTTTTCGTTCGCGTTTGTAATAATTCTTCATCAGGAACGATATAAGACATATTTAACCTAATGCTAAATGAGAATGGTTTCTTCTAATGTAGCAAATTTTATTCCCTTATTTATCCATATCATTTAAAAAAGTTGATATTTATCGCTTTTTGAGACAACAATTCTTTTTAATTTTCAAAACCAAGCACTGATATTTAACGTTCAGCTTAAAAGGCTTTTATCAAACACCAAACGCACAAATGTAAATCATTACACTTGTGCGTAGCTCATTAAGATCGAGATATAAAATATTATTTTTTCGCTTGCTGAGCTTTAAAACGTGATAATGCAGTGACGGCAATTGCGGAAAGAATAATGCCTGGAGCACTTGCCACCAAAATACCCGATGTACCTAAACCTAAAGCTAAAATTTTACCCGTCAGTAATGGACCTGTCATTGCACCTAGGCGTCCTAAAGAGATTGCGCTCCCTACACCTGTGACCTTACCGGCGCCTGAATAAAAGATTGGAGAAATTCCGTAGAGAATAGATTGACCACCTGTAGAGAAAATTCCACCCAACACCCCCGCTACAATTAATACAGCCACTACTTTACTGGTGAACAGTAAAAATATGGCAATAAATAATCCTGAATAGATAATTACCGCCATTTGCCATAATTTCAGGCGATCTAGCAAGTAACCAAAACCCAAGGTTCCAATCACTGCGCCCACCTGAAAAACCAGCATCACCAGAAATGCTTGCTGCTTTTCTAAGCCTTGTTCCATCAACAAGTTCGGTAACCAGCTAATTAAAATATAGTTCACCATCAAAGTGAAAAAGAAACTTACCCAGAGTGGTAAAGTCTGTTTAAATTTTTGCTGCTGAAACAATACTTCAGTCATTGCAGGGACTGGTGCTGGTTCAGCATTTTCAACAAGCGTTGTTTGCTTCGGTTTATCTTTTAAAATAAATGCCATGAATGGAATGAGGACTAATGGGGTAATCCCACCAATCAAGAACAATGTCTGCCATGGAATATCTTTAAAATAAATCGCAAGCCCTGCGACAAA
This sequence comes from Acinetobacter sp. ACNIH2, assembly GCF_002934965.1. Taxonomy (NCBI): domain Bacteria; kingdom Pseudomonadati; phylum Pseudomonadota; class Gammaproteobacteria; order Moraxellales; family Moraxellaceae; genus Acinetobacter; species Acinetobacter sp. ACNIH2. The sequence goes on from NZ_CP026412.1 coordinate 16,959, forward strand.
AATGGCACCTACAGGTAAGCCACAATACATTAAACTGTTTAATTTTCCGCGGTTGGCTTCCGTTGCTTCATCCCCCACCACTGAAATCATGGTCGGCATCGCAGCACCTAAACCCAGTCCCGTGAAAAAGCGAGCAAGATATAAAACTTCTACATTGGGTGCCATTGCTGTAATACTAAAAAACACCCCAAAGATTGCAATAGATAGCATCAGGACTTTCTTTTGTCCTAAATAATCTGCAACGCGTCCGCCAAAGAATGCGCCAAACAGCATACCAAATACACCTAGGCTAAACACATAGCCCATTTGTACTTGATCTAATCCAAAGGTTGCTGCGATTCCTTTTGCTGCAATACCAGGTGCTTGTAAATCAAAACCTTCAAAAAAAGCTACCCAAAAACACAAAAATACGATGAGGAATTTCTGCGTTTTTCCCATGTTTGTTTGAGCCATAATTGATCTCCATCAATAGTTTGCAAGTTGGCTAAAACTTGTGGGGCTATTTTGAAAGGTATCACTGGCGAGAAATAGCACGACAATGGTCGGGATTGCTTCAAGGTATACAACATCAAACCTATCAAATAAGACCTGAACCATATAATTAAATGAATAAATAGAATTTAAAACCAAATTATTTTTATAAATTTCAATAACTTAATATTTAACTAGTTTTAGGCTATCGAACCATTAGAACTGACTATACTTATCTATTTTTCTCTAAAATCGGTATTACATTGCATCTCTTTATTTAGACTCTACTTTTATTATTCAAATTCATCGTATAATCGAATAAGTCATCAATTTTAATAACTTAAAGATAATGAGTTTTAACGTTCAAGAAGTTGCACAACTTTTAAAACAAGCCAAGGAAAATAAAAAGCCTTATGTATTCTTTACGGGTGCTGGTTGCTCAGTGAAAGCAGATGTACCTTCAGCCACTGGTCTAATTCAAGAAATATGTGAAAAATTTCCAATCCAAGTTAAAAATCTCGATCCTGAGAAAGACAAATACAATTACGGCAAGTATATGTCTGCTTTAGATAAAGATGAGTGCAGAAGATTACTTAAACCACATATTATCGATAATAAGAAAATTAATTGGGCGCATATTGCCCTCGCGTGTCTTATGCAAGGCGGATATATCCAACGTGTTCTAACCTTTAATTTTGACAGCATACTGTCACGTGCTTGTAATCTTCTAGGCTTACATCCTTCTATTTATGATTTTGCAACTGCCAACCCACATCTTTATCATTTGATTAACGATCCGTCTATTGTTCACTTACATGGGCAAGGAACTGGTTTCGTTCAACTAAATACAGGCGAAGAAACAGAAAAACATACCGCCAAATTAGGAGAATTTATTGCAGCAACTTTAAATTCTAATCCGAGTTTATTTATTGGTTACAGTGGAAATGCAGATGCATTTTTTCCATTACTAGAAGAAAAATATTCAGAACAGCATCGCCTTATTTGGACAGGTACTAGGGAAACTAGTGATGATCTCGAAGCTGAAAGCGTTAAAAACTTTTTGAAGAAAAATAAAAATATTACGCATTATATTGGAAAAGTTTTTGCAGATGATTTTTTAATTCAGTTAGCAAAAGAACTTGAATGTTTTCCTCCAGAACTTTTTTCAAATCCTTATAGGTTCCTAGACCAACAACTTAAAAATATTCAATCCTACCCATTAGGGGATGGATTAGATATCCTTGCCAATCTAACTGGTTATCTTAAAGAACAAGCTGAAAAACCCTTAAATAAAAGCTTATATACCGCAGTCATCCATAAATATCCAAATAAAGAATCTACTGAGGGACTTACTGAAAAAGCAATTAATGACATTATGTGGGCATATGACCAACAGGCTCGCTACTTGAAGAGTCAAGAGAAATTTGAGGAAAGCCATAGAATTTATGATCAAGCTTTAGAAATATCAGCACGTCATTATGGATGTATACATAATTACGCATTAAGTTTAGCTGTTTATGCAAATATTAAATCTGATCAATCCCTATTTAAAAAGGCATTTAACTTAAATGAAAAAGCTTTTCAACTCCAGCCAAACAATGCAGATAATATTGGTAACTATGCTTTAGCTCTTTCTAATCTAGCTCAAATCAATCAAGATGAATCTCTGTTTGAAAAAGCTTTCGTACAATATGAAAATGCTTTAAAAATCCAGCCTGAGCATGCAAATAATTTAGGAAATTACGGCTCTGCTCTTTCTAATCTTGCCAAAATTAAACAAGATGAATCTCTGTTTGAAAAAGCTTTCGTACAATATGAAAATGCTTTAAAAATCCAGCCTAATGATGCGGATCACCTTGGAAATTACGGCTCTGCTCTTTCTGATCTTGCCAAAATTAAACAAGATGAATCTCTGTTTGAAAAAGCTTTCGTACAATATGAAAGTGCTTTAAAAATCCAGCCTAATGATGCGGATCACCTTGGAAATTACGGCTCTGCTCTTTCTGATCTTGCCAAAATTAAACAAGATGAATCTCTGTTTGAAAAAGCTTTCGTACAATATGAAAATGCTTTAAAAATCCAGCCTGAGCATACAGATAATATTGGTAACTATGCTTTAGCTCTTTCTAATCTAACTCAAATCAATCAAGATGAATCTCTGTTTGAAAAAGCTTTCGTACAATATGAAAATGCTTTAAAAATCCAGCCTGAGCATGCAAATAATTTAGGAAATTACGGCTCTGCTCTTTCTAATCTAGCTCAAATCAGTCAAGATGAATCTCTGTTTGAAAAAGCTTTCGCACAATATGAAAATGCTTTAAAAATCCAGCCTGAGCATGCGAATCACCTTGGAAATTACGGCAATGCTCTTTCTGAGCTTGCAAAAATTAAACAAGATGAATCTCTGTTTGAAAAAGCTTTCGTAAAATATGAAAATGCTTTAAAAATCCAGCCTGAGCATGCGAATCACCTTGGAAATTACGGCAATGCTCTTTCTGAGCTTGCAAAAATTAAACAAGATGAATCTCTGTTTGAAAAAGCTTTCGTACAATATCAAAACGCTTTAAAAATACAGCCTGATAATGTAAATACGTTGAACAATTATGGTTCCGCACTTGTGAGCTTGGCTCAGCTAAAAAGCGATGAAAACTTATTCGATAAAGCATTTAAGCAATTTCAAATGGCTTTAAAAATACAACCAAATGATACCTATAATTTAGCTTGTTACTATTCAATAAAAAATAATCTAGAACTAAGCAAAGAAAATCTACTAAATGCAGAGAAACATGATTGTCTTCCTCTTAACCCATTTAAACATTTATCAGATGATAAAGATCTAAATAATGTCCGTAATGAACAATGGTTTATAGATCTTCTCGAACGCTTAAAAGAACAAAAGCAAATGGTAGAAACTGCTTAAATAAAAAACCCGCTCTAAAGCGGGTTTTTTTCAAATCAAATTAGCTTAAGCCGATTTTTTGGTTTGTGCATTCTTACGAATCGTGATCATCACCAACTGCACTGCTGCTGGTGTCACACCCGGAATACGGCTGGCTTGTGCCAAGGTATCTGGACGTACATCTTTCAACTTTAAGGTAATTTCACGTGAAAGACCCGAAACAACATCATAGTTAAAATCAGCTGGAATTTTCGTTTCTTCCAGACGTTTCATTTGAGCGACATCTTCATGCTGACGGTTAATATAACCTTCGTATTTCACCGCAATTTCAATTTGGTCACCCACTTGTTGTGACACTTCAGAACCAGTCAATTCCGCAATTTGAGCAAATGAAATATTTGGACGTTTGAGTAAGTCAATCGCGCTACATTCTTTAGACAAGTCAGCGCCTGTCATTTCAACAAACTTTTTACCCATCGGGTTATTTGGGGCAGCCCAAAGGTGTTGTAAACGACCTGTTTCTTTCTCAACAGCTTCCATTTTTTCACAGTAAGCAGCCCAACGAACGTCATCCACCAAGCCCATTTCACGACCTACTGGCGTTAAACGCTGATCCGCATTATCTTCACGCAACATCAAGCGATATTCCGCACGCGAAGTAAACATACGGTATGGTTCTTTCGTGCCCAATGTAATCAAGTCATCAACCAACACGCCCATATACGCTTCATCACGTTTTGGCGTCCATTGTTCCTGATCCCAAGCACGACGCGCAGCGTTCAGACCTGCCAACAAACCTTGTGCACCCGCTTCTTCATAACCTGTCGTACCATTAATCTGACCTGCAAAATACAGGTTGTTAATCGCTTTGGTTTCTAAAGTAAATTTAAGCGCTTGTGGGTTGAAATAGTCATATTCAATCGCATAACCTGGACGCAAAATATGCGCATTTTCCATACCACGAATCGAACGTACCAATTCAAACTGCACATCAAACGGAAGTGACGTTGAAATACCGTTTGGATAAAGCTCATGTGTATCTAAACCTTCAGGCTCTAAGAACACTTGATGTGAATCTTTGTCCGAAAAACGGTGAATTTTATCTTCAATTGATGGACAGTAACGTGGACCAACACCTTCAATCACGCCAGTGTACATTGGTGAACGGTCTAAACCGCCACGGATAATGTCATGAGTTTTTTCATTGGTATGCGTGATATAACAATTGACTTGTTCTGGGTGCATAGATGCATCACCCATAAATGACATCACTGGAGATGGGAAATCACCTGGTTGAGGAGTCATCACAGAAAAATCAACAGAACGTGCATCAATACGTGGTGGTGTACCTGTTTTTAAACGGCCTACAGGCAGATTTAACTCACGCAAACGGTGGGCAAGCGAAATTGATGGTGGATCACCTGCACGACCGCCACTTGATTTTTCTAAACCAACATGAATTACACCGCCCAAGAAGGTTCCCGCAGTCAGTACAACAGTTTTCGCATCAAAACGAATACCCATTTGAGTCACAACACCTTTTACAGTATCGCCATCAACAATGAGGTCATCTGCTGCTTGCTGGAAAATATCTAGATTGGCTTGGTTTTCCAAAGTTTCGCGAATCGCGGCTTTATAACGTACACGGTCAGCCTGTGCACGTGTTGCACGTACCGCTGCACCCTTACGTGAGTTCAGAATACGGAACTGGATACCACCTTTATCGGCAGCCAATGCCATTGCACCACCTAAGGCATCAATTTCACGAACTAAGTGAGATTTACCGATACCACCAATAGCTGGGTTACAGCTCATCTGCCCTAAAGTCTCAATGTTATGAGTCAGGAGTAAAGTCTGTCGACCCATACGCGCCGCAGCAAGTGCTGCTTCCGTACCTGCGTGACCGCCACCGATAACAATGACATCGTAAACTTTAGGATAATGCATAGTGGTATAGAGAGAAATAAAAAGAATGACAGAGTATTATATCAAATTTTGTTGAGTAAGTTGACTAAGCAACTCAATTTTATTTTTTAAACAATTATTATTGAATGTTTCATATCACTACATAAACACCATTGAATCGTCTAATAATTAAGCAATTTAACACAATTTTTCAGCACTATTTACCTGATTTACACTGTTTTATTTTGTCTATTTTTTATCCTATTAAGAGGCAACATTACAAATAAAGGAATAAGGTACACATCATGAATAAAAATATTCTACTCTCTGCTGTTCTCTGCGGTTTATGTCTTGCTCCATTTGCTACCGTGCAAGCAAATGATAAAGTTGAAACCACCTACAATGCCCAAAAATACATGCAAGTTTGTAAAGGCAAATCCCAAGGAACCTGGGTTAGTTTTGCTTACCGTGGAATTATTTGGAATGGTACCTGCGAACCGCAATTCTTTAGTACCAATAAAGCCGTGAAAGGAAATGAATCCGAATTAATGACAGCATGCCAAACAGATATGGCAACCAAATCTGTCATGATCAATGGGATGGAAGTGAAAGGAAAATGTGCTTTAGGTTTCACTGCGCCTTATCCTAAATAAATATCAAGTCTCTCAATATTATATGACTCTAAGTGGTTGAAGTGTTTCATCTTCGACCACTTTTGTTATAGAGTAAGCGCTCTTGTTTACTCTCATTTTTTTTTCCATCAAATACCAAAACACATAATGAGAACCCAAGAGTCACTTTTATAGCTACTTTTATAATAAAATGCATTTACCATCTTTTAGAGTTGACAAATTCCATCTAAAACAACACACAAGAAACAATGCTTCAATAAATAAAATACGCCATAACCAAAACAAATATAAACATGTAAAACAATTACTTACAAAAAAACACCACAAAATTAATGCTTATTTTTTTTAAGAAATACGACCAACATTCCCCTCATTATTTTAGTTATAAAGCTTATATATCATACTTAAACCAACAAGTTTTGTGCATGAATGTCATTTGCAACGTTTATGCTTATACTATGATCAAATCAATTGTGTATTGCTTAAGCAAAAGCCCCACACAAAAATAACCATAATTTCAATTAAAAACTCAGGATCGAGTTTTTACTGATTTTTTTAAAAATAAATCAATTTAATAATAGGAATAAAGAATGGATGCAGGATTAATTACCGTTGTTTTACCACTGGCATTGGCAATTGTCATGATGGGTTTAGGTCTTGAACTTACTCCAAAAGATTTTGCGCGTGTCACACAACAACCCAAAGCCGTACTCATTTCACTTTTTAGTCAACTTTTCTTACTTGTAGGGGTAGCTTTCCTGCTCTGTAAGCTTTTTGCATTACCACCTCTGCTTGCAGTAGGTTTAATGTTGCTAGCAGCTTCGCCTGGTGGAAGTACCGCCAATTTGTTTAGCTATTTATTTAAAGGTGATGTGGCTTTAAATATTACCCTCACAGCAATTAACTCCGTGCTCGCAGCAGTAACGCTACCCTTAATTGTAAATTTCTCCATCAATTATTTTATGAATGACGGACAGCAAGTTAGCCTACAGTTCAGTAAAATTATTCAAGTGTTTGGCATTATTATTGTGCCTGTGTGCATCGGAATGCTTATTCGTCATTTTGCACCGAATTTCACACATAAAATGAATAAACCTGTGCGTATCTTTGCAGTTGTATTCTTAATCCTGATTATTGTTGCTGCCTTTATTAAAGAGCGCGCTCACATCATGGAATACTTTGCTCAAATTGGTGTGGCAACAATCGTTTTCTGTATCATCAGCTTGTCCATTGGTTATTTCGTACCTCGTGTTATGGGTGTACATACAACGCAAGCACGTGCCTGTGCTTTTGAAATTGGCATTCATAACGGTACATTAGCCATGACCATTGCCCTTACAGTTCTTGAAAATACCACCATATCTATACCAGCAGCTGTGTATTCAATATGGCTCTAGACTAGCAGATTTATACTTAATTTTATCTAATGATGTTCCACAACTCAGTTGCTAACTCATTAGGTTCTCTCATCCAACGCCATTCAGACTCCTTCAGATGGTAGTCAAAATAATCTTTTGAGATACCATTGAACTTGGATAATCTTCGTTTACAGAAACTCCAAAATGATTCTATTCCATTTATGTGACATTGTCCTCTAGCAAACTCATTTGCTCCGTGATTTACCCTGAAATGCTTTGAATAACCAACATCAACTAGACCATTATAGCCTCGCCATCCATCACTATAAATGACACTTTCTAGTGCCACCTTACCTAAGATAACCTTTTGTAAAGTCTTCATTTTACAGTCAGGAACGATTTCAGTATAAACACGCCCATCCCGTTCAAATATTCCAAATACGGGTTGTTTTAAAGTGCCACGACCACGTTTTAACTTCCCATGAAAACCACGTTGTCGTTTAGCGCCAAAATAGCTTTCATCCACTTCAATAGAACCTACAAATTTAGTTCTTAAATCTGTTTGATGATCATAAATAGCTTCCCTAAAAAGCATGTACCAATAGTTGATCGTATTACGATTTAAATTGAGTAATAATGCAGTTTTAGAAGCGGGTATATCAATGCAAAAGCATTGAATGATTTTTTTAATCTTGTAGTGGCTTAATTTACTGTTTTTAATCATGATTACAGACCAACATAACTAGTCTGCTAGTCTAGAGCCTCAATATTTATGTATATCATCGCCGCAGGGTTCGGCATGTTATTAAATAAATTTGATCGCGCTACAACACCAGTCAATAAAAGTGATTCACTCAAACTCGAATCTTAATCATAAATTTAATCAGGATGTCTCGGCATCATTTTTACAGTTATATGAAAGTGTAGCTGTAAATGCTGCTCTCAGTTACAATGTGCGCTTTAGAAAAGCAAAGTTTGGGTTATTCCGTGAAGTGGTTACAAATTCATATTACTGTTGATCAAGCACAAGTCGATTTTACAGAAACATTATTAAGTTCTTTGGGTGCAGTGAGCGTGACTTTGGACGATGCTGAAAATCAAGACTTACTTGAGCCACTTCCAGGTGAAACACCACTTTGGAATAAAGTGATTGTGACAGGTATTTATGCACAAGAAGAAAATGAAGAAATTGATGTCGCTGCATTAGAAACCTTCATTCGTACACAAATGCCTGATGCACCTTTGCGTAGCGAGTTCTTAGAAGATCAAGTTTGGGAACGATCTTGGATGGATTACTACGAACCAATTCAAATCAGTGAAAAATTCTGGATTGTGCCTGAATGGTTAGAGCCACCTGAAGCAGATGCTGTGAACATTAAACTTGATCCAGGTCTAGCTTTTGGTACGGGTAACCATGCCAGCACGTTCCTGTGTTTACAATGGCTTGGCAAAACCGACCTCAAAGATAAAGTCGTAATCGATTACGGATGTGGTTCAGGTATTCTGGGTGTTGCAGCATTATTATTGGGTGCTAAAAAGGTCTACGCTACAGATATTGATCCGCAAGCGGTATTGGCGACTCAACAAAATGCTGAGTTAAATGGTGTACTCGACAAAATTTTTGTGGGCTTACCTGATGAGTTTAATGAAACGTTTGGCAGCCAAAAAGCGGATGTATTAGTTGCAAATATTTTAGCAGGTCCGCTAATGGCTCTTGCACCAGAGTTTGCAACTTTAACAAAATATGAGGCAGAGTTCGCACTTGCAGGTGTAATCGAAGAGCAAGTTGCTGATGTTTCTAGTATTTACTCAGAATTTTTTGATATATTAGAAGTTGAAAAACGTGAAGAAAACTGGTGCCGTATTTCAGGCAAACGCCACAAAGCCTAACTATCTAACTTAAAAACTATGAGCGAAAAACAAACCAGCTGTCCTGAGTGTCTAACAATTTATCGAGTCTCTGTGGCTCAACTGACTGTTGCTCAGGGCATGGTTTGTTGCCCAAAGTGTTCAACCACGTTTAATGCTTTAACGCATTTGATCAATCAGCCATTTGGCCAGCTTTCGACTTATCCAGCTTCGGAAGATCATTTTGATTCATCCAATCAAGATATTGATTTTCGTCCGCAAATGTCGAATATTGCTTTTGAACATTCTTTATCGAATCGTCAGCAATTACTCGAGATTTTTGATCGAAAAATTGAACACTCAAATATTGATCTAAAAACATATTTGAACAATCTCAATTATTTCAGTACCGATCCAATCGGCAACTTTCCTGCCCTTAACCTTGCAGAAAAAGATCTCGACCACAAACCTCGCACCCCGATGTACTATGTCATGTGGGGCATCATCAATATTGCTCTTATTCTATTATTATTGTTCCAATTCTTTTGGTTTAATCCTCAGTACTTAAGAAGTAGCCCTAAATTAGCTGCGAGCTTTAATCAAGTTTGCGCTTTGTTCAAATGTGAAATACAACAAGAAAACTATACCCTCATTAGTACCAACAAAGTAAAAGCGAAGCGTATAGCAAAAAATAAAACACTATTTACAGGTGAATTAATCAATTATCACGATAAGAGCCTTCCATTACCGACCTTAAAGGTTATCTTACGTGAACAAGGAGCAGAAACAGGTAACTTTACGCTTCAACCCAAAGAATATTTGGCAGACAACTTGGTCGGTATTGAGCGCATCCCTCAAAAAAGGCCTTTTAAAATCCATTTTGAGCTTCCAGTCGATCGAAAAAGCTTTGATGACTATAGTTTAGAAATTGTTGGACCTTAAAAAATGAAAAAACTACAAAAAAAGTAAAAAAAAAGTAAAAAAAATGCAGTTTTCTTGCTCACTTTTTCTAAGACAATGGTATCATACGCGCCACGAAAGCTTTGTGCTGCAAACTCCTCGCTAATTTTCACAACAACTACTAGTTTTGCCAATGCGCTTTATTCCAGATAATGCGTAGGGTATCTATTTTTTGTTTTGATTTTGATCAGTAACAAATATTAAATTATTGTTACGTATGTTTTTTGATCAAAATAGCTAGTTTGTGGCAAGCTAAATGTACGAGTTTTAGAACTCCTCGTTTTAGGATCTAAAACGGAGTTCATTTATTTTTATAGACAACATTAATATATCGCTTTACCCAAGCGGTATCTGATTTTTCGGATTAATTCGCATGAATAGCAAATCTCCTATTTTTACTGCACAATCTGATGTTGCTCTACGTATTCACGTAGATCGCGCAGTTCGCCATTACTTTGCTCAATTGCAAGGCGAGCAACCTTCTCAGGTCTATGACATGGTGCTAGCAGAAATGGAGAAACCTCTTTTATCTGTAGTTCTTGAGTATACACGTGGTAATCAAACACGCGCTGCCGAGATTCTTGGACTGAACCGTGGTACTTTACGTAAAAAGTTGAAAGCTCACGGTTTAATGAGTGAATAAATGATAAAATGCTTGCGGCTTCCGCGGGCATTTTTTTTTACCTGCTATTTTTAGCTTTTTTTGTTTTAATCCTTGATAACTGTGACGAAGATCATGACCATTAAACGCGCATTAATCTCTGTTTCCGATAAAACTGGCATTGTTGAGTTCGCTCAAAACCTTTCTGCTCTTGGGGTAGAAATTTTATCAACTGGCGGTACATATAAGTTGCTTAAAGACAACAATATCGCTGTAGTGGAAGTTTCAGAGCATACTGGTTTCCCAGAAATGATGGATGGGCGTGTAAAAACTTTACATCCAAAAATTCATGGCGGTATTTTAGCTCGTCGTGGTCTAGACGAAGCAGTAATGGCTGAACACAACATCGATGCGATTGACTTGGTGATTGTGAACCTTTATCCATTTGCTGCAACAGTCGCTAAACCAAACTGCTCACTTGCAGATGCAATTGAAAACATTGATATCGGTGGCCCAACAATGGTTCGTGCTGCTGCGAAAAACCATGCATCTGTTGGTATTGTGGTAAATGCTTCTGACTATGACACTGTTATTGCTGAGCTTAAAGCAAATGGTGCGCTGTCTTATGAAACTCGTTTTGATTTAGCAGTAAAAGCTTTCGAACACACTGCTCAATACGACGGCATGATTGCTTCTTACCTAGGTGCTCGTGTGGGCAAAGCAGAAGGTGAAGCAGACAAGTTTGCACGTACTTTCAATACGCAATTAAATAAAGCTCAAGATTTACGTTACGGTGAAAACCCGCATCAATCTGCTGCTTTCTATGTTGACCCTGCTGCAACAGAAGCTTCTGTTTCAACTGCAAAACAGCTTCAAGGTAAAGAGCTTTCTTATAACAACATCGCAGATACAGATGCTGCACTTGAATGTGTAAAATCTTTCGCTAAACCAGCGTGCGTAATTGTGAAACATGCTAACCCATGTGGCGTTGCAGTTTCATTAGATGGCATTCAAACAGCTTACGATCTTGCGTATGCAACTGACCCCGAATCTGCTTTCGGTGGCATTATTGCTTTTAACCGCGAGTTAGATGTTGCAACTGCTCAAGCAATTGTTGACCGTCAATTTGTTGAAGTGATCATTGCACCAAGTATCGCTGAAGGCGTACTTGAAGTGACTGGCGCGAAGAAAAATGTTCGTGTCTTAGTTTGCGGTGAATTACCAGCAATTGATGAACGTGCTCCACAGTTAGACTATAAACGTGTGAATGGTGGTTTATTGGTTCAAGACCAAGACTTGGGCATGATCACGAAAGATGATCTTAAAGTCGTAACTAAGCGTGCACCAACTGAACAAGAAATTGATGACCTAATTTTTGCGTGGAAAGTCGCAAAATATGTGAAATCTAATGCAATTGTTTATGCAAAAAACCGCCAAACAATTGGTGTAGGTGCAGGCCAAATGAGCCGCGTAAACTCAGCTCGTATTGCAGCCATTAAAGCTGAACATGCAGGCTTAGTGGTTGAAGGTGCTGTAATGGCTTCTGATGCATTCTTCCCATTCCGTGATGGTATTGATAATGCAGCAAAAGCAGGCATTAAGTGCATTATTCAACCAGGTGGTTCTATGCGTGATGAAGAAACGATTGCTGCTGCTGATGAAGCGGGCATCGCAATGGTCTTCACAGGTATGCGTCATTTCCGTCACTAATTTCGGATTTCGACGGTAATGACTTTGTCATTCGTATTAATTAAAACAGATTTCTAAATCTTGCATAAAGTCTTCGGCGCTTCAGCGGAAGACTTTATGTCATTTTCGATTCATGGAGTATGAACCGATGAATATTTTAGTTTTGGGTAGTGGCGGTCGTGAACATGCTTTGTCATGGAAAATCGCTCAAGATGAAAAAGTAACTAAGGTATTTGTTGCACCTGGTAATGCAGGAACTGCAACTGAAGATAAATGTGAAAACGTTGCATTAGACATTCAAAATAATCCTGCAATTATTGAATTTGCTCAAAATAATGCAGTTGATTTGATTGTTGTTGGGCCAGAAGCTCCGCTGGTCAATGGTGTGGTCGATGCATGCCGTGAAGCGGGTCTTAAAATTTGGGGACCAACTCAATTTGCTGCACAATTAGAAGGCTCAAAGGCTTTCGCTAAGCACTTCTTAAAGCGTCACAATATTCCAACTGCATTTTACGATGTGTTCACTGAAGTCGATGCAGCAAAAGCATACGTGACAGAACATGGTGCTCCTATCGTAATTAAAGCGGACGGTCTTGCTGCGGGTAAAGGTGTTATCGTTGCAATGACCAACGAAGAAGCTTTTGCAGCGATTGATGACATGCTCGCTGGCAACAAATTTGGTGACGCGGGTTCTCGTGTTGTTATCGAGCAATTCCTTGCTGGTGAAGAAGCCTCTTTCATTTGTATGATCGATGGTAACAACATCCTGCCAATGGCAACTTCACAAGATCACAAGCGTATCTTTGAAGGAGATCAAGGTCCAAACACAGGTGGTATGGGTGCATACTCTCCTGCTCCAGTGGTTACTCCAGAAGTATTTGACCGCGTCATGACTGAAATTATGCGTCCAACTGTGGAAGGCATGAAAAAGGATGGTCATGTTTACACTGGCTTCTTATATGCAGGCCTTATGATTGATGAGCAAGGTCAACCACGTGTAATTGAGTTTAACTGTCGTTTTGGTGACCCTGAAACACAGCCGATTATGATGCGTTTAAAATCGTCTTTGGTCGATTTGGTTGAAGCTGGTATTGCAGGCAATCTCCCAGCAGAAGCTGAATGGGACGAACGTAAATCAATTGGTATTGTACTTGCAGCAGAAGGTTATCCTGAAACAGTTCGTAAAGGTGACGTTATCTCTGGTCTTGGCCAATCTCCAGAAAATACTAAAATCTTCCATGCTGGCACAGCAATGAGCGCTGACGGTCACATCTTGACTGCGGGTGGTCGTGTTTTATGTGTGACTGCACTTGGTGATACCGTACTTGAAGCACAAGTCAATGCTTTAGAAGTTTGTGGTCAAGTTACATTTACAGGTATGCAATATCGTACAGATATTGGTTATCGCGCTATTGCACGTGAAAATGCATAATTCGCATTGATACGGCAACAGAAAAACCCGCTAATTTGCGGGTTTTTTTTATTTCCCCATTACCTAAGAAGGTTGTAACTTAAGCAAAAGTAATCTACTTAATTCAGCAAGTTAATCTCTTTTTCACCCCCAGTTCAGAGGTTTGTGATATTGATTGCGAACTCAAAGCTTTGATTTTAAGCTCTCGAGGCGACATTCCAAACCAATTTTTACAAGCTCGACTTAAAGCAGATTGTTCTGAAAAGCCAAGTGTTGATGCAATTTGGCTCATAGACAACTGCGAATCGACTAAGTATTGTAAAAGTAAGTCTCGCTTCAACTGCTCTTTAATTTCTTCAAAACTTGTACCTGCTTCATTGAGCTTACGTTGCAAACTTCTTGGATGCATTGCCAACATCTGAGCAACTTCGGCTTTATTCGCTTTGGGACTTGATAAATGAATGCGTATAGCGTGACGAACTCGCTCAACAATGGAACTATGATGATTGTGGAATCTTTGTTCAAGATAACTATCCACAATTTCTCGTAAACCCCAATCTGAACTATTAAACTGAATATTCAACATATCCTTATGTAAATATAAAGCTGCATGTTTTTGACCCACTACAACTTCAGCATTGAAAAATCGTTTATAGATATTCAATGGTGCAAGCGGGCTATGTGGTAGTGAAACTTTTAAAAGTTGATATTGATTACCACTCAAATATGCGAGCACTCGGTGGCATACAGCTAAACCTAAGTCTATAACTTGACGTTTACTGAAAATATTTTCTGAATTTTTGAGTTGTATATCGTAAACAATCTCTATAATTTCAGCATTCTGATCAAATAAATCAGTCGTTACATGTTCATTCATCTCTAAGCGCAATGCTGAACCATGCAGGAATAAAAGATCCGATGAAAATTTAATTACTTCTCGGAATGTGGATGCACTTTGTATAATCTGTCCGAGTACACCTAATACACTAATATCCTGATAAGTGGAAATTCTCAAACCTAAATCAGCACAATTGGCTTTTTGTGAACTCTCTTCTAAAAGTTGTATTAAGAACTGATGCTTAATCCATACATTACCAGCGTGTAAATCTGTTAAATTAATGTGATATTTTTCCAATAAAGGCAGCGGATCTATTCTTTGCTGCTGCATAACATCTACATAGCCACGCAAACCTGAGCTATGTACCATATCTTGTCGCGTATCTTTTTTATGTATTAAATCCAAATCAACCATTTAAACAATCCTTGTCTCAATATGTCAAAAAATTGACTCATTTTGTCAAGCTAGCATAAATATTCAAAGGCACAATAGCAAAAATGGACATTTAACCACGCATGACCAACATCTCGAAAGGATGAACTCCTGTTGTAAATACGTAGGTTAAGGAAATAAATGTTCCATTTCCATTAAGGATAATATAAGGACACAAGAATGAATTTTAAAAATGTAACTGTTGCTGGTAGTGGTGTATTAGGTTACCAAATTGCGTTTCAAACTGCTTTTCATGGTTTCAAAGTCTCAGTTTATGACATTAATGATGACGTACTTAACCATGCAAAAGCCAAATTTTCTGAATTAAGCGCATGCTATAAACGAGATATAAATGCAACTCAGGAACAATTGGACAATACATTTAACAACTTAAGCTACCATTCAAACCTTGCAGAAGCTGTTCAAGATGCCGACCTAGTAATTGAAGCAGTGCCTGAAGATGTGGCAATTAAAACTGAATTTTACAAGCAACTGAGCCAAGTTGCTCCTGCAAAAACGGTTTTCGCAACCAATACCTCTACTTTATTACCAAGTCAGTTCCGTGATTTGACTGGTCGACCAGAGAAGTTTCTCGCCCTCCATTTTGCCAATATGATTTGGGTCAACAATATGGCTGAAATCATGGGACATGAACAAACAGATAAACACGTGTTTGATGATTTGGTTCAATTTGCAAAAGCAATTGGCATGGTCGCGTTACCTATTTATAAAGAACAACCAGGTCACCTACTTAACTCAATGCTCGTTCCATTTTTAATCTCAGCATTAGATCTTTGGATTAAAGAAGTTTCAGAACCAGAAACTATTGATAAAGCATGGATGAAATCGTTTGGTTCGCCCAAAGGTCCTTTTGCAATCTTAGACATGATTGGCATTAACACTGTATATAATGTTGCAAAATTAAATGCAGATACCAATCCACTTATGGTTCCACTCATGCAAAAGCTAGAAGTTGAATTTATTAACTCTGGTCATTTAGGCATGCCAAGTGGCAAAGGTTTCTACAACTATCCAAATCCTGCGTATGAATCTGCTAACTTTTTAAAATAAAAGTTGCGTATAGAAATTAAACATTCAATTCTATACACGCATATTCCATATACAGCAAAGCGATGCTTCTTATGGTATCGCTTTGACTTTTATACCTCTCAAGCCTTTTTATTTCATAAAGCTCAAAAGTATTCTATATATTTTCTCAATTGAATAGACATTAAAGAACACCGAAGACCAGACCCTCATTTTTTATAACCTTAAAAATTCACACGCAACAATTTAAAAATAAAAAATTGTTAAAATTATTGATCAACTCAATCACTCATATATTAAACAATTAATGCTATTTACATAAATTATTCATTTTTCGTATGTCTATTGGATAAAATCTTATAAAGCTTATTTTTTCAGCAAAATGAATGGATTATTTATATTTATTTAAAACAATGTATTGTTTTTACTATTCTTTTATAAAAAATGAACACTTTCTTTTGCGCCTAAAATGATAAGCATTGAATTCTTATTCACTATATTGAATATAGTTTTATTGTTATGATAGCGTAACTTTTTGAGAGATTAGAGCTGCTTTGTCAGTACTGCAACGTGATATCAATATCATAACGCGATAATCTAATCCTCTAAATACGAAATTATTTTGGTCTTGTTGGGATGAAGCGAATTTTTAGCTCTGTATATAGCTAGAAATCGCAAAGTACCGAATTTTTATCAGACAACTTCATTCATCGTGAGCATCGGATATTTATTTAGCATGTCTTTATAATGTGAAACGATGAAATGATGTCTGTACTAGGAAATATTCATGAAAAAGCTATTTAGCGTTTTATTGAGTGCATCTGTGTTAACACTCAGTGCCTGCGGCAAACAGGAAGCTCCTGCAACTGAAACCAAAACTGATGCGGCAACAACTACAGAACAAACCGTAGTGATGGCTTCAACTGGTTCTGACGCAGATATCTGGCGTTTTATTGCGACCCTTCCTGAAACTAAACAGGCAGGCATTAAACTAGAAGTGAAAAACTTTACTGACTACGTGGCAATGAACACTGCTGTAGCCAATAAAGAAATCGACATTAACGCATTCCAATCTTATGCTTATCTTGTTGCCTTCAATGCCAACAATAAAGATAAAATTGCACCTGTTTCTACGACTTACCTTGAGCCTATGGGTATTTATTCAAGCAAAGTGAAAAAGCTTGATGAATTCAAAACTGGCGCAACAATTGCTATTCCAAATGACGGTGCAAATGAATCACGTGCATTGTTATTGCTTCAATCTGCTGGCTTAGTAAAATTAAAAGCTGGTTTTGATGATGTAAAAGGTACGCCTGCTGACGTTGTAGAGAACAGCAAAAACATCGTGATTAAACCAATTCAAATGGCTACGGCTGTTCGTGTTAAAGACGAAGTAGATGCAATCGTATTGGGCAACACCTTGGCTATGGAAGGTGGTTTAAATGTATTGAAAGATGCGATTTACTATGAGCCAGTTGACCAAACTACTAAAATGAATGTTAACGTTTTAGCGGTAGCAGAATCACGTAAAGATGACCCTGTATTGAAGAAAGTAGGTGAGCTTTACCACACTAAAGCTGTAGAACAATATGTTCAAGAACACTTTGGTGGTACTAAAATTGATGTAAACAAACCTGTTAGCTATCTTACCGAAAGCAAATAGTAATATAATGCTGCAAACAAAACAGGCAAAGTGACTTTGCCTGTTTTTTCATTTTGTACAGTTTTTGACGCTATGATTGAATTTAAAGACATTTCAAAACACTACGAGCTCAAAGGTCAAACCATACGTGCTCTGGATAACATTAATCTGACTATTCCAGATGGCAGTATTTTTGGCATTATTGGCTATAGTGGTGCAGGTAAAAGTACCTTAATCCGTCTGATTAATTTGCTTGAACGTCCTACGCAGGGTCAGGTCATTATTCGTGACACCGACTTTACAGCATTGGATGCACGTTCATTACGTCAAGAACGTGCAAATATCGGTATGATTTTTCAGCACTTCAATTTACTGCAAACCAAAACGGTTGCAGCCAATATTGAAATGCCACTGAAGCTTTTAGGCTTTTCCAAAGCAGAAAGAGAAAAACGCCTGAATGAACTACTCGAATTTATCGATCTGAAGCATAAAAAAGATGCTTATCCAGATGAACTTTCTGGTGGTCAAAAGCAACGCGTCGGTATTGCGCGTGCATTGGCAAATCATCCAAAAATCTTACTTTGCGATGAAGCAACTTCTGCACTTGACCCACAAACCACAAAGTCCGTTTTGGCCTTGCTAAAAAAGATCAATCAGGAACAAGGTATTACCATTGTTATGGTCACCCATGAAATGGATGTGATTGAATCAGTTTGTGATTATGTTGCTGTAATGGAACAAGGCAAAGTGATTGAAACAGGTCCTACCCTTGATATTTTCAGTCAGCCGCAACATCCAACGACCAAAAATTTCATTCAAACTGTTTTACAGCAACAATTGCCGATTAATATTCTTAATAATTTAGAGAATCAAAATCAGCATAGTATTTATAGCTTGCAGTTCTTAGGGACTTCTGCGCAAGAAACTGTAGTTCAAGCTGCAATTAAACAATTTGATATCAGTTTGAATATTTTATTTGCCAACATGACCGAAATTAATGGTTCTGTCATTGGGCAAATGTTTGTTCAGTTATTGGGCGATCCAAACATCATTCAAGACACTATTGCCTTCTTTGAACAACACGGCGTAAAAGTTGAACAATCTGGAGTCTGCGAATGAGAGATTTAATTGTACAATGGCTGACAGACCTCACAGCACCTTTCTGGCATAGTTCACTCAGCATTGACCAATTTGTCACTGCCATGCAGGAAACTTTCCACATGGTGTTTTTTGCAATGCTATTTGGTTCAATTTGGGGCTTTATTCAAGCCATTACCTTATTGGTAACACGTCCAGATGGTATTTTGCCAAATCGTGTCGTGTATCACTTACTCAATCCAGTTGTGAATGCCCTACGTTCATTGCCATTTATTATCTTACTCATTGCGGTAATTCCACTCACAAAAGTGCTTGTAGGGACTTCTATTGGTACATGGGCTGCAATTGTTCCCCTCACCATTTATGTAGGACCTTATATTGGTCGTCTGATTGAAACCTCACTTTTAGAGGTGAATGAAGGGATTATTGAATCTGCTCAAGCAATGGGTGCGAGTCCTTGGCAAATCATTTTCAAGTTTATTGTGCCTGAAGCACGCAGTTCGCTTATTTTAAATTTAACCACTGCCACCATTAGCCTGATTGGTGCCACTGCAATGGCAGGTGCTGTAGGTGCTGGCGGTATTGGTGACCTTGCTATTTCTTATGGTTACCAACGTTTTGACACCAGTGTGGTGATTCTCACTGTCATTGTATTGCTGATTTTAGTTCAGTTGGTACAAAGCTTAGGTGATTGGCTGTCTCGTTTAAGATAAAACCAATCTTTTAAAGCTCCCGAAATGGGAGCTTTTTTCAGGTCTAAAATTTATATAATCAGCATAACAACAAAATGAATTCAAACTTAACCATGAAAATAAACACGATATTAATGAGTCTCTGTGTACTTTCGACTATCAGCCATGCAAATGCGATTTCTTATAATTATGTTACCAGTATCAAAGTGAATCAGATTGAACTGAATGCTCCAGTATCGGCAGATCAAATCAACAAATTGGTTAAAACAGAGAGTACTAAAACCAATAAAATCTATTCAGAATGCACAGGAAATTATGAGTACAGCTTAAATCCCTCGCCCAATAAAACCTTAAGGTTTGAAATTTTTGCAGAAGATAATCCTCAAATCAAAAATGAACAATTTTATCAGGATAAATCTAATTTCAAGCAATTGGGGCAAACCAAAGGTCGCGTGTGGTTAACTTGGAACAACAGCAAAGACATGAATGATAAAATAGTTGTGAACAACACTCAAATTACACCGCAGTATACATTGCAGCAATTTAAACAAGATTTTAAACACAGTGCACAAAGTATGAACCCCAAAGGAGATGCTCAAGTCCTGATTTTAGAAGTCGAGCAAGTCAAAGAATTCATGAAACATCCTCAAGATTTTAGCCCACCTTATACGGCCTATCTCAATTTCAGTTTTAAAAATGGAAAACTTGCACAATTTTCGATTCAGCAAGCGCTTGCATGTTAAAGCCTATCAAATCATTTCAGCTTATTTCTTTAAACAAGCAAAGAAATGAATTATCAATTCAAGTACGACAAAATAAAACAAGCTGATTCTGAGCTTTAGGCTATTAAAACTTAACCAATTCATTTCAATTAAACTCAGAATAAGCACAGAGCATGCTAAACTATTGAGTGGTTTTTGCAGGAACTCATTTATGCACTTTGTTCATCTTGGTATTCATACCGAATTTTCTATCACTGAATCTATCGTTCGGATACCTGATCTAATTAAAGCTGCCGTAAATGATGAAATGCCCGCTTTAGCATTAACAGATTTGTCGAACTTGCATGCAGCAGTCAAATTCTATGGCTCTTGCTTATCTAAAGGCATCAAGCCAATTTTAGGTTCAGTTATTCGACTCAATGATGCTGAACATCGTGTGACCTTATTGGCCATGACCAATCAAGGTTGGCGTGGACTTACTGAAATTGTTTCCCGTGGTTATATTGAAGGTCAACAACTCGACATCCCCTGCGTACAGAAAGACTGGGTTCTAGAACAACATCAAGATATTATTGCATTGTTGGGTATGCACAGTGATGTTGGCAAAATGCTGTGTTCATCGAATCCGCAAAAAGCCGAACCACTCCTTGAACAGTGGATCGAGAAATTTGGCAACCGTGTTTATTTGGCGCTTACTCGAACTGATCGCCCCTTTGAAGAAGATTACATTGTAGAAGCCGTTAAACTGGCAAAAAAATATAACATTGGTGTAGTAGCACACAACGATGTGCACTTTATTACACGTGAAGACTTTGAGGCGCATGAAGCCCGCGTCTGTATTGCAGATGGTTATGTTCTAGGGGATGACCGTCGTCCGAAACCCTATAGCCCTGAGCAATATTTTAAAACTGCAGCTGAAATGACTGAACTGTTTTCAGATGTGCCGACCGCCA
The DNA here is from genome assembly GCF_002934965.1 of Acinetobacter sp. ACNIH2. Lineage (NCBI taxonomy): Bacteria > Pseudomonadati > Pseudomonadota > Gammaproteobacteria > Moraxellales > Moraxellaceae > Acinetobacter > Acinetobacter sp. ACNIH2. The sequence goes on from NZ_CP026412.1 coordinate 38,157, forward strand.
TTGAAAACAGTTTCCATATCGCCCGACGTTGTAATGTCACACTACAATTAGGCAAATACTTCCTGCCTGACTACCCAATTCCTGAAGGTCACACCATTGACACTTTTTTTGAACATTTGTCCAAAGAAGGTCTAGAAGAGCGCCTCAATCACTTATACCCAGTAGAACAACGCGGTGATGATTGGGCTGAAATCCGTAAACCTTATGATGAGCGTATTAATTACGAAATTAACATCATTAACTCAATGGGATTCCCTGGCTACTTCCTGATTGTCATGGACTTCATTCAATGGTCAAAAAATAACGGTGTACCTGTTGGTCCTGGTCGTGGTTCTGGTGCAGGTTCATTGGTTGCATATAGCTTAAAAATTACCGACCTAGACCCACTTCGTTACGATTTGCTTTTCGAACGTTTCTTGAACCCAGAACGTGTATCTATGCCCGACTTTGACGTCGACTTCTGTATTGCAGGTCGAGATAAAGTGATTGACTATGTGGCACGTAACTATGGGCGAGATGCAGTTTCTCAGATTGCAACTTTCGGAACCATGGCGGCAAAAGGTGCCATCCGTGATGTGGCACGTGTCTTGGGTAAATCTTATGGTTTAGCGGATCGTATTTCTAAAATGATTCCAACCAAACCTCTAGGTTTGTCTTTAGAGGAGTCGATTGAAGCTGAACCGCAACTGAAAGATATTGTCACCAATCCATCCAACCCAGACAATGACGATGCCGCAGAAATTTGGGAAATGGCGCTTAAATTAGAAGGTATTACCCGAAATACAGGTAAGCATGCGGGTGGTGTAGTGATTGCACCAACTAAAATTACCGACTTCTCTGCGGTACTTTGTGATGCGGATGGTACAGGTCGTGTTGCACAATACGATAAAGACGATGTCGAAGCGGCAGGACTGGTTAAATTCGACTTCTTGGGTTTGCGTAACTTAACCGTTATCGAAGATGCAGTGCAAAATATTAACAAGCACTATCCTGCTGAGATACCACTGGATATTGCCAATATTCCTTTAGACGACAAAGATGCTTACTTGGTCTTTGCCGATGCCAATACGACTGCGGTGTTCCAGTTTGAATCCGTCGGCATGAAAAAAATGCTCAAAGAAGCTCGCCCGAGCAAATTTGAGGAAATTATTGCCTTCGTATCTTTATACCGTCCAGGTCCAATGGACCTAATTCCTGACTTTATTCACCGTATGCATGGCGGAGAGTTTGAATACTTACATCCTTTACTTGAGGGCGTACTCGAACCGACTTACGGGATTATGGTCTATCAAGAACAGGTGATGCAGGCTGCACAGTATTGTGCTGGCTATACACTTGGTGGTGCGGACTTATTGCGTCGTGCCATGGGTAAAAAGAAACCCGAAGAAATGGTGAAACAGCGCCAGATCTTTATTGAGGGTGCAGCAAAAAAAGATATTGATGAAGCCACGGCCAACCATATTTTCGACTATATGGAAAAGTTCGCAGGCTATGGTTTTAACAAATCCCATGCTGCTGCCTATGCTTTGGTTGCCTATCAAACCGCTTGGTTAAAAGCACATTACCCTGCTGAGTTCTTGTCTGCGGTACTCTCTTCGGAAATGCAGAATACCGATAACGTGGTATTCCTGATTGATGACTGCCGTACCAATGGTTTAGAAGTTTTACCACCTTCGGTTAATATGTCACTGTACCATTTCCATGCGACCGATGAGACAACCATTGTATATGGCTTAGGCGCAATTAAGGGTGTTGGTGAACAAGCCATGCAGTCTGTCATTGACTCTCGCTTGCATGACGGTCCGTATAAAGACCTGTTTGATTTCTGCCATCGAATTGATTTAAAGAAAATTAACAAGCGTACCCTTGAAGCGCTGATTCGTGCAGGTGCTTTAGACTGCTTAGGCATAGAACGTTCAAGCTTAATGGCACAGTTGCCAGAGGCTGTCCAAGCCGCAGAACAAGCACGTAGCAACCGTGAAACGGGCATCATGGATTTATTTGGTGAAGTTGAAGAAGTTCAACGTAAACCTGCCAAACCTGTGAAGCCTTGGTCAGATGAAGTCCGCCTTAAAGGTGAAAAGGACACGCTCGGCTTGTATTTAACAGGACACCCGATTGATGTGTATCGTCCTGAGTTAAAATCCTTCATTCCTGCCAAAATTAATGAACTGACACCAACACGTCGTGGTGTAACCACCGTTTTTGCAGGTTTAGTAGTTGATGTTGCCAACTTCCCGAACCGTGTCATGATTACCCTTGATGATGGTACATCACGAATTGAAGTGTCTGCCAATCATGAACGCTTCCAGCGCTTTAAAGACATTATTGTCAATGAACGCGTGGTGGTCATTGAAGGTGAAATTTATGAGCGCGAAGGTTTTGACCGTCCAATGGGACGCTTAACCAAAGCCTTTAGTCTGAACGAAATTCGCCAAAAACGTGCCAATAGTATTCAAATTAAGTTACAAGCAGATCATCTGAGCAAAACCTTAAGCCAAGATTTACAGAAAATCTTATTGCCTTATTGCAATGTCGATCTGTGCAATCATATTCCTGTGTTATTGCAACTTGATTATGCTTACGCCTCTGCGGAATTACATTTTGGTATGCAATGGAAAGTTGCGCCATTAGATGAACTTTTAAGTAAATTGCGCGATTATTTTGGTAAAGAAGCCATCTATATTGAATATCAGGTCAAGTCGAAAGCTGCCAAAGCCGTCAATTACGAACAAGCCAGACCTGCGCAAGTCCCTCCTCCACCTGCCGATTTAAGCATGGATGAGGCAATGGATTTATATCAAGCTGATGTTAATCAATATTCATAACGATTAAACACATTCAGTGATTTAACAAAATTGGAAATGTAATGAATCAATTCGACAATACTGCGGTTGCAGCACATCTTTCCCATGTCCGTATTGTCATGGTGAATACCACTCTACCTGCCAATATTGGAAGTGCATTGCGGGCCATGAAAACGATGGGACTTAGCCAGTTGGTCTTGGTTGCCCCAAAAACCTATCCGCATCCAGACATTGAAGCATTGGCAGCAGGTGCTGTAGACCTTATTCCGCATATTAAAATTGTAGAAACTTTAGAACAAGCTATTCAGGACTGTCATATTGTATTTGGTACAAGTGCACGTAGCCGAACAATTCCTTGGCCTTTGCTTGATGCACGTCCTGCAGCAGAAATGTCTCTCAAAGCTGTAGTCTCTCAACAGCAAAATATTGCGGTAGTGTTTGGTCGTGAAGACCGTGGCTTAACCAATGAAGAACTGGCTTTAGCCAACTATCATGTCACGATTCCAGTCAATACGGATTATGGTGTGTTGAATGTTGCACAAGCCATTCAAGTCATTTGTTACGAAATGCGTATAGCAGCACTGGCTCATGTAGAAAAAACTGAAGATCTTGAAGCAACTATGCCCGTTACCGATACAGCTCAAATGCATTGGGACGAGCCATTAGTCACGCATGACCAGATGCAACAATTTTACCCGCATTTAGAGAAAATGCTTGAAGATATTGAATTTTTAGATCCAAACAACCCAAGATTACTCCCTTTACGCTTGCGTCGCTTATTTGGGCGTATACAATTAGATAAAATGGAATACCATTTATTACGTGGCATTTTCAGCCGTGTACAAGCCTTGAATAAAGGCACTTGGAAACCATCTATACCAAAAACCAAAGACAAAGAGGATCCGTCTGATGCTTAAACAGCTCAAAGAGGATATACAAGCTGTCTTCGCGCGCGATCCAGCCGCACGAAACACTTTAGAAGTTTTAACCACTTACCCAGGCATTCATGCCTTAATCATGCACCGTATGGCACATGAACTGTGGAAAAAAGACTGTAAAGGCTCAGCTCGACTTCTGTCTTCATTTAGCCGTTTTGCGACAGGTATTGAAATTCACCCAGGTGCAAAAATTGGCCGCCGTTTTTTTATCGATCATGGCATGGGTGTAGTTATTGGCGAAACTGCCGAGATTGGTGATGATGTTACCCTCTATCATGGGGTGACGCTAGGCGGTACTACTTGGAATAAAGGCAAACGCCATCCTACCCTTGAAGATGGGGTAATTATTGGCGCGGGTGCAAAAATTTTAGGACCATTTACCGTAGGCAAAGGTGCAAAAGTTGGGTCAAACGCGGTGGTCACCAAAGCTGTACCTGCTGGTACGACTGCGGTAGGCAACCCTGCACGCTACATCAGTAAAGACATTCCAAAAGATCAAGATGAAGCACGTCGCCGTGATTATGCCGAAAGTATTGGATTCCAAGCCTATGCTGCAACACAAGACCAATCAGACCCTATGCTTGAAGGTATGCGTATTTTATTAGATCGTATTCAAAATAATGAAAAACGTATGAACACACTTTGCCAACGTTTATCTCTGCTTGATCCAACGTTTAAAAAGCAGCAATTGAATGAACAACCCTACAGTGAAGAAGAGTTAAAAATTATTGAAGATGTGCGTCGCGAATGTGAAGCACAAAGTAGCCAATCAAAGCCATAACAACATAATTAAAAACCAACTGTAACACGCCCTATATTGCATGTTCGCCTTAGTTTTCTTAGACTGACGGACATGCAATTTTTTTATTACATTTAAAAGAAAGAATGGATGAATACTATGACCTTAAAGCCTCTGGCACTCGCATTAGTTGCTGCATCATTTCTGACGGCGTGTAGCATAACCCCAAGCAAAGATAAAAACTCTAAAGAACCGATTATTTTCACGGAACCAGATATCACTCCCCCATTCTACGCCCTAAATCCATTTGACTATGCAGCACCGCCTCCATTTGAATTGGCATTGAAGCAAGCCGCTGCTCAGCCAGTAACGAAAATGGTAGTGACGAATTCAGCTAAACCAAATGAAAAAATTACCTTAGAAACAAATCGCTTGATCATTCCTACGGTGAATAACAACCAACGTACGATGAAATATGCCGTTTTAGCAGGTGAAAACGAAATTGATATCACAGATATTGATGACTTTTTACAGTTAGTTGAAGGCAAAGCACGTCACTACCCACCACGTTTTTCTGAGCGCAAAGAACGTAAAGGCTTCGAAGCAAAATTAAAACAAGTGACCCAAGAGTTAGATACGCTTGCTTCGCGTGATGATGCCTCTTTTGACATTTTAGTGCGTGCATTTAAAGCCAGCGTGATGGCACGTAATCTTGATTTAGGTTCTGTGTATACAACTAAATCTTTAACTTATGCACAGCGCATCTTGAAGATCAATCAAGATGACCCAGAAGCAAACTTCTGGTTTGGTTTTGGTTTATCTGAAGGTGGTGGTCAACGTGAAGCCATCCCTTACTTAGACAAAGCCATGAAAGCTGGTGTTCAGGAAGCTTATTTGTCTGCTGCCAATAACTACATTGCCATGGAACAAAAGAAAAGTGCCATTCAAATTCTGAAAAACTACAAACTCAAATATCCGCAAGAAGCAGCCGTTGCAGATCGCTTAATTAACGAAATTGAAACGCAAGGGCGTTGGAATGTTTGGCAAGTATTAAATACTACCCCTAAAGCATCTTAATTTAATTCGCTACATCAAATAGACCGTCCCATACGGTCTATTTCTTTTTCTGCACATTGAAAAAGCTGACAATTATCGTATGATTAAAAAAAATAAACAAAATGAAATTTAAGACCTGCCTATGCCAAAGAACTTTAGCCGTATTGCCCTACTCTGCATACTGGGAATCACACTACTTTCGGGTTGCCAAGTTGTTACTGTCAAAAATCAGGCTGTCAAAGTCACCATTGCCAATGAACGTGAAAGTATTCTGACACGTGATAAGCTAAGTGAAGCAAGCCTGAATGTTTTATCCATGACAGGGCGAGAAGCTAAAATTTGCACAACCAATCCCACTCAATGCGTTCAGGAATTACAGCAAATTCCACAAATTCAAGACGAGCAATTATATTCTGCGGCCAGTGAACTATACCTAGCACGGGCGCTCGCATTAGAAGGTTCTTCAGACTGTAAAATTGGATTACTAACCAGCCGTAAATCTGAAGAAAAGCAAAAAATTCAGCAAGAAATTTATAATCAATGTCTAGAACAAGAATTAGACATGCTAGATAAAAGTATTCGCTACAGCTATGCCTACATGTTCAAAACCCAACGTGGCCCCGAAGATCGAATTTTTGATAACCGACAAGTACAAATACGCGATTTCTATAACTTAGCCATTGCAAAACTTTCTAACGCTTATAGCCTTCGTTACCCTGAAAAAGAAGTTCAACGTCAGATTAAAATTGGTCAAAGTGTTTATCATATTGATTTCAGTAATTATCCCTTATTGAAAGATCAGAAAATTGAACAACTCATGTCGAGTTATAATCTTAATTTCTCAGGTTTACGTTCGATTAACCGTCGTGATGGTTTTGGCTCTGAATTTGTGGTGGTCCTACCAGATTACAATGCTCAGCAAAAAGAGTCTAATCAATACATTCTTGATCCTTTGCATTTTTCTTATGAAAGTGGAGTTAATCCAAATATTCATAAAGCGTGCTACTTGGCAGCAACATTTACCGCTGAACCTAAAGCAGCTACTTCAGTCAATGATATTTTAACCAAACCTGAATTTGTGATTCGGGCCTATGATCCGTATAAATATGAATCTATTCAGCTTGCAGGACATAAATACCCTTTAGCCGCTAACTTCTCGACGCCATACGGTTTATGGTTAGCTCAGAATAACTTGGGTAAAGCTGCTTATCTCACTCTGATTGACCGCGATAACCGTTTAACCATGCCCCATTTATATATGCTAGAACCTTACAATCCAAATAAAAAAGTCATTGTTTTGGTTCATGGTTTAGCCAGTAGTCCAGAAGCCTGGGTTCGTCTAACCAACGACATTATAGGTGATAAAGTCTTAAGAGAAAATTATCAAGTATGGCAAGTGTTCTATTCGACCAATATGCCGATTATAGAAAGTCGCTTGCAAATTTACGCACTTCTTAAACAAAGTTTTGCACAAGTCAATGCAAGTGCTTCGGCAAAAAATGATGCTGTCCTGATTGGACATAGTATGGGCGGAATTATTTCCCGCCTCTTGGTCAGTGAAGCTGATGTCACTAAAAAAGCACTGTCGATGATGAGCAACCGACAATTAAGTAAATATAAAAATGTCCCTATTGTTGCACAGCGTATGCAAATACAAGATATTCCTAATTTTAGCCGTGCAATCTTTATTTCGGCTCCACACCACGGTACGGCTTATGCTGACCTTTGGTTTACTCGTGCTGCACGTAAAATTATTAAACTTCCGGGTGCTTTTTTAACTGCGCTGGGTGACACGTTACAAAGCCAAGATTTAGATTTCTCAGATTTAGTCAAACAAATTGACCAAGGGCTTATTCAAAATGGTCCAAGTGACTTAAGCCATAAATCTAAGTTTATGGCGATCACATCGGATATTATGCCACGTAAAGGATTGTTATTTCATTCGATTATGGGAAATGACACCAAAAGTGATGATCCAAACCTCATTACCGATGGCATCGTACCTTATAAAAGTGCTCACCTAGAAGGCGCTGTCTCTGAAAAAATTATTCAAGGTGGTCATTCAATCCAAGAAACACCTGAGGCTGTGTTAGAGTTAAGACGTATTCTTCGTTTGCATCTCGTCCAACTTGGACTTTATAAACCTTAAATACAGGTCAAGGCCCGTGTTTTAAAGTAAAACATGGGCTAACTTTATTGCTTCTACTACCATGTATCAATCCATCCCATTCTTTAGAATGGTTTTTTTATACCTATTCTTCCCATTTAATTATGCAACCGTTAAGGTTAACTCCAACAGCTTAGAACTGACTACACAACACAGAGATTGAAACATGGAAGCGTTCAACACAAAAATGTTTGAAAACAAAGTTGCTGTCGTAACTGGCGGAACTTCTGGTATTGGTCAAGCGGTCGCAATTGCCTTTGCTGAAAAAGGTGCAAAAGTTTGGGCACTTGGTTTACAAGCACAAAAAGCCGTTTATCCAGCAGGTTTAGACATTGAAGCTGTCGAAATGGATGTAACTGATAAAGCTGCTGTTGATGCTTTCTTTGCAAAAGTTGACCGTATAGACACTCTATTCAATGGTGCAGGTATGGGTTCTATTTCAGAACATGAATTAGATACCTATAAGAAAGTACTCGAAGTGAACTTAACTTCTGTATTTTATATCAGTGAAGTTGCAGCAAAAGCGCTAGCAAAATCTGATAATCCGTCAATTATTAATGTTTCTTCGCTTTACGCACAATTTGGTTCAGGCCTTGCACCAGCGTACTCCTGCTCTAAAGGTGCAATTGATCAATTAACGTTCTCACATGCGCTTAGTATGTCTGCTGCAAAAATTCGCGTGAATGCAGTCGCACCAGGTTGGATTGATACACCTCTGATTCAGCCATTAAAAGATATGCCAGAGGTTTTTGAGGGCATTATGGCGCGTTCACCAATGCAACGCTTAGGCAAGCCATCAGAAATTGCGAGTGTGGTACTTTTCTTAGCTTCTGATGCAGCAAGTTTTGTGAATGGTACAATTGTTAAAGTTGACGGTGCATACTCGATTTTCTAAGTATAGGTATAAAGAACTTCTGGCTGCATTCCTTTCAGGGAAACAAACAGAATTTTGAACATGAATATGACTTCCACATACTCTTTATGTTCAAAATTTAAGAAAATACCTGAATAACATTTATTATTTTAAGCAAAAAAATTAAAAAATAAACCAGTTCCCTATCTTGCCCATATCTTAGCGTTTAGACATGGGCAACTTTTTTAATCTGTATGCGCTACATTACTTACCATTATTTTAGAGGATTAATCCTTTCTTTTTGGCTTCTGTAACTGCTTCAAGCCTCGAACGTACACCCAACTTGTTATAAATATTACGTAAATGCCATTTCACTGTATTGACCGATAAGAATACTTTATCTGCGAGTTCAATATCTGTACAACCTTCGCTAACCTTCTGCAAAATCTGTAATTCACGTTTAGAGAGCAATTCGGATTTTACAGTACTTATATCATTATCTGCTGTTGCTTCAAAAGAAGGGACATTGCACAAACCAGCCAGCATTTCAGTGAAAGCTAAAAGTTTAGGTTCCTTTTTCTGCTTGGTCTGGCCAAAATGTCGCATATAATCAGCCAATACTTGGAATATCAATGGATGTTCATCCAATACAATACGGACTGCTTTGGACGGTTCCAAAATAACTAAAGCTTGTTCGAACCACATAAATGCAGCGTCGTTGTGATTCAAACGATAATCAGCTAAAGCCAATAGTAAAAGAATTCGAGCATGACGGAATGGATAAGTCACTATTCGATCGAATTCTTGCTCAAGAAATACTTTGGCTTGTGGTTCACGAGCTAAAAAAATCAATTGTCTATAGAGCATCAAATCATCGCCAGTAATCACATTTGACATATTTAGAGTTTTCTCAATATGACGCTGGCAAATTTCTTCTAATTCGTCTGCATTTATATCATTCAACTTATGCTTTCTATCAAACCACTGATATTGCTGATAAACATTCTGAACTGTGCGACTTAAACGTGGCATTGACCAATTATTGCTACAGATTTGAGATTGCGTCAAACACGTCTGTTCCGCCTGTGCATCCTCTGAAAGATGTGCCAAGCGTAGCAACAATTCATACCCAATAATTGCCAAATCAGGAATAATCAGTTGTTCGCCATTATTAAAATGCTTAAGTGCCTCTTCTGCTAGCGTAATCTCGTTCAAATCATAATACAGACTTGCTTTTACACTACTGATGATCATTTTCACAATCGTCATTAAAAACTCATTTGCACCAAGTTTTATGTAGTCTTCACTGCGACCAATATAGTCAAATTTAACCAGTGCTTTGTCTACATTTCCCTCCAAATAGTCACTGAGTGCTTCAATACAATCTGTAATAATTAACCCAAATACATTTTGACCTTGGATGTATATCGCCCGTGTCTGAATAATAATTTTACGTGCTTCAATAATTTTACCTAAACAAATATGATAAAGCGCACCAATACCAATTAAAGGTGCACGAACAAAGTAGGAATTATCCGATAATTTAGAGACATTGGCTTGGGCTAACTTGTAAGCCAATTTCATATCATCACCGACTAAAGCAAGCATAGGATCAAGTGCCAGTTGATCATCACCTTTAATTCGATCTTTGGGATCAAGCTTGAGCCAAAGTTGTAAATAGTGAGCGCTTAATAAATGCTGATGGGTAATGATCAATGACCAAATCATATCGTATAGCAGTGCCGCTTTTTGAATTAATAGAGAATCTGGAATTGACTTCACCAATTCAATTAAGCTGTAATAACTACCACCTAACATTAAATCACGGCTGACATGACTTAACAGTTCTAATACCAGTTCTTGATTTTCAGCATGCTGGGCGTGATAAATCGACTCCATGAGATAATTGTTTTTCTGATACCAACCCGCAGCACGTAAATGAGCCGCTCGAAAGTCTTCTATATCTAATACCTTAAAACGGTTTTCCAAAAACTCTCGGAATAAATGATGAATACGATACCACGTATGTTGCTCATCTAAGGCTTGAAGGAATAAGCCTTTTTGTATCATTAATTCCAACAACTTTGACGATGTGGAGTTTTGTGCAACTTCCTGTATATTTGACAAACAAACCTTTCTTAGGATACTGATATTCATAAGAAAAGTTTGCATTTCTTCAGAAAGTTGTAAAAATACTTGCTCACTTAGATAATCAACAATCTGATTATGGGCGCCACTTAAACTTTGAATTACAGCCCCAGCGTCATGATATTTCTTTAAATATAAATTGGTAAGCTGTATTCCAGTTAACCATCCCTCTGTTTTATGAATCAGTAACTCAGCTAATTCTGGTGTTAATGTCACATGATCAAAGTTCTGTTGCTTTAAAAAATGAATTAATGCTGCACTATCTTCAGTTTTTATACTTAGTTGACCTGCTGTCACCAACTTTAAACGACCCAATAAATATTCTTTGGCAAAGCTCCAATTAGGCTTTGTTCTAGAAGCAATCACCAAATGACAATTTAATGGTAAATACTGATAAAACCACCACAGAAGATTTAAACACTCTGGATTTTCAATTGCCTCTAATTCATCAATAAAAAGAATAGTTTCACTATCTATATCTTCAATTTTTTGCGCCAAATCAATAATATTTTGCTTATGAACTTGCCCCTCAGGAAGGTCATTGAGTTGTTCTAAGCCCAACAATGATAACCAAAGGTAGTGATAAAAACGAATGGGATCATTATCATCACCATCTAATGTTAACCATTTTACGGTTTTACCTTGGTTAAGAAGAACCTCACTCATCTGAAACATCAATGTGGTTTTACCATAACCCGCTGCTGCATGAATAAACACTAGAGAAGATTGGCAATATTCCAGCATTTGGCTCAACAACTCAGGACGTTGCATTGCCTTATCACTCATCACACTTGGACGGCTGAGCTTAGTTTTTAATACTTGCATATCACTTCATCCAATCTTTAGTATTTAATTCCATTAGCAAAATTCCACTCCTTGAAATTCGATATCCCATTTACAAATTCTAAAAAATCCTCTGCTTTCACAGCATTTTAAGCATCATCAAATTAAAATAAGGTTGCTGATGATGCAATGTGAAATTGAATCAAAATCCAGATTTTAAATACATTTTTAAATTCAAACCCTTCGAACAATAATTAAACAACTACAAATCCATCCTTTTGAATGGTTTGCTAAACATGAAACGTTGTTATGCTCAAGTCTAAGGCAATAACGGATACCTACTGTTTGGCATTCTGATATTTCATCTTAAATAGACATACATGGAGTTTGTCATGAGCATTGCACAATCAATTAAACATCAAGACCGTTTATTAACAATTAACATTAACGATGGTGAAATTAAAAACGCATTGCCAGGTGTACACGTTACGCCATGCTTTTTAGATCCTGATAATGGTACATGGGTGATTCGTGCATGTTTCGAGCCGGGTACCGTATTACCACGCCATTTTCACACGGGTGTTGTACATTTCTATACAACAGCTGGTTCTTGGCATTATGTCGAATATCCTGAAGATGTTCAAACTGCTGGTAGCTATTTGTTTGAACCAGCAGGTTCTATCCATACTTTAGCTTCTCCAGAAGGTGCTGAAGGCTTCATGGTTATTGAAGGTGCAAATGTAAACTTGAATGATGACGACTCACTTATGTTCATCATGGATGCAGGTTGGATTGAGCGCACCCTTCATGCAGTAGCTCAACAAACTGGTCAGAAAATGCCACGTTATATTAAACCAGGCTCAGAAGTTGCATTTAACGATAAATAAGTTCATAAAGACTTTTAGCAAAAGCTAAAAGTCTTTTTTACATTAAATAAAAACAGCTACCAAGGATGAATGAAATGTTTGGCAAAATGATGCATCAATCTTTGTTGATTAGTAATTTACTAGAGCATGCAGCAAAGTATCACTCTGACACTCCTATTATTTCACGTGAAGTGAATGGTCAGATTACCACGACTAACTGGTTACAAACTCAGCAAAACGCAAAACGTTTAGCCAATGCTTTTACCACATTTGGTTTAGAAGCTGGTGATCGTCTTGCGACTATCGCATGGAATAATCATCGTCATTTAGAATCTTGGTATGCAATTTCAGGGAGTGGTTATGTATGTCATACCATTAACCCACGTCTGTTTCCTGAACAGTTAATCTTCATCATTAATGATGCACAAGATAAAGCTATTTTCTTTGACGCTACTTTCCTACCTTTAATTCAAGCAATTCAAGGTAAAGTACCAACTGTAGAACGTTTTATCTGCCTTGGTTCACATGACGAAAAAATCGTTGAAGCTTTACCAGATGTGCTTTTCTATGATGAATTGATTCAATATCAATCTACCGAATTTGACTGGCCACAGTTTAGCGAAGAAACACCAAGCTCTCTTTGCTATACCTCAGGTACTACAGGCAATCCAAAAGGCGTATTGTATAGCCACCGTTCTACCTTATTACATACGATGGCAATTTGCCTTCCAGACTCACTAAACTTATCTGCGAAAGATATAGTAATGCCTGTAGTCCCAATGTTCCATGTGAATGCATGGGGTATTCCTTATGCTGCTGCAATGGTTGGTTCTACAATTGTATTACCTGGACCAAATTTAGATGGCGACAGTCTTGTTAGCTTAATTGATGATTATCAAGTCACTGTTGCATTAGGTGTACCAACCATTTGGCAAGGTCTACTTGCGGCAGCGAAAAAACGCGGCACCAAGTTAGAAAGTATGACTCGCAACGTGGTTGGTGGTGCAGCATGCCCTCCTTCAATTATTCGTGACTTTAAGAATAATTATGCTTGTGACACCATTCATGCATGGGGTATGTCTGAAACCAGCCCATTGGGTACTGCAAACCAACCTAAAGCCAAACATACAGCTTTAAGTGATGAAGAGTTTGAGAAACTTCGTTTAACTCAAGGGCGCCCGCCATTTGGTGTTGAATTACGTATTGTAAATGGTGATGACCTTACCGCATTACCAAATGACGGTCATACGCAAGGTAATTTACAAATTCGTGGTCCATGGATTGTTGAAAAGTACTTTAACCAAGAGAAAAGTGCACTGACTGCTGATGGCTGGTTCGATACAGGTGATATCGCAACAATTGATGCTGATGGCTACATGACCATTTGTGACCGCGCTAAAGATTTAATTAAATCTGGCGGTGAATGGATTTCTTCAGTTGAAATTGAAAATATTGCGGTTGGTCATCCAGAAATTCGAATGGCAGCTGCTATTGCCGCACGTCATCCAAAATGGGATGAACGACCAATCCTAATTGCCGTGAAACAAGAAAACTCAACCCTAACTGAAGAAGAAGCACGTGCTTATTTTGAAAACAAGATTGCACGTTGGCAAATTCCAGATGTTGTGATTTTTGTTGATGCTTTACCAGTCAATGGCACAGGCAAAATTGTAAAAGCCGAGTTGCGTACACAATTTGGTGATGTACTACTGAAAGACGAAGTGATTTAACACTTCGTCCTTAAAGTGTTCTCACAAGGATATTGAGATGAAAAATACAACAATCAAAATAGCATGGGTTACAGGTGGAAGTAGTGGCATTGGTCTTGAACTCACTCAGCGTCTACTCAAAGATAAATTTCAAGTGTGCATTTTTGCTCATGCAGGTATTGAGCAAGCCGTTGCGAATTTAAAAAAAATCTCACCATCGGTATGTGGCTTTGAAGTTGATGTACAAAATGAAAGCACAATGGACGCAAAATTTGCGGAAGCTGTAGCTACATTTGGCACACCAGATCTTCTGATTAATTCAGCAGGTATTAGTATTGCGAAGAATTTTGATGAAATGACTTCGCAAGAATTTGAAAGACAAATCAATATTAACCTTGTGGGCAGTCGTAATGTGGCACATGCTGCTTTGCCTCACTTAAAACAAGCAGTTCAACAAGGCAAACGCCCTAAGATTGTATTCATTGCATCCGCTGCAGGTTTGGTTGGCTGCTATGGTTATACAGGCTATTGTGCTTCTAAATTTGGTGTGATTGGCTTGGCTGAAGTCCTCCGTATGGAATTACGCAGCCAAAAAATTGATGTGGCTGTGGTTTGTCCACCAGAAGTAGACACACCACTTGTAACAGAAGAGCGTAAAACTGGCTCACCTGTTACGGCTGCATTAAAACAACTCGGTGGCGGCACTATGCCAGTAGATAAAGCCTGCAAAGAAATTTATGAAGGCATTTTCGCAAATGAATTTATGATTATTGTTGGTACTCAATTACGTATTTTGACCAAACTCTCTCGTATCTTACCTGATACTTATCGTGGTCAAATCGATAAGAAATTAGACCAGATTATAAAGAAATTTGCATCTTAATTCGCCTGTTGATTCAGCTACGGCGTAGCTGAATCAACCAACTACATTAGAATAAAAATCGATTAAAGATGTTAAATTTTAGCACTGTGAAGTTTTAAACAGCATTTAGACAAAACAACTTTTATGTATTGCAGTAAAACAAAAAACTCATCAGATTCACTCATAAAACAACGCGATATTACCTGTTTGTCGGCTTTTGGATATTTATTGCCTAAACTATTGTAAATATTTAAGTTTCAAAAAAAATGTATTTGAACAACCCAGTTCAATACAACACTCATAAGGAAAATGATATGAAAAAGAATATGTCTAAAACAGCATGGGTTACTGGTGGCAGTAGCGGGATTGGCCTTGAACTGACCAAGCGTTTACTCAAAGACCAATACCAAGTCTGTATTTTTGCTCATACAGGTATTCAGCAAGCAGTTAAAGAACTAATCAAAATTTCTTCAACAATTACTGGATTTGAAGTTGATGTACAAAATGAAAATACCATGGACGAAAAGTTTGCTGAGGCGGTTGCTCAATTTGGTACACCAGATATTCTAATTAACTCCGCAGGAATCAGCATTGCTAAGAATTTCGATGATATGACTTCGCAAGAGTTTGAACGCCAAATTCAGATTAACCTCGTTGGTAGTCGCAATGTAGCTCATGCTGCGTTACCGCATTTAAAACAGGCAGTTCAGCAAGGTAAACGCCCTAAGCTGGTGTTTATTGCCTCTGCTGCAGGTCTAGTCGGTTGCTACGGTTATACAGGTTACTGTGCATCTAAATTTGGTGTGGTTGGCTTAGCTGAAGTACTCCGTATGGAATTACGCAGTCAAAAAATTGATGTGGCTGTGGTTTGCCCACCAGAAGTAGACACTCCGCTTGTCACTGAAGAAAGAAAAAATGGTTCCCCTGTAACTGCAGCTTTAAAACAATTAGGCGGTAGTATGCCCGTCGAAAAAGCATGTAAGGAAATATATCAGGGCATTTTTTCAAATGACTTTGTGGTTATTCCTGGTGCCCAGGCACGTATTTTGGCCAAAATTTCACGCTTATTACCAGATACCTATCGTAATCAAATCGATAAAAAATTAGACAAAACTATCCAACGATTAGCTTCATAATCAAAACACGGAAATTATTTCTCTAAATGACCAACATTTCTCTGGCTTAAAAAACTGAATGCATGACATTCGGTTTTTTATTTGAAATGATTACATTTCCGATATAACACCCAAAATACCATTAATAATCATATCTACCGCAATTGTGCCGATCAGTAAGGCAGACAGTCGCCCGACAATGTCCACATAACGATCAATATATTTGGCGTGTTTATAGCGCAAATGATCATGCGCAAATTTCATTAAAATCATCAACACGCAGGTCAACGCCAAAGTCAGAAAAATAATCATGGCTGCACCGCCAATTGGTAATGATATACCCGTCACCACAGCAGCACTAATGGTCCCCGGCCCAATCATAAAAGGCATTGCAATTGTTCCTGCCAAATGTTCAGGGGCACCTCGCATTTCACCGATAGTATCTGCCCCCTGAAACACATAGCGATAGCCAATCACCAAGAAAATCAGTCCACCAAAAATTTGAAATGCTTCAAAACGCACATTCAAATATTTGCTGAAAATCGTTTCTCCACCCCATGCAAACAGCACAAACACCACAAAAGCAATGAAACAGCCCTGAATCAAAGCCTTATTAAACACTTTAGCTTCAGAATTGCGAATCATGCCAATCATATAAATGCTCATCAAGAACGGATTGAGCAATGAGAAAAACAAAGCGAAAGCATGTAAATATGAGGTCAACATGGCTCCTCCTAATTATCCTTGAGGGTCTGGAAATAAGGGACGATTCCCTGGACTAATTCGATTGATATGTAAGAAAGTCATATGGCGTTCATAACGATCTAGCACATCATTAATCACTTGCTCTTTGGTATAGCCAACAAGGTCGTTGCCTTGAGAACCCTCATACAAATAGGTTTCTAGACGGTAATAAAACCGTTTACCCAGTTTGCCGCGTTCACTAAAGGTCGGTGCGATATAACGTACAGGCCAAATTTGATAGACAAAGTTTTGTTCTTCTTCCAAATGAATCATCAAATCTAAATGATACAGATTTGGGTCTTCTTCTAGCGCACTCTCTTGAACACTGATGTTGATACCCCGTTTTTGCATTTCCTCTGCAACCGCCATCACTGCGGGTCGACAAATGTCATCGAGCATACGCCGAGTATCGGTTGTTCCTGGATGATGCATGACTCGAGACAACCGTTTTTTCCAGTTGAGGATGTCAACATTCCCTACCACGGGTGCTGCATTTAAACTGCTACTGGCTTGTCGATAATCTTCAAGTCTTAACGATTTGTATAAACCCGCCATGACCAAGAACATGACAAAACTAAACGGCAACCCCATAATGATGGTGGCATTTTGTAGTGCAGTAATCCCGTTAGCCATCAGCATGGCAAGGGTCAATAAACCAATCGCTACAGCCCAAAATACGCTTAACCAGCGTGGTGCATCATGATCGACATTGGTAAATTGAGTGGTGAAATTACCCAATACCAGTGCACCTGAGTCAGCTGAGGTCACATAAAATAGCAAGCCCGTAATGGTGGCTACCCCTGCAATAAACGGAAACCACGGATACTGTGCCAATAAGTCATAAAAACCGTGTGCTGGGTTGGCAATCACACTCTGAGCAAGGGCTAAATTGCCATCAAAAATCACACTATGTAGCGCACTATTTCCAAATATTGATAACCACGTGAGGGTGAAAAATAAAGGAATAATCAGGGTTCCACTGACAAACTCACGAATGGTTCGTCCACGCGAAATACGTGCTAAAAACAAACCTACAAAGGGCGACCACGCCACCCACCATGCCCAAAAGAACAAAGTCCAACTGTTCATCCATTCTTTCGGTTGTTGAAAGGCAAAGCTTTCCAAGGTCATACTTGGAAAGCGATTAATATAGTCCCCAATATTTTGTACAAAAGCATTCAGTAGAAATTCAGTATTACCTAAAAACAAAATAAACAGCATCAAACCGACAGAAACATAAATATTGATCTCGGAGAGAACACGTAGTCCTTTATTTACCCCTGATGTGACAGAGATAATCGTCATCACAACCGCAACTCCAATTAAGGCAGCTTGCATCCAGAGGTTTTCGGGTAAATCGAACAGCACATGCAAACCATAGTTCAACTGTACCACCCCAATCCCACAGGTCGTGGCAATACCAAAAATCGTCCCGATCACCGCAGCGGTATCGACACTGTGACCAATTGGGCCATGAATCTTTTTGCCAAAGATTGGATAGAGTGCTGAACGAATAGTGAGGGGTAAATTATAACGATAACTAAAATAGCCCAATGCCATACCAATTAAGGCATACATACACCAGCCAGTTAAGCCGTAATGAAACAGCGTCCAGACCATACCTTGACGGGCCGCTTCTAAGGTCTGCCCTTCACCTACAGGTGGGTGTATATAGTGGGATAAAGGTTCCGCCACCGAGAAGAACATCAAGTCGATCCCGATCCCTGCTGAAAACAGCATTGCAGACCAACTTAAAAGGCTAAATTCGGGCTTGGAATGCTTGGGGCCGAGTTTAATATCGCCATAACGTGAACAGGCAATAAAAATCACAAACACCATATACAAGGTCGCTGCGAGTAAGTAATACCAGCTAAAGGTTGAACTCACCCACGCCAAAACCATATTTAAGGTTTGATTGGCAAAGTCATTAAATAAAATGGTGGTAATAGAAAAAATTAAAATAATGAGAGCTGAAATATAAAAGACCACACCATTTAAACGGTCTTTAGGCGCTAATGTTTGATCATCAACTGCTCTTGGATTATCTGTTGCCATACAATCCTCAAGAAAGTAAATAAAAAAGACAAAAGCCAATTTTTAAACTTCTCGTGGTCGAGAGCTTAAAAATCGACTAACGAAAACGACAGTATTTTTATCAACAATAAAAACGCTATCTTCTTTAAACCTGAATAACGGTCTAAATCATTTATGAGGTGCATTGGCTACACAGGCTTAAAATGTGAGCCCACCCTTATTCATCGATATTCCGATTGGAATCTTATATATCTCCCTTCAACATGACTATATGAGCTTTCTCAACTCGAAAAAAGTATAAAACCGTAATCCGTTTAAATTTTAAACAAAACAAAAACACAGTGACTCAAGTTAAATATCTAGCTGATAAATATAAATTTATCCAAATATACAACGGTCAGATGAACAACTTTTGCTGTGAATTTAAACAATAGTGTACTTTTAATTGATTGAACGTTCAATCAATTAAAAGTATCATAAAAAAATGCTATGATGATTTCCATGTAAATTATTGAATCTAACGCCTTTAAATTTAAGGCAAATTGTTCTGGATTATCATGAATAAACGTAGAGTAAAACCTGAGCATGAGCGCCGTGAAGAAATCATTAATGCTGCCTATGCAGTCATTTATGATGTGGGTTTATCCAACACTACTATTGCTCAAATTGCGAAAAAAGCACAGCTTTCTACGGGCATTGTGAGTCATTATTTTGGCGATAAACAAGGTCTCATTCACAGCTGTATGCGACAAATGCTCAAAGTTTTGGCTGAAACCACGGCGAGTTATAAAGCACAGGTTGCACAGCCGAGTCCAGAATATTTGCTCAAAGCCATTATTGATGCCAACTTTGACATCAGTCAGGTCAACAACACCGCCATGCGGGTTTGGTTGGATTTTTGGTCTGCCAGTATGCACCTACCCGACTTAGGTCGTCTGCAACGAATCAATGACCAACGTCTTTATTCGAATTTGAAGTTTCATTTTTTGCAACTCATGCCAAAGTCACAGGCCAGCCAAGCCGCTAAAGGGTTAGCAGCACTGATTGATGGATTGTGGTTACGTGGAAGTTTAAGTGGTCATCAAGCATTTGATCGTGATTTGGCACGTTCTATTGCATACGACTATGTGGATATGCAACTTCGCTTAATTCAACAGATACGGCAGGAGCAACAAAATGAATGATGTACAGCTTCATAAGCTTTATATTCACGGACAATATTTCAATGCCACCAGTGGTCAAACTTTTGACAGTATCAATCCTGCTACAGGACAGGTCATTGCCAGCATTCAACAAGCCTCTAAAGCCGACGTCGATGCAGCCGTACACAGTGCTGTACAAGGGCAACGTGAATGGGCTGCCAAGACGGCAGTCGAACGTGCCCGTATTTTACGTCGTGCAGTCGATATTTTACGCGCACATAATGATGAGTTAGCGCGTCTCGAAACACTCGATACAGGTAAAGCATTTAGTGAAACATCTACTGTGGACATTGTCACTGGTGCAGACGTTTTAGAATACTATGCTGGATTGGCGACCGCCATTCAAGGCGAACAAGTCCCTCTACGCGAAAATAGTTTTTTCTATACGCGTCGTGAACCTTTAGGTGTGGTGGCTGGGATTGGCGCTTGGAATTATCCTATTCAAATTGCACTGTGGAAATCGGCTCCAGCCCTCGCTGCGGGAAATGCCATGATTTTTAAACCCAGCGAAGTCACCCCCCTTACAGCCTTAAAACTAGCAGAGATTTATACTGAAGCAGGTTTACCTGCTGGGGTGTTCAACGTTGTACAAGGTTTTGGTACTGAAGTCGGTCAATCGTTGACTGAACACCCCGACATTCAAAAAATTTCATTCACAGGTGGTGTAGCGACAGGTAAAAAGGTCATGGCAAGTGCTGCTGCTTCTAGCCTCAAAGAAGTCACCATGGAACTTGGCGGTAAATCCCCTCTTATTATTTGTGCCGATGCCAACCTTGACCGCGCAGCCGATATTGCAGTGATGGCAAACTTCTTTAGTTCAGGTCAAGTGTGTACCAATGGGACACGTGTTTTTGTCCCTAAAAATTTGAAATCTGCATTTGAACAGGCTGTGATTGAGCGTGTCAAACGCATCCGCATAGGCGACCCTATGCAGGCTGAAACCAACTTTGGACCTTTAGTCAGCTTTCCACAGATGGAAAAAGTCTTGTCTTATATTGAGTCGGGCAAAAAACAAGGTGCGACTTTATTGATTGGTGGACAAAGGGCCACCGAAACAGCGTTCGCAAAAGGTGCATATGTATTACCAACTGTTTTCACCGACTGTCACGACAACATGCAAATTGTGCAAGATGAAATCTTTGGTCCTGTCATGAGTATTCTAAGCTATGACACTATCGAGGAAGCGATTCAACGTGCCAACAACACCAATTTTGGCTTAGCTGCAGGTGTGGTTACACAAGATATTTCCCAAGCGCATCGTATTATTCATCAACTTGAAGCTGGTATTTGCTGGATCAATACTTGGGGTGAATCCCCTGCTGAAATGCCTGTCGGGGGTTATAAACAGTCAGGTGTTGGGCGTGAAAATGGCATTACCACCCTTGAACACTACACCCGTATCAAATCCGTTCAAGTTGAACTGGGTGACTATCAAAGTATTTTTTAATGCTTAAATTTTAAATAACTCAATACCGTCTCAAATCTCTCTTTATTTCATCCTCAACTCAACAGGTGACCACGTTCTGCTAGGACGTGGCACTGCCATAGAAAAGGATCATTATGCATTCTCAACACTACGATTATATTATTATTGGCGCAGGTTCTGCGGGTAACGTACTGGCTGCTCGTTTAACCGAAGACCCCGATGTTTCCGTACTCTTACTCGAAGCAGGTGGTCCTGATTATCGCCTCGACTTCCGCACCCAGATGCCTGCTGCATTGGCCTATCCCTTACAAGGGCGTCGTTATAACTGGGCGTATTTAACCGACCCAGAACCTCATATGAATAACCGCCGCATGGAATGTGGTCGTGGCAAAGGCTTAGGTGGTTCATCCCTAATTAATGGCATGTGCTATATCCGTGGTAATGCCATGGACTTAGAACAATGGGCTAGCTTGAAAGGCCTTGAAAATTGGAGCTACGCCGACTGTCTGCCTTACTACAAAAAAGCGGAAACACGTGACATCGGTGGCAATGACTATCATGGTGATACTGGGCCTGTTTCTGTTGCTACACCTAAAGCAGATAACAATGTTTTATTCCAAGCCATGATTGAAGCGGGTGTACAAGCAGGATATCCACGAACGGAAGACCTAAATGGTTATCAACAAGAAGGTTTCGGCCCAATGGATCGAACCGTAACCCCGAAAGGTCGTCGCTCAAGCACCGCACGAGGCTATTTAGACATGGCAAAAGATCGAGCAAACCTAAGCATCATCACTCATGCCATGACCAATCGAATTTTGTTTAATGGCAAGCAAGCCATTGGGGTTGAGTATATTCAAGGGGCAAATTTAAACAATCTGCACCAAGTCTATGCCAATAAAGAAGTCCTGCTTTGTGCAGGAGCAATTGCATCACCGCAGATTTTGCAACGTTCAGGAGTCGGTGCAAGCTCTTTGCTTCAATCACTGGATATTCCAGTCGTGCATGACTTACCAGGCGTGGGTGAAAACCTGCAAGATCATTTAGAAATGTATTTACAGTACAAGTGCAAGCAACCTGTTTCTCTTTATCCCGCTTTAAAATGGTACAACCAACCTGCCATTGGCGCGGGGTGGCTATTTAATGGGACAGGAATCGGGGCAAGCAATCAGTTTGAAGCAGGCGGCTTTATTCGATCATCTAAAGACTTTGCTTGGCCGAATATTCAATACCATTTCTTACCTGTGGCGATTAACTATAATGGCAGCAATGCAGTCAAAGAACATGGTTTCCAAGCGCATGTAGGCTCAATGCGTTCGCCTTCACGAGGCCGTGTACAAGTAACCTCTAAGAATCCTTTCGACCATCCAAGTATCTTGTTTAATTACATGTCAACCGAACAAGACTGGCAAGAGTTTCGGGATGCCATTCGAATTACTCGTCACATCATGCAGCAGCCTGCATTAGACCCTTACCGTGGTGAAGAAATTAGCCCTGGAAAAGATGTACAAACCGATGCTGAGTTGGATGAGTTTGTGCGTAATCATGCAGAAACGGCATACCATCCTTCTTGTAGCTGTAAAATGGGTGAAGATGAAATGGCTGTAGTCGATGGACAAGGCCGCGTGCATGGTATGCAAAATTTACGTGTGATTGATGCGTCGATTATGCCACTGATTATCACGGGCAACTTAAATGCAACCACCATTATGATGGCCGAAAAAATTGCCGATCAAATCCGTGGTCAGCAGCCTTTAGCACGATCCACTGCACCCTATTATCAAGCGCTTGAAACTAACATAGTCTAGTTGATTGGATATATCGTAAGACCACATTATTAAGAGCCACTCTGGTGGTCTTATGACTCCTTTATATTTATTAGGTATCATAACTAGATATATTTTGAATATATTTTCATTCTTTTAATGGCTCAGTACTTCCGCATTATCTTTGCGGAAGTACTATGCTGTAATGACAGTAAAAAACAGGGTTATATTAGAGAAAAACTCTAGTTTATTGATTTATAGAAGAAATAAACTCACCTTAAATCACTGAAATTCATAAAAAATAAATTAACCATCACTCAAATTTATAGATATTATATCTACATTTATAATAAAAATTACTGAGTCAATACTTATTTCGTCTAAAATGGCAACCGATTGGAAATGTGTGGTTAAACTAAAAGGTACATTTTTTCTTAGTCTTAAGGATTCATGTATTTCACTCCCTCTCTTCTGAACTTTTAGTTTGCCACCATTTCCGTCAACCTCTTTTTTATTTTTGCTATTACCCTCTATTCGCTCTAAAGCGATGCAAAAACCTGCTCCCAAGGTCAAAATCGCATGAAAACTTTTTTAAAATACCTCGCGGTATTTGTCGTACTGCTTTTGCTTGCAGTATTGATTTTTTTATTCCGACCAACTGTGTCTAAAAAAATTCAAACCTCAAATAATGAACCTGTCGTTGATGCTGTCTTGGTTGGTGGCGGAATTATGAGCGCTACCCTAGGTACTTATTTGACTGAGCTTGAGCCAAACTGGCAAATTCGTATGTACGAACGACTGGATCAAGTTGCCCAAGAAAGCTCAAATGGCTTTAACAATGCTGGCACAGGTCACTCTGGCTTTATGGAAATGAACTATACCTCTGAAAAAGATGGCAAAATGGACATTACTAAAGCTGTAAAAGTTGCTGAACAGTTTGAAGTTGCAAAACAATTCTGGTCATACCAAGTCAAACAAGGTGTTTTAGGCAAACCAAATAGCTTTATTAACCCTGTTCCTCATATTGCATTTGTATGGGGTGACAACGTGAATTTCCTAGAAAAACGTTATGCAGCTATGGTTAAAAACCCAATGTTCTACGGCATGAAGTTCTCTGAAAATCCTGCCGAAATTAAACAATGGGCACCTTTGGTGATGAATGGCCGTGATGCAACACAAAAAGTAGCTGCAACACGTATGGATGTGGGTTCTGATGTGAACTATGGTTCAATCACCACACAATTGGTCGATCACCTTAAAAAGCAGTCTAACTTCCAACTGCAAACCTCAACTGAAGTAACTGGCATTAGCCAAAATGATGACAAAACTTGGACTGTATCATTCAAAAATTTGAAAACAGGTGCAACCAACCATGTCAAAACTCGTTTTGTGTTTATTGGTGCAGGTGGTGCAGCAGTTAAACTCTTGCAAATGACAGGTCTGCCTGAAGCAAAACAATATGCTGGCTTCCCTGTAGGTGGTGTGTTCTTAATGACAGACAATCCCAAAGTCACTGCTGGCCATACCGCAAAAGTCTATGGTCGTGCCGAATTAGGCGCTCCGCCAATGTCTGTTCCACATATTGATACCCGTTATATTGATGGTAAAAAATATGTGCTCTTCGGACCATTTGCGACCTATTCAAATAAATTCTTAAAGCAAGGTTCTCAGCTAGATTTATTAAAATCGACCACAAAGAACAATGTGCTGCCAATGACTGCTGTAGGCATAGAAAACCTTGATTTGGTGAAATATTTAGTGAGCCAAGTCATGATGTCTGATGAAGATCGTTTTAATGAGTTGAAAAAATACTATCCTGATGCAAAACCAGAAGACTGGCATTTGAATCAAGGTGGTCAACGTGTTCAAATCATTAAGAAAGAAGATGGTAAACCAGCCCAACTTCAGTTTGGTACAGAAATTTTCGCCTCTAAAGATGGTGCTGTAACCGCCTTGTTAGGTGCTTCACCAGGTGCTTCAACTTCACCTTATATTATGTTGAGCTTGCTTGAAAAAGCATTCCCGCAACAAGTACAAGGCCAATGGAACCCGAAATTACATGAAATTGTAAAATCGTACCAACAGGAGTTAAGCACAAATCCTGTCCTTCTTGACCAAGTTCGCCAGTACACAAGCACGACCCTAGGTTTGAAATACACACCTATGGCAAAAGCTGCGAATGACGAAACCGCTGCTGTAGCGAAAGCACAATAAGCCTTTCTAAAATACAAAAGGATGGACTTCGGTTCATCCTTTTGACCTTTCCCGTCGTTACTGCTTTTAATTATGTTTCTTTTACGCTCCGATGTATTTGCTGCATTTCATTCGCGCGATTTTTCCTTACTCAGTATCAATCAACTCTGTCTGGTGCTTGCTCTTGTTATGCAAGAAATTGCCATTAGTTACGCGCTTTATCAGATTACCCAAGACCCTTTAAGTTTAGGTTTAATTGCTGTTGCAGAGTTAATTCCATTTATTGGTTTTTCTTTTATGAGCGGTCATTGGGCAGATCACTATAATCGTCAGAAAATTTTACAATGCAGTTTCTGTTGGAGTTGTAGCATTCCATTACTCTTTATAATTCTTTTTAAAAGCTATGAAGAACAACAAATTACGCAGAATTTATTATTAATAAGTATCTATTTTCTAATTTTTTGCTTAGGCGTCATACGTGGAATTTACAGCCCTACATTCAATTCATTACGCCCTTTTTTAATTCCAACTCATGCACAAGCAAATGCTGCTACTTGGACAAGCGGTATATGGCAGTTCGGAGCAATCACAGCACCACTATGTGCGGGACTTTTACTGAGTCAGTTTGGACTCAAGTTCACACTTATGGTGGTATTCATCTTTTGCTGTTTAGGAAGTGTAAGCCTTTTACACCTTTCAAAACGTACTTTCCCAGCCACATTAGAAACCAAACTTCATCGTAGTTTAAAAGAAGCGTTGTACTTTATGCTGCAACAACGCGTGTTGTTTTGGAGCCTATTACTTGACCTCATTGCGGCATTATTTTGCAGCGTTGTAATATTACTGCCGATTATTACTCAAGACGTCCTACAGCTTGGTGCTGAGAGTTTAAGCTTATTAAGAGCGGCACCTGCCCTAGGCAGTTGTATTATGATATTCATTCTGCTGCATTTTTCTCCTGCGCGAAATGCTTTACGGAATATGTTGCTCATCACTACAGGCATAGCAACTTTGACGCTTGTGTTTGCACTCTCAAAATCACTTTGGCTTTCGTTCATCTTGTTAATATTCATCGGTGCTTTCGACTGTATTGGTATGGTTATACGTCAACACTTATTACAACAGCTTCCACCGAAACAACTTTTAGGACGTGTCGCTGCTCTGAATGGCATATTGGTGACTTCTGGAAATCAATTAGGAGGGTTACAAAGCAGTATTATAACCCGATATTTATCCATCACACCTGCTTTATTGATTGGTGCGAGTCTTTGTTTAAGCCTCTGTTTCATCAGTTACTTTCTTACCCGAAATTTACTAAAAACATCATTAAATCATGAGAAATATACAATACTTACAACAGAAAAATAGAAGCTTACAGAGAATATGCCTATGCTTATTTTAAGCGTAATGAGTTTGGATAAGGATTGATTTTTATGGCAAAAACAACCGAATTAACCCATCGACTTTATACGCTCATGTACTTTTTAATCATCTTTCTTATATTGGCGTATTGCGTACTCAATGCAATTTATACGGTCATTATTGGTGGAACTACTTTTTATTTATTTGCCAGTTTTATTTTAACCCTTCAATGTATTTTTGCATTACGCACTTCTCTGGACAGCCGTATTTACGCCAGTTTAGGAGTTGTACTGCTTATTATTGGGCTACTATATACACATGGACTGGACTTTCTAAACCATTTAAAAGCCATTGTGTTGGTTCCTGCTTTAATTTTAACTGCCTTTGGACTAGATAATTTATATAGAAAGCCTAACAGACTTGCCTGTCTTAAAATCGGACTGGTCATCAGCTTACTGCTCGTGGCTTATAGTCAATATTATGATTTAGTTGAACTGCAAAATTATTATGACTCTTTACATAACGGGGAGACTTGGCAGCAATTTGGCGCGTTATAACAACAACTCGAACAAAAAACTCCCCTTGTTAAAATTTTACCGGCCTACTTCTGATTCATCGTGTTATTGCATACAAAAAAACCGCCTTTAAGGCGGTTTTTACTAGTCTAAAATTGCAGACCAGAGTGAATAAAATGCCTGAATCTCTGATTCTAGAAATTCATCATTTTCAGCATCATAAACAAAAGATTTTTCTTCTAATAAGTATTCGCCATCTTGTTCACTAAGATATTTTTTTAAGAAAGTTTTAAAGTTATTTGCTCGATCTGGGAAAACTTGTTCTCCGTCAAAAAAGATCATAACAACCTCGAACTGCCTAAATTAGCTTAAATTCTAGCGTATATGTTGATTTTTATCAACATATGATAATTTTATGATAAATACATCACTGTTTTATAAATAAAAACTCATTAAATAGATGAAATTCATTGATAAAAATTTTGTAAAACCACAACCCCATAAATATGATTAATTTTACATATAAATAAATTAAATTGCTTTATGTATCATTATATTAATTTAATGTGATTTGTTTTGCATTTTATAGATTTACTTCTACAATGAAGAAAGGGATAAGAAAAAGAGGTTCAAAGCTCATGAATTTCGATGTATTCTTTTCTGACAAAGATCGTCATGAAGCGATTGATACAGCAAAGCAAATGGTATTTTTGCCAGAGAATTGTTATTTCCTAGAAAACCAAAGCCCAACAATAAACTTTTATCAAAATAATGATCATGAAATTTTTGCGAAAGTTGTTGTTTCATATCAAAATTGTGTAACTGAACTGATAACTGATAAACCCTTTACCTTAAAATTTCACGATAATGGAGTGCATCAATTTTGGGAATACGTAGATAATGGTTCTAAAGAGAATTGGCTCTTATGATGCAATATTTTTAGCATTTAACCCTACAATAAGAAAATAAAAAGGAAACTCTCCTTTGGGGGTTTCTTTTTTTATGTGCTGCGTCTTGAACTACTAAATTATTTAAAACTTTTAATCGGCCTCATCTTAATAAAGTCTTAATAGTCAATGGTGAGCTACATTAACAATGTGAAATCTAGAAGAATAAAACAAATAGTCTATCTTCTATCTACATTTGTTTCATTTTAGAAAAAGTGCAAAACATCAAATGTAAAAAAGCCAAACACTTACACAAACTTAAGGACTCTCAAATGGATGGACCTTAAAATAGACTGAAAAATCTGTTGGTCTAAAATAATAGTCATTAAAAAACCTCGTAACTCAATGAGTTACGAGGTTGAATTTGGTGGGCCCACCCAGACTCGAACTGGGGACCAACGGATTATGAGTCCGCTGCTCTAACCGACTGAGCTATAGGCCCTATATTGTTGCAAAACCATTATATTCAATAGTTTGGCTGTGCTGCAATACTATCTAACATTTCCCTATTGAGCAAGTATTTTTTGCTTGTAGACGCATAGTAGACGCTAGAAAATATTGTGCTATATTGCTAAATATTGCAATTGATTGCGATTCTAGCGATGTCATCTCAAAGAGTAAAGCTAACAAAGACATTTATTGATCAACTCGAACTGATGCCTGCTATCTACAGAGACAGTGACCTCATTGGCTTTGCTATTCGGGTAAATAATACCTATAAAACCTATATTGTTGAGAAAAAAGTCCTTGGTAGGACTGTACGCTCAACAATTGGTCTACATGGAAATTTAACCCTAGCCCAAGCGCGTCATATAGCCAGAGATAAACTTGCGCTGATGGCTCAGGGCATCAATCCAAATGAAGTTAAAAGAAAAATTATTGCTGAAGAAAAATTAAAATTAGATTTACTCAAAATTAAACCAACATTAAAACAAGCATTTGAGCATTACCTTTTATATAAAACCCTTAAGCCTAGAACAATTAAAGACTACACTATGGTTGTTGATAACTATCTAAAGGATTGGAATGACATAACACTGGATAAAATCTCCAGATCTATGATTCAAGCAAAACATTCTGAATTGTCACAACGAAGTTTGGCTCAAGCAAATATGGCGATGCGTGTTTTCCGAGCTATCTATAATTACTCAGTTGAGCATTATCGAGATGAAAATGACCAATCTATTTTGGATCAAGATAATCCGATAAATACACTGAATGCTAAAAAGGCTTGGAATAAAATTCGCAGCCGTAAAACCTATATTCATCAAGATCAACTCCCTGAATGGATTAAAGCAGTATTTGAATATAAAGACCGTGGTCAACAGCTAGAAACCAATCGGGATTTTTTACTTACCTTAGTTCTTACAGGATTCAGACGTGAAGAATGTGAATCTTTAACTTGGTCCAGTATCGACTTAAAGTATGGTCGAATCACCTTAATAGATGCAAAATATCGTGAACCATACACTTTACCTATGGGTGACTTTCTATTTACCCTCATGACAAAACGTTATGATCAAGCCACAAATGAATGGGTATTCCCTTCTGCCAAATCTACCTCTGGTCATATTGTAAATATTTCCAAAGTACGCCAGAAAATTAATAAATCCTGTGGCATTGAGTTCAGCTTCCATGATTTGCGTAGAACCTTTGGCGCTATTGCAGAAAACCTGGGCTATGATCAGTACACAATTGATCGCCTCCTGAATCACATTAATGATGATCGAGATAGAACAAGAGACTTTGTTCAAGTCAGCGACAGAAAATTAAGAGAAGCAATGAATACTATTGAAGATATTATTTTAGGTGATTACAAAAAAAGTTGAACGAAGGATACAGCTACCTTTTCTTCGCACCAAATGATAGTAAGCGAGTTACTGTTGATATGGAAAATATAGAAATTATGTTTCTATGTTACGAATAATTCTAACTCGGAGACATCCTCAGAATAGACAGCAAACAATCGGTTGATGATTTTCGCCCTTCTATTCATGTAAAAAACCATCAAATGATGGTTTTTTACGAATGAAAAAGTGACTTCCTATAGCGAGATTCGGAGACTGCTTTATAATTTCTTCCAAGTCATCATTGTCGTAGTGTTATCAGACTTTGACTTGCCGAAAACCTTCATTTGTTCACCAGTATTACTTAGGTCCGCATTAATAATATAAACAAGACCATTTTGTGGGTTAACCCATACCCCATTATTAAATTTATTTTTTGACGTTGCCTGCATATTAGTGAGGATTTCCAAACCAAACAAATATTTATTTTTTAAGGCTCCTGTACACTTCGTACAAACATCAGTGGCTGCCGTACCAGGTAATGCATACGACTTAGTGATGGCTGCACTATATTGTTGAGTTTTAGAATTCTTACGAATTGCAATTTCTGTAATGTAATTTCCTGATTTATCGTCAATTACCTTCCATGAGCCTAATAGTTGATCAACAGGCATTGCTGCTAAAAATTGAGTTGAACCTAACAATAAAGTCGAAGCAAATAAAATTCTAAATTTCATAAAATTGTCATATATTAAAAAGCCTCGGGATTATAGCAAAGCACATCCTCGATAGAATTATTATTTTAAATCATATGCATAGTTTGCTGAAATCGTATACAGCTTCGTTTTTTTGAATTTTTATAGATCTGCTTGAGCTTGTCATAGCGTATAGGAATTGCTCTAAATTAATTAGTGCTTGCAAATGCTGTATTAGTTTTTTACTCCCTGTTCTCACTCAAAAATTGCGTGTCATGTCCGAAAGATGAAATTCCATAACCATGAAAAGTACATAACCCAAACTCAACTTCACTCATTCATAAGAGCATAAATGATATGCGGTAGAGTCTGGGTTATGTCTAACGAATTACCAACCTAGCTGTTTATTCAAAGTAGCAGCATCGTAGTAGTCACCTTGATAAACAATTTTGTCGTTTTTAACACGAACAAAACTTACACCCTCAAAGTTAATTGGCTTATTTGTTGCTGGCGTATCTTTGCTCCATGCACCAGTGTTATTCCCTGTAAAGCGCCATTGGAAAGAAATACCATCTTTACTCACAATTGGAGCACTCGTCATTTCCCATTTCAAATTAGGCACAGCATTAATAAATACACTGATGACATTATCTCGTGCTGCCACTTGCCCTTTTTGTGGTGTGCCTACCGTAGCATCATAAAATACACCATCTTTAGCAAAATAAGAGGCTGCTTTGTTGGCATCATGTTGATTCCAAGCTTGCATATATGATGTAACGATTTGCTTAGGTGGTACAGCTGCATGAACAACTGTGACACCAGCCATCGCAGGAACTAAAATAAGCGCTTGTAAAATATTTTTCATGTATATTCCCTTCTGAAAAAATATGTTAATAAATGATGATTGCAGGTGCATCATGCGGAAAATTAATCTTCGTAAGCACTCATCACATGTTTAATACGGGTATATTCTTCAAAGCCGTAGCTTGATAAATCTTTGCCATAACCTGACTTTTTAAAACCGCCATGTGGCATTTCAGCAGTAAGCGGAATATGGGCATTGACCCAAACCGTACCAAAATCTAAATCGCGGCTAAAACGCATACTACGGCTGTGATCATTGGTCCAAACACTTGAAGCAAGACCAAACTCAACATCATTGGCTTTGTCTAATGCGTCTGCTTCATCTTTGAAGGTTTGAATCGTCACAATTGGTCCAAAAATTTCATTTTGAATGGCTTCATCGTGCTGTTCTAAACCACAAATGATGGTCGGCTCGAAATAGAAACCAGAGTACTGAGTCACTTGTTTACCACCTGTGACAATTTTGGCATGCGCTGGTAAACGATCTAAAAAGCCTTTTACATGTACAAGCTGGCGTTGGTTATTAAGTGCGCCAAATAAAGCTGTTTCGTCATCTGGCAAACCGCAATGAATTTGCTTGGTTTTAGCAACCATTTTTTCCACAAATTCATCAAAAATACTTTCTTGGACTAAAACTCGTGCTGCTGCGGTACAGTCTTGTCCTGCATTAAAGAAACCCGCTACGCTGATTGCATCTGTTGCTTTTTCTAAGTCAGCATCTTCAAATACCAGTACAGGTGCTTTGCCACCAAGTTCCAAATGCGCTTTTGCTAAATTACTTGCAGCAGAGGCAGCAACTTGAAGTCCTGCACGCACTGAACCTGTAATTGAAACCATTGCAGGTACTGGATGTGAAACAACTTTTGAACCTGCATCTGCCAAACCTAAAATGACGTTAATGGCACCTTTAGGGAAAAACGGAGCTGCAATTTCAGCAAGTTGTAAAGTACTATTTGGGGTGGTGTCACTTGGCTTTAATACAACGGTATTACCAGCAGCTAAAGCAGGCGCAATTTTCCAAACTGCCATTAATAATGGGTAGTTCCATGGTGCAACTTGGCCTACCACACCAATAGGTTCACGACGGATACTTGAAGTAAAACCATCTAAATACTCAGCAGTTGCCTTCCCTTCTAAGCAACGAGCCGCACCCGCAAAAAAACGGATATGATCAACAGATGTTTTTATTTCTTCTGCGGCGATCATGTGTTTAAGCTGACCTGTTTCTATACTTTGCGTCTCTACCAGTTGTTCTGCATTTTTTTCTAATGCATCCGCAAAGTCCAATAATGCCTTTTGACGCATTGAAGGTGTTGAACGTCTCCAAACTTTAAATGCAGCTTTTGCGCAATCGTAGGCATAATCTACATCTTGCTGTGTCGCATTTGGCGATTGTGCATAAATCTGACCGTTCACAGGGCTAATTAAATCAAAGAATTCAACCCCTGTTGTTTGAACAAATTCACCGTTAATAAAATGCTTTAATTGTTTAACGTGCATTTGAACAAATCCATTCGCCTGTCCTAAATTTTCACCAATATGTAGGTCTGTCATGCAATTTCCTTATTCAGCAATTTAAATAAAATATCTATCTATTCACCACAAATGCTTATTTATTATTTATGATTTTTTTTGTCAAGAATATTTTAAACACAAACCAAGACAAACCCATCCTAAAATTATAATTAATATACTTACATTTTTTCATTTTAACTTTACATTTTTATTTTAACTTTACATTTTTACATAATGTAAATTTACTTCAATATATTGATTTATTTAAGTTTAATTAAAAAAATAAAATAAACCAATCAACAGACATTATATAAAAAATAACATAATAATACGGCAAAAAAATTATTTTAAAAAAAATTGGCTCCTGCTCCAATTAATAAATTGGCTCTCGTTTGTAATTATAAAAAAAGACAAATTAGACTACGTAAATGTATAGTGATTTGAATCTTTAATATCAGGGAATAAATGATATTAGACCTCAAATCATAGAAAATGGATTTCATTTAAAATCAGGAAATTTTATTGATCTTCATCAAAGGATTAAATTTTCTAGATTCAAATTGAAAACCTTTTATACCCAAAATATTCCACGCTCCCAAAACAGGATTGGGAAAATTTTAATACTTAGGTATTGAACTTTATTGCTAAATAAGGAAATTGCATGAATGACCTTCCTATAGGTGAAAATGTAGGACAAGAAACGAGTTCTTCGTCTGTCCAAAATTCACAATTCGAACGATCAATTGGATTGATCTCTAATTTCTCACTTGGTTTTACCTATTTATCGCCTTTAACTGCTGTTTACTCACTCTTTGCCCTCGCGATTACACTTGCTGGCCCTCCATCAATTTGGTGGATTATGATTGCTGCTTTTGGTCAATTATTAGTTGCAATCGTATTTGGTGAAACAGCTTCACAATACCCTATTACAGGTGGACTTTATCCTTGGGCTAGACGCCTATGGGGGAGAAAATATGCATGGATGGCTGCATGGGTTTACCTTTGGGCATTAGTCGTTACCGTGACTTCTATTGCTGAATATAGTGCAGGATTTGTTGCCTCATTATTCCAATATGAACCAACAGCAATGAATTGCTTACTCACGACCATCGTATTGTTAATCTTATGTATGGTTGTAAATATGTCTGGCACCAAAAACCTTGCACGTGTTGCTCGAATTGGCTTCTGGTGTGAAATAGTGAGTGTAATCGCGTTGGGGATCTACTTATTGATTTTCCATCGTGCTCAACCGTTTTCTATTGTATTTGACACCATGGGCGTTCTTGCACAAGATGGTTCATACACCACAGCATTCTTCTCTGCTTCACTACTTGGCTTATTCATGTTCTTTGGTTTTGAAGCCTGCGGTAACGTCGCTGAAGAAGTCAAAAATCCAAGCCGCCAAATTCCTGTGGCAATGATTTTAAGTATTGTTTTCGGTTGTATCTCTGCAATGGTTTCGGTATTAGGCTATTTACTTGCATCACCAAACTTACAAGCGATTGTAAATGGTCAAGTGACTGATCCTATTCCATTTATTTTACGTGATGCATTAGGTACGCATGGCGCGAATCTGTTTATTGTAATTGCCATCATCGCAATGCTCTCTTGTATCTTGTCTTTGCAAGCTGCACTTAGCCGCCTTCTATTCTCTTTCGCACGTGACCAAATGCTGCCTGGCAATAAATGGATTGCAAAATTATCGAAGCAAAATGTACCTGATAATGCAATGATTTTAAGCTGCTTATTGCCTTTAATTTTCTGTGTTGTGGTTTATTTCTCACCCGATAACTTGGCACGAATCACTGCCTTTGCTGTCATCGGTATTTATGTTTCTTTCCAAATGGTTGTATTTGCTGCGCTGAAAAACCGCTTAAAAGGTTGGAAACCTGCGGGCGAGTGGAGTGTCGGTGCTTGGGGCTTGCCAATCAATGCTCTTGCTCTGGCATATGGTGTAGTTGCAATTTATCTACTTGCTCAACCTGCCGATGTCCCTTCTTTCTTTGACCGTTGGATTGTACTGATTGGTTTAGGTTTCGTAATTGTCAGTGGTTTGCTCTACATGTTTATTGCAAAACCTTATGGCAAATCACAAGCACCTGAAAATGATGCAATTGCACATGCGGCTAAACTACGCCAAAAACGTAATGCAACTTAATTCTTCTTCATAAGAAGCAAGGTAAATCCATCATTCAACCGTAAAACTTGTCTTTATAGCGTGTTGAAAACACATGTTCAGAGCGTGGTAGCTAAAGAAATGAGTTCTTTGAATACTGCGCTCTATAGACATTTATACCTTATTTACAGCTTTTTAAGTCATGGATGACTTTTCCAAATGATTTAAAACGATTTACAGGTTTTAATACATGGACAATCGCAGTATTAACATTCGCAAACTCACATTAGCTCAAGTCATTATTGTGGGTATTGCTTATATGACCCCAATGACTGTTTTTGACACTTTTGGGATTGTGTCGGACATTACCAATGGTCGAGTTCCTCTCGCCTACTTGTTTGCCCTCTTCGCTATGTTACTCACAGCATTCAGTTATGCCCGATTAAGCCAGCAAACTGAGCGCCCTGGTTCTGCCTATACCTACACCGCTGAAAGTTGTGGAAATTCAGCAGGTTTCTTTGTTGGATGGTGTTCATTATTAGACTACATTCTGCTGCCTTTAATTAATGCCTTATTGGCTGGAATTTATCTACATGCCTTAATGCCAGCAATACCTTATGCGGCATGGGTATTTGTTGCGGCAGGATTGGTCACTTTAGTAAATTGTTTTAGAATTCATATCCTTGCAAACCTTTCCCTCCTCTTTGTATTCGTACCATTAATCTTACTTGTCGTTTTTATATATCTGGTGATTAGTGGCATTGGTTCTAATGGATATGAGCATGTACTAACTTTAAAACCATTATTTAATGGTGATACCAGTATTGTGCCATTAATTACGGGCGCATCTATTCTGTGTTTCTCATTTTTAGGTTTTGATGCTGTAACAACGTTATCTCACGAAACTAAAGATCCCAAAAAAACCATTCCTCGCGCTGTCATGTTGACCACATTATTGGGCGGATTTATCTTCATTTCGGCATCATGGTTTATTCAGCTTTACTTCCCTGATAACGCCCGTTTTAAAGACCCAGAAGCAGCTTTACCAGAAATTGCTTTATATGTAGGCGGTGCCTTATTCCAAGCATTATTTTTGGTTGGACAAATCATGAATACTGTTGCCTCTGGATTAGCTTCTCATGCTAGTGCAGCACGCTTAATTCATATCATGGGTCGCGATGGTATTTTCCATAAAGGCATTTTTGGTTCTGTGAACCATAAATTAGGTACTCCTTTATATTCTGTGCTCACGATCGGTATGGTTTCTATGACAGCGATGTTTTTAGATTTATCTACTGTTCTGAATTTAATCAGTTTTGGTGCCTTAATTGCATTTACGGCTGTGAACTTCTCTGTATTTATGAAGTTTTATATACATGAAAAACAACGTTCAGGCTTTAAATCATTCTTCTTAAATCTTTTTTTACCCGCGTTATCAGTACTATCCCTCGTTGCAATGTGGCTCAATCTTGAGTCCAGTGCACTACATTTTGGTCTCGGCTGGCTAACTGTGGGTATCGTGTTGTTTGTGTATAAGAAAGTTCGCAAACAAAGTATCGTCCTGAGCAATGCTTAAGCTTATTTACCAAATTTAAAAAGAGAGTTCCATATGTCTATCGAAGTGACTAAACCCATTTTACTCAACGATGTCACATTTAAAGCCAGCCAATATCAACAAACTGGTAAAGAATGGAACTGGATTGCAGCTTCACGCGGTCAGTTCGAACATCCTGCCAACTACTATGAAAGTTCATTGCAAGATTGGCATACTTTTAATGTACTGAATGCAAATATCGAGTGTGATGTGCTTGTGATAGGAGGTGGACTATTAGGAACCTCGACCGCACTGCATTTGGCAGAACAAGGTGTAGATACGGTACTGGTTGAAAAAAACCGCATTGGTAGTGCCGCTTCTGGGCGTAATGGTGGACAACTCACTCCTGGCTTGGCACGCTGGGAGGCCGAGACCATGGCAGAGCACTTCAGTTTTGCAGATGCAAAAAAATTGTGGCACTTTACCTCTACAGAAGCGATGTCATTAATTGACAACATTAGTGAAAAATATGACCTGAGTTTGCAACGCAAACGCGGTCATATCACGGCTGCGGTTCATTCAGGACATTTAGATGCTTTACGTGAAGGTATGCAAGCACGTGAATATTTAGAAGAAAAAAATACGTCCATGCTTAGTCAGGATGAATTGCATACGCATATTCGTTCTGAAAATTATTTTGGTGGCTTGTTGGATCATCTCGGTGGTCATATTCACCCCCTAGCATTGACCCGTGGTTTGGCTTATGGTTTTTGTCAAAATGGTGGCAAAATTTATGAGCAAACTGAAGTGCAGTCTATTCAAGAACGTGCAGATGGTATTTATGTTACGACAGCGAATGGCGTGATTAAAGCACGTAAAAGTGTGGTGATGGCGGTGCATCATGCGTCGTTTACACTATTGGAAGAACGTAAACAAACCACTATTCCTTTTTATACCTACGTATGTACCACAGCACCGTTGGAACTTGATTTAAAAGAATTGTTACCAACTGATATGCCTGTTTATGACACGCAGTTCCAGATCGATTATTACCGTGGTGTATCTCAAAACCGTTTATTATTTGGGGGTGAAGGCACAGGTTCTTGTTGGGATGCACAGCAAACTCATGACTATTTATTGGGACGTATTAAACATGTATTCCCTCAATTAAAGCAGGTTGAGATTGACTTTGTTTGGAGTGGAAAAACGGACTTAACCGTGAATGGTGCAACCGATAGCCGTAAGTCTGGCAATAAATTTCCAATTTATGCAGTTCACGGTTGGAGTGGTCATGGAGTGGCGCAAACAGTACGTATTGGTAAAGCCATTGCCGACGATTTCTGTGGTCAATCGGATGACTTTGAAATGCTGACCAAAATTCAGCACATCAATATTCCGATGGGTCGTACCTTAGCACCGATTGTGATTCCAATTGCCAAAAGTATGTATGGCATTGGAGCCATGATTAATCCAGGGAAAATGGTGTCTTTCTAATTCACTTTGAGATCAGTTCAAAGGCTGCCTATGTGCAGCCTTTTTATTTATATCATTATTCTTTGTACACGACAAAAAAAGACAACTCATTGAAATAATGGCATAATACTTGTTTTCTGACGACGAATATGATGACACATTTCAATGAGTTACATCTCATCTTAAACAAATATCTAAAGTGGAACAAGTCACGTGTAAAATGTTTTACACTGATTATGCTGGCATTAATTGTAAAACAGACATGTAATCTTTCTTCTGCATCTAAAGCCTTACCCATCACGTGCTTACCACAATCATTTTATCGACGTATACAACGCTTCTTTGCAGATCAGTATTTCGATTATCGTCAAATTTCTCAGTTAATTTTCAATATATTTTCATTCGATAAAGTCCAATTAACTTTGGATAGAACCAACTGGAAATGGGGAAAACGAGATATCAATATCTTGATGTTAGCCATCGTCTATCGTGGAATAGCGATACCTATTGTTTGGACATTGCTCAATAAACGTGGAAATTCAGATACAAAAGAGCGTATTGCTTTGATTCAACGCTTTATCTCCATTTTTGGTAAAGATCGTATTGTGAATGTGTTCGCAGACAGAGAATTTATCGGTGAGAAATGGTTTACATGGTTAATTGAAAATGACATTAACTTCTGTATACGTGTTAAAAAAACTTTATTGTGACCAATCACTTAGCCAAGAATCATAAAATTAGTGATTTATTTCGTCATCTTCAAGTTGGTCAAACAGAATGTCGTAAACGACGTATTTGGGTTGGTCGAGTGAAACTGTATATTAGTGCGCTACGATTAGAAGATGGAGAACTTTTACTTGTTGTTTCTCCTATGTTTAATGCTTCTGCTATTGGTGATTATGCATTACGCTGGGAAATCGAAACCTTATTTAGTTGTCTCAAAGGACGTGGATTCAATCTTGAAAATACTCGTTTAACAGACCCTAGACGAGTCAAGAAATTGATAGCAGTGCTAGCGATCGGTTTCTGTTGGTGCTATTTAACAGGTGAATGGCAACATGATCGAAAAAAAGCGATAAAACTAAAGAAGCATGGACGACTTTCAGTAAGTTTATTTCGCTACGGTTTGGACTATGTTCAGATGGCTATTCTACGTTTGATTGGTTTTGGAAAAAAAGAAGAATTTAAGAAAGTGCTAGCAATTTTAAGAAAGAAAAAGCCTGATAGGACAAGGGCCCTATGAAATTTGTCGTGTACAGAGATCATTATTATTTTCTAAGCTGCCTACATGGCAGTGAACCGAAACCGTCCAACTTGAGGACGGTTTTTTATTTTCTAAGCTGCCTGCATGGCAATGAACTACCACGTGAACCAACACGCACGATTGAGTTATTTCTAAGCTGCCTGCATGGCAGTGAGCATACCCAACGGAACCCGTTTAAAGATTAAAAATTTCTAAGCTGCCTGCATGGCAGTGAACGCAGGTAAAACCCAAGTCACCGTA
Organism: Acinetobacter sp. ACNIH2; assembly: GCF_002934965.1. Taxonomy (NCBI): domain Bacteria; kingdom Pseudomonadati; phylum Pseudomonadota; class Gammaproteobacteria; order Moraxellales; family Moraxellaceae; genus Acinetobacter; species Acinetobacter sp. ACNIH2. Next base: position 77,877 of record NZ_CP026412.1, read on the forward strand.
CCCATTGTTTTCTAAGCTGCCTACATGGCAGTGAACTTGAAGTTAAGTCAAGTGCAAGCTCAGTTACGTTTCTAAGCTGCCTGCATGGCAGTGAACACCATAGATGAATTTGTATTTCCCTTGATCTATTTCTAAGCTGTCTACATGGCAGTTAACACTTAGACGACTTCATTACACAATTCTTGTACTTTCTAAGCTGCCTACATGGCAGTTAACTTTGAATTGGCACCTAAAACAAAGATTGAAGGTTTCTAAGCTGCCTACTTGGCAGTTAACTCACTAGGGTTTAACACATATAACGGACTTTTTTTCTAAGCTACCTATATGGCAGTGATGATGGCGATATGCCAGTGCTCGAATTACTAAGCTGCCTACTTGGCAGTGAACATGTCGCGTCAAAGCTCACAAATGCTGGGTTTTTTCTAAGCTGCCTGCATGGCAGTGAACAGACCAATTGCAGGGTAACTGCCTAAACTCATTTTCTAAGCTGCCTGCATGGCAGTGAACTTGCCGCTTTTTTAAGGGCCATTTTCTGCTTATTTCTAAGCTGCCTGCATGGCAGTGAACCACTTAAAACCTTATATGACAACGGTTCACTATTTCTAAGCTGCCTGCATGGCAGTGAACTTCGTATTACCGAAAGGCTTTTGTCCTTTGATTTTCTAAGCTGCCTGCATGGCAGTGAACCCTTATAAGCGAAAACAGAGCGAAATAGAACATTTCTAAGCTGCCTGCATGGCAGTGAACCGACCAAACCAAATTTTGTTTGGAAACTTCTTTTTCTAAGCTGCCTGCATGGCAGTGAACATCATCAATGGATAAACTTTGGTAGTGCCTGGTTTCTAAGCTGCCTGCATGGCAGTGAACTTTACATCACAATGGCGACCCTGTTTTACAGTTTTCTAAGCTGCCTGCATGGCAGTGAACTCTACAATTGGCGTATCCCCTTCTTTGAAATTGTTTCTAAGCTGCCTGCATGGCAGTGAACACTGAGCTTATCTTGCTCAATGCCCATCATTTTTTCTAAGCTGCCTGCATGGCAGTGAACCAAGTCGCGTTGACGAACTTCTAGCACTTGAGTTTCTAAGCTGCCTGCATGGCAGTGAACCAGTGTTGTCTCCGAACGATGCCAATTGGTCAGTTTCTAAGCTGCCTGCATGGCAGTGAACCAGTATCACCCTTGATACCTTGTAGTCCTTGTTTTCTAAGCTGCCTGCATGGCAGTGAACGTAAAACCAAGGAAGAACTACTTGCGCTTGAATTTCTAAGCTGCCTGCATGGCAGTGAACAGTAATTTTATAGCAAAAAATAAAGTTATAACAGTGAGTTAAACCTAAAAATCCATAAAAGACCCAAGTTTTAACTCACGTTTATAACCTATTGATTTTATTAAGCTGTTAAAGAATGAAAAAATATTGGGTCAAAATTCAGGAACACTGGATTCCGAACTTAAACCATAGGTACTAAAAACCTGACTTTCAGATTGTTCAGCATTTTTCTTTTCTATGAAAAGTTTAAATACTTGATCAGACGTTAAACTTTTCATTTGAATAAAAGGCAGATCCGTTGTTGTTACAACATTACTATAACGAGCCAATGCTTCATCAAAACCAATATCACCACGTTTTACACGATGTCGAGCCAAACGTTCAGCATTGGTTTTTACCTGTTTACGTTTATAAATAGCATAACCTTTTATATTCTCTGGGACTTCTCGAATAGAAGTGATGTGAACATAATCAGTTAATCGATCTAACCATTTTTTAAGATCAAGTTTTTTCAAATCAGCTTCATTTTGAGCAAAAAGTCGAAGCTTTTTACCTAAATTTACTTTTGAATTTTTATCATTTTTCTCAAATAGATATTGAGGAAAAGACACACCAAGATCCACCTTATTATTTGTATCTTTTATTTCAGCCAAAGCAATATGCAACTGCGTATAGAGCTTTGACCAAATGAAATACAAGGAAATCTCGGCTTGATCAATCAGCGTGATTTCTTGGTAATATTTCATATTTAGTCCTTAGCACTTTGACCGAATACACCACCACGGACTAAAACAGCCATAACATAGTGTTCCTGTTCAGCATTTTCTAACTTTTCACCCAACGCATATTTATCAAAGAGTGTAAAAAAGTCTTTTTTCTCTTTTGGGGTACGATACGCTTTGCCTAAATTCGTTACTGCACCATAGGGTTCAATTGCAATAGCCATTTGTTTATCTTCAAATTCTGGATACCATGTATCAATAGTACGTAGTGCATTTCCAACTTTTTGAGAGTGCATTGCCGCGACATCATTGACTTGATATAAAATCTTACTTTTATCGCCTTTACCTTTATCCAATACAAGTTCTTCACTTGGATAAACTTCCTGTGCTTTACCCACCAGAGCATAAGCTTCAACCTTTAAAAGTAAATACGGCAATTCACCCTTTAAAGCAGCAGCGATTTGGTCAGCTAATGCCTGAACTTGACTATCAACAGTATCAAAATCATGAAGTGAATAATCAAACGCATTAAATGTAATTGATGGTTGATCATTGGCTGTTACAACCACTTCTACTTTTTCAGCCCCAACACGGTTACGCCATAAAAAGCGACCATTTGCAATATTCAATGCATAGCGTTTTGCAAGTTCAGTAAAACCATATTGCTGAATATAGTCTTTTACCACAGTTTCATAGGACTTAAAGAACGTTTCATTATTACAAGCAGATGGTTTTTCTACGCCACCCAACACTTTTAAGCTAAATGAAACTTTTAATGTATCCTGACTTTCACCAAGTGAGCAAGCATCTACTTTTTGTAAATTGGCTTTTTCCACTTCAGCATTTAACTTCATCGGGTCGCCTGCTACAGCAGGTTTTAAACGGTTTGAAATAGTTCCTCGTACAGATTTTTCAATCAACTTTAATGCTGTTTGTTCAGCACGATTATCCCAATTTGTCCCATAAAAATACCCATCAGATGGGACTAATTTCTTTTCAAATGCTAAGACACTTGCAACTGCTTTTTCATTTTTAGCCATGAATTTTATTCCTTAATAAATGATTTAAATCGTTGTTGTTGCGTTTTGACAAAGGTATAAATTATTTTCTAAATCAACATGATATTGCCATAACAATTGATCCATACTTTCTATGCGATAAGGCATGATAAATTCGCCCAACGTAATCACACTTTCTGCAAAACGATGTGGCGTATTAACGTCACGTTGATTTTTCGCTTGCCCTAATTCAGAAATCCCCTGAAAGCCAACAGCAATTGGAACAAGCCAACCCATAGTTTTGCGTTTAGATGACCATGTGACTTTGCCATTTTCATCTTGTGTGGAACTATGTGTGACTTTTAAATAATCAAGTACAGCATCTAAGGCATCTTTGCCTTCATTCATACTTTCAATAACCAAATCACGGCGTTCAATCAGCACATGACCGAGCATTAATTTATTTAAAAGAGGCTTGAGTTGCTGATTTTGGTCTCCATCTTCATCAAAATATTGCAAGCTACAATTTTTCACTGCCAATACATCGCCACTGGCAAATTTCATACTCAAAATTAATTTTTGCACATCTACCAATAACTGTTTTTCTTCATCAGGATCTAAATTTTGACATTCAATTAACAGCGAAACTTCAAGGTGACAACGTGCTTCTTCAATAAAAGCAGGTCGATTACCATCTTTATCAAGCGGATTGGCTGTTCCTACAATGGAGTGAACAAAATCTCCTCGCCCTTTATAAGTTTGTAAATCAAAGTGATGGCAACTTATCGCAACTTTATCTAAAATAATATTGGTGTAACCTTGAGCCTGTAGTTTTCGTTGCAAGGCATGTATCGCGCCAAGCCATGCTGTCATCGCAGGAAAGCCAATGGTATATGGGCTACTCATGGCATTGGCATTTTGAATTTTTAAATGTGAAATAAGTAAGAAGTTACGCATTAGAAAAACTCCTTCGTTTGTTGTAAAGATTTTTCAACACGTTGTTTGACCTCTATCAATTCTCCTGCTCCAAGCGTAAAAGAACCCTCGATAGACTTTTCATAACTTCGTAAAATCCAACGTGCAATTTCACGGCTTAATTCATCACGCCATTCATCATCTTGTTCACGTTCATTTTCATAAAAACCGTCTAACCATACACGTTGTAATTTTGGCAAACTTGCATAGTAATCTTCGTTCGACCATCCTTCAGCATAGCTTTGTCTAATTTTAAATGCCTGAAATATCACTTGATCAATCACAAACTGAATGATGTTGCGAATTGCTGTACGAATCTCAATATTATTCAGATTCAATTGCATAAAATTATGCAATTGAATAAAACTTTCTTGAAAATTTTTACGATATAAACATTGAGCAAAAAAATCTGTCTTCGGTAATCGAATAGCACGTTTTTCAAAAAATGGTGGGCTACTGGATAAAAGATAAGCCCTTCCTGCATTTTGACTATTTAATACACTGACATTTTGTGGTTGTGTACCGCCATAAGCCGTCACTGTTAAATCATAAATATCAGCATAACCAACATCATCAAGTTCATTTTTTTTACGTCGATCTTTTGCCAGTTTTGTTGCATCTGAAAATCGTATTGCATCAATACTTTGCTTTAACTTGGTGATTAATCCTGATGGCGTAAGTAACGAAAGTAAATGGTATTTTTTTTCATCAATTGGAAAATAAACCTGCTTGACTAAATGATCTGTTTTTACTGATGTATCATTGTCTTTGATCACAAGAAAAGCTAAGCGTAAAACATCAAAGTCCAAAGAAGAACGTTGAATGAGTTGCTTTAAATCTTCATCCTGTTTTTCAAAGGCATCTAAAACAGTTTGCCCATTATCCAAATTAACTGACAAAAATTTGAAGACATCCATGGCCGCAGCATTACCAAAAACATCTAATGGATAATCCACATTACCACTACGTAAATATCCATCAACTGCATGCTTTGCCTGCACAATCACACCAGATGTTTTCGCACTAGGGTGACTAAATTTACTTGGATGGCTCACCATCGAAAGTTGACTGACTCGCTTAGCGGCATCAGGCAACCATTCTTGTAAACTAAACCGTTCATTGGCTTGCTGCTGTAATTCAGCAATTACCGTTTCATTTTCTGCTTTTTTTAACCGATCTTTGAGCCACAGCTCTTTTCGTTCATTTAAAAATGCTTCAATACTTGCTGTCATTATCTATCAATCCCCCTATTATTTATCTTTATTCAAAACGACTAAACCCAATTGCTCTGAATAAGTCAGCTTTTTGTTACTGTCATATTCTGGAAGCATTATTTCTCCATAACGCTTTGATAATTTTTCTACTTCACTCTTAATATCTTCATTTTCTGAATCTTTTTCAATTGCCATGCGACACAAAATGTCGCCATAATTTCGATTAAGCCAAAGTTTTTCTTTCTCTAAATCATTGAGTTCAACACAAGAAATATTATAAAAACCTGTCCGCTCAATATACTCACCAAAATCATCTTTCTCACAAAATATAAGCTTGTCATTTTTCCAAACGGCAAAGAGTTGAATATTGGGTGAGCTTTGTCTAAAGGCATTAAAACGTTGTGGCAGCGCGGTTAAAAACCATTTTTGCGTGAGCCAACCATTTAACGGTTGTGCCCCAACTTTTGCATAAGCCGTTAAAGCATCTGCCATGACAGCATGCTCTAAATCAGCTAATTTTTTAGTCGGTTGCAATGGACAATTACGTTGTATGCGAGGAATTGCATTAATGCCTGATTCAATATTCTGAATATCTACAAGTTCAGCAAGATTTTTGGTGTCTAATTTGAAATTCCCTTTCGCAGAATTAACTTCAAAACCTGGCTTTTCAAAAGCAACTTCAGCTTTTCTTAAACCTTTTAAGTTATATTGCAGCAAAGCAATATTTGGCTTTTCAATATTCTGTTCTAATTTACGATGCCGAAGTACACGACCTGCCAACTGAATAATCGAACGATATGAAGATGGCTCCACAATTGCCCAATCAAAATCATGATCTCGCCCAACTTCTTCAACAGGGGTCGCCACTAAAATAAAAATGACATTGTATACTTGGGTAGAATCTAAATGTTGCCGAATCATAGGGTTGGAAAATGCTTTGGGCTGTTCACCCATTTTTTCTTTCCGTTTTAGCACTTCATCTAAATGATGTTCCTGCTCACTGCGCAGTAATAAAACTTGTCGACTATGATATGCCATGGTACGAGCAGCCACATCAGGCGACCATTCTGCATTCAATAAATACTGGGTCAATGCGACACAAGGTGAAACATTAGCAACTCGAATCACTCCAAAGGAAACTTTCTTACCTGTCTTTTCATCAATCGTATGATGATCATGATGTAATTTTTCTACATGCTGTTGAATACGGCTAAAATATTCTGTCTGCACACTTTCATCTAATTGTTGCGTGTTTTTTTCTACCACTAAATCGGCACAATCAATCAGATATGCCTTATGTTTCACCACTTGTTCTAATAAAGATTTGGCGCGAATTTGTACAAATTTTTCATGTGCCTTTTCATAATCCAAAACATTATTATGGTTATTCGCTAATGGAACCGTTTGTATTTGCGCTTTGAACTCATCGACCCACATGCTGACTACATCTGTATTTTTTAATTTTTTAAAAGCACAATACAATTGCCATCCTTGCTGATAAGCATTGAAAAACCCTTCTGCCAATGCAGGTGGGATTGTTGCAGATGAAATCATCACCTTACGCCCCAGCATTCCTGTTAAATGGACTAAGCGAGCAATCGCAATTAAATCTTGCCCATTAAAATCATCAACTTCATCAATGACTAAATCTGAAGACAACAACCTTAAACATGGCAAAATATATTTCCCACCGCGTTTGGTTTCGGTAGCAGACATCATATGATCAATGGTACAAGCCAAAACAGGCTTATATAAAAATGCTTTATTTCGTTCTGCCTGATTTTGTGGAAATAATGCATTCATAAAATCGGCTTGTGGCATCGACTCATAATCGAGTTCATTATCCAATAATTGTTCTAAAGATTCAGAACCAATCTCGGCAAGATCATTTTCTATTTCATCTTTCTTTTGCGTGTTTTTATGATGTAACTCCTGAACCGCTTTAGAACCAATCAGAACTGCAAGCTCATCATTGCCCAAACCAATGTCATTACGATAAGAACCCCCTGTTTGTAGGGTTAAAGTCCTTAAACCCAAAGCGAGGATATAACGCAATGAATCCGCATTTGGAGAAAGAGCCTGCATAATTTTGGCATTGGCAATGGTTTTACCTTTGCCTGTACTTGCCATATTGACAATAAACCAACCCTGTTTTTCAGAACCTTCATTCTTTTGAATAAATTGCTGAATACTTTTGACTGCCTGATCTTGCCACTCAAAACCATCAGGACTTTTCTTTTTTAGTTTTTGAATGTCATAAGCAGGTTCCATCTCATCAGCCAAACGGCTTAAGGATTGTGCAACTTTCATTGCATTATCGCTCACACGCACAAGATGCTCATCTAAAAATTGTTTTGGCTGTTTGTTTTTTTGATCCGTGTTAGCAATTAAAGTTAGTTTGGTTTTCCAATTTTCATCTGCATCACAAGATGAATAATAATGATCACCTAGCATCAAACATAAACGCGCATGATGCACAATCACCCGCCAACTACCATCCGCAAATATTTGTTCGGTATGACTTAATTCTTGTAATAAACGTCCTGACCATTTTTTGATTTGTTTCGTCCATTCTGTAGATTGACTGAGTAAACCTTGTTCAAACTCAAAACACTGTTTTAAACGTACCTTATAATCATTTTCATCAAATTTATTCTGATACCCCCAATCTGCCCCAATACTTTTTAATAAACTTGAAAGTGTTTCTTTTGGGACAGATGCATAAGCCTTTCGACGATCTTCTTCTTTTAAGTCAGGCAAACGATGATGTGAAACAATCAACCACGAAACCAGTTGCGCCATAGGTGGCAGTTGATCTAAAGCTTTGGACTGATCTAAATTTTGTGTAATGGTTTGTTTTAATGCATCTTCACTCCAACTGTGTTGAAGTAATAAATTCAGCCATGCTTCATCATGTTTAACATTGCCCGAATGTTGTATTAAGACATTAAGTAATAGACATGAAATCCATTCGTGCCGCAGTGGATCACCCTTTTTACTATTCTTACTCTCTGGTTGTAGTTTTTCTTGGAATAAAACTGTTGCTTTGCCCCAGTCATGTAGTAAAGCAGAAATAGCCACCAATGCTTTGATTAGAGGCAAATAGTGCCAATCATTTTCCCATTTATTTTGATCTAATTTCTTCTTTGTTGTATTTACAGGTACAATGCCCTGCGCATTAAATTTATTCCGATTCCCTACGATCCACAGCAATTCGCTTCGACGTCTGCCTCGAATCCAGTGACAGCTTACCGCAGTACTTTTAGTCACCGTTTTACGCAAGAGTTTTTTAACCGCAATTAAGCCATCTTCAGTGATCACCGTTTGCCATGTGTTATCGCCAATTCGGTCAGCAAATGCATCCAATACACGGCGAGTGCGAGGAATCGCTTTCTTTTCACATTGAGAGACAAAGGTCACAATCATGCTTCATCCCCATGCTTTGCAGCCAATGCCGCATCTTTCACCTGATCAAACATCCAATCCAAACATTTATGCTCGATAAATTTCTGTAAGATTTGAGATCTAAACTCTTGCTCAGCCATACGCTCTTTGGCGCAAATAAAGGCATAAGGAAGTACCACAGCGTCCTTAATTAAATCCGCAACATCAAATACCAAAGCACCGCGACGGGTTTTACCATGCATCACCGCAAAACCATGAGGAATTCCGAGCACCCAAAGTGTTGTTGCGGCTAAACCATAGGCTAAATAATTGCCGTGATTGAGAAAGTCATTGGCTAAGTCTCCTTGTTCGGGATTACGACTAAACTCTTTGCTTCCACAACGGGTTGCAGCAATTTTATAAAGTTGTTTGGTCATGGCCGCTTCATGCAAAAGCAAATCACCGACTTTTGTGGTGTTAGGAATCTTCTTTTCAAAACCATCCAGTGCAGTTTGAATATCCCGATCATCCAAATAAAAACCCTGCTCTTTTAAATCACGGTCTTTGTCCCAAACTTTTCGAATAAATTCGACACGCGCAAACTGAAATTGTTTTGCGACTTCTAAACGCTTAGCCTCATCAAACCAAAATTGCATCCAACCTTGCATATATTCTGTTGGTCGGTACTCGCTTTGCGGGGTCATCCACTCAATTTCACTACCCATAAAAAGCGGCGTTCCACCCCCACCACAAAAACCAACCAATACTCCTGCACTGGCGAGCATTCGCATTGCAGCTTGGGTAATGGATGTACCTGTACCCAGTAAAATTACTGTGGTATTGGCAATCGGAATATTCCAGTATTGGTTTTCATTTTTGGCTTCGGTTAAGTAAAGCACCCGACCATCTTTTTGCATGACACGTGCATGTTCAAGGTAATAGACATTTGCACGTTTTGAATGAAGAATTGCTTTTAAGTCCGATGGATTCAGTTGTTCCATTTTTTATAAAACTATAAATATAATAATTAAAATGAGTATAAAAAAATTATGGGAAAAATATATAAAGCTTTAATCTAAAACGACATACTTTGACGTCTATTTAATTTTTTAGTTTAAACAAAATTCTTATTCTTAACCTAAAATTTGCTCATCAAGCCTACATTTGGTATCTAAAATAGAACTCAATAAATAAGACCATAAGCAGTCCAATTCATTATGATTTAACTGATTTCTTTTTTCGATAATCTAAATAAAACTCAATTGAAGACCAAATGACAACCAATAAAAAAAAGAAAAATACCAACAGAAAAGCGGAAAAATACATCATCTTGTTCAATCCTAAACTTGCTTTGGTAAAACGAAAGATATCTAGTGAAGTCCCATTTCATCTACGACAAAAGTCTAATATGGTTTAAATGTAATGAATAGTGATTTTTCCAATAAATTAAGAATTTTTTTCAATGAGTTAATAAGTAAAATCAATAAATAAGCTAATTTATTGGCATAAGCACAACACCATTACAAAATAGAAAAGATCAAATATACATTTGTATTTTATATACGCAATTACATCATTCCAGCCATTGACCTTATTTTGAAATAGGCAGACATTAGCAAGCTTGATTAACCCCAAAACATTAAGATCCGCTATGTTAAAAAAAATGATTGGCGAATCCGCATTTAAACTTGCGGGCTGGCAATATCACGTAGAACCGAATACCCTCGAAAACAAACAAGTAATTGTAGGTTTTGAGCACACATCAATGATGGATGCTGTTTTATCTCTTGCCTTATTCCAAATTTACGATATTAAAATTCATACACTTATCAAAAAAGAATTGTTTAAAGGCCCTTTAAAACCCTTGTTAGAAGCGATTGGTGGCATCCCTGTCGACCGCAAATCGAACCAAGACATTGTGGGACAAATGGTCGACCTTTTTGCTTCTCATGAAAAATTTAATTTGGTCATTGCACCTGAGGCAACGCGAGCAAAAAATGGTGAAGCGCGCAAACCTATCCGCACAGGCTTTTGGCATATTGCTAAAGCTGCCAATGTGCCTATTGTATTGATGTATGCCAATTCACAAACCAAACAAGGCGGTATTTTTGGTAAAATTTACCCTACAGAATTGCACCATGACCTTGCTTTAATGCAAAAACTGTATAAAGAAAATGTGGGATTGGAAATTATTATTCCTGAACCCAAATAGCACCGTTCAATTGTTTAAAAACTCAAACTTAAGCCCTTTCTCTGAAAAAAGGGCTTATGGTAGAATCTGCTCAATTTGATTTGGCATAAAGCCAATCTACAAGGAGCATATTTCGCATGGCGGGTCATTCCAAGTGGGCTAATACTAAGCATCGTAAAGCAAAACAAGATGCGAGCCGCGCTAAAGTATTCACAAAATTCATTCGTGAAATCGTTACAGCTGCCCGTTTAGGCGGTGGTGATGTTGCATCTAACCCACGTTTACGTGCTGTCGTTGAGAAAGCATTAGTCGCAAATATGACACGTGATACGATCAACCGTGCAATCCAGCGTGGTGTTGGTGGTGAAGAAAATGCTGATTTAAAAGAGGTCACTTACGAAGGTTATGGCGTGGGTGGTGTTGCAGTCATCGTAGAAACAATGACTGACAACTTAAACCGTACTGTGCCAGATGTTCGTCACTGTTTTTCTAAAACTGATGGTAACTTAGGTACCAATGGTTCAGTGGCATTCTTGTTTACTAAACGTGGCGAAATCACTTTTGAAGATGTTTCTTTAGAAGATAAAATTATGGATGTCGCTTTAGAAGCAGGTGCGGAAGATATTGAAGTGACTGAAGATGAAATCCTGGTCATTACTACACCTGAATCGTTTGGTGATGTACAGGATGCTTTGACTGCTGCTGGCTTAAAATCTGACAATGCTGAAGTCGTGATGAACCCTTCAACTAAAGCATTGATTTCTGATATCGATCAAGCGAAAAAAATCGTGAAAATGATTGATATGTTTGAAGACTTAGATGACGTGCAAAACGTTTATACGAACGTTGAATTTACAGAAGAAGTTTTAGCTCAGCTAGATGAGTAATCTTTCAAAAAATAAAAAAACGCGCCTATAAGCGCGTTTTTTTATTGATGAATACATACGGTATTGCTTATATCAGCGATTAAACTAACATTAAAAATTTTGAGAGTTTAAACCTTATTCAATAAACCACGACAGTTAAATACATTGTATTCCTTAATGACGAAGCTCGAATGTAAAGCAACAACGTGCTCAATTTTACCAATTCGATTGAGAAGAATTTGACTGTAATTTTCCATATCACGTGCAATCACTTCCACAATAAAATCTGCGGACTGCCCTGTGACTAAAAAAGCATTAATCACTTCTGGAATACTTTCTAATTCTTCTAAAAATTTGGAAAAGGTATCGGTATCGTGCTTACTTAAAGAAACTTGCAGTAATACATGTAAGCTAAAACCCAGTTTTTGATAATTGATGTCTCGACGTACATTGGTCATGACATTGGTATCAATCAAATGTTTAATACGGCGATGAACTGAGCTGACCGAAAGATTAATTCGCTCTGACAGTTCATTCAGATTCACATCTTCATGGGTCAATATTTCCAGAATCTGTTTGTCAAAGCGGTCTAATTCCATCACTGGCTCCAAGATAAAATAATAAAATACAGATAAGAACACATGGAAGAATTATTTGAATTATGCAAGATACGTGTTCAATATCTAAGACGATTATTTCGTTTATTCCACTAAAAATAAAGTCATGCATACTAGATATTTTTATCAGGCATTAGATTTATAGAAATTTAATGCCATAAATGTCCTTGAAGATAAATTAAAAATTATTCAAGGGTGATCATTACACATCTTTTTTCAATGAGTAATACAGCAAAGATTACATACCACGCCAGTCTACACGCGCATTACGTTCAGTATAATATATACGCTGTACATATTGCCCTAAAGGTAAATCCAAAAGTTGATGCTTGAAGATATAAAAATCTTCCGAACTTCCTGAAATATAGTCTTCTTCACGTTCCCAAGGGGTTCCCGCTATTTCCAATAAGGGTGCTAGCATGGAACAGACCGAAATATCTGCAAACCCTAAACGCTCACCCACAAAATAACGTCCATCATTTTCTAATAATTTCTGATTCAATACACTGATGAGCTGTTCCATCTGATGCTTAGAATATTCAACTTTTTCGGCATCAAGCTGGTAGCTCTTAGACACCAGTGTTCTTAAAATAGGTTTAGAAAATTTCTCAAATTGGCGCAGATAACCTTTTTCACCAATCATAATGTCTAAAGTTTCATCACTTTCAGATAGACTTTGTGCTAATCCCCAACGGCGTACATGTAAGCCAAGCTCGGACGCCAACGCATTAATTTCTAATGCTGCTTCTCTTAAATGTGGGTCTGCACGTAATAAAGCATGTTCAGGATACGTTTGATCTAAATACAGTGCAATTTGTGTTGAATCTGCAACCCAATGTTCGTTGTCTCGTAAAATCGGAAGTTTATTTTGCCCTGTTTTAAGTTGGGCAAAAGCACGATGCACACCAGGTATTAAATTCTGCGCAACAAAATCAAGTTGTTTATGATCGAGTAACCAGCGAGCTTTCTCACAATAATGAGATAAAGGAAACTGGTATAAAATTCGCATAAACACTCCAAAAGCTGATCGGAACATTGATTTTTGAGAAAACCAACGCTTTCAGTCTGTTACTTTAGTCAGTCAAAGCCAGAAACACAATGTCATTTTTATCCCAAAATAAATATAGCTGAGCCTTTTACAGTTATATAATTTTGTGGCTTAAATATCTTTAAACAAGATAACCCGCCTCTTTCAATTCAGTAGCTGAAATTTCAAAATTTAAATTATTATTTAAAATCAATTATTTAACTTATCTGTTTTTATTCAAACTTTACCACTTTAAGTTTTAAACATTGTTTTTCATAAGTACATAGAAATCAGTCAGTTAATTTTTTAAAGCTGAGATATTAACGTTTTGACATTGTTTCGAAGGTGTCATCATGGCTTATATCAATTCTAAAAACGTACAGATCATCAAAAATGATCAAGATGCAATTAATGCAGCTTACCAAGTTGCAGATTTTGCACTCGAGGAAAGAAATGTTCGAGATCAAACCCGTACATTACCTTTTGCAGAAATTGAACAATTTAGCCAAAAAGGCTTAGGCGGTTTAAGAATTCCCAAACAATATGGCGGTGCTTATGTTTCCAATAAAACACTGGCACGCGTATTCCGTATTTTGAATAAAGCCGATTCGAGCATCGGGCAAATCCCTCAAAATCAAATTAGCTTACTTTATCTCATTGACTTGATGGGCACCGAAGCGCAAAAGCAGTTCATTTTTCAAGAAATTTTAGCAGGTAAACGCCTTGCCAATGGTGGTCCTGAGCGCCATACCAAAGACTCTAAAACACTCAACACCATTTTGAGTATTGAAAATAGCCACTACTATCTTCAAGGTGAAAAATTCTATTCCACAGGCAGCAGCTTCGCCCACTGGTTAGCCATTAAAGCCATTCATCCTGAAGGTCATGTAGTGCTCGTCATCGTAAATCGTGAAGCGCAAGGCGTAGAAGTGATTGATGATTGGGATGGTTTTGGACAACGCACCACATCGAGTGGCTCGGTCCGTCTGAACCATGTGGAAATTGATCCCTTTCTGATTTTTGATGAACGCCTCTTAACGGCAGCACCTACCTATCGTGGTGCTTATTCGCAACTGTTACAAGTCGCGATTGATGTCGGTATTGCTGAGGCTGCCTTTGAAGATACGTTGGCAACCATCAAAAAAGCGCGTCCAATTGTCGATGCCCAAGTGGAAAAAGCCAGCTTTGAACATTACACCCTACAAGAAGTAGGCAAACTGCAAATTCAACTTGAGGCCGCTATTTTACTGCTCGATGAAGCCGCAGAGTATTTAGATGAGTTAGATCAGCTTGAGGGGGTAACCAATGAGCAAGCTGCACGAGCCTCTATTCTCGTCGCTGAAGCCAAAATTTATGCCAATGATGCAGCACTGAATATTTCTGAAAAACTGCTCGAACTCGGGGGCAGTCGTTCGAGTTTAAGTCAATTCAATTTAGATCAGCACTGGCGTAATGCACGTGTGCACACCTTACATGATCCTGTGCGTTGGAAACTGCATGCGCTAGGTGATTATTACCTGAATCATAAATTACCTGCCCGCCATGCATGGATTTAAGGAGAATAACATGACCTCATTTCAAAGTATTTCCCCTGCACAGGCAGCACAACTTGCACCTGCACATATTATTCAATCCGATGCCGAAGCCTTAGAAATTGCGCATACCTTGGCAGAACAATTCAAGCACAATGCGATTCTGCGCGATGCTGAGCGCATTTTGCCTTTTGATGAAATTGAAGCTTATAGCCAGTCTGGACTTTGGGCCATTACGGTACCTAAACAATATGGGGGTGCTGAAGTTTCGAGCTATACCGTGGCGCAGATTATTGCCCTTATGAGTGGTGTGGATGGTTCAATCGGTCAGATCCCACAAAATCATTTCTACGCCCTTGAAGTACTGCGTAATACAGGTACTGAACAACAAAAACAAAAACTGTATCAGGAGGTATTGCAAGGTGCGCGCTTTGGTAATGCGCTTGCAGAATTTAAAACTAAGAATGCCGCACAAAAACAAACTGCAATTTCTCCGACAGCAAATGGTTTTATCGTAAATGGTGAAAAATTCTACTGCACTGGCAGTTTGTTTGCACATCGTATTCCAACTTTGGTCAAAGATGCCCATGATCGTGAATTTCTGGCCTTTATTCCGCGTAACAGTGAAGGCTTGGAGCTGATTGATGATTGGTCGGGATTTGGACAACGCACTACAGGCAGCGGTACGGTTAAATTCCATCAAGTCTTTGTTGCTGCAGAAGATGTAATTCCTTTCGATCAAGCCTTTCAACAGCCTACTTTGGTTGGACCTTTTGCCCAAATTATGCATGCGGCAATTGAAACAGGCATCGCCCGTGCTGCTTTTGAAGAAACCTTGATTCGCGTTCGTCAAGCCCGTCCTTGGATTGATTCAGGTGTAGATGCTGCAACCCAAGACCCACTCACCTTATTAGAATTAGGTCGTGTCGTGGCAGATGTTCGCGCTAGCGAAGTGTTATTAAAACAAGCTGCTCGCTCTATCGATGCCGCCAAACCGCAACCCACCGAAGACAGCATTACTCAAGCGTCTTTAGACGTTGCCAAAGTACGTGCCCATAGTAGTGAAACAGCACTTAAAGCATCGTCCAAACTGATTGAACTGGCAGGTAGCCGTGGTAGCCAGCGTGTAGATGGTTTAGATCGTTTCTGGCGTAACGCCCGCGTGCATACCCTGCATGATGCGGCACGTTGGAAGTATTACTTCATTGCCAATTACACTCTCAACGGCATTCGCCCTCCACGTCGGGGGACCTTATAATGACACAACAAACGCAAAAAAAGATTATTTTAAATGCCTTTGATATGAATTCGGTTGGGCATATCAATCATGGTTTATGGACACATCCGCGAGATCAATCGCACCGTTTTAATGAACTCAGTTATTGGACTGAATTGGCACAAACCTTAGAACAAGGCTTATTTGACGGTCTATTTATTGCCGACATTACGGGTGTTTATGATGTCTATCAGAATGGTATTGATTTAACTCTGAAAGAATCGATCCAGTTGCCTAGTCATGATCCAAGTACCTTGGTTTCAGCTATGGCTGCTGCAACTCAACATTTGGGTTTTGGTGTTACGGTTAATTTAAGCTATGAAAATCCATATCAATTTGCCCGTCGTTTTGCCAGTTTAGACCATTTAACCCAAGGTCGTATCGGTTGGAATATTGTGACTGGCTATTTGGATAGCGCAGAACGATTGGTGGGACAAAAAGGCCTAAAAGAACACGACTTGCGTTATGCCCAAGCCGAAGAATTTCTTGAGCTTTGCTATAAGTTTTGGGAAGGCTCTTGGGAAAATGACGCGGTATTGAAAGATAAAGCACAGCGTATTTTTACCGATCCCGCTAAAGTACATGCCATTCAGCATCAGGGACAGTTTTATCAAAGTCAAGGGGTGTTTCAAGTCTCTCCCTCACCACAGCGTACCCCCGTTTTATATCAGGCAGGCGCTTCGCCACGTGGTTTAGCATTTGCGACTCAACATGCAGAAGGTATTTTTATTGGTGGAGATCGACCAGAGAAGATTAAGCAACAGGTCGATAAAATTCGTGCCCTCGCAGTTGCTCAAGGTCGAGATGCAAATAACGTTAAAATCTTTGTTGGCATTACTGTTGTGACTGCAGAAACGGATGCATTGGCTCAAGAAAAATTGGCTGAATATATCCGCTATGCCAGTCCTGAAGCGGGTTTAGCACATTACTCCAGTTCGGTAGGCATCGATTTATCCAAATTTGCTGATGATGAAGCGATTCCTTATCAAAAAACCAATAGCATTGCCTCAGTCAATCAAAAGTTTAAAGAACAAACCATTACACGCAATGACTTAAAAGCACAGCATGTCTTGGGTGGACGTTATCCCCTCATTATTGGAAGTGGCGCGGCTGTGGCAGAACAACTGATTCGGTGGATCGATGAAACAGGCATCGATGGCTTTAATCTGACCCGCACGGTTGCCCCAGAATCACATCAAGACTTTATTCGCTATGTCATCCCTGAATTGCAACAACGTGGGCGCTACAAAACAAGCTACAGCGAAGGCAGTTTAAGACACAAACTATTTCAACAAGGCGGCCATCTTGCCGACCATCATCCTGTACAGCAGTTCCGATGTTTAAGCTCAAATTCGTCTCCAGACTTAACCACACATTCAGAAAAACAGACAGCTTAACAGCTGTAAATTTGAAAATACGAGAGATAACATGGCTTTAACTGCAAAAAATAAATTTACCTTTTTAGGGGTACTTGTCGCTGCACTGGTGATTGGGCTAGTGGCGTGGAGTTACCATAAAAAGACCAGCAATACCGAGTTAGTGATTGGTATTAGCCCACCCTTTGCTAACCCATTAAAGGTTGCCGTCGAAGAGGCGAAACAACAAGGGATCAATGTCAAACTGGTGGAATTTTCCGACTGGAATACCCCGAATATTACTTTGAATCATGGTGATATTGATGCCAATTATTTCCAGCATCAACCCTTCTTGGACAATGCTATCAAAGAAACTCAATTCAAACTAAAAGCATTGGATAAAGGCGTCACAACCCATGTTGGCCTATACTCCAAGAAATACCATTCACTGGATGAACTACCAGATCAAGCTCGCGTAGTCATTCCAAATGATCCTGTGAATCAAGGTCGTGCATTGTTGCTGTTACAACAAGCCAAACTAATTACCTTAAAAAATCCAGAGAATCATTTATCTAACTTACAAGACATTGCTGCCAATCCTAAAAAGCTACAATTTATTGAAGTTGAAGGGCCGCAAACGGCACGCGCAGTGGATGATGCTGACTTAGTTTTCAGTTACCCACATTATTTACGTCTTGCCAAAACCATTGACCCGAATGATGCGCTGATTTTAGATGACAATACCAATACCCGTTATTCGATTTTATTTGTGGTGCGCGATGACTACCAACAGCAACATCCAGAGAAAGCAGCACAATTAGAAAAATTTATCAAAATTTATCAGACTTCTGCCAAAGTTAAACAAACTTTGAATGATGAGATTGGCTCAAAACTTTGGTTCCCTGGTTGGAAGTGAGATTGAGCAATGACAGATTCAGTTTTTAAGCCCCAAAATCGTAAGGTATGGCTGATTGGACTGACCGTTGTAATCTTGATTGCTGCTGTAGCGGTTTACCGCTACAGCAAAAGTCAGGCACAACAAGATGTTTTAACCATTGGCATTAGCCCACCTTATGCAGAACTGCTGCAAAGTGTTGCAGATGATGTAAAAAAACAAGGGATTCAGGTCAAACTGGTCGAATTCTCTGACTGGCATGCACCCAATGTCGCAGTACAAAACGGCGATATTGATGCCAACTTTTTCCAGCAAAGCGTCTTTTTACGCAATGCAATTCGTGAAACTCAATATGACTTACATGCCTTTGCCACAGGTACAGGCAGTCATGTTGGACTATATTCTAAAAAATATAAGTCCTTACAGGAACTCCCAAACAAAGCCCGTGTGGTCATTCCGAATGATCCTGTAAACTCTGCACGCGCACTGATTTTGCTACACCGTGCAGGTTTAATTCAATTGAAGGATATCAATAACGAACTTTCAACCGTGCAGGACATCATCCAAAATCCGAAACAACTGCAATTTATTGAAGTTGAAGGGCCACAAACTGCACATGCATATAACGATGCCGACCTCATCTTTGGTTTTCCACATTACTTAAAAATGGCGAAAGTAACCGATCCGCATAGCGCTCTGTTTCTCGACCCTATCGATAAGAAATACGCAATTTTGTTCGTCACACGTAAAGACTACAGCGATCACAATCAAAAATTAGCCACTTTCGTTAAAGCTTTCCAAAACTCTAAAAAAGTTCAAGAGATTTTAGACCGAGATTTTGGCAGCAAAATGTGGTTTGAAGGCTGGAAATAAGGAGAAAGACAATGGTGAGTTTTGGTTCTCATGTGGATTTTTCCCTTCCACATATCAAAATCCGTAATTTGAACAAGTATTATGCAGTACAAAACCAACAAGTCCATGCACTAAAGAATATCGATTTGGATATTCCTGAAGGTAAGATTTTCGGCATTATTGGTAAAAGTGGTGCGGGAAAATCTTCCCTATTGCGTACACTCAATGGCCTAGAAAAAGTCAGTGAAGGTAGCATTCACATCCATCAACAGAATTTGGCTGAACTCGATCATGCAGAACTCATCCAATTACGTCAGCGTATTGGCATGATCTTTCAGCACTTCAATTTAATGTCGGCTAAAACCGTGTGGGAGAATGTAGCACTACCGCTGAAGATCGCCAATTACAGTACGACTGAAATTGAGCAACGCGTCAGCGAAGTACTGCAACTGGTGGGTTTAGCCAATAAGGCTCAACACTATCCATCGCAACTCTCTGGTGGGCAAAAGCAGCGTGTCGGCATTGCCCGTGCGCTGGTGCATCATCCTGAAATATTATTATGTGATGAAGCAACCTCTGCACTTGATCCAGAAAGTACCTCAGTGGTGTTATCGCTGCTCAAGGAAATCAATCAAACCCTCGGTATTACCATTGTCCTGATTACTCATGAAATGCAAGTCATCCGTGAAATTTGCGACCAAGTTGTGGTGATTGAACACGGTGAAATCGTGGAGTCTGGACAAGTCTGGTCGGTATTTTCCAATCCTCAGCAGCAAATTACTCAAGAGTTGCTCAATTTAGAAGAATTAGATTTGCCCTTTCAGTTACACGAGCAACCACTAGCAGAATCGAGTCAGGTAATCTTGCGATTAAGTTATGCCTCACCCCTGCAACATGCACCAGATCTAAATTCGATATTCTCGGCAATCGATCGCCCTGTTCATCTCTATCAAAGTCATATTGATTCAATTCAGGAACATTTGATTGGAAAATTTGTGGTAGCTGTACCACAGCATGATCTGGATATCCATCAGCTTAAACAACAACTGCAACACCAGTTTGCCAAAATTGAGGTATTAGGCTATGCACAACCAACTCATTGACCTTTTGCTCACAGGAACTGTTGATACGCTAATTATGGTCGGCGTATCGGCAATTTTAGCTTTCCTAATTGGCTTACCTATGGCAGTCATACTGGTGAATACCAGTGAGCACGGCATTTATCCCTCAAAACCGATTAACCAAGCTTTGGGTTGGGTGGTGAATATTACCCGTTCGGTGCCTTTCCTGATTTTAATGGTAGCCTTGATTCCTTTAACACGCTTTATTGTTGGCACCAGTTATGGCGTTTGGGCTGCCGTTGTGCCTCTCACCTTAGCTGCAACACCATTCTTTGCACGTATTGCTGAAGTGAGCTTACGTGAGGTCGATCAAGGCCTAATTGAAGCCGCGCAAGCCATTGGTTGTAACCGTAAACAAATCATTTGGCATGTATTACTGCCTGAAGCTTTACCTGGAATTGTGGCAGGCTTTACCGTAACAATTGTCACCATGATTAATTCTTCAGCGATTGCAGGTGCCATTGGCGCAGGTGGATTAGGTGATATTGCCTACCGTTATGGTTATCAACGTTTCGATATGCAAATCATGCTCGCGGTTATTGTAGTTTTAGTGGTTCTGGTTATGTTAGTACAAGCAACAGGAGATGCACTTGCACAACAACTAGACAAACGAAAAGTTTAACAATCATGCAC
Source organism: Acinetobacter sp. ACNIH2 (assembly GCF_002934965.1). Taxonomy (NCBI): domain Bacteria; kingdom Pseudomonadati; phylum Pseudomonadota; class Gammaproteobacteria; order Moraxellales; family Moraxellaceae; genus Acinetobacter; species Acinetobacter sp. ACNIH2. The sequence continues at coordinate 98,803 of NZ_CP026412.1, forward strand.
TTGAAGGTGCCGAAAAGAAAGATACGAGCCATGACCTGACTTTGTCATGGCTTTCATGTAAAATCAGCGCCAATTTTTAAATAATACGTTGTGAGTCATTTCATGGGTTTTAATTGCGGTATTGTCGGCTTGCCGAACGTTGGTAAATCTACCCTTTTCAATGCGTTAACTAAAGCAGCAATTGCGGCAGAAAACTTTCCGTTCTGTACCATTGAACCAAACACAGGGATTGTTCCTGTTCCAGATTTACGTTTAGACAAATTAACTGCCATCGTAAAACCACAACGTGTGCTTCCAACCACAATGGAATTTGTAGACATCGCAGGTTTGGTTGCTGGCGCGTCTAAAGGTGAAGGTTTAGGTAACCAATTCCTTGCCAACATCCGTGAAACTGATGCGATTGCACACGTGGTTCGTTGTTTTGAAGATGAAAACGTCATTCACGTGAATGGTAAAATTGACCCCTTAGATGATATTGCCACCATCAATACTGAACTTGCACTTGCGGACTTGGAAACTGTAACCAAAGCAGTAACACGTTTAGCTAAATCAGCGAAAAGTGGTGATAAAGATGCGATTGCAACAAAAGCTGTTTTAGACAAAATTCTACCTTTATTAGATGAAGGTAAACCAGCTCGTGCTGCCACGCTTGATGAGGATGAACGTAAATTGGTACGTGGTTTTGGTTTAATGACTTTAAAACCAACCATGTACATCGCCAACGTGGCTGAAGATGGTTTTGAAAACAACCCGCATTTAGACGCAGTTAAAAAACTTGCTGCTGAAGAAAATGCGATTGTGGTTCCATTGTGCAACCAAATCGAAGCTGAAATTTCATTACTTGAAGATGAAGACCGTGCTGAATTCCTTGAAGCTCTGGGTATGGAAGAACCTGGTCTGAACGTGGTGATCCGTGCAGGTTATGCATTACTTGGCTTACAAACTTACTTCACAGCAGGCGTACAAGAAGTACGTGCTTGGACTGTAAAAGTAGGTGCAACTGCACCACAAGCTGCGGGCGTCATTCACACTGACTTTGAAAAAGGCTTCATCCGTGCTGAATGTATTGCTTATGATGACTTCATTCAATACAACGGCGAAGCAGGTGCCAAAGAAGCTGGTAAATGGCGTTTAGAAGGTAAAACTTACGTGGTACAAGACGGCGACGTTTTACATTTCCGTTTCAATGTCTAATTTCATTTAGATATTGCTAAAAGCCAGTGATAACACTGGCTTTTTTATATCCTAAATATGAGTTAACCAAGCTCAGCAACAACAGCACTTAACTTCGTGTACATAAGATGCAGAGTGCCCCTCCCGTTTCTGTCGCCTGAAATCTTTAGCATCATTCAAACATAAGTGACTCAGGTTAAGTAAAGCTTTATTTGATAAATATAATGATAATAATTATCATTATATTTACATTAAATCCAACATCGCCTACACTCCTATGCATACATAACTAAAAACTTAGATTGAAAGGATGATGCTATGGCTTATACCCTTCCCCATTTACCTTATGCCTATGATGCACTCGAACCGCATATTGATGCGAAAACCATGGAAATCCATCATCGTAAGCATCATCAGACTTACATCAATAATATTAATGCAGGCATTGAAGGGACACCGTGGGAAAACTTAACTGTGGAGCAATTAGTCACTCAGGTAAATAATGTTCCTACACAACTCAAAAACAATATCATCAACAACGCAGGTGGACATGCCAACCACAGCTTATTCTGGACCATTATGAGTCCTCAAGGCGGTGGACAACCTATAGGCAAAATTGCGGTAGCGATAGAGGCTGAGCTAGGCGGATTTGACAACTTCAAAGAGGCTTTTACCAAAGCGGCACTCACCCGCTTTGGTAGTGGATGGGCTTGGCTAACAGTTACCCCAGATCAAAAATTATTGGTAGAGAGCAGTGCCAATCAGGACTCACCACTCATGCAGGGTCACACGCCCATTTTGGCACTCGATGTTTGGGAACATGCCTATTACCTCAAATATCAGAACAGACGTCCCGAATATATTTCAGCTTTTTTTAATGTTATCGACTGGCAAGAAGTCAACCGACGTTATGAACAAACCATCCAGTAATATGCACACGGTCACTGAATTACCTATGCCATCCTTTCATCAACTACGCTTTATATTGGGTGTTTTTATTTTGCTAAGTGGTGCCTTACTTTGCATTTATAAAGTTGCAACATCCTTAAATGCATTCTAACGTTGAAGAATCCTGCCGAATACGTCTCTATCAATCATGCAAAGCATTGGGCAGGCTGAATTTAAGGACTAAATCTGAACTGGTTTCGTATCCATCGCTGCGCGTTGCTTTCGCGCCTGTTCCAATATACGTTGTTGCAATTCTTGTCTAAAGCCCATCATAAAAATTGCTTCTGCTAACACAAATAACGGACCAATGATCAAACCAATTAAATCATCGACAAAGGCAGGTTTTTTCTTTTCATAAAAATGCCCAACAAACTGAAATACCCAGCCCACCACAAAAATACCAACACTCAGCATTAACCACGTCGCCAAACCAAAACCAGCAATCTTTAATGCCAAAGGATAGACTGCAGAAAATAGCAATAACATGATACAGCCAAACCAGAGATCTAATTTCAAATAATACGTACAACTCACTATAATCAAGACCAATGCTAAGGTAATTTCAAATCCTGAAAAGTGAAACCCTACCCTTGCAGTCAAACACATAATGGAAAACACAATCAGCGGAATCCCGACAAAATGGGTTAAAATATTTTTATGATCAAGATGATAAGCCGCATACTGGCTTAAAAGTTGTTCTAATTTACTCATTGGGATCGTCCTTGTAAGATGCATAAACTCACTATATAAAAAAATCATTTTTATAGTTGTCACCTAGCCGACAATTCAAAAAATAAGGATGCCCATGTCACTGCAAATGGATGATCTTCAACATCTTGCCAATAACCGTTGGTATTCTGAATTACCACTCCCCTTTCAGCAGTTTATTCAGGAACATGCGCTTATACAGCACTATCAGAAAGAACAAGCTATTTTTTATTCTGGAGATGCTTTTGATGGAATCTATGCGGTACTCGATGGTGCAGTACGCTTAGGTTATGTCGATATTGAAGGTACAGAATCTATTGCTGCAATTGCAGAACCCATCATGTGGTTCGGTGAAATCTCTTTAATTGATCAGCAACTGCGCTCCCACGATGCCATTTCGATTCAAAAAACACGAATCCTGCATATTCCTAGTGCGGCTATCCACACTTTACTCACTACACAGCCGCAGTTCTGGTTTCATATTGCTCAACTCACCAGCCAGAAATTACGTATTGCCTTTTTAGAGCTGATTTCAATTCAAACTCAGACCATCAGGCAACGGCTTGCTCTACGATTAATGCTGATTTTACAAGGCTATGGCAATCATGTCCTGATTGAAAAAAATGTCATTCAACTCAGTCAAGAACAACTTGCCCAGATGCTAACTTGCTCACGGCAAACGGTGAATCAGGAATTGCAGGCTTTAGAAAAACTGGGGGTGTTAAATCTGGCATTTAAAAAAATTGAAATTATAGATCAAGAGCAATTACATCGCTTAGCACATACTCGACAGAGTTGAATTCATCAACATCAACTGTCATTTTATGGTGCAAAACTTTTCACCATAAATGTGCATTAAATATTAAAAGCACCAAAAAGCAACATTAATTTAAGAGGTTAATTGACAGACATTAACGTCATCAAAGCCATTGGTGCAAGGTGCAACTTCTTGTGCAACAGAATCATGCAAAGCTGTATGTACTTGTACAAGTTGTGCATTCACAGTTGAACTGAATACGCATAAAAGACTAAAAGTTAGGACAGATATTTTCCGCATAAAGCGATAACCTCGTGATAATAAATGTGACTTTTCACATAAATTATACACTTTTTATCACATTAGGATAATGCATAAAATTAATCAAATCAGTGTTATTTTCTATTATGGTAGTGACTGTTTAAAGCTGCATTACAATTCTCTAAATCACAATACAGCTTTGAACATAAAAGTTTTATGAATTAAAGGCCTTTTTCTTTGGGTCGGTGTTACCTAACTCTGGATGCTCTAGTGCATCTTTACATTGTGCTTTGTCTCGTTCGTAATCCGCTTTTGTCTGAGAAACTGTCGCTGAGTTTTCCATGGTTTCACGCGCCCAAACATCTAAACTGGTCAAAGCCTTACGACACAATGCATATTTTCCTTCAGTAACCGAATCTGTCATTTTGACATTAATGCGCCAATCAGTACTGAGTTTTCGCGCAGGTTTACGCACCTTTTCTTCTATTAAATTACGTTGCTTACGATATACATAAGGATCCGCCTCGTTCATGAATCGCCATGCTTCATGTGCATAAGTGGTCGCATCATTGGTCAATTTAGGCGCAGCTTTAATTTCCGCTTTCTTTTCAGCATGATCTGAAGATTGACCACAACCTTGTAAAAACAAAGCACTACTTATTACAGAAACAACAAGCACAGGCGCTCTAAGTATTCGCATTCAGGGAATCACCGCAACAATCGAGTAAGCACTATGCTAGTAAATTCGGCTACAATACACAATCTTATTTGACCTATCGTTTAACTCTAACAAGGTGTGTCGTGTCACAACACAAATTAACACCCACGCAAACAGCGGGCTTTTGGCAAGGTGCCAAAGATAGCCAAGCAATTATCTTTACTTATTTACCTGTATCTTTTGCATTTGGGGTTTCAGCAACACAGTTTGGCTTTAGTGCTTGGGAAGCCTTATTTCTCTCTTGTACCATGTATGCGGGTGCTAGCCAATTTCTGGTGGTTGCACTACTTGGTAGTGGAACCTCCATCTGGATGACGGCACTGACTGTCATTGCCTTGGACATTCGTCACTTACTATATGGACCTGCCCTACAAAATTTAATTCAAGATCGTTTGAATTTAAAAAAAACCGCAATTTGGGCGTGGGGACTGACAGATGAGGTATTTGCTTCAGGCATGATCAAACTCTCTCAACGACGCCAAGAATGGTCTGAATCTTGGATGTTGGGACTGAGTTTATTTAGCTGGTTATCTTGGGCAACTGGCTCATTCTTGGGTGGACTGTTTGCCGATCAAGTCGGCAATCTACCGCTATTTCTGCAGGCGGCACTAGATTTCTTATTACCCGCGCTATTCCTCAGTTTCCTACTGGCTGCTTTTGAGAAAAAACATACCTTTGTGGTCAGTGTGACTATTTTAGTATCTGCGATCGCCTGCTATCTCGTAGATCTCTCTGCGGCAATTTTCATTGGTATTTCATCAGGTATATTTGCAGGTTTGTTTAAGCACTATGTCCTCAAACAACATGATGCAGAACTTACAGGAGCATCACATGAATCTTGAAATCATATTGGTAGGTATTGTGGTCGGTATTGCAAATTTTGCCTCACGTTTTGGTCCTTTTTTTGTCATTCAGAAGTTTCAACAAAATTCGCAAAAGCGCGGTGCATTGTGGTTAAAAATTGCCTTGGGCTCGATTGGGATTTCAGCTATTAGCTCCATGTTGGTCGTTGCGACACTTCCTCCACTGTTAGAAACACCCAACAAAAGTTTAGCAATGCTGATAGGGTTTCTGGTTCTGACGGGCTTATATTTCAAATTTAAGAAAATTGTCCCTGCAACCTTAACTGCTGCTTTGACCTACGGCTTGGTTTATACCTATATGCCTTTTCATTTTTAATTTATTTTGAACGAATGATTCACAGCACAATTAATCACTTGAGAGCAATTTTCAGGTGATTAACTAAAAATATAAAATAAACTTACTTTATGAAAGTAATCATATTTTCCTTTTATAACTTAAGATTCTAATCAGCGTAAACTTAAAAGAAATTGTTCGACAATCTTATCATTTTATGTGAATCATACCTGAACACTACGCTGAGTTCTGCTATGCTAAAACCCCATTTACGCAAGGATGAATCACATGAGCGTGACTATTGGTACTCCCCTTCAATCTTCTGCATTTAAAGTTCTACTGTTAGGGTCAGGTGAACTCGGAAAAGAAGTGGTGATTTCACTGCAACGTTTGGGTGTCGAAGTACACGCTGCTGACCGATACGACCATGCTCCTGCCATGCAAGTTGCGCATTATCAATACACCTTAAATATGGCAAATCCTGAAGAATTAAAACAACTGATTGCACAAGTAAAACCTCACCTTATTGTTCCTGAAATTGAAGCGATTGCAACTGAAGTTCTGGTTGAAATTGAAGCAAGCCAAACTGCAACGATCATTCCTTCTGCAAAAGCTGTGAACCTCACCATGAACCGTGAAGGCATCCGTCGTTTGGCCGCAGAAGAACTTGGCTTACCCACCTCCGCTTACCGTTTTGCCGATTCTCTCGAATCTTTCCGTGCTGCTTGCGATGACATTGGTTATCCAAACTTTGTGAAACCTGTAATGTCCTCTTCGGGCAAAGGTCAATCACGTGTAAAAAGCTTTGCCGAAGTCGATGCAGCTTGGGAATATGCACAAACAGGTGGTCGTGTGAATCAGGGTAAAGTGATTGTTGAATCGCAAATTGATTTTGATTTTGAAATTACCCTTCTTACTGTTCGCGCCAAAAATGCCGAAACAGGTGAAATCGAAACCCAATACTGCGACCCAATTGGTCATCGTCAAGATTCAGGCGACTATGTAGAAAGCTGGCAACCTCAAGCCATGACAGCCGTGGCATTGGAAGAAGCTAAACGAATTTCTCACAAAGTCACAACTGCTTTAGGCGGTTGCGGTATTTTTGGCGTGGAATTGTTTGTCAAAGGTGACAAAGTATGGTTTAGTGAAGTTTCACCACGTCCACACGATACAGGTCTTGTGACTTTAGCCTCCCAATATCAAAGCGAATTTGAATTACATGCTCGCGCCATTTTAGGCTTGCCTGTCAATACAACTCGCCACAGTATTGCTGCAAGTGCTGTCATTTACGCGGGTGTGGATGATACCAATCTTTCCTTCTCTGGCTTAAATCTTGCTTTGGCAAATCCAAATACTGATTTACGCCTGTTCGGAAAACCTGAAGGCTTTAAACGCCGTCGTATGGGTGTTGCTACTGCACGTGCTGAAACTACGGATCAAGCACGTGAGTTGGCACAACACGCTGCGGATCAAGTCATTGTGAATCAGAACTAACTTATACATATTACGGACCACTGTTCATGATCAATACTTTACCATTGTTGAATTACGTCAAAAGTAACCATGATATTCAAGCAATTAACCAATGGCGTACCGATGTAGAAAAACAATTACAGGAAAGTTTTGAACATGGACAGTCCATTCGTGATGTCATTTTAGCGCGATCTCATCTAATTGATGAAGCGTTACAATTTCTCTGGCAACATGCCGAATTAGATCAAACCAAACTCGGTCTATTTGCAGTGGGCGGCTATGGTCGCCGTGAAATGCTGCCGTACTCAGATGTCGATATCATGATCTTGTCGGAAGATGAAATTACCGCAGATCAAGAAAAACTGATTTCTATTTTTATTTCTTCACTTTGGGATGTTGGCAATTTTAAACCAGGCATCAGTGTGCGCAGTATTCGCCAATGTGTCGAAGAAGCTACCAATGATCTGACTGTTGCCACTACCCTAATTGAAGCACGACTAATTATCGGCTATGAACATCTCGCGCGTTGGCCGCGTCGTATCGTTTCACAAACATGGACAGATAAAACCTTCTTTGATGCAAAGATGGAAGAGCAACACCGTCGCTATGCGCAGCACAACAATACCGAAAGCAATTTAGAACCTGATATTAAAAATGCTCCAGGCGGTATCCGAGATATCAACCAAATTGGCTGGATTGCAAAGCGCCACTTTAGGGTCAATCGTATTTATGATTTAGTCCATTTGGGCTTTATTTCCGAATTTGAACTGGGTGTGCTCGAAGAAGCCGAGAGTTTCTTATGGGAAATTCGCCATCACTTACACCGCCTAACCAAACGTGATGAAAACCGTTTATTATTTGACTATCAACGTGACATTGCCGCTATGTTTGGCTATGTGCGTGAAGAAGACAAATCACCTAATTATCCAATTGAACAGTTCATGAAGCGCTACTACCGTACTGCGCAGCAGGTTTCTACCCTGAATGAAATGTTATTGGCATATTTTAGTGAATCGGTCATCACCCCTCGACTACCACAATATGAACGTCAGATTGTGGAAATTAATGACAACTTCAAACTGGTCGATGGTAAGTTAGCAGTTCAACACCATAAAATTTTCGCAGAAAATCCAAGTGCAATTTTAGAATTATTCTATTTACTCGCAAACCGCCCAGAAATCGAAGGCATTCGCGCTCGTACTTTACGCCTATTGATTTTAGCCGCCAAACGCATCGATCAGGCCTATCGGGATAATCCAGAACATCAAGCCTTGTTCATGGCGATTATTCGTTCACCTTACCGTTTGTATGACACCATGGTTGCCATGAAGCGTTACGGCGTTTTGGGCAATTATATTCCTGCTTTCGGGCAAATTATGGGACTGATGCAGTATGATTTGTTTCATATTTATACTGTCGATGCGCATACGCTCCTATTGTTACGCAATTTAAACCGCTTTAAAGAGCCTGAATTTGCCAAAGATTTCCCAGTGGTCAGTTCAGTCTTCCAACGCTTAGCAAGACGAGACATCGTATTCTTAGCTGCCTTGTTCCACGACATAGCCAAAGGTCGCGGTGGAGACCACAGTGAACTCGGCGCAGAAGATGCGATAGAATTCTGCCGCGTGCATGGCTTTACCGAACGTGAATGCAAACTGGTGGCTTGGTTAATTCACAATCACTTACTCATGTCACTGACGGCACAGAAAAAAGATATTTCCGACCCAGATGTAGTCAAAGATTTTGCCGAAAAACTCGGGGATATGGAGCATTTAGACTATCTCTATACCCTCACAGTGGCGGATATTAATGCCACCAATCCAAAACTCTGGAACTCGTGGCGTGCATCACTCATGCGTCAACTGTATACCCATGCCCGTGACATTATTCGTACTGGTCTTGGTCGTCCTGTGGACTATCAAATGCTGATTGAGGACACCAAATTTGCAGCCAGTGAAATGTTAGTGAATGATTTCTCTTTGACTGATGTAGAAAAAGTCTGGCAAGAACTCGGCGATGAATATTTCATTAAAGAATCGGCTGATGAAATTGCTTGGCATACCCGTGCGATATTAGAACACGGTGAAAATCCAGCACCTCTGGTATTAATGCGAGCACATCGTAAATCAGCACAAGATGCCGTGCAGATCTTTATTTATACGCGCGATCAACCCAACTTATTCGCAACCACTGTGGCCATTTTAGACCGAATGAATCTGGATGTTCAGGATGCAAGAATTATTACTGCAACCACTGCGTTTAGTTTAGATACCTATGTGGTTTTAGACCGTTTTGGCACGTTATTAACCGATCCTGAACGAGAGGCTACAGTCATTCATTCTCTCACTTCAGCACTCAGCCAATCCGATAAGTACCCAGGATTAATGCAACGCCGTATTCCACGCCAACTTCGTCATTTTGATATTGAAAATACGGTAGATGTAACCTTAAACGAAGCATTACAGCAAAATATGGTTGAAATTTCTACACTTGACCATCCTGGATTACTTGCGAAAATTGGTGGTCTGTTTATGATGCAAGGTTTAGACATTCACTCTGCTAAAATCGCCACTTTAGGCGAGCGCGCCGAAGATATTTTCTTTGTCACCAAAAAAGATGGCTTACCAATGACAGAAGAAGAAACGGTATTATTTGCCAATCAACTGAAGCTCGCATTGGATGAAGCCTCTAATCAGGTCTGTGGTCAACATTAATTTTTAACGTTCGGGTATTCGTTTCATGAACTCTAGTTTGTCTTTATTACATCCGTATCCATTTGAAAAGTTAAATAAGCTTTTTAAGGATGTACAACCCGCAGATTTACCTTTGATTCCCCTATCAATTGGAGAACCAAAGCATCCTGCACCAGAGTTTGTGAAACAAGCCATTATTGATAACTTCCAGCATTTATCGACTTACCCGAACAGTAAAGGTCTGCCTGAGCTACGCCTGAGCATTGCCAACTGGTTAACACATCGTTTTCATCTGAATCAAATTAACCCTGAACAGGAAATTCTACCTGTTTCGGGCACCCGTGAAGCGATTTTTTCTTTTGTACAAGCGCTGATTAATCGTGATGAAAAACCGTATGTGGTAATGCCAAACCCCTTCTATCAAATCTATGAAGGGGCAACTTTACTCGCAGGTGCTGAGCCTTACTTCATCAACTGTACCGAAGAAAATGGCTATTTAGGTGATTTTGATGCAGTTCCTGCTGAAGTATGGGAAAAAACGGCACTCTTGTTTGTTTGTACCCCAGGTAATCCTACAGGTGCAGTGCTTTCTAAAGAACAATTTAAAAAGCTGATTGCACTATCTGACCAATACGATTTTGTGATTGCATCAGATGAATGTTATTCGGAACTATGGTTTGATCAAGCACCAACAGGGCTATTAGAAGTTTGTGCTGAAATTGGACGTAACGATTATAAAAATTGTGTCGTATTCCACTCTTTATCAAAACGTTCAAACTTACCGGGCATGCGCTCAGGTTTTGTCGCGGGCGATGCAACCTTGTTGAAACCTTATTTGCAATATCGTACTTATCATGGTGCAGCCATGCCTGTTCAACATCAGTTGGCCTCTATTGCAGCATGGGATGATGAAGCACACGTTGAAGAAAATCGCGTGCAGTACCGTGCCAAGTTTGATTTATTTCAAAATGAATTGGGACATCTTTTACCACTTCAGAAACCTGATGCTGGCTTTTATTATTGGCTTAAAGTAGATAATGATGAATCATTTGCCAAAATGCTGATGGAAAAGGCTCATATTAAAGTGCTTCCAGGTCGTTATTTATCGCGTGATACTGCGACGGGTAATCCAGGTGAAAACCACGTGCGTATGGCATTAGTGGCTGATATTGCGCAATGTGAACAAGCCATCGTACGGTTAAAGAAGATTCTCTAACCCCTATTTAACCAACAAAAAACCTCCAATAAGGAGGTTTTTTGTTGGTTAAATTTTGCAAAAATAATAATGAAGAACTTGTGCTCCCACTTTTTCTTGAAATTGATCTAAGTTTTAAAATTCTAAGAAATATTCAAATACACACATTTTATAGACAGCATTTTCTGTTCCATTTTGGTCTATTGAACAGCAATACTTTAACCAACCTATGTCATAAACCAAGGGCAATAACTCGTAATTAAAATGACAAATCTATCTGTTGATAGTTAAATTGGATTTATTTTAGCAAATGCTCCAACGATTGTACTTACAAAAATAAAACCGCATTCCGTCATTTTATTTAAAACCGAGTTGAAGTTCACAGAATAATATCTTTAACTATAAGACGACCTTTTACACTAGGAAATAAAAGATGAATAATAAGCCTACAATTATTTTAGTACATGGATTTTGGGGTGGCGCAGCCCATTGGTCTAAGGTCATCATTGACTTATCTCACCGAGGTTATACTGCATTACGTGCGGTTGAACTTCCTCTAACTTCCTTAGCAGATGATGTTGAACGCACACGCAAAATGATTGCTCAAGTAAAAGGTGATGTCCTTTTAGTTGGTCACTCATATGGTGGGGCTGTCATTACCGAAGTAGGCAATCACCCCAATGTGGTTGGGTTAGTATATATTGCAGCTTTTGCACCAGATACAGGTGAGAGTCCTGGCAGTATTACACAACAACATTTACCTGAAGGTGCACCTCATTTAGAGCCAGATAGTGACGGTTACCTTTGGGTAAAAGTCGATAAGTATCACGAAAATTTTTGTCAGGATTTAACTCATGATGAAGGCCTTGTCATGAGCATCACACAGAAGGCACCTGTAGCCAGTACATTTGGCGATACGATTTCAACGCCAGCATGGAAAACCAAACCATCTTGGTATCAAATTTCAACCGAAGACCGTATGATCCATCCTGATAATCAAACCATGATGTCTGCACGGTTAAATGCAAAAAAAGTCATTTCTTTAAATGCCAGCCATGCATCCCTTGCATCTCAACCAAAAGTAATTGCTGATTTAATTGATGAAGCTGCAACATTTCTTACTCGTTAATAGCTTTACATTTGATAGTGGCCAAAAATCGCTCTTATCCAACTATTTAATTTGAGTCTGTTAAGATCAGGACTTATCAAAATGAATATCTTTTGACGAGTTATTGAAGGAATTTAACCATAGAAACTTCCGATCCATAAGCAGCTAAAACCATCAGAGGCATTTCAAAGTGCCACTGAATTATGATTATCTAATTTTTTTATCAACTGAACCCTTATTAAGTTATATGAAAATTTATAGTGGTTTCTTCATCTGAAAGGCGATAGAAAAGACAAACCGTTAGCTCAATTCATTACAAAATCAAATAGACTGGTTCTGTGATGGATTAGAGCACCATCAAAACCACAGCAAACCCCCAAAAACAACAGCCTGTAAACCTATACAATATCTTCGTATTCCTTTTTAAAAACTGACTCCAACTCCTAGAATTAAGCAATTTAAGCAAAAATAAATTCCAAAATAGAACGACACTTACCATCCAAAAGCAAACCAAAGACAGTTGTTTAACACTAAATTGACTGTAAACCAATAAAATAAGACTACTATAAAACATCACATTTTTAGGATTAAGTAGACTGGACTGCAAACCTTGAACAAAACATAGAACACCTGATGATTTGATTTGTATTTCATTATGATCTTCAAAAGACTGTTTCTCAGCTTCACGATAACGTAAACATTGCCATCCCAAATACAGTAAATAGGCGATGCCTAAGTAACGAAATAGTTGCAATAATATGGGATGAATTTGTCCTAACCACCATAACAATATAAAGATCATCAATAATATGAGCGCATTCCCGCTTGCAATCCCTAATACCGTGTAACGGGCTAGTTTCGAACCGTACTGCATTGAATGAATTAATATGAGAAAAAAATCAGGTCCGGGAGAAAGCAGTGCCATAAAATGCGTAACTGCAATAAAAAAGAATAATTCCATAACTCATCTCAACTAAATTTTGAGACAAGCCTAATCAGTGTTTAGATTTAATTATTGTATAAAATTGCGCGACGGTGCTGTTTTTGATAAAACTTCGGCGTGGTCCCTGTCAACTGTTTAAATACACGCTGAAAATGACTCTGATCACTAAAACCCAACTGATAACTCAACTCAATAATATCCTTACCCTGTCTTAAAAGCGTTCTTGCTTGATTAATTTTTAAATTGAGTTGATAGGCATGTGGAGTTAAACCCAAATTCGACTTAAATAAACGAATAATCGCGTAACGACTCAAACCACTTTGCTCAGACAATTGCTTTAAGGATAAAAACTCATCATTGCCACTCAACCTAGAAATTAGCAATTGGAACTCCTGCTGCGCATAGCTATTTTCAGTAAGCAATTCCAAGTGCAAATTGGGAAATAACAGCTCAGTTAAGGTCTGAATTAGCAACTGTTCTTTCTGCAAATATGAAATGGAAGAATCAAATAAGTTTTGATTTAAATGACAAAAAACTGAATACAATCGCTCTGATTGATAAAGTTGAGGTTTATACTGTGGAACTGCGTCACAACGAAAATCCTGTTTAGTTTCATGTAGTAACTGTCGTAACCAGAGCATATCCAGATGCATCATCTGATAACTCCACGCCTGATCAGGTTCAGGATTACAAGAGTGTTCAACATTTGCAGGAATTAAAACCAATGTTCCTGACTCAATTTCTTGTGTGCCTATAAAGCGACTACTGAAAACACTTTGCCCAAGATCTACAGCACCTATGGAAAAGGTTGGATGACTATGAGCATGATAACAGGCGCGACTATGACATGCCTTACGTGTTTCTACATAAGGCATATTCGGGTCACTCCAAAACTCAGTCTGAGCTTTGGAGGTATCATTGGAAGGCTGCAATCTATTCAACATGACATTTATTGTTGTAATGCCTTTTCGATTTCTTCCTCTAAAGCTTCTGGTTTTGTGGTTGGTGCAAAACGGTTTAATACTGTGCCATCTTTACCAATTAAAAACTTGGTAAAGTTCCATTTAATACCGCTGCCTAAAATTCCTTTGCTGTTATTGGTGAGATAGCGAAAAATGGCGTGAGCTTCAGGACCTTTGACATCCACTTTGGAGAACATTGGAAAAGTCACTCCATAGTTTTTCTGGCAGAAAGCTCCAATTTGGTCATTTGAGCCTGGGTCTTGCCCACCAAATTGATTACATGGAAAGCCAAGTACTTCCAACCCTTGAGACTTATATTTTTCATATAACTTTTCTAAGCCAGCAAATTGTGGAGTAAACCCGCACTTACTGGCAGTGTTTACAATTAATAAAACCTTCCCCTCATAATCGGCAAAAGATTTATTTTTTCCATCTAGCAACTCAGCTTCAAACTGATAAATGTTGGTCATGGATAGGTTTCCTCGTCATTTTTTTCTTGTGATTGTAGTTCTAATGAAGCCGAATTTACGCAATAGCGTAATCCTGTCGGCTGCGGACCATCCTCAAAAACATGCCCTAAATGTGCGTCACAATGATGACAAACTATTTCAGTTCTTTCCATACCATGTGAGTTATCTTGTAATTCATCAATTGCTCCTCCAGCAATTGGTTTAAAAAAACTTGGCCAGCCACAACCGCTGTCATATTTCGTCGTCGATGAAAATAACGGTGTACCACAGCAACGACACACATAAGTTCCTTCTTGTTTGCTATTCCAGTATTTTCCCGTAAAAGCAGGTTCTGTTCCTTTTTGTCGAGTTATACGGAATTCTTCTGGTGATAACTCTCTTTGCCATTCTCGGTCTGTTTTACTGAGTTTTCCCATGATTATTTCCCTTTCTATCTTGCTGTTTCAAATAAGATAATCTTATATTTACGTCATTCATCTTAAAATTTCTAGTCTTTCGTTAACAATTTACAAAAGACTTATAATTCCAATAAAAGCAAAAAGTAAGCAAATACAATAATTATGGTAAGCATTTTTATTTCATTAATGCTTTTTTGTGAGCAAAATTGGTGTTATTCTTGCGATCATGCTTACTCAGGATTAAAAAATGTCGCAGAAAAAGAGCGTTATTTTTAAACATCTACTACCTGTGATTAAACAATATCAACAGGCGGGTTATACGCATGAAAAAATTGTTGCTTTACTCCGAGATGAACATGATCTCGATTTGGTAACAACTGAAACATTTAAAAGTTATTTATATCGTTATGCAAAAGTGACCTCCACTCTTTCCGAGAACATCAAAATGCCGAACACTATCCAAACTCCACGCGAAATAAAAAAATCGTCTAAGCTCGAGCATGTTTGCTACGACATCCGTGGACCAGTGTTACGAGCGGCCATCGAGATGGAAGAAGCAGGTCATAAAATTATTAAGCTGAATATTGGCAACCCTGCTCCATTCGGCTTTGAAGCCCCACAAGAAATTATTAACGACGTCGCCCTAAACCTGCCAAATGCTGTGGGTTATACCGACTCGAAAGGGATTTTCCCCGCACGTAAAGCCATTTGCCAGTATTACCAGCAAAAAGGCATTTTCGATATGCACGTGAATGATGTCTATATCGGTAATGGTGTTTCTGAACTCATCGTTATGGCGATGCAAGGCTTGCTCGATGATGGTGATGAGATGCTGGTGCCAATGCCAGATTATCCACTGTGGACTGCGGCTGTGAATTTATCGGGTGGTACAGCGATTCATTATAAATGTGATGAAGAAAATTTCTGGTATCCAGACATTGCCGACATGGAAAGTAAAATCACGCCAAATACCCGCGGTATCGTGATTATTAACCCAAACAACCCAACGGGGGCTGTTTATCCACGTCATGTTTTAGAGCAAATTGTCGCTTTAGCGAAAAAGTACGACCTGATTTTATTTGCAGATGAAATCTACGACAAAATTATTTATGACGGTATCGAACATGTTTCCGTTGCAGCATTAGCAGGCGATCAACTGTGTATTTCATTCAACGGTTTATCAAAAGCCTATCGTATTGCAGGTTATCGTTCAGGCTGGATGGCCATTACAGGCGATAAATCACGCGCAACTGATTATATCGAAGGTTTGGATATGCTTGCATCTATGCGTTTGTGTGCCAACCATCAAGCACAATATGCGATTCAAACAGCCCTAGGTGGTTATCAATCGATTAATGATTTAATCCGCCCAGGTGGTCGTTTATATGAACAGCGCAATATTGCATGGGAAATGTTAAATGAAATTCCTGGCGTCTCTTGTGTAAAACCTGAAGGTGCAATGTATTGCTTCCCTAAACTTGATCCAGAGATATACCCAATTCAGGACGATGAAAAGCTCATGCTTGATTTACTGCGTGCAGAGAAAGTCTTATTGGTTCAGGGCACAGGGTTTAACTGGCCAACACCAGACCATTTCCGTGTTGTATTCTTACCTGCTGAAAATGAACTTCGTGAAGCCATCACACGAGTAGGTCGTTTCTTAGCAAAATTGCGTTAAGTCGCATATTTACAAAAAAGCCGCATTTTAATGCGGCTTTTTGCTTTTATCTGTTTCCCAAAGTTGATTAATTACAACCTTGAAATAGTGAGCCTAAGCTATTCAATGCTAAACTTGATGCCAAGTGATAACGAGCGCATGACATGACTTATCAAGTCCATATCATTGATGTAAAAAATCAATTACAAAACTATATTTGGTTACTTGAACACACTGAAAACCATGAAGTGGTTGCGGTAGACCCAACCGAAGCACAGTTGGTCGAGGATTATTGTCAAGAACACCGACTTCACCTAAAGCAAATCTGGCTGACGCATTGGCATAAAGACCATATTGGCGGAGTAGCAGCGCTATTGGTCAATCGCAACATTCCAGTCTATGGCCCAAGAGACGAGCTGAGCAAAATTCCGTTTATTACTCATCCCCTCACGGATGGCGACCATTTTAATTTCCATGATGTCCGTATTAATGTGATTGCCGTACCTGGCCATACTTTAGGACATATCGTTTATTTTAGTGATGCTTTAGACCTGGTGTTTTGTGGGGATACTTTGTTTGCAATGGGCTGTGGTCGGGTATTTGAGGGAACATTTGAACAAATGTATCACTCCTTAAATCGTTTGGCGGCATTACCCCCACAAACTCAAGTGTATTGCACTCATGAATATACGCTCTCCAATGCTAAATTTGCGCTACATGTAGAACCCGATAATCTAGAAATTCAACAACGCTTTGAACAAGTTGAGGCCTTGCGGATGCTTGGTCAACCCACACTCCCTAGCAATATTGCCATTGAACTCGAAACCAATCCTTTTTTAAGAGTACAAAGTGTCGAAGAATTTCAAAAATTACGTGAATTAAAAGATAACTTTTAATTTTTGTATTTAACAAAAATCCCTAGTTCTGGGGATAGAGCAAGTATCAAAATCACGGTTTAATAAAGTCATAAAAGCAATAAAATACAACGATAAAACCGAAAGATTTTGTTTGTTTTCAATAATTATAATAATAACTGAAAATAAACATGACTCTCTAATTTTTTGCACTAACCACACGGGCAATGTGGGCAAAAAATTAGAGAGTCTTTCAATGTATAATCCCATTCTTTTAATCGAGTTAGCTTATTTACATCCGACATAAAAAAAGCCCAGAGAAAGGTCACTCTAGGCATTGGAAACTTGCAGTGTCTTGATGAAACAAAAGATCATCTGAGAATCTGTTACTCATACTACATCAGATGAATAGAACATCCTAGCCATTTTTATTAAAAATGTTTGAAACTTATACTTTATTGAATAATAAAAGGTAATCTATAACATATACTTATATTAAACTTTTAACCGAATATTATTAGACAAATGCACTTTAATTAAGATAAAAATTAACTTGGAATTTTATCTAATGAACGACGCTTTAGACTCAAGTTGCCTCGCACAATATCAGACAACATACGCCAATCTGAAATAAAACTGTAAAGAGGCTGTTTGAAAGACGCAGGTTTATTCTTTTCATAGACAAAGTGTCCAATCCATGCACATGCATAACCAGGCACTAAAACATACTTAGGTTTACGATGGCGAATTGCTTTTGCTATCCAATATCCACCGATGACACTTCCTAACACATGCAGGCGTCTGCTGGTGATATTACGGTGCTCGGTTAAATAAAAACGATAAAATTCATTATAATTTCGAATAGGTAATTGCGGCGATTGAAGGTGCTGTACACTTCTATTTGCTTGAACATTTGCATTCATATTCAAATCATCCTGATTGTTTTGAATTATGTTTTCTGATTTTGCACCAATATCATTGGGCGTAATATTCAATTGGTCAATTACTTTTTGCTCATGTTCCTGCTGAAAAATTGGCAAACCTCATTTTATCATTGCTATTTCATTACAAATCCGACAATCTTTCTGTCTGTACATTTAAAAATGTAATAACCCTTGGATTTTTAATGGCTGTCTTTTGTTGCCTCCTTTTGGCATAGTTAACTGTCGATAATTTCTCTCATCAACGCGTACAGCATAGAATTTTTAAGCTAAAATTTAATACCAAAGAGTCACACCAGTTTTTAATAAAAGCTGTTCCCTTTTTTGAACCGTAATCTAAGGCAAATTTATGATTGAAGTTGAATTAAAATTTCAAATTCCTACAGCAAAAAGAACAATGCTCCTTAAAGCCTTAGACCCCAAAAAATCAAATTTGATTCATCTGAAAGCCAAATACTTTGACACGCCAGATAAATTACTTTCACAACATGGTGTTGCCCTACGCTTACGCCTTGAAGGTGAGCATTGGGTTCAAACCTTAAAAGCAGCGGGAAAAAGCCATTTGCACCGCTTTGAACATAATCATGATTTTGGTATTTCTGAACATGCTCCTGCTTTAGATTTAACGATTTATCAACATGAACCTGAAGCATTAGCCATTTTGCAAAATGCTTTGGGTGATCAGTTTGCTTCATTAAAATTACAATTTGAGTCTGATATTCAGCGCACTTATCGTGTGATTCACTTCGAAGATGCAGAAATTGAAGTCAGCCTCGATATTGGCCGCTTAGCCACTGAAACTGAAGAAAGAGAAGTTCACGAAGTTGAGTTTGAACTCAAACAAGGTTCTATTCAGTCTTTGCTTGCCTTTAGTTTTGAATGGGTAAAAAAATACCAATTGTGGTTAGATGTTCGTAGTAAAGCTGAAATGGGTCATTTACTTTCAACTCAGCAAGCAGTGAGCCCAGCCAAGCAAGCCAAAGCATTTCAACTGGTGAAAAAAGACAGTGCCGACTGCAATGTCCGTTCGCTCATCGCACAACAGTTGCAGCACTTATTGCCAAATATTGCAGCTATCTCCGCAGGGGTTGCAGAAAAAGAACATCTTGAGCAAGCCTATGTAGCGTTGGATCATCTCTATTTAACTTCAGCTTTATTTAAAACGTGGAGCAAGGATGTTTCTGATAAATGGGCCTATCAATTGGCAGCATTTAAACATCATTTTGAGAACTTACAACAACTTGAGCACATGCAGAATACCCTAGGAGCGTTGTTGCAAAACCCAACCACAGCAGCAAGCCTAACCAAAGATATTTTATATGCTCAAGAAAAGCTGAATAATTTAGTGCGCTCAACACTGAATGTACATCACTTTTTAGAGCTATTAATGTTTAGCTTACAAAGCAGTACTGCCACGCAAGAGTTAGATTTAAAAGGCTACGCGCAGAACACCTTGCAACAGCAGTATAAACAGATTCATGAGCAGCTTTCAGAAACCGACGTTACTAATTTTGAAAGTTTAGAACAGCTCTCTCAACGCATTCGCGAACTCAAATTCAGCTTCCCAATTCTTACTTCAATTTATGATGTAAAAAACCTGCAAAAATATAGCAAAGCATTAAATGAAGCACACCAAGCTGCTGAAGAATACTTGACGCTCAGTTCATCTGCTGCCTATATACAGCAAACCGAATTAGAGGCAAGCGACTGGTTTGTTTTAGGTTGGTTAACTGCCAAACAAGAAGTGTACGCTCAAGCGCTTTTAGATGCGACTGAACAATTTATGGTAAGTCGTAAGTTCCTTAAATTCTAAGCCCTTAGACATACAAACAGACCAACATCCACGGGCAAAGCTTGTGGATGTACTTCATTTCTACTTCTAAAAATAGACAAATTATATTTTTACTGGACTTCTTCAGTCACTTTAGCCAAGATATAAATTTAGCGCCATTAAAATAATTTTAAAAACTCCAGTGCGAGGGCTAGAACATGTCAGAAATTGAACTCAAATTTCAGATTCCAGATGCTTTTCAGGACATGATTTATCAAGACTTCTGTGCCTCTAAGATATATAAGCAACCCCTACTCGCCCACTATTACGACACTCCCGATTTTCAATTGGCACAACAGTCGATTGCCCTACGATTACGCTTAGAACAAGGACATTGGATTCAAACCTTAAAATACAAAACCGAGCAACATATCGAGCGTTTTGAATTTGAATCTGACCTCGGTAAGAAAAAACAACCTAAACTTAATTTAGCTTTGTATCAGGATCATATAGACGAACTACCTGCTCTTTTCACCACTGAAGATGCATCTCAAAATTTTAAAATCAAATTTTCTACCGATGTTGAACGAATATCAAAAATTCTGCTGTTTAATCAGTCTGAAATTGAAGTTTGCCTCGACATTGGACACTTGGTCTTTCAACAAGAAAAATTAAGAATATTTGAACTTGAATTTGAACTGGTACAAGGTTCCATTCATGACTTAATTCGCTGCATAGAGCCATGGATGAATAAATATCAACTCTGGCTAGACACACGAAGTAAATCACAACGAGGGGATTTACATCTACAACAACAGGATATGTTACTGCCACAATATGCGGAGCCTGTCGTTTTAGATCAAGCCATGACATCGAATGCCGCTGTACATGCGATCTTAAATAATACCTTTAAGCATCTCTTGCCAAATGCGACTGCCCTCGCCAGTGGCTTTTATAATAGCGAACATATACATCAGGCACGTGTCGCAATACGGCGTATGCGTAGTGCTTTAAAAAGTTATGCCAACTTGGTAGATGACATCTCTCCACACTGGGCAGCTCAGCTCCGTATTATCTTTCAATCTTTAGGCAATGCACGTGATACCGATGCCATTCGTGAAACCCTTCTGCCTCAGTTACAGCAAGCAGGCTGCTCACACTTGGAAATTCCAACTGCCGAGAGTTATCACAATCAGGTGATGTGGATTTTCCAGTCCACCGAAACCAATCAATTAATATTAGAACTGATGAACTATATGACTTCAGAACTAAGCCCCAAAAATAAAAAGAAAAAACCATTTTTAAAATATGCTGAGAAAAATTTAAAGAAAACCCATCAGCGTATTGCTGATGACATTGGACATTTTTCACAACTAGAAGATGAAGAAAAGCACAAACTCCGTAAATGCTTTAAACATTTACGTTACAACATTGAGTTTGTGCGTAGCCTATACAGCAATAAAGCAGTGAAAGATTACCTCAAAGCAATTAAACCGATTCAAGAGCTTTTGGGGCAATACAACGATCTTTTGGTTGCTGAGCAATTCTTCCATGAACTGCCTGAAAATGAAGAAATTCACTGTGCGATAGACTGGCTCAATCAACAGGAAAAGCAACAACTCAAACACATCGACAAGCAACTCAAAGCCTTCAAGAAAATTAAACCGTTCTGGTCTTGAGAACAACTTAGCGGTATTTTCCAAAGACTTTCCAGACGTCATTGTCTGCAAGTGGATCACTATAGCTATCACTGCGTTGCTTACGTGGCTTATCGCGTGCATCCACCAACTTAAAATGTTCTTCAGTACTTAACACAATACCATTCACATAAAATCGGGTACGCGTATATTCACTTTGTCCATGCTGAAACACATAAGTTCTAAGGTCAATGAATTCTCGGTGTGCGACCAGTGCTGCCTGATCATCACTATTTAACCAGACTTGCATCGCTGTAACCTGCTCTGCGGAATATTCTCCACATTTATCTAATAAACTGGCGATCCCCCTGAAAGTCTTCGACTCTTTAGCTCGTGTTTTATTAATTCGAATCCGATCTACATGAAAATAAAACAACGGCAAATTCAAATGACTGGGTAAATGAATCGCATCAACCATTTCATCACTTAAAAAAGGTTGGCTCAACAGTTGTGCACGCTCGATTAAATCTTGCCATTGCTGATAATAGTGTGCGACATCTTCTTTCGAACCATAATAAATGGGTAATCCTTCGACATTTGCCAAAGTTTGTGGTGGCCAAATTTGTTGGCGCAAAAGTGCAATATCATGTTTAAGATTTTGAATTGCAATAGCATCTGACATAACGTGTTCCATTTTTATAATGCTTAGGCTATTTTTAGATTAAGTCAATGGTTTTGTTTCTGCAAGGCTTTGCCTATAATGCAGAATGAAATTTTAGCTAGGAACAGTCATGGTTCAAAAGATTGACGCTACCGATGTTACCGAAGAAGAAGCTTTGAATGCTGCTTTTTTTGAACGTGCAGATGAATTTATTAAACATGCCAATGAATTTTGTCGCCCAGCCAAAGGACAACAAGTCAAGCCCAATGAAATTCGTGGTCAAGTCAGTGCATCTATGCTGTTTGCAACAGCACGTTTTAATACTTGGGTTGCAGCCAATAATTTCAAAGATGGCAACGAAATGCGTGATGCCAAAGAGCAGGTGATGTCTTATATCCTTCAGCAATTCCAAATGATGTTAGAAGATAACTATGACGAATACTGCGAACAGTTCGAGAACTATTTACGTTTCCGTCATAATGAAGAATTCCATGCCAACAAGCATGATCATGACCATTAATTTCATGGTGTAATAAAAAAGCCCTCAGTTTTTAGACTCAGGGCTTTTTTATGACTTAAATTTTACGATCCCACACGATTTTTTTAATGACGTTATCGACAATGGTAACAGTGTAATAAGCATTCCCCACCAAATACACATGGTCCGATGCAGTAAGCTGCTTTTTGCCTTCTTTCCACTCGTAATTTCGCACTGAGATTGGCGATTGCTGCATATTCTGTACCAGTTGAATATAGCTATCACCAAGAGATACCAATTGCCCGTTTTCAGTACGGATGGTGCGCGTTTCAGTTGCTGCTGTAGCATATGAAGTACCGATGACAAATACAAAAAGAAGATAACCAGAAATTTTTAGAATTTTCTTCATATAGATAGACTCAATCAAAATGATGTTTTCATTATTAAGAAGTTATATAAAGTTTTTTATCATCTGTTCAATTTAACTTCAAGTTTTAAAATAAAAAGCCACAAAAATGTGACTTTTTATAGAAGTTTTTAAGTGGATTAAAACCTTAAAGTTTAGTCATTCGGCTGTCCATATTGATCAGCCATCACTTCAACCAATTGATCAAGATGAATGTATTTTTTGATGGCTTGGTCTACATCTGCTTTGGTCAAGTTAGCAATCGCTTGATCACGCTTTTTACGGAACAACAAATCACGGTTTCGTTCCAACTGTGAAGTTAACATTTGATGAATATTGCGTTCATCTTCCAAAGCCGTTACGCGGTTTTTTAGAATATCGGCTTTAGCAGCTTCTAACTCTTGTTCAGTTACACCATGATCTAACAGTTCTTGTAAAACCTTATGCACAGCCTGCGACACTTGCTCGGCTTTACCTGCGGTGTAATTGGCATCAATGCTCAGTGCTCCTGAATTGACCCAATCATCCAATTGAATTTCACTGCTAAAACCATACACCAAAGCATTCTTCTCACGTAATTCTTGTGCTAAACGTGAAGAGAGCTGAGAATCTCCAAGAATGTAACTAAAAACCAGCATCGCTGGAGCATCAGGGTGATCCTCGCCTAGCGGGAAAGTGAGTAAGCTCTGATAACTACCAAACTCACGTTGTTCAGACAGCACATGCTTCTTCTGCGCTTTATACGGGGTATATTCAGAAGTCAGTTGTGTATAAGCTTGAGTCCCTTTCCAATTACCAAACTGCTGCTTTACTTTGCGCAACATTTTCTTCGCATTGAACTCACCTGTAATCGCAATTTGTGCATTATTCATGGCAAAAAATTGTTGATACAACTGCTTCACTTGCTCATTGGTAGAAGCTTGGTATTGCTTCTTGGCATATTCAGGTTCGAAGTGATAGCGCAAATCTCCTTGCGGATAAATTTCGATTAAACGTGCAATCGTCAACGCTGCTACCGTTTCAGGTTCCGTATATGGACGGTTTAAGCTCGACAACGTTTGTGACTTGATTAAATCAAACTGTGACTGCTCAAACTTCGGGTTCTTCATGACCTCTACAATATAATTAAAGAAGTCTTCAAATTTTTCATTTTTCGCCACAATTTGAATGGTCATACCGTTGCCATTAGACGATGCTGTTGCTGAACCACCTGCATCAATCGATTTATCGGCAATGTCTTGCAGACTGTATTTATCTGAAGCACGTAGCAATAAATAAGAAGTGAAATCAATAATTTCACTTTTGTTCATCAAACTTTGGGCTGTACCGAACTCAACATTAATGGTGGCATAAGTTTTATTGTCACGAGTCGCAACAGGATAAAGTGCATATTTCATCCCGTTCTTTAGTACACCGCGTTGAATATTCTTCTCGTTCTTTTCCAAATATTGCTGAGAGCTTGCAACATATTGTGCTACTTCTTGTTGATACACACTCACATCTTTCAATGGCTCTTGGGCTTGCGTTTGCTGTTCTAAAGTCTGCTTTGGCGCTTTTGCCTGCTGCTGTTGCTTGGCTTTTTTCTGATCTTCAGGAGTCGGTTGAATATCACCTGTAATACGATGCTCTTTCACCAAGAACTGGTTTAAGGTCTGATTGACCTCATTTAAACTGAGGTTTTGAATATTATTCAGATCGACATAATACTGATCCCAACGCCCCTGACTCGCTACAAAATAATCCGCTAGACGTGAACCCAATGCAGCAGAGTTACTTTGAATGCTGTCCGCCTGATTTTGAATGAGACTTTTCACGCGATTTAATTCTGTTTCATTAAAATCTTGCGTTTTTTCTATCCCTTGATCGAGCGCTTGATCGACCTGCTCAGCATTATGATTCGGTGCATAAATTGCGCCCATAAACACCAAGTTAAAATCACGATCTAGCCATGTGGTTGCCTGCACCATAGTACTGGTGCCAGTTTCCACCATACTTTGATACAAATGCCCGCTCGGCTGCATGGTATATAAGAGCGGTGACAAAGCTAAAGCGGGTTTGATCTGTTCATTTTTTCCATTCAAGTAAATATTGAACTTGGCTAAATCACTGCCCTTTGCCACAGTAAATTCACGCTGTTTAATTTTACTTGCATCCAACTGCGGTACTTGAACCTGAGCAGGAATCTGACGTGCAGGAATTGAACTAAACTGCTGATCAATCTGTTTCAACACTTGCCCTTTATCGAATTTACCTGCAATCACCATTGCTGCATTATTCGGTGCATACCACGTACGATAAAACTGGTTTAGTTCATTCATTTTGATGGACTGCAATTCTTTTAAATCACCAATGGGTAAACGTCCTAAATACTGGTTGCCATAAGCCGATTTCCACATCTGATCCATCAATACGGCAAAAGGCTGATCCAGACGTACTTCCCGCTCACGTTTCACAATGGCAATTTCAGAAGGAACAAACTTCTCTTGCAGCACTAATTTATCCATACGCTCGGCTTCTAAATGCAAGATTTCATTCAAAGCGGTTTGTTCAGGACGCACGACATTAATATAGCGAGTCGAATAATAGTCAGTACTGGCATTGGTCATTAAAGTGTATTGATCCAATCTACGCTGGAATTCTTCACCTTTGACATTTTGTGTCCCCTTAAAAGCAAGGTGTTCTAACAAATGTGCTAGCCCCCCTTTACCTTGCGGATCATTCAATGAGCCTGTCAGATATATGGTGCTCATATAGACTTTATTTTCTTTATCATTCGGTGCCAAAATCACCCGAAAACCGTTATCTAATTTATATTCTTCAATTTGATGATCTGATTTGACCAAAACTGGCTGTGCCCAAGCAGCCGAACTTAAACCAACAAAAAACAGAGAGAAAGTAAGTTTTTTCAACCGCATTAACATGTTAATTCCAATATATTCAGTCATATAAATATTTTATAAGCTGCCTATCTTACGGAATCAAAAATGGGATTTATAGTTAAGTTTTGCAAAACAACCCTCAGTTTTGAGCGTTGCTTTGTTCGAATATGTTTAATCTAAGAACAACTCTGCCTGCATATAAAGTTTGCCATAGCCCGAAATTTCAATCCGCTCCTGATCTAGAATTTTGCAATACAATTCGCCACCTCGCGCAGAGGCTTGATATGCAATCAACTCTGTTTTGTTTAATCGTTCTGCCCACAATGGCGCTATCGCAGTGTGAATAGAACCTGTAACAGGGTCTTCATTGATGCCTATTGCAGGGGCAAAATAACGTGACACACAATCATACTCTGCATTTGAAGCAGTAATAGCAACATCTACACTTGAACTATGTGCGGTAATAGCAGTACGTAAAGAACCCAATTGCTTTAACAGTTCTAAGTTGGGTTGCTCATCCAAAACGTCTTGCACACTTTCATACTCAACAATAAAAGCCTGTTGATTCAGATACACATTTTTAAATGGCTTACTCAGTGCCTGAGTTAAAAGTTCAGGATAATCTTCTACTTTTTCAGCACGGCGGATTGGGAAATTCATACAAATTTTTCCATCGTCCGCCTGACTCACAACAAAAACACCCAATTTTTTCACATGGAAATGAATGGTTTTGGCTGGAGTAAAATCTTTAAATAGCACAAAACTGCTGGCTAAAGTTGCATGCCCACAAAAATCAACTTCTGCTGTAGGTGTAAACCAACGAATTTCAAAATGTTCGGCATCAATCTTTTTTACAAATGCAGTTTCAGACAGATTATTTTCCAAAGCAATATTTTGCATGAGTACTTCATCTAACCATTGTTCAGTCACAATTACTGCCGCAGGATTCCCCTTAAATAATGCATTGCTAAAAGCATCGACTTGATACATTTTCATGATTTGTCTCCATTGTTTCATTATGATTATGCCGTTACAGGCAAACAATAACAGATACAAATTTATTTGATTTATGGATACAATTGTTGCCTGACACAAAAAAAGAAAGCCAATATCCAAAATACTGACTTTCCTATTTATGACGTAACGGCGAAATTAATTCTCGGTTAAATCAACATTTTCTTGTTTAAAAATGGTTTGATCAGTTTGCCCTAAGACTTGACTGGTGACCATTCCGGCAGTCATTGAACCATTCACATTCAATGCCGTACGTCCCATATCAATCAAAGGTTCAATCGAAATGAGTAGCGCCACTAAGGTCACGGGTAAGCCCAACATCGGCAATACAATTAAGGCAGCAAAAGTCGCACCACCACCAACACCTGCAACACCAACAGAACTGAGCGTTACAACACAGACTAAAGTCAGAATCCAGATTGGATCTAATGGGTTAATCCCAACGGTTGGTGCTACCATCACCGCCAACATGGCAGGATATAAACCCGCACAACCGTTTTGACCAATGGTCGTCCCAAAAGAGGCCGAGAAGCTGGCAATGGATTCAGGCACACCCAAACGACGCGTTTGCGCTTCAATATTTAATGGAATACTGGCTGCACTAGAGCGACTAGTAAAAGCAAAAGTTAATACAGGCCAAACCTTTTTAAAGAATTGAACTGGATTGACACCTGTAAGCAACAAAATGAGTGCATGTACAGCAAACATAATGCCCAGCCCAATATAAGATGCGACAAGGAAGCCACCCAAGTTCAGAATGTCCGCCAATTTTGAATTCGCCACAATATTGGTCATTAAGGCAAATACACCATAAGGCGTAAGCGTCATAATTAAGCGGACTAATTTCATCACCCATGCTTGCATAATTTCAATCGCAGCAAGCAGTTTTTGCCCTTTCTCTGCATCCGCCTTAATTAAGTTCAAGCCAGCTATACCTAGGAATACAGCAAAAATCACCACACTAATAATTGAAGTCGGGTGAGCACCAGTGAGTTCAGCAAAAGGATTAGTGGGAATAAAAGAGAGAAACAGATCTGGAACTTGTAAATCTGTCACTTGCCCCACATAGTCGGTCTGAATGGCATTCAGACGTTCAGTTTCTTGCGCCCCCTGAACCAAACCTGCCGCAGTCAAACCAAAAGCATTGGTCACCATCACACCCACAAAAGCTGCAATCGCTGTTGTGACCAATAAGGTACCGATACTAATAAAACTGATCTTGCCCAGCGAACCTGCATCATGCAGCTTAATCACCGCGCCTAAAATGGAAACGAAGACCAACGGCATGACCACCATTTGCAACAGTTTGACGTAGCCTTTACCCACCAAGTTGAACCATTGCACTGACTCTTGCAGCACGGTTGAACCTGTGCCATATACCACGTGCAAGAGTAAACCGAAAACTACCCCCAAGCAGAGACCAGCAAGCACCTTTTTGGCAAGGCTCCAATCGGTATGACGTGTCCGACTTAATAAGAACAGCAATGCCACAAAGAGGATGACATTGATGATTAAGGGCATATTCATGTTTTTTCCCTAAATAATGTAATCCCTATTATAAATCAAAATTCAATTCGACTTTTGGCTTTACCAGTACAGACTTACCAAGTGTTCAAATTTAGACTACTCCTGCAACAATCAGAGTTATGATATGTCCAAGAAAATAATCTTATTGAATCTAAATATGGCTGAGCTGTTAAATCCACACATGCAACCTGTCGAACTGGCAAAGGCGTATCGTTTACTCAATCATGGCCCAACCGTATTGGTATCTGCACAACATGAACAAGAAGCCAATGTTATGACTGCTGCTTGGGCATGTGCGCTAGAATTGGTTCCAGCCAAAGTATCTGTCGTACTGGATAAAAGCACCAAAACCAGAAAATTAACTGAACAATCGGGTTATTTTGCCTTACAAGTTCCCACCTTAAAGCAAATTGAGTTGGTACAAGCCTTAGGTTCTATCAGCCAGTTTGATGACCCAGCTAAACTTGAGCATTGTCATACTCCACTTTTTCACTTTGATGGTTTTAACTTACCTATGGTAGAAGGTTGTGCTGCTTGGCTGATTTGTGAGTTAATTCCTGAACCGCATAATCAGCAAGCACATGATCTATTTATAGGAAAAGTCATTGCAGCCTATGCAGATGATCGCGTGTTTCGTGATGGACATTGGTATTACCATGAAGCCGATCCATCATGGAAAAGTTTACATCATGTTGCGGGAGGTCATTACTACACCATAGGTGATGCTGTTGATGCCAACAAAATTTAAGGCTTTAATCTCCCCCAACCTTGAATGATGCTCGACTAAAGGTGAAACATCAGCGATTGTTTTTCTAGATTTTTCACCTTATAGTTCAAGTATATTTTTTAAACAATTAGTCAAATTATATGAACAGGGCGTTCTCAAATACCATCAAACTCAGCGTATTTCTTTGTTTGAGTATGTGCTTGGGCATCGGCATTTTGCGCTTTTCCTATACCGCTTTATTGCCTTCAACACGTGAAGCCTATGAATGGAGTCATAACTTTGCCAGTATTTTAGGCAGTGCTAATCTTTTGGGCTATTTAGTCGGTGCCTACTGGGCAATGAAAATCCCACAGAATCCTAAAATGTCAATCTATATCATTAGCGCTGCTTTTGTGGGTTCAATCAGTCTGTTTGCTTGCGCCTTTTCCAGTTTTTCAGAAATTTGGTATTTAATATGGCGCTTTATTTCAGGCATCAGCGGCGGCTTACTGATGATTCTATCTCCAAGTGTGGTCGCTCAATGTAGCGATTTACAACATCGCTTTAAAATCAACTTTATTGGTTTTAGTGGTATTGGCTTGGGGGTTTTATGCGCCACGCTGTTTATGCCTTATCTTGACCGAATTGCAATTTCTACTGCGTGGTTGATCTTATGTGCTTTCGCCTTTGGCATAAGTGCATTACTCTGGTTTCTGGTACGTCCATTTCAAGCCCAACTCCAAGCTATTCCAGCAACACAATCCCAATCAGATCGAGTCGGTTTCATTTACTACAGCTTATTAATTGCTTATGCCTGTAGTGCATTTGCCTATATTCCCCATTCTTTATTCTGGATTGATTACTTGAGCCATGTATTGGTTTTGAATTTGTTCTGGATTAATTTCAATTGGATTCTATACGGTCTGGGCAGTGCTTTAGGAGCGTATAGTGCATACGTCTTGGCGCGTAGACTTGGGAATTTTGCCACGCTTAAAGTGTTATACAGCATCTACATTTTTGCAGTTTTAATCGCTGTACTTAGCTTCTCGCCTATTTTTACCTTTATATCTTCTTTCCTCACAGGTTTACTTAACCCTGCCGTGGTTTTCCTAACCTCCTATACCATTTTGCAATTGTACGGTCTGGCATATAAAAAATTATGGAGTATGGCAACGCTCAGCTTTGCCACTATTCAGTTACTCGGTGGGATTAGTTTTAGCACTTTGCAGCATTTTGGTGTGTCTTATCATCAACAATTTAGCATAGCCTCCGCAGTGCTATTGCTCGGCACCTTGCAATTGTTCTGGTTTACTCGCCCACATGCAAAAAATAATCATAACTGTAAACAAATAGCAGATTAGGCGGGCAAATATTGAATTCCAACTCCTCGGACTGAACCAATCTTGGAGATAACATTTTATAACTCCTTTTGAGTCAATCCTAATCTTTATCCACGACTAAGCTTAGCAACTAAAGCCAAAATGTTATAAAACCTTAGTGACGATACAAGTTCTAATCTATTGTTTTCATGATTAAAAAATCTCTTAATTTAACGCGCCAGCACCGTGTTTATAGCGCCAAATTTGATTAAGGCTTTTTGCTCAATAATCAAAACATAAACTTTCTAAATGATTTTTAGAAAGTATAAAAATCAACAAAATAGATTTAAACTCTTTTATTCTGTAAGCACTTAAAAATTTTGCGACCTTTTCACTGAAACAATTTGAACATTTCTTTAATTTGCCCAACTAGGCTGGGCAACTTATCCCTTTATAAACCCTTTTTATGACTTAAGTATGGATAGGGATTCACCGCCCCTTGTCCAGTAAAATAAATCCCATAATGTAAATGTGGCGGTGTATTTTTGGCATTACCCGTATTTCCCACATAACCCAGTACTGCCCCTTGCTCTACCCAATCACCGACGTCTAAATGCAGAGCATAAGCCTCCAAATGTGCATAATAATGCCGACTTAAATCTGGCCCTACCACCCACACAACTTTGCCACCTAAGCTGTCTAAACCAACTTTAGCAACGATTCCTTGCGTTGTACTCAATATTTCAGTGCCTCGTTTCGCAAAAATATCGATACCTTCATGTTTACGATTCTGACCTCTTGCAGCACCCCATGTATCATTTATTTGTGTTGAGGTAATGCCTTTAACAGGCATAGGTAATTGCGTCGAGAGATTTTGACGAGCCAATTGAAACTGCAAAATAGGGTATTTCCAACCCGTCGACTCACCTGAAACAGGTGGTTTACATGCCAATAACATCCAACTAAGAGGCAGAAATATCGCTAAAGTTCTAATGCTTCGATGTTGAGACTTCATTCTAATAATTTGAATTTTTTAAATTAACTCAATTCTAACGGTGCGTCCTACAATTCCCAATGGTATTTTGGTTATCTTGTAAATTACCTAGAATCTTAAAGAATAGCTAAAGTCACTTTATGATGAGACCAAACTGCACGCTAAATTTATAAAACATAATTTTCGAGCAAAAAAAAAGCCTACAAATGAGTCATGTAGGCTTTTAAAAATTTAAAACAAGTCAGGGAACTATCAGCTTTAAATCTTGTGCTAATACTGCCAAAACTGAGAACTATTTACAATACTTTGGTTAAAGATATATTTAAAATATTTGTTAAAAGATCCCTTTTTTTTAATCAATTGTCGTATAGAGCCAATTTCTACAAATTCACTCCCACATCAACTGGTTAGACTATCTTTTTCCTTACTCAAATATTTATTATATTCTTTCAAATATTGCTCAGCCAATTGTGTTTTTTGCTGTTCAGCTAAAATTTTCCCTGCTTGTTGAAAAAAGCCATGTTCCTCTTCATTTAAATGATGGTGGACTTTTTCAGATAATTTTTTTGCAATTACCAACCAACTCGGATGGCTAAACTCAGTTTCGCTCAATTGCTCTAACAACTCATCCATCTCGTGATGTTCTGCTAATGCATGACGGGTGATGTTAAGACCCGAATCGGTCATCATCAGTGGAATATAAAGATATCTATCTTCTGCGACTGAATGTGCAAATAATTCATTTTTTAATTCATCGAATAATTCATGTCTTTCTTCAGTGTCTCCCGAAGTCTGAATTAATTGTTCGGATAACATTCTTTGCTTATCGTGGCTTTGTCTTAATGCTTCAAAAATTGTTGTATTTGTCATCGGGGTGAATCCTCAAAATTCATTTTATGGATATGCACCTACTATGAACATTTCACAAAACATGGTCTGTTCACAAACTGTTTTATTTTTAAGCACAATGCATTACTATTTTTTCAAATTGTGTTTTTACTGTTATTCATCGTTAATCTAAAAGAATTAAATAACCGCAGATGCAACTATAGCTCAATTTGCTAAATGTTAAGACTTTGTTGCAGACAAAAAATGAAAAGTAATAAGTCACTTACCCTGTATTTAAAACAATTGTACAAGAAGATTTCGCCCCCTTCTCAAAGAAGAGCTGCACAATCAATCTCTATAGAACTACAGCGTATAAAATGCTAGTTGTACAAAATAAATCAAAAAACTACCCCATAATTCTAGAGCCAGAGCCTTAGCTGAATAAAATACTTCACTGTGAAATGGAATAAATATTATCTGATCTTAAATTGCATAAAATTCAGATTTTCAACAATAAATACAATTTAATCAAAAATTTACTCTTATAATTGACCCACACATTTATTATCGCTAGATATTCAGGTAAGAAATGACATCACCGAATACGTTCAAATCTTCATCATTTTTTAAAAACCAACACTCTGTACACGACAAATTTCATAGGGCCCTTGTCCTATCAGGCTTTTTCTTTCTTAAAATTGCTAGCACTTTCTTAAATTCTTCTTTTTTTCCAAAACCAATCAAACGTAGAATAGCCATCTGAACATAGTCCAAACCGTAGCGAAATAAACTTACTGAAAGTCGTCCATGCTTCTTTAGTTTTATCGCTTTTTTTCGATCATGTTGCCATTCACCTGTTAAATAGCACCAACAGAAACCGATCGCTAGCACTGCTATCAATTTCTTGACTCGTCTAGGGTCTGTTAAACGAGTATTTTCAAGATTGAATCCACGTCCTTTGAGACAACTAAATAAGGTTTCGATTTCCCAGCGTAATGCATAATCACCAATAGCAGAAGCATTAAACATAGGAGAAACAACAAGTAAAAGTTCTCCATCTTCTAATCGTAGCGCACTAATATACAGTTTCACTCGACCAACCCAAATACGTCGTTTACGACATTCTGTTTGACCAACTTGAAGATGACGAAATAAATCACTAATTTTATGATTCTTGGCTAAGTGATTGGTCACAATAAAGTTTTTTTAACACGTATACAGAAGTTAATGTCATTTTCAATTAACCATGTAAACCATTTCTCACCGATAAATTCTCTGTCTGCGAACACATTCACAATACGATCTTTACCAAAAATGGAGATAAAGCGTTGAATCAAAGCAATACGCTCTTTTGTATCTGAATTTCCACGTTTATTGAGCAATGTCCAAACAATAGGTATCGCTATTCCACGATAGACGATGGCTAACATCAAGATATTGATATCTCGTTTTCCCCATTTCCAGTTGGTTCTATCCAAAGTTAATTGGACTTTATCGAATGAAAATATATTGAAAATTAACTGAGAAATTTGACGATAATCGAAATACTGATCTGCAAAGAAGCGTTGTATACGTCGATAAAATGATTGTGGTAAGCACGTGATGGGTAAGGCTTTAGATGCAGAAGAAAGATTACATGTCTGTTTTACAATTAATGCCAGCATAATCAGTGTAAAACATTTTACACGTGACTTGTTCCACTTTAGATATTTGTTTAAGATGAGATGTAACTCATTGAAATGTGTCATCATATTCGTCGTCAGAAAACAAGTATTATGCCATTATTTCAATGAGTTGTCTTTTTTTGTCGTGTACAAAGAAACCAACATTAAGTTTTCTAAAAAAAGAAGCGATCAATAAAAACCACAGATATTCTGATTATCCTATATATTGAATAAATCTAGATCATTTTCCATCATCAGGCTAAAAATCTAAGAATTCAAAATAACAACTTTAAGCAAGGAGGCAATTAATGCCTATTTTCAAAAGACCTGAGCTCTTAGATTTACTTTTTCCCACTGTCCTGTTCATAAGTGTGACCACTATTGCGTCTGCAAACACTCCACCTGTAGTGCTGAACACCCCGAAAGCGCTTATTTACCCCAATATAGATCCCAGTTTAAGTGAAAGTCTTTATCCAAATGAGGCCGCCACGGCCAAGCAAATTGCAGACACTATTGAAATGTCCATTCGCAAAGAATATGTCACAGACATCGCGCTACGTGATGCACATCCCAAAGCTCATGGTTGCGTACGCGCAGAATTTAAGATCAATGAAACATTACCTCCCCTCCTAGCTCAAGGTGTTTTCATTCCTGGGAAAACTTATCAAGCATGGATTCGTTTTTCTAATGGATCAAGTAATGCTAAACAGGCAGATATTAAGAAAGATGCACGCGGCATGGCAATCAAGCTTTTAGAGGTCTCTGGTAAAAATTTCTCAGATGAAAATTCTTCCACCCAAGATTTCATCATGATCAACCATCCAGTCTTTTTTGCTAACGACCCCGCTCGCTATCTGTCATTCATGCAAGATATCAATAGTGACAAATTTCTAAAAAAACTACATATTCCTTTTGCATTAGGAGCAAAAGGAACTTGGATTGCCCTAAATACTAGAAATAAAATTTCAAATCCATTACAAACCAGATACTGGTCTATGGTGCCCTATCAATTGGGATTAGGCGATCATCGTCAGGCGGTAAAATACTCTGCTCGAGCTTGTTCGACCATTGTCAGCCCTATTCCTGCTAGACCTAACAGGGACTTCTTAAGGGAGGCACTCCGCACGAGTTTGCAAGAAAGCGATGCGTGCATGGAGTTTTTAGTCCAACCTCGAACATCCACTTCCATGTCCGTCGAAGACTCTATGACTGAATGGAAAGAAGACCAAGCTCCTTTCTACAAGGTGGCAACGATTCATATTCCTAAGCAAGTATTTGACACCCCTGAGCAAAATAAATTTTGTGAAAACCTTTCTTTTACACCTTGGCATGCTTTGGTTGAACATAAGCCACTTGGAGGCATAAACCGAATGCGCAAAATCATCTATGAGCAGATTAGTCGCGTCCGACATGAAATGAATTCGACTGAGAGATTGGAACCCTAATCATAATGAAAATAAATTAAGGGAATCTGCTTAAACTCACTGATCAATTCATAATTTTATGTATAAACAATAAGTTCTTATCGTTATGCAACTTCATCGACAATATATTGCATTAAAAACATTAACAAAAAATGGATCAATCATGTCTCAACTTAAACATCCGTTGTAGGGCAACTGAAATCGAACATTTACCCAATATGTCCAAGGTTTGAAACAAAGAGGATTACACATCAGATGTAAAGAATAAAATTGAGGAGCTCAAGCCGAAATCTGATATAGTAGCCCCCATATAGTTAGTGGACCTTTCTTTACCCTTCCCTACCTACTCCCACTAA
This sequence comes from Acinetobacter sp. ACNIH2, assembly GCF_002934965.1. Taxonomy (NCBI): domain Bacteria; kingdom Pseudomonadati; phylum Pseudomonadota; class Gammaproteobacteria; order Moraxellales; family Moraxellaceae; genus Acinetobacter; species Acinetobacter sp. ACNIH2. Next base: position 134,863 of record NZ_CP026412.1, read on the forward strand.
AATGGGTAATCAAACGGGTAACACAAACAAGTCCAAACAAATTTTTTAAATTTTCTAGTAGGTTAAAGTGAAAATAGTCATTCTTAACAAGCCTTATGACGTTCTCTCTCAGTTTCGTAAAGACGAAGCCCATATGACGATCTCTGACTTTGTAGATGATCCGACTTTGCGTTTGGCTGGTCGTCTTGATATGGACTCTGAAGGCTTAGTTTTTTTAACTGACCACGGTGGTTTAAATCAATACATTACCAACCCTGCAAACAAAAAGTACAAAACTTATTTAGTACAACTTGATGGTGATATAACCGAAGAAGCATTAGAGCAACTTCGCAAAGGTGTTGAATTAAAAGATGGGATGACCCTACCAGCCCAAGCAACGAAGGTTGAACAACCTGAATGGTTATGGGATCGTGATCCTCCTGTACGTTTTCGCGCATCCGTTCCGACATCTTGGGTCGAAATCTCAATTTGCGAAGGCCGTAACCGTCAAGTCCGTCGTATGACTGCTGCGGTTGGTTTCCCAACTTTACGTTTAATTCGTACTAAAATTGGTGCAATTGATCTGGTTCAAATGGGTTTACAACCTGGTGAAACTAAAGAAATTGAGCCACTTTTATACCCTGACTTTCAAAATATTCCTGCTGAAGAACCTTACCGTTCACGTTCTTATGTGAAAAAACCAGGTGGTACAGGTGGCAAACCTATGGTTCGTAAGAATAAAGATGGTTCTGTGAAAAAGTCAGGTACGAAGCGTATTTGGCAAATGGATGAAAGTGAGAAACCACGTCGTAAGACCAATGGTACAACACGTCCAAATACCAAAGCACCACGTGGTCGCGGACGTAATGGTCGTTAAGATTTGATTTTATTAAAGCTCACGTAAGTGGGCTTTTTTATCATAAATATTCGAACAAAAATATTATCTCTTTATAATATTTACTCGCTCTGTTTCCCATGAATCTTCAATAAAATATACCTCAATTTCATAATGCTCTTTTATTTGAGAGTTGAATTTATTTGCACAAATAAGAGTAAACTCAACATTTAAAAAATCTAAATTTTTAGATAGTTTAACCAGATCAGGTTCAAGATAAATTACTTCATCTACAAAAACTCTTTCACTTATCAAAAATTTTTTATTGTTTACTTCTATCCTAATATCTAAAGCTTCCGCAATACCTTTATTAAATATTGTGAGGTATAATCTACATAAGTCATTGACTTCATTTTCTTCCTCAGAGTATCCCCCAGAGTATATTTCACACTCACATGAGCTAATCAATAAATTGGGATTGGAAGCATAATTCATTGCATCAAATTGTTTTTGTTGAATTCTAGCCAACTCTGTTTGCTGCTGAACACTCTCCTTCATCTCATCAATCTGAAGTTGTAATGCTTTTTCTTGTTGTTCTAATGCTGTTGTATTTTGATCTAACTGCTTACCTTGCTGTATATATCCTAAAATCAGCCAAAAGAAAGCGATTGGTGCAAATATTCCAGCAAGAAAATCACCCAATTCATTTAATGTTGCAGGTAATTGATAACCATAACTTTGACTAAATAAATCCCCGAAAACCAAATAAAGCTAACTAAAACTCCGAAGATCAAACTTTTCTTATTCATTTTTCTTAAATCTCACAAAATATTCTGATACACGACAATGTCATCTACTGCTGTTCGAGGCAGGAAGCATACAATATTTATTGTTTCAGCGAAGTCTCGATCAAAAATGTCATTTGACGAGTTCAGTAGATGACGATGGTTTTGGCTACTTTTGCCTAAACAAAAGTAGCTCGTACCGAAGGTTAAGCACATAATGTAATATCTAATGATTAGCTACAATCCGCTAAATAATAAAGCAAAGGTTAAATTTCTAAGGTTTAGAATATAAATAAATAAAAAGCCGATGGATCACCTTCTATCTAGTTAAATTTATATAAAATTAGGTTAATTTAAAATTTTATATTATTTTACAGTTGGTTAGAGTTCATCGGTTTTTATATGTATATAAAAACTGTATATATAAAAAAGGCTGGCATATTGCCAGCCTTTTTTATATTTCAGCTAATATTTTTTGTATAGCAGATACAAATCCTGACTTAAATAATGATCGTCCATTTTCGTCCTTAATCGAACCCAATTTAGAAACCACCCAACCTCTGTTTAGAAGATTATTTACGTCAATAGCATCGCGAAGCGCTTCGATTTCACTGTTGACCAATATGCCAGTTAACGCTGGTATTATTTCGACTTGTTGCTGTACTTGGCCTGCTGAAAAAGCGCGATTTGGTCTCATATCAACAATCACTTCTGTTTGTTGTTTTAGAATATGGTTCTCAGCTTTGAGTTTTTTCTTTTCAGCAATGATTTGACCGAAGACTGCTCTCATAGCTGGATCATCTAGTTTCTTCAATAACTCCATGTCTGATGAGACTTCATTCTTTCGCGAATGGCGAACGGGAGGCTTTTTCAGTGAGGTATCTGCCTTAATTGCCCATTGGTTTATTAAAGTACGGAAATGTACGCCTGTTTTATTACGAATACTAACGTCACCAACCCCACCTTGAATTTTAGATATCCGTCCAATTGTAGCTATCGAATAATCTTGCCCATCGTTATTAAAATGCTTTTCGAGTAAATTGTTTAATTTCTCTAATGATTCTTGAGTACGTTTGCTTTTATCCTTTTTAAGATTATCCAAAAATAGATTCATATCAGTATTCATTCGAAAGTTCTCCACGATGATTACTGCTAACTAAAGAATTTAGTGAAAAACTATTTATAGGCATATTTAAATGCTTCTCTAAAGTTTTTATTCCAAACTGAAGTAGTTGATGATTTTGTAATAATTGATCAAATTCTAAATACGATACAGTTTTTTGAAAACTTTCAAGTTTATTGCTAGATTCAATTTGTTTCGTCATAGCGCGAATCATAGCGTTAGCTGCAATTAATTGTTGGTCTTGATCAAGTAATAATAAATGGGGTAAATAACCATTTCGAATCATTATCTGACTCAAACTCCGAGTTCTTTCTTGAATTGCAGAAGTTTTTTTCAAGTCATCTAACAAATCAGGATATATTTCAGCATCTTCACAAAGTAAAGAAAGATGTAATAGCTCTGATGTTGTTTCAATAAATCCAATTTTTATATCTTCTTGCGAACCAACGGCTACCAACTTTATTTGATGCTCATCTTCATTTCTATTTTGTTCTATTTCAACTAAACGCCGAATGAGGTTGAATGTTGCTATCCAATCTTTTGTGTACTCATCAGATTCAACTAACTGCTTCTGATGGCGTCTAGTAAGAGACTGTAATTCATGATGTTTTAGAAATGGTTTATTCTGCAACTCAGCTTCATATTTTAGCTCCTCGAGACTCTCTATATCTGCCTCTATTTTTGCTGCTAAATTGGCTGCATTATAAGCTTTATAACTCATAAAATTGAGATGAGCATTGAGCGCTGGAAGATAACTAGCATCGGTAATAAACCATCTGCATCTCACGCAATTTTCATTACTGTGACCAACATTATGATGAATATTTTTGGAAAAATTTGTGGAATCTTGAATTAATTCTCCACCATTCCAACAGCCTGCGATAGATTTCACCTCATCAGTCATTACATTATTACCTCCAGCCAAGCAAAGTCCATGGTGTCTCAATTCCCACCCGATTGGATTACGATTCGCTAATATTGACCTAATTGATGGTTCATTATGAAAGGCCATTTTGGATTCAATTTGGCGTAGTTCAGCATCTTTTAAAAATGTACGGATACTTTCTTCAGATTTATTTTCCAATACTTTTGTTGCTTCTGCCATTTTCTCCTGCATGACTACAGGTGTTAACTTCGTATAATAAATGGTCATTAGCATTCTTGAATGACCTGCCAAAAGTTTAGAAACGATAGGAAGTGGTAATTTAGCTTCTATTAAGTAACTTGTAATAAGTGATACTCGCAAACTATGCAGCGGAAAGTGAGTTCTAACTTTTGGATATTTATGGTTTTTATCATAATGATGTACTAGTTGAAGTGGTATATCATTGGGAAGTGTATCGCCACTATTTGAGAGATTATTTTCTAATTTCTCTAATAATTTATACCAAATCAAAGGAATGCTAGCGTCTGGAATCGGTTTGGTTCTATCCTCATTCGAATTTGCTGTTGCGTCACGCATTAAAAAGCAACAATGTCCCATACTTGCTAGGTAAGCCTTTGATCTTAAATCTTTTGTGTGTTTAATTCCTAGAGTCGTGCAATCAGTAGGGGCTAGAATAGGATTATATTTTTCTTGCCAATTTCTTAGCTTTTCAAGCCAGTAAATTAGAATTTCATGTTGCCAAGGAATTTCGTAGCCTCGTTGAAATTCATCTTTGTTTTGATCTGCTGTTTTATTTGTATTGATATATAAACCTGTTGCTTCCAATCCTGTAAGATTGTCTTTGAACCGTCGAAATATGCCTTTTGAATAACTATTAAATACATATTTACACTTTGTATTTTTAACCCATTTTCCTTTTTGATAGCGCATACTATCTGCTTCACCACTATCCAACATGCGCACTTGATATGTTCGAAGAGGAAGTTGTAATTTAACAAAGAGAACCATTGCTGCTACTGGCGACCACATTTTGTAAATGGTTACAGGCTTTTTGCTACGCACTACTGTTTCACGCCGCCAAACACAATCTTCATCATTCTTATCTATAAGATTTTCATCAACTTCAAACCAACCTATTGCCGCAGTCGATCTAATTCCACTCAGACTTTGTGCCCAATTCCAGTTTGAAAAACTTCCAGATGGTTTAGGACATAAAATTTCACTGAGACTTTGAATATAGCGATACGGTAAAGGACTATGAACTGTTTCAGTTAGTGATTGTTTTATTTTCAGTTTTTCAAGAGGATTTGTATAAAGATAGATCTTGCCACCTTCATTCCTATTCTCCAAAAAATGATTATCCAATATCCAGTCTATAAATTCAGATGTAAAGTTAATTATTTCTATAGTACTTCTATTATCTAAACGATTGGTATTTTTCATGATTGCTGATTTAAATTCATGACTAGAAGCTTTCCAACCACTTTGGTCTCCAGCTAAAAAGATAACGATATCAGCACACCACGGAACAGTCTGCATAAGGTATTTATCAAAAAAAATACATAGTGCATTTAGCCTGCCTGCTGTAGATATATCTTGTATTTTCATCCATTCTTCAGCTAACTCTCGCCATACATTTAGTTTTCTGCCATATTTTTTAGTTAACCATTGAAAAGTTAGATCACTTTTTCTACCTTCAGGTTTGGATATTTTCATTCTCATTTGTGTTTTCCAAATTTAGGATTCTTGCCAGCGAATAAGTTATATGGATCAATATCATCGAACCCATGCTGTAATAAAACTTGCCAACTGGGAGTACATGTTTCCTCATTAGCGTTTGATGGATTCAAAAGCTGTTCTGTTGCCACAGTAAGAGCTTTTGTGACTTCTTTCAGCGAAGGAGTCGTATAGACCAATTGAGATTCTATTGAAGAATGATGTAAGCATTTTTTGATAATTATGGCTTCTACGCCTGCCCGACTTAAACGCCGACCATAAGCATGCCGGTGAGAATGAGGAGATAGTCCATCAGATTTGGAAACGTCTAGACCAATACGCTTTAGAGCGCGTCGATAATTATCATGGAATGCATTAAGCGTGTATGCTTTACCTATATGTTGATTATGGAAACTAACAAAAGCATATGGATGATTACGCTCAATACAGACAATGTATCGCGTATATTTATTCCAAGCTTTAGCAAAGATTTCTCCAAATTGAATTGGAAACCAATGTATTTCCAAATATGAATCTTTATTATCTGTTAATCGATTTTTCCACCCAACATTCTTTTTTCCACTTAAGTGATTTCGTGGAGTCAAAGCATACTTTTCTAATAGGTAAGCAGCTCTTTTTGTTTGATTAGATCGTCCACGCCAATTATTTGGAGCTCGACCCTCTTCAGGATGATAGATGCGGACTTTTACACTATTATTGTTAAAAGGATCAATTAATACATCTTCAATCCAGAGATGGAGTGCCTCTGACTCACGTAATCCACCTCCATGCATTAGCAACAGAATAAGTTGATCACGTAGAGCAACACGGCAGTCTAGTGCTCCACCAAGACCTTTAAAATAGAATTCTTCAAAAATATTTTCAGGAAATTCTATTGCGTCATGAATTTGTTTACCTAAAGGTTTTCTACGTTGTATGCTACGTGCATAGCGAGCAGTTGAATTTATATGTTTATCTTTAATATGTCCTAAAAAATCATTTTGGTTTTTACGAAACCATGCTGCGTAATTTAACCGTTGAGTATGACTATCTGCTTTAATGAATGGATTCATTAAAGTGGATTTATGATTCTCAGCCATCCAATCCGTTAATTGAGTTAGAGCATAAATATATATTTGAGCAACTTGCTTACTGTTAGGTAACCAGTATAGGCCTGATGGATCTAATCCCTCTGCACTGATCGTACCTGAATATAAACAACTACTAAAATTTTCAAACATGATTTGAGGTGTAGAAAATCCATGCAGATTTGCGGCCATATACTCTAAGAGCCGCTGGGTAGCTCTAATAGAATTATTAATGGTTGATAGGCTCTTTCCGTCACGTTTTAATTTTAAAACAAAATCTAAAAATGGCTGGATAATTTCATTATTTTCATCGATTAAAACAGGAGTTTGTATAAAAAACCCTGTGTCATTTTGTATTATTTTTGCTGTTACTTTGACAGTTCGCATATGACACTCTCTAGCTTTATATAAAATAAAAAGGCAGAAAGCACCTTAGACATTGCTTAATCAAGCAATGTCTTTTAGAATGAAAATGTCTTGAACGACCAAGTAATAGACATTTTCATAAAGACCCATCCTATGTATGGGTCTTTATGCTTTCTGGAAAATAAAAAATTAGATTAATTCATTTTACTCTTCCTTAAGTCCCAATCGAACCGCAATTTTATGGCTTTCTCCACGAAGTGGAACACGATTCATTTTTAAAACTCTATAAACAAGTTCAGGTGAAAAATTATTCTCTTTAGCCCAATCTGAAAATGTAATTCCTTTTGAATGAAATTCATTTTTTATTTGCTGAACAGACTTAACCATATTAGATCAATTTAAAGGAAATTAGATGAAAGTTATATAAACATTTCTACAGAGTCAAGCTAAAAAAAATTAATTTAATATTATGTTTTTACTGGATTATTTTTATTATCATAAAGTTTTTAATTTAAAATATTATCCATTAAATTAATATTTGAATTAATGTATTTAATATCATTCTCTAGTTTTTCTTTATGACTAATAAAATATTTCTCTAATGTTTTATCATCTTCTAATAGTGATTTTATAAAATTGATATTATTTTCTTTGTCTTTTATTTGAACTGCTAACTCTAGCTTTTTAGTATTAAAAAGTCTTTCAAGTTTTTGTTTTTTATGTCGAGCTCTGAGTTCATTCAAGCGGGGAGTTTCCTTATAACTAAAAGAGGTTTTGGTTGATTTTTCCTCATCAATTTCCAGATACTTACACTCCAATAGTACTTTCAGACCAGCATACATCTGACCTTTGTACCATGTAGTCTTATAACATTCCCCAAGTTTTATTTTTTCCCAAAAATGTCTTGCTCGCCAATTATTAATTTGATGGTTATCAAAAATTTCTAAGAATTCATCATATAAAGGTAATTTAACGTTTTTCTTCACAACTTAACTGCCCAATCACAAAAGAGGATTATAGTCCGTGGATATATAGTCCTCAATTGGTGATATTTCTGTTTTTTGAGCAATTAGTTTCAAATGTCAGAATTATCAGTGGTGATTGGTCAATTAATCCGCACCAGACGAACACGACAAAAAATCACTCAAGAATCTCTTGCGCTTCAATGCGGGATTGATCGTAGCTATATGGGGCGTATAGAACGTGGTGAAGTTAACTTAACTGTTGAAAAGCTTTATGAGATTTCAAATGCTCTAGAAATATCAGCAAAAGACTTACTCCCGTGAAATTACTGTGTTTCAGAACATTGATTAATCATATCTAACTTTTTAGAGAGCTATCGATTACTCTTGTTTCAATAACAAATCACTCAGTACATCTGAAAGGTTTTGCATTTTATTCCGTTCAATTAATCTGGCTGACATACCTAAAGAAATGGGAACTTCCACATCTAAAATAGGATTATCACCTATGAATAAAGCCTCACACATTTGGAAATCTAATTTAGTTCGTAACGTTTCATAAATATTTATTTCTGGTTTTATTGCATCAACCTCGTAGCTTAAAACAAGTACATCAAATAAATTCTTTGGAAGAATAGTTTTAAGCTTATCACCATAAGGTTTTGCTAAGTTTGAACATAAGGCAATCTTAAAACCAAGATCCTTAAGTATTTGAAGAGTTGGAATTACATCTTCAAACAACATAATCGTATTCAATTCAAATTGAAGATCATGATTTATTTCTTTTAATAATTCTGTAGGAAGAGCTTTTCCAAAGAGCACTGCCAGTTCCTCAAAATCCAAGTTATTTGACATGATGATACTAGCATCATTTGTAGTGGGTTTTCTTCCATTGTCTTTCAACCAATTCATAAGTCTACGATACGGATGTCGACTTTCACCAATTTTTACAAGTGTTCCAAATGCATCGAAAATTATCACTTTAGGCGTTTGATTCATAGTATTAATCGACCACAATAAAAATGAAAAAAGTAAGTTGATTATGATTTTGTTTTAAATTTCACGTAAATGCCAGTATCTATCGTAGTTTAATTTTCTTTTTGTAGCTTTTTTCATTATTTAATAAAACTTTCTTGGATATAGATGGATTGTATTCCAAACCTAGTTTTAGAGAATTCTACATCCAATTAATAGTTGTTAACTTAATAATTTTACTATATAAATATTTTATTACTTAAATTTTGTGAAATTAGTCACATGACAAGAATAATCCTAAAACTGCCTCAGTATGAATTAGCAAGAAAAAAAATTGCATCAAATTATATGCAGCAGATAGGACTTCCAGAAACCATTATAAATGCGTCTGTAGAGCATGACACTGAAAAAAGAAATTACTGGAAAATTTTAACTGATCTAGATAAACCTTTTGATATTATTTACATCAAACAATGGAATAAACGAACCGAACCAATTAATGATGTTCCAATATTAAAATTACCGGCAGATATTAATTTAGAGTCGATCAATGAGCATACTAAGCTTTCATGGATACAAGTTCCTCTCTCCCCTTTATCGCCAGCAGAAATAGTAGCAAGCTGGGGTAACAGATTTCAGTATAAGCAAGATGATCCAACTTCAGGGCTAAAAGGTCTTAGGCCTCCTCAAATTGGGGCTTTACATGCAATAGCTTCAAAATTTACTTCTAAAAAAGATTTTACCCCACTAACTGTTATTCTTCCGACAGGAACAGGTAAAACGGAAACCATGTTAGCAACAGTTGTTTCCCAACAATGTTCAAATGTGCTTATTGTTGTACCGTCGGATTCACTACGCCAACAAATTTATAAAAAGTTCTCTACTTTTGGATGTTTAACTGATTTAGGTGAGATACCTAAAACTATAAATTATCCTGCTGTTTTTTTGGTTAAGCATGGTTTAAAAACTGAGAGTGAAGCAATTGAAATTATTGAATCATCGAACGTCATTATTGCTACAACTTCAATTTTAAACCATTCATCTCAAGCTGCTAAGTTAAAATTATTTGAGCTTTGTACACATTTATTTATTGATGAAGCACATCATGTTGCTGCTTCAACTTGGAATAATATTCGTCAGAATTTTAAAGATAAGAGAGTTGTACAGTTTACTGCGACTCCTTTCAGAAATGATGGTAAAGACTTAGGTGGAAAAATAATTTTCAATTATAGTCTTGGCGAGGCACAGGAAGATGGGTATTTTAAAAAAATAAGTTTAAATCCAATTAAAGAATATGATTTAAAACAGTCAGATATCTCTATAGCTAATAAAGCTATAGAACAACTTAGATTTGATATTTCACAAAGTTATGATCATTTGGTTATGGCAAGAGTTAATGAAAAATCTAGAGCTGAGGAATTATTAGCGATTTATGAATCTATAGCGCCTGAGTTGAACCCTATTGTTGTCCATTCAGGTCTAACATCATCACAAAACAATCAGAAGTTAGAACTGCTTAAAAGTAGGCAGTCACGGATAGTAATTTGTGTAGATATGTTGGGTGAAGGATATGATCTTCCAAATTTAAAAATCGCGGCATTGCATGATCAACACAAAAGTTTAGCTATTACATTACAATTTATTGGTCGATTTACACGATCTTCAAGTAATACTCCAATTGGAGATGCTTCTGCGATTGCTAACATTGCAGATGTTGAGATTCAGGGAGGTCTACAAAAGCTATATGCACAAGATGCAAATTGGGATTTAATTCTTAAAAGATTGTCAGAAGAAAGAATTAATAATGAAATTAAACTTCAAGATGTTATTGATTCCTTAAGAGGTAATGGTGGGCTAGATAAGCAAATCTCTTTATGGAATTTACGACCATCTTGTTCAGCTATGCTATTTAAAACAGAATGTCAGGAATGGAATGTTAGTTCGCTTGAAAATTTAAATTTAAGATTTGCTCAAACATGGCATGCCATATCGGATGAAGACAAAATCTTAATTATTTTAGGAGTTAGAAATACTCCAGTGAATTGGGGAAAGTTTGAAGATATTGATGACACCAATCACTATATTTTTATTCTAAATTGGGATGAGGCAAGAGAAGCTGTTTTTGTTTATTCGAATGATCATGATGCATTCAAAACGGAAGAAATAGTCAAAGTTATTTGTGGTGAGAATACTATTCAAATTACTGGCGAGGCTATTTTTAAAGTATTAGATAATGTTCAGCTTCCTTTAGTTAAAAATCTAGGATCATCACAAGTTGGAGCAATTAGTTTTACACAGTTTTTTGGACCAAATGTTACGGATGGTTTATCGCAAATTGAAAAAAGCAGTTCTGAACTTAATAACATTGCTGTTTTAGGTTATGAGAATGGAGATAGAGTGGTTTGGGGATGCTCGCAAAAAAAAGGAAAGATTTGGTCTCCTAAAGCAGGGAATCTTATTGATTGGCAGGAATGGAGCCAAAACGCTTGGGATAAAATTCATTCTGAAGATCAATTAGATGTAAATAATCTAGTTAAAGACTTTCTAAAACCTATACGAATTAACAAAGCATATGAATATTACCCTTTATTTGCGGAATGGGGTGAAAGCCTACAGAATGTATTCGAAGATAAAGTAGATATTTTGTTTGATCAGACAGAAATTCCTTTATTTCTAGCTGATCTAGAAGTTCTTAAGGATGACTCAGAGCAGCTTTATATAAAAGTCTATACAGAAGATCTCTTTGGTATATATCGCTTAAATATCTCGGCTCAATTTGCCTCAGGCTACATGTATGAACATGTTGAAGGAAGTGCAATATCTATTAAGACTCATAGTTCAACAATTCCCTTTGAAGAAAAAATGGTAAAAGATCCTGTTAGGATCCACTATATTGATGGTTCAATGAGTTACAATTGTTATTTGATTCAAATAAATTTAATAGACAATACCTTTGATGTAGATGCTCTGAATCAAATTAATTGGACTGTAGATATAACTAAAGAATCAATGGGGAAAGCTCAAACTAGAGATACTATCCAATATCAAACTTTGAGTATGATTGAAGATCAATTTGAAATAATAATTAATGACGATGGCAGTGGTGAAATTGCTGATCTTGTCGCTTTGAAGCAAGAAAATAACGAAATAATTTTAAGTTTATATCATTGTAAATATTCAAGTTCACCTGAAGCTGGTCGCAGATTAGCCGATATGTATGAAGTTTGTGGGCAAGCTCAACGTTCTATACGTTGGAAACATGCAGGTCTAAAACACTTATTTAAACATATCAATGGACGTAATAATAAGTGGTTATCTGATGGCTATAGTAGATTTATAAAAGGAGGATTAGCTGATTTGGAGAAATATAAAAATATGGCAAATACAATGCCAATTAGATTAGAGGTAACAATTGTCCAGCCAGGTTTAAGTCAAGCAGTTGTTACTGAAGAAATATTAAAACTATTGGCATGCACTGAATCGTACATAAAGAAAACGACAAGAGCTGACCTAAAAGTTTGGTGTTCGATATAAACCTTGTTTTAATATAATCCAACTCCAGTTTACTCAGTAATACTATGCAAAGAACAGATGTCTAAGACATCTGTTCTTATTTACCAATTACAGGGCGTCAGTCAAAGTGAGATTTTGGGCATTACATTGTGCCTTGACCTGTTCCATTTGTTCATCTGAATACTGTTCTAATCGTTCAGAACATTTTTCAACAAAACGCTCGATTGATGATGCTTCACGAACCGAAAATGGTCCACCAACATTACCACCACGGCTTGCATAAACCACTTTGTTTTCACTATTGAAACCTAAAACAATACGCTCTTGATTATTTGGGGTTCTAAATAACCATCCTCGTTGTACATCTTGTTCTTGAATTGACATGTTTTCTCCTTATGAATTATTCCGGCATAGGTAATAAAGTATGTGTATTGGATTTAATTTGATTGGCTACAGGAATTTCAAGAAAATCCTGAATCCACTGTTTATCTTGGAAGTCCAAATTATGTAGGTATGCATGATTTGCTACAATAGATTTAAGCAGTGACATAACAAGAATATTATTGGAGTGTTCCTTTTTTATTAATTTAATTGATGGCTTTGGTAGTTTATGGCTAACAAGTAACTGCGAGTACAAATTAATTAAAAGGTAAGCTGCTGATGGCTTTTTATCGCCATCAGTTGCACACATAGAACTACTAATATGTATTAGCTTGCTATGGGCAGTAGACTGTGAAATTAGCTGAATCATATAGAAACAAATACCAAAAATAAAATTGTTAATCATTTCTTTGGTTAATTCTTTAGCTTCACTTTCTGTTATATCTTCATTATTCTCCAGAACGACATTAAGTAAAAGTTCCTCTAAATCATCTTCTTTATCATTAAAAATACTTAGATAGAAATTCAATACCTTTAGACCAGTGTCATAAGAAGAACTGAGGATATGCTGTAAACCTTGAATTTGAATAGAAGAATGACGGTTCTTTGCAATTTGACCTAATACATCAATACTTCTCAAAGCTGATGTGGCTTGTTGAATAAGCTCAAACTCTTGAGAGGTATCAAGCGTTCTTTCATTTATATCATTCGAGTTTAATGAGTATTCAATAGGGGAGAACTCACCAAGTTCTTCCTCCATTTTATCCTTACGTTCCAATAAATCTGCACGCTGTTCTTCTGGACTTTTATCACTGTCCAGAGCTATTTTTAAGAGTCGATCTCCAATAATTTGCTTATATCCTAAGGTAGCATTTAAGGACATATCAAATGTCGTCACATGTGATAATAACTTTGTCGCATGTTGCAAAATTTCATCCAATAAATCTGTACCTCGTAAATGATGTACTAGAAAAATTAAAATATTGGCATTCTGTTCGTTATGGATGTTTTCACAGAGATAAGTTATATCTGCCTGTAATGTTTTTGAATTATCCGATAAGTGTTTCGCACATGAGAAGTAATACAGATACTTCTGAGAAAACTTCAAAGAGTCTTTATCTGGGGAAACTAAAATCCCAGATTTTATTAATACATCTTTCAGGTTACTAGGTGGAACATATAATTTACTATATTCAGCTAAAACCTCAGAGAACTCTTCATCAGATATACTATCAATCTTCAATTTATAGAAATAGTAAGCTAAGTAGGAAAGGAAGTTTAAAACGCCATCTAATTCTTGCATCCCTACTTTTGCTTTACTGAGCATTGCTGTTATCAAGACGTGATAGCATTGACCATAAGATGTTAGAGAATAGTTGCCATTTGTATGCGACAGGTTCTCTAAGGTCTGCATAATACTAAGAATATAAATGGGTCTTGAATCCATAATATTCTTTTTCATTATGGAGTCGAACTGACGTGAAAAAATATCAATACGATTATATGCCTCATCACTGATTAAATTTTCATCATTTTCAGATTCTAAAAGGACCCATTTCTTAATTAGTTCATATCGCTTTTTATATCCAAACGGCTGAATTTCAACCTCATAGAAGCCATGTTTTAAATATTTATTTTGCTCATGGATGATAGATTTTTTATCAATGAAAAGTACGACTTGTTTGAAATCTTCCGACAATACCTTTAGTAGATTGTCTAAGTATTGAGGCTTTAACTTTTGCTTCTCGAAATCATCAATAAAAATAGTGTACTGACTAAAGTCAGCTATTGGATTCAAATTATATTTATCAGTGTACTTTTTAACCAACTCAACAATATTAGTATTGTTAATATCTGTACCATTCAGAATTATTACTTTTTCATTAGTATTAATCGAATCCTGTGCCAATTTTTTGAAAAGGGATGTTTTCCCTGTTTCTTCTGTACCACGAAAATAAACTAGCTTGAACTTATCAAGGACCTCTTGTGGTGTCCAAGAAGGTTTTTGAATAGTGGAAATGTCATTAATTATTCGTATATCAGGGTATACGAATAATTCTTCTAGTGTAATAAAGTCTTTCTTGGCATGGGTGATATGTATGCCTAAATTGTTCAGGTAATTAGATAATTGGTTAGTCTCAGGAACCATTAGTTCGTGGCTAATACTTTCACTAATTATTACTTTTTTTTTTCGTCCATAGCATTACTTCGTATGAGGTGAATGACATCCATCAATTCATCCGTAATATCTGAGAATACCTCGTCCCGATCATCCCAATCTTTTAAAGGCTTACCATCTTTGGGCTGACATAAAACCTTTCCAAAAAAAGTATGCTTCCATGGACATTTTCTTAGGATAATAGGGAAAATATTAGCTGTGCCAATTTTTCTCTTTTCCAGTGCATCTTGCAGCTCTTTATTGATACAGTAGTCTGAATTCAAATATTCTGGGCTAACCATACAAATCATGAGGTTCATTTCAGTAAGAGCCGCTTCAATAGTGGGTCTTAAGTCTTGACCTGTCTTTATATTTTTATCAACCCACAGATTGGCGTTACTCAAATTGTTAATCGCAGGTTTGATAAACATTAATAAATCATCTAAAAATTTTTTATCTTCATCATTTGTATGGCAGTAGCTAACAAAAATATTTATTTCTTGACTCACTTAATTCCTCGTTTAAATCTTAATTTAAGTATTTATTTTTAGCTAATATACATCATTACTAATTTATGTTTCAAGTTAAAGACAGTTTACATTCCACTAAATGACAATTTAATCTATTTATATTTTTTTAAAAAAATTAACTTTTTAATTTAAATATCTATTAAGCAGTTTAATATAAAGTCTCTATTGATTAACTCTAAACCAATAATTTTATGAATAGCTTTCTTACACAAAAAATTAAGAATTCTGAATAGACCATATTTGTTTAGGAGAGTGGTGGCAGTCCATCTAATGGAGAACGTTGACCATTAGAACCATGTCTGCGTTTTGAATTGTAGAACATCTCAATATATTCAAAGATATCTGACCTTGCTTCAGTTTAGTTATATAGATTTTATTCTTGATCCTCTCTCGCTTTAACAACTGAAAGAAGCTCTCAGCAACAGCATTATCATGGCAATTGCCTCTACGACTCATACTACTTTCAAGATTGTGGTGCTTGAGAAATGTCTGCCATTCATGACTAGTATATTGGCTACCTTGGTCAGAATGAATCAACACCTTGTTCTTTGGTTTTCTTCGCCATAAAGCCATCAATAACGCATCTAAAACTAGATCTGTCGTGGTTCTAGATTTCATAGACCATCCTACAACCAAACGAGAAAACAGGTCGATAACTACAGCCAGATATAACCAACCTTCATGAGTACGGATGTACGTAATGTCTGTCACCCACAATTGATTATGTTGGGAATCTTGAATTTCAAGGTAGGTTAAGAAACAGAAAAAGATTTATATGTCTTATATAATTTCAACTAGAGATAACCAAATTTAAAACACTACAGTTGAGTAAAAATAGACTCCCTTGAGAGCCTATTTGATATGTTTTATATATTTACAAGTACTAGTAATAACATTTGCATCGGCTTTTTTCACATCATCGGCTAATAGCCGATTTTGCTCAACTTAAACTGCTGCAAGCGCTGCGTTTAAAGTTTCGCTAGGACGCATTACAGCATTTACTTTCGCTGGATCTACAGCGTAGTAACCACCGATGTCCGCAGCTTTACCTTGAACAGCCGCAAGCTCTGCAACGATTTTGTCTTCGTTTTCTGCAAGTGCTTTTGCAAGTGGAGCAAATTTCGCTTTCAACTCAGCGTCTTCATCCTGAGCAGCTAAAGCCTCAGCCCAGAACTTCGCTAAGTAGAAATGGCTACCACGGTTGTCCAACTCACCTGTACGGCGTGATGGAGACTTATCGTTGTCAAGTAACTGACCCGTTGCTTGGTCTAGAGTTTTCGCAAGAAGTTTTGCTTGAGCATTGTTTTCTTTAATGCCTAACTCTTCTAAAGAAACCGCTAATGCAAGGAACTCGCCTAAAGAATCCCAACGTAAGTGGTTTTCTTCTACAAGCTGTTGTACGTGTTTAGGCGCTGAACCACCAGCACCTGTTTCGTACATACCACCGCCCGCCATTAACGGCACGATAGACAACATTTTCGCAGAAGTGCCTAATTCCATAATTGGGAACAAGTCAGTGAGGTAGTCACGTAAGATGTTGCCTGTTACAGAAATCGTATCTAGACCACGCGCTACACGTTCAAGTGTATAACGCATTGCACGTACTTGTGACATGATTTGAATATCAAGACCCGTTGTATCATGGTCTTTCAAGTACTTTTGTACTTTCTTGATAAGTTCATTTTCATGTGGACGGTACGGGTCAAGCCAGAAGATTGCAGGCATACCAGAATTACGTGCACGTGTTACTGCAAGTTTCACCCAGTCACGAATTGGTGCATCTTTCACCTGACACATACGCCAGATATCACCTTCTTCTACATTCTGTGACATCAACACTTCGCCAGTTTCTAAGTCTGTGATGTTTGCAACACCTGCTTCAGAAATTTCGAAAGTTTTGTCGTGTGAACCGTATTCTTCAGCTTTTTGCGCCATCAAACCTACGTTTGGTACAGTACCCATAGTACGTGGGTCAAAGTTACCATTCCACTTACAGAAATTGATCATTTCTTGGTAGATACGTGCGAAAGTTGACTCAGGCATTACTGCTTTACAATCGTAAGGTTTGCCGTCAGCACCCCACATCTTACCGCCACCACGAATCATTGCAGGCATAGAAGCATCTACAATCACATCGTTTGGTGAGTGGAAGTTAGTGATACCTTTAGCAGAATCAACCATTGCTAACGCAGGACGGTGTTCTTGGCAAGCGTGTAAATCTTCGATGATTTCTTCACGTAAAGAAGTCGGTAAAGTTGCGATCTTCTCGTAAAGACCTGCCATACCGTTATTTACGTTAATGCCAAGCTCATCGAACAATTTACCGTGTTTTTCAAAAGCTTCTTTGTAGTAAATTTTCACACAGTGACCGAAAACGATCGGGTGCGAAACTTTCATCATGGTTGCTTTTACGTGTAAAGAGAACAAAATGCCTGCTTCTTTACAATCATCAAGTTCTTTTTCATAGAAATCGCAAAGCGCTTTCTTGCTCATGAACATAGAGTCGATGATTTCGCCATCTTGAAGCGCAACTTTTGGCTTAAGTACAATGGTTTCACCAGATTTGGTGATCAATTCCATTTTTACGTTACGCGCGCGATCAAGCGTCATCGATTTTTCACCATGATAGAAGTCACCTTCTTCCATGTGTGAAACGTGAGTTTGTGACCATTGCTTCCACTCGCTCATAGAGTGCGGGTGTTTTTTAGCATAGTTCTTTACTGCAGCAGGCGCACGGCGGTCAGAGTTACCTTCACGTAAAACAGGGTTTACAGCCGAACCTAAGCACTTACCATAACGTGCTTTAATCGCTTTCTCTTCTTCTGTTGTTGGGTTCTCAGGATAGTCAGGAATCGCATAGCCTTTTGATTGAAGCTCTTTGATACATGCTATTAACTGCGCAACAGATGCACTGATGTTTGGAAGTTTGATGATGTTTGTATCAGGATCTTGTGTAAGACGACCTAGTTCTGCAAGATTGTCTGGCACTTTTTGCTCTTCTTTTAGGCATTCAGAGAATTCTGCAAGAACACGTGCGGCAACAGAGATATCCGTTTTAACGATCTCTACACCAGCAGATTTAGTAAAGGTCTCAATGATCGGCAGTAGCGAATAAGTCGCCAACAATGGCGCCTCATCAGTCAGTGTGTAAATGATGTTTGACTTTCCACCAGCCATATATAGCCCCTTGTGTTAAATTGAGTATTGAGAACTAGACTTTTGGCCCAGTCCTACGAACCGATTACTTGAATAAACCCTGAGAGTATCGGCCTTCAACGCTTATCAGTCAACGATATATCTTGTGATAACGACATTTCGTCAGAAAATACCACACAGTTTATGTGGTTTTTTTAAACATTTTTTAAAGTCAATTATTTACATACAGAACAAAATATATCCTGCACCCTTTATTCTCATCGTTATTCTTTAAAATCGTTGTTGTTCATATTCAATTCAATATAGCGCAATACCAACACCACCTCATCTCAAATTATGATCTATTTCATGTTGAATCTTGAATATTTATTGAACTTTCAAATTTCTATTTTTTATTCAAATACCTTGATCAGGCGCTACGATAGTGCTAATTATGATTCACATTTAATTATAAATATACAATAACGTATCAAAAAGGATGAGACATGGACACTGTAAAAGGACATACATTATTTAATAATGATCAAGTCATGCAAAATATAGGTGCCCGCTTAATCGACTACAAAGACTGCTATGCCAAAGTGGAACTTTTGGTCGAAAAGCGACATACCCAAGGACATGGTACTTGTCATGGTGGAATTATCTTCACTTTAGCCGATGGTGCTTTTGCGGTTGCTTGCAATACAGGTGATTACCCTGCCGTGGGGCAGCATTGTAATATCAGCTACATTAAACCTGGACGGATTGGTGATGTACTCACTGCAACTGCGGAGTTACGCTCCCAAGCAGGCCGTTCCGAATTTTACGACATTCAGGTGGTGAACCAAAAGCAAGAAACAATTGCGGAGTTTAGAGGTGTGTCACGGATGTTGGTTCCTATGAAAAAAGAACAACCATAACGCTAAGTTGGCTCTGTGTATCCATTGTTCATTAATGTTCTATCGATTCTGGTGTCTGTTACATAATGAAATGTTGATTTCTGATTGATTGTTTAAACTCAATCTTTTTTTAGCTTTAGGAAAAGTCAAATGGTTAAATATTTCTTGCCACTTGTTGGACTTAGTCTCTCTTCTTTCTGCTTTGCACAAAATCCTTTAAGTGTTCATGTACTCAATTTGGACAATGGTTTACCGTCTGCAAATGTAAAAGTCGTGCTAGAAACACAACAAAATAATCAATGGGTCGAGATCAATTCAGGTACGACCAACGAACAAGGTCGAATTACTGAGCTTTATCCCAAGGACACAGCTTTACAGAAAGGCATCTATAAAGTTACCTTCAAAACAGGTGACTGGTTCCGTCAAAAGAATCAACGTTCATTCTTTCCAGAAGTTCCTGTGGTATTTGTAATTGATGGCTCACTTGATCATTACCATATTCCACTGTTAATTAGCCCTTATGGCTATTCAACCTATCGTGGCAACTAATGTTTCGAAACAGCTTTACTAAATTCAATATAAAAAACGATGCCATAAGGCATCGTTTTTTAACTCTATTTAAATCTGACAGCTTAAGCTTTTAACCAAGCATCTGCCTTCGTCTGATCTTCTACTTTTAATTCCACAGTAGCTAAACCAGTTTCACCAGCTTGAACTTCAAATTGCATCAATTCATCACGACGGAATGCAAAGATAGTAAAGGTCTCTTTACGTTTCGCATATTGCGCCAAGAGCTTTTCACTGGCTTTTAAGCCATCAATCGCAAGAATCACATCATTGGCAGAAAGTCCTGCTTGCGCAGCAGCGCCATCACGGCGAATTTGCTGAATCAGCACACCTTCTGGCTTGTCTACGACTTTCATGCCAAATGGCAATGATTTGTCATTTTTCAAGCTATAACTTAAGCCAAATTCAGGGAATAATTGATCGAGCGGCAATTCATCGACGGTATTGATTAAATGGTTAATTTGTTCAATCCAATTATCACCTGTCAACTCATTACACAATTCAACAATCGTGCGTTCGTGTACCTGTACACCCTTTTGCGCATTTTCATATAGTTTGCGCATTAAGGCATCTAAGCTTGAACCACGTAAACGCAGACCTAAATCCAAACACAATGCGACTAAACAACCTTTGTTGTAGTAGCTAGTGCCAGCATTGTTCGAGTTTTCATCCTGACGATAGAATTTTACCCACGCATCAAAACTAGATTCTGCCACTGTTTGTACATGACGACCTGGGTTCTGCAAGTAACGATCAATCTGGGTTTTAAGTAGTTTTAAATAAGATTCTTGCGAGACCACACCACTGCGTAGCAAAATCAAATCGTCATAATATGAAGTAAAGCCTTCAAACACCCAAAGTAAAGTGGTGTAGCTTTCTTTATTTAGGTCATAATTAACCAAATTTTCAGGACGAATAAACTTGACCAACCACGAATGGAAATATTCATGGCTACACAAGCCTAAAAAGCGCTGATAATCTTCCGAAGGTTCTACAGGTTCATCAACTTTCGGTAAATCACTGCGCGGTGTAATTAAACTGGTGCTGTTTGGATGCTCTAAACCACCATAACTGTTGCCCGTTGCCATGGTCATAAAGGTATAGTTGGCAAACGGTGCTGAACCAAACATCTTAATTTCAGTGGCACAGATTTTTTCGATGTCCTGCTGCATACGCTCGGCATTCATGGCATGTTGCCCTGAAACCACAAACTCATGTGTGATGCCTTCAGCATTAAAGCTAAAGCGAGTTTGCTCTGCTAACTCAAACGGTGCATCAATCAGTTCTGCATAGTTTTTGGCTTTTAAGGTATAACGACCTTTGACCAAACTTTTAGATGCCAAGCCTGTTGCTAATTGGAAATGTTTTAATTCATCAGGCAAGAACAGTTCAACTTCAATTTCTTTTTCTTCCTGACCATCCAAACCTAAACAAGCACATGCAGGATTGACATATAAACGGTTCTGATCGACGTAGGCGCCACGCACAGACAAATCATAGGCATAGACATCATATTCAACCGTAATAAATTCGTGATCCGTGTTGAACAAGCGCCATTTATTCTTTTCAAATTTCTGAATTTTTAGAACGCGCCCCGATTCATCATACGCGCGCACAGATTCGATGTGTTTAGAAAACTCGCGAATCAAGTAGCTACCAGGAATCCATGTGGGGAGAGAAAGGACTTGAGTTGGGTTTGCCAAAAAACGCAGTGTGACATGTACAAGATGCTGACGATAATCGTCAAATTCGATTTGATAATGCAACATAATAGGCAGTTCAAAATAAAATAATTAATCTTAGCAGCTAGCTTAGCATTTTTTTCTAAACCGATGCAGAACTGTGTTATTTGTCTGCAACTCGGACTAGCCATCAAGTTAAAAAAGGCATAGCATTCCCCTAGTTTTGTCAGTTTCTTGCTGATGGATTAGCTTGATAGGAATACCTTTGAAACGTTTCACTTACCTCCTCGCTTTATTTGCTTTGCTCTGTACTTCTTTTGCAAACGCTACACTCCTTAACTTAGTTCCCGAAAGTGTTCAAGCCGAATCATGGACGATTTTAGACACCCAATCTGGACAAGTGATTGCTGAACATAATAGCCATGCGCAACGCGCACCTGCTTCATTAACAAAAATGATGGTTGGTTATATTGCTTTAAAAGAAATTCAAGCAGGACATTTGCGTAAAGATGAAGTACTCACCGCCACACCTGTTGTAAAAATAGTCATGTGGGACGAATCACAAATGTATCTAAAGGAAGGCGAAAAAATTTCGGTAGATCAACTTCTGGCAGGCTTAATTGTGATGTCAGCAAATGATGCGGCCGTTACGCTTGCCGAGCGTATTTCAGGCAGTATTCCAAAGTTTGTAGAACGCATGAATCAGGAAGCAAAAGCGCTCGGTATGAAAGACACGCACTTTCAAAACCCAGCAGGCATTACTATGCCAGAGCACTATTCATCTGCAAATGATTTAGCGCAATTAGGACAAGCGATTAGTAAGCAAACGCCAGACTATTTTTATTATTCCAAGCAACAGAGTTTTAGCTATAACCAACGCTTCCACCACGCAACTAATTTAGTCCTGAAAATGGATCCTACCGTTGATGGTTTAAAAACAGGCTATACCAAAGCAGCAGGTTATAACCTTGCTCTAACGGCAAACCGTCCTACCATGAACCCTGATGCACCAAATCGTCGTCTAGTCGTTGTAGTCATGGGAACCAAGAGTGCTGCAAAACGTGCGGAAGTGGCTTATGACCTTATGAATTTGGCTTACACCTACACACGCAACGAAGTTGCAATTAAGGATAAGCAACTGATTGCTGAGCTACCGGTGGTGAAATCCACATTGAAAATGTTTAAAGTTCAAACCCAAGCACCTGAACTAATTACAACGTCTTTGTACGACCAACCTTATGCGATTGACTTAAGCACTTACGACAAGATTAATCAGCGTATTATGCTGAATACAGGTGATGGCAGCTTACACCCTGTTAACCCTTTGGCAGAAACAAAAACACATTTAAATATTGAAATGAATGAGCATGCTTTAACTGCTCCGTTGGCGAAAGTCATGCAGTTGGCAACTGTACATGTTTATCAAAACAACCAGCTCATCCGAACTATTGCAATTGAAGATGATGTTCAAATTGAAGAAGCCAATGTATTTGAGCGCTTCTTCATCTGGTTAAAACATATTCTGCCTTTTTTTGGTTCAGATGATTTTAAAGTAAAAATTTATCCACTCCATTAAAGTTGAATGCTTTAGTTTGGTTTATGTAAGTTGTTGTAAATTGTAAAACAATTTACAACACATCAAAAAAGAAGATGGCATGTTAAGCCATCTTCTTTTTTTTAATAATAAAACAGGTCGGTCAAAATGAACGAACTACATAAAATTGTGATTGTCGGTGGTGGTGCTGGAGGGTTAGAGCTGGCTACTTTATTGGGAGAACATTTTGGTAAACAGGCTAAAGCCAAAATTATTTTAGTTGACCAAAATCTGACACATATTTGGAAACCGTTATTACATGAAATTGCAGTCGGTACACTGAATGCCCACAGCGAGGAATTGAATTATTATGCGCATGCAGCACAACATAATTATGAGTTTGTCTTAGGTCGCTTTACTGAATTAGATCGAAGCAATAAAAGTATTTTTTTAGAACCTCCTTTATCTAATGGAAATAAAGATCAGCAGCTCTTTTCTCTTAACTATGACACCCTTATTTTTGCTATTGGCTCTACATCGAACGACTTCAACACAGAAGGTGTACGTGAGCATTGCCATTTTCTAGACAGCCGTGCACAAGCCGAACAATTTCAGCAACAACTTTTACACTTATATGTGGCCGCGCAAACCCAATCTTCGCTCACAGATTTGAATATTGCCATTATTGGCGCGGGTGCAACTGGGGTAGAATTGGCATCAGAACTGGTACAGAGTACACAAAGTTTTCATCAATATGGGCTCAATAAAATCGATCCTAAACGAGTAAAAATCTCCCTCATTGAGGCTGCCGACCGCATTTTACCTGCACTGTCAGAGAAAATATCACAGCATACTTTACGTGAACTGCATCATGCCAACATTCAAGTTTTAACCCATAAACGAGTCAGTAAAATTGATGAAAAACAGATATATTTTGCCCATGGTCCCAGTATTCCCGCAGATCTAAAAGTTTGGTGTGCAGGGATTCAAGCACCGAGAGTATTTCAACATCTGACGGAATTCGAAAAAGATCATTTAAATCGTTTAAAAGTCTACGCGACCTTACAAACCAAAACAGACCCGAATATTTTTGCTTTTGGCGATTGTGCACATTGCCAACCCATTGCCGATGAACCTGTACTTGGACCACGTGCACAAGTCGCGAGTCAACAAGCCCATTTCTTGGTGAGTGCCATGTCCGCACGAATTAAAACAAAACACAGCCGATGTTTAAATTTGTAGATAAAGGCTCATTGGTGTCATTAAGTCATCATAAAGCTGTAGGAGAATTGCTTGGGCAAGTGAACGTGCAGGGATGGGTGGCGAAATCACTTTATATCTCTTTGTATCGTATGCATCAGGCAACTTTACATGGATATACCCGCACCGCTTATTTTATGGCAAAAGATGCAATGAACAAAAAACTGGCACCTAATATTAAATTGCATTGAAATTTTTTAAACTGCCCTTATTAAATAAAAAATGTCGTAAAAAAGTACAAATTGCAGAATTTTGATGAAATACAGTCAACAAAATCTGCTTTTCACTTTATGATGTACCCTTAAAAATTGAATGGATCAATAACATGACTGCTATTGCAAATAACCACGTGGTTTCTTTCCACTACACATTGACTAACGCAGAGGGTGAAACTCTCGACCAATCTCAAGGTGAACCACTTGCATATTTGCACGGTGCGGGCAACATCATCCCTGGTTTAGAAAAAGCGCTTCTTGGTAAAACTGTAGGCGAAAAATTCACTGTAAATGTTCCTGCTGCTGAAGGTTATGGCGAATACAACCCTGACCTAGTACAAGAAGTTCCAGCGCAAATGTTCCAAGGCGTTGACAACATCCAAGCAGGTATGCAATTCCAAGCGCAAACTGATGATGGCGTTCAAATCGTAACTGTTAAAGCGGTTGAAGGCGACAACGTAATCGTTGATGCAAACTTCCCACTTGCTGGTCAAGACTTAACTTTTGAAGTTGAAATCGTTGAAATCCGTGAAGCTTCTCAAGAAGAATTAGATCACGGTCACGTACACGGTGCGGGTGGTCATCACCACTAAGATCGACAGATCAAAAAAAGGGCAAATTTAACTTTGCCCTTTTTTACGCCTAGTGTTTTATTTTTATACATCTCATCCTACTGAATTTTAGCAAATCGTTTTAGAATCAAGTTAAGTAGTTTATTCAAGCACTAAGCTCATGCAATTGATTTGGTTCCGACAAGACTTACGTATACAAGACCACGCTGCTCTTTGGTATGCCACGCAAGCCGATACCTGTTTGGCTGTGGTCATCTTATCTCCTGAACAATGGGCGATTCACCATGATGCACCTGTTAAAATAGATTTTTACCTACGTCAATTGCATTCCTTAAAAGAACAACTCCATCAACTCAATATTCCTCTCATCATTCACCAAGTGCCTTTGTGGAAAGATATTCCTCAAGCTCTACTAGATTTGAGTACAACATATGCAGTAGAAACAATTCATGCCAATATTGAGTTTGGTGTGAATGAGTTAAAGCGTGATAGTGAAGTTCAGAATTTACTTCAACAACATAAAAAATCATTAGAGCTTTATCAAGATCGTACGCTTTTCCCGATTGGCTCAATTCGAAATAAATCCCAACACCCCTATCAAGTCTTTGGTGCATTTAAAAAATATTGTTATGAACAATTTAGTCTAAGTCTTCCGCAATGTTACCCAACACCTACGGCACAGTCTCCTGTCAACCTCATGGTAGAGAGCAAGATTCCTACGCTTGCTGAATTAGGTGCCCAGCCCCTTGAATCTCATTTTGCAATGCAATGGCCTGTAGGCGAAGACTGTGCCTTACAACGATTGGATCATTTTATTGATCATCAAGTTAGTCACTATCAAAATGAAAGAGACTTTCCAAATTTACGAGGTACCAGTCAGCTCTCTCCTTATCTTAATATTGGTTTACTTTCCATTCGCCAATGTATTCAGGCACTATTTCGAAAGCAACACGGGCATTTCCTCCCTGAAAATCTAGGGCAGCAAACATGGTTAGATGAACTGCTTTGGCGTGAATTTTATCAGCATATCCTGTATGACTTTCCACAAGTCTCTAAGCACCAACCTTTCAAAGCAAGTACACAATATATTCCATGGCGCGATGCACCTGAGGACTTAATTGCATGGCAACAAGGACGTACAGGTATCCCGATTGTCGATGCTGGTATGCGACAACTGCTTGCTACGGGCTGGATGCACAACCGTGTCCGTATGATCACAGCAATGTTCCTGTGTAAAAACTTACTGATTGATTGGCGTCTGGGGGAACAATGGTTTATGCAACATTTAATTGATGGTGATTTAGCCGCAAATAATGGTGGTTGGCAATGGTGTGCATCTACAGGTACAGATGCAGTGCCCTATTTCCGTATCTTTAACCCAATTAGCCAATCACAGAAATTTGATGCCAATGGCGACTATATTCGCAAATGGGTTCCCGAATTGGCCCATCTCGATGCCAAGAGTATTCATGAACCATTTGCCAAAAATACAAACTTAAAACTGGATTACCCTCACCCTATCGTTGATTTGAAATCAAGCCGTCAGCGGGCAATTGATGCCTTTAAGGGAATTTAATTGCTCCAAATAATTTTTCTTAATATTTATTTGCAATACTTTCAGAGTCTTGCAAATAAATATTAAAAAATATCCAATTCGATGCGAACTATTGACCAAAAACTATACTTTTCATGTTAAAATTCACCTATTCATCTACCCTTGCTGTATTCTTTCCGACACAAGCATTCTCCTGCCAATGGTCGTACGACTAATCTCTCGATTAGACAATTTTATCGCTCTCAAGACTGAAATTCAGTTCCGATAAGATCTGCAAAGCTGTATAGATCAAATCTAGCTTTAGATAATGATCTTGAAGTTACTTAGGCTTGGTTCTCTCCCAAAACCAAGATCAAAAGTCAGATTTTGCAAGTGAAAAATACTAGATACATTGATTGCTAAGTTATGTAACTAGCTCGATTGATTTTGCGCTTGTCCACTCAATTTGGGTGTAAAATTAATCATATATGCTATGACTTAATATATAGCATCAATAGAGATACGATATCTAAAGATCAAACCGATCACTTCGGCTCAACTTAAGATAAAACATCTAAAAATCGAAGCAATGAATATGGTAGTTGAAAGAACTTTTTTCTTCATATGAGGTGCTTATGCGTACATTTCTAGTGGTTTTACTCACATCATATTACTTGGTTGGCTGCCAAGGAGCTGTGACACCTCCTCCACCATCTACACAACAGCTTATTCAAGATACGCCAAGTGGATGGGTTGGTTAAATTAAAAAGCCCCTTTGTTTAAGGGGCTTGTTTTTGAGCAATACTTGATAAAACATTCATAAAAAACCACTCAAGCCATGATCTTCATATTTTTACGCAGCTTGTTCATCACGCTTAAAGACCAGCTCACCTTGAATTGAACTCACTGCATCAAAATAATAACCATCAGTATTGAAAGATTTTAAATCTTCTACACGATTCAATTGATTCTGAATGATATAACGTGCCATTAAACCACGGGCTTTTTTCGCATAAAAACTAATGACTTTGTATTTGCCATTTTTCTGATCTAAGAATACAGGCTTGATAATTTTAGCCTTCACTTTACTTTCTTTCACCGATTTATAGTATTCATCTGAAGCCAAATTCACCAACAAATCTGAATTTGCCTCTTCTAAATCAGCATTCACCAATTGCGTAATCTTATCGCCCCAAAACTCATATAAATTATGACCACGCGCATTGGCTAATTTGGTGCCCATTTCTAATCGATACGGCATCATTAAGTCCAAAGGACGCAATAAACCATAAAGACCAGACAACATACGTAAATGTGTTTGTGCAAATTCTAAGTCTTGTGATGTCAAATCATACGCATCTAAACCTGTATAGACATCGCCTTTAAAAGCAAAAATGGCCTGACGAGCATTGGAAAAATTAAACTCAGGTTGCCACTCACGGAACCGTGCTACATTCAATTGTGCAATTTTTTCACTCACACTCATTAAACTGGCGATTTCTGAAGCAGACAGCTTACGACTTACGTCTATAAGTTGTTGTGAATGCTCTAGCAGTCTTGGTAAAGTGTGTTGATCAGTTGGAAGTGCAGATTCATAATCTAAAGTCTTAGCAGGAGAAATTAAGGCGAGCATATACAATTTGATTAAAAAATAATTAAACAGACTATAACAGTAGACTAATTTTTTTTCCAATCTGTGTTTTTACTGAGCATAATCGGTAAAATAGCGGATTCTCCTGCTATTAATCCATTTATCTTATGTCCGAGCAAATTTTCATTCCCGGTCCAGTGGGTCAAATTGAAGTTTTCGTTGATTACCCACAAGGCGAAGTGAAAGGATTCGCGGTAATTTGCCACCCCCATCCATTGCAAGGCGGCACGCCGCAACATAAAGTTCCAGCACTTTTGGCTCAAATTTTAGTTGAAAATGGTTGTGTGGTTTATCGTCCAAGCTTCCGTGGTTCAGGTCAAAGTGAAGGTGTTCATGATGAAGGACACGGCGAAACTGACGATGTATTAAAGGTCATTCATCACGCACGTTTACAACATGTTAGTTTACCATTTTATGCAGGCGGCTTTAGTTTTGGCGCGCATGTCATGGCAAAATGCTACGACGCTTTACCAAGCGAACTCAGATCAATTCAAACTATTTTGTGCGGTTTGCCAACGGCGACTGTTGCAGGTGTACGCCACTATCAAACACCTGAACTTAAAGGAGATATTCTGTTTATTCACGGTGAAGCCGATGATGTAACCTTACTCTCTGACATGATTGCTTGGGCAAAACCACAACGTCATTTGGTTACTGTTTTACCAGGTGCAAACCACTTCTTCACAGGTTATTTAAAACAGTTACGTATTGCGATTTCACGTTTCTTATTAATTTAATCCGCAATAGCATTGGGAAAGAAATCATGATCATTTAAGATGGTTTCTTTCCTGAACTTATGCTCCCGCTGAATATTACTCATTTTATTTGATCGACTAAATTAAAATCGTGAATCAATCAAACGGCTTCTCTTTTTTCAAATTCCTAATTCCTTCCTAGCCTTATTACAGCACCATTATTCGGCTTAACACCTATTTTTCTGCCTGAATTTCTTGATTAATGCATGATTAAACACACCTCAATTATCAATATTCATGCAATGAAAAATGCTGCTTTACAAGTTTATTTTCTTATATTTTTTGGCTTTTTATGCACATTATTATTTAAATAATTAATTATACAATCAATACTTTAGCTCGCTATAGCTTTCCACTTTTAAATTTCAAAACTACGGTCAGATTCCTATGAAAAAATTTTTTGGGGCAATTTTACTTGCTTTAGCTACCACATCAAGCTTTGCACAGGACATTACAGGCACTTGGCATTATATCGATGATAAAACAGGTGAACCTAAAGGTTTGGTTAAAATTGAAAAACAATCAAATAATACTTACGCAGGTACTGTTCTCAAGCTGACACCACGTCCTGGTTATACACCAAAAGAATTTTGTACTCAGTGCCCTGCACCGTATACCAACAAACCAATTATCGGCATGCAAGTCATTACAGGCTTAAAGACGAATGATCATATAAATTATAGTAATGGTAAAATTATTGACCCTGTTTCTGGAAAGATTTATAGCTTAAAGGGTAAGGTTAGTGCGAATAGTAAAAAGCTCTTTTTACGTGGCTATTTCGGTGTTTCTGCTGTAGGTCGTAGTCAAACTTGGGTGCGTGTGGAATAAAATCTAAATTGTTATTTAAATAATTTTTCCTTTTAAACTCCATCATTCATTCAGCGTATTTACTGAATGAATGATGGTACATTTAGCAGAATTTTAAGTACAGAATGAAACTCTGCTTCCATCAACAAAATCTTTAACCAACGTGCTGACTGATTTCATAAATCACTGCCATATACTTTCTTTGGGCTAAGTGCTTTATGATCTTACCATCCGAAGCTTCGGCAATTTTTCAACTCACCCAGTTTTCTTCAGCTACAGGTAATATAGCTGTCGTAACTCTAACGCTTCAAACGCGAATTTAATCAAAGTTTCAACGGTCTCTCTTCCAGAGTTATGTCCATGCTGCTGCACTTTCACCCAAATTCCAATAGTCAGTGCTTCATCCTTTAGACTAGGTAGACCAACATAAGCCTATAAAATCACGAATTTTTTAATTTCTTGTGACAAAAACAAATTCGTCCTGAGATTACATTTTATGTAACCATGACATCCTCACTTCGTGAAACTATTCATCAGACTCTGGTATATCCCATGCCATCTATCGAACCAAATTTGGAGTGATTGCAACATAGGCTTCAGACGCATCTTTTTCTTGGAAGCAACTGAATTCAAGCCTCTTACTGCTAAGTTGAGTTAAACCAAAACTGTCTCGAATCATACACAAACCCTACTCTATCTTCACAACCATTCAAATCTGCTCAGACTCTCATCAGTTTTCAATGAATTCTCAACGGCTTGTGCCAATTGATTCAATAAACTTTGCTCAGCAATCCGATCTAACCAGTCCTGATCTTCCGTTGGATATGAGGTAATCTCACAAACCAAATGCCCTTCTTGATCTGAACTTTGACAGGTAATCGATAAAGGTAGAGCATGATTATCGACGCTTACAGCAACATGATCACCACTTTGTGGCAAGGTATGGAAGCCGTATTGACTGAGTTTGCCAACCAATAAATCTGCTACATATTCTTGTGTAATATGACATTGGTTCCCAGATTCCACCATATGTTGATGTAGCTCGCAGTTGGCAGTGAATTGTAATTTTCGCATAGCTCTACCCAAAGGCATTTTTGTTATATGGGTTTAGCATAAGCAATAAAAACAAAACAGCCAAGCATTTGCTTGGCTGTTCAATCATAAATAACTGACTTATTGAGTCACAAGTCTTATTCAGTCACCTGAATGGCTAAACCTGCTTGATTTGCAAGTTCAGTAAAGGTTGGGAAACTGGTTGCTACTGTTTCTGTACCCAAAATTTTGATCTCACCAGAACTACGTAAACCCGCCATACTAAAGCTCATGGCAATACGGTGGTCATGGTGTGATTCAATTTCACCGCCTGCAAAGATTGCAGACCAATCTCCAGACTGACCTTTACCTTCAATAATGATGCCATCATCTGTCGGTGTACAGTCAATGCCCATGGTTTTCAGACCATCTGCCATCACTTGAATACGGTCAGATTCTTTCACACGCAATTCTGCTGCACCTGTTAGTACAGTTTGCCCTTCGGCACAAGCCGCCGCAATAAACAACGCTGGGAACTCGTCAATCGCTAGTGGTACTTGGTCTTCAGGCATATGAATACCTTTTAAAGTACGACTGCCACGAATACGAATATCTGCAATTGGTTCGCCACCTGCAATACGTTCATTTTCAACAGTGAGATCAGCACCCATTTGTTTCAAAATTTCAATCACGCCTGTACGCGTTGGGTTAATGCCTACAGCTTCAAGCGTCACGTCTGAACCTTCAGTAATTGCAGCACCGACCATAAAGAATGCAGCAGAAGAAATATCTGAAGGTACCTGAATGTCCGTACCAACTAACTTACCACCACCTTGCAGTGAAATACGATTGCCTTCAGTTTTTACTTCATAACCAAAAGCACGTAGCATACGCTCAGTATGATCACGTGTTGGCTCTGGTTCGGTCACAGAAGTTTCACCTGCTGCCCACAAACCCGCCAATAGAATACCTGATTTCACCTGAGCAGAAGCCATTGGTAAATCATAGTGAATGCCTTTTAATGGCTGGCTACCTGTAATCGATACTGGCGGTGTACCACGCTCACCTGTGGTCTGAATTTGTGCACCCATTTCACGTAAAGGTTTCGCAATACGCTCCATTGGACGTTTTGACAAAGAGGCATCACCCGTCATGACTGAATCAAATTTTTGTGCAGAAAGCATTCCCGACAAAAGACGCATAGATGTGCCCGAGTTACCCATATACAACGCGCCCGCAGGTGCTTTTAGACCATGCATGCCAACGCCATGAATGGTCACTTCACCATTTTTAGGTCCTTCAATGCTTACGCCCATATCACGGAAGGCTTGTAATGTTGCTAAAGCATCTTCACCCTCTAGGAAACCTGTGACATGTGTTGTGCCTTCTGCAATCGCACCAAACATGATAGAGCGGTGAGACACAGACTTGTCTCCAGGCACGGTAAACTTACCTTGGAACGTTTTAGGGCCTGGTAAAATGGTAAATTGTTGTGTCACCTTATTTTTCTCCATCAGGGGTTTCTTGGCTAACATGTGATTGAAATGTTGTCGTGCAGCTTGAGCATTGCCAAGCAAACCCATTAAGGCTGGCGAATCTTCATCTTCAATCAGTTTTCTGAGTACAGCAAGTTGTTGTTCAAATCCATCTACAGCATTTAAAATGGCTTTTTTATTGGCAAAGAAGATGTCATGCCACATTTGCGGATCACTGGCCGCAATACGTGAGAAATCACGAAAACCACCCGCAGCATAACGGAAAATATCCAAATTATCTGCGCGATTGGCCAATTGCTCGACTAAGTTAAATGCCATCAAATGCGGTAAATGACTGGTATGCGCCAACACTTCATCGTGTTTTTCCACATCCATGCAAATGACTTCAGCTTTTGCCGCTTGCCAAAGGGTGATCAGTTTTTCAACCGCCCAAGGCGCACTGCTTGGAAGTGGTGTCAGAATGACTTTATGATGCGCAAATAAATCGACTTTACCTGCATGAACACCTGTATGTTCCGCGCCCGCAATTGGATGACCTGGTACAAAACCAGCAGGCAACTTTTCACCGTAAACGGCTTTGGCTGCATCAACAACATTCCCTTTGGTACTGCCTACATCAGTAATGATGCAATTTTCTGACAAATACGGCTTAATGGTAGCTAAAACTTTTTCTGTCGCTCGTACAGGCAAGGCAAGTACCACCAAATCGGCACCTTGCACAGCATCAACTGGATTAGTAAAACCTTCAGCAATTAAGCCTAAAGCTTTTGCATCATCCAAGGTCTTACTTGAACGTGTTGATGCGACAATTTGTTTCGCCAGTTTTTCAGCAACTATTACACGAGCCAGACTTGAACCAATCAGGCCAAGTCCAATAAATGCAACTTTTTCAAATAATGGCTGTGTCATCTTTTATGCTTTCGCCTCTAAACCCCACACTTTGGCAAGTGCATTTCAACGATATCTATATGCTTAAGTTTTTTTAACTTAAAAGTTTTTGTAAGCTGTCTCAGTATATCAATACATATTCCAAATTTTAGATTGGATTGAATATACGAGACAGCAACACCACCTTTTATGGCGAATGTTAGAGCACAGCGATTGGGTAAGAACCCAATACACGTACTTCTTTGACTAAAGGACGAATTTCTTCAATGGCTGCTTTCACATTTTCTTGTTCAATATGACCTTCAAGATCAATAAAGAACACATAAGCCCATTTCTCTGGAAGTGCAGGACGCGTTTCAATACTGGTCAAACTAATTTGATGTTTTGCAAAAGGAGCTAAAATTTCGAGTAAAGCTCCTGCACGATCATGTGCCGAAATCAGTAAAGAGGTTTTGTCATTACCACTTTGTGGCACTTTTTCACGACCAATGACCAAGAAACGTGTCGTGTTTTCTGGATTATCTTCAATGTTACTGTGTAGAATTTCTAACTCATAAATACTTGCAGCAACGTCCGATGCAATCGCAGCCGAATGCCATTCATTACGAATACGGCGCGCAGCTTCTGCATTTGAGTTGAGTGCAACACGTTCAACACCTGGATAATGTGCATCCAACCATTTACGGCATTGTGCCAAGGTTTGTTGATGTGCATAAATCTGTTTAATACTATCTTTACGGGTATTTTCGGAAATTAAGAATTGATGATGAATACGTAGTTCCACTTCACCAATCACATTTAATGTCGATGATTTAAAACAGTCTAAAGTATGGTTCACGACCCCTTCAGATGAGTTTTCGACTGGTACTAGACCATAGTGTGCACTGCCCGCTTCAACTTCACGGAATACTTCATCAATCGTTGGTAAAGGACGAACCACCGCATCCTGACCAAAATGCTTAAGCACAGCCGAATGTGTAAATGTTCCCACAGGACCCAAAAAAGCAATGCTTTGCGGTGCTTCTAGTGCTAAGCATGCTGACATAATTTCACGGAATAAACGTGCCATTGTTACATCCGACAAAGGCCCTTCATTACGCTCCATGACATTACGCAGAACTTGTGCTTCACGTTCAGGACGGTAAAACATTGGATTCTCTTCAGAGGCAAACTTTGCT
Source organism: Acinetobacter sp. ACNIH2 (assembly GCF_002934965.1). Lineage (NCBI taxonomy): Bacteria > Pseudomonadati > Pseudomonadota > Gammaproteobacteria > Moraxellales > Moraxellaceae > Acinetobacter > Acinetobacter sp. ACNIH2. The sequence continues at coordinate 169,365 of NZ_CP026412.1, forward strand.
TTTGCTACTGCTTCAGCCAAGCGCGCGCGACGATTAATCAATTGTTGAATCTGTTGATCGACAGAATCAATATCTTCGCGAATCTTGGTCAAGTCCAGAGAAGTCGTAGTGTTTTGATCGTCGTTGATCATTGTTATTTCGCCCTTCGAAAACGTGAATGCCGACAGTATATCAAGAGTTCAATGAAATGGTAGGCAATAAAATCTGGTTTCATCCTGATTTCAACGCTATAGCCCGTAATATTTGCCAAAATCTAACTAAAGTTTGAGTTGTAGAATAGATAGAGCATCTGGCTTAGCGAGCTTGAGCATAAGATGGTTTGAGTATATGGTCTAACCCTCCATGAAACATCATTCTTAATACCGCACAACATTGAAAATTGATGAATCACGTTATCTTTATTATTTTTTATTTAAAACATAGCACTAGAAAATTTCATTAAGAATATGACATGATCAAGGCATATTACTTTAGATCACAATTTAACCACAATTTAATATGACGTATTTCACAATTTGTCTGTTATTTTAAATTTAAAAATGCTATTCGGAGAATAAAAATGCCAAAAAGAATTGCAGTTTTAGTCACACATGACTTCGAAGATATGGAATATGTCGAACCTGTTGAAGCCTTTCGTGCTGCGAGTCATAGTGTAATCAATATTGAAAATAAAGCAGGCAATATTGTATACGGAAAAAAGCGCCGATATTCTGTCACTATAGATCAAGGCATTGATGATGTTACAGTACACGAATTTGATGCTTTGCTTATTCCTGGTGGCTATTCACCAGATCACTTAAGAGCAGATGAACGCTATGTTGATTTTGTCCGTCGTTTTGCGAATGCACAAAAACCGATTATGAGTATTTGTCATGGTCCACAATTACTGATTAACGCAGGCGTTGTAAAAGGTCGGCGTATGACCACCATGAAATCGGTTGTTGTTGATTTACTTAATGCAGGTGCAGTGTTTTATGACGAAGCCGTGGTGAATGACAATAATTTGTATATTTCTTCACGCTCTCCAGAAGATCTACCCGCCTTTATTCGCGAAAGTTTGACTGTACTCAAGCTTTAAGTCAGAAAAAAGAGCCTTTCGGCTCTTTTATATTGTTAGCGTCCTATCATTCCACGCGCGACAATTTCTTTCATAATTTCGTTCGTTCCACCATAAATCCGCTGAATTCGAGCATCTACAAAGAAACGGGAAATTGGATATTCCGTCATATACCCATAACCACCAAACAATTGTAGTAATTGGTCTGCAACTTTCATTTGCATGTCGGTTGAAAAACTTTTTAGTGCTGCGGCTGTTTCCACATCAAGTTTACCTTGCATATAAAGTTCTACATTTTGATTATAAAAAGCTGCTGTAGCCAGCTCATCAATTTTTGCCTGTGCCAAGACAAAACGCGTATTTTGAAATTGCCCAATCTTTTGTCCAAAAGCCTGACGTTCTTGGACGTATTGCGTGGTCACATCGAGTGCCCCACGAATAGCTCCTAAAGCCGTCGCGGCAATCGCTGTTCTTTCACGTGGCAACTCCTGCATAAGATAGTTAAATCCTTGCCCTGCTTGTCCCAATAACTGATCCTTAGGCACTTTCACATTATCAAAAAATAATTCTGAAGTATCCTGAGAATGTAAACCGATCTTGTCTAAATTGGTTCCTTTCTTAAATCCATCTAAATGGGTATCTAATAAAAGTAAAGACACCCCTTTAGCACGTGCTTGCGGATCTGTTTTCACGGCAAGGACCACGAGGTCCGCATGTTGTCCATTTGAAATAAAGGTTTTAGAACCATTCAGTACATAATGATTGTCTTGCAAAATAGCAGTGGTACGTATTGCCTGCAAATCTGAGCCAGCCCCTGGCTCAGTCATCCCAATCGCCCCCACGACTTCCCCCGTGACCATTTTAGGTAACCAATATTGTTTCTGTTGTTCTGTGCCAATATGTAAAACATAAGGTGCAGCAATTTCAGAATGACATGAAATCGCTGTAGAAAGTGCACCATATCCTGCACGAGCAGATTCTTCCACCAACATTAAAGAATAATGGGTCGGTACACCATAGCCACCGTATTGCTCAGGTAGATCTACACATAAAAACCCATTTTCACCCAGCTTTTTCCACACTGAGCGCGGCATAATGCCAGCTCGTTCCCATTGCTCATAGTCAGGAGCAATATGCTCTTGCATAAAACGTTTGAAATTGTCTTTAAAAAGTTCCAAATCTGCATCATGTGCTAACATCATTCTTCCTTTGTTGTTGTTTAATTTTTTGCTTTGTAATGCTAGGCAATTTATTGATTACTGTCATGTACATGTTATGTCTTATTTACGACAAAAAGGTCAACTCTATAGGCATAAAAAAAGGAAGCCGTAGCTTCCTTTTTTTAATTCAAGATCACATTAAGCATGCGCTTGATTACCTTCATCCATCATTTGCTTGTCTACCTCTTCAGGGTTAGCCAAAGCAAAATCTAGTTTTTCCTTGTCGAGCTGACCGACCCATTTCGCAACCACAATAGTTGCTAACGAGTTACCCACCAAGTTGGTTAAAGCACGAGCTTCAGACATGAAACGGTCAATACCTAAAATCAGTGCTAAACCAGCAACTGGGATATGACCTACCGCAGACAACGTTGCTGCCATTACAATAAAGCCTGAACCCGTTACACCTGCAGCGCCTTTAGAAGAAATCAACAACACCAATAACAAAGTAATTTGATGTGAAATATCTAATTGAGTATTGGTTGCTTGAGCAATAAATACCGCAGCCATGGTCAAGTAAATTGAAGTACCATCTAAGTTAAATGAATAACCTGTTGGAATGACCAACCCTACTACAGATTTTTCACAACCTGCAATTTCAAGCTTTTTCAACATACGTGGCAATACAGATTCCGAAGAAGAAGTCCCTAAAACGATTAATAATTCTTCGCGAATCATACGAATCATTTTTAAGATACTGAAACCACAGATACGGCTAATTGAACCCAATACAATGAAGATAAACAATAGACAGGTAATATAGAAGCAGATAATCAACTGAGCCAATTGCGCTAAGCTGCCAATACCATATTTACCAATAGTAAATGCCATTGCACCAAATGCACCGATAGGCGCAAGCTTCATAATCATATTTACAATATTGAAGAAGACATGCGAAATTTGGTCAATCAGCTTAAGAACTGGCTTACCAGAATCACCTAATTTGTGTAGTGCAAATCCAAATAAAATAGCGAATAACAATACTTGAAGAATTTCACCTTCAGCAAAAGCACCCACCACAGTATGTGGAATGATATTCATTAAGAAATCGACAGTACTTTGAGACTGACCTGATTCTACATATTTAGAAATACCTGACACATCTAAAGAGGCAGGGTCAATGTTCATACCTACACCTGGTTTAGCGATGTTAATCACCAATAAACCAATCAGTAGCGCAATAGTAGAAACGATTTCAAAATAAAGGAGAGCAATACCACCCGTTTTACCCACCGATTTCATACTTTCCATGCCAGCAATACCGCTAACAACTGTACAGAAAATCACTGGGGCGATGATCATTTTAATCAATCGAATAAATGCATCACCTAAAGGTTTTAGCTGTTCGCCTAAACCTGGGACATATTGTTCGGCACCATTTACAATCTGGGTTCCACTTGGAGAGAAATGACCAACCAGAATACCTGCAATGATGGCAACAATCACTTGAAAATACAGTGATTTATAGATGGGTTTTTTAGCCATAGCGTTACTTCTAAACATATTTCTAGAACTAGAAACATCCAATATTAGTCTATTCCTAAGAATACACAGCCCTTAAAATTCCTTTTATAATCACTACAAAAGGCTATAGGTATAACTTTATACCTTCTCATTAAACTAAATAATAATATCCGCGATTCCATCGCAGTTAGACTATTGAAAATGAATATTTTCAATATGATAGAAAAAACAACTCATAAGAAAAACTTAACAGTCATCCTTATTCGGTTGAATTCTACCGAATTTTTGAACAGTAAATCTACATATATTTTTAAATTTGATTAAATTGCACTCATTTTTTATTAGACATTAGTCGCATATCCAAACCATCATTTTCCTTCCTTTTACATCAAAATCTTTCTATTATCCATTTAAACATTCTCCCTCGAAACACGAAATTACACAGTGATCTAAGCAAATGACAACCAAAAGAAATTTATACAAAGATTTTGAGCATCCTTTTGCCCAATTTGTCCGTATTGTTGGTAAAGGAAAGAATGGTGCAAGATCACTCACTTATGATGAAGCCTATCAAGCATTCAAAATGATTTTGAACGATGAAGTCCTTGATGTGCAATTGGGGGCTTTTTTGATGCTGTTACGTGTGAAAGAAGAGTCTGTAGACGAATTGGCAGGTTTTGTACAAGCAACGCGTGACACATTAAATTTTAAAGCTCTTGATGTCGATCTGGATTGGTCTTCGTATGCAGGTAAACGTAAGCATTATCCTTGGTTCTTATTAGCTGCATTAACTTTGGCACATCATGGCTATAAAATTGTCATGCATGGTGCATCTGGGCACACCTTAAATCGCGTGTATACCGAACAAGTACTTGAATATTTAGGTTTTCCCATCTGTCAAAATCAAGATGAGGTTGAGCAGCAACTACAACAACATAATTTTGCCTATTTACCTTTAGAGGTTATTTCGCCCATCCTGAGTGAACTAATCGCATTACGCAATGTCATGGGATTACGCTCGCCAATTCATACCCTAGCGCGACTGATTAATCCGTTTAACGCGAAAGCCACTTTACAAGCCATTTTCCACCCCGCCTATCGTAGCTCTCATCAACAAGCTGCTTTTAAACTTGGTTATCAAAACAGTGCCGTTATTAAAGGTGAAGGTGGTGAATTCGAGCGCAACCCTGATGCCAAGACACTAATTTGTGGCATTAAAGATGGGGAATTGTATGAGTACGAGCTTCCTAAACTGACAGAAAATCGAAGTCCAGTTGAGGAAGAACTTGATTTAGCTGTATTTAAATCTGTCTGGCAAGGTCAACAACACCATGAATATGGTGAAACTGCGGTCATAGAAACCATGGGCATTGCCTTGTATACCATGGGAGTCTGTGAAAGTTACCCTAATGCGATGCTGAAGGCGAAAGAGCTTTGGTTAAATCGCTTCTAAGCATGCCATTCCAATGTAATGACAACAATATAACAATTAACAAAAAGGACTCTATCTGGAGTCCTTTTTCTATCTTAGCTATTTGCAAAACTTTTTGACTTAAACAAAACGAATTGGCTTAAATTCAGGTTCGTTTTTGTGATGATCATCATCGCACTCTTCACCTTCTTCTTTCGTGCCACGGTCAATATAACCGCTACGCTCAGTTTCTGGTAAATGCTTCATTTCCCACGCATACACAGCTTGCATACAAATTTCACGTTGCTCTTTGGTTAATGCAACACCATTTGGCCATTTACCAATTTCAATCGCAGTCTTTAAACGACCAACAATATCTGGATCAAGTACAGCCAGCATTTGTTCAATATTCATTTTTAATCCTGTTGTTGCAATGAATCAAAATCACGATTCCAACCTAGTTTTGTACGACAAGCCATATAAAAGTCATACCCAGGTGGGTGCAAGAGGTTTAATTTAAATGGATGTTTGCGGATATGCAAACTATCTCCCACATTGAGTGAAACACTATGTTGCCCGTCGGCGCTGACCATTGGCAATACACGATTTTCACGAATCAGAATTTTAATTTCACTATGACCACCCACAACAATTGGACGTGATGAGAGTGTATGCGGATGCATCGGGACTAAAGAAATTGCATCCATACTCGGATGCACAATAGGTCCACCACCCGATAACGCATAAGCAGTTGAACCCGTTGGTGTAGAAACAATCAATCCGTCACTGTGCTGACGATACACATATTGCCCATCGATGTTTAATTCAAAGTCAATCATGTGTACAGACTTACCCGAATGCAATACAACGTCATTTAGGGCAATTGCATCATGAATCGTTTCACCCTTAGAGCGAACTTCCATTTCCAACAAAAAACGGCGGTCTTGCTGGAACTCACCTTGTAAGACTTGATCAAGCTTATAGATGACTTCAGTTGGTTTAATATCGGTAAGAAACCCTAAGCGTCCACGGTTTACACCAATCACAGGCGTATTATACTTCACCAAAGAACGTGCAGCATGTAATAAGGAACCATCACCCCCAACCACAATAACCAAATCTACAACCTCACCCAATAATGCTCGGCTGACTGTCTGTGTATTTTTATAAGGGACAAGCTCGGCGGTTTCTGCATCAAAAACAGGATGTAAACCCAAGCTCATAAGATGATCGTGAATGAGGCTTAAAGTTTCAACAACAGAAGATTTGTCTGGTCGACCAATTAATCCAATATTCCGAAAAGACTTGTGTGAAAGTTGCACCTATGTGATCGCTCCGTTAGGATTCTGGCTTATGATACCATTAACCCGATTGAAATAAAAAACCTTATAAATAGCCTGATTAGCTCAAACATTTATATAGCTTTTCGCTTCTGTGACAGATTTATTATTGCAAATTGGAAAAAAGCTTCGCATGATTAGCAAAATTTATCAGGATCTTATCACTTTTTATGAAGTTTGAACGTGGCATAGGATTATTCGCACTTATTTTCTCCATATTGGTCATTGGTATTTTTCTAGCATTTAGTTTTTACCTGATTCGTCTAGATAATATTGTGAGAGAAAAGTTTGAAGGTAAGCGTTGGGATATTCCTGCGAAGGTTTTTGCTCGTCCGCTAGAAATTTACACCAATGCAGCCATTAGCCAGAAAGACTTCAATCAAGAATTGAAACTTTTAGGTTATAAAAATGCGGATAGTTATGCAAAATCGGGGAGCTATGTTAGCTCGGGTGATACTTTCTATGTGCACACCCGCGGCTTTGACTTCGGTGATAGTGTTGAACCTGAACAAGTTTTAAAAGTTAGTTTTGCGAATGATCAAATTAGTGAAGTCAGTGCAACCAAACCATCTTCAACAGGGATTGCGCGTTTAGAACCTCTATTGATTGGCGGTATTTATCCGCAGCACAATGAAGATCGGGTTCTGATTAAATTGTCCAATGTGCCAAAACCTTTAATTGAAGCCTTAATTGCAACTGAAGACCGTAACTTCTATAAGCATCATGGTATTTCTGTTCGAGGGACTGCGCGAGCTTTGGTCAGTAATGTGACTGGAGGAAAACGCCAAGGTGGTTCAACGCTTACCCAACAGTTGGTTAAAAACTTCTATTTAAGCCCAGAACGTACCTTAAAACGTAAAGTCAACGAAGCCTTAATGGCACTCTTGGTTGAGCTACATTACAACAAAGATGAAATTCTTGAAGCTTATTTAAATGAAGTGAACTTGGGGCAAAATGGCAACTATTCAATTAATGGTTATGGTTTGGCATCACAATTCTACTTCGGTTTACCGTTACGTGAACTCAATATCTCGCAACAAGCCTATTTGGTTGGTTTAGTACAAGGCCCTTCTTTGTTCAATCCTTGGCGTAACCCAGAAGGTGCTAAAAAGCGTCGCGATATCGTATTAAATAATATGTTGGTGATGGGATATTTATCACAAGAACAATATGAACGTGAAATTGCTCGCCCATTAAATGTTTTAGCAAAACCAACGTTAGGACCTGCCCGCTTCCCTGATTTTCTAGATATTGTGCGTCGTCAATTACGGACTGAATATCAAGAGTCTGATTTAACCAACCAAGGTTTAAAAATCTTCACCACGCTCGACCCAATTGCCCAAACCAATATCCAGAACGCGTTTAAAGAGTCTGTTGCCCGTTTAAGCAATAGCAATCCAAAACGACTAAAGGACTTGCAAGGTGCAGTATTAGTTTCTCATCCTGAGAATGGTGAACTGGTTGCTGCGCTAGGTTCAACCCAAGATTTTACTGGTTTTAACCGCGCACTCGATGCAAAACGCCAAGTCGGTTCATTACTTAAACCAGTGATTTATCTCAATGCAATTGAGTCTGGACGTTATAACTGGGCCAGCCCAATCGAAGACAGCTACATTAGCATTCCAAGTGAAGGTAAATCTTGGACACCCAAAAACTATAGTGGTGGTGAACATGGCGTGGTTCCAATGGTTCAAGCTTTGTCTAATTCGTATAACTTGTCTGCAGTTCGTCTCGGACAAGAATTTGGTGTAGCTAGCTTTAGTAATCATTTGAAAAAGTTTGGTGTAACTTCCAACATTCCAACCTACCCTTCTATCTTTTTGGGTGCGGTTGATATGTCTCCGATGGAGGTCATGAGTATTTATGGAAACTTTGCTACAGGCGGTTTCAAATACCCAATTAAATCGATTCGCTCGGTGGTCGATTCTAATGGTCGTGTTTTAGAGCGTTATAGCTTAACCGTGCAACAAACCATCGATCCTGCGGCGGCCTATATTGTGAACTATGGCCTACAACAGGTAATGAACTCTGGTACAGGTCGTTCTGCTTACAGCACATTGCCAAGTTCATTAAAACTTGCTGGTAAATCTGGCACCACCAATGATACCCGTGACTCATGGTTTGCAGGGTATTCAGGCAATTATCTCAGTGTGGTTTGGCTTGGTTTAGATGACAATAAAGTCACTGGACTGACAGGTTCTTCAGGTGCTTTACCTGTTTGGACCAATGTCATGAGTCAATTACGTCAAAAACCAGTCAATTTACGTCAAACCGACGATGTGCAATGGCAATGGATCGATAGTGGCTCAGGCAACTTATCGGCTCAGGGTTGTGAAGGTGCGTTGTATATACCGTTATTAAGGAGTGCTGTACCACGTCGTGCTACAGCATGCGGCTTTCCTCATTACCAAGTGGAACCAGTTTACACACCTGATACGGAAATGAACCAGAACCAACCAGCGCAACCCGATAGTATGGACAACTATATCCGCGAGAGTGAAAGTGACATGCAAAATGACTTGGATCAAAATTCAGGTCGTGTCATTTCGAGCGGAACGTATGCCAACTAAGGAATTGTAATTGTATATGCTGAGACCGATTCTCCTTTCTGCTGCTGTAATGGCTTTGGTTGGTTGTCAAAGCCTACCCAAGCCAGAAAGTGCTAAACCTGCTGTTACCACCGAAAAGCCCAAAGCTGCTCAACCAAAATCTTCTGGTGTGGTGATTACACCGTATGATCAGCCCGAGATTAAACGGCAAAAAGTGCAAGTCGTGGTGCCTGAACAAAAATCTCAGCAGAAATTTGAAGATGGACGCTCACTTCCAGCCTTTAAACAATTAATGCAACAAACACAGCAAGCTTATAAACAAGGACGCTGGAATGATGCTGAAACGACTGCCTTACGTGCACAACGTCTAGCACCGCAGTCAGCGGAAACTTTCTTGTTTCTGGCTTTAGTTGCAAATCAGAAAAATCAACCTGCCAATGCTGAAGCCTTAGCCCGTCGTGGCTTAAGCTATGCACAAACCCAAGCTATGAAAAAGCAACTTTGGGGAGCCATAGCCAAAGCAGGGCAAAAGCAAAATAACAGTAAAACCGTACAGCAAGCGCAACAGGCATTAAAGACACTTTAATGCCTGCTTGTTCTACACTTTATAAAGAATTTACTACGTTTTTTTAAAGATATCGGATTCCTGCAATACCATAAGCATGATGTGATTGCGCTTGTTGTAACAGCTCAACATGCATTCCTCCTAATGCAAATACAGGAATATCCACTTGTTGAGCGTATTCTTGAAAACGAACCCATCCTAATGGCTCAACATCAGGATGTGTCGCTGTAGCCAAAACAGGACTTAAAATGATCGCATCACAGCCAATATTTTGTGCATGTTTCATGGCCACAACATCATGACAAGCCGCGATGAAACGAAAGCCGACAGGTAATTCTCCACGCTTAACTGTCATCAACTGATGTTGTTTGAGATGAATTGCAGCTACTTTCTTCTGCATTGGCAACGTCAATTTTTGCCACGCTTGTACATTGACAATTAAATGACTTGCTTGTTGTTCAGATAATTGTTCTAAATCTTCCAAATCTGCTGCTGTATGTTCAACACGCCAATATAATAATTGCTGCGGTTTAAGTTGTTCCAAATCATTCAAATGCTCAGAAATTTTAATTTGATTTGGCCAATATAAGCGTTGCAAAATACTAAAATTGGCTTTCGGAAAATTCAGACTCAGTAATTCTGTACGGCTATACCATGTCCATGGTTGCTGGATTTCACTTAATAATGCTTCGGGTACTATGGCATGAAATAAATGTAAATTTACCACGACATCATCATATTCATGACAAATCACATCAAATGCGTGCCAGTCATTCAGCCCTACCCCAACTTCTTCAAAAACTTCACGGCGACAAGCGTCTAAAGGCGTTTCATTCGCTTCGACTTTCCCTCCAGGAAATTCATGCTTATTGCCTTGATGTTGTTCAGCACTGCGCCATCCAACCAAGACTTTATTTTGATGCAGTAATAAGGCAATAGCGACATGAATATTCGGCTTGGACATAACTAGTTCCATCACTTTAAATTAGTGTCAGTGTAAGTAAATTTTGTTTTTTTATAAATTGCTAAAATTTCCGTTGACAGATCTATTCGATAATGATTATCATTTAAACCACTCAAGAATACACCACGGAGCAAACAAAAATGAACGCACCTTTTAGCTTATTTACACGTCACACTGAAGCTGCACATGCACTACCAATGCTACATTCCAACAATCTTTTTGCCCTTGGACGTGAAATTCGCATCATGCATGCAGGTGAAGAATATCGTCTACGTTTAACTCGCAATAATCGTCTTATTCTCACGAAATAAAAACAAAATAAACTGATAATAATAAACGTGGGAACTAGCAGTATGTCAGCGCGTACTGCTTTTTTATTTACAGGCTAAATAGAACAATATCTCAAATTTCAGGTGTTTCAAATTTTCTAAAGTACAACTCTACTTTTAAACCACCATAAGAAGATACTGAAAAATCTATGCTCGCATGATGCAGTTGCACAATTTTTTTACAGATTGAAAGCCCTAACCCTGAACCTGTCGTTTTACTGCCTAAAGCCCTATAAAAACGCTCACCCAAACGTGAGATCGTGTTGCTGTCTACCTCTTCACCTTCATTTTCAATACATAGATACCCCTGTTGTTGCTCGGCTGTTACCTGTATATAAACACGTCCATGAGGTTGGCTATAACGTATGGCATTATCTAAAAGATTACGTAAACAAACCGTCATTAATTCAGGATTTACCTTAACCTGACAGGGTTCCAAATTGGATACGAGTTGGATTTGTTTCTGCTGCTTAAATATTTCCAAATTATTCCAGACGTCCACCACCAGTTGGCTTAAATTAAGCGATGATAATGGTAAATCTGCGGTTTCAGTCGGATCTAAACGCGCGAGAAGCAAGAGGTTTTCTAGCACTTGGGTACCACGGCTAACATCTTGCTGAATGAGTTGTAATTCTTGCGTAAATTGAGGCTGATCTTGATATTTTCGTTGGAGTACCTGCAAACGCAACTGAATTGCAGACAGTGGTGAACGTAATTCATGCGAAGCATCTGCGGTAAAGCGCTGTTCTGCTTGTAATGATTGATCTAGGCGTTGTAATAATTGATTTAATTGCAAAATAATGGGCTGAAGCTCATCAATGATGGGGGCATTCTGCGTAATTGGCGTTAAGTCCTGCGCGCTCTTGTCCGCTATTTTTTTAGATAACATTTGCATGACTTTGAACTGACGTGCAATCGCGAAATGTGAAAATAACCACTGTAACAACCACAAGACCATTAACAAAACAGCATATATAGCAAAACTACTCAAGATTTTTTCAAAACGAACTTGCATAGGTTGATAAATCACCACTTGCAGCCGAGTATCCTGATCAAAGGATTGATAACTTCGCCACAGCGCATGTTGAAACCAAACGTAATCAAAATGCTCATGCTGCATATCTAAAAAATTCACCATAGATGCCAATTCAAATGAATCGGATTGAAGCACGACCGTTTGCTGATGGATCAACTGATATTGTAGATCAAACTCATCACTTAACTGCGTGATATGTGCTCCTTCATTTTGATTGGGTTGAACAAGCAGCAAAGCATCAGCAATTTCATCCATAATTTCGTCTTGCATACTCATACTTTGATATATCGAAATGCCCACCAATAAAGCAAAGGCGACTGCGCCTGCTGCAACTGAACTCAGCACAGACGTCTTAACCAGTCTCTTTTGCAATGAAATATGCTTGGCAGCCATTTAAGTATCCTGATTCATTCGATAGCCTAGCCCTCGAACCGTTTTAATCAAATCAGCGCCTATTTTCTTCCGTAATTGATAAATAAATACTTCTATTGCATTACTTTCAATTTCTTCACCCCATGCATACAGTGACTCTTCAAGTTGTTCACGCGTCACAATATGTTCAGGCTTCTGCATTAATTTATATAAAATCTGAAATTCTTTCGCAGTGAGATGAATCACCTGTCCATTTTGCTGAACAACCTTAGCTTGCGGGTCGAGTTGTAAATTGGCAAAAGATAAATACTGACCTACCGATGATTGCTGCAAACGTAATTGAGCACGAACTCGTGCTGATAATTCTTCTAAGCTAAACGGTTTGACCAAATAATCATTGGCTCCTAAATCTAGCCCCTCAACACGGTCATGAATACTGTCTCTTGCTGTAATAAAAATAACAGGAATACCTTGCTGCCGTGTTCTTATGGTTTTAAGAATGTCATCTCCCGTAGCTTGTGGCAAACCACGGTCTAAAAGAATGCAGTCATATTGGTGTTGTTCTATGGCATGAATTGCATAATCGCCACGATCAACCCAATCTACACTATAACCGTCCATTTCTAACCAAGTTTTAATACTCTCGGCTTGAGAGTGATCGTCTTCAGCTAATAATATACGCATCGTGTACTCACATCACATGCTTATCATCAGCATGCCTTGATTGGATTTAAAATGCAAAAGCCACATGTTTTGCATGTGGCTTCAGTTCAATGGATGTCTGATTAAAAAGTTAAAGTATCAACATCAATTTCAACACGTTTGGTTGGAAGATAATCAATATCCACTTCACCTGTTAGTGTAACTGGTGTTTTTGCCGATACAGGTTGACCACGCCATAATTCATCATCGATATCGACCGTAATACTACCTGTATGGTCTTGGAACTGATATTTTTCATCACCCAAAGCTTTAACAACATAGCCTTTCAGTTTTACAGGTGTATCATCTTTTAAAGTTAGTGCCTGCTTAACGGTAATTTGTGTTGGAGCAATTGCCTGTTGATTCACTACTGCCGTATTGGCAAATGCAAAACCACTCGCTGTACTCACAAAAGCTGTAACTAACGCTATTTTAGAAATTACATTCATTACTTCACCCTCAAATATTCATATCTTGATTTGGTTAATGCAATTAAAACAAAATAACATGAGTTGAATCTTAAGATCCTCTCAATACCATATCTGATTTAAAAAGACGAGGTACAAAAAAAGCAAACAAAATCGATGGAATGTAAATTAAGATTAAAAATTTAAAAATATATCGTTTGTTTTCTTTATACGAATTAATCCATTCTTTTTCATCAATATTTAAGCTTTTACTTTTAAAACTATATACTAAACTTGTATCTTTTAATGGGTAACCATTATCCATAGATAGCTTTACAACTGCATTCTCTCCTTTTAAATGTCCTAAATCACACTCAACCAGAGAAATCAAATTGCAAATTAATACATATTTCTCTTGTCTACCCGTAAGATTTTTTTGCAGTTGCCCATATATCTCCACCCTGTCTGCCAGTCCCTGTTTTTAAATACCTACTAATCTCTACATTGTAGACCTCTGCATTTTCATACCCTTTATCAACATTATAAAAAAGAATAGCCAGTTTGTCAGGAAACCCCATAAACATGGGCATAAGGGTTAAAAACAAACCAACATAATATATTCTAATATTTTTATACTTTTCAATTTCTTCAATATTCTTATTTTTAGATTTCTTACTAATGTCAATAAAAAAAACAATTAAAAGCCACATTATAACAATAGACCATATGGATAAAAATCTTATTCCATAAAAACCATCATCACGTGCCACCAAAAAAATAACGACAACTGAGTATATAACGACTAGCAACAAAGCTAAATTTTTTAAATTTAATTTAATTTTTAATTTATCCATACACTTAAACATTGAATTAATCCGAATAATGAATAAGAAATTAATTTTAAAATATAAGGACTAGAGACATCGGCTAAGTAACTACATCAAGCCCGAAAATCTAGTCCTTATACCCTATGATAGAAATTTATTTTATGTAATTCATGCTTTGCTTTTAAATTTTGAAGCGACGTAATGAATCTTTTAAACAAGATAACTTACACCGAAGAATATTAAACATTCAAAGGAACCTATCATTTAGCGCAGCCCAAAACCTGCAAGGTTGCAGGCCGTTCAGTAAATATACTTCCTTATGTACTGATCAACTCAGCCAGCAAAACAAGCTGATCATTCACACTCATTATGAAAACATCAGCTTAAACAAGATTCAGGTGAACGATCAATTCCTAAACTGCCAATAAAATAAAGCGTGCAGATTCCCTAATTCAATGGCACAACACGCAACACTTCCTCTAGAGTAGTCATACCTGCAATCACTTTACGCGCGCCCGCAATGCGCAAAGGTTCAATGCCTTCTTTTTTGGCTTGTTGCCGTAACTCTGTCAAATTGGCATTGGCACCAATCAATTGCTTCGTGGTTAAGCTAAGTGGCATAAATTCGTAAATACCGACACGCCCTTTATATCCTGTATGACGACATGCTTCACAACCGACGGCGCTATAAACTTTTTCGGGCATTTCCATAATGTAATCAAACGTTAAATGTTCCCATTCATTTTCATTGATATGACTTTCTTTTTTACAATGTGGGCACAGTTTACGCACCAAACGCTGTGCCAACACGCCTAAAATAGTTGCCGCAGTTAAAAATGGCTGTATGCCTAAATCATGTAAACGGGTCAAACTTGATGGTGCGTCATTGGTATGTAGCGTTGAAAGCACTAAATGACCTGTTAATGCTGCCTGAATCGCCATATTGGCTGTGTCGTGGTCACGGATTTCCCCCACCATAATAATATCGGGATCTTGACGCATAAGTGCACGTACACCATCCGCAAAACCAAGATCAATTGCTGTGTTCACCTGCATTTGGTTAAAACTTGGTTCCAACATTTCAATCGGATCTTCAATAGTACAAACATTCACTTGGTCTGTCGCCAATTGCTTCAGGGAAGAATATAAAGTCGTGGTTTTACCAGAACCTGTTGGTCCTGTAACCAAAATAATGCCGTGACTATGTGAGGTTAAACTTTGCCAATCACTTAACAAACTACCTTCAAAACCCAACTGTTCAAAGCTACGTACCAAAACCTCTGGGTCAAAAATACGCATCACCAACTTTTCACCAAATGCTGTCGGCAAAGTGGATAAACGTAGCTCAGTTTCTTGCCCTTTTGGGGTACGGGTTTTTAAACGTCCATCTTGTGGTTTACGCTTTTCAGCAACATTCATGCGACCTAAAATCTTAATTCGCGAAATCACAGCCATAAGCGTATTGGCTGGCATGTTGTAAATCGTATGTAATACCCCATCAATACGAAACCGTACTTTGCCCGTATCTTTACGTGGTTCCATGTGAATATCACTGGCACTTTGTTCAAATGCAAACTGTAAAATCCAATCGACCAATTTCACAATATGCTGATCATTCGCATCAGGATTTTGCGTGTCGCCTAATTGTAATAAGGCTTCTACACCTTTATTTTCACGATCATAAGTCCCAGACTTCTGCGAGTTCGATACTGCGCGACTCACCTGATAATATTCAACCAAATAACGCTGTAACTGATCTGGACTGAGCAACACCCGTTGAATCTTTTTCGGCAACAGACTGCGCTCTAAATTTCCCACCCATTCCGTTTTATACGGTTGATCCGTTGCAATTAAAATTTCATCCGCTTTCACTTCTACAGCAAGAATTCTGTTACGCACAGCAAACTCTTGCGACATTACGTTGGTCAATGCTCCCACATCTGCTTTGAGTGGATCAATCACATATAAAGGAAGGCTAGATTTATCTGCTAGCCATTGCATTAAACGATTTAGAGATAAGGTCGCTTGAGGATGAAGCTGGTCTTTTAAATTAAAATTTGCAATCCACTGTAATGGATGCCATTTGAGTTGTTCACGTTGACGGTGCGTAGTTTGTACTAATAATTTTTCGCGCTCATCAATGCGTCCATCTTTAAATAGTTGCTCTAAACACCAAGTTGTATCAATTTCAAAATTAAAATTCATTATTCTAAGCCTCAATTTCTAGCGACACTATAACAGACTTTATTTCTTGAATGTTCATCGACTTAAAGGGTTAAAACTACTGATTAACCTACTAATATCTTCATATTGAAACTTTTAATCTAAGGAGATATTTCAAAGTTTTGTTTAAATTATGGTATAAAGAATAAAATATCCTCTATTGGGGAAAAAGCATAAGAAAAATCCATTATTCACATAAATATAGACTCACAATAATAAGGTTCGAATTTGCTCATGTCTGATCTCCTATTTAACCAGACCTTAGAACAAGCATCCTTTCAAGAGCTGTTAACTATGATGGCCGTAGCTTTGGGCTGCGGCTTGGTAATTGGATTAGAAAGAGAAAGAAGCAAACAACGTGAAAACCCAAACAGTTTTGCAGGTGTACGTTCTTTTGCCATATGTGCCTTGATGGGTGCATTATGTTTTGCCTTAGGTACCGTCATTGGTATTGTAGGTGCCATAATTGTTGGAGCAATAACCGTATTCTCCCTTCGTAACCAAATAGATGACCCAGGGGTCACAACTGAATTAGCCTTTGTGATGACCTATTTTATTGGTGCGCTTTGTATATGGCATGCGCCATTCGCAGCAGGATTATCGGTCATACTTACCATTATTTTGATGCTCAAACATCCAATTCATGGCTTTGCTAGTCAATGGATAACTGAACATGAGTTTCGAGATGGACTATTCTTACTTGCACTGATTCTTGTGGCATTGCCATTAACGCCTAACACGCCACTTTGGGGTACGGTATTAAACCCACACATTATTCTCAAATTGCTGGCTTTAATTCTTGCTGTTCAAGCACTTGCCCATATTTCGAAACGCTTACTCTCAGCAAAAAATGCACTGATTTTATCTGCATTAGCCTCTGGTTTTGTATCAAGTACCGCCACAATTGCCAGCCTCGGTATGGAGATTCGTGCAGGGCGTGCTGAAGCAGTACCGAATGCAGGTGCTGCCTTATTATCTTGTGTTGCCACGCTCTTACAACTGCTACTCATCGTCGCTGGAATTAATTTAAACTGGTTAAAACTCATTATTCTGCCAGCTCTTGCCGCCATAAGTATTTTAATTTTGTGGGCACTTTGGCTTATGCGTAAAACCAAACCCTCGACACCAACAGAACATCCTGATGGGCGCATGTTTAGCCTGAAAGAAGCTGCCATTATTGCAGCAACACTCACGATTATTCAGGCGGTAGTTTATGGTTTAAGCTTACTCTTAGGCGATGCGGGCTTAATTATAGGGACACTTTTAGCATCCTTATTTGAAATTCATGCCGCAATTGCTGCAATTGTTGTACAAGGTGATCCTGCCAATCACACGCTTGTCTATGCCCTTATTTTAGGAATGGCGGCCCATGCAATCGCCAAATCTATCAATGCAGGCCTTACAGGCGGAGGTAAATATGCCCTAGCCTTTGCACCTGCTCAAATTTTACATATGCTGGTTTTTATTTTGATCTTATGGTGGATGATACCTTAGACTATTTTGTGTATATTATTCACCATTTACTCTATTCCATTAAAAGCAGGATTTAGACTCACATTTGGTAAAATCCCTTATTTTATAAAAACAGCAATAATGAAGATACTACACATTAATTATTTTAAATGAGATTTAACTCGCATTTTAAATCGATTCATTTTTACATTATTGTATGATACAACCAATTATTAATTATGAATCATTTAAAATAATACCTGAACTTATTCCCCTTATTCGTTGTAAAAGGTTCGTGCAATGAACGACATTGGTTTTAAAAGCTTTCATGATGCAGGACAAGCTGTTCTCAATTTTTTATATCAACGTTTCGGTTTCGGTCTTTGGATGATTACCCGTGTAGAAGGTGAAGACTGGATTATCTTACAAACAGAAGATCATGGTTATGATATACATGCTGGGCAAGTCTTTAATTGGGCCGATTCATTTTGCTCTCAGATGGTCTTGGGCAATGGTCCTAAAATTGCCCCCCTATCCGATGATATTCCCGCGTATCGCCAAGCGCCGATTGCACAACAGCTCAAAATTAAAGCCTACATTGGTCAACCGCTGACCAAAGAAGATGGTAGCTTGTTTGGAACTTTATGCGCGATTGATCCAGAACCAAAATCTGAAAGCCTTAAAGAAGAGCAAAGTTTAATTGAGTTACTCGGAGATTTACTCAGTCAAATCTTACAAACCGAATTGAGAGAAATTGAACAGACCCGTAAAAATGAACGTTTACAGGCCGAAGCGCTACGTGATCCACTTACAGGTCTCTATAACCGTCGGGCTTGGGATCAGTTTCTCCTCGCTGAAGAAGAACGTTGCCAATTCTATGGACATCACGCCACAGTATTTATGCTAGATTTAAACGATCTCAAATTCATGAATGATGCACATGGACATGCTGCGGGCGATGAACTCATTCGTCAAACCGCTACAGTGTTAACAGAAAGTTGCCGTAATACCGATATTATTGCACGTATAGGTGGCGATGAATTTGCCATATTAACCGTAGAAAATGACTTCGAATCGTCTCAGGCTCACTTAGAACGAATCATGCAGAACCTAAACACAAAACAAATTAGCGCTGCAATTGGCTTCGCTCTGCGTGATCCAAGTGATGGAATTCTCGCTACATGTTTACAAGCCGACAAAAATATGTACCAAGATAAACTCAACCGCCACTAGATTAGTTAAATGAAATCTAAAGCAATGATCTCTAAGTTTTGACTCTGAATAACAAAACTTACATCGAGCTGAGCAAATTTCATTTTATAAATCCGATCACTGTCTTCCTGATATGCTGGTCGAGGGTCTAATGACAATACCTGATCTAATTCGTCAAATCGCGACTGAGTAATCAATTGCTGTGTCAGCAAGCGCTGCTTTTCTAATGTAGCAAATTCTGACCACTGTACATGCATTCGCCTTGGTTCTTGTTGTGCATAACCGCTTTTTGCCTCAAATACAGCATCGGAATAATGAATATAGGGTTTAATATCTAGAATAGGGGTTCCATCTAACAAATCACTTCCTGTAATGTAAACTCTGACAGACTTTCCCTCTTTCTTTACCGCTTGTAACTCTACAACCGATAATCCAATTGGTGCAGGTCGATACATACTGCGCGTAGCAAACACCCCTATTTTCTTATTCCCCCCTAGACGTGGTGGACGAACTTGTGCACGGAACTGGTCTTTTTTATGCTGATTCTTATTATCATGAAACTGCCAGACTAACCATAGATGACTAAACTCTTCAATCCCTTCAAACGCAGCCAAATCATTATAAGGTGCCTGCATCTCTATATAAGACTGAACTTGAACCAAATTGGGCTGTCGCGGAATTCCAAATTTCTCCTGATACGGTGAATGCATAATTCCAATAATTGGCAGTTGAATCTCAGACATAATCACTTTTTCTGATAAGTTCAATTAAATATATTCAGTTTATAGAGAATGATTTTAGATTAGAATAGCAAGCTGTTCTAATTTGATAATTTATTGAGACCTTTCATGGCTGCTTTTAACGTCGAAAAGATTACTCACGTACACCACTGGAATGACACACTCTTCAGTTTTAAGACAACGCGTGATACCGCATTACGTTTTAAAAATGGTCAATTTGTGATGATTGGTCTTGAAGTCAATGGTAAGCCACTTATGCGCGCTTATTCTATTGCAAGTGCAAATTATGAAGAAGAACTTGAGTTTTTCTCAATTAAAGTACCAGACGGTCCTTTAACTTCTATTTTACAACAAGTAAAAGTTGGCGATGAAATTTTAGTTTCTAAAAAACCAACAGGTACTTTGGTTCTTGATGACTTAAATCCAGGCAAGAATTTATATCTTCTTTCTTCAGGTACAGGTCTTGCACCATTCTTATCAACTATTCGTGACCCTGAAACGTATGAACGTTTTGAAAAAGTCATTGTGGTACACGGTACACGCTTCATTTCTGAATTGGCTTATCAAGACCTTATTCTAAATGAATTACCAAACAACGAGTTTTTCGAAGAACTTGGCATTAAAGACAAGTTAGTGTATTACCCTACTGTTACCCGTGAAGAATATCCGAACCAAGGTCGCGTTACGACAGTCATTGAAACTGGCGAAATTTTTGAAAAGATTGGTTTACCACGTTTCAACCCAGAAACTGACCGTGCAATGCTTTGCGGTAGCCCAGCATTCCTTGATGATGTCGCTGCACTTTTAGATCAACATGGTCTTAAAGAATCACCACGCATGGGTGTTTTAGGCGATTATGTCATTGAACGTGCATTTGTTGAGAAGTAATCTTCTTTTCAAGTTAAAACCGAGGAAATCCCTCGGTTTTTTTTATTTTTCAGTCATTTAATTTTTACAAAAAATGTATAATTTTTAACCCAAAGCGCAAAATTTCGTCATAAAATCCAATAAAACGACTAAAAAGTGTTGTCGAAATCAATAAAAACTCCTATAATTCGATTCAAGAACAGACAGGTCTGTCTAGTTCAGGATGTGACTTTGTTGAGCTGATGTAATTTATAATCAATCCAGAGGGTACTTTATAATAATTATAATAAATTATATAAGAAAGGAGATTCCAAGCTCCTCTAAAACATTAATATTTTAGACAGCTTCTGCTCGGGGCCGGCTAAAATATTAATATCAGGGAACTATCAGCGAGGCGTGAATACCATTACGGTATTCACGCTTTTTTATTTGAATGCCCGTTCAAGTGACTTAACTCATCTCACCAAATGGAAGTCTATTTAGACTTCCATGAGCTCAAGCTGAATCAGCTTATAAACGCGTTTCCAATACTCATCAATCTTGACTAAATTCTTATCCATTTGAGCTTGTATGGTCATACCATCCAAAATACTGGCCAATAGACCAGCCAGTTGAGACGACTGATTCACCCCTAATTTTGCTAATGCAAAACGGATACGCTCAGTTAACCATTCTTTATATTCCATAGCGGGTTGCATGGTCGAAGGATAAACCTTGGAAACTTCCTCAACTGCTTTTTGAAACATACATCCATTAAAGTCATCCATTTGAAACCAAGCGTGATACCAGTAAAAAATGGTTTTAATATGGTCTAAATATTCTTCAGCTCGACACTGAGCAATTGCTGCATCTAAAGATTCTTGTAAATTCATATTTCTACGGTGTAAGCACTCTTCAATCAGTTTCGCTTTAGAAGGAAAATATTTATAGAATGTCATTTTAGCGACACCCGATTCACTAATAATTCGATCAATCCCAATCGAGTTATAGCTATAAGAATTGAAAAGATGAAGCGCAGTACTAATAATGTCGTCTTTTTTGGACATGCTATTTACCTACCAAACTTATCTTTAAGCAGAAGTGGGTCAAAATGAAATTAAGAAAGAGCATCTTTTAAAACAAAGAAACGTATGGGTTATATTATATCATTATTTACATCAGATGAATAAAATCATACGTAAAGTTTCGTATGTACCTATTCTATAATAATAAATCATGAAAAGTGAAGTATCTCGTATAAATGTTTATAGCATATTTAACTTTTTTTTAATATGATTAAATTATCCAAAATCTGATATCTCAAACATGAGTACACTTGCTTTTACACAATCAGAAAATGCCCGATTGGAAGCTTTAAATTTTATTCGACATTCGGTTGAGCCTTCTCTATGGCATCAACATGTCGAGCAAGTGAACTTACTCAAACAGTACAGTCTTGAACATCCCTTATTTAAACAAAAAATTCTAGAACGCTTACACAATCAAGCTCTTTCACTAAAACAACTCAAGTTGATTCATATCAATTATTTCGCTGCAATTGTAAAAGTCTTTACCGATGCATTAAGTATGCTTATCTATCAAGCATGTCAATTAGAGCATCACCCCAATATTCATATACAACAGCGTGTACACGCCAAAGCGTATGCACGTTACTTGTTATCATTAAATCTGATTGATGAGTTAGGTTTTAACACCTACCAATTACAACTGAGTTCTCCAAGTAAATCACATTTGGTTTATTTCATGGATCTACTGCACGCTTTAGAAATTGATCCATTTGATGAACAAGAAATATGTAACGAAGCGTATGAACTCAATCAGTTTATTCAGTTACATTTAAACTCATATGAACACCTGCTGCTCATTTTAGCCTGTGCCGAATTACAAGTGATTAAATATAGCGAAGCGTTACGCATCAATTTAGAGAAATATGATTCGCTTTTCACGGAAGGCTATTATGATTGTCACGGTATTGTGGATGATAGCTATAGATTAGCCAATGATGACAATCACGAAGATGATATTTGGTCACTTCTCACTCAAAGCTATCAAGGCAGTCAAAAACCTGAATATCAAACTGTTGTACAAGAATATTTAGATCTTTGGGCAAAATTCTGGAACAAAATGAATTTACTCAGCACTTAATTGCAATGTTATTTCCACATCGACCTATATTTAGTCGATGGCTTTACTGCAAAAATGACTTTCCTTAGAATAAGTACAATTAAAATAAACTTTATAATAAATTCAATGAGTTTTCCAAATCTCAAATTTAAAGAATGTTTACATCCACGCCCAAAACCCAAAGGGATTGATGTGCAATGTAAGTTACAACATTTTGCAATCATTACTTATGCGCTCGATCCTGCACGCTTAAATGCCATCATCCCACCTCGGTTCAAACTCGATACCATTGAATATCAAGGTAAAGAGCAAGCTCTGATGTCGGTTGTGCCATTTATCAATATGGATTTCACTTCTGCAGTTTTTTCTTTTCCCAATTTTACAATGCAACAAACCGATTACCGTGTCTATGTGATTGATCAACACACTCAGGAACGCTGTGTTTGGTTTTTAGGAACAACTTTAGATTCATGGACGCTGATCATCCCACGCTATTTATGGCAACTCCCTTGGCATTCAGCTGAGTTCAATTTTGATTGTCGTCAGGATGAACAAGGAAATTACAACCACTATAAGATGCAAACCCAATCGGCATGGGCAAATGCTGAATTACAACTCACCCAATCTGAACATGATCTGTGGAATTATGCAGGCTTCCCAGATTTAGAAAGTCATTTAGTTTATCTCACCCATCCCCTCGCAGGTTTTTATCATCGTCGTGATGGTCAATTAGGGACTTATCGTGTTTGGCATGATCGTCTACTGTTAAAACCAGCTCAACTGCTTCATGCAAAATTTGACTTGCTTGATCGACTGAATTTAGTTTCGTTTGAAGATCAACTGAATCCGTATAGTTCTCTGATAGAATCGATTAATGAATTTACAATCTATCTTCCACCACAAGTCATTCGGTGAAATAAAATGAGAACTAATTTTTTATTTCACAAATTTACTGCGAACAAAAAACAAGACGAAAGCAAAACAACTCCCCATATAGAAAATAATAAAGAATAATTTTTTATAGTTCTCTTTTTCATACTTTCTTTTAAAATAATCTTCGTTATAAATATCACCACCATCAAGATAGAATGCATATTTTCTGGAATAAAAATCACTTACCACATATTTCACATACACCTCTCTCCCAACATCTTTATAAAATGGACAACCTAACTCTGTAATAGAGCATTCAATAATAATTTTTGAATTATTCTTTTTATCTTTCAACCTCAAAGTTCTATATGATGCAGGTTCAATCCAACTATCTCGACCTGTAAGTGTCCCTAGTGGACGAGTTTTATTTTTTGGAATATCTACTAAATAATACCCCTCTATATAATTGTTATTGTTAACATAAAGATTGGGGTTTTTATTAAAAAAAGACATCCATGAATAGATAAATGCCCCCACCATCACAAGAAATATCAGATAGAATTCAAATTTTTTACTCGAATAAAAAGCTGCAATTGAATAAAATATACATAGATTAAAAATTAATAAATATGTATTAAAACTATCAAAAAAAATAAAACAGAAAATAATTTGAAATAGCAAATAAATACAACCAGTTTTACTTTTAAAAACTTTTGGCATATTTCCTCTTTTTTAAAATTTTATTGATATCTCCAATTTTTCTTCTTTAAATAAAAAAAGAAATTCCATTTTTTTATTTTTCACTCAACAATACACACATTCTATCCCTGACCATTTAAAAATTTATGGTTTTATAAAAAGTAAATTTGAGAAATTATAGGTAAAAATCAATGAAATATAAATGAATCTTAATAGAAAATTTACAACATAATTCAACTTGTGATGAAATCCACAATCATCACAAGTTACTAGATCGACTATTCAATTCGACGTTACTTATTAACACTCTTCCAAACTACTCACAGTTTTACTGCTATTACGCTCTGCCAAAGCTTGTTTAATAACACGATAACCACCTGTTAAACCAAGAATTGACATAATTAAAGCCACAATTAAATCAGGAATTAAGCTGCCTGTACCGAACACCCCTATTGCAGCAAAAATTACAGCAACATTACCAATTGCATCATTGCGGCTACACAACCAAACCGATTGCATATTGGCATCGCCATCACGGAAGGCATAAAGAATCACGGCTGAAATCATGTTCGCAATTAAAGCCAAAATACCAATCATCCCCATCGTAATGGCTTCGGGTGGAATACCTTGAACATAGCTATACCCTGTTTTTGTGATGACGATTAGACCAAAACTCGCCATCGTCAAACCTTTCAGTAACGCAACAGTGGCACGCCAATATAAACTTGCACCCAACACCGCCAGTGAAATAGCGTAATTGACTGCATCACCAAAAAAATCGAGTGAATCTGCCCAGAGTGCTGAAGAGTGCGCATAAGCGCCACCAATCAGTTCAACAAAAAACATCGTCAGGTTAATAATCAGTGCAATCCATAAAGCTGTTCTAAATTTACTATGGGGTTTAACTGGTGCGGGTTCATGACTACAGCTACAAGCCATTTCCATACTCCTTGATCTATATTATGCTTATTTAAAACTATGGACTCGCTCTAAGGTCAAGCTATGCAGCATTATTTAATCCACCAACTCGCAAAAAAAACACAACTACCTGTTGATACAGTACGCTTTTATGAAAAAAAAAATCTGATTATTCCTAGCTACCGTGCCGAAAATAATTATAAATATTATGATGAAGCAACCTTAAAAAGGCTGCAATTTATCAAACAGTGTCGTGGCTTGGATATGTCTCTTGCCGAAATTCAACAATTGATTGATCTCATTAAACAACCACAACAAGGCTGCCAAGTTGTTGATCAAATGATCGAACAGCATATTTTACAAGTGGAAAAAAACATTGCCGAATTGATCTCATTTCAAAGCCAGTTACAGGAACTACGTCAATCCTGTTCCAGCAATACCACCATTGATCACTGTCAAATTTTGAAAAATCTAGGTTTATCAGAATAAAACCGACTAATTTACTGGGTTGAATCCTTTTTTGATATCCATACAATAAAGTCATATTATTTGTATGCCTTTATTCTGTCATGAGCATTCACCACGTTACTGAACTTCTCTCTCCTGCTGGTTCTTTAAAAAATATGCGCTACGCATTTGCTTATGGAGCCGATGCGGTCTATGCAGGACAACCGCGCTATAGCTTACGTGTTCGTAATAATGAGTTTGATCATGACAACCTCGCCATCGGGATTCAAGAAGCACATAATTTAGGTAAAAAATTTTATGTTGTGGTGAATATTCAACCGCACAACAGCAAGCTCAAAAACTTCATTCGTGATTTAGCACCCGTAATTGCCATGCAGCCTGATGCATTAATTATGTCGGACCCCGGCTTAATTATGATGGTACGCGAGCAATTTCCAGACATGCCTGTGCATCTTTCAGTACAAGCCAATGCTGTGAACTGGGCAACCGTCAAGTTCTGGAAAAATATGGGGCTCACTCGCGTGATTTTGTCGCGTGAACTGTCACTGGAAGAAATTGAAGAAATCAAAAATCATGTGCCAGACATGGAAATTGAAGTATTTGTGCATGGTGCATTGTGCATGGCCTATTCTGGACGTTGTCTCCTTTCAGGCTATATGAATAAACGTGATGCCAACCAAGGTGCTTGCACCAATGCTTGTCGTTGGGATTACAAACTTCACCAAGCCCAAGAAGACGAAACAGGTGATGTAATTCCTGTGCATCAAGTACAAGAAAAACAGTGTTGCAATAGTGATGTAGATGAACAACATGCAGTAGCACAAAATCAATGTACTGAACCTGTTTTACTACAACGTAATGAAGAAGATATGTTTGCCGCAGAAGAAGACGAACACGGCACATATTTCATGAACTCTAAAGACTTACGAGCAGTACAACATGTTGAGCGTTTGACCCAAATGGGTATTCACTCCCTCAAAATTGAAGGTCGTACCAAATCTTATTTCTACTGCGCACGCACCGCACAAATTTATCGTAAAGCCATTGATGATGCACTGGCAGGTAAACCCTTTGATCCATCACTCATGCTACAACTGGAAGGCTTAGCAAACCGTGGTTATACCGAGGGTTTTTTACGTCGCCATGTCCACAGTGAATACCAAAATTATGAAACAGGTTCTTCACGTTTTGACCATCAACAGTTCTGTGGTGAAGTATTAGAACGTCACGGGGACTATATTAAAATTGATGTGAAGAACCGCTTTGTGGTCGGTGACTCATTGGAACTCATGACCCCGCAAGGCAATATTCAGTTTGTACTGAGCGAAATTTTGGATAAAAAAGGCAATTCTATTCCAGATGCCAAAGGCTCAGGTCATATTGTTGATATTCCGATTCCTGCCGATATCGATATGCGATATGCCCTGCTGATTCGCAACCTCCCAAACTCTGAAATCGATATTTCAACTTCGTCATTGGCTTACGTGGCAGGTTAAGTCATGGCTTTGAGAATTACGGATGCTTGTATCAATTGTGATATGTGCTTACCAGAATGTCCGAATGAGGCGATTTTTGAAGGACAAAAAGTTTATGAGATTGATGTAGCACGCTGCACAGAATGTGTCGGTTTTTATGAATATCAAACCTGTATGGCGGTCTGCCCAATCGATTGTATTGAAGTTCATCCTGAATACATTGAAAGCAAAGCTACATTGGAGGAGAAATTTAAAGCGCTGAAGATTATTTAAAATAAAACGGTTTTAACCAAATATTGGGGGAAAACAATAAACAATAAAAAAAGGAACATCGGTGTTAGCGTCCTCAGTTCCTATAAAAAGTAAAAAGTTTAATAGCAAGCCAACATAACTCAGTGTATGTTGGCTCTTTTTTAATATTGGCCGGAACGGATCATGTAATCAAAAGCAGATAGAGACGCTTTTGCACCCTCACCCGTCGCAATAATAATTTGCTTGTATGGAACAGTAGTACAATCACCCGCAGCAAATACGCCTTTCACATTAGTTTCATTGCGTTCGTTAATCACAATTTCACCACGTGGAGTAAGTTCAACTGCGCTTTCTTTTAGGAAGTCCGTATTTGGCAATAAACCAATTTGTACGAAAATCCCAGATAACTCAACAGTGTGTTCAACATCGGTTGCACGGTCTTTATATTTCAAACCTGTCACTTGAGCACCATCACCAACTACTTCAGTAGATAATGCATTCATGATTACAGTGGCATTTGGCAAGCTATTTAACTTGTCTTGCAATACTTGGTCAGCACGCAGTTTAGTATCAAACTCAACCAAAGTCACGTGCTCAACAATACCTGCCAAGTCAATTGCCGCCTCTACACCAGAGTTACCGCCACCAATTACAGCCACACGTTTACCTTTGAACAATGGACCATCACAGTGTGGGCAATATGCAACACCACGGGTACGGTATTCCGCTTCGCCTGGCACATTCATTTCTCTCCAACGCGCACCAGTCGAAAGAATCACAGTTTTTGATTCCAGTTTTGCGCCATTTTCAAGTTCAACAGCCACCAATCCATTTGCTGTTTGATCTGCGCCAGTAATTTTATTCACACGTTGCAAATTCATAATGTCTACACCGTATTCACGAACGTGTGCTTCCATATCCTGTGCGAATTTCGGACCAACCGTTTTCTGTACAGTAGTAAAGTTTTCAATATCCATGGTATCCATCACCTGACCACCAAAGCGTTCAGCCACAATACCTGTTTTAATCCCTTTACGTGCCGCATAAATTGCCGCTGTACCACCCGCAGGTCCACCTCCGATTACCAAGACATCAAAAGCATCTTTAGCATTTAACTTGGCTGCTTCTTTCTCAGCAGAGTTAGTATCTAGTTTGGCAATGATTTCTTCCAATGTCATACGACCTTGACCGATATGCTGGTCATCTTGGAAAACCATTGGTACAGCCATAATTTTGCGTTGTTCAACTTCGTCTTGGAAGAATGCACCATCAATCATGGTTGCAGTTGAACCTGGATTATAGATGGCAATCAGGTTCAAAGCTTGCACGACATCTGGACAGTTGTGGCAGCTTAAAGATACAAACACATCAAAGTTAGATTGAATATTTAAACCTTTAACTTGATTTAACACCTCTTCAGAAACTTTTGGTGCGTAACCTGATACTTGTAACAATGCAAGAATGAGTGAGGTAAACTCGTGTCCCATTGGCAAGCCCGCGAAGTGTACACGAGGTTGCTCTCCTGCTTTGGCAATTGCAAAGCTTGGACGACGTGAATGTTCACCATCAAAGCGTGCTGTCACTTGGTCTGATAACAGCGCAATTTCAGTCACCAACTCTTTAATTTTTTCAGATTTTTCTGAAGCATCTAAAGACGCGATAATTTCAATTGGGCTTTCAAGACGTTCTAAAAGTGTTTTTAATTGCGCAGAAGTATTTTGATCTAACATTGCTAACGACTCCAGTGGAGAGATAATTAAGTTGATGAAGACATCATAGTAAAAAACATGAAATTGGTAAAACAGTTTGTATTTATAAATACAATCGAATTATTAGATAATAGTTCAAAATCTTACATAACATGAATGACTTACCCAGTATTTTTTAAATTTTGCTCAATTCTACGTGTTCTTGCAGAAAAGTACCGTGATAATAAGTAAAGCATTAAGCTTAAAATAGAACTTACAATAAATGATGAAATAATAATAACTTGCAAAATATTTTCCCACTTTTGAGCCTGTTCAATTTTTGGAGAAATAGATTTTGCTAAAGGCGTTATGGCCTTACCATAAAGCTGTTGCTGCATCGACCATAATTGTGAAGCACTAAAACCATATTGAATAAAATTAGGGTCGTTTTTCTCGGCATCGACCAAAGTCAACACATAAGGAATCGCAGCATTTTCATCGGCAGGCGAATGTAATAAGGCAATTTGCGCCAGTACGTAAGCTTTGACAGGCGGTGCTAATTGGGTGTGATCTAAATATTGAGCCAATTCACTTTCATGCAAACTGTTTTTATACTCTATTGCAGTTGCATAAGGATCCTCTGCTTCATCATTCCAGTCATATTGAACATAAGTTAGAGTTGACCAAATACATATAAATGCGATGATCCAGCCTACAAATTTCAAGACAAAAGATTGAAAACGAATCGCAAAGAAGCGAAGTTTCTTAAGAAAATGAATAACAAAAAAAGCACCAATAAAAGCACTGGTTATTTTTAAGAACAACCAACCAAACCAAGACAATAAATTAAAAAAGTAATTTGGTGCTTGCCCAAACTGCATCAAAGTACGATCTGCCGATACAGGAATATGCAGTTGTTTAACCTCAAGGCTAATGCCAAACCAACTGTAAAGTATCTCCTGCTGTAGAAAATAACTGATCAAAGCCACAAGTGCCAAACTGCTTGTGAATATACACCACGCCATCAGATGTGTTTGCCGACGCTTTAAAATCTGCACACCTTGCTGAATATTAGCGGTATTGACTGCATATTCATCTTCTAATTTGGACAAGTGACCTCCTACAACAGACTAAAAGGATTTAGCGTTGATTTGACTCTAATACCAACTGACTCAAATTACTTTGTAAATTACGTAACCGCTGTGCTGCCTCTTCTCGCTTCTGCATCCCTTCTTTTTGTACTTGAAGTACGTCATTCACCGTTTGGATTAAGGTATTTTGGACATGCTCAAGGGTGTCGATATCAATCACAGAACGCTGATTGGCACGCGCTGTATCGACTGAATTTTGATGGAGTAAATCAGCATTACGGCGCAGCAAGTCATTGGTCGCATCATCAATCGTGTTTGCCAGCTGCACACTATTCTTTTGCTCTTGCAAGGAAATAGCCAAACTAATTTGGTTTTTCCATGCGGGTAATGTAATGTTTTTGATGGCATAAAACTTATCCACCAACATTAAATTATTGGACTGGATAATTCGAATCATTGGTAAAGTCTGCATTGCAGATTGCTGTAATATCTGCAAATCACTGACTCGTTTCTCCAGATTATTCGATAGATGATTCAAATCATAAATTTTCTGGGTAATGGTCTGATCTTGTTCTTGTGAGGTGAGTTGAGCAATTTGCTGCTGAACTTCATGCTGCTTAATCTTGCCCGCAGCCACATAAACGCCTAATTGCTTATATTCATCTTGTACTGAGTCAAACATGTGTTCGAGTGTTTTAACTCGGTCTTTTAAACCAGATTGTGACGCTTCAATTTCTTTAACCAAAGCATCAATCTGCTCCTTGGTGGTATTAAAGTGCTGATCAAAACTTTGCTTCGCACCTTTGAATTTACTTAAAATACTGCCCAAAAAGCCTGAATTTTTAGACTGATTCAGAATACTGCTGCTATTTAATTGCTGTGCCACTTGTACAACTTGATTCAACTTTTGTCCCGTAGCATCTAAATCTTTGTTTTGCACCAAATTCAGCAATTCATCTGTATACGTCGATGTTTGAGTCGCAATGTGCTTACCGTATTCAGCAACACTCTGATGACTCATATCTTCCAATTCCTTGGTTGCAGTCATCACCTCAGCCAAATCTGAAGGCTGCAAACCTAGCTCTTTTAAATTAAGTTGCTGAAACTGTTGTTCCGCCATTTCTGGTGTCATGGCAACAGTTAAATGATTTTGCTCAGAATTGGTCATAATTCACCTAATTTTTTGAAGAGTTGCCCGAAGGTTTCTCTAATGATTTTCTTAAAGTTTTAATCAATTTTTCACGGCTATTATCTAGCTTTAATAGCTCGGAAGTCGAGTCTGTCTGTTGACATTGCTTGACATGATATTGCCAAGCGGGAATTAACACCTGTTGCGCTTCAGTAAAACGATCAAGTAATCCTAAAGACAGTTGCTGAGAAAGCTGTATTTGCTGCATGGCAATATCATTACTGGCCTGTACAGTTTGCAAGCTATAAGTTTTCTTGGATAAGCGATCTGAAAATTGATCTAAGGGATGCTGCGTACGTAGCATTTTAGGATACTCATGTACAAACTCTTGTGCCGCAACCACATAATTTGCCATTCTTAACCGTAAGCCCAGTAATTGCTGAAATCTTGATTGTGACTTCTGTATTTCTAAGCGTAATTTTTGACTTAAATGCTGGCAACGATCTAACAGTATATCGAGATTTTTATAGTAATCGATTTGTCCTGAACCATGTTCAATGTCTATACCAAGCCACTTTTGCAAAGCATTAAATCTTCGTTTTTTTAGGTATTTATTTGATTGAGATAAAGCTTGAATAAGCTCTTCAATACTTTGTCTAAACTGCTGGGTCAGCAATGGATCAATGCCCTGTAACAACACAGCCTGAGCTTGAACAAGCTGTTCAGCGTAATTCACCAGTAATGCCGGATTATCAAAAATCGGCACCAATTCATTCCGTTGAATAGTTAAAACGTCCTGTCGATTGACCTCTATTTCAGATAAAGGAATCAGTTCAGTAACTTGCATTGCAATTTAGATCATGACCAGTACATCTCTGTTTTAACATAGCCATTAAAATTATCAACTCTGTATTTTTTATATCAAGGTAAAGCAGCCAATTGTCAGGATCTAAAATAAACAATAAATAAATTACAATCAGTTAAAAAAAAAAGCCATTCTCCGAAAATAACAACAAGCTAAACTTATATATTTATCAAACTGGGTAACTTTTTATTCGCCAAGAGAATAATTCAATAACTCCACAATCTTTCTCCATAATTTTAGTTTAATCTTACGCAACATTACATTTGGAAACATAAAGTTATGGATGCGTTACAGCCTTCTTGGAAGTTTAGTGCACTTACTTTCGCTCTTTTGGGTGTCTCAATTACAGGCTGGGCTGCCGATAACGCACAAGTCGCTACAGCAGAACCTGTACAAGTTCTAAAGACATTAAAGCTCCAAGCAAACTCCTCAGCAAATAAGAATAACGATATTAGTGCCATTGCCAAAACCATTATCAATCGTGAAGAAATGCTGAAATATGGCGATCAATCTGTCAGTGATGCTTTAAGACGCGCAGCAGGTTTTCAAATGCCATCTGCTACTGGCCCGCGTGGTCCAGGCGGTGCATCAGGTATGCGCTTCCGTGGCGGCGGTGCGCCTATTTTCATGATCAACGGCGAACCTGTACAAGGCGGGCCTCGTGGGGGTATGTCCATTATTGACACCCTTACGCCAGACATGATTGAGCGTATTGAAATTACCAAGCAACCAAGCGTTACACAAGCCTCGGTCGCTGCCTCTGCCATGATTAATATTATTTTAAAAGAACCATTACAAAATTCGCGTCTTGGTGGAACAGCTCGAGTGAGCTATGGATTTAACCACTCTGGAGCCTCAGAAGAAGAGCGCAAGAATGTCACTTTACAGATGGATGGGCGTGATAGCCCTTGGTTATATAGCTTATCTGCTAATCAAAATTGGGATGACAGCACTTCAGTAACGGAAACGCAAACATCAACCCAAACTCGTGTACAAAAAAATATCACTGAACGTAAAGGATCAATGATCAGTCCACGTCTTGAGTATGAAATTGATGACGAAAAGAAAGTCGTGGCAGAGCTGTTTTACCGCAATTATGAACGAGATGGATCACGTTCGGACCAAGTTCAACAGGACAAAAATGACAGTATGCGCCTAAATACGCGCTTCGAACGTCAAGTGAATAAGAACTCGGACAAAGTCCGTCTGTCTTATGAAAAACAAAATGAAACTGAACTTACTCGCTCTTCACTTTCTTCGCTGTATATAGATCAGCAGGTTGAAGAACTAGGTTTAGCATATGACGGTGTCCGCCAATTTGATGAACATCGTCAAATTAAGTTTGGCTTAGATACACGTTCAAGCAGCTTAGAAAGCAATACAGCCGATACATTAGATGAACAGCGTTATGCTCTGTATAGCGAAGGCAGTTGGCGTTTTACCGATCAACAAACTTTGACCGTTGGTTTACGTCAAGAATGGATACACCGTACTGGCTTAGTCGATTATGACGACCAAAATCTTAGCCCAGTCGTTGCACATCGTTATGATTTTGATGATCATTGGTCACTTCAAACCAATATCAGTCAAGCATTTCGTAG
The DNA here is from genome assembly GCF_002934965.1 of Acinetobacter sp. ACNIH2. Taxonomy (NCBI): domain Bacteria; kingdom Pseudomonadati; phylum Pseudomonadota; class Gammaproteobacteria; order Moraxellales; family Moraxellaceae; genus Acinetobacter; species Acinetobacter sp. ACNIH2. The sequence goes on from NZ_CP026412.1 coordinate 203,285, forward strand.
TCCGAAAGCGGATGATTTATTACCCGCAGTATCTATTTCTACAGACAGTGATGCAGGCAGCTTAAATAACCCAGACCGTGGCGGCAATCCATTTTTACGCCCAGAAAAAATCACAGCATATGAGTCCACTTTAGGCTTTAATACCTCTGCGGGTGGTGTTAATGTAACGGGCTTCTATCGTCAAATTGATGACTATATTGAGTCGGTCATTGAACAAGAAAATGGACGATATGTTAAACGTCCACAGAACCAAGATCATGCAACCACCTATGGTGTCGAGCTCTCTGGACGTTACGCATTAAAACAAACTGCTCAAGGGCATTCATGGATGCTTAACGGTCAACTCTCGACTATTCGTGCCAAAGTCGAAGATGATATGACGCATCAAGATCGTTTAGTCAGTGATGTTGCACCTTATTCAGCCAGTATGGGGCTTTCTTATAACTATCAGCCATGGCAACTTTCGACCAGTGCCAATCTCAGCTATACCCCAGAGTTTACCCGCGCTTTAGAAAATCAACCTTATAATCGTACCAGTAACGAACGAGTCAATCTGGACCTCAGTGCAACTAAACGCTTTAAAAAGGGTTGGGCGACTACATTAAGCGCGCGTAACCTGCTCAGCACTGACTACAAAGAACGCCTGAATTATCAATCTGATGGTAGTCTGTATGAAGCACGGACAAGTCAAGCCATTCCTAGCATATTGTTCAGCGTAGAAAAGAAATTTTAAATAATTCATTATGTGGATCTAAAAACCATCAAGTATCTAAAACGACTTGATGGTTTTTTATTTTTAAACTTATTTCATTTATTTAAAACACAATTGCTTGTTTCTATTTTAATTCGACATAAAAAACATCCTCTCATTATTCAAGCCAATAACCCTAAATATGAAAGGATGTTTTCGAATTTATAAAGCTAAGCTAAAAATGCAGGCTTTTAGGCTACAACATTAAGCAACGTGCTTTTGAACCAAAATTGATCCTACAGAATAACCCGCACCAAATGAACATAGTACGCCATATTCACCATCGTTCACTTCGTGTGCAGAACGATGTAATGCAATAATCACACCCGCAGAAGAAGTATTGGCAAACTCATCTAGAATAATTGGAACTAAACTTGGATCTGCTTCAGCCACTTCTTTACCTACAACTAATTTCAGAATCAGTTCATTCATATTCTGATTGGCTTGATGTAACCAGAAACGTTTCACCTGCTCAGGTTTAATCAGATTCTTCTCTAGCTGATTTGAAATCATTTTTGCCACAAGTGGACATACTTCTTTAAACACTTTACGTCCATCTTGACGGAATTGCTTATCATCACGTGAAGTGAGTTCAGAGCCGTTCAAGAAGCCAAAGTTATTACGAATGTTATTCGAAAATTGCGTAAACAAATCTGCATCTAAAATTTCAAAGCCTGTTTTCGTCTCTGTATTTTCAATAATTGAAGCTGTTGCAACATCACCAAAAATAAAGTGACAATCACGTGAACGGAAATCGGTATGACCCGAAGTTAACTCAACATTCACTAACAATACACGACGTGCGCCAGACTTAATGGCATCGTAAGCTTGTTTCAAACCAAACGTCGCTGCTGAACACGCCACATTCATATCATAGGCATAACCTTGAATACCCAGTGCCGTCTGAATTTCAATGGCAACGGCTGGATAAGCACGTTGTAAATTTGAACATGCCAAAATCACCACATCGATGTCTTCTGCAGTGACACCTGCATTTTCCATCGCTTGCTTTGCAGCAATCACACCCCACTCTGCTTGAAGAGATAACACATCATCACTACGTTCTTCTAAACGTGGACGTAAACGGGTTGGATCAAGTACACCTGTTTTTTCAACCACATAACGACGTTTTACACCAGATGCCTTTTCAATAAACTCGGCACTAGAACCACGGCGTGCTTCTAACTCGCCTGCTGCAATTTGTTCAGCATGGTCTTGGTTATACTGTTCCACATAAGCATTTAGACTTTCGACTAGCTCTTCATTGGTAATGACGTGTTCTGGGTGGAACAAGCCTGTACCTGTAATACGGATGCCCATGTAAAACTCCTTCTCTGAATTCGCTCAATTTTAACCGATACTAAGACGTTCCCATAGCTTTTGTAGCCGTGTCGCAGAAATAGGCATCTTGGTTTTCATCGGTTGAGAAAACAGCGAAATACGCAACTCTTCGATCATGAAATACAATTCTTTCAAACGAACGTCATTTTTAAATTGAAATAATTTATCCATCCACGGATCAATCTGCCCAATGGCAGTAACATCTCGCTGTAGATTATTGGGCAAACGCTCCAAACGCAATAGCAAAGCGGCTAAATAACGTGGATACTCAGTCCACACATCTACAGGTTTGCTATAGACAAAATTCGCCAACTGCATTAAGTCTAGCTGATCTTCAATATCATCCATACTACGGCCAAAAATATCAGCATCTAGCATTAATAATTTCTGACGTATGCTCTGCCACTGAATAAAAATATCACTCATAGTTTTTAACGCGTGTTGACCCTGCGTTAAAAAGTTTTGCTTAACCGTTAAGAGTAATTGCTGAAATTCAGCTTGATTAATTGGCAGCTCATTAATGGACAATTGCAGCGTTGCATAGACCAGCATCTGTTCCAACTGTGCTTTGTCTCCCAATGGCGAATATGCTAACGCCATCGGCTTGGAAATTTGCTTTTTCAATTGACGAACCAAATCCCCCAATTGCAAATGTATCAGACGGATAATGCCTTCCCGATGCTGCTTAATCGCTTCAGTCTGATCATTGAAGGTCTGAATCACAATGCCTGAATCATCTTTAACATCTAACTTGGCAAAAACTTTAACAGGAACCAGTGCTTGATATTGTTTAACCACAACACCTGTAACTTTGTGTGAAGCTTCAAATACAAAATCTTCAGGGAAACTTTGGAACTGTCCTTTGGTTTGCTTGACAGGGCTATGGGTTTCGGTACGGCAACGCGCTTTTAATTCAGCTAAATTACGCCCTTTTTCAATCACGCGTCCTTTTTCATCAATCACTTTAATGAAAGGTAGCAAATATTGATCAATTTTTTCAAAAGAAAAATCTTTTTCGGTAATCTGTTCGCCACGAAGTTGAAATGCCAAGAAACTAAATAAATGCTCACGTAGATGTACCGCATCTATACGCTGCATGATTTTTTTCGCAGTATCTGGTATTGGAACCAGATTACGACGTTTATCTTTTGGCAAGGCTTTTAATAAAGCCTCAATTAAGTCCTGTCGCCAACCTGGAATTCCCCAAGACCAAATGTTTTCATCTACTTGTGGTAAAGCCTGCACAGGTATTTTAACCGTAGCCCCATCTTCATCATGGCTTGGGTCAAAACGATAACTCGCAGCTAAACGTAGCTCACCATTATGCAAATAATCTGGGAACTGTTGTGTCGTTGGACGATCATTCAGCCATAGCGCATCGTCTTCTACATACAAAAAACGTGGCTGTGTTGGCTCAATGGTGGCGCGCCAATCTTCAAAACTACGACGGCTGGCAATTTCAACAGGGACTTTCGCTGCATAGAACTGATAAATCGTTTCTTCATCTACGACCAAATCACGTCGACGCAATTTGTCTTCGACCCGCTCTACCTCTTCCAATTTTAATAAATTATGTTTTAAAAATGGCGGAAGTATGCCCAGATTACCCGTCGTCAAAGCATCTCTAAGAAAAATTTCATGGGCAGCGAGATGATCGACTTTTTCATAATTGATCATTCGTTTTGGCTCAATAATCAAACCAAACAATGAAATCTGCGCATAGGCATTCACGATACCTGCTTTTTTCGACCAATGCGGTTCAAAATAATGGTATTTCAGCAAATCACGTGCAGCCAAGAGAATCCACTCTGGTTCAATCCTTGCCAGCGTACGTAAATAAACCTGTGAGGTTTCCACCATTTCAAACGCCATAATCCACGGCGTATTGCTCTTGTGTAAAGTCGAAGCAGGAAATACGCGTGCTTTCTGTTGACGAACTGCCATAAAAACGTTGCGCTCATCAGTTTTATTGGCAATAAATGACAATAAACCCGTCAATAAAGCACGATGCAGGTTTTCATAACTGGCTTTTTTATCATTAAAAGATAGATTCAGACCTTTCGCCAAATCCAGTAATTGCTCATGAGTTTTTTTCCACTCACGTAGACGCAACCAACTCAAAAAATGCTGACGAGCAAAAGTACGGCGCTTGTTCTCACTCATTGACTCGACAGGATCATGAATCGCTTCCCACAACTTTAAATAAAACAGGAAGTCAGAGTCCGCTTCACGAAATAATGCATGCTTTTGATCTGCCTGCATTTGCTTATCCGCAGGGCGCTCACGTGGATCTTGTACCGCCAAAGCCGCCACAATAATCAACACTTCATTTAAAACGCCAAAATGTGCTCCGCCCAAAATCATACGGGCTAAACGAGGATCAATTGGCATTTTTGCCATTTGTTGACCAATTTTGGTGAGAGAGTCTCCCCCAGCGCCTTTTTTAGAAAGAGCGGCTTTTTCAAATCCTTCTTGATCAACCGAGGTTTTAGGCGCATTTTTTTCAGTCATTGCACCCAGTTCAACCAAGAGCTTACGACCGTCATTCACAAGCCTGTGATCTGGCGGTTCAATAAAATCAAAGGCTTCGAGTGAACCTAAACCCAGACTTTGCATTTGCAAAATCACCGAAGCCAAGTTGGTGCGTTTAATTTCGGGTTCAGTAAATTCAGGACGGCTTAAAAAGTCTTCTTCACTATATAAACGAATACAAACCCCAGGTGCGATACGCCCACAACGCCCTTTACGCTGATTGGCTGCCGCCTGTGAAATTGCTTCAATAGGTAAACGCTGCACACGAGAGCGGTAGTTATAACGTGAAATACGGGCAAAACCACTATCAATCACATAGCGAATATTCGGGACAGTCAAAGCGGTTTCGGCTACGTTGGTCGCAATAATAATACGTCGACCACCACCTGAAGAATTAAAAATCTTTTGTTGATCTGCCAACGCCAAACGCGCATAGAGCGGTAAAATTTCGGTATGGCGTGGGCCATGCTTCTGTAAAGTTTCTTGTAATTCTCGAATTTCCTGCTCTGTACTGGCAAAAATCAGAATATCAGCATGCTCAGGATGACCTTTTTCCTGCGCATCTTGAAAACATTCTTCTACCGCTTGTACTACAGCACGTGGCAGATTCTCTTCAAAATCATCAAATTCATCATCATCACTGCCGCCAATGCTCAACTCGGAAATTGGACGATAACGCACTTCGACTGGAAAGCTACGCCCTTCTACTTCAAAAATTGGCGCACCATGAAAATATTGGCTAAAGCGTTGCACATCTAAGGTTGCAGAGGTCACAATGACTTTCAAATCAGGGCGTTTCGGCAATAATTGCTTTAAGTACCCCATAATAAAGTCAATATTGAGAGAGCGCTCATGTGCCTCATCAATAATAATCGTATCGTATTTACTTAAATAACGGTCATGCGAAAGCTCCGCCAGTAAAATACCATCCGTCATTAAGCGTACAATTGAGTCTTGTGAGCCTTGTTCATTAAAACGAACTTTAAAACTAATCGATTCTCCGAGCTTCTCGCCCACTTCTTCAGCAATACGCTGTGAAACGCTGCGAGCGGCCAAACGACGTGGCTGGGTATGACCAATCATGCCGGTCAAACCACGTCCCGCCAGCATGGCAATTTGCGGTAACTGCGTGGTTTTACCTGAACCAGTTTCCCCCGCGACAATAATGACTTGATGCTGTTGAATCGCAGCCATCAATTGTTCAGCAGACTGTGTAACTGGTAAGTCTTGGTTCAGTTTAATTTGAGGCAGACGTGCAAAACGCGCACGTACTTTAAGATTAGACTGTTCAAACAGCTCTTGGTATTGCTGTGGATCACCATCTTTGCTACGGCGTAGTCGATTTAAACGATGACGGTCGCGGGCCATAACCCATTGATCGATATTTAAATGACTTTGCACAGATGATTTATCCCAATAAAAATTTGAATCGTCCATTTTACGCCTTAAGCGGTCATAGAGAAAGCCTCTTCAACGTGATCGCCAATCTGCCCAAGAAATATGGTTATATTTCACTCCATTTCATACCTTCATATCTAAGGTAAAAACCTGAATATAGAGGTGAAGCACTAGTTTATTGCGAGATTGCAGACTTGAATTTGTCAGAAAAATAAGCAACTACATCTATATAAAATATCTTTTTTCAATTTTAGCCTTGAAATTCGAGCCAGATGACTGCATGTTGAATAACGATTTAAATACGACAATTTGATTGTGACGTATTGTCATTTTTTCATCATCTGTTTCATTTGTAATACATGATGATGATATTGAGTGAAATGGTATTTAAATTACTCATTCGGTTTTTCCGATGCTTGTAATGTAAAAATACTGTTTCAGCAATAATTAAAATTTCGATATTCTACTTCCAAATTCAAAGACTAACCTCAATCATGGAGACAATGATGAGCTTAATTAATACCGAAGTTAAACCATTTAAAGCACAAGCTTACTTGAACGGTCAGTTCATTGAAGTTACAGAAGCTGATCTTAAAGGCAAATGGTCTGTAGTATTCTTCTATCCAGCAGACTTCACTTTTGTATGCCCAACTGAGCTTGGTGACCTTGCTGACAACTACGCTGAATTCAAAAAATTAGGCGTTGAAATCTATGCAGTTTCTACTGACACGCATTTCACACACAAAGCTTGGCACGATTCTTCTGCTGAAATTAAGAAAATTGAATACCCAATGGTTGGTGACCCAACTTGGACGCTTGCTAAAAACTTCGAAGTATTAATTGAATCTGCTGGTCTTGCTGACCGTGGTACTTTTGTAATCGACCCAGAAGGCAAAATCCAAATCGTTGAAATCAACGCTGGTGGTATTGGCCGTGACGCTCAAGAACTTCTTCGCAAAGTTAAAGCAGCTCAATACGTTCACGCTCACCCAGGTGAAGTATGCCCTGCTAAATGGAAAGAAGGCGACGCTACTTTAGCTCCGTCTATCGACTTAGTAGGTAAAATCTAATTTTTTAAAAATTAGATTGAATCAAAAAAACCACGCCTAAAGCGTGGTTTTTTTACAATTAAATTTCATGTAATTTTATTTAGAATGTATTTGAAGTCCCTGTATTTTCTGCTATACATTGAAGTAAGCCTTTTGTTTTATTTACGTTGAATTAAACAGAAAGGTCCATTGAGTTTATTCACAAATTCAAGGAGGTATGTATGGGAATAATGCTTGCCGTGACTTCTTGGAAATACAATGCGACTTCAAGATACTTAAAAATTTTTTATAATAATGGTTCTGGAGAACTCTACCACCCTGTGCCCCAATTTGTTTACGCCAACATGCTACGTTGTAGTGATAAAGCCGCTTTTGTACACAAATACCTAGAATACGACTTGCACTTCACACGCATTACCATCCAATAAATAACAAGAAAAAATCAGGGTAAGCCCTGATTTTTCATACGAAGTCTGCGTATCCGCTTAAACATTATAATCTTTTGCAGTAATGACCAATAAACCTGCACCTAAAGATAAGGTGGATAATAAATAGTTACCTTCTTCTTCTACCAAATGGGTAAATGCTTTCACTTCTTCTGCATGTGAAATGACATTATCAACGATTAAAACTCCGCCTTGTTTAGATAACAATCGTTTTAAATCAGACCAATAGTCCACATAGGCATCACGTTCTGCATCAAGTAGAATCAAATCATATTTTTCGGTACATTCTGCTAAATAATCTTTGGCATCTCCTACCCAGAACTGGATTAATGGGTCCAAACCAAATTCTTGCGCAAACTGCTGCGCCTGCTGACTGCGTACCGCATCAATTTCTAAGGTAGTGAGCTGTCCTTGTGTAACTTGTAAGGCATCTGCCAGCCACAAGGTCGAATAACCCGTAGATGTTCCTATTTCTAAGACTTTCTTCGATTTCTGAATTCGAATCTGCATCGCTAAAAAGTGAGCAGAATCAGGTTCAATATTGCGGTAACGCTGTAATCGATCTTTTTGAGTTTCATCATGCTTTTTAAAAGAAACATATAAATCATTTATTCTTGCTTTAAATTGTTGACTCATACTCATCGAGACATTCCATTTTTAAATTGGCTCTTTGTACACGACAAAAAAAGACAACTCATTGAAATAATGGCATAATACTTGTTTTCTGACGACGAATATGATGACACATTTCAATGAGTTACATCTCATCTTAAACAAATATCTAAAGTGGAACAAGTCACGTGTAAAATGTTTTACACTGATTATGCTGGCATTAATTGTAAAACAGACATGTAATCTTTCTTCTGCATCTAAAGCCTTACCCATCACGTGCTTACCACAATCATTTTATCGACGTATACAACGCTTCTTTGCAGATCAGTATTTCGATTATCGTCAAATTTCTCAGTTAATTTTCAATATATTTTCATTCGATAAAGTCCAATTAACTTTGGATAGAACCAACTGGAAATGGGGAAAACGAGATATCAATATCTTGATGTTAGCCATCGTCTATCGTGGAATAGCGATACCTATTGTTTGGACATTGCTCAATAAACGTGGAAATTCAGATACAAAAGAGCGTATTGCTTTGATTCAACGCTTTATCTCCATTTTTGGTAAAGATCGTATTGTGAATGTGTTCGCAGACAGAGAATTTATCGGTGAGAAATGGTTTACATGGTTAATTGAAAATGACATTAACTTCTGTATACGTGTTAAAAAAACTTTATTGTGACCAATCACTTAGCCAAGAATCATAAAATTAGTGATTTATTTCGTCATCTTCAAGTTGGTCAAACAGAATGTCGTAAACGACGTATTTGGGTTGGTCGAGTGAAACTGTATATTAGTGCGCTACGATTAGAAGATGGAGAACTTTTACTTGTTGTTTCTCCTATGTTTAATGCTTCTGCTATTGGTGATTATGCATTACGCTGGGAAATCGAAACCTTATTTAGTTGTCTCAAAGGACGTGGATTCAATCTTGAAAATACTCGTTTAACAGACCCTAGACGAGTCAAGAAATTGATAGCAGTGCTAGCGATCGGTTTCTGTTGGTGCTATTTAACAGGTGAATGGCAACATGATCGAAAAAAAGCGATAAAACTAAAGAAGCATGGACGACTTTCAGTAAGTTTATTTCGCTACGGTTTGGACTATGTTCAGATGGCTATTCTACGTTTGATTGGTTTTGGAAAAAAAGAAGAATTTAAGAAAGTGCTAGCAATTTTAAGAAAGAAAAAGCCTGATAGGACAAGGGCCCTATGAAATTTGTCGTGTACAGAGAAATTGGCTATATGTTAAATTTCATTTTTTATTTCATGTTCTATTCATATAGCAGTTTTTTGTATCAAATTAAAGCGAGGAACAGTTTTCCCATCTTCTAAAGTGACTTGCTCGGTAAACATGCTTAAAGGACGCACCCATAAAGAATAATCGCCATATAAGCATTGATAGACCACCAACTTTTCTTCTGTTTCACTATGTGTTGCGACAGAAAATACCTGATACAACTGACCTTTATAATGTTGATAAATACCACGTTCTAACATCGTTGGACTCTACAATAATCTATGATGTCTCATGCTAAATGATTCAACCCGATTTGGAAATTCAATCTATTGAGGATGTTGTATTTTTATTCTGATCTAATTCAAAACTATCCAGCAAAAGACTGGACCTGAGAAGACATAAAAAAACCACTTCCGAAGAAGTGGTTTTTTTTTCAATTATTTCTTGAATGGAAACGCATACTTCACGATACGCTTAATCACACTGCCATATTGCTTCACCAAACTGGCATTATTGTAATTTAAGCCGTATTTCTCGCACACTGCTTGTACTTTAGGCGCCATTTTACGGTAACGGCGTGCAGGTACATCAGGGTACAAGTGATGTTCAATTTGATGACTTAAATGTCCAGTCAAAATATGGAAGGCTTCTGAACCCGTTAAATTCGAAGAACCACGAATTTGACGCATATACCAGTGACCACGGCTTTCATTTTGCAAAACTGTTTTCGGGAACACTTCTACGTCTTTAGTGAAATGACCACAGAAAATCACACTGAAAGTCCAGATATTACGAATACCATTCGCTACAAGGTTACCTGTAAATACAGGTAATGCCGCAGGACCAGCAATCAATGGAAAGAATACATAATCCTTGAACAATTGCTTGCCAATTTTGCGTTGTAACGGTTTCCACTCTTCTTTCAGTTCTTGTTTAGATTTACGACCAAACCAAACTTTACCAATTTCAAGATTTTGAATGGCTACGCCCCACTGAAACAGTAAGCAGAATGGAATGCTATACAAAGGCTGTAATAAAAAACCTGGTTTCCAGCGTTGTTCTGGGAACAAACGTAATAAACCATAACCGATATCATCATCCATACCTTTAATATTGGTATAGGTGTGATGTTTATAGTTATGGGTTTGACGCCAGTTATCAGAGGTTCCGACAATATCCCACTCGTAGTTTTGCCCACTGAATTTAGGATCATTCATCCAGTCATATTGACCGTGCATGACGTTGTGCCCTAATTCCATGTTTTCCATGATTTTGGCAAAGCCTAATAAACCTGTCCCCAAAATCCAAGCTGGCGGAAACCAACCTGCAAATAAGCAAGCACGACCAGCAATTGAAGCGTACTGTACGGTTGAATAAACACGGCGGATATATTTGGCATCTTTTTCACCAATATCATCCAACACTTCTTGTTTAATCGCATCCAATTCGCGCGCCAATTCATCTAACTCAAATTGAGTAAGTTCACGATTTTTTGGGTTCTTAAAATATTGTGCTTTTACTGGCATATTCATAATATTGAACTCTCTTATAAATCAATCACAAGATCTGTTTTGGCAGAACTTACACACAGTTTTAATGGATTACTTGGCTCGCTATTTTGTTGGCCATTGAGCATGTCTTGCGTTGAGCCTTGTACTTTATTACATACACATTTATGGCAAACCCCCATACGGCAGCCATAGGTCGGTTTCACGTTGGCATGTTCTAGCCCAACTAAAATTGATTGACCGCGTGGAATTGCAACTACTTTGTTAGACTTACTTAGGGTTACATTCACAAAACCTGTGTCGTCATTTACCACAGGTGTCATGCTAAACGCTTCACTTTGGAACATTTGCGCTTGAGTAAAAAGTTGCTCCGCTTGCTGAACGAAACCTGATGGACCACAAGCATACACAATTGACTGATCAATATCGGTCAATACCTCGACCTGAGCCGCATTTAAACGTGCATCTGCATTTTCTTCTTGGGTATAAAATACTTGATAAGAAAATTGCGGATATTGCTTTGCCCACTGTTCAAAATAAGATTTGAACGCGAAATCTGCATAATGCTTCACCCAGTACATCACATGCACTTTACGCTCACGTAGTTGCTCTGACTGTGTTAAAGCAGTCAATAAACTGTACATTGGAGTAATACCGCTGCCTGCGGCCAACAAGATCATCGGTTGATTTTGTTTAGGCAACAACATATCACCATAAGGCTGACCAAATTCAAGCACATCACCAATTTGAGCTTGGTTGATTAACCAGTTACTGACTTTGCCTTGTTCTACTTTTTTAACGCTGAGCAACACATGTTGCGCATCAATCTGAGTCAAACTGTAGGTACGCTCATAACGCGTACCTTGAACATCTACCATAACAGGATGATGCTGACCTGCTTGACCCATTTTGAAATGACGATTGACTTCAATCGTCAAACTTACCATTTCTTCAGCAGTATTGTCCTTTTGAACAATCTTACCTAGAGCTTGATCAACCGACCAAAGTGGATTGACCTTTTGCAACCAAAAATTCAAAGAGTGTTGATCTACAACACTTTCGACTAAAAAATTAAGGGGAGAATTTGATTTTTTTAGCATGAACATCTTTAAGACCACGCAATTGACTTTTAATTATTATACACATGTATATATATTTGTATATATATTCGTCCTTTTTTATTCATTTCACATCACAGGCAGTAAAGGCTATAATGCAAAAAAGCATTTAATCTATTGAAAAATATGAACCAGCCTTCGATCAAAACAAAACACGACACTACGACTCATGACCTTAAAACGGTGCATGAACCAGTTGTAGTTCGTTCTGTCGGTCGTAAAGCTACCATTACGAAAGATGAATTATTCCAAGCAGCGCTCAAACTGATTGGACCGCAAAAAAGCATTGCCTCTTTAAGTCTACGTGAAGTTGCGCGTGAAGCAGGTATTGCACCAAATAGTTTCTATAGACATTTCAAAGATATAGATGAGCTTGCCATTGAGCTGATAGACCGTTCAGGTATTGTGTTACGCCAAATTTTGCATGAAGCACGTTTAAAAGCGATCAAGCAAAGCAGCATTATTCGTAGTTCGGTCGAAGTATTTATTGAACAGTTAAATACTGATGAAGGAAATTTAAGTCTATTACTACGCGAGGGTTATACAGGTTCTGCCTCATATAAACTCGCGGTAGATCGACAGCTTAACTATTTCCAGCAAGAACTGAAAGATGACCTGATTCGTTTAGAACGCCTCAATCACAGCAAAATGGCACACCCTGACTTAGCAGCGAAAGCAATTACGCAACTGGTATTTAATATGGGGGCCAAAGTGATTGATTTACCAAATGAAGAACGCAAAGCCATGGCAGAGCAAACAATGATTATGATTCGTATGATTTTGGAAGGTGCGCGTCATTTGGACGAATCACAAATTCGTTAAACAGATTGACAGTTACAATCCCCAATAAAAAAGCACCATCTGGTGCTTTTTTATTGCTGGGTTGAAAGTTAAACCTTAAGGCTTAACGACCACCAACACTTGAATAGCTTCTGGCGTTACAGATAAACCATCCAACAAGGCAATGCCTTCCTTCTGCAATTTTTGTAAGCGTGTAATTTCGTCTTCACGAATACTTGGATTAAATTGCTTTAAATAACTTAAACGGTCAATTTCATATTGCCATTTGCCACCATAGATTTCTTTGGCTTGCTGCTTCATTTCAGGCAAAGTAGTTTTGGCAATATTCAAGGCTTGTTGATAGCGCTCTTCAATCACATCACGACGTGCTTTCACCACCTGACGGCAACTATTACTGTCTAAATGATGTAAATACGGCTTCAGAATACTTGGCTCAATCTTCATCGATAGATCTTGCCCAGTTTCACTGAGTAATACGCGAATCAATTGCTGTGGCAAGCTTGACGGTAGGTTCAATGCTTTTGGTGCAATCACATCGACCTTGAACCAAACTTCTAACAAAATTGAGCCCTGTTTTAATGCATTCGACTTTAAAATCGCGACATTGGTACTACCAAAGGCCTGCGTATTGATCATTTCCATCACACTTTCAGTGAATGGATGCTCTAAAGTCAGATATTGCGCATCTTCACGGACTTGAGCTTGATCACGATAGAATGTCGCAGTCATGCCTTCTTCATCCAAGGTTAAGCCCTGAACTTGCATTTGATCTGTCGGTTTAATAATGACTGTACCATTACTTTGCTCATCAAAATCAATGTTGGTCGACGCCATAAAGCGCTTCATAAACATTGGCAAAGTGGTATTGTCATCATAATCTTCAAGCGCTTGTACAATTTCTTGCGCAACGATTGGTCGGCATGAGTTGTATTCGAGTAAGCGGTCACGACCTGCTTGTAATTCCGCCTCTAAAGCTTCACGTTGTACGCTGACTTCTTCAAGCAAATCTTCGAACTGTTGCCCCATATCGGTAAGCAAGCAATCTTTTAAATTGACAATGAAGTTTTCTTGCAAGGTTTGTGCGGTTGGCGAAATATTACTGAAAATATTCAATGCTTCGTTATACCAACGGAACATACGCTCTTGCGCTGTACCTTCTAAATACGGCACATGAATCTGAATACGGTTTTCTTGACCAATACGGTCTAAACGACCAATACGCTGTTCCAATACGTCTGGATTGGCAGGCAAGTCAAATAACACCAAGTCAGAAGCAAACTGGAAGTTACGCCCTTCTGAACCAATTTCAGAACAGAGTAAAATCTGTGCACCATAAGAATCTTCAGCAAAATATGCCGCAGCTTGGTCACGCTCAAGCAAGCTCATGCCTTCATGGAACATGGCTGTACGAATACCTGCATGTAAACGTAAAGCGTTTTCTAATGCTTCGACCACAGGACCACTACGCGCAATCAACAACACTTTTTTGTGTTTTAACTGGGTACGCAGCATTTCCATCAACCAACCCACACGTGGGTCAGATTCCATCCACGAACCATCAAGCTGTGCTTCTTCAGGCCACATTTGCTCACGTAGTTTGCCATCTTTCGACCAGTTTTCTGGTGCAGGTAATGGTGCAGGCTGACAATCACGACCTGGGAAGCCTTGAATCGCTTCACGGGTATTACGGAATAAAATACGCCCTGTACCATGGCGATCCAACAATTCATGAATTGCACGGAAACGTTGTTCTGGTTCATCGCTAATGCGATGCCCCAATAACTGTTCAATTGCAGTTAAATGGCTGTCTTCTAACGGTAAATCTGACATCAACACTTCTGCAATTTTTGCAGTATGTTGATACTTTTCTTCTTCATCCAAGAAACGATCTAATGAACTAAAACGTTGCGGATCGAGCAAGCGTAAACGCGCAAAGTGGCTTTCAACACCTAGTTGTTCTGGTGTTGCGGTCAACAATAACACGCCTGGTGTTTGCTCAGCCAACTCTTCGACCAGATCATAACGATCATTGCCACCTTCTTCCTCATTCCACATCAAGTGATGTGCTTCATCTACCACTAACAGATCAAAACCAGCTTCCAACGCCTGTTCGCGCAAGTCGTCATGGTCAATCATCAAGTCAACGCTGGCAATAATGCATTGCTCAGTCAAGAATGGATTGAGTTCAGGGTCGTGTTCTTTAATAGACGCGGTACGTGTTAAATCAAAAATAGAGAAGGCTAAATTGAAACGGCGGCGCATTTCAATCATCCACTGATACTGTAATGAATCAGGCACTAAAATCAGAATACGTTCAGAACGACCTGTTTTTAGTTGTTGGTGGATAATTAAACCCGCTTCAATGGTTTTCCCCAGACCAACTTCGTCTGCCAGTAAAACACGTGGTGCAAAACGCTTGCCTACTTCGTGTGCGATATAAAGTTGATGCGGAATTAAACCGACGCGCGCACCAACCAAACCACGTAATGGGCTGCTTTGCATATTGGCTTGCATCAGCATTGCTTCAATACGTAGGTCATACCATTCTTTATAGTCAATTTGGCTTGCCAGTAAACGATCTAAAGGCTTAGATAATTGAATTTGAGCGCCAATACGGGTTTCATTCAGGGTTTTACGTTCTTGCGTTCCATCTTCTAAGCTACGCACGACAGCGTAACGTACCACACCATGATGATGCTCCAATGACTCGACCAGCCATTGTGTTCCTTCCTGATCATGCACTTCATCATTCGTATTAAATACGATACGAGATAAAGGGGCATTGTTTCGGGCATATACTCGCGTTTCGTCGCTTTTTGGGAATAAGATGCTAATCGATCGTTCATCAACGTCAATTAATACCCCTAAGCCAAGCTCTGTTTCTGTGTCAGATAACCAACGTTGACCAATAGCAAACTGCTGCAATTTTTCCACCTTTATCTCAAATGTAGACCAAGAAATAATTGCCCAAAAGAGAATATTATTTGAACAAAATTTCATGGCTTTAAGCAATATATTTTGACATAAAGCTCACTAAAAAAGTGGGCTTATTCGAATCTGAAGCGTATTTTTTTCGCCTTAAAACGGTACTGGGCAATAGAATTCAACTAACTGCTCTGTTTTAGGATGTTGAAAGCTCAAACGCTCTGCATGTAGACATAAACGATCCAACAATAGCTGCTCGGGTGCGGCATACAGCGTATCCCCTACGATTGGATGGCCTAGGTACTGCATATGTACACGTAACTGATGCGAACGACCTGTAATAGGCGTCAGTTCAACACGAGTTACGGCTTGACCTTGAATTTCAAAATGTTCAGTCGCTTTCCAGTGTGTCAAGGCAGGCTTGTTGTAACTCGGATCTGCAATGTGTAAAGGTGGACGTGACGGATCGTACACCACAGGTACATCCACTGTTCCTTCACCTTGCAAATGCCCAGCGACTACAGCTTGATATATTTTTGACGTTTGGCGCTCTTGGAACTGACGCGAAATTCGGTTTTGTCCGAATTTAGAAAGTGCAAAGACCAAAATACCTGAGGTATCTCGATCTAGACGATGAATCAGCAAGGTTCTCGGCTCTTCTTGAAGTAACCGATTAATCACACAATCTTGCAAGTCAGCCGTTTTTCCTGGCACTGTAAGAATCCCCGCGGGTTTATGGATTACCATAAAATCTTCATCACGGTGGATCAGATGTTCATTCAGAAATTGACTCAAGAGATATTCCAAGCTGACTGTGCAAACAAGCGGGCAATAATAAGAAGCTCCCCTATAAATTACAATGCAAAAATCGACAAAAGTCAGCGTTTTTTACGATTTTGTTCAAAAAAGTTCTGATTTAACCCACAATAAGAATTATGTCTCAGGGACTAAATCATTTTTTTGAAATTTGGGCTGTGCTTGACATCTTCCTCTTGAACATGAGCCGCATCAGTATGTGATCATTTTGCTAGAAGTATTACCGCTATAGAATCAACAGTATAGACATTTAGATCGTTTATCAAACCAAACTTCATTCGAAAGTCTACCTACTCCCCCTATCTCAATAAACAATTCACACGATGTAAATTTATCCATCCCTAAAATATATCAATGCGGGCTGTGTCTTATCCAAGAGTTCTAACTCAATGTATTCGATCTAAATCCCAAATAGGCATGCCCAATCCTTTAACGATTGGAATCTAGCACTGAATCTTTAGTTCTCAGTTAAATCTTTACCTAACTGAAAATTAATGGCTTGGGAAGGTCTATGACTAAGAATCTTGTGTAAAGCTCAGTGTTCATTCCTCTTTAAAAAATTTAAGTCGGATAATTTTAGAAAATGGTGAGAAAGCTTAAAGCTGAATCTGTGCCAAAAACTGCTCAATGGTATACTGTGCGATTTCAGCATCTTGAAATGCTTTAGCACCTGAAATTCCTATCGCCCCAATGAGTTCCCCTTGATATAAAATGGGTTCTCCACCTTCAAGCATGCCTGTAATGCTCTCTACCGTTAAAAATCCGTCTTGTCCATTACGAATTAAATCTTCAAATAATTTGGTTGGACGTTTACTGATGGCTGAACATTGTGCTTTTTCGTGACACAATCGTGCAGTCATTGGGGATGCGCCATCCATACGCTTCATACTCAATAAACAGCCTGTTTCATCAACGACTGCAATACTTACAGCAAAGCCATGCTGTAAGGCATACCCATAGGCTGCATTTAAGATCAATTCGGCATCAGCCAATTCTAAACAATATTTGGTTTTCATGGATTTTCCTTGCAAAAAAAAGCCTGCAACATGATCACAGGCTTTTTGGAACTTTCACTACAACTTATGCTTTCATTTCAGCAAAGGTTTCTTTTGCGGCTTGAATCGTAAATGCAATATCTTCATCACTATGTGCACTTGAGATGAAGCCCGCTTCAAATGCCGATGGTGCCAAATTCACGCCACGATCTAACATACCATGGAAGAATTTACGGAATGCAACAACATCACATTTCAGCATTGAATCGAAACTGGTGATATCTTCTTGATCGGTAAAGTAAAGACCAAACATTGCGCCCGCTTGTTGCGTTTTGAAAGGAATACCAGCAGCATCAGCTTCTTGCTGTAATCCTGCCAAAAGCTTTTCTAATTGAGCTGTTAAGTTTTCATAGAAACCAGGTTGGCGTAAATGTTTGAACATTTCAATGCCCGCACGCATGGCGAGTGGATTACCCGACAATGTACCCGCTTGGTACACTTTACCTAAAGGTGCAATACATTCCATCACCTCGCGTTTACCACCAAAAGCACCTACTGGCAAACCTGCACCAATAATTTTGCCTAAAGTGGTTAAGTCAGGTGTCACGCCATAATGAGCTTGTGCTCCGCCTAGTCCAACACGGAAACCTGTCATTACTTCATCGATAATAAATACCGAACCATGTTCATCACACACTTCACGAATGGCTTGCAAGAAACCTTCCACAGGTTTTACCAAGTTCATGTTGCCCGCTACAGGTTCTACAATCACACCCGCAATTTCAGCACCAAATTTAGCAAAACATTCTTTTAAAGTTGCAATGTCGTTATACGGCAAAGTTAAGGTATGTTTGGCAAAATCGGCAGGTACACCCGCTGAAGTCGCTTCCCCTTCACCTGTTGTTAATAAGCCTGAACCTGCTTTTACCAATAATGAGTCAGAATGGCCATGGTAACAGCCTTCAAACTTCACAATTTTGTCGCGTCCTGTATAACCACGTGCCAAACGAATCGCAGTCATGGTTGCTTCAGTACCTGAGTTGGTCATGCGCACCATTTCAATCGATGGCATAATTTCACAAATCACATCTGCCAAAGTCGTTTCATGTACTGTAGGTGCTCCAAAACTCAAACCATCTACCGCAGCGTCTTGAACCGCTTTAATAATGGCTGGATGTGCATGACCAAGAATCATTGGCCCCCAAGAACCAACATAATCTACATAACGCTTACCATCCACATCAAACAAATAAGCCCCTTGCGCTTTTTCAATAAAGATGGGTGTACCGCCCACGCTATTAAATGCACGTACAGGTGAATTCACGCCACCCGGAATATGTTTACTGGCTTGTTTAAATAGTTGTTCTTGCTTTGGAGATAAACTCATGAATTTACTCAACCTAAATAGAAAATAATCGACTTACAACATTATGCAGTTTTAGCAAATAACTGTGCCCATGCATGAACACGGGGTGGGATGTCAGCTACGTTCAACGCTAATATATCACTAATTACCGCGCAAAGGTCTGCGCCCGCAGTAATCACAGGTGCTGAATTTTCAACGGTTAATCCACCAATTGCACAAATCGGCACCGTAAATTCCTGCTTCGCCTGAGCAATGACTTCAATTCCCACATTACCTGCTTCAGGCTTAGTCGCAGTTGCATAGACAGCACCAAATGCAACATATGTCGCGCCCTCTGAAATCGCCTTTTTAGCCAATTCCATAGAATTTAAACAAGTACGACCAATAATGACGCCTTGCGGTAGGCGCGCAACTGCATCAGCAATTTCACCATCATCTTGACCCAAATGCACACCCAATCCATATTGCTGTGCAAGGGCCAAATCATCATTAATTACAAATGGCACAGCATATTGATTGCAAAGCGCTTTAATTTGTTCAACTTCCGCAGGTTGATCGGTTTTGTTCACTTTCTTACGACGATACTGAAGAATTGCAATTTGACCTGTTGCTAAAGCTGCGTGTAATTTTTCTAGCAATAGATTTAAAGGATCATCATTGGTAATAAGGTATAAACCACGCATAAAAAAACCTGTACTTGACTAAATAGAGCATCCATTTAGCCTAGATTAAAATTGTATAAAAAAAGCCATCATAGCATTATGATGGCTTTTCAGCAGATGAGATTTGCCCAATTTTAATGCATTCATTGGGGGTACTTATAAATAATTACCTTCTCGTTCAGGTTGATACAGTACTCGCTCAATCTTGACTTTCATTAAATGCCCATCAGGTTGCGGCCATTCAATTTCTTGTCCTTCAGACAATCCCAAAATTGCTGCGCCCACGGGTGCCAACACATTGACCTGTCCTTTATCACCACGAAAGTCATGCGGATAAACCAAGGTAATTTCCGTTGATGAAGTATCTGGAGCAATCGTGACCAATACACGTGCATTCATGGTGACGACATTGGCAGGAACATCTTGCGGAGCAACAACATTGGCACGTGCCAATTCATCTTCTAAATGCTCCATGGTTGGCGTTAATTTTGATTGATGCTCTAACATAGTTTCTAAACGATTCAGATCTTGTTCAGAAATGATAATAGTTGGTTTGTCCATAAAACCGTCCTTCTCAAAAATTCATGTTCTAAATTTTGCTTTGGTATGTTCTTTATTTTCACATGCTGAATTATTTATAGCAGAAAATGAAGAATGGTGAAGATAAGCATTTTGTATAGATATAAAAAAGCCCCCCTTGAGGGAGGCTTCTCAAGCATATTGCTAATTATTTTGCATATACTGGGAACTTAGCACATACAGTTTCAACTTTCGCTTTCACTGTTGCAATAACAGTTTCGCTACCTTTTGAATCAAGAATGTCAGCAATCCAGCCCGCTAATTCGCGAACTTCTGTTTCACCAAAACCACGCGTCGTTACTGCTGGTGTACCAATACGGATACCTGAAGTAACAAATGGAGAACGTGGGTCATTAGGTACAGAGTTTTTGTTCACAGTAATGTGAGCAGCACCTAACCAAGCATCTGCATCTTTACCAGTAATATCTTGTTTGATTAAAGATAACAAGAACAAGTGGTTCTCAGTACCGCCAGAAACAACGTCATAACCACGCGCGATTAAAACTTCAGCCATTGCTTGAGCATTTTTAACCACTTGTTGTTGATATGCTTTATATTCAGGCGCCATCGCTTCTTTAAAGCAGATTGCTTTCGCTGCGATTGCGTGAACTAATGGACCACCTTGGTTGCCTGGGAATACAGCAGATTGAAGTTTTTTCTCAATTTCTTCATTTGCTTTTGCAAGGATTAACCCAGAACGTGGACCACGTAAAGTTTTATGAGTCGTTGTTGTTGTTACGTCTGCAATTTGTACTGGGCTTGGGTAAACACCCGCAGCAACTAAACCAGCAACGTGTGCCATGTCTACAAATAGGTAAGCACCAACTTTATCCGCGATGTCACGGAAACGCTGCCAATCTACGATTTGACTATAAGCAGAGAAACCAGCAACGATCATGCGTGGCTTGTGTTCAACAGCTAAACGCTCAACTTCTTCGTAATCGATCTCGCCAGTTTCTGGGTTTAGACCGTATTGAATTGCATTATAAGTTTTACCAGAGAAGCTTACTTTAGCACCGTGAGTCAAGTGACCACCGTGAGCCAAGCTCATACCTAAAACTGTGTCGCCTGGGTTAAGTAAAGCTAAATAAACTGCTGAGTTTGCTTGTGAGCCCGCATGTGGTTGAACGTTAGCGTAATCAGCACCAAATAATTCTTTAGCACGGTCAATTGCCAATTGTTCGATGATGTCGACATATTCACAACCGCCATAGTAGCGTTTGCCTGGGTAGCCTTCTGCATATTTGTTAGTGAGTTTTGATCCTTGAGCTTCCATTACTGCTGGTGAGCAATAGTTTTCTGATGCGATTAACTCAATATGAGCTTCCTGACGAGCGTCTTCGTTAGAAATTGCTTGAGCTAATTCTGGATCAAATTCAGCAATAGAGATATTGGCAAACATTAGCGAGGTCCTATGTATTTAGGGCTTTTAAGCCGTGCTAAGATTGCCGCGTATTGTAGCACGAAGTTTGCAAATATTGAGAACGATGTTTGCTCTGTTTTACATAAAAAAAGCTCATGTCGATAAAAAACATAAGCTTCTTTTGTTCAACTCAACTTATTGAATTGGCATTAATGTTTGTACATCTATCAAAATATTCGGAATATTTAGTACATAAGCTGTACCATGATCCCAAGTCGTATTGGTTTTATAGGTAATTGGAGAGTTTTTAGCAGCATCTCCACTCAGCAAAGTATCTGTAGCAACTTTTGGAACCGTAGTATCCATAGCACCTTGATAAATAATAATAGGCGTACTTATTTTAACCTGAAGAGGCTGTGAATCTGTATCTAAGAACTTTTTCACAGGAGATAAAGTCATAAAATTACTTTGTGTTCTAGGGTAGTTGGTAATGTCATCTGCATTATCTTCTGCATAGGTATTCATAGCTGTCCCAAACTCTTGCTCTAAAGAGGGATAACAATCCGTTTCAGCATTGTCGGCAATTTTATCGGTTGGGGACTTAAATACTTGGCTGTATTGCAAGCTTGGATTTGGATTACGTAAACCTGCAGTAATTAAAGCTGTAAATGTATCTAAAGAAGCCAAAGTCTCAATTTTTTGCTTTATATCGGTTTGTTGAGCGGCAAGACTCTCCCCTGCCAGCAAGATCAATTGAAGATTGGATGCAGGCGCAACCGCCACAGTTCCTTTATAGTCCAGTTGTGCTCTAGACTGATATTGTGCTGCACTCAAAGCAGCGTGCCCGCCTTGCGAGTGCCCAACGGTCATCCAGCGATTCGACACTTTATTACCTAAATAATTTCGCGCTGCCACAACGGCGTCAGTAATTGAAAATGCCTCACTTTTTATATTTAAGAAAGGATGTAATTCATTATTTGCTGGTTCACCCAAACCTTCGTAATCTGGAGCAACCACCACATAGCCCGCAGTTAATAAACCCTCAATCATCGCTTTAATATAGCTATTTAATTGACTGCGACTGGGTGCACAAATATCTGCAACGCCCGTCGTTCCATGCGCCCAAACTACAATTGGCCAACCCTTGGCAGGCGGTGCTGTTTTTGGTGTAAAGACCAAAGCCGTAGCTTGTACTTCTTTATTATTAATGCCGAGCATCTTATAAGTCATCACGACACTTTCACCTGCCGTCGCAGACATATCGGTTTGGGTATAAGCTGTGGGTGTAGAAACAATAGGATTTGTAATATTATTTTTGGGAATATTATCCCCTGAATGATAAGAATCATGATCATCATCATGACACGCACTTAATAGCATCGCTGTACTGGTCAAAACAGCGATCAGCATTCTTCTCTGCATCGTTTATATCCTTATTCAATTTTTATTGTTTTTTGCTTCATTTTCAGCAATGTTTTATTTTTACGCTTTTTTCTATTTCTGTTCAATTTTATTTTTAAATTGATTTTAATAAACATAATTCATCAGTTTTTTAAAACAAAAGATCAAATGGACTAATTAAACTTCTGGTTTATATTTGTTTCACTGCACATGAAAATGTTAAATTGAACCATTCAGCTACACCATAGGATTTTCATATGCAAGCCATTATTTTGGATACAGAAACACACACCTTAAATGGTCAACCCATCGAAATTGCATATGCACCTATTGAAGTTGAAAATGGCAAACTCACTTTAGACAAGTCCAAATTATTTGATCAACTGTACTGTGTAGATGAGCCAATTTCTTTTGCAGCAATGGCGGTGCATCATATTTTAGAATCTGACCTCATTGATCGTCCTCATTACAGTACTTTTATTCTCCCAACCGATACACAATATATTATTGGGCATAATGTCGATTACGATATTCGTGCAATTGAAAAGTGTGGTGTCGATACCAGTTCAATTAAGGCAATCTGTACATTAGCACTGGCACGCCGCGTTTGGCCAGATGCTGAAGCACACAATATTTCAGCATTAATTTATATGATCAGTAAAGGCAGTGAAAAAGCCCGAGAAATGATTAAAAAAGCACATCGTGCAGATATGGACATTATTTTAACTGCCAATATTTTAATGCACATTGTTCATCAGCTGAATATTAACAGTATTGAAGAACTTTATGCTGCTTCTGAAGATGCGAGAATTCCGCGAAGCATTAATTTTGGCAAGCATCGTGGTACCAATATTACAGACCTGCCTGCGGACTATATTCAATGGTTACTTCGCCAAGATGAGCTTGATCCTTACCTACGTAAAGCACTAGAAAATGCTAATTTAGTCACATTATAAATCAATGATTTGTAATTAAATTTTAACAATAGTGTAATTTTCACGCAGTATAGTCTGCTTAATTTATCTCATGGATTAAATTAAGACATGATTCACTATTCTAAAACACAACTAGGACATGACGCACTAAAACAACGTAGCTTGCCATTAAATGCACGTCAACGCCGCTTACTGGTTCTGATTGGAACTGAAGATTTTGACTCCATGAACGAAATCTTCAAACAGCGTCTTGCCCCACCTGAACTAATTGAACAACTGAGCGAGATGGGGCTCATTATGGCATCGAGTGCTCAAGTTTTGGCAGAGCCTGAAGTTCAATCTTTACGACCAACGGCTCAATCACAAAGTTCAGTAACGCAGCCGTCATCAAATTCAATTTTAATGCCAACAGCACAGCAACGTCCTCAAGCAGAAATATCTGAACCACAGCCTCAGGCGGCATTGTTCTCTCACGACCAAATTGTTCAATCTGCTGCACTAGAACCCGCTGAACCTGAATTTGAAGATTTAGTCGCGTTGGATTTTGACGATGTTAAGTTTTTAATGGCTCAGCTTCTACAAAAATATTGCGGACTCATGGCGAAGCAACTGGTGTTGCGCATTCAAAGCTCAGAAGATATTCGTTCTCTAAAGCTTTGCCAAATGCAGTGGATTACCCAATTACAAGAAACGCGTATTCCGCCTAAAGAGCTAAATCGAATTCTGCATCAGATTAATTTTTCACTGCAACGACTCAATCCTGCATAAATTTTAAGAGGAATTTTGTTTAAGCTCAGTGGAATGAACACTTAACATCATATTTTTTTATTTTAAAAGATTATATTTATTAAAATATTGGCGCACTTTTTCCATTTTAGATGTCTCTCTCAACGTTTAGTGTGCCAATCCTTCTACTTAAGCGTTATAGCTTCAGCACTTAATATCTGTGAAATAGAACAATTTGGAAGCAATCTATGATGCCACTCCATCTTATTTTTCGTCCAGAGGATCACCCTGCTCATCTTAAAAAAGTCGGTAATTGGGTGATTACCTTTCCAGCAAATCTTGAAAGTGATGAAACATCTCATCTAGTGATTCAGAGCGTTATACCGCAACAAATGAACCAGAAAATACAGTTACTAAGTCTAGAAATCTGCCAAAGTACGCTTGATCATCACTGGGAAATCTTAATAATGCGCTATTTTGATGGCGAACAAGCCATAGAGTTGCATCCAGATACAGAGAGCTTGATTGCTATAAAGATGCTGAAAGAGCTAATTCAAGAATTTAGAAAATATGATGTAGAACTACAGTTGAAATAAACTGAAAAAAGATGGTTATAGATAAGCCAGCAAAGAAATTGTGGTTTAAAATTGAATACTATACACAGCAAGAACTCGCATTTCTGCGAGTTCTTTTATGTTGGATGGCTAGTGCTGATTTTTTATTTGAACTTATCGTTGCAAATTCAATTAGCTGTCAATGATCCGTCCAACTACTTCGTAGCTCTTAGTGTTGCTAGCTACTGTATTTTTAATATAAGACGATGCAATTTCTTTGGCAAGTCACTGTGACATTAAGCCACAAGGAACATATCAAAAACACATTGAATAATTATTAAGCAAATGATCTAATATTTAACCTTTATCTATTCACCTTTACACATTGATCAAGCTCAAGGTAATTCTTTAGATTTTCACTTAATTAAATTTTTATAAATAACGCCATCTTTCATAATCACGAGAAAACTACTTTCTGGATGAGCAATCAACTGAATATCATCTAATGGATTTCCGTTAACTAGTAATAAGTCGGCTAAAGCCCCTTCCTCAATTACCCCAAGTTTGCCAGCATAAGGGTTTCGTTGCCCAGATAAGCCAAGCAGTTCTGCATTTGTTGATGTTGCCATGCGTAATACTTCTGGGGGACTATACCATTTAGTCATAGTTGTAAGAATGGCTCCTTGATTTTTAGTTGCTTTAGAGTCAAATAAAATGTCAGTTCCCCATGCTACTTTCAGCTTGTATTTTTTTGCCAATTTAAATGCTGTATCAGTTCCAGTCTGAACCTCTATTTGCTTCTCTCTAGCTTCACCTTGTTGCGGGTTTGCAAACTCGTTTTCTAAAAATGCCTGTCCACTAAGCCAAGCTTTCTTTTCTGCCATCATTTTTGCAGTAGGTTCATCCATTAACTGAGCATGTTCAATAACTTTTACACCACCACGCAAAGCAGCTTGTATCGCACGTGGGGTATATGCATGAACTGAAACATAAGTTCCCCAGTTTTCTGCAGCGTTCACAGCGGCTCTAAATTCTTCTTCGCTATACTGAGCAACATCAATTGGGTCATATTGTGAAGAGACACCGCCTCCAGCTGCCAATTTAATTTGACTGGCTCCTAACATTAATTGCTCTCTAACTCTTTTTGTCACCTCATTCGGTCCATCTGCAATAACTCCACCACCAATTTGTTCTCCACGACTTAATCCACTTCCTCCTGAGGATGGAATATCATAAGTCATTCTAAAATCACCATGTCCACCTGTTTGTGAAATCATGGCACCAGATGGCCAAATGCGCGGTCCTTCAACAATTCTCGCATCAATTGCTCGTTTCAAAGCGAAAGTAGGACCGCTCATATCTCGTACACTAGTGAACCCTCGCATTAACGTATTTCGTGCTTCTTGTGCTGCGCTGAAATTGAAATCGGCAACTTCAGATGTCAGAAGCTTCGATACTGGCATTGCAGCCATCATGGCATGCCAATGAGCATCAATTAAACCTGGCATTAACACCTTTTGAGTGCCATTAATAATTTGTGTATGCGCACTCGAAGGTATATTGCTCTTGGAGATCTGTTGAATTTTATTGCCTCGAATCAAGACATTCATTGGAGAAGTTACTTTCTGCGACTTTCCATCAAAAATTTGAACATTTTGAAAGAGTATTTCCGATTCATCATCTGACTTCGGGGAATCCGCTAGCACAGTTGAAGTAAACCCCAAAAAACTAATGACAATGGCGCACATTCTTCTTTTTGTTTCCATGATCAAACCTCTCATAACTGATGATTAAATAATATTTTTTATAGAGCATGTTTTACCAATCAACATTCACACGCCGATTAGGACCTAAGCAACGAATTAGATTTTCATTGCGCTGGCTAGCGTCACATTGTTGGTACAAATCAGTTTTATTGTTCGCTTTGATTTTAATCCGTTGTGGAGCAACACCATATTGAACCAATAACTGGGCTACAGTATTGGCACGTGCCCGAGAGAGCTTTTGATTATAATCATCAGAGCCTAATCTATCTGTATAACCAGACACCACAACTTGACTGGTCTGACTGGTTTGATTAATCTGGTTTGCTAGTGTACTGATGGAACTCTCCCCAGTCACTATTCCTGCTGCATCTGAGCGATCGAACTCAAAAAGAATATCAATTGCACTCTCAGTTGTGTCTACCGTTTGAGTCACTGGTAATTCGGGTTGAGGTTTCACAATCTGCTCGGGGTACTTTATGAGTTTTTCACAATCTTCGCCTTTCCAACTTAAACGTTCTGATAACGATTTTCGATCGAAGTCGACTCTTAACTGACATCGTTTATATTGTTGTGTATTCGGTACTCGAATATCTAAAACATAGTTCCATGTTTTGGGTGCAAATATGCCTTCATTAAATTGTGGGTCGCCTAAAATATGTCGAAATTGATTTTTATCCAAACCGACATCAAGTCGAGCAATATCATTCACTTCATAACGTTTAACTTGTTTTAAATAACTTTTTTTTAAATCTGGAAAATTAACTTGCTGTCCCGTCGACACAACTGTTTCCGCAGCCATAGTCGATAAAGGAACACATAGCATCACACTATAAAGAAAGGTTTTTTTCATAGCAGTTATTCTCATTCATATTCTAATTAAAATGGACAAAACTTGAGGACCTCACTGAGAGGTCTAATCAATCACACCACTAAATCCAATACGTACACTTGGATCCCCTTGTGATGCTGCAGCCATACCTCCTGTAAATGACCAACGCCCATTATCTGCTGTCTTACGCAAGGTGACACCAACCGCATTTTCCCCACCATGGTATGCAGCCCCAGCAGCATAGGTGAATTTCCCTGCTACAAATGGTGCGCCTTCCATTGCCATAGCTGCTGCAATACCTGCGTTTGCCTTTTTCTCTACATCATCAATTCGTCCATTCGTGTTGTAGAATACCTGCTCGATTCGATCTCCTAAATTGGTAATTCTGTCGCCCAAATCAATATCGGCTTGATTGAGTGCGCCTAAAGCATCTCCTACATTATGGTATGTCCCCTTGTTTACATTATAAGTAGGGGCTGTGAATTGTCCGTTTTCATATTTTGCGCCTCCACCTAATGAGGTCGTAATATATTGATTTGAAGTATTCAGTTGTGAGCCATTCACAGCATCTTTAGACGTACTTGATACTTCTCCAGCCGCAACATTGGTAATTTTTTTGTTGCCTGCATTAATACCATTTTGGTCGATCGTGACATCTCCAACTTTGACGGTATTTGCGGTAACTGTATTAGAAGTAACTGAATTAAATTTCACATCATTCGCAGTGGCGACAATAAACTCTTTACCACCTGCGCTGTTCTTGGTCTCCGTCACTGTAATATTTTGACCCGAAACAACTGTCGAATGCTGTCCTGCTTTTTGGTTGATCGAACTAATTGCATCATTAATATTGGTTGCGCCTGTTCCTCCAATATTAACAATAGTGTTACCATCTCCACCTTGGAAAGCTCCATCCCCAATAAGATCATGAAGCTGACTACCATTCACGGCATCCTTACTGTTCTGCGCGATACTTCCATCAGCAACATTTGTTACTTTATTTCCAGCGGCATCAATGCCATTTTTGGTAACGCTTGGTCCACCTGCGATGGTAAGTCCATTATTATTGATGACTGTATCGCCTGTAGTTACACTATCAACTTTAATATCTTTAGCGAGTTCGACACTGACGTTATTTCCGCTATTACTTATATTAATATTTCCGTCTTTATTGCCAAAATCTACAGTATCCTCAGACTTTACTTGACTGCTATTTGCTCCATTGGTTGTTAAGTTCCACCCTTTATTGGCTGTTTGTATACTGTCGCTGACCGCTTTAAGTTGGTCCTCTGTAGCAGCCTGCCCACTGACATAATTATTCGGATCGAAAGTTTTATTGGTTAATCCACCAATGGTTCCTGTTGAGCCATTTACAATGACAGGGTTTGCTCCACCTACAATAATCTGCGTAGGCCCTAGTTGAGTTTGGAACAGACCATTGCTGAGATTAATACTTCCTGCGCCAATCAGACTACTATTGGTTCCATCACTGACTAACGTTCCATCTAAGGTACTGGTATTGGTTTTATTGCCATCTTTTAGCTCAACTTTGCCATCAGTGACCTTACTTTTTCCAACCGTTAAACTACCTGCACTGGTTAGATCAATATTTTTAGATAATTCGACTTGGACTTTTCCACCTGAAACTTTGGTACTGATATTACTATCTGCACCAATCACCTCAATGCTTTCCCCCAACGTCTTGGTTACGGTATTACCATCTTCCGCGGTTAAAGCAAAGCCCGCATTGTTTAAACCTGTTTGGATTTCTTTAAGCTGTTCTTCTGTGGCTGCACGACCTACGGTCGCAAAGTCACCACTGGTTGTGGTTTTATTGGTTAGACCTGTAATCTCACCAGTATTACCATTCACCGTCACAGGATTTCCACCAGTTGCAGGTCCAATTTTCACAACTGGCTCTAGCCCAAAAGTAATGCCATTACGGCCTGTATTGGTAATTTTAATATTGCTATCAGTCGCACTAAAATCAACATTTTCACCAAGAGCAATGGTGTCTTTAGCGCCAGTGTCTGCATTCGCACTGACTGTAAAACCTTTATCGATAATCTGTTTAATTTGACTGCCGTTTACAGCATCCATTGAACTATCTGTAATATCACCCGCAGCAACATTGGTAATTTTATTGGTTCCTGCATTGATACCTGTCACCGTGACACTTGGTGAATTCGGGACTGCACCACCACTTGAGCTGACAAAGGTTAAGCCTTTGCTGTCAATAACCGTCCCCCCAGCATTAACACTATCGAGCTTAATATCTTTGGCAAGTTTTACGGTCAGTTTATTATCCGTACTGTCTGCTACTACTCCAATATTGTTATCCGTCAGATTAGCTCCAACAGACTCTCCACCCACAATACTTAAGCGTTGACCCAATCTCCGATCGACATTTACACCCGCATTGTCACCCACAAATGTAAGCGGCGTTGCCAATTGATCTTCTGTTGCAGCCCGTCCAGACACATAATTAAGTGGATCAAAGGTGGTATTGCTCAAACCTGTAATCGTGCCATTTTTGCCATTAATTGCAATCGTTGCACCACCTGGCAAACCACCAATATTCACAACTTCGGCCAGTTTCAAATCAAGGTCAGCTCCGATATTACTAATCAAGAAGTTATTGTCGCTATTTGAGAAATCTACAGTCGCATCAGGTGCGATATTGGTAAGGCTACTTCCATTTTTATTGGTTGTTAAATTCCATCCTTTATTGGCATTCTGCGCCGTATCATTTACTAATTTAAGTTGTTCTTCTGTCGCTGCTCGTCCAACCGTTGCAAAATCTGCTTCTGTGAGCGTCTTGTTGGTTAATCCTGTTAAAGTCCCTGTTGTACCACTCAGCAATACATTATTAGTCGCATTTTTTAAATTAATATTACTGGCATTACTGGTGTTACTGTTTGCTCCAGAGGTGATCACATTTTGGGTAGATGTGCTTATATTACTGTTATTTACACCATCTCTAATTTCAACCTGACCATCGGTCACTTTGCTTGTTCCGACAGTTAAACTACCTTGTGGGGTAAGATTGATATCCTTCGCCAATTTAAGCTGTAAAGTATCCGTACCATCTGCGACCACACCAATATTGTCATCGGTAAGCACTCCTGTGGCTCCCCCTTTAAGATTGAGTTGCTCTCCTAATTTGCGGTCTACCTTGGTACCACTATCACCTGCAAAACTCAGTGCCGTATCTGCCAAATCTGTAATGGCTTGGTTGGTTTGATAGAGCTGACTGCCATTAATAGCATCTGTACTTGAACGACTAATCCGTCCTGCTGCAACATTTACAATGGTGCGTTCAGACCCAACATCTCCCACACTCACACTCGAAGAGAGTGTCGGAGTACCTGCGAAATTATAGGTTTTGCCATTAATGGTTGTAGATGGTGTCGCTACATAGGCAGCAGAAACTGAGTTATTACCTAAAACCACTGCATTTTCATGCGAAGCCGTTGCAGATTTACCGAATACAGAAGCACCTTTAGCCGTCACAGAAGCACTGTTCCCAATAGCAACTGCATCTTCCTGAAGTGCAGTCGAACTGGTACCTATAGCAATTGAATTTAATGCATTTGCATTGGACTGTTTACCTAATGCAATTGCATTAATGCCATTAGAAGTCGCATTGTTACCTATCGCGGTTGCATCTCGAGCTCGGCTAATGCTGTTTACCCCGAAAGCAATTGCATTTTCACCCGCACTTTCAGCATTTTGCCCAATTGCGGTCGCTTTGGCGGCAAAACTCTTTGATTGTGAACCGATTGCTAAACCATCTTGTGCTGTACTATTTGCATCCGATCCTATAGAGGTGGAACTAATACCCGAAGCTTTAGAGTTATCCCCATAGGCCATACTATCTTCTTCACTTGCATTAGCAAATCGTCCCAACGCTACACCCTGCGCACCACTAGCTTTGGACTGGTATCCAATTGCTGTAGCATTATCTCCTTGTGAAAGTGCTTGACGACCAATCGCAATACCTTGGTTCGCCGTATTCACCTCCGCATCACTCCCGATAACAACGGCATAATCGGACTTGGTACCATCTGCCTCGGAACCTTTCCCAATCACAATAGTATCGATACCTCGGCTTTCACTATTTTTACCAAAGGCAATATTATTTGCACCTGATGCTACCGCAGCATCCCCAATCGCAATCGATGAAATTCCAATTGCTCCAGTTCCTGAACCGATAGCAATCGCTTGCTCTCTGGCTGCAATGACTGAATTTCCCAAAGCAACACTATTGGACGCAGTCGAAGATGTGCTTGCACTTGGCCCAATGGCTAAAGAATTGGTACCTTGGGCACCAGTATTGTTTTCGTTATTTAAATCAGTTGTATTGACAGAAAAATAATGCGGTCCAGCCTCTGCGACTGCATTTTGCAACTGCCCTAAATTCACCGCAGAAGTTAAATCGTTTTCATCTGCTTTCACATTGCGAATAATGGTTCCATCTGTACCGACCAAATTCACCACAGATTTATCTGAGTTATACAACACGGCATCGGGTACGATACCTCCAATTTGTCCACTACCGAGTAAATCAAACGCATCTTGAATGGTGGTTGGTAGTTTACTTGTATTACCCGTTGAAGGATCTATAACATTCACTTGTATGAGTGGAAGTGTTCCATCACTACTAATACTGGCAGGGTTACCACTTGAATCTGTTGCCCCCATAACGCGAATAATATCATTCTGCAATGCTTTAATCTGATTGACGGTCACCGCATCTTGTAGATCTGAACCATCTGCAACATTGATAATGCGACGGAGTGTATTACCACTCCCAACCGATACAACGTTGTATCCTCCCACACCTGCGGATGCATTAGTGATATAGCCATTACCAAATGAATTCACATCCGCAATACTTCCAGCACCTAAGGCGACATCATTTTGTCCAGCTAATGCATCTGACCCTAGAGCAACGCCAAAGGTTCCGTTCACAATAGCGTCATACCCTAAAGCAACACCAGCTTGTGCGACATTGGCACGAGACCCCACAGCAACCCCCAAACTATCTGAGGTTGTTGAGGAGCCAATTGCTACTGAATTTTGTATGGTTGCATTTCTGTCCGTATTACTTTGATAACCAATCGAAATATTTTGATTACCAGATAAATTTGCTCCTGCTGCTGTCCCTAAGGCAATGTTGTAATCCGAACTGGTCGTATTCACACTAGAATTACTACCAGCTCCAACACCTATTGAAATTGCTTGATTACCACCAATATTTTGCCCTGCATTTGCACCTATCGCGATATGTCCATTTCTATCTTCTGTTCCTGAACCAACTGAGCCTGATCCTGCCAAACTACCAATAGAGACACCGTTTGATACACTTGATTTTGCACCATTTCCTAAAGCAATTGCATTGGTACCAGAAGATGTCGTCTGATTACCAATCGCAACACTGGAACCTCCACTCGCAGAAGCAGAGTTCCCTATTGCATTGGCATTTGTAGAAGCTGAAGCTAAAGTTCCGATCGCATTCGCATTCGATCCAAAAGCATTCGCTCCTTTACCGATTGCATTCGCATTGGTTCCTGTTGCCTGAACTGCATCACCAATCGCTACACTAGATGGCCCACCTGCCAATGCTGATGCACCTAATGCAAGACTTTTATCACCCACAGCCATATTGGCGCCATTTTGCAAAGCGGTTAAAAATTGCGTTACTTGGTCTGGAGAAACAGCCACCCCATTAATTTCAGAAATTGTACTGGTATCTGTACCTGTTGCAGTGACAGGAATACCATTGATTGCAATAATTTGAGTATTTGAAACATTATAAGTTGGTGTAAGGGTACGTGCCTGACCACCATTACCAATAGAGGTTGAATTGGTGCCTAAAGCACCCGTTTCCTTACCAAAGGCAATAGAATTGTCATTAAGTGCATTTGCTGTATCCCCAACTGCAATACTGTTCAATCCTGCTGCGTTGGAGAAATGCCCAACTGCAATCGAGGAATCCCCTATTGATTTTGCAATAGGACCAATGGCAACAGAATTCAGCCCTGTCGCTTCTGAATCAGCCAAGGTGGAATTGCTATGAAAATATTTTATTCCCTGCCCACTCTGAAACAGCAAATCATTAATTTGCCCGCCTGTAACAGCATCGCTTGAACCCGCCGAGATATCTCCATCTGCAATATTAGTGAGCTTGTCCCCACCAAGATCTAGACCATTTGCTGTACTAGACACCATGGTATTATTGGTCGTATTGCCAATTTTCACCGTATTAAATTCAGGATTGTCGACTGTTGCGATTGAAATATTAGTGCCTGTATTAGTCACAGCAATATTCTTTCCATTCACAAAATTCACGGTATCAGATGATTTGACAGCGGTTGCACTACCACCATTCGTTTGCAAACTCCAAGTTTGATCTTTTAGCGCATTCAAATCTGCTGCGGATGCTTTGGTGGTCAAACCTGTTGAGGCATCATTCACTTGATTATTCAGAGTATTTAAATTGTTTTGAGTTTGAACTAAATCTGATTGCGCTGCCTTAGTAGCTAATCCAGTACTTGCATTATTCACTTGATTATTTAAAGTATCAAAATCTGTTTGCGACACCTTGGTTGCTAATCCTGTTGAAGTATTATTGACTTGATTATCCAGTGTCGTTAGATCGTTCTGCGTTTGTGTTAATTCACTACCCACTGTTGATAATGATACTCCATTTGCAACAACGTCTCCTGTAGAAGTTAAAGTGCCTGTCAGGGTAGTATCTCCAACTACCGATAAATTGCCATTAATGTTCAAATCATCATTAATATCTTGTGCTAATGCAACACCAGAACTCAACAGTGACAAGATTAAGACAGAGTTTTTAATAGTTTTATTTGTTGAAGATTTTTTCTTACCTTTTGAATTTTCAGAAACTACAATCCAAGTTCCCAAAATACTACTCCACACCAACTTATACACTTTATTCATATTTTTACCTATATTTATAAAACGTTTTTTATTTATTAGAAGAAGCAATTTTTTTATAGATAATAAAATGCACAATTTCTTCACATTTTTCTTTATTGTTTACCAAATGATACAATTTTAAAACAAATTAATAATAATTATCGTTTATCAAAAAAATAAAAATTAAATATAAATCAATATATTAAATAACATTAACCACCCAATTTATAAAACAAATTCTCACATTTAGAGCAATTAAATTAAAAAATAATGATGAAATTAAAGTGCAATACGAACCATAAATTGATTATATTTATCAATTACTTAATAACCAGATAATTTTATATAGCTCACCTAAAAAATAATTTTTTAATTAAAAATCAACAATTAGCAAAACTATTAAATAAAGCAAAAAAAATTTAAATGAGATTGTAAATATATTTGCTTAACACCTATTCCCAGAGTATTTTTAAAAACACTAAAAATAAATAAATTCAAATAAACAATATTAACCAAATGATAAAGTGAGACTATCCACATGATTGAATGGTTACAGAATGAATTAAAGCATAGTCCTGAAATACTCTTATTTTTATCCCTTGCAATTGGTTTTTGGATTGGTCAATTCCAATTTGGAAAATTTCAATTTGGAGGAGTTGCAGGCTCGTTACTTGTCGCAGTTGTATTAAGCCTAATTGGTGTCCCTGTAGACAATGGCGTAAAAGCTATTCTATTTGCCCTATTTATTTATGCTGTCGGTTTTGAAAGTGGTCCCCAGTTTTTTAAATCGCTGGGACCACAATCAATCAAAGAAATCTTACTTGCAGTATTTATGGCAATTAGTGGACTTATTACTGTTTTGCTGATGGCAAAAATGTTTAATCTAGATAAAGGTCTAGCTGCTGGTTTAGCTGCAGGTGGAATGACGCAATCTGCAATTATTGGTACTGCTGGTGATGCCCTATCTCGACTAGACTTACCGCTTGCAGAAATTCAAAAACTTCAAGCGAATGTTGCTATTGGCTATGCTGTCACCTACATTTTTGGATCATTGGGCGCAATTATTATCTGTGTGAATATCTTGCCGAAATTTATGGGTCGAGAAATTCACGATGATGCTCTTAAAGCAGAAGCTGAACGCCTTAAAGGTGCGTTTGAACTCGCACCAGGCCAAGAACTTGCAATGCCTGAAATCGTGGGTCGCATTTACAAAGTCAAACAAGCAGCAGGACAAACGCTAGCAGAAA
This sequence comes from Acinetobacter sp. ACNIH2, assembly GCF_002934965.1. Classification (NCBI taxonomy): domain Bacteria; kingdom Pseudomonadati; phylum Pseudomonadota; class Gammaproteobacteria; order Moraxellales; family Moraxellaceae; genus Acinetobacter; species Acinetobacter sp. ACNIH2. The sequence goes on from NZ_CP026412.1 coordinate 239,195, forward strand.
TTGAAAACCAAACACCTAGCCTGACTATTGAGCGGTTGAAACGAAATGATAAATTTATTGATGTGAGCCCTGAACTCACGCTTCAAAATGATGATGTCGTGCTTGTGGTAGGTCGTCGTGCCAGTGTCGTTGCCGCCGCAGATCATATCGGGACCGAACTCCAGTCTTCACAAGGAATGGAAATGGTCATGGAAACCACCGATGTCATTCTTAGAAATTCTAAATATATTGACCGAACACTGGGTGATATTAAAGCTAATACCCCCGCTTATTTAAAACATGGCATTTATGTTCTCGGGATTAAACGTAATGAAGAAACTCAACCCTTAAGTGATGACACGATTCTTCGCCAAGGCGATGTTGTGACAGTTTATGGGACAAAAAGTGATTTAGAACGTTTAATCAAAGAAGCTGGTAAAGCATTACCAGAAAGTCTCAAAACAGACTGGATTTTTCATGGTGCGGGTTTAGTTGTTGGCTTACTGATTGGCTTATTTGTCATTCGAATTGGTGGTGTTCCTCTTACGTTAGGTGCAGGCGGTGGCGCATTATTATCGGGTCTTTTATTTGGCTGGCTACGTAGTCGAAATAAAGTCCACGGCAATATGCCTTTAGCCGCATCACAACTACTTAAAGATTTAGGCTTGGCAGGTTTTGTCGCTGCAGTCGGCTTACAATCAGGTTTACAAGCAATTCAAACCATTAAAGAAAGCGGTCTGTCTTTATTTATGATTGGTATGGTTGTCACGCTAGTACCTTTAATTTTATCCATGCTGTTTGCACGCTATGTGCTTCGTTATGACAACGTTGCAGTTATGGCTGGTGCTCTTTCGGGTGCGCGAAGTGCAAATCCAGCATTCGGTGGAGTATTGGATAAAGCAGGAAACTCTATTCCAACCGTACCATTTGCTATTACTTATGCATTAGCAAATGTATTTCTGACCTTACTCGGACCACTGATTGTGGGTCTGGCTTAAACTTTTTATATCTAAAAACACTTACTCTTCAACATAATTAAGGAGACTTCCCATGGGGAATGTTGATTACTCAAAATATGCAAAACTAAGCCCATTTGAACTTAAAGATGAACTGATTGCACTGGCTTTAAGCCATACAGATCGTATGATGCTCAATGCGGGTCGCGGAAATCCAAACTTTCTTGCAACCGTACCACGCCGTGCTTTTTTTCAGCTTGGTTTATTCTCGGCAACTGAGTCTGAATTTTCATTTTCCTACATGCCAGAAGGGCTAGGTGGTTTTCCTAGAGCCGAAGGGCTACAGTCACGCTTTGATCATTTCGTACTAGAAAATCGTGATAAACCTGGTGTCGTCTTTTTAGGTAAAGCAATTTCCTATGTCCGTGATCAATTGGGTTTAGATCCTGATGCTTTCTTGCTAGAGATGGTTGAAGGTATTCTCGGTTGTAACTACCCCGTACCAGATCGAATGCTTAAAGTCAGTGAAAAAATTATTAAAGAATATGTTTTACGTGAAATGGGTGTTCAAGGAATGCCACAAGAAGGGTTAGATTTGTTTGCCGTTGAAGGTGGTACAGCTGCAATGGCCTATATTTTTAATTCGCTGAAAGAAAATAAAATTATTTCTACTGGAGACCGAATTGCAATTGGTTCTCCAATTTTCACCCCTTATTTAGAAATCCCAAAACTCAATGATTATCAACTTGAAGAAGTGCTGATTGAAGCAGATGCTAACCTTGGCTGGCAGTATCCAGAATCTGAATTACGTAAATTAGAAGACCCCTCTATCAAGGCATTCTTTTTAGTTAACCCAAGCAACCCGCCATCAGTGAAAATGAGTGATGAAGGCTTAGCAATTTTGGCGGATATCGTCAAAAAACGTCCAGACCTGATTATTCTAACAGATGACGTATATGGCACATTTGCAGATAACTTTAAATCCTTATTTGCGATATGCCCAGACAATACAATTTTGGTTTATTCATTCTCGAAATATTTTGGAGCTACGGGTTGGAGACTCGGTGTAATTGCACTCAGTAACAATAATATTTTAGATAAGAAAATTGCGAATCTCTCTAAAAAAGATAAGTTAGAACTCGAAGAACGTTATTCATCTTTGACCACAGATCCATCAAGCATCAAGTTTATTGATCGTCTTGTAGCTGACAGTCGCAATGTCGCCTTAAATCATACTGCGGGATTATCAACGCCGCAGCAAGTTCAAATGGTGCTTTTTGCATTATTTAATATGATGGATTCACGTCAAAGCTACAAAAAAGCGGTGAAATCTGTGGTACGTGAACGTGATGCCACTTTATATCGTCAACTTGGTGTTGAAATTCCACAAGACCCAAATTCTGTCAATTATTACACATTGGTGAATTTGGAAAAAACCGCTCGTACCTTATATGGCGATGAGTTTGCTGAATGGATTATGAAAAATAAGAATCCAACAGAATTATTATTCCGTGTTGCGGATGAAACCGGTGTTGTACTTTTACCTGGTTCTGGCTTCGGCGTTCAACATCCATCTGCTCGAGCATCATTGGCAAATTTAAATGAGTTTCAATATGCGGCCATAGGAACATCTTTACGTAAATTTGCCGAAGAAGCCTATGAGGAATTTAAAAAAGCCAATAAGAAGAAAGCGAAATAGTTTTACTTTTTTCTTCTAAAAAAAGGGCTTAATAAATTTGTTATCAAGCCCTTTTTTAAACTCACTAGAAATTCTCATTAGTAAAAAATATTTTCAAAATATCCCTTTCTACTCTGTACACGACAAATTTCATAGGGCCCTTGTCCTATCAGGCTTTTTCTTTCTTAAAATTGCTAGCACTTTCTTAAATTCTTCTTTTTTTCCAAAACCAATCAAACGTAGAATAGCCATCTGAACATAGTCCAAACCGTAGCGAAATAAACTTACTGAAAGTCGTCCATGCTTCTTTAGTTTTATCGCTTTTTTTCGATCATGTTGCCATTCACCTGTTAAATAGCACCAACAGAAACCGATCGCTAGCACTGCTATCAATTTCTTGACTCGTCTAGGGTCTGTTAAACGAGTATTTTCAAGATTGAATCCACGTCCTTTGAGACAACTAAATAAGGTTTCGATTTCCCAGCGTAATGCATAATCACCAATAGCAGAAGCATTAAACATAGGAGAAACAACAAGTAAAAGTTCTCCATCTTCTAATCGTAGCGCACTAATATACAGTTTCACTCGACCAACCCAAATACGTCGTTTACGACATTCTGTTTGACCAACTTGAAGATGACGAAATAAATCACTAATTTTATGATTCTTGGCTAAGTGATTGGTCACAATAAAGTTTTTTTAACACGTATACAGAAGTTAATGTCATTTTCAATTAACCATGTAAACCATTTCTCACCGATAAATTCTCTGTCTGCGAACACATTCACAATACGATCTTTACCAAAAATGGAGATAAAGCGTTGAATCAAAGCAATACGCTCTTTTGTATCTGAATTTCCACGTTTATTGAGCAATGTCCAAACAATAGGTATCGCTATTCCACGATAGACGATGGCTAACATCAAGATATTGATATCTCGTTTTCCCCATTTCCAGTTGGTTCTATCCAAAGTTAATTGGACTTTATCGAATGAAAATATATTGAAAATTAACTGAGAAATTTGACGATAATCGAAATACTGATCTGCAAAGAAGCGTTGTATACGTCGATAAAATGATTGTGGTAAGCACGTGATGGGTAAGGCTTTAGATGCAGAAGAAAGATTACATGTCTGTTTTACAATTAATGCCAGCATAATCAGTGTAAAACATTTTACACGTGACTTGTTCCACTTTAGATATTTGTTTAAGATGAGATGTAACTCATTGAAATGTGTCATCATATTCGTCGTCAGAAAACAAGTATTATGCCATTATTTCAATGAGTTGTCTTTTTTTGTCGTGTACAAAGCCCTTTCTATAAAAAAACATATTAACAAATTCATTCATCATAGAATTTCTACTCGCCCAAATCTCCTAAAATTGATATGAATAATTGATTAACACACGATGCTGTGCCCAATCTTTGCGCATCATACCGTTAATTTTTTCTCCCAGCTCGCCATGTTTAAATCTTGAGTCGTAATTCAAATAAGAATAGCGAACATCTACATTCTGCATCCAGGGAATTGCATAACTCAATGTTAAATCTAAGAACTGTTCTTTTCCTTCAAGATCACTACTTATATTGCTTTGATGAGCCCCAAAACCATATATATATTTAGCTTCAGTTTTTAAACCTTTAATCTTATCTTTCCAATCGTATTTAAGCCGTAGTGCAATCGCTGTCTCATCATTATTGCTAAAATCAGGGCCTATTGCAGAAGCCGTAGGAAATGGATGGGTACCATGGTCCTGCGTTAGTACATTTTCCCGATCCGAATATGTGGAAAAATTGTCTTCTATCCAAAATCCATCAAATTTGGAAACCGCAAACCCTGCCTCTATGTTATGCCTTAGCCAGTTCAGCTCTAAAAAATATCCACTGCCACGGTTATCAATGTCTTGCCCTTTCACACAATCTAAATCAAATTCAGCACTGCACTTAAATAAGTTACCATCATCACGAGAAAAAAAGGCTCCTCCACTCCAGCGCCATATATGGTCTGCAACTGGTAATTTATATTGAAGAATTGCTCCATATTTTTCTAAGTAATTTTTACTCTTTAAATATTCCGCTGAGATATTTAAATTTTGAATCTGATACGAACCACCAATCAGACCCACATAAGAAATTCGTTCATTACTGTCTGTGACTAATTTTTCAAAAGAATCCATACTACGTGGCTTCCATTGGTCATAATAAGAAATGTACGTTTTCACTTGATCATTGAGTTTAAACTTGGCACTTGCCCCTGAGAATGTGTCAGGAACTGCTCGGTTGGTTGTACTTTTAAGTAGCAAAGAATCGTGCATTTGACGCCCGACTTTAATCTCCCCCATATCTAAGATTTTGGCTTTTAGATACAGTTGTCCTAGCGTGGCAAAATTTTGATCTAATTTTCCATTTGATTGGACTTCTAACAATTGAGTTGTGGGTTTACCAGAGTCAAATATTTTCGTCACAGCATACAAAGATCCATCCATTCCCAACCAGTTTTCCCAATATTTAGAGCGATAATTCAGTTCAACCCCTAAAGCACTTTGTTCATAGCTGACTTTCGAAGGATTGATGTTCGTTACATTTGGATGAGCGGTCCCTTCATCATTCCAATAACGAGTATTCAGTTTTAGTTGCAATGTCCCCAAATCGGATGGCTGTGCGGCATAACTCCATGTACAGAAAAAACAGCCGACCACCCCACATAAAATATATGGATTCATTTAAAGTTCCTTTTTTAGACATGAATGACCTTTTGCCTAACTTCTAGAGTTAGGCAAAATTCACTGTAGAGAATATAAAAGTGATTTAAGGAGAGAGTTTTTCGAGCATTTGTCCTTTGGTTTCAATTGCAAACCAGAACGTGACAAGACCACCAACTAAAGCAACCACGGCCAAAACACTAAAAACATACTGGATGCCATAACCCGACACCACAAGCCCAACCATAAGTGGTCCAATGGCAGAGCCTGCACGTAACCAAGCGGTACTAAACCCTATACCCATAGCTCTTAATCTTGTCGGATATAATTCGGCGGCATATAAGTACAAGGAGAAAGAAATTGTCTGTAAAATTGCGTAGCTTAATGTCGCCAGAACAACAACTTCTGTAGCGGTTTTAGCCCCCAATATAGACAGACTCATTAATGGAATAATCGCCAGAAAGAATGCCACAGTGTACCAAGGGCGACGTCCCACTTTATCAATCATTAATGCACAAATAATCGAAGCAATAACGCCAACACCTGAAGTAATCCAACCGTAACCCAAACTGGTTTGTAATGACAAACCGAAATGCTGTTTATATAGCGAAGGGAGCCATGTCACCATTGCATTGTTCACCATATAGACACAGAACCACATGCCCCAAAGTGTGAATGTGCGTTTCCGGTAAATCCCTCTAAAGAGTTCACGCCAGTCTGTTTTTGCCATAGATTGTGGATTAATTTCCTTCACTATAGGCTCAGGTAAAGCTTTTCCACTTTTTATTGCGCCTTGTTCAAAGAGCGTAACAACTTGGTCGGCTTCTTCAAAACGTCCTTTCGATGCTAACCAGCGTGGTGATTCTTTTAAGAAAAATCGCAAAGGAATGACCAATAACGAAGGAATAAGTCCGACAATAAACATCACTTTCCAGCCATAAATAGGCATTAAGAAATAAGCTGCCATTCCCGCAAACATTAATCCTAAAGGAAATAAAACTTCGTACAATAAGAAAAATTTCCCTCGTTTCTCAGCCCCAATAAATTCATTAATATAGGCACTTGCAACAGGTACCTCACCACCTGTTCCTACACCCTGAAAAAATCGAAAAACTAATAAAGATAAACCACTCCAAGCAAACAAGCAGGCGATGTCCATCGCAACAAAAAGTAGAATAGTAAATGAGAGAACTTTTAATCGACCAACTTTTTCAGCCAATGATCCAAAGAAAACAGCACCAAATAATTGTCCCACATATCCAGCAGCAATAATTGCACCTACATATGCAGGGGTTAAATGCCATTCACTAATCAGTTGAGGTAAAGCGAAGGCAATCGCGAGAACAGTATAGGCATCAAAAAATGTCGCTATACCAATAGTGACCCGCATGAACTGCAATCGTCGTGTCACAGGAATTCGTTCTAGTCTTGCAATAATTTCAGCATTTTTTTGTTGATGATGATGAATTAACTCCATATCCGCTAGATTTGTCATCCTCAATCTCCTTATCAACTACGTTCCTCGTAGTTTCTTTGTTATTCGCTGCAACTGCCTGTCGCCAGCAATGTCGTACTTTTTAATTATTATTTTTAATTCATGTGCGAACTTTGCCTCAGGCAGCGTACATGATAAAAGGGCTAACGTAAAACGTTAGCCCTAATGGTGTTAGGCAACTGCCTGTTTTTCATCCACCTTACCAATACCTGCTAAACGCATCGCTTCATGAATTTCTTGCTCTGCCCCTTCCGCTAGCGGTAACAACGGTGAGCGTACAGTTGCATGGCCTAAAATACCACGTGCAACCAAGGCATGTTTAAGTGCAACTGTACCTTCCATATGTGAACCACGATGGTACACATTGCGTGTTACTGGTAAAAGTTGATCATGAAGCGCACGAGCTTTTGCATAGTCTTTTGCCTTACCTGCTTTAATCATTTCGATTAAAAGCTCAGGTGCAATATTGCCATAACCCACTAACGCACCATCTACATCAAACATCGTGTGTAATAAGTATTCATCATGGCAAGTAAGGATTTGAAGATCAGGGCGTTCACGACGAATAATTGGGATTTCTACATCCCAACGACGCATATTACGCACACCATTTTTCATTGCAAAAACGCCGGGTTGAGCCGAGATATCTAATAAAGTATCTAAGTCATACGTTGCTTTTGTTGCATCTGGGTATTGGAACAAAATAGAAGGTAAACCACTTTGCTCATAAATTGCCTTATAACGGTCTTGCGGTGCACCCTTTTGATAACCAAAACGCAACCAACCATGTGACGGATAAATGAGACCAGCAGCAGCGCCTGCTGCAACTGCACGCTTAGCTTCTTGCGCAGCAACTTCAGTTCCTTCTAGGGTAATACCTGCAATTACTGGAATTTTGTTGTCTACAGACTTCACAAAACTTTCGATAACTTGTTGCTGTTCTTTTTGAGAGAGGAATGTACCTTCCCCTGCATGCCCTAAAACAACTAAACCTTTCACGCCATCAATACTGCCAAGCCAAGAACCTAGTCGTTGGATTGCTGCATGGTCAACTGCACCATCACGAGTAAATGGAGTCACAGGGGCTGGTGTTAAACCACGTAAATCAATGCTCATCTTTTGCATCCTTGTATATCATCAAATTAAAGTTATAAAATTAATATAATTCAATAATTTAATTGAATATTTAAACTTTATGATTAAAGTATAGGCTGTATAAAATTCTTCGAGAATCCGTAATTTCCTTATTTCAGCTATACTGAATTTGTATATCTCACAGGAGTGATTAAATGAATTACATGCAATGGAAATTATTTTTAGATGCAAATGACTTAGGCAGTTTAAGTAAAGTGGCTCAGTTTTATAACACCAGCCAACCGCACATTAGTCGTCAATTACAAGAGTTAGAAGATTTCTGTGGTGGTCGGTTATTTCATCGTACAGGTCGTGGAGTCACCCTTACCGATTTAGGCGCATTCTTACTTCCCAAAATTCGTCATTGGGTCAAACTGACGGAACAATTGCAAAATGATATTCACCATTCCAGTAAAAACTTAATCGGTAAAGTAAGAATTGACAGTATCCCCTCTACAGCACATCCATTACTCACAACGGTGAGCCATCGTCTTAAAAAGGAATATCCTCAAATCGAGCTTTCTGTACGTGAAGGACAAGGCGTGCAATTAGAAAAATGGCTTGAAGAAGGATCGGTAGATTTATCTTTACACTATCGTTTTCATTCATCCTCTCAGAATGGTGATTTATATTTGGCTGAAGTAGAAACTTATTTAGTCGGTAAAAAAGAAGACCCTTTATTAAAAGACCCAAGTATCGATTTCACCCAGTTGGATGGCTTACCTTTAGTGACTTTTTGCCGCCCAAGTAGTTGGGTCACTCATTTAGAAAATATTGCGCGCCAAAAACAAACGACCCTCAACATTGCGTTTGAAGCGGATTCAATCAGTATGCAAATGCACTTAATAGAAAGTGGACATTACTATGGAATTTTAAGTCCTCAAGCGATAAAGAATCATGCTCAAGGTAAAAAGCTGACCGCGGTTAAAATTACTCAACCCAATATTAAGCGCTATTTATCATTATCCATGTCTCCACATACTTACTTAACCCCTCCTTGCAGAAAAGTAATTGAGATAATTAAAGATATATTAAAGTCGGGTGATCTTGATTTTTCTAGTGTAAATGATGATCTATTTAGTTGATAAAAGAACCACTCAACGGAACTTTTCCAATTTGCTAAACATAAGGTAATGGTGCCTGATTACCCGCTTAATCCTCTATTATCTTTTTTGTAAATACGTGGATTATGTAAAAAACTACACATATCTTAAACCTGAATCGGTCTAAATGAACGCCATTGATTAATGTGTATCTAACCTATTTCGAAACATCCAATCTGGACAGCTCTATTTAAATCAACATGATTGTTAGAACACTAAGTCTAACTATTGAATTTAATTTTATTATGTATAATGAATTTTATAAATATTATTTAAGTCATAAATACTGATGCAATCATTATCAACCATCGCATTATATCTTGCAGCAACATTGACATTATGTGCTGCCCTACTTCATTTCATTTGTATTCTTTGGGGGGCAAATGGTTATCGTTTTTTAGGGGCAGGTAAAAGCATGGTCGATATGGTTGAAAGTGGAAAACTATATCCACATTTAATCACTATCGCTGTAGGTTTAATGCTCTTGCTATGCTCAACGTATGCATATTTTGCTGCAAGAGGAATAACCCTATTACCATTTAGTAAACCCATACTCTCAATTTTTGCAGCTATACTTCTTATACGTGGTCTTTCTTTTCCAATTTTGAAATCAAAATTCGTTGGTAATAGTGATTTATTTTGGTATATCAGCTCAGCTTTTTGTTTACTCTTAGGTGGGCTGTATGCAGTAGGTATATCTTTAAGTTGAAAAAGAAAACTAATGTTTTATGTCAGGACAACTATTGTTAGTCTGATAGCGTCCAGAATTTTATGACGTTGTTTCACAAGATGTTTATCTGCTTTTGATCACTGAATAGATTGCGTGTTCTTTCGCTACTAAGTTATTAAATCAGAGCCTTGTACGTTTAATCTACTCATTAATTCCCGATGCATTCATTATTAACCGTAGCTGACAGGCAATGAGCCACACCATAGAGTTTGTCCATGTTTAACAATTGCTGCTTTAAATTTATCTCATTTTTAATATTGTAAAGAATATTTTATAAATGATGATCAACAAGTTTGTGCAACCAAGTTCATCAAAAATATCATTTTAAAATGACTCACCTATTATCATGACTTAAGACTCTCATAAAGAAACCGTATGTTTATACGGTTTCTTTATTCGTATATTTTAAGCGGCAATTTCTTTTTGATTAAGCACTGGACTGTTTCCAATTTGCCAAACATAAGGTAAAGGTGCCTGATTTACCACCCAATCTCCTATCACTTTCTGTTTGTAAATAAGTGGATTATGGGAAGAAACCACACGTGCATTGCGCCAGAATCGGTCTAGTTGCTTTTCTGTTGTACTAGCAGATGCACCGAGTGCATTAAACAGTTCTGTCGTTAAATTTAGCACCAATTCCGAAATGACTACCTGTCCTTGTGAAGATGCGAGTTCAGCAGAGTCATTCGCTTGTAATTCCGTATTTTCATCATTTTGGAAATGACTCAAATACGCTTGATCTAATGCATCAGCAGTGCTTAAAGCAATTGCTTCAGCCGCATATGCCTGTGCAGAGGCTTTGCCAATCACTTGTAAAATTTGTGCATCATTACGAACCAACTCTGCATTGCCATGACTGAAGATGCGGGTACGTTTACGAACTTCATGCGTAAAAACTTCTACCGCATTTTGTGCAATACCAGCCAAAGTCGCTAAATGCACGACTTGATAAAATGCAGTTTGATATTTAAATCTCTCTTGAAATGGCAAGATATGGTCACGAGCAATTTGTACATTATCAATTTTTAATGTTCCACTACCCGTGGTTTTTTGGCCAAAACCATCCCAATCATCAACAATATGAATACCTTCTACCTGTGTTGAAACAGCAGCAATAACGTGCTGATTTGTTGTTTCATCAAAGGCAAATAAATCAATCCAATCTGCGAAAATAGTCCCTGTCGAATAATATTTCTGGCCATTCACGACGAGATTTCCACTTTGTGACTCTGTCACACGCGTGACGACATCACCTATTTCTACGTTGCCTATTTCCGTCCATGCATTTCCTACAAGGTCACCTTTTACAAAGCGCTCAAACCATAAGGTTTGTGGCTCTGTCTTATGGGCATTTAAACGATCTTCCACAAAAGCAAAATGTCCACGCAATGCCTGAACCACATTAGAATCCGCTTTTGCCAGCTCAATTAAGAGTTGGAATAATTGTCTTTGCGACACGCCATCTCCACCAAAAGCGACAGGAACACGTACCGCGCCAAAACCCGCCTGCTTTAACCATTGGATCGGTTCATAAGGCAATATTCGGTTTTTTTCACGCTCTAGTGCACCTTCTGCGATGCGCTGAAAAATAGCACGGAATTTTCCTGCCACTTGCTCGTAATGAGCACCTAAAGACAAGTTTTGATTATTTTGAATAGTCATAATATTTTCCTATTAACTCCATGCATGACGTGGTGGAGGAACATCATTTAAATAATAATTCCCAACAATATTCAGTTTCCAACGGACGGGGTCATGTAAAGTATGTGTACGCGCATTGCGCCAATGACGGTCTAAATTCAGTTCCGATAGTGTTGAACGTGTACCCGAAAGTTCAAATAGTTTATTGGCTGCCAATAAGGCAATCTCTGTGGTCAGCACTTTAGATTCTGCTGTAATTAAAGTTGCTTCAGACACAGTTTCTTCTGTTGGATTCAACAACGCGTGATCAATTGCTTCACCCGCTAAAGCCAAAACAGCTTCTGCTGCACGCAGTTTAATTTTTAACTCACCAATATTGGCAATGGTGTACGGATCTTGAGATGCCTGTTCTAAGCCCGAATCAATCCACGGGCGTGCATGAGCACGGACATACGCAATCGTTTCATCAATTGCACCACGTGCGATGCCAGCATCAATAGCAGATTGAATAAATTGCGAAATTGCCCCTGCTGCGGTTGGACGTTCAAAGGCTTGATGAATTGGTACAATGTATTTTAAATCGACTTGAACATTGTTTAAGTGTACTGAACCACTGACTGTAGTACGCTGACCAAATCCGCTCCAATCATTTACAATCGTCAAGCCTGGCGTATGTTGAGGCACTAATGCAGCAAACGGCTTACCCTCTTCACTTACAGCCACTACAGGTATCCAATGGGCGAGTAATGCGCCTGTGGCAAAAAATTTCTGGCCATTAATAACAGCGTGCCCATCTTTAAATTCAATTTTTGTTGTTAAGTCTGCAACAGTTTTAGAACCTTTTTCAGAAAATGCATTGCCAAAACGTTTTCCCTGCAAAACTTGAACAAAGAAAAAATCTTGCTGCTCCAATGAAGCATCCAAACGAATATGTTCTAAAAACGCCCAATGGTTTTGTGCAATTTGCCCTAAAGATGAATCTGCACTTGAAATAATTTTGACCACTTCTGCAAGCGTTTTATAGCTGACACCCGCACCGCCAAATTGTTTAGGAATAGTAATGCCCCAAAGACCAGAAGCTGAATATTGTTGCACCTCTCGCAAAGGCAATTGTCGCTGATAGTCACGTTGAGAGGCTTCTTTCGCAAATTCGACTGCCAGCGTTTTAGCAACTTGTATGGCTTCTTCATCTGAGCGTATGACATGAGCCAGACGCTCTTGTTGATAAAAATCCCTTGGAATGTTTTGCGCGTCTTCCAATTTTATTTCAATTTTTGAAGTCATTATAAAAACTCAGCGAGATGGTTATAAAACCTAAGCTAGCACTATTTTTTTCTTATATTTATAATTTAATCCGAAAATAAAATCATTTTTTAAAATATAATCCATGGTTTTATTCACATTCAAATTTATATATTTACAAGTTTTAATTTATTTTACCTTTATCACCAAAAATTCAATAAAAACCCCTCATCTTCATAAACATTATTTATGATAAAGATTTATTTTTTTATTATGAAAGTTTGCATATTTTCTTATTAAGATTATTCATTATTTTTGTTAAAAATCTTAAACCAATATGACCAAAAAAATTAGATTTAATGCTTTTGAAATGAATTGTATCGCCCACCAATCACCTGGCTTATGGCGTCATCCGCTAGACCGCTCTACAGAATATAAAGACTTAGAATATTGGACAGATTTAGCCCAAATTTTAGAACGTGGGAAATTTGATGGCATTTTTCTGGCAGATGTCTTGGGAATCTATGATGTCTATCATCAATCCGCTGAACATGCACTGACTGGTGCGGTACAAGTGCCTGTCAATGATCCGCTACAAATTGTTCCCGCGATGGCGGCTGTCACCAAGCACTTGGGATTTGGTGTAACCACCTCTATCTCCTTTGAACATCCCTACCCATTTGCACGCCGTATGAGCACGCTGGATCATCTGACCAAAGGTCGTGCGGGTTGGAATATTGTGACTTCATATTTAGAAAGTGGTTCTAAAAACTTAGGTTTAAAAAATCAGGTCAGCCATGATAATCGTTATGACATAGCCGATGAATACCTTGAAGTTCTGTATAAGCTTTGGGAAGGGTCTTGGGAACAAGACGCTGTGCTTCGTGACAAAGAAAAAGGGATTTTTGCTGACCCTAAAAAAGTGCATCCGATTCATCATGAGGGGGAATATTTTACCGTTCCAGGTATTCATATTTGTGAGCCTTCTCCACAACGGACTCCAGTTCTTTATCAAGCTGGTGCATCACACCGTGGACAAACTTTTGCCTGCCAAAATGCCGAATGTGTTTTTATTTCTGCACCAACCAAAGCGGCAGTAAAAAAACTTGTTCAAGGCATCCGCACTAAACTTGTAGAAAATGGCAAGGATCCTTCTTCAATTTTAATTTACACCATGCTGTCTATTGTTGTAGATGAAACAGATGCAAAAGCTCAAGCTAAATTTAAGGAATATCAACAATATGGAAGTTATCATGGTGGATTAACCCTAGCTTCTGGCTGGTCTGGGGTCGACTTCTCACAATTTAATGCTGCTGATCAGGTTGAATACATTCAAACCAATGCTATTCAATCTATGCTGGACTCCTATGTAAAAGCTGATCCTGATCGTATTTGGACAATTGAAGAAATTGCTAAATTTATTAGTGTGGGTGGTAATGGACCCGTACTCGTCGGCTCACCAACAACTATCGCGGACCGTCTACAAGAGTGGGTAGAAGATACGGGTGTTGATGGTTTTAATCTTGCCTATATCTTGGCGCATAAAACATTTGAAGATGTTGTTGAATTTGTGGTTCCAGAACTTCAGAAACGCGGTGTTTATCAGACTGAATATGCCACTGGAACTTTACGCGACAAACTGTTTGGACAAGGTCCTTTGTTGCCTGAAAATCATAGAGGAGCTAGCTTCCGCTATCATCCACAAAAGAAGAAAGCCGTAATTCAGGCATAAAGCATTGACAATAAATAGTTTAAATTATTCAAAATGCTAATGCTCTATATTGAATCGATCATATTACTGCAGGTTTTCTTAGCATTCACTCTTAGAAACTTAGCCTGCAGTAGCCCATACTCATTTCCATGTCCTTATCATCATAAGTACGCCCCTTTCAACGCCCCGAAAATACTTGGCTTGGTTCCATCTTCAATACAGGGCGCACGCTCAATGCAGCAGCAACCAAGCAGACCAGTATAACAGTCACTGCTCCTAACACAGGGGTAAACCACATCATCCGAAATGGATATCCTGCCATAATTGCCAACTGCCCAATCATGGCACAAAGCCCCAGCCCGAGACCTGTGCCCAGCAGCCCACACAAACCCGCCTGAGCAAATACCATGGTCAAAAGAAGTCTTGGTGTGGCCCCCATCGCACTAAGTACCGCATAATTACGCAGGTTCTCATTCGTAAACATGTAAAGCATAACGCCTGTTACACCAAAGCCGACAGAGATTGCCAAGGTTAGCATTGCCCCAATGTCTCCCACATCTTCAGAGTTCAGCAGAAACCAATGCACAGTATCCGATTTAAACTGTGCAGATGTCCGTGCACGTAAACCTGTGGCTGACTCGATGCGCGCTGCTAAGTCTTCGGGCGCTACCTTCGGTGCAGCGTTGACCAGCACGAATGTGAGCTGACGTCGTTCTGGTGGCAAAATTCGAGTCGCGTTCGAAAAAGTCGTATATAGCAACGGACGTGGTGGAAATCTAGGAAGTCCTTGCGATTGACCGAGAATTCGCAAGCTATGATCATTCAGAAGTAATTCATCACCTGTGGTCAGTTCACGGGTTGGCGCATCAAAATCTATTTTACCTTGTGGCAATTGCTCCGAAATTTGCAATGTGGTTTCCAACTTACCATTGGTTCCTCCTGCATCAATCACCACTGCATCAGGAACTCTCAATAAGCTAGGCATCACCTTATTTTGGATAGTCGGCATGCCGAGCAATGTTGCATCATCAACACCAATCACCTGAAAGGGCTGATAACGCCCATCTGGAAAACGGACATCTGCTGTGGCAAACATGAGGGGGACTGCTGACTGCACCCCTGCTACACTGCGAACTCTTGCCAATGCTTGCAAGGACATATTGGTGGTTTGCTCAACTGAAGTTACCGCAGGTTCCATCACCCATACATCTACAGTACCATTCTCGGAAATAGGTGCGTAACCTCGCGTCATAATTCCAGCAAAGTAGGATGCTGCAAAAGTCACCAAGAACGATGTAAAGGTAATACCAAAGATTAAACCCACATATTTAGCGCGGTCACCCAGCAGCATTTTTAAGGCTATACGTAACATTTTGGTACTCCTTTTTAATGCATGCAGACGGACTGGATCATTACAAAATCTTCGCGGAAGACAGTGTTGCTGTGGATTGCGAAGGCTTACTCTTTGAAGATTTGTCTACTGTGGTCTCAATGAATACATCAACTTGTTGCCCAACATAAATTGGCAAGGTGGTGTGATCAAAACTATAAATGACCTGCAAGGCACGGGTATCGACCCGCTCGGTGCTATCGCCCGTCAGTGAGGTTTTAGGCAGCACATACGGATCCACCCGTTCAAATTTCAGTGTGGTGTGTAAATTTGGATTACCCCGCACAAATGCCACAGCATGTGCCTCTGGCTGGATTCGCCATGCATCATTCTCATCAATGTCAGCACGTACGAATAGCCGATCATCATTACCAATCAACATCGAAGAGTCACTAGGCACACCACCTTGCACGAATGCGCCGATACGAATCTTGTTTTGTAATACTCGTCCATGGATTAAAGCACGTATAGTATAGCGCTCAATATCCATTTGAATTTGCTTAACCTGAGCTTGAGCAGATGCCAACTCAGCTTCAGCAAGCTGGACTGCAAAGCGCCGATTGTTGAGCTCCTCGACGCTAATCGCACGTTTATCCGATAAGCTGTTCGCAAGTTCAAATTGGCTCTTGGCTTGTGCCAAACGCGCTGCAATTTCTTTGATTTTCGCCATTGCAGGTAGAAGTTGGGCTTGAAGTTCACGATCATCAATCTTAAATAACTTATCGCCAACCCTTACCTCGCTGCCTTCGTGTACATACAGTTCAACCACAACACCAGACACAGGCGTGCCGACAACGATATTTCCTGTACTTGCCTCGATAATACCTGCGCCAGCCACATAGCTCGGAAAAGGTGATTTGGGTGACTGAACTACGGGTTGAGATGGAGGTGATTGCCTATTGCCAATCAGTACCATCGTGACAGCAAGCAACAGACCGATCAGTGCGAGTATTGGGAGCAAATATTTACGCATCATTGTACTTTGTCTCCTCGATTTGATTGCTTATATCGGCAATCTTCCCATCATCCATATGCGCGATACGATCAGCAAACTCATAAATACGAGTGTCATGTGTTACCACTACTAGTGCGCGATCTGGAGCTTGTGCCACATTGCGCAAGATCTCCATCATGGCATGTCCCGTGGCATGATCCAAACTACTCGTTGGTTCGTCACAAATAATGATTTTAGGTTCATGCACAAGTGCACGCGCAATTGCTACACGCTGCTGTTGCCCACCACTGAGCTGGCTTGGAAGTGCATCTTCACGTCCCGAAAGTCCAACCTGATCTAGAATGACCCGAGCACGTTGAAGCGCAACTTTACGCTCTTTGCCACTGATTAACAAAGGCACAGCCACATTTTCAGCGGCAGTCAATGAAGCGAGTAAGTTAAAGGTCTGGAAAACAAAACCGATTGAATTTCCTCGAAAACGTGCTCGCTCGGCTGTATCCATATTCTCTAAGTCTTTACCGAGTATCGTGCATATGCCTGCATCTCGTTTTAGGATCCCCCCGATAATTGAAATTAGGGTTGTTTTTCCACAGCCTGAAGGACCAGCCAGAATAAGTAACTCCCCTCGGTAGACATCAAGATTGACACCTCGTAAGGCGGTCACTTTCGTTTCACCAACACCATATTCCTTCATGACACCAGAACACTGGATGAGGACATCCTGACTCGACTTCATTATTTTTGTCCTTATGTCTGGTCGCTGAAAACTCAGTTTAACTTGTCTAATCTCTACGTTGCCTAACCAACAACTTCTTTACCATCGTGAACGCAGCCTATGCGGAAAAATACTTCCTCTAATCAACCTTAATTTTAGGGCTTTGTTATCAATGTCCGCTACGCTTTTGCGAAGAGTTCTAGCAGATCAAGCTATATATTTTAAAGGCTAAAATTTATTCTAATTCATACAATATACTATGGCATAAGCACAGGCTGTAATACCACATAAAACTATGAAAATGATGCTCTTTAGACATATATCTAATGCTATAAAAGGCAATGTACGGATATTAAAAAATAAAGTTGCGCTGAAAAGTATCCCAATTGAGCTTAAACTTTTCGTGATCACCATGTGATTGAAATATTGAGGTGATACAAAAGAATTTTATTTAAATATGATTTTAAAAATACAAATTCGAGGCTTAATTGAAACAAATGAACTCATTGGACATTCCCAATAAATCTTTTTAAATTCAGGCATCTTGAATCTTATTTATTCTTGATGCCTATTTATCTCCACTTTCAAATTATATCGGGTCAATGTGAGTAACCACATCAATCACATTATGGTTTTTGAGGACTTCATTTCTGGCATCTACTGCTATTTTATGTCCTTCTCTTACACTTTGCTCGCCACTGACTTCTAAATGAACATCCACAATAATCATATCACCCATTTTACGGGTTCTGAGTTGATGTAAGCCCAATATACCCTCTTTATTCAATAAGGTTTCTTTAATAGCAGCAATCTCATCTTCATTTGCAGACTTGTCCATCAAATCATGTAAGCCCCTCCAACTAAAGTCGAAACCCATTTTAGCAATCATCAAACCAACAATTAACGCCGCGATTGGATCAAGAATTGGGTACCCCGCAAGATTCCCTATAATCCCTAATGCTACAACAAAAGAAGATGCCGCATCCGAACGTGCGTGCCAAGCATTCGCAATCAATAAACTCGATTTTACTTTTTTGGCAATAGCGAGCATATAACGGAACAATAGTTCCTTACAGATCAATGCGGTTATTGCTATCCAAAGCGCTATGCTATGAACTTGGGGAATTTGCTCAGGATGAAGAATTTTATGGGTTGCCGTCCATAGCATTCCGACCCCAACCGACAGTAAAATTAAACCCAGTATAAAAGATGCTGCATTCTCAAAACGAAGATAACCATAAGGATGAACGTCATCTGGTGCTTTTTTACTATGACGATTGGCCACTAATACAATAAAGTCCGCGACTAAATCACTTAAAGTATGAATACCATCTGCAACTAAACCTTGTGATTTAGAAAACAGACCAATCCAGATCTGCCCAATCGATAAGAAAACATTTACAGCAACACTGATCCATGTTGACTTTGAAGCAGCTTTTGACCTTAACTCAAGATCAATATTTGACTCAATCATAATCTTTTAAGCTCTTGGTTCACTTTTTAAAATAAAGCATACTTTTCAAAACGTTATCTTTAAATACATAATGATGAATTAATGCAGCCAATGCATGAAAGCCTATCAGCACCATGAAAGAATTACCTAGAAATTCATGGATTTCTCCAATTTTTTCAACATCCCATGAATTACTTATGAGAGGTAAACTCATTCCAAAAAACTGATAACTCTCTGTTAAACCTGATAAAGTAACCCAGCCCAATACAGGAATTAAAAACAACAATGAATAAAGCGTGTATTTCACCATCAAAAATAAAGTTCGTTGATATTTACTCATCGGCTTGTTCAGCGGAATATCTTTTCTATAAGTAAAAATCATTATAATTCTGATAAAAAATAGCAAAAATACGGATACCCCAGCGAAAACATGAAGTTCTCCACTTTTTAGATGTACGGTTGGGTCTCCACCTGTGAGATACGCCAACACCACAAGGCAAAGTGTAAGCCAATGCATAATCATTATTGGAAAAGGATATTTATTTTTCATAACAACCCCAAAATTCAAAAATATAAATCGATATTAATACCTTACAAAAGTGACCTTAAATTTAAATTAATTTTTTTAAATATTTAAAAAATCAAATAATAAAAAATACCATCCAGCACCTAATAAAAATAATCATTCTTAATTACATTAATCTTATCCTATAAAATAAACATCAGACTAGACTAAGTTTCAAGGATTCTATTCTGTTTAATTCGAAAATATTTCAGATGTAACTTTTATGTATAAAAATTCAAGAATAAAATGTGCCTACAGTTCTTCTGTTTTATGAAAAAAGGATAAGTAAAATCTGCCTAATCCTACACATCTATTTAAAACGGAAATATATTTCATTAATCCTAAATTTAAAAATCCTACACTTAAGTTTATCTTCAAATAAGCCAAGCTCATTTATTTTTGCTTGAGACAAACTACGACAAGGATCCACCTATTTATATAGTTCACACTAGTACCTTATCCATTTTCGATAACTCATGTCGTTCAGCCGAGCTACACCTTTTCTATTTGTGCAGTCTTTTCTGGTAAATGAATTGTATTGGCATACTGACATGGAATCTTTTGACCACAAAAGTCCATATCATCAACAGCTTTTGTATATATTGAATCTATCATGTCATCTGTGATAATTTGATTCAAAAACACCATAAGCAACTAAATTTATTAAATATTTTCATAAAATTCAGTTTTAAAAAACCAAAAATGAATAGGCACTTGCATTGAAGTCGATTAATCAGTGTACTATTTTTCCCTGTTTAAGCTTATATATCTGAAAATTGTATTGTTCATGCTCTACTGGAAAAATTGGTTCATTCGACAACACTGTTTCACATAAAATTCACTATTAAATGCATATTATCTAATTGAAAGTTTAATTCAGCGTATTTTATCTATTATCAAGATATAGGTGGATCCTTCAGTGGCTATAGAATTTGTTTCCAAATCAAAGTTACCTACTGCGTTTGGCGATTTTGAAATTATAGCGTTTCAAGACCAAAGTACTGGTGAAGAACATATCGCTCTTGCCAAAGGCATGGATACTATTTCTAATCAACCTGTACTCGTCAGAATTCATTCGGAATGCTTAACAGGTGACGCTTTTGGATCACTCAAATGTGATTGTGGCCCCCAATTACATTCAACCATGAAAATGATTAATGATGCAGGTCAAGGTGTGATCTTATACTTGCGCCAAGAAGGTCGCGGCATAGGACTAACCAATAAAATTCGAGCTTACGCCCTTCAAGACCAAGGACATGATACTCTTGACGCCAATTTATTATTAAATTTACCAGCAGATGCTCGTAAATATGATATGTGTACCATTATGTTAGATTATTTAAAAATAAAGAATGTAAAACTCATTACAAATAATCCACTTAAAATTAAATCTTTAACTGATTTAGGAATTAATGTTGTTGAACGTATTCCTTTAAAAGTTGGTTTAAATATCTTTAACAAAGCTTATCTAGAGACAAAGCAAAAACGTATGTCACATCTGTATGATAATAGTGATTTCTAAAAACGATCACTTTCGGTAAAAATCCAGATATAAAGTTCCATCTCCCTTACGGGAGAGGGTTTTATCACATATAATTCTTGATAAATTAACTTTAAATATACGGATTAAAAAAAGGATATTATTTATTTTCTCTAAGTATTTGCGAAAAAGCTGTGACTTTTTCTAAAGTCGCATTCATACCCTTATTAAAAAAAGTATCGACGAGCGCTGAACCGATAACAATAAGTTCTACTTTATTGGCTAATGCTTTAACATGACTCTCATTTTTGATCCCAAAGCCAATTGCAACTGGAATATTAAAAATAGGCTTGATTTCAGCAATCTTTTTCTCAAGATTAGCCAAATTTAAGTCTCCTCCTGTTAAGCCATTTTCTGCAACATGATATAAAAAACCTGTCGCGCGCGTTGAGATTTGCTCTAACCTTTCAACTGGGGTGGTCGGCGCTGTCATTGCAATTAAATGCATATTTTTTTTATTTAACTGCACTTCAAATTTTTCTCGATATCCATATGGAGCATCTAAAATCAATATTCCATCTATAAGATTTTCTGTTTCGACGATAAGTGTCTCGAAACCATATTGCATCATCGGATTTAAATAAGTCATGAAAATTATTGATGTCTGGTCATCATGTAGCCTTATTGCTTTTACCAACTCAATGGTCTGTTTTACCGTTTGACCTGCACCTAAAGCCCTAAGATGCGCTGCCTGAATGATCTCTCCATCTGCCACTGGATCTGAAAATGGAATGCCAACTTCAATAATGTCGGCTCCAGCTTGACCCAATTGACTTAACAAACGACAACTTTCTGCGAAATTAGGATCTCCAGCAGTAAAATAACATACCAGACCACTTCGATTTTCCAGTTTTAATTGCTCTAATTTTTGATCTAGACGGTTCATGCTGTAGCTCCTGCAAGATATTTTTTGACCGTGTTTAAGTCTTTGTCACCTCTGCCGCTTAAATTGACAATAATGATCTGTTCTGGCTGCATTTCTTGAGCAAGTTGAATCGCATACGCAATCGCATGAGAACTCTCAAGAGCAGGAATAATGCCCTCCTGTTGGCTTAAAAGCTGAAATGCATTTACGGCTTCTTGATCGGTTATAGCCGTATATGTCACACGTCCTGTTTCAAACAGAAGGCCATGTTCAGGGCCAACACCAGGATAATCTAAGCCCGCTGATATAGAGTGCCCCTCTAAAATCTGTCCATCTAAATCTTGTAGCAAATAGGTTAAATTGCCATGCAGCACACCAACTTGACCTTTGCAAATAGAGGCGGCATGTTCACCAGTATGTGTTCCTTTTCCCCCAGCCTCAACGGCAAACATTTTGACATTCAGGTCTTCTAGAAAAGGATGCATCAATCCTAATGCATTTGATCCACCACCAACGCAAGCAACCAAAGCATCAGGCAGCTTATGTTCTTTGAGGAGTATTTGGTTTCTGGCTTCTAGACCAATAATTTTTTGAAATTCTCTGACCATAGTCGGATATGGATGAGGACCCGCACCAGTACCTAACAGATAATAGTTTGTATCAACATGACTAATCCAGTCACGTAATGCTTCGTTCATCGCATCTTTTAAAGTCCCACGACCTTTTTGAACACTTCTGACTTCAGCTCCGAGTAATTTCATGCGTTCAACATTCATTTGTTGGCGCTGAATGTCTGTTTCTCCCATAAAAATGGTACATTTCATCTTAAACAGTGCGCAAACAGTTGCTGTTGCAACACCATGTTGTCCAGCACCAGTTTCTGCAATGATTCTGGTTTTCCCCATAAATTTGGCTAATAAGATTTGCCCAACACAATTATTGATCTTATGCGCACCCGTATGGTTCAAATCTTCTCGCTTGAGATATATTCGAGCACCTCCCGCATAAGCTGTTAGGTTTTTTGCATAAAAAAGAGGACTAGGGCGACCAACGAAGTCCGTTAAAATCTGCTGATATTCAGCCCAAAATTCAGGTTTGTGCCGAACAGTATTAAAGGCTTGCTCTAATTCTTGAAGTGCGGGCATTAAGCTTTCTGGCATGTAACATCCGCCAAATTTACCAAAAAATCCCAAGTCATCAGGACCATTACCTGTATAAGGGGTTGTCATCTCATATCTCTTTTACTATCAAAACTTGTTTGATCTTAAAATATTTTCATTTTTCTGATAATTGATATATTTTGAGCTCATGGTGTTAGAAAATTTTACAACATGAAACGCAGAACATTACCTCCCCTTAATGCTTTAAAAGCATTCGAGGCAGTCGCCAGAAATAAAAGTTTCAGCTTAGCTGCGGAAGAATTATGTGTAACCCATAGTGCGATTAGCCATCAAATAAAGCAGTTAGAAGAATGGTTAGATAAAAAATTATTTATTCGACATTCCTCTACCATCTCTCTGACAAAGGATGCAGAAGAATTATCGCTAGTTTGTACGCAACTTTTTAATAATTTAGAACAATGCGTCTTTGAGTTAACAAATAAAACATCAGAGGTAGAAGTTGTAATAGGCGCTTCTCATAGTTTTATGGCAAATTGGCTGATTCCCCGATTAGAAAAAATCGAAATAATCTATCCCAATATTCATATCAAATTAATGACATGTAATGACTTAAAATTGTTAGAAAAAGAGAAGGTTGACATATTTATCAATAGCATAAATGAAAACCATACACTTCCTAACTTTTTGAATAAATATCTTTTATTTCCCGATAACATGGGGCCTATTTGTAATCGTGAAATAAATCCTCTCCATACAAAACATGATCTTTTAAATTATCCATTACTTCATACCCACTCAAATAAAAGTGCATGGCATACATGGTTTGATCAGTCCAAAATTAACTTTTCCCCAAAAGCGAATGATCGTTATTTTGATAGTCTCAATTTGATGATAGAAGCTGCTGTGTCTGGGTTAGGAATTGCCATAGCACCTCAAATTCTAATAGAAAAAGAAATATTAAATGGTAGGGTCATTGCCCCTTTTGGTTTTATCTATTGTGACTATAATTTTTATGCAATGGTCAGAAAAAATAATGAAAATCATGATGTAATGAATATCATTCATTGGTTAATAGCTGAAGAAAAAGGTTAAAAATTATTTTTTGATTTAAAAATTCTATTCAATGAATATTTTTTCGCTTATATCATCATATTTTATTCGCTTAAACCTATTTAAAGTATAAGAATAAACTGTAAAAGTAACCGCACCGAGACAAGTGTTGGTAAATAAAGTTTTTTAGGCTATCGATATTACAATGGCAATAATATTGATAGCCAAGCAATGCCGTGATTAAATTTGTTGGGCTATTCAAATACTCAGATAAATCTAAATACAAACCTGAACATGTCTATCTAAATCTCCTCCAGATAGGACACATCCAATAGAATAAAAAGTAAAATCTCAGTCATTGAGTTTTGTAATTTTCATTAATTTTAGCTGTTTTATTCTGAATTTACTGTCTTTGATCACATCAGACTTTTCAACGAAGTTTCACCCTAATTTCAGCTTAGGACTATCCTTCTGTTTAGAGTTAAACTTGTGAGATATTAATTTCAAGTGAAAAAAAAACCGAACTGTAGAGAGAATATTCAGTTCGGCAAAAGGGTAGCAAATAAATACAATACTTTGATTAATTCTGTGTCGTTACACGCATAATGCCTCGTAATTTGAAAATACGCCTAGAGCTCCACTTTATACTCTCAGCCTGTAGGCCGAGTCGTAGTACCTCGTCATTCTCTTTTGCAAAAAACATATATTAGCTTTAGACAAAAGCTGAACTTCAATTCACTCATCTTGATGCTGTGATTATGATAAACAAATTACATGTGAACTAAGTGTGAAAATAAGATGACGAAATTCAATAATTGACACTTCAGAAAAGGTATTCTGCCAATTTTTCCTTCAAAGCCATTCTTTCGTATCATCCGCCACTGGGGTGCCATTTATCACATGATTAATCATGGCATACGCAATACTGCCTTTAAATGGAATCTCAGGTAAATTATCAAACTTGAAAAATTGAGCATCACTGAGTTCCTCTTCCTGAATCTGAATTTCCCCTGAGTGATATTCTGCTTTGAATGCCATCATCAAATTGCTGGGAAATGGCCATGGCTGACTTGCAAGATATTGAATATTTCTAATCTGAAGCCCAACTTCTTCCAAAGTTTCACGACGTACAGCATCTTCCAAGGTTTCCCCGACTTCAATGAAACCAGCAATCAAACTGTACATCTGAGATTTGTTACGCGCATTTTTTGCTAATAGAATTTCATTTTCACCCCGGGTAATGATGGTAATCACACAAGGATTAACACGCGGATATTGGTTGTAACCACAAGATGGACAGCACATTACATACTGATTCGTAGGTTGAAAGGTTGCATGACCACATTTACTACAAAAACGGTGATTACGATGCCATTCTAATAACTGTACTGCGCGGCTAGCTTCTGCAAATTCGTTTTGGTTCCATACTTGTACCAATTGTCGGATCGGAATCAACTGATAACCTTCTGGCACAGGCTCATCCTCTTTTAAATCCCTTGCAATGATCTTGCCATTTTCTGACAGGTTCAAATCATGCTGAAGACTTTCTACCTGCGGTAATTGAAAATTTTCATCTACCAGCAACTTCTGCTCTCTAAAAATATACGCTTTTGAATGTATGCTCATACAACCCTCAGATTAAAAAAAATCCCATACTAAAAGTGTATGGGATGAAACCAAGGAAGCTTACATGGAGTAACTTCAAGAAGAATACTAGGCACTAAATGTCAGAATTACAATCATAATAATTTGTATCTTTTTGATTAAAATCACAAAATTTTCACACCAACTATGCATCAAGGCATCACTAAAATTAGACTGATAAAATAACTGATGTTTTAGTCTGATCAATGAACTTTACATTCTAGAGAAGGAGTTTTGCTCATTATTTCTTTCAATATAAAAACTTCATCTGCTCCAGTGATAAGCAAATGTTGAATTCTATATAAAGCTTACTTGCTTGATGACTGGATGCAAAATCAATAACTACTTGGACATCTATTCTTATTTTATCTGGACATTTTTTTCTGTTTTAAGGTTAAATGAGACTACATAAAGCCGTGGAGTTTTGATTATTTATTGACCACGGAATATGAAAAATCACTAAAAAGCTGTTCCAGTGCGCTGAACCCTAGAACAGCTTTGACTAAGATATTGATGCTTAAAGGAAAATTTCAAGCATTATGTATAACGTGCATTATGTTAATTTTAGAGAAACTTGAAAATAATTAATCAAATTCCCAAACTAAAGCAAGCTTTGTTCCTAAAATATTTTCTAATTCTTGCATTACTTTTGGACGAAGCTGAGTATCAAACTCTAATTCATCATAATCATCTTCATCAGCATCTTCTGCACTTTCATCTTCATTAATTAACCAATATTTATTAGAACCAGACAAAAAACCCGCTGTTAATGCAAAAGGGCTTTCCACGCTTGAACCATCTTCAAGCGTAATAGAGGCATTATCCCAACCACAAGGAAAATGTTCTGCTTCTGGTACTATTAACTCAAAAAATGATACTGCTTTATCTTTTTGGTCTTGTGATGGTTGATACTCTTGATCTAAAACATAGATGTAAACTTTATGTTCGTGCATTTTTATTTTCCAAAAATTTTGTATATATTTTAATGTAATAGTCTCAGTTTACTTATATAGAACAAGTAAATATTAACTCTAGGATACATAACCTTATTTAGCATCATTTGAAGTTATACAACTTCTGAATGATCATATTTAATATGCTTAATGTGATTCAGTCATACTTGAATTAGCCGAAGATGGTGGGTTAAACACCGCTTGTTTAACGCTAACTAGTACCAGCAATGCAATTAGAAAAACCCAACGTGATATTGGTTTCTCACCTGTATATTTTTCAATTAAACTTGGTTTAATGAGACATGCAAGACTTGCAATAACAAGAACATTAAAAATTATATGAATAATAACCATAATGAAGGACTCAAAGTTTAGAATTATTTAAGCAAAAAGAATGACTTTTTGAGTGATGAGCGTCTCAAATGCTATCATTTTTTTGCTGAAAAAAAAAAGAATTCACGTCTCCTAATAATGATGGACTCTAGTCCCAAAAGCGAACCTTATCCTCCCATTTAACATAATGGTGCTTATACGAAATTGAGTTGTTATTCCCATTTAAAGTGTCCAAGTTAGATACGACTCTCTGTTCATTTGTTTGTGAAATTTGGTGTCCATTAGAAAAAGAATATGCAACTGAATACAACAGCCAATAAAACCCCTTGAAAGAACATAAAAAATATGACTTTGAATTAGGTTCATAATCACAAAATTTCGGGTTTCAATACTCAATTTATAAACAAATTTAAGCTCACTAATTTTTTCTCATCATTGAAGTGATTGAATGGATTTTAAAGATCTTATTAGTTCAGCCTTTTTTGGGAGGCTTAATTTAATTATAGTTTTAACGTTCTTGCATCGATTGGTAGATAAGTAGCATTTTTTGGACAATTTATACGATTTAAAGAAATTTTAAATTATCCCATTGAAAGACTAATACACTAGATTTACGCTGAAATTATTCTAAATTATTGATTTTATAAAAAATATGGTGCGGCCAGCGGGAATCGAACCCACGACCCCAAGCTTCGGAAACTTGTACTCTATCCAACTGAGCTATGGCCGCGCGTGCACATCATAGCAAAAAAATAAAGAAGTGAAAGCAACTATATAGAAATCATGCATTTTTATGCTTAGAGTTTAATCAATGTTCTAAGCATGCAACGCAGTATTCCCTGTAATTTACTTGGTTTATTAATCAAGATCGCTCACAATAGCCACACTCTATATGCTGTGAGAACTTCATGACCGATGCATTACTGATCAGAGATTTGTCCAAAACTTATCGAAATGGCTTTCAAGCCCTGAAAGGGATCAATTTAACCGTCCCAGAAGGCGAGTTTTATGCGCTTTTAGGACCAAACGGTGCAGGCAAATCGACGACCATCGGGATTATTAGTTCTTTAACCAAAAAGACGTGTGGGACAGTCGAAATTTTTGGTCATAATCTTGATACTCACCCATCGCAGGCTAAACAATGTTTAGGTGTTGTACCGCAAGAATTTAACTTTGGGCAGTTTGAAAAAACCTTCGATATTTTAGTCACTCAGGCAGGTTATTACGGTATTCCCCGTAAAATTGCAGAGCAACGTGCTGAACATTATTTAGAAAAGTTAGGGCTTTGGGAAAAACGTAATACCCAAGGTCGAATGTTGTCAGGTGGTATGAAACGCCGATTGATGATTGCGCGTGCCATGATGCATGAACCAAAACTTTTGATTCTGGATGAACCTACTGCGGGTGTCGATATTGAACTGCGTCGTTCGATGTGGGATTTCCTGACTGAAATGAATGAAAATGGTACATCCATCATTCTAACAACACACTATTTAGAAGAAGCTGAAATGTTGTGTCGCCGTATTGCCATTATCGACCGCGGCGTGATTAAAGAAGATACCACGATGAAAGCCTTCCTTAATCAATTACACGAAGAATCCTTTATTTTTGACTTGGCTGAGCCAATTCAACCACTGCATCTTGATATTATTGGTGTTCGCTTCAATTTAATTGATCCTGTCACGCTTGAAGTCACCATGGACAAAGCGCATACCTTAAATCAATTATTCCAGTTACTTGAAGCACAAGGCATTCAAGTGCGTAGTATGCGCAATAAATCCAACCGCCTTGAAGAATTGTTTGTCAGACTTGTGGAGAAAAATTTGGAGGGAACTACACCATGAATATGACTCAAATGCGTGTTGCTCTTTTCACATTAGTGCATAAAGAAGTTCGCCGCTTTATGCGCATCTGGCCACAAACCCTATTACCACCTGCCATTACCATGAGTCTATATTTTGTTATTTTTGGTAATTTAGTCGGTTCTCGTATTGGGCAAATGGGTGGCTTTAGCTATATGCAATTCATTGTGCCTGGCTTAATCATGATGGCGGTGATTACTAATAGCTATGCGAATGTTTCCTCTAGTTTCTTCAGTGCTAAATTTCAAAAAAGTATCGAAGAGTTGATTATGAGTCCAGTTCCTTTACATTTAGTTCTTTGGGGCTATGTCTTGGGCGGATTATGTCGCGGGGTCTTGGTTGGGATTATTGTGACGGCTATGAGTCTGTTTTTTACTGACTTATATATCACCAATTGGTTTGTGACTATATATACAGTCATTGTGACATCGTTGTTATTTTCATTGGGCGGCTTTATTAATGCTGTTTATGCCAAATCTTTTGATGATATTTCTATTATTCCAACGTTCGTACTGACTCCACTGACCTATTTAGGCGGTGTATTTTATGCGATTAGCGCACTTAGTCCATTTTGGCAAAATCTGTCTTTAATTAACCCCATTGTCTATATGGTTAATGCCTTCCGTTTCGGAATTCTTGGTCATAGTGATGTGAATGTTTCGATTTCACTCACCGTGATTACTTTATGTTGTGCTGTGCTTTACGGTATAGCGTATTATTTACTTTCTCGTGGCTCAGGAATGCGTGAATAATGAGTGTAGAACATTCTTTACTTGGTAAAGACACCCAATATCCATCAACATATCAACCAGATATTCTTTTTCCAATTGCGCGTGCTCAGGCACGTTCAAGCTATGCTCATATTGAGGGCATTCAACAGGGTAAAGACTGGTGGCATGTGTTTGAAATTTCTTGGCTTAATGCTCAGGGTATTCCGCAAGTTGCAATTGGTCGTTTAACCCTACCTGCTTCTTCACCCAATTTAGTTGAGTCCAAATCACTCAAGCTTTACTTTAATAGCCTTAACTTTACCCAATTCGATTCTGAATCTGCATTTGTCGCCACTGTAGAAAAAGATTTATCCGCAGCTGCGGGCGCTACAGTAACGATTCAATTGTTCCAAGTAGATGCCTTGACTATTGATCAACCTGAGGGCATCTGTATCGATGACTTGGTTCCTGACCGCTTAGAAAATCAACCTGATGCATCGTTACTCAGTTTAGATCGTGAAAATACGGATAATCTGGAAATCCGACTCTATTCACATTTACTTCGTAGTAACTGCCCTGTGACGGGTCAACCCGATTGGGGTACAGTTTTTATCCGTTATCAGGGTAAAAAGCCTTGTTATCGCTCACTTTTAGCCTATATTATTTCCTACCGTCAGCATAATGGCTTTCATGAGCAATGCGTGGAACAGATCTATGCCGATATCTGGCAAAATCTGCAACCCGAAAAGCTTATGGTTTATGCGGCTTATACTCGCCGAGGTGGTTTAGATATCAACCCTTGTCGTGTATCGGATTTAACATGGATGCCTCGCCCAATTCGCTTGGCGCGACAATAAAATGAATAATATTGAGGTTAAATAACAATGCCTTTTTTTGGTTTTGTCCCTTCTGAAACACTATTAAATAGTATTCAAACAGGTCAGCAGAAAAAAAATTCAAGTGAAGCTCTCTACCCTTTGCGCGATCAAACTGCTTTATTGATTAACGATGAAATTATTGACGCCATTTTAACGGAGTTAGTTCGTCGTTTTCCGCCAAGTGATAAACGTGATACTGCGGAAAAATTAGCAGGTTACATTAAATCAACTGTCGCAGTGTTATTGAAACAACTTTTAAGTAAAGCTCCAAATGATGTGGTGAAACAATCAATTGAGTTTTCTGAAAAAAGCTTGTTCAAAGATGCGCAAGGTCAATATCGCGTAGGTGAAAGTTTAGATGCCAGCTTGGTGACTAATTTAAAAACCACATTTGCTGATATTCGTGCAGGTGGTGATACCAATAAAGCCGTTTTGATCGAATTATACAAACAGTTCGCAGAAGCCACTGTACGTCATTTCATGAATGATTTTAACAAAACCCTCGATTTGGGCATGATTAAGCGTAAAGCAGCGGATATCGGCTCTGCGTCCGTAATTAAAGCCGTACATATCGCAATTGATAAAATCTTCCCACATTTAACCAAGGAAGAATTGATTATTTTGGCTGAGTATCACGATACTCTGTTCCATCATTGATAGAAATTTACACTATCGGAAACCTAGCTTTTGCTAGGTTTTTTTATTGCAAAATATTGATGTACAGCATCAATACACAAGTATAAGGTAGCAGGCGCAAAATACGGCCTAAGACTTTATTCTACAAATATCTTCCATGACTACTCCTCCTCAGTCCAAATTCTTACGACATGCCCCCCGTGACGGTTTAAGCACCACTTTATTGCCATCGAAGTGGCATAAATTACACCTCGATCCATGGTTATGCCTCTATTTATTGCTTACAGCACTATTAGGTTTAACAGTGCTATATAGCGCTTCGGAGCAAGACTGGGGTTTAGTGTCAAAACAAGCGATTAGTTTTACCATTGGTTTTTTCACCATGTTAGGTTTGGCACAAGTTCCTCCGAAAGTTTATCAATCTTTTGCACCTTATCTATATATAGTGGCACTGTTGTCACTTGTTGGGGTCAAACTCTTTGGGGAAGTTCGTTTAGGTGCACAACGTTGGATTGATATTCCGGGACTGGGCAGTGTGCAACCCAGCGAATTTATGAAAATTGCCATGCCCTTGATGATTGCATGGTTTTTAGCAAGACGCCCTCTGCCCCCAAAAATTGGGCAGATTGGCATTTGTCTAATCTTTATTGGCATTCCCTTTATTTTAATTGCTGAACAGCCCGATCTTGGTACTTCATTACTGGTACTTTCCAGTGGGATCTTTGTTTTATTCCTCAGTGGCTTGTCTTGGCGTTTAATTGCAACTGCAATCGGACTCGCAGCACTGATTATTCCTATTGCTTGGCAATTTTTACTGCATGATTATCAACGACAACGAGTGTTAACTTTGATCCATCCCGAAGCTGATGCACTCGGTACAGGTTGGAATATTATTCAATCAGAAACTGCTATTGGATCTGGCGGTATTTTAGGCAAAGGCTATCTCTTAGGGACACAATCTCATCTGCATTTTTTACCAGAAGGTCATACCGATTTTATTATTGCAGCATTTTCTGAGGAATTTGGGCTAATTGGTATTATCATATTGATTGTATTGTACTTTGCGATCATTAGCCGAACGTTTCAAATTGGATTAAACAGTTTTCATAACTTTGGCCGTTTAGTGGCAAGCAGTTTTGCTTTGTCATTTTTTGTATATGTCTTTGTCAATGCGGGCATGGTCAGTGGTATTTTACCCGTAGTGGGTGTGCCTTTACCTTTTATGAGTTATGGCGGTACTGCAATTATTACTTTAATGGCCACTTTTGGCGTTGTGATGTCAATTCATACACATCGATAATTTTTTAGGATTTAACCTATATGACACATTTGTCTATTAATAAAAAACTGAAGCGTTTATTTTTACTTATTGGTACATTTTCAGCTACCAGTTTTTGCCAAGCCAATGATTTTGCAAATTATCCTCAATATTCCAATTTTAAAGAAAAAACTATGCGGAGCTATGGTCTCACAGCAGAACAAGTCGACTGGGCGATGAATGGTTCACGTAATCTTCCAAATATTATCAATATTATGAACCGACCTGGTGAAAGTAAGCCATGGTATGACTATAAAACCAATTTCATGTCGGAAAGTACCATTCAGCGTGGAGTTCTATTCAAGAATCAATATGCAGATACCTTAAACCGTGCGGAACAGCAATTTGGTGTTCCACAATCTGTGATTTTAGGCATTTTGGGGGTAGAAACAGGTTTTGGTGCAAATAAAGGCAATTTCATCACCCGAGATGCCTTAGCAACCCTTGCATTTGGCTATGAACGTCGTGCTGCTTATTTCCAAGACGAACTGTCTGCACTGATTGCATGGACATATAAAGATGGCGTACCAACTAACTCTATTGTAGGGTCGTATGCAGGTGCAATTGGCTATCCACAATTCATGCCTAGCAACATTCCTAAATATGGTGTGGACTACGATGGCAATGGGCATGTTGACCTAAGAAATTCAGCAGTCGATGCGATTGGTTCTATTGCCAACTATCTCGCTCAACATGGTTGGCAAAGAAATCAACCTATTGGTTTTGCGGCGCGTTACACAGGTTCGACCCCTGATGCCGTTATTGCTAAGAACCTTGAACAACCTACACCTTATGGTGTGTTAAAATCGCAGGGTATTTCCCCCATCAATCCAGTGGTAAAAATTGATGATTTAGATATGGTTAACGTCATTCAACTTCAAGAGAGTTATGGCTCAATTTACTATATTACTTACCCAAATTTTCAAGTGATTACTACCTATAATAAGAGCCGTATGTATGCCACCGCTGTATGGCAATTAGGCACTGAAATTGCTAGCCGCTAAGGCTAGCTTTTTACAAAAAATAAATAAGTCAATCTTTTTTTTAATAAAAAAGCACACAAAATAGGCAAATTACATACTATGTTACAATATTGTATATTTATTAATCATAAAACAATTTAATTACCTACTTTTTGTAAAGAATTCGGTATAAAGACTAGACACCTTCACTGCGGCATGAATATTATCCATCTCGTCAAATGTAGTTGCACAAGTGAATAAATCGACCCGTTTGCTTGTAATTCAATGTTTTACTGCTGAATTACTACTCCGCAAACCCGTCTTTAGGAGATTTTATGCATTCTTCAATGAAATATATTCTTGCCATAGCGACCACGTTCGCCCTGACACAGTCACAGGCCGAATTGGTTCAATCATCGTCATTAAACAATGACAATGATAATTCACGTCTAGCAGCACGTGTATTAAACAAAGATGCTCAGAGCTTTAACTCTCACTTTTCAAATCTAAATAGCCTTTCAATTACTGAGAGTTCTGGAGATAAAATTCGTCGCGAAACGATTGCAGCGAAAATCGAAATCCCAGCAAATGAGCCTTCAGTCATTGACAAGTTAAATGATGTTGCATCCAACACTGTCCGCCAATTTAGCCAAACTGGTGTGGCTTCATGGTATGGTCGTCAGTTTCATGGTCGTAAAACAGCAAACGGTGAAACGTTTGACATGAACGCATTAACGGCAGCTCATCGTAGCCTGCCATTAAACTGCTACATTCGTGTGACCAATAAAAATAACGGCAAAAGTGTGGTTGTAAAAGTGAATGATCGTGGTCCATTCCATGGCAACCGTGTAGTCGATCTTTCTTATGGTGCTGCTAAACAACTTGGTATCACCAATGCAGGGACAGCAAAAGTAAGCATTGAACGCGTTGCAGGTCCTAACTCTTAATTCACGAGTGCAGAATACATTTGACAAAAAGCCACGTTTAAGTGGCTTTTTTTATTTTCTAATTTAATTAATATGTTATTTTAAAAAAGATAAGAAATCGACAACCTGTGGGGGAAAACGATCAAATGACAAAATCAACCCAATATTTAACAACTTCACATTTAAAAACTTTTGCACTGCTAAGTACGGTTTTATTGTCAGCTTGTAGCTACTCCATTTCCAAACACACTCATCGTGGTCAAAAAATAGACCCTAGACAGAATTCCACATTTATTTTACATGGTGGGCCTATTCTTACAATGCAGGGAGATACCCCAACATACGTAGAAGCCATGCTAGTCGAAAATGGCGTAATCAAATTTACAGGCACTCTTGCCAATGCAAAACAAATCAATCCACTTGCACAGCGCTTTAATTTAAAAAACCACACCGTTATTCCAGGGCTCATCGATGCACATAGCCATGCCAACAGCGTTGGATTACAACAAACCGTTGCTAATCTTTATTCACCACCCGATGGCAAAGTTACAGACATCCCCTCCCTGATTCAAGCAATGCAAGCATGGAAAAATAATAATCCTACTTTCATCCAACAAGCTTCAGGCTGGATTATCGGCAACGGATATGATGATGCCCAATTAACTGAAAAGCGCCACCCTACCGCGACTGAACTAGATAAAATCTCAACCGACCAACCTGTCATTATTTTGCATCAATCTGGTCATTTGGCTACGGTCAACACCAAAGCACTCGAACTACTCAAAATTGATGCCAAAACACCAAACCCAACTGGCGGTGTTATCCGTCGTAAAGCAAATTCTAAAGAACCAAATGGCGTACTTGAGGAAAGTGTGGTTTTTAAAGCCATGATTCAAATTTTCCAGCATATGCCGCCCGAAACCATGGAAAAAATGGCACTCACTGCGGTACAAACCTATGCCCAAAATGGTTATACCACCATTCAGGAAGGTCGAGCCGATGCTGGCACTTCAGAAATGTGGCGCAATTTAGCCCAAAATGGAAAATTACCTATCGATTTGGTGGTCTACCCAGACATCAGCACAGAAAAAAACTATATGCTGCAACACGGAACCAATCGAGAATATAAACACCACTATAGAATTGGGGGCGTTAAAATTAGCCTAGATGGATCTCCACAAGGTAAAACCGCTTGGCTGACCAAACCCTATGTCATACCACCTGAAGGTCAAAAAAAATCTTACCGTGGCTATGCCGCTTTTCCGCAACAGAGCACAGTACAAAATCTGATTGACTTGGCTTTCCAGAATAATTGGCAAGGCTCTAGACTAGCAGATTTATACTTAATTTTATCTAATGATGTTCCACAACTCAGTTGCTAACTCATTAGGTTCTCTCATCCAACGCCATTCAGACTCCTTCAGATGGTAGTCAAAATAATCTTTTGAGATACCATTGAACTTGGATAATCTTCGTTTACAGAAACTCCAAAATGATTCTATTCCATTTATGTGACATTGTCCTCTAGCAAACTCATTTGCTCCGTGATTTACCCTGAAATGCTTTGAATAACCAACATCAACTAGACCATTATAGCCTCGCCATCCATCACTATAAATGACACTTTCTAGTGCCACCTTACCTAAGATAACCTTTTGTAAAGTCTTCATTTTACAGTCAGGAACGATTTCAGTATAAACACGCCCATCCCGTTCAAATATTCCAAATACGGGTTGTTTTAAAGTGCCACGACCACGTTTTAACTTCCCATGAAAACCACGTTGTCGTTTAGCGCCAAAATAGCTTTCATCCACTTCAATAGAACCTACAAATTTAGTTCTTAAATCTGTTTGATGATCATAAATAGCTTCCCTAAAAAGCATGTACCAATAGTTGATCGTATTACGATTTAAATTGAGTAATAATGCAGTTTTAGAAGCGGGTATATCAATGCAAAAGCATTGAATGATTTTTTTAATCTTGTAGTGGCTTAATTTACTGTTTTTAATCATGATTACAGACCAACATAACTAGTCTGCTAGTCTAGAGCCTTGGCAAATTTTAGCGCATGCCAATGGTGATGCTGCTATTGATCAGTATTTGAACACCATTGAAAAAGCTACTGCTAAATTTCCAATCCAAGATCGACGTAATGTGATTATTCATGCACAAACCATGCGTGAAGACCAACTAGACAAAGCTAAAGAACTAAAACTCATTCCTTCTTTCTTCTCGCTACATACTTATTACTGGGGAGACTGGCACGCTCATGAAACTTTAGGTTTACAACGTGCTCAAAATATTTCCCCTACAGGCTCCGCCTTAAGAAAAGGAATTTTATTTACTGAACATCATGATGCACCTGTCATTCCTCCAAATAGCATGATGACTTTGGATACCACCGTAAACCGCGTGACCCGTAGCGGTAAAATTTTAGGTGAAGATCAACGTGTCAGTCCTTATCTTGCACTGAAAAGCATGACCAGCTGGGCCGCCTATCAATATTTTGAAGAAGACAGCAAAGGTACACTAGCTCCTGGGAAATTAGCTGATTTTGTCATTCTGGATCAGAACCCCATGACTGTACCGAGTAATCAAATTAAAAATATTAAAGTGCTTGCTACTTTCAAAGAAGGCAAAGAAGTTTTTCACGCAGGAAATTAGATTTGTAAATGCATACCTAAACGCAGTTCAAAATCATTGAGCTGCGTTAATGGATAACAAAAAAAATGATAGAAATGAACTAAAATTTAATTTCAAATTTTGACCTCATTTGTTTTCTATTTTATAGTCTCTCAGGAACAAGGATATAAAAAATACAATAAGCATTTGCAGGAGCAACACATGAAAACAATAAATCAATGGTTCGATGAATATGGTGAAAGTCACCAAAATAAAACCAATAAAATGATTCACTGGCTTTGTGTCCCCACAATTTTATTTTCCATTATTGGTATTTTGGCGCATTTCAGTGTGCTACTTACCGCCCTCATTGTGACCCTCACTCTTATTTTTTATAGTCGACTGGATCTTGTTTTAGCCGTGGCAATGGCAGCCCTAATTTTTGTAATGGCATGGCTGATTTTGATTTTACCTGTCGGTGTAGGTTTTTATATTGCATTGTTCATTTTTGCTTGGATTGGACAATTTTATGGGCATAAAATTGAAGGAAAGAAACCTTCTTTCTTTAAAGACCTCCTATTCCTCCTCATTGGCCCAATTTGGTGTATGGATGCATATCTAAATAAACTGGTGCCCAAATTAAAAACCCATGCTAGAGCGCAAATGAACGCCATTTAGCGCACAAATACAATTTTCACAGTGGAATTTGATCTTCCTGATGTTTTCCACTGTGAACTCGATTAAAACACCCAAGCTTCTAATGCATAAAAAAACAGCAAACTCAAAGCCAAACTGATTAAAATTTTTCTTAAAAATAAGGATACAAGAACACAAAATATCGTGGCATAAAAATAACTATTGCCCTGCAACGATCTCCATTCACCGTGATCAAAAAATATAATCGGCATACAAATTGCGCTCAATAAACACGGTGCTGAATATTTCAACATGCGTTCAAAAAACATTGGAAACTGAATAGCAACTTTAGGTTCTAAAAATAGATAACGATTAAAAAATACAATTGCAGCCAATAAAAAAATAAATGACCAACTCATATTTTTTGCTCCCAATGCTCCAGACACACCGCAACAAACATTCCCAACATGCCTGAGAGTAAAATTGAGGCTTCTACATGCAATGCGGTTAAACACAATGAGCTTAAAATGGTGATGATGACACCGATCAAACTCCTCCAATTTTTAATAAAAGGAACAATAATCGCCACCAAAACTGCAACGATAGAAAAATCTAAATGCAAGCCCGACAAATTCGGAACGGTCGAAGCCAAATAAATTCCTAATAGGCTAAATAGCACCCACGCGAGATAAAAACATAAGCCTGCACCCAATAAATAATATGGTCGACGCAGTTGCTTGGTCATCGCAACTGCAAATAACTCATCCGTCAATAAAAATCCCAAAGGAATTCGGTAATAACTCGCCAAAACCGAAATATCTTTGCGCAAGGTTAAGGCATAAATAAAATGCTGACTGGTTAAGAAAAACACTGTAATTGCAATTGTAAGTATGGTTGCATCGGCAGACCACATTCCCAAACTTACCAGTTGTGCCGCACCCGCAAACACAACCGCCGACATCGCTACTGCCTGTGGAATGCTTAGTCCTGCATCAATGGCAACTGAACCCGCCAAAATCCCCCATGGCAATACTGCAATCGATAAAGGAACGATATCGATTGCACCTTGGATAAAATCTTGTGACTTATGATAGGCCCTAGCCCTTAATTGCTGTTGAGAAAGATCCATAACAACATCTACTGAATAAACACACCAATAAAATAGGTTTTTGCAGCATGCTGATCTTGTACAAAATTGCTGAATAATCATGAAATAATCAAGGCATGGAACGAAGCAAACAATCTTCATTAAATTTATAAATTTTAATTATTTAAATAACACATTAAAGTGAGAGTCACTTCTTCTAACGTAGACTCATCACGTATTGCAAAGGTGTCACCCCCACCGATTTTTTGAAATGCCGATTAAAATGACTCTGATCTGAAAAGCCACATAAATCTGCTACCAAAGCAATATTTTCACCACGTTTTAAAAGCTGTTTCGCTTGGTGCAAACGAAACTGAATGAGCCATGCGTGGGGTGGAAGACCCGTATATTTTTTAAATTGTCGCAAAAAATGCCAAGGGCTTAAACCTGCTGTTTCAGCCAACTCATTCAGGGAATAATCTTTTTCAGGTGCACTCGCTAATAAATCTTTAATCATCAATATACGATTCTGAGCTTCAGGTAATGGCAACTCACCTAGCTTAGTGCGGCTATGATGTGACATTAAATAAGCCAGCGTAGATAGATATAATGTCTGTTTAAATAGTTGATTATCTTTATTTTCTAATAAATCGAACAGCAAGCTAAGTTGTTGTGCCAAGCCTTCATCCTGAATCACTGCGTGGGGAAACCACGGCATGGTTCCTGAAGGTTGAAAAAAATCCTGACTCACATCCCTTAACATTTCAGGTGTTGGATAAATAGCACGATAGCGCCACCCTGTTTCTACTGCAGATGAACCTGTATGCACTTCATCAGCATTCACCAAAATGATATGCCCTTTAGGTGCAATATGCAGTGCACCTG
The DNA here is from genome assembly GCF_002934965.1 of Acinetobacter sp. ACNIH2. NCBI lineage: Bacteria > Pseudomonadati > Pseudomonadota > Gammaproteobacteria > Moraxellales > Moraxellaceae > Acinetobacter > Acinetobacter sp. ACNIH2. The sequence continues at coordinate 278,673 of NZ_CP026412.1, forward strand.
TTCGATAAAACGACTGTGCCCCTTCTTCTATTACCCCAATGCAATAGCCTTCATGCACATGTTTAGAAAATTGTTTTTGTACATAAGAAGCATTCAGTAATTCCAAGCCGCCCAATTCTTGAACGTGCTTAAATTTAACAAACTCATGCTTCACTTCGCTCATACAATCAATTCTTTATTCATGCCAGTCAAATCTATTTCACATGCAAAATATCATGTTTATTTTTACTGTATAGAACAAAATTGCTCTCTAATTCCCTATTGGTACATTCTGCCCTGATATTTTAACCAGCCATCAATATGCTGCCGCTGCGGATCATGATGCGTCCAATGAATAACACCTCCCTTTGAGTTGTATTCATATTCACCATAAAACTCAACCGTATCGCCTTTTTGCAGATTTTCTATTCTAGGCGCCAAATCAATATTATGTGCAACCAATACTGTTAATCCATCCTTTAATAACAATATAAATTTCTGGTGTCTGGAGCCTTCATGATCATCAGCCAGAATTGCTTTAACTACGCCACTCGCACGGACTTGCACATTATTTTGTTGCTGTTGAAATGCCTGTTGTATTTTCTGATGGTCATCAACCGTAAATACTGATTCCGGAGAAGTTGCAATTGGAGATTCATTTTTAGGAGGCGTCTGCTGTTGTTGATTTATGCCAAGATATGCAGCAATAAGAACCAGAATCACCACAACAATTCTAAAATTTGTTTTATTCATCATTTTTTATCCTTTTTATTCGATATAAAAAAAGCCCCTTTTGGGGCTTTTTTTTGCAAAATAAAATTATTTTGCAGCAGCTTGAGCAGCAGCAACTTCTTCAGCAAAAGAAAGTTCAGCTTTTTTCTCAATGCCTTCACCCACTTCGAAACGTACGAATTGAGCAACAGTTGTACCAGTCGCTTTTAATACGTCAGCAACTTTCTTATCGTTGTCGATTACGTACATTTGACGCTCAAGAACAACTTCGTTCAAGTATTTCTCAACTGAACCAGTAACCATCTTCTCAACGATGTTTGCTGGCTTGCCAGACTCAATCGCTTTCGCTTCAGCAATTTCTTTCTCTTTCGCGATAAGCTCAGCAGAAACGCCTTCAGCAGTTACAGCAACTGGGTTGAACGCAGCAACGTGCATTGCAACACCTTTACCAGTGTCAGCTTGACCAGTATAAGCAACTACAACACCAATTTTTAAACCGTGTTTGTAAACTGCAAGGTTTTCACCTTCAACAATTTTAGCACGACGTACTTGGATGTTTTCACCGATTTTTTGAACAAGAGCAATACGCGCTTCTTCAACAGTCGTGCCATCTTCAAGTTTAAGTTCAGCAATTTTAGCAGCATCAGTTTCGCCAGCAGCAAGTGCAGCAGCAGCAACTTTAGCAGAGAAGCCAGCAAAGTTTTCGTCTTTAGCAACGAAGTCAGTTTGGCAGTTTACTTCTAAAAGAATAGCTTTGTTGCCTTCTTGAGCGATAGTAATCGCGCCGTCAGCAGCGATGTTACCCGCTTTTTTAGCAGCTTTAGCTTGACCAGATTTACGTAGGTTATCAATCGCTAATTCGATGTCACCATTCGCTTCTGTTAATGCTTTTTTACATTCCATCATTGCTAAACCAGTACGGTCACGCAATTCTTTAACCATGCTTGCAGTAATAGCAGTCATGTGTATCTCCTAAAAATCGGTAGAAAATGAATTCTTTTTAGAACAGAAACGGCCCAGAGGGATGCTCATGGGCCGTCTGCATACATGACGCTTACTTTGCCACCATCACATGTCGCAAAAATGACAAGCTTGCGTCAAAACGCATTAAGCCTCAGGAGCTTCTTTAGCAGCTTCGTCGCCTTTTGCTTGTGCATTTGCTTGAGTTTGAGCGTACTCTTTACCAGCAAGGATCGCATCAGCCATCGCAGAAGCGTAAAGTGTTACTGCACGGATCGCATCGTCATTACCCGGGATAACGAAATCAACGTTGTCTGGGTTAGAGTTTGTATCAACGATACCGATTACAGGAATACCAAGGTTTTTAGCTTCTTTAATCGCGATTGATTCATGATCAACGTCGATTACGAATAATGCGTCAGGTAAACCACCCATGTTTTTCACGCCGCCTAAAGCACGCTCAAGTTTTTCCATCTCACGAGTACGCTCTAAAGCTTCACGTTTAGTAAGCTTAGCGAAAGTACCGTCTTGAGATTGAGTTTGAAGGTCTTTTAAACGGTTGATAGATTGGCGAAGTGTTTTCCAGTTCGTCAACATACCACCTAACCAACGGTGATCTACATATGGTTGACCAGCGCGTTGAGCTTGTTCACGGATGATGTTAGAAGCAGCACGTTTAGTACCAACGAACAATACTTTGTTCTTTTTGCTTGCAAGATTGTTAACAAAGTTCAAAGCATCATTTAACGCAGGAACAGTGTGCTCAAGGTTGATGATGTGAATTTTGTTACGCGCGCCAAAAATGTATTGACGCATTTTTGGGTTCCAGAAACGAGTTTGGTGACCAAAGTGCGCACCTGCTTGAAGAAGGTCGCGCATGCTTACGTTGTAATCTGCCATTTTCTTTACCTTAAAGTTTGGGTTAGGCCTCCATATATCCGCATTCTCCACCCTTTTAGGGCACCCAGAGTAATGTGTCGATATATGTGCGGATTTTATTGCCCCATCGCACAAAGCCCGTGAAATTTATTCACGAAAAAGCATTTGATAAAATGGGCGGCTATTTATACCATAGTCACATACAAATTTCCAAAAGTTTTTAGAGATCATGAATACAACTTATCAAGCTCCCCGTCGATTAATTAAAACTGCCGATGAAATTGAAAAAATGCGCGTGGCAGGACGACTGGCGGCAGAAGTGTTGGATATGATCAAACCGCATATCAAACCAGGGGTAACAACCCTCGAATTAGACACGATTTGTCACGATTATATTGTGAATGTACAAAATGCGATCCCTGCATGTTTAGGTTATGGTGCGGCACCTGGTCGTCCAGCATTTCAACATACCATTTGCACTTCAGTGAACCATGTGGTATGTCACGGTATTCCATCTGAAAGCAAAATCTTAAAGAAAGGTGATATTTTAAATATTGACGTCACTGTAATTAAAGATGGTTATCACGGCGATACCAATATGATGTACGTGGTGGGTGAAGAGACATCTATTCTTGCTGACCGCTTATGTAAAGTTGCTCAAGAAGCCATGTACCGTGGTATTGCGACGGTTAAACCAGGTTCGACCATTGGTGATATTGGTCTGGCTATTCAAAAATATGTTGAATCTGAACGCTTTAGCGTTGTACGTGAATACTGTGGTCACGGTATTGGTACGGTGTTCCATGATGAACCACAAGTATTGCATTATGGTCAAGGCAACAGCGGTATGATTCTTGAAGAAGGCATGACCTTTACCATTGAGCCAATGGTAAATGCAGGCGTATGGCAAACCAAGTTGCTGGGTGATAAATGGACAGTTGTGACCAAAGATCATAAATTGTCTGCGCAATATGAACACACCATTTTAGTCACTAAAGATGGTGTGGAAATTTTAACTGCACGCCCTGAAGAAGATTTATCACGTTTTCAAACTGAAGCAGTGTCATTGGCTTAAAATCTAAGTCAGTTGTCAAAAAGGTCACCTTCGGGTGATCTTTTTTTTATATCCAAAAACAACCACCCCAAACCATTTCTTTTTCATTAATAAGTATTTAGAAAAGACTCAAACAAGATTTATCACGCCCTATCACGCTTTTTATAAATAACATGATTGATTGATAAGTAACAGAACCATAAAAAAATTACGGTAATTTTCACAATTTTTTAAAACTATGCCTGTTTTAAAACAACAGTTTTCTTTCGCCGCGCTATTGAATAATGCCCTGAATAAAAATGATGAAAATGGACATGGAGTCCCCTATGCAAAAAACAGGATTAGCATTTTCAATTGCGATTACCCTTATTCCTACATTTAGCCATGCTACATCCCCCTATTTCAGCCTAGAAGATGGTGATGGCTTTAAACGTTTTTCCATTTCTGTGGGTGCATTACATGTTATGCCACAAGGTCAAGTTCAACCGTTTCGAGTCAATACAGCAGTCAAGGAAGGTGAAACCGCAAAGGTCGGCAATATTCAGGCACAAACTGTTTTAGACAATATTCGGCCAGGCAGTGACGTTAATCCACTGTTAAAGGCAGCTCTTAAAGGATTGGCTGCAATTGATGCTCCCGTCCCTTCAAGTCTCAGTGGTACTGCCGAAATACACGGCTTAAGCCAATGGGATAATGCAGGTACTGGACTTCAAGCAGATGATGTTACAACTTTAGGCATCATGAGCAATTATTTCTTTACCGACCATGTTTCAGTTGAGGTCAAAGCAGGGATTCCCCCTAAGGTCGATTTACAAGGTCAAGGAAAAATCTATGCTCCCTTTTCTGCTATTGCCAGTCCTTTAGGCAGTGTTTTAGGTCAACTGAAACTTGAAAATGATATTTTGATTACTGATTTGTCAGCTCACGGCGCTGCTGCTTCGGCTCGGGCATGGACACCAGCATTTGAATTGCAATATCACTTTGGCAAAACTGGGGTGAATAAATTTCGTCCCTATGTTGGTTTAGGCGTCATGTATGCTTATTTTAATGAATTAGAAATGAACCCACGCATTGAACAAGATTTAATTGCCGCTGGTCATATGATTGCCAATATTAAAGAAGGTCATGCTGGCGGATCTTTAGAAGGTAAAACCAGTTCAGCCAATCCTCAAGTGGATCTTGAAGCATCTGATGCCTTTGCACCGATTGCCACAGTTGGATTTACCTACGATTTTAATAGCAATTGGTTTGCTGTTGGCTCGGTCAGTTACGCTCAACTCAGTAATGACACCACCATTACCGTGACCGATGCCAAACTCGGTGAACTTATCCGCTCTAAAGCCGATATTGAAATTAATCCAATTCTCGCTTATGCCGGTATTGGCTATCGCTTCTAAAATACTAGAACTCATTCGGATTTATCTTCACGGTATTCATTAAAATAGTATGAAGACCGTGGATTAACTCCTGAGTTTTATCCCTCCAACTTCTCATCTAAAGTGCATTGTTCTGATGCACTTTTATTGAATGATTTAAAGAATGTATTATTTTTGATCAGATTTTATCCTTTTTATCCAGCGTCATTTTCTCAGAATTTCATAATCTCTGAACCTATATTAACCAATAGACTCAAATGTTTAATCATTGTATCTGTTAAATCAATGCAAAATCGTACTTTTGGCATATTGCTTGCATTTTAATCTATAAGATGAATCAACGTCGATTCACATAATACATAGACGGCCAACGATGTCCGTTCTGATCGGATTACAAGTCACTCGAAAAGCTTGTAAACAAAATTACGCTCAGTTCAGGGGATGGTTATGTCTTCAGCAATAAATAGCGATGCAAAAAAAGCGACACAAATTAAACTTTTTAATTTTTCTACACCCGCCATGCGTGCGTTCCATATGACTTGGCTCGCATTCTTTGTTTGCTTCTTCGCATGGTTTGCTTGCGCACCGCTCATGCCTATAATTAAAGGCGAATTTAATTTAACCAAAGATCAAATTGCCAACATTAATATTGCAGCCGTTGCGATTACTATTTTAATTCGCCTGATTGTCGGTCCATTGTGTGATAAATATGGACCGAGAAAGACCTATACGGCCCTTTTATTACTCGGCAGTATTCCTGTATTTGGCGTTGCAGCCGCCAATACCTACGAATCTTTTTTATTTTTCCGTTTACTGATTGGTGCCATTGGCGCGAGTTTTGTGATTACCCAATATCATACCAGTATTATGTTTGCACCGAATGTGGTGGGTACAGCAAACGCGGCAGCGGCTGGTTGGGGTAATGCAGGCGGCGGTGCAACACAAGCCCTCATGCCACTTCTTCTTGGGGCAATTGTAATGTTTGGTGTAGAACAAAGCATGGGATGGCGCATTGCTCTGCTTGTACCGGGCATCATGATGGTGATTGTGGGCATCTTATATTGGAAGCTCACTCAAGATTGCCCTCAAGGGAATTTTAAAGAAGTCCGTGCGCAAGGTATTAAAGTCGGTAGCGGTAAAAAAGGTGGTACAGCAATTTTGCTGCAAGCTGCACGCAATTATCGCGTTTGGATTCTGTTCGTGTCTTATGCTGCATGTTTTGGTATTGAAATTTTCATTCATAATGTTGCTGCAATGTATTATGTAGATCACTTCAATATAGGCCTTAAAGAGGCAGGTTTAACTGCGGGTATCTTTGGGCTATTGGCACTTTTTGCTCGTGCTTTGGGTGGCATTGTTTCAGATAAAATTGCAATCGCAAAAGGCCTAGATGGACGCACCAAAGTGTTATTCACGCTAGTCTTACTTGAAGGTTTATTCTTAATCGTATTCTCTCAAATGAATACCATCACACTCGCTATTATCAGCATGACCATATTTGCACTCTTTACCCATATGGCATGTGGGGCTACTTATGCACTGGTGCCTTTTATTGACCGTGATGCTTTAGGAGGTGTTGCAGGAATTATTGGTGCTGGGGGTAATGTGGGTGCAGTAGCCGCTGGCTTTTTATTGAAAGGTGTATTAGACGTACAAACTTGCCTATTCATCCTTGGCGGTTTAGTCACAGTTGCAGCCTTTAGTGTCATTTTAATTCGCTTTTCAGTTGAACATAAAACCAAAGAAAAACAACTTTTTGATCAAGCTGTATTAGAGCGAAATAGTTTAGCGTAAAACTTTAAATCCTCAGGTACAGATGAGGGTGTATTCACTCTCTGTACCTGATCAAAATAAACTACTGTTTCTTATGTAAAATATTCACTTGATTCGTAGAACCAAAAATCACTCATGCATATAAAATTAATTCTTGAATGTATAAATCCAGCGAAATGACAAATCTGCGTTACCAAATGTTGAACTATTTCTAATCCAACAATGTCCTAAATATGCAAATAATGACTATTTCAGTAGCTCTCACATATTCATAAGTCTGCACTAATCCCCCAATCATTACGTCACTTTTCAAATGTTTTAATCAAATATCGAAATTAATCGATATATTGCGTACAATACAGCCAAACTCATATTTCAAAGACGAATGCGGCAATGACCCAAAGTCAATTTTCAAAACCTCTTATTTATATGCTGATTGGCAGCGCTATCATTTTGGCGCTTTCGCTAGGTGTTCGACATGCATTTGGACTCTATTTGGTTCCTATGAGCCATGAATTTGGTTGGGGGCATAACGTCTTTAGTTTAGCAATCGCATTACAAAACCTGATTTGGGGTGCTGTACAGCCAATTACGGGAGCTTTTGCCGACAAATATGGCAGTAAAGTTGTTGTCACTGTAGGAGGTATTCTCTACGCGATTGGCTTATTACTCATGTCCGTCAGCTCAACTGGCTTTATGCTGAATGTCAGTGTTGGTCTGATTTTAGGTTTAGCTTTATCTGCAACTTCTTTTCCTGTGTTACTTTCTGCGGTTGGGCGTGCAGCCCCACCTGAAAAACGTAGTTTGGCTATGGGCATTGCCAGTGCAGCAGGCTCTTTTGGACAATTTATTATGCTGCCGTCAACCTTATTGCTATTGCAAAATATTGGTTGGTCAGCCGCTTTAATTGTCAGTGCTATTTTAATTGCCTTTATTGTTCCACTTGCTTGGATGCTAAAAGCACCCATGTATGTTGCACCGAATAGCCAAACCACAAGTAGTGCACCTGCCCTCAGTTTTAAACAAATTTTGAACATTGCAAAAGCACATAAACCTTTCTGGTTTTTATCTTTAGGTTTTATGGTGTGTGGCTTCCAAGTGGTGTTTATTGGTATTCACCTGCCTGGTTATCTGATTGATCACGGTTTTGATGCGACCACGGGCACGGTGTTTTTAGCCCTTGTTGGGTTATTCAATATCTTTGGTACGTACGGCGCGGGCTGGTTAGGGGGTAAATTTTCCAAACCTAAACTGCTCATGGGTTTATATGCGCTGCGCGGCATCACTATTATTGCTTTTCTAGCCTTACCGTTAAGTACATGGACAATCTATAGTTTTGGCGTCATTATGGGTTTATTATGGTTATCTACCGTCCCATTAACCAACGGGATTGTCGCCAATATGTTCGGCATTCGCTATTTGTCTATGCTCAGCGGTATTGTATTTTTTACCCATCAAGTCGGATCTTTTTTTGGTGGATGGCTCGGTGGCGTGAATCATGACATGACAGGAAATTATCAAGCAGTTTGGATGATTTCAATTGCGCTCAGTGTTTTAGGTGTACTGGTTCATTTCTTTGTCGATGAAAAGGCGGTGGTCCATGAATAATTCATCTCTGTTTTGGCTTAAGACATCGATTAGCGTGGTTGTACTGGGACTCAGTATTGCTGCCATTGCACTCTGGCTACAAACACCGCAACTCTTCGAGTACTTTAATCAAGCATTCTGCCCACACTAATCTCTTCAAGACTGGCTCTAGTTTTCATAAACTCAGCATTTATTCTTATTTCAAAAAATGCTGGGTTTTTCTTAGTTTAAAACAACAAGAAATTTAGAGTAATAACAATGACCAGTCTTACACAACTTTCTCAAGCTATTCATGATGCACCACAATGGCATTTAGCTGAAGCTCTTCAACATCCAAATGAAATTCAAATTATCCCATTGAAAGATCAAGCTTTAGGCGCGGTTGTGACAGGTTTAGATGCACGTAAAGCACAGTCAGGCGAAACCATTTTCCGTCTTAAACAAGCCCTAGCAGAGCATTTAGTTTTGATCTTTAAACAACAAAGTTTAGATGATTTACAGTATCTAGCTTTTGCCAGCTACTTTGGTTCCATTTTCCGCCCAAGTGCAGATAATCCCGTACTTGCCAGCCAATCGGATACTGGCGTCCCACCTGATGTTGTACCTGTATCAAATGCAGTGGGGCAAGGAGACTACACAGGACACGGCGAGCTAAGCCCACATGCCGATCACCAATGGACACCTCTTCCCTCTTTCGGCTCACTGCTTTATGCCATTGAACTTCCACAAAGCGGTGGACAAACCACTTGGTTCAATACCATTAAAGCCTATGATGCCCTCTCAGATGAGATTAAAAAGAAAATCGACGCGTTACAGCTCATTACCTATAACCCCTTTGTCCGTGCACAAAGTAATAAAGGGACAAGTGGTTACGCAGATTCACCTTACTACCGCTTTAAAGATCAACCTATTCTAGGACATGCCTATCCACATCCACTTGTACGCATTCACCCTGAAACGGGACGTAAAGCATTGTGGCTGAATACACGTTCGGAAGTTGAATTGGTCAATGTCGATGATATTGAAGGCAGTAAACTCATCGCAGAGCTACGCGCGCATATTCTAAAACCAGAGTTCCGTTACGAACATCATTGGGAAACGGGAGATATCGTGTTTTGGGACAATCAAGTCACATTACATTCGAGAACACCCTTTCCCGCAGAACAACGTCGCCTATTAAAACGTATTAGCTTGGCAGGTGCTCGACCTTTCTAAACGATATTCATCATTTCTCAGCGCATAAAAAAGCCCATTAATTAAAATGGGCTTTTATTCACTTCACTGAATGTTTAGAACAAACGGTTCATACCATTCAAAGTCGCTACACGGTAGGCTTCAGCCATTGTTGGGTAGTTAAATGTCGTTTCCACAAAATACTTGATCGTATTATTTGGACTGTTCATCACTGCTTGACCAATGTGAATAATTTCCGCAGCGTTATTACCAAAACAATGTACGCCCAAAATTTCCAAAGTATCGCGGTGGAATAAAATCTTCAACTCACCGACGGTATCGCCTGTAATTTGCGCACGAGCTAAATGACGGAAAGATGCCTGCCCCACTTCATAGGGAATTTTTTCTTCCGTTAATTGCTGTTCATTCTTACCAATCGAAGAAATTTCTGGAATGGTGTAAATCCCTGTAGGAATATCAACTACAGGTTCAATACCTTCTTCACCACTCATATTTGCCCCTGCACAACGACCTTGGTCATAAGCAGCAGAAGCCAAAGATGGCCAACCAATTACATCACCTGCAGCGTAAATATTCTCAACTTCAGTTTGATATTGATCATTTACAGTAATTTGACCGCGGCTGTTTGGCGTAATACCGACATTCTCTAGTCCAAGACCATCTGTATTACCAGAACGGCCATTACACCATAAAATCGCATCAGCCTTAATTTTCTTACCACTGAGCAAATGCATCACCACGTGATCATCGAAAGTTTCAAGATGATCAATCTGTTCGTTATGACGAATCAATACACCCTGCTCACGCAAGTGATATGACAAGGCATCTGAAATTTCATCATCTAAATAGCTGAGCAATTTCATTTGGGTATTGATCAGATCAACTTTATGATCCAATCCAATGAAAATTGACGCATATTCGCAGCCAATTACACCTGCACCATAAATGATGATTTTCTGAATCGAGAAATCCAAATCCAAAATTTTATCTGAATCAAATACACGCGGATGATTAAAATCAAGCATCGCAGGACGATAAGGACGGCTACCTGTCGCAATTACCAACTGCTTGAACATGATGGTTTCTTTAATCCCATCAGGCGTAAAGACCAATACTGTGTTTTGATCTTGGATATAAGCACGCCCATGATAAATATCAATCTTGTTACGATCGTAAAAACGCGAATGTGTTTCTACCTGTTGTTGAATGACTTTATGTGCATTGCGCAGTACTTGCTTCATGGTGAATTGTTTCCAATCCCCCACTTTTTGGAACATTGGATCGCGTTGATAGCGAATAATGCTCGATACTGTTTGACGCAACGCCTTACTCGGAATTGTGCCAACGTGAGTACAGTTTCCCCCCAGTTGCTCTCGCATATCAATAATTGCAACGCGCTTACCAGATTTGGCAAGTTTCATTGCCGCGCCTTCACCAGCTGGGCCCGAACCTAGAACGACCGCATCATATTTCAAGAAAGTTCCACTAACGACCTCTTTCTTACGTGCCATTCAACGCTCCTTTTCTATAAATTTGTGTCTATTTTCACTCTATTATGACTGAAAATAGCTGACTTTGCTGTATTTCATAGTCATATATTGAATGATAACGACATTTAGAAAATGAATAGTGTTTTCGCCCTATCAATGTGCAATTCCGTTATAATGTTTAAATATCTCTCCGTGTAAACAGTGGAAAAGTTGAATATGTCTGAAAGCCGTAAACCTGAACAGGGTATCAAACTTCGTGGTGCAGAAAAAGTTTCACGTATTCCTGTCAAAGTTGTACCTACGGTTGAAGTGCCTCGTAAGCCAGACTGGATTCGTGTCAAGATGACAGCGCCAGAGGAAGTTCAACGCATTAAAACAACTTTACGTGCACAAAAATTACATACTGTATGTGAAGAAGCTGCCTGCCCAAATTTACCAGAATGTTTTGGCGGTGGTACTGCAACCTTTATGATTATGGGTGACATCTGTACTCGTCGTTGTCCATTCTGTGATGTTGCTCATGGTCGTCCAAATGCGCTTGACCCAGATGAACCACGTCATATGGCTGAAACTATTTCCAATTTAGGTTTGAAATATGCCGTAATTACTTCGGTAGACCGTGATGATCTATTGGATGGTGGCGCACAGCACTTTGTAGATTGTATTAAAGAAGCTCGTAACTTAAGCCCGAAAACTCTACTCGAAATTTTGGTGCCAGACTTCCGTGGTCGTATGGATATTGCCTTACGTATTATGACTGAATGCCCACCAGACGTGTTTAACCACAATATCGAAACTGTGCCACGTTTGTATAAAGCGATGCGTCCAGGTTCAGATTACCAACACTCTTTAACGCTACTTAAAATGTTTAAAGAGTACTGCCCTGATGTTCCAACCAAATGTGGTTTGATGGTCGGTATTGGTGAAACTGAAGAAGAAGTCATTGCACTATTAGATGACTTACGTGCCCATGATGTAGACTATGTAACCATCGGTCAGTATTTACAGCCATCTAAAGAACATGCACCGATTGACCGTTTTGTCAGCCCAGAAGAATTCGAGCGTTACGCAGAACATGGTCGTAAACTTGGTTTTAGAAACATCTGGTCTGCACCAATGGTTCGATCAAGTTACTTTGCTGACCGCCAATACTATGGCGAACCTGTACCCGCAGTGCGTCGTAAAGTTGACCCAGCAAAGAAAATTACAGTGCAAACAATTGAAGCTTAATTAAGTCTTTGATTTTAAAAACCCTTTAAATACATAATTTAAAGGGTTTTTTATTGTCATAAACATCAATTAAAGCGATTACGCTATATCCAGTACACGTTAAAACTATAAAAGAACTCATTTACTTCGAAACGAACTTGATAACCCAACTGGGTCAATTCAGCCGAAAGCTCCCGAATTTCACTAAGCGGCAAATGCTTAGGTAAAACAGCAAATACTGCTGTATTCCCCTGCTGAGCACTTTCTTCGATTAATTTTGCTAAGCGCTCTTTATAGAGGTTGATATCCAATTTGGCGGTTGCCGTAAGAATTTTGGCATGTTCGGCGGTAATAAAGCTCATTCTTGTTCTCTTGGTATTGATGAATTATTTCTTTTGATCATAGCAAACAGAATAGAGATAAAGTTGAAAAATTGTACGGATTTTTATCTTTAAATTTCTAACATGATCTATTTTCAAGAACTGGGATGATGAGGTGATTGTATAAAAATATGACCAATTCAAAAGTTGCTCTAAAACTAAGCATATTTTACCTATGAGTAAATAACCCTCCAATAAATTGCATCATCATAAGTCAAATTAACTAATTTAATTTTCACACAATTTATTAGAAGTATTGAATTGATTGAGAAATCAAAATTGGCATAAGGATTGCTATATATCAAATACATAGATTGGAGATAGATTAAGTAAAGGTTAAACTTATGTTGAAAATTAAACTTATTTCATTGGCTGTATTAACGACATTGAGCTCAGCATTCACCTATGCCGATGATTTCAAAATTCTTAAACAAATATCTGAAAAACCAACCTTACTTAAAGAGGGTGCATATAAAGGCAACTACTATGTACCATCCACACTAAATACCATTACTTGGGGCTATTTACCCAATCGAGATGCAAAACCAGTTTTGACGGTAAATTCTGGAAGCATTGTCACATTCGATACGGTCTCCCATGAAGGTTTACTTGAAGATCAAGGCCGTGATGCAGACAAATATTTCCAATCTAAAGGGGTCAAGTCTGAATATATTCTAGATGAAGCCAAAAAAATTACTCAATCCAAATTAGCACATGACTTCCATAAAGATGGCCCCCACATTGTTACAGGGCCAGTTGCCATTGCAGGTGCTGAGCCTGGGGATATTTTAAAAGTCGAAGTGATTAAGGTCGAACCACGTGTACCCTATGGTGTAATTTCGAATCGACATGGAAAAGGAGCATTGGTCGGAGAATTCCCAAAGACACCTCAACAAGATAATCCATCTGCTGAACATCCTGAACGTTTCGGCAATGTTTCAATTTTCACCCCAATTGAAAAGAATGCTCAAGGTGAATATGAAGGTGTATTAAAAACCGCGTCAGGTAAAGCGATTCGTTTCCCGCTTTACCCTTTTATGGGCATTATGGGGGTAGCTGCAAATACTTCTGAACCTGTTCACTCTGTACCACCGGCATTGTATGGTGGAAATATTGATATTAATGAGCTTGGTGCGGGTGCAACTGCCTATTATCCAGTACAAGTCAAAGGTGCACTTTTTTACACAGGCGATAGCCATTTCTCGCAAGGTGATGGTGAAGTCGCACTGACAGCATTGGAAGCATCAGCGCGTGCAACCCTCAAATTTACCTTATTAAAGGCTGGTAAGGACAAGATTCCAGGTCAAGAAATTAAACAACCTTTAGCAGAGAATGCAGAGTTTTGGATTACTCCAGGTTTAGATGCCGATCTAGATGAAGCGATGAAAAAATCTACCCGTGAAGCAATCCGTTTTTTACATCAAGAATATGGTATTGATGAAGCGACTGCCTATGCTTACTTAAGTGCTGCAACAGATTTTGAAGTTTCACAAGTGGTTGACCGCACTAAAGGTATTCATGCCAAAATCCGCAAAGCTGATTTTAAAGAGTTTGAGCCAACCAATCCTAACAAATAACGAATCCTTAAACTGAAAATGAAGGTGATTGCACAATCGCCTTCGTTGAATAAATAGCTTCAATACAATCGATAGAGGTGATTCTCGTACCCATTACATCAGTTTAAATTCACTGTTGTTTACATCTCATCACCACATTTATACGGCAAACCATTGATTAAAAAATACTCAAAGTCATAAACTATTTATATAAGCTACAGGATAACAATAATGACAGGATTCAAACTCTTTACGTACTTAACGATGAGGATGCCCAGATAATTTAAGCCAGTAACAACTTTCGATCTCATGTGAACTAGGGCAAATTGATCTGTTTCGAAAAGCCTAATTGCCCCTGAAACTCAAAGTCATTTAAATGCTCGACCCAATTCTGATCTGAATATATCCTGCTTAAAGTGTCATTCCAGTACTGTAAGTTTGCGCCTAGGAAGGTTTTATAGGAGGTTGATATGAATTTTCTGACAAATTTATTGGTCGCAAAACCTCTTTCCATTTTCGGGATTGCCTGTATCTTTTTTATCGGCTATTTAATTGTACGTAATTTTAGCCACCAGCATAGTGCAAAATATTTAGGCCTAACCTCAATTTTATGGCTGCTTTATGCGCTGTGGGAATTTTTTGTTCAGCTCAAATCACCAGACACCAATATTCGTATTGATTTACTCATTATCTGGCCGGTAATTTTTATACTGACTTTCATTTCCATGCTGTTGCTGTTTTTTAAAAGTGAAAAATAAATGACCATCAGAAATACATCTACCCTCCAAAAAAGAACCAGCCGTTTCCGACTGGTTAAGGAAAAAAGCGACGACTCCATCTAAAGAATAGCGATTCTTTTATGGCTGGATAGAGTCGTCTCTCAATTTATAAGTATTGTTATTGTGCAGTGTATCCTCCATCCATGACTACAGCCTGCCCCGTAATACCGGCACCTTTGTCACTGGCCAAGAAAATTGCATAATCAGCAATTTCTTCAACACGAAGCAAACGCTTTTGTGGCACCATCGCTAAAATCACATCTTCAAGTGCGGAGTCCAAACTCACATTACGCGTTTTAGCTAAATCTGCAATTTGACCACGAACCAATGGCGTATCCACATAACCTGGACACAGTGCATTTACGGTAATGCCATCACGAGCACACTCTAAAGCTGCAACTTTAGTTAGCCCAATCACACCATGTTTGGCACTGTTATAACCCGCTTTACCCGCAAATCCAATTAAGCCATTAATCGATGCCATATTAATAATACGACCTGATTTCTGTGCTTTCATAATTGGAAAGGCATGTTTGATTCCAATAAAAGAACCTGTCAGCATCACTTGAATCAGTTTTTGATACACTGCTGTTGGAAATTCTTCAATTGGCGCGACATGCTGAAAGCCCGCGTTATTAATCAAAATATCCAAAGTTCCAAAAGTGTTTTGCGTTAATTCAATTGCTGCCTGATATTCGGCTTCATCCGTCACATCACAAGGGGCTGAAAGTGCCTGAAAACCCTGTGCTTTTAGTGCTTCAGCCGTTTCCTGACTTTTTTCAGCATTCATGTCGGAGATCACAACTTTTGCACCTTCTTGTGCAAATTTTTTGGCAATTTCTAAACCAATGCCACTGGCCGAACCTGTAATAAATGCAACTTTATTTTCTAATTGCAAGCTCATGACTCACTCCTTTTACATCTAGCCTGCAACTTGTACAGGCCTAGTCCTCAACGTAATTTTAGACAATACCGAAAATTGTAAATGCTGCAATCACAACAAATACCGCAGTGGTTTTAATGATAGTGACAGCAAAAATATCTTTATAAGACTGCTTGTGGGTTAAGCCAGTCACCGCAAGTAGGGTAATTACTGCGCCATTATGCGGTAAGGTATCCATCCCCCCTGATGCCATAGACACTACACGGTGCATGACTTCTGGTGGAATACCTGTTGCGAGAATTGCTGCGTTGTATGTATCCGCCATCGCACTCAGGGCAATACTCATACCACCTGATGCCGAACCTGTAATCCCCGCCAGCACAGTCGTGGTCACGGCACCATTCACCAAAGGATTGGTAAAAGTTGAACTTAAACCGTGACTGATCAAAGCGAAGCCTGGTAATGCCGCAATAATGGCACCAAAACCATATTCCGAAGCGGTATTCATGACCGCAAGTAAAGCACCGCTAATACTGGTATTCACACCTTCTTTGAACTGCACAATTACACGCTGATAGTCATATAAAAATGCACTGATTATGCCGACAATTAACGCCAAGCCGACCGCCCAGATTGCACCCGTTTTCGCTACATCTACAGTGTAATTGGCCAAACCAATCGCATTAAAATCGAAGCCATTTGGGTACCATTTTGGAATTGCAGTAGATAAAAACTTGTTCATGACCGCAACTAAAATAAGCGGTACAAAAGCCAGTGCCTGACGTGCTCTAGAACCATTTTGACTATCTAAAAGATTTACTGTCGTAGTCGAATCTGTTGCTTGTACTTGTTCATTCGCGAACCCTGCATAACCCTCACCTGCTTGTTCAGCAGCACGACAACGCCATTGTAGATAAAGCAGCCCCATACATAGCACAAAAATTGCACCAATAATCCCTAAAAAAGGCGCTGCATAAATATTGGTTCCAAAGAACGTGGTTGGAATCACGTTTTGAATTTGTGGTGTGCCTGGCAGAGCATCCATGGTAAAGGTAAATGCACCGAGTGCAATTGTGCCTGGAATTAAACGTTTTGGAATATTCGCTTCTTGGAACAGTTGGTTCGCAAATGGATATACCGCAAACACCACCACAAACAAGCTCACACCACTATAAGTCAAAATTGCACCTAACAATACAACCGTTAAAATTGCACGTTTAGCCCCAATTAAACTGACAATGGTTTTTGCAATCGAGGAGGCAATCCCCGACATTTCCACAACTTTGCCGAAAATTGCACCCAATAAAAAGACCAAAAAATAGTCTTTAATAAAATTCACCATTTTGGGCATAAATACGCCTGAATAGAATGGTAAAACATGGTTGGGTGCAATTAAAAATACCGCAAGTAAGGCACAGAGGGGTGCCATGAGAATGACCGAAAATCCCTTATAGGCTGTGTACATCAACAAACCTAAAGACAGTAGGATGACAAATAAATCCCACATATTCTTTTCTCCCTGATAAAGAATACATAAGGGCGCACACATTGCGATAGACAATGTGATAGACCTTTATTTTTTGACCGAAAAAATGCTCAATTTTATTAAGAGTTATCCTAAACCCTATATAAAAACAACAAGCAGAAAAATTTTTAATACCACTTTTAGTATTTAAAAAAATAACACCAAAAATTCAAAACACAACATTTAAATATTATAAATAATCACTAATTCAAAATAAAAACATAAATATCAATAATTTAAAAAATAAAAATAAACAAAATTTAATATATTTAAAAATATGATTAATTATTTTAAAAAACTCATCAATCCTTTTCATTATAATAAAATTAAACACCCAATAATATTTAAAATTATTATAAAAAATAGAATTTAAATAAATTTAATTATCTGTAACTTCATTGTTTTTTTGCATTTCATGTGAAAAAGGATCAAAATCAAGCCAGACCTCATATTTCGCTTAGCCCGCGTGGTACACATCTAGTTATGACCTTAAAACAACTAAAAGCCTTCTTAGCCCTAGCCCGCAGTTTGAACTATGCCAATGCATCGAATGAACTTCATCTTAGTCAATCTGCATTAAGCCTCACCATTAAAACCTTAGAAGAAGAACTGGGTGGAAAACTTTTTAAGCGCAATACACGCCGAGTAGAATTAACTTTCGAGGGTAAATCCCTGATTCCTTATGCCAAAAAACTATTGGCAAATTGGGAAGATATGGAAAAAGATGTCAAACAACGTTTTAAATTACAGCGCGGGACACTCAATATTGCCTCTATGCCGTTTGTCACGCATGCCATCATGCCGAATGTAATTCAAAACTTCTTAGGCTTACACCCGAATATTAATTTTTCAATTCATGACATTACCAATGAAAAAATTATTGAGAATGTGCTCGATGGTATTTTTGAACTCGGTATATGTTTCGAACCACAACAAATCGATACGCTTGAATTCTTACCGTTATTCAATGAAGATTTTCTTGCCTTATTACCCAAAGCACATCCATTAGCGCATACAACTTCAATTACATGGAAAGACCTCTGTGCCAATCCTTTCGTGACCTTGCAACAGCCTTCGATTGTGCGCTATCTGATTGAAGAAAATTGCAAAAAAAATAACATTCAATTGGACTTAAAAGTTGAATGTCATCAAATCAGCTCTCTATCGAGTTTTGTTGCATTAGGCATTGGAGTAAGTGTAATTCCACGTCATTTCCAACAGTTTATTGATACTGAAAAAAATGTACTGATTGAATTACAAGATCAAGATTTGATTAAACCTGTTGGAATTATTTATAAAAAGAATTTTGAAATTTCCAACATCACAGCGCAGTTTATTGAAACACTTAAGCAATATAATTATAAAAAACACATATAAAATAAATACTTAAAATTAAAAACAATTTCTAAACTATTCAGCTTAGCTCATTATAAGGTGTTCAACCCCATGTACTGTGCTAAATTTTGCCTATTTTTCACTCCATTATTGAGTTTTTCTGATTAATTGTTTGAAAATTTCAACTTCATTATCTGTCAAAGCAATGCTAATAATGGATTCAGGATAACTAAGGGATTTAGAGAAGTTAATATGAATAAGCTCTATTCAAGTGCAACACTTGCATTGCAAGATGTAGTTAAAAATGGACAAACGATTGCAGTCGGTGGTTTTGGCTTATGTGGTATTCCAGAAGCCCTGATTGAAGCACTCAAACAAACTGGGGTAAATGACCTCACCTGTATTTCAAACAACGCAGGCGTGGATGATTTTGGTTTAGGCAAACTCTTACAAACCAAACAAATTAAAAAAATGATTTCATCTTATGTTGGTGAAAATAAAGAATTTGAACGCCAATATTTAAATGGTGAACTCGAAGTTGAACTCACCCCACAAGGCACACTGGCAGAAAAATTACGCGCTGGTGGTGCAGGTATCCCTGCTTTCTTCACACAAACGGGTGTTGGCACACTGATTGCCGAAGGTAAAGAGCAACGCGATTTTGACGGTAAACCGTATATTCTCGAAAACTCATTAACGGCAGATGTAGCATTGGTCAAAGCCTACAAAGCGGATAAAGCTGGTAATTTGGTCTTCCGTAAAACCGCGCGTAACTTTAATCCTGAATGCGCAATGGCAGGTAAATTTACTGTAGTTGAAGTAGAACACGTGGTTGAAATTGGCGAACTCGATCCAGATGACATTCATTTGCCAGGCATCTATGTCAATCGCATTATCTTGAATGCCACCCCTGAAAAACGCATTGAACAATTAACCATTAAGCAGGAGGCTTAATCATGGCTTGGACACGCAATGAAATGGCTGCACGCGCTGCACTAGAACTTGAAGATGGATTTTATGTCAATCTTGGTATTGGTTTACCGACGTTGGTCGCCAACTATATTCCGGAGAATATCAATGTCTGGTTACAGTCTGAAAATGGTTTATTGGGTATAGGTGAATTTCCAACCGAAGCAACCGTAGATGCCGACCTGATTAATGCAGGTAAACAAACCGTAACTGCACGCAAAGGCGCTGCATTTTTCTCAAGTTCAGAATCTTTTGCCATGATCCGTGGTGGTCACGTGAATATTGCCATTTTGGGTGCTATGGAAGTTTCTGAACAAGGCGACCTTGCCAACTGGATGATTCCAGGCAAGAAAGTTAAAGGTATGGGCGGTGCGATGGACTTGGTTGCTGGTGTGCAAAAAGTCGTTGTGCTGATGGAACACTGCGCCAAAGATGGTAGTCCCAAGATTGTGGAACAATGTGCCCTACCATTGACTGGCCAAGGTGTAGTCAATCGTATTATCAGTGATTTAGGTGTAATGGACATTACGCCTGAAGGTGTGAAACTCATTGAGCTGGCGAAAGATGTTAGCTTAGAACAAATTCAAGCAGTTACTGGCGTACAATTGATTGTCGATAACGTTCAAGAAACGGTAAGCGCATAAATCAGATGAGTTAAAGCAGCTTCGGCTGCTTTAATTTTGATTCAACAAGAACGGAACAGGTATAAATACACGGAGATAAACATGAATAAAGACATCGTCATTGTTGCTGGTAGCCGAACTGCAATGGGAAGTTTTCAAGGCGCACTATCAAGTCTTTCAGCCCCTGAACTTGGCGCAGCCGTTATTCAAGAGACTTTAAACCGCGCAAATGTTGCCGCTCAGGATATTGATGAAGTCATTATGGGCTGCGTTTTGCCTGCGGGCTTAAAACAAGCTCCAGCTCGCCAAGCAATGCGCCTTGCAGGTGTACCTGATCATGTTGGTGCAACCACTATCAATAAAATTTGCGGTTCAGGTATGAAAGCTGTGATGCAGGCTGCCGATGCTATTTGCGCTGGTAATGCAGAAATTATCATGGCAGGTGGTATGGAATCCATGAGTAATGCACCGTACTTACTACCAAAAGCACGTTCAGGTTACCGTATGGGTCATGGCGAAGTGAAAGACCATATGTTCCAAGAAGGTCTAGAAGATGCAGAAACTGGACTTTCAATGGGTGTTCTGGCACAAAAAATGGCAGATAAAAAAGGCTACACTCGCGAGCAACAAGACGCATTTGCAATTCGTTCTTTAACTCGTGCACAAGTTGCTATTCAAAATGGTTTTTTACAAGCTGAAATTGCACCGATTACCGTATCGAGCCGCAAAGGTGAGGTCATTGTGGCACAAGATGAAAATCCGTTTCATGCCAATATTGATAAAATTCCAAACCTACGTCCTGCCTTTGCCAAAGATGGCACCATCACCGCAGCCAATTCAAGTTCCATTTCAGATGGTGCATCTGCCATGTTGGTGATGTCGGCTGAACAAGCGGCAGCTCGCAGTTTAACCCCACTGGCCCATATTCGCGCTACAGCAACTAACTCTCAACATCCTTCAGAATTTACCATTGCGCCTGTGGCTGCAATTGAAAAAGTCCTGAAAAAAGCGGGATGGTCTGTAGAAGATGTAGATTTATGGGAGATCAATGAAGCCTTTGCTATGGTGACCATGGCAGCGATTGATGCTTTCAATCTAGACCCTGAAAAAGTCAACGTAAACGGTGGTGCATGTGCATTGGGTCACCCATTGGGTTCATCAGGCTCACGCATCATTTTAACCTTAATCTATGCATTAAAGCGTTTAGGTAAAACCAAAGGCGTAGCTACACTCTGTATTGGTGGTGGTGAAGCGACTGCAATTGCCGTAGAACTTGTTGATTAACTGTCAAGTTTCGAGAAAATCATACAGATCAAAGTGATAAAAGGTTAAACTTTTATCACTTTTTAATGAAGAAGAGTGACTCAAATGTCTCAGCAAGATTATGAAAATGGATTAAAAGTACGCACCGAAGTAATGGGTGAAAGCTTTGTCAAACGCGCTCAAGACAATACTGTACCTTTTACTCAACCGCTACAAGATTGGATTAATGAACATGCTTGGGGCTCGACTTGGCAACGTGAAGGTGTATTACCTCGTAAATATCGCTCACTAATTACCCTTGCCTTTTTAACTGCACTCAAAAGTCCCACTGAACTGAAAGGACATGTCCGTGGTGCACTCAACAATGGAGCGACAGTTGAAGAAATTCAGGAAGTGTTACTACACAGCTTGCCCTATTGTGGCGCGCCTGCAACACAAGAAGCCTTCCGCGCAGCATTAGAAGTTATTACCGAATACCAAAATAACAACTGATAATTTACCAACGATTAAGAGCCAGATTTGATGGCTCTTAATGTCTTATTTTAGACATTACAGATTTTGTGCAATGACATAACCGAGTATTAAGCTCAATTGTAGACTGACCACAACCACGAACCACTTCCAGCCCTTTTGCTTAAGCACCATCTTATTTGGATATGTTGCTGTTTTTATCATTTACTACCTCCAACACTATTATCATTTTAATAAACTGCATATTTCGATTATTTATTAAGCAAATTTTACACCAACTTTTTAGCGCTTTATACAGTTCAGATTTTTCAAACTGTATCCTGATGATTTTAAAGTCGTACAACTGCATCTATAGCAGTGCTAAAATATCAACACAAAAAAAGAGTTGGGATAATAATGAAACGTCCTCTTTCCCTTGTTACTTTTTGTCTGCTCGTATTGTTTAATATGCAAACTAGCTATGCTAACTTTTTTCAAAATCTAGATATTTTTCGAGCAAAAAATACAATACGAAATATTGCTTATGGGCCCAATACATTACAAAAATTAGATGTCTATCTACCACAATCTAATCTGCCGAATCAAAAACTTGCACCCATTTTAATGATTGTACATGGTGGAACTTGGAGTATTGGAGATAAGTCTCATCAAGGCTTAATACAGCATAAAGCGACCTATTGGAATCAACAAGGTTGGATCGTGATTTCAGTGAATTATCGCTTAGTTCCTAAAGTCACAGTGCAACAGCAAACTCAAGATATTGCCGATGCACTGAATTTTGTGCAAAAGAATGCCTCAAATTGGCAGGCTGATAGTCACAAAATCGTGATTATGGGACATTCTGCAGGTGCACATTTGGTCACCTTACTCTCTACTCACCCAGAATGGATTTCAAATTTTCCCAAACCATGGAAAGCAACGATTGCCTTAGATAGTGCTGCCTATGACATAGAAACCATCATGTCCAATCAACATGCTCAATTTTATGATCGTGTTTTTGGGTCTTCTAAAGAAAACTGGCGTTTGGTTTCACCCAAAGTTCAGTTAAAACATTCCTTGCCTGCTTTTCTGGCGGTCTGCTCCACCATTCGTCCTGATCAACCTTGTATACAAGCGCATTCATTTATTCAACAAGCCAAAGCTTTAGGTACTTCGACAGCCTATTTACCTCTGCCTTTGTCTCATGCCGAAATTAATCGAAACTTGGGGCAAGATAATGACTATACCCATCAAGTGGATCAATTTATGCAACAGTATTTACAACACTAATATTCAAGCAAAAAAAAGCCACCAGAAGGTGGCTTTTTAATGAGTTATGGATTAACCGATAAACTTACGTGCATTACGGAACATACGTAACCATGCACCATCTTCAGTCCACTCTTCAGGTTTCCAAGAATGCTGAATGGCGCGGAAATTACGCTCTGGATGCGGCATCATAATCGTTGCACGACCATCTTTAGAAGTTACACCAGTAATCGCTTCTGGAGAACCATTCGGGTTCAATGGATAGTGCTGAGTTGGGTTTCCATGACTATCTACATAACGTAAAGTCACTTGGTTCCCCGCATTTAACGCAGCAAGTTGATCTGCAGTTGCCACCACACGACCTTCACCATGTGCAACAGCAATTGGAAGAATCGAACCTTCCATACCTTCAAGCAATACAGAATGTGATTTTTCAATACGAACGTTCACTGCACGTGCTTCAAATACTTCTGAAGTGTTGCGATGGAAACGTGGCCAAGCATCTGCACCAGGAATTAACGGCGCAAGTTGTGACATCATTTGACAACCGTTACACACACCTAAAGTGAATGTTTCTTGACGGTTAAAGAATTTCTCGAACTGGTCACGTAAGCGTGGGTTAAATAGGACTGATTTTGCCCAACCACCACCAGCACCTAGAACGTCACCATAAGAGAAACCACCACAAGCTACCAAGCCTTCGAAGTCATTTAAATCCACTCGACCTGCAAGCAAATCACTCATGTGCACATCGGTTGTGTTAAAGCCAACTTTGTCAAATGCAGCCGCCATTTCAGTTTGGCCATTGACACCTTGTTCACGCAAAATCACCATACTTGGGCGGCGTAAATTAATAAACGGCGCTTCGACTGGTTCATTCAAATCAAAAGTAGGCTGTGCAATGATGCCTTGGTGTGAATTGTCTGCGATTAAGGCAAATTCTTGATCAGCAGTTTCAGAGTTATCACGTAAACGTTGAATTTGGTGTGATACTTCAGCCCAAGCATGTTGTAAGTCAACACGAGGTAAAGTCAAACCATTGATCGTTAACTGATCTGTGTTATTGACTGAACCTACAACTGAAATGGCGTCTTTTAAGCTTGATGCAGCAACTTCGTCTGCAAGAGTCGCCCAGTCAGAAGTACTGATTTGAAGCACTGCGCCAATTTCTTCTGCGAACAACGCTGCTGTAGATTGATTGTCTAGTGCTACACCTAAACGTGAAGCGAA
This sequence comes from Acinetobacter sp. ACNIH2, assembly GCF_002934965.1. Lineage (NCBI taxonomy): Bacteria > Pseudomonadati > Pseudomonadota > Gammaproteobacteria > Moraxellales > Moraxellaceae > Acinetobacter > Acinetobacter sp. ACNIH2. The sequence continues at coordinate 303,168 of NZ_CP026412.1, forward strand.
CATCATTTCTGCAACTGTTGCCAATAAACCACCATCACCAATGTCATGGTAAGCTTGAATTAAGCCACGGTTGTTCCAGTCTTGTACCAAATCAAAGAATGCTTTGAAATCCGCAAAACTGTCAACATCTGGAGTAACTGAACCAATCGCTTTATAGACTTGCGCAAGGATCGAACCACCTAAACGGAATTGACCTTTAGATAAATCAATACGAACCAATACAGAATCAGTATTTTTCAATTCAGGCGTTAAGGTTTTACGTACATCATTTACAGGTGCAAATGCGGTAATCACACCACTCATTGGCGAAGTCACTGACTTGTCCTGACCTTCGTCATTCCAAGTGGTACGCATCGAAAGTGAGTCTTTACCTACTGGAATTGCAATACCTAAAGCAGGACACATTTCCATACCAATCGCTTTGACACCTTCAAACAAGGCTTGGTCTTCACCTTTTTGCCCTGCTGCTGCCATCCAGTTTGCTGACAATTTAATGTCACTGATCTGTTCGATATTGGCACACATGATGTTTGAAATTGATTCTGCAACTGCCAAACGTGCAGATGCTGCTGGATTTAACAATGCCACAGGTGGACGTTCACCCATTGCCATCGCTTCACCAGTATAACCTTGTAAGCTTGTAGTCGTTACTGCTGCATCAGCAACAGGAACCTGCCAACGACCTACGAGCTGATCACGTGCAACCATACCTGTAATTGAACGGTCACCAATCGTGATTAAGAATGATTTAGACGCAACTGTTGGGTTCTTTAATACACGGAAAATCGCATCTTTCAAGTCCACTTGAGCAGCATCAAAATCATCGCCCTTACGCTCGATGGTTTCGTATGAACGGCTCATACGTGGTGTACCACCAAGCATGACTTGCATTGGCATATCCACTGCTTTGTTATCGAACAATGGATCGTTTACAGTCAATTGACGAGCTTCTGTCGCTTCGCCTAATACAGCAAATGGGCAGCGTTCACGCGCACAAATCGATTCAAATAATTCTAAAGACTCAGGCTTAATTGCAAGTACATAACGTTCTTGCGCTTCGTTTGACCAAATCTCCATTGGAGACATACCTGGTTCAAGTGAAGGAATCTTACGAAGGTCTAAAATAGCACCGAGCTCATGGTCATTCACCAATTCAGGCATTGCATTGGAAATACCACCCGCGCCCACGTCATGTACAGACACGATTGGGTTTTCATTTTCCATGCGCCAGCAGGTATCAATCACTTCTTGGCAACGGCGTTCCATTTCTGGGTTTTCACGTTGTACCGAAGCGAAATCTAGGCTTTCACCCATCGTACCGCTATCTACAGATGATGCAGCACCACCACCCAGACCAATCAGCATCGCAGGACCACCTAAAACGATGAGTAAGTCGCCCGGTTGAATCGCATCTTTTTCTACATGGTCAGGACGGATATTACCGTAACCACCTGCAATCATAATTGGCTTATGGAAGCCTTTCACTTCACCGTTTATATTCTGTTCGAAAGTACGGAAATAACCATTTAAGGCAGGACGACCAAATTCGTTGTTAAACGCCGCACCACCTAATGGACCTTCAATCATGATTTGAAGTGGAGATGCCATACGCGATGGTTTACCGTAATTTTCTTCCCACGGTTGTTCAAAACCAGGAATATTCAAGTTCGATACAGTAAAGCCTGTTAAGCCTGCTTTTGGCTTACCACCACGACCTGTCGCACCTTCATCACGAATTTCACCGCCCGAACCTGTTGCTGCGCCTGCAAATGGTGCAATCGCTGTTGGGTGGTTGTGGGTTTCCACTTTCATTAGGATGTGAGCCGCTTGACTCTTATACTTATATGTATAGTGACCTGTGTCTTCGTCTTTTTTCGGGTAGAAACGTTGTGTGTCATAACCCACAATCACCGATGCATTATCTTTATAGGCAGATAAAACGTCAGTTGGTGATTCTTTATAGGTATTTTTAATCATTTGGAACAATGATAATGGTTGAACTTCACCATCAATCGTCCATTCAGAACCGAAAATTTTGTGACGACAGTGCTCAGAGTTCGCTTGAGCAAACATCATCAATTCGATGTCATGCGGGTTACGACCAAGCTTGATAAACGCTTCAGTTAAGTAGTCGATTTCTTCATCAGACAAAGCAAAACCAAATTCAGAGTTGGCTTGAACTAATGCCTGTTTACCCTGACCCAAAATATCAATTGAATTTAAAGGTTTTGGCGCAGTTTCTTGAAATAATGCCGTAGCATCTTCAATGCTGCTAAATACGCTCTCAGTCATGCGGTCATGTAACGCCAGCTTTACTTCATTCGATACTTCAGAAATACCTTTTAAAGTAAACAAAACACCGCGTTCAAGGCGGTGTATCGGGGTATTACAGTTGGCAAAAATATCCGTCGCTTTAGAAGACCACGGTGAAATTGTACCCACGCGAGGCGTCACTAAAATTTGGACTTCATCATTCGCAGCTTGACGAATTTGGAAGACTTCGCCTTCATTTAATAATTGTAAAGCAGATTGCTGCTGTTGCTCGTTGAGCGCTTGGTCAAACAGATAGACCCATTGGCTTTCTATTGATTGAACAGAACTAATTGACGCTAGACGTGATAATAGTTGAGTTTTCTTAAAAGAAGAATGTGCTGGTGCACCGGCCACGATAAACATGCTGATTTTGGCTCCACGGGCAAGTCTTTTGAACTTTACCGCAATGTGACTTTGAAGAGAGTCACATATTCTACTGTGAAAAGGTCAAATCAGCTAGATGGATAACCCTGATTATGTAACCTAATCCTGCAAGAATTTCACTTACAACCGTTTTATTACGCTTTTTTAGATAAAATGACTTAAAAATAAATAACTAGATTGACCACTAAAGCTGAAATAGTGAGATTTTTTCAAAAAAAATATTTATTTTTGCCTAAAATACACACAAAACTTTAATTCAAGATTCTGCTTCATTCTTTTAGCCTTCAATTTAAACCTCAACGCCACTTTATTTACCTTACAACCGACAAATCGTGTCGCACTGCTCTAGTGCAACCCAACATTTTTTGGCATGATTTAAGCAATCCTTCTATGAAACATAATAAATGGAACAAATGCGTTGGTTAGAACTGCTTTCCACAGTTCGGATTGGTAGTAAAAAACAAAGTACAGAACAAGCTCGAAGCCCTTTTCATAAAGATTATGATCGTATTATTTTTTCGCAAAGTTTTAGACAGCTCAACCGTAAAACCCAAGTCCACCCACTAACGCAACATGATGGCATCCATACGCGCCTCACGCATTCACTTGAAGTATCGTGTATAGGCCGCTCTCTTGGCATGCTCGCAGCAGAGAAAATAAAAGACGAACTTCCTGTCTGGATTTCTCCTGCCGATGTTGGTGCCATTATTCAAGCTGCATGTTTAGCACATGATATTGGCAACCCCCCTTTTGGACATGCAGGGGAATATGCCATTCGTGAATGGTTTGATGATGCTTCACATGGCAATTTTTTGGCAAAACTCACTCCAGAAGAAGAAGCTGATGTCCGTCAATTTGAAGGTAATGCGCAAGGTTTACGCTTACTGACTAAAATTGACTACCATCCCAATGATGGTGGTATGCGTTTAACTTACGCTACTTTAGGTGCATATCTAAAGTATCCGTGGTTATCCAAAACCATTGCCGAACAAGGCAATACCCCAGCCAGCATGCGTGCTAAATTTGGTTGTTATCAGTCTGAAAAAGAAATATTGGGGCAAATTGCAGAGCAACTTGGACTCATTCAATTGGCAAAAGATCGTTACTGCCGTCATCCACTGACCTATCTATTAGAGGCCGCAGACGATATTTGTTATGCCCTAATTGATTTAGAAGATGGCATTATTTTAAATATGCTCAGCTATGAAGAAGTTGAACCCATTTTTCTTGACTTAATTGCGGACTATGGTAAGCCTTCCGAACTCTCGATGGATACGACTTGGCAACAAAAAATTGCGGCATTGCGTGGTCGGGTAATGAAACGTCTGGTCGATGAAGTGACCACAGCTTTTGCCAAACATCATTATGAAATTCTGACAGGACAGCTCAAAGGCAGCCTATTACAATACTGTGCAGAAGATATTGAATTGGGAATCAACCGCGCCAAAGAGCTGGCACGGGATAAGATTTTTGAACATCCACAAAAAGCGGGATTAGAAATTATTGCCCATCAAAGTTTGCAGAATATTCTAGATGCTTTCATTCCGCTTACGACGCCACATAAAACATTAAGTTTTAAGGAGCAACGCCTGTTTACTATTTTACAGCGTTCAGGTGCGCGTTTTGGCAACAATCATTATGAAAATATTATGCAAGTACTGGATATTATTTCAAAGTTTTCAGATCATCAAGCCTATAATCTTTCACAAGAATTGCAAGGCAATAAGTCTGGTTTGATGTAACCCATATTAAAGATAAACATGCTTTTAACATGACTTTTAAATAAGTAAGCTTAAAAGCACAACTTTCCTACTGGCAACCGTATACACCTAAAATAGTGAAGCTTTAAAAATGATTGGATGTTTAATTGGCGCAGTGTTTGCCCTCGAAGCCCCGACCGTACTGCTCAATGTCAACGGCGTTGGCTATGAGATTGACACACCTTTATCGACATTTTGCCAATTACAAAAAGGACAAAAAGTCACATTGTGGACGCATTTGGCAGTTCGTGAAGATGCACAATTACTGTATGGTTTTTTACATCAGCAAGAAAAACTCATCTTCCGAACACTGTTAAAAGTGAATGGTGTCGGCCCCAAAATGGCTTTGGGGATTCTTTCGACTTTAAGCGTAGATATGCTGATTCATACTGTTGAACATGAAGATGTAAATACACTGGTTAAAGTCCCTGGTGTGGGTAAAAAGACTGCTGAACGCCTAATGATTGAATTACGTGACCGTTTTAAAGCCATGTCTACAGGTACAGTTCCAAGCAACTCTACAGTGGAACAAATTCAATTTACAGGTAACTCAGCCGTTGCCGAAGCTGAAGCCGCATTACAATCTTTGGGTTATAAACCTTTAGAAGCTCAAAAACTCGTAAATGCGGCAAAAGGTGATTTTACTGAAGCCAGTGACATCATCCGTGCTGCACTCAAGTCGATGAATAAATAAAGTACTTCCTCTAAGACGTCATTCGATACACGTAAACGTCATTCGCAACTGTTCGAATCAGGAGACATTTGCACAACAATGTTTCTGCGATATAGTCGATACGAACTTTCATTCGATGAGTTTTGCGAATGACAATGGTTTTGCTTACTTTTGCCAAAACAAAAGTAAGGCGAACCGCAGGTTATGCCTGAGTTTCGCTCGAAGCTGGAAAGACTGCACCAAGGTACACAATTTCTTTTCTGACATTTTGCTACGAAGCCTATTCACTTAAAGTTTAAATAATATATGCAAGACCGTCTCATCGGTGGTTCCGAAAAACCCGAAGATCATATCGATCGAGCCATTCGCCCTACCTCACTGGATGACTATATTGGTCAACCTGTGGTACGTGAACAAATGGAAATCTTTATTGGTGCCGCGCGTGGTCGTGCCGAAGCACTCGACCATACTTTGATTTTTGGTCCACCTGGTTTGGGTAAAACCACACTGGCCAATATTATTGCGCGTGAAATGGGTGGCAACTTAAAATCAACTTCAGGACCTGTATTAGAACGAGCAGGTGATTTGGCTGCTATGCTGACCAATCTTGAAGAAGGCGATGTGCTTTTTATTGATGAAATTCATCGTCTTTCGCCTGTGATTGAAGAAATTCTGTACCCTGCAATGGAAGATTACCAACTCGATATCATGATTGGTGAAGGTCCAGCAGCCCGCTCGATTAAATTGGATTTACCCCCATTTACCCTTGTTGCAGCGACTACACGTGCAGGCTTATTGACGTCTCCACTACGTGACCGTTTCGGGATTGTACAACGTCTTGAATTTTACTCGGTGGCCGATTTAACCCATATTGTCACGCGTTCTGCCAACTTAATGGATGTGCCGATTACTCGTGAAGGCTCGGCAGAAATTGCGCGCCGCGCACGCGGAACACCACGTATTGCTAACCGTTTGCTACGTCGAGTTCGTGATTATGCGCAAGTGAAAGGTACAGGCGAAGTAACACAAGACATGGCTCAACGTGCACTCGATATGCTAAATGTTGATAAAGACGGTTTAGATACTCTAGACCGCCGTTATTTAAGTATGCTGCTTGAGCGATTTGATGGTGGTCCCGCAGGTATTGAAGCCTTAGCTGCTGCTATGGCTGAAGATTCAGGCACATTGGAAGATGTGATTGAGCCATATTTAATTCAACAAGGTTATGTAATGCGGACTGCGCGTGGTCGTATTGCCACAAATATGGCGTATTTACAGTTTGGGATGACACCGCCTGAACCGAAAGAAAAATGATTTAAAAGGGAGCTTGTCTCCTTTTTTTAGATACCTGCTTAAACAAGAATGTTTGATGTCGCAACGACCTATAAGATATTTAAAATTGAATTGATGATCAGATTATCCTAAGTATGTTTATAGCTGTCATGTTATACACCGTTGAAATTTTTAGGTTCGACAATAAAACCCTGTACGACTTTTTTTGCTTGTTGTTGAATGACTTTCCAATCTTGTAGATGAACGCTTTGAAATACTGCTGAGATTCGAACCTTCATTTCAGGCTCTAAAACAAATTCTTGTTCACATATTCGCGCTAATGGGTATTCAGAATGTTCACATTTAATGAGTGTGAGTACTTTTCCTTTAGAGTCTTTTTGAACATATAAATCGTCTATATCATATAGGCTCTTTGGTGTACTAATATTTTTCCTCATTAATCTAGTGTTTTCGTCGACCCACTCAGGATGGGGCACATATTTTTGTAAACCATATTCAAAATCGCTAGTTGGCAAATATATGTTCATATAATTGAATTCTTTTAAATTTTGTTTCGACTCTATCCTCGTTTCTAAAGTTGAATTAATTAGCCTAGTTGTTAAGTCTCCATTATAACTCTGACCTGCATATACACTTACTCTTACCCAATGATTATCAGGCAGATTAATTTCTGCGTTATATTGTTTCTCCGAATACGGTGATGCTTTATAATAAACGACTAAAACCAATCCATCGGTGTAGCGCATATCAAATCCAAAGGCCTGAATTTTAGATTGATAGGTCCGCGTCTGACGTTTATATTTCTTACCTGTTACGAAGCCTGTATTATCTTCATATTCAACCCATGGGGCTTCTCTACCAAGGTTAACAGGCCTTCCTCCTAAATCACCTACACTATAGCGTGCACCATATTGGTCGCGTGGTGTTATAAATTCAGGTTCTGTTTTTTTCTGCTCACATGCGATTAAAAAGATTAAACCTATACACACAGCTATAATTATTCTTTTCATTAAATCCCCTTTTATCTTTTAGATCATAAAGTATGCAGCTCGACCATTCCTTTTCCACCTCAGTGAATAATGAAAAAGTCAGATTCATATCATTCAACACATCTAATACTAATTCATGATCTATCTCAATTTCGCAGGATGCTTGAATTAGCCTTATTCCTTATCTGCTATTGACTTATAGCTCCCTCACCTCTTCCACCAACATTAACTCACATGCCCCGTTGCCTGTATCTTCACGACTTAGTGAACTACGCCACATCCAGCCATCTGCCGATTTTACTTCGACTAAATGTCCTTTTAAGTAAATCAGGTCATCCTGATCAACATCTGCCAATTGCTTTGCAATTGTAGAATTCGCAGGAATCAAATGTGTATTAGCACTATGCGTTTCAATTTCATGGTGCGGAATCGGTGGCTGATTTTCATAACGCCAGTAATACCAGCGATTACTTTGGCGTATCGAAAGCTGTTTATAAACAGATGGATCTGCCATCGCGCCCCATCCCAAGGCAAAATCGACAGGGCTAAGCTCTGCTTCACGTCCAGAATGGTAGGTTTCCCGTGATAAAACTCTAAATTGCCCCTCATAATTCGCTAAATTGGTCATGGTATAACCATTAAAGGTTTGCACTGTGTCACTAACTCGTTGATGATCTTTAGCATTTTCAATCGTAGGACTAGGCTTCCACCAGTAAATGAGCCCCGCAACAATCACAATCAACCAAATTAAATGGGCTCGACGGCTCATCTTTCCCCCCAAAAATGTAAATCGAAATATCCATTTTTATTATTCAAACTTAACCTCATCCATTTTCAGATTGAAATCTTGTGCCATTGGACGGTCATTTCAAACTGCTAAACTTCATGGCATTACCTAGCCCATGACTCAGACCCATTGTACCTGCAATTATTCTAAGCAGCTTTGGACAAGCACGGGCTTCGAAACACCATATTAAATCTAGACGTGGAACACTATCATGGCGAATAAATTCGAATTTCAAATTCTACAACTTGTATAAAATCTAGCAACAACAAGCAATAATGAAAAACAAAATATAAAAACTAATGCATTTAAAACAATATCTTGCAAATTATAAACCCTATTAAGCAATATTTAAAATTAATAAGCGGTCTATTTACAGTCTACTATAAGTCTACTTTTTGAGAATTCTATACCTTATAATCTGAGTGGGCTATTAGTGCTGTCTTGTATATAGAAAATATTGACCGTATTGACGTGTAAAAATTGCTATATTTACTCCTAATACCAAACCATACAACAAGAATGACAATGAAAGTATCAGAATTATCTTTTGAGCAGCTTCCCAGCATTCTTGCAGTCGCAATGAAAGTAAAAACTATACCCGTAATTGATTGGGAGCTTTGTGGGAAGCTTATAGAAAAAGAAAAAATTAGCCTTGTTCGCTCATACTCAAGGTGGAATGCATTCTATGTTGGCCCACGCTCTGACAGCAGAGAAGCTGAACAGGTTGGTGACAGTGCTATGGAAGCGGTTGTGAAATGTTTTATTGAAAAGAAGCTTGGAAGCGAGATTTAATGTTATGAATGACTGGCCTTATGTCTACATCAAACACTTGCTTAGTATAAGTGAGCCTTTCCACGAGTACCCAGGATGGTCGTTGGGTTTCCCGAATAGTTATATAGTTTTGACTGAGGTACGAAGCTAATGTGGTGTATCAAAAAGAAAGGCCTATATCTATCCAGCAAGACAATAGTTCATGAAGATGACTATTGGGAACCTTCAGAAGTCACAGCTCAAATGACGACTGGTTATGCTTGGGTAGATGATGTTGATTTAGCAGATACATTTATTGATCGAATGACAGCAGAAGGTTATTTGGCTAGAAAGCGTGGGGAATTTTGGCGGGATGCTAAGGTTGTGGAGGAGTAGAATTATAAAGATAACAACTATTAATATTATTTGATAACATAGAAAAACTATTACATTAATTTTATAGAGTTTTTATGAAAAAAACAATTTTAGGGGTTCTACTAACAACATTTGGTTTCAGCTCTCATATATTTGCAGCAATTCCTGTAATCAACAATAGTATCTCGTTCAACAATCTCCCTAATGAGATTAAGGAAGAGATTCAAAGCAATTACATAGATTCATGTGAAGGTCTATCTGAAGACTTGGAAATTAAAAACCCCAATATTACCTTCGATAAAGATTTTATAGCAAATGTTGACTTCAATGGGGATGGTTTAAAAGACTACATTATTCGATCTTCAGAAGTTTTTTGTACAGCAGGTGCTTCAATGTTCACAGGAAATTCTGATGGTTTCATTGATATATTTTATCAAAATAAAACAGGCCAATATGACCACGTACTTAACTATTGGTTGGGTCGTGAAGGTTTAGTGCTTGAAAAAAGAAAAGATGGTTATCGTTTTAAATCTGAATATAACGACAGCTACTTAGTATGGGACAAATCAATAAATAAATTTATCTCATTCTACGGTCCTGAAAAACGTAGAGACATTTTAGATATTAATGATGAAAACTCTACAATCAGTCAAACTTCGGTTGAAAAAGCTGAATTTTTAAAACAAGCTCTACAATAGATTAGTAAAGCCCTCACTTAGAGGGCCTTTACAATCGCACCATGCTTCGCTTTACAATCATTGTATTTGGCAACTACATCAATAGCCCAAACCAAAGCCACCTTGCCTTGCCCTGACTCTAACTTTTGCAAATGAGCGCAAGGCTCAAGGAGGTTCGCTGGAATCGTTGGTGATAAGTGAGTTGATGATCTGCACGCCTGAGTCATCAAAACAATTCCGCTGATACACAGGACGATCAATGATCTTTTGCACTTCACGTGTAACCGTTTCGACTTTGACACGCTGCTTTGATTTTTCGGCTTCATAATCTGAGCTCACTTTATTAATTTGATCTTGTTTGGCTGCTAGGGCCTTTAAGTGCTTCTGTTCAATTCCCTGCACTTTGGCAATGCACTTGGAATCTGCATCTTTTAACTGTCCAGCCAAGTGATTGGTGTATGCAATTTGGAACACCCATAAAATAAAAAGGATCGCAATTGCGACCCAGTATTTGAACTTCCATAAGGCTATGAGTATTGGCATGATTATTCCTCTACTGATGGTAGATCGACGGTCTGCCCAGCTAGGCTATGATGACAATCGGATAGGAATTGAATCTTTCCATCCGTCACAAATGAGTGGCATTGACTAGGGTGGCCTTGATTCACCATCAAACTAGGACTAAACGTAGGCTTCTCTAAATTTCCATTAAAGTTCCAACGAATTTTGTGTTTCTGATCAACATGAAATGGATGCAAAGTTTTACATCCCGGGCATTCAATAAAATAAATACCATTCGACTCAAGCAAGACATTACTTACTTTCTTAAATTCCCCCATTTACTGCGCCCCCATACATTTTTGATAACGCTCTTGTTGACGAACCCAAACGCCATAACAGCCGTTCTTACGAATTGAGCAATCTTTCTTGACAACATACTTCCACTTCAAAAGAGACTTGCACGCCTGGACATACTGCCCCGATTTCAAATTGCGAAGCATCGAAGATTGATTCCAATTGGCTTGGCCAAAATTGTAAGTAAAGTCGAGATAAACATCATATTCAACTTGAGACAACTTCACTCCTAGCATGGATTTACGAAAAACTACTTCATCTTTGGCCACGTGTGCTTTTGCCCATTCCTGCGCAGTCTTTCGAGTGATAGGTGGATCTGTCATTTTGATCGATTGGCCATTCGGTTTTACTGTTGAGCCAATACCTTGAGTTACTACACCACCGCTATCTTTATAAGGCTTAGCAGAATAACCTTCATGCAATTCTAGGGACGAAAAAAAAGCAGCCGAAGCTGCTAATCCCATCACCCAATATTTAGTCTTTGACATTGCACTCCCCGTTTAATTTGCGCTTTTCTAGTTCATGTATTTCTTGCTCACGTTGATCTTTACGTTTCTGAAATTGGCGATTCGATAGGAAATTCATGAAGCTAATAATCAAACCAGCCAAACCAATTCCAACACCAATTAAAAAACCCCAGTCCCATGTTGCTGCCCAGGACACAAGTGTTACCCCTGTGCCTGTTGCTGTAGTAACTTTTCCTGCAATCGCTGCTGAAGTTTCAGCAACTGCAGTTGTTGTTTCAGACATGTTATTCCCCGAATTTTTGACATAAAAAAAGCCCCGATGTGGGGCCTGCATAGTTTTGGCTCGTATAAAAGATTCAATTACTCAAAAAGACCACTCATATATTCAAATATAAGCTGCTGATCAGTTGCGTTTGGTATTTTATCAACCACCATAGCACCATAGAAATTTCCTACAAATGGAGATGATCCTGAAGGTGAATTTAGCAAGGTTAAAACACTAGCTGGATCATTAAAATCAATAGTATTCGCTTCAAATTCTCTATTACTAATTGATGTCAAATCCTCCTTAATTACAGGGATATTGTTAGTGACAGAAGGGGTTTGAGAAATTACAAAAACAATATTCTTATTTAATGTTGGTGGTGCTGCAGATAAATATTTCGATGTATAAGTTGTTCCAGATGAGAGACTTCTTGAGCATTGAAATAATGTCGTATTTTTAAAAGGAACTGTTGTTCTATAGTCGAAATATATAGCACATGCAACATTCGCGGCAGTTGATGGCTCTCCTGTTGAAGCTATTACTTGAGCTGTTGATGGACCTGTTACTTTTATCGCCAAAACAATGTATTTATTTTTATCCCTCTCGTGTAAAAATCTCCACTTTGTTTTGTTTGTATCATTCAGCTTTAATACTGAATTTGCACTGGTTAGATGGTTACCTGTTTTTGGTGGCTTGGTTGAAGATGTAACCAGCATTGCAGCTTCTTTTCCCGCCTTACTTGGTATCGATAATACATTGCCGCTACCATCAAGTATGGCATCTTTTACTATCCATGCATCACCTACTGATGCATTTGATAATATCCAATTCTTTAACCAATCGACTGTTGTAAACGTTGACTCCGAACTAATCTTTTCATTACTACCTCGAACAGCTCCAATCCTAAAGAAATAGTTTTTATTCTCCTCAATTGTTGAGTCTGAATAACTTGTTTCAGTTATCCCTGTAACAATTGGAGGTGGAAGTCCATTTATAGGCGTAGAAATTTCATATCTATAGTAATTGAAGCTATGAACTAGACCATCGACATGCCAACTTAAATCAACTTTTTTACTCATATTTCATTCACTATCGCAGTTAAGTTATAAGGGGCACTGAAGAAAGTAGAAAGCTCAACAATATGATTGAAATATTGGTACGAGTCATATCCCTCTCTCGTTGTTTTTAAAACAATTTGCACCGATCTCGTGGCTGGCTGCATCGAGGACATTGGCAGTGTATAACTGCTCGACCCTGTTACATTGACGGCATTACTTGCAAGAACCAGATTGGCTTCATCTAACTCAATCAAGGTTAAATAGGTCTGTGTATTTGCCTCTATCGCAACTCCACTCTCAAACCAACCAAGAATTTCACCACCTGTTTGTTGTGATCGATTTCGGTCCACCCATGTCAAAATTAGATCCGTCTCAATTTCTATTGGGAAATATTGACCATTAATTTTCACATTTGCTGGTGGGTATGGTCGTATAGCACGTGAATGTATAGTGACTGTTTGAGTATCAGAGCCAGATAAATCTAAAATGCCACTTGGTGTCGTACTCAATGCTTTTACATCAATGGCTTCTCCCAAGGCATACTCAGTCGAATCTACAGCAACAAAATCATCAGCAAAGAATAAAACACTATCATCAGCATGGATTTTCGGGATTGTATCCAACGCACCGCGCTTTACTGTTAATAACTTAGATGCTGCATCAAAACCTTGAAACACCATAATTTCATTGTTTATAAAGATTTGACTTCCAATTCGAACAGAAGCCAAGTCTCCAACTTTTTTGACAATAAATGATGATGCAAGTCTGTCTATTGATTGATCAAGTTGAGCTGTTTCACAGTACTGAATTACTGCTGAATTTTCATATCCAGTGCCAGCATCTGTATGCATTTGAGCATTCAATGAGTTATTTTGAGAACGTTGTGCTACGACAGCAACATACCCAGCATCTGGGTTATAAGCTAACTCATCATCTACTGTACGTTGCCCATGAGCTTGTACAGCTTCAAAATACGATAACTCAAAAGCTTTAAATAAAATGGGTTGCGGTGGCACTGGTGTTACATCAATCTTGTCATCAATGACCACGGTAGATGTTAATTCATCAGAAAACGGTACAACTTCAACAAAATCAATACTGACTGTATTGTCTACCCCATCACCCAGATTAATACTCATAATCCGTACCGGCAGATCAGCAATGCCTTTTCTGGACCAATTCAATTTTACAATGTCATAGCGGTTCCACTTACGCGCCTGATTGTGGCCAGTCGTAAAAGATCCTTTCCAACACGGTGTTGTGAATTGTTTGAGTTTCCATTGCGCTACGATTGCAGCATTACGCTGATTCATAAAATATGGAAAATCTGAACTCTCAGCATTGACTCGACCTTGCATATTTTTGATGGATGCATTTTCAGAAATTGAAAATGATGCATTTTTAATATTATTTCGATCGTAATAACTCACATTGAGTTGATTCACAACATCATCTGCATTCTGGACTTCAAATGAGATAGATTTAATCTTACTTTCAGCAAGTGTGTGAATTTCATCTTCTTTAAACCAGTCGTCACGAAACAGTACCATTTCATATAAGCCTGTTTGACGATTGACTCGAATCCCCGCTTCAATGTGTGAACACAATTCATTAATGGCATCAATGCATGATTTTTCAGTAATCGCCCATGAAATTCCCAAACCTTCATCCCAAACTCGATCAGCAGCTTTAACGAAATTAGCAACATTGACATTATGTTCAGGCTTATTCATTGCTGTATCGTCGGTCAGGATCTCACGGATTTTATGGATCGGATTGATGTCACCAGAATTGGCATAAATTGGGGTTTGATGGTTATCTAGATTATTGATCACAAAATCATAATCAAACTTAAAGCGACCATCAAAACCATATTTCCCATGCATATCTAAACCAATATCAGTCGCAGATGAACGACAAATATAGGTCACGCGTCTTGCTTTAAATCCAGAAGTATTTGGATATTCACTACTTACATCTTCTTCTGTATGTTCAAAAATCTCGAGTCCAGGTGGAACATTGGTATCCATTTCAACTGTGTGATACGTAATCAAATAGCTTACTTTTATAAACTCGAATTGTAAAAATCCAGAGCCTTGCACGCGATTCAAAATAGATTGCTTATAGTTACTCACATCGCCTTGGGCATCGTTTGAACCTGAACCATCACTTAAAGGCAATCCCCTAAATAATTCATCTCTCAAATATCCAATTTCAAGATCAGCAAAATAGTAAGTAAAAGTTTGATATGGGACATCATTATTGATTTCAAAGTTATTTTTATAATCTACAATATTGGTTAAATCTGGAACTTCTGCTTTAGCGTCATACCATTGCGGACCGTAATCATTCTTAATGTGAATTCGCTTTGGCCAAAGCAACATTTCTTTCATGTAGCCTGAATTGCCTAGATAAAAGCCACCGTTGTAATACTGATCATTGACTTCTAGCTCATCACCGACTGCTTCCAACTCTGCTTCTGAAAGCCCGTATGCTCCCTGTGGAAAACCACCCCCGCCAAACAAGATATAAGACTGGTATGGATATGCAGAAACTGGAAGACCATTCTCATCTAAATACTTTTTATACAATGTGCAAGGAGTTTGCGTGTTGGTTCCATGTTTAACTCTTAACGTTCCATAAACCCCTCCTTCATTCTCACCATATAAATTTGGCTTTTCGATATAAATCATCTCACCATTAGAGCCAAATGAAATGCGTTCACCAATCTGCCATGCGCGCTTGTCAAAATTAATGCCTAGCAATTTTTCAATCGGATTACCAATAAACAAAAGGAAATTGGCAAAGTATTGATAGCCTGTGACTTGCTTACTGCTCCCGCCCATTTTTTACATACTCCACAACTTGCTGCGCCATTGCATCATTGGTCTGCTCGACAATTTCAAGATCAATTCCATTTTCTAGAAAGTCTTTCCAATCCCAACCTTTTGCCAAAAAAAATGCCCGCGATCCGCGAGCACACATCTGGGTTTTGCGTAAATCAGACATATAGATTTTCATTACTTACCTGACTTGGATTTAATTGGTGTCGTTCGTTGCCCCCAAATATGCGTCATGTTGCCATACATGTGCGGACTTCCCGCAATGTCTGAAAATGAAGTTCCTTCATCTGCAATCGTTCCATCCAGTTGATTAGCCTCTTGCTTATTTTTCTTTTGCATTTTGCGCATGGTGTAGTAGCTATATGCTGCTGTAGCCACCATCAACGCAAGCATGGCGTAAATTACCCAAGGTGCAATAACCATTTGACTCTCCTCATTTAATTAATTGCGTATAAATTGGGTTGCTATTCGGAATAAATGGATGCCCAGCAAACCGTAAATTATTGGCAAATTTCTCATGACACATTTTCAAAGACTGATCACAACCTGGTGCAACACGGACGACATCACCGACTTGTAAACCAATATGTTGCCGATACAACTTGGCACCCGTACCTGATCCTGTAATCAGTAATGTGTGCACACTATCTTTGACCAATAATCCGAGATACAGATAGCCATCTGGGTAGGTTTTGGTTTCCACCACTGGCGCACCATCTTGATAAGTAGGATTCCCTTGGCCATCAAGAACTGGGTTTCCTTCACCATCCAAGACAGGAACTTGCTCAAAGACTGGATCGCCATTCTCATCGATAACTTGAATCGGGTTGACTGTGAATGAAATGTTCAAAGCATTGATTGCAGTAATCGTTACATCAAAAGACCACGCATCAAAAGAAAGACCGCAGAAGCGGTCATAAATTGAATTTGGGCATGTGGCCTGAAACTTCCGCGTTAGAATATTGCGGTTTAAGTAAGACTCCCCAGTCTCACAGACCAAAGTCATCGTATCTGCAGATTCATCAAACTTGGGCTGCGTTACACGTCCTTTGTGCAAGACCAGCGTTTCGTTATTCAAAAGCTCTAAGATAGTGATCGTTACCCCGCCATAGAATATCTTGTTAATGAATACAGCTTTCAGGTCATCCCCGTCTGCATTAAGCAAATTCATTTGCGGAAAAGTCACTTCGGTATCACATTTATCAATGCTTTCATCTTCAATCACAGTACGTTGTAAGCCACGAACTGGAAGGTATTCAATACTGTTATGGACCACAGTTTTACGTGCACTGGTAAAATTCCAAGTCTTATCCCCATGCTTAAGCTGATACAGCTCGACACGTGTTTTCATGAAGATAACTCCGTTATTGGCACCGTGACTTGTGTGATTCCAGCACCTAAAAACTGAAATTCAATTTGATCCGCGTCAAAGCGATGTAGACCTAAATAACAGACCTTTTGAATATCGCTCACGGGCACATTCAAAGCGGGTGAAACCGTCAAAGTCGTTGCTGTTTTTGCTGTAATTGCGTGTGCTGTCCAAATATCATTGATCTTAATGGCTAAATGCTTTCGATCCGCTTCCAAGAAATACGCTGTATCAGTATTCAGGACGTTATAAACCATGCCTGTGTTTGCAATGTGGATGTGCTTTTCATACAACGGCATCCAAAATGCTTTTAAACGTCCCATGCGTCGAAACAGAAAACGTCGGTATTCATGAAATTCTGACCAGTCTTTCAGTACTGACTTAAAAGGCTTCATGTAACGTGGCTTGGCATGATGGGTAAATTGCTGAAATCCACCAATCGTGCCATCCACAATGCTTTGCTGCTGGGTCAAGGTCATCTCTAAAGAATCACCATCCAAAACCAAAGGATTGAAGTAAATATCATCGCCCAAGTACTGCGTTGGCACATCGCCATCATGTTCTGGTAAATCATCAGCAATCACACGAAAGACCATTGAAGCATTGGACCAGAAGCCACCTGCATTGATTGAGGCATCGCCATCAATAATGCAGATCCGCAAAGGCATCATCACAGCATTGGTTACCGTGATATTTGCTGAAAGTCGAAAGCCGTCTTGATATTCAGTTTCTATAGGCTGAATCACTTCATTGGTTTCAGGATCTCGGATTTCCTCTTGGGTGATGATATAGCGCCCGATCTCGGTAATTTCGACCACCTGGATACCTTCACTACTCTCTATAAAAGCAAAACCGACTTTTAAGTCGGTTTGAGTGGGTGTAGTGTCCAGGATAATGAAATCATCATCGGCAATATCGGGAATGCTTCGTTTCACCTGTCGCAGCGGTATGCCCCAATACTTACGCAAATTTGCATACAGCATATGGAATAGATCACCCATGACTTTCTGCATTTGCACATACTTAAAACTGAGGATCTGACGCGGTGCATCACGTAATGCATTACGCTCTTCACTACCATCAAAGGCTTCATGCACTTCAGTTAAGAACTCAAGCCGTTCTGTGGATTCAAGCAGAGGGCAATTTGTTAATACATGCACCTCACCATATGACGTTTGTATTTTCATTTTGTCCTCAAAAAAAGCATCAGGTTATACACCCAAGGCTGCACGATTACGTTTAAAGAATTTCACAAAGGCTTTGGTTCCATCTGGGTTAAATAGATAATCACTTAAATTCTGACGCTCATCCACAATCACAAAGTTTGGATTTAGATTAACGTTTGCTTGTGATGATTGTTGAGCCTGCTGTATATATCCGCTCATTTTCGGATTTTGCATATTCAGAACTTTTGGTGCATCTAATGCAATTGCTCCGCCATCAGCATATGTCCGCGGAAGTTCACCAGTTCTATTCATGTAGTAGAGATTTTCTAAGCCTATTTTTTCAACAGCAGCTGCTCTAAACATGAACTCTCTGTTTGATGCCATGATTGGAATTTCGTCGCTTGTACCCGTGCCCTTGCCAGTAATAAGACCGCCAGTTGCGTAATATCCTGCAGGAGTTAACGCAGACACGGCGGCTTGCAAAAGCCCTGTTTCCATAGTAGCCATAGCAACAGCAGGTAAGTTATATGGGAAAGGTGCTGAAGCCCAAGCTGCCGAAATAGCTGCATAGCTATTCATGGCAGTAGAAAATAGTGCTGCCCCTTTCTGAATACCCCCAAGAATTGCATAAGCAGAACTTGATGAATCAACAAGACCCATCATCATTCCAGCGAAATCAGCACCGTATTGCGCACCATAGGTCAACTGTAATCGTAAACGCTGAGATTGAAATTCCTCTTCAGTAACTAACATCTGCGCACGCGCTTCTGCAAGTAATTCAATGTCTTGTTGGTAGGGAGATTTGTCCAAGCCCATCATGGACTTGAGATCGTCCCAAGTTTTTTCCTTTTCTGCGTTCTGATCTATACCTTGCTGGATGTTTGCCTGTTTAACTAAGGCATCTTTCATTTCAGGCGAATAGTTTGCAGTATTCAATATCTCTGCACGTACCAGCGCATAGTATTGCTCTGCATATTCACTTGCAGTCATCCAGAGTTGCTTGACTTGAAGTAGCTCTTTAGCTTGATTGATCTCCAATTGTTTCTTCTGATATGCGTATTGCTCATCAAGAAACTTTAATTTTGATTCACGGACTTCATCAGCAATTTTTACATCATTTTCAGCAATCTCACGATCCATCTGGTATGAGTATTCAAGCTTCTTCTCTTCGGTCCACTTGTACTGGTTTAGCTCTAGATTAAGGGTTTTGAAATATTCAGCACTTTCTGCATCAAATCGTTTTTGCACTAATGCCAAATACTTGGCTTGCTCTGCTGCGCTGAACCCTGCACCTTTTACTAAATCCTGCTGATCTTTCTCATCCCAAACTAGATTTTGGAAATCCGATGCATATGCTTTTGAAATCTGCTCACGATCTCTCTTCTGCTGCTCTAGAATTCGATTCTGTTCAGCAAGTGCTTTATTGTGCGCCGCAACGGCTTTAGATGCATCACTTTGCTTTTTAGCCCAATCCTCCATTCCAGTGGTAACGCCAGCGACACTCTGTTGTGTTTGTGCCATGGTTTTTACGGCGTCATTGACCGTTCCAGAAAATAACTTACGCAAAGAGGCGTCAATATCTTCAATGACTTTTGCATTATCTTCAGCAGCCATCGAAGTGCCGCTGGTTGGTGCTTTGGCAACTGTCGCTCCGAAAATTGCAGTGCGTGCAAATTTCACGCCTGGCAACTTTGAGAACCAACTACTACCCTCTGATTCAGCCGCACCATATACAACATTTTTAGCGTTCACAGCATCAACTGCCAAACCCGCTACAGCATTGGTCAGCAGCTTTACGGATGCATAAACACCCAAAGCAATTGCAGCCACGCCTTTAAATACATACCCGAGATCTTCACCAGCATCTTTAAGCAAATTGGTTTCGGTGGTTGCATCCGTCATCGCATCGCCAACGGATACCAAAGATGGGATTAATCCTTGAATGAATTGATTTTTAGCGCCCTTTACCTGCATCTCAAGCAATTCAAGCTGTATCTTAAATTCAGCCGCTTTTTGAATGCCTGATTCATCAATAATGATGCCTGCTTTTTCAGCCTCTTCCGCCCAAAATCTAAACCCTTCGCCTCCATCTTTTAGCAATGGAATAAGGTTCGTTGTATCAGATGCCATGCTTTCTAAATAGAAGGACATTTGTTGTTGTGTAACGCCTGCCTCTTCAAGCTTGTCCACATATAATTGAAGTGCTTGTGGTCCGCTTAGCTTTTGCATTTCAAGAGCTAGTTTCTTTGCACCATCTGCACTGCCCTCGGTTTTAACAGCAATTTTTTCAAAGAAATCTACCGCACCGCCTGATCCAATTGTGATGAACTCGCCTAACTTTTCATTAAAATCTTTTAATTGGTCTGCGAGTTTTTCTTGGCTAATACCCATGGTCTGGGCGCCAGCGGCCATTTTTTGAAATTCTTGCGTAGTGGTATTTGAGATTGAAGCAAAAGTTCTTAATTCGTTAGCTGCATTAGCATACTCATTTGCCATTGCATAAATGCCCACGCCAACAGCGGCTGCACTTGCGGCTGCTACAGTTCCATAGGTACTGATATAGCCGCGCATCTTTTCAAAACTGACTTTCGCTTGTTTTTCTGCCTCTTTGATTGGAGCAACAAAACTACCAGTTTTCGCAATTAAATCGAGCGTAAGTGTTCCGAGTTTTGTGCTCATATAAAACCTCAGGCAATAAAAAACCCCGCTATTGCGGGGCTTTATGAATTAAGAAAATCTATTGAATTTGGGTGGAAAATCTCTGAAGGGCTTTAAATGCCAAAGTGTCTTTTCCATCGTTAATGAGATAAGTTTCTATATAACTTCCATCTGCACGATTAATTTTAAGCCAAACTTTTTGAGCTTTTAATATTTTGTCGAGATCAGTTTTTTCTATTGCAAACCGCTGAAAGGATTCCTTGTACAAGCCAACTGTTTTTAAATCTGATGCCTCTCTGACACGAGTTGCTTTAACGATTTCGCCATCGATATTTATCCACAAATCCGCCATTACGACGAATTCGCGTAAAGCGTATAAATCCAATCCCACCAGATCATTTAAGTCGCTTTTCCACAAAGCGCCTACAGAAATGCATGTTTGCTTCATGTTCATACAGGATGAGGACCCATAAGGCTTAAGTGTGACTTCCTTTGTTCCGTCAAAACCGCTTGTTTTTATAGTCACGCCTTTTGGTTCTGAATGCGCAAATGTTGTTAATAACGTGCAGGTTAATGCTGTAAAAATTATTCTTTTCATGTGTATCTCGAATACTGATATGTAAAACAAGATACTAATTCTTAGCATAAAAAGAAACCTCCCGAAGGAGGCTATTCATCCCTAGAAGTTATAACGCAAACCTGCCTTATACGTGACTCCATCTACATCGTATTCACTTCCAGAATCGGACGCGCAGTAACCCATATAGCAGGCTTCAACAGACGTATTCCACAGCCACTTATAACCAACTGCTCCATATAAAGCTAAATTTGGTTGCACGTAGTGGCCGAATTCAAATTCAACTGGCACAGTAAAATACTCAAGATCTACATCATAGTATTCTTCATTCGCCCATACATAGCCTAGACCAATAGAAGCTATGCCGTAATTATTATTTTGGTTGAAAAGTTTATAACCAAATTTTGAATAAAATTCAGAATAATTGAAGTCATCACCGCCTTGATAGGTATACCCTATACCACCAAGGAAATTGCCCATTACCCCCATAAAGCCTAAATCAACACCATTAAAATTCTCATCACCACCCATGTCATTTGAGCCGATTTTTGAACCAGCATATCCAATATTAAAGGTTGTGTAAGAATCAGGCGCTGAACTATATGAATTACGATAATTGTTCTGTTCAGTTCGTACTGGTTGAGCCTTTACTGGCTCACCCATTGGCTGTGGTGTGCCATAATTTACTGGTAACGGTTTTTCTTGCCAATCACTCGCATTCGCAGAACCTGCAACTAAACCCATCAATCCGATTAAAACTAATTTTTTCATA
This sequence comes from Acinetobacter sp. ACNIH2, assembly GCF_002934965.1. NCBI lineage: Bacteria > Pseudomonadati > Pseudomonadota > Gammaproteobacteria > Moraxellales > Moraxellaceae > Acinetobacter > Acinetobacter sp. ACNIH2. The sequence continues at coordinate 325,199 of NZ_CP026412.1, forward strand.
AAGCACCCATTGTTATTTTCTTTACCGAATCTAACAAAAGCTTCACAAAAAATCCATTATTCATGAGCCTAATCAAAGAAACCAACCTAAGCTGATTTCTTCTTTTCAAGTTCTTGCATACGCATCTGCTCATAGGTTAATTCTGGAGTAGCTTCGTGTGGCATGAAATCTCGGGGGTCAACTTCTGCGCCTTCTCTAACTTTGAATCGAGTGTAGTGCGCCATCAAGTTGCCGAAGCCTTGTTCAATGCGGCGACCAAAAAAAAGAGAGCCAAACTTTTTACGATAGGCTCTCCACATATCCAACTCTGCTGTGCTTAGGTTTCGTCTGGCGTCGGCAATGGTGCTTCCACCGATTCCGTTGAGGACGAGTTCGCAGAAGAATTCTTCTTCTTCGTTGAGATCCAATTCTTTCCCAAAAGATCCAGAACCTCATCCACAGCTTCATACATTGCGTTCAGTATTTCAGTAGAGACCCCACCAGTATCTTTAATATCTGGGAAGAAGCGCTTATTTTCTGATTCAAACACCGTTTGAAATACAATAGCCTTTGTGCTCTGGTCTAGGGTTGCTTTAGATTTATCTTTCAACCCCCAAGCGTCTAAAGCATTAACTTTTTCATCATGCGAAATCACCTTAATCAGGATTTCACCTTCAAATTCTTCGCCATTTGCATCATTAAACTTAATCGTTTTTTCAACAAATGTACCAACACCAATAGCATCCTTCGCTTTTTTAAAAGTTAATTTAGCCATTATGGAGTCACCTTAAATTCTTCAATTACTTTTGACTGACGCTTTAACGGAATTGTATGGTTCACAAGCGCATCAGGATCAAACACTGGTGAGTTTTTACGAAGCTTCACAGTTGCATAGGACCATGAACGTGTATCAGGAAGTGTGACATCTGAGCCTGTTAAAGTCGGCACACCTGCACCATCAGACCAACCCACATACACACCTACTTCATCGCGGTCATCCGCTAATTGAAGCAAAGTCATGTGCGTTGCATTCGTGGGGTCGGTGTTGATAACCAAGGATCCTTCACCAGGTGTTACCAAGCCAAAATCAGAAGTCTTTGTTTCTTCTTCATCTAGGCAAGTCGTGTCAATTTCCGTTGAACTATCATCACCCCATGCAATCGACTTAATGCATAGAATACGAGTCAGTGAAGGAGTTGCACCGTGGAGAATCCATACGTGCGTACCTTGTGATAAAACGCCTTTCGCCATGAGTAGCTACTCCTCTTTTTAGGCAATAAAAAACCGCCCTTTACGGCGGTTAAGTTGGAAAATTAAAATTTAGTCAGAAAGTTTGGTTTGAATCCGTGTACCAGAGATGATGAACTTCTTATCACCATCGCCCATTGCTGTTGCATCAATTGTGGTCACATAAATATCGTGAATATTTACGCCAGTATCAGATTCAAATTGAGCTGCTTTTTCTTGAAGATAGGCAGCAATTTCTTGCTCATATTGCTCTTTGATAGTTAGAAAATCATCTACTGAAATTTGGCTCATTTTTGGATTCCTACTCGCAGATTTAGGCAATAAAAAACCGCCTCTATGGGCGGCTATTCGTGTTTTAAAATCTATGGATGAATATCGTAAAGCTGATTAGCCTCATAGGTTGCCGCATTAAGTGCGGTCCATGTGAAGTGTTGTGTTGAGTTTAATTTCTTACAACAGCCCAGAATCGCATCAAGGATTGCTTGTGGTTGTGCGCCTCGGAGAGTCTGAGCATCAAAGCCAGCAGGCTTAAAAACTTCGTTATTGATAACTTCAAAGTTATTGAGGTATGTAGATCCTGTTGTCATCCATTCATTGAATTTTTCAGCAACATCCATCAAAACATCTTGTTTTTGTTCTTCAGTCAGCATTTTTAATACCCCAATTTTTAATCAGTATATCACCAATCCAACCACCAATTCGCATCAAACCCGCGACCAAAAACATTGGTATCGTTAATTCGCTCAAAATGATTCGGATGAATACCAGTGATATAACAATGCGGTTCAAGCGAAGTCCGAATGGCTGCTCGAATATCAGAAGCTCCCTTTTGACTGGTGTCATAAACCACTATCTGGAAGGACACATGGTCAATATTTGCAGCACAATCCAAGTTATTTTCAGGATTGCCCGTGACCACCGACCAAACTGCATAAGGATATGTTGTGCCTGTTGGTGCAATATCTTCAAATACTTTTAAAGGACTGTTTCCGAGTAATGCTGTGATATTTGGATCTGCTTTTAATGTTGGAACTATTGGAAGGATGTTCATAGTTTTGCAAGTTCCTTATCGAGCTCAGTACTAAAGTTCTGTGCAAATGAATCTGTCATAGCCTGAATATTGTTCTCTAAAGCAGGTCGCATAAATGGGGTTGGTGGATTATGTACTGATCCAAACTCTATCCATCGCCAGTGTCGCGTATCTCCACCGCTTAAGCTTGGTGGATTTGGATTTGAAAATGAAGCACCCCCACGAACACCAACCCTCATAACGATTGAATTTGAATCGCGGGATTTTCCAGCTGCAATTGCGATATTTTTCCAGATTTTTTCATCTGTAAGCCTATTATCGATTCCTTTAGCATTGCTACGCGCTGCATCACGGACAATTGCCATGGCTTTACGCGCTGAACGCTTTGCAGCATTTTTTGCTAAACGTGGATTAGCCAAGACTCTGAGCTTTCGCTCAATTTCATCCATCCCCGTTATTTCAACATCAACAACCATGACCTACTCCAATACAGCAAGCTCCAACGTCATGTAGATCTTACCATTCACATTGTCGGGCTTAGGTGGCGAAACAATCTGAAAGGTGTATCCACCCCAAAGCACGCGCATTTCTGTGGTGATATCACTACGTTTACGTAGTTTTAAGCGTGCTGTAGTTTGTGAACCAGCAGCCTTGGCATTGATTGAGTCTTTAACTGATAAAAACTCAACCTTAGCCCAAAGCTTTTTGAACTCAGCCCACATTTCTGTTTCGTAGTTGTTTTCATCGTAAGTGCTAGTTTTATTTTGGATCGTGACGCGATGGCAAAGTTCACCTGCTGCTAATGTCATGTATTCACCCATCGATGCTTTTTCCAAAGCCAAGCAGTTGCCATTGGAAGTTCAGTACCTACACCAACAGATTCCCGATTTTTATACCAATGCCCAATCAACATATGAGCACCTTGAAGAATTGAATCTGTGACAATCATTCCATTTAATACATCTTCTGGAATTACTGCTCCAACTTCGTAAAGCTTACGGTTAGTTTCCTGCTCAAAGGCATCAAAAGCTGCACTGATTAAAGACTCAATCAATGTATCTTCTTCATCGTGATCAACTTTAAGATTCAGCTTCACCTGTTCCAGCGTCAGAAATTGGCTCATCTACTTTACCCTTTGCACCGCGTTTAGGTTTTGGTTTTGTGTCAGGCTCTGGCTGCTCTGGCTGCTCTGGCTGCTCTGGCTGCTCTGGCTGCTCTGGCTGCTCTGGCTGCTCTGGCTGCTCTGGCTGCTCTGGCTGCTCTGGCTGCTCAGCATCTTGCGAAGGTGGTGGTACGTCAATTTCTTTATTCACTTTACCTTCTTCCACATAACTCGCAACCTGAAGATGCTTAACGGCGTTTTCTGCAATACGATCATCAACATCATGAACGCCCGGTTCAATCTCGATGACGCGATTTCCGTTATCAACAGCAACTTTAAATAACTTGTGCACTTCAATTACTGGTGGCATTTTTCAATCTCCAAGAAATAAGGCTCCGTTAGGAGCCTTATTCAATATCGTTAAGCAGATAGAGTTAGAATTTTTGTTGCATTTGAATCTGTGAGCAATCCACCAACACGTTTTGTAGTGTAAAACTCAACATAAGGTTTTGCTGAGTACGGATCTCGTAGCACTCGCGTTCCCATTCGGTCTACTACTGAATAAGTGCGTTTAAAGTTACCAAACATTACTGCATTTGCATCTGCTGCTACATCAGGCATGTCTTCATTTTCCGCGATTCCATAACCTAATAGCGTTGATGGCTGATCCATTTGTAATCCTGGTTGCCACAAATAGTTGCCTTGATCATCTTTGAACTTTCGCACATACATCTGCGTTAAACCATTCATCATGAATTTAGCGCCATTACGATAACCTTTACGCAACCCATAAATTAGATCAATAAGGTTATCTGCCGTAAATGAACCTGCAGTGCCAGACTTAAAGTTTTGCAGTGTTCCGAATGGTCGATTTTTATCACTGGTTGTAGCCAACGAATGTGCCAATAAGCCCTTAGGCTTATTTGTGCCATTTCCAAGTAAAAATGCCGCTGATTCTTGCTCTGCAAATTCAATCACAACTTCGCTCGACAACCACTGTTCTACATCAAAGAACATATCATCTAAAGACTGTTGGGTTGCCTTAGGTTTTGCATAAAGCTCACCCATTGTTGCGATAATTTCTTTTAAGGTTGGCGTGTTAGTTTCTGGTCGAGCATCTGTTTCCCCAACCCAGCCAGATCCAGCACCACCAAGATTCACAAGTTTTTTATAGCCAGAAGCGCTGATAAGAATTGACCCACATTCTTCACGCATAACGTTGTCTTTACGAAGAATCTCAAGCAGATTTTTATCTAGCTCTTCAGGTGCAGCATATCCCCCATCTTCATCAACAGCCAATTGCACGGCTTTTTGTTGAAGTTCTGCCAGATTTTCATCAGAACCTTTACGGATAAATTGATTAAATGCTGCTTTATGCTCATCAACTTCTTTGCCTTTGGCTAAACCTGGGCGCTTTGCTGCTTTCAGCTCTTTTTCCAGTTCGGTTTTCAGGTTGTCGAGTTCACTCATTTTTTCATTGATCTTATCGACTTGTTCAGACAATTTGCCTTTTTCAGCTTTAATACCATCTAGCTCTTTGTCATTTTTCTTTTTGAATTCTTCAAACGCACCTTTAAGGTCTGCTGCAACTTCTTCAATATCTTTCTTTTCAATACCCATGATTACTTACCTACGAAAATGGATTTTAAGGATTTAAGTGGTTGTAGCGCATCTTCGTCATCAGCATCTCGCTGAGTATCAATTGCACTGTAGCCTTTGGCCATAAATGCCTTGGCTTGCGAACGTGTAAACCCAACATCTCGCAGGGTACGCTCAATTTTGCTTGGGGAAGGTGTTTCCCCTTTTTCAAGCAGCGATTTCACTTCTGAAATGCGTGCTTCATCATTTGCGGGCATGGTCACAAGCGACACTTCCCACAAATCGATTTCTTTTAGTAGATAGACTCCTTTTGAAGAGTCATATTCCCAATCTTTTAAGATGTATCCAATTGATAGACCACCAAGGCTTCCTGCTTTAGCATGAGCATAAGCACGCTTAGCCAATGGATCGTCATCGATAAGAAGACGGCCTTTCACATATAAGCCATGGTCGTCTTCTTTCATTTCTGTATAGATGCCGATTGGCTCAGACATTTTGTGTTGCCAAAGCAATGAAGGCAGCCGACCTTTTTCAGCCCAAGAAGAAAGAGACTTTTGAAAAGCCCCTTTAACCACTACATCTGAATAACTATCTTCGACACCGAATACCGAGCCATAGCCTTCAAATTCCCCCGTATCAGTTAGAGATTTAATCTTTAACGGGATATCAAGACGCTGCTTTGTTTGCATCGTTTTCCCCTTCTGGATCTGTTGTCATATTCATTGGTGTTAGATAGATGTCCCCGCCTTCACGCGGGTTCATATCCTCAAGTTCGCGGCAATCATTTGGACTTAACCAGCCCCACTGGATGCCTTTACCATAAGATTCATAGCGGGTTTTAAGGTCCCCTCGAAGTAATGCCCCAGCGTTGAATTTTGCATAATGGGTTTTGCGGTCCTTCTCACTGAGCAATCCAACTTTGATTCGAGACTCAATCCGCGTCATATAAGGGACCAATGAGTAATTCACAAAACTCATACCCATATGTTCGATATTGTTGAGCGTCATTTTTTCCATATTGGCTGCCAAATGCGGTGGCACACGGAAAAGACCGCAAATTTCAGTGGCTTGATACTGCCGTGTTTCTAAAAATTGAGAGTCTTCAAGGTTTAAGGCTGTCGGCTTCCATGTCAGCCCTTGCTCAAGAATCATCGGCTTATAGGTGTTAGCTAATCCCGCATAATTTTCGGAGAACTCGGTTTTTAAGCGATTGAACGCAACATCTGTTAATTGCTCGCTTGTTTCCAATACTCCTGAAGTCACTGCACCGTTTTTAAATAACTTGGTTCCATGCTCTTCAGTATCTAATCCAAGTCCAATACACTTCCGTGCATAAGCAATAGGGTTAAGACCATTCAAACCATCCAGTGTGAACAATCTAACGTGCCAAATTTCATCTTGGGACAGGGTTTTTACTCCGCCATTTTTGAAATTCACCTGGTATTCCACGGTCCAATCATCGTTAAGTTTTGGTGTTACTGATGATGGATCTAAGGGAAGTAGCTCAACCACATCGCCTAATGCATAAACTTTATATGCGTAAAAATTACCCCGCAGACACAAGCAGACCATCAACAGCTCCCAAAACTCTTGAGCTGTCATATAGTCATTTGGTGCCACATAAAGCAGATCATGCAATCGATGGTTATCCGCTATTTCCTTGTTTCGTCCTACCTTTTTATATAAACGACATGGCAACATGCCCATGGATTCAGATAACACCCGAACACATGTAAAAACAGTCGTTAATTGCATTGCACGCAAAGGCGTTACTGGTTGCCCCATACCTGTTACATATTCAGCCCCAAAGAATTTTGCCAAATCATCAGGACTAGAAATGATTTGGGGAGTTGTCTTGAAACCAAGAAACTCCCCAATTTTAGTTTTTAAGCTCATTACAATTTCCTAATCCCGTGTTTCTCAAGATGACTAGATAGATTTGATTCCTCAGGACTACTGTTAAGTGTAAGGATTCGATTAATACCCATAAGGCTTGCTACAGCACCATCAATTTTCTTAAAGCTCTTTTCCTTATGAGGAAAATCCGTGTCGTTAGCACCCTTCTTAGAGACTACATTCCCAATCATCCAAGATAAAATTGGGTTTCCATCATGGTGCCAACGTCCAGAAGCGATTGCCGCCTCAAGCTCTTTCATTGCTGGAGAAAAGACTTTTGTGATTTTGGGTATCTTGATTGACGTATAACCTGCATCATCAATTTTTTTAGCGATTTGAAAGCCACCCCATTCATCATATGGAACTTCTTGAACAACTAAATTTTCAGCGTCATCCGTTATATCCTCGGCAATTTCATTTAAGTCATTCTCGGCACCATCACAAACAGTCAATAAATCTTGGTTCAACCATTTCTGGTAACGTTCAATGACTTGTTTTTCATCACCGTTATAAACCGTGTCATAAGGTAGATAGAATCTTGGTGCGACACTGTAATAGTGAATCTTTCCATTAATGATTCGATAGAACAGATTGATACGCGCAGCAATATCGATCTTTGATGACAAATCCACACAAACCATGCAGGGATCATTTCTAAAATCATCAATCTTTAAGGTCGTATCCTTGCACTTATTCCATTGCTCCATGTTGAAGAACGCTGATTTCGCAGAAACCCAAATATTAAGATGCTTAGTTTTGAACGTGTTCTGCTTAGAAGCATTTTGAACTGCTCGTCTTTGTTGGGACTCTAAGTAATCTGCATAAACAGAAACGTTAAAATTTGGGTTAGCCTTCGCCAGTACCTTTGGATCGGTCCAGTCATCACCCTCATCAATTGTCCAAATCCAACCAAACAGCTCTTCATCAGGAACAACACCTTCAAGCATTTCTTGCACACGAACCCGCAGGTCATAGCAAGGACCTTCGATATTGAATCCTGCAGTTGTAATCGTAAAAATTAGCGGCTGTCTGCGTGCCCCCATACCTGTTTGCATGGTGTCATATAATCTGGCATCAGCATGCTCATGATACTCATCGACAATTGCACAATGTGGTGATTGGCCATCTGGTGGATCTCCAATGATTGGCTCAAACAAGGAACCATCTGTTGGAATTTCCAAACTGCCCGCATTTACCAAAATTCCTGCTGCTTCAACCAGATCTGGTGATCGATTCACCATTAGCCTTGCAGGCTTAAACACTTCCCATGCTTGTTTTTCTGTTGTGGCACCAGAATAAACTTCAGAACCAAACTCACCATCGTTCGCAAACATGTTAAGTGCAACGCCAGCTGCAATTGCTGACTTACCATTCTTACGAGGTACTTCCCAATAGCTTTCACGGAAACGGCGATAGCCATCTTTTTTACGGATCCAGCCAAAAGTGCAGGCAATACCAAATTTTTGCCAATCTTCTAACTTAATTTTTAATCGTTTTAGTGCCCATTCACCCTTTGTATGAGGCAATAATTCAATAAAAAGAATCTTTTTTTCAGCTAATTTTGGTTCAAATTTATAAGGAAAATCACGAGATTTTGATTTTTTTAGGTCATCTAAGTGTCTTTGACACGCTAATTTCACCCATTTACATGCAGGGATTTTTCCAGAAGTTACTGACTTTGCCCATTTGTTGGCAGCGTCAACATTTGGATAATTGTCAGCCATCTATACCCTCACATGTCTAAAACTCCTGCAAATGCATTACCCTTTTTCTTTTGTCCACCACCAGTTAAACGCGCACGAGATGAAGGATCTAATCCAAGTAAAGAACCAAGCGTTGCCATCTGACGGACCGCCTCATTCATAGCAGTTAAAGCTGGATTCTTAATTGGTCCACCTTGAGATCCGATTACAACGATTCCATTCAAAGACACTTCTTTCTGGGCTTTCCGCCAGTTTTCATAAGCCAGACAAAACCCTTCTACGTTATGCATATCGGTAATGCGTAGAATCTTATTTTTAAGTAGTTCAGGTACGATTGATTTCCAAATCATGGGAGCATATTCCAAGGCCTCCATGTATTCAGGTACATCAATATTTGTGACTTCAGAAAATTCAGGTACATGATTGTTGAGTGGACGCTTACCAGGATTACCATTCGCTTTCTTTGTCTCTTGTGGTTTTGGCTTTCGGCCTCGCCCTGGCACTGATGCTATTCCGCTCATAAAGTCAACCCGTAAAATTTTTAATTTCGCGCACGTAAAAATATGCCTCAGGGGGCGGTCATTTAGTTGAAAGGTCTCAACTTTTTACCTCCCCCCTCCCCATCAACAGATTGTCGGCTGGGCCACGGCGCGTACTAATGCCATAATTCCAGTCTGAATATCAGTCTTACCGATAGCTGCCCATCGCTGTGGCTCTGCTGATTTAAATCGGTTGAACTCTTGGTATTCAGTACTGGCAAAGTCATTTGGACCATGCTGTGAACGAAGTGCTTCTGCATACTTAAACTCAAAGTCAGTGTTTAAGCGATTAGCAAGTTCATCTTGCAGCGCTAACAGTTCAGCACCTTTTTCTTTGATTCGATTCATTAGATCAATTTCTTCCTGAGTTAAGTCTCGATAGCCTTTGATCTTTTGATGTTGATTATCCATTCTGTTTTCCTTCAGTTGCAGTTTTCTCTTTATGACACGGCGAGCATAGCGATTGAAGATTACTTAGATCATCCGTACCACCGTGGGCTTTAGCCTTGATATGATCGACATCTGTGGCATGTGTTACTAACCCACGGCGAGCACAGACTACACATTGATAGTTATCGCGCTTTAGCACAGCTTCACGAATCTTTCGCCATGAATGACCATAGCCTCGCTCAGTTGTTGATCCCTTTCGATCTAACCGTTTGTTCCAGTTGCTGCGCTTATCAGCATGCGTATCACAGTAACCTTGTTGGTTACGTGACTTCACTACGTTGGGACACCCGAACTCACGGCAAGGTCTACTCATGTTGAACCACCTTTAACTCTTCAACCAATGCATCAATCTGCTTCTGATTAGTTGGATAAACTTCAATGATTGCCTTCCAAGGTTGATCTACTTCTGCTTTCAAAGTGATACTCATAACCCCTTCAAGATAACTACCATCATCCAACAATACTTTAGTGCCTTGTGCTAAATGGGCGTGCTTATTTCCCTCCTTCAGAGGAGGAATGATAGAAACTACTCTAGCCATACCTAATCATCCAAATTGCGTGAGCTTCTTGGCTCTTCACCTTCATCTTCCAATCGAATCAAAAGCTCATTGATCTGTGCTGTCTGTTCGTTGTTGATCTGCACCATCTGACTGATCAATTGAATCAACTGATTGTTTTGCTCCAACACCAAGTGACATGAGCACCCGCTGCATTCTTTCTTTGGCTTGTCTTGCATGTTTCTTTATCCATTCACGGCGGGCTTCGCAGCCTTGGCAGGTCATAATCGCTGCTCACTATATTCAAATAAAAACTTCAAATCATCAGGCGTCATCAAATAACACCCATGCTTATTGCACCACCCATGAATATCATTTAGGTACTCAGTGAATTGCTCTACTGTTGCGTCTGTAGTGCTGATCAATTCATTCAACCCATCAGCGACATATTGGTACACAGGGTGCTTTTGGTCCTTCAATACCTTGACTGCATCAAAGGTCTCTCGGTACTGCCCGACATCATCCCGATAATAGATTCGAGCCAAGAAATGTTTTTTAAAATAAAGATGCTATGAATCCTTATCTGTACCTTGATGTTTTGACCATTGAGACAGCCATTTCCAATACAAGCGGTTTTGCGCTTTGGATCTATCTTCCTGTTTCTGGTCAATGCGAATGACTAAAGGCTTACCCTCTTCACATGCTTGTGAATGGTTACGGTGCATGTAGTTAATTACATTGCCAACCTTGTCGAATGAGTTTATTACGAAAACGGCTGGCTCGATTTTTGGAGTAGGTTTTGACATGACTACTCCTTAATAGTTCTGGAATAACAGCTTTAGAAGCCACCCCAGTAGAAAAATGTAAATTACAAAATCAATGTGCTTGGATATTAGGATAAGCATCACACCAAAGACCAAGCCGATAGCAATAGAAATGAGGGTTTTCTTATCCATCAAAACACCTCTTTACTTTCCACCCTAAGCATCCGATTAGTTTGCTCTAACCACTGCTCAAACATTGCCTCGCTCTCTGCACGACCACCCAATTTGAATTGATCAAATGCGCTATGGCATGAATGGCACAATGGGATTGTATAAGCATCATCAGCTTTGATTGATCTACCCTTGCCATGCTTTGAGCTGTTTGAGTGTGCTGCTTGACTGTCTGGATTGCCGCATCGAATACAAGGCAATTTTCGTATTGCTGCCAGTCGCTTGCTATCGCGCATGACGTTTAATGTTTTCTTTGAGTGTTTCAATGTTGTGGTCGATCTGACGCACTCGCTTATCACACTCGAATTTAAATGCCTGTGTTGAGTTCAGGTGATTCAGACCTTGTATTTTGTCTTTATCGTCATGCAGCATTTTCAAATTCTTCTTTGCTTCGACTATATCCATGGTCACTTCACCTTCTTGCCAAGCCGACGTGCGTATAAGCGCTTTTTCTTTTGGCTAACCTTATTTGGTTTTGACTTTATTTTTGGCGGTGCTGTCCATCGAAGAATACTTGATAGATCCTGAAGGTTATTTGTAGCTCTATCCATCTCAGCACTCATCGCACCCATTGAAGCAACCAGCATTCCCAAACCTATTCGACTCATTCGCATTTTTAACCACCAATAAGAAAAGAAAAACCCCTCAACATCTAGAATGCGAGGGGCTTTGATTGCCGTAATACGTTCGGCTAAGTCACCGAAGTGAAAAGGGTTTATTTAATTTCTTTCAAACAATTTCGGCACACTTTGATTTCTTCATCGTCAACTGTGTAATCAATCTCTGTCGCACCGTGTAGGCCGAATAAACATAATAGGAATTGGAGCATTTTGTTCTCCTTAATCCCAATTATGGGATATGAGAGGGATTATCACTTGAAGCAATCCCTCCATCTTATATGGTGCCGAATTCGAAAGGTTTGAAATTTGGAGCACCATGTAGGATTCGAACCCACAACCATTGGTATAGAAAACCCATGCTCTGTCCAGTTGAGCTAATGGCGCTTAAAAAAGGATGTGGTGATCTGCCACACCCTTGCCTTAGATTACGATATTGACCAGCTCGGCAACTAATCTACCGCTACTCACAATCACACACACCTAACATGCCCGGTCTGCTTTACTTGCTTTCAATCCTCTTTAGGTCGGGACGCTACTCCCTAGTCTAGATTCCCAAGGGAAGTTTACTCGATGGCATGTTCCACTGGTCAGCACTCCAGTAGGCTAGGTTGCCTTTTCACAGGCATTAAAAAAGCCCACCTTTCGATGAGCTTCTTTCCGATCAAGTGCTTAACTAACACTTCGACCACTTATAACACAAATATAAACAAAGTGTGCTGCATAGTCAATCACTTAAAACCTCTATTTTCCCATCAAGATATGCCAATCCTTTATCGATTTCAGCACGCACTTTCGCCTTACTACATCTGTGGGCATTGGCAATACTTTGATATGACCAATTGTTTTCGTATGACAGAATCAAGAACCATGCGCGTTCCTGTAGGTACTCCCGCGAGTCTGTATGCATTTTCGCTAACAATTTGCTAACCCGCACGGCTTCATAGTCTTCAATCTCAACTGGCATTGACACCTTGCTTGCACGTATTCTTGTTTTGTCATTTTGGTCAATCAAAATAGCAAGCGGATTGGCTGACACGCCTGTCTTTGTGGTTCTTACCCAAGCCCCGTATTGCTCAAGCCATTGATGCGCTGAACGCTTAGACCAATTCATTTTTAACCCTGTCGCCGCATTCATCCCTATTCCCTCTTAAATCTTGCTTAAATCTAAAATTGTCATTGTTCCCCAATGCACTGCACCGGTATCAATCCAGTAGCAGTTATCGCGCTTACATGGCTTCTGGGTAACCGTATGCCCCATGATTACCGCATCAATGCCGGACACATGGGTGTATTGCTTTTTATCTTCGTCTAGTCGATCACGACCCCACATGGCCAACTCAGATGGATCGCGGGATGCTGTTGGCTCTTGATTGAAAGTTTCCTTAAATTCCTCCCAATTATTCTGCTCAATATGCCCATGAACAAAACCGAACTTTTTACCGCTGCGGTTGATTTCTAGAACCACTGGCAACTCGGCGAAGGTTTTTGCAATGTTGTACATCGCCTGTCCATCCAGCATGTAAAACCACTCACCACCATTCGCAACATGACATCGCTTATATGACTCATTGTGTAGTCCACCAATGCATAAATCCTCATGATTGCCACGCACTGACGTAAACCATGGCTTTGATAGCAGCTCTACACACTGGATATTTTGAGTGCCGCGGTCCACCAGATCACCAACCGCAACCAGCAAATCATTTTCAAAGTCGAAGCCAATTTCTTTAAGTCGAGTCATAAGCAGGTTGTAGCAGCCATGAATATCCCCAACAGCCCACAATTTCCCTTTAATTTCTTTATCCCAAATTTTTACTAAAGACATATCGCCCTCACACCATTGCTAAATATTGCTTAATTTCTTTGATTGCCTCGTCCGCCCCAAAACAGACTTTGCATAAATACCCTTGTTCTTCTAAACGCTGCATGAATAAACGCTGATTTGGTTGTACTTTGCCTTTCTTGGCTTTGAGTTCAATCCACAGCCCATGAATCAATCCATTTGGAATAAGCAACTGAAGATCAGGCACACCTGCCTTTACACCCATCTTTTTAAATTTGCTTGCCTCAATAACATTCCGTGAACCACCATTTGGAATATGGATTAAGTAATCACTCAAGCGACCATTCCCATACTTCACTTTGTGCGCCCAGCTTATGAGCGCAATTTGTTCTTGATCTTCTGTCGGTGGTTTGTGGAATCGTTTTGAACGCGCCACCTTTTGAGATTGAATGCGCAAACCTTCTGGTACTTTTGAGTTCATTTAATAAGCTCCTTTATGATTTCAATTTGACGCTCAACTTGATCAGAAGCGCCACCCCAAAGATCAAACTCGGAAACAATACTTTTGAGATGATTTTGAAGCTCATTAATTTTGGATTGCCGATCATCACGCAACGCAGCGACAGCACCAGTAAACGCAATCCATCCAGCATTAAATTCACTTGATTTAGTTGTGGACCGAAAGCCGTTTTTCTTAGCGTTAAGATCAATAAATCCGTGTTCTTCTGCGATTTTGCAGTACACCTCGTACTGACGTTCAATATCGGTAATAAAATCACTCATCCCACCACCCAAAATAATTGCTTAGCTTTATCGGTTGCCCTAAGACTCAGTGGATTTGAACCGCTTGATTCCAAATAACCCTCAGCCATTAGCTGCTTAATGAAACTCAAAGTCGCTCGTTCTGAGATTCCGATCCACTGTTTGACCTCAAGCACACTTGTTCTGCCTTTCTTTTCGATAATCCCCTTTAAAACAATCACAAGTCGCTCACCTTGTTTGACCGCATGGCGAGTGCTGAAACAATCCACGGTTTTGTTGTCGTGTTGATCTTTCATGCTGCACCAACCTTACCCACCATAAAACTTGGTGGTACTGGCAATGATTGTTCTGTTGGTCGCCACATGTGCAGGCAATAAGGATGATTGTTTACATAGTCACTTTTAGGTGGGTGGTACTGAATGACACAATCACCCTCCCCCCAAAATAGCGACTTGATGAAGCACATTTCATCCCAAGTTGGGCAGCGTGTTGGAAGCGATACGCTTACATGCTCCCAACCCATTAGATCGCTAGCGATGACTGTAAAAACACACTTCTTAGCCTTTACCCAAAAAGCACCATTGTTCCCATAGCTCTCATTGCTTGCTAGTGGTCCCGATTTAATTCTGAATTTCTCTGGAACAATAAAACTCACACCCCACCTCCCACCAATGCAGCAATATCTCTAGGCACAGGCACACCATCACGGCGGCACATTTCTGCATATGCCTCTGGGTTATCGAATGGATCTGGACCAAGCTCTTGCTTAACCTGCTGCGGTTTTTCAGTCGGCTTAAATTCCTGAGCTTTCTCAACATGGCGGTTACGCACGTTCAGTTTTTTCTTTAGGTTTTCCAGAGCTAATCGAGCATCTTCTTTTTCAACTGGCACATGCTCTTTCTTCTCGTTATTCCAAGTCAGTTGAGCAGGTTCCTGATACCACTCTTGCACACGACCTTTCAATTGAGCTTCGGCAAGGTATTCCTCATACAATCGAATGAATTCACGTTTAGCCTCATACATCTCGCCATCTGTGATTAACAGCATGACTTGATCCAAAGCGAACTTTGCAATCGTTGTAATTTCTTGGTATTGCTCTCTGTTATCAGCAAGCTTGGTTTTTTTATGATGCATGATCTTGGTGTACTCACATGCTTTCACCCATGCTTTTTGAGCATTCCACCAGTCTTGGCCAACACATAATTCTTTGAATTCAGCAAAGCTAGGCATGTACTTTTTGCCTGATGTGCTAAGCAAAACAATGCCACGATCAAACTGTTGTTTGGTTACCCCAGTCAATGCATTTCCTACAATCCCTTCGACCATGCTCAATGGAAATGCATTTACCCCTTCAGTAGGGAAATTCTTATTGAACTGCGATGCATACAATGCACGAAGTGTTGCAATCAGAAACCGAATATCATATTGAGTGATTTGGTTATTCATAGGTGATAAACCTCCACAGCATTTGAATCTGGTGTTACATCAATCACGGTTGATTGTGTTTGCTCGTTAAACATTTGCATGAAGTAACCAGGCTCACTTGGTGCTTGTTGAGCATGATTGTTTTGCGGGTTGGCAGAGTGATCTGGCTTTGGAGCGAATACACCCTGATAATTTCCAATGATTGAGTTCTCCAGAGACTGGTTTGCCAATGCTCCAAATGACTCGAGTTTTTTCACAATGAGTTTTACGGCGTTTTCAGTAAGTGGTTTTTTGTTCGCTGCTCGCATATCAACAAACTGAATCCAAAGATCACGGTTCACGTTCACTGGTAATTCAACAGGTTTGGCATCGAAATCATTTGGCTTCACAGCTTTTTGTTTTTCAGCCTTCTGTTGTTCAGAACCACTCGCACTTTTTTTATTTATTTTTTTAGGCTCTAGACTAGCAGATTTATACTTAATTTTATCTAATGATGTTCCACAACTCAGTTGCTAACTCATTAGGTTCTCTCATCCAACGCCATTCAGACTCCTTCAGATGGTAGTCAAAATAATCTTTTGAGATACCATTGAACTTGGATAATCTTCGTTTACAGAAACTCCAAAATGATTCTATTCCATTTATGTGACATTGTCCTCTAGCAAACTCATTTGCTCCGTGATTTACCCTGAAATGCTTTGAATAACCAACATCAACTAGACCATTATAGCCTCGCCATCCATCACTATAAATGACACTTTCTAGTGCCACCTTACCTAAGATAACCTTTTGTAAAGTCTTCATTTTACAGTCAGGAACGATTTCAGTATAAACACGCCCATCCCGTTCAAATATTCCAAATACGGGTTGTTTTAAAGTGCCACGACCACGTTTTAACTTCCCATGAAAACCACGTTGTCGTTTAGCGCCAAAATAGCTTTCATCCACTTCAATAGAACCTACAAATTTAGTTCTTAAATCTGTTTGATGATCATAAATAGCTTCCCTAAAAAGCATGTACCAATAGTTGATCGTATTACGATTTAAATTGAGTAATAATGCAGTTTTAGAAGCGGGTATATCAATGCAAAAGCATTGAATGATTTTTTTAATCTTGTAGTGGCTTAATTTACTGTTTTTAATCATGATTACAGACCAACATAACTAGTCTGCTAGTCTAGAGCCTTTTTTATTTTGAATAGTTGGTTTTGATAGTGTGTTTTGTGTGTAAAGATTTTTTACTAGTAGCGGTAAAAATTTTTTACTAGAGTAGTTAAATTTTTTTACTATCACTGGTAAAGATTTTTTACTAGCAGATGCTTTGTTTTCACCTAGTAAAATATTTTTACTAGGGAAAGACATTTTCCAACCTACAACACATTCGTCATTCAATTTGTACGAATTGCCATGAATCGTCGAATCGCATTCAATCACTAAACCCACTTGGATTAGCTCCGCAAGTGCCTTAGTCACCGTAGGACGACTTTTGCCTGAAATCTCTTGGAATTGGCTCAGTGAGATTGAATCGAACTCTTTGAACCACCCGCGTGTCTTTCTGCAAATGATCAGGTACATCTTTGCTGCAGCATCACTAATTTGATTTAGCACTTCATCTACAAAGGCGTTTGGCACCTGAAAACTGTTTGGTGTGTATTGGCTCATTTCTTTAATAACCCCGCAGCAGCTACAAGCGCCGTCAATCTTGTTAATCCGAACGCTGTGACACGTGCTTGAGTGAATACTTTGTCACCCTCAGCACTTACTATGACTTTTGATACTTTGTTGGCCATGACCTTCTGGTCTATTCGATGTGCATAAGCACATAAACGGCGACAATGGCTGTTCTCTCGATATACCCAGCGCTTTTGAAGCATGAGATCAATCAGCTTTGATTCTTGAACACCTATGGTTTTTGCAGTTTCACGAATGGTATAGGTGTTCACCGTGTCAGCAATCACATCAACCACTTGTGCCTTAGGTTCGAGCACAGCAACATGTTGTTTAAGTGCCTCGTTCTCTTGTTCAGCAGCCAAAGCCAATTGAATAAGATCCATTCGACTTAATTCTTTAGGTTGGGCACTTTCTAATTCTTTGAGCTTATGCAGAACACTTTTACGTACACCTTTTGATTCGCGCATACCAATCAAGGTGCATTGTTCCAGTGTTAAGTGAAAACCTTGGGACGTTGTTTTGTTTGGATTTAATACTACGAAACTTTCGTAGTTCTCCCCGTCCAACTCATCAACAATTCGGACATTGAAATCGTTCAATCGAATAATGCTTTCACCATGACTTTTTCGAATCTCATTGATCAGGTCCAAAAGCTCTAGATTTGTCATCGTCTTAATTTGTGATATATTGATTGGCATGTTCATTTGATTTCCTTCTGGGTTATCAACGTTAAAAGCCTGATCTCGACCATCAGGCTTTTTCTGTTTCTATGCTTGCCGTGTATTTCTTCATTTGCTTAAGCGCTGCTTGATCAACCGCCGCAATCAACTCTGTTAAGCCCTGCGTCAATTGGTGAATTTCTTCATATTCCGCAGGTGTGATAACGCCATCTTCATAAGCTTCATACACAACATGGTTTGCCTTTCCGCTCTTAATGTTGTGCTGCATCATTGCTTCAAAAATTGATAACTCGTGATGTTTGCTTGAGTCACAGCTAACTGGCACCAATGCATAGCCAAGTTGATGTGCCCATACTTTTAAAATTTCTGGGTTCTGCGTATACATCATGATTGTTTCGAGCTTTTTTAAACTCGGTAGGTGGTTTGGCATACCTACGTTTCCGTAGTTGCAAATTGTGTTATGCGAATCACCAGTAACCTGGGCAATTTCTTTTGGTGAAATACCCTTAGTCTGGTTGATCATTTTAAAAATGGCCGTTTGTGCTTCGCGGCTAAGTGATATTTCTTGCATTTGTGAAATCCTTTTGATTTTTCACGTTTATTTAAAACATTGACCGAAACATAATTGGGTTATGCCGCTGAATTACTCTTTTTAAGAAAAAACTCAAAAAGGTTTTTATGTGAAAGTTTGTTATTGCTTGCCTCAACAATTGCCTGAATGGTTTCCATACGTGGCTTCTTACGACCATGGATTAAGTGAGATTCCATATATCCATAGGAAACACCGACACGTTGGCAGAATTGATTTTTCTCGGTTTCGCTCAAAGCTTTCCAATATTCATATAAGTTGAGCATTTAAAAATACACCCATTAGGTAAACTAATAGTAAATATACCTTTCAGGTAAAAATTATTCAACCTGTCAGGGTATTTATTTTTTCTACCCAGCGGGTAAATTAATAGATAGAAATATTGAGTACCCTTCCTATGCCTGACTTGCTTAAAATTCATGAAATTCGACTACTTAATGCTCGCAAAATAATGAAAGAAAGCGGGTTAGACCGAACCCAATTCGCTGAAAAAATTGGCATGTCTTATAATTTATTCAGCCAATACATAGGTAAAAATCCAAAAAAGAATATTGGTGACGATACTGCTGCCAAAATTGAGCAAGCATTTTTAAAGCCCAAGGGTTATCTGGATCAATCAGCGGAAATTGAAACTAGCAAACCAACATCAAACGATCGTGCAGAGCTATCAGGTCGTTGGGTCCCAGTAAAGTCATTTAGTAAAATGGGACTAGATGGATACTTCTCGGAAATGGGTTACGATGGAAATGGTGGTGACGGCTATGTCCCTTCTCTTACTGCTGGGAAATATGCCTATGCAGTAAAAGGTACTGGTGATTCAATGTACCCAGTTGTTCGAAATGGTTGGTTCTTAGTTTGCGATCCAGATGCGGAGCCGCAAGTGACTGAGTTTGTAGAAGTTCAATTAAAAGATGGTCGAAGAACAATTAAAGAATTTATTGGCATCATTGGTAATGTTCTGCATGTTTTAGCAGTCAATGGTAATGAAAGAATTACCATAGATATGGAAGACGTTGAAAGAATTGTTCCTGTTGTCGAGATAATTCCACCGAGTCGCCATCAGCACGAAATCCCATTGATTGGATAAGTAAATTACCCAATGATATTTGGAAAAGCTGTTGGTTTATATAGAAAAATTTAAACCTGCGAACCCGACGCAGCCCTTTAGAACAGATCGGGTGGAGAAAACATGTACGCAACACTTATAACTGAATACTCATTGCGCAATATCTTGATGAATAGTGCTAATTTAATAGATGAAATGCTCAAAACTGAACATGTAACTCAGAATATGCAAAATAGTTTTACATTCTATTTACCTAAAGCCAGTCAAGACTTAGCTAATTTGCAGTACATCCTCAATAGAAGTCATACAAGCTTTCAAATTATATATTCAGAAGTAAAGCCTGAAAGTTTTATTGCAATATTTTAAGATCGAATTTCTGAATTTTTAAAAGCCCTTTGTCTCTGTTCTAGAAACCCTTTTGCTATTCCATCAAGCATTTCACGATCAATTTTATTTGCGATGCAATATGTAAGATGTTCTTGAAAAACATAATCCTCAATTTTTTTCGCAGATGAAATAAGTTCATCAATTGTTAAATCATGGGTATCCATTAATTTAAGTACAACAGTAGATCGGAATGCTTGTTTCTTTTTAATTTTAACCATAACAAACTCCTTGCAACCCACCCCTGCGGTGGGTTTTCTTTTACTTATATTAAAAAAATACACCTATCAAGTAAAATTATTTTTATATTATTTTACCTTGTAGGTATTTACTTTATTTTACCTCATGGGTATATTTATTTCACAGACAACAACCCAACTGTGAGAAACCACATGTCTAATAACAAACAAACTGATGCACCCCAATTCATTGCCGATCTTTCAGGCGGTAACTTCGCTCAGCAACTTGGTATCGCTATTTCTGAAGTAGCTCAAGGCGTTGTGGCAAACGGCAAAAAAGGCAAAGTTCAAGTGACTATCGATGTTTCACATATAGGTGAATCTAACCAGGTGAATATCTCTCATACCCTTGCATATGTCGAACCAACTGCAAAAGGCAAACGCTCAGAAGACACCACTTCTGAAACACCTATGTATTTAAACAATGATGGCAGCGTCACTATTTTTGCAAACCACACAAAGCAATTGTATGAACAATTCGATAAAGCTTAATCAACAACTCAAACCCTTTTAATTTTTCAACCACCAATAGGAAAGTTCCAAATGGAAAACACTGAAGCAAAAGCAATCGCGACACTTGGCAACCCGGCTACAGATTTAACTCGTGGCGGTTTAATTGCACTAAATAACGACTACACAGTTAATGATTTGGAAGAATTCCAAAACGGTCGAAATCGTGCTCGTGGTGAACTTAAAACTCCATCTTTTGAAGACTTCAAAAGTTACGTTCTAAACTGCGCTCCTACTTTGGCCGAAGATGAAAGTTTAAAAGTTCAAGTACTAGCGCCTGTATTTGTTGACCATAAAAATGTGTCAGCAACTGCAATCTTAAACTTTACTTCAACTGGTTACTCACAGGGCCACTGCGACCATAAAGCTTTATTGCAACTTGAACCTACTGTTGTTTGGTCAAAGCTGAATGCACTTAAGGACCGAAAGTTATCTCAACGTGATTTTGCTGTTTTCTTAGAAGACTGGGTAAGCGTATTAGAAATTACCGATGCTGACGGCAATATTATTGGTGGTGCACAAGCATTATCAGCAATCCGCAATATGAAAATTGATGCCACAGTTAGTGCTGATCATTCTGTTGGTAATTTATCTGAAAGCCGTTCTCGCTTTGAACAAGTTGAAGCGCGTTCAAAAGAAGAATTCACGCCTGCGTATTTCAAGATTCGTGATTCTGCTTATTTCGGATTAGATGAGCGCCTTATTGTTCTTCGCCTAATCGTAAATACAAACGATGAAAAACCAACATTCTCAATTCAAATCGTAAAAGAAGAACTATTGCTGGATGAAATCATCCAAGACTTTAAAGCAAAAGTTATTGAGTTGCTTCCTGAGAATCCTGTGCGTATCGGCACATTCACAGCTTAATTCCAGACACAAAAAAAGCCCTGATTACTTTGGACGGCGATCATGGCCCAATGTAAACACTTGCAAGCTTACGGGGCAAAGTATGAATCAATCAGTTTCACATAGCAACACACCTGTGTTTGACGTAGTCGAAAGTCAAACGACACAAATGCTATATCAAGAACCAACTCAAGAAGAGTTGTATTCAAAGCCAGTGAACATCTTTCGCAATTTATGCGCAGTGCTTGTGATCTTCATTTCATTGGCTTCTATGGTCTACATAGCTGTTGTAGCTGATGACAACGTAGCGGTTAATCAAATGCAAAAGGCTGAAGGCATTGAAAAGTCATGAAGTACCTAAATACCCCTATCGAACCAGAAGGTGGTAAAACAATTCACCGTCAAATGGCGGCATGCTTTGAAACTTGGTTATTGAATGATGGCTACCAAGCAAAACTCTTAAAGCACATTGCTGTAGTTCGATACTTCAAAACTGGCAAGCCATCGTTAGAAGTTAATTGTCATGGTGTTATGAACACACCTGCCCAAAATCGCTACACCGTATTTTTAAAACAGTATTTGCGCCATGGGAAAGTTCTAATTACTACCCTACGCGGTCAACACCCAAAAGCTTTAAGAGTTGCAGCATGATCGAATACTGCATGTTTTGTCAGAAATTCACAGTACGCCACGGCGTTTACTGCACTGTGTGCGGATTTAAATAAAGATTAGGTGAAGTGATGAGTATTAAAGAATTAGAAATTAAAAAAATTGATGTAGGTTTGGCTCCGAGTGCAATTGCTCAAGATATTTTCACCAAGGCCGTTTCACCAGTAATGGGCATTCTTAAACAAGAAGGCAGCGATTCCGTAAAAGAATTTTCATTTTGTGCAATGTGGTTAGCCATGGGCTTGTATGTAAATAACTTAAGCACCGAAGATGCTGAGAAAGCTCTAAACCATGCAACAGCCAACATAATCACCCATTTAAAGAAATTGCGGGGTGAAATGTAATGAGTAATCCCGAAACTATCGAAATTCAAGGCTTAAGCACTATTCATAAGCTTTGCAAATTTGGTGCAGACAACAACATGGAAGGCTGCTCTTTTACTGAAATCGTTGAGCGCATGTTTGCTGAGTTAGCTGAGGCTCAAAAAGCAAAAGGTGTAATTCTTTCGTGTCAGCAACTCAAAGAAGCACTCGAGTTTGGAGCACCTGATTTATTTTCAGAAACGAAAGGTCATGAAAGTGATCTTGAATTCCAATTGGAAACTGAAATGTCCATTGAGTTTATGAAAGATGGTCATAGTGGTTCTGGTTATTACTGCTGGTATTACGACCTACCTGAAGAAGGCTCAATCATTCTTGGTGAAGAAGCACAGGAGCAAAGTCATGAAGAATAGATTTTACCTAACTTCTGCTCATGGGTTTCTCGGAACTAATGTTGTTTGGCACCGCCATGAAGGTTGTGGTTATCACACTGATTTGGATCAAGCTCACGTGTATACACTTAAAGAGGCTCAAGAGTATTGGGCGGATTCACACGGTGATTGCTTGCCAATTTCCGCTGATCATGTAGATGCTTTAGCTGTATGGAAGGTTGATTGCCAATACATACCCAAGGAATCTCAAATCATTGATGGCGTTTATAGATACGTAGCATATGAAAAAAAGAAATGGGATGGGAATGATGTTTATTGGATGAATCGATATTCATATCCAACTACCGATTTTTCACAAGCCTCTACATTGGATGAAGTAGAAGCTCAGGCATTTCTAAATAGCGAGAAAAATTTCATTGTAATACCTCGCTACATTGCTGAAAAAGTGAAACGTCGGACTTTCGATTATCGCCAAATCAACAAGAGAAAAATGGTATTTGGTGCAGGCCTAAAAACTCCTGAAATAGTGAAGAAACTTCAACGCAGAAAATCGGAACCAAAACATCGTTTTAATTGTCCATGCTGTGGACGCATTACATGGCAAGACAATCCTTATGATTATGAAGGCTGTCGAAATTTAAATTGTGATGAATGGAGTGTGCACGCATGATTCTAAAAACTAATCAATTGATGCCTGTTGAAGTTACTCGCAATGATGAAGGGTATTGGTCACACCCCGCCTTCGATAAATATTGGGCTGAAAATTATGGTGATGCCGAATACCTAAATAAACCTGAATGGGATGAATTGGAGCGTCATTTTAATATTGACACCTTTACTACATCCTTAGAGTTAGAGGATTACGATCTTTATCAGCAATATTACGAAACTGGTGAGTTATTAGCTTGGAATCCAGACCAACCAGTTGCAAGTGGAGACTGGTTTCTAATTTCCATTTACAGCAATGAAGATGGCGCATTTGCCACATGGGCAAAACCTAGACCAAATCCTATGGTTGAAGTTGAGGAAAGTTTGAAGGAGGTGACATGATGAGCAGACAAACAAGACTTTCAAAAATGACTGAAGAAGAAAAGTTGTTAGCAACAAAGTTATTTTGGGAATCACCGAATGATGCAATATTCCCACCTACAACAGTTGCACTTGTTTTTAATGTTTCTCTTCAATGGTTACAGTTGAAACGGTGTGAAGGCGGCGGCATTCCATTCACTAAAGGATTGCGGAAAATTTCATATGCAAAAGGTGATGTTATTAAATACTTTGAAGGTCAAAAACTCTCAAATACAATGTGTGCGTAAAGAAAGGAGGTTTAACCTCCTTTTTTATATCCTTCAAAAACAATGTCCTCAATTTCCTGCATTGCTAACCTTAATTTTTTATCACTTATCTGAATATAACCTTCAGTTACATCGCCCGTAACAGTGTGGTTTAACAATCTTTTAATTGTGTATTGCCCGTAATCTAGGTTTTCCGCAATCGTCCCAAATGTACGGCGTAAATCGTGAAACGTGAACTGAATTCCAGTTTCTTCAATAATTTTTCGCTTTGCATCAAATAGGTTAGTTGTATATCCCTTTAGCTTGGATTTTGGGGATGAAAAAACATATTCATTAAATTTCTGTTCGTACCGACTTCTCATTATTTCCCACAGTCTATCCCCCATCGGTAGAGAATGAGCTTCACCGTTTTTTGGATCATTTGAGGTGATCCAACCATATTTTAAATCAACTGAATCCCACTTTAGTGTCTGACACTCATCACGTCGAAAGCCTGTAAGAATTAGAGTGATAAGGAAATCTCTAACAGTGTTTCTTTCTTGCCTTAAAGCACTAAACGACATTACTGCATTAACCCAATCAGAAAGCTGTTCTTGTTTGATATATCCTTTACGGCGTTTAATTTTATTCCAAGTTCTCTTAGCCTTGAGGGTCAATACTGGGTTCACAGAGGTAATAATTGATTCATCGTTTTCATCTAAAAAATGCTCTAGAGAAAAATTAAAGATAGCCCTTAAAACAGCCATTGCTAAGTTTGCTTGAGCTGGACTCCTTTCCGATAAGTCTGTGTATTTTTGTTGGACCTGAGCTCTTGAAATTTCACCAATCTTGAAGCTCTTCCAATCTTTTAAATAGACGTTAACAACTTGGTCATAGTCTTTCAAAGTTCGTGGCTTTAGGGTTCTATTTTTAAGGTATTCATTGTATGCAAGCTCAAGCGTTGGATGCTGTCTAAAGGTAAGCAACTCACCTTCAATCTTCTGGCGCTCAGCCTTTTTTGCCTCATTTGGATTGTAACCTTGTGCCATTTGCGAAAGTAGACCTTGTGCTAAAATTCGCGCTTGAGATAGCGTTAGGTTGCCATGCAGACCTATTGTTGCTCTTACTGACTTGCCTTTGACCTTCTTTTCAACAATGTAAGTTTTACATGTGGTATTTACTCGTATAGCAAAACCAATTAGCTCGCTATCCCTGTAAATACCAGGTTCACTCAAAGCATCGATAGTTGTTTTGGTGAATTTAAGACGATCAGACTTGGGCATTGACTAGCACTCATTTAGCAACAAATAACACCAGTAAGCAGTATACAATTTAGTCTACTATGCGTCTACTTTTTGAAAAACTTAAGTTATTTAAATTTTTCATTCGCCAAAAAATCTCAGCAAGATATTGATAGATATAGTATTAACAACACAGGAATGCCTAGCCAAATGAGTAACAAATTCGAATTTCAAATTCGTGTATATATTGAAGACACTGACGCAGGCGGTATTGTCTATCATGCCAACCATATTCGCTTTATGGAACGTACCCGTACCGAATGGTTACGTGCCTCTGGTGTAGACCATTACTGGCACCAAAAAGACTACAACTTCGTGGTGCACAAAATTAATGTTAAATACATGCGTCCAATTCTCATGGATGACCTTATTACTGTTACAGCAAGTGTAGTTTCGTGTAAAGCTACGTCTTTTGTATTGCAACAAAATATTTATCGTGGTGAAATCTTGTTAGCTTCTGGCGAAGTCGAGTTAGCATGTATCAGTGCCGAAATGAAACCTCGTCGTTTGCCAGATGAAATTCGCGATCTAATTCGTAAAGAGTTAGAACAAATCTAAGAAAACTCGACTCCAGTGTAACTATGGCAAATCAATTAGACTCCACACTTCACGTTTCAGACCTCATTTTACAAGCAAGTCCTGTCGTACAACTGGTGATGCTTTTACTTTTATTTGCATCACTCTATAGTTGGTTTTTGATTGCCAAGTTACATCAGAGCTATAAAAAAGCCCAAGCAGATGATGAACATTTCCAAAAAATCTTCTGGTCGGGTGCCGAACTCAATACCCTTTACAACAATGCTCAACTCAACTCTAAACGTGTCGGGCTAGAAGACATTTTCTACCAAGGTTTGGGTGAATACCTCAAACTTAAAAAACGTCATGCAGCAACACAACAAACCATCGAAGGTACTGAACGTATTTTACGTGTTGGTTTAAGCCGTGATCAGGGCAATTTAGAACAAGGTCTAGGTGCTTTAGCCAGTATCGGTTCTGTCGCACCTTATGTAGGTTTATTCGGAACTGTTTGGGGCATTATGAATGCCTTTATTGGTCTGGCAGATGTCGATCAAGTAACCTTGGCGACTGTTGCACCTGGTATTGCGGAGGCTTTGATTGCAACTGCGATTGGTTTATTTGCAGCGATTCCAGCCGTTCTAGCCTTCAACCATTTTACTGCTAAAGGCGAAGCTGTTTATTCAGACCGTGCTTTGTTTGCAGAAGAAATGGTGGCGCTATTACAACGTCAGTCGGTAGGTTCTGTTCAGGAAAATGACTGATGGCAATTCAACGTTCAGGACGCTTTGAGCGCATTAAAAAACCATTAAAGAGCGACATGAATGTCGTGCCCTATATTGACGTGATGTTGGTACTTTTGGTGATCTTTATGGTCACCGCCCCTATGATCACTAGCGGCATTAAAGTCGATTTACCGCAAGCTAATGGCACTCCACTACAGTCTGAAGATGCTCCTTCTATCGTCTCTTTAAAAGCAGATGGTACATACTTCTTAGAACAAAAAGGTCAAACGACAGGGCCGCTTGCACTAACAGAATTGACCCAAAGATTGCTCAAGTCTCAAGCGCAAGCTCAACAAAATAACAAAAAACTCAATGTTGTGATCAATGGGCATCAAACTCGTCCTTATGGAGAAGTGATGGCTTTAATGTCAAGCCTTCAAGATGCAGGCTTAACCCAAGTTGGTTTACTGACCGAACCTTTAAAGTAATATGAAGAATTTTAAAAAGCCACCTTTTAAACAAAACGCAATTGCACTGGGTTTTACCTTCGGTGTACACGTACTTGCGGTTGTTGGCTTGCTTTATTTAGGCATGAGTAAACCACCTAAACCACCCGAGCAAATCAAAACCATATTAATTAAACCGCAAGATTTACAACCTACTCCGCTTGAAGAAACAGAATTTACAGAAACTGCGCATGAGAATATTGCCCCTGAAATTACACAAACAGCAGAACCTAGCGTAGAGCCTGCTCCTGTCATTCCTGTTGCACCACCAAAAACCAATACAGCTGAGCAAGAGACGGCTCGTTTAGCTCAGGAAAAGGCTAAAGCTGATGCTGCCGCGAAAGCCAAAGCTCAGGCGGATGCTGCTATAAAAGCCAAAGCGCAAGCTGATGCTGCCGCAAAAGCCAAAGCTCAGGCAGATGCTGCCGCAAAAGCCAAAGCTCAGGCGGATGCTGCTATAAAAGCCAAAGCGCAAGCGGATGCTGCCGCAAAAGCCAAAGCGCAAGCGGATGCTGCCGCAAAAGCCAAAGCTCAGGCAGATGCTGCCGCAAAAGCCAAAGCTCAGGCAGATGCTGCCGCAAAAGCCAAAGCTCAGGCGGATGCTGCTATAAAAGCCAAAGCGCAAGCGGATGCTACTGCAAAAGCCAAAGTGCAGGCAGATACTGCCGCAAAAGCCAAAGCTCAGGCAGATGCTGCCGCAAAAGCCAAAGCTCAGGCAGATGCTGCCGCAAAAGCCAAAGCTCAGGCAGATGCTGCCGCAAAAGCCAAAACTCAAGCGGATGCCGCTGCAAAAGCCAAAGCGCAAGCAGATGCTGCCGCAAAAGCCAAAGCACAGGCGGATGCCGCTGCAAAAGCCAAAGCGCAGGCGGATGCTGCTGCAAAAGCCAAAGCGCAGGCGGATGCTGCTGCAAAAGAACGCGCCGAAGCAGAAGCTAAAGCCTCTGCGGCTAAGAAAGCTGCCGAAGAAGCTGCCAATAAAAAAGCTGAAGCAAAACGTATTGCCTCTACAGCAAAACGAGATTTTGAAAACAAAGTCAAGCGAGCGTGGAATCCACCAGCGAGCGCATCAGGTCAGAAAGCCAGTGCCCGAGTCACCTTAAGTGAGAGTGGTGCAGTCTTATCAGTTGTCGTCAATGCAAGCGACCCAGATATGAAAGCAAGTGTCGAAGCCGCAGTTCGTGCAGCGGCACCTTATCCAATGCCTTCAGACCCTGATGCACGGCGTGAAGCGCGCACATTTACTTCATCTTTCACTGCCCAATAATCACAATCGCCATGCCAAAAGCATGGCGATTAAGTATTTTCACAGTGTTATAACAGTTTAGCCATAATCTAATGCTTTAAATCATGCAAATTCATGCCATTATGTTAGGCAATTTCACACAACCCACAAAGACTGACGTTTCAGAGTATACAGCGAATGATGGAAAATACGCGTAAACATCTACTTGGTTTAGCAATCATGACGGCACTTATGCCGCTACTTGTTCAAACCAGTCATGCACAACTTCATTTAGAAATTGCCAAAGCACCAGAACAAGCCCCTAAAATTGCGATTATTCCATTCAGTAATGATCAAACCATTTATTCTATTGTTGAAAATGACCTGAATCGTTCAGGAAAATTTAGCAGTGCATCACAAAACTTACCTGCAACTGCAAGCATGGACAACCCCAATGCGGCAGCATGGCAAGCCGCAGGCGTACCCTATCTGGTTACAGGTAATTTAAAAGCAACTGCTGCGGGAACCTTTGAGGTTCAATATCAACTGTATGATGTCGAAAAAAAACAATATCTACTCAATGAGTTATTGACCGTACCCACTTCACGCGTACGTCAAGCTGCACATATGATCAGCGATGCCATTTACCAAGCATTAACTGGCATTCAAGGGGATTTTAGCGGACGTATTGCCTATGTACTCCGTAATCCTGCAACACCTGAGCAGCGCTATACCTTACAAATTGCAGATACAGATGGTGAACAGCCTAAAACTATTCTCACCTCGCGTGATCCAATCTTGTCTCCTGCGTGGACACCGGATGCCCAAAAAATTGCTTATGTGTCGTTTGAAAGCAAACGTCCTGCGATTTATGTACAAGATTTAGCCACAGGTCAACGTGAGAAACTGGCAAGCTTCCGTGGCTTAAATGGCGCACCAAGTTTCTCTCCAGATGGCAAATCGATGCTATTTACTGCGTCTATGCATGGTAATCCTGAAATTTACCAAATGGATTTAAATACTCGCCAGTTACAACGCATGACCAATGACAGTGCAATTGATACCGAAGCACGTTATGCACCTGATGGTAAGTCATTTATTTTTACCTCTGACCGTGGTGGATCACCACAAATTTACCGTTATAGCTTTGCCGATGGCAGTAGCAAGCGTATTACCTTCCGTGGTGCATTCAACGCACGAGGTACATTAAGTGCCGATGGTAAAAAAGTGGCATTAGTGCATCGTCCAAGTGGCAGTAGCTACAAAGTTGCAATTCAAGACATTAATACGGGGATCACCAATATTCTAACCCCAACCAGTCTGGACGAATCCCCAAGCTTCTCGCCAAATGGGCAAATGGTGGTGTATGCCACTCGCGAAGACAACCGTGGTTTGCTCTCAATTATGTCGGTCGATGGCCGTTTCCGTATGAATTTACCAAGTGAACAAGGTGAAGTTCGTGAACCTGCTTGGGCACCTAAATAATTTTTAAAAATCAATCTTTATGGAGATGAAGATGAACACTCTTAAATTGTTAGTTTTACCTGTTTTAGCTTCAGCGCTAATTATAACTGGATGTGCCAGCCGCAAACCTGCAGCCGAGATTCAAACAGGTCAAACGCCAAACTCAGCAGGTACAACCGTCAGCACTGAAGGATTAAGTGAAGATGCTGCATTAAATGCACAAAATCTTGCAGGCGCATCTTCAAAAGGGGTTACGGCTGCAAACAAAGC
The DNA here is from genome assembly GCF_002934965.1 of Acinetobacter sp. ACNIH2. NCBI lineage: Bacteria > Pseudomonadati > Pseudomonadota > Gammaproteobacteria > Moraxellales > Moraxellaceae > Acinetobacter > Acinetobacter sp. ACNIH2. The sequence continues at coordinate 355,471 of NZ_CP026412.1, forward strand.
TTTTCTAGCAAAACGCGTAGTGCATTTTGACTACGACAGCAGCGATCTTTCAAATGAAGACTATCAAACATTGCAAGCGCACGCACAATTCCTCGTAGCAAATGCAAACTCTAAAGTGGCATTAACAGGTCACACGGATGAACGCGGTACGCGTGAATACAATATGGCACTAGGTGAGCGTCGTGCCAAAGCTGTAGAAAGCTTTTTAATCACGAATGGTGTAAACCCGACTCAATTAGAAGCAGTCAGCTATGGTAAAGAAATGCCAATCAATGCAGGTCATGATGAAAATGCGTGGAAAGAAAACCGCCGTGTCGAATTGAACTACGAAGCTGTACCACCTTTATTAAAATAACAAGGTCTACAGACATAAAAAAGCGCTTTAAATTAAAGCGCTTTTTTATAATGTGTTAAGCAGGTTTCTGCTCATCTTCTTCATGCTCATGCTGCATGGATTCAATGAGGTCATGCTTATTGAAATTCTTGTATTCAGGCTTGGCTTCATATTCTTTCCAAGCTTCTTTCACCTTTTCAGGACTAATATCATCTAAACTAATGCCTTCATTTTGCGTTGGCATGGCATCAAACTTTTGTGTAGTCATTCTGCTGCTCCTCAATTCTTCTTCATCCTTCACATCAACATAGCATTATCCCTAAAAGTTGCAAGGGCAAAATCAAGCCAAATAATCGAGTTTAATTTTTCTTTTGCGGCATTCTCCTCTAAAATAGCTATCTAAATTTTTTTTGCTCAATTTGATTGGTTTTCACTCGGAGTTTTCCTGCCATGGCATACCTCACCCTTTCCCAATTCTTAGAACAACAAACTGGGAATCTTACACCTGAACTTGCAAAAGTCATTGATACTATTGCAAATACGTGTAAAACGATTGACCAAGCTTTACAAAAAGGTGCACTTGCTGGGGTATTAGGCAGTGCGCAGCATGAAAATGTGCAAGGTGAAGAACAAAAAAAATTAGATGTGATTTCAAATGACTATTTAATTGATGCATTAAAAGTTCACCCACATGTCGGTGGTTTGGCGTCAGAAGAACTTGATGAATTCACACCTGCACAAGAAAATGGTGAATATTTGGTGTTATTTGACCCACTCGATGGTTCAAGCAACATCGATATCAACATGTGTGTTGGTACGATTTTCTCAATTCTTCCAGCCAAAAATGCCGTGACGCAATCAGCTGATTTCATGCAAGCAGGTATTCACCAAGTTGCTGCGGGCTATGTACTTTATGGTCCATCAACCATGATGGCATTAACTGTAGGTGCAGGCGTAGTCTTCTTTACTTTCGACCCTGAATCTCAACAGTTCTTATTAACTACTGACAGCATTCAGGTGGCAGCAGACACCAAAGAATATGCAATCAATGCATCTAATCAACGTCACTGGGAACAACCTGTAAAACGTTATATTGATGAATTACTTGCTGGGAAAACTGGTCCACGTGAAAAAGACTTTAACATGCGCTGGGTTGCATGTATGGTCGGTGATATTCATCGTATTCTTTGCCGTAGCGGTATCTTCATGTACCCATACGACCTTAAAGATCCGAAAAAAGCGGGGCGTTTACGTTTAATGTACGAAGCCAACCCAATGAGTATGTTGATGGAACAAGCAGGTGGTGCTTCTACAACTGGTCGCGTTCGTATTCTTGAGATTGAACCAACAGAGTTACACCAACGTGTACCTGTAATTATTGGTTCAAAAAATGAAGTTGACCTAGTAACTCAATACCACAATTAATTTAAAAAACAGAAGTAGGTTTTGTGCCTACTTCTGTGGACTCTAGCAAACATGCCTATAATTTTTTTAGAATCGAAAGACAACCCAAAAATTAAACACTTACGTGGCTTAATTGAGCAAAACACCTATCGCAAAAAGCAAGGTCAAACCGTGCTTGAAGGTACACATTTGTGTTTGGCATGGTTGCAAGAGCAAAAAAAAATCAATGCCATTTTTACCACGGAACTCGCACTACAACACCCAGACCTAGAAGAAATCCAACGTCTTTATCATGGTGCAATTTTTGTTTTAAGTGAATCTTTATACAAAGATTTAAGTACTTTAGGCACTACCCTTGCGTGTCTTGCCATTATCGATTTGCCATCTTCTTCTCAGGCATTGCAATACAATTTAGATACTTTGATTTTGGAAAATATCCAAGATCCAGGCAATGTCGGTACTTTACTCCGTTCTGCAGCCGCAGCAGGCGTTCAGCAAATTATTGCCACTAAAGGTACGGCTTCACTTTGGTCACCACGTGTACTCCGTGCAGGTATGGGGGCTCACTTCTCTTTAGATATTTATGAAAATGTCGAGCTGGAACAAGTTTTGCCACAGTTCAAAATTCCTGTCTATGTAACCAGTTCACATCGCTCAACCAGTCTATATGCTCAAGATTTAACGCGAGCATGCGTCTGGATCATGGGTAATGAAGGTCAAGGTGCTTCAGACTATGCGCTTGCACATGCACAAGCTGTGGCAATTCCACAACCAGGTGGGCAAGAATCACTAAATGTTGCTATTGCAGGTTCTATTTGCTTATTTGAAATGGTACGTCAACGTATCTAATACACTTTTTATTTTAAATTGTCCCGCCCAATTTCAAAAATAGATTACACTTGAAAAAATAATAACGGATATTGTCAACCAAACCATTATTTCCAACGTTATTAAGGATATGTATTGGAAATAATGGTGATAATCCAATGACAGGGTTTTCCATTTCTATGGATTTAGCGCCAAAGCAGTCTCAGCCTGAAAATTTAAGTGCTTTAAAAAGTACGGCTGAACAACGTCTGAAAAATTTTATGCAAGACGTGACTGGACGTGCACTCGTGATGATGGAAAATGCAACGCAAGGACAACAAGGCATCGCAATGGATTTAGTCCAAGAAGCCTTTATTTCTTTGCATAAATCCTATTCAGAGAAGTCGACTGAAGAATGGTATCCCCTGTTTTACACCATTTTAAATAACAAACTGCAAGATTGGCGCCGTAAAGAAGCTCGTCGCTCTCAACCTTTTTCCTTTTTCAAAAAGGTGAGTCTAGATGAAGATGATCTTGAAATTCAGGATGTTATTGATGAAGCAACCCCTAGTCCACTTGAATTTCTGGATCAGGCTGTCACGATTGAAGAAATTCAAGCTGCGATTCGCCGACTACCAGTTCGTCAACAGCAAGCGTTTATGCTTCGGGCTTGGGAAGGTTTTGATACGCAAACGACTGCTCAAATTATGAACTGTAGTGAAGGCAGTGTAAAAACACATTATCATCGCGCGATTCAAGGTTTGCGATCTGCATTATCGCATTTGAATCCATATTCGGGAGGGTCATCTGAATGAAACAGGATGATTTCTTAAAACAAGTCACTTGTAAACTTGATGGTCTTGCGCAGCAACATAAGGCAAAACCTGTCGTGATGAATCATGTTCTGGATCATATCCAGCAACAAAAATCATCTCGCTTTGTCTATTTCAAAATGACTGGGTTTGCTCTTGCAGCAGCAATTGCAGGAATTGTGGTTTTACCGAATTCTTTCGATATGTCTGAAAAACCACAGAATCAAGTTGTAGTAACACCAAAACTTTCTCCACAAATGGTTGAAGATTTGGAAATGTTAATGGTTTTAGGTGAGGACAAGGTTCCACATGGCAGCTAGACGGTTAGCTTTTGCTTTTTGTGCACTCGGTTTCTTGCAAACAAGTTTTGCAGGTTTCGAACGTTTTTGGATTTTTTCTAAAGATGCCAATACTCAAGTGGCTGAAACGTGGGAAACGCTTTCTGAACAAGAACAGCGTGCATTGATTAAACGCTATCAATCCCTTAAAGAAATTCCTGATGAACAAAGCAATAGCTTACAACAACGTATGGACTGGTTTACGCAATTACCTGAACAAGAAAAACAGAAAATGCGCGAAACTTGGCAACAAATGAGTAGCCAAGAACGCAATGATTTGCGCGCGCGCATGCAAAAAGCGACACCCGAAGAACGTATTACTATACGTGAAGAGTATATGAACAAATACTTACACCATACCATTGAACAGCATTAAGAACGCTTTAACAGCAATAAATAATCATATATAAAAGCCAATCTACAATAAGTAAGATTGGCTTTTTATATTCTACTCAACACTTAAGTATTAACTTCATCACTACGCAATGAAGTTAATACCAACACTTAATTTAACGCTTTTTTGTTTGACTATGACGGCGATACAAACCTAAACCCAACAAACCCAATAAACCCCACCATCCAATTGAACCGCCGCCACCACCAGAGGTGACTGTATTCTTAGCTGTGTTATTTAAATAAATTTTTGCTCTGTACACGACAAATTTCATAGGGCCCTTGTCCTATCAGGCTTTTTCTTTCTTAAAATTGCTAGCACTTTCTTAAATTCTTCTTTTTTTCCAAAACCAATCAAACGTAGAATAGCCATCTGAACATAGTCCAAACCGTAGCGAAATAAACTTACTGAAAGTCGTCCATGCTTCTTTAGTTTTATCGCTTTTTTTCGATCATGTTGCCATTCACCTGTTAAATAGCACCAACAGAAACCGATCGCTAGCACTGCTATCAATTTCTTGACTCGTCTAGGGTCTGTTAAACGAGTATTTTCAAGATTGAATCCACGTCCTTTGAGACAACTAAATAAGGTTTCGATTTCCCAGCGTAATGCATAATCACCAATAGCAGAAGCATTAAACATAGGAGAAACAACAAGTAAAAGTTCTCCATCTTCTAATCGTAGCGCACTAATATACAGTTTCACTCGACCAACCCAAATACGTCGTTTACGACATTCTGTTTGACCAACTTGAAGATGACGAAATAAATCACTAATTTTATGATTCTTGGCTAAGTGATTGGTCACAATAAAGTTTTTTTAACACGTATACAGAAGTTAATGTCATTTTCAATTAACCATGTAAACCATTTCTCACCGATAAATTCTCTGTCTGCGAACACATTCACAATACGATCTTTACCAAAAATGGAGATAAAGCGTTGAATCAAAGCAATACGCTCTTTTGTATCTGAATTTCCACGTTTATTGAGCAATGTCCAAACAATAGGTATCGCTATTCCACGATAGACGATGGCTAACATCAAGATATTGATATCTCGTTTTCCCCATTTCCAGTTGGTTCTATCCAAAGTTAATTGGACTTTATCGAATGAAAATATATTGAAAATTAACTGAGAAATTTGACGATAATCGAAATACTGATCTGCAAAGAAGCGTTGTATACGTCGATAAAATGATTGTGGTAAGCACGTGATGGGTAAGGCTTTAGATGCAGAAGAAAGATTACATGTCTGTTTTACAATTAATGCCAGCATAATCAGTGTAAAACATTTTACACGTGACTTGTTCCACTTTAGATATTTGTTTAAGATGAGATGTAACTCATTGAAATGTGTCATCATATTCGTCGTCAGAAAACAAGTATTATGCCATTATTTCAATGAGTTGTCTTTTTTTGTCGTGTACAAAGAAATTTTTGCTCGATTTGAAGCCAAGCCTTCCGCATCAAATACGGTATATTCCAAAATCTGGTCGAATGGGCTGTAATTATTTTTTACCTGCACCACCAAGTCGCTCGAATAACAAGTATCTCGCATGGCACTTCCAGGACATGGTCCATGCGGAACTGACGGGTCAACCATCATAGCACTGGGTAAACTATCCAATCGAATTGCCAATTCTTGACCCGCTTCATTACGATAAAAATCGGCTTTATTCAATCCAGCAATACTGGCTTTGGGACCATCATCATCAAAATCATTTTCAAGTGGATGCAAGGAAATTTTCTGGCTAGACCCATATTGCAAGCTGTAAGTATCCTCTTTTGCAATAGGAGCAATATTGGTAAAACTTGCGCTTAATAAACCAGAAGTGGTTTTAGTTGTATCCGCTTTCGAGGTAATACGATAAATACATAATGCACTTTCACCAATGGTAGAAATACTGTCATCCAGTCGATAAAACATGATTCGTTTAAGTTCTGGTACCCATTCACATTTTAACTTCGGATCTTGATCACCAATAAATTGGAAGTTACTGCCTTCACCAGAATAATGCCCCACACCTAAAACTTGGGTATTAATCGTATAATTTTCTGCATTCAATGCCTGAACCTGAGACTCGTTATTGACCCATTGTTCATCTGGCAATGCTAGCGCAAATGGATCAATATAAATTGCACGGTACTTGGCATACTTTTCAGTATTGCTCTTCAAATCCTTAAAAGCGCTCAATTCAGCTTGATATTGTGTTAAATACTTTGCATCCGTCGATTTATCATCAATTCGTTTTTGATATAAATCAATCGCTCGCTGATAGTCAGCGATCATCTGTGAATAAGATAAATTTTTTAAATTAATAATATCTGCTGCAGTTAGACGCATCAGCTCAACCGAACCAATATCACATGTATTTTTCATACTCGGATTGAGAATTAATGTGGCATCCGTAATGCGACTAAATCCGCGTTGATCAACATCACTACATCCTACGGTACCTAGATTGACCAAATCATTTGCTGTCTGATTATTTCTAGGATAATACAGCGGTAGATATTCAGTATTGGCATTCGGTTCTGTATATGTAGTCAGTAATGTTGCCATCGAAATATTACTGACATCAATATTGGTGTTGGTCCCAGAAACATTACTTTCATAAGCCACCTTCGGCAGATTACATTGCCCTGTTACAGCGGCCAATTGCAAAGCATTATTGATTGCACTCATATTGAGCTTGGCATCGGTCACATTCCCGTTATTCAAAGCATAACGGCATGACTGCCCCGAGTTATAAGCCAACACATTAAACGAAATATTTTTACTCCCTAATTGATCGTAAAGTAGTGTACTGGCCGCATTGTTCTCAACAATGGTATTACTGAGCAATGTCAGCGTGCTATTTTCACTTAAATTGGCCTGCGTGGCATTCGAAGAGACATTTTTAATGATTGCCCCTGTACTGCTATTCGCCTGATTTTTAGCAATCGTATTGGTTTGTAATAATATTGATGCTTCACCACAAAGATCCAACATACTCTGATTATTCGCTGCACCATTCGCCACAAGACTACTGTTTTGAATGGTAATGTTCGGCTTGGTGAATAACAAATTATTCAGGCACGTCATTGCTAGAACGCTACCCTGTCCTGCTTGGTTACCTTGTATTAAGCCATGATCGATAGTCAAAGCGATGTTGCCATCAAGGTAAATTGCACCACCTTGTGCCGCACGTGAATTTATAATGGTAACATTAGACAAATTAATGTCTGCACCAGCATAAATAGCTCCACCCAATCCAGTACTTACCGCATTTGCCAAAGTTAAGTTTTTAAATGAAACCCCATATTTGGACAAAGAACTATTCAGAATCCGTGTTTGATTTTCTCCACTGATGGTTGTTTTAATCGCGGTCGTGGCAGGATAAGTATTGGTCAATACATGTTTCTTGGAATAATCAAGCGGTTCAGCACCATAAATCTCTATCACTGATTGCGGGACCAATTCACGCTTCAGTTTATAAGAGCCTTCTTTTAACTGAATCCGATCTTTTTGCCCTAAACGTGTATCACCTGCATTACATCCACCAAAAGCTTTATTATCGGCGGCAGTTTTTATGGCTTCGCGTAAAGAACATTGATTTAGATTCTCACCATCTTCATCATCAAACGTAGTGACATGAATAAATGTATCTTCTGCTGCCATCAATGACATTGCAGAAAGTACCATTAACGTCAGTAAACCTTTTTTATAATTTTTCACGGTCAATTCCCTTGCCTATTTCTTGTAACGACGTAATCCAATTAGTCCCAATAAACCGAATAAACTGAATACTCCTGCACTCCCGCCAGAAGTTTTCACTTTACTACTTTCCATTTGTCCAGCTGGTGCCTGAGAGACTTGCACTTTTATCTCTAAATAAGGGTTTTGAGAATCATTGAATCGTGTAGTTGTCGTGACTAAGCGAATCTTGAAAATATCAGCACCATGCCAGTTCCCATTCGGCTTGTACTGAATGTTTCCTTCCTCATCTATCGTTAAAGTCCCTTTAGGCTGAGTAATTGTTGGAACAACCTGTAAGCATCCATCTTGCCAAGCACCACCCGCTGGATTCATCCCCAATAAGGCTTCACATTGATCTTTCGGTAAAAGCTCTCCATCACCCAGTAAATCGGCAACCGACATTTTCGCAACTTCACCGTAATTGATATCATCCCCGATTAACGCGATTGTTGTTGGAAACACTAACTCAATAGCACCACGGTCACAAAGGACATTATTTGAATCACGTACTTGTCCACGCTGATCACTCGATTCACATTCGACCCGTGCAGTGTCAGAACCTGTAGATTGTTTACCCTTATTAACGATTAAAGAATCACTCAAGTTTTGATAAGACACCAATAAACGTGGCTTAAAGTAACCTAAAAAATCACTCGTTCCCTGATTAAATGGACAGACTAAACTTTGTCGGTCTAAATTTGCACTGCTACATTTTCCTTCAATTGTACTGCCTGCAACTAAAGCCGTTTGGGTCAAAATATCATTCGGATACTCTGCTAATCCTTGTCCACAAACCGCAGAAACTAAATTATTTTGTAAAATGCTTTGATCACCAGACTCAAATTTACAATCTTGCTGATTTGTAATCGGATACGGATTCCCCACCAAAATACTGTTTGCCAGAAAAGCTTTTCCCTGAGGAGCAACAAACTGGATACCTTGGGTATTCCCAATTATGGTCAGGTTATTTAAGCCAATGCCATCACGTAAATTCAGCAAGTAACCTTTATTCTGTAGAAAAGTACTGTTCTTAATAAAATTGGCGACATTTAATATAGAAGTCGGCAACTGATTGGTATTGAATAATAACGATGAATAAATGCCTGCCGATGTAGTATTTGCTGTCTCATTATTTCGAATAACACTGTTGAAAATTTTATAAGCAGGACGTTGGGTAAATAAAACCGCACCTTCATTGGCATAGTTTTTCTCAAACAAACTATTCTGGATTACAACCAAACTATCCGTCGTATTTTCTATCGTTGAATTACCGACGTTATAAATTGCCCCACCTTGAGCAGCATATCCACCTGACAATGCTGCATAACTTAATTGCAAATATTCATTGTTATAAATCAGTCCACCTTGTTGAGCACATTGAACCTGACCACAACCTTGTAGGCTGATTTCATACAGAGCTACACTCAGTAACTTCTCTTGTGAACCATCATCAATGCGTAAAATATTATCTTTCGCCTGCATTTGTAGCACGGCATTGTTTTTACCTAAAACAGGCGTCTCATTAAAATCAGCCTCATAATTGGTTTTAATGGTTAATTCACGCTGAATGTTTAAGTGTGAATTGAGTTTATAAACTTTCTGCTTCTCTAATAAAATGACAGGACTTGCATCATCCCCACCACAGCCAAAATATCCTTCTTTAGGCATATCTTTATTGATATAGTTTACGGCCTCTCTTAATGAACATTCTTTATCATCCTTAACAACATCTTCAGTGGTGGTGACACTAATATTTGCACTATAAGCATGCCCCGCTAGACATAACATTCCCACACCAATGCTCTGCTTGAGCATACATCTCTCCTTAATTTTTTAATTATCTTGTTTTTCTAGATTGCATCTTCTAAACAATTTAATGCAATCTGATTGCAGTCCTTTTGCTGTACAGCCTAAAAGATGCCAATACAAATAAAATTGACTAAATTGCCAAATTCTTTGGGCATTAAGGCAACTACAGCACGATTGCACTGCATATTTTCTGAGCTAAGATAAGATTTGAATGGGTTTGGACATACTGAGGCTTCATGCTGATTTGCAGCATCATGTTCTCCTTAACTTACATTTCTATTATTTTTCTATGCTCGCAAATCCCTGCGATGCGAATTTATCAGTACTTTCTCATAGCTATTTAAATTACTCAAGCGCTTTTATCTATTACTGATATTCATCAATTAAGGCATAAATCTGTCTTAAAGTGGCATGACTGAGTTTAGTCTTTTCGCCTTTAAGCAATTGAATTAACTGCTCTAAAGTTTGTAAAAGTATCGAAGCCTGCTGTGGGCCATGTAACAGAAGATAATCAATAATTTGCTGATCAATATGAATGCCACGTCGAGCCAGCACTGAACTGACTAAAATTTGTCGATCTGCATATAAACTGCCAGTCGGAACTTTGACACTGACCGCTTGGGTTAATCTGGACTGCAAATCTGGTAATTCTAATTTCAATTCAATTGGTGCAAAGCGAGAGGAAAAAACCAGTTGTCCGCCAACTTCATTATTATAATTGATCAGGTGAAATACTGCTTTTTGCCAATGCGGGACACCACAAATCGCTTCGATATCATCAAGTGCCACCAAATCATAGCGTTCTAAAGAAGTAATTGCTTCTGTAGGCGCATCCAGTAGCTCTAATAATGAAACTTTAATCGCAGATTTCCCCACATCCAAATAAGAATCACAAATCGCAGAAAGTAAATGGCTTTTACCTGTACCCGCACCACCATAAACATAAAAGCGATTCATCAAACCTGCATGTAACTGGCGAATTGCATCAATCACATGCCCCCATCCCGGACCAGAAAAATCACTGATTCGGGCATCAAGTTGAGGTTCAATATCTAATTGCAGTTGACGCATATTTATGTTTAAGCCTTATACGCTTTATGGTTTAGGTTCGATGTTACTTGATTTTTCAGCTACTTGCTGATCTTTCGCAATTTGATCTTTAATTTCAATATCCACTTCCATTTGTGACGTTTCTATACTAATAGAATTTGTTTCAGCAAAGGAAGTCACAACTGCTTGCGTACCATACAACTGACTCTGTTCATACCATTCTCGTGCATGTTTAAGCAGCACCACAATCACCGCAGCTACAGGCAAAGCAATTAACATCCCTAAGAATCCTGCCAATTGTGCCCCCGCCAATACCGCAAAAACCACGGCAACAGGTGATAACCCAATCTTATCGCCCAATAAGAAAGGTTGAAGAATATAACCTTCTACAGCTTGACCAATCATAAAAACCACAACAACCAAAGCCAAATGCATCCAGTCCAATCCAAATTGGAAGAGCGATGCAATCACTGCAGCAATAATCCCGACCGCAAAACCTAAATAAGGAATAATACTGGCCAAGCCCGCCACCATACCAATAATCAGACCGACTTCAAGACCAATTAATTGCAAACCAACCGCATAGACAATACCGAGCAACAACATGACCAAAAATTGACCTTTCACAAATGCACCAAGTACGCTATGGCATTCACCCACAATTTTTAAGGTCGATTCTTCATAAGGACGGGGAATGAGGCGACGCATACTATCAAGCATACGATCCCAATCTAACAAGAAATAAAAAGCAATAATTGGGATAAGAACTACAGTCCCACCGACTTGAATAAAACTCAGTCCAGACTGGGCAATTTTCAGTGCCATCGCCTGTAAACTGTCTGCGCTATAATTGGTCTGAATATAGTCCATAACTGCCGCAGACAATTGATGTTTATCAATTTCCATCTGCACTAAATTAAAAGTACGCGACAGCCAAGGTAAAAAAGTATCATTCAGCCAATGAATCCCTGCTGGAATACTACTTTTAGCATACATTAGCTGCTGCCAAATTAAAGGTACCAAATAAGAAATCGCTAAAGTTAAGGCTACACCAATTCCAATAAATACGATGCTAATCGCTAACCAACGCGGCAATCCAAACTGATGGAACTTTTGAACCAATGGATTAAATAAATAAGCGACTAAAAAGGCGACAATAAAGGGCAATACAACAGGCTTTAATAAATAGAGTACCCACAAAATAAGTACAATACCCGTAAGAATAAAAATGCGCCGCAAGGTTCGGTCGACCATATAAACCCGCCTTTTTCGATTTAATCGTTATAAAAAGTAAAATATTTAATTAAAGATAGCATTTTAGAGCATAAATAACATAAGAGTTTCGTTTATTCAGGTTATAATCCCCGCGCAAATGCGGAGACTTCACTATGAGCAACTCAACTTCTACCCCAAACACTGGTTTAAGCTATAAAGATGCAGGTGTCGATATTGAAGCGGGCGACGCACTTGTCGATCGAATCAAATCTGTCGCTAAGCGTACAACTCGTCCTGAAGTGATGGGCGGATTAGGTGGCTTTGGCGCACTATGTAAAATTCCTAAAGGCTATGAAGAGCCTGTTCTTGTATCTGGCACAGATGGTGTGGGTACTAAATTACGTTTAGCATTGAACTTAAACCGTCATGACACGATTGGTCAAGACTTAGTTGCGATGTGTGTAAATGATCTTTTAGTGTGTGGGGCAGAACCATTATTCTTCCTTGACTACTATGCAACAGGTCACTTAAATGTTGATGTCGCTGCTGATGTCGTTACAGGTATTGGTAAAGGCTGTGAGCTTGCTGGCTGTGCATTGGTAGGTGGTGAAACTGCTGAAATGCCAGGCATGTATGAAGGCGAAGATTATGACCTTGCAGGTTTCTGTGTAGGCGTCGTTGAGCAAAGCAAAATCATTGATGGCTCTAAAGTTAAAGCGGGTGATATCTTAATTGGTGTTGCATCAAGCGGCGCACATTCAAATGGCTACTCTCTGCTTCGCAAAATCTTAGACGTGAAAAATGTCGATCTTACTCAAATCGTAGATGGCCGCCCACTTGCTGACACAGCAATGGAACCAACACGTATTTATGTCAAACCAATTCTTGAACTTTGCAAACAAGTTGATGTTCATGCAATGGCGCACATCACTGGTGGCGGTTTACCTGGTAATTTACCTCGTGTATTACCAAATGGTGCTCAAGCGATTATTAATGAATCTTCTTGGGAATGGCCAGAATTGTTCAAACTTCTTCAAAAAGAAGGTGGTGTTGAACAATTCGAGATGTACCGTACTTTCAACTGTGGCGTAGGTATGGTTATTGCTGTTGATGCAAATGATGCAGATAAAACCATTGCACTTTTAACTGAACAAGGTGAAAAAGCTTGGGCTATGGGTCACATCGTAGACAACGCAGAATCTGTTGAAGGTGCTGACGAGAAAATTCGCGTAATCTTTGCATAATGAAAATTGCTGTCCTTGTTTCAGGAAGTGGTAGTAACTTACAGGCCCTCATAGACGCACGTCTATCAGGGCAAATTGTAGGTGTAATTTGCAATAAGCCTGAAGCGTACGCGCTAAAACGTGCTCAACAAGCAGGCATCCAGACTGCTGTCATTGAGCACAAACAATATCCAACTCGAGAAACATTTGATGATGTAATGCATCAACAGTTATTAGATTGGAATATTGATTTAGTGGTATTGGCAGGTTTTATGCGTATCCTAAGTGCTAAGTTTGTCCATGCATGGGAAGGGAAAATGCTCAATATTCACCCTTCTCTTTTGCCACACTATAAAGGTATGCATACCCACCAACGTGTACTAAATACAGGTGATATGTATCATGGTTGTACCGTGCACTATGTCACCGCAGAGTTAGATGCGGGACAATCTCTGGCACAAGGTGTATTGCAAGTTGCTCGTCATGATGATGTCGATAAACTTGCGCAGCGTGTGCATGAACTCGAACACTTGATCTATCCTCAAGTTGTAGAATGGATCTGCACAGGTGCCTTGCAATATCACAACACCAATACCGTGATGTATCGCAATCAAGTTTTGAATCAACCGATTCAATTTTGCAAACTGTAAAGAATAATATTCCAATAAAAAATGCATCCTCGGATGCATTTTTTATTGGATTCTACTCTATTGTTGAATCAGTTTTTTTATCACTTCTACCGTCGTTTCAGGGCGTTCCAGAGGGAACATATGCCCTCCTTCAACCACACTAAATGGAATACCCACTTTTTTCTTAGCAACTTGCGGAAAACCGTGTTTTAAAAACTCACTTTGATTCCCAACCACCAAATGCATCGGAACTTTAGGTTTCGACATAGGTAACCACCACCAAGATGGTGTATTACGAAATATTGCAACTTCAGCAGCTTTAGGAATGGTCAAGGTTACACCACCGCGCTCCGCATCTTCGATTAAGGCATGATCTAAATAAGCCTGAAAACACTCAACATCAAATTTTTGATATAAGTTTTTCGGTCGCAACATTTCACCTGCCTGTTCACGAGACTCCCAATGATCACGGCGGCGATTACTTAGACTTGCTGGCGTCATACGATCTACCAGTTTCGGTTGAAACAGCTTCGCAGTGTGGAACAGTAAAGAGGCTTTACCCATAATCAGTGGTGGATCAAGCATAATCACTTGCTGAAATAATTCAGGTCGCTTATATGCTGTCATCATGGTCAAGACAGAACCTAAAGAGTGCCCCAATCCAATGACAGGACGCCCATGGGCCTGACGTACAATACTGTCGGTCAGCTGATCCACCAAGTGCGGCCAATGATTGGTCACAGGGTAACGTTGGTCAGTTCCGATGAGTGGAACATAGACAATATCGTAATCTTCCCGAAGTAGATTAAACAGCTTCTCGTAGACTTTAGATGGTACGCCATTGGCGTGTGCAAAGTGGATCAGTGGTTTCATTGTAGTTTTGTCGTTTGCTCAGCTTGAACTTGCTCTGAGAGTGAAGTTGCAAAACCTTGTCCGATTGAACTTCCCATACGCCCCAGAACAGAATCCAATGGATTATATTGAACGGTATAGTCCACTGTTTTATCGATTTTCAGTTCACGTTTCAAGCTATTTAGACTACCTGTACGGTCAGCAATCCCAAGTTTTACTGCTTGCTCACCTGTCCAAAATAGTCCAGAGAAAATTGCAGGGTCTTGCGATTTCAATTTGGCGCCACGACCTTTCTTAACCGCGTCAATGAAGTGATCATGTACATTATCTAATACGGCTTGTACATGTGCCTTCTGCGCAGCATCAACGGGTTGAGTCATTGATAAAATTGCTTTGTTTTCACCCGAAGTCATTGTGCGGTCTTCTACACCCAACTTTTGCATCAACCCATTCACACCATAATTCGGCATAATGACCCCAATAGAGCCGACTAAACTCGATGGGTTGACAATAATTTCATCCGCCGCAGAAGCAATATAATAAGCACCTGATGCACCAGTATCACCAATAAGAGCATACAGTTTTTTATCTTTATGCTGTTGTTTTAGATATTGAATTTCTTGCCAAATTTCATCTGACTGGACTGGAGAGCCACCAGGTGAATTGATATTTAAGACAACGGCTTTACTATTGTTGTTCTCGAATGCTTTCTTCAAAGATTTGATAGTGTCTTCACTATTCACACTTTGTTTATCAGCAGCAATTGTGCCAATAATATCAACTACTGCGATATGTGATCCTGTAGTTGAACTGACATCTGTAGGAGCAGTGCTACAGCTTTTACCCAAAATTACCAAGATGAAGAGAAGATAAGCAAAAGTCAGCAACTTAAAGAATATGCTCCAACGACGTGCGCGACGTTGCTCTTCCACGGAAGCCAATACGGCTTTCTCAAGAATTTGCCATTCTTTTCCTGACTGCTTTTCTAAATTTTGTTGTGTAATATGACTTTCGTTTTGTGGTTTAGGTGGCCAATCGGACATTTAATATGATCCAATAATGAATAAAATTACCCCCATTATATACATGCAGACGCAATAAACTATTTAAACCCTGTATTTTCGCCTATAATAATTACTGTTTTTATATTTCTTATCCTCATATTTTTTAGGCAATGACTGACAAAACTTCAAAAACAATGACTGATCGCGTACTCCAATTTGTAAGTCGACAACCTATTCAAATTTCTCGCATGATTGCCCGTTCACTCGCGAGTTTAGTGAACGTATTAAAAATTTCTAAAACATCACAAACAATTCGTCTCAATCTTGAAATTGCGTTACCTGAACTGACTGGCCAGCAACGTGAATTGATTATTAAACACGCTATTCGAAATGAACTTATATCCTATTTTGAATTCTTTAGTATTTGGGGCTCAGAAAATCAGAAAAACATCTCACGGATTCATTCAATTACTGGTGAACAGTATTTACACGATGCGCTGGCTGAGAAAAAAGGGGTGGTATTAATTGTCCCACATTTTGGCACTTGGGAAGTAATGAATGCTTGGGTCGCTCAATTTACTGAAATGACAATTCTCTATAAACCTGTAAAAAATCCATCAGCAGATAATTTCGTACGCAGCGCGCGCAGCCGTGAACAAGCGAATCTGGTTCCGACTGATGAAACGGGTGTACGACAAATTTTTAAAGCATTAAAACAAGGTGGAACGACCGTTATTTTGCCCGACCACACTCCCAATGTTGGCGGGGAGCTGGTTCCTATGTTTGGTTTACCATTAGAGTCGAGTAATTTAAGTGCCAAGCTAATTCAAAAACTAAAGCTAAGGCATTGTTATTATATGCAATTCGTAATGATGTGCATGGCTTTGATATGCATATAGAGCCAATTTCTGATGAAATTTATCATGGCAGTGCCAATGATGGTACAGAAGTTATTCATCATGAAATTGAAAAACTGATTCAACGTTTCCCAGAACATTATCATTGGAGCTATAAGCGTTTTAAAGCTAATCCAGCGCTACGCAATCTCTATAACTTACCTCATGAACAAGCCATATCGTTGGTCACGAAAATTAGACAACAGCAGACTAGCGATTAAGCCAACGCTGCCGATCACGATAAAAATTTAATTGTATCGTTTGATCCTGTGCCTGTATAAATTGAATACTTCCCTTATCAATTGTGCTATAAAGCGGAATCTTAAGTTCATTTAAACGCTGTAGAGTCAGTTTACTTGGATGCCCATAACGGTTATTAAATCCCGCAGAGGCAATCGCAATTTTGGGTTTTAATTGTTTTAAAAAATCATAAGCCGAACTGTTTTTACTACCATGATGCCCCAATACCAGAACATCCACTTTTAAATCTGGATAGTCCTTTAAAATCTGATATTCTGCTTCCCACCCTGCGTCCCCCATAAGTAAAAAGTTGGCATACGGTTGGGCATTTTGCACTTGAACATAGAGGACACAAGAAAGCTCATTTTGATTATCAGTAACTTCAGTTAATTGCTGCTGTTTTGGTGATAATACCTGTATTTTGACACCCTCTAATTGCCATACCTGTCCTGAATGACAATAATTGAATTGAGACTCAGGCATGACGTGTACCTGCTCATTACTGTAAATTGTTTGAATAGGCAAAGTTGAACGTAAAGAAAAGTATGCGCCGCTATGATCTTGGTCTAAGTGAGTCAATACCAACTGATCTAAATTAGATATTCCCCTGCTATTTAAAAAAGGACGAATGAGTTGCTGTCCTACACTAAATTTTTGTTCATCATAATGACCACCCATATCAATCATCATCTGCTGATCGTGGTTTTGTAAAAAAATAGCTTGCCCCTGCCCAACATCTAGAATTTGTAATTCAAACGCATGTTTTGATTCATCCAGTATAAAAATCGGTAAAAAGCAGACAACGCTCCAACTTTTTGGCACAACACCCGGAGGTAAAAACAGAATAATCAAGCCCAAAATCAGCCCAAACATCACTGTCCAGCTCATGGCAATATTTTGTAGCGTTGAACCGAATATCTGATCACCAGTATTTAAAATTGAAAGTAAAAAAGACACACCTAGATCATTCAATTTAAATAACAAAGTTCCTAATGGAGGAATAACCCACAAACACAGGGTCGCAATAATGCTTAATGGAACAACAAGCAGACTTAACCATGGTAATGCCAGCATATTACTGAATGGTGCAATCCAGACCACTTGTTGAAAGAAAACCAACATCAAGGGTAATAACGCTAAAAATATTTTCCATTGTGATTCAAATAAAATAGCAATGTATAACTTAAGTTGTGCATAACGCGTTAGCATCAACTGCTCAGACTGCTGCTGTATGGTTTGATAAATTCTTAACAACACTAAACAGGCGCAATAAGACAACCAAAAGGCAGCGGATAAAATACTAAAAGGATCTAAAAACAGTAGAATTGCAGCACTGAGGAGGAGTACTTGCAGGGCTTGTAATTTGAATCTCAATAAAATCAGTACAGCAACAATACAACTGGTTAACAGTGTCCTTAATGCAGGAATTTCAAACCCCACAAAAGCCGTATAGAGCAATACTCCCATACAAAATGGAATCACCAATAAATAAGGTTTGGGATAACGTAAATACCAACTGGGTGTAAAACGGATAATTAACCGATGAATCATCCAACACAACATTGCTGCAAAAATCAAAACATGGGGACCAGAAATTGCCAATAGATGACTGAGTCCCATACGTTTAAATAATGCTTCAACGTCGGGGTTCAATAAACTTTGGTCACCTGTTAACAACGCTAAAAGTAAACCTGAGTGATGTAAGGATTGCTGTTGTAATATATTTCGCAACTTTAATCTTTGTCGCTCAATAGCTAACTGTATTTCAGCAACTATACTATGCTGCTGTCTTAGATAGGACATGAACCCCATAGCATAAAGCTGTTGTTCAGTCAGCTTTTCTGCTTTTTTTACTCGAAATGCAGCCATGATGTTTTGCTGCAAAAACCATTTTTCTTGATCAAATGCACCTTCAATTGCATAACTATGGGCTGGTAACACCTCTCCATACAATCGGTAGTATTGCCCCAATTCAAGCTGACTATCTAAGGATGGATAGACATAAGCTAACCACTTCACAGGTTGCTTTCGATCATTCAATACCATAATCTGCTGTTGAATATGTTTTGATTGAAGCTGATTCAATGATTTTACATGCACAATCACTTCAGTAGGTTTCGCGGTCAATTCACGTAAAGAGAGACGCTGTGTTAAAGCACTATCTGCGTATACGTAAGCCAAATTAAAACTCAGCAAACACAATAAACTTAGCCTTATTAATCGAATCGATGGCAAATTGAGTTGTGGGAATTTAAAGAGAACACATTGAACAATCAAACATACTATTGCCAATAGAGCACAAGTTTGACCTGTCAGTGCCCAAACCTTTCCCATACCCGTGATACCTAAAATCCAAGCGATTAATATGTAATACATCATTATTTTTCATATTGTTTTTATGCGTGCCGCACATCATAAAGCCCACCAAGGTGGGCTTCAAGTACAAGATAAGAATTTAAATTTTATTACGGTTCAGCCCAAAGGCCATCTTGCATATGCAATATAGAATCTGCCGTTTGTGCCAATTGTTCATCATGCGTGACAATCAACATCGCCATATTAAATTCTTGACGTAAATCGCTGAGTAATTCAAAAATTTTAACCGCAGTTTTCCGATCTAAATTTCCTGTAGGTTCATCCGCCATCATTAATGCTGGTTTTGCTACCAAGGCACGTGCAAGTGCAACACGCTGACGCTCACCACCTGATAATTCACCAGGCTTATGCGTTAAACGATGCGATAGCCCAACACGATTTAATAAATATTCCGCCTGTGCTTTGACGTCTTTATAATTCGTCCCTTCACGTAACATTAGCGGCATCGCAACATTTTCTAAAGCAGAAAATTCAGGTAATAAATGATGGAATTGATACACAAAACCGAGATGCTGGTTACGCAAATAGCCTCGTTCAGCTTCTCCCATATGGTCAAAACGCTGACCATTGAGCCAGACTTGCCCTTCTGTAGGACGATCTAATCCCCCTAACACATGTAGCAAAGTACTTTTACCAGAACCACTTGAACCTACAATCGAAACAAATTCACCAGCATGGACTTTTAAAGATAGACCTTTAATCACTTCAACCGTTGATTTGCCATCGGTAAAATGTTTAACCACATTTTTGGCTTCTAATACCACGTTACTCATAACGCAAAGCCTCCGCAGGTTGAATTTTAGCAGCACGCAAGGCTGGGTAAATGGTCGCCAAGAAACTTAAAATTAAAGACAGGCTGACAATAATCACCACATCTTGCCATCTTAAATAGGATGGTAAGTAGTTGATAAAATAAGCATCAAATAAATGTAAACCGAGTGTAGTATTTACCCAATCAATGAAACCACTGATTCCTGTCGCCAAAATAATACCTAAAACTGCACCCGCTACAGTACCAATAACGCCAATAACCGTACCCTGTACCATAAAAATTTTGGTAATGGTCGCGGGTGAAGCACCAAGAGTTCTTAAAATCGCAATATCTGCCTTTTTATCAGTGACTACCATCACCAGTGAAGAGACAATATTAAATGCTGCAACCAATACAATCAGGAACAATAGCAGACTGACCATCGCCTTTTCCATTTGAATGGCACTGAACAAATTACCGTGGGTATAAGTCCAGTCTGAAGCGTAATAATTGCCTGGCAATTCGCGTACAATTTCGTTACTGACTTGTGGTGCAACAAAAATATCATCTAACTTTAAACGTATTCCTTGTGCACCATCAGGCAAACGAAGCAACGTTGATGCGTCATTCAGGGCAATATAGCCCATCATGGAGTCTACTTCCGCTCCAATGCTAAATATGCCAACAATTTTAAAACGCTTGAAGCGTGGCACCACACCCGCAGGTGACGGCGTTGCTTCAGGCAAGACCAACGTGACACTATCGTTCAAACCCAAGCCCAACGCATCGGTTAATTGCTTGCCTAAAACAATGCCAAATTCGCCTTTTTTCAATTGATCAATATTACCTTCGACCATGTGATCTTGAATAATCGAGACTTTTTTCTCGTATTCTGGCTCAATACCTGTCACCATAAGACCAGAGACCTGACCATGTGCAGTAATCATGCCTTGTAATTGAGTAAATGGCGCAACACCTTTAACATGCTCATGCTGTTCAACTTTTTTTGCAAGTTCAGGCCAATCTGTTAAAATTTGTGTTGATGAAACAGTGGCCTGAGGTATCATGCCTAGTACACGGTTTTTTAATTCTCGGTCAAACCCATTCATCACAGATAAAACTGTAATGAGAACAGCCACACCTAATGTGAGACCGATCATTGAAACCAGAGCAATAAAAGAAATAAAGTGGTTGCTACGCCGTGCGCGAGTATATCTTAACCCGATGTACAGCGAGATTGGTTTAAACATACCATCTAGTCCGAGGTAATACATTATGGAAAATTTACAGCATCAAAGCGCCTCAGCGGAACGTAGAGTTATGTCACGTATCGATGCTGCCTTGCGAATTAATTATCAGATTATTTCTGATGATGTTGCTCTTAATGATCCTTACGATCCAAATTTTGTCTTGCCCCGCTATTTTCTACTACTCGCAGAATTAGATCAATTTGATCTGGCATTAAACTACGAATTAGAACAATTAACTGAAAAAGATCAACAAATTGCTCGAATATTATCCTTATTCAATCAAAAATTAAACCTCATTACAGGCTCTTTATACGACGCAATTGTACAATCCATGTTACCTGTGCCTGAACATGTCAATTTTTCTGAGAGTGGATTTAGTTTTCACAGTGACCGTGAAATTCAGGAAGGCACTTACATTCATGTCACTTTGAGTCATCCTGAAAACTTCTTCCACATTGCTGCGACGGCTCAGGTGGTTTACAGTCGCGACGAAGGCAAAGGAAAATACCGCACAGGTGCCTATTTTATTACATTACACCCACAAGATCGGGTCAAATTGGCTGAATGTGTCGACTTGGAACAATCCAAAGATTAAGCTTGCGGATTATTTGGATCGCTTGAGTTTAAGAGCGAGCTCTCTGCTCGCTTTCAAATCTCGATAAAAATAGGTAAATAAACCCAACAATAAAATGCCCGCGCCGACAAAAACCATTACCGACAACATTTCTTGATTCAACAGAGCACCAATCAACATTGCTAGAATTGGCGTCATGACTGTGGTTAATGAAATGGTGGTCGGTTGTAAGTTTTGTACCAATTTAAAATAACAGAACATCGCAATCAGAGATGCCATGATTACGGTATAAAATAATGCCAATATCGATTTTACTTGTGGCATATGAGTAGGTGCATACTGCCAAATAAAAGGAATTAAACAGGCCGCCACAATGCTCGATACCAAAATTGAACCTGTTGCTTGCGCAATAGGATTGATTGGTGCATTGACTTTTTTGACCCAAAACATCGATAAAGCATAAATAAATACGCTAAGCAACATCAGCATAATGCCGATTGGATGCACATGTTGCTGACTACCTGTAAAGCAAATAATCGCTAAACCTGATACCGAAATCGTCATGCCCAACCATTGCAGTCGATGTAATTGTTGCTGAAAAGCAAAACGACCTATGAGTCCCGCCATAATCGGAGCTAAACCGAACATCAAAGCAATCATCCCTGAGGATAAATAACGGGTGGCCATATAGGTAAAAATTTGCGAGCCAATAAAACTTGCAGCACCTGCCAAATAACTTCGCAAACTGATTCGATCAAATGGCAAATGCACTTTCAGTACATAAATAAGTCCCAAAGCCAAAGGCAAGGCGATAAAAAATCGCAAAACCAACGCCCACATTAAATGGATGTCTGAAACACTCCATACAATGGCTAATGGTGTGGTTGCCCAGATGAACACCAATAAGGCATAGGTGGACATCAAATTGGCTTTGGATGGCATAGTCAATTCCATTTAAACGCTAGTTTTGCGCTTTTGCTTTTGAATCGTTTGATCAAGACTGCTCGAAAATTCGCGCTTATCACGTTCTGAAATTGGCGGTGGACCACCAGTTTGTACACCTGCTCCACGTAAGGTGTCCATAAAATCACGCAAATGTAGACGTGCTTTTACATTGGCAGTGGTATAAATTTCACCACGGGGATGAATGGCAATCCCCCCTTTCTCAATCACTTGAGCCGCCAATGGAATATCTTGTGTCACTACAATGTCATTGGCTTGCATACGCGATACAATTTCTTGGTCGGCTGCGTCTGCGCCACTCATCACTTGTATGGAGTTAATACGCACCGAAGGGGTAATACCCACGTTTTGGTTGGCAACAAAAGTTACCTCTAACTGGTAACGATCTGAAGCACGTAAAATCACTTCACGTAAAATTTTTGGCAATGCATCAGCATCAACCCAGAGTTTAAAAGCTAACACAGGCATCTACGATATTAAAAATTTCACTCAGTGTAACAAAAAGCTCTGCATTACTCTGCTGTTCATTTTAAATATACTTGAAAAGTATAATATTAATAAAAGGCAAGATGAAAAACGCGTTAACTTAAAATTGGGATGCTCACAAATATACAACATGCTTTCCTTTCTCAGTCCAGATTCATCACTTAGTTTGTATTTTTACCCTTATTTTCATCCAGATAGACTTGAAATCTCCAAATCACCCTCGATTAATAGATTAAAGCCACTGAACATTCAAAATTGTGCTTATGAAAAATCAAAACAGACCAGAAATGATCAGCATTGAAGATCAAAACTTCGGCAGTCATATTGAGCATTGGAATCTGCTGACAGAGAATCCAGCCACTGAAGTTCCCAAATGGTTAGGTCTGGCGCTTGATGAACCCATCATGCCAATGGGACTTTGCCGTGAAGAATGTGATATGGATGCATCTGTATGGCTGATTCAAGGTCCTAGCAAGGAAAAAGTACAACTTTGCCAAGTGATTGCTGTTGAAAACAATAAGCCTAAAGCGGTGAAGACCGCTTTTCCAAGTTTTGAAAGCCCGTATAAAGTCAAAGCCTCAATTGAGCGAATTATTAGCTGTAAATCTAATACTCAGGCAGTACTGCGTTTAAATTTAGGCGATAATAGCATTGTTTATGCATTTGATAGTCTCTACAGTGTGAATCATGATCAATACCAAAAAGATCAAACCTATTTGGTTCAATTAAATGCATGGGCCTATGAATTAGAAGCAGTTTCTGAACATGAACAACTGGTAGTAGATGATCCAGCTTCAATTAAACATCACCGTGCCTTGAATGATATTCTGGCTGCAAATGATGGTATTGCACCCGCCAATCTACAAGAGCAAATAGATGCATGGGAGCCTAAATCTGATGATGATAAAGCACCTGTCACTGTCGACTTCTCCAAAATGGTCGCCTATTTGTATGGCGAAAAAATGGGGCAAGAAGATGAGGCTTGGTTCCAAGGAAATATTGTGGGCAAAACTAGCCTAGAATTTATGGGACAAGAATATACGCTCTATGATGTCACGCTTATTCATGATGAAAATCAAGAGGCTACCCTCATTCGTATTGCGACTAAAGATGATCAATATAAACATTTTAATATTGGTCAATACATTCGTGGCAATATTTGGGTTCAAGTGAGTATTCACTCAAAAAATTAATTTTTTCATCAAGATAGCATCTTAAAAAGCGGAATACAGATCATATCGAATCCATGATTTGTATTTCGCTTTTTTTATTTAACTCCCATTAAAAAAAGTCAGCCACATATCACTGCTTATATTTTATCCACAATTTTTTATTTTAAGATTCTTTTTAAATTCAAATAATGCACACTTATCCACAATTTTAAATTTATTTACTGCTGTATTCCTCTTAAAATAAAAAACAAATAAAAACATTTAGTTATAATAATACTGAGTAAAAGTTAGATTTATTGAATATAGATAAGTTATTTAAATTAAAATATGCGCGATTTTTGAATTAATGCAAATTAGTACTTTATTTAATCAATTTTTTATGTCTATAATATGAACAAGCAATAGGATTTAACGATAATATAGATCGGAACGAAATATCTATGAAAATCGTACAAGAAGAAAATTTACAACGCGTTGAAACTCAACTTGAACAACGCTACCCTCTTGATGTGATGTCATGCATTTTTTTTATTTTTGGCATGATGTCATCGGCTTATATTCTGCACCAGTTTATTCTTTAATTTTACGCTTAAAATAAAAAAAACCCATCTTATTCAGATGGGTTTTTGCATATTAGGATTAACCGTTACGTTTTGCAAAGTCATCCATAAAGTTAACCAACGCTTGTACCCCTTCTAAAGGAACGGCGTTATAAATACTTGCACGCATACCACCTACAGAACGGTGACCTGCCAAATTCAACAAGTGATTTTCTTCAGCTTCTTTCAGGAATAATTTTTCTAAATCTGGATTCGCCAAAGTAAATGGTACGTTCATAATTGAACGGTTTGCTTCTGCAATTGGATTTGCATAGAAGTCGCTAGAATCAATATAGCCATAAAGCAATTGTGCTTTTTGCAGATTCACTTGATGCATGGCATCTACACCGCCATTTTCAAGTAACCATTCAAATACTAAACCTGACAAATACCATGCATATGTTGATGGTGTATTCACCATCGAATCATTTTTAGCTTGAGCAGAATATTTCAACAAACTTGGAATTTCTGGTTTCGCTTGATCCAGTAAATCTTCACGAATAATGACCAATGTTAAGCCTGCTGGACCAATATTCTTTTGCGCACCTGCATAAATCAACCCAAATTTAGACACATCTAAAGGCGCAGACAATATGCTTGATGAAAAATCAGAGACCAATGGCTTATCTGTTTCTGGAATGCCAGCGAACTGTAGACCACCAATTGTTTCATTATCTGCATAATGCACATACGCAGCATCATCCGATAAATTCCATTGACTTTGTGGCGTAATCGCGAGTTTGCCGTCAATTTTTGTTCCAGCTTCTACAACATGAATATCGCCATAACGCTGCGCTTCTTGCAACGCTTTTTCAGACCAAATACCCGTATGGATATAGTCCGCTTTGTTGTTTTTACCCAACAGGTTTAATGGAATTGCAGAGAATTGTAGTGATGCCCCACCCTGTAAAAATAACACTTTGTAATTTTCAGGAATGTTCATGAGCTTACGTAAGTCAGCTTCGGCCTTTTCTGCAACTGCAACATAGTCTTTGCTACGGTGGCTCATTTCCATAATGGACAGCCCTTTGCCATGCCAATCCAACAACTCTTGTTGAGCTTTTTCTAAAACGGCAGTAGGTAATGCAGCAGGACCAGCACAGAAATTGTACGCGCGCATGATTTTTCCTTTCAGAGGTGAAACACAATAAAATGATGGCATTTAATCATATCTTGCTCAGGCTTGCAGTAAATTATCCTGAAAATATTTCAATGCTATCGGGTATTTAAAGTCAAAACTTCAATAAAGATCGATTCTTTTTTAGGTGGAATAGCTTTATTAAATGATTTAACAGTCACTAAGTAGCTGACTATACGTACAATTAATGCTGAAATCATCACCATAGCATGAATCAACATCGTAGCTATTAAATAACAGCCCAATTCAACATAACGCTAAACATGAATTTTTTTCTTTTTAGGCCAAGTAAAATGTTGTTCTTTTAAATCTTTCAATAATTTTTCATCATGTATATTAATCCTGTGACATGTAGATTGAGCATACAAATTTTGGCTAGTCACCTCAAACTAAAATACCCACTACATTTGTCGTAGCTTAAAAAAACCGTTGAAAGCAGTATTAAATTCATTAAGCTAAGTATGGGATGATTCAACATAGAAACCAGCACCAACTCACAAGGACTGACCTTACTCTCATCCATTCTACAAATAAGATAGCCAGTTAAAATATGGTGTAAATCATGATATTTTGAGATTTATGTCTTACTACAATATTCGGAAGCGAGATGAGTAAGTAACCATAAGAAACATGAACGGTGCAAAACTCTGGTTCGAGTTGGATCAAGCAAAACCATTGTTCTGATAAAATAAATCTAAGATTTAATGAATATAGATCTGGTCTGATTGCATTGATACAAGTAAATGTAAATTGAAAACGTACGCTGTCATTGCTATTTTTATCTATGTAATTTTTTAAAAAGTTTAAATTTATCGTATTATCTATTTACTGGAAAATGAGTCTAGCATCTGCAACACTCACAATGTAAACGCGCCCGTTTACACCAATAAAATAAAGATCTGTATAATTCATTACAACAACAATGCGAGTTTGATTAATGCCACAGCGTTTTCAATTAAAACCAAGAAAATTAACGCTTAGGATGAATCCCGTTTTCCCTAGTTTTATTTGCCTATGTACGAGTATGCTATTTCATACTCCAAGTTATGCAAAATCAATCAGCTATATTGAGGCTGAACAAAACATACTGACTCAATCCTATAGCACTCGAGCTGCGCAAGCTCTACAACAATCTGCTCAACTGCAAGCCGAAGCAGTGAAAGGGCTCGGACTCCCGCGTATAGATTTAAATGTACGTGCTTATGCCTTCCATAATGAAGTGGATGTGCCACTAAACTCCTTAAAAAACAATCTGGATAATACGCTTACTCAGGGCGTGAATAATCAAATTGATCAATGGCAAAATAATAGTGGCATACCCAGCGGAATTACAGACACGCTAAAAGATAGTGTTGGGCAAGTCATTGACCGTGGCGTTGGATTAATTCCCAATGAAGCGACTGTGAATTTGGATGATCAAGTCGTACGTCCTACTGTTTCTGTTTTTATGCCTTTATATACTGGCGGGTTGACCTCTAGTGCCAAACAAATGGCACAAATTCAGTCAGAGCGCAGCGTTATCAATAACAAACAGCAACAAGACCTTCAACGTTTCGAAATTATTCAGGCTTATTTTAACTCTCAATTACAGACACAATTATTAGCGGCAAGCCGCTTTAATGCTCAAGCGATGCAAACGCATTATCAAAATGCATTGAAATTAGAACAGCAAGGCTTTATTAGCAAAGGGCAACGGATGCAATTTGAAGTTGCTAAAAACAATGCTGAACGTTTAGCACAAAATGCCCAAGCCAACCTACAAGCCAGCTTGTTTCAGTTGAATAATCTACTCCAAAGCAGTGAAATAACAGAATTAAGCACGCCTCTTTTTATCAATACAACCCAAAATCATTCGATTAATCAATTATTAAAAAGTTACCCTGAACAATCCTCTCTGGTTCAAAAATTGCAAAAGGATACTGAACTTGCTGGAGTAAAAGTAAAAGCGGAATCGGCAGCCAAAAAGCCGACTGTATTTGCCTTCGGTGAATACAGCTTAGATGAACATCAAAACTGGATTGTTGGTATTGCCGCTCAGTACAATTTATTTTCGGGCATCGACAAACAAAAAAATATACAAGCTGCTGAATTACAAAGATACGCTTTACAATTAACCACTGAGCGTACCAAGCAAGAAATCGAAAACATGATTTATAAATCATATAGCGAGCTTGAAACTGCACAACAAAGCCATGTTTTACTGCAACAAAACATGTTAGCCGCACAAGAAAATTTACGTATTCAAACACTTTCTTTCAAAGAAGATATGGGTACGGCCACACAAGTCATTGATGCTCAAAATGCCATGACGGCTCTTAAATCTGAGATGGCACTGAATGCTTATAAATATGTGATGTCATTAGCCACTTTATTACAAAGCCACGGTTCTATAGCTGAGTTTCAAAGCTATGTAAATCAAAAAAATACGCAATATATTCGTTAACTTTAATGGGGAAACCACATGAATCAAGATCAATCAACACCTGATCAAGAACCTAATGCTTCCTCATTGGAAGAAGAAAAAACAGCTAAATCTGAAACGGATGTATCAGTGCAACTGACCGAAAATAACACTGAGACAGAAAATTCAGCAGAACAGTTAAATGATGTCTCTAAAAAAGTGACTGATCCAACATCAAAAACTAAGCTTCTGAAAAGCTTCGGTATTATTCTAGCCATCTTACTGCTTGGGTTAATCGCATTTGGTTTGTGGAAAAGCTACCAACCCAAAATGGTTGAAATACAAGGAAGAGTTGAAGCGGAAACCATTCATATCAGTACCAAAATACCAAGCCGAATTGAAGAACTCTATGTACATGATGGGGAAAAAGTTCAAAAAAATCAGCCTCTCGTACGCTTATATAGTCCTGAGATTGATGCTAAAAAACAGCAGGCACTGGCTACTTTGCAATCTGCACTAGCACTGCAATCGACAGCTGATCGAGGCTCACAACAAGAGAATATTGATACCCTATTTGCCAACTGGCAAGCCGTGAAAGCTCAACAAGAGTTGGCACAGACAACCTACCAACGTGGAGCAAAACTTTTTCAGGAGGGTGTTATTTCACGTCAGCGCCGTGACGAAATGCAGGCTGCCGCCCAATCTGCTGCTCAGTTGACTGAAGCAGCCTATCAACAATATGCTCGGGCAAAACGAGGAAGTACAACTGAACAGAAATCCACAGCCGATGCGCAGGTTGAAATTGCTAAAGCTGCGGTTGCAGAGGCCAATGCGCTAGATGCTGAAACAAAATTATATTCACCTGTAAACGGTACAATTTCCAAAACCTACGGCAAAGTCTCAGAATTAGTCGCGATTGGCGTGCCTGTCATGAGTATTATTTTAGACGATGAGCTCTGGGTGAGCTTAAATGTTCGAGAAGATCAGTATGCTCAGGTCTATCAAGCTAAAACTTTGGAAGGATTTATACCCGCTTTAAATAAAACTGCACAATTTAAAATTGAAAACATTGATGCAGAGGGTGAGTTTGCCACCATCAAAACAACGCGACAAACTGGAGGCTACGACATCCGTAGTTTCAAGCTCCATTTAACACCAAGTACGCCCATTCCTGATCTCAAAGTCGGCATGAGTGTGCTGTTTAAAGTTAAAGAGAAATCCTGATGTGGGCTGGTCTCTGGCGTGAACTTCGCTATTTAGCCACACACAAATGGGACTTGTGTTTAGTTACACTCGCGCCTTTATGTGTCATTGTGCTATTTAGCTGCATGTTTGCACAGGGAAAACCTGAACATTTACCCATTGCGATTATTGATCAAGATCAGAGTAGTCTGAGTCGAAACATCGAAAAATATTTATCCAGCAATCAAAGCTTAACTATTTATACAGTAACGCCCGATTCCAATGAAGCCGAACGCCTACTGAATGAAACAAAAATATGGGGCTACGTACTGATTCCAGAAGGTGCTGAACAACGACTGGTTCAGGCCAAGGATGCTCAAATTGCTCTTGCATTTAACCAAAGCTACTTCAGCGTCGGCAATACCATTTCTTCAGCCATGCTCAGCAGTACTGTGCAAGCCATGGCAAATTACATGGGACAAAATTATTTAGAAAATAATATTCCCTATTTAGACATCCCTACCCCTAATGTGAAAATCTCGCCACTCTACAATCCGAGTCTCAGTTACGAATTTTATTTAGAACCTTTTGTCATTCCTGCTGTTCTACATTTATTACTCTGTTGTTGTGTGGCATTTTCCGTAGGTCAAGAATTTCAATTTGGGTCTGCAAAAGACTGGCTGAAATCTTCAACAATATGGATAGCGTTACTCAGTAAAGCTCTTGTATATGTTTTTATTTTCAGTATTTGGACATGGTTGTGGATGTTCTGGCTTATAGAAATTCGAGGGTGGTTTGTGGCTGGTCAACTCTGGCTCTTACTTTTAGCTCAGTTTTTATTTTATTTTGCCTATGCTTTAATTAGTGCAACTGTAGTATTAGCTACCCATAATTTAGCCAAAACTTTCGGCTTTATTGCTGTATATGGCGGTTCATCCTTAAGTTTTGCAGGTGTGACACTCCCCTTAAATAATGCTCCTGCATTTACCAAATTTTGGGCAAATATTATTCCGTACACCCCTTATGCCAAACTTCAAACTGAACAATGGGTCGTTGGTAGTCCGATACAACTTTCATTCATTCCTTTAGCAATTCTAGGTTGTTATTGTCTCGTCTATTGGACAACTTCTTTCCTGTTATTAAAAAAACGTCGAGTAGAGGTGCAGGAATGAAACAAACATTAAAGTCATTTCTTTTCTACTTTGTAAAAACATTTAAAGATATTACAAAGAATAGTTCCATTCTCACAACGATGGTGCTTTCTATCTTCTTTTATAGTTTTTTCTACCCAACAGCATACAAAGCACAACATGCTGAATCATTACCCATCATTATTGTAGATGAAGAACAAAGTACTTTAACTGCCAGTATCATTAATGCAGCAAGTAACAGTCCAAATATTCAGGTTCGTGCGGTAACAGGAAATTTTGCCGAAGCAGAGATGTGGGTAAAGCAACAACGTGCAGATGGTATTTTGCTATTACCAAATAATTTGTCTAATAGTATTCATCGCGGTGAAGTCGGAGGTGTTGGGTTATATTTGAGTGCTGCCTATTTTTTAAGAACTAAACAAATTGGTTTAGGATTGGCAACAGCCATTGAAAATACCCTCGCTGAACGCGCAGAAAAGTTTGGACAGATTTCACATTTTTCACCCGTCCTTTCTGTTCATCAAATTCCATTATTTAATACACTTTCAGGCTATGGCAGTTATATTTTTCCGGCGATTGCCCCATTAATTATTCATCAAACTATTGTCTTGGGCTTGTGTATGCTGATAGCAGGTTATCGCAACTCAAATTGGCGGAGCAAAACAACTGAGTTTTGGGGATTATTTGCTGCTGCGCTAAGCATAGGTTGTTTAGGCTGCTTTTATTTATTTGGTTTTACCTTTTGGTTCTATGACTATCCACGTGGCGGAAATTTTTTGGGAATGCTGATTGCTGTCCCAATTTTTATAAGCAGTGTGATTGGGCTGAGTCTTGTCTTGGCTTCTTATCTGGATCTTCCCGAACGCGCTGGTCATCTTATTGTTTTCACCTCCATTCCGCTATTTTTACTTTCGGGTACAGCATGGCCACATGCCGCTATGCCACAATGGATGCAATACTTAGGCTCAGTTCTACCATCTACTCAAGGTATTCAAATGTTTATTCAATTGAATCAGATGGGTGTACCTACGCAAATGGTCATTACTAAGCTCATTTATCTGAGTGTTTTTGCAAGCATCTGTTTAAGCTGGGCACATTATCGCTTATGTATCAGACCTAAATAGTCACATATTCACCACTTTTATTTTACAAATTAATCTATTTTCTATAATTAATCGTATTACCAAATTAAATTGATTAGGCTCTAGACTAGCAGACTAGTTATGTTGGTCTGTAATCATGATTAAAAACAGTAAATTAAGCCACTACAAGATTAAAAAAATCATTCAATGCTTTTGCATTGATATACCCGCTTCTAAAACTGCATTATTACTCAATTTAAATCGTAATACGATCAACTATTGGTACATGCTTTTTAGGGAAGCTATTTATGATCATCAAACAGATTTAAGAACTAAATTTGTAGGTTCTATTGAAGTGGATGAAAGCTATTTTGGCGCTAAACGACAACGTGGTTTTCATGGGAAGTTAAAACGTGGTCGTGGCACTTTAAAACAACCCGTATTTGGAATATTTGAACGGGATGGGCGTGTTTATACTGAAATCGTTCCTGACTGTAAAATGAAGACTTTACAAAAGGTTATCTTAGGTAAGGTGGCACTAGAAAGTGTCATTTATAGTGATGGATGGCGAGGCTATAATGGTCTAGTTGATGTTGGTTATTCAAAGCATTTCAGGGTAAATCACGGAGCAAATGAGTTTGCTAGAGGACAATGTCACATAAATGGAATAGAATCATTTTGGAGTTTCTGTAAACGAAGATTATCCAAGTTCAATGGTATCTCAAAAGATTATTTTGACTACCATCTGAAGGAGTCTGAATGGCGTTGGATGAGAGAACCTAATGAGTTAGCAACTGAGTTGTGGAACATCATTAGATAAAATTAAGTATAAATCTGCTAGTCTAGAGCCTTGATTAAATAGCAATCAATCAATAATAATAAATTAAAAAAAGATCGCTCATTCTTCATAATAACTTCACAATAGCCACCTTCCATCTGCCAGCATTCTTCTTTTTTTCGTGCCATCGCATTTTGATGCAGCATAAGAGTTCTTGCAGATATTTTTTGCCCCTAATTTTTTTTCTGAGCTGAGTATGAAAAAAATTAAGATAAGCCTTGCATGGCAAATTGTAATTGCACTCATTTTAGGTGTACTTCTAGGCTCTTTTCTGCACTATTCTCCTGAATATCGTGATGCCTTTGTAACTAATTTATTGAGCCCATTAGGTTCAATATTCATTAGCCTCATCAAAATGATTGTAATCCCACTTGTAGTTTCAATGCTGATTCTCGGCATTGCGAATACAAGTCATGGTACCAATGTTGGTCGCCTAGGTTTCAAAACTATTTTATATTTTGAAATTATTACAACCATTGCCATTATTGTTGGCTTGGTTGCGGCAAATATATTCCAGCCAGGCGCTGGTATTGATATGTCGACGCTAACTCAAGTCGATATTTCTAAATATCAAGAAACCAGTCATGAAGTTAGCCAACATTCTCATGGTTTAGTACAAACCATTTTGTCGCTAATTCCACCGAACTTCTTTGCTGCATTAACTAGCGGTCAAATGCTGCCGATTATTTTCTTCTCGGTATTGTTTGGTATTGGCTTAGGTTCTTTGTCTAAAGAAACGAAACAACCGCTGATTCAGGTATTGCATGGTGTTTCTGAGACAATGTTCAAAGTTACACACATGATCATGAAGTTTGCACCTTTAGGTGTATTCGGCTTGATCGCTGCGACCGTTGCAAACTTTGGCTTTAGCTCGTTACTTCCATTGGTCAAACTTGCCGTATTGGTGTATGCCGCTATTTTCTTCTTCACTTTTATTGTATTAGGATTTGTTGCCAAAATTTGCGGATTCAGCATTTGGACCATTATTAAAATCTTAAAAGATGAATTGATTTTAGCTTACTCGACTGCCAGTTCAGAAACCGTACTTCCACGTATTATGGAAAAAATGGAAGCTTATGGCGCGCCAAAAACAATTACCAGTTTTGTTATCCCAATTGGCTATTCATTCAATTTGGATGGTTCAACACTGTATCAAAGTATCGCCGCGATTTTCATTGCTCAGCTCTATGGCATTGACTTAAGCTTAGGTCAGCAAATCATTCTCGTGCTTACTCTTATGATTACCTCTAAAGGTATTGCAGGTGTACCTGGTGTTTCTTTCGTGGTGCTATTGGCGACTTTAGGCAGCGTTGGTATTCCACTTGAAGGTCTGGCGTTTATTGCAGGTATTGACCGTATTTTAGATATGGCACGTACTGCATTGAATGTTGTTGGTAATGCCTTGGCTGTACTCGTGATCAGTAAATGGGAAGGCCAATTCGATACTGAAAAGCAAAAGAACTACAATGTACAACTGAATGATACTTTGTAATTACTAATGCAATTAAAAAGGACGCTAAGGCGTCCTTTTTTATTTAATACTGCTTTTGATTATTCAATTTTCTCACCAAATACTGACACGCTAATGTCTCGAATTTTGCTGCTGCCATTGGGTTTATCAAAACTCACGTCATACTGTACTAAGTTTTTATCATAGGCATATTCATAGGTCACAGTATATTTACTTGGCTGATTGCTTTCATTCAGCAATTTTTTTGAGACAATTTTTTTGGTTTTATAATTTTCTTGAGGCAAACCACGTGCAAACTTTTGCATATCTTTTTGATTGCCTTGATAGCGTGCCTGCAACTCAGGCTCAAAATGCGTCATTAATCGATCAAAGTTTTGCGCACGTAAATCATCATAGGCCTCTTGAGCAGCCTGTACTTGCTGTGGACTAGGATCTGGAATATTGGCCTGCTGTCCCAGTTTATCGCACCCACTGAAAACCAATACCGATGCTAGAATCGCATACTTCATCTTCATCATTCTTTTCCCATTATTTATGCAGCAAATCATATAGAAAAAGGACGCCTTAGCGTCCTTTTAATTTAGATCATCACTTATTCTTCTTCAGATTCATTCAAATCTGATTCGTTTTCAGTTTCATCTACAATCATTTCTTCATCAACTAACTTTTCATTAGCCACTACTGATTCTATAGTTTCGATTTCATCTTCTTCTACTGCATCAATCGCCTCTACACCCACCAATGTTTCATCTTCACCTAAACGGATCAAACGAACACCTTGTGCGTTACGGCCTGTTTGTGCAACTTCTGAAGCGCGAGTACGAACCAAAGTACCACCGTCTGAAATCAGCATCAGTTCTTTGGTTTCATCAATCGCAACAGCACCGACCAATTCACCATTACGCTCAGAGGTTTTAATCGCAATTACACCTTTTCCGCCACGTTTCTTGGTCGGGAAGTCATCGACAGGTGTACGTTTACCGTAACCATTAGCTGAAGCACACAGCACTTCACCTGTTTCTGGAACAACAACTAAAGATACAATGCGACTAATGAAGTTTGCATCTGCTGCATCATCTTCATCCGATTCAACTTCTTCTGACTCATCGACTTGAGCTGAACCAATTGTGACACGCATACCACGTACACCCTTGGCAGAACGGCCCATCGCCCGTACATCTGTTTCAGCAAAACGAATCGCCTTACCTTCATTAGAGAACAACATAATTTGCTGTTCGCCATCAGTAATCGCTACACCAATCAAGGTATCTTCTTCATTCAGCTCAATTGCACGTAAACCATTTGAACGTACATTACTGAATTGTTCCAGCTCTACACGTTTCACAGTACCTGACGCAGTTGCCATAAATACAAAGAAGTTTTTACGTAACTTCTCAGTCAATTCTGCAAATTCAGCAACAATTTCATCGTCCAAATCAATTGCAGAAAGTTCAACACTCAACTCTTTCAGTTGCTTACGCAATGCATCGGATAATTCATCAGGATCTTCTGCCAAAGCATCAAACGAAGCTTTTAACGCTTCATAATGGGCTTCGATAATGCTATTTTCACGGAGTTTAACCACATTAGCACGAACAAAAGCTTTAAAGTCGGCTAAACGATCTTTAAATTTCTTCGGCGCATCAATCACAGGCAAAATTGCGGTAATCGTTTCATCTGCCTCTAACGGCAGTAAGTTCACCATTGGGCGACCTTTTGCACCGCGAGAAGCTTGTGGCACTTCAAACACTTTCAGGCGATATACTTTACCTACATTGGTAAAGCATAAAACCGTTGCATGGTTTGAGGTGACAATCAGATGTTGGATGTAGTCATCTTCTTTCATCGATGTTGCGGATTTACCACGTCCACCACGACGCTGCGCCGCATAGTCAGACAATGGTTGCGTTTTTGCATAACCCGTTTGCGAAACAGTTAATACAACTTGCTCTTCTGGAATTAAATCTTCACGGCAGAAATCAATACGTGATTCCACAATTTCAGTACGACGTGCATCGCCATATTGCTGAAGAATTAAAGCCAGTTCTTCTTTAATGACATTCATCAATAAATTGAAATCGTTCAGAATTGCAGTTAACTCAGCAATTTGACCTAGAATTTCGGTATATTCAGCGTGAAGCTTGTCTTGCTCTAAACCAGTTAAACGGTGCAAGCGTAACTCTAAAATCGCACCGACTTGAGTCGGAGACAAACGGTACACATCACCATCTAAACCAAATGGACGGTTTGGATCTTCACCGTCGATCACTTCAGGACGAACAGAAACTGAACCCGCTTTTTCTAGAAGTGCAACCACACCACCCGCAGCCCATTCACCTGCTTGTAAACGTTCACGCGCTTCAGCTGGGTTTGCAGAGGTCTTGATCGTTTCGATGATGGCATCAATATTCGCCAACGCAACCGTCAAGCCTTCTAAGATATGACCACGTTCACGCGCTTTGCGTAATTCGAACATGGTGCGGCGGGTCACGACTTCTTGACGATGACGAATAAATGCCGCAATGATATCTTTGAGGTTCATTAACTTAGGCTGTCCGTTGTCCAGACACACCATGTTAATGCTGAAAGAATTTTCGAGTTGCGTATTCAAGAATAAGTTGTTCACGACAACTTCTGCATTTTCGCCACGTTTTAAATCAATGGCAATACGCATACCCTCTTTATCAGATTCGTCGCGTAGCTCTGAAATACCTTCGAGTTTCTTTTCTTTCACCAACTCAGCAATACGCTCGATGGTTTTCGCTTTGTTAACTTGATATGGAATTTCAGTAAAAACAATCGTAGTACGACCTGTTTTTTGGTCTTCCTCGAAGTGATATTTACCACGGATATGCAAACGACCTTTACCCGTACGGTAAGCATCTACAATGCCTGATTTACCATAAATAATACCGCCAGTCGGGAAGTCTGGACCCGAAATATGCTGCATCAAACCTTCAATGCTGATATTTGGGTTTTCAGCATAAGCCAGACATGCATTCACAACTTCCGTCATGTTATGAGGCGCCATATTAGTCGCCATACCCACAGCAATACCAGTCGTACCGTTAATTAACAAATTCGGAATGCGCGTCGGCATCACTTGCGGGATACGTTCTGAACCGTCGTAGTTATCTTCCCAGTCTACGGTATCTTTTTCGAGATCCGCCAAAATTTCATGGGTAAGCTTTTGCATACGCACTTCGGTATAACGCATTGCTGCTGCACTATCACCATCGACAGAACCGAAGTTACCTTGACCATCTACAAGCATATAACGCAAACTAAAATCTTGCGCCATACGAACAATAGTTTCATAAACAGCATAATCACCGTGAGGGTGATATTTACCGATTACGTCACCGACAACACGGGCAGACTTTTTGTATGCTTTGTTGTAGTCATTACCCAATTCGTGCATTGCAAAAAGCACACGACGATGAACAGGTTTTAGACCATCTCGTACATCAGGTAAAGCGCGTGATACAATCACGCTCATTGCATAATCCAAATACGAGTGCTTGAGTTCATCCTCAATGGCAATCGGTCTAATTTCCGATACGCTCATGCATACTCCTTGTTATACAAGCAGGAATTCTGCCCGCATTTATATCTTAAATCTTGCAAAAATTTAACTCAGGGAATTGAGCTAAAAAACTAAAATACAGCCGTAAATTTTAGCATATTTTATCCCTTTTAGGTGCGTATTTAGCCGAGTTAATTTCGTTTGTTTTCCTTTGTTTATCGTCGTTTTTTTATACGAATTTTGAATCTGAATTAAGTTGAAAAATAAGCTATTTTGCAAAGCTAATATTCATAGCATATACAACACTTTAAATTGTTGTTTTACTTATAGTATTCGTAAATTAATTTAATATTTTTAATACTTCTAATGACTTTCGCGCTTTACAGCCTTTCTAAACTCTATTTTGCCTCACAGGTTATCTTCTATTTAGCCCTGATGAGATAAGCGCTAAGCGCAAAAAAACGCCCCTGTTCATAACAACTTAAGCATGACTTAAATTGCTTACACAAGAGCGTTTTTCGAACAATCGTTCAGAAATTAGATTTTAGATACTAATTCAGGAACAACAGTATTCAAATCACCAACTAACCAGTAGTCAGCAACTGCATTGATTGGCGCTTCTTCGTCTTTGTTGATCGCAACGATCACTTTAGAGTCTTTCATACCAGCCAAGTGCTGGATCGCACCAGAAATACCT
Organism: Acinetobacter sp. ACNIH2; assembly: GCF_002934965.1. Lineage (NCBI taxonomy): Bacteria > Pseudomonadati > Pseudomonadota > Gammaproteobacteria > Moraxellales > Moraxellaceae > Acinetobacter > Acinetobacter sp. ACNIH2. The sequence continues at coordinate 393,875 of NZ_CP026412.1, forward strand.
ACAGCGATATATAAGTCAGGTGCAACGATTTTACCTGTTTGACCAACTTGCATGTCGTTTGGAACGAAACCGGCATCGACCGCAGCACGTGAAGCACCTTGTGCAGCACCAAGCTTGTCAGCTAATGGGTCAAGTACTTTATGGTAGTTCTCACCAGAACCTACACCACGACCACCAGAAACAACAATTCGTGCAGCCGTTAATTCAGGACGTTCAGATTTTACGATCTCTTCAGATACAAACTTAGAGATACCTGCATCTTTTGCTTCGCTTACAGCTTCAACCGCAGCAGAACCGCCTTCAGCAGCTACAGGATCAAACGCTGTACCACGTACTGTACCTACAATGATTGCTTCGTCAGATTGAACTGTTGCAATCGCGTTACCCGCATAGATTGGACGCTTGAATGTATTTGCAGATTCAACAGCAATGATGTCTGTGATCATACTTACATCAAGAAGCGCAGCAACACGTGGAAGAATGTTCTTACCTGTTGTTGTAGATGCAGCCAATACGTGTTTGAAACCACCTTTCGCAACGTCAGCAACTAAAGCTGCAACGTTTTCAGCCAATTGGTTTGCATAAGCAGCGTTGTCAGCAAGTAATACTTTGCTTACGCCTGCAACTTTTGCAGCTGCATCAGCAACTGCTTGCGCGCCAGAGCCTGCTACCAATACAGTGATATCACCACCGATTTTTTGTGCCGCAGCAACAACGTTTAAAGTTGCACCGTTAAGTGTCTTGTTGTCGTGCTCAGCGATAACTAAAATACTCATGATTTTATCCTTCTGTATTAGATCACTTTCGCTTCATTTTTCAATTTTTCAACAAGCTCATCAACAGATTTCACTTGTACGCCTGCTTTACGGTCAGCAGGTGGTTCAACTTTAACTGTTTTAAGCTTAGTTGCTGTAGAAACACCAAAATCAGCTGGTGACTTAGTATCAAGCGGTTTTTTACGCGCTTTCATGATGTTTGGAAGAGCTGCATAACGTGGCTCGTTCAAACGTAAGTCAGTGGTGATGATTGCTGGAAGTGACAATTCAACAGTTTGTAAACCACCGTCAACTTCACGAGTCACTTGTACTTTGTCGCCATCAACTTTAACTTCAGATGCGAACGTACCTTGACCTGCACCTAAAAGTGCACCAAGCATTTGACCAACTTGGTTAGAGTCGTCATCAATTGCTTGCTTACCAAGAAGGATTAATTGTGGTTGTTCAGCTTCAACAACACCTTTAAGGATTTTAGCAACTTCCAAAGCACCAAGTTGGCTGTCATCAGCTTCAACCAAGATACCGCGGTCAGCGCCAAGTGCCATTGCAGAACGAATTTGTTCTTGAGCTTCTTTAGGACCAATAGAAACAACGATGATTTCTGAAACAGTTCCTTTTTCTTTTAAGCGAACCGCTTCTTCCACTGCGATTTCACAGAATGGGTTAATTGACATCTTAACGTTAGTAAGGTCTACCCCACTATTGTCCGGTTTAACGCGAACTTTAACGTTGGCATCAACCACACGTTTTACAGCAACAAGAGCCTTCATGTAATCCTCGGCTGTTTTAGCAAAAGTAAATGTTGAGAAAAGTTAGATTAACTCTTCACTTAAAATTTTTTAGGTGTCCTATCTTGCAATTGTATGGCATTTCGGTCAAGTCACAATTACTGAATCCGCTGTAAAAATGCGTAAAAATGGCTGAACGTCGCGTTCAAAGTTTTATTTGCATGAATTTTAATTCTAAAATAGCGGTTTTACTGTTCTAATTTTAAGCATTGATTTTTATTATTTTTTTACTTTATTTACTACATAATTTTTTCTGATCAATGACTTAAATTTCTGCTTTAGCTGTTTGAACAACTGACCAAGTATGGCTGTAAAATCAACCAAATGACTTGTCAGTTTTGACAGAACCATATTCCTGATTAAAATTTTATTCCCTAGCTACCTTTAAGTAGTCTCCCAATCCTACTTATGGCTTCGACATGATAAGAAATCTGCTGTTATACATATAAAAAAGCATGCCAATCAAGAGCATGCTTTTTTATTTCAATTAATTGGCGATCAACCAACTCGCAGCTAGCATAAGTAAACCGCCCGAACCCGCGTCAACCCATTTTTGTTTTTGAGCATCTAATTGTGCATTTGCAGTAATTTTAGCAATAACAATACTTAATCCACTATATACCACCAAGCACAAGCCTATAAAAATAGACGATAGAATCAGACCTTGTATGACAGTATTTTCCGCATTACGCATAAACTGCGGTAAAATTGCAAAATAAATCAGCATCCCTTTTGGGTTTAACAATGAAGTTAAAAAGCCCTTAGCAATTGGACTGCCTGCAGAAGCCTTGGGCACATCCAAAGATTTGCTGTTAAAAACAGCGCGAAATAAACTAAAAGCCAGATATAAAAGATAAGCAATCCCTAACCAGCGAATTGTTTCGAACAACATCGGAAAAGAAACCAATATTGCCGCGATGCCCAAGGCAACCAAGACCGAATGCACCATATAGCCCATACAAACCCCAAGTGTTGCCATAAAGCCTGCTTTTACACCTTTCGCCATCACTTGCGAAAAAATAAATAGCATGTCAGGTCCTGGAGTACACACCAGTGGTAGAACGGTCAACGCAAAGAGTAAATATACAGACATATCCTTTTCCCTTTCGAATATCGACTGAAAGTGAAAATTAGTATCTTCGAATTTATACAAAATAGGATTGCAAATATTCTATAATTAGATCCATATTTCGAATTTAATTCTATTTTATGAAATCATCTTCCAAGAATATTTTAATCAAGCTAGATCGGATTGATAAAAGTATCATTCGAGCCTTACAAGAAAATGGTCGAATCCAAAACAATGATTTGGCTAAAGAAGTTGGGCTATCTCCATCTTCCTGTTTAAGACGGGTCAAACTGTTGGAAGAGGCAGGTGTCATACAAAACTACACCACCGTGGTCGATCCTCAAAAGATTGGCTTCCAATTGATTTTATTTTCACGTATTTGGTTGGTCGGACAAGATGCTGAAACGATTGATCGTTTTATTGAAGCAATGAAAGAACTGCCTCAGGTCATGGAGTGTTATATTATTTTGGGTGAATGTGATGCCATGCTCAAAGTTGTCGTCCCTGATTTGGAAAGTTATCGAAAATTCCAGTCTACACATTTGACCAAAAAAAATGGCATTACCAGTGTCAAAACAGATTTACCTAGCCAAATTATTAAACAAAGTTTTCAACTTCCACTTGAAGATTTATAAGAGAGACAATGCAAAAGTTTCTAGAAAGTGCTCGCTTAATTTTACGTCCATGGCAAGAGACTGATCGGTTACCATTTTATCAGCTCAATGCAGACCCTGCTGTGATGCGTTACTTCCCCAAATGCTTGACTCGGACTGAAAGCGATCTGCTCATCGATAAATGCCAAGCTTTCATTGAACAACAGGGCTGGGGCTTTTGGGCAGTCGAATTAAAATCTGAACAACGTTTGATTGGTATGGCAGGATTGCATTCTCAACCTGATCAATTTAGTTTTTCACCGTGTACCGAAATTGGCTGGCGGTTGAACAAAGACTATTGGGGGCAAGGCTATGCGACTGAAGCAGCGCAACTTGCTTTAGATTTCGCATTTCAAACCCTCAATTTAAAGGAAGTTGTTTCGTTTACAGCCTCAATTAATCATCCTTCACAAGCGGTAATGAAAAGGTTAGGTATGCAATATCAACAAGAGTTTTTACATCCCGCCCTGACTGCCGAGAGTATTTTGCAAAAGCATGTGCTGTACACCATTCATCAGCATGATTTTAGCTCAGACGTGTGCATTGCCTAAAAAGTCGCGATGTACATGACTCAGTTCAATCAATTCATAACGGGACAAATCAAAAATTTCCCAGACCAATTGAAAGTCATCGGTTGTATCCATAATTGGAATAAAGTTTGTAGATACATTCCACGTTGTACCGTCCCAAACATAACATTTACGAGTATCCTGTTGCACCGCTTGCACCATACCAGAGGTATTAATTCCTTCAATCACGGAATTTTCTGGCAATAGAGGCTGCACTTCAGGTAAGCAATATTCAATAAAATGTTTAATCTGACGTAAACCATATCCTGCAAAAATATCTTTCTGCACTGAATTTAATTGATCATATTTTTCTTGTATATTCGAAATCATGGCTTGCATTCCTCTTTCATTTAACACTCAAAATTCGCAATCGGTATATTTATGCCCAATACCGCATGCCATGCGACACTTATACTTCATCTTTTGATTTTTTATTATTCTACAATAGTACAAATATGCTCCTTTTCATTTTACTCATATAATGACTGAAGCAAATTTTGTACCAGAACAAAATCATTCAGGCATATATCTACACTGAAATTGTTACTGTTTTTTGAATTGAGCACGCGGATGTGCTTGATCATAGACATTGGCAAGTCGATCAAAATCGACATGGGTATATATTTGGGTAGTACTTAAATTACTATGCCCCAACATTTCTTGTACAGCTCTTAAATCACCGCTATTTGACAGCATATGGCTTGCAAAACAATGTCTTAATAAATGTGGATGTAAATCGACACTCACCCCTGCACGTTGCGCTTGAAACTTGACACGATTTTCAATTTGTCTGGCGCCCAGTGGATTGCCTTTACGACTAATGAATACATGAGCATCAGGAACAAAATCACCATGCCACAATGGATACAACTTTAGCCAATCCATTAACGCATCTCTGGCTTTGGAACCAAAGGGAACTACACGGGTTTTGTTACCTTTACCCGTGATCCGCAATAGAAGCCGATTAAAATCAATATCTTTAATTTTAAGACTTTGTACTTCTGCTAAACGTAAGCCACTGGAATACAATAATTCCAAAATTGCCTTGTCGCGCAACCATAACTCCTGATCAGATTCTTTTTCAGGTTTAGGTTGATCTAAAATTTGCTGAATGGTTTCAATGTCGACCATACCTGGCAAGGGTCGTGGTTGACGTTTTAATTGAAAATCATCAGAAGGGTTAAATTCCAGATATTGCCCGTCTTGAGCCCATTTCATGAACTGGCGAATCGCAGACAATAACCGCTGCAAACTACTAGAACTCAATTGCTGTTGCTCTACTTTGACAGCCAAATATTCGCGTAAATCAGCCGTTTCGATATCTTGTAACAGCAATTTTTTCTGATCACAAAACTGTAAAAAATCACCAACGTCACGCTCATATGCGAGTAAAGTTAATTTAGACTGATTTTGTATTTCTCTTGCTTTCAGCCACATACCGAGTAACTGTTGGGATTCTACAGACATCATACCCACCCTAAACCTAAAAATTAAAATGAGTTAAATACTGCTGAATGTGTGCTGCAACTGCTTCTGAATGGTGTTCAGCAAAAGCATGATCACCCCCATGAATAATATGAAGTTCAGCTTGCGGGAATTTTTGCTGTAAAGTCTGTCCAACTGCGATTGGGCTAATCGGATCTTGATCTCCCCACAATAACAATACTGGTATTCTGATCTTTTCAAGTTGCTGCGATAAATCGATTTGAATATCCACAAACCAGTCTGGATAGTGAAGATACTGTTGTTGATAAGCGGTTCGCCAATCTTGTACCTGAAATGGAGTTAAATCAATTCCGCCCGAAGTTGCCAAAAGCACTAATCCTTTGACCAAATCTGGACGTGCTATTGCTGCCTGTACAGCAAAAATTCCGCCCATAGACTGTGCAATTAAAATCGATTCAGACTGAATCTGTTGCAAAACATAATTCGACAAACTGGCAAAATCGTAGACGCTTTGGTGGCTTGGTTCGTCACCAAAACTCGGATAAGCAATGACCTGTTTAGATTCTGTATGAGATAACTTATTGATTAAAGGGTGCCAGAACGTGGTACTTCCCGACGCACCCGGCAGAAAAATTAAATTTGGCATGTCTTGTACTTTATATCAATTTATCTTTGGCTTCAGCATAGCCGATTTTGATCCATAAAAAAGCACCATCATAAAGACAGTGCTTTTTTCAACATCAATACTGGTTTAGCCTTGGAAATAACGCAAGTCGATACGTCCTTCATAAACGTTGGCTGTCGGACCTGTCATCCAGACCACATCACCATCACGCCATTCAATTTGTAACTTCCCACCCGCCAGTTCAATTTCAACCTGATTTGCCAATAAACCACGGCGGATGCCTGAAACAGCAGCAGCACACGCCCCTGTACCACAAGCTAAAGTTTCGCCAACACCTCGCTCGAATACACGTAAACGTGCATGTTTTTCATCAATAATCTGCATAAAGCCTGCATTGACGCGTGCTGGGAAACGCGCATGAGACTCGACTTGTGGTCCCATGGTTGCCACATCAGCCGTAATGACATCTGGAACAACGGTCACCGCATGTGGATTGCCCATGTTCACCACATCAATTTGAATCTGTTGTTGATTTGCCAACTCTAGATCATACAAATTTTCTGGTTCATCTGCTAAAAATGGAATTTCCTGTGGTAGAAATTTTGGATAACCCATATTGACGCGTACCCAACCATTCGACCCTAATTCAGGCTCAACAATGCCTGCTTTGGTTTGTACTTTAATTTTGGTTTTAGTGGTGAGTTGTCGTTCATGTACAAAACGTGCAAAACAGCGCACGCCATTTCCACATTGTTCAACCTCTGAACCATCGGCATTAAAAATACGATATTTAAAATCCGCTTCTGGTACATCGGGTGGTTCAACAATTAGTAACTGATCAAAACCAATGCCAAAATGGCGGTCTGCAAGACGTTGAATGGTCAGTGCATCTAAATACGCGCGCTGACTAATTAAATCCACAACCATGAAGTCATTGCCTAGACCATGCATTTTAGTAAATTCTAAAAACATTTTAAGTGACTCCTTAAGGCAATAAACGCTCTTTTTCCCAAAGTGATTCGATTGTTTCACGCTCACGAATCAGATGGGAGTCAGCACCATCGACCATTACTTCAGCCGCACGACCACGTGTATTGTAATTTGAGCTCATCACAAAACCATATGCACCTGCTCCCAATACTGCAAGTGTATCGTTTTCACGAAGAGGTAAATCACGCTCTTTACCCAAGAAATCGCCTGTTTCGCAAATTGCACCCACGACATCCCATTGTAAAGTTTCGACATCATCTCGTGGCGTAACAGGTTGGATATCCATCCATGCTTCATACAAAGCAGGTCGAATTAAATCGTTCATTGCCGCATCAATAATGGCAAAGTTACGGTGATTGGTCGGTTTCAATAAATCCACTTTAGTCAGTAACACGCCAGCATTGGCAGAAATACTGCGACCTGGTTCCATATATACTTTTAGCCCTAACTTTTCTAAAGCTGGTTTGAGTGCATTGGCATACTCTTCTACAGTTGGTGGGACTTCATCTTTATAAGTTACGCCCAAACCACCACCAATATCGATATGCTTCAACTGAATACCTAACGCTTTCAGTTGCTCAATCATGAGCATGACACGATCTAAAGCATCGACAAACGGTTTGGTTTCAGTCAGTTGTGAACCAATATGACAGTCAATTCCTATAATCTCTAAGTTCGGTAGACTGGCTGCATATTGATAGGTTTCAAATACCGTATCCGAAGGAATACCGAATTTGTTTTCTTTTAATCCTGTCGAAATATAAGGATGAGTTTTTGCATCGACATCTGGATTAACACGCAAAGAAATAGGCGCTTTTTTACCTAAAGTTGCTGCCACTTTCTGAATACGATCTAATTCGGCATGAGACTCAACGTTAAAACATGCAATCTCAACTTCCAGTGCTTTTTGTATATCTGCTTCAGTTTTACCTAAACCTGAAAAGACAACTTTAGATGCATCGCCGCCTGCAGCCAATACACGAGCAAGCTCACCGCCAGTCACGATATCGAAACCACAGCCTAACTTTGCCAAGACATTGAGTACCGCGATATTTGAGTTAGACTTTACCGCAAAACAAATTTGATGGTCGATAAAATCAAACGCACGATCCATATCTAAATAATGTTTTTCAAAAGTCGCTTTTGAATACACATACAGTGGCGTGCCATATTGCTGCGCAAGCTGTTCTAGGGAACACTGCTCTGCGTGCAATACCCCATTAATGCGGGTAAAACTCATGGAAGATGTCCTTTCAATGACAAGTTAAGGAGTAGAAGATTTTGATTCTGTAGTTGCCTGTTGTTCAGCGGATTGGTCCGTTGGAACTTGCTCTGTTTTTTGCGCAGGCGCTACATTTGGATATAACAAATATTTTGCACGTTTGTCATAATTTGAATCGCTTGGTAATTGTAATGCCCCCGATTGACCACAACCGACTAATGAAGAACCCAACACCAATACACTTATGCAGCAAATGACGTGACGCATCTGACCACCTATCTCAAATTTTAACGAAGTATAACCCGATCAACGCATTGACCAAAGCATTAAACGCTAGAGATTATCGCCAGACATAAAAAAACGCCAGTTCTAAACTGACGTTTTTCTGTATAGACAACGATTATTTATGTTTTGGCTTATAGAAACCGAAATAACCAATCGCAAGAATAATAAGCCAAATTGGGCTGACCATTAATGCCTTCATGGTATCTGGCTCTAATGACAACACGTAAATCATGCCAATGAAGAACACAATCACCACCCAACATGTCAAAGGACCACCAGGCAATTTAAAGGTCGATTTTGCATGTAACTCTGGGCGTGTTTTGTAGTAAACCAAATAGCTCCACAAAATAATCAACCACACCAAAATAAACAGAATCGTGGATAGCGTCGTTGCCAAAGTAAAGGCTTCAACCGTATTTGGCACGAAATACTGTAAGGCTGCCCCACCCAACAAACAAATTGCAGAGAAATATAGAGCATTTGCAGGAACTGCACGCTTATTCAAATGACCAAAAGCTTGTGGCCCTTGCTTCTCACGTGATAAGCCAAACAACATACGACTAGTCGAAAATACTCCGCTGTTCATAGAGGACATCACTGAAGACAGCACCACAAGGTTCATAATAATCGCAGCGGCTGCAATACCTGCCTGACTGAACAAATTCACAAAAGGGCTAACTTCTGGATTGATTCTGTTCCATGGTGTCACTGACATCACAATGACCAATGCCAACACGTAGAAAAAGATAATACGAATGGGAATAGAGTTCACTGCTTTAGGCAAGTTGCGCTCAGGATCTTTGGTTTCAGCCGCAGTTGTCCCAACCAACTCTACCCCGACAAAGGCAAAAATTGCAATTTGGAAGCCTGCTAAGAAGCCTTCCATTCCTGTCGGGAACATTCCGCCATTTGCCCATAAGTGGGTAAACGATGCCACTTCACCTGTTGTTGAGGTAAAGCCTGTAAAAATCATCCACAAACCAACCGCAATCAGCACAACAATGGCAATGATTTTGACCAAAGCAAACCAGAACTCAAGCTCACCGAACAGCTTCACCGTCATTAGGTTCAAGCCCATAATGAAGATAATCGCAGCAACACTTATCATTGCTCCTTCAACTGGGCTAAACGGTATTCCATTATTGAAGAATTGCAGATAATAAATAATGGCGGATAAGTCCGCGATACCAATGGTGATCCAACACAACCAATAGGTCCAACCTACGAAATAACCCGCCCAAGGACCAATCAGGTCTGTCGAGAAGTCAATAAAAGACTTATATTTCAGGTTAGATAACAGTAATTCTCCTAATGCGCGCATTACGAAAAACACCATTAAACCAATGATCATGTAAATAAATAAAATTGATGGGCCTGCCAAACTTATAGTTTTACCCGACCCCATGAACAAACCAGTACCAATTGCACCACCAATCGCAATTAGTTGTAGATGTCGATTTGACAAACTACGATGGAGTTCGCCTTGTGCGGCTGGCTCATTCGCGTTTTGATTTAACATCGCTATAAAAACTCTCTATTAATCCTTTAAGATTTTTTTAACCAAATTAATCCAAATTACACATTTGCACTATTTTTAAGCACGCCTTCGCCATGTAAGTTTTTGGGTCAATCTAAGCTAAACAACTCTATCTGTATCGTTCAGCATTCAAGCCTTATACAATTGGGGCCGATAATACGCACTACATCAATGCAATACAATGCGCCTTTTGGACACATCAGTTCATATAAATCTTATACCATTCAATAAAAAAAGCAGCCGCCGTGACTGCTTTTTAAGTTCTACTTCACACTAACATTCAATTACTTTATTGATTATTCTGTTGTTTCTTTAAGCGTTCTTCCCAATAAGTTGCATTACGAATCCCAAGTTTTACAGGATCAAAGGTATATTCTGTTACTCCTGCTTTTTGTTGCTGCTCATAATCTTTCAATGCTTTGATGGTTGGTTTCCATACAAAGTAGGTCACAATAATACCCACAATATTAATCCAAGCCATTAAACCTACACCGATATCACCAATTCCCCAGATATAACCTGTTGCACTGATTACACCGTAAGCGACAGAAATCATGATAAAACATTTCGTCACGAACAATAACGATGGAGATTGAGTGATATAACTCAAATAAGTGATGTTGGTTTCTGCAATATAGTAATAAGCAACAATTGTGGTAAATGCGAAGAAGAACACCGCCAAGGCAACAAAAATTTGTCCAAAACCACCAAATACAGTGCTCACCGCCATTTGGGTAAATGCTGGCGAACCAATTTCGACAGTACCTGCAACATTTTGAACAATAAATTGGCCTGCTTCTAATGTGCCTTGTACGTTATACATACCTGTAATTAAAATCATGAAGGCTGTAGCAGAACAAACAAATAGCGTATCAACATAAATTGAGAAAGCTTGTACAAAACCTTGTTGCGCTGGATGTTGTACTTCTGCGGCTGCCGCTGCATGCGGTCCAGTCCCCTGACCTGCTTCATTTGAATACACACCACGTTTAACACCCCAACCAATTGCAGCACCCAGTCCTGCCATAGGGCTAAACGCATCGTCAAAAATAAGTTGCAGCACACGTGGTAATTCGTGAATATTAATGACCACAATGACGAGGGCCATTAAAATATAGCCTAGCGCCATAAACGGAACAACGAACTCGGCAAAACGTGCAATACGTTTAATACCACCAAAAATAATGATGGCCAACAAAGATAGAATTACAACCAAAGCAACTAATTTGAATGAACCGACATTACCAAAGACGATGGAACCTTCACCTGTAATTTGCGTAAAGGCATTCCCCACCGCATTGGCTTGAATACCTGGCAGGAACAAACCACAAGATACAATTGCGGCAACCGCAAATACCACACCTAACCAACGTTGGCCTAAACCTTTATCAAAATAAAATGCAGGTCCACCACGGTATTGACCTTGGTATTCCACCTTATAAATTTGACCCAAAGTAGATTCTACGTAAGCTGTACTTGCTCCTAAGAAAGCCACAAGCCACATCCAAAATACTGCGCCCGGACCACCAAAACCAATTGCTGCTGCTACCCCTGCAATATTACCAACACCTACACGCCCCGAAAGTGATACGGCTAATGCTTGAAATGAAGAAATCCCTTGTTCTGAAGAACCACCATGTATTAATAATCTTGCCATCTCTTTCATTTGGCGAACTTGAACAAAGCGCGTCAGAATAGAGAAAAATAAACCTGCTCCCAAACACAAATAAATAAGAGCCTTGCTCCAAATAATACTATTTACCCAATCAACAATTTCTGCTGCACTCATAGACATCAACCTTTTTTATATAATTTGAAAATGTTGCAATTGCTTTATTTTCATTTGTTTGAGCATGAGCAATATCTATGCCATCAAACTGCTGTGTCATGACAAGAAACAACCAAACGCTCAAACTCCTTCCATGGAAAAAGTGAACTGAACAAATCACTTGACTCAAAACACACTGTTTCTTACTTGTAAAAGTCTTATATCATGTTATTTTTCTGAGCAATTCCCTTTAACCAGTAATTACGATAAACAGCGACACTTCTTATTCCTTAAGAATTGCATTCACTGTATTTAATTGTTTTCGTAACTATTACTTTTATCTAATTTACAGATTATTTTCAATTTTATTTATGGCAAAAATTAAAACCGTATATCGCTGTGAGCAATGTGGTGCAGACCATTCAAAATGGGCTGGACAATGTGTTGAGTGTGGCGAATGGAATAGTCTGGTTGAAGTCCGCATTGAACCTGCGGTGACACATCGTGCCCAACCTAAAATGGGCGGAGGCTACGCAGGACAAGCAGCAAATATCACGACTTTAAATCAGGTCTCAGTTTCGCATGAAACGCGTCTTGCAACAGGTATTGGTGAGTTTGACCGCGTACTCGGCGGGGGCTTAGTCACTGGTTCTGTGGTATTGATTGGCGGTGATCCTGGTATTGGTAAATCAACCATTCTCTTACAAACAGCAACTTATATGGCAGCAGCCAGAAGTTCCGCACTCTATGTAACAGGTGAAGAATCCCTCTCGCAAGTTGCGCTACGGGCACAACGTTTAGACTTACCAACAGATCAACTCAAAGTAATGGCAGAAACTTGTGTAGAACGTATCTGTGAAGTTTTGGCACAAGAACGCCCTGCCGTTGCAATTCTCGATTCCATTCAAACCCTTTACACAGAAACTTTACAATCTGCACCGGGTGGTGTCTCACAAATTCGAGAGTCTGCCGCATTACTGACTCGTTTTGCCAAAAATAGTGGTACTGCACTGTTTATTGTGGGTCATGTGACCAAAGAAGGTGCTTTGGCAGGACCACGTGTACTTGAACACATGGTTGACTGCGTACTGTATTTTGAAGGTCAATCTGACTCACGTTATCGTATGATTCGCGCAGTAAAAAACCGTTTTGGTGCAGTCAATGAGCTGGGCGTGTTTGGTATGACCGATAAAGGCTTACGTGAAGTCGCCAATCCTTCAGCAATTTTCTTAAGTCGCTACGATGAAGCTATTCCAGGTTCAATTGTAATGATTAGCCGCGAAGGCACACGTCCACTTTTAGTCGAAGTGCAAGCTTTGGTGGATGATGCACACGGACAACCACGTCGCGTTGCCTTAGGCTTAGAACAAAACCGCCTAAACATGTTGCTTGCAGTCATGCACCGTCACGGTGGTGTACAAACCTCTGGACAAGATGTGTACGTTAATGTCGTCGGTGGTTTAAAAATTACTGAAACTGGTTCGGACTTAGCTGTGCTACTAGCGTGCGCTTCCAGTTTACGAGGTAAGGCATTGCCCCAACAATTAGCAGTTTTTGGCGAAGTTGGATTGTCAGGTGAAATTCGCCCTGTACCAAATGGTCAAGAACGTTTAAAAGAAGCCATTAAACATGGTTTTAAATACATCATTGTGCCGCGTGCCAATGCACCACAGAAAGCCATTACAGGTGTGCAAATTATTGCAGTAGCACGATTACATGAAGCATTAACCGAAGCAATGAATCTATCAGAATAGCCGAACGCCGATGTTAAAATTTAACTGTGCAAAATTAAACAAAAAAATTGCTTTTTCTTATTGAAAAAATTGACAAATGCCTGCATAAATACAGGGCTATTTATCATTTTTTATTATAGGAAAATTGAATGGAAGTTCGACAGCGTAGTTTAGTTGCAGGTATTTTAGCAGCGGCGTTATTGGTAGCACCTTTGGCAGAAGCGAAACGTGCAGGTGGTGGTAAGAGTCATGGCATGAGCCGTTCTGCGACACCAACACAGTCTTATCAACAACCTCGTCAAGCTACACCTGCTCAACAACCTGTTGCCCCTGCAACTGCACCACAAAAATCTGGTCCAGGTGTAGGTAGTATGGTTGCTGCTGGTGTTGCTGGTGCTGCCGTAGGTGCAGTGGCTGCAAATGCGCTTGCAGATGACCACCCAGCAAGTCAAGCTCAAGCCGCCCAAGAAGAAAAAGGTGGAATTCCAGGTTGGATCTGGATCCTTCTCGCTGCTGCTGTTGCCTTCTTCATTTTCCGCAAGATGGGCGCAAAAAAAAAATTAACATCCACTAATCCATATGCACCAAATAATGGCGGTCAAACTGCATCGCCATTTGGTCAAACACCTGCGGCACCGCGTGCATCAACGGACAATACCAATATTTTTGGTCAATCTGTAGGTGGTGGCGCAGCAACTCAAGCACCAGTAAATAATGCGCCATTCGGCACTGCATATACCAACAGTGGTAACCAACTTCCTGATGGTACTGAACCTGCTGCTTTCTTACGTATTGCGCGCCAACGCTTTAACCATATTCAATCAATGAATACTGCCAGCAACATTGAAGAAATTCGTCGCTATTTAACGCCTGACTTATATCAGTCAATGTATAACGACATTATGGCGAACCGCGATCAAGATGTTGCTGAGTTCTCTAACTTGAATGCCATGGTGACAGATTCTGCAACTGAAAATGGTCAATATGTAGTGAGTGTGCGCTTTACAGGTACAGTCAGTGAAGACTTGAACAGTTTGCCGCAACCATTTACTGAAATCTGGCATTTTGTTAAACCTGCGGGTTCAAACCAAGACTGGTTAGTTGCAGGTATTCAACAGGCTTAAGCATTGAATTGCATAAAAACAGCGACTTCGGTCGCTGTTTTTATTTGTTATCAAATCAGGCTAATATCGAATGAAAAATATGCATAAACCCTTTTTCTAGCTGAGATGAAGCACCCAATCACAGGATATCCATATGCAATCTCTCGTTTGTTATAAAACTCTCCCTGTTTGGAAACACGACAGCATTCCTACCGCCTTTCAGCAACCCCACAATACCAAACAAGGCACATGGGCAAAACTGCACATTTTGAAAGGTGAACTTGATTTTGCGATGTTGAATGAACAAGGTAATGTGATCTCAAAGCATTGTTTCAGTGTCTCTGAACAACCTCCTCTAGTTGAACCTCAAGTTTGGCATCGTATTGTGGCATTTAGTGATGATATTGAATGCCAGCTCAGCTTCTATTGCCAATCCGATCAATTGTTTACGCAGAAATATCAACTCACACCGACCCATTCCGAAATTTTAGCAGCTCAACCGTATTTACAAGGTGGAAAGGCATTGGATGTGGGCTGTGGTTCAGGTCGTAATGCCCTATTCTTAAGTCAGCACGGCTTTGAAGTCGATGCATGGGATGTAAATACACAAAGCTTACAACGCCTTGAGCAAATCATTCAGGCCGAACAAATTACCAATATTCATATCCAACTGCGGGATTTAAACCTAAATCAGCAAATTGAAAAGCAATATGATTTCATCTATTGCACTGTCGTGATGATGTTCTTACAAGCCAATACCGTTCCACCGCTGATTTCACAAATGCAACAAGCCACCAAATCAGGCGGATATAACTTGATTGTCTGTGCGATGGATAGTGAAGATTATCCTGTCCAACCTGACTTCCCTTTCAGCTTCAAAGCGGGCGAGTTAAATGCACTTTATCAAAACTGGACGATCCTCAAATACAATGAAAATATTGGTGAGCTGCACCGTACTGATGAGCAAGGCCACCGAATTAAACAGCGCTTTGCCACGCTTTTTGCACAGAAGGTCTAGTTTGCAATATCTATAGGCAATAAAAAACCCACCTTAAGGTGGGTTTTTCTAAATTAATTCAATCTATTACAGGCGAACCAATTTCACGATTTGTTCTGCAAGCTCTTCTGCTTGTTCAGCAGTAAAACTTACATCGGTTGCATCAACGAGGTCAGTAATTACCACAACACCTGTTTCACGTAACAAAGCTACTTGCTCAGCACTTAAACCTGCTTTCGCTATTGCTACCACACCTTGTTGAATCAACAAGCTTTCTAACACTTGTGCTTGCTCGAGTGCTTTTGCTGTTACAGTGACTGTCGCAGGTTTTTGACCTAATCGTGCAGCACGGTCTTCTGCCGAAACAGGGTTCGCATGTGCAGTCCATTCAACCGCGGCTTCAACCATACCCGCACCAACCGTCACATTACTTAAACGGTCAATAAAGATAAATGAACCCGTATAACGACTGTCTTGATAACGGTCAAATACGACTGGCGCATCAAATTCAACGGTTAAGTCTGCAATTGCATTTAGCTCTAACTGTTCAACTTGGGTATGCTCAAGCGTATTCACATTCACGCGGTAGTTAATTGCCGTTACTTTGGCTGGAACTGTTTGCGTACCAATCTTAACGTTATACAACTTACCTTTTACAAGCGGTTGGTCATTCATCCAAACCACAGTTGCGCGGACACTACGTGATAAAGAAGGCTCTTCACCCGCTTTGACCAGCACGTTACCACGTGAAATATCAATTTCATCGTTTAAGGTTAAAGTAACAGCCTGACCAGCAATCGCATGCTCCAAGTTACCGTCATAAGTCACGATTTCTTTAACTGTCGACTTTTTACCTGAAGGTAACGCCACAATTTCATCGCCAACATGTACTTCACCCAGTGCGATTGTTCCGCAGAAACCACGGAAGTCGAGGTTTGGACGGTTGACATACTGCACAGGGAAACGGAATTCACTCTTGCTTGAATCACGGGTAATTTCTACAGATTCCAAGATGCTCATCAAGGTTTGACCTTGATACCATGGCGTATTTGCAGATGGATTAACCACGTTATCGCCATTTAAAGCCGAAATTGGCACAAACAGAATATTGCTTGGCTTACGATCTAACTGGCTCACAAACTGTTGGTATTCTTCTTTGATTTCGCCAAAACGAGTTTCAGAGAATTCCACCAAGTCCATTTTGTTAATCGCAACAACAATGTTCTTAATACCCAACAAGCTTGCGATGTACGTATGACGGCGTGTTTGAGTTTGTACGCCATAACGTGCATCAATCAAGATGATCGCAAGGTCAGCAGTAGAAGCGCCTGTTGCCATGTTACGCGTATATTGCTCATGCCCTGGCGTATCCGCGATGATGAACTTACGTTTTTCTGTAGAGAAATAACGGTAAGCCACATCAATGGTAATACCCTGCTCACGTTCTGCTTGCAGGCCATCTACCAATAACGCAAGGTCAGGTGCATCGCCTGTTGTGCCGACTTTTTTACTGTCGCGGGTCACAGCTTGCAATTGATCTTCGTAGATCAATTTTGAATCATATAACAAACGTCCAATTAAAGTACTTTTACCATCATCGACGTTACCGCACGTCAAAAAGCGTAATAAGTCTTTTTGTTCATGCTGTTTTAAGTAAGCCAAAATATCTTGGCTAATTAATTCTGATTGATGAGACATTGCTCAAACTCCACAAATGCTTTGAAATCGATTTTTTAATCTCCCTAAATCCCTCTTTAATAAAGAGGGACTTTGATTAGGAAATTAGAAATAGCCTTCTTGCTTTTTCTTTTCCATAGAGCCAGCTTCATCATGGTCAATCATACGACCTTGACGTTCTGAGCTTGTCGCGAGCAACATTTCTTGAATAATTTCAGGTAAGGTATTCGCTTCTGACTCGACTGCACCTGTTAATGGGTAACAGCCTAAAGTACGGAAACGTACCGATTTCATTTGTGGAACTTCACCTTCGTGTAAACGCATACGTTCATCATCAACCATGATGAGTGTACCGCTACGTTCTACTACTGGACGTTCAGCAGCAAAATACAATGGAACAATTGGAATCTGTTCTAAATAAATGTATTGCCAGATGTCTAACTCTGTCCAGTTCGATAATGGGAACACGCGAATACTTTCGCCTTTGTTCACTTTACCGTTGTATAAATTCCATAATTCTGGACGTTGGTTTTTAGGATCCCAACGGTGTTTATTATCACGGAAAGAATAAACACGCTCTTTCGCACGAGATTTTTCTTCGTCACGACGTGCGCCACCAAAAGCAGCGTCAAAACCATACTTATCCAGTGCTTGTTTCAAGCCCTGAGTTTTCATGATATCCGTATATTTTGAGCTACCGTGGTCGAACGGGTTAATGCCCGCATCACGACCTTCTTTGTTTTGATGCACGATCAAATCAAAGCCATGGGTTTTTGCCATGTTGTCACGGAATTGGATCATTTCCTTGAACTTCCAACCTGTATCTACATGCAGTAGCGGAAATGGAAGTTTGGCAGGATAGAACGCTTTCAAGGCAAGATGCAGCATGACAGCTGAGTCTTTACCAATAGAATATAACATTACCGGATTTTCGAATTCGGCAGCTACTTCACGAATAATGTGAATACTCTCAGCTTCAAGCTGTTTAAGATGAGTAAGTCTTTCCTCATTTATTGACATCGACAACACCGATTACTAATTCGTGCTTATTACACATTCAACAATTGATATTCATTATAGAGATTTACTATTCACAACTATTGCTTGTTTTATTATATTGATATGCAAAATTGTCATATAGAGCATAACTAATAATAACTATAAGTTTTCAAGCTATAGTCGATCTCTACCCTTTCAAAATGATTGCACAGCCTTAGAAAATTAATCTATTCACTCTTTGCCTGTGCGGCAGCTTCGCGCTGTTGTCTTAGTTCAACACGCTTTTGAATTTCTGCACGCTCTAAATCATATTGCTTTTTATTATCTGCATCACTTTTTGCAGCTAAAAGTGCCATTCCGAGAATAAACACTGGAATGAGCAGCCCAAATGCCATGAGTTTCCAAGGCATCGGTTTTTTATTCACTTCAGGTTGGTTCATAGGTGATTTAACTCAAATCTTGCATTCTTCATTGCGCAACAATATAACAAAAAAGAGCCTCAATAATGAGACTCTTTTTGCAAAGATGTATCTAACACAGTACTTAGAAATTGCCCGTACATTGTGGGTTTTGACTTGCATCTTTTTGTGCGTCAGTCAATACAATACCTGTAGCAGCGGACATATTTGCTTGAATGAAATCAAAAGCATCTGCATTTTTACAAACAATCGCTTGTGTATGTGTTGCATTCGGCACAATGGTAAGTTGATATCCATCAGCATAAGCATTTTGAGGGAAGTACTTGGTTGCATTGGTTTTCATATTTGCATATAAAGCCTGTGTAACTATAGGCAATACCGCTTGATCTTTCTCACCCTGAATAATAAATACAGGTGTTTTAATCACTTTTGCTGCGGTCGCGTTGGTGGCTGGTTGATTATCTATTAAAAATTTCTGAACTACTGGGTCCGTTTTAATCTTGTTTAAATCAATGCCATATTGTGCAATTAAGTGTGTAGGATCTTCATTTAAGAAAGCAAGTACCCCGACTTTAAATTGTTCTTGTAAACCATTTGCACTATTCGGGTCTGCATAACCCAAACATGCGCCATCATCGCCCGTACGGCCATATGCCTTTTCTGCAATATCCGCAGCACCTGCTGTAAAGATATTTTTTAAATCGTAATTAGGTTGATATGCTTTAATACCCGAACTGGTCAGCGCTGCATAAGCCAACAACTCAGCATAACCATCTGCAATTTGATCAATTGCTGCTTGTCCTTGTGCTGGTGTAATAATGTTATTTGCAACTGCATATCGAACTTTTAGTAATTGTTCATCTAATCTATTCACACCCTTAGATTGATTATTTTCATCAAGATTCAACTGCGGATCGAGATAAATCTGGATAATTCGCCCTAAACTTGATGCTGGCGCACCCGCAACTGCTCCTTTATAGCTGCTGTCTGTATTGGCAAATTCCGCAGTACCCAAGGAAGCATGTCCACCTTGTGACTGACCAATCGACATCCATGCGCCATTTAATTGCTTACCGTAATGATCTTTTGCCGCTTTTACCGCTGCAATTGCGGAATTAGCCTGACTAGATAAGTTCAAATAAGGATGTACACCTGGTGTACCCAACCCCTCATAATCCGGTGCAATGATGACATAACCAGCGGCCAATAAGGTATCTGCGAGAATTTTAAAGCGAGGGTTAAGTAAATTTTTACTCGGAGCACAGTCATCTCCACCTCCAACAGTCCCATGTTCCCAGACCACAACGCGATAGCCATCTTTAGGTTGAATGGCTTTTGGAAACAATACCATGGCAGTGGCTGTTGCAGTTTTCCCTTGAACATTAGTCATATTATAGGTCATGACTTTAATCGATGAGCTATTCTCTACTGTATCTAAAGAATAATTCCCTTCAGATAAATAGGTTTTATTGGAATCGGCTACCGTATTATCGTCATCATCATTACAAGCTGTTAAAAATAGACTTGAAAGTGTCAATGTAAGTGCCAAAGCTATTTTCGTGCGCTTCATAAAATATCCTTTTTAATCTTTATTTTTTGGGCATGAAACTACATGCAGAATTATTAAGGCATAAAAAAAGTGCCCTGTATAGGACACTCTTTAACCATATGGTCATTTCAAACTATTAATTCTAAAAAAATTCCCATAAAAATTATCATTCCTACCCAACGATTGTGACGGAAGGCCCAAAAACAGAGTTGCGGATCACGGTTTTTGGTTTTAACCGCTTGAAAGATAAAATCCCCAGCAACTAAAATTAATGCAAGCAAACCAAATGGCATCAATAATTGTTCTAGAAATAAAGCCGTTGAAATTAAAATCAGGCTTAATCCCTGCAACGCACCAATAATTTGAATATCGTAACGTCCAAATAAAATCGCGGTTGATTTCACCCCAATTTTTAAATCATATTCACGATCAGTAATGGCATATTGCGTATCATAAGCAACCGTCCACGCTAAATTCCCAAAATACAATAACCAACAAGTTAATCCCAAAGATTCACCCACTGCGGTATAGGCCATTGGAATAGACCACGAAAATGCAGCCCCCAAAAATACTTGTGGTAAATGGGTATAGCGCTTCATAAAAGGATAGATAAAAGCGAGAAATAGCGCACCAAAAGAACAATAAAAAGTTTCTATCGGTAAAAAAAACAGCATACATGCGCTGGCAAAAACCAGTATTAAAAACACACAAACCGCTTCTTTTGCGCTAATTATCCCTGTTGCCAAAGGTCTGTTTTTGGTTCGCTCTACATGAGCATCTACTTTACGATCTGCAAAGTCATTAATGGCGCAACCTGCAGCACGCATAAAAATGGTGCCCAAAATCATTGGAATTAAAATTCCTAAACTTGGCATACCTTTATTCGCAACCCATAAAGCCCACATGGTTGGCCAAAAGACCAATTCAGTACCAATGGGTTTATCGAAACGACATAAATAATAATAAGCTTCTAAGCGTTCACGCCAAGTAATATGTTGCACCGTAGCCATGAAAATCCTTTAACAATTTCATAATTTGGTTTTGCGTAGATACTGCTCGAATGCAGGTAAGAACGTTTCTTGAACAATAAATTTACAACCGTGCCAAGTATAACAACTTTGGCGTGTCCAACCATCTTCTAACCAAATCACACGGCGTTCACATGCTGGATTGGTACGCTGGAACAAAAACCATCCAATTGGTTTTGTGCCAATATGTTTAAAAAGTCTTGCTCGACCTTGCAAACTCAGAATTGGAAAAATACTTTTCGCTTTAACCCAAGGCTGCGTATCATTGCCGTATAAAAAACTTTCTCTAACCCATGAGGTATGTTGATGTGGCATTCCCATCCATTTTGCATCAATAAAATGTAGACGTTGAAAATGCTCTTTCATAGGTTGTACCCTAAATTTTCCACCCGCCAAATCCGTGAGTTGCTGCGTCAATGAACCTGTAGCATACAACCATGTTTTCAGTTCAGTTGGAATCTGCTGCTGCATAACCTTACCTGTTTAATTGATCTACTTTACGTTCAAACCCTTTTAGAGTTTATAAAGAATGTTATTGATTCAATTTAAAGATCAATTATTAACAATTATCTGTTTTGGCAATGACTTCAAACTTCCCTTGTGGCGTTTTCACCAAGATGAACCCTTCAGCACTCAGAAAAAAACTTTGGGGATAATCATAATCGAGCGCTAATTCAGGGCTTTTCAGGGCAACAAACTCTGCCTGTTTATAACCTTCTGGAGTACGCCCAACTTCAATATAGGTCACCATTGAAAAATTCAGTTTAAAACCTTTGTCATGGTCTTTGGGATCAATCCACGGATAAAAACTGGTATGTTTCTTACGTTGTGCCATAAAGCTGATCTATTTTTTTAAATAAAACAGATAATACAAAAAAAACCCGCGACGAGCGCGGGTTTTTTACAGTGGAATTCCGTTCAGAATTACAAGCTGTAGTACATATCAAATTCAACTGGGTGAGTAGTCGTGTTAAGACGACGAACTTCTTCAGTTTTAAGTTCAATGTACGCATCAAGCATTTCTTTAGTGAATACGCCACCTTTAAGAAGGAAGTCATGATCCGCTTGAAGTGCTTCAAGAGCCATATCTAGGCTATGTGCAACTGTAGGGATTTTAGCTTCTTCTTCTGGAGGAAGGTCATACAAGTTTTTGTCAGCAGCTTCACCTGGGTGAATCTTGTTTTGGATACCGTCGATACCCGCCATGAGCAATGCTGCGAAACCTAAGTACGGGTTCATCATTGGATCTGGGAAACGTGCTTCAATACGTTTGCCTTTAGGGCTAGAAACATAAGGAATACGGATAGAAGCAGAACGGTTACGTGCTGAGTAAGCCAACATAATCGGAGCTTCGAAGTGTGGAACTAAACGCTTGTACGAGTTTGTAGAAGGGTTAGTAATTGCGTTCAATGCACGAGCATGCTTGATCACACCACCGATGAAGTAAAGCGCCATTTCTGAAAGACCAGCGTATTCATCACCAGCAAACAAGTTCTTGCCATCTTTAGAGATTGACATGTGAACGTGCATACCAGAACCGTTATCGCCAACCATTGGCTTAGGCATGAAAGTTGCAGTTTTTGCATATTGGTGCGCAACGTTCCAAACAGCATATTTAAACTGTTGTACTTCGTCCGCTTTGCGAACCATTGTGTTGAAGCTCACACCAATTTCTAATTGACAAGATGCAACTTCGTGGTGATGTACTTCTACACGACCTGGGCCCATGATGTCTTCAATTTTCGCACACATTTCTGCACGCATGTCATGTGAAGAATCAACTGGAGGAACTGGGAAGTAACCACCTTTAACACGTGGACGGTGACCTGAGTTACCAGATTCATAGTCTTTACCAGTAGACCAAGCAGCTTCTTCAGCGATTAATGTATGACGAGCGCCAGACATATCGATGTCCCACTTCACTTCGTCAAATACAAAGAATTCTGGTTCTGGACCAAAGAATGCAGTATCTCCAATCCCTGTAGATTTTAGATATTCTTCTGCACGGCGAGCAATAGAACGTGGGTCACGGTCATAACCTTGACCAGTTGATGGCTCGATGACATCACAAGTAACAACTACTGTAGGCTCAGCGAAGAACGGGTCGATAAAACCTGTTTCTGCATCTGGGCGTAAAATCATGTCAGACGCTTCGATACCTTTCCAACCAGCAATTGAAGAACCGTCAAACATTTTACCGTCTTCAAAAGTATCTTCATCAATTGTATCTGCTGGGTAAGTAACGTGCTGTTCCTTACCTTTAGTATCAGTAAAGCGGAAATCGACCCATTTTGCGCCACTTTCTTGGATGAGTTGAAGGACCTTGTTCGCCATGCTCATTTTGCTCCGATGATTTTTTGTTGCACCTGTGGAGTGCGTGTTAGTAGTTGGCAGTTATAAAGCAATTCTCATACCAACTTTTAAAAAGCAAAGCTAAAACATTGAATTATTTATCAGAATACAAGATTTATAAACTTCGCTTAACACCTATTATACTGTTTGAAAAATGAAATGCACCATATTCAAACATTTTCATTATTAAGCAATTAATCACCACACAAAAGGAACCAAAATAGTGCATTTAAATTCAAATGGTTTAATGCAGTGCATTTTTTAGTATATTTTTTAACATTGATGTCTTTTTTAATTATAGACCACAAAGCAATTCATCAGAAAAGCTTATGAATGATATAAAATTTCATCTTTTAGACTACTTCTCACCATACTTTGACAACATTTTACTCTGTTTTCTATGCCTAACTCTCATTTTTAAGTACAGCTAACCAAAAACTTGCACCACTTTATTGCTACTCATGACTCTTCTTAACTCAATTTTCCCATCAATAGGCTCCGACATCTTTAGAAATTCAGAAAACTCAATATCTAGTAAAAATCAGTTGCTTTTATAGACAAAAAATAAATTTTGACCAATACTACAAAAAAACTATAATCAATTTAGAACTATATAAAGCACAACACTGTAAGAATAAAGGCAGGACAACGACACCAACCAATTACTTTACCGTTATTAAAAATTCAAGATCCTTTTAATATTAAAGTAAAGAAAAAAATTGATCCTACTTTCTTCATCTAATCTCACACTTATAAAGTACGAAATGAGAAAAACATAAGTGGGTTAACTAGAGCTAAAATATGAAAAAAAGTTTATGCTTAAGTCTTTGCTCTCTCTTTACTATAACCAGCTATGCTGCGGATACGGCAGATTTAGCAAAACAATTATCTAATCCTGTCGCGGCTATGGTGAGTGTACCTTTTCAACTTAACTATGATGAAAAGATTGGCGCGGAAGAAGATATTGAACGATATCAACTCAATATTCAGCCTGTTATTCCAATCAGTTTAAATGAAGATTGGAATCTCATCTCACGTACCGTTCTGCCAGTCGTGTATCAGACATATGGTGATAGCTCTAAATATGATGACTGGGGCACTGGAGATACAGTACAAAGTCTGTTTCTTTCACCAGTCGATTCAGGACCAGGGGGAATTATTTGGGGGATAGGTCCAGCAATGTTATTGCCTACTGCTTCTGAAAAAACTTTAGGTGCAGATCAATGGGGACTCGGACCAACAACCGTTGTACTAAAACAAATGAATGGTTGGACTTTCGGTGCCCTAGCAAACCATATTTGGGCTGTTGAGCATAAAGACAATGCTGAAGGCATCAGCAGTACATTCTTGCAGCCTTTTGTCAGCTATACCTATCCAAGTAGTTTAACCATCTCACTCAACAGTGAAGCCACCTATGACTGGAATAGTGAAGATGCAACTATACCAATAAATCTATCAGCGACCAAAATTGTAAATTTAAATGGGCAACTGATCAGTGTTGGTGGTGGTGTGCGTTACTGGGCAGATGATACGACGGGTAGTGCAAAAGAATGGGGGGGACGCTTGATTGCTTCCTTTATTTTCCCTAAATAGTTTTGCATCATCGTTTAGATAGATTTAGGGAGATGATGGCATCTCCCTGTTTTATGAAGTCCTACGAGTAGACCACCAACATAAAAACGAACCTAAAGTGACCAAAGCAGCACCTTGCCAAAATACCCATGACAGCCCCAAATCAAGTAACTGCATAGCAATAAATGAAGAAATAATCGGCGTCAAATAGGATGCAGCTGTAAGCAATTGAATATTGCCATGCAAGATGCCAATATTCCAAGCAGCGTAACCTAATCCAAATGCAGCAGCACTAATCGCCAAATAAACAAAACTCTGTAGGTGAAGCTCAGGAACTTGAAAATCACCCATCCAAAGATATTTAAGCCATAAGGCCACTGCAGTTAGGCTAAAAAATATGGCTATTGCATTCTGACCATCGCCAATTTTCTTCGTGAGCGTGCAATACGCTGCCCAAATAAAAGCCCCCATAAAAGCTAAAGCATAACTGATGGGGTTAAGCGAAATATTCTGTATCAGTTGATTTAAACTAAGCTCGCCATTTCCAACTTGAACCTGAATAATGCCAAATAAAGTCAGTAATATCCCCACAATTACTAAAGGATGAAACTTTTGCTCTTTGGTTAAAATTAAAAGTAGAACGGTTAGGCTTGGCCACAAATAATTCAGAATACTCACTTCCACAGCTTGTTGATTATTTTGAGCAAATGTTAAAGAAAGTGATAAGCATAACTCATAAGCAACAAATAGAATTGAACCCCAAATGAGGTAAACTTTAGGAAATAAATGTAATTTTGATGGTTTAAATAAGATCAGTAAAATGACGGAACTTAAACTATAAATTAAACACACACCCAAAATTGGCCCGAAGCCATCCGTTACTTGTCGTAATAACCCGACAATAGCGGCCCAGAATAAAATGGCGCACAATCCAATTATAGTGGCGAAACGATACGACATAATCCCTGACTTAACATGTGTAAATTCATGTGAATGTAGCAATAGTTAAATAGGGCGACAAGTTATTTAACCTAAGAGCATAGAAAGTTTCCTCGCAAACTATATAAAACAAATATCTCCAATAGAGTTTTCTAATATTTTTAAATAACAACAAAAAACCCTATGGATGAATAGGGCTTTTTTTAAAACAGGGATATCTGTTTTAATGTTGTTGCTTAATCACTTTTATTTTTGAAATTGAGTGCAAGCACATTTGGTACACGGGGGTAAACGATCAGTACCAATTTCTAAGTAGACTCGACGTCCGCATTGAACACAAAAATAGAAGCCTGTTCCGGGTTTTTCGCCAGCAGTAACCATTTTTGTCCTCCTTATGTTGTTTTAGAAATGGTAGGTCTAGTATAACGCGCTTATGCTCAATGTCCACTGATCATTTTAAAAAATAATGTTGTCATAAATGTAAGAAATGATGTATTCAAAAAATTGGTGATCTAAATAAAATTTAATCATCAAAGCGAAGATTTGCTTACTTTACGTACACAAATGAGGCTTTAGGTCACGTATACCCTGTTCTTTAGAGTCAGTGATCGTGAACAGATATTCAAAGTTCTCAATACAGCTGAGTACTAGTATCAGGTTTCATCCCCCTCCATAGTTTTCTTGATGCAAATAAAAAGCCCTATCTGGTGTGACTGGGCATAATTCAAAACAGCGGATCACTGTTTGCAGTGTGCAGCTTAGGCAATCTTGCTGTTAAATTGATTGCCAAGACATTTGGTACACGGGGGTAAACGGTCTGTACCAATTTCTAAGTAAACGCGGTGCCCGCATTGAATACAAAAATAGAAGCCTGTTCCAGGTTTTTCGCCAGCAGTTACCATTTTTGTTCTCCAAGTGTTTTAGAAATGGTGAACAGAGTATAGACAAGCCTTTGAGTTTGTAGAGTCTATTTTGTGACCGCAGGGGCATACCTGCAATCTAAAAAATATATGTCTAACTCAATTTAACACAAACAATCTATTAATGAATTAATTAATCTTCTTACAAGACTAATTAAAATAATAGATATGAAGTATTACATAAGCTGAATCCTGATTAAGCCAATACCGCCATAATACGAATGGTTGGCTTAATCAGGATTTGGATTAGTTGATGGTAAAAAATTAATTATCAAACCGAGATAACACTTAGAAAAAGTATCACAAAAGAATATATAAAGTTAATAAATTTTTTGGATAAAATCAACATAATTAATGATGGAACTTTAACTATGGTCGATCCGAAGTATAACTCCAACTCATCTTTCATCCTTCCAATAAATTAAGATTTTTTGTATTTAATCCGAATCCTGTTTAAGCCGATGTTTCCATAAGACGAATCATTGGCTTATTTTAATGACAAAGTTGATAAGCGCACAGAGAAGCATAAATGCCTGTCAAATAACCTGTAATACTCCGTGCTTTGCTCGTGACTAAGTTGTATGTCCCTTTTAGCAAGCTGAATAATGTTTCTATTTTATTGCGTTGTTTTAAGTGGTAGTTATCCGCTTTTGATAATTTAATCGCTTGCATGTTTTTACGATGATAGGTCATCAAATCAATATCTTGATCTTTAGGCCTGCTCTTAAGCTCATGACTAATATAGCCGCGATCAGCATACAATTTTGCAGTCATTCCTTTGACTAGTTGCTCCACCATTTTGATATCTGCTGTATGTCCATTAGATAAAATCGTATTTACTATTCCACCTGATTGATTCATCAGCAAATGCAGCTTAGGTAATCCCCCCTAAAAATAATAGGACTTAAAAGTAGAATTTTCTCTTAAGATACAAGCAGGAGATTCTGCATGAAAACATCTAAATTTACTGACAGCCAGATCATGTCCATCTTGAAGCAAGCGGAGTCTGGCACACCTGTTGCGGCCCTTTGTCGTGAACATGGTATGAGTAATGCAACCTTCTATAAATGGCGTGCTAAATATGGCGGCATGGATACATCTTTGATGGCACGGCTGAAAGAGTTGGAAACAGAAAATACCAGACTGAAAAAAATGTATGCTGAAGAGCGATTAAAAGCAGAAATTATTCAGGAAGCGATGTCAAAAAAGTGGTAAAGCCATCTTGTCGACGTCAGATGGCTCAACAGGCAGTGGCCCAACATGCTGTTAGTATCCGTTTAGCTTGCACTGCATTTGGCATAAGTGAAACCTGCTACCGTTATCAGGCTAGACTCAGTGATGACAATGTGCTCATTGCAGAACGGCTCATTGAACTCACTGAGGAAAATACCGATTGGGGCTTTGGTCTATGCTTCTCGTATTTACGGCATGTTGAGAGTCACTGCTGGAATCACAAGCGGGTTTATCGCATTTACTGTGAGTTGGCACTGAATCTGCGTATTAAACCGAGAAGAAGACTAAAACGACATGTGCCTGAACCACTGAAAGAGCCAATACGTGCAAATCAGGTTTGGTCACTGGATTTTATGCATGATCAACTTTCCGATGGTCGCAAGTTTCGATTATTGAATGTGATTGATGATTACCGCCGCGAAGGCCTAGCCATTGAAGCAGGGTTCTCATTGCCCACAATTAGGGTCATTCGTACGTTGAATCAATTGCTGGAGTGGAGAGAAAAACCGTTAGTGATCCGATGTGATAATGGCCCCGAGTTTATCAGTCACGAATTTGTGCGCTGGGCTACTGAGCACGGTATTCGTATTGAATATATTCAACCGGGTAAGCCACAGCAGAATGCGTATATTGAACGATATAATCGGACTATACGTTATAGTTGGCTGAGCAAGCATTTGTTTGATACGTTAGAAGAAGTTCAGGATTACGCAACTGATTGGCTGTGGCATTACAATCATGAAAGACCACACCAAGCTAACAAAGGAAGGCCACCTCTAATGGCTGCTTAACCTCTACTTTTAACTTCGGTTATTTATGGGAGGATTACCGTCATATCGTGTAGCAATTCCTCTAAATTGCTTGAGTCTTGCATATTATTCTCAATAAAAAACCCCACTCTAAAGTAGGGCTTTTTTTAAACAATATCAAATACTTTAAATTAAGCTGTTAATTGCTCTTTCTCTTCTTGGCTTTCCAAGAAGTCCTGAGCAAAACGCTGAAGTACACCACCCGCTTCATATACAGACACTTCTTCTTCTGTATCTAGGCGGCAAGTTACAGGTACTTCCACAACTTCATTTTTGCCATCAGCCGTTGCACGCTCAATCACTAAAGTTAAAGTTGAACGTGGCGCAATGTTACCAATCACGCTGTATAGCTCAGTACCATCTAACTTCAAGGTATTGCGGTTTACACCTGCTTTAAACTCAAGCGGTAATACGCCCATACCCACCAAGTTGGTACGGTGAATACGCTCAAAACCTTCCGCAACAATGGCTTCTACACCTGCAAGACGAACGCCTTTCGCAGCCCAGTCACGGCTAGAACCTTGACCATAGTCAGCACCTGCAACGATGATCAGCGGTTGCTTACGGTTCATGTAAGTTTCAATCGCTTCCCACATACGCATCACTTCGCCTTCTGGCTCTACACGTGCTTTTGAACCTTGTTTCACTGTACCATCAGTACGACGTACCATTTCGTTAAACAATTTCGGGTTGGCAAAAGTTGCACGTTGTGCCGTTAAGTGGTCACCACGGTGTGTTGCATAAGAGTTGAAGTCTTCTTCTGGTACGCCCATTTTGTGAAGGTATTCACCCGCAGCCGAGTCCATCAAAATCGCGTTTGAAGGCGATAAATGGTCAGTGGTTATGTTGTCACCCAAAATTGCAAGCGGACGCATGTTCGCCAAAGTACGTGGTGCAGCCAACGCCCCTTCCCAATATGGTGGACGGCGGATGTAAGTACTTTGTGGACGCCAGTCATAAAGCGGACTTTCGGCCTCTACGGTTACGCCTAAGTCAAACATTGGAATGTAGACTTTACGGAACTGTTCAGGCTTCACAGCTTCTTTAACTAACGCATCAATTTCAGCATCAGATGGCCAGATGTCTTTGAGGTAAATCGGGTTACCTTCTTTGTCATGACCTAAAGCATCTTTTTCGATGTCAAAACGAATTGTGCCCGCAATTGCATACGCCACAACAAGCGGTGGAGATGCTAAGAACGCTTGTTTTGCATATGGATGGATACGGCCATCGAAGTTACGGTTACCAGAGAGTACTGCGGTTGCGTACAAGTCACGGTCAATAATTTCTTGCTGAATGACTGGATCTAACGCACCCGACATACCGTTACACGTCGTACAAGCATAAGCCACAATACCAAAACCAAGTTGTTCTAAGTCTTTTAGAACACCTGCTTCTTCAAGATAAAGTGCAGCCGCTTTTGAACCCGGTGCAAATGATGATTTCACCCAAGGTTTACGAACTAAACCAAGTTCATTTGCTTTACGTGCCAACAAGCCTGCCGCCACAGTGTTACGTGGGTTAGAAGTGTTGGTACACGAAGTAATGGCAGCAATAATGATTGCACCATCTGGCATTAAGCCATCAGAACGGTTTTCAACAACACCCGCAATACCTTTTTCTTTTAGGTCCGCAGTTGAAACACGTGCATGTGGGTTTGATGGACCAGCAATGTTACGTGTGACTGTCGATAGGTCAAAACGTAGTACACGTGGGTACTCTGCTTTGGTCATGTCAGATGCCCAAAGGCCGATTTCTTTTGCGTACTGTTCAACCAGTGCCACTTGAGTATCTTCACGGCCTGTGAGGCGTAAGTAATCAATCGTGTTTTGGTCGATGTAGAACATCGCCGCCGTAGCGCCGTATTCTGGTGTCATGTTCGAAATGGTTGCACGGTCGCCCACAGACATGCTGTCAGCACCTTCACCAAAGAACTCAAGATAAGCACCAACAACGCGCTCTTTACGCAAGAACTCTGTTAGAGCCAACACGATATCTGTTGCAGTAATGCCCGCCTGACGCTGACCTACAAACTCAACACCAATAATGTCTGGTAGACGCATCCAAGATGCACGGCCTAACATTACGTTTTCAGCTTCTAAGCCACCAACACCCACAGAAATTACGCCCAAAGCGTCTGTATGTGGTGTGTGCGAGTCTGTACCTACGCATGTGTCTGGGAATGCTACGCCATCACGCGCCTGAATGACCGGAGACATTTTCTCTAGGTTAATCTGGTGCATAATGCCGTTCCCCGCAGGGATCACATCGACATTTTTAAATGCTGTTTTAGTCCATTCAATAAAGTGGAAACGGTCTTCGTTACGACGGTCTTCAACAGCACGGTTTTTTGCAAAAGCGTCTGGGTCAGCACCGCCATATTCCACTGCTAAAGAGTGGTCGACAATGAGCTGTGTTGGCACAACTGGGTTGACTTTAGATGGGTCACCGCCTTTGTCGGCAATCGCATCACGCAAACCTGCAAGGTCAACCAATGCAGTTTGACCTAGGATGTCATGACACACCACGCGCGCAGGATACCAAGGGAAGTCTAAGTCCTGACGGCCTTCAATCAACTGCGTTAAATAAGCAGTTAAGTTCTCGGCATCGGCACGGCGTACCAATTGCTCTGCGAGTACTTTAGAGGTGTAAGGCAGTTTTTCGTATGCGCCTGGCTGAATATCTTCAACGGCTTGACGCACGTCGTAATATTCAAGCTGGGTACCTGCCAGCGGTTTACGGTATTTAGTGTTCATTAACCACGCTCCGCCAATGGTTTAAATTCAAGATTTTCAGGGCCTGTGTAGTTCGCGCTTGGACGAATGATTTTGCCGTCTTGGCGTTGTTCAATCACGTGCGCTGACCAACCTGCTGTACGTGCAATCACGAACAATGGTGTGAACATGGCAGTTGGAACGCCCATCAAGTGATAGCTCACCGCACTGAACCAGTCGAGGTTCGGGAACATGTTTTTCACTTCTTTCATCACGGCTTCTAAACGTTCCGCAATCAAATACATTTTTTTGTTTTCTTGCGCATCCGCCAATTCAAGTGCAACTTGCTTAATTACTTCGTTACGTGGGTCAGCGATGGTGTAAACAGGGTGACCAAAACCAATCACGACTTCTTTGTTTTCTACACGCTTACGAATGTCTGCTTCTGCTTCGTCTGCATTGTCGTAGCGCTGTTGAATCACGAATGCAACTTCGTTTGCACCACCATGTTTAGGTCCACGTAATGCACCAATTGCACCTGCAATAGTTGAGTACATGTCTGAACCTGTACCAGCAATTACACGTGAAGTAAACGTCGATGCATTGAACTCATGCTCTGCATACAAAATCAATGACGTGTGCATTGCTTGAATCCATTGTTCACATGGTTTTTCACCGTGTAACAAATGAAGGAAGTGCGCACCAATTGAGTCATCATCGGTTTCAACTTCAATACGTTTGCCGTTGTGACTAAAGTGATACCAGTAAAGCAACATTGAACCGAAAGATGCCATTAACTTGTCTGCGATGTCGCGTGCACCCGCATAGTTATGGTCTTCATGTTCTGGTGTTAAGCAACCTAGAACTGAAACACCTGTACGCATCACGTCCATTGGGTGTGCATATGGTGGGAGTTGTTCTAACGCCGCTTTAAGTGATGCAGGTAAACCACGAAGTGCTTTCAGTTTATTCTTGTAGGCCTTGAGTTCCGCTTTATTCGGTAATTTGCCATGAACCAAAAGGTAAGCCACTTCTTCAAATTCGCTTTGACCCGCAAGGTCTAAAATGTCGTAACCACGGTAGTGCAAATCATTACCACTACGACCTACGGTGCAAAGTGCTGTATTACCCGCCACTTGTCCGCTGAGTGCGACTGATTTTTTTGGCTTGAATCCGTTTGTTGTTGCATTCATGAGATCTTCCTTCTTCCATTGGGTGGATCAATTCATTTTTATGCTTTGCGTCAGTTTTATTTCCTACACTGACGCAAAGATTTTATGGTTAAACTGTTATTTATTTTTGACAAAAGAGGCATCAAGGTATTGTTCAAACGCATGGTAATTAATGCGGTCATACAATTCTTGACGGGTTTGCATGGTATCGACCACGTTCTTTTGTGTACCTTCTTTACGTAAAGTAGTGTAGACATTTTCCGCTGCTTTGTTCATCGCACGGAAAGCTGAAAGAGGATAAAGCGCAATGCTGACATCCGCAGAAGCCAATTCCTCTGTGGTAAATAATGGCGTAGAACCAAATTCAGTAATGTTTGCCAAAATTGGAACATTGGTTGCAGCAGCAAATTGTTTATACATCGCCAATTCAGTAATCGCTTCTGGGAACAACATGTCCGCGCCTGCTTCAATATAAGCACCTGCGCGGTCAATTGCAGCTTGCAAACCTTCTACAGCCAAAGCATCGGTACGCGCCATAATCACGAACTTGTCATCACCACGCGCATCAACGGCAGCTTTAATACGGTCAACCATTTCTTCTTGAGTCACAATGGCTTTGTTTGGACGGTGACCACAACGTTTCGCACCGACTTGGTCTTCAATATGCATAGCCGCTGCACCAAACTTGATAAGTGCTTTTGTCGTACGCGCAATGTTAAATGCTGAAGCACCAAAACCTGTGTCGGCATCGACCAATAAAGGCAAATCACATACATCGGTAATACGGCGTACATCTGTCAGTACATCATCGAGGTTGCTAATACCTAAGTCAGGTAAACCTAAAGAGCCTGCTGCTACACCACCGCCAGATAAATAAATGGCTTTGTAACCTGCACGCTTTGCCAATAAGGCATGATTGGCATTGATGGTTCCGACCACTTGTAATGGATGTTCACTTGCAACCGCATCACGGAATTTCTGCCCTGCTGATAACGTTGACATACGTCCTCCCTCTCTCTTCATCATTAAATTAGGTTTTGTTCAATGTTTTGATAAGACGCAGCAATGTGGCGTCGCATCAGTAATTCCGCGAGTTCTGCATCACCTTCGGCAATAGCATCTAAAATACGAATATGTTCCGACAAGGCTCGATGCGGACGATTTGGCGTTTTGGAATACTGAATTCGATACATCCGAATCAAGTGATACAACTCATCACATAACATCTTTTCCAAAGTTTTATTGCCACAGTTCTTGATGATGCAATAATGAAAATCGTCCTGACCTTCTTGTAAGTAATAGCCTTTCCCTTCTTTAAAATTTGGGTCTTGCGCATGTAAATGCAGCACTTCACGCAAATTTAAAATCTGCTGTTTATCGATGCTTTGTGCAGCCAAACGGCAAGCCAAACCTTCCAAGTTTTCACGAATTTGATACAGCTCAAACAATTGTTGATGCGATAAAGACACTACACGCGCGCCGACATGAGCAGTGCGTTCTACCAATTTTTGCCCTTCTAAGCGGTGGATGGCTTCACGTAAAGGTCCACGACTAATGCCATATACACGCGCCAGCTCTGGTTCAGAAATTTTACTGCCCGCTGCAATTTCACCGCTCACAATCGCAGTTTGAATTTTTCTGAAAATCTGGTCGGTTAAAGTCGCTGTAGCGACTTGTTTTGTCTGTGGAGACAGCTCGTCAATTTGCATATTGTCAACAATCAGATCAATTATTAGCTAAAATAAGCACAAATAAATTAAAATGCAACAATATTGTCAACAACTTTGGTATTAGACTTGAAAATGCGATGGACGAAGACTTGACAATGTTTAAGTAAAATCATATCGGGTATCCGTTCTAAAGATGTTTCAATACAACAGCTCTATAATTTATTTTAATTCAATACTTTAAATCTTATTTCAATACTGATTCTGTGATAGAAAAGCATTTTTTATATCCATGTCGTGACCTACGCTTTCAACACTTGGTTTGAGTCCAATCACGAAGTTGTCCTGAATGACCCTTGAGTTTTATTATCGACACTTCAGTTTTTATTTTGTTCTATCTGTTATGCCGTAAATAGAAAAAAGCCTCAAGGAAATGCTTGAGGCTTTTGTTACCATTTATATGCTGCTGGACTTATTTTGCCTTTTGCAAACGTAAGGCATTTAAAACCACAGACAGTGAACTAAGCGACATCGCTACTGCGGCTAACATCGGAGTGAGTAATAACCCAGTGAGTGGATAGAAAATTCCCGCTGCGACAGGTACACCCAAGCCGTTATAGACAAAAGAAAAGGCAAGGTTCTGTTTCATATTACGTACACCAAGTTTCGCCATATGCAAGGCGTCGGCTGCTCCACGAATATCACCTTTCACCAACGTCACTTGTGCCGTCTGTTTAGCAATATCAGTTCCATTCCCCATCGCAATCCCGACATTGGCTTGGGCAAGCGCTGGTGCATCATTAATCCCATCACCCGCCATAGCAACAATTTTGCCCTGCGCCTGATATTTCTTCACAATCTCCAATTTTTCGATTGGGGTACAATTGCCATGCACATGCTGAATGCCTAACTCTTTTGCCACTAGTTGCGCATTTTTCTCGTGGTCACCTGTCGCCATCACCACTTCAATACCATCATCAATCAATTGCTGAATCACTTGAGGGGCATTGGCTTTAATTGCATCATGGATAGAAATATACGCCAGCACCTCCTGGCTATTGCTCAAGAAACTTATGACATTGCCTATCGCACGTTGCTGATCTAACTGGCTTTGTAGTGTAGTGTCTAAGGTGATACCGAGTTGTTCTAGCAACTTTTGACTACCGATATACAAGGTTTGCTCGCCAATCTGACCTTTGACGCCAAAGCCCGTAACATCTTCAAAGTCTTCCACTTTTAGCAATTGCTGCGTAGGAACAATTTGAGTCAAAGTTTGAGCAATCGGGTGACTTGAATATTGCTCAATCGAGGCAATCCACTGTTCAACTTGAGTTTGTTCCACATTTGGGCTGAGTAACCTAATTTCTTTCAGACTCGGCTTACCTTCAGTCAAGGTTCCAGTTTTATCGACAATCAGCGTATTAACCTTACTTAAGGCTTCAATCGCTTCCGCATCTTTAAACAGAACACCTTTCTGTGCTGCACGACCTGTAGTGGCCATCACGGACATTGGCGTTGCTAAACCAAGCGCACATGGACAGGCAATAATCAGTACCGCTACAGCACACATCAATGCCAAGTCAAATTGCGCACCACCAAACACCATCCATGCAACAAAGGTCAAAGCACTAATGAACAACACCACAATCACAAAATATTTAGCAAACACATCGGCTAAACGTTGTAGCGGTGCTTTAGAACGCTGCGCTTCTGCAACTGTCTGAATCATTTTCGATAATGTTGTGTTAGCACCTACAGCCGTGGTTTGTATTCGAATACTGCCTTGTTGATTCACTGTGCCACCAATGACTGTGTCATGCACTTGCTTTTTCACTGGCACAGGTTCACCCGTCATCATGGCTTCATCGACATAGGTTTTGCCTTCTACCACCACGCCATCCAGTGGAATCTGATCACCTGAGGAAATCTGTAAAATATCGCCTTGTTTGACCATGCCAATATCCACTTCAATCACTTGATCATTTTGAACCAACTTAGCGGTGTTGACTTGGAGTTTGAGCAAGGCTTTCAATGAATCGGCTGTTTTGGCACGGGCTTTTAGCTCCATGATTTGACCAAGCAAACTCAGAGATACAATCATACACGCCGCTTCATAATACACCGCGACACCATGTCCTGTTTTGGCTGCCATCGGAATCAGGCTTGGAAAGATGGTCGCCACGACACTATAAATATAGGCGGCTAATACCCCAACCCCTATCAGACTCCACATATTCAAGTTACGGGTTTTATACGAGGTCCAACAGCGCTCAATAAACGGTTTACCCGCCCACAACACCACAGGGGTCGCGAGGACTAGCTCAATCCACGGCTGAATATGCGGTGAAATGAAACTATGGAGATGTGAACCCATCGCTAAAACAAACACGATTAACGTCAGTGGTAAAGTCATCCAAAAGCGATGACTAAAATCAACCAATTCAGGATTTGGTGCATCATCTAAAGTCGGTTGCATCGGCTCCAGCGCCATACCACAAATCGGACACGTGCCCGGCCCTTTTTGCACAATTTCAGGGTCCATCGGACAGGTATAATCCATATCAGCAGCACCTTCAGGCACAGGACGCTGATCAGGTGGAATTAGATAAAACTCAGGATCTCCCTTAAATTTGTCTAAGCAAGATGGATTACAGAAATAATAAGTCTGTTGCTGATAATCCGTTTTTAACTCAGTATTTGGGTCAACAGACATACCGCAGACGGGGTCAATAAAAGCTGATGCTCCTGACTGGACATGCTGCTCATGTGCGTGTTTCCCGCCACCACAGCAACCTGTTTTAGCTGGTTCTGGTTTAGGCTTTGCTGCACAACAACTTGATTTTGATTCAGCTTGTGCTGTTTCTGGAGTTTTAGATTCTGTACCACAACATGTTGAGGCTTTCTTCTCTTCTGGTTTAGAAGTTCCACAACATCCTGATACTTTCGCGGACTTTTCTTCAACTGTCGTAACATAGCTTTCAGGCGCAGCGATAAATTTTTGCTGACATTTTTCACTGCAAAAATAATAGTTTTTGCCCTGCCATTCGCTATGTGGTTTACTCAAATCCGTGACCGTCATGCCACACACAGGGTCTGTAAAGCTTTCTGCTTGAGGTACTTTACCTTGCTGGTGGTTGCTCGCACAGCCACACCCTTTTGATGCAGTGACCATACTTTCTGCTTCAGGTTGGACTGAACTATCCGCTTGCTCAGTTTTCGCTTTGCTACAACAAGAACTTTGCGCTTTTTTTGAGGTTAGATAAGCTGCAGGATCGGCTGTAAATTTCTTTAAACAGCCTGAGCAACAAAACAAATAACGAACTGATTGATGCTCATACACATGTGGAGAATCCTCTGCTACCGTCATACCGCAAACAGGATCGATATTTATCACTGTAGACACTGATTTCTGTTTTGAACAGCAAGACGTTTTGTGTTGCTCACTCATTCTGGCTCACCTTTTATTTTTTGATTGTGTTAGCATAAAGTCTGTACCTAGGTACTGAGTCAAGCCTTTTGGAGATTATTTTATGCTCACTATCGGCAAACTGGCAAAACAGTGTCATGTTAATGTTGAAACGATTCGTTATTATCAACGGATTGGTCTTATGCGCATTCCTGAAACCACACAAAACTATCGTTATTACAGCCAACAAGACATTGAAACCTTAAGCTTTATTCAAAAAGGTAAAGATGCTGGCTTGCAGCTCAGTGAAATTCAAGATCTATTACATTTACAACTGAATGACCGAGAAAAAGTCCGTGACGTGATTCAACAACGACTGGAAAAAATTGATCAACGGATTCAAGAATTAAATGCACTGAAACAGCGTCTTTCAACTTGGGTAGATGAATGTAAAACCACAACAGACAGTTGTTGCCCAATTTTGCAAGAACTGAAAAAAGGTTCAACGACTGAACCATAAACAGTTACCGTCTTTTGGACTTGCCGATCATTTTAACACTCACCTTTTCGATACTCAGGACTGCGTTCATTATGTCGATTGAACTTGCCCAACTCAGAAAACAGCTTCGCAAACAACGCAGACAAGTTTCCGTTTATCAACAACAACAGTCTGAGCAGCAAATTTTACAGCGCCTAAGATCTGTGCCCAAATTTAAACAGGCCAAGCATGTCGGCATTTATCTACATGCCTTTGGGGAAATTCAGACTCATAAAATCATTGAATATTGTTTTCATCAAAAAAAGTCGGTGTATTTACCGATGATTTGCAATATGAATCAACGCTTGGTGTGGGTCAAAGTTTCACGCAATCAATTTCAAAATAAACGCTTTTCCCACCATCCGCTTGGTATGCAAGAACCCATGGCAACACGTGGGCAACACGTTTCACACCTAGACCTGCTACTAATGCCTTTATTGGCGTGTGATCTTTATGGCACACGAATTGGCATGGGGGGCGGGTTTTATGACAAAACCTTAGCATCTACACCTTATCACCGTCCGTTTCGTCTCGGGTTGGCCCATCACTTTCAATTAGTACCGCAGCGCCTCATTCGAGAAAAATGGGATCAACCTTTAGATGCACTGCTTACGCCTCAACAATATTTACGCTTCAAGCGCTAAAATTGACATTTTTGACTGTTGAGAATACTTAAAAATCACATGTTTAGTCATTTTTTATACAATTTATTTTGACCTGCCCTTGTATTTTTTAAAATACCCATCACTATAAAAAACATGGCAACACCGTTGTCACTCATTAGGAGTGCCCATGTCTGAAATTATTATGAATCAAGAAACCTTAGAGCCTCAGGTTCCAAGTGTATTACCACTTTTAGCGTTACGTGATGTAGTGGTGTATCCACACATGCAAATCGCGCTATTTGTAGGTCGTGAAAAATCGATCAATGCAGTTGATGTGGCTCGTAACAGTGACAATCTAGTATTTGTAGTTGCTCAGAAAGATTCTCTTTCAGAAGAAATTGATCACGACAACTTATATCAATACGGTACTGTCGCGAAGATTGTACAAGTTGTGAATCATGAAAATGATGAAAACTGTATAAAAGTATTAATCGAAGGCTTGCATCGTTCTAAGTTAGAAAAAATCATTGATGAAAATGATTATCTCACCGCGGAACATGCACTTAGCCCAATGTCAGTTCACATTGACGAAACAACTCAAGCAACACGTGTTCAAGAATTACGTGCCCTGTTTGCACAATATGCTGAAGCAAAGCTACGTAATGCCCGTGAACTGATTGCTGCAGCGAACAAAATTGATGATTTACTTCAATTGTTATTCTTCGTAGCGACTCGTGTTCCACTGAATATTGATGTGAAACAAAAATTCCTTGAGCACGATGAGTTTGAGGCACATCTACAAGAACTGATGACCTATTTGTTGCAACAGTCTGAAGAGCAACAGATTGAGCAAACTTTACATGACTCAGTGAAGCGTCAAATGGAGAAAAACCAACGCGAATACTTCCTCAATGAAAAGATGAAGGTTATTCAGCGTGAGCTTTCTGACATGAATGGCGGTGCAGAAGACGACGTAGCTGAAATTGAGAAACGTCTTGCTGAAGCAGATTTACCTGAGCACGTACGTAAAAAAGCAGAAGCTGAATTCCGTAAGCTTAAAGCGATGCAACCTGCGTCAAGTGAAGCGGCTGTGGTACGTAACTATTTAGAGGTGATCTTAGATACACCTTGGAATAAAGCCAGCAAAGTCAGCATTAACTTAAGCAAAGCGCAAGAAATTCTCGATGCAGATCATTATGGCTTAGATGACGTGAAAGATCGTATTGTGGAATATTTAGCGGTTCAATCTCGCGTGAAAAAACTCAAAGGCCCAATCCTTTGTTTAGTTGGCCCTCCGGGTGTAGGTAAAACCTCACTGGGCGAATCTGTTGCGAAAGCGACTGGCCGTGAATTTGTCCGTATGGCGCTGGGCGGTGTACGTGACGAAGCGGAAATCCGTGGTCACCGTCGTACCTATATCGG
The DNA here is from genome assembly GCF_002934965.1 of Acinetobacter sp. ACNIH2. Taxonomy (NCBI): domain Bacteria; kingdom Pseudomonadati; phylum Pseudomonadota; class Gammaproteobacteria; order Moraxellales; family Moraxellaceae; genus Acinetobacter; species Acinetobacter sp. ACNIH2. The sequence goes on from NZ_CP026412.1 coordinate 434,457, forward strand.
TGCGATGCCGGGTAAAATTGTACAATCGTTAACGAAAGTTGGCGTGAAGAACCCATTGTTCTTGCTCGATGAAATCGACAAGATGGCGCAAGACTACCGTGGCGACCCTGCTTCTGCATTGCTTGAAGTACTTGATCCATCACAGAACAACAAGTTTAACGATCACTATTTAGATCTTGATCTTGACCTGTCTGAAGTAATGTTCATCTGTACTGCTAACAGCATGAATATTCCTGAAGCATTGTTGGATCGTATGGAAGTGATTCGCCTACCGGGTTATACCGAAGACGAAAAAGTCAATATTGCTGAGCGTTACCTTGTTCCGAAAGCCATTAAGAACAACGGTTTACGTGCTAAAGAATTGACTGTTCATGAAGAAGCGATTCGTGACATCGTGCAGCGTTATACACGTGAAGCAGGTGTGCGTAGCTTAGAGCGTGAAGTCTCTAAAATTGCACGTAAAGTGGTAAAAGAAGCCGTCAGCAAAAAGGCGAAAAACCTACAAGTTGATGTCACTTCGGCTAATCTTCCAGACTACCTAGGTCCACACAAATTTGACTTTGGTATGGCAGAAGATGAAGCGCAAGTGGGTCGTGTCAACGGTTTAGCGTGGACGTCTGTCGGTGGTGAGTTATTGACCATTGAAGTTGCAGCGGTCAAAGGTAAAGGGAAATTTATCACCACGGGTTCACTCGGTGATGTGATGAAAGAATCAATTACCGCAGCCATGACCGTGGTACGTACACGTGCAGATGAGTTGGGCATCGAGTCAACTCGCTTTGAAGAGACCGATGTTCACGTCCACTTACCAGAAGGTGCAACACCAAAAGATGGTCCATCTGCTGGTTTAGCACTGACTACAGCATTGGTTTCTGCCTTTACAGGTATCCCAATTCGCCCTGACATTGCCATGACAGGTGAAACGAGTCTTGGTGGTCGTGCAATGCGTATTGGTGGTTTGAAAGAAAAATTGCTTGCTGCACACCGTGGTGGCATTAAATTAGTCTTCATTCCTCAAGATAACGTCCGTGATCTTGCAGAGATTCCTGAAAATGTGAAAGAAGGGCTTGAGATTAAAGCAGTGAAATCGATTGATGAGATTTTACCTCTTGCCTTGACATCAAAGCCTGAACCTTTGGTCAAAGCACCAATTGTAAAACCAGTCGATGATGGTAAAAAAGCCGCACGTCACTAATTTTAGCAAGAGAAAAAAGAGAGCTACGGCTCTCTTTTTTTTATTACAAATTACTGTAAATAACACCACACATCTTCGTGCTTTTATCCCCTAAAATAAATTGCATCCAAAGGATGATACAGGACCATTAAAATGAAAAACCCTGTCGGATGGTTTGAAATATATGTCAATGACATAACCCGAGCCAAACAATTTTATGAAGCAGTATTTAATATTCAACTCTCTGAATTGATTCCTCCTTCTGAGGGTAACTCGCTTCAAATGTGGGCGTTCCCATCGGATATGCAAGTTTATGGCGCTTCTGGTGCTTTAGTTCAAATGTCAGGAGTCGCCGCAGGTGGAAACAGCACATTAATCTATTTTTCATGTGAAGACTGTGCAGATGAAGCAGCCCGAATTGGTGAAGCGGGCGGCAACATTCATGAATCAAAAACTTCAATTGGTGAGTACGGATTTATTGTTTTAGCTTTTGATACAGAAGGAAATATGATTGGTTTACATTCTATGAAGTAAACCAGCGTATCGTAAATAATTTAAGGTTATCGTATGTTCTAACTTTGAATATTAAGCAGGTTTCCCTTCACAAATCAGACTTGAAAAAATCCAAAGAACACCCAATATTAAATAATAAGAATACATATGTGCTGTATGTTTCTTATTCTTAAAGGTTATCTGTTTCTCCAGGCAGATAATCTCTTGATCGCAGTCCTTACACTATTCAAGGACTGCGTTTTTTATTGGTATTCTTTAATTTTTCTACATAAAAATAATAATGCCCTTTTCATCCTACATTATTTACTTCAATATCGTTTGCACCAACCCATCGATCACCTGAGTCATCTTTTCAAGATTTAGGGTCTTTAATGTGTCGGCAGCCGTATGATAATTCTTATTCCGATAAAAAGCGGTATCGGTCAGCATAATCGCAGGAATATCATAATTCCAATAGTTGCTATGACTTGAAAAATTCAATCCTGGGGTAAAAGATGGTGCGACTAAACGCTGGCATTCCAATTGCTGCATGGCAGTACAAAAATTCTCACCTAATCCACGCGAATCGATATCACTCACCGCTGCAATAAAATTACCGTGACTTGGATAAATCCACTTCAATCCAACAGGATATTCTTGCACCAGTGCTGTATCGTAGTAGCCAATCATTTCCAGAATATAAACCCCTAGAATCTTATCGCGTTGTGCTTGTACTGACTTGGCATGTACATAACTGCCCATATATTCTGTATTGGTATATGGTGGTTCTTCAAGCGTATAAAAAGCAAATTCTACATTATGGCTTAGATGGCTTTTTTCCTGTGACAAAATACGAGCCGCTTCAATCACTCCCGCGACCCCAGAGGCATTATCATCTGCTCCCTGTACTTGACCAAACACATCATAATGTGCGCCAACGATGACTTTTTCGGCTCCTCCCACATTTAATGAACAGACCACGTTGCGATAATTCTGCCGATTCACAATATAATTCTGAAATTGACAAGGAATACCAAATAAACGCATTTGCTCTTTGATCCAAGCTGAAACTCGATTTAATTCGGCAATATTTTGATGATTCCGAAATGAACCTGTACCAATAATTTGCTGTAAGTAAAGTTGGACATTCTGGACGTCAGCTTGTTGGCTGGTCGCAGAATTGGCCTGACTCTGCGTAACCACCGAAATAGCCGTCATCAGTAAACCAACCCAAGCTACTTTCAAAAATTTATTCCTTTTCATTTATTATTATTCCACCGTCATCACAATTTTTTTCGTTCTTACAGAGCATTAATGCAACAGCCAGTAATTATTTTCAATTGCAAAATGTATATCGAGATTGGATTGTATTCATTCAACGCTATAATTCTGCTGAATAAGCATGTGATGCCAGATATGAAAATACGAATTCTGACCATTGGTCAAAAAATGCCAGCTTGGGTTCTGACGGGTTTTGAAGATTATTTCAAACGAATTCAACCCTTTGTACAAACGCAAATTATTGAGTTGCCCATGGCAAAGCGTGGAAAAAATGATTCTGAAGCCGACATTTTAAAATATCGACAAATTGAAGGTGATAGCATTTTAAATGCACTCAAACAGAATGAAACGCTCATCGCGCTTGAAGTGGGTGGTCGTGAATTCAGCACCGAAAAACTGGCTGATACCATGAAGTCTTGGATGCTAGAAGGCAATGATGTCGCCTTGGCAATTGGTGGACCAGATGGTCATTCAGAAGCGGTTCGTAAAGCAGCCGCATGGCATTGGTCATTATCAAAACTGACCTTGCCACACCCATTGGTGCGTGTCATGCTGATTGAACAGTTATATCGAGCCATGAGCATTAATCACAATCATCCCTATCATCGGGCGGGTTAAAGCCATCTCCTATCATTCTATAATTGCAACAATACGTTGAATAGAAATGCTTTATTCAACTATTTCTCTTTGGCATGATGAACATATTCTCTTATTCAAATTAGGCGCAAGACGATGAATCTACAAACTTTACCAGGTTTATTTATTTCTCATGGATCTCCCATGCTTGCGCTTAACCCTGAACAAGTCGGTCCAGCCTTACAACGTTTGAGTTTAAATCTACCAACACCTAAAGCGATTGTCGTGATGTCAGCACACTGGGAAAGTCAGGCACTTGAGGTCAATACGGGCATCCGCCCAGAAACTTGGCATGATTTTCGTGGTTTCCCCCCTGCGCTATATGAAATTCGCTACCCTGCTCCTGGTGACCCTCAACTTGCCGAAGACATTTTAAAGCGACTGTCTGATGCAGGATTTGATGCCCACGCCAATAATAGCCGCCCGCGTGATCATGGTGTGTGGATGCCATTACTCCACATGTTCCCGAATGCAGATATCCCAGTGGTTGAAATTTCACTACCTATGCATATGTCAGCAGAACAGATTTATCAAATTGGGCAAGCTCTTTCAGTTTTACGTGAACAACAAGTTTTACTGATTGGTTCGGGCAGTATTACCCATAATTTGTCTGAATTGTCATGGCATGGGGAATCGCAGGATGTGCCTATATGGGCATCGACCTTCCGAAACTATGTGGTTCAAAAACTGTCGCATCAAGACTATGAAGCAGTATTGGACTGGAACAGTATTCCCTATGTACAGCGCAATCATCCAACTTTAGAACATTTTTCGCCTTTATTTTTTGCAATGGGTACGGGCACACGCTTTAATATTGTCCATAGCAGTTTCACAATGGGTTCATTGGGAATGGACATTTACCGTTTTGACTAATCCTTTCTAAAAATTAAAGAAATGAATACAAATGTTGTACACGTATTCATTTCTTTTTTTTATTAATCATTTAACCTTTAGTTTTGTATCTATTCACTAAAGTGTTAATTTAAAAATGAAATTGAAATACCTTTTACTTGCTTTGTTGCCTTTTTCTCTTGCTGCTTGCCAATCAACTCAAACACCATCAAATTTGGATCAAGCCGTGAATGTACAATCAATTCCTGATCAAAACAAAACGCTTGCTGCCTATGAATGGATCAGCACTACATCGACCACGCCAAAACCTTTAACACTGTCGTTTAATACACAAGGACAATTGTCTGTAAAAACTAGCTGTAACGGTTTAGGTACGAGCTGGAAAATTGAAGGTGACAAAATTGTCACAGGTGCAATGATGGGCACACAAATGGCTTGTGCTGAACCCGCAATGCAACAAGAACGCTTAGCAGCAGATTTACTCGGTCAACGTTCAATTCAATTTACGTTGAATAGCCAAAATGTTGAAGCACCTACCTTAACACTGCTTTCTGCGAAAGGCGAAAAACATGTCTTTGTTGGGAAAATGACACCTGAAACTAAATACCAATCTCAAGGTGAAACCATCTTTTTAGAAATTTCGCCAGAAACAAAAACTTGTTCAGCTGGTGTCGCTCGCATTGAGTGCTTACAAGTTCGTGAAATCAAATATGATGACAAAGGTATAAAAACAACTGTCGATAAAGATTGGACTTTATTCTACGACCATATCGAAGGCTATACTCACAATTCTAAAACCCGCCAAATTGTTCGCGTAAAACGTTTTGAGCGTCAAAACCCTGCTGCGGACCAATCTAAATATGCTTATGTCAAAGATATGGTGATTGAAACCGAAACTGTAAAATAAATACAAGCATAAAAAAGCCGATACAATTGCATCGGCTTTTTTATCTGAACTGCTCGTTTTCTGTCTTAGAACACACCCTGCGACAGCATAGCATCAGCAACTTTCACGAAGCCTGCAATATTGGCGCCATCCACATAATTAATGCTACCGTCTGCTTTTGTGCCATATTTAACACAATTACGGTGAATATCTTTCATAATTGCATGTAAACGCTCATCGACTTCTTCGAAGCTCCATCCTAAACGCAATGCATTTTGTGACATTTCAAGACCCGAAGTGGCTACACCACCAGCATTAGATGCCTTACCTGGTGCATACAGAATTTTCGCTGCAACAAATTTTTCTACAGCATCGAGTGTTGAAGGCATATTGGCACCTTCTGCAACACAGAAAACACCATTAGCCAATAATACCTCTGCATCTTCACCCGTCAATTCATTCTGAGTTGCACATGGTAAAGCGATATCACAAGGAATCCCCCAAGGGCGTTTGCCTTCTAAATATTCAAATCCATGCTTAGATGCAAATTCAGAAATACGTCCACGGGCTTCATTTTTTAAATACATTACTTCTGCTAGAAGTTCATCGGTGAAACCATCTTTGACATAAACCGTACCATTCGAGTCTGAAAGTGATACAACTTTTGCGCCTAGGAACATGGCTTTTTCAGCAGCAAATTGTGCAACATTACCCGAACCTGAAATGGTCACAGTTTTTCCGTGGAAACTATCACCACGCGTTTTTAGCATTTCTTCAGCAAAGTATACTGTGCCATAACCCGTTGCTTCTGGACGTGCCAAAGACCCACCAAATGCCAAACCTTTTCCAGTAAATACACAAGAAGTATCATTACTGAGTTTTTTCATCATCCCAGCCATATAGCCGACTTCACGACCACCAACACCAATATCTCCAGCAGGAATATCTGTGTTAGAACCTAAGTGACGGTATAGCTCAATCATTAATGCTTGGCAGAAACGCATAATTTCGCCTTCTGACTTCCCTTTAGGGTCAAAGTCAGAACCGCCTTTTCCGCCACCCATAGGCAACGTTGTTAAGGCATTTTTAAAAGTCTGTTCAAAACCCAAGAATTTTAAAATGGATAAATTGACAGAGGGATGGAAACGCATCCCACCCTTAAATGGACCAATTGCTGAGTTGTATTGAACACGAAATGCTCGATTTACTTGGGTGTTACCTTGATCATCGACCCATGACACGCGGAATTGGATAGCACGTTCTGGTTCAATTAAACGCTCAAGTAATCCATGTGCTGCATATTTTGGGTTCTTTTCAATGAATGGCCACAGACTGGTCATCACCTCTTCTACCGCTTGTAAAAACTCGGGTTGGTGTGCATCACGTGTTTTTACGTAATCCAAAAAGTCGTTTAGGCTACTGTATTTCAACACTTCATCCTCAGCAATTTATGAATCAAAATAGGTCAAAATTAAATTAAGTGATAAATTTTGGCGCAAAACATTAAATACTTTTTATCCACCTTCCACAATATTTATTTAAAATAACTTGATATTTTCAATATATAACAAATAATTATTTTAACTATTAAATAAAGTTTGTCTTTCATATTTTTAAACCCTGACTTAACAATCCCACCTTTTTTTGCACCATATAAACACATTTAATGCATTAATTTGGAACACAAGATTAATCACCTAAATCATGCTAAAATTCAGAAAAATTTGACTCTATCTCTCTAATCCTGTTCTAAAAACAGGCGTGGTTTTCGCATGATTTCGCAAATTGCTCTCATTCAACACATCGACGCGCTACTTCCCCAAACTCAATGTGGTTTATGTGGTCATCGAGATGGTTGCCTTCCCTACGCCAAAGCAATTGCTGAAGGAGAAGCTGCCAATAAATGCGTCCCAGGTGGACAGCCTGTGGCTGATGCTTTAGCTGAATTATTACAACGCCCATCTCTAAAAGCAGAGGAAAGCGTATGGCCTCTTCAATCGGATGGTCGTCCACAACGAATGAAAGCCATTATTCGAGAAGATGAATGTATTGGTTGTACCAAATGTATTAGTGCATGCCCCGTTGATGCGATTATCGGATCGGGGAAACTCATGCATAGTGTGTTGACTGATTTATGCACGGGCTGTGAACTTTGTATTCCACCCTGTCCAGTTGACTGTATTGATTTAGTCGAAGATTTAAATAGCTTACCTAACGAAATTGAACGCACAATAGAACAAAACGATTTACGCCAACGCTACTATGCCCATATTCAACGTGAAGAAACTCGTCGCTTGCAGCGTAAGGGCCCTGTAGTACGTGCCGAAATTGATACAGCATTATTTGCTCAATTCTCTACTCAGCTTGATTCAGTACATGTAATTGAAGTTGCCGACAAAACACCTACTGTCACCCAACAAGATGCTAAATCAACCATTGAGTTGGCAAAATTACGAACACAAATTAAAAAGTTAGAGAAACAACTCAGCGTTCGTGAAGATGTAAACAAGCGTGCACAATTACTGACCTTGACCGAACAACTCAATGCTTGGCAAGGAGCTTAAACATGGTGACCAAAACCTCTACCGTTAAAAACATGACCAAGAAGCAAATTCAAACCTTCTTTGAACGTTTACGCGATCAGCGCCCCAACCCGACAACGGAGTTAAACTTTTCTACACCGTTTGAGTTATTAGTTGCGGTAACCCTGTCAGCTCAGGCCACTGATGTCAGTGTCAATAAAGCCACAGATAAATTGTTTCCAATCGCTAATACACCTGAAACCATTTTGGGGTTAGGTGTTGAAGGACTCAAGCAATACATCAGAACCATTGGTTTATATAATTCCAAAGCTGAAAATGTCATTAAAACCTGCCAAATTTTAATTGAACGACCTTTGTACACGACAAAAAAAGACAACTCATTGAAATAATGGCATAATACTTGTTTTCTGACGACGAATATGATGACACATTTCAATGAGTTACATCTCATCTTAAACAAATATCTAAAGTGGAACAAGTCACGTGTAAAATGTTTTACACTGATTATGCTGGCATTAATTGTAAAACAGACATGTAATCTTTCTTCTGCATCTAAAGCCTTACCCATCACGTGCTTACCACAATCATTTTATCGACGTATACAACGCTTCTTTGCAGATCAGTATTTCGATTATCGTCAAATTTCTCAGTTAATTTTCAATATATTTTCATTCGATAAAGTCCAATTAACTTTGGATAGAACCAACTGGAAATGGGGAAAACGAGATATCAATATCTTGATGTTAGCCATCGTCTATCGTGGAATAGCGATACCTATTGTTTGGACATTGCTCAATAAACGTGGAAATTCAGATACAAAAGAGCGTATTGCTTTGATTCAACGCTTTATCTCCATTTTTGGTAAAGATCGTATTGTGAATGTGTTCGCAGACAGAGAATTTATCGGTGAGAAATGGTTTACATGGTTAATTGAAAATGACATTAACTTCTGTATACGTGTTAAAAAAACTTTATTGTGACCAATCACTTAGCCAAGAATCATAAAATTAGTGATTTATTTCGTCATCTTCAAGTTGGTCAAACAGAATGTCGTAAACGACGTATTTGGGTTGGTCGAGTGAAACTGTATATTAGTGCGCTACGATTAGAAGATGGAGAACTTTTACTTGTTGTTTCTCCTATGTTTAATGCTTCTGCTATTGGTGATTATGCATTACGCTGGGAAATCGAAACCTTATTTAGTTGTCTCAAAGGACGTGGATTCAATCTTGAAAATACTCGTTTAACAGACCCTAGACGAGTCAAGAAATTGATAGCAGTGCTAGCGATCGGTTTCTGTTGGTGCTATTTAACAGGTGAATGGCAACATGATCGAAAAAAAGCGATAAAACTAAAGAAGCATGGACGACTTTCAGTAAGTTTATTTCGCTACGGTTTGGACTATGTTCAGATGGCTATTCTACGTTTGATTGGTTTTGGAAAAAAAGAAGAATTTAAGAAAGTGCTAGCAATTTTAAGAAAGAAAAAGCCTGATAGGACAAGGGCCCTATGAAATTTGTCGTGTACAGAGTTGAACGACATAACAGTCAAGTGCCGAATAATCGTGCCGACTTAGAAGCCTTACCTGGAGTTGGACGTAAAACTGCAAATGTGGTGTTGAATACTGCATTCGGACATCCCACCATGGCGGTGGATACGCATATTTTTCGATTAGGCAATCGGACAGGTTTGGCAGTAGGAAAAAATGTCCTCGAAGTTGAGCACCGACTAGTCAAAGTTATTCCTAAAGAATTTATGGTCGATGCGCACCACTGGCTGATTTTACATGGTCGTTACTGCTGTATCGCACGTAAACCCAAGTGTGCCGAATGCGTGGTTTCAGATGTATGTAATTGGCCAGAGCGTTTTGAATTTGGTGCAGCACGCGCAATTCCTGTTAATAACATTTAAGAAGCGCAGCGGATCTAGTACAAGATACGCTATTATCTCAAAATCACACTCTTATTTTTTCGACTGTTTTTGTTTCAATTTCGGATGTAACTGATATTGGGGTTTTTCCGCAGTTTTACTTTCTTCTTTTTGCTTTTGTTGGGTTTCTTTTAACATTTTAAAGCTGATATATAACAAACCCAGTAACATGACCAAGCATGCCAACACTAAAATGAATAAACCAATTTTTAACAAAATCGTATCCTCAAAAATTTAGGACAAATAAAAAGAGCCCTAATATGACTTAGGACTCTTTTAAAGTCAAAAATTCAGGTTTGAGTTATTTTGACTGATCTAAAATTGCGAACAAATCTTTTTGTACGTCTTCAATTGCACGTAAACCATTTAATTTGTCATAAGTCGGTGCATTTTCACCAGAAGCAGCACGACCTTGGTAGAATCCAACCAACTGCTCAGTTTCTGTATGATATGAACCTAGACGCTTACGAATAGTTTCTTCTTGGTCATCTGGACGTTGAACCAAGTCTTCACCAGTTTCATCATCTTTGCCTTCAACTTTAGGTGGGTTGTAAACAACATGATAAACACGACCAGATGCAGGGTGCTGGCGACGACCAGACAAACGCTGAACGATTTCTTCGTCAGGTACATCAATTTCGATCACGTGATCGATGTTAATGCCTTCTTTTTCCAAAGCCTCAGCCTGTGGAATTGTACGAGGGAAACCATCGAAAATGCAGCCGTTCACACAATCAGGTTGAGCAATACGTTCTTTCACAAGACCAATGATCAGTTCATCAGAAACCAGACCACCGCTTTCCATTACGCTTTTAGCTTTAAGACCTAATTCAGTACCTTCACGAATTGCAGCACGGAGCATATCACCGGTTGAAATTTGTGGGACATTGTAGCGCTTACAGATCAACTGAGCTTGTGTACCTTTACCTGCTCCAGGTGGTCCGAGTAAGATAATGCGCATAAAAAAACATCCTCATTTAAAACAATATGTATGATACTTCGAGCCAACAATTATGCAGATCTAAACAGTCAGCATGAGTATCTAATTATAAGAAAGCCACAAACAAATGTATTGTACCAGCTATAAATCCAGTGACCCCACCTAATACAATCAGAATCCATTCGTCTTCCTGAAATGCAGGACGTAACAGGTTCTGGAACTCTTTCGGCGTTAACTCTCGGATACGCTCTCGGAACATTTGAAAGATTTTCTGTGCACGGCTCGCATTGAACGCAGGGTCGCATACTGGCACCATCGTAATTTCAATTGAGCGATCAATCAAGTCCGTCTTGAGTTTTGCGTACTCTTTTGGCCCTAAAGATAGCTGCAATGATGTGCGAACCAGTGGAGTTTCCATAATTTGGTTAATATGCCGTTTGACGATACGACGAGTTTTGTCTTTTTTCGTGCCATACATCATTTCAGTCATGATAGATTTTAACGTAATCAAGTCTTCAGTAACGACACTGGCAAATACATCCGATACTTCTTCCTGACGCTTCATAAACGCGCCTTGGATATTATACGTTCCGATTCTCGGCCAGACAGGTTTCACCCAAGGAAACTTACGATCTTTAGTTAATTCAGTGAGTTGTGGGTAACGAACATAATGCGGTTCTATCGGGTTAAAGACCATCCAAATTGCAATCCAGTTGGTTAAAAATCCCCATACCGATGCCCAAAATGGGACTGTCCAGTGCCAAGGCACGACAAACCACACAATCATTTGGAACACACCAAAAAACATTCCTATTAGGGCACTAATATGCCAAATAAAATTGATTTCCTTTTGTCCCACTTTTAAGAACATACGCACCATTAAACGACGATCACCTTCCATTTGGCTGACCACCATTTCTCGCATGTCTACCAATGACTCGACGTTCACCGTTAATTCTGTTACCAGTTCTTTCAACACCTCTGGAAGTTGCTTATGTGCCTGTGCATAAATTCGGCGTTTAATCGAATATGGTAAATTTTCCCAAAGTACCGCATTGCGATCGACCATGACTTCATCAATCAGATGTTCCAGTTCAAAGCCAACCTGCTCACCAATAATACGCGCCATATCTTCCGGATCCATGGCATCTAAAAATTCGCGCAAAGAACCCAGTTTAGATAATGTATTATCCGTAATAATGCCTGAAATGCGTCCTGCTTTACGTGGCACAATACCTTGCCAACCCACAGGCAATGGACCTAAATGAAAACCCCAAAAAGTAATTGGATAGAACACCATTTTGAGTGCCATCCAAACATGTGCCCAAGTTACAAAAGCAGTTACAGGAATAATGCTCAGCACAGCCCAAAAATCGGGACGATTCAAAAAGGTTTGCCACAACTGATTGATGTACTCAAGCATGCATATTTTCCAAAATAATGACCAAATAACAGAGATTAATTCTTAATTTTTTAAACAGGTTATTTTCTGCCTAAGCCCATACTTAATGTATAAGAGAATTGTATTTTCGGTTCTATGTGTTCTACAACCACACCCTCACGATTTTTTAATTCTTCTCCTGCCCCAAGCCCGACACTGAATGTACTAATGCGATCTTTGTTTAATAAAACATATGCAAGATCTACACCTGCACCTAAGCGTGTTTCATCTTTATTATCCACTTGCTTACTGGCAATATGACCTGCATAGGCACCCACATAATACCCGTTTTTATCCTTTCCTGTGAAATAGTAAGGATATCTAAAACCTATTTGTGTTCCAAAAGGGGAATCATCGGTAAGAAAAAAACCCACTTTGGCATAGGCTATGCCATAAGGATTAACCCATTCTGTATTTAAATGAATCAGTTGTTGGGTTACCCCTGCTCCCAGATTCCATGTGCTGACACTTTCAGGAGGCAATTTCGCATCTGGTAAATAATGATGATCTTGCGCATAAGCTGTATTGAATAATGTTATCAATGCTAACAAGGGATAAACTCTTGTCATTATTGTCACCTTTGTCCTTATTTTAATTGTGCATGCATTCCAAATTTTTTGCATGTTTTTGACTTTAACAGAATTGTTTCTATTCTTATATACAACACCTGATCTTTTTACTGTCTATAAAGTCAAAACACACTGTTGCAATTAAACAACCTAGCCCCCGCCCACTTCCAGCAGATAAGCATTATCAAAGCCTGTGACTTGAGTTAGAATAGCGCCTTCCTGATTCTCCCCCACTGTGTAAGTCAATCGCGTATGAAGCAGCACTTTCCTTTAAAAAATGTCCAACAAGAAAAGCGCATTTATCGCAATCGAGTATTAATCTCTGTCGGGATCGTCAGCTTTTTTATGTTGCTGTTGGTGGCACGTTATGCCTACTTGCAAATTATGCAATACCAACAGTTTTCAACGGCATCAGATCAAAACCGTATTCGACTTCAACCACTTGCTCCAGCGCGTGGTTATATTTATGACCGCAATGGTATTTTATTAGCCGATAACTACCCAGTGTTTACCGCGACCATGAGTCGTGCCGATGTGGAAGATATTGACGATACTGTTAAGCGTCTTACACCAATTTTAAATCTGACCGACGAAGATATTGAACGCTTCCTGTCACGTATTAAAACCTCGAAGAAAACCGAACGTGTCTCGATCAAACTCAATTTAACTGAAACTGATATTGCCAAATTCAGTGAAGTTAAATTCCAGTTCCCTGGGGTCAATATCGAAACTCAAATGACCCGTTATTATCCACATGGTGAGCTGTTTGCCCATGTGATTGGTTATGTGGGGCGTATTAATGACAAAGAACTAAAAAGTATTGATAAGGACTTGTATGCGGGAACCAACCTGATTGGGAAAATTGGGGTAGAAAAATCTTATGAGGAACTCTTGCATGGCGTACCAGGGAATGAATCTGTCGAGGCCGATGCACATGGTAATGTTCTACGCCATTTAGGACGTAAAGAACCCGTTCGTGGCAATGATTTATACCTTTCTCTGGATTATGGCTTGCAGACTGTTGCGACTGAACAACTGGCAGGTCGACGCGGTGCCATTGTTGCGATGGATCCTCGTACAGGTGAAATTCTAGCGCTGGTTTCCAGTCCAAGCTTTAACCCTAACCTGTTTGTAACCGGGATTAGTCATACTGACTATAGTGGATTACGCGACAATTTAGATCAGCCACTTTATAACCGTGCGGTACAAGGCGTTTATCCACCGGGTTCAACCATTAAACCAATGTTTGGTTTAGGGGGTATCCACTATGGTTATATCGACTGGGGGACTGCAATTTCCGATCATGGCTACTTTACCTTACCTGGCGATTCTCATAAATTCCGTGACTGGAAAAAATCGGGGCATGGTGTAGTCAATCTTCATAAGGCCCAAGTCGTTTCCTGCGATACATTTTATTATGTGCTCTCTTACCGTATGGGTATTGAGAAAATGAATTCATGGATGCGCCAATTTGGTTTCGGTCAAAAAACAGGGGTAGATTTACCGAGTGAAAGTGAAGGTTTATACCCAAATCCTGACTGGAAAATGCGTACCCGTAAAAGTAAATGGTTAAAAGGCGAAACGATTTCTGTGAGTATTGGACAGGGTGCTTTTACCGCAACGCCGTTACAACTTGCTATGGCAACCGCCATTACAGCCAATCATGGGGCACATGTAATTCCACATGTGTTACAAGTCAGCAAAGGGGCAAAACCACATAAAGTTTTGAATGCTCCAGATGGACATATTCAGTTTAACGGTAAAGATGAAGACTGGGTTCAAATGCGTGACGCCATGGTAGATGTTATTGAAACAGGCACAGGTCGTGGTATTCGGACACCGATGTATAAAATTGCTGGAAAAACAGGTACAGCCCAGGTCAAAAGTATTGCGCAAGGGAAAAAGTATAATGAGGCTTTACTGACCGAGCGTCAGTTAGACCACGGACTTTTTGTTGGTTTTGCACCTGCTGAAAATCCTGAAATTGCCATCGCTGTTGTGTGGGAAAATGGTCGTCATGGTGGTTCTGCTGCACAATTGGCCCGCCCTGTCTTTGACTATTGGTTGTTACAACGTAAAAAGAACCCAATTAAACCAGAAGGTCATCAAATTAGCGGTGGCTTAATGACTGCTGGAATTAAACCAGGCGAATTGCCAAGTGGTTCTGGCACAGCTCCAGCGTCCTCAACGATAGGCTCTCAAGCACGACCAACAAGTTCAACTACTCATACAGCTCAGCATGCAGCTACTCCTACCAACCAAGCTGCTCCTGCGGCTGCAGCGGATGATGTCGAATAATGAAAAATCAACTCAGAATTATTGGCGGAGAGTGGAAGCGCCGCCAACTCGCTTTTGCCAGTATTGAAGGATTACGCCCGACTCCTGACCGCGTTCGCGAAACACTGTTTAACTGGTTAATGTGGGATATTCAAAATGCTCAAGTCTTAGATATTTGTACAGGCTCAGGGGCTTTAAGCTTTGAAGCCTTATCGCGTGGTGCCAAGCATGTAACCATGATTGAACCAGACCGAACTCAAGCGCAGTTTTTAAAACAAAATATTCAGTTATTAAAAGCAGAAAACTGCGAATTAAAAGTGGCGACTGCTCAACAGGCCCTTCCCACCCTAAAATCTAGTTTTGATTTAGTGTTTTTAGATCCACCATATAGCTTAAATCTTTGGGAAGAACTGGCCAAACTGGCTGATCCGTTGATTACTGAAAATGCCCTAATTTATATAGAGGCTGACCGAGAGCTCAACATGTTGAATTTACCGCACAGTTGGCACGCTATAAAGCAAACCAAAGCAGGTACAGTTCGAGCAGCTTTATATAAAAAAGTGGCAGGTCGTTAAAATACACTTTTCTTTATACTTATTATCTGTACTTTACTTCGACTAGCTTAAGATAAAAAACATATAAGTAATTGTTTTTAAAAATAAAAACCAGATGGAAAAACTATCCCCATCTGGTGCAATGATACTCATAAATCAATTAAAGGGTATCGGATAAATTCAACTTTGGGAGATGAACCATTTTTATCGTTCATATATTTTTGATGAGATGGTTCTGATTGATAATCAGTTTGTTGAAGCATTGGACTGGTATTTGAATGATCCATGCTTGTGCTAGGTGACATACAACCCATCATCAAGCCTGTAATCACTACAAGCAATAAGGTTGCTTTTATCATTTTCCTTCCCCTTTTTCTCTAGGGTCGAGTCTGTATTATTCACCTTTAATCCAAATTATAATCCCTTGATTTGTGCGTTTTTTGTACTATTTTTTAAAAAATGCCAATTCTACCGCTTATAAGAAATTGCGATATAGAGGTTAATCTACGATTGGCGCGCTGGCGCTTGCTTTTATTGTTCTTAGAACATCTCCTTCCTTTTACGTTTAATACAGTTAAATAAGGCGACAAGCCTTATTTAACCCAAGCATAAGACCTCAAAATGCAACTAATGTGGTAAGGGCCGAGTCTGCTTATAGTATGGTCTATCAGGTCGATGATCTGGCGGTCGACCTTCAGGTGGACGGTGTTCTGGTGGTCTATTTTCTGGAGGACGATGCTCTGGAGGGCGATTGTGCGGAGGTCTATAATCTGGACGTCCATTCCATTCATAGCCATAAGAGGGTCGATGATCATAGTCATGCGAATAACGATGATCATGATCATACCAATCATCGTCATACCAAACACAACCCGATAACATGATGACCGACAAAGTGGATAACACAATTAGTTTTATCATAATGCTCCCCTTGTCAACTGGGTGTACTTGTTCATTATTCAGGATAAGTATGGATAAAAAATCAGCTACTTGTTCTTTTTTTGTTATGTACAAATAAATGTGTTTTTATCTCTTAATAACTAGATTTTGATTTATTAAAAATAAAGGTATTCCATCATCTGAAAACCTTTTACCAGATGATTGTTCATGTAAATGGAACTCATATAACCCCGTATAAATCAAATTGGGGCATCCATCTGTTTAAACTAATTTTCAAAAATATGGTCCTTTTGAATCTATTTAATTTCTATTCAATACATCCCAATACGAAATAATTTCTTACAAGTCTCCCGTGAGTAATCCCTCTATTAAACAGCTTCTACCTACCCGTTTTGTGTAGTTTAAGTAAATGAAAATTGCTTGATGACATGCTGTTGAAATATTTAAATACAAATCCTGATGACAGTTTCACCTCATTGTTACCCTAGCTACACAGTTTGTACATTATTGTATTATTCACGTAATTCATTCTGTTTCGCTTTGTTGTTTTAATTGATTGAACGCCTGTGAATACTTAGCATGAGTCCTGTTCTGACTTAAGTGATGATAAGTAGAACATCTTTAATTTTATCTCGTTAATAACACAGGATGCCTATTATGAAATTAACTCATATCCTACTTGCAACAACATTTGCTGCTGCCGCAACCACAACTTTTGCTGCAACTACTGAACAGCCTCAAACTGAAGAGAAAGTCATTGTTTCAACCCAAGAACAACCCGCAACTTCTGCAACTGAAGGCACGGCTGCTCAACCCACCACTCAACCTGCTGTAGATTCAGCAAGTGAAGCTACGCCAGCACAATAAGGCCTAGTGCACCAGTTTTCTAAGACCTTCACTCCACCTCATTCACTCGAAGGTCTTAGAAATTTTCAGGTGATTCAGAGTATTCTGTCTCGCCTGAATCTCCTCAAAAATGCATGATCCTCTCGAATATCTGAATCATAAATATAGTTAATTACGATGATTCCCACGACATCAACTATCATCAAAATCAAAACAAATCTTTTTAAATCAACGTAATAACAAAAGCTGAAAAATGGACTTAGGTCACTTTAATACTCGCTATCCACTATGGCATAGCTTGTTTGTAGCCCTCTCTTCACCGTTAATAGCCTCATTGTGAATTGATTGAATGGAATTCGCTGTGAGCACAAAAAATACTGAATTTACCACTGAAGTGGCAATCCTTGGCGCTGGTCCTGTAGGGCTTACGCTTGCAAATTATTTAAGCAAGCAAGGAGTACAAGTCACCGTCATTGAACAACTGGATCAACTGATCGATTATCCGCGTGCCATTGGTATTGATGATGAAGCTTTGCGCACGATTCAATCACTTGGACTGGTTGAGCAAGTTTTACCGCACACCACCCCAAATCATGCTATGCGCTTTTTGACCCCAAAAGGTCATTGTTTTGCCGATATTCAGCCTTTAACTCGCGAGTTTGGTTTCTCACGTCGAAATGCATTTATTCAACCGCAAGTCGACAATGTACTGCTTCAAGGATTAAAGCAATACCCACAAACCCAAGTGCTATTTTCTCGTCAACTGACTGAGTTTAGCCAAGATGCTCAATCTGTCACGCTTAAAATGCAAAATAAGCAGGGACAAAATGAAGTCGTTAAAGCTCAGTACCTGATTGCTTGCGATGGCGGTAACTCTGTTGTGCGTCGTACTTTAAATATCGGCTTCGATGGTAAAACTGCACCAAATCAATGGATTGTGATTGATATTGAAAATGATCCATTGGCAACGCCACATATCTATTTATGCTGCGACCCTGTACGCCCATATGTATCCGCTGCATTACCGCATGGTATTCGCCGTTTCGAATTTATGGTGATGCCTGGTGAAACTCAAGAAGAACTCAGCAAACCAGAAAACATCAATAAACTTTTGGCAAAAGTATTACCCAATACTCAAAATATTGAAGTAATCCGTCAACGTGTTTATACCCACAATGCTCGTATTGCAGACAAATTCCGTGTAGATCGTATTTTACTGGCAGGTGATGCTGCCCATATTATGCCTGTCTGGCAAGGACAAGGTTATAACAGCGGTATGCGAGATGCCTTTAACTTAGGCTGGAAGATGGCATTGGTCGTAAAAGGAAAAGCTGGACCTGAACTTTTAGATTCATACCAAATTGAACGTAAAGATCATGCCAAGGCGATGATTGATCTTTCGGTTATGGCAGGTCATGTATTGGCACCACCGAAAAAATGGCAAGGTTTTGTCCGTGATGGAATTGCTTATGCACTTAATTATATTAAGCCAATTAAACAATACTTATTGGAAATGCGCTTTAAACCTATGCCGCAATACCATGATGGCGTGTTGATTCAAAATAAGCTGAAAAACTCACCTGTTGGTAAAATGTTTATTCAGCCCAAAGTTGAATTGGTTTCTGGTGAACAAGTTTTATTAGATGAAATCATTGGCAATGACTTTGCGATTCTGGCTTGGGGTGTAGACCCGCAATGGGGATTGTCTGAGACAAGCTTGCAGCAATGGAAAAAATTGGGTGTGAAATTCATTCAGGTTTTACCTGCTGTTCAGCTACAAAACGAAAATCGCAAACAATACGATGGTGTCATTTGTGTTGGCGATATTGGGACTGATATTCGGACTTGGTTTGGTCGTACCAATGACTCTATGGTGATTTTACGCCCTGATCGCTTTGTAGCAGCCCTTGCAATTCCACAAAGTGTAGATCAAATTAGCCAAGCCTTATTCTCAAAACTACATAGCAAAGCTTAAGTTATTTGAATTATCTCCCCCCTGTAAAATGACAAAGCCCAGAACATATTCTGGGCTTTGTCATTCATCAAAACAATTATTCAAAGGCATCAAACCAAGCTATTCCCTCTAGCGAAGCTCGAGTTTTCATCTGTCTTAAAAATGGTTTCGCTTCTTCAAAATACGGAATCAACTTAAACGACATGGCATACACCAACCAATATGCCAAATATAAATCTGCCGCGGTGCACTTTTCTCCAAGTAAATAAGGGTTTGCCTGACTTAGACCTTGCTTTAAAAATTGGAATAATCGTTGCTCATCGCCAAAACTTAAGCCCATTTTCTTACTTTCAATCAGATCATCAGCAACATTCAAGTTTTTGATGTCCATATATTCAGTTAATGGACCATGAATGTAGAACAGCCACTTTAAGTAAGCTCCACGCTTCGGATCATTCAGTGCGGGAGCAAAACCCTGCTCAATATATTTATCTGCCAGATAGGCAATAATTGCAGGTACTTCAGTGATGACAATGTCGCCATCTTTCAAACAAGGTACTTTTGCCATGGGATTAATGGCTAAATACGTTGCCTGATGCATCTCTTCATAGCTGATATTAATCAGTTCTACCTGATCTTCAATCTTTAGCTCTTTGAGGAAAGGTAAAATGATATTACCGCGAGATTGCGGATTGGTATAAAGCTGCATCATTGTTATTGCTCCACTGTTGTTATTTTGCGCTACCTTAGCATAGCTTAGCTCATCACTGCGTGGCGATTCTGTCATCCATGACCTAGAATTGGAGCATATTTTCAGTGCTGAATTAGAAAATTCCAGTATAAAATTGTTCTTTTAAAATTTTTAAAATCAGTTCAATCGCTTCACTACGCTGCTCTTTACGATAGCTGGCATACAAACCAATGGTCGGCAAAGGTTCAATGGTATTTTTTACCACAATTTTATCGCCCAATAAGGGAATCACATAAGCAGGCACCAAACTCCAACCTACGCCCATTCCCACCAAATTCACATTTAAAAGAATGTTGGTTGAATGCTGAACTACATTTACATTGAGCTTGGATTGTTTAAAAAAGTCCTGAATAATTTTATAAAGTTGAGGCGAAGCCCCTTCATCGCTGATAATAAAATCTTGCTGATTAAAACTTTTGATACTAACGTGACGCTGTGCTGCTGCGGCTGAATCTTTAGGCACAATGAGTGCCAATGGTTCATTAAAGATTTGTACAAATTCCAATTCACTCGATTCATCAACATAACGGGTAAAAGCAATATCAATGTCGCCTTTCTTTAAGGCTCTGAATTGATCTGCATCAGTCAAACTATGGAAATGAATTTTTAAATCAGGAAAATGCGCCCGAATATTGGGCATGATATAGGGAAAAATTTTCATTTCTGCTACAGGTACAAAACCAATATGCAATTGGTCTTTGCTGATATTTGCGACTTTACGCGCATCCTGAATGGCTTTTTCTGCATGTTCCAAACTGAGCAAAGCTTCTTTTAAAAATGCTTTCCCTTCTTCTGTTAATTCCACTTTACGGTTAGAGCGAACTAATAATTGCACCCCAACCTCTTGCTCTAAATCTTTAATTTGCTGGCTTAAAGAAGGTTGCACGGTACACATGCGCTGTGCTGCTTTGGTAAAATTTAACTCTTCAGCCACTGCAACAAAATAGCGTAAATGACGTAATTCCATCAGTGTTCTCCTTCCTGTTGAACGGATACAACCTTAGCTGCCACTTTTACTCGATACACCATCAGTGTAACTAAAGTCATCATGGCACAAAACAGATAAGTCACGGCATAGCCCCAATAGGCAATTAATATGCCCATAATGACGGAACCCACCGCTAAACCTAAATCAAACAACGTAAAGTAGGTCGAAATTGCATGTCCAATCCGTTGCCTTGGTACACTCTGAATCGCAACAGTCTGCAAGCATGGAAATAGCGTGCCATAACCTATACCAATGAGAACTGCTGATAACCAGAGCACCCACGGTTGATTCAACTGACTCACCACCGCCAAACCAATCGCAAATAGTATAAAGGACGGATAAATCACCACACTGGCACCTTTTTGGTCAAACCAACGTCCTACCCAAGGTCGAACCAAAATCATGGAGCAGGCAAAGACCAGAAAAAAACTACCGGTGTATGCTATCAACTGTTTGGTTTCAGTATAAGCTGTAATAAAGCTCATCACACTCGAATAAGCAAATGCTGTCAAAAGTGCTACCAAACCCACAGCAAGTACGCGAAACTCAATAATATCGTGTAGTGTTAAACTGGAAGATGATGGCTCGACTAAAGACTGGCTGTCTTCATCATGAATAGGAATACACAAACAGAAAATAAATCCTAGCGTCATCAGTCCCGATAAAATGGCAAATAACACTGTAAAACTGGCATATTGGGTAATGGTTAAAGCCAATAAGGGGCCAAACACAACCCCTAAATTGGTCGACATGACAAAATAGCCCATGCCTTCGCCTTTGCGTTGCTCAGGAATAAACTCATTGGCAACAGGTACCGTGACTGTCGTTAAAATACTGAACCATATGCCATGAATAAAACGCACCAATAACAGGCTCCACATGCTGTCGATACATAAATAACTAAATGCAAACAGCACAAAGAATAATTCTGAGCCACGAAAACTGAGCTTCTTGCCAATTTTTTCCGAAATCAGTCCTGAAAATGGACGTACCAAAATGGATGAAATCAGAAATAGTGTCAGTGCCAAGCCTGCTTCTTTGACTGTGCCACCCAAATCTTTCATGATGTACACAGGTAAAATTGCCAACAGGGCAAAATAATAGGTAAATAAAAATAGATTATTTAAAACACAAAATATAAATGCCCGATTCCATAGCCTGTCTACACATAGTGCCGATTTCATTTATGGACTCACTTTCTTGTCAGCATTCACACGGGCAGGTTGTAGTACCATGTCTAGCAATGCCTGAATATAAGCATCATCAGGCTGATGATTAAAGAAGATCATCTGATAATGAATCGGTGCATATAAGGTATCCAGCATCAGTTCAAATGGATAATCGGCACGAATCTCTCCATTTTGAATGGCTAATTGAATTAACTTGCGGGTCGCTTCACGACGGGGTAATAAATACTGGCTAAAAAACTCCCCTGCGGCTTGACGATGCTCGGATAACACCACCAATAACGCTCGTCCTATTGGACGATTTAAAGCATGCGATAACTTGAGTAATTGTTGTTTTAAATTAAATTCCAAACTTTGTGCATAATCCAGTTCAAATACCGAAGCCGTTTCCTGCTTAAATGCTTCAAAGACCAAATCAGATTTATGTTTCCACCAACGGTAGATGGTGGACTTACCCACGCCTGCCCGAGCAGCGATCTCTTCAATTGTCAATTTACTGTATTCATAATCTTCTAGAGCTTTGATTACAGCATCTAAGATACATTGCTTACGACGTGAAGATTTTTCTAACTCAGACATAAACCACCATAAATCGAAACGATACGTATCGTTTTATATTAATGTAATTTCACTGGCTAAACTAGAGGATTAAGACTAAGGACTATAAGTCAGAGACAGAAAAAAGCCCGTAAGTTAATAAACTCACGGGCTTCGCTTTTGAACACAGTTAAATTTTAACTGGCTGCTGAAGACTTTTTATAGATACTGCAAGAAGGGTGATGATTTTCCTGCAAACGAGCCACTTTGCGCTGTTCTGCAGCTTCAAAACGACAACGCTTCCATTCATTGCTTAAGTCTAATGGTGGAATTTGTTTAGGCTTACCTGTTTCGTCCACTGCAACCATGGTGAAGTAGCAGCTATTGGTATGTCGTACCGTACGCTTTTGAATATTTTGTGCTTCTACACGAATACCGATTTCCATAGAAGTACGGCCTACGTGGTTTACACTGGCAAGGAAAGTGACCAATTCGCCGACATGAATCGGCTCTTTAAAATTCACTTTATCAACTGATAGTGTCACAACATAACTACCCGAATAGCGACTTGCACAGGCATAAGCCACCTGATCCAGCAACTTTAAAATAGTTCCACCGTGAACATTACCCGAGAAATTTGCCATATCTGGAGTCATCAATACAGACATGGTCAACTCCGACTGATCATCTAAAATTGGAGTAATTTGATCTAATGGGGACATCGCGTTCTCTAGACTCTTGCAAAGATAGTAGAATATGTACGCATTATTATATAACTTTTGTCATAAATAACATGTTCAAATCGGCAATTAAGTCATCACTATTATTTATAGTGATTACCATATCATTCAGTAAAATATATATTAATACGCTCAACTTTGATATAAGCCTATAATTTTATTATATTTCTATTAAAGACATTCAATAATGATCATAACTTAATCACCGACCTTATCTTTGCAAAGTTCAATTTCAATGACTTAGAACCTGAAAAAACCACTCCACCAGCAGAAATGAGAAAGTGAAAGTTTTTGAAAATTTTAAAATTGGATGAATTTAGACAGATCAGTTGAAAGTGACATTCTGCTTAAATTAACTGGCCTCCCCACATGAAACAGCCTAATGGTTGTCCTCATTTTCACGCGCTCGATAAAATGAATTAAAACAATAAGCTCTAATGTTTCTGAGCGGCCAAAAGCTAGTTTTGAACAGAATATTGAGGAATTTTATAACCACGTGAATAATTCTGTTGATCGAAGACTTTCAGAATATTACTTAATTGTTTATCCGCAGCATTCATGCCTGCCTGCATGGTTTCTTCACGCCCTTTGACATCAAAGATATGTGCTTTTTCACGTAAATCTGGCTGAATGACAATATCAGCATGTTTTAACTCTTCTTGAGCCAAACGATTCTGCATAATGTTGATATTTTGGTTAAAGAGACCCCAAACATTCTTGGTTTCGGTATGTTCAGGTTGCGCCAAAATATCTACAGCTATCACAATATCTGCACCTAATTCCCGAGCAACATTCACAGGTACAGGACTAACGAGTCCACCATCGACATATTCCTCTCCTGCAATTTTTGTAGGAATGAACATACTGGGGATAGAAACTGAGGCGCGGACTGCTTGTCCAGTATTACCATAATTGAAAACTACTTTTTTACCTTCTTTTAGCTCAGTCGCCACTACATACATTGGCGTTTTTAAAAGTTCCAACGGTGTGTTGAGCACTTGTTCATTGACATAATTTTCAACTTTTTGACCATCAAAGAAACCCGTCATTGCCAGTTTTACATCACGGACATCATTGGCTTTCATATTCAGCGCAATCTCACGTAATTGTTGGGCATTTTTCCCACTGGCATAAATTGAACCCACTACGCTGCCTGCACTGGTGCCCACAATCAAATCTGGGTGAATCCCGTATTGCTCTAGCACCTGAATCACGCCAATATGTGCATAACCACGCGCACCGCCACTACCCAAAACCAATGCCACAATCGGACGATGTTCTGTTTGTTTGAGTTTTTTGAAGTCGATACGATTCGCCTGCACTTGAGCTTCAGCAACTATAGGCGTAGTTGTTGGCTGGACAGAGGGCAATAATGATGACTGAGCCATACTCTGCCCCGAGAACATTCCCAAAATAATGCCAATAACTAAACTAGATTGAAGCGGTTTCAAGGTAGGTAAACTCTCTGATCGTGACTCATAGTTATTCTATGCAAAATAGATGGTTTCACTGTTGCATTTCGTAAAAATGAAACCTTAGCTCATTAAGATAATGAATAAAAAACGTAAAATCATGAAGACTGTGCTGCATTTTTGCAATGTGGTTTCAATGTGTGAGGTTAAAACCTTTATCTAATCAGATCATCACAGCAAAATAAAAAAGCCAGCCTTGCAAATGCAGACTGGCTTTTTTAGTATCAGTTAATCTCTTTTATGACCAGATATCTGAATCAACTTTTTTCTTCAATTCCGGATATTTATCAATTTTAAATTCTGGTTCTTTAATACCTTGTTTTAATTGCTCACGGTAATCTTTCAACAATGTGCGTGCCATCGGTGTTAATAGTAAAATTGCAATCAAGTTAATGGTTGCCATGATACCCATAAACAAGTCAGCCATAGACCAAACGAGCGGAACACTACCAATTGCACCGAAGTACACCATCACCAATACAAAAATACGGAAGATGAACATGACTTTCGGGTTGTTATTAATAAACTGTACATTACCTTCTGCATAGGCATAGTTACCGAGTACAGCCGAATAACAGAATAAGAATAATAGAACAGCAAGGAAGTCTGATCCCCAATGTCCCACTTGAGTCTCTAATGCACGTTGAGTTAATTCAACACCAACAAAGCCTGCGTCTTGGTATACACCAGAAACCAAAATGATGATTGCTGTACTTGTACAGACAATGAAGGTATCTACAAACACACCTAGCATTTGTACTAAACCTTGGTTTACAGGATGTTTTACATCAGATGCAGCAGCTGCGTTTGGTGCAGAACCCATACCTGCTTCGTTTGAGAACAAACCACGTTTAATCCCTTGCATCATCGCCATAGATATAGCAGCACCAAAGAAACCACCAGCCGCAGCATTAAAATGGAA
Organism: Acinetobacter sp. ACNIH2; assembly: GCF_002934965.1. Lineage (NCBI taxonomy): Bacteria > Pseudomonadati > Pseudomonadota > Gammaproteobacteria > Moraxellales > Moraxellaceae > Acinetobacter > Acinetobacter sp. ACNIH2. The sequence continues at coordinate 460,328 of NZ_CP026412.1, forward strand.
AGCTTCAGTCACAATCAGCTTTAAAATATCAGGCAAAATTGCATAGTTACTGATAGCAATATAGAGAGCAACAGATAGGTAAAGACCTGCTTTTAAAGGTACAAACATCTCTGCAAATTTAGCGATACGCTTAATACCACCAAAAATTGCCAATGCCACTAAAACTACAAGCGCAAGGCCAACCCAAGAGATTTCTAAATCAACACCACCTAAATGAGCAATAAGATTGGCTTTATCCCAACCCCATGCATGTGAAGATGCATTAGCAATTGCATTGATTTGTACTGAGTTAAATACAAAACCGTAAGTAAAGATTAATGCTAGTGCGAAAACCACACCAAAGGTTTTACTACGTAAACCTTGAGTAATATAGTAAGCTGGTCCACCGCGGAACTGTTTGCTCTTGCTATCTCTAACTTTAAAGAGCTGAGCAAGCGTAGACTCAATAAAAGCCGAGCTCATCCCAAGAACAGCGGTTACCCACATCCAGAACACTGCACCAGGACCACCAATTGCAATAGCGATTGCTACACCAGCAATGTTACCTACCCCAACACGGCTCGCAAGACCTGTTACAAATGCTTGGAAAGGTGTAAGACCATGCTCATCTTCGCCTTCTGTACGACTGCTTTTCATCACTCGGATACTTTGCAAGAACATGCGAATTTGCACTGCACCTGTTAAGACCGTATAAAAAATACCGACAGCCAGTAAGAAAATAACTAGGAAATCCCATAAAGGGTCATTAAAAAATTTTACCCACGACATCAGTGTGGCATTGAGTTGTTCGTTCATTTCCTTATTCCTAAAGACTCAGCAGATAGTATTTCGCAATTCAAAAAAGGCCTTGTGACCAAGACCTTTTACTTTCTCTTAAGCAAAGAACTTAAGAATAATTTGAATAACAGTTGCGTTGATTAAGTCAACGAAGAATGCCCCACAAAGTGGAACAATCAAAAATGCTTTATGTGAAGCACCATACATGTTGGTGATGGCTTGCATATTGGCAACAGCAGTTGGTGTTGCTCCCATACCAAAACCACAATGACCTGCAGAAAGTACGGCTGCATCGTAATTTTTACCCATGACTCGGAAGGTCACAAATGCTGCATACAATGCCATAGTGATGGTTTGCGCACCCAAAATGACAACCAATGGACCAGCAAGGTCTGCAAGTTGCCATAATTTAAGCGAAAGTAATGCCATTGCTAAGTACAGGGAAAGTGATGCATTACCAAACACATCAATCGCACGGTCAAAGATATTTACTTTGAATACACCTTCAAGGATGTTACGAAGAATTACGCCACCACCCAGTGTCCAAACAAAAGTTGGTAATTCAAACCACGTGCCCTTACTAAAACCTGTCATGAACTCGGCAAAAGCCAAACATGCTGCAAACATACCTAAAGTGGTAATTGCATTATCTGCTGTAATTAAGCGTACTTGATGTGGATATTCAAACGGCGCAGACTCTTCCGCCTCTTGGTCTGTCATTGGCGTATGATCACGTTTCTCGATCTGAGCATCTGTATTGGCTTGAGCAAGTTGATAGCGATTAATCAACATTTTCGCCAATGGACCACCGATTAAACCACCAATGATCAAACCAAAAGTGGCACTTGCCATACCCAGTGCCAATGCACCTTGAATCCCATGCTTAACTTCTAGAATTTCACCCCAAGCACCCGCAGTACCATGACCACCTGTTAAGGTAATTGAACCTGCAATCAAGCCAATGAGTGGATCAATCCCAAGTAAAGTCGCCAAACTTATACCAACAAAGTTCTGTATCACAATGAATGAAGCAACAGCAATCAGGAAGATTACCAAGCCCATTCCACCTTCTTTTAATTTTGAGAAATTTGCACTTAAACCAATTGAAGCAAAGAAAATAAGCATAAAGCTGGTTTGCAACTCGCTACTGGTACTAATGCTGAACCCCCAAATGTTGTATACAACAAGAGAGAGAACAGCCGCAACTAAACCACCTGCCACAGGTTCAGGGATATTATAACGACGTAAGAAGTCGATGCGATTCACAAGGAATCGACCCAATAACAATACAATAACTGCCGCGATCAGCGTATAGAATGCATTAAAAGTAAGTGCCATAATTCTTGTCCGTCAATTTTATCTGTTGTTATACAGATAAATAATAACGCTCTATGTCAAAAAAGCTGTAAGAAGCTTTGTACAAACAGTGAAACACGCTGCTTGTACAAAGCGCTTGCAGTTTGACTTTAGAGCAAGAGTTTTAGAAGTTGTATCGTGCCATAGCACCTACGCGATTATCTTTCCCTTTTTTGCCAGCGAAAGTTTCTCGCTTTCCTTAGACATATTTCATCCCTAGCGTGACTGGCATCATATTGCGCCAACCTTGTTGCAAGGTCTTAATCTGTACCGTATCTGTGGATGCTAAGTTGTCAGCAAAGTTATTCGTATCATTTGCCAACATAAGGTCATCTCCTAAAGTACTCTGACCCTTAGGATGGAATTGATAAGTTGTGTTTACTGTTGTTGTAGCAGAATGAACCGGTGTTTTCTCAACAACTGTAGATATTGTCGTTTTTAGTTTAATTGTGTTGCTTACCAATGGTGCTTGTTTTACTTGTGGAAAATTTTGTTGAATCAAAGCTTTTAATGCTTCGGCATCCACGCGTAATTGTGCAATTTCCTCTTGCTCAGCAGACGCTGCATGAGTCACTGTCATCATCAAAGTTGCCATGGTAACTGCCAAACTTTGACGAATTGCAGGCTTCTTCATGAGGGATAAACTCATTCTAAGCTCCTTGTTCGTTTGGTAATTTGCAAGTGATAAATCTATTTACATTGGGTAAACACAAATAGAGCTATACGACAATATCAATTTTTTAATCAATATCTATCAAAAACGAAAGCGCAACATTATGCTTAATTTTTACTAAAAATCTTATTATTTTTTTTAAACTCTACTTTAAGTGTTTCTAATTTAATCTACTTTTTGTTCAGGAATTCTCTTTTTGTACCTTTTGTTTTAGGTTAAGTAGTTGTTTAAATAAACAAAAAAAGAGGCATAAGCCTCTTTTTTTGTTTGAACAGAATATTTAGAAATTATACAGTGCAACCACGTTTACACGGTTTTCTTCACCTGTTTTACTAGTTAAGGTTGGTGTAGAGAATGTTTCACGTTCACCGTAGGTATATTCAAGACCTAAACTCACTGGTTTGATTGGGCTATAAAATACATTCGCCCAAGCTTGCCATAAGTCTTTGTTTAATGCAGCAGGGTTCGCTGAGGCATTAATATAATCCAAGTCCTCATCATGAGTCATATAACCATAACCCAACGTGCCACGCCACTTTGGATTAAACTGCTGAGTAATACCGACCGTAATTGAATCAAATTCACTTTGTTGAATATTCCCACCAGGTTTTTCAATTGAATAACCAGGGTTCGACCAAGAGACAAAACTACTATCCCCTTTGACATGGTAGTAATCAGCTTTTAAGGTTGTACTTGGCGTTACATTATATTTTGTTCCTAAGCCTACGCCCCAAGCCACTTTTTCATCATCAGAAGTTTGCTTGTCTGCTACCATGGTACGTGCTGAAATAATACCTGCATTGTTGGCAAATTTATGATTCAAACGTGCTGTGAGTGCTGGAATTCGCATTTGGTTATCTGGATCTGAACCTAAAGTAGTACCCGAATTATCGCTATATTTAGAATCTTCCAATGCAAAGATCAAGTTGGTTTCTGGACTAAAAGTACTGGTATAACGTACTTGTGGTGTACGCTTAACAGCACCACCCACATAGCCTAAAGCATCAATCGTTTCTGGCATATAATCAGGCACAGCAAAGTTTGACCATGTTTGACCAATGAGCCAGTTAGCATAAGTTAAGTATGCATGACGGATACGTAAAGTATCATTGCTGCCCAAAAAGTCGACTTCGACTTTACCGGCAACATCCCCCGCTTGAGTTGGCGTCTTAAAGTCAAAACCTAAACGTGTTGCAGCTAAAGTAGATTTGAAAAGATCGCTATTTCCTGGTGCTCCGTCTAAAGCAGCTTTATTGATTTGATTATATGGATGCGCTCTGCTTGGGCCGCCATCAATTTGATAAGTCGCATCTGCGCGAACATTGCCATAGAAATTAACTTCAGCCCCACCTACTGTAATCCCTAAGCCTTTTTTCTCTACTACTGGTTTTGCAGGTGCAGGTTGAGCAGTTGCCTGAACCTGATAATTCTGCTGCTGCGTGTTCATTTGCTTTTGTTGCTGTGCATATTGCTCTAACATGCCTCGCAACTCTTGAACTTCTTTACGTAATTGTTCAACTTCCGTATTGGTATCTGCCTGTACAGTTCCTGCTGCAACCACACCCATCGCTAATACTAACGTTTTTAAACGCACAGACATCTTTTGAGTCGTCATCCTAAATTCCCTATCCATCACAGTTTAAATTATTGTTTGTTCATTCCACTGAACATTTCTTGAGCCAAAATGTGACAGATAAGTGTTATATCGACTATATATGCTTTAGTCGAAGGCTATTTTTTTGTTTCTTATACAAATTACCATTCCATTTGCAATGAAATTAAGACTAAGTCTTTGTCTTTTCAATATAAGTATCGAATTCTTATTCACAAATAATGAATTTAAATTCATTATTTCAAAAACGAGATTAAACTAAACTGATGATTCCCATCAACAGCAATACCTTTAAGGTATTGAAATCAACCTATTAGATGTGCTTTTTTCTTAAATTAATACCTTTGAATTTCCTATTTCCACGTGTAATTCTTTAACGCATATTTCACAATATCCTGCTTATTTACTGAAATAACAAAGTCAGAACATCAATACAAACATCGAACTACTGCTGTAAATACGACATTTAAACTTCACATGTGTGCAATGCTTTAACCTTCTCGCTATAGCATCTCTAACCAAAATTAAACATCAATATTTAAGTCAGTCATAAGATCTAAAATGCTTTGGAATACAATGCATGCTCAATACAACCTTGTGGTATAAAAAAAGGCGCAATTTTAATTACGCCTTTTGTATTCGCTTAAAGACTAAATCGGTTGATTAAAGGTATCGCAGTCTTTCAAGTTGCCTGATTTAAGACCTGCTTGAAACCATTTCATCCGCTGCTGACTAGAACCATGGGTGAAGCTGTCAGGAACAACCTGCCCAGTTGATTGCTTCTGTAAGTAATCATCTCCAATTTTATGCGCAGCATCCATCGCTTCTTCAATATCACCCTGTTGCAAAAATTGAGTGCGCTGTTGGTTATGATAGGCCCAAATACCTGCTAAACAATCGGCTTGTAATTCTTGACGCACGGACAATTGATTCGCTTCAACTTTCGAAGTCTGCGTGCGTGCTTTATGAACCTGATCAGAAATTCCCAAAAGGTTCTGCACATGGTGTCCAACCTCATGTGCAACCACATAGGCTTGAGCAAAGTCTCCAGCTTGATCTTGACGAGTTAATTCAGTCTGGTTTTGTTCACCACCAATGCCCATTTGCTGACGCATATCTTTAAAGAAAGTCGTATCAATATAAACTTTTTGATCGACTGGACAATAAAACGGCCCCATAGCCGCTTGTGCCGCACCACAACCTGAATTCACAGCCCCAGTAAACATGACTAGTTTTGGTGCGGTATATTGCTGATTCAATTGCTGTTGAAACACCACATTCCAAGTGTCTTCGGTATCAGCCAAGACTGTTCCAACAAAATCCATGGCTTCTTGTTGCTCTGGCGTTGGATTATCTAAACCTTTGGTTTCCGTACTGACCGAAGCTTGTTGTGTCACTTGTTGCGTGACTTGATACGCCTGCTGCGGATCTACTCCAAAAAATTTCCACGCGACAAATGCAACCACCAAGCCAAGAATACTGAAGCCACCCATTTTGCGACCTGCACCACCGCCACGACGGTCTTCAATATTGCTACTGACACGACGACCTTTCCAACGCATAGCCTTATTCCTTATTTTTATGAAGTAGACCCTTTAAGCTTAAGCCTGTTTTGAGTTCGGCCAAATCTTTTTAAACACAGTTAGTACAAGAATCACCGCCAAGCCTGCGGCAACACCAATCATCAAGTTAATTAAAGTTGGCGTTAATGCACCGACAATACTGCCAAAGTTAGGAATTAACTCTAAGTGATCAACTGTATCTTCTGTAAAATGATGGATAAGCGGTACCGCATGATTAATAATCCCTCCGCCCACCAAGAACATTGCAATTGTGCCAACTACAGTTAATGTTTTCATGAGCTTAGGTGCAAAAGCCAATAAAAAGCGTCCTACTTTCTGTTTCGCATTCGAGCTTTGTTGAGTTAGGTACAGCCCAATATCATCAATTTTGACAATCAATCCGACAAATCCGTATACCCCGATAGTCATTACAATCGCAATAATGCTGAGTACCGTCAATTTACTCATAAACGTAGCTGTTGCTACTGTACCCAAAGAAATCACCACAATTTCTGCAGACAAAATAAAGTCGGTACGAACCGCACCTTTGATTTTCTCTTTCTCATAAGTAACGAGGTCAGTTTCAATAGTGTGAAGTTCTTCTTCTGCCTCCTGCTCATTGGTCGCCTTTCGATGTTGCAAACTGTGTAAAACTTTTTCCACACCTTCATAACATAAGAATAGACCACCAATCATCAATAAAGGATTAATCAGCCACGGCGCCACTACACTAATTAATAACGCCAGTGGTACCAAAATCAATTTATTGACAAAAGAACCCTTCGCGACACTCCAGACTACAGGCAATTCGCGTTCTGCACGTAAACCGCTGACTTGTTGCGCATTGAGCGCCAAGTCATCCCCCAAAACACCCGCTGTTTTCTTGGCAGCCACTTTGCTCATGACAGCAACGTCATCTAATACGGTCGCAATATCATCTAATAATATTAATAAGCTACTTGCCATTATATTTATCCTAAGAAATTTGCTCTATTTTAATGGGATCTGAAGAAAAAAACTGTATTTACCTGATGATTTATGTTCGGATTTAATTTTTTTCTACTTCTATTTTTTTCTGACTGACATTAAAAAAAATTATGCCGTACAATGTAGCCCATTAATTGACTGCAGATGTAGTAAATACACTACTTTTTGGAAAAGAAAATGAGTAATCAAGATAATCGTCCAGTCATTTTGACTGGCGACCGTCCGACTGGGCAACTTCACTTAGGTCATTTTGTTGGTTCATTACGTTCACGTGTGGGTCTACAAGATTCACATCATCAACATCTTTTATTGGCTGATGCACAAGCATTGACTGATAATGCCGACAACTTTGAAAAAGTACGTCGTAATATCCTTGAAGTTGCAACAGATTACTTAGCTGTTGGTATTGACCCAACCAAAACCACCATCTGTGTTCAATCTTGTTTACCTGCGTTAAATGAACTTACGATGTTGTATCTCAACTTCGTGACCGTTTCACGTTTAGAGCGTAACCCAACCATTAAATCTGAAATTCAGATGCGTGGTTTTGAACGCGATATTCCAGCAGGCTTCCTATGTTATCCAGTCGCTCAAGCTGCTGACATTACCGCATTTAAAGCCACTGTTGTTCCTGTTGGTGAAGACCAAATTCCAATGATTGAACAAACCAACGAGATTGTTCGTCGCATCAACCGTCAAATCGGTCAGGACTTATTACCAGAATGTAAGGCACTACTCTCTAATATGAGTCGTTTACCTGGCTTTGATGGTAAGGCAAAAATGTCAAAATCTTTAGGTAATACGATTGTGCTTGATGCCAGCGATAAAGACATTAAAAAAGCCGTAAATGCGATGTATACCGACCCGAACCACCTGCGTATTGAAGATCCAGGTCAAGTTGAAGGGAATATCGTATTCACTTATTTAGATGCTTTTGATCCGAATAAAGAAGAAGTCGAAGAATTAAAAGCACACTATCGTCGTGGTGGTTTAGGTGATGGTACGGTGAAAAAACGCTTGGAAGGTGTGTTGAAAGAATTAATCGGACCAATTCGTGAACGTCGTATCGAACTTGCCAAAGACCCTGATTATATTATGGATATTTTGAAAGCAGGCACAGATAAATGCCGAGATATTACACAACAAACTTTGGATGAAGTGAAGTCAGGTTTAGGTGTATTCCACTTCTAAATACATTTGAGTAACATCGCAAATTAAAGGTCTTTCATAAGGCCTTTAATTTTTTAGAATAAAAAAACATCGCCCCAATCACAAGACTCTCCAATTATTAACGTGATTTAACATGAAGTAACGTGATTGCTCATGACCTTGAGACTCATTACGATTAACATTCTCCCATGATTTAGGAAATCCTAAATTGTTAACATTTCTCCTTAACCGAACTGTGCAAACAGATTCGTTGTTCTACGCAATGGTCACCCCAATCATTGCGTATTTTTTTGCCTAAAGTTTTTTAGACTTATTCTCATTTCGATGCTATCTTATATATTAAAGAATAAATTTGTATTTTATTTGTTATAAATATCATTAAAAAAAAGAGAATTCGATCATGTGGGAACTTGTGACGCACCCGTCAAATCTCATTTTTAGCATTTCAATATGCCTTCTCTTTCTCTTTGCCTTTTTTGAGCTAACGTTATTGTTACTGGGTGGAGGTACTCAAGGTATTCTTGACCAACTTTTACCTGCTGATCTCACTTCACCTGAAGTCGATATAGATACTGAAGCCAGTTGGTTATTACAGGTATTGGACTGGTTATATCTGGGGCGTGTGCCTTTATTAATCTGGTTTATTATCTTTCTCACGATTTTTGGTTTATTTGGGCTACTACTACAAACAATTGCTCACTTATTTACAGGAGCCTATTGGAGTGCTTGGCTTTTAGCACCTGCAAGTTTCTTTTTGTGTATGCCATTGGTACGTTTCACCGCAAAAGTTACCTCAAGAATTTTACCGCAAGATGAGACTACAGCAATATTTAGTGAAGAATTGGTGGGGCGTACAGCGGTCATTGTGATTGGTATTGCTAAGCCTCATTCCCCTGCTCAAGCCAAAGTCAAAGATCAATTTGGACAAATTCATTATATTCTGGTCGAACCAGAACAAGAAGATGCTTTTAAACAAGGTCAACAAGTAGTTCTGACCCAAAAAACAAAAATTGGCTTTCAAGCCATACGTTCTGAAACTTAACAACACTTAAATTTTGAGTATATGATGCTAAATTCAAATCTTATCAATTTGTTACTAATTGCAGGCATTATTTTTGTCGCAATTATTGTTATTGGCTTTATAGTCGCCCGTTTATATCAACGTTCAAGTAAAGAAATTTCATTTGTCCGTACAGGATTTGGTGGCGAGAAGGTCATCTTGAATGGTGGTGCCATCGTTCTGCCTGTATTGCATGAAATTATTCCAGTAAATATGAATACTCTTCGACTTGAAGTAGTTCGTGCAGAAGAACAAGCCCTCATTACACGTGATCGTATGCGTGTAGATGTGATGGCAGAGTTTTATGTGCGGGTAAAACCGACTGCTGAATCGATTGCAACAGCAGCTCAAACCCTTGGTCGGAAAACCATGTCACCCAATGAACTTAAAAATTTGGTTGAAGGTAAATTTGTTGACTCTTTACGCGCAGTCGCTGCTGAAATGGCGATGGAAGAGCTACATGAAAAGCGTGTAGATTTTGTACAAAAAGTTCAACAAGTCGTATCAGAAGATTTATTCAAGAATGGTTTAGAGCTTGAAACAGTCTCTTTAACTGGTTTAGATCAGACCAGTTTTAAATACTTTAACCCGCAAAATGCGTTCGATGCAGAAGGTTTAACCAAACTTACAGAAACCATTGAAGACCGTCGTAAAAAACGCAATGTAATTGAACAAGATGCAGATCTTGCAATTAAAACTAAAAACTTAGAAGCTGAGCAAGCACGTTTACAAATTTTACGTGAAGAAGAGTACGCCAAATTACAACAAGAACGTGAAATTTCAGTCCGTCGAGCAGAACAGCTTGCTGAAATTGCAGCACAAGAAGCAGCTAAAAAACGTGATGCAGAAGAAGCACAAATTGCAGCTGAACGTGAAGTTGAATTAAAGCGTATCGCTTCTGCCCGCGATGTAGAAAATGAAAATATTTTGAAAGCTCAACTTATTCAAAAAGCTCAGGTCGAGCAAAAGAAAACCATTGAATTGGCAGAGCAAGATCGCGCAATTGCGATTGCTGAAAAGTCTCGTGCAGAATCAGAAGCCAAAGCTCAAGCAGACCAAGCTCGTGCTCAGGCAGTTAAAGCAGAAGAAGAAGTTCTCACCGTCCGTGAAACGCAACGTGCTGAACGTGAAAAAGCGGTTGAATTGGTTGCAGCAAAACAAGCTGCTGAAAAAGATGCGATTGCCATTACTGTTGCTGCCGAAGCTGGTAAAAAAGCAGCGGTGGACGAAGCGGAAGCAATTCGAATTGCTGCTGAAGCGGAAGCTGAAAAAGCCCGCCTACATGCCAAAGGTGAAGCAGATGCCAAAGTTTTACTGGCACAAGCTATGGAAAAACAATATCAGGTTGATGCTGAAGGTACTCGTGCCGTGCATGAGGCAAATAACACATTATCGTCTGAGCAAGTTGAAATGCAAATTCGACTGGCTTTACTGAAATATCTACCTGAAATTATTCGCGAAAGTGTTAAACCAATGGAAGGTATTGATGATATTAAAATTTTACAGGTCAATGGTTTAGGAAGTGTTGCACATCCTCATGGTCATGAATCGACTCCTGAACATTCAACTGCTTCACTGTCCGATCAAGTCGTGAATAGTGCTTTACGCTATCGTTCACAAGCTCCATTAATCGATAGCCTTATGAGTGAACTTGGACTGCATGGTGGTGATATCAATGGTTTGACCCAACAACTGAAACCGCAAAGCAAAGTATAAATTCCATTTATAAAATTAAGCGCAACTTAAGTTGCGCTTTTTTCATCAAAATATTACATATTGCCACGTCATACTCAGTTAAAATTCAACCTTATAGGACCTAAACACAAGGACCATGCATGCATCTTACGATCTATCCTGCTTTGTGGTTTGATAATCAAGCGTTAGAAGCATTTGAATTCTATTGCTCAGTTTTTCCAAACAGCATAGTCCTTGAACATAATCAGACAGTCGTAAAGGCATCTTTGTCCAATCAATGCTTTATTGGGATAAATGGTGGTCCCTATTTCTTACCTAATCCAGCCATCTCTTTTACAGTGATTTGCGATAGTCGCGAAGAAATTAACGCGCTATGGCAAAAACTTATTCTCGGCGGTGCAAGCATTATTGATCTCGGTCATTATTCTTGGAACGCTTATTATGGTTGGGTTCAAGATCAATTTGGCTATACCTGGCAATTACAACTAGGTAACGGCGGTAAAACACAACAACACATTCTTCCCAATTTATTATTTTGTGGTATGCATCAGAACCAGTGTTCGCAAGCCCTACAATACTATCAGAAGATTTTTCCAGAATTTCAGCGCCATCAATTGCTTCGCTACCCTTCTGGTGACTTGGAAGGAAAAATACAAAATAGCATTTTTAGCTTGAACCACCTGAAATTTATAGCAAAAGATAGCCCCCATAAGCATATTTTTGATTTTAATGAATCCGTTTCTTTTGTGATTCCGTGTAAAACACAGCAAGAAATTGATTATTACTGGAATTATTTTACAGAACATGGTTCGGAAAGTTGGTGTGGCTGGTGCAAAGATGTTTTTGGTATTAGTTGGCAGGTCATTCCAAAAAACCTTGCACAAATCTTAGCGAGTCATCCCAAAGCCTATTCAACGCTGACACGTATGAAAAAAATTATTATCGAAGATTTACTTATTTCAAAAAATGAATAAAAAAATATTCGTGCATTTTAGAATAACTGTACCCAAAAGAATCTAATTAACTGCCCTCGATCATAGGGAAAATTTGACAAATACTCATAGCCAATTTTATTTCGCTTATTTAATTTAATTTCAATACCATAACCAAATGATATTCTTAAGGCATCTAAATCTGAGCTATTGAACTCACCTGTCCCAAGTTTATTGGTGAAATTATCAGAATTATATGCGGTATAATTAAATACACGAATATACTCATTTTCATAAAAGTCATTATTTGCTAAGCTGTAATCATTTTTTTCTTCATTATTTTTCTCTGCAAGATGCTGATAATAATAAAAAATTTCATCACCAATAAATTCATCCATGTAGACATCTTCATTTTCAGCCATAGCAGCATTCATCAATAAAAAAATCAAAGCGAATATTCGGAAAAAGAACACATAAACATATCTTAACATCTGCAATACTGTGACGTGAAAATAGAATTTTATGCATAAATATAGCACAGTTAAACAGCATCATATACAGTACTAAATTAAACTATACCTCTGATTTTTCAGTAAATAGAACTCCTTTCTTTTAAAAAAAGGCTTCATCAACATGAAGCCTTTTATCACTTGAAAATAATCATTTGCTAGATTAGAACTGTTTGGTCAAAGAGAATACGACACTTCCTTTCATAATATTGGCATCACTATCAATATTATTGTCAATCCATACTAACTCTGAATTTAACCCCAAAACTTCTGCACCCAGACCAATTTTATAGTCAAAATAATCATCTTGCTGACCATCACCACCAAATGCTTTAGTAAACTGTTCATTATCTTCCAGCTTGGTATAGCCCAAGCTCGAAACAAGTTTAATATTTTTATACACTGGGAACTTATAACTTGTATTCAAATAGATTTCTGTACCTGATTTAAAGGCAAATTCAGGTGAATAAAATACACCTGCTGTGAAATAGTCCCCGCCTGTCATTAAATCACTATGGTTGTAGTTCACACCAAACTCACTAAAATCGGTGTGATATTCTTTGATCGTGCCTGGATAATTCACATCAGCATAGTTAATATCTAAAAAAGATTTCTCTGTGATGGGTAAAATATAGCCGACAAAAAAGTCAGCTTCGACATTTCCACCTGCCCCTACATCCGCACTCGATGCCCATAAGCTTAAATATGCGCCTGATTTGTGTGAAAAACTCAAAGCACCTTGAACTGATGGGTCTCGGTTCGACATCGACACACCGCGGAAGCGATAATCCGTCAGCATTGCCATAGAACCTGCAACTGTAATTGCAGGTGTAGATTCAGATGTCGTTGTTTCTTCTGCAAATGCTGAAACAGATGTCATCACAAGTGATACAGCTAAAAGTTGCTGAGCATATTTTTTTAACATAAATTTCCCCAAATTTTAAGATTTGCCATATCAAAGTGTTGATATGGCATGTTTTATTGCTGTCGCAGCATTAATGTGAATGTGTTGTCGTATCTTTTGGTGTGTTTAGATTCAAAGTTGGTGTTTCATCGAAGAAGTTCCATGGTTTAAGCAGTACATTCACCCACTCCGTTGGCATGATTGGCCATTCTTCTGCTCGAGCAACATGCGTTGTACCCGTGGTTAACCACACGACCAAGTCTTTGTTATCAATGTTGTCATTATTTTTAACAAATTGCCCCAAGCCTGTATCTTTGTCAGAACGGTTTGGATACGCACCCTCTGGATAGAGTTCAGTCGGATTGTATTTAGTGACCCAAATTTGCTTATCCATAAAGTTTAAACGTTTGAATAACCATTCATCTGGACTAAAGTTTGCGCCTTTGGCAATTGGGTGCGTGCCACCAGCAAATGGAATCAGTTGATAAGAAACGGGATTGCCAACTTTGTTCTCTTTCGAATAGTTACTGATTAAACGAATGGTTGATGGATTAAATTTCTCTGCTGCTTCTTGTTCATTACTCACCACATGTTTTTCGATTTCCATCGTGCTTTTACGCACACCTTTTTTATTCACATTTACAACAGGGTTCATGTGGGTCAGTGTATTGCTCTCACCATCGACATCTAAGTCTAAACGGAAGTTATAAATATGCTGATGGGTTGTTCCCACAATATTATGATCAATCAAAGTTCCGTAACGGGTATCTTCTTTGGCTGTTGCATCATGCATAGTTGATGCTTTTACCCCTTTAACCGCTTCAATACCTGTAGCACCCGCATTAATCCCTATGGTGCCATTGTCTGAGAAGACCCAATCAAACATGTAGTCATAGTTACCAACTGTACTAATCCAGCGTACCACAAGCTCACGGCGCTCGGCACTTACATTGCTTTGTCCCATTTCTTGATGTTTAAACTCGGGTCCCGCATAACGTTCAAATACAGCAATTGCATTTGGAATCGTCATTGGTTTACCTTCGTAATCAGCAATCACTGCATCAAGCAGTACAGCATTCTCAGGAACATCCTTACCCCGCTCAATAGATGAGGTCAACGTACCCATTCCATATTCACCAGAGTCGAGATAAGACTTGAAGTACCAACCCATATCTGGATCACCATAAGGCACAACCATTCCCCCAAGATTGCCTTGGTACATGACTTTACGTTTTACGCCCTTATCTTTAAAAGTGACTGTGCCAACTTGTAAACCTACACGAGAATCAAGCCCGACATGGAAGCACCAGTTGCCCCAATGAATATACTGACCCGTGATGCTGTAGTTTTTACCCTCAGGTTCTACAATATTCAGAGGCTTACGTGTTTCTGCTTTTTTATCACGACCATCATAAGGACGTGGTGTCATGGGTACAGGCACTAAACTGCCCTCTTCAATTTTGACAATTTTCTTTTTGTCTAAATCGACGACAGCAACCAAATTCTCAATAGGATGTGCCCAATAGTTTCCATCACCTACATCAAGATAGCTGACAATTTTCAGTAAGCTAAGTTCTTTATTTAAACCATCTTCACCACCAAAGTATCCTACAGTCAGTGGTGTACCCACGACTTTAGTGACATCTGTAATGCCACGTTTTGCTAACGCAGCTTTATACTCTGGACTCTTCTGAATAACCTCTTGTACCATCATAAAGTCATCCAACAACACCATTCCATGCGTTGCAGGTAAGACCTTCCAAGCCTTTACTTGTTGTGTGTTCAGATCAACCACACCTTCAATAATATTATCGCTTTGTAATAAGCTAAACTCGGCTAAGCGTGGACCTTTATATTCAGTATGATTCAGCACACTGTTCCAAACTGCATTTTTTTCAGGTTCTTGTAAACGAATACGGCTGAAACGTAATGCTTTCGGTGCACGTTGATCTGCCTGAATGATCTTCGTCACTGACTGGATTTCTTCTGTCGTTAAGGTATTTAACGGGTGCTTTACGGTTTCAACTTGAAAGGTTTGATCAAGGCCAGATTGGAAAATCTCATTTACCAATGTTTCCGATGCCATGGCTTGACCGTCTTTTACAATAATGGGTGCCGAAATTTTTAAAGGCTTTCCATTCACCATAATGGTGGTTGAATTTGGTTTTGCTCGGACTAAGGTCGAATTTTTGCTGATGGTATAGATATTGGCATATTGGTCTTGCTGTACCGTTGCACCAACCGATTGCATGGCTTGTTGTAACGGTAACATTTTCGCTGCTTCACCATGTGCCATCGCTTGATTTGCACATGCACCAATTGCCATTACACCAACAACATTTGATATTTGTTTAAGATATTTTTTCAGCATTTGTGAATGTAATGTTTTCATCTCGGATTTCCTTAGCCTTACAAACTGTTTTTCTATGCTGAAAAATTACGCTGTTCCCTATGCAAAAAAATCATCCCAAAGGATGATTTTTAAAATTGAAGATAGATCGATCTTATATTTATTATGAATGTCAGCCAGACAGTACTCGGCTCATCAATTCCTGACGGCTTCTGACCTGTGTTTTTTGATAGATATGCTGTAGATGGGTCTTAATAGTTGATATTCCACAATGCATTTCATTGGCAAGTGCCTGATTATTTAGACCTTTACATAACAAGCCTAATATTTTAGATTCTTGTCGCGTTAGTGACTCAGTTAAACCTTCATTAAATAGGCTAACCTGATGACTAGAAACGTCATAAATTTGATTAAAACAACAAGCGGTCAAATCATAAAATGATTCAACCATTTTTAACTCTTGATCAGAAAACTCCATATAGGCTGAAGACCGAACCAAACTCATGCCACGAATAGGAACCCCATTCTGCCTAAAAAAAAGTTCAATCGTATCTTTTACATTCCATTTTTTTCTAAAGTCATCATACTCATTATTAGAAGCCACGGCTTGTAATACACTAAACTTCATATCTGTTTGATGGTATGCAAAACGAAAATGTACAGGGTCAAAACATTGCATACCTCCCAAGTATTCATCGACTGCTTGACGAGATATGCCTTTAAATGAATATTGACTCGCTGTTGTTTCCGAATCGATATTAAACGCAACCAATCCGTCAAATGGCAGCACTTTTTGGATATTACGGGTGAACTCTTCGCTGAACTGATTCCAATTTACCGCTTGCATGGTATCAAAACACTATTTTGAATGAATACTTGCTTAGAGCAATTTATATACCAAATAGAATGCGATAAACGTAAAAAAGCGCATGTTACCTAAGTAACACACGCTTTTTTTACTTAATAAATCTTAAAAATTAAGCTAAACCTTTGTCTTTCAATACCTGTAACATGGTTGCACCCAACTCTGCAGGACTGCGTGTATACGCCATTCCAGCACGTTCAAAAGCAGCGAATTTTTCTTCGGCTGTTCCCTTACCACCTGAAATAATTGCACCTGCATGACCCATGCGCTTACCTTTTGGTGCTGTTACCCCTGCAATATAACCTACTACAGGTTTAGAAACATTAGACTGAATATATTCAGCTGCTTCTTCTTCAGCCGTTCCCCCAATTTCACCAATCATGATAATCGCATCAGTATCTGGATCATCTTGGAACAGTTTTAATGCATCAATTTGGTTCATACCCGGAATTGGATCTCCTCCAATACCAATACAGGTTGATTGCCCAAGGCCAAGTTTAGTGGTCTGAGCAACAGCCTCGTAAGTCAGGGTTCCTGAACGTGAAATAATTCCGATACGACCCGGTTGATGAATATGACCCGGCATAATTCCAATCTTACATTCGCCTGGCGTGATCACACCAGGACAGTTTGGACCGACTAGACGCGTACCATTGCCATTGGTTTCTAAATAACGCTTGGCTTTTAACATATCCAGCGTAGGGACACCTTCGGTAATTACTACAATCAGTCCAACACCTGAATCTACCGCTTCAATGATTGAGTCAAGGACATAAGGCGCTGGCACATAAATCACAGATGCATCAGCTTGTGTTTCACGCACAGCATCTTTCATGGTGTTAAATACAGGCAAATCTAAATGTGTGGTTCCACCTTTACCTGGGGTCACACCACCCACGACTTTGGTTCCATAATCGAGAGCTTGTGCAGAATGAAACGTACCATTCTTACCTGTGAAGCCTTGTACCAATACTTTTGTGTTTTTATTAATTAATACGCTCATGATGGCACTCCTTATGCTTTTACTGCTGCAACAATTTTTTCTGCTGCATCAGCCAAGCCGTTTGCAGAAGTTAATTTCAAACCTGATTCATCTAGAATTTTTGCACCCAATTCTGCATTGTTGCCTTCTAAACGAACCACGACAGGAACACTCACATGTACTTCCTGCACTGCAGCAATAATGGCTTCCGCAATCATGTCACAACGAACAATACCACCAAAAATATTAATTAAAACACCCTGTACAGAAGTATCTGCCAAAATCAATTTGAATGCTTCAATGACGCGTTCTTTGGTTGCACCACCACCAACATCTAAAAAGTTTGCAGGTTGCCCACCATAAAGTTTAATGATGTCCATAGTAGCCATTGCCAAACCTGCACCATTGACCATACATCCAATATTGCCTTCAAGTGCAACGTAGTTCAGATCAAATTCCGATGCTTTTAGCTCACGTTCATTTTCTTGTGACTTGTCACGAAGTGCAGAAACTTCTGGCAAACGATATAAGGCATTCGAATCAATACCAACTTTGGCATCAACACATAAAATTTCACCATTTTCACGAACAGATAATGGATTAATCTCGAATAAAGCAAAATCATTTTCAATAAATGCCTGATATGCAGCCGTCATAATTTTGACAAATTGTGCAATCTGAGCATCTTTTAATTTCAAAGCAAATGCGACTTCACGTGCTTGGAAAGGCTGTAAACCCACCAAAGGATCTACTTCTACTTTGATAATTTTTTCTGGAGTTTCTTCTGCAACTTTCTCAATTTCAACGCCACCTTCGGTCGATGCCATAAAAGTTACACGTCGACTTGAACGATCGACGACTGCTCCAAGATATAACTCACGTTCTACTGGATAGACATCTTCACAAACCAAAACACTATTCACAGGCTGACCATTGGCATCAGTTTGATAAGTAACTAAACGAGTACCGATGATATGGTTTGCGTAATCTGCCGCTTCAATGCTGGATTTGACGACTTTAACGCCACCAGCCTTACCTCGACCACCAGCGTGCACCTGCGCTTTCATGACTGCGAATTTTCCGCCAAGCTGCTCAAAGGCTTTCACTGCTTCTTCAGCATTAGTTGCCAATACACCTTCTTGAACAGGCATACCATATTTTTTTAATAACGCTTTGGCTTGATACTCATGTAGATTCATTGACTAACCTTTTACTACTTCTTTGCTTTGTTATGGACCGACTAATTCCTAGACTCACGTCTTATTTGGTATTAGTCCTTATTACATTTTTTCTTTCTTATTTGTAGTAGATTGTTCTGGTAAAAACAACCTTTAATCAAAAAAAAGAGCGGTTAAAACCGCTCTTTTCTTGTCTTATTTACGTTTACGCTGAATTGCGTGAATTGCTCGGCCATCGACAGCCAATGCAGCTTCATGAACAACTTCAGAGAATGTTGGGTGACCAAAAGTCATCAACTGTAGATCTTCAACAGAAGATACAAACTCAAGTGCGATCATCCCTTGGTGTACGATATCAGACGCAGCAGGTCCAATTACGTGCATACCCAATAAACGGTCAGTTTTTGCATCCGCAACGAACTTCACGAAACCTGCATTTTCACCAGCAGCCATTGCACGACCATTTGCAGCGAAACCGAATTGACCAGTTTTAACTTCATGGCCTTTTTCTTTCGCTTGCTCTTCTGTTAAACCTACCCACGCCGCTTCTGGGTGTGTATAGATTACAGAAATGATTGTGTCATAGTTGACTTGTGCAGCATGACCGTGAATTCGTTCAACAGCCATTACGCCTTCTTCCATTGCTTTATGTGCAAGCATTGGACCACGTACCAAGTCACCAATCGCATATACACCTTCAACAGAAGTTGCACACCAATCGTTCACTTCAACTAAACCACGTTCAGTGAGTTTAATACCTGAATCATCAGCCAATAAACCTTCTGCATAAGCACGACGACCAACACAAACGATTAATTTATCGAAAGTTTGAGTCTTGTCTTCGCCACCTTGCGTGTACTTAACTGTCACTTCACGACCGTTAACTTCAGTGCCTGCAACTTTAGCGCCTACGCGAATGTCTAAACCTTGTTTAGTCAATACTTTTTGGTAGTCTTTAGCCAATGCTTTATCAGCCATTGGTAAGAATGCATCCATTGCTTCAAATACAACAACTTCAGCACCTAGACGACGCCATACTGAACCAAGTTCTAAACCAATTACACCCGCACCAATAACACCTAAACGCTTAGGAACTTCTTGGAATTCTAAAGCACCAGTTGAATCAACAATAATGTCTTGATCAACAGGAGCTACAGGAATATTTACAGGCACAGAACCAGATGCAAGAATCACATATTTTGGCTCTAAAATTTGAGTTTCACCTTCATGAGAAACAAACTCAACTTTTTTACCAGCAAGTAATTTACCAGTCCCTTTTAACCATTCGATACCATTACCTTTAAGAAGGCCGTCGACACCCATAGTTAATTGGTTTACGATTTTATCCTTGCGATCAAGCATTTTAGCCAAGTCAAACTTCACTTCACCTGTTGTAATACCGTGATCATCTAAATGATGAACTGTATCTTCGTAGCGGTGAGAAGAATCAAGTAAAGCTTTAGAAGGAATACAACCCACATTTAAGCAAGTACCACCTAAAGATGGCTTGCCTTTGTGAATACGTTTTTCGATACAAGCAACTTTAAAACCAAGCTGTGCTGCACGAATTGCTGCTTCGTAACCACCTGGGCCACCGCCAATTACAACAAGATCAAATTGTTGAGACATTTTTATCTCCAAAAATGGGCTTAGAGGATCACTCTAAGCCCATGTTTTATTCTTTAGAATTAAAGGTCAAGGATCAATTTAGCTGGTTCTTCTAACAATTCTTTAATTGTTACAAGGAAACCTACTGCTTCTTTACCATCGATTAAACGGTGGTCATAAGAAAGCGCTAAATACATCATTGGCAAGATTTCTACTTGACCATTCACTGCCATAGGACGCTCTTGGATTTTGTGCATACCCAAAATTGCAGTTTGTGGTGTGTTCAAAATTGGCGTAGAAAGCAATGAACCGAAAGTACCACCGTTAGTAATGGTGAACGTACCGCCAGTCATGTCTTCGATACCTAATTTACCATCACGCGCTTTGTAAGCGTAGTCACGGATACCGTTTTCAACTTCAGCATAGTTCATACGGTCTGTATCACGAAGCACTGGTACAACTAAACCACGGTCAGAAGATACGGCTACACCGATGTCATAATAACCATGGTAAACAATGTCGTCGCCATCAATTGATGCATTAACCGCTGGATAGCGTTTAAGCGCTTCAGTTGCCGCTTTAACAAAGAAAGACATAAAGCCAAGACGTGCACCATGACGCTTTTCAAATGCATCTTTGTATTGTGCACGCATTTCCATGATTGGCTTCATGTTCACTTCGTTGAACGTCGTTAACATTGCAGTTTCTTGAGTCGCTGCAAGTAAACGTTCAGCAACACGCTTACGAAGACGTGTCATTGGAACACGTTTTTCAATACGCTCACCTACTGCAACGCTTAAAGGTGCAGCAGCTGGCGCTGCAGGTTTAGTTTGATGATTTGCCACATCTTCTTTAGTGATACGACCACCACGGCCTGTACCAGCAACATCAGCAGCAGGAATACCAGACTCAGTTAATGCTTTACGAACAGCAGGAGCTTGATCTTGAACTTGTTGAGCACGTTCAACAACTGGTGCAGCACCTGCTTGAGTGTTTGCAGCAGCTTGTTCAACTTTCGCTTCATCTTGAACTGCTTCAGTTGCAGCAGCACCAGAAACCGCACCTTCTTCAAACTGAGCAATCACTTCAGCTGAAAGCACTGTGTCGCCTTCATTTTTAATAATTGTAACGATTGTACCGTCAGCAGGAGCAACGACTTCTAAAACAACTTTGTCTGTTTCAATGTCACAGATCACTTCATCACGTGATACTGCCTCACCTGGTTGTTTGTGCCAAGTTGCAATCGTACCGTCTGCAACTGACTCTGGGAATACCGGTGCTTTAATTTCGGTTGCCATTACTTAGAATCTCCTGATTGTTCAGCTACGATCGCTAAAGCGTCATTAACCAGCTGAGCTTGTTGTTTTGCATGCAAATATGGTGAACCACAAGCCGGTGCAGCAGAAGCTTCACGACCTGCATAACTGATACGTACTTGTTTACCTGATTTCATCACATCATCGTATAAACGTGGTGCGATAAATAACCAAGCACCTTGGTTCTTCGGCTCTTCTTGCGTCCAAACAATTTCTTTTACGTTTGGATATTGAGCAAGGACTTCAGCAATACGTTGTTCTGGGTATGGATACAATTGTTCAATACGAATGATTGCAGTGTTATTTAACTCTTGCTCACGACGTTTCTCAAGTAAATCGTAGTAAACCTTACCACCACAAAGTACCAAACGGGTTACGTCTGCTTTGTTGATGTTATCGATCTCATCAATCACTGTCTGGAATGTGCCGTTTGCAAGCTCACTTAAAGTAGACGTTGCAAGTTTGTGACGAAGCAAAGACTTCGGCGACATGATGATCATTGGCTTACGAATTGGGCGAATCGCTTGACGACGTAAAGCATGGAAAATCTGTGCAGGTGTAGTCGGTGTCATCACTTGCATGTTGTCTTCAGCACATAGCTGTAAGAAACGTTCTAAACGTGCAGATGAGTGCTCTGGACCTTGACCTTCAAAACCATGCGGAAGAAGTAAAGTTAAACCACAAACACGTTCCCACTTCGTTTCACCTGAAGCGATAAACTGATCGATTACAACCTGTGCACAGTTTGCGAAGTCACCAAATTGCGCTTCCCAAATCACCAAGCTCTTAGGAAGCGTGGTTGCATAACCATACTCAAAACCTAACACCGCCATTTCTGACAATAATGAGTCATAAATTGCTGTACGTGGTTGATTTTCTTTGATGTGGCAAAGTGGGATGTAAGTTGAACCATCTACTTGGTTATGCAACTTCGCATGACGGTGTGAGAATGTACCACGACCAACGTCTTCACCTGTTAAACGAACAAGGAAACCTTCATCCAAAAGTGATGCATAAGCTAAAGTTTCAGCAGCACCCCAGTTCAATGGCATTTCACCAGTTTGCATTTTCAGGCGATCATCAATCACTTTTGCAACCTGACGCTGCATTACGAAGCCTTCAGGAAGCTCACGCATTTTGCGACCAAGTTCTTTTAAGCGATCTTCAGAGAAAGTTGTATCCCAAATGTCTGTGTATTCATGGCCTAGGTATGGCGTCCAATCTACAAACATTTTTGTATTTGGCTCTAATACCAATGCGTTAGCAACATGCTTGCCCGCTTCTAGATCAGAACGGTAATCTTCTACCATTTGGTCAGCAGCAGCACGATCTAACACATTTTGCTGAACCAATTGGTCTGCATACAATGCACGAGTCGTCGTTTTCTTATTGATGACTTGGTACATCATTGGCTGAGTTGCAGCTGGCTCATCCGCTTCGTTATGACCACGACGACGGTAACAGAACATGTCAATTACAACGTCTTTACGGAATGTATGACGGAAGTCATGTGCCAATTGAGCAACAAACAATACTGATTCAGGATCATCACCGTTCACATGGAAAATCGGTGCTTGGATCATTTTTGCAATGTCTGTACAGTATTCTGTAGAACGCGCATCACGTGGATCAGAAGTAGTGAAACCTACTTGGTTATTCACAACAATGTGAACCGTACCACCTACTGTATAGCCACGTGTTTGTGACATTTGGAAGGTTTCTTGGTTAACACCTTGTCCAGCAAATGCCGCATCACCATGAACAATCACTGGCAATACATCATCACCGCCAATGTCTTTACGACGAACTTGACGTGCACGTACCGAACCTTCTACTACTGGTCCAACGATTTCTAAATGTGATGGGTTAAATGCCAATGCCAAGTGAACTTCGCCACCTGGAGTCATTACATTTGAAGAGAAACCTTGGTGGTATTTAACGTCACCAGAACCTTTTTTATGTAAGCTCTTACCTTCAAACTCACCAAATAGGTCTGCTGGGTTTTTACCCATGATGTTAACCAAAAGGTTTAAACGACCACGGTGTGGCATACCAATGACAACTTCTTTACAACCTACAGAACCTGCACGTTGAATCAAAGCATCAACCATTGGAATGAAAGATTCACCACCTTCAACACCAAAACGTTTTGCACCGACGTATTTATTACCAAGGAATTTTTCAAGACCTTCAGCAGCAGTTAAACGCTCTAATACGTGTTTTTTCTGTTCTGCTGTAAAATTGAATTGGCCACGAGCACCTTCAAGACGTTGTTGAATCCAGCGTTTTTCTTTGGTATCAACAATGTGCATGTATTCTGCACCAATCGAAGCACAATACGTTGCTTCCATGGCTTGAACCATTTCACCTAAAGTTGCTTCATCTTTACCAATCAACAGATTACCTGTATTAAATACAGTGTCTAAATCCGATTGAGTTAAGCCATGTGCTGCAAGATCAAGATCAGGCACGATTTCACGTTTTGCCAAACCTAAAGGATCAAGCTTCGCTTTCTGATGACCACGGTTACGATACGCTGCAATAAGTTGTAATACGCCAATTTGACGACGCTCATGTTCAGTACTAACTGTGCTTTGCACCACCGCCTGAACACGGCTTGAATTGCGGCCTAATAAGAGGAATTGCTCACGTACATTGCTGTGTGGTTGATCACCTTTCGGGAATTTATCGAAGTATTCGCGCCAATCAGCACCAACTGATTCCGGTGACGTCAAATACTGCTCATAAAGTTCTTCAATATACGCTGCACTATCAGCGGAAAGTTCAGTGTCAAGACGCAAAGCGTCAGCAACTTCTTGCATTTGTGGACCCATTTCCTATTGCAAAAATATTTTAGGTGCCTTTTAAGCAACCCCATGATTGATAATGTCAAATTGGTAACATGACATTAGTCCCCAGCAGACATCAGCCTCAGGGCGTTATCACCACATTAGGAGTATCCTGATGTGAAAAATGAACAACAACACCCTCAATGGCATCATCACTCATCCATATATACTCGACCGAAACCGAGCAATTTTTTGCAAAATCGTTTTAGAAAAGATAAATTCTCGATTTAGCTTTTCTAAAACCACTTAGAAAATAGGTAAGCACTCAATTTATATCAAAAAACGGGTAATAATTAACCATGGTTTTTTCAATATAACGATGCATTAAATCGTAACATGTTCCACTTTCACCAATTGATTTTTTTGACACATACCATCCATAAATCAGCGAAATACACTCCACATTTTATGCTGTAAACTATGGTGATTTATCATCAATTAAGATGCAATCTAGACCAAAGTTCTATTTAAGTTTTTCAAATAGCAAAAAAGAGCACCTTCTTACAAACTGCCCTTTTCTAACGTTATATAATAGCATTTATTCTACGCAACAACCGCTTTTCAGCATAAATAATCCCTTCGTTTTACACGAATCGCACAAATTATGTCTATGTGCTTTCACTGGAAGTGTAAAACTGCATAACAAACTATTTTTGCATTTCATAAAAAAGCACACCCGAAAGTGTGCTTTTTTTTAAGTCTCATTAATCTTTAAAGATTAGCCAGCCATATCTAAAAGCATATTCCGGATATGACCGATTGCTTTAGTTGGGTTTAAGCCCTTAGGACATACTGATACACAGTTCATGATGCCTTTACAACGGAACAATGAGAATGGGTCATCAAGACGAGCCAAACGCTCTTGAGTCGCTGTATCACGCGAATCGATAATGAAACGATACGCATTTAATAATGCAGATGGACCTAAGAATTTGTCTGGGTTCCACCAGAATGATGGGCATGAAGTTGAACAACATGCACACAAAATACATTCATATAGACCATCTAAGTGTTCACGCTCTTCAGGAGACTGTAAACGCTCCTTCGGTGGCGCAGGTTGATTATTAATCAAGAATGGATGGATTTTATTGTACTGATCGTAGAACTGGTTCATATCCACAACCAAGTCTTTCACAACAGGAAGACCTGGAAGCGGACGAACAGTAATCACATCTGGCAAATCATTGAGATTCCAAAGACATGCTAAACCATTTTTACCATTGATGTTTACGCCATCAGAACCACAAATACCTTCGCGGCACGAACGACGGAACGTTAGCGATTCATCCTGTACTTTCAATGCAAGAAGTGCATCAAGCAACATACGGTGCTTATCTGTCAATTCAAGCTTAAAAGTCTGCATGTACGGTGCTGCATCCTTATCAGGATCGTAGCGGTAGATATTAAATGTACGAGTACCTCTACTCATCTTACTTCTCCTAATTAGAATGTACGTGGTTTAGGTGGAATAGCAGCGACAGATAACGGCTTGTAGCGCACTGGTTTGTACTCTAAACGATTGTCAGCAGAGAACCATAATGTGTGCTTCATCCACTCATCATCACGACGACCATATGGGTATTCTGGATGATCCGGAGATTCTTCAAAATCTACAACTGTATGTGCACCACGGCATTCTTTACGTGCAGCAGCAGAAATCAAGGTCGCTTTAGCAACTTCATACAAGTTTTCAACTTCTAAAGCTTCAATACGTGCCGTGTTGAATACCTTAGATTTGTCTTTCAAATGAATGTTACGAACACGTGATTCAATCGCAAGAATTTCTTTCACGCCTTTATCAAGCAACGCTTGTGTACGGAATACACCAGCATGGTCTTGTACGATGTCACGAATGGCATCAGCAACTTCTTGTGCATTTTCACCTGAAGTTGACTCATCCAATTTACGGATACGCGCAACAGTTTGCTCAAGTACTGTAGTAGGAAGTGGTTGGTATTCATCACCGTGGTGTTTAGTCACGTAGTCGATGATGTGCTCACCAGCAGCTTTACCAAATACAACCAAGTCAAGCAGTGAGTTCGTACCTAGACGGTTTGCACCATGTACAGATACGCAAGAACATTCACCAATTGCATAGAAACCTTTTACTGGTTTAGTGAAGTTACGTTCACCTGCATTGGTAGAATAAACATCAGTCTCTTTATTGTAGTTCGCTTCAAGCGGTGAAGTTTCACGGCTTTCTGGCACTACAACTTGACCATGAATGTTTGTAGGAATACCACCCATTTGGTAATGGATTGTCGGTACTACAGGAATTGGTTCTTTAGTGATGTCAACGTTCGCGAATTTCTTACCAATCTCAAATACAGATGGAAGACGTTTCATGATTGTTTCAGCACCCAAGTGCGTCATATCAAGCAAGATGTAGTCTTTCTTAGGACCACAACCGCGACCTTCTTTAATTTCTTGGTCCATCGAACGTGATACGAAATCACGTGGTGCCAAGTCTTTTAAAGTTGGTGCATAGCGTTCCATGAACGGCTCACCAGCATCGTTACGAAGGATCGCACCTTCACCACGACAACCTTCTGTCAACAATACACCTGCGCCCGCAACACCTGTAGGGTGGAACTGCCAGAATTCCATATCTTGTAATGGAATACCTGCACGAGCTGCCATACCAAGACCGTCACCAGTGTTGATATATGCGTTAGTAGATGCACGGTAAACACGACCTGCACCGCCAGTAGCAAACAATGTCGCTTTAGCTTGGAATACTGCAATTTTACCTGTTTCTTGGTCGTATGCAGTTACACCGAGTACATCACCCGCTTCATTACGGATAAGGTCAAGTGCAATCCATTCAACAAAGAATTGAGTACCCATTTTCACGTTGCTTTGATAAAGCGTGTGAAGAAGCGCATGACCTGTACGGTCAGCAGCAGCACAAGCACGTGGAACGGCTTTTTCACCATAGTTTGCAGAGTGACCACCGAATGGACGTTGGTAAATCGTACCGTCTGCATTACGGTCAAATGGCATACCCAAGTGTTCTAATTCATAAACAACTTGTGGTGCTTCACGCGTCATGAATTCGATTGCGTCTTGGTCACCTAACCAGTCTGAACCTTTTACAGTGTCATAGAAGTGGTAGTGCCAGTTATCTTCTTGCATGTTACCAAGAGATGCACCAATACCGCCCTGCGCTGCAACTGTATGTGAACGTGTTGGGAATACCTTAGTCAGAACCGCAACTTTTAAACCAGCTTGAGCAAGTTGGTAAGACGCGCGCATACCAGAACCACCACCACCAACGATGACAGCATCGAAAGTTTCGTGTGGAATATTTGTGTAATCTTCTTTAGGGGTTATAGCGCCCATGATCTCTTCCTATCAATTCGCCCAAAAAATCTGGATTGCCCAGATCGCATATGCAAATACAGCAATAATTACTGCTGAAGTCAGTACAAGGCGTAAACCTGAAGCCGAAGGCCCCATTTGACGAGTAGTCACATAGTCAGTGAATACTTGCCACATACCAATCCATGCATGTGCAACAAGAGATAAGACTGCTAATAAAGATAAGATCTTCATTGGAGCTGTCATCATAAAGCCGTACCACTGTTCGTAGCTAAAACCACCATTGCATAGGATCCAACCTAAAACAACAACAGTATAAACTGCTAATACGACAGCACTTACGCGCTGGATAAACCAATCGCGAGAACCTGAACCCGTTAAACCAGTAGCACTTTTCATTAGATAACAATCCATACAAATGCCGCAATGATACCGATTGCAGACAAGATCAATGAAATAGTAGCTGCGACACGACCACTTTGCAGTTCTTCAGCAATACCTAGATCCGCAAGTAAATGCTTAACACCCGCAATAAAGTGGAAAATTAAGCCGGCTACAAATACCCATACGATAAAACGCACGATGAAGCTATTAAAAATAGCTTGTACTTGCGCAAAACCTTCAGGAGAAGACAATGATTTGTCTAAAATCCATAAAAGTACCGGTACGAGTAAAAATACGATGACACCAGATAGACGGTGTAAAATTGATGCAATAGCCACAGGGGATTTTAAGTTTACTTCTAAAACTTGACCCATGGACAAATTGACAGGTCTGTTGCTTTTCACAGCGGGCATCCTGTAAGTAAAAACTCCATCCGGAGTTTGTTGGAATTAATTCGAAGGAAAGCTGGCATTGTCAGGCAAGCAAATGCCTAAACTCAAAACGACACCGAATTATAAAACGCGAAAAGTCAAAATACAAACAATCAAAGACTGGTTTTTTAACAAAAAACCTTTAAATAAGAATCATTAACAAAATTAACATTCTATAAAAACCAATAATTTAGCTCAAATTCATTGCTATGCTATTGGTTTTTATCATTTATCCTCTCAGTTCTGACCTTTCTAACCCTAATTCGATGTTTTTGTATCTTTAGACTAAAGATAAGCAAGATATTTGCTCTATTTGATAATCCTTTCCTTTATATGGAAAGACTTGCATTTCCTATCAAAATGTTCACTATTTATTTAGAACAATAATTTTATGATATAACGTGATTAAATAATGACTTAGCCATAATTAAATACAAACTACTTATAAATTTTAAGGGTTTAAATTGCTCAGAAATTGCAAAAAATTACGTCTAAAGCCTATTTTTTAATCAAAATTCAAAATTCAATGAGTTATTTTTTGATCAATTGAATCAAACTTTAGGATTAGAACTTAATGCCAAATTTAGCTAAAAAATGAAATAAAATATGAACAAAAATGAATGTAAGTTATGAAAATTAGATGAATTTCGATTCAGTTTGACCCCACCATTTGTTCAAAAATACTCTCCTCATATTTTTTATAAATATTTACAATTCAGATGGAGCACTATTTTTTTTCTGCACCTCAAGAATATTTTGACATATCATAGCGCGGCGGTGCTGTGATTTTACTCATTGCTCTAAGGAAGGATTTGACTAAACCTCTGTGAGGGCGTCAGTTTTTATCCATAAGTATAATTGACAAAATTTCAGTACTCTCTAATCTAATTAGCAAATTTTTGATCCGTCTGATTCGCGCATTAAAAGATTCGTATTACGAGTCAGATTAAACATTCACCGGGACAGGAGATCTATTGAATGTCTGAAGCAACTGGCAAAAAAGCCGTATTACAGCTTGATGGCAAAGAAATTGAATTACCAATTTACAGCGGCACATTGGGCCCAGATGTAATCGACGTTAAGGATGTGTTGGCCGCAGGTCACTTTACTTTTGATCCTGGTTTTATGGCTACAGCAGCTTGCGAATCAAAAATTACCTTCATTGATGGTAACAAAGGTGTACTTTTACACCGTGGTTACCCAATTGACCAACTTGCAACTAAAGCAGACTACTTAGAAACTTGCTACCTATTATTAAATGGTGAGCTTCCTACTGCTGAACAAAAAGTTGAATTTGATGCTAAAGTACGTAACCACACTATGGTTCACGACCAAGTAAGCCGTTTCTTCAATGGTTTCCGTCGTGACGCTCACCCTATGGCAATCATGGTGGGTGTAGTAGGTGCGCTTTCTGCGTTCTATCACAATGGTTTAGACATTGAAGATGTTAACCACCGTGAAATCACTGCTATTCGCTTAATCGCGAAAGTTCCTACTCTTGCAGCTTGGAGCTACAAGTACACTGTAGGTCAACCATTTGTTTACCCACGTAATGACTTAAGCTATGCAGAAAACTTCTTGCATATGATGTTTGCTACCCCAGCAGACCGCGATTACAAAGTAAACCCAATTCTTGCGAAAGCAATGGATCGTATCTTCACGCTTCATGCTGACCACGAACAAAACGCGTCTACTTCTACTGTTCGTTTAGCTGGTTCTACCGGTGCTAACCCGTATGCATGTATCGCTGCTGGTATCTCTGCACTTTGGGGTCCTGCTCACGGTGGTGCGAACGAAGCTGTTCTTAAGATGCTTGATGAAATCGGCACTGTAGAAAACGTTGCTGGCTTCATGGAAAAAGTGAAGACTAAAGAAGTTAAGTTAATGGGCTTCGGTCACCGCGTTTATAAGAACTTTGACCCACGCGCTAAAGTAATGAAAGAGACTTGTGACGAAGTTCTTGGTGCACTTGGTATTAACGATCCACAGCTTGAACTTGCTATGGAACTTGAGCGTATCGCGTTATCTGATGAATACTTCATCAAGCGTAACCTTTACCCGAACGTAGATTTCTACTCAGGTATCATCCTTAAAGCGATTGGTATCCCAACAGAAATGTTTACTGTAATCTTCGCACTTGCACGTACTGTTGGTTGGATCAGCCACTGGTTAGAAATGCACAGCGGACCTTACAAAATTGGTCGTCCACGTCAGCTTTACACTGGTGAAGTTCAACGTGACATCCAAGGTCGTTAATTCAAAAGAATTGATGATTAAAAAAACCACCCTTCGGGTGGTTTTTTTATTTCGTGTGGAATAAAACTAAATATCAAGCAATATCATAATCAGCCAAGTCCAATTTTTTTAGTTGTTGTTTCAATTGCTTTAACGACCACGGCCATGCAGCAAAATTTCGCCCATTTTTATCTAAATAATAAGATTTACAACCACCACGGTTAAAAACCGTCTTCTGCAAGTTCTTTTGTACTGCAACATTATGTTCATGAAGTACTTTAGGCTTAATTTGTATCCGCTTAATGCCCTGATCTCGCATTTGCAGTAAACCGCTAATAATGTAATCCAGTTGCGCTTCAGCAATTCCAATAAATGAATCATAGACCAGAATATTTGGACCCAACACCAAAAAGGCATTAGGTACATGTTCCAAGCTTGCACCTAAAAATGCCTCTGGAGAGCTTTCTTTCCAACGCTCAGCCAAGAGTTGCTCATTCGTATCATAAACCCGCTTACCTATAGGCGGGTGTGAAACTTCAAAGCCTGTCCCCCAGATAATCACATCGGCCTCGTACTGTTCACCATTCGCAGCAATCAATTTATTCCCTTGTATTTCAATCAAACCCTGTGGCACAAGCTGTACATTTTCTTGTTGTAAGGCAGGATAATAATTATTGGCAAATAAAAGTCGTTTACAACCAATTGAGAAATTAGGTGTCACATTTTTACGTAATGTATGATCTTGAATTTGTAATTTTAATAGCTGTTTGCTCAGCAGATTAATCGGTTCTAATATTTGAGGATGACGCAATCCAAAGTTAATCCCATTTAAAATTTGCGCAACACCTCCACGCCACAACTGTTGAATTACAGGATATTTTGCAATGATGCCTTTAGCAGCATCATTCAAGACTAGATCTACTTTGGGCAATACCCACGGCGCAGTACGCTGAAAAACAATCAACTCTTTAACATCAGGTTGAATTTGAGGAATAAACTGGATTGCAGATGCACCTGTGCCAATCACTGCAACCCGTTTATCTATTAAATCGTAGTCATGTTTCCAACGTGCTGAATGAAACATTTCACCCTGAAAGGTCTCAATCCCCTTAACTTGAGGCACAGAAGGTTCTGTAATCGGGCCAGTAGAGAAAATCACTGTCTTGGAGAAAAATTTCCCCTGTGAAGTTTCTAAAACCCATTGTTGCTGCGCTTCATTCCATTTGGCAGACAAAAGCTCATGCTTAAATTTGATTTTGTCATTCAAATTGAATTGCTTCGTGACCTGCTCCAGATAAGCCAAAATTTCTGTTTGCTTAGCAAAGAGATGACTCCAAGCATAACTTGGCGCAAAGGAAAAAGAATATAAGGCAGATGGTACGTCACAACCACAGCCTGGATAAGTGTTGTCACGCCATGTTCCACCGACGCGATCTGCTTTTTCAAACACTAAAAAGTCAGTATAGCCTGCTTGTATCATCTTATAAGCAGCTGCAATACCCGATATTCCAGCACCAATCACAATACAATCATATACACGCGTTGGCTGTGGCTGTTTCGCTTTAGTTCGTATTTTGGCTTTTTGTTGAGTCACGGAAGTTGGGTTTTCCTCTACCCCAATAGATTTAGCTCCTTCTTCTAAAACGAGTTCAACTTTCTGATCTGAGTTTTCCGCTAAAATATTTTCTGTCATATTGGATCTCTTATTGTTATTTCACATATTTTTGCAATAACGGATAACCGATTCCAAGTAACTTCGCATACAAACTTGGGGCAGCTCGTTTTAACCACCAAAATAACTTGGCATCTGGTTGTGGAATGGTATATAGCTCATTTGCATCTAGCCGATCCAAGGTTTTAATTGCGACTTGATCGCTATTAATAAAAGCATGATTCATCAGCAAATGATCTGCCAAACCAGAGTAACGTTGTGGTAAACGGCCATTTTTCATAATGTTGGTAGGCACCAGCGTTGGGCAAAGTACATTGACACGAATATTGGCACTGCGAAGTTCTGCGGACAGCGTTTCAGATAATGCCAAAACGCTCGATTTGGTGACGTTATATGCTGTCATTTCGGGTGCAGCAGTAAACCCTGCGGCAGAGGCGACATTAATAATCGCACCATAGCCTTGCTGTTTAAATTGTGGTACAAAATAATGGCATCCATGAATCACTCCCCATAAATTGACATGCATACACCATTGCCAATCTTCTAGGCTGACTTCATCAAACTTTCCACCCAAACCAACTCCTGCATTGTTAACAATGAGAGTGGTTGCATGCCCCATTAATTGCTCAGCGTGCTCCGCCAATGCTTTCACTTGCTCAGCATACCCCACATCACATTGCACAGCAAAAGCATCTATTTGATATTGTTTTTGAATCAAGCACACGGTTTCTTCAGCAGCATTGAGATCAATATCTGCACAAACCACTACCCCTCCGCGCCGAGCAAGCTCCAGCGCAAAACTCCGCCCAATACCACTCCCAGCACCTGTTACCACGGCGTAAGCATGCTTGCTTGGTTTACTTTTTTTATTAAAAATTGTCATTTTAAAATTCCCGCTTTGTTATGAGCGTAAACTAGGGGTAAATTCACGCGTAAAATAAGGTGTTAAAATGCCGTGTTCAGGGTTTAATAGCTTTTCTTTGTAATAGCTTAAATAAGCAGAAGTATCATGATCATTGGGATGAAAATCAGGACGTAAATAATCAAAAATATGCTGCATAGTACTGCCATAGACACCATCCTTTAGACCAAAAATTAGGCTAAAACTGTAAGGTAGTTCCTTCCAGTAGCTCCAACGAATTAAATTCTTCGGTTCTCGGTAGAATGGCACCATAAGTGAGGCAACTGAAATTAAAATAAGAATCGTGATGAGCGCAGGGAAAAAGCCTGCAATACGCAATGCATAATTATTGGATAAAGTTTGAAATACATCATAGGCAATGTCTTTATGCTCAGACTCTTCGAGCATATGCCACATCCAGATGGCACGCTGTTTTTCATCTCGAGAACGGAAGAAAATTTCCTCATGCTTCATCATGTATTCAGCCAATACAGCAGTGAAATGCTCAATACCTGCCATGAGCGATAGTTTCATGGGTTGTGGTAAACGGTTAAATCCATAGTCAAATACCCAACCCGCCCACGTACGAAACAACTGCACAGGATAATCCACTTTTAAAAATGCATCGTTTAACTCATTATGCATTTTAGAATGAATCGCCTCTTGACCAATCAAAGCCGTCACACGCTGTTTCAGCAGTGGATCTTTTACCAGTTCACGATGATAGCGTGCCGTATCTATCACCAAATCCTCTCCAAATGTTAGAAAAATGGAAAGTGATGCGAAATATGCACTCGCCAATTCTGCATTGAGATAAAATTTAGGATCAATTTCTTTCGGGTCAAAGCCAAACCGCATATGCCGAATCGGAATCATCGGGGACTGTTTCAAAGTATTAAAACGAGAACCAGAAAATACATGATTGAATGTATTTTTAAGTGGTGTAATGAATTGCATGATCATTCCTTATTTTTCTACTGTAAGTGCAATTTTGTGGTATTGCGCATACTGCTAAAGCATGTAGCTACAGTAAAAAATTAAGTGAGCCTATACGGCTTGCCACTAGCAATTCAGGTCATTTCATTTGCAATTTCTGCCTTTCCTCATGCTTGTCCGACAGTTTTCCGACAAAATTATCTGCATGGGACAAAATCATGCTTTGGGTGCCAAAAAAGGAATGCATTGTTCATAAGCATCGCAATTCTGGCCTTGTGTT
This sequence comes from Acinetobacter sp. ACNIH2, assembly GCF_002934965.1. Classification (NCBI taxonomy): domain Bacteria; kingdom Pseudomonadati; phylum Pseudomonadota; class Gammaproteobacteria; order Moraxellales; family Moraxellaceae; genus Acinetobacter; species Acinetobacter sp. ACNIH2. Next base: position 494,873 of record NZ_CP026412.1, read on the forward strand.
TTTTTTATAAAATAATCTTGCACTATTTGTGCCTGCTGCTCGATTCCATAACTTAAAAATAGTTTTCCTTGCTGGATTACATAGTGGTAACGACGATCAAACAATGCCTTACGAACCACCGCAATGCCTTGTTGATACTGCCAAACATGTGTCATTTCATGAATAAACCATGACTGTAAAGCAACCGAACATTTTGAAAAGTCATGACAGTAATTTTGTACATGAAAATAGATATGCCCATTTGGACTGATGGCATGATTTTTGAGAACTGCCTTATGTGCAATAATTTGTACTTGATCCAACTGAATCGCGTCCGCGAAAATCCAGCGTACCAATGATTTTTCACCTTCGGTCAAAGGTCGTCGCGACAAAATGCCAAAGCTTCGAATATTCTGTATCAATGCTGATAAATATCGTGACATATCTTTAACCTTTTCAGTGAAATATCAATAACGGCTCAGGTACAATTATGAATAATTTTTCTAAATGCAAATAAGAATTTTTTTTGGATTTATACACTACATTTGTCTCAATTCGTATATAGTATCAACGCAAATTATTTATTCATTGTTTTGTCGTTGATTACACAGTACTGAACCGATAACGATAAAAAACTCAGCCATATGTGTACACATCCCTATAGCTTTAGGATTAAGTTGGAATGAAAAGTTTTAAAATTGCCATAGCACAATTCTCTCCGCATATTGGTAATATCGAAGCAAATGCTGAAAAAATGCAACAATTGGCAAACGAAGCCAAAGCGCAAAAATCAGATTTAATTATCTTCCCTGAATTATCAACTATTGGCTACCCTGCCGAAGACTTACTATTGCGCCCAAGCCTATCTAAACGCACACAACAAGCGTTTGAACAGCTTAGCCAAGTAAAAGATATTGTCATGGTCTTTGGTTTCGTTAATCAAACCGAAGATGGTCAACGCTATAACTCTGCCGCTGTCATGAAAGACGGTAAGATCCTAGGGATTTATAATAAGCAAAACTTGCCAAACTATGGTGTTTTTGATGAAAAACGTTATTTTAACGAAGGGCATCAGCATTTAGTATTTGAATACCTCGGGCATAAATTTGGCGTACTGATTTGTGAAGATATCTGGTCACTGAATACCGTACAGCAATTAGCTCAATTAAATGTTGAAACTGTGCTTGTACTCAATGCTTCGCCATATGAAGTAGGTAAGCCTCAGCACCGTATCAACACCATGCAAGAACTTGCAAAACAATTAAATATTCATTTGGTTTATGCTAACCAAGTCGGCGGTCAGGACGATTTAATTTTTGACGGCACCAGCTTTGTCATCAATAAAGACGGCGCAGTTGCTCTACAAGCACCGAGCTTTCAGCAAGCCCTGTTCTATTCAGACTATCTTGCTGAACAACAAAGCTACCAAGTGGCCGAAAGCACTCCAACTCTTGACACTATGGCCGAGATTTATCAAGCCTTGGTGATGTCAACGCGTGACTACGTTCAACGCTCAGGCTTCCCAGGTGTGATTCTGGGTCTTTCTGGTGGAATTGACTCAGCATTAACCCTTGCAATTGCTGTAGATGCAATTGGTGCTGACAAAGTGCAAGCCGTAATGATGCCTTATACTTATACTTCGCAAATCAGTGTAGAAGATGCAGCGGCACAAGCGAAGAATATGGGGATTACTTTTGGTATCGCGGAAATTAATCCAATCGTAAACAGCTTCATGCAGACACTTTATCCATTCTTTGGTAATGCCCCTGCTGATGCCACAGAAGAAAATCTACAAGCTCGTACACGCGGTACGCTGTTGATGGGCTTATCCAATAAATTTGGTAATCTGGTTCTTTCAACAGGCAATAAATCAGAACTTTCTGTTGGCTACTGCACGCTATATGGCGACATGGTCGGTGGCTTTGCTGTTCTGAAAGATGTGTATAAGACCATTGTGTTTGAATTGGCGAAATACCGTAACAGTATCTCTGAAACTCCTGTAATTCCAGAACGCGTGATTACTCGTCCGCCTTCAGCAGAACTCCGTCCAGACCAAACTGACCAAGACTCATTACCTGCTTATGACGTCCTCGATGCGATTCTATATGCCTACATCGAAGAAGACATGAGTCAAGATGACATTATTGCCAAAGGCTTTGATGCAGAGGTGGTGAAAAAAGTAATTCGCCTCGTCGACTTTAATGAATATAAACGTCGCCAAGGCTCTATTGGACCGCGCATTAGCTCGCGTGCCTTTAGCCGTGAACGTCGTTACCCAATCATCAATGGTTGGAAAGCTGGCGTATAATCGCGAATAGCAACATGGAAGCCCAAACTTTTGTTTGGGCCTTTTTATACGTTATATATTTTCTTATCTTTTTCACGCACAAAAAAAGAGACCAAGCTGAGAGCTTGGTCTATAAAAATGGTGGCTATGACGAGACTTGAACTTGTGACCCCCGCATTATGAGTGCGGTGCTCTAACCAACTGAGCTACATAGCCGTAAACTGTGTGCGCATTATCTAAATTTCATGTCTATGCGTCAAGCCTTTTTACGCCCAAATGCTCAGAGTTTATACAACCAATCTTTCTCAAGACAAAAATACCCCATAACTGTATATTTTTCATCATGTTATCTATTAAAAATGCCAAAAATCATAGACTGCATATTTTCCAGTCTCTATTTGTTTTCGATCAAAATTCTAATTTGTTGTTCTATCCTACTCAATTTCGGCACTCAAAAAATAAACTCCAAATCACTTCTTATATCAATTTATTTTTTGGATTTAGTTAGGACTAGACAACACTCATCTTAATGAAAATTATCCAAGAACTTTTTCGCGTTATTTCTTATAGTTCGACCATACTGCTTAGCAAGTCATTACGATAAATAACCGTGCAGTAAATAGCGTCATACTAAATTTTAGACAAAAAAAATCACGTTATAGGAACGTGATTTATAAAATGGTGGCTATGACGAGACTTGAACTTGTGACCCCCGCATTATGAGTGCGGTGCTCTAACCAACTGAGCTACATAGCCGTAAACTGTGCGCGCATTATGTTGTTTTATTTACAGTACGTCAAGTACCTAATACGCTTAATTGATCAAAATTTGGTGAAGTGAGCCGATAAGCCGGGTTCTGTCGTGAACGATCATTCCTCTAGGCGTACAATCACTCATACGCTCCAGCGACCTACCCGGATCCAGCATGGGCCATGCCTAAAGGATCCCTATTTGGTCTTGCTTCTGGTGGGGTTTACCATGCCATGAACTGTTACCAGTCATGCGGTGCGCTCTTACCGCACCCTTTCACCCTTACCTCCGATCTCAATTGCTTGAAACCATAATGAAGGCGGTCTACTCTCTGCTGCACTTTCCGTCGGCTCACGCCGCCCAGGCGTTACCTGGCACCTTGCCCGTTGAAGCCCGGACTTTCCTCCCCTGCTTTAGTCACGGAGACCTCCACAGCAGCGATCGTCTGGCTCACTTCGAGGCGCATCTTACCAAATTTAAAAACTAATTGCTTGTGCTTTTTTGAGCAATTAAACGTTGATACTTATCCAACAACTGTTCTTGCGTCTCCGCATGGTTTGGATCAAGTGGAATACAATCTACAGGACAAAAAAGCTGACACTGCGGTTGATCGTGATGTCCCACACATTCGGTACATAAATCTGGGTTAATTTCGTAAATCAATTCGCCCATAAAAATTGCTTCATTAGGACAAACAGGTTCACAAACATCACAATTGATGCATTCATCAGTTATATATAAAGACACTCTACCAACCTTGTTGATGCTTTTGCTCAAAAGCTTTGACCACCGCTTCAGGAACGAATTTGGTGACATCGCCTTTCAGACGAGCAATTTCACGAATTAACGTGGAAGAAATAAATGAATATTGTTCAGACGGTGTAAGAAACACAGCTTCAAAGCGTGAATCGAGTTGACGGTTCATATTTGCCAATTGAAACTCATATTCAAAGTCCGAAACTGCACGTAAACCGCGTAAAACGGCAGTGGCATTCTGTTCTCGGAAAAAGTTTACCAATAAACCATCAAATCCTACAAACTCTACATTAGGCAAATGACTCAGAGAAGCCTGCGCTAATGCTACGCGCTCTTCTAACTTGAACAATGGATTCTTATGATGCCCAATCGCGATTGCAACCACAACCTCATCAAACATTTTTGATGCACGCGTCACAAGGTCGACATGCCCATTGGTAATTGGATCAAATGTTCCTGGATAGATTACGCGAGTTTTAGACATCCATTTGTACTCTGATTTATTTTATTGGAATGTATTTTAACAAAATCTTGTTTTTTTGGTGAAGAAACTGCATAAATTTGAAAAATCTTCACTATTTGTGCCAAAACGACTCAGCAAATTCCCTTAAGAAAAATAAGGGTATGCCAATTTTGTTGCGTATTTGATTTAGATTAAATCTTTCCGATCTTATTTAAGAATTGTCAGTAGGTTCATGTTGGGGCACAATAGTCATAACTTTGGAAGTAACTGATTATGGCGAAAGCAACTGTAGTTAAAAAACATAATGGCGGTACGATTGCCCAAAATAAGCGTGCCCGTCATGATTATTTTATTGAAGAAAAATTTGAAGCGGGACTGTCTCTACAAGGCTGGGAAGTTAAATCATTGCGTGCTGGGCGTATGACCCTCACGGAAAGTTATATCCTGTTTAAAAATGGGGAAGCCTATTTATTTGGTGCACAGATTCAACCTTTGTTGTCAGCTTCTACACATGTAGTGCCTGAAGCTACTCGCACGCGTAAATTATTGTTAAATCGCAATGAAATTGCCAAGTTACTTGGTGCTGTGAATCAAAAAGGATTCTCTTGTGTACCTTTAGCCTGCTATTGGAAAGGCCCTCTAGTCAAGCTTGAGATTGCTTTGGTAAAAGGTAAACAATTACACGATAAACGTGCGACTGAAAAAGATCGTGACTGGCAGCGTGACAAAGCCCGCCTGTTCCACAAATAATAAAAAACCTCCGATTGGGAGGTTTTTTATTTTTTGGACTATCAATAATCTGCTTTTAGCTCGACCAAATATTTACCGAACTTGCGCGCTGTTTCCAAATCGCCTTCTGGTGGCGTCACTTCCACACTGGCATTATCAGACTGGGTCATTAATCCTAAAAAGCTCGACATACGGTTAATATCTTGTTGACTACGGCCAGTTGGCATAAACGGTAAACCTGCCCATAACATGCCGTGTTGCATAGCAAATAAGTTGATCTGTTGCAGAACAGCCAACTTATCGCCACTTAAGCCACCACCGTTGGTAAATCCTGCGGCCAACTTACCTTGCCAAGCACGGGCTAACCAACGCTTAGAGGAATCTTCCATAAACTGTTTCAGTGCAGAAGTCAGGCTTCCCATATATGTTGGGCAGCCCATAATAATAATATCGGCTTGATCTAAAAGCTCCCACTGGACTGCTGCCACAGAAATCAAATGCACATCTGCACCTGCCTGTTCTGCACCTTGCGCAATATATTGGGCTACCTTGGCCGTATGACCATAAGGACTATGATAAACCACACATACATGTACAGGAGCAGAAGAAACGAGATCAGTGACAGACATGGAAACTTTTAAAACCAAATAATTAAGTCAAGTTTAACACTTTTCGTTCGCCTGAGGCGAGTGCATAGCACAATGTAAAAATCGTTGCACCAATCACACGGTCATGCTTATTTTAAAAAAACAAAAGTTGCCATTCTTCCAGTTTTAGCATTACGACGATAAGAATAATATTCTTCAGTTTGTCTATAAGTACACTGGTCACCGCCTAAAATCTTGGTGATACCATGTTGCTGCAAAATATAACGTGCAATGGCATATAAATCAGCAAAGTATTTTCCCTGTTCTTTCGATGGTTCAAAGGCTGAGGCCAATGCAGGATATTTGCCACAGAAGATTTGTTTTACTTCAGCCCCTACTTCAAAGCAAGGTTGACTAATGGCCGCCCCTAACCATGCCCAAGCGGGAGGATGTTGCATCGCTGCAATGGTGTTTTCCACAATACCATTCGCCAGTCCACGCCAACCTGCATGTAGGTTGGCCACCTCAACCGCATCGGCATCCCCAAGGACAATAGGTAGACAATCCGCAGTCATCATCATTAAGGCATGCTGCTTCTGTTGGGTCACTAAACCATCGCCTTCTAGCGCTTCGAAACAGATATGTTCATTCACAGTGTGACAAATCGTGCTATGAGTCTGCGTCATCCAAGTTATTTTTTTCACGCCAAAAGCAGAGAACTCTTCGAGTAGCTGCATACGATGTTGCTGCACTCGATGGGCATTATCCTGAACATGTAAAGCCAAATTGAAACCATCTAGTTCTAGTTTATCCGATGCGAGAGTATGCTCATGTTGCACACGCGTTTGTCCGACAAAAACACCTTCTGGAAAGCCTTGAACAAATTGCATGTTAAATCCCTTCTTTAACTTAAATCATCTTTGCGTTATTCCCTATCAGGAACTTCGCAAAGATTACATTTTCAACGGCTGTTAATAAGCAGCATTTTCACTACGCAATACATCGACTAATGCTGCAAAATCTTCTGACCACGGCGCTTCAAACATCATGTCTTTACCCGTACGCGGGTGAACTAAACCCAATTGCACCGCATGTAATGCCTGACGTCTAAAACCACGTAAAGTATCATTCAATAATTCAGATGCCCCTGCTGGAACACGTACACGTGGCATATAGACTGGATCGCCAACCAAACCATAACCAATATATGCAAAATGCACACGAATTTGGTGCGTGCGTCCAGTCTCTAAGCGAGCTTGTACACGAGTAAAGTGCTGAAAACGTTCTTTTACATTGTAGTGCGTTACAGCATCTTTCCCACCTGGTAGAACGGTCATTTTAACGCGATCAACAGGATGACGTTTAATTGGCTCATCAATGGTGCCGCCAGCAATCATGTTGCCATATACGATTAAATCATAAACACGATAGACTGACTTATCTGCCAGTTGCTTGCTTAATGCGAACTGAGCTTCTAGGTTTTTCGCTACAACCAATAGGCCACTTGTGTCTTTATCAATACGGTGCACCAAACCTGCTCGTGACAGTTCAGCCGACTTTGGATAATGATAAAGTAAGGCATTCACCAAAGTCCCTGTGCTATTTCCAGCGCCAGGATGCACCACCATTCCAACAGGTTTGTTAATCACAATGATGTCATCATCTTCATAAACAATATTGAGTGGAATGTTTTCAGGCTGACTGGTGGTTTGTGCTTCTAGCTCAACATCTAGAGTCAGTTGCTCAAATCCTTCACATTTGTACTTTGGCTTAACAATGTTACCATTTACCAACAAATGCCCATCCTTCAGCCACTGCTTAAGTTTTTCGCGTGAAAAATCGCTCCAAACATTCGCTGCAACCTGATCAATACGTTGACCGATATAGCTTTCATCCAATTGAAATTGCAACGATAAACGTGTTGCAGTTGCATCAGAAGTATGGTTATCTGCTTCGTCTGTATCTTCAAGTAAATTGAAATCAGTTTCTGCAAAATTTGTATTAGTAGATTGTGCTTGGGTCATTTGATCATTCAAACAAAAGTGGTTTAATAGCGCAATTGTAGCTCATTGCCCGTATTAACAGAGGAATTTTTATGTCGCTACCACGTTATAAAATTACAATGCTCGCTCTTTCTTTAGGCATTGCATCTGCAATGGTGGGCTGTAGCAGTAATCCAAAAAAAGAAGTGGTGGATACAGGCCCACAATTAAGTGAGCAAGTGTATATACAAAAAGCTGAGAAAGCGCTAGATAATGGTCAATATACTGATGCAGCCAAGTACCTAGAAGCGATTGATACTTACTACCCAACGGGTGATTATGCACAGCAAGCCCAGCTTGAGTTGTTGTACACGAAATTCCAGCAAAAAGATTATGAAGGCACGATTAGCCTTGCAGAGCGTTTTATTCGCTTAAACCCGCAGCATCCAAATGTAGATTATGCTTATTATGTTCGCGGTGTAGCGAATATGGAACAAAACTATGATGGTTTAATGCGCTATACATCATTAAAACAGTCACATCGTGATACCAGTTATTTAAAACTGGCTTACCAAAACTTTGTCGATTTCATTCGTCGCTATCCATCAAGCACATATGCAGTAGATGCAGCACAACGTATGAAATATATTGGCAATGAGTTGGCTGAAAGTGAAATGAACGTAGCGCGCTTTAATATTAAGCGTAAAGCATGGCTCGCTGCTGTAGAGCGTTCGCAATGGGTGATTGAACATTACCCTCAAACCCCTCAAATTCCAGAAGCATTGGCAACAGTTGCCTATGGTTATGAACAATTGGGGGACAAAGCCACAGCACAACAGTATATCGACGTTCTAAAATTGAACTATCCAAATCTGGTGAAATCTGATGGCAGCGTAAATTTACGTGCTGCACGTAAAGAAGGCAGTTGGCTCAACCGTGCAACTTTAGGCGTCTTTGGTCGTGAAGAACAAAGCACTGTTGAAACACCAAAAACTGCGGCACCTGCTGAGCAACGCAGCTTGACTAACCGTATGACGTTTGGTTTGCTTGATCGTCCTGCAACTTCGACAGAAACACCCGCATCGAGCACTTCTGCTGAATAAAAACCACAACACATCGTGCAATTTGATCAAGGGCAAGTTATCATACTTGCCCTTTTATATTTTGTGTATCACTTGATCGGACTGATCAAACCATATACAAATAAATAGTTTTCTTTTGCAAAAGTTAGGTTCAAGCAAATCTGGCTTTGCATTTTCATTTTGCTGCATATATCACGATAACGACTATGGCCATTCCTCAGCACACGATAGATCAAATTCTCGATCGAACTGATATTGTCGATTTAATTGGTCAACGCGTGAAACTTAAGAAAACGGGACGCACATACTCAGGTTGCTGCCCGTTTCATCAGGAAAAGTCGCCCTCTTTCCATGTCTATCGTGATAAACAGTATTATCACTGCTTTGGCTGTCAGGCCAATGGTAATGCTATTCGCTTTTTAATGGACATCGACAATCGTAACTTTGTCGATGTAATGAAAGACCTGTCCAGTCAAACAGGTATTGAATTACCCAAAGACAATCAAGACTCCAAACGTCTGTCTTATAAACGCGAAGCGAAAACGGTTACAGAGCCACCAAAAACAACACCTATTATCCCTGTTCAATCGCCCCCTACAACTGAGCTGCAAATTGATCACGATCCTTTTGAAGAATTTCGTAATGTCGATGATCCTTTTGCCCAGTTTGAAGCATTCCAAACATTCAATGAAGCCCCAGCACAAGAGGGTAATCTATACGACTTGCTCGAAAATGTAGCGCAGTTTTACGAACGACAGTTACCACAGAGTCAAAGCGCACAACAATACTTTAGACACCGTGGCTTAGGCTTAGAAACCATTCAATTCTGGCGTTTAGGCTATGCGCCAGAAGATTGGCAACATCTGGAAAAGGCCTTTCCGCAAGACGTTCAAGGTTTAAAATTATTGGGCTTAATCCGTACCAGTGACAAAGGACGAGATTTCGACTTGCTACGTGATCGGGTGATTTTCCCAATTCGCGATGCCAAAGGTCGTGTGGTCGGCTTTGGTGGTCGTGCCTTGAATGATGAAATTAAACCGAAATATATTAACTCGCCAGATTCCGAAGTTTTCCATAAGAACCAGTTACTGTATGGACTTTATGAAGGTCGTAAGCAAAAAGCCCAAGACTGGCTGATGGTTGAAGGCTACATGGATGTCATCGCGCTACAACAAAATGGCATTTGTGGCGCAGTTGCAACATTGGGAACTGCAAGTAATACAGAGCACTTAAATATTCTATTCAAACAGAATAATCGGATCACCATTGCCTTTGATGGTGATGCCGCAGGTCAAAAAGCGGCACGACGTACCTTAGAAATTGCCTTGCCTTTATTAAATGATGGTCGCGAACTGAAGTTTTTTGTACTGCCTAATGATCATGATCCAGACTCGCTAATTCGTCGAGAAGGCTTAGAAAATTTCCAACGCTTATTACAGCAAGCCCCATTACTATCCGATTTTGTATTTGCACATTTAACCCAAAATCAAGATATCAGCAGCCCCGAAGGTAAAAGTCTTGTGATGGCTGAACTGCGTCAATTGACTGAACTATTGCCGAAAACGGGTTCTTTTCGTTATCTTTTAAACCAATCCTTTAAAGAAAAATTGGGGTTTGGTAAGCGTTGGACACCTCAACTCAGTAATGATGCTTCTTTATCATTTAATATTCGGACCAAAGATGAAGATTTTGCGATTGCGATTTTGATGCACCATCCGTTTTTATATATTCATTTTGAAACTTTACGAGCCTTTGTTCCAAGCCATGAATTACTCTCGCATATCCTCAACATTCTCAATCGAATTTTTGATAACTTGCCTGATGACCAAGAGCTAGCAACCTATTATGTATTGGGTGCTTGTAGTACTTTCAGTTTAGAAATTGCTGATATTATGCGACGTACCAATATTGAAGTGCTCACCCATGCACCAGAAATGGCGGATAAACTGGCAACCGAATACGCGTTGGGATTACAAGAAAAATATTTACGGCAGAAATTAAAAGACCCGAATTCATTGCTTGAGTCACGTAATTTACGTCAACAATTGAACGAACTAACCAAGAAAATTGGGCTGCGTCTATTATCTTAAGTCTATCAAACCATATTTATTTTTTTGCTTTACGTCGATGTGCTGCAACGTTGGCTAAACTTTGCTGTAATTGTTCAAAATAAGCAGGATCTTCTGCTTTGGCTGCATCACGCAACACAATAGAGGTTGGATGTAGCAATTTCTGCGTTAGACGATGAGCAAAATCTTGCATAATTTGCGCGGCATTTTCGCCTTTTTGTAAGCGCGCTAACGCTAATTGTAATTCTTCTTGTTGTAATTCATGCCCATGTTGACGATATTGATGAATAGTTTCGCCCGCTTCATTGACTCGTTCATGGGTAATTAGCTCAATGGCTAATTGATTCACCATCACTTCCGCTTCAACTGCTGCCTGACGGCGCTGCGCAAGATTTTCATCAATCACGGACTGTAAATCATCAACTCCATAAAGATAGACCCCATCCAAAGATTCGACTTTAGGCTCTATATCACGCGGTACAGCAAGATCAACCAAAAGCATTTGCTGATAACGGCGCTTCTTCAAGGCACGCTTTACATCTTGATAAGAAATAACCTGATGCAAGCTTCCAGTACAGCTTGAAATCACATCCGCACGATGTAGATTCTCAGCTAAATCGGCAAACTCAAGAATTTCGACTTCGACCTGATGGGCAATTTCTTGAGCTAACAATTCGGCACGTTCACGGGTGCGGTTACAAATCAGTACTTTGCCAACCCCCATTTCCGCCAAATGTTTTGCAACCAAGCTATTCATTTCACCTGCCGCCACAATCAGCACGGTCATTTTTTCAGGTTGGCTAAAAACTTGTAAGGCTAGCTGCGCAACGGCATACCCCATTGAAACAGCATGACTTCCCACCGCAGTTTCTGAACGAACGCGTTTTGCCGCATAAAAAGCATATTCGAAAATTCGATTTAAATTACCTGAAACTGTATGCGCATCTTTGGCTAAAGACAGTGCAGATTTCACCTGCCCTAAAATTTGCGGTTCACCGAGCATCAAAGAATCTAGCCCACTAGCTACGCGCATTAAATGCGTCACTGCTTGCGCATCTTCATAACGGTAAACATGATTGACCAGTTGCTTTACATCTAGATCATTTGCTTGGGCGAGCCAATTGAGTACCATATCTGCATTTTCAGATATGGCATAAACCTCAGTGCGGTTACACGTCGACACGACCACCAAATCATTTAATTCAGTGTTGTGACTTTGCTGAGCAAGCAATACACTAAGCTTTTCAGCATTAAATGCGATTTGCTCACGCAACGCTACTGACGCGGTTTGATGGTTGACCCCCAATGCAAAGAAAGACATATCAAATCATCAATTCACTAAATTTATGCTATTGTGCAACATCGGTGTCATAAAAAGCATTACTTGGATCAAGAAAAAATTGCGTCAAACAAACAGCCGTATAAACGGCACGACGGTAAAACAGTATTCTACCACATTCTTACTGCTTGGTAGCATGGCTTCTGGTACTCATGTAAGAGCATCAGAGGTTGTTTATCATGCAAATTCAAATAATAATGCCATAAAACAAAGCATGATTGCCGAATTTGCTTTGGCTTATCACGATATTCCAACGGCTCTGCATAACTACACTGTTCTGGCCATTCGTAGCAATTCTACTCTAGTGAAACAACGCGCACTCAATATTGCTTTGGAACAAGATGACTTAAAAGCAGCTCTCGATATTGCGACACACTGGGTGGTACAAGAACCCGAAGATGTGCCTGCACTATTTTATTTATCGCATATCGCCTTAAAAGCACATGAATACGAGCTGGCAGCAGAAACGCTCGATAAAATATTAATGATTGATCCGAATGCGGATTTAGAGCAAATTTTGGCGGGTATTTCACCTGAATCACAAACTGACCGTGAAGTCCTGCTCAAGACCTTGTCCACAAGTAAAGAAAAGGACAATCCATCCATTTTGGTACTGATCGCTGGTTTAGAAGCGCAAAATGGTCAATTTGATCATGCATTAATTACCATTAACCGTGCTTTACGCAAGCGCCCGAAAGTCACAGGCTTTATTCTCATGAAAGCCAACTTGCTGACTGTATTGGGTGATGAGCAAGAAACCTTGAAATGGTATGATAAATCTAGCCGTAAACATCGTGACAATTTAGAAGTTCGACTTGCAGAAGCCAAATACTTAATTAAATTAAATCAGTCCGAGACTGCGCTTAAAAAGCTCGAAAGCATCTTAAAAAAATGGCCCAAGCAAGAAGAGGCTCTCTTTTTAGCAGGTCTGACCAGTATTGACTTAAAACAATATGAAGATGCAGAAAAATTTTTGGTCGAACTAAGATATTCAGCTCAATATCAAAATGATGCCTACTACTATTTGGCTGTCAATGCTGAACGCAAGCAGCACTTTGAAACAGCCAAAGCTTACTACCGCTTGGTCGATGGTAACCTCTATCCTGTGTCTAGACGCAGTATGATTAATATTTTTGCACAGCAAAACAAGCTACAAGATGCCTTGCGCTTTTTAACTCAAGAACGAGTGAATTATCCGCAACATGCCAGTTTCCTCTATCAGGCGCAAGCCGATATTTTAAAACGCATGAACAATAGTAAGGCGGCCCGTCGTTTATTAGATGAAGCCATCAAAAATCTGCCAGACGATCCTGACTTGATTTATGCAGAAGTATTATTACTCGATCCATTTCAAGACCGTGTTAAGTTAGAACAACTCCTCAATCGCTTATTGGAAATTGAACCGAATAGCCCAACCTATTTAAATGCCTACGCCTATACACTTGCTTTACAAAATCGACGTTTAGACGATGCACGGCATTATGTTGAACTCGCACTAGAATACACCCCAGATCAGGCATCTATTTTAGATACATTAGGCTATATCACCTATTTACAGAATGACTTTGAGACTTCGGCACAAGTGCTTGGACGGGCTTACACCCTAAGCAATAGCATTTCAATAGGTGTTCGATACGCTAAGGCACTATATATGCAAGGAAAAATTACCGAATTTAGTACTGTGTTACAACAATTAAAACAAAAACATCCAAATGATCCTCAATTGGAACAACTGAGTTCGTTACTGTTACCTCAACAAATGAAAAAGAGCTAATTAATTTTGATGCGTGTATTTTCAAAAGTCGGTCTGACCGTATTTGCCAGCAGTGTTTTATTTCTAACAGGTTGTCAGCAATTTACCAAACCGCAAATTCCTGCTGAAGGCCCAAATGCTGCTGAACAGAATCATTTTAATTTACAAGGTAAAATAGGTGTTCGTACCCCACAACAATCGGGTAGCGCCTTTTTTACATGGCAGCAACAACAGCAAGAATTTGATATCGAACTCAGTGGTATTCTTGGTGTCGGTAAAACTCAAATTACTGGAAAACCCGGTGCTGTAAGCCTCAATAGTACTAAAACAGGTTTAATTCAAGCCGCTACGCCAGAAGAATTGCTAGAACAGGCAACAGGTTGGCAAGCGCCTATTACTCATTTAATTGATTGGGTACAGGCTCGACCAGCAACACTGCAAGCACAAATTAGTAAAGATGCAGCGAATCGTCCGCAACAAATTATTGAAGATGGCTGGAAAGTCGATCTTAGTTATAACGATACTGCTCAACTACCAAATAAATTGGTTCTGAAACAAGAACTTGAATCTGGTAAAGAAAATCGTATTACAATGCTTATCCAAAACCGTTAATTCTGGCTAGCTATGATTCGCGTACCTTCTCCTGCAAAACTCAATCTGTTTTTACACATCACTGGACGTCGTGAAAATGGATATCACGAGCTGCAAACTATTTTTCAGCTTATAGACTTATGCGATTGGTTGGAATTTGAACCTACTCAACAAAATGACATTCAGATCGAAGGCTTAAATACCGTCGATCTAGAACAGAATTTAATTTACAAAGCCACACAAATGTTAAAGCCTTTAGCAAAGCATATCACTGGCTTAAAAATAAACATTGAGAAAAATATTCCGATGGGTGCAGGACTCGGTGGCGGATCATCTAATGCTGCGACGACCCTCATTGTTGTGAACCAACTCTGGCAATGTGGATTAAACACTGAACAATTGGCAGAGTTGGGTGTGAAACTTGGTGCAGATGTTCCTATTTTTGTACATGGGCAAAATGCATGGGCAGAAGGCATTGGTGAACACTTAACATTCATCAACTTAGATCAAAAACAGTACATAGTGCTAAAACCTGATTGTTTTATCAGCACTCAACTGCTTTTTTCACAAAAAACGTTGACAAGAAACTCGAAGCCATCTAAATTTTGCGCCTATCAGATAAAGCCATCTGACTTTGGAAATAACTTTGAACCTTTGGCAAGAAGTCTATATCCTGAAGTCAATGAAGCGATGCAATATTTAGATCAGTTCGGTGTTGCAAAACTTACAGGTACAGGTGCTTGTGTTTTTACTGAAGTAACTGCTGAAATGCATGTCAATGAAATTCTTAAACATGCACCTTGTAAATCTTACTTGGTGAATAGTTTAAATGAATCTCCATTACGTCATTTTGAAGTTCAATAGGGGCGTCGCCAAGTGGTAAGGCAGCGGGTTTTGATCTCGCCATCCGTTGGTTCGAATCCAGCCGCCCCTGCCAATTTCACCTGTAGATGTATGTATTAGGGGCGTCGCCAAGTGGTAAGGCAGCGGGTTTTGATCTCGCCATCCGTTGGTTCGAATCCAGCCGCCCCTGCCATATACACACATCAAATTTAGGGGCGTCGCCAAGTGGTAAGGCAGCGGGTTTTGATCTCGCCATCCGTTGGTTCGAATCCAGCCGCCCCTGCCAATTTCAAGTTTAAAAGACAGAACAGCACTTTGCATCTTCTTGTTAATTTACCTTGACATGAACACGCAAAAATATTAAAGTTCTGCCGCATTAGGGGCGTCGCCAAGTGGTAAGGCAGCGGGTTTTGATCTCGCCATCCGTTGGTTCGAATCCAGCCGCCCCTGCCATCTAATTTCAAACACACCAACCGCCAAGGGTGCTTCATGCCCAATCTTGTCGTTTTTAGTGGAACTGCTCATCCACAATTCGCTCAAAAAGTCGTAAGCCATTTGCACATTCCTTTAGGTGCTGCTTCAGTTTCTACCTTCTCTGATGGTGAGATTGCTGTTGAAATCACTGAAAATGTTCGTGGTAAAGACGTATTTATCGTACAACCTACTTGTGCACCAACTAATGATAACCTCATGGAAATCTTAGTGATGGCAGATGCCTTACGTCGTGCAAGTGCTGGTCGTATAACGGCTGTCATTCCTTACTTCGGTTATGCACGTCAAGACCGTCGTCCTCGTTCATCGCGTGTTCCAATCACTGCAAAAGTTGTCGCAGATATGCTGACCACTGTAGGGATTGACCGTGTTGTAATGATCGACTTGCATGCAGACCAAATCCAAGGTTTCTTCGATATCCCTGTAGACAACATTTACGGTACTCCTGCATTACTTGCAGACTTACGCCAACAGTCTCATGACAACCTTATGGTTGTTTCTCCAGACGTTGGTGGTGTAGTTCGTGCTCGTGCTGTTGCAAAACAAATGGGCGATATTGATCTTGCGATTATCGATAAACGTCGTCAAAAAGCGAATGAATCACAAGTGATGCATTTGATTGGTGATGTAAAAGGTCGTGACTGTGTCATCGTTGATGACATGGTAGATACAGCAGGCACTTTATGTAAAGCTGCTGATGCGCTTAAAACATTTGGTGCTCGTCGTGTTGTTGCCTATGCTACTCACCCTGTACTTTCAGGCAAAGCTATTGAGAATTTGAAAAACTCTGTCATCGATGAACTCGTTGTTACAGATACAATTCCGCTTTCTGAAGAAGCACAACAGCTTGGTAAGATTCGCCAAGTTTCAGTTGCCAGCATGGTTGCTGAAACAATTCGTCGTATTAACAACGAAGAATCTATTAGCGCAATGTTCGATAGTTATCTATAATACAGCGCTGAAATTCCAAAGCCCTGCCCAGTGCAGGGCTTTGTCTCACTAGATCGGTCGCAGATCTAGTTTATTTAAACTTAAATTAAGGATGTCTATCATGGCAAACTTCGTATTCAATGCACAAGCACGTGAAGCAGCTAACCAAGGGAAAGGTGCGAGCCGCCGCCTTCGTCATGCTGCGCAAGTTCCAGCTATCATCTACGGTGGTAACGCTGAACCTGTAGCTGTTACTTTAGAACTTCGTGAGCTTGTTAAAGCTTTAGAAAACAATGCGTTCTTTGAAGAAGTTGTTGAAATCAAAGTTGGCGACAAAGTTGAAAACGTTAAAATCCAAGCGTTACAACGTCACCCAGCTAAAAACACACCTATGCACGCTGACTTCAAACGCGCATAAGTGTTAATGGTGTAAATTAGTGGCTAATATATCGCTAATTGTTGGTTTGGGTAATCCTGGAAAGGAATATGCCCAAACCCGCCATAATGCAGGCTTCTGGTTTGTAGAACGCATTGCAGAAAAATATGGCATTACATTAAAAGCCGACCCTAAATTCTTTGGAATAAGTGGTCGTGGTAATATCGAAGGTCAAGACGTTCGTCTGCTTTTACCTACAACCTTTATGAACCTCTCAGGCAAAAGTGTTGTTCCCTTCTGCAAATTTTATCAAGTTGCGCCTGAAGCAATGTTAATTGCCCATGATGAACTTGATATGAACCCTGGTGTTATTCGCCTTAAAACGGGCGGTGGTCATGGTGGTCATAATGGACTGCGTGACATTGTTCCACATCTTGGTCCAAATTTTCACCGTTTGCGTATTGGTATTGGTCATCCTGGTTCTAAAGAACGTGTCTCTGGACATGTGCTTAGCAAAGCGCCAAGCAGTGAACAAGGTTTAATGGATGACGCCATCGACCATGCACTATCACGGCTCAAGTTACTCGTGAATGGTGATATCCAACAAGCAATGAATCAAATCAATGCTTATAAACCCAACTGAATTTATTTGAATTGTTGAACAATCTTTCTTGCCATGCTGTTCATTTCAGAGCAAAATGCGTTTTTTGCCCATTACTGAACCAGTAAGAAGCAGATTAATTCAAACAAAAGATAACGGTCTTAGGTCCACTCAGGAGACGCTCACCATGCTATCTCGTTTACTTAAATGCAAAATTCACCGCGCTGTAGTTACCCATGCTGAACTTCATTACGAAGGTTCATGTGCAATTGATGGTGTGTTAATGGATTTGGCGGGTATTCGCGAATACGAAGAAATCCATGTTTGGAACGTAACTAATGGTAAACGTTTCGCGACTTATGCGATTCGTGGTGAAGACAATTCAGGCATTATTTCTGTGAATGGTGGTGCTGCTCACCAAGCGGATGTTGGTGATCTTGTGATCATTGCAACTTTCGGCGCCTTTACCGAAGCTGAAGCCAATGCACACAAACCACGTTTGGTCTATGCTAACCCAGACAACACAGTCAACCACACTGCAAACTGTATTCCTGTACAAGTGGCTTAAGATATAGAAAAAAGCTCGCATAATGCGGGCTTTTTTATTGCTGTAAAATTACCAAGTTCTCTCCCCCTTCCTTCAATTAATTGTCTTAGCAGTTTCACTGCAAACCTTCTCAGAAATAATGATGACGCTAAGGTTAGATGAAATATCACATTTTATATAAACCGGACTATAATAGAGCCACATCGCTTCAGGGCGGGGTGTAATTCCCCACCGGTGGTAATTTCAGCACAATATTTAAGGTACTGATTTAGCCCACGAGCATGTAGCCTTAAAACTGCATGCAGATTTGGTTCAATGCCAAAGCCGACGGTATAGTCCGGATGAAAGAAGACGACGTCATCAACACCCTTCTTATTGCCTAAAGAACAGTAAGATGGTTTTGCTACGAGCCTATTTTCACATGTCCTGAAATGTTCAACCGTATTTTCAACTTACGCGAGCGTTTCAATGTCTAGTTTAATTCAACCCCAAATTTTCTTTTCAGCCCTTCCTCCAGCTGAACAACGTATCCAGCAAGCTTTAGCTGATATTCGCCAAGGTAAACCTGTTTTGGTAATGGATGATTTTGATCGTGAAAATGAAGCTGATTTAATCATTGCAACAGAAACATTAACCGTTGAAACCATGGCACGAATGATTCGTGATGGTTCTGGTATTGTTTGTCTTTGCATCAGCAACGAACTCGCAGACCATTTAGAACTACCACCTATGGTGAGTGATAACTCTAGCCAATTTAAAACGGCCTTTACCGTGACTATTGAGGCTGCTCAAGGGGTAACAACTGGGGTTTCAGCGCAAGACCGTGTAACCACTATTCAAGCGGCTACCCGTACAGGTGCAGTTGCCAGCGATTTAAACCGTCCAGGTCATGTGTTCCCATTACGCGCGCGTGATGGAGGTGTACTTAGCCGTCGTGGGCATACTGAAGGTACAATTGACCTTGCCCGTTTGGCAGGACTTAAACCTTCTGGTGTTTTATGTGAATTGACCAATCCAGATGGTAGTATGGCTTCTGGTATTCAAGTTTTGGCGTATGCAGAAACACACCAGCTTACTGTTATTACTATTGAAGAACTAGTGCAATATCGCTTAGCTCATCACGTATAAATTGCCGAGTCCCAGTCTTCATGCTGGGACTTTTTGCCTGCTGATTCAAAATCGTGTTCAAAACAATGTGGCATAAATACCATAAAGCGCAACAACTATTAAAATTACACCGCAACAAGCCAACAAATGCTGATACATCTTAGAGCGTGAAAAGCGATTAAACATTAAATACACACAAGAGAGTGTCGCAAAATCAAGTGCAATCCAACTCACGGTCAGAATACCCAGACTCAAATTCAAATTTGGCGTAATCTGTACAAATTGAGGGAAGAAAGAAGCAAAGAAAATAATATCTTTAGGATTTGAAATGGCCACAAGGAAACCCTGCTTAAATCCACCATTTGCAACATTGCCCGAAGCACTCTCTGTGCCAACGTCGCCCTGCCAAACTTCTCTTAAAATCTGGACACCCAAATAAACAATATACAGGCAGCCTAAAACCTTAACGACATTAAACCATTGCTCACTAATCGTGAGAAAACCTTTTAGAATCGCAATCGAAGCAGCAATCAGCACCAGAGAAGCCAAATTAGTACCAAAAATGGTCTGTAAAGCCCTACGGTAGCCCCCTTTTAAACCTGCACTGGCGACCAATAGCATGACTGGACCAGGTGTAGCGATCATAATCACAACGGCAAAACAATATAAAAAGTATTCAATATAATTCACAAGTCATTACTTTCTTTTATACACATTAAAATAAAGTGCGCGTTTTAATCTTCTTCGTCACCACGTAATAAGCTATGACTAATTCCATCAGCACGTAAAAATGCCAGATCATAACTTGCTGTTGCCAATGCCAATACACGACGTTCAAATTCTTGCCACAAGCCTTTCACTTGCTGTTCAGCAATACCTAAACCACTTTCTGGAGTGAAATTTTTGTTTTTTTCACAAATTTTCAAGGCGTGATATAACTTACGTCCTTTTGAAGCTTCTGGTCGTAAACGTACACGTTTGGACAAAACAAAGCCTTCCACGTGGCGTAAATCTGCCAAAGGCAACATAGGAACTAAAATCTGATCGAGTTGGGCATCTAATCGAACCCAAACTGCATTTTGCTGCGCTGCTGAATATGTATTCCACTTAATCACTTCATGATTAAAACGACGACATCCCCGACAAACTGCATCGCCAAAGACCGTAGAACAACGCCCTGCACATGGCGTGAGTGAAGCGATCCGACGATCATTACTCAAAATAAACTCCTAAAATCAGCAAGATACTATCGTAAAAATGATATTCAAAGTTTTTAACATCTATTAAAAACCGCTCAAGCATAATACCTTTTCTAAGCGTATTAAAAAACCATAATTCTTAATGGGTTTTCTCGCTTATTCTCACAAATCGCGCTAAAATACGCGCCTTAAATTTTATCCTTCGTTTATATTTGGAGTACTCCATGAACGCTACTGTAGAACAGCTTGCACCTGTAGAACAGCAAGCGACCTCTGGTTGGGTGGTTGCCGCACTTTATCAATTCAAAGAAGTTCAAGATTCTGCTGATTTACAACAGCGTCTTTTAGACTTGGTAAATTCTATCAACCTCTGTGGTACTCTCATTGTTGCAGACGAAGGAATTAACGGTACCGTTGCAGGTGACCGTGCGGCAATTGATGCTGTTCATCAATTTCTTTTAAATGAAGGCTTCAACGCAATGGAATATAAAGAGTCGACCAGCTCTGAAAAGCCATTCCGTAAAATGAAAATCAAACTCAAAAAAGAAATTGTCACTCTGGGCGTAGAAGTTAAGCCCCGTGATTTAGTTGGTCACTACCTAGATCCTAAAGAATGGAACGAACTGATCGCACGTAATGACGTGATTTTAATCGATACTCGTAATGATTACGAATATAAAGCGGGTACTTTTAAAGGTGCGATTGATCCTCAAACTGAAACTTTCCGCGAGTTCCCAGAATATGTAAAGAAAAACCTTGAACAGCATAAAGACAAGAAAATTGCGATGTTCTGTACAGGCGGTATTCGTTGTGAAAAATCTACTTCTTTGCTTTTACAAGAAGGCTTTGAAGAGGTATATCACCTGAAAGGTGGTATTTTAAAATATTTGGAAGAAACCCCAGCTGAAGAAAGTATGTGGGAAGGCGAATGTTTTGTATTTGACGGTCGTACAGCGGTGACTCACGGCGTTGAAGAAGGTCAAAATATTAAATGTCATGCATGTGGTTGGCCTTTATTACCGACTGAGGTTGAAGAGCCAAGTTATGAACATGGCGTATCTTGCAAATATTGCGTAGATAAAACCACGGATAAGCAGAAAGACGGTTTCCGTATGCGTCAATCTCAAATTGCAGCGGCAAAACGTAAACGCCTTTAATTTAAAAAATAAGGTCATCTTATTGATGACCTTATTTTTTTCAGTTTAACCCAAATTTAACTGCAGTAACCTAATTAACCCGAATCCTGCTTAAGCCGATATTTCCATAATACGAATCATCGGTTTATTTTGATGACATATTTGATAAGCACATAAAGATGCATAAATACCAGCTAAATAGCCTGCAACATTTCTAGCTCTAGATGTCACTAGATTGTACGTCCCTTTCAGCAAACTGAATAAAGTTTCTATTTTATTGCGTTGTTTTAGATGGTATTCATCTGCTTTTAATAACTGTATAGATTTCATGTTCTTTCGGTGATAAGTAATTAAATCAACACCTTGTACTCTTAATCTACTCTTTAATTCTTGACTAATATAGCCACGATCAGCATACAATTTTGCAGTCATTCCTTTGACTAGTTGTTCCACCATTTTGATATCTGCTGTATGTCCATTGGATAAAACCGTATTTACTATTCCACCTGATTGATTCATCAACAAATGCAGCTTACAGCCAAAGAACCATCCCATTGAGCTTTTACCTCGTGTTGCAATCGTAGACAGGGCTTTATGCCGTTGTATTCTCTGGTTTTTACAGACAGGTAATATGGTTGAATCAATCCATAAATAATTGCTTTGCTGATCTTTCATCAAAGCAAAATGTAGGGCATGTAAAGCCAGTTGATGTGTATTCATCAGATGAATCATGCGTTGATAACATGGTAGATGTTTAAATAGATGGCTATTGTTATATTTTAACGCTGTGAAGAATGCTTTGAAATTATTGAAATGAGAGCACTTATACCAAATTGCAATAAAGGTAATTTCAGAAATACTGAGCTGAGCAGGGCGAACTCTTGAGCATCGAAGGTTCTGCTTTAAGAAATTCCAATAGATTGATTCAAATTTTAGAAAGAAATCATCAATTATGCAGAATAATTCGGTACTATTGAACATCAGGACTAGAGCTTTAAGTTTGGTGTGGTAACTCAACTGATGGCTCTAGTCCTTCTCTTTTTCAAGTCAATTTCTTATCCGCGATTCAGGTTAATTAAGATTCATCTGCTTTTTAAATTCCACGCTCACACAGTTTATTGTAGGAACTGTTGGAGATTTTGCTGCTACAGATCTTAATTTCAAATCCTCATCGAAACTTAATCCCACTTGAGAATATGTATTAATATCTGTATATGGTCCAGTGTTTACCATTAAATCAGAAAGAACCAAACCATCTTCATCAAAATAAAGTCCCAAACCATCCTCTTGCTCTTGATCAAGTAATGCGGATACGACCTGACTACCTTTCGTTAAGGTCACAATACCATTTTGTTTGGCAAGTATACATTTCTCATCTGAATTCACATCAACTAAATTATTTTCTGTAAAATCATCAATAACCTTGTCTGAACACTTATTATAATTTTGCATATTATCTACTGCTAGTAACAATTGACATGCACTCGTATTAAACTTAAAGATGATTGGAGGCTTATTTTCTATTATCGTAGCACTCTTCGGTAATAAAGATAAATTACCATCCTTAACTAAAGTTAATAATGCATTGTAATCCTGAATACTTTTACCACTCTGAATTGCTTCTAATAGTGATTGAATGGCTTGGTGAATAGGATTATCTGTTGCAATGATCGTATTAAAGACATCAACTTCACCATCAAGAGCATATTCTTTTTTTATCAACTCTTTGACTAAAGCTGAATTCGCTAATTTCAATTGATCGACTATTATTTCACCAGACTGATACCATATGGCAGGCATTTGAGTACTTGCATAGGTAATCGCTATATCCGTAAAGGGATTAATGTTTACACTACCCTCTTGACCAACATAACTATGGTAACTTTCTCCGTTCGCCTTAACTTCTAAACGACATGGAAATTTACGACTATCAACTTCCCCTTGCCACTTACCCTCCGCGTCAACCATCACTGTATTTTAAAACCGATACCATCCTTACAGATTGCAGTCACCGCTGCATCTTTTAAAGCAGATGCCGCAAATGCTGTACCTGACACTGTACTATATGTGATTTTATCGGTCTGATTAGATTGTTTTACACCCGCCTCCGTTGATGAATCATTATTACTTCCACAAGCAGTAAGTAAAAATAATGAGAATAATAAACTAAGTTTAGGTGTTGTTTTTTTTATTAAAATGCATGAGATCACTCTATTAAATATTTTTATCCACTATTGCAAATATGCGCAAGTTGGGGCAGTAATTATACAGACCTTTCTATTTATAATTCCACATAACAATAATAAATAAGATAGGTCTTACGTCCACAAAATGACTAAATTTAAATTAATATGAACCAATTAAATTGAGTTAACTATTCCTTAATTATAATTCTTAACTCTTACTTCTATACATGCGTACAACTACTAAAATCTAAATTTGCAATACAAAGGCTCGTTAACTAATAAGTCATTGCGATTTATTTAAACAACAATTATTCTAAGCATCAACATATAGATTATATTAAAAAACACTATGGGACTTAAAGATTGGGTCTTATCCATTATGGAGCAACTAGGCTATCTCGGTATTGCCCTGCTGATGTTTTTGGACAATGTGTTCCCCCCTGTACCATCTGAAATTATTATGCCTTCTGCTGGCTATACCGCCTCACAGGGTGAGCTACGACTCATTGGTGTGATTATTGCGGGTTGTATTGGCTCTCTAGTAGCCGCAGCAGTTCTATATTGGATTGGTTATAAATTTAATCATGCAACTATCTTTCGCTTCGTTGACCGATATGGCAAATATTTCTTTGTTAAATCAACCGATGTTAAAACTGCCCTAGACTGGTTCGAACATTATGGACACCGCATCGTCTTTTTTGGTCGTATGGTTCCTGCTGTTCGCTCACTTATTAGTATTCCTGCTGGCATGAGTCGGATGCCATTCTGGAAATTCATGTTCTACAGCAGCTTAGGCACCATTATTTGGACCAGTTTCTTAGCCTGTGTAGGTTTTTATTTTGGTGAAAACCAAGCTCTGATGCATCAAATTTTTAGCCAAGTAGGCTATGTGATGCTTAGTCTTGCCTTGTTAACCATTTCATGGATTTTATATCGCCGACATCAAAGAAAAAAACAACATTATAAAGACTAAATTGATTTAATTTAAGGATTTACATGAAGCATTATTTAAAACATTTTGCTGCAATTTATAGTATCGCTTTAGTGATTCTTGTAGCTATTCTGATTTTTGGTTTACATTTAGGTGGAATCACCCTAATTCCAGCTTTGATTGCTTCCGCCTTATTAAGCGCAAGTCATTTTGTCAAAAAAGAACAACGCCTGCCCAGCAGTGATGAAAAAATTCAATTGGTTTGGGGCTGTAGTGCGATTGCTATTATCATCGCGAGTTTCTTTGTATTTTTCTTGGTACTAATGAACCCTAATGCAGAGCAAATTTTAAAAACTGCCGATGAAGCAGGTCTAGGTATTTCAGCACTCACCATGCTGTGTTTAATCGCAGTACATGGCATCATTTTCCATTTTGCCTATGGTTGGTATGCTGCTTATTTTTTAAGAAAAATACAATAATTTCCCTTCTAATTACGAACCCTTGCCTACTTTTTGCATACTAAATTTAGATTGAGTCATTTGCATTTCTTCAATAAGCCATTGCTTAAAAATAATTTTACGAGGATCATCTTCAAATGGTGATGAAGAAAGCAAATAATAAGCAGAACCATCTTCAATCACAGGGCAAAGCATTTTAAGTATTTGAAAGTCAAATTCTTTTTCAATCATATATACTGATGCGATAGTTGCCCCTAAACCCGCCAAACAAGCTTCTATACAAAGATAAAAGTGCTCTAAAGATACTTTTTCATATTCTTGTAACTGAACTTTAAAATGGTCGTGCAATTGAGACCACATTTTTTCTCGAGAACCAGAAACAAACAATTGTTGAATGGATTCAATCTGGTTTTGGCTAGAAATACACACCATGTACTCATCTGCAGTCTTTTCACTATATATTGCTTTCCCCCAATCAAAATCATTCCGCCTAAGAGCCAAATCAATGTTTTGTGTTTTAAAATTAGGATTGCCACCACCTGTTAATAGACTAATATCAATTTCAGGATAACGCTGTTTAAACTGAACCAAACGCGGAATAAGCCATTTCATCGCTATAGTCGGTTCACAAGACAAAATTAGCGGCTGCTTGCTGTGATCCTGCTTTTTAAGCTGCTGCAAACATTGATCAATTTGCGGAAAAACTTGCTCACAACATATCAGTAATGTTCTTCCTTCTGTCGTTAGGTGTAACTTTTTTCCTTCTCGAATAAATAAATCACAGCCTAGAGTTTCTTCTAAGTTTTTTAATTGTTTACTCACAGCACTTTGCGTCACACATAACTTTTCCGCAGCAACGGTTACACTCTCATAGCGTGCGATATAATAAAAAAACTTAAGGGAATTCAATGACCATCGCTCAATCATTCCAAAAACTCATCCATTTATACGAAATAAAGTCAATTTTAAATATATCAAATATATGAAAAATATATAAATCCTTTAGTTCAATTCAAATAAGGATCTATGAGTGAATGAAATAATAGCGATTTCGATCATCACATTACTAGCCGTCATCAGCCCTGGGGCTGACTTTGCTCTCGTTAGCCGTAATAGTTATTTATATGGTCGCCAAAGTGGCATCTATTCAGCTTATGGTATCGCCTGCGCTGTATGGATACACATCGGGTATAGCCTGTTAAGTCTGAGTTTTCTAAAACATCATATGCCTAATCTTCTTGATGTTATTCAATATGTCGGTGCGCTTTATTTGATGTATATCGGCTATAAAACCTTTACACAACGTCCTATTGTTGAACTGACAGCATCGAACGCAGCTCAGCGCTGGCAAGCATTCAGACAAGGTTTTTTCACCAATAGCTTAAATCCCAAAACCACCTTGTTTGTAATGAGCATCTTCACACAACTACTCTCAAACCAAAATCATATGTCAACCTTAATTGGATACGGAGTTTTTATCTCCGTTAGCCACCTCTTTTGGTTTATACTCATTTCCTTATTTTGTTCCACACCTGCCATTAGAAATAAAATCTTACAGCAACAAATGACTATTAACCGTTTAATTGGCAGTATCCTGAGTTGTTTAGGTTTCGGTTTATTGCTTGTTCACTAATCCAAAATAATTGAGCTAGAGAAGCTTTATTATAAAATTTTGAAATAAAAAAAACGTCCACTAGGGACATTTTTTATCTTACGATAAATCAAATATTTCACGAATAGTCGAACATCATGATGTATTAGGCTGGTGTATGATACATCAAATATAATTCGTTCAAATTATCTGGAATTTCTTCCGCCAATTCATCCATCAATTGACCATTACGACGGAATGATTCCATTTGCGGATCTTCTTCGTCGATACCACTGAACACCATGATTGGTAAAGTTAAATCAACCAATTGTTCTTCGTATTCTGGTGCAAACCATGCTTCTTCATTTAAGAACATTGCATCGACAAAGCCGACACTCCAGTCCCCTAAGCTTGACTCTACGTCAGCTTCTTCAATTTCAAAAGGAAATTCAATTCCTTCCTCATTCGCCAAATTTTGACGAATACTGTCTAGCCAAGATTTAACTTGTGCAATAATCTCAGCAGGAACTTTTTTCTGATTACCTTCAAAAAGTTCATCCAACCAGCGATCAAATTGCGGACCAACAGCAATTGCACATAAAAAACCATGAGTCGCTGCGAAATCTAGACCATGCTCATTTTGGTCACCATCTAGATATTCACTCAATAGGTCTAAATCTAAAGCACTCATTTTATATCCAAGCTTAAAATTGTAAGACGTAGCATAACATTTTCAACACGCGATTCTCATCGTGAGTTTTAATCATCCTCATCATCGAAATCGTCGTCATCGTCTATATCATAATCAAAATCTTTTAACTCGCGCTCTAAACGGCGTTGTGCGAGTAGGTCATCAATTAATCGACGTTTTTCCAGCGACTCTTTTGCGCTAATCTTGCCTGATGCCTCGTCAAAATTGACGTCATCATCACCGTAGTTATCATCTAATTCAAAATCTGTTGAAGACACTCAAACTACCTCAGAATAAAAATATAATGGGTCTAGGCGCTATTTATCGTTCTTCCGAAACCTTGTCAAGTTTTATTTAAATTTATTGCATTTAATTGGAGTTTTAGCCTTTCTTTTTAACCAGTTTTTATGGCATGATATAATCCACCCTGCGTCTTTTAGTTTTTTGACATTAAATTCAAAATGAATTTTGATTCTACGTTTTGAATTTTGAACTGACAAGCGCAAGGGATGAACTTGAAAATAACAATTTCACCCCCATCTTTATCCTTAAATTTATATTGAATATTTTATCAGGCGGCTTAATTGGCTGATTATTCCTGATGAGATAGATTGCAGTTTATAGATAATTTTATGAAGCAAACTGAGCTATCCAGCACGGTTTTTCACAGTCACAGATTCAACCAAGAGTGAGCAAAGATGAGCGATATGACTTCCCCTACTTCGCAAGTAGCGGCTCTGATTAGCCGAGGCAAAGAACAAGGTTACTTAACTTATGCCGAGGTTAACGATCATCTCCCAGACTCGATTACTGAAAGCGAACAGATTGAAGACATTATTCAGATGCTTCAAGACGTTGGTATTCCTGTACACGAACGTGCACCCGAATCTGACGATACAATGTTCGAAGACAATGCAGAAGCTGCCGATGAAGTTGCAGAAGAAGAAGCTGCTGCCGTTCTTGCCTCTGTAGAAAACGAACCTGGTCGTACCACTGACCCTGTACGTATGTATATGCGTGAAATGGGTACGGTTGAGCTTTTAACCCGTGAGGGGGAAATTAGCATCGCGAAACGTATCGAAGAAGGTATTCGTGATGTTCTGCATTCTATTGCTTACTGGCCAAATGCAGTTGAAGTCGTTTTACAAGAATATAATGATTTTCTAGAAGGCGAACGTCGCCTTGCAGATATTTTATCAGGCTATTTAGACCCTGAAACCGATGATGACATTCCAGAAGTCTTAGAAGATGAAGCTGAAGAAATTGAAGATGAAGAAGAGGCTTCAACCAAGTCAACTAAAAACGTAAAACTGGATGACGATGACGAAGATGAAGAGTCTGAAGGTGATGACGATTCTGAAGGTGATTCAGGTCCAGATCCTGAAGTTGCGAAAGTGCGCTTTGCAGAACTTTCAAATGCTTGGGAACAAACCAAAACGGTAATTGCTAAACATGGTCGTAATAGCGACGAAGCTAAAGCGGCACTTGAAGCCCTTGCAACTGTGTTCATGATGTTCAAATTTACTCCGCGTCTATTTGATATCATTTCAGAAATGATCCGTGGCACCCATGACCAAATTCGTACCTCGGAACGTGAAGTGATGCGCTATGCGGTTCGTCGTGGTCGTATGGATCGTACTCAATTCCGTACATCATTCCCAGGTCAAGAATCTAACTTTGCTTGGTTAGATGAACAAATTGCCAAAGCCCCTGCTGAACATAAAGCTCATTTGGAAAAAGTTCGTCCTGATGTGCTTGCTTTCCAACAAAAAATTGCCGATATCGAAAAAGATTTGGGCTTGAATGTTAAAGACATTAAAGACATTTCTAAACGAATGGCAGTTGGTGAAGCGAAAGCACGTCGTGCGAAAAAGGAAATGGTTGAGGCCAACCTTCGTTTGGTTATTTCGATTGCCAAAAAATATACCAACCGTGGCTTACAATTCTTGGACTTGATTCAAGAAGGTAACATCGGCTTGATGAAAGCAGTAGATAAGTTTGAATACCGCCGTGGTTATAAATTCTCGACCTATGCAACGTGGTGGATTCGTCAGGCGATTACTCGTTCGATTGCAGACCAAGCACGTACCATCCGTATCCCTGTACACATGATCGAGACCATCAACAAGATCAATCGTGTATCTCGTCAGCTTCTTCAAGAAATGGGGCGTGAGCCTACACCTGAAGAACTCGGCGAACGTTTGGAAATGGACGAAGTTAAAGTTCGTAAAGTCCTCAAAATTGCCAAAGAACCGATTTCTATGGAAACGCCAATTGGTGATGATGAAGATTCGCATTTAGGAGACTTTATTGAAGACAGCAACATCACCTCTCCAGTCGATGCTGCAACTTCAGAAGGTCTTAAAGAAGCAACCCGTGAAGTACTTGAAAACTTGACTGAACGTGAAGCGAAAGTCTTGAAAATGCGTTTTGGTATTGATATGCCAACCGACCATACTTTGGAAGAAGTGGGCAAACA
This sequence comes from Acinetobacter sp. ACNIH2, assembly GCF_002934965.1. Classification (NCBI taxonomy): domain Bacteria; kingdom Pseudomonadati; phylum Pseudomonadota; class Gammaproteobacteria; order Moraxellales; family Moraxellaceae; genus Acinetobacter; species Acinetobacter sp. ACNIH2. The sequence continues at coordinate 524,807 of NZ_CP026412.1, forward strand.
GTTTGATGTAACACGTGAACGTATTCGTCAGATTGAAGCTAAAGCACTTCGTAAGTTACGTCATCCTTCTCGTTCTGAACATTTACGTTCATTCCTAGAAAACGACTAATTTGTAAAGATCCGATGGAGGCTTGAAATTTTATCGCTTGTCTCCATTATGTATTTAAGAGCAACACCTAACGCCTGCACTCTCGCAGGCGTTTGAAATAAGGGGGACTGACGCTCATGACTATGTTAGACCGCACACCATCTCGTGAATTACAAGAACATCTTTGGGTGTTCCCAATGGACTACCCAATTAAACTCATTGGTCTTGCTGGCACTGAGTTACGTGTTGCTGTAGTTGAAATTTTAGTAAAACATTTCCCTGAATTTGATGGTGAATCGATCCAAGTACAACCATCACGGACAGGTAAATATCACTCTCTCACTGCGCAATTACGCTTTGAAGAGCTAGAACAAGTCCATCAGTTATATGCAGATCTTGCGGCTTGCCCATTAATTAAAACTGCACTATAAGTACTCAAAAAAACACGCGAATTGCGTGTTTTTTTATATCAATTTTTATTCCATTTTAGATATATCTCCCTATCCGACTCCGCTCAGCTTATAATTTAGTTCACATTCAAATCTTGTTAAGGATGCTGTCGACGTGACTGATGCTGTACTCAAACCGACTTTAATCATTCGTCAATTTACTCAGCTTACCCCTTATGCCGATCGCTTTCAGGACATGAAACAATTGACCGAACAGCGCGATGCTGAAACGCCTGACGAACTATGGTTATTACAACATCCCGATGTACTCACTCAAGGGCAAGCAGGCAAACCAGAACACATTTTAATTCCTTCAAACATTCCTGTAGTACAAACAGATCGAGGGGGACAAGTGACATGGCATGGCCCAGGTCAATTGGTGGCTTACTTCATGTTCGATTTAAATCGTCTTGGTTGGAATGTGCGAACGCTGGTGTCGTATGCAGAAAACTTGATGATTGAGTTGTTGAAAAAATACGGGATTGAAGCCTATGCCAAACCCGATGCACCTGGCGTGTATGTAAATGAACGTAAAATAGGCTCTTTGGGGTTTAAAATTCGTCGTGGGCGCAGTTATCACGGACTAGCACTCAATATTAATTGTGATTTGGCCGGTTTTCACACCATTAATCCATGTGGTTATGCAGGCTTAGAAATGGTACGCATTCATGACTTAATTCAACAAAACCCACCAAGTTTTGAAAACTTATGCGTCGATATCATTGAAACTTTAGAAAACAGCGGGTACTTTAATAAAGTTCAAATTGTTCAACAATAAGCACTTTACTTTACGTAGTAAAATAAATTAGAGTATTTACTCTAAATAAAATAAAAGACTCTAAAACTAAGGGATAAGCAAGTGATTTTAAACAAATCAGTAAAACCTGCTTTACAGCTCGCCTATGTCAAACTCATGATGGATGTGATTGGCAGAGGATTGGTTATGGCAAGTCAGGTGGATGATGAAGTTCGGCAGGAAGTTGCAAAATTCCCTGCAAATTTCGTATTGTCCATGAAAGTATTCCCGCATGGTCCCGCTTTTATTGCCAAAGTCACCGATGATCATCAATTGTTATTATTGAATGACACTGAGCAAAAACCAGACCTCACTATTACCTTCAAGCATCTCAGTCATGCCTTTTTAGTCTTTTCTTTTCAGGAAAGTACCGCTCAAGCATTTGCCAATGACCGAATGATTGCCGATGGCGATTTATCTTATGCCATTCGTTTAGTTCGCTGCTTGAATAAAATGGAAGCGTTGATTTTACCAAAATTACTGGCCGAACTTGCAGTTAAACAATACCCACATGAACTTAGCCTAAAAGAAAAGCTGACTGGTGCAGCCAATATTTATCTCAAAGTGGCACAATCATATTTCAAACGGAGTGCATAACATGGCAAAGCCTTATTATGAATTTTTTTGCCCAGTTAAAGTTATTGCAGGTAATGCCGCATTAGAGCATATTCCTTTTGAACTTGCGACTTTAGGTGCCAAACGTCCTATGATCATTACCGACAAAGGCGTGCGTGGTAACAAATTATTAGCCCCTATTGAAGCTGCTTTTGAATCGACTGATGCAGTGATTGGCTATATTTTTGATGATGTACCCCCAGATTCAAGTTTAGATACTGTGCGTCGTGCCGCTGCTTTATATCGTGAAAACCAATGTGATGCGATTATTGCCGTTGGTGGTGGCTCTGTGATTGATACATCGAAAGCCACTAATATTTTAGTCAGTGAAGGCGGTGATGATTTACTGCAATATTCAGGTGCACACAACTTACCTAAGCCTTTAAAACCTTTCTTTGTAATTCCAACCACTTCAGGTACAGGTTCTGAAGTGACCATGGTTGCAGTTGTATCCGACACAGCCAAGAATGTGAAAATGGCATTTGCTTCATACTACCTTATGCCGCATGCTGCAATTCTTGATCCACGCATGACACTTACTTTGCCACCGCATTTAACTGCGATGACGGCAATGGATGCACTTACTCATGCAATTGAGGCCTACACATGCATGGCAGCCAACCCAATCAGTGATGCTTATGCAACGGCTGCAATTAAGAAAATTAGCACTAATTTATTTAATGTTTTAGATAACCTTAATGATTCACAAGGTCGTTTAGAACTGGCGCAAGCATCTACGATGGCAGGCATTGCTTTTTCTAATTCTATGGTCGGTCTGGTTCATTCTTTAGGCCATGCGCTCGGTGCCGTGGCTCACCTACCCCACGGCCTATGCATGAATCTATTCCTGCCTTATGTACTCGAATACAACAAAGAAGTGAATGGCGACAAAATCGCAGATCTACTCCTTCCTCTTGCAGGAGCAGATATTTATGCTCAAACTCCAGCACATCTCCGCGCGGATAAAGCCATCACGACTATTCAAGCCATGCGTGACCGCTTGTTCAGCCTGACTAAACTACCAAGAACGCTACAAGAAACGGGTAAAGTCACCGAAGCTCAATTAGATGAAGTGGCTGAAAAAGCCTTAAACGATGGTTCCATCATCTATAATCCCAAAGAAGCATCCTTTGAAGATTTAAGATCTATCCTTCAAAAAGCATGGTAGAAATTCAATAAATTAAAAGCCTGATGTTCCAACATCGGGCTTTTTTATAAATGACACATTAGTCATCTAATTTTTACCTATTTGGCAGAGAATTTGCTAAAAATTCTACAAAATTACTGACAAGTGACATCAATTTAGGATAGATTGGCGCACTTTATTTTATTCGTAGGGGGGATCGTTCGTCTCAAACGATCCTTATAAACATGACTGATCCTTGATCAACGATTAAGAGGATAACGCCGTTGACAAATAACTCTGGGACTCAATCGGCAGCTAAACTGCAAAAAACGCTTGGATTTTGGCACATCGTCATTATTGGCTTAGCATACATTCAGCCAATGACCTTGTTTGATACTTTCGGGTTAGTATCTGAAGAAAGCCATTATCATGTTCCGACCTCTTATATTATTGCCTTGGTTGCAATTCTATTTACTTCAGTAAGTTACGGGCATATGATCCGTCGCTACCCTTCTTCTGGTTCTGCCTATACCTACGCCCAAAAATCCATTCATCCCAATGTCGGTTTTATGGTGGGTTGGTCATCTTGGTTAGACTATTTATTATCGCCAATGGTGAATATCGTTCTGGCGGTGATTTATTTAGAAGCGTTATTTCCAGATGTGAATCATTGGGTTTGGGTTGTGGGTCTTACTGCACTGATGACAGGGGTAAACTTACGTGGTGCGCGTTTTGTTGCCAACTTTAACAGTCTGATTGTTTTCGTTCAGTTGGGGGTAATTGCATACTTTACATGGATGGTGTATCAATTACTGGCTGGTGGCGTGAATGCAGATGGCACTCTGGTCAATGCCAAATATCAACTTTGGAGCCTTGAACCATTTTGGAACGAGATGACCACTATTGGTGCATTAATTACAGGTGCAACTTTACTCTGCTTCTCATTCACAGGATTTGACTCTTTAAGTTCTTTAGCAGAAGAAACCAAAGACACTGAAAAAACGCTACCTAAAGCTATTTTCATGACGGCATTATTTGCAGGTGTGATTTTCATCATCAGCACTTATTTCATGCAAATTTACTTCCCGAATGATCCTAAAACTTACTTTGAAGATGTCGCAGCAACTCAGCCAGATATCTTACAGGCTGTGGGCGGTGTAGCCTTCAAAACAGCCGTATTGTATTTTGCAATTGTGACGGTTATGGCATCAGGTATTTCTGCGCATGCGGGCGTATCACGCTTGATGTATGTGATGGGTCGTGATGGCGTTATCAATAAAAAAGTATTTGGTCATATCAGCCCAAGAACATATACACCGTCTTACAATATTTTGATTGTAGGTTTAGTTGCTTTAACAGCAGGCTTTATGGACCTTGATATTGTAATTTCAATGATTAGTTTTGGTGCTTTAACAGCATTTACTTTTGTGAATTTATCGGTGATTTCACGTTATGCACTACGTGATGGCCGTACAAAATCTGCCAAAGAAATTATTAATTTTGTGGTTATTCCAATGCTAGGTTTCTTAAGTATTTTTGCCATGTGGCTTGAAATTGAAGAAACTGCTTTGAAATATGGTTTATGGTGGGCAATGTTTGGGATCTTATACTTAGGTTATAAAACCAAAGGGTTCAAACAACCAGCTCCACAACATAATGAATTTGATGATCATCATCATTAATTCTCATAAAAAAAGACGCTTAATGCGTCTTTTTTTTATGTTGGTTTATGCCAAAAACTTGTTAGTAATCTTGGCAATACGCTGTGCATAAGCTTTAGCAGTTTTGAGGTCGCCTACAGGAATTTCATCAACACTCGCATCTGAAGGCGTTTGGACCAATAAGCCAACCGAACCACCTAAATTATTTACATCTTCACGGGTCGCTGATTTACTATTTGCAGGCAATAAGCCCAAACTCACCCAAATTCCGCCATGCTGAGAAGCAAGAGTTTGCAACTGAATTAATGTGACCTGTTTATCTCCATTTAAACTGGCACTATTGGTAAATCCACCAAAAATTTTGTCTTGCCATTCACTCGTGAACCATTTTTTCGATGTTGCATCAGCAAACTTTTTAAATTGCCAAGGTGCAGTTCCCATGTAGGTAGGCGCACCAAACACAATCGCATCCGATTGATCGAGTGTAGCCCAATCCTGTTCCTGAATATCACCATTTGCATCAATTTCAATTAAATTTGCTGAGATTTCTTGAGCAAAGGTTTGTGCAATCACTTTGGTATGACCATAACCAGAAAAATAAACCACTGAAATATTAGACATCTTGTTTTCCTCTATTTAAATCAAACATTTTTAAACTTCAATACAATCATGCAATCACATGATTTTTCTTTAAATCTGATCGGGTTTGAGTTTGACGTAACTTGCCACGACGTCACTCAAGCCTTGTTTTAAACTTTGGGTTCTCTCACCTATCAGCACTTCATAAACATTTTGTTGAATCCCTTCAAAAATCTGTTCCGCAACGAACTCAGGGCTAAACTTAGTAAGAGGTAATGATCGGGTTAAATCTGTATCAATAAATCCAACATGAACACCCATCACCTGAATATGAAACTGAGATAACCATTGACGACATGAGTTGGTATAAGACCATGCAGCAGCTTTAGAAATTGCATAACCTGTTAATGAGGTACTCGGCTCCCAAGAGACATCCGACAAAATATTCACCACATAACCTTGTTGTTTCTGCTGCAAAATTGGCGAAAATATTTGCGTAACCCGCATCATGCCAAACAAATTGGTTTCTAAAATTTTATGGGTTGTATCAATAATATTCGCATCTACTGGATGCGTATTTAACAGTGCAATGCCTGCATTATTGATCAATATATTCGTATCAGCACAGGTTTGCGCTGCACGCTGGATAGATTGCTCATCATTCACATCAAGTTGCACAGGAATTAAACCTTCTTCTTGAAACCCTGCAACTTGGCGCATGGCAACATATACTTTTTTTACGCCTTGTTTACGTGCTTGACGAGCAATTGCCAAACCCAATCCACGATTAGCACCTGTAACAAAAACAACAGCATCTGTAACTTTCATTGCATAACCATCCAAATAATGATTGGTGATTGCAATACAGCCCTTATTGATAACAGTAGCGCAATCTTGATTCATTTATGATACACTTCTGATACCTAGTATCAATTAGTTACCACAAGGTAACTGGTCTAAAAATTGATATTTAAGTAGCGAAACGCAATCGATAAGGTTGACAAGTTATGAATAAGCCACTGAAATTTAATATTTTTCATCCTGATTGTCCTGCACGACTTTTTTTTGAAAAATTTGCAGATAAATGGATTTTATTAATTGTATATACGCTAGATCAGGAATCTCAGCATTTCAATGAATTGAAAAAGAATATTCTAGGGATTTCACCTAAAGTACTCTCACAAAAATTAAAAATATTAGAACGTGATGGATTTTTAACGCGTACTATTCATGAAGACAATGTCATTCGTGTTGAATATGCACTGACTGAAATAGGCAAAGATTTTGTGCAAAATGCCTATTTAATGAAAGATTGGGTCGAAGCCAATATGGGGAAAGTCTTAAAATCAAGACAGGGTTTTGATCAGCGCCAAGAACAAGCAGAGTCGGTTTAAATCGACTCTGCCATTTTAGTGAGTTTATTCTTCTGCTAGTTGCTTAAAACCTTGCTGACGCCATGCTTCATAAACAATTACCGCAGTGGCATTAGATAAATTCAAACTGCGAGAATTCGCTGCCATCGGTAAACGAATCCAATGTTGCTGTGGAAACATTAAACGCACATGTTCAGGTAAACCACGTGTTTCTGGTCCCATTAATAATGCAACTGGTCGATTCAAATCAGAAGTATGTGGTGTTTCAGTTCCTTTAGTCGTTAAAGGATAGATAGCATCTTTATCCACACCTTGTGCCGCCAGAAATTCAAGACATTGTTCAATATTGTCCCAAATTTGCATGCGTGCCCATTCATGATAATCCAAACCAGCACGCTTTAATTTTTTATCATCCAACTCAAAACCTAAAGGTTTGACCAAATGTAGCTGCGCTCCAGTATTGGCACATAAACGAATGATATTTCCTGTGTTGGCAGGAATTTCAGGCTCGTATAAAACAACATGGATCACAACATTTCTCAACTTAATAATTTTGCCCTATCTTCGATGAGCAGTTCATATCAGAACAATTCAATCTTAGATAAATAGCAGATGGAATGAAACAATGGCAATCGTGTTACTGCCATTTCAATTGTTCACGTAAACTCACCACCTCACCAATGATGGTTAAAGTCGGTGCTTGAATATGATGTTCGCTCACTTTACTCGCGATATCCGCCAAAGTACCAACAACCACTTTTTGCTCTGGTGTTGTGCCTTTAGAAATCAAGGCAACAGGCATATTAGGACGTTGTCCATGTGCAATCAGTTGTTGGCAAGTATTTTCTAAGCCGACCAAGCCCATGTATAACACCAAGGTTTGATTCTCGTAGACTAGCTCATCCCAAGGTAACTCAGGTGAACCTTCTTTGAGATGCCCTGTTAAGAAACGGACACTTTGCGCATAATCACGATGCGTTAGTGGTATACCAGCATAAGCTGAACAACCTGATGCTGCAGTAATCCCTGGTACCACTTGGAAGGTAATGCCTGCATCAAACAACTCTTGAATTTCTTCGCCACCGCGACCAAAAATAAATGGATCACCACCTTTTAGCCGACAAACACGTTTGCCTTGACTCGCATAGTTGACCAATAACGCATTAATACCTTCTTGGGGTACTGAATGATTAGAGCGAGCTTTACCTACATATATTTTTTCTGCATCACGACGACATAAATCCATAATCGGCTGTGATACCAAACGGTCATAAATGACTACATCTGCTTGTTGCATTAAGCGTAATGCTTTTAAGGTCAAGAGTTCAGGATCGCCAGGTCCAGCACCGACCAAATAGACTTCCCCTTTCGGAGTGTTCCATTCTTGTAATGCCTGTTGAATTAGTTGATCGGCTTCTGCCTCATTACCATTAAACACCTGTTCTTTGAGTGGACTTGCATACAAATCTTCCCAAAAAATGCGACGCTTATCTGGATTGGTAATTTTTTGCTTTACTGTCGTTCGCCATTTACCCGAAAACTCCGCCAATTTACCCATCCCATGCGGAATTAAGGTTTCTAACTGCGTCCGAATTTGGCGAGATAAAACGGGAGATGTGCCATTGCTTGCCACAGAAATAATCAAAGGTGAACGATCAATAATGGCAGGAACCATAAAGCGACAATGTGGAGGGTCATCTACACTATTAACAAGAACCTTTTCCGCTTCACAGACTTCAAACACCTGTTGATTGACAGCGCGATCATTGGTCGCTGCAATCACAAGGCGATAATCACGTACATTCACCTGTGTTTTAAAAGCAGTAGCAATATACTGACCTTGGGTCTGTTGTACCAAAGTCAGTAAATCTGGTTCAATTTCAGGTGCAATTACATGCAGAATTGCGCCTGCTTTGGCCAATAAAACCGCTTTGCGGTAAGCGATACGCCCACCGCCGACAATCAGACAAGGTTGCTGTTGCAGCTTTAAAGAGATTGGAAATATCTCCACGGAATACCTCTAATATTTACATCTGATCATCTAAAGCAATTTTCGTGCACAAACGTACACCCATCGAATAATTAATTAATCGATGTATTCAGCACCACCCATATATGGACGCAATACTGCTGGAATTTCAATCGATCCATCAGCACGTTGATAGTTTTCCATCACTGCTAATAAAGTACGTCCTACCGCCAATCCAGAACCGTTCAAAGTATGTACAAATTCTGTCTTCTTCTGATCGGCACGATAACGTGCTTTCATACGACGGGCTTGGAAATCCCACATGTTTGAACACGAAGAAATTTCACGATAAGTATTTTGGCTTGGTACCCAAACTTCAAGATCGTAAGTTTTTGCTGCACCAAAGCCCATATCTCCACCACATAACGTGATTTTACGGTAAGGTAAGCCTAAAGCTTGCAAAATACCTTCTGCATGACCTGTTAATTCTTCTAAGGCTTGCATAGAATCTTCTGGTTTTACAATTTGCACCATCTCAACTTTGTCAAATTGGTGCTGACGAATTAAACCACGCGTATCACGACCATAAGAACCAGCTTCGCTACGGAAACATGGCGTGTGCGCTGCATATTTTAATGGCAAACGATCAGCATCAATAATTTCATCACGGACAAAGTTGGTGACTGGCACCTCAGCCGTTGGAATTAAATAGTATTCTTTTTCGCCCTGTAATTTGAATAAATCTTCTTCAAATTTAGGAAGTTGTCCAGTACCACGTAAAGAATCAGCATTTACTAAATATGGCACATAGGCTTCAGTATAACCATTTTTCAAGGTATGCGTATCGAGCATAAATTGAGTTAAAGCACGCTGTAAACGTGCTAAAGGTCCTTTGAGGACGCTAAAACGAGAACCCGTTAATTTAGTAGCAGTTTCAAACTCTAAACCACCCATCCATTCGCCAAGGTCAGTGTGATCTTTAATCTCAAAGTCAAAGCTACGTGGTGTGCCCCATGTATACACTTCAACATTATCACTCTCATCTTTACCTTCTGGCACAGACTCATGTGGCATATTCGGAATTGAAAGAAGTTTTGCTTCAAGTTCCGCTTGTAATTCAGCTAAAGCAACCTCAGCAGCTTTAATTTCATCACCAATAGCACCCATACGTGCCATGATTTCCGATGCATCGCCACCAGATTTTTTAATTTGACCAACTTGTTTTGCGCCCGCATTACGCTCAGCTTGTAACGCTTCAGTTTTGGATTGTAAATCTTTACGGCGAGCTTCTAATGATGCCCACTCTGCTACATCCAATTGAATGCCACGTTTTGCCAAGGCTAAATTTACAGCCTCAATATTTGTTCTGATTAATTTCGGGTCGATCATAGCCAGTCTTTACTAAAGAAAAAAACTGGCTATAGTGTAAGCTGTTCATGCCAAAAAATACAGTCAGCAACGTTCTAGCATCACCACATTCAGGCAATAATCCATCAATTAGACTTATTCATGCATTTTTTAATGCTCAGGATATTGCGGCAAACTTGGTAAATATTCAGGGCGTACAAATTTTTTCAATGTGTAGTACGGCAATGTCAACTCACTCATGCCTTCAGCATAAGAGGCGAGCTCATAAAGCGGATACACAAATACCAAACCATTTGCACCATAATAAAAATTATCACTAAGTTGAAGTTTTGCCTTTTCTATATCGTGTTCTTGCAACCAATTTTGGTTATTGTCATATAGCGCATCTAAAACTTGTGCATCAACACCTTTAATTAAAACATCTTGTAGTGCTAAACGTTTTTTCTTGCTCAGATCAAAATTTACGAATTCTTGATGATACATTCCATGTGCCGCACCAGCCGAATAGCTATAACTTTGCATTGCAAAAGTTGCGAAATTATCGTTTTGCCCTACATAACGCACATAAGTCGAACTTTGATTTAAACCCGGCTGTGTCCCTTCCTCAATACGTACTTTCTGGTTAGGTTGATCTGAAAATGCTATTGGGTCGGCTTTTTTAATCCGATCCATAAAATACTGATCAATCCATTTAAAATTGGTTTCAACCGTTTGAATATCGTATTGCGTACATCCTTCCGTTTCACACGCTTCAGATTTAGCCAATTTAACAGGTACGACTTTTGCCTGAATTGCAGGAATGACTTGCGTAGCCGATGCTTCGGTGGCTGTAGTTTTGGCTTCCACAGATTTCTGTGAAGCATCTTTCGGCTGACAACCTGTAAATAAAACCACTGAACACAACAGCGGTAAAACTAAATTTCGTTGTTTTAATTGGTAAGTATTCATAAATAAACCTTATATTCAGTATCCTCAAGCGATGTATTTCACTATACAAACTCTAACTTTAAGATGAAATTACAAAATGTAGCCCGACGTATTGACTACTTATTCAAATGAATATTTCAATCGGGATCATTTATTGAATTATTAATGTAAAAAATGCAGCACTTAGGCTGCATTTTTATCAATCGTCATTTGATATAGGTTTTCAGATTTATTGATCAATAATATCTGTACCCTTTGGCGGAGTAAAATTAAAAGTCGATGCTGGAATTGCAGCATTCACCTTAACATTATTAAATTTCACATAAGTCGTTTGCCCCAATGAGTCTTGTAAAATCATCAAATTCGGAGCTTTGTTGCCACCAAAACTAATGGTTAAACTTTGGAAAGCACCATCATCACGCTTTGGATAAAGCGTGTAATAAGTTTTTCCTTTATTCGGTTGAGTCACGCGGTAAGATTGCATAATCTGGTTGGTATTACCTGATAATAACAACGCTGGTGTATTGGCGACTTGTTCATCTAGACTTTGACGAACTGCCTGTTGTAAGTCTGGGTCGTAAATCCACACTGTTTTACCTGAAGTTACGATGGTTTGTTTTGCTGGTGTGGTTGTCTCCCAATAGAATTTCCCTGGGCGTGCAACTTTCATCGTCCCTTTAAAAGTTTGGTTCATATGTTGCGCAGCTAAGCCTTTTTTTTGCGCCTTGTTAGCACCACTTGAGGCCTTTGTTGTCTGCTCAAAATTAGCCGATAAACTTTGAATACCACTTAACTGCTTGACCAAATTTGCAGTTGCTTGTTGCTCCGATGCCGCTACAGGTGCTGCAAAAACAGTAGTACTGATCATCGGCGCTAGTGTCACTGCACCCAATGCTACAGCACACATGGTTTTACGAAGCATGTTCATGTCATCACCTTTTTTATTTGCTATGTCGCAATCTATTGAAAGCCCCATCTTAAACCAAATCCAGCGGCTAATAATTGAGAAAATAAGAAGATTTGTATAAATATTAATGTTTAATGTAGTGCTACATCCATCATGATGAAGATCTTTTTTTAGCTCATATGCAAAAAAGCCCCTGAAGTTCAGGAGCTTTTCTGCTTGAGCTACTAAGATCAATTCACACTTATTTCCATTGGTAGCCTACAGAAGCACCGCCACCGAAGTCACCTTGGCTATTACCTGTCAACGCAACTTTATAGACATATTTATTATTTTCAGTCACACCACTTACACCGAAGGCATAACCTTGCTCACCTTCCCAGAACCCAACACCGCCACTCACCATGCTCATACCTGCTTCAGTCGGTTGTGGTAAAGAAGCAATTGCGATACTAGAAGCTACAGCAGCATATGTCCGATCTTCCAAATCTCGCAGGTCTCGATTCAATGCATTCACTCGACTATCAGTATAAGCTTTTGCATCATTCAATGTTTGCTGACCAACTTGGTTTATATAAGTTTTGGCTTGATTCAATATGGTGGTATCCGCAGCAGCCATTTCCTCTGGAGTAATGCCATTTGTACCATCAGCTCCATTTGCACCTTTCAGACTTGCCAACCATTGGGTAATAGTTCCAGCATAACCATTGTTTACTGCTAACTGATAAGCACTAATACCATTGGCTCCTGTAGTACCATTGGCTCCTTTAAGGCTTGCCAACCACTCAACCACTGTACCATCAAAACCATTTTCCACAGCTTGTTGATAAGCATTTAACCCTTGTGCACCGATTGCACCTGTGGCTCCAGTTGCACCTGTTTCCCCAGTATCACCTTTTACACCTTGGATACCCTGAGCACCTGTAGCTCCTGTTGCACCAGTGGCTCCTGTAGCACCAGTATCACCTTTTACACCTTGGATACCCTGAGCACCTGTTGCACCAGTGGCACCCGTTGCGCCTGTAGCACCAGTGGCTCCCGTTGCACCAGTATCACCTTTTACACCTTGGATACCCTGAGCACCTGTAGCTCCTGTTGCACCAGTGGCTCCTGTAGCACCAGTATCACCTTTTACACCTTGGATACCCTGAGCACCTGTTGCACCAGTGGCACCCGTTGCGCCTGTAGCACCAGTGGCTCCCGTTGCACCAGTATCACCTTTTACACCTTGGATACCTTGAGCACCTGTAGCTCCTGTAGCTCCTGTAGCACCAGTGGCTCCCGTTGCACCTGTAGCACCAGTGGCTCCCGTTGCACCAGTATCACCTTTTACACCTTGGATACCCTGAGCACCTGTAGCTCCTGTTGCACCTGTAGCTCCTGTTGCACCTGTAGCACCTGTAGCACCTGTGGCACCTGTGGCACCCGTTTCACCAGTTGCCCCTGTGGCTCCCGTCGCACCTGTAGCACCCGTTTCACCTGTGGCTCCCGTTGCACCTGTGGCTCCCGTCGCGCCTGTAGCACCCGTTTCACCAGTTGCCCCTGTAGCACCCGTCGCGCCTGTAGCACCCGTTTCACCTGTGGCTCCTGTTGCACCTGTGGCTCCCGTCGCGCCTGTAGCACCCGTTTCACCAGTTGCCCCTGTAGCACCCGTCGCGCCTGTGGCTCCGACAAGTGATGCCAACCATTGTTCTTCAGTACCTACAAAACCACTATCAACAGCAACTTCATATGCACTTAAACCATCAGCCCCAGCGGGACCAGTAGGACCAGTCGGTCCTGGTATTCCACTCTCAGGACAACTCCCTGTGTCTTGATTAGAATTACATGAGGTTGCAAAAACATTTGTATTCGCTGTCATTAAAATTGCACTTAAAAGAAGTACTTGCACAGCAAACTTTTGTTTACGAACATAATGATTTGGCTCAAGTGCTTGTAGATTCATGGCAGCAGATACTGCAGTACTAATATGGTTTTGTTCTTTTTGTAACTTATTTTCTAAGGCTTTCGTCATCTGACTATTCGGAACACCGAAGACATTTTGATTTAATTTTTTCATGTCCTTCTTCCTTATCCTTCTCCTATTTCATCTATTACACGCTCAAATAAATGTGACGTACATCACTATTTTTTGGTATTTTGTGACTATAGATATCTTAGTAAAGAAAAGTGTTTTGAAGAATAATGCTGCCGTTCAGCGCTTGACTTAAATCATTTTGAAAATAAACCCACCTAAAAAATATAAAAAAACCCGCATAAAATGCGGGTTTTTCTGAACTTTTAAAACTTATGCAGTTTCAACAGTTACATAGCGACGGCCAAATTGACCTTTCACTTCAAATTTAACTACGCCGTCAGCAGTAGCAAATAAAGTATGGTCACGACCCATACCAACATTTGCACCAGCGTGGAATTCTGTACCACGTTGACGAACGATAATGTTACCAGCAGTCACAGTTTGACCACCGTACATTTTAACACCTAACATCTTAGGATTTGAGTCACGACCGTTCTTAGTCGAGCCACCGGCTTTTTTAGATGCCATGTCTATATACTCCTAGCGATTAGCCTGCGATACCAGTAATTTTTAACTCGGTAAACCATTGACGGTGACCAGTTTGCTTACGGTAGTGTTTACGACGACGTAACTTAACGATACGGATTTTGTCGTGACGACCATGACCAACCACTTCTGCAGTTACTTTCGCGCCAGCTACAACTGGAGCACCGATTTGAATGCTGTCACCATTAACAACCATTAATACGTCATCAAACGTAATAGTCGCGCCAGTTTCAGCTTTCAATAATTCAACTTTAAGGGTTTCACCCTCAACTACACGGTGCTGTTTACCACCGCTTTGGATTACTGCGTACATAATGTACTCCAACTTGCCCGTGTCGCCGTGCCGATAAAGGGATATATCGATCTTAAAACGACCGCCACTGGGGTTATACAAGGGGACAGATTTTAAGTGATTATTGCATAAACAACAAGCCACTTACACAAAAAAACCTAAACTTAGCCCTAAGTTTGTTTTGCAGCGCTAACATGTTAAATTAAAATAGAATGAAACACATACGACTGTGTAATAAAGAATAGATTTTTAAAATCAATTCGCTACTATAGTCAGCAGATACATTTTTGATGTCATCCAAAACATCGTTTACGTATTTATGGTAATCAACCTGTCTAAATTATCGAACATCAGTAATCCTGTTTACTGTGTCATTTTTTGATTCTAATTTTTGATTACACTATAGATAATGACGCTACCTTTGCAAACATCACTTAACCAATAGAGGTTTCTATTCCTATGGCCATCGATTTTAAGCAAGATATTCTCGCCCCTGTAGCTCAAGACTTTGCTGAGATGGATACATTTATTAATGAAGGAATTACCTCTAAAGTGGCATTAGTGATGGCAGTCAGTAAACACGTGGTTGAAGCAGGCGGAAAACGCATGCGCCCGATTATGTGCTTACTCGCAGCCAAAGCCTGTGGTGCTGAAGATTTAACACAACAACGAAAATTAGCTGCCATTATTGAGATGTTGCACACTGCAACGCTTGTGCATGATGATGTTGTCGATGAGTCTGGTTTACGTCGTGGTCGTCCAACCGCAAATGCAACATGGAATAATCAAACAGCAGTTTTAGTCGGTGATTTTCTGATCTCACGTTCTTTCGACTTATTAGTCGATTTGAACAATATGATGTTATTAAAAGACTTTTCTACAGGAACCTGTGAAATTGCTGAAGGTGAAGTATTACAGCTACAAGCTCAACATCAACCTGATACCAATGAACAAACGTATTTAGATATTATCCACGGTAAAACTTCACGTTTATTTGAGTTAGCAACTGAAGGGGCTGCTATCCTTACAGGTACACCAGAATACCGTGAACCCCTCAGAAAATTTGCAGGCCATTTTGGCAATGCCTTCCAAATTATTGATGACATTTTAGATTACACATCTGATGCTGAAACGCTTGGTAAAAATATTGGCGATGATTTAATGGAAGGTAAACCCACTTTGCCTCTCATCTCAGCACTACAACTTACTACAGGTGAACACCACCAAATTATTCGTAAGAGTATTGCAACTGGTGGTACAGCACAACTCGATCAAGTCATCGACATCGTACAACAGTCTGGCGCATTAGATTATTGCCGCAAACGCGCCACAGAAGAAACGGAAGCTGCTTTAGCAGCACTTATGGCCTTGCCTGATACACAATATCGTCAAGCATTATCTAATTTGGCACAATTGGCTTTACACCGAATTCAATAAAGTAGACTTACTTATTTGCTTATGCATATACAATTTAATGATGTATTGCGGAACATGCAGCAACAGCTTGAGCTTTCTCAGGCTGTTGATGATGTTTTGCTGATTGAACTGGTCAATCAAATTCGACCCAGTGACAGTAAGAACATAGATGAAATAGAACAAAAATTTCAGCAATTTATTCAAATCCTTTTACTTACACCCCATGCTGCAATTACCTTACAAAGTTTTCTTCTACGCCTAATCAATCAATACAAACAAACCAGTTTATTTGCCGATACAGGCATTTTATCGCTTGATGGTTTTTGGAATCAGTTGGCTCAGCGTGTAGGTGCTCACTTTTTACCCTTAATCCATGATGAAACCCAACTTCAAGAACTGGTTCGACGAGTGTTTCATCAGCCGAATGACCAATACTGGCTAGATCAAATTTCTGAAAAAAATTGGCAGCAGCTATTTCAACTTTTAAATCAAGGGCATAGCAATCAGAAAGAAAAGCTCAAAATTAAAAGTGAGCTGATTAAAGCAATTACCGTAATTTCATATCGAATTAGTGGCATTGGCTTATACCCTGAATTTATTAACGCTCAACCTGAACTGACTGAATACGAATCTCCATTTTTAGAACAAAATCGTGAGATTATTGAATTTATTCAACATTATAAAAAATTGCATCAAAATCGGGATGAATTTGCGGTCATTGCACCACCCGATGCTTCACAAGCCTTGGTCATGATTGATCAATGTCGAGAAGTCGTTTTAAAAATTCGACGTGCCACCAAAAGGATTGGGGTGAGTATCAGCCTCACCTATTTGCTCTCATTATTAGAGCAATGTCTTGATCGGGTTGAACTCCTTTTGCAAATCATTGTTGAAGAAGATGAGCTTCGTTACCACGCGATAGGAAGCCTGCTCACCGATATTAGCCAAGCGATTTACAATGAACGTAGTGTTCGAGCCTTGTTGGCAAACAATAGCGAACTTATTGCATTACAAGTCACTGAAAATGCAAGTAAAACGGGTGAACACTATGTAAGTACGGATAAAAAAAGTTTTTGGTCTATGTACCGCTCTGCTGCAGGTGCTGGGGTAATTATTGCCATCATGGCGACCCTAAAAACTTTAGCCTCTCGTGTAGTCATGGCACCGATTATGCAAGCGTTTGTGTATAGCATGAATTATGCTTTTGGTTTCATGCTTATTCATATTGTACATTGTACCGTTGCAACAAAACAGCCGGCCATGACCGCTGCCGCACTTGCATCGACCGTACAGCATCGCAAAGGCTCTAAGACAGCTCAAATTGCTGAATTAGCCGCTTTAATTATTAATATTATTCGCACCCAGTTCATCGCAATTATTGGCAATATTTCTATAGCCATTCCAACAGCGGCATTGATTGCTTGGCTATGGCAAACAGGACTACATGAACCGTTAATGAATCATGTCAAAGCGGCAAAAACATTACATGATTTAAATCCATTTACCTCTTTAGCAATTCCACATGCAGCCATAGCAGGGGTATGTCTGTTCTTATCAGGGTTAATTGCTGGATATTTCGATAATATGGCAGTTTACCGAAAAGTTGGCCCTAGACTTAAAGCACATCAAAAATTGAAATTATATATAGGGCAAGAACGCTTAAATAAGCTCGCAGAGTATGTAGAACGAAATTTAGGTGCGCTCGCGGGTAATTTTATTTTTGGGATCATGCTCGGCAGCATGGGCACTCTAGGTTTTATTTTAGGTCTCCCTTTAGATATTCGACATATTGCCTTTGCCTCAGCCAACTTTATACAAGGTCTCATGAATATTAATGATAGCCCTGATATTGGCCTAATTATTGTATCTTTTTTAGGCGTACTTTTAATTGGTCTAACCAACTTATTTGTAAGTTTCACCCTCACGATTATTGTTGCTTTGAGGGCACGTCGCGTTCGTTTTGAGCAATGGAAACCGTTAGCAAAGTTAGTACTGACCCATTTTTTAACACGTCCAAGTGATTTCTTTTGGCCACCAAAATCACCTTTAGTCGTTGACGAAACTACAAATACTCACAAAACTTTAAGTAAATGATTTGTTATATTTCAACTCTACTATAGAGAAATTTAATCGAGTTC
The DNA here is from genome assembly GCF_002934965.1 of Acinetobacter sp. ACNIH2. Lineage (NCBI taxonomy): Bacteria > Pseudomonadati > Pseudomonadota > Gammaproteobacteria > Moraxellales > Moraxellaceae > Acinetobacter > Acinetobacter sp. ACNIH2. The sequence goes on from NZ_CP026412.1 coordinate 543,071, forward strand.
ACACAGGCTTGAAAAAAAGTGTACTGACAAGTACACTTTGACCCAAATGTTAACTGGGGGAGTCCGGTTAAACGAACAAGAGGTTAATGCATGCCGTACTTGTTGCTTATTATTGGTTGTTTTTTGTTATTTTTCAGTGTCTTGATTTTAAACACTCCCAGTTTGCTTTCATTTGATCTGGCTATTGTCGAATGGGCAAGTCATCATCGTACTGAAAGTTTAAACCAAATAACAACGCTACTATCAGCAATTGGGGGGATGCCAGCTGTACTTTTTTTTACCACTTTATGGTGTTTCTATCTAACTTGGTATAAAAAATACACATATATTTTGCTAATTTGTTTAGGACTTGTTGGAAGCGGAGCCGTTGCTTGGCTACTTAAATACTGGATTGCAAGACCACGCCCACCTGAAATATTTCATTTGGTTCAAAGTTATGGTGCTTCTTTTCCAAGTGCGCACAGTGTTTATGCTGCTGCTTTAAGTGGTTTAGTTATTTATTTATACCGTGAACACTCCAAATACTCATATATTTATTGTTTTGCAGTTATATGGTTCATTTTAATGGGGTGCTCAAGAGTGTATTTGGGCGTACATTTTCCTTCTGATGTTCTTGCAGGTTGGGGCATAAGTTTTATTTGGATTACCCTGCTATACATAGTGTTACAACACTCTATGAAGCAAAAATAAATTAATTTTTAGATAATAATCTAACCGAGGTGAAACAATGATGTCTGCAAAGCTTTGGGCTCCGGCCCTCACCGCTTGCGCATTAGCAACAAGTATTGCACTTGTTGGTTGTAGCAAAGATCAAAAAGATGCGCAGCAAGCTGGTGCATCTCAACAAATGCCGCCAACAGAAGTTGGTATCATTGTTGCGCAACCGCAAAGCGTCGAACAGTCTGTAGAGTTATCTGGTAGAACCACAGCATTTGAAGTATCAGAAGTTCGCCCACAAACCAGTGGTATTATTCTGAAACGCTTATTTGCCGAAGGTAGTTATGTCCGTGAAGGTCAAGCACTTTATGAGTTAGATTCTCGTACAAACCGAGCTACACTTGATAATGCAAAAGCTGCCCTCTTACAACAAGAAGCCAACTTAAGCTCTCTGAAAACAAAACTCAATCGCTATCAACAACTGGTTTCAAGCAATGCAGTTTCGAAGCAAGAATATGATGATTTAGTCGGTCAAGTTAGAGTGGCTGATGCTCAAGTTGCGGCTGCGCGTGCACAAGTCAAAAATGCCGAAGTAGATTTAGGTTATTCAACCATTCGCTCTCCAATTTCTGGTCAAACTAACCGTTCAACGGTAACAGTAGGTGCACTTGTAACGGCGAATCAGGCAGATCCATTAGTAACGATTCAACGTTTAGATCCAATTTATGTGGATATTAACCAGTCTAGTACCGAATTGTTACGCCTACGCCAGCAGCTCAGCAAAGGCAGTTTGGACAGCAGCAATAACACACGTGTGAAACTTAAACTTGAAGATGGTAGCTACTACCCAATTGAAGGTCGCTTAGCGTTCTCAGATGCCAGTGTAAATACAGAAACAGGGACTGTCACAATTCGTGCAGTATTCCCAAATCCGAATCACTTGTTATTACCAGGTATGTTTGCCAATGCGCAAATTGTACAAGGTGTGATACCTAATGCAATTTTAATTCCTCAAGCGGCAATTACGCGTACCCCAACTGGTCAAGCAATGGCCATGATTGTGGATGCGAAAGGGGCAATTGAGGCACGTCCTGTAACCACAGTGGGTGTTCAGGGGCAGAATTGGATCGTGACTGAAGGTATTAAAACGGGTGAAAAAATTGTGGTGGATGGTATTGCGAAAGTAAAAGCAGGACAAACCGTTTCTGCAAAACCATATCAACCTCAAACTGAAGCACCAAAAGCATCGGCGCCAGCTTCTGCTGAAAAACCAAAAGCACAACAAGCTGAATCTAACACTGAACAAAAAGCTACTTCACACGCATAAGGGGTAGACTGAATGGCTCAATTTTTTATTCATCGCCCCATTTTTGCGTGGGTGATTGCACTGGTCATTATGCTGGCGGGTATTCTAACTCTCACCAAAATGCCTGTTGCTCAATATCCTACAATTGCACCACCAACGGTGACAATTTCTGCGACTTATCCTGGTGCATCTGCACAAACTGTAGAAAATACAGTCACTCAAATCATTGAACAACAAATGAATGGTTTGGATGGTTTGCGTTATATTTCATCTAACAGTGCAGGTAATGGTCAAGCATCAATCAACTTGAACTTTGAGCAAGGGATTGACCCAGACATTGCACAAGTTCAAGTACAAAACAAATTACAATCGGCAACAGCGCTTTTACCTGAAGATGTACAACGTCAAGGGGTAAAAGTCACTAAGTCTGGTGCGAGTTTTATGCAGGTTCTTGCATTTTACTCTCCTGATGGAAGCTTATCTGCTGCCGACATTAAAGACTATGTAAACTCTAACATTTCTGAACCGCTGAGCCGTGTCGCAGGTGTAGGCGAAATCCAAGTTTTTGGTGGTTCTTATGCCATGCGCATTTGGTTAGACCCTGCCAAAATGACCAGTTTACAAGTCACGCCAAGTGATGTTGCTGCTGCAATTAATGCTCAAAACTCGCAAGTGGCAGTAGGCCAGTTGGGTGGTGCACCAGCTGTAAAAGGTCAAGTACTGAACGCAACAGTAAATGCTCAAAGTATGTTGCAAACACCTGAGCAGTTTAGAAATATCTTTCTGAAAAATACGGCCTCAGGTGCTCAAGTTCGCTTAGGTGATGTTGCTCGTGTTGAACTCGGTTCAGATAACTATCAATTCGACTCTAAATTTAATGGTAAAGCTGCTGGTGGTGTTGCGATTAAACTTGCAACAGGTGCCAACGCACTCGATACTGCGGCAGCCGTTGAAGAACGCTTAAGTGAACTTCGTAAAAACTACCCAGATGGTTTAAAAGATCAACTGGCGTATGATACGACGCCATTCATTAAGCTTTCGATTGAAAGTGTAGTTCATACTTTAATTGAAGCCGTATTCTTGGTATTTATTGTCATGTTCCTGTTCTTACAGAACTGGCGTGCAACGATTATTCCTACGCTTGCGGTGCCTGTTGTTGTATTAGGTACATTTGCAGTCATTAATATTTTTGGTTTCTCAATCAACACGCTCACCATGTTTGCGATGGTACTAGCCATTGGTCTTCTGGTCGACGATGCAATTGTCGTGGTCGAGAACGTTGAACGTGTCATGCAGGAAGATCATTTGGACCCTGTAGCCGCGACTGAAAAGTCGATGCAACAGATCTCTGGTGCATTGGTTGGTATTACTAGCGTATTAACTGCTGTATTCGTTCCAATGGCCTTTTTTGGTGGTACGACTGGGGTAATTTACCGTCAGTTCTCCATTACCCTTGTAACCGCAATGATTTTGTCATTGATTGTGGCATTAACATTTACTCCTGCCCTGTGTGCGACCCTGTTAAAACAACATGATCCAAATAAAGCAGAAAGTAACAATATTTTTGCTCGTTTCTTCCGTTGGTTTAACAGCAGCTTTGAAAAACTGTCAGTAAAATACCAAGGTGGTGTCAACCGTATGACCCATCACAAAGTATTCTCTGGTGTCGTTTATATTCTGGTCATTGCTGGTTTAGTTGGCCTTTACAAAGTCTTACCTTCTTCGTTCTTACCAGATGAAGACCAAGGCGTGGTGATGACTCTAGTTCAGCTTCCACCAAGTGCAAGCCTCGAACGTACCGACAAAGTCATCACTACCATGACAGACTACTTCTTGAATAAAGAAAAAGAGAATGTAGATTCAATCTTTACCGTTTCTGGTTTCTCATTCACTGGTGTAGGTCAAAACGCAGGTCTTGCCTTTATTAAACTCAAAGACTGGGATGAACGTACTTCTCCAGAATCTCAGATTGGTGCAATTATTCAACGCGGTATGTCATTGAATATGATCAAAGATGCCTCTTACATCATGCCATTGCAATTACCAGCAATGCCTGAATTAGGTGTAGCATCAGGTTTTGATATTCAGTTGAAAGACGCAAGTGGTCAAGGACATGACAAACTGATTGCTGCGCGAAATGCTATTTTGGGTATGGCTGCACAAGATAAACGTCTTGCAGGCGTACGTCCAAACGGTCAAGAAGATACACCTCAATATCAAATTACTGTTGACCAAGCGCAAGCAGGTGCAATGGGTGTCAGTATTGCCGATATTAACTCGACAATGGGTATGGCTTGGGGTGGTTCTTATATCAATGACTTCGTTGACCGTGGTCGTGTGAAAAAAGTTTATGTACAAGGCGAAGCAAATACACGCATGATGCCTGAAGACCTAAACAAATGGTACGTGCGCAATAACGTCGGTACGATGGTTCCATTCTCAGCATTTGCAACTGGGAAATGGACGTATGGTTCACCACGTTTAGAGCGTTATAACGGTGTATCTTCGGTGAACATTCAAGGTACTCCTGCACCTGGTGTAAGTTCGGGTGATGCGATGCTCGCAATGGAAGAAATCATTGGCAAACTACCATCTATGGGCTTACAAGGCTTTGACTATGAATGGACAGGTTTATCTTTAGAAGAACGTGATTCAGGTAGCCAAACAGGTCCTTTACTGGTTCTTTCAATGTTAATCGTGTTCTTATGTCTTGCCGCATTATATGAAAGCTGGTCTATCCCTGTTTCAGTATTACTGGTTGTACCTCTAGGTATTATCGGTGCCTTTACTTTGACATGGTTAGGTATGATCATTAAAGGCGATCCGAACCTGTCATTTAACATCTATTTCCAAGTTGCAATTGTTGCCGTTATTGGTCTTTCTGCAAAAAATGCGATCTTGATCGTAGAATTTGCGAAAGAATTGCAAGAAAAAGGTGAAGATTTATTTGATGCAACTTTGCATGCTGCAAAAATGCGTTTACGCCCAATTATCATGACTACCCTTGCCTTTGGTTTTGGTGTACTTCCGCTTGCACTTTCTACAGGTGCGGGTGCAGGAAGTCAGCATTCAGTAGGTTTTGGTGTACTTGGTGGTGTGATTAGTTCTACACTTTTGGGTATTTTCTTTATTCCAGTATTCTTCGTTTGGATTCGTAGTATCTTTAAATACAAACCTAAGAAACAAAATAATCAGGAGCAAACATCGTGATGCAAAAAGTATGGTCTATTTCAGGTCGTAGCATTGCGGTATCTGCACTTGCGCTTGCTTTGACTGCATGTCAAAGCATGCGTGGTCCAGAACCCGTCGCTCAAGCGGATATTCCAACAGGATATATTGGTTCAACAACAGGTCCTTCTGTTGCTGAACAAGGCTATAAAGACTTTTTTGCTGATCCACGATTAGTACAAGTCATTGAAATGGCTTTAGCGAATAACCGTGATTTACGTACTGCAACCTTGAATATTCAACGTGCGCAGCAAACGTATCAGATTAGCGAAAACAACCAATTACCAACCATTGGTGCAAGTGGCAGTGTGCTTCGTCAAGATACCCTGAGCAGCAACAAACCGATGACAACTTATAATGTTGGCCTCGGTGTGACTGCTTATGAGTTAGATTTTTGGGGTCGTGTTCGTAGCCTAAAAGACAATGCCTTAGATAGCTATTTAGCGACTCAAAGTGCACGTGATGCAACGCAAATTTCATTGATTGGTCAGGTTGCACAAGCTTGGCTGAGCTATTCGTTTGCCAATGCCAACTTAAAACTGGCCGATCAAACGCTTAAAGCACAGCTTGAGTCTTACAATCTGAATAAAAAGCGTTTTGATGTCGGTATCGATAGCGAAGTCCCTGTACGTCAAGCACAAATTTCGGTTGAAACTGCACGTAACGATGTTGCTAACTACAAAACCCAAGTTGCACAGGCACAGAACCTGTTGAACCTGCTGGTGGGTCAACCTGTACCTGCAAACTTATTGGCTTCACAACCTGTTAAACGCATTACCCAAAGTACGGCGTTGACAGCGGGCTTGCCAAGTGATTTGTTAAATAACCGTCCAGATGTCCGTGCTGCGGAATACCAATTGTCTGCTGCGGGCGCCAATATTGGCGCGGCAAAAGCAAAGTTGTATCCAACCATCAGCTTAACGGGCTCAGCAGGTTATGCATCAACAGATTTAAGCGACTTGTTTAAATCTGGCGCTTTTGTCTGGTCACTCGGTCCAAGCTTGGACATTCCAATCTTTGACTGGGGTACACGTCGTGCCAATGTCAAGATTTCAGAAACTGACCAAAAAATTGCATTGTCAGACTATGAAAAGACGATCCAAACTGCATTCCGTGAAGTAAATGATGCTTTGGCTGTACGTGAAAATATTGGTGATCGTCTAGCGGCGCAGCGTCGCCTTGTAGAAGCCACCAATACCACATATAAACTGTCTACTGCCCGCTTCCGCGCTGGCATCGACAACTACTTAACAGTACTGGATGCACAACGTACATCATACTCTGCAGAACAAGGTTTGCTATTGCTTGAACAAGCAAATTTAAACAACCAAGTAGAAGTATATAAAACCCTCGGTGGCGGGGTAAAAGCCAATACTTCTGATCAAGTGGTGAAACAACCCTCTTCTTCAGATTTAAAATATAACAAAACTGCAAAATAAACCTTGCAACATGAAAAGCTCACTTCGGTGGGCTTTTTTATTGCTTTTTTACAGGCTTTTTCCTATCTTCAAAGAGAATCAAATCATTTAAAAATTGAATATTATGCTTTTAAGTAACCTTGAGTCCGTTCCAGGACATACGATTTCCCAGCAACTGGATGTGGTCTACGGCAGTACCGTTCGGAGTAAACATGTGGGGCGTGACTTTCTGGCGGGTTTAAAAAATATTGTTGGCGGTGAACTTACGGCATATACCGAGCTTTTAGAAGAATCACGTCAAGAAGCCATGTGTCGTATGATTGCAAAAGCTCAAGCTTTAGGGGCCAACGCCATCGTAGGAATTCGTTTTTCAACCTCAAATATTGCTCAAGGTGCTTCAGAATTATTTGTTTATGGTACCGCGGTCCGTGTTACCCCGTTAAATAATCATCTCCCCGATCCATTTCCTACACAGGTTTAAACAATGGAAAGTTTAATTTTCCAGTTACTCATCTTTGTGGTGCTATTCAGTGTTGGTTTTGGCTTTGGCCGTTATAACGAACGCAAACATCTGGCAGAGCTTGAACACAATGAAAGACGCCTCGCCTACATCACCGTAGGGAATTTGCGTAAAGTGAGTTTTGAGCAGTCTGGGCACATGATCAGCAGCAATGTTGTAATTTCACATGATTATTTCAAATATGTACTGGCCACCGTGCAAAACTTTTTTGGGGGTAGACTTACCAGCTATGAAAGTGTCGTGGATCGTGCGCGTCGTGAAGCGGTTGTCCGACTCAAACTTGAAGCAGAAAAATACGGTGCAACGCATATCGCCTGCATAAGACTAGCGACCACCGAAATGGGGATGCAAGGTGGCATGGTTGAGGTTTTTGCTTATGGCACAGCTATTTTAAAACCCTAATTTTTCAACTCCCCGCTAGAATGACTGACAAGTAACCCAGACCGTCTGAAAAGTCTTGTCAGCTATTGCTGTTCTGAGACATGCTTTAGTGAAGATAGCTCACTAAAGCAGCGTCCCCTACACTGTTCACAATAAATACCCACATGGTTCACTGACTTAAAAGCATCGAGAGATATGAAATCTTTAGCATTTAAAATAAGCATAGCTGCGCTCACCATGATTCCATTTACAACTCAAGCCGAATTAATTGTCTTAGCATCTCCGCAAAGTCATGATGCCTACTATGCAAAAATGATCGATGATATTTTTGATTTTCATATAGATTATGCGAAAAAAATTATTAAAAATGGAGACAACGTCGTTATTTTGACAGACCAATATCTTTACCCCGAGTACGTTAAAGCATTGGGCAAAAAGCATGTGGCGATCACCCCGATGCAGGATATTTGGATGCGTGACTTTACCAGCGCCAATCCTGCGCAACCTGTGATGTTCCGCTATACCGCCGCGGGACAAGGTGGAGGAAAGAAAGGGCAAGCCATTTCAGATCAAGTGCAAGACGAATTTAAATATTATAGCCAGAAGGCAGGTTTACAGTTTACTCAAAGTAAGCTGTTGAATGATGGTGGTAACTGGGTTGAAGATGGTTATGGCAATGTCGTGCTCAGCACCAAATTTTTAACTGATAATAAGCTAACTGAAAGCGAGGCTCGGAAAAAACTGATAGCCTTAACAAATGCCAAACAAATTGCATTTATTGAAGCCGATGAACAAGGCGGCTTAGAACATGCCGATGGTGTGGTCAGTTTTGTCGACCAAAATACCTTGGTGATTAACTCCTACCCTGAAGATCCGGACTATGCCAAGCGACTCGTGGTAGATTTAAAACGCGGTATTCCCAATGTGAAAATTCATGAAATCATTACGCCATATGATGGCAGCGAAATTTACGATGAAAAATTTGGTTCAGCTTGCGGCTTGTACACCAATATGCTGGTCACCCCCGAACGGATTTATTTCCCACAGTTTGGAATTAAAGAAGATGCTATCGCCTTAAAACAAATTCGGGGTATAATTAAACGGACTGTCATTCCCGTACAGTCCTCAAAAGTCTGCCATATGGGCGGTGGCGTACGTTGTATGTCTTGGCAAGTTCGTAGCAAAAATGCAGAATTATTCTTAAATTATTTAAACAAAATCAGCCAATAGATCATTCATCAATTTATGTAGCTTTAATCAAAAAGGAAGAAAGCATGGCTTTCCCCCCATGCTTCCCAATTTACTTGACTTTCGCTTTACGAATCATTCGATACAGAGCACTTGGTGATAAACGTGAAACCAGTACGCCTAATTTTTCTTTACGCCCACCAATCACAATATATTCATCACCTTGCATTAATGATTTAACCGTATATTGTGCAAATTCATCTGCTTCTAGACCATTAGCTGTTGCTTCATTATCAAAGCCTTGTGCCTGACCCGCTCCATTTAAAGCATTAATGGAAACGTTGGTTTTTACAAAACCTGGAAAAACTACCGAAACATCTACCCCATCTTCGGCCACTTCTGCCCTTAAACTGTTTGCCCACATATGAATGGCTGCTTTTGCAGCAGAATAGGAAGCACGATATTGCGTCCCTAATAATCCTGCAATACTCGAAACAAAAACCACTCGACCTGACTTTTGTTTTAAAAGTGTAGGTAAAACAGTTTTGGTTAAAAATACCTGCGAAAAGTAATCAACTTCCATAATGGTACGTTCAGTTTGCATGGTCGTTTCAGTAATCAGGGCACGCTGACTTAAACCTGCATTATTAATCAGCCAGTCAATACGTCCTTTAGCAGCCAAGACTTGTTCATACGCATGTAAGACTTGAGCTTCATTGGTAATATCTGCACAAATTGAAAGATGTAAATCTGGATTTAACAATCCAACACGCACCTTTTCCAATTCATCGATGCGACGGGCAGTCAGCACCACTTGTGCACCTTGTAATGCACACTCTTGTGCCAAGGCTTTACCTAAACCTGAAGATGCCCCAGTAATCCATACCACCTTATTTTCTAAACTGTCTAGCTTAGCCATTATTGTCTACCCTGATTCGATTACGGCAATTGCCTAATTGTTGGTTGAATTTTCTAAAAAAACAAGAAAATGATTGAAATAATGACTCATGGTTTTAGCATCATATTGCATACCCAATTTATCAAAACGCTTATAGCCCATTTGAGTGGTGACATGAATGACCCCATTTAGAGTCTTATCCACCACTACATTAAATTTCAGCATTGTTTTCGGAACCCGAATTAAATGTGTCACGCCCTGATCCACAATTTGAGTAAATGCCTGTAAAGCAGGAATCACTGCAGCGTTATTACCTTGTTGCATTTCTTCAGCAGAACTGAGCAACGCTTGAACACTGTCTTCATCGACTGGATAGGACAAATAAAATTCACCCTCTTTTTGATACATCAGTTCATGCAGATAATTCACCATCGGCAGCAAACGCTCATTGCCAAAAAATGACACCGACCATGGCATATATTTACGCGTGGTTTCCATAATGTGCTGGATTACTTTGGCAGATTCATTATCCCCCGAATGCGAAATGCGGGTGATCTCACCAAAAACTTGATCAATCACTTCATAGGAAATATCTGCCAGCACCTCACCCAATGCTTTAGCCAAACTCTCGGTTTGACCTTGATTAAGTTGTTGATGAATATCCTGAAAACGTTGATGGGTTTCTGATTTCAACTTAAGTGAAATAACATAACTCATTCTATTTTTTCCTTTTTATCAAGTTCTACGATCTTATGCGCAGTCGTTATACAGACTTCATCATAAAACCTCTCACTTGCCGTGACAATTGCAGAAACAAAGCATTTGACGAACATCCCAAAGCCGTTATTTTTTTGCTACACTAGGTGCAATTTTTTATTCACTTTTTATCTGTTCTGACTATGACTGATTCTGCGCAAAATATTGCTACGACTTACGATCCGACTGAGATCGAGAAAAAATGGTACCAAACTTGGGAAGAGCGTGGCTATTTCAAACCATCTCAACAAGGTGAATCATTCTGTATCATGATTCCGCCACCAAACGTCACTGGCAGTTTGCATATGGGTCATGGTTTTAACAATGCCATTATGGATGCCTTAACACGCTACAACCGTATGTCAGGCAAAAACACCTTATGGCAGCCGGGTACAGACCATGCGGGTATTGCCACACAAATGGTTGTTGAACGTCAATTGGGTGCTCAAGGTGTAAGCCGTCATGACCTTGGCCGTGAAAAATTCATCGAAAAAATCTGGGAATGGAAAGAGCAATCTGGCAACACCATTACCCGTCAAATCCGTCGTTTAGGTTCATCTGTAGATTGGTCTCGTGAACGCTTCACCATGGATGAAGGTTTATCCAATGCCGTAAAAGAAGTGTTCGTGAAATTACACGAAGACGGCTTGATCTACCGTGGCAAACGTTTGGTAAACTGGGATCCAAAATTACAAACTGCGCTTTCTGACCTCGAAGTTGAGTCGGATAAAGAAGAAGCAGGTTCATTGTGGCACTTCAAATACTTCTTTGAAGATAAAAACCTACGTACCCACGATGGTAAAGACCACATCGTTGTTGCAACGACGCGTCCTGAAACATTGCTCGGTGATACAGCGGTTGCTGTTGCACTAGATGATGAACGCTATACACACCTTGTGGGTCAGAACATCATTCTGCCAATTACAGGCCGTGCAGTTCCAATCGTGAAAGATGAATATGTTGATAAAGAATTCGGTACAGGCTGTGTGAAAATCACCCCTGCGCACGACTTTAACGACTATGAAGTCGGTAAGCGTTGTGAACTCCCAATCATCAACATCTTTAATAAAAATGCAGAAGTGTTGGCTGAGTTTGAATATATCGCGAAAGCGGGCGAGCAAATTTCTAAAACCATCCCTGCTCCTGCGGACTATATTGGTTTAGAGCGTTTTGAAGCGCGTAAAAAACTGGTTGAACAAGCGGAAGCTGAAGGTTGGTTAGATCAGATCCAACCGTACACACTTAAACCACCTCGCGGTGACCGTTCAGGTGTGATCGTTGAGCCATTATTGACGGATCAATGGTATGTGAAAATTGCACCATTGGCGCAACCTGCCATTGAAGCGGTTCAAGACGGTCGCATCAAGTTTGTTCCTGAGCAGTACAGCAACATGTACATGGCGTGGATGAACAACATTCAAGACTGGTGTATCTCTCGTCAACTTTGGTGGGGTCACCGTATTCCAGCTTGGTACGATGCTGAAGGCAACATTTATGTAGGTCGTAACGAAGCTGAAGTACGTGCCAAAAACAACATCCCTGCTGATGTTGTGCTTAACCAAGATGAAGACGTACTGGATACGTGGTTCTCTTCTGCACTTTGGACGTTCTCAACCCTTGGTTGGACTGGTGATGCCAAGAAAGATGCAGAAAACTATTTCCTCAATACCTTCCACCCAACTGATGTGTTAGTGACTGGTTTTGACATCATCTTCTTCTGGGTCGCTCGTATGATTATGTTTACGATGCACTTCATGAAGAATGAAGATGGTACGCCACAAGTGCCGTTTAAAACGGTCTATGTTCACGGTTTAGTTCGTGATGGTGAAGGTCAAAAAATGTCGAAGTCGAAGGGCAACGTACTTGACCCATTAGATTTGATTGACGGTGTAGACCTTGAGACTTTGGTACAAAAACGTACTACAGGTCTAATGAACCCGAAACAAGCAGCGAAGATTGAAAAATCAACCCGTAAAGAGTTCCCAGAAGGCATTCAAGCCTATGGTACAGATGCAGTGCGTTTCACCTTCTGTGCACTTGCGAACACCGGTCGTGACATTAAGTTCGACATGAAGCGTGTTGAAGGCTACCGTAACTTTGCTAACAAAATCTGGAACGCAACGCGTTTCGTGATGATGAACTGTGAAAATCAAGAAATTGGTAGCGAAGTTCGTCAAGACCTTTGGGAATTGCCTGAACAATGGATCGTGAGCCGTTTGCAAAAAGCAGAAGCTGCGGTACAACAAGCTTTCGCGACTTACCGTTTAGACTTGGCTGCACAAGCGATTTACGAGTTCATTTGGAATGAATACTGTGACTGGTATGTCGAACTAACCAAACCTGTTCTGAACGATGAAAATGTATCAGTTGAGCGTAAAGCTGAAGTTCGTCGAGTACTCCTTGCTGTAATGGAAGCATCTTTACGTCTTGCACATCCGCTTATGCCGTATTTGACTGAAGAAATCTGGCAGACGCTTGCACCGAAACTTGGTATTTCTGGCGAAACCATTATGTTGGCGCAATACCCTGTGGCCAACCCTGAGCGTGTAAACGAACAGGCTGAAGCAGACATGCAATGGCTTCAAGGTTTGATTGGTGCGGTACGTAACATTCGTGGTGAAATGGGCTTAGGTAATGCGCGTTTATTACCTGTGTTGCTACAAAACACGACGGAAGCTGAGAAAGCTCAAATCACGCGTATTGAAGCGTTGTTTAAAGCCTTGGCGAAAGTAGAAAGCATTACGTTCTTGGCTGACGGTGAGCAACCACCATTGTCTTCTTCTTCTGTGGTTGGGCATGCGTCTGTATTCGTTCCAATGAAAGGCTTAATTGACCCGAAAGCGGAATTGGGTCGTTTACAGAAAGACTTAGACAAAGTGCAAAAGCAGCATGACCAAATTGCGACTAAACTCGGTAATGAAGGTTTTGTAGCGAAAGCACCTGCGGCTGTCGTTGAAGGTGAAAAAGCGAAATTGGCTGAGTTTGCTGACCAGTTAGCGAAGATTAAAGCGAATATGGAGCAAATTGCAGCGCTTTGATGCTGTAGTTTGATATAAAAATCCCCTCTTGGTGAGGGGATTTTTATATTTAGTTAATAACAATATTTTTTAAAAATTCAATTAACTTAAAATTAAGGTCACGGATTTCATCAATAGTTACATATTCATATTTTCTATTTTCATAAATCCATTGTAAAAATTCTTCACTATTATCAAAACGGTCTATAAGTTCTACATTTTGGTTAAATAAATAAGGTAAAACTAATACATCACCTCGGCTATCTTGATAATGAAAACGGTCTGGCCATTGAATTTTAGCACTAAAACTTAACTTTCTGAAATCGCCCCAAGCAGGGAAAATTTTTCTACATCCTATTTCATGAAAACCTGAACCTATTTTCAGTTCTAGTAATTTTTTTAAGTAATTATTTGAAATTGGCTGAATATCTTCCTTTGAGAAGCTATATTCACTCAAAGAAGATTCTACCAAATCAATTTGATAATATATATTTTCTTTTGTTATTATAAAAAGTATCAAATCTAAAATATCTCTATTTGATTTATTTTTTATAATCTGATGCCCTGAGACTTCTTCTTTCTGAACTTCAACTAATGATAATTCAGATATTTCATTCTCTTTTATTTTTCCAATTAAAGCCCCCAAGGTAAATGCGTCATGATTTATTAAGTTGACAAAAACAACTAAACATGCGAAAAGACATTTTTGGTTAACCGATGTTTGCACATGCCACGGATTGTTACCGTCCCACTCAGCTTAGAACAGCGTGCACAACTAATTCTCCTGACCAAGCATGCAGCACATTGGCGTGAAAGACAACGTGCCCAAACCATTCTCTGGCTTTCCGAAGGTAAAACTGTTGCCGAAGTTGCTGCGTTACAAGAGCGTATCCCAGAAACCATAAGGCTACAACGCCGACATTGGGAGCTACATCAGTTTGAATCGATTCAAGAAGGTCATCGCTCAGGCCGTCCCAATACACTGACCTCAAACTATCAGGCTCAAATCTTAGAGTGGGTCAACACAAGTCCACTCAATGCAGAACAAATCCGAGTCAAACTGCATGAAAAACACGGTGTATCCGTGTCTGTTGAAACTCTTCGCAAGTTTTTGCGAGATTCAGGCATGGTCTTCAAACGCACCCGCCACAGCTTGAAAAAAAAGAGACCCGACCGCATTTGGACAAGCGCAACAGCAGATTGAAGCATTACGTGAGCAAGCGGCACGTGGTGAAATTGTATTGGGCTATGTGGACGAAACAGGATTTTCGGCTACGCCAGATAATCGTTATGCATGGACAAAGATAGGCGATGTTCATGCGGTTGATGCTGTAAGACTAAAGCGAGTTAATGTGATGGGTTGTCTGCTGTCAACGGGTCATCTGATCACCAGTTGCCTACAGGAGTCCGTTAACAGTCGCTGGTTTTATGCCTATTTGATGGGTGTAGCAGCACAGGTGAAACGCAGCTATCAAGTTCCTTTGGTGTTGATTGTTGACAATGCCTCGATTCATCGCAGCAAACAGATGGTAGATTGGCGCAAGCTTCTTGTACAAGAGTATTCAACGACTTTGTATTTTCTACCTGCGTATAGTCCTGAGCTGAATAGAATTGAGATGGTTTGGAAGCAGATGAAGTATAACTGGCGGGATTTTAAGGTGATGAAGGCAGATCAAATAGAGCGTTGGGTTGGGCAGATTTCAAAGGGTTTTGGTAATGAATACATGTTTACTTTTTAGTTGATACTTAATATTTTTAAATTATTTAAATCAGAAAGCATTATGTCACTTATTTTTTCAAAATTATAAAGCCCTGTAAAACAAGCCACTGCATAGGGTTTTTCATCATCCAAAATTTCTTCATATTTTGTTTGAATATAATTTCTAACAGCTATTTTCACCTTATTTCTTGCCTTACCTTTTGCTTCATTTAAAATTTTCTCTCGATTATATGTCAAAAATTTATCAGCTCTTTCCCCATAAAAATCAATAACCGAACTACAGAAGCTCAAATCATTATATAGATTTAAGTCTTTAAAAGCTTGCCCTCTAAAAAATGTATTAAAATTACCATAATTAAAATCACCAAATCTAATTTTTGAAATTAGGATACCTGTTTCTTTATCATAGTAATATGATTCTTGATTATTTTTTTTACTTAATAAATTACTACCAATAGGACTTTCCATGAAAAAATTTATAAAACTATTTTTTATACTTAAAACCTCATAATCACGTAAATTTGATCCAGATTTAGTAAAATCATAACCATTAAGCTTTGTAGATATTTCACGCTCTCCAAAAGGCAAAGAAATTCTTTGTGGGAAATCTTTAATTTTCATATCAATAAGGAAACGTGTTCCATAATCAGATAATATGTTTTGATTAACTTTTTTTATGACTACACTACCTCTATTTTTATTAAACTTTATTTTTAATGTTTCATTATTAATTATAGATTTTGTAATTATTGAAAATTTATCATTAAGTAAATATGCACTTTGAAGACCTATACCAAACATACCTGATGGTCTAAACCATTTAGGCATAGCTTTAATAGTTTTTATTTTATTTTTATTCTTTCTTGAACCACCAACCTCAAGCATAAATTTCAAAGTATCAAAATCGATACCAGTCCCATGATCTGTAATCTCTAAAGTCCATATATCATCTTTTTTTTGTTGAAATTTTACTTCAATAGGATATTGCCTATACAGACTTTGAATAGATTCATCTAAAGGACTTTCGGCTTCATCTACAATTTTCGAATCTTCTAACCAAATTCTTTGTAATGTTGCATCTACACCATTTTGTAGAATTTCGCGAATGCTATCTACTTTCGACGTATAAAGCCCTGTACTTCTCAATATCCCTAAAACGGCATCATGGTTAATTTTAAAGTTAGGTTTCTTGCCCTTTTCTAAAATTAAATAAGGCTCTTCTATATCAACCCTTGGAGTAGTCAAAGTCGGTAAGCGACCTAATTCTTTATTGGGTACAATTTTATCCCAGCTTTGTGTTTGATTATGATATTCCTGCTGTAACCATGAAAACCAATCATGTGTTACTTCATACGCATCTGGATTAGGACAAACAGAATCGACTTCAACTCTTTCTGAATCTATTCGTAAATGTCTAATAGACTGGTGCTTCTCATTATGAATATGACTTAAATGAGGCATATTATTACCGCACATATTCATCATTACTGGGCAAAACCGATTATCATCTACATCTAATAGATCGCCCATTCTAATCAAACAAGCCACATATCTTGGATGACAGTCTTCTGAAGCCATACCTGCTTCTGCATGTGGCAATTTCATAACATCATCAAAATTATCACCATGTGCTTTACAAATATCAGCTACAACACGGAAAAGCCTACTCGGTAGCAGTTCATTTCTGGGTGAATCCATTCCAATTTCCTGTAATGGATTTCGTACAATATTTGCAGAATTCTGAGGATGTTTTCTTCGATACCATTCAGCTAGTAATTGTATGTAATTATGGAAAAATGAATGCGCTTTAGCATTTTTAGGAAGGACTGCTTTTTCTTTTAACCATCTTTTAGCAAAGGACTGTAATTCATTATCTTTATCTTCTTTTAAACTTACTACAAATTCTTCGAACTCTTGAGAATTCATATCTTCTATTTGTTTTTGAGTGATCACCATTCCTATGTCATGGTTGTAAGCTGACTCAAGGAGTAACCATGTATCAGTTGCACTTAAAAATTTAATTTTATCGCCTAACATTCTTTCAATATTCACAATAATTTGTTTCGAATGCGAAGCATCGTGACGGCTATAATGTGGAAAAATTGTATTTATATTTTGTAATGCTTTACTGATAAGCTCTTGATCAAACCTCCATTGGGATTCAAGAAGTTTCAAATGGGGATGGCGATTGCATGCTACTTCAAAATGTTTTTCTAAGCTATAGAATTGATCATTTTCAATCGTGATATTTGAATATGTCCCCATTTAACCCTCACAAATAGATATAATATTTTTATCAATATTATCATAAATTTAAAAAAACTTTTTTTGCGAAAAATTTCTTCTTATTTATAAAAACTATAGAACCCCATGCCCTAACAACATCACTACCCCACTCACCTTTTTCATATGCTTTAAACGTTCTTTTTCCCACTTTAACTGCTGTTTTAACTCAGCAGCATCCTTATCAATCACCTTATACACATCACTCATTTTGAGCTGTTTGGTATTAACATGACTGCTCAAGTGGAAAGACGCAAAGATCTCCTCTAACTGGCTTTGCAAGTTCTGACTCTGTGCTTCCAAAGACAACTGATAAAACTTCACTTGCTCAGAACTTAAAGCTTTTGAGCTTAAGCCTTTATTGGTTTCTAACTGTAACTGGAGTTTCAATAAATAAAATAAATCCTGCTCTGCATAAGCTTCGTTTACCTTCTGCAAAAGTTCGGTCTTATCTAACTTCTTCGCTTCATCAGGTTCGCGGTCAGGGTGAATCATCGCGGTAATTTTTAAATACACGGTTTTCAGCGACTGCACTGCCATTTTGGCAGCCTGCTCACGCTTTTCTTGTTGTTTTAACTGCTTGGCACGTTCTCGCTCTGCTTCATACTGGGCAGAATCATATTCATAATTTTCCCAGTCTACATCCACGTTTTGTTCTACCTTTTCAGCGAGATCATGATTTTGTATTGAGTTTGCTTTGGCTTTCTTCCCGCGTATATGCTCTGCATGCTGCATATAGAAAGTGTCAATTTTCTCTACCAGTTCTTGTTGCGCGGAAGTTAGCCTCTGTGATTTTTTTAGCATCTTGGCTAAAGCGGCTATTTTGGTGTCGATCTGTGCCAAATCTGCTTTGCTAAAGGCATCGCTGACTAAGTGATTCCATAGAGTATCGAGCTGTTCAAATAAAACTGTATGTAACTCTGTATAAACGGGTAAAAGCTTGCTGCGCGTATAATTTTGAATGTCGGCTTGCGCATTTTTCCATGTCGCCAGTTCTTGTTTTTGTTGTTCAATCTGGTCAATTAAGCGATTTAATTTTTTCTGCTGTGGAGACTGCTCAGCCCTGTGCTCTAAGCTGATTTTGAGATTGAAGGACATACTCATCCATACATTGCAAAATAAAAGCACTATAACAAGATTACCCCGATGATAGAACGTCCATGCCCGATATAGCCCAATCTAAATCGTTGATTCACTTCAACAGAAATAAATGCACAATCACAGTGCCTTACAAGGCACAACATACAAATCATGCTCTTAGAACATCACGGCGAGGTCAGTGTTTACATATTTTCCAATCTCTTTTTAACTGAACCATGAGCAATCCATATATACGCGTATAAGCAATCCTGAAATTTAAAAAATAATTTAAAATCAATTATTTATATTAAAATTAAAAGTTTACTCTCGATTTATCAATTTGGAATATTCTGACAACGAATTGTTTATTTTTATTAAACACAGTATTTTATTAAATTATGTAATGCTGTTCAGGCATAGATTCTGCTTTGTTCACTCTAAATTTTATTTATTGGCTTTAAATCTGTTTAAAACTTAAAGATTTATCGTTAACAAAGCATCAACAATCTGACCTGCGCAACCGACTAAAACTCGCGCTAAGATGAAGTTAAATCTGTTTATTAAACAAACAGACAATAATGCAAAAACAAATAAACTGATGGAAATTCAGTCAATAAATAAAGTGAAAGATGAAAACAAAACACAAGGAGTTTACCCATGTTATTAAAACGGCCCCTGACTTCCCTACTCTGTGCCAGCACGTTGGTATTCGGTTTAAGTGCCTGTAGTGGCGACAAGACACCAAGTAGTAATGATTCTGCGAACAAAGAAGGCTCTGCATCGGGAACGCTAGAAAAAATTAAACAGTCAGGAACCATCGTGTTGGGTTATCGTGACTCTTCCATTCCATTTTCTTATATTGCCGATCTCTGTACACGACAAATTTCATAGGGCCCTTGTCCTATCAGGCTTTTTCTTTCTTAAAATTGCTAGCACTTTCTTAAATTCTTCTTTTTTTCCAAAACCAATCAAACGTAGAATAGCCATCTGAACATAGTCCAAACCGTAGCGAAATAAACTTACTGAAAGTCGTCCATGCTTCTTTAGTTTTATCGCTTTTTTTCGATCATGTTGCCATTCACCTGTTAAATAGCACCAACAGAAACCGATCGCTAGCACTGCTATCAATTTCTTGACTCGTCTAGGGTCTGTTAAACGAGTATTTTCAAGATTGAATCCACGTCCTTTGAGACAACTAAATAAGGTTTCGATTTCCCAGCGTAATGCATAATCACCAATAGCAGAAGCATTAAACATAGGAGAAACAACAAGTAAAAGTTCTCCATCTTCTAATCGTAGCGCACTAATATACAGTTTCACTCGACCAACCCAAATACGTCGTTTACGACATTCTGTTTGACCAACTTGAAGATGACGAAATAAATCACTAATTTTATGATTCTTGGCTAAGTGATTGGTCACAATAAAGTTTTTTTAACACGTATACAGAAGTTAATGTCATTTTCAATTAACCATGTAAACCATTTCTCACCGATAAATTCTCTGTCTGCGAACACATTCACAATACGATCTTTACCAAAAATGGAGATAAAGCGTTGAATCAAAGCAATACGCTCTTTTGTATCTGAATTTCCACGTTTATTGAGCAATGTCCAAACAATAGGTATCGCTATTCCACGATAGACGATGGCTAACATCAAGATATTGATATCTCGTTTTCCCCATTTCCAGTTGGTTCTATCCAAAGTTAATTGGACTTTATCGAATGAAAATATATTGAAAATTAACTGAGAAATTTGACGATAATCGAAATACTGATCTGCAAAGAAGCGTTGTATACGTCGATAAAATGATTGTGGTAAGCACGTGATGGGTAAGGCTTTAGATGCAGAAGAAAGATTACATGTCTGTTTTACAATTAATGCCAGCATAATCAGTGTAAAACATTTTACACGTGACTTGTTCCACTTTAGATATTTGTTTAAGATGAGATGTAACTCATTGAAATGTGTCATCATATTCGTCGTCAGAAAACAAGTATTATGCCATTATTTCAATGAGTTGTCTTTTTTTGTCGTGTACAAAGATTGCCGATAATCCTAATCAACCTGTGGGCTATGCACATGATTTACAACTAAAAGTTGTAGATGCTGTGAAACAAAAACTAAATATGCCCGATTTAAAAATTCGCTATAACTTGGTCACTAGTCAAAACCGTATTCCATTGGTTTCTAATGGTACCGTCGACTTAGAATGTGGCTCAACCACCAACAACAAAGAACGCCAGCAACAAGTCGCTTTTTCCGTGGGGTATTTTGAAGTGGGTTCGCGTTTACTCACCGCGAAAGACTCTGGCGTGAAAGACTTTGCCGACTTAAAGGGCAAAAAACTGGTAACCACCGCGGGAACTACCTCAGAACGTTATATTCGCCAACATGAAAAAGAACTGGGAATTGGTGAAATTATTTCTGCCAAAGACCATGCTGAATCGTTCCTGATGCTACAAAACGGACGTGCTGCCGCATTTATGATGGATGATATTTTACTTGCAGGGGAAAAATCGAAAGCAAAAGATCCAAATCAATGGGTGATTGTAGGTACTGCACCTATCCATGAAATTTATGGCTGTATGCTCAGAAAAGGTGACCCTGAATTTAAACAAGTGGTGGATGATGCAATTAAAGCAGTCTATAGCTCAGGTGAAATCAACAATATGTATAAGAAATGGTTCGAACAACCTATTCCGCCTAAAAATATTAACCTGAACTTCCCAATGTCGGAACAATTAAAAGCCCTTATTGCGTCACCACATGACCGTGATCAGTAATCTATGCTGACCATTCTCTTAATGATTATCAGGTAGTGCTTTCACCTACCTGATTAAAAATCTGGAGCTCCTATGAACTATAGCTGGAACTGGGGCGTACTATTTCAATCTACCGGTGTCGGTGACAGTAGTTATCTCAACTGGATTTTAATCGGCTTAGGTTGGTTACTGTTTATTGCCATCGTGGCATGGTCTATCGCATTTGTCTTGGGCAGTATGCTCGGTATTATGCGTACGCTTCCGAATAAAACTGCACGTGCGATTGGTACAGCCTATGTGACCATATTTCGCAATATCCCTTTATTAATACAACTGTTTATTTGGTTTTATGTGGTGCCCAATTTTTTACCCACAGGGCTGAAAGATTGGTGGGTGAACGATTTAAGTGCCAATACCAGTGCTCTTATTTCTGCCAGTATTGGTTTGGGTTTATTTACTGCTGCACGGGTTTGCGAACAAGTCCGTACAGGAATTGAAGCCTTACCCAAAGGACAAATCAATGCAGGCTATGCCGTGGGGTTCAGTACGGCACAATTGTACCGTTACATAATTTTGCCACAGTCTTTCCGTACCATTTTACCTCCGCTCAGTTCAGAACTAACCAACTGCGTAAAAAACACGTCTGTTGCTTCGCTGGTTGGTGTGGCTGAAATTATTTCGCAGATGAAAACGATCAGTGAGTACACGCAAAATACCATCGAGATTTACACCTACGTCACCATTATTTTTATTGTGATTAACATCTGCCTAATTCAATTTATGAGTTTTCTGGAAAAACGCTTGCGTATTCCAGGCACAATTGCAGGAGATAAATAATGGACTGGCTCACTGCATTTATCCAAGATTTACAACTCTCTGCGCCAGCCCTATGGCATGGTCTGAGCATTACCTTAAAAGTCGTTTGCATAGCGACCGTAGGCGGTATTTTTATTGGCACATTGCTGGCTTTAATGCGTCTATCTTCTATTCGGATACTGAATCTAATCGCACAAGCCTATGTCAATTTATTCCGCTCTATTCCGCTGCTATTGGTACTGATGTGGTTTTACTTTGCGGTGCCGTTTTTCTATACCGCAATTACAGGCAATTATTTAACTATCGATACGGCTTTGGTTTCGAGTATTGTCGCCTTCATGCTGTTTGAAGCGGCCTATTTTTCTGAAATTGTCCGCGCTGGGATTCAGTCTATTCCTAAAGGGCAAAACGCCGCAGCCTATGCACTAGGCATGAGTTATGGTCAATCCATGCGTTTGATTATTCTGCCACAAGCCTTTCGGAAAATGACGCCCTTGCTACTCCAACAAACCATTATTCTGTTCCAAGATTCAACCATGGTCTATGCAATTGGATTACTCGATTTTTTCCGTACCAACTACGTCCGTGGCGACCTGATGTCATTATTGACCCAGTACATTCTATTTGCAGGTCTGATCTACTTTAGCATCAGTGCATTAGCAACATTTATTGTGAAAAGAATACAAAGGAGATTAAAAGTATGAGTGACCCCAAAATAATGATTGATCTCCAAAACGTCAGTAAATGGTATCAACAATTTCAAGTCCTGACCGATTGCACCACACAAATTTGCCAAGGTGAAGTGGTGGTGGTTTGTGGACCTTCAGGTTCAGGTAAATCGACCCTCATTAAAACCGTCAATGGTTTAGAACCCTTTCAAAAGGGGCAAATTTTTGTGGATGGCGTCCCTATTGCAGACCCAAAAACCGATTTAAATAAATTGCGTAGCCGCGTAGGCATGGTGTTTCAACACTTTGAATTATTTCCACATTTAAGTGTGACTGAAAATTTAACTATCGCCCAAATCAAAGTTTTAGGGCGTAGTGCTGATGAGGCGAAGAAAAAAGGACTGGCTTATCTAGACCGCGTCGGATTAAGTTCGCAAGCCGATAAATTCCCTGCCCAGCTTTCTGGCGGGCAACAGCAACGTGTCGCGATTGCACGTGCATTGAGTATGGACCCGATTGCGATGTTATTTGATGAGCCTACTTCTGCACTTGACCCCGAAATGATTAATGAAGTACTTGAAGTGATGGTCAGTCTGGCGAAAGAAGGCATGACCATGATGTGTGTTACTCATGAAATGGGCTTTGCACGCCAAGTGGCAAATCGAATTATCTTTATGGATCAAGGCAAAATTGTCGAAGACTGCTCCAAAGAGGAATTTTTTACCACACCTCGTAGTGCACGAGCACAACAATTCCTCGAAAATATCTTACATTAATTACGAACATATTCATCAAGTCGGGCTTAGCCCACTTGATGAAGTTTTATTCTGATATTCGATCAATAAAAATTCACTTCAATCTGCTGATCTGGAACATTTGAGTAATATTAAAAATCTGAACAATTATTCAATTTATATCTATGATTTTTAATTTAATTAAATAGAAACTAAAATTTTACGTTATTTTAAATTGCAACATAGAGCACTCTTTTAAGCCGATATGCACTATTTTTCATCAAATAATTCTTATTTTTATCTGAATTGGTGCATTTTTTGCTTAATTGTTTGCATGAACGGAGTGTTCGGTTGCTGAACTCCAATTTTTAGATTTACTAAACTATTTTGGTGCAAATCCTCTTCCCAAATTTGTACCTAAAGTCGTATTTAGCACTTTTTTCGAGCAAACTATGCAAGATATCGATTTACTTTTTCTACTACTAGGAGCAGTGCTGGTACTGGCCATGCATGCTGGTTTCGCATTTTTAGAACTTGGCACAGTTCGACATAAAAATCAGGTGAATGCCTTAAGTAAAATTCTGACAGACTTTGCGCTTTCAGCAATCGCTTACTTTTTCGTAGGTTACTACATTGCCTATGGACATCATTTCTTCCATATGGGAGCAACTTTGGCGGCAGATCATGGCTATAACCTGATGCGCTGCTTCTTTTTGCTAACTTTCGCTGCTGCTATTCCTGCAATTATCTCGGGTGGCATTGCGGAACGTGCCAAAATGCGTTCTCAAGCATTAGCAACGCTACTCTTAGTTGCATTGGTATATCCATTTTTTGAAGGCATTGTATGGAATGGTAATTTTGGTATTCAAACATGGTTAGAGCACACATTTGGTGCACCCTTTCATGACTTTGCAGGCTCGGTGGTTGTGCATGCCATGGGAGGCTGGATTGCTTTGGCCGCTGTCATTTTACTGGGTGCACGCCATGGTCGTTACAAGAAGGATGGCCGTGTCAGTGCACACCCACCTTCATCCATTCCCTTCCTTGCCTTAGGATCTTGGATTCTCATAGTTGGTTGGTTTGGCTTTAACGTTATGAGTGCACAACGTTTAGATGCGATTTCAGGCATGGTTGCCATTAATTCATTAATGGCGATGGTAGGTGGAACCATTACGGCCAACATGATCGGTAAAAATGACCCCGGTTTCTTACATAATGGTCCGCTTGCTGGCTTGGTTGCTATCTGTGCAGGCTCTGATATTGTGCATCCTTTTGGTGCGCTTGTGATTGGTGCCATTGCCGGGATTATTTTTGTCAAGTTCTTCACCTATACCCAAAACAAGCTCAAAGTGGATGATGTATTGGGTGTATGGCCATTACACGGAATTTGTGGTGCCTTTGGTGGACTTGCAGTCGGTATTTTCGGTCAACAATGGTTAGGCGGTATTGGTGGCGTATCCATGATGTCACAAATCATTGGCACACTATTCGCGATTGTGGTTGCACTTGTGGGTGGATTTGCGGTGTATGGTGGTTTAAAAGCTTGCATTGGTATTCGTTTATCGCAAGAAGATGAGTTCCGTGGTGCCGATTTATCCATTCACAAAATTTCAGCAAATTCGGACGATAGTATGTTTTAAATTTTCTCAATTTCCGCATGTTACGAAGCGATTCTCAGGAATCGCTTTTTTTATGCTATCAATTTTATGCTTGCTCTAAATAGGTATATAGCTCATGTAAGGTCTGGATACGAGGAACTTGTAAACGTTCATCTTCAGGGTGAAAACCTTGTAACCAGATGGCCTGCATTCCTGCTTGTTGTGCGCCCCAAATATCATTCACGGGATGATCACCAATGAACAAACATTCTGAAGGATGTACCCCTAAGTTTTCCGCAGTATGCAGAAAAATCTGTGGATGAGGCTTACTCATCCCTGCTTGTTCGGAACTCACGATCACATCAAAATAATTCTTGAAGCCAAGTCCAGTTAAAATATTCAAACGAGTCGCATGTCCACCGTTCGATACCACTGCCAATGCATAATCTTGTTGTTTCAAGCTTTGTAACAACTCTAATGCTCCAGACATAGCAACAGCACACTGTCCAAAATACTGAAACCAGAAATCGGTTAAGTTTTGAAAATCTACCTCAGTTTTCCACGCCAACTCTTGCAATAAAGCAAATGCAACCGATGCCCCAATGGTCGAGTGAGTCAGTTGTTCTTTCTTAGGATATCCGCCATTATCAATTCGGCGGATAATTTGCTGTATTTTTTCCAGATCAGGTGCAAATATGTATGACTGAAACTGTTCTAGCAAAAACTCACTATAGCGCAGAATACTTTGGTCACGATGGGTTAAAGTGTTGTCCAAATCAAATAATACTGCACGAATAGGCATAACATTCTCAGGCGACTTTTGCCTTTTAATCTAGCATTTTAAACCATGTTTGCATTACAGATTATCTGCTAAGTTCTACATCAAATCTGTTAAATACATCAGTTCCTCTATCTGCTTTTAAGATTCAATTAAGTCCGATTTAAGTTTGCTTTGCTCTAATCAAAGTCCTCCAAATCTCGTTTGTACGACCATGTCTGAATTACAACGTTTTAGCCTCAAACAAGGACTGATTTTGCTGTTCAGTTTTGTTCTACTGCAACTGCTTTTTCCTGTTGCGGGTCAACTTGACCTGATGTTGATCCAGCCTTGGACAGGCACTCATGGACAATTCCCATGGCGTTATGACTGGTTTTTAGAAACTCTCAATCATAAATATATCAAAAATCTGCTCATTCTCTGTGATATCAGTTTTGTGAGCCTTTGGCTTGCAAGTTTTAAAATCGAACGTTTACATGCACAGCGCTGGCAATATGCTTATTTATTCTGGATTTTAATTTTAAGCGCCACTGTGGTCGGTATTCTTAAATCACAATCGGGACACGCCTGCCCTTGGAATATGACCCAAGCGACAACGACTGGTTTTCTCTGGAACTTTAACCTTAGTCATGGGCATTGCTTCCCTGGCGGACATGCAGCAACGGGTTTTGCCTTAATGACAGGCTTCTTTGCTTTTAGGAAGACTGCGCCTAAACGTGCTTATTTCTATCTTCTTGCAGGCTTGATATTGGGCTTTGCTATGGGATGGGCGCAAATGATGCGTGGAGCACACTTCCTCAGCCATAACCTCTGGACTGCTTGGGTCATTTGGTGCTGTAACGTTACACTTTATCCATTTTTTTATAAACGACTCGTTCCAGTTCAAACCTTAAAAGTGGAACAGCCTCCTGCTTTTATTCAACAGCCTATTACGGAAAATACTCAAGAAGCCGCTTAAATGCTGACTAAACCATAGTTGCTTAATTCACATGACATCTCTACTACAAAGGTCAGTATATATTCCTTGCATACTGACCACGCAATTGGGCAGAGTAAGATTCTAAAATAGCAGTATCGATTAAAGCCTTTTCAAAAGACAAAGGATAAAGTTGACTAAAAAATATCTGAGTGCGTTTGACTAGACTTGGCTCATTTCAACTTAACGAGATAATGGCACTGATTGCACTTGTTGAGGAAACCGTACTTGTACAAACAGCCCACCCAAAGTATGGCTTTTACCAAACTGGATTTTTCCACCTAAATGTTCTGTTGCTTTTTGCACAATTGAAAGACCTAGCCCACTTCCCATCTCTAAGTGATGATGAATGCGATAAAAGCGTTTCATGATCTGTTCATACAAAGCAGGATCAATTCCTGGACCACTATCCTCAACCTGAATCACCGCATCGTTGCCTTGTGAAAAAATTGAGACATTGATTACGCCATTTTTAGGTGTGTATTTAATTGCATTATCAATCAAATTATAAATTATTGAGCGTGCAGCAGATTCTAAACCATTCACCACGACTTCCTCTTGGCGCTCCATGCCTAAATCAATCTCTTTCTGCAAAGCCACGTGAATCAGTTGTTCAACACAATTTACTGCCACTTGGTTCAAGTAAAATGGCTGTTGTTGCATGGTGTGTAGGCTACTTGCATCTTGCTTAGCTAAATCGAGTAACTGGCTAATTAAATGCTGAATACGAATTAAACCTTGGCTCAAATTTTCCAATGCCGTGTTTTCTGGAAACTCACGCAATAAAATCTGCATCTGTAAATTCAGTGCAGTAATTGGTGTTCTGAGCTCATGCGCTGCATCTGCAATAAACTGGCGCTGTTCTTGTTGTGCCGACTCAATCCGCTCAAACAGATAATTCATTTCCTGAATTGTGGGTATTAACTCAACAGGATAGCGACTCAGCTTAATGGGTGTTAATTCATCTAGATCACGGCGGGCAATTTCTTGTCTAAATTCATCCATAGGTCTTAGACTGCGTAAAATTACCCAGCCCAAACCCCATAAAATAAACGGAATCATCACCAGATAGGGCACAAACATACTGGTGGCGAGTTCCAAGGCTAAATGACTTCGCGCTGCAAACGGTTGGCTGACCTGAATTTGATACTTTTCTGTCGGTAGCACATACATTCGCCACACCCCTTGCGAGGTGGAGCGATCATAAAATCCAGCCTGATTTACACCATGTAATAACAAATCAAACTGATGCTGCGGATGTTCTTGCTTTTCCCATACATCGATAAATAAGTCTTCTTCATGATAGCGCTTATGAATATCAAAATGACTTTTGATGGGTGCAGGGTCATGAGCAGCCACACGTTCCGCAAGATTCTGCATTTGGGCGTCAAGAATTTCATCCAGTTCCCCCAATGAAATCCAGTAAGCGGTTGCAATCAGCACGCCACCCAACAGTAAACTAAAACCTGAAACAAAAATCAGCAATCGTTTCTTTAACGATGTTTGTGTTGGCATTGCGTGCAGTTGCTGCATAAAAGCTTAATCCAATTTACCTAAGCGATAGCCCATACCACGAATGGTGCGGATAAAATCTTTACCCAACTTTGCACGCAAATGATGGACATAAACCTCAATAGTGTTGCTATTCACTTCACTGTCGAAATCATACAGCTTATCTTCTAAATTGGCTTTGGAAAAAATTTTATTAGGATAACTGACCAATGGCACAAGAATTGCCCATTCACGATTGGAAAGTTCCACCTCTTGTCCATGCAATAACGCGATATGTTGTTCAACATCTAACTCCAAATCGCCGTAACGCAATACTGTAGTTTCCTTCGATGGCATTTCTTGCATGCTTCGACGCAATAAAGCTTGAATACGCGCCAAGAGTTCTACAAATTCATAAGGTTTAATCAGATAATCATCCGCGCCCTGATTCAAACCGTCTACCCGATTCTGCACCTGATCTCGTGCAGAAATAATCAAAACCGGTAAATTTGGAAAACTTTGACGAATTTTTGCCAACACCTGCATGCCATCCATCATCGGCAAGCCTAAATCCAACAACACGATATCAAAACTTTGCTGTTGTAGGAGCTTTAAAGCATCTAGCCCATTGTTTACCCATTCCACCTGAAAATCGTGCAATTCCAATAGGGTCTTGCTAGATTCAGCAATCATGAAATCATCTTCGATCATTAAGATTTTGGTCATTCTGCTCATCCTAACTTAAGCCTTTCCTGTTGGATTAGTTGCACATTGTTTTAACATATCATTTTTATCATCAATTACTTGGGTTTTCACATCCAATAAGGACAACAACGTTGGAAATAAATTGTCCTGACTGCGTACAGCTTGTTTTTGCTGCTGTAAACAACTGACTTGGCTTGTATTGTGCTGTTGCCATGTTGGTGAGAACCACATAATCATTGGCACATGAGTTTGCTGAGTTGGTGCAATTGCATAAGGCGCACCATGTAAATACATCCCACTTTCACCCGTCGACTCACCATGATCCGATAAATACCAAAAGCCCGTTTGATAATTTGACACATCTTTAATGGTTTGAATCACCTGATTTAAAATATGGTCTGTATAAACGATCGAGTTGTCATAACTGTTCAGCAATTCATCTCGGCTACAACCTTGAATGGCATTGGTCGCACACATTGGTTTAAAAGGTTGGAACTGCTCTGTCGAACGTTTGTAATAAGCTGGTCCGTGGCTTCCCATCTGGTGTAGCACGATCAGTTGAGGTGTTTTATCTTCAGTTGGAATGCTCGCCAAATAAGACTTCAAGCTATCCACCAAAACTTCATCCATACATTCGCCTTCAGCATCACACCATTTTTGTTTTAATGCAGCTGGAATTTCAAACTTATGCACGCGATCACAAGCACCTTTACAGCCTGAGTTATTATCAATCCATGTCACTTTATAGCCTGCGCGTTGTGCAATATCGAGTAAACCTTCTCGATGACCTGCCAACTGTTCATCATAATTTTCACGCGGCATTCCAGAGAACATACATGGCACTGATACTGCGGTCGCTGTCCCGCAAGAACTCACTTGGCTAAAGTTAATGACATTTTGTTTAGACAATTCTGGATTGGTATTCTTCGCATAACCATTCAAAGAAAAACTTTCTGCGCGAGCTGTTTCACCCACCACCAAAATCATGAGTTTAGGCATTCCATCTGCACTGGTATTCACCACTCGGTGAGCATCTGTACCATATGTCACCAAAGGTAAATTTTCTTTAGGCTTCTGTTTACGGTAATAGGATAAAGTCGAAGCAATAGTATTTTGTGGTGAAATCATGCCTTTTAAATCACGATGTTCACGGAAAATCGCAGCAAAATCGACATAGAATACAAACAGCAACCCACCTATAACAGCCATTGAACCCACAACGTGCAAGCTCTTGCTCAAGAGTTGTTTCGATAGCGGTTTGCTTTCAATTCGAATCAGTGCAATCAACACCATTGGCAGCACTACCATAAACATGCTCCACACCACAAACTGCATGGAAAACAAATCCAATGCCTCTTTGGTATCAGTTTGCATCATGTTTTGGACTTGCCCAGGTGAAATAACAACACCCAAACTATTCACAAAATAAGCTGTTAATCCGCCTACAAAAACTAAAAATAACGCCAAAATTTTAGCATTCCATTTCCACTGGAATAACTGCAATATCAGGTTATAGAGCGCGACCACAACCAAGACCGTTGCAGATAAAAATGCATAGGCTTTAAAACCTTGATAAGGCGTGAGTAATTGAATTTGCTTATAAAATGCAAAATTCAGAGCAACACCTAACCAAAGTGCAAGTAACAAATTAAATTGATGTAAAGCCAACGGGGGGAAAAACTGTTTCAAGCGTTCAAGGCGAGACAAATTCATTTTGAGCGGTTCGATGATCAATATTTTTTATTAATTTATGATTTGAAACTTAAAGCTGACTTAAAATAAAAAAGGACGCTACTTTTGTAGCGTCCTTTTGAATGGTTTTTTATAAAAATTAGAATTTGAATTCTAAACCTGTACCTACAACTGGTTGTTTAGTTTCATCATTGCCTTGCTCAAGTGTTAAGTAACCACCATAACCGTACAACTTCACTTGCTTGCTAAACGCATAGTCTACGCCAGCCATAATTTGGTCAGCATCATAGTCATCGGCAGCATTGTTCTTAAAGCTAGTAGAATTTGCGCTGTACTGCAATTTCACTGTCCAAGCTTTTGCTGATGGGATGTTATATTCCGCACCCACTAACCAACCTTGTGATTTATCAATATCAGGTACATCTATTGCTGCGATAGAAGGAAAATTACCTTTTGCGTCTTCAACTTCAGAAGTTTGATACAATGCTTTTAAAGCCAAGCTGTTGTCAAGCACATTTAAACGACCAATGGCACGTAAAGTATTGGCTGCTGCAAATGCAGTAGTAACTTTACCTGTCGAATCTACTACAGGAACAGCTTCTGGATTAGATGCATTATCAAAACCACGTCCTAAGAATGTCGTTGGTACCGCTTTATCATATGCTACACCCGCAACAAAAACTGGGCTGTCATACACCAAAGATGCAGACCAAGTATCGCCTAAACCACGACCAGCCGATTTAGAAGCACCATTGCCTTTTGCAATACCGCTGTCTTCGCCAGTCGCAAGCAATGCATTTAATTTGATTGCACCTGTAGGCAACGTAAGCGCTGGAGATTCATAGACCACAACATTCGCAAGACGAGTTTCACCTGTCATAATGCCTGTGATGTCCGCTTTGTTATTTACATAGTTATTGAACGTATCGACAACACTTGAAAGTTGTTTCAATGGAGTATCATGCGTACCTACTTTCACAGTACCTAATTTTGCATCTTTTAAACCAACATAACGGTTACGTGCAGACCAATCTGTTCCTTCGCCATCTGCATTAAATGCCCATTCAGCTAAATAAACAGCGCTTAAACGGTCATTTAATTTTTCATCACCTTTGACACCAAGGTAAGAACTGTTTGAACTGACTTCTACTACATCTTTATCCGAAGTACCTGACTTATTGTCTTCTGGTAAATAGTCCACACTCGCATCAATTTCACCATAGAACGTTGGTGCCGCAAAAGTTGAACCCGCTAACAAACTTAAAGCAATCGCTGCTGCAATTTTGGTTTTCATTAAATCATGGCTCTAGACTAGCAGACTAGTTATGTTGGTCTGTAATCATGATTAAAAACAGTAAATTAAGCCACTACAAGATTAAAAAAATCATTCAATGCTTTTGCATTGATATACCCGCTTCTAAAACTGCATTATTACTCAATTTAAATCGTAATACGATCAACTATTGGTACATGCTTTTTAGGGAAGCTATTTATGATCATCAAACAGATTTAAGAACTAAATTTGTAGGTTCTATTGAAGTGGATGAAAGCTATTTTGGCGCTAAACGACAACGTGGTTTTCATGGGAAGTTAAAACGTGGTCGTGGCACTTTAAAACAACCCGTATTTGGAATATTTGAACGGGATGGGCGTGTTTATACTGAAATCGTTCCTGACTGTAAAATGAAGACTTTACAAAAGGTTATCTTAGGTAAGGTGGCACTAGAAAGTGTCATTTATAGTGATGGATGGCGAGGCTATAATGGTCTAGTTGATGTTGGTTATTCAAAGCATTTCAGGGTAAATCACGGAGCAAATGAGTTTGCTAGAGGACAATGTCACATAAATGGAATAGAATCATTTTGGAGTTTCTGTAAACGAAGATTATCCAAGTTCAATGGTATCTCAAAAGATTATTTTGACTACCATCTGAAGGAGTCTGAATGGCGTTGGATGAGAGAACCTAATGAGTTAGCAACTGAGTTGTGGAACATCATTAGATAAAATTAAGTATAAATCTGCTAGTCTAGAGCCAAATCATTTTCCCTGGTGTTAATTTTGTTACAAATATTACATTGCAGTCACATATTACAAAAGGATTAAATTTTTATTTATATATATGTTTTAATACTTTAGGCTAACAACAAACAAGTAGCTGATTTGTAATATTATTTCTCTAATTTCATCCATCGGAAAATTGTAACAAGACAGAAAATTGCGATAAAAACGATCAAAAATAGATAATTTGTATAGCCTAAAACATCACCAATCAAACCACTCAAGCTATATAACACACCACTGACCGTTGCCATAACAGCGACCTGAAAGGTGAAATCGGTTGCTGCATATTCTAAACGGCTGTATTGCATGACTAAGGTTAACATGACCACCAACAGCATGGCGGAAACTGCATCTTCCGCAGCATTAATCGTATAAATCACAACAGGAGCTATCGCCTGTTGCTGTTCATATTGATAAGCCAACCAAGTGTAAGTTGCTAAACAGATAATTTTTAATCCTGAGAATAAGCACAGGGCCTGAGAACGGCGCATGATTTTAAGTAATGCACCAGCTAAACCTGCCCCCAATAAAGCAGCGAATGCACCTAACATGGTGATATACACCCCTATTTGAGTAAAACTCAAACCCAAATCGACCATTAAAGGCTTGAGTAATGGTCCTGCCAGCCCATCTGCCACTTTAAAGGTCAATAACACCCACAACCATCGCCATAGAGTTGAACTGCTACGGTAATACTTTAGATATTGAGCAATCGCTTTGCTTTTTTCTCGCCATAAAGTCGAAGGCTGATGCACCGCCTGTACTGGTGTAGACTCCCGATATAACAACACAGGCAATGTATTCAGCAAGACCAATCCCGCCAACAGCAAAAACGTCGTCTGCCATTCAAACCCATCTAACATCCAGAGTATGGCACCGCCCCCGACAATAAACCCTAAGCGAGAACCAATTACTTGAAAGGTGTTACCCCAGTGCTGCTGTTCAGATTTTAAAATACGAACCGCCAGTCCATCTGTTGCAATATCCTGCGTCGCACCTACAAAGTTCAAACTGAGCAAGGTCATAAAAAACAGGAGTAAATAGTGCGGTTGGTCGAGTGCATGAATAGGTAAAAAGGACAGCACGACTAATACCACAACGCTGAACAACTGCATTGGAATAATCCAGCTCCGATAATGTCCGCGCTGCGAATTACCGACTCGATCTACCCAAGGTGCCCATAAAATTTTGATTGACCATGGCAACATTAATAAGCCAAAACCACCAATATGCGCCAATGACACCCCTTCTGCTCGGAGAATGACAGGCAGCGCATGTGTCATAAACCCCACAGGTAAACCTTGCGCCCAGTACAATGAAAACAGCAATAAATAAACGTTCTGTGCGATTGGCATATCTGGCAATCCTATGATGTTGGACATGGTGCTCATTGGTGAGCATTTCTGCACATCCAAGCGCACATTTTGCCAATGAAGCACGATTTCTGAAAGCGTAATATCAAGAAAAACCAAGAATATTTGTCAGGATGACAAGGCTATGTCTATGCAGCATTTTCCTATTTTGCCGCCGCACGTGCCCGCGCGAGGTAACGCCTTTTCTAAACAGCTTTTCCGTCGATTGTTTCTGGCGCAAGGCTGGTCTTTTTCTGGTGAATTTCCCGATTTACCCAAAGCAGTTGCGATTATCTCCCCCCACACCTCTAATATTGATGCTTGGCATGGCTTTACTGCACTATTGGGTTTAGGCATTCAAATTACCGTATTCGGCAAACATACGCTGTTTAAAACACCGCTAAAGCCCTTATTGGACTGGATCGGTGTTATTCCTGTGAATCGTGCTAGCCCGCATGGACTCACACAGCAAATCATTCAGATTATTCAGGATAAAGATAAAATTTGGGTGGGTATGGCACCTGAAGGCACCCGAAAAAGTGCCAGCAGTATTAAAAGTGGATTTTACCGAATTGCAGTTGGAGCACATATTCCAATTGTCATGTTTGCCTTTGATTATGATCACAAAACCATTCGCTGTTTAGGCGTATTCCATCCCAGTGGGGATTTTGATCAGGATTTACCCAAGATCTTAGCCTGCTATGCAGGACAATTCTCCGCAAGAAATCCAGAGTGGTTGGCAAAGCCGTTACAAACTCTCGTCAAAAAATGACTAGAAATAAGAGTCAAAATTTGATCTGATATGCGCAATTTTTCTCCTATTTAGAGTGCAATGTCTCACCTACGCTTTTTTCAATATGGCCTGATTGGCTTACTCGGCTTTACCCTTGCTGGTTGTGATAAAACAGCAAGCAAACCACCTGTAACCACCCCAATCAAGGCACGTGAACCCGTTATTGCGATTGCTCTCGGTGGTGGTGGTGCCAAGGGTTTTGCACATATTGGCGTACTTAAAGTGCTCGAATCGCATGGGATTAAACCTAAAATTGTCACTGGTACCAGTGCGGGAAGTTTTGTCGGCAGCATCTATGCCAGTGGCAAAAGCCCTTACCAACTGCAACAGCTCGCGCTGCAATTACAAGAGTCCGATCTACGTGACTTGACTTTAAACAGCCAAGGCATTGTGTTGGGGCAAAAACTACAGAACTATGTCAATAAAAATGTCGGCAATCAGCCCATCGAAAAATTTCCGATCCGCTTTGCTGCGGTTGCAACTCGCTTAGACAATGGCAAAAAAGCTGACTTTATTTCAGGTAATGCAGGTCAAGCTGTTCGTGCATCCTGTAGCATTCCAAATGTCTTTGTCCCTACAACTATTCGGGGGAGTAAATATGTCGATGGTGGTTTAGTTAGCCCAATTCCTGTGACTACTGCGAAAGCGATGGGTGCAGATATTGTCATTGCGGTCGACATTTCTGCCCGTCCCGTTGGCAATAAACCGCTGAATATGTGGGGTTTACTCGACCAAACCATTAATATTATGGGGCAACAAAGTATTAATACCGAGTTGAATCAAGCCAGTATTGTGATTCAACCTAAAGTTGGGCATGTCGGAACTTTAGACTTAAAAGCCAGCAATGAATCCATCCTTGAAGGTGAAAAAGCAGCACAACTGAAAATCACCGCCATTCAAGCCGCAATTAGCAATTTTAAGAAGTCCCCAGCTGCATTTAAACCTGCACCGAAGGCAAAATTCTAAATAAACACTTTTTTAATATTCATCATCTTAGACATCTGTTACAGTGAATAATGATACCTTTATAAGCACTATTCACTAACACAATACACGAGTAGATGTATGGAATTTGTTTTTGAACCGTGGCACTGGTTTGTCCTCGGTGTTTTATTAATGCTGTCCGAATTAATCATTCCCGCTTTCGCAGCGTTGTGGTTTGGGATTAGCGCCATTTTGGTGGGTATTTTATTGTGGATTTTTCCTGCCCTCGACTCAACAGTACAATTAGTACTGTGGATGATTCTGTCCATCCTTTGCACCGTCGCATGGTTTAGATTCATCAAACCACTCTCCATCGATAAAACCAAAGCTGGCCTTTCACGCGAAGCAACCATTGGTCAGATCGGAATGGTCATTCAAGTCAATATGGAACATGAACAAATCCGCGTTAGGTTTCCAATGCCAGTTTTAGGCTCAGATGAATGGAACTGTCGCACTCTCACAAGTGTGAATGTTGGTGATCGGGTACGTGTAGTCGATATTCTGGGGAATGATCTTGTGGTACAGCCACATCGTCCAAATCATGACAATCAATAAAAGCGAGTAAAACTATGTCAGCGGGATCTATTATTGTTATTGCGTTGTTGGCTTTTGTCGGCATCACGATTTTTAAGGGGGTTCGTATTGTTCCCCAAGGCTACAAATGGATTGTACAGCGTCTAGGTAAATACCATACGACATTAAGTCCTGGTCTAAACTTTGTCATTCCATATGTGGATGAAGTGGCTTACAAAGTCACCACCAAAGATATTGTTTTAGATATCCCATCTCAAGAAGTAATTACCCGTGATAATGCTGTATTGGTCATGAACGCAGTAGCATACATTAACTTAACTACCCCTGAAAAAGCAGTCTACGGGATTGAAAACTACACATGGGCGATTCAAAACTTGGTGCAAACCTCGCTTCGCTCTATCGTAGGCGAAATGGATTTAGATGATGCACTCTCTTCACGTGACCATATTAAAGCTAAACTCAAAGCAGCCATTTCTGATGATATTTCAGATTGGGGGATTACTTTAAAAACCGTTGAAATTCAAGATATTCAACCTTCACAGACCATGCAGTCAGCGATGGAAGCACAAGCTGCTGCTGAGCGTCAACGTCGTGCAACAGTAACCAAAGCAGATGGTGAAAAACAAGCCGCAATTTTGGAAGCCGATGGTCGCCTTGAAGCGTCACGTCGTGATGCAGAAGCGCAGGTGGTACTTGCAGAAGCCTCACAACGTGCGATTGAAATGGTCAGTTCAGCTGTGGGCGATAAAGAAATTCCTGTCGCCTATTTATTAGGTGAACAGTATGTGAAAGCCATGCAAGAGATGGCAAAATCCAATAATGCCAAGACGGTAGTTTTACCTGCGGATGTCCTCAATACCATTCGTGGTGTCATGGGTCGTAACAATTAATTCAGACCAATAATATCCTTTGGTGTTTCAAAGAAATAGGCAGTTTGTGACTGCCTATTCTTTTTTTCATTACAAAAAAAACAGAAAACTTTGTGAATTTATGTTTAAATCCCGCGCTTATTTTCAGGATATTGTTTGCTTTTTGTAACCATTTTAACAGAAAGCGGAATTTCAGTTTGTGATTTAACTCCCAAGGATAAGCGTATGAGTTCACTGAATCCGACCTTAATCACTTTTTTCTTTTATATCATTGCCATGGTTTTTATTGGCTTGATGGCTTACCGTGCGACCAACAACTTTGATGATTATATCTTGGGTGGTCGTAGTCTAGGAAGTTTTGTGACTGCACTTTCGGCAGGTGCATCCGACATGAGTGGTTGGTTGCTCATGGGCCTACCTGGCGCAATCTATTTATCAGGTTTATCTGAAATGTGGATAGGTATTGGTTTAATTATTGGTGCTTGGCTCAACTGGTTATTGGTCGCAGGACGTTTACGTGTACATACCGAAGTACAATACAACGCATTAACCCTCCCAGACTATTTTTCCAATCGTTTTAATGATCATAAAAAAGTTCTGCGTATTGTCTCTGCCTGTGTGATTTTAATTTTCTTCGCGATTTATTGTGCTTCTGGCATGGTGGCTGGTGCACGATTATTCGAAAACATGTTTAGTATGTCTTATACAACTGCACTTTGGGTCAGTGCGATTGCAACCATCAGCTATGTATTTATTGGGGGTTTCCTTGCTGTAAGTTGGACGGATACCATTCAAGCCACTTTAATGATTTTTGCCCTCGTGCTCACACCTATTGTTGCTGTACTGAGCTTTACTGATACACAACAACTGACCATAGCGCTTGAAGCGGCACGTCCACAAGCCATGAACCTGTTCGGTGACTTGAGTATGGTAGCTATCATTTCGTTAATGGCTTGGGGGCTAGGCTACTTTGGGCAGCCGCACATTTTAGTACGCTTTATGGCAGCAGATTCTGTGAAATCAATTCCAAATGCTCGTCGTATTGGTATGGCATGGATGACCTTCTGTTTAGGCGGGGCTGTGGCTGCGGGCTTCTTTGGGATTGCTTACTTCCAACAACACCCTGAATATGCTGCTGTTGTCAGTGCTAACCCTGAAACCGTATTCATGGAATTAACCAAGGTTCTGTTTAATCCATGGATTGCAGGGATTGTACTTGCAGCAATTTTGGCAGCTGTGATGAGTACTTTGAGCTGCCAATTATTGGTATGTTCTAGCACCTTAACTGAAGACTTCTACAAAGCATTTCTACGTAAAAATGCTTCGCAAAAAGAATTGGTTTGGGTTGGTCGCTTGATGGTTCTATTGGTTTCTGTCCTTGCCATTTGGATGGCTGGGAATCCTGACGCTAAAGTCCTTGGGCTTGTGGCATACGCTTGGGCTGGTTTTGGTGCAGCGTTTGGTCCACTCATCATACTCTCTTTATTCTGGAAACGTATGACTTTAACAGGTGCACTGGCAGGTATGATTACGGGTGCAATCATGGTTATAGTTTGGAAGAATGCCTTCGGTGCGACTGGTATTTATGAAATTATTCCTGGTTTCATTTCTGCCACCATCGCAATCATTGTGTTCAGTCTGTTCAGTAAAGCACCTGAAAAAGACATTACTGATCGATTTGAACAAGCTGATGAGCTTTACAAAGCATCAAAATAGGTGTCAAAAAAAACTCTATATGACCTAGAGGTGATATAGAGTTTTCCTTAAAGTACATTCAGATTCAATCGATTCCGAATGCATTTCCTGTTCTGTTCGAACTTTGAATTTTAAAACTGTCTTGCCAATAAGAACTGAGAAATTTGTTCTAATTCTTGCGCTTGCCCTTCAAAAAACTGCAAAGCGGCAAAAGCTTGGTCATGTAAATTTTGCGCATAAGCTTTGGCTTGCTCTAGGCCCATTAATGCAGGATAGGTCGACTTTTCGACTTGCTCATCTTTACCCGCAGTCTTACCGAGCTGTTCTGTATTGGCGATAATATCTAAAATGTCATCCTGAACTTGAAAAGCCAGACCGATATTTTGTCCATACTGACGTAATTGCGGAATTGCAGGGTCCGTACCCTGAAAAATTGTCACAGCCGCCATCATAATTGCCGCAGTAATTAAGGCACCCGTTTTATTCCGATGAATGGTTTCTAAAGCTTGCTGATCAATTTGCTTGCCTTCAGCTTGTAAGTCTAACACTTGCCCACAGACCATTTTGGACGAAGCTGTCGCTAGAATTTGCATTTGCTTAAGAATCACCGACTGATCAA
This sequence comes from Acinetobacter sp. ACNIH2, assembly GCF_002934965.1. Lineage (NCBI taxonomy): Bacteria > Pseudomonadati > Pseudomonadota > Gammaproteobacteria > Moraxellales > Moraxellaceae > Acinetobacter > Acinetobacter sp. ACNIH2. The sequence continues at coordinate 582,655 of NZ_CP026412.1, forward strand.
CCGCTTCACCTTGGTCAAACAAACGACTGCCCAAAATTTCGAATGCCATGGATTGTAAAATGTCCCCTGCTAAAAGCGCAGTATCTTCTCCATAAGCGACATGACAAGTTGGCTGACCACGGCGCAACTGATCATTGTCCATGCAAGGTAAATCATCATGTGCCAAGGAATAGCAATGAATCAATTCTACCGCTACGGCTGCACGACGTACTGCTGCTCTGTTTTGATTCGGACGAATCGCCGCTGTTGCGTAGCATAAAGCTGGTCGTACTCGTTTCCCACCCAACATCACGGCATGATGCACTGCACTTTTTAAAGGCTCTGGCAAAGAAAAAGCCTGTAATGCTGCAAGAAGATCTTGCTGAATCTGCTGTTGCGCTTGATGCAACGTATTATTTTGTACGTCAGTTAAAGATGACACATTTGCCTCGAGTATTTTTGCTATACAGCGCCAAAGATGCTGCATGACCATCAAAGTTCGGATTGCTTGTGATTGTACGCTAAATGCGAAGCCTGCCATACACCTTGATCTAGATTTGATACAAGTTAATCTTATAAATAACGATGCTATAGGTCATATTTTTCATCCAAGCGAAGCAACTTAAAAACATTTTGCATTTAAATTTATCTAAGTCGACGTGTTTCTCTACATGAAATTCTTCTTTATCACTTATATACAACACTCACCTTTCTGACATCGCTGATGTTTAGGATAGGAATAACATCCATTATGGTTGGTATAATAAACACAATTTTTAAGTCCTTTTTTAGCACAAGATAAGGCTTTATTCGCTAGCTCATAAAATGACTGAGCAAACATAAATTCCCGAGTACTTACCACCCCCACTGAAATCGATAATTCATGCAAAATTTGACCTCGGAAATGCTGTCCTAAAATCTCAACTGCACTTCGATAAATTTCTGCCTGCTCACAACCTTGCTGTAAAGAAAAGTTCGGCAACAAAATCGCAAACTCCTCCCCACCCACCCGATAAATATGCTGTGAAACTTCAATCGGGCTCACATTCGATAAAGTTCGGGCCAAAGCTTTCAGCACATTGTCTCCCAAACTCTGCCCATAAAGATCATTCATTTTTTTAAAGTTATCTACATCAACCAACAATAGGCTCAGTTCGGATGCTTCATGTTGTGTCATAGCATGCAAATAATGTTTTAATTTCAAATCAAAGGCACGACGGTTGGCTAATCCAGTTAGATGATCCTTTTCATTACCACGCCGAAATTCTAAATTGCTCGCCTCAAACTGAATTTTTTTATGCATTAAATTAGAAATATCTGAGCTACATAATAGAACAGATTGCAGCTCGCCATTAATACTATAATTCGGTTTTAAGATAACCCAGTAATAGCGACCAAAGACTTGATACTCAAAAGGTTCAACTGGAAGCCCTTGTCTAAATCGCAACACATTTTGGCTAAACACCTGAAAACATTCTTCAGAAAATTGTGCAAGATTTTGCAAATGCATCTGCTCAACAGAAAGATCAAAGCTGCTGGCAAAAAACTGATTGGTAAATAAAATGTCCCCAGTTGGAGAAAACAATGCGGTTGCCAAAGGCAAAGAATCTAACACTTCATGGGTGTTAATATTCAAACTATTTTGAAGAGAATGTGCATCCATAATACATACATTTTTTTAGGTTAAAGCTACGCAAAATGCTACCAAAAAATAGCTATTCCTCATTCGAATATAAAATGAATAGCTTATAAAAATATAAGATATATAAATTTAAGATTTACTTATTCATTTTTAAGAAATAAAGAATAAAAAAAGCCCTTATCCAAAGATAAGGGCTTTTAAATAACAGTTAGATATAACTTATTTTAGACAATCTTCAGGCACACGCACCCAGCCTTCCATGAGCACACGAGCACTACGGCTCATAATGGCTTTTTTCACTTGCCACTGTCCGTTTTCCAGCACCGCTTGTGCACCCACTCGTAATGTCCCTGAAGGATGACCAAAACGAACTGCTTCACGTTCCCCACCACCTGCTGCCAAGTTCACCAATGTCCCTGGAATGGCAGCCGCTGTACCAATCGCAACTGCAGCTGTCCCCATCATGGCATGATGCAGTTTACCCATAGATAATGCACGAACCAGTAAATCGCTATCAGCTTCGGTAATGGCTTTACCACTCGAAGATACGTAGGCTTTCGGTTTGGACACAAAAGCGATTTTCGGGGTATGTTGACGTGTAGCAGCTTCTGAGATGTCTTGAATCAGCCCCATTTGTTTTGCACCATATGCACGAATAGTTTCAAAACGCTTCAAGGCTTCAATATCACTGTTGATCGCTTCTTGGAGTTCGGTCCCCGTATAGCCAATATCTTCAGCATTTAAGAAAATAGTCGGAATACCCGCATTGATAAATGTCGCAGGAAAAGAGCCTATCTCAGGTACGTCCAAGGTATCCACAACATTTCCTGTTGGGAACATGGCACCACCATCTTCACCATCATCGGCAGGGTCTAAAAATTCAATCTGGACTTCCGCCGCAGGAAAAGTCACGCCATCAAGTTCAAAATCACCTGTTTCTTGGACTTGTCCATTGGTAATAGGAACATGGGCAATAATCGTTTTTTGAATATTGACCTGCCAGATTCGTACTGTACAAATGCCATTTTCAGGAATTCGCGCTGCATCGACCAATCCATTTGAAATAGCAAATGAGCCAACGGCTGCCGTTAAATTACCGCAGTTTCCACTCCAATCTACAAAAGGCTGGTCGATAGATACTTGCCCAAACAAATAATCAACATCATGCTCGGCTTGTGTACTTTTCGCTAAAATCACGGTTTTACTGGTACTAGATGTTGCTCCGCCCATTCCATCAATTTGTTTTGCATAAGGATCTGGACTACCAATGACGCGAAGCAAGATTTGATCGCGAATTTTACCTGCTACCTGTGCAGCTTCTGGTAAATCATCTTGTTTAAAAAATACGCCTTTACTGGTGCCACCGCGCATATAAGTCGCTGGAATTTTAATTTGAGGAGCGAAACTCATTGTTTTTTAATCCTTGCTGAACCGTTGTTTTGACACATGCTAAAAATTTTAACCTCATCCATCATACTGCTTTTTAAGAAAAAAATTTGCCGTGCATGACTTAAGTATAAAAAAGCAACGCTTGATCATTATTTTTAAAACCAAGCAGAACGTTAGAGTCATTTTTTAAATAAATCTAAATAATTGATTCATCATTCAATTTTATATACAAAAGGTAAAATACTTCTAGTTAAATCATTTGACCAATCGTTCATCTACTAGGCTAAGTGTAATCAATCCTTTACAATCCCTATACATTCATCGTCGGGCTGAGAACTTTGAACAATAACTCTTCACAACTTCAGCGTGGCTTAAAGAACCGTCACATCCAACTTATCGCCATGGGTGGCGCAATTGGTACAGGCTTATTCTTAGGTTCCGCACAGGTTATCCAATCTGCAGGTCCATCCATCATTTTAGGTTATGCCATTGGTGGTTTAATTGCTTTTTTAATTATGCGTCAGTTGGGAGAAATGATTGTCCATGAACCTGTTGCTGGTTCATTTAGTCATTTTGCTTATCGATACTGGGGTAAGTTCCCTGGCTTCCTAGCTGGTTGGAATTACTGGATTCTGTATATTTTAGTGGCTATGACCGAGCTAACTGCAGTCGCTAAATATATCAATTACTGGTGGCCTTTTATTCCTGCATGGGCGTCAGTGCTGTTCTTCTTCGTTGTCATTACCCTTATTAACTTGGGTAATGTAAAGTTCTATGGAGAGTCGGAATTCTGGTTAGCAATTATTAAAGTTGCTGCCGTAATTTCCATGATCGTTTTCGGTTTGTATCTATTACTTACTGCGGATGCAAACTCGACTGCTTCATTTAGTAACCTTTGGACACATGGTGGATTTTTCCCGAATGGCTTTGAAGGTCTATTCTATATGTTGGCTTTCTTAATGTTTGCCTTCGGTGGGATTGAGCTGATTGGGATGGCTGCTGCTGAAGCAAAAGATCCTGAAAAAACCATTCCTAAAGCCATCAATCAAGTGGTCTTCCGTATCCTCATTTTCTATGTGGGCTCGTTAACCATTCTGTTATCTTTAGTGCCTTGGAACCAATTGGATTTGGGCGGTTTAGACAAAAGCCCATTTGTGATGATTTTCAGCCAAATGGGTATTCAATGGGCTGCACATTTACTGAATTTCATTATTTTGACTGCTGCATTGTCTGTATATAACAGTGGGATGTATGCAAATAGCCGTATGTTGTTTGGTTTAGCGGAACAAGGAAATGCGCCAAAAGTTTTCTTGAAAGTGAACAAGCAAGGGGTACCTATTCCAGCAGTATTGTTCTCTGCATTACTCATTTTCGGTTGTGTATTGTTGAATTACTTTGTACCTGAAGATGCACTCGGCCACTTAATGTATGTAGTTGTGGGAGCATTGGTATTGAATTGGGCAATGATTAGTTTGACACATTTAAAATTCCGTCAAGCAATGAAAGCCACTTCAACTCAAACCAAATTCCCTTCACTTTGGTCACCAGTGAGTAACTATTTAGTTCTGATCTTTATTGCGACTGTGCTATACATTATGTGGACACAAGGCTTTAAAGAATCTGTACTGATGATTCCTGTGTGGATTGTACTGATGGCGATCTTCTTTAAAATGATCAAACCAACCAAGAGCTAAATAGCTTTTGACTGGATTAAAAGTTATTGTTTCGACAATAACTTTTTTTATGCTTAAAAATCAGTTAGATTGTTTTCGTTTTGCGCCCTTAGCTTAACTGGATAGAGCAGTTGCCTCCTAAGCGACCGACGTGGGTTCGAGTCCCGCAGGGCGCACCATTTTATGGTGGATTTTAGTCTTTAACGCTCGAAATTAAATATAAACGGAAAATAGACCTTATATTTTGAGCCAATCCAACAAACCTGCTCCCTTAACCACATTCAACACTTAACAAATAGAAAAAAGTCTATTCACGACAATTTTATATGGATGAAATCAAATGACCATTTGACATCATTAAGTCATAATTTTTGCCATACAATAAGCTTAGATACAGCAATCTTTAAATTATTCTAAAAGTTTTCAAATCAATTGCTCATCTCTGTTTCTAAAACAAATCAGAAATAAGCTTTGTTAACGATTAGGTTCATATCTATTTTGTATATATTCTTTGCAGAAAATATGATCTACTGATTATAAAAATAAAATATACTTAACAAAATATGTTGAGTATATAACATGAAAATATCTTTACTCATATCTTCACTTCCCACGCAAAACACAACCACTCGTATGCGAGTATGGAGATCTCTTAAGGCAAGTGGTGCTGCAACCCTTAGAGATGGAGTCTATGTACTCCCAATTGCACATCGAGAGAAATTTGATGTATTGCCAATGATGTTATTTCTGAGCAAGGTACTGCTTATATATTCCATACAGAGTCACTTTCAAATCTTGATCTTTCGAGTATGTTCAGTCGAAAAGAAGAATACGATGCTCTTTATAAACAACTTACTGCATTACGAGACCACCTGACTCAAAATCAAAAGAAAGAGCTACTCAAGCAAGTTCGTAAACTCCGAAAAAGTATCGATGCACTTGTAGAAATTGACTATTACCCTGACGAAACTCAGGCACAAGTGCTAAACGAACTATCATTATTGGAACGCGCTATTGCCCGACTCGGTGAAGTTAACGAACCCCAAGCAATACAAACTCATATTCAACTTTTAGACAAAACAGATTATCAAAACCAAATTTGGGCAACTCGAAAAAGACCTTGGATAGATCGGCTAGCTTCTGCATGGCTGATTAAGACTTTTATCGATGCCACACCGACCTTTATGTGGTTAGAAACCCCCACTGATTGCCCCGAAGAAGCCTTAGGTTTCGATTTTGATGGCGCGAGGTTCAGCCACGTCAATCACTGGGTCACTTTTGAAGTTCTTTTACATAGTTTTAATTTAGAAATACCAGCACTCAAAAAAGTTGCTGAAATTGTGCATTACCTTGATGTCGGTGGGATTGAACCACCAGAAGCAATAGGGATTGAAAAAGTCATGCAAGGTCTTCGCAGCCGAATAAGCAATGATGAACAATTATTTGAATTATCCAATCATATTTTTGATGGTCTCTATGCCAACCTATCCAGAGAATAATCATGGAACAAGAACGGATTACATCCCCCGAAGCAGAAATACATGCTATTTCATTTTGGCAAGCCTTTCTGTTTTGGCTTAAATTAGGGTTTATTAGTTTTGGTGGTCCCGCAGGTCAAATCGCGGTCATGCACCAAGAACTGGTCGAACAAAAACGTTGGATTTCCGAGAAACGTTTTTTACATGCACTGAACTATTGCATGCTCTTACCAGGCCCTGAAGCGCAACAGTTAGCGACTTATATCGGTTGGTTAATGCATAGAACTGCTGGGGGTTTAGTTGCAGGCATTCTTTTTGTACTACCATCACTTTTTATTTTAATTGGCCTTTCATGGGTCTATGTCAAATTTGGTGATGTTCCTATTATTGCTGGACTGTTTTACGGTATCAAACCCGCAGTCGTTGCTATTGTTTTTCATGCAACACATCGAATTGGGAGTCGATCACTCAAAAATAAATTCTTATGGTTGATTGCAGCACTTTCATTTATTGCGATTTTTTTCTTCAATTTACCCTTCCCTTTAATTGTGTTATCGGCTGCGATCATTGGATATCTGACCAGTAAAAAGTATCCAACTCTATTTTCCAGTGGCAAAGCTCATCAGCAGAGTAAAAAAGATTATGGGCGTGCGTTCATTGATGATGATACACCTACGCCCGAACATACCATATTTAGCTGGAAACGTTTGGGCAGTATTTTACTGATGGGAGGGCTACTGTGGTTTCTTCCGATCCTAAGTCTAAGCTTAACGCTTGGGTGGAATCATGCCTATACCCAAATGGCTTGGTTCTTTACTAAAGCGGCCCTGCTCACTTTTGGCGGTGCCTATGCCGTATTACCTTATGTTTATCAAGGTGCTGTTAACTATTACGGTTGGTTAAGCCCAACTCAAATGATCGATGGCTTGGCATTAGGCGAAAGCACGCCTGGACCTTTAATTATGGTGGTTGCTTTCGTTGGTTTTTTGGGCGCATTTAACCAAGCCCTCTTAGGTCCCGATCATCTATTCTTGGCAGGTGCGATTGGAGCAACAATCGTGACTTGGTTTACCTTCCTATTTTCCTTTATTTTTATCCTCGCTGGTGCACCGATTATAGAATCGACACATAATGAGCTCAAATTTACAGCGCCCCTAACCGCCATTACAGCAGCAGTTGTCGGCGTGATTCTGAATCTTGCACTATTTTTTAGTTATCACGTGCTCTGGCCAACAGGATTTGGTGGTTCTTTTGATATCGTTGCTGCTTCAATCGCACTTGCAGCCCTAATTGGACTGTTCTATTTTGAGTTGAAAGTCATGTATGTCCTTGCTGCTTCGGCGTTAATCGGCTTACTTTGTTTTAGTTTTCTCTAATGTAACTGAATTGAATGAAGGCATTCTTTTGTGGGATTTGATTGAATCAATCCCACAATATTTTTGAGCCGCTTATGTTCTTATTATGCTCTATTCAAGTTGATCATTAGGATTCACCTAAAAAACGCAGCCCCACGCCTGCAATGGTAAAAATATAGTTTGGACTGATGGCAGAATCTCCAATTTTGCTGCGTAGTTTTTTCACCAAGATTCGAAGATAATGGGTATCTTCTTCATGCGTGATACCCCATAACTCCGTCATAATTTGTTTTTGCGTGACAATCTTCCCCTGATGGCGAATTAGCAGTGCTAACAGTTGAAATTCCTTTTTGGTCAGAACAATTTCTTCATGGGCTAACTTCACCACATGTTCAGCCACATCCACAGATAATTGACCATCATCAAACACAATGTTCAATCCAGATTGCTGTGGTTTATTGCGAAACATCACCCGAATACGCGCACATAATTCCTGAATGCTAAACGGTTTGGTGACATAATCGTTTGCGCCTGCATCGAGCAATTTAATTTTTTGATTTTCATCAGGGCGTGCAGATAACACAATCACAGGAATGTCCGACCAGAGTCTCATCTCGGTCAACACCTGCTGTCCCTCCATATCAGGTAAGCCCAAATCTAAAATCAGTAAATCCGCACCACGGGTTGCCAAAGTCTCTAAGCCTTGCATGCCATTTTCAGCGACATGTACCTGATAGCCTTGTGCGCGTAAGGCAATGTCCAAAAATTTTCGGATTTGAGGCTCATCATCAATAATCAGAATTGATGCATTCGGATGGATTGTTTGTGGCATAAAAATGTTTTTAGTCCTGATGTAACGGTAATCGTATGCGAATTAAGGTGCCTTGACCATCTGTTCCTCCAAAAGCTTCGATACTGCCCATATGAGCGCCAATAATGGCTCTGACAATCGCTAGCCCTAAACCTGTTCCGGTTTTCCCGCGATCACCACGCTGCATGGTATAGAACATATCAAAAATTTGTTCACGTTCATCTTCAGGAATGCCGATCCCCTGATCGATAATGTCAATTTGCAGAAATTGTTGCTCTTGCTGAATCTTTATTTCAATCGGAACATTCTCTGGTGAGAACTTGGCTGCATTTTCCAAGACATTAAAAATGGCTTGTTCAATTAAAGCAGGATGCACATACAATTGCGGAAGTTCTTCCGCCAAAGCAACCTCGATTTTCACCTCAGGCTGATAGCGTTTCAGTCGTTGAGTTGCCGAGCCAATCAGCTCATCCACACCGATCCAAGCACGACTCAAAGTCAACCCTTGATGACCTAATCGAGTCATATCCAACAGGTTTTGAATATAACGATCAAGTCGTTCGCCCTCGATATGAATGGTATCTAATAATTCATGCCGATCGCTTTCAGGCATTTGTTCACCATAATATTTAAGCGTATCTGCTGAACCAATCATCGCGGCTAAGGGTGAACGTAAATCATGCGAGACCGAAGAAAGTAAGGCGGAGCGGAGCTTTTCCGTTTCAGCCACCACACGAGAATTTTCTAACTGTAAAGAGAGCTGAACCCGAGCAACAGTTTGCGCAATGTCTTCAATCATCAACTCAGTTAAACGTTGCAATTCAAAACTGATGCTTTGAGCGTTTTGATGAAACCGAATTGCAATCACCCCATATTCTTTCACCAAATTTAACGGAATAAACCACCAATCAGAATTGGTCAGTGTATTGGTAAAACGTCCACAGGGTTTCGCATTCTTTTGTGTCCAATCTGCGGCAATCTGATCTTTTTCATTTAAAGCAGAGAAATCCCCTAAAGACTGATTTTCAACTTTTAACCAGACCGTCGCATTTAATGAAGTTTCCAAATGTTGTTTGGCCACGGTTAATACCTGTTCAATATCTACACAGGTCGATAGCTTTCTTTCTAATTCTTGTAATTGTAACGAGACTGAATTTGCAGCACGTAAACTCAACACCTGAGCACGTAATTGATTGGCTAAACGCCCGACCAGTAAGGCTGAAATAATGAACGTGATAATGGTAATCACGCCGCGTTCAGCACTGATCATAAAGGTAAAGCGAGGTTCAATAAAAAAGTAGTTATAGAGTAAAAAACAGATGAATACGCTGATAATTGTAATCAACATGCGAGCCCGTATCGCAACCAATAATACAGTCACAATAAAAATCAAAGCTAAGTCACTATACCCAATAAAATGATCACTGATTGCCGCCACAATCAGCCCTAGCAATACAATAATGATACTTTCGAATACTTCGCGTCGATTAAAAGCCAAGCCTTGTTCTCGCCAAGATGAATGAGCTGTATCGTTCGGGCTGGTCTGATTATTTTGAGCTTTTAAAGGTTGAACAAAAGTGATTTCAAAAGGATGTTGTTTTTCTAAAAGCTGATCGGCAATATGATCTGAAAATAAGCGTTGCCATAGCGATTTTTGAGGGCTCTTGCCAAGTAAAATATTGGATGCACCATAATCATAAGCCGCCTGTAAAATGGTCGATGCAATATGATTGCTATACAGCAAATAGGTATCTGCACCGAGCTTACGCGCTAGGTTAAAAGCCTTCGTCACCGTAAAAATTTGCGTCGTTTCGGCTTTACTTTTTTGAATCGAAATGACGCTCCATGTGGCATTGCGTCTTTCCGCAATCCGATGGGCACGGCGTACCAAATCTTCTGAAAACTCAGAACCATCTATCGCCAACAGGACGTGATTTTGAATCGGAATAATCTGCCCTTGCGCAACAAATTTTTCTCGATAATCAATATCGACCTGCCCTGCAACAGTTTGAATTGCCAGATCACGTAATGCTGTCAAATTCGCAGCTTTAAAAAAACCTTGTAATGCATGGGGTGCAACATCAGCGAAATAAATCTTGCCATGATTCATCCGTTCTAATAATTCGGGAACAGGTAAATCAACCAGTCGAATGTCTTTCAAACGTTTCAGTAGTGCATCGGGGACAGTTTCAGTTACCCGAATCCCCGTAATTTGGTAAACCACATCATTGAGGCTTTCCAAATGCTGAATATTTAAAGTGCTATAGACATCAATGCCTGCATCCAACAACTCATTAACATCTTGCCAACGATATTCATGCCGACTATTGGGTACATTCCGATGAGCCAACTCATCAACAAGCACAACTTGAGGCTTTAATTTAAGAATTTGGTCGAGATCCATCTCTTCCAACATTCGCCCTTGATATTCCACAGACTTTCTTGGAATAACATTGAGCCCTTGAATCAAACGTTCGGTATCAGATCGACCGTGGGTTTCTACGACCCCAACCACCACATGCTGCCCTTGTTGCATTAACTCATGCGCTCGGGTCAACATGGCATAGGTTTTCCCAACCCCAGGTGCTGCACCCAAGAAAATGGTCAAACGTCCAGATTGCTCACGTTGGCTATGTGCCAACCATGCATCTGCTTTATTGTTTCGGTCGATCTGCATAAGGTCTGCTCTATCAACGTATGGTCGATGATAATTGGTCTAAGGCTAAATTTAACTGCAACACATTGACTCGCGCTTGCCCATATATGCCGAACTGTGCAGGCTGAATTTGTTGTTGTACCAAATCACGAACGTGTTGCTCAGGTAAATGACGTTGCTGTGCGACGCGTTTCACCTGTAATAAAGCACTTTCAGGTGAAATATCAGGATCAATCCCACTGCCCGATGCAGTTACCATCTCGTTCGGCACGTGTTGCTTAGTAATCTGATTATTTTGGGCAAATTGTACTGTTCGCTCTTTAATTTGTTTTTGCAAATCAGGATTAGAGATTGCCAAATTACTGCCTGCCATACCATCGACATTGTAACTTACCGCACTTGGTCGTCCATGGAAATATGGTTCACTAACAAAGTTTTGTCCTACCAAACTTGACCCCACCACTTTACCATTCAGTTCAATGACACTGCCATTGGCTTGTTTCGGAAAAATCAACTGCGCAAGAGAGACGCTTGCTGTAGCGTACAACATGCCTGCAATCAAGAAACCAACCGCAACCAAACCGAGGCTTGGGCGTAAAACCGAATGAACAGGATTCGATAATTGAAGATTTTGTTGGTTCAATTGCTCATGCTTCAATAAAGTATTCATATCTCACTCCTAAATCCACAATGACACAATAAGGTCAATGAGCTTGATCACAATAAATGGAAAGATCACACCACCTACACCGTAAATCAGCATATTACGGCGTAACAATTGCAGCGCACTGGCAGGTTTGAATTGAACGCCTTTGAGTGCCAATGGAATGAGCATTGGAATAATCAAGGCATTAAAGATCAAAGCGGAAATCACGGCACTGCTTGGACTACTAAGTTGCAAAATATTCAATACCCCAAGTTGTGGAATTGCCACCGCAAACAATGCAGGTAAAATGACAAAGTACTTAGATACATCATTTGCCAAAGAAAAAGTGGTTAATGCTCCACGAGTAATCAATTGTTGCTTACCAATTTCGACTACATCTAGCAATTTGGTTGGATCAGAATCTAAATCCACCATATTGCCCGCTTCTTTGGCTGCTTGAGTACCTGAGTTCATAGCTAAACCAATATCTGCCTGTGCCAAGGCTGGTGCATCGTTGGTGCCATCACCCACCATTGCGACTAATTTTCCTGCTGCTTGTTCGTTACGAATACAAGCCAATTTATCCTCAGGTCTCGCTTCTGCAATATAGTCATCCACCCCTGCTTCGGCCGCAATTGCAGCCGCAGTCAATGGATTGTCTCCTGTGACCATAATGGTTTTGATGCCCATCTCACGTAACAGTGCAAAACGTTCTTTAATGCCTTGTTTGATCACATCCGAGAGTTCAATCACACCTAAAATATTGTGATTCGAAGCCACTACGAGTGGTGTTGCACCTTTAGAAGCCACTTGCTCTACACGAGTTTTAAGCTCAATGTTGTCTTGAATATTTTGATGGGTAAAGTTAAGAATGGCATCGACAGCACCTTTACGAATCGTTTGTCCAGTTGCTAGATTTACTCCGGAAAGACGAGTTGAGGCACTAAACTGAATGAATTCGGCATCTTTCGGCTCTTGGATACTTTCACCTAATTCTTTCCCAAGGCTGATGACCGACTTCCCTTCAGGCGTTGGATCGGCAAAAGAAGTCAGCATCGCTGCTTGGCGTAACTCACTGGGTGTCACACCTGCCAATGGATAAAAAGCAGTAGCTTGGCGATCTCCATAGGTGATCGTGCCTGTTTTATCCAAGAGCAACACATCAATATCACCCGCAACTTCAACCGCTTTACCTGATTTGGCTAAGACATTGGCTTTTAAAGCACGGTTCATCCCTGCAATCCCAATTGCAGGCAGCAAGCCGCCAATCGTGGTTGGAATTAAACAGACCAACAGTGCAATCAGCAAAACCATACTGATTTTGATCCCAACCATTGAACCAATAAAAGGTAAGGTTGCCACCACCACAATAAAGGTGATGGTCATGATATTGAGTAAGATACTCAGTGCGATCTCATTCGGTGTTTTCTGACGGTTGGCACCTTCAACTAGGGCAATCATACGGTCCAAGAAGCTATGCCCTGCTTCATTACTGACTCGAATAATAATTTCATCTGACAAAACCTTAGTCCCACCAATCACCCCTGAACGGTCAGTATTGGCTTCACGCAGTACGGGCGCAGATTCACCTGTAACGGCTGATTCATTGATGGTCGCAAAACCCTGAATAATTTCACCATCCGCAGGAACAATTTCACCTGCTTTAACGATGACTAAATCATCCTTTTTCAGTAAATTTGCAGAAATCACTGTCGGTACGGCATTTAAATCGAGAATACGATTTGCAGTTAAATTTTCACGCGCCTGACGTAAAGATGCAGCTTGTCCACGTCCCTTGGCTTCTGCAACCGCCTCGGCATAATTAGCAAATAAGACCGTGACCAATAAAATCAAGCTTAGGACTAAGCCAAAACCTAAGCTGGTACTTCCCATCAAAGTGGCGACAAGGGTTAAAACTGTTCCTACCCACACACATGCCATCACTGGATTTTTAAACGCGTGTTGAGGCAGCAATTTATGGAAAGTTTGCTGAATAATTTCTTTATTCAAGATATCCATCTGTTGTGTCGCATTTGAATGTTTCATTGTGCTTGCTCCACGCTCAAACTTTTATCGACAAATAGTCAGCAATTGGCCCAATCACCAACACTGGCATGAATTGCAACAAGGTCAGAATCAACACGATCCCGATTAAAGTCAGAGCAAAGGTTGGAGATTCGATCTGTAAAGAACCTTTGCTTTCGGCTGCTTGCGGTTTGGTTGCTAAACTCACTGCAATCAAAACAGGAATAATCAATACGCTATAACGCCCTGCCAATAACGCCACACTGGCACTTAGGTTCCACCAAAACGTGCTATCACCTAAACCTTCAAAGCCCGAACCATTATTGGCATAGGCAGAAACATACTCATAAAACACTTGGCTAATGCCATGAAAAGCTGGATTTGAACTCCCTGTCATGGATGGAAAGGCAATCGCGATGGCCGTCAAACTCAGAATCACTACAGGCTGTAATAGAATCACCAACGCTAATAACTTAATTTCAGTGACTTCAATTTTTCGACCAAATAGTTCAGGAGTACGCCCTGTCATCAAACCTGCGATAAATACGGCAAGAAACAGGTAAATAAAGAACTGTAATAGCCCACAACCAATCCCGCCCCAAATGGCATTGATCAGCATATTGCACAGTTCAACCAATCCCGTGAGTGGTGAAGCCGAGTCATGCATCATATTGACTGAGCCGTTATTGACTTGTGTAGTCAAGCTTCCCCACAGTGCGGATGCCTCAGCACCAAAACGGGTTTCCTTGCCTTCCATCCATGCCATATTGGGAATTAATGAGGATTTTTCTGTCCACAGAGTGAATACTGTTGAAGACAGTGACATCAACAACATGCTGCCAAAAATCATCCACATCAGTTTTTTGCGTTGAATAAAACGCCCAACCATAAACACTGCAGAAAGTGGAATCAGTAAAATCGCTATCATCTCAATCACATTGGACAATGGTGTTGGATTTTCTAAAGGCACAGTACTGTTTGGTCCATACCAACCACCACCATTACTACCCAGTTGTTTAATCGCCACCATCGGTGCAACGGGACCCAGTGGGATATGCTGAGTTTTAATTTCTGTGCTTTGCTCTAAAACTTGTGCTGTTGGACCCGCAGATAATGTTGCTGGGACGCCTTGAAAAGTGAGCAGCAAAGAAAAAATCAAACCAAGTGGAATGAAGAATCGAAATAAGGGGCGGATGATATCCATCCAATAATTGCCCAGATTGATACGATTCCATTTGTTTTGCTCTGAGTTTTCTGCTTGAGCTGATTGTAAAAATAAAGCTCTTAACATCGCGACCAGTAAGGCAAGTCCCATGATTGGCGACAAATATTGCAATCCTACAATCACGGTCATTTGTGATAGATAAGACAATTGTGCCTGCCCAGAATAATGCTGTTGGTTGGTATTGGTCAGGAAGGAAATAGTAGTGTGTAAAGCCAAGTCCCAATTCATATTGGGAATATGGTCTGGGTTCAAGGGTAACCAAGCTTGAGTCATTAAAATAGCGACACTTGCCCCCAGCAATAAAATATTGCTCAGAACAAAAGCACCCAAATATTGTCGCCAGTTCATCCCGCTGCGCTTGACGCCGAGTACCGCATAAATCGGTTGCTCAATCCATTTAAAAAAATGGTCACTTTTCATTGGCTTGACTTGCATCACATCCGCAAGATAAGCACCAAGCGGATAAGCCAGCAACAATGAAAAGACAAATACAGTAATAAATTCCCACATAGCAAATGCCATTTAAAATAGGTCATCATTAGTATGGAAATTGAGGGCGTAAATTTTCTATATTGAAAAAAGTCAGCTGCGTAAATTTCGCGTAAATTTTTAAATGATTCAGATTAGGGATAAAAAATTGACTTTAAATAAGAAGGGAAAAATCATCAGTGAACTAGCGCAGAGAATGTCTACAATCGGCACATCGGTTATTACTCATCACCAACAAAATGTTAGAACAAAGGGGTGGAAAGCTAAAAATCAAAATTTCAATGTTAAAAATACGCTCTAATCTGTTCTGCATCATTGAAAATATCTATATTACAGTTTTTACCCAAGATTTTACTTGAATAACTTCTGCATCTGCTTAGTCGCATCAAAATCACATATTACATCTGTTTAAAATTAATTGAATAATGACACATTCTTCATGTTTGAATTTGAAACCAAGCATTCGCTTGAAATGAATACTGAATTAAGCAGAATGGAGGGCAAACCAAATGATAAAAAATTATTTATATAAATTACTTACTCGAATATAGGTTCATCCGTTTAGAGCAAACTGAATTCATGTCTAAAATACCAGAACATGAATCAAGTTTGCTCAAAGCGTTCAATATTTTTATGATTTAGGAACAGTATTCATCACGCTGATTTTCAATCAGAGAAAGCGCAGCATTCCATGCTTTCAGCATTACCATCTCAATAATGTCCGCCTCAAATTGTTGTGCAGTATGTTGACGTACCGCTTCTGACGGAACATGTAACTCTGCTCCACCTGCCATGGCTTTAATTTGTGCCTGACACGCACGCTCTAAAAAATAGATTTCATGGAAAGCACGCTGAATGCTATCACCTGTGGTTAATAATCCATGATTACGTAAAATCATGGCACGATTTTGCCCCAAATCTCTTACCAAACGCTCACGTTCCTCTGTACACAATGCCACGCCTTCATATTCGTGATAACTCACTTTGTTCTTTGTACACGACAAAAAAAGACAACTCATTGAAATAATGGCATAATACTTGTTTTCTGACGACGAATATGATGACACATTTCAATGAGTTACATCTCATCTTAAACAAATATCTAAAGTGGAACAAGTCACGTGTAAAATGTTTTACACTGATTATGCTGGCATTAATTGTAAAACAGACATGTAATCTTTCTTCTGCATCTAAAGCCTTACCCATCACGTGCTTACCACAATCATTTTATCGACGTATACAACGCTTCTTTGCAGATCAGTATTTCGATTATCGTCAAATTTCTCAGTTAATTTTCAATATATTTTCATTCGATAAAGTCCAATTAACTTTGGATAGAACCAACTGGAAATGGGGAAAACGAGATATCAATATCTTGATGTTAGCCATCGTCTATCGTGGAATAGCGATACCTATTGTTTGGACATTGCTCAATAAACGTGGAAATTCAGATACAAAAGAGCGTATTGCTTTGATTCAACGCTTTATCTCCATTTTTGGTAAAGATCGTATTGTGAATGTGTTCGCAGACAGAGAATTTATCGGTGAGAAATGGTTTACATGGTTAATTGAAAATGACATTAACTTCTGTATACGTGTTAAAAAAACTTTATTGTGACCAATCACTTAGCCAAGAATCATAAAATTAGTGATTTATTTCGTCATCTTCAAGTTGGTCAAACAGAATGTCGTAAACGACGTATTTGGGTTGGTCGAGTGAAACTGTATATTAGTGCGCTACGATTAGAAGATGGAGAACTTTTACTTGTTGTTTCTCCTATGTTTAATGCTTCTGCTATTGGTGATTATGCATTACGCTGGGAAATCGAAACCTTATTTAGTTGTCTCAAAGGACGTGGATTCAATCTTGAAAATACTCGTTTAACAGACCCTAGACGAGTCAAGAAATTGATAGCAGTGCTAGCGATCGGTTTCTGTTGGTGCTATTTAACAGGTGAATGGCAACATGATCGAAAAAAAGCGATAAAACTAAAGAAGCATGGACGACTTTCAGTAAGTTTATTTCGCTACGGTTTGGACTATGTTCAGATGGCTATTCTACGTTTGATTGGTTTTGGAAAAAAAGAAGAATTTAAGAAAGTGCTAGCAATTTTAAGAAAGAAAAAGCCTGATAGGACAAGGGCCCTATGAAATTTGTCGTGTACAGAGCACTTTGTTATAAAATTTTAGGGCATGTTGAGAAAGTGGTAATAAACCATGTTTCTGAGCGGAAACCGCAATACCATCTGCTGTGTGAGTATGAATGACGCAATGTACATCTTTACGTGCATGATGGATGGCTGAATGAATCACAAAGCCAGCCGTATTCACCATTTTACCTTGGTCATAATCTGCGACAGTATTACCGTTATAATCAATCTTAACCAAATGCGAAGCCGTCATTTTTTCAAATGGAATACCATATTGATTAATGAGGAAATGACCATCTTCATCAGGTACACGCAAACTGATATGTGTATCAATTAAATCTGTCATACGGAAATGTGCAATTAAACGGTATAAGCCAGCAAGCTGGCAACGTGCTTCCCATTCCGTTTCAGATACGACATCTTTTAGACTTTTCATTGTTTGTAAACTTGTCATCCCTTAATCCCTGTTTTATATCGCTGACTCATACTTGAGTGAATTAGAAAAAATAGTGTCAACCCATTATTTCAAATAAAGTTAGTTCTTTATGCTTTCACTGACCGAACCTTCAAATGAATCTTTCGCTTCTTAACCATTCTGCATCTGTCCATCGACACTTTAATGAGCTATCGCAGTAACAATCCATGCTTAAAAACATTCTTTATCATAGCGTTGTTTGAGTCTTGAACGATTCTGCTATTTTTTAATCTTATTGTCTTTGAATTGGCATCGTCATTCGTATTCTTTTACTGTGGACATGATGCGTATTACTTTTATGTGAATATAAATTGCCCCTTATCCCTCAATAGCAAAATAAAACATCCGCCTTTAAACTTGAAAATCTAATGTCTAAAACAGAGTCATTAAATTGCTGTGAAATCATTTACATGTTAAAAATAAAGGACTTTATAATTTTATATATGAATCCCAATGAATAAATATATTGCTGCAACTTTCATCTGCGCAAGTGTGATTAGTCATGCTGCATTTGCCACTTCTCCACCCGCTCCAATTCAACAGCAAAAACAAATCGCTGGTTATTACCAATATCAAGCGGGTGATGTGCAAATCACTGCTCTTCTTGATGGTACAAACTTTATGTCACCGACTCTTTTTAAGAATCTGCCTGAAAAAGAAGTCCATGATATTTTAAAGAAATACTATGCCGACCAAGCTAAAGGCATACAAACCTCTATCAATGCCTTTTTAGTCAATACAGGCAATTCACTGGTTTTAGTGGATAGCGGAGCTGCGAGCTGTTTTGGTTCACATTTAGGTTCAGTCGTAAACAACTTAAAGGCTTCTGGCTATAAACCAGAACAAGTCGATACGATTTTACTTACGCATTTACACCCAGACCATGTTTGTGGGATCAGCAAAAATGGTGTTGCCAACTTCCCCAATGCCACAGTTTACGTATCAAATGATGAAGCCAATTTCTGGCTCAATCCAAAGCAAGTCGAAAAACTACCGAAAGAGAAACAAGCAGGCTACTTAGGAACTGTAGAAAAAATTCAGCAAGCTATAGCCCCTTATCAAGCTAAACAGCGTTTTAAAACTTACAAACTTGGCGATAAGATTCAGGGTTTTGATGTAATAAATACTGCTGGACATACCCCAGGACACTTCAGTTATGCGCTAAAAACGAAAGATGAAACGGTGGTATTTATTGGTGATATTGTGCATTCACATACTGTGCAATTCGATAAACCTGAAACCGCTATTGAATACGATATTGATCCTAAACAGGCCGTTGCGACCCGCTTAAAGCAGTTTACTGGATATGCAAAAAATGGGGAAACCATTGCTGCACCACATTTACCATTCCCAGGAATTGGACACATCTATTCAGTAGATGGAAAAAGCTATCAGTGGATTCCTGTGCATTTTAAGGACTAGTCTATAACTGAACCACCCTCTCCGTTTAGGAGAGGGTCAACGATGTAAAACTGTTACTTCATTCCAAAAATAAGTTTTAACCCAAGTAAAGTCATAACCCCACCTGCTACACGGTCAAAAATCGCTTTCGATTTTAAATAAACTTTCCGTGGACCTTCTGCTGACAAAGCAACTGCCACCAATGAATACCAACCTGCATCAATAAAGAAACACAACATCGGTAATACGACATAAAAATAGGTCGGAATATCTTTTGGCAATAAAGCGGTGAAAATACTGGCCAACACAATCGCAATTTTTGGGTTACTCATTTGTGTAATTAAGCCCAATCGGTACGCTTGTTTATAGCTCATTGGAGCTGTTTCACCATTCGTGGTTTCCATTGGCTCCTTAGCATGCTTAATAATTTTAAATGCCAGCCAAAGTAAATATAAACCACCACAGATTTTTAAAGCGAGATATGCCGAAGGCACGGCCAATAGAATGGCTTGTAAACCCATCACCGCCAATAAACCGAACAACGCTGCACCTGTTCCTGTACCCAATGCAGTAAACAAACCGTGTTTACGCGAAATCGCAATTGAGTTTTTCGCCACATAAATAAAGGTCGGCCCAGGGCTAATTGCGCCTAACATTAAAGCTAAGGTAATTGAACCTAATATAATGAGCGATTCCAAAGCGCACCTCGATGCATTGGGATAAAAATGGGTGCATTATTTTAGACAAAATTTGCACCAAAACCTATCAAAAAATGTGTTTAGCGAAATAAAAAACACTTTAAATCCTATTATCCCAAGCGACTCTATTCCCTTTAATATTGTTATTTAAATACACATGTAAAGTATTTATTAATGCCAAAACAATGAACTCAATTAGAGTAATTATTCAATATAATATTTATTATCATATACTTAAAATTATAACACAGAAATTTTACATTTTAACTTAATTACTTTTTTCTCCATAAAACCATTTTTTTAATCAAAATTTCACATTAAATTTTCACATTTCTTTCCTAGTATTCTTACCCCAACAATCACATACTAAAAATATGGTTTTATTTTACTTTCTGATAAAAATGACACAAGAGGGTTGATCATGCCGAATAAAAAAACATTCGACGCTAAACACACACATCTCTGGATCGTGGGGGGTGGCATTGCAGGTATGGCCGCAGCAGCCTTTGCCATTCGTGATGCACAAGTCCCTGCCCAAAACATTCATATACTAGAAGAATTAAACCTTTCGGGTGGCTCGATGGATGGTGGTCAAACTCCTGAAGCTGCACATGCATGGGTTACACGTGGTGGACGGATGCTGACTGATGAAACCTATTTATGTTTATGGGATTTATTTTCGAGTATTCCCTCTTTAGAAAACCCAGACATTTCTGTACGTGAAGAATGTCGTGAGTTTAATGAGCAAGTGAAAACCCACGCAAATGCACGATTAATTGACGCCAAGCATAATATTTTAGATGCGGAAAAATTAGGTTTAAGTAATTTGCATCGAGCTCAAATGCTACGCTTATTAGCATCAAAAGAAGAAAAAATTGGCAGCCGCCGTATTGATGAGTTTTTTGATGAATCTTTTTTTCAAAGTAATTTTTGGCGCATGTGGCGAACCACTTTTGCCTTTCAAAAATGGCATAGCGCGGCTGAATTAAGACGTTACTTCTTACGCTTTATTCAAGAACTGCCTCGCATTCATACTTTGGCTGGGGTAAAAAGAACCAAATATAATCAATATGATTCGATGATTCTGCCGTTACAGCGTTGGTTAGTTGAGCAAGGCGTTGATGTGCGCTTTGGTAATTATGTCACCGATGCAGATTTTCATACTGATGAAACCACACAAGAGCGTCGTGCGACCAAACTTTATGTCACATTACCTGAAGGCAAAGAAGAAATAGAGCTAAAGCAACATGATCTTGCCATTTTTACCTTAGGTTCAATCACTGCCGACTCACGTTATGGCAGTAACGATGATGTTCCCGCATTAATTCGAGATCGCCAAGATCACGGTTGGAGTTTATGGGAAACGCTTTCTAAAAAAGCACCTGATTTTGGCCGTCCTATGAGTTTTTATGGCAATGTGGATGAACATAAGTGGGAGTCGTTCACACTAACCATGAAAGATGATGTACTCCTGAAACGGATTGTTGACTATACGGGCAATCAACCTGGTACAGGTGCGTTAATGACATGGTTTGAATCAGGGTGGCATTTGTCGATTGTGGTTCCCGCACAGCCCCACTTTGCCAATTTGCCACAAGGAACTTTTACCTTATGGGGTTATGGTTTCCAAATAGATCATCAAGGTGACTACATCGCTAAACCTATGAGCGCATGTACAGGCAAAGAAATTTTGACTGAATTAATTCATCAATTAGGTTTCGAGGACATCTTAGAGCACGTACTTTCTAACACTGAGGTCACAACAGTCATGATGCCGTATGCGTCAGCCCTATTTGCTTGCCGTAAATCTGGAGATCGTCCTTTCGTGATTCCAAAAGGATCACAGAATTTCGCATTCTTGGGGCAATTTGTAGAAATTGAAGATGATGTGGTCTTTACCGTCGAATATTCAGTTCGTGGAGCAATGCTTGCCATCTATGAATTCTTTGGGGTCGAACGTAAAATCCCAGAGATTTATAATGGTTTACTCGATCCTAAAGTTGGATTAAAGGCTTTAGAAGCAGTTTTCCACTAATGACTTGAATTAAAAAAAAAGAGCATCATTCAGATGCTCTTTTTTATTTAATCTGTTTTGAATCAGTCCAATTTTTGCCTTCGTATTGGCAACTAAAATCAAGTCAAATTCGTCCAGAATGAAAAATACTAAGGTTGTGAATGATCGACGTGGGATGTTTGATCACGAGCCATCGACTTATAATCATGATCAGCTACAGGCACGCCCCCAATGACCATGGTTCTAACCATCGTTTGAGGTTTATTCAGATCATCCTTTGCATCACAAGCTGTGAGCAACCCTGCCATAATACAGATCAGTATCAAGGATATTTTGTTCATCACATCCCCTTTTTTTCTTTCTTATTGTTTATTCAGCATAGCACTTTTATTTTTCCAATCCTATTAACTTTGTTACAACTTTTATCCTTCAATATGAGCAGTTTTAGGACATTTTATTTCTTTTAAAAACATTAATTATTTATAGTAAAAACAATAATGTAAGTAAATTAAATTAGACGCCTATAAAGTCATTTACAAAATCTTACAGGACTGAATATTTACAACGGACATTTTTGTCCGTTAAATAATAGTACTCCCAAATCAAATGAAATAATCACCATGACCAGTCGTCAACAGCGTGCTGCACAAAACCGTGAAGAATTACTCGAAGCCGCAGTTCAGGTTTTTCGCACTCATGGGATAAATGCACCGCTGCAAATGGTCATTGATGCAGCCAACGTCGGACGAGCAACTTTTTATCGTAATTTTGAAGACCGTCGTGCGTTGGTGATTGCACTTATGGAACAAGCTTTGGAACGGCTTGCACTCCGTGCTGAAGCATTTTCTCAGTATGAAGATGGCTTTATCCGTTTAATTGAAAACCATGTCTACAACTTACCTTATTTAACTGCACTGATGGAATATTGGCGGGTGATTGATCGTAATGATCCTATCATGGTCGATATTTACGCACGTCGCGATGCAATTTTGCAGCCTTTGATTGATCAAGCCATTCGCCACGGCGTGTGTCGCCCCGATTTGACCACAAAAGATTACGCCATGATTACGGCTATTTTAAGGACTTCATTTCAAGGACTGACTGATAAAGAGCAACAACAACTTGCGCAACGTGCGATTGAGCTACTCCTCAATGGTATTCGATCATAAAGGGCTCCAATCATGACACAGCCCCCACGCCTCCTCGAACCTGCGCCAAACTGGACGCCCGAAGAAAAGCCAACCCTACCTGGTTCCCCAGCTGTCATTGCTCACTCCAATACCAAACGTATTCTATATTTTTGTATCGGCTTGTTTATCGCACTGTCTGCGAGTCTGAGTAATGGTTTTATTACCGCGAATTTGCCCTTAATTCAGGGTGAATATGGACTCACTCCTTCTGAAGTGGCTTGGATTCCTGCTGCTTATGTCATGGCAAACGTCAGTTCTAACCTGATTTTGTTTAAAGCCCGCCAACAATATGGTTTACGTCTCTTTTCTGAAATTGGCCTACTCATTTTTATTGTGGTTTTGGTTTTACACGTCTTTGTGCATACCTTTGAAATGGCAGTGTTGGTACGTTTTATTAGCGGCATGGTTGCAGCACCTCTCAGCTCTTTAGGTATGTATTACATTATGCAAGCCTTTAAGCGAGAGGATTTTGGTCGCAGTATCTATTTGGCTTTAGGCTTTCAACAGCTCGGCATTCCCTTGGCATGGATTATTTCTCCATACCTTATTGATGTGAATAACTGGAATGTCCTATACACCTTTGAAATTGGTTTAGCCCTATGCTGTTTCGCAATGGTGGTGTCTCTTAAATTACCTCGCAGTTTAAGAGTAGCTGTTTTTGAAAAGCAGGACTTTTTCACCTTTGCTCTGCTTGCACCCGGTTTTGCCTTTTTGTGTATCGTGTTAACCCAAGGACCAATCTTGTGGTGGTTTGATGTGAAATGGCTGGCTTACCTGTTAATTGCTGGGTTCAGCCTGATTGTGATTGGTTTGGTCTATGAACATTATCGAGTCAATCCACTGATTATGACCCGTTGGCTGGGTACATCATCCACGGTACGTTTTATCATTGGTGCCTTTGCAATTCGCTTCTTAATGTCGGAGCAAAGTTATGCTGCGGTAAGTTTTCTCAAAACCATGGGCATGGGACCCGATCAATTTGTTCCGCTCTATGTGGTGATCTTTTTAGGCATTGTGTCTGGAACCTTATTTAGTGCGATCACCTTTTCACGTGAACGGATTATTTGGCACCTACTGTTAGCTGAAGCTTTGGTATTGGTTGCTTGCGGACTGGATTTCCATCTCACTAGCGATGTTCGTCCTTCCAACTTTTATTGCAGCCAATTTTTGGTCGGCCTTGCCAGTGGCGTATTTATTGGCCCATTGCTGGTTACAGGAATTTTAAGTGCCATGCAAAAAGGCCCCACCCATATTGTCACGTTTATTGTACTTTTTTCAGCAACCCAAACTTTTGGTGGCTTAGTCGGTTCATCCTTTTATTCCACCTATCAACAGGTTCGAACCCAAAACTACCGTGCCGAAATCATTCAGCAGCTCCCAGAAACCAACCCTTTAATTGCTCAACGAATTTTAACCTATCAGCAAAGCTCACAACGTTACACGCTCGATCAGCAATTAGAACAACAACAAGCCTTAAAAAACTTAAATCAAGTGGTGACTCGAGAGGCCCAAGTACGAGCCTATAACGATGTGATTAGCTTCAATGGCGTTGTCGCCATGCTGCTGTTGTTATGGGGGACATTCCTGATTGCACGGAATCAATACCAACTGCGGCAACAAGCGAAAATCGGTCAAACCTAATGCCACCACTCCCTATTTATTTGAGAAATTGTTATGTCTGATGATCAAAAACCAGTAGCTCCCGCTGAAAAAAATGTAACTTCTGAAAATACGCCTGAGGCTGAACAGCCAACGGCGACAGCACCCACTACGCCGCCATCCAGTAAACTGATTCCAACAGCGAAACGTACCTTGATTTTGATGTTTTTAGTACTGATCATCGGTATTGGCATCATCTTGTGGGCGTGGAAAATTGGACCTTTTGATAGTACAGTTGAATCCACTGACAACAGCTACATCAAAGGCAAAACCACAGTACTTTCTTCGCAAATTAATGGCTATGTCAAAGATGTCTTGGTCAGTGATTTTGATCACGTCAAAAAAGGACAGGTGTTGATGCATATTGATGCCACCACCTATGACCAAAAAGTGACGCAGGCGGAAGCTGGAGTAGATCAAGCTAAAAACAACCTATCGAATCAAACGCAAAGTATAGCTCAGCGTAAAGCCGATATTGTCGCGGCAGAAGCTAAAGTCGAACAAGGGCGAGCAGCCTACCAACTATCATTGGCACAACAGCAGCGTTATCAACAGTTGGGGGACTCTGGTGCAGCATCTAAATCAGAACAAGACAAAGCCGTTGCAGATACGCAAAATAACTTAGCCCTATTACAACAGGCACAAGCCAATGTACTGGTTGCTCAAGAAGCGTTAAAAACCGCACAAGTGGCTGAAACTGGACTCAAAGCGCAAGTAACCAATGCCGTTGCGCAACTGGATCAAGCCAAAACCACCAAAAATTACAGCAGTATTATCGCTCCTATGGATGGACAATTGGGTGAAGTCAATCCACGCGTGGGACAATATGTGGCAGCAGGGACACAGTTGCTCTATCTGATTCCACAACAAACTTGGGTCACCGCCAACTTTAAAGAGACTCAAATTGCCAACATGAAAATTGGGCAAAAAGCATGGTTTACGGTGGATGCCTTAAATCATCAAAAATTTACAGGTCATGTCGAGCAAATTTCCCCTGCGGCTGGCTCAGAGTTCAGTGTGCTTAAAGCCGATAATGCTACGGGCAACTTTACTAAAGTGGTTCAACGCATTGCAGTACGTATTGCGATTGACCCGAATCAAACGGGCATAGAAAACTTACGTCCTGGCATGTCCGTGATTAGTTCAGTCGATACCCACTCTGCACAACGTTAATCTTGTGCAGAAAAAATTCATTTTCATTTACACTATGCTCTGAGCCAAGTTGATAAAAATTCTATGTTTGACCAAATTGCCCAAACCATTCCCTATCAGCAAATTACTGTCGAAGGATTTGAAATTAGCATCAAACGTTTGGACTTGGTTCATCCACATATTTCAGGCAATAAATTTTTTAAACTCAAATACAACCTGTTAGCGGCACAGCAACAAGGCTATAAAAAACTGCTGACCTTTGGTGGGGCTTATTCCAATCATATTGCTGCGACGGCCTATGCAACACAGTTATTTGGATTTGAAAGTCTAGGCATTATTCGAGGTCAAGAGCTAGTCAGTAAACCCTTAAACC
Source organism: Acinetobacter sp. ACNIH2 (assembly GCF_002934965.1). NCBI lineage: Bacteria > Pseudomonadati > Pseudomonadota > Gammaproteobacteria > Moraxellales > Moraxellaceae > Acinetobacter > Acinetobacter sp. ACNIH2. The sequence continues at coordinate 609,135 of NZ_CP026412.1, forward strand.
CAACTCTACATACGGCGCAACAATTTGGTATGCAGTTGCAGTTTGTAACGCGAGAAACCTATCGACAAAAGCAAAGCTCAGCCTACTTAGCACAGTTACAACAAGATTACCCTGACTATTATGTGATTCCGGAAGGGGGAACGAATCCGCTTGCCATTCAGGGCTGTACAGAAATTCTCTCTGATGAAGATCGACAAAATTACGACCTGATTTGTTGTGCAGTCGGTACTGGTGGCACCATTGCAGGCCTCATTGAAGCTAGTACTTCACAACAGCAAATTTTGGGCTTCTCCGCGCTCAAAGGCGATTTTCTTACAGCAGAAGTGCAGCAACTCACCCAAAAACATAATTGGCAAATTACCGATCAATATTGTTGTGGCGGTTATGCCAAAACTACGCCTGAACTACTGCAATTTATTCAAGACTTTGAGCAGCGCTATCAGATTCCACTGGAACAGATTTACACAGGCAAAATGCTGTTGGGCTTAACCGATTTAATTCAACAAGGGACATTTCCAGTAGATCATCGCATTTTGGTGATTCATTCTGGTGGGCTGCAAGGTCGTTTAAATACGCTTTAGATAGTCCTGAAAAAGCAAAAAAGTTGGTCTATAATGCCCTGCTTTATTCTCCCGTGAGTGTGTCATGTCCACAAATCAATATGATGTCTTAGTTTTAGGTGCTGGTGCATCTGGCTTAATGACAGCCTATATGGCAGCTCAACGCGGACGTAAAGTCGTGGTGGTAGAAAAAGCCAATAAAGTCGGTAAAAAAATTCTCATGTCGGGTGGTGGTAAATGTAACTTTACCAACCTCTATGTCGAACCAAGCAACTTTATTTCACATAATCCGCACTTTGTAATTTCAGCCCTGACCCGCTATACCAATTGGGATTTTATTGGCTTAGTTTGTGAGTACGGCATTGAATATGAAGAACGTAAACATGGTCAACTCTTCACCCTCAATGGTGCTAAAGAGATTTTAGCCATGCTATTAAGTGAGTGTGAAAAAACAGGTTTGGTCGATATTAAAACCAACTGTGAAGTGAAAGCCATCACTGCACTTGATGAACAAGGTTTTCAAATTGCCACAACACTGGGTTATTTTGAAGCTGAATCTGTCGTGGTTGCATCGGGTGGCTTGTCTATTCCAACCTTGGGAGGGTCAGGCATTGGTTATGAAATTGCGAAACAATTTGGTCATCATGTTTATCCGACTCGCGCAGGTTTAGTGCCTTTCACCTTCTCGGACAGCTTTAAAGAAGTAACTACACGCTTAAGTGGCAACGCTGTAGATGCAACTTTATCGAATGATTTAAACGCTTTCACTGAAGCTCTTTTATTTACCCATCGAGGACTCAGTGGGCCAAGCTCGCTACAGCTTTCAAATTATTGGGATATTGGGCAAAGCTTCAAAATTGATTTCTTGCCAAGCATAGATTTGCAAGATTACTTAAAAGCGAAAAAACAGAGTCAACCTAAAGCCCTACTGCGTACTTTACTGGGTGAGCATTTCCCGAAAAGCGTGGTGGTTGAACTACAAAACCTCATTTGGCCTGAACTGGCTGAAACTGCGATTGGCCAATTGTCGGATGAAAAACTGGAACACATTGCAACGCGCTTACATGCATTTGAAGTCAAACCATCAGGAACAGAAGGCTACCGTACTGCTGAGGTGACTTTAGGTGGCGTAGATACCACTGAAGTTTCATCGAAAACCATGGAAAGTAAAAAGCAAAAAGGCTTATATTTTGTGGGTGAAATACTCGATGTCACAGGACATTTGGGAGGATTCAACTTCCAATGGGCATGGTCATCAGCACATGCTGCTTCGCAATATGTTTAATCTTTCTCAAACAAAAACAGGCAACAGATGATTTCTGCTGCCTGTTTTTGTTTGACCCAAATTTCAAGTGATAGATGAAATATCAACCGTTACTCTAAATAGTCCGTACGCAATAAATGCACTTGTTGATTGGTATGCACACGCTCAATCGCTTTTTGCATTTGGTCTAAACTCTCTTGTGTATTCGCAACTTTAGTCAATGCATTTAAACGGATTAATAAGAATTTAAACATTGTTATTCCCTTCCTTATCTATTTTTAGTTCTAAATTTAATTCAGAAATATGTCAGCAGTATTAAACTAAATACTAAATGATACTGAACATTTTCTATCAATAGCACAATCAAATTTAAAATGCGACTCTTTCAGCATAAAGTATTAGGATTCCTGTTTTAAGGGATCCTCTTCTTCAGTGGCATTCGCTTGTGTTGATTGTTGGGCAAAAATAAATTTATAGGCACTCACTAAAAATCCGAAGGTAATTCCTGCAATAATGATTGGGGCAATAATCGTATTTGGTCTTTTAATTTTCATCATTTTTCCTCATTTACAAGATCGACCTGCCTAAGCATGATCGATCTTGGTAAAATTAAACACGTTATTTCGGGTCATCTTTTGGCTGAATATCGACATCTTCTTCAGCTTCTCCCGTAGAACCATATGGGTTATTCAACGGTTTATGATCAGGGTCGACCAATAGATCATCTGGAACAACCTGATCTGTAGGTGATGTTGCAGCGGTTTGTGGCTTGACCTGTGTAGATGCCATTGGTGTCGACGTTTTCGGTTGGGGATTAGGTTCTTTCGCCTGCTTTTTCGCACACTCAATCAAGTCAGTCAAAATACGTTCCGCAGGTTGACGACCTCCCAAGCCAAATGCCAGTGCAAATGCCACAGCGACAGCACCCAAAGTTAAACCAAATGCCAGATTTACAATCGAATCTGCAATTCCCATCGCTCTTAAGCCCATGGCAACGACCAACCCCATAATGAGCACACGGACCAAATTGGCTAACCAAAGCGAACTCTGATATTCACCACGCTGTACAACATTTGCCACCAAATTGGCCAACCAAAATCCAATCACTAAAATGACAGCACCTAATAGAATATTGGCACCAAACTGAATAAACATGGAAATTAGTATACTAACTTGCTCTAAACCCAAGCGATTGGCTGCTTCGGATACTGCAAATAGCATGGTAAAGAATACAATCAGATAACCCAACACACATGAAATTTTCGTAGTGCCTAAAAAGCGCTGTAGATCAAGTTTGGCAGGAATATCATCCACTCCAGTCCCAGAAACTACATCCACCACCAAATTTGCCACAAAACGTGAAACGACATAAGCAATAATCAAAATTAACCCAGCCGCAATAATCTGCGGAATTGCATTCATAATTTCGTACAACATAGCTGTTGCAGGTTGTGAAATTGAATTAATGCCCAAGGCTTCAAATGCAATAATTAAGGCAGTAATAATAATAATGGCAAATACAAATGAGCCTAATACATGGGCTAAATTCGAATTCTTAAACAATCCAATTTTTTGCGCTTGTTTTTGTAGATCTAAACTTTGTATCAAGCCTTCCAGAATACCTCGAACAATTTTTGCCAAAATATAGCCGACAAAAACAATCACAATGGCAATAAATAAATTCGGTAAATATGAAATGGCTTCATTTAACATATTTTGAATTGGGAACAGCAAACCATTTAAACCTAAAATCGACAGAACAACCGGTAAAAATAGCAATAGAATCAGCCAGTAAACAATCTCACTGATATTTTGACTGATTGGACTGACACCTACATCTTCACTCAATTTTTCATCGAGCTGAGTTCGATCCAATAATTTTTTCAGTCCTACTTTCACTAAGTTGGCAAAAATCCAGCCAATAAAAGCAACGGCCGTGGCTGCCAAAAGTTGAGGAATAAATAATAAGAATTGTTGAATCATATTACTGAATGGACCACTGACGCTAGTCAGATTCAAAACATTCAATGCACCAATCACGGCGATCAGCAGTACAATCCAAAAGACAATTCTAGACACGATGTTTTCAATATTGGAACGATGTCCCGTTGCACTTGAAAGCTTTTGATTGGTGCCTAATTTAGATAACACCTTCTTCACCGCAGCAGCGATCACTAAAGCAATCACCCAACCAATGAGCAAGATAGCAACAGCAGACAAAATTGGATGCAACTGATCCCAGTAATACATTCCATTCATTTCAGGGGGTCTCATTCCCCCTTCAAAAAACTCATTCATGTCTATTCCCTCTTCTTATTTCTGTTCATAACCGACTCCATCAGGAGCTTGATTGTTGTTGTATTCATAAAAACATGGAGGTACTCAATAACCTTAGAATTTGTATTTTTTTTAATCAACACTCATATGCAGAATTACAACAAAAGGGCACATTCAAATAGCAAAAAAGCCCTAGCTTATTGAGCTAGAGCTTTTATCGAATAAAAAATCATTTAGTTAAATCGTCTGTTTAACTCAAGCAAATCCACCCCGAATTATTGCATCGAACCCCGTCTTCTCACATTGTTTCAAAGACTTTCCCCGTTGCACATTCTTAACTTGGCGTTCCGCTTGAAAGCATATAGACCACAAGTGCCAAGAAAAAGATACCGACTAAGATTAGCATGTACACTGGTAAGCGTTTTTTTTGTCTTATTTCTTCAGCACTCGTGACATGAGGCGGTTTATTGAAATCATGTACCATGTTCCCCTCACAAAACTCATCCCTTGTTGAATTTTTATACTAACAACAAAAACTATAAGATTGTGTGACAAAGCATTATTTGATCGTGAGCGCTTGTAAATTATCTATAGAAAAATAACTTAGCTTTCATTTCTGTAGAGTAGGATCTCGCTTTTTTAAAAAATCCCATGTAGCAATTGGGGTTGCCCCTGCTCAATGACCATTTCATGCTCATCTTTTAAATTCACACCAGAAAATTGTAATTGTTTGGACTTCGACATGAGGGCAACAAGGCGTTGCACCGCTGTCACTTCATCTAAGCCTGCTGGACGCACATTCGAAATACAATTACGCATGGCATCATGACAGCCTTTTTGAGCTTGCCACGTATAATAAATACCCATGCTATCTGGAGAACTCAAGCCTGGGCGCTCTCCAATCAACATGACCAACATTTGCGCATTTAAAATTTGGGCAATTTCATCCCCCAAAGCCACTCGGCTTCCTGTTGCGATAACAATAGGGGCGATGCTCCAACCTTGTTGGGCACACGCCTCTAACATTTTAGCAATAAAACTCACCGCATTATCTTCAATCGCACGTGCAGATAAGCCATCGCCTGCCACAATTAATACATCATATTGTTTTTGTTCTGATTGCATTGCTGTAAGCATTTGCCTTGAAGTCGCCGAAAGTTCTCGCCCCAAATCAGGACGTTTCAAATAGGTATCTTTGTCGACTGCACAACTACTAACTTGCACAAAAGGAATGGTCTGCTGTTCAAATTGCTGGCTTAATAATTCAATATCAAGAGGTTTTAATACGGCATCTTTAGCTTGGGCATGAGCCAGTTGAAATTCTAACAGTGGACGAGTTGGTAGACTTCCGCCTGTACGCCCCAAGGCAATTCGAGCATCGGTAAACTGTTTCAGTTGTTCCCAACTATTTTTTTCAAATTGCTGTGGATATTGAACATCATAATGTAACTTCATCCATATCTCCCTAAACTAAGACATCAGCAAGCGTGAAAATCTTTCAGGCATGTGCTGAGGCCATTCCAGTCTTGAACTTTGCTGTTTTAAAATGCCTTGCTGTTCAAGCCAATTATTAAATTCAGGTGCTGGCGCAAGTCCTAAAAGCTGACGAATGTATAAAGCATCATGAAACGATGTGGTTTGATAATTCAACATCACATCATCTGAACCTGGAATGCCCATAATAAAGTTAATACCTGCATTGGCTAATAATGTGAGCAGAATATCCATATCATCCTGATCTGCATCGGCATGGTTGGTGTAGCAAATATCGCAGCCCATCGGGACACCAAGCAATTTTCCGCAGAAGTGGTCTTCTAAGCCCGCACGTATAATCTGTTTACCATTATATAAATATTCAGGGCCAATAAAGCCAACCACGGTATTGACCAAAAAAGGATTATATTTACGTGCCACTGCATAAGCTCGGGTTTCTATGGTTTGTTGATCTACCCCATGATGGGTTTGACTGGAAAGCGCGCTGCCCTGACCTGTTTCAAAATACATCACATTTTGTCCTACGGTTCCTCGCTTTAAGCTGAGTGCAGCCTCATAACCTTCTTGGAGTAAAGCTAAATTAATCCCAAAGGCGCTATTGGCTTGCTCTGTTCCTGCAATCGACTGAAACATCAAATCTATTGGAACTTTTTTATTCGCCAGTTGAATACCTGAGCTTACATGCGTCAGCACACAAGACTGCGTCGGAATATCATATTCTTGTATAATGTAATCTAGCAGCTTTAATAGTTCTGACAGGTTTTGCAGGTTATCAGTTGCAGGGTTTATCCCAATCACCGCATCACCATTGCCGTACATCAAACCATCCAAAATACTAGCAGAAATCCCTAAAACATCATCGGTGGGATGATTGGGTTGTAAGCGTGTCGACAAATGCCCTTCTAAACCGATAGTATTGCGAAACTGGGTAATCACACGGCATTTTTTTGCGACTAAAATCAAATCCTGATTGCGCATAATTTTACTTACAGCAGCCACCATTTCTGGCGTTAAACCCATCTGTAGTGCAGTCAATTTTTCCGTAGTAGCATCGGCACTCAATAACCAATTTCGCAAGTCACCTACTGTAAAATGCGAAATCGGATAGAATGCTTCAGCCTCATGTTCATCCATAATCAGTCGGGTCACTTCATCCTGTTCATAAGGAATCAGCGCTTCATTCAGAAACTGTTTGAGTGGTACATCTGCCAAACACATTTGTGCCGCTACACGCTCGGTTGCATTCTGTGCCGCAATCCCTGCAAGCTGATCACCCGAACGTTCAGGCGTCGCCTTTGCCATAAGTGTTTTTAAATCTGAAAAAACATAATGTTGATGTGCAACATCAATCCGATAGATCACTGCCCAGACTCCTTAAGTATTGAGTTCTTGTTCTGCTGCCTGAATATTGGCAAATTCTTCTTCTGGAGTGCCTGCGACCAAATGATGACGGCTATAAATTAAGAAATACAGGATAAAAACCGTGTAAATTGCGGCCGCCATAAACCACACTTTTGGATCGACCACAAAGCCTGCAACCGTTGCTATTGCTGCTAAAACTAAGGCAATCGAAGCGGTGACAATACCACCAGGGGCTTTGTAGGGACGAGGCATATGCGGTTTAGCAATTTTCAATTTAATATAAGCCATCATCATCAGTACATAAGAAATGGTGGCCCCAAAAACTGCCATCAAAATCAGTAGATCACCTTCACCTGATAAAGACAGCATAAACCCAATCACTCCAGGAATAATGATGGCTAAATGTGGTGCATGGTTTTTATTTGTTAATGAAAGTTTCTTAGGTAAATAACCCGCGCGAGACAGGGCAAAAATCTGGCGTGAATAAGCATAAATAATCGAGAAGAAGCTCGCAATTAAGCCTGCTAACCCCACAAAATTAACAAAACCTGCTAACCAAGTATTTTCGCCATAGACCACTTTTAACGCATCTACCAATGGTGCACCAGACTCTTTTAAGGTATCAGCGCCTGCGGCACCCGCACCCAAAAATAAAATGGCTAAGGCAAACACAGCTAAAATCAGCATTGAACCGATCAAACCACGTGGTAAAGATTTATGTGGCTCCTTGGCTTCTTCTGCCGCCAAAGGCACACCTTCCACCGCCAAGAAAAACCAGATGGCATAAGGCACAGCCGCCCAAATGCCTAAATAGCCCAAAGGCAAAAATGCACTAGCCCCAACTGCATCAGTTTTGACAGGAATATTGAGTAAATTCTGACTGTCAAAGTGTGGCAACATCGCCACAATAAAAACCAGTAATGCTACGGCAGCCACGGCGGTAATAACGAAAATAATTTTTAAGGCTTCTCCCGCACCTTTAAGGTGAATGCCCATAAAAAACAGATAACAAAGTAAATAAACGAACCAGCCACCAATCCCAAATAAAGATTCACAATAGGCGCCAATAAACACAGCAATTGCAGCAGGAGCAATCGCATATTCAATCAGGATTGCGGTTCCCGTTAAATAGCCCCCCAAAGGTCCAAAGGCAGTCCGCCCAAAGCTGTAACCTCCTCCCGCCGTAGGCAGCATGGTCGACATTTCTGACATGGCTAAACACATACATAAATACATGATGGCAACCACAATCGTGGCAATAAACATGCCACCCCATCCACCTTGTGCCAAGCCAAAATTCCAGCCTGCAAAGTCCCCAGAAATAACATACGCAACGCCTAACCCAATCAGTAATAGCCATCCGACAGCGCCTTGCTTGAGTTTGCGTTGAGCAAAATATTCTGTATTGGAATGATGATCTGAATGAGTGTCAGCAACTATACTTTTGACATTTGACATAGGCACCTCGCATTTGCTTGATGCTAAAGAACAATGCATAAGCCATACCAATTTTAACTTTTTGTTCAAATTGATTTGTATTTATAAAAAAGCAGATGGTCTGCTTTAAGAACATAAACGTTTTTGCTTGATGGGGGATATTGTTACAGCTCAGCGCACGTCAAAGAATATGTAACCATTTGCCGCAATACTGCGAAACTAGAGTATAATTATGCACCTCATTTTAAATGCTCCTAATCTTTATGGCGTATAGTCAACAAAGTGTCACACTTGATCTTGACACCGACGTCACACATCAATGTTCACTACACTACACACGTGATCAGCATCTGATTGGTATTATTGAATTTACCAAGCCAAGCTATGTGCTGAAATGGGGTGATTTAGAATATTTCCGTCGTCGTACTGAAGAATTTTCAGTCATGCCTTTTCCAGAATGCGTGAATGCCATGATTGTGGACATTCGCAATATAGCGGCATTTTTAGATAATGAAGTGCCAATTTTGCCTTGGCGTTTAGTGGAAGAAGAATGCCCTGTCCGTTTAGTGGTGCCACAAGATCGTCTGGAATATTATGCAGGCTTTTTTGAACCAACATGGCTCAGCACAGATTTAGACAGTGCCATTTATGAAATTCGCGATTTCATGGATATGTTCGTGCACTAAGTTTTAGTGACAAAAAATCCTCCTAAATGGAGGATTTTTAATGTTCATTCAAAATGCTGATAACCAATGAAATTGGGGTTTACCAATAATTTTCTACCGCGATATTGCCCTCACCACGGCGATTCATTGTTAAGCCACGAGCTTTCAACGCCTCTTTGGTATCTTCTACCATTTGCGGATTACCACACAACATCACATGACTTGTTGCAGGATTCAGTTGGTAGCCAACAGCTTGTTCAAGTGCACCATTCTCGATCAATATTGGCAAACGATCATGCAATACGGCTTGCGGATCACGGGTCACAATCGGCACAAATTTAAAACCTGTATGCCCTTCACCAAAAGTCTGCGCAATCTCTTGAATACGCTCAACATAAGCCAATTCGGAAGCAGTACGAACACTATAGATCAAATAAATATGTTGATATTTGCTCCATGTGTCAAAGTCTTGCAGCATGGAAACAAAAGGTGCTAAGCCTGTGCCTGTTGCCAATAGCCATAAATCCTGAGGTAATGGCAACTGATAACGGGTAAGTGTTAAAAATCCATAAGGGATTTTTTCTAAATACAGTTCATCGCCCACTTGTAAGTGTTGCAAGTTGGAGGTAAATGCCCCATCAGGTACTACAATTGAAAAGAATTCTAAGGTTTCATCAAACGGTGAAGACACAATTGAATAGGCTCGAACAACCAATTCATCGCCAACTTTTAAGCCAATACGGGCAAATTGACCTGCGGTAAACTTAAAATGTGCAGGACGTGTCATGGTGAAACTAAATAAAGTATTGGTCCAACGCTGAACAGATAAAACCTTTTCTACGCTAAATTTTTCAATTGACATGATTTCGACGTGGCATCAAAGACTGCGCTCATGTTAGCATGACAATATAATTTATTAATATTTTTTAAATGTTAAGGCTACATTCATGCGCATGACTTTACGCCAATTGGCTGTTTTTGTAGCAGTCGCTCAGGAAGGCACCGTCACCAAAGCCAGCGACGCGGTGAAGTTGACTCAAAGTGCTGCAAGTATGGCACTGGCAGATCTGGAAGACGGCTTAGGGGCTCCTCTGTTTGACCGTTTGGGTAAGCGTCTGCAATTGAATGATCTAGGTCGTTTCTTATTGCCACAAGCCCTTGAAATTTTAGGACGCTGTGAAGCCTTTGAACAAGCGGCAAAAGGTGAATTACAAAGTATCGATTTGCGTTTAGGGGCAACCTTAACCATCAGTGATTACTTAATGCCTGATTTAATGGCAGATTTTTTACAAATTCAACCACAAGCACATTTACAACTTCAGGTGGGTAATACGCGCCAAATGATTGAGGCAGTCAACCAATTTCAGTTAGATCTGGCTTTGATTGAAGGTTCATGCCACTTACCTCAACTCCAATGTATCCATTGGCGGGATGATGAACTGGCGGTCTGTTGTGCCCCTAATCATCCCTTGGCACGCTTGAATCGTGAACTCAGTCCTGCTGACTTTGACAATGTCGAATGGATTCTCCGCGAAGAAGGTTCGGGTACTCGTGAAGTGTTTGACAATGCCATTTTACAAGATTTGCCTGATGCCAATATCCGCCTGACCCTTGGGCATAACGAAGCGATTCTTAAAATTGTTGCGGGTGGTTTGGGCATGTCCTGTATTTCTAAACTCGCGATTGAACCTTTACAAGAAAAAGGACACTTAGTGGTACTGAATACACCATTCTGGCAACTCTCACGACCATTATTCATGTTAGTACATCGCCAAAAGTATCAAGGGCCTGGTTTAAAAGCCTTTATGAAGTTCTGTGAAGGTTAATCTGCTATTTTAAAAATGCTCCTAGACAGGAGCATTTTTTATTTCAGAATTTATCTTCTAAACTGCTTCTCACATGGCTCACCATCATGATTGCCATCCATTTGTGTATTTGGGCAATTTCTTATGAAAAATACGGCTTCATCATAAGATCGCATCTGACTACAGTGTGTGCGTCCATCACATTTAAAATCAGCAATCGGATCATTTTTTTGTACAATAGCTAATTTTGAAGCTTCAGATTTGGGCGATACACTTATATTCCTCTGTTGCGTATTCACCGCATATCCAACTGTATCTAAGTTTTTGCGTCCCTGAACCGAGAGAATTCGATCAGGTAAATGACCCAATGCTTCTCGCTGTTGCTCCACAATTCGCTTTTGTTCTTTAATGAGTTGTTCTGCTTTTAATTGTTTGGCTACGCGATGATCCTGCACTTTTTGATAGGCGACAAAACCTAATCCAGCAATGACAATCAGAACGAATAAAACCATGTATTTTAAACGTGATACAGATTTTCTTGGCAGAACAATTTTCTCTGCGGGCGGTATTGATCTGTAATTGAAACTATGCTGCTCAAGAAGCGGTTGATCTTCTGGCTTTAAATTTAAGCGTACAATATCAGATGCCTTAAATTTTCCTTGCTCCTCGGTTACGCGAAACTTGAGCAACTCTCCCTCATTGGGCTTAATGTGCCAACTTGGGAAATCTTTAATGTGGAAAAAGATGTCTTTCGGCTCATCCTCAACCTGAATAAAACCAAAACCACGTGTAGAATTGTAGTGCTTGATCTTCCCCTCAAGAAACATAATTCGCCCTAAACTTTTTTATTTTTTTCTATTCTAATCAATAAAAAAGAGACCCTAAAGCCTCTTTTTAAAATTCAAAAAAAAATAATTCTATTAGTTCGTGATCAACGTCTAAAGTTTGACAATAAAGCTGAAGTAATCGATTTATTGTGTGTCGACACTTTAGACTTTTTCGCTTTGGCAGAATTGTCTGCTACACGTTCAATTTTAATTGCTTTGAATTTGTTGCCATTCTCGACGATTAAAAATTTCACCCGTTCATTGCGTTTCGGCTCACCATCTGCAAGCGGAAAATCAGAGATATGAAAGAAAATATCTTGCTCAGGCGTCGTAATAAAACCATAGCCTTTATCTGCGTTGTATTGGGTAATTTTCCCTTGTTGAAATTCAGATTTCATTCATTTCCACCTATTCTGCCAACATGCTGGATACAGTATATAAAAAAGAGGCTGTTACAGCCCCCATTTTCAGCCATAACACTATTAATCTTTTTGCACTGAGCCAAAGATTTTGTCACCAGCATCACCTAAACCAGGCACGATATAGCCTTGTACATTCAAACCCTCATCAACAGAAGCAGTAAAAATCGTCACATCTGGATGTGCAGTTTCCACCTTTTTAATACCTTCAGGTGCTGCAACCAAAACCATGACACGAATATCTTTACAACCGCTGGCTTTCAATACATCAATGGCCGCAACCAATGAAGAACCCGTTGCCAACATTGGGTCAATGATCATCGCAATACGGTTTTGAACATCTGGAACCAATTTTTTATAGTAAGTACGCGCTTCTAATGTTTCTTCATCACGCTCTAACCCCAATACTGAAACTTTCGCACTTGGAATCAGATTTAAGAAACCATCCAACATGCCAATCCCTGCACGTAAAATTGGTACCACGGTAATTTTTTTACCCGCAATACGTTGTGTCGTGACTTTACCCGCCCAACCATCTACTTCATGATCTACCACAGGTAAATCTTTGGTTGCTTCATAAGTCAGTAACATGGTCACTTCCTGTGCCAATTCACGGAAATTCTTTGTACTAATATCAGCACGACGTAATAAACCAAGTTTATGTCGAATCAGAGGATGACGAATTTCATGAATAGCCACGGGAGTACACCTAAAAAGATCTAAATATAATTCATCTTATTATAAATGTTTTTTATAAATCTTATAAGAAAAAAAGCCTCCGACTGGCGGAGGCTTTTTAATTAACACAATAATTTTTCAATTATTGACGCGTTAACATGAAATGCAATGGAGATAAAATCTCAGCTTGTAAAGCCATTTTGATAATTGGATCTGGATAGATACCAATAACCAATACTGCAAGTGCTGCGAGTAATACCATAATACCACCCACTTTTTGACCCCAGTGATCAACAGCATCAATACGTGGCGTATCTGGTGGAGTCATGTACATCACAACCATTACACGGAGATAGTAGTACAAGCCGATACCTGAACCTACCACAATCATCGCAGCCAAGAACCAGTGCTGAGTCGTTACTGCAGCCATCACCACCAAGAACTTACCAATGAAGCCAGCAGTTAATGGAATACCCGCTAAAGACAACATCATGACAGTTAAGGTTGCAGTTAACACTGGACGGCGCCAGAATAAACCACGGTAATCAGCCAGACTTTCTGCTTCATCAACGTTGTTGTAAGGGCTAGACATTAATGCAACTGCACCGAACGCACCAATTGTCGTTAATACATAAGTGATCACGTAAACTGATACGTTGCCCAAGCTTGCATAAGTCATGCTAATTAAACCAATCAACAAATAACCAAAGTGTGCAATCGATGAATAACCCAGAATACGTTTCAAGTTCACTTGACGTACTGCCAAGAAGTTACCCACTAAAATCGAAAGCACAGCAATAATAGTAATGATCGTAACTAACGATTCAACCAAAATTGCGCCAGAAGTTAGTAAGTAACGTACAAATAAACCAATCGTCGCAACTTTTGCAGCAGTTGCAAGGAAAGTCGCAATCGGAGCTGGCGCACCTGCGTAAACATCAGGCGTCCATTTGTGGAATGGTGCCAATGAAAGCTTAAAGCCCACTGCAAAAATAATCAGCGCTAAACCAAGGAGTACCATTGGTTGACGAATATTTTGCATTAATGCTTGGAAAGATTCGTAGAAAGACAATGAACCTGTATAAGCATAAATGTACGCCATACCCATCAGCAACATTGCCGAAGCTGTTGCAGAAAGAACCAAGTATTTAATACCTGCTTCTAATGAGTTTGCACGCTGATGCGTATAAGCCAACATACCGTAAACAGGAATCGACATTAACTCTAAGCTAATGAAGAAAGACGCATAGTGCGAACTTGCTACCATTAACATTGCACCCGCTACCGAGCACAGCATCAAGATATACAGTTCTTCACGGTTATCTTTATAAGTTTCAATATAAGCATGTGACAAAGTACAACATGCTAGCGATGCAACCAAGATCACCAATTGGTAGAGCATGGTGAACGGATCCACCATGAACATACCCATCACGTTTGATGGCGCAAATTGCCCACCAAACATGTTCAATAAAATATTTGCCGCAGCAAGGTTTAAGCCGACCACAGAAGCTGTTGCGATTAAATTATGATTACGTTTAATCGAAGTGAGAATCATCACAACGATCGCAGTCAACGCCACGATCATTACAGGAGCTAATGGCATAAGCTCAGAAAAAGACATTGTGAAGTTCATGGCTTATTGCATCTCCACATTTTCGAGTTGAACAGATGCTTGATGCACAACGTCAACGACTTCTTGAACTGGAATGTAGCTGTTTGCTAACCACGCCATGCTTGAATTTGAAATATCAAGGAAGGTTTGTGGGTAGAGACCAAGCCAAAGCAGACCAAATGCACAAATTAATAGAATACCAACTTCACGCGCATTCAAATCTTTCAGTGGACTTGCATAATGCTCTTTTTGTGCTTCATTTGGTGTACCAAATAGAGCTTTGTGAATCAAAATTAGACCATAAAGCCCAGCGAATACTAAGCTGATTGCAGCCAAAATCGTGAATACTGGGAACTTGGCATAAGAACCCATCAAGATCAGGAACTCACCAATGAAGTTACCTAAACCAGGAATACCCACTAACGCCGCTACGAAGAACATGAGGAAGAATGAAAGGTATTGGAATTGACCACGAATACCGCCCATTAAACGCATGTCACGTGTATGTAAGCGCTCATAAACCTGACCACACATAATGAACAGTGCAGCAGAAGATAAACCATGCGCCAACATCATGATCATCAGACCTTGGAAGGTCAAAATGTTACCTGCATACAATGCAAGTAAGATGAAGCCCATGTGTGAAATTGAAGTATAAGCCAACAGACGCTTCATATCGGTTTGCTGGAAAGCACACCAAGCACCGTAGAAAATACCAATTAGACCCATGATGATTGCGATGTCTGCAAACTGTGCAGAAGCCGCTGGGAAGAACGGAATAACGAAACGAAGTAAACCGTATGCTGCTGTCTTAATCAAGATACCCGCTAAGTCTACAGAACCTGCTGTAGGTGCTTGCGCATGTGCATCTGGTAACCAGCCGTGTAATGGGAATACAGGAAGTTTTACTGCAAAACCCACAAACAAACATAACATGAATGCATAAGCTACCGCAGGAAGCTGTGCATCAAGCGTATTCGCTACACCTAACAAGTAGTTGTAATCAAAGCCAATCATACCTGTCATCATGTATCCATAAACCACTAGGCCTAGAATACCGATGAGCATGATTAAACCAGCAACTTGCGTATAGATGAAGAACTTGGTTGCAGCGTAAACACGTGATTTACCATCTGCACCACGGTGTCCCCAAAGTGCAATCAAGAAGTAGATTGGAACAAGCATCATCTCCCAGAAGAAGAAGAACAAGAACATATCAATCGAAATGAATACACCGATGACGCCGCCCAATGACCATAACAGGTTCAAATGGAAGAAGCCTACGTTCTTTTGAATCTCACCCCAAGAACAACCAACCGCCAAAATACCCAACAGCGCAGTTAAGCCCACCATTAATAATGATAAACCATCAACGGCTAAGTGGATATTGATGCCGAGGGTTTGAATCCACGGCAAGAAAAACTCTGCAGACCATGTTGGGACTTTTGCACCCAATTCATAGCTGTAAGTACCCGTTTGCCATAAAGCGACAGTTAAGCCCAAAGTAACGAGCATACCTACAAGCGCAATATAGCGTGGTAGTTGTTGGTCGAGCTTATCGACCAACCAACATAAAAAACCTGCAATGAACGGTACGAGGATCAGCGCGGGCAAAACCATGTTGTTTGTGATTTCCATCTTATTTCCCCACTACCTGAATCACGACTAAGATCATCAGTAGAACCACAATGCCCAGTGACATGCTCGATGCGTATTCACGCAATGAACCTGTTTGACGAGAGCTTGTAAAGCCGTTACCAGCTTTCACAATTGCAGGTAATACCAGCCATAAACCATCAATTGGGTCACGACCACAAATCTTAGCAATCAGTAAATATGGTTTTACGAAAATCAGGTCATACAAGGTATCGAAACCGAGTGCATTGCGGCAAATATTCGCCAAACCTGCACCCAATGAAGTTTTCGCAAAACTTTTCACTGCACCGTAAGCAAAAGCAAATAAGATTACACCAATCACAAGACCGGCAAGCGCGATACCCACGGCAATATGTTCTGCACCGTGTACACCTGCTTCCATCGCTTCTGGAATAATCACTGCTGGAATTTTTGCAGCATTCAAAATGCTTTCTACTGGTGCTTTAAGTGCTGCACCAACGAAAGTTGAAAGAACCGCTAAAATTGCCAAAGGCCCCCAGTACGTCACGCCTTTGATTTCGTGATATGGCGTATTTTCTTTACCAAAGAATACAACCCAGATTAAACGGAATGTATAGATTGAAGTTAAGAAAGCACCTGCAACACCTGTCCAGTATAAGCAGTCATATAAAGCCACCGCCTGACCTTTCATCCATACTGCACCCAAGATCGCATCTTTCGAGAAGAAACCGACAGTAATGAATGGAATTGCAGCCAATGCACCGCCACCAATGGCGAAGCAAGCGAACAGGAATTTATTCTTGTAGAACAAACCGCCCATTTTGAAAATGTTTTGTTCGTGGTGGTAAGCCAAGATCACCGCACCAGAAGACAAGAATAATAATGCCTTGAAGAATGCGTGAGTCAACATGTGGAACAGACCTGCTTGGTATGCTTCAGCACCCACTGCCATAAACATATAACCTAACTGACTCATGGTTGAGTAAGCCAAGATACGTTTGATATCGGTTTGAACCAATGCAGCAAAACCAGCAACCAACAAAGTCACAGCACCCGTAATCGAAATGAACATCATCACTTGAGGAGCCATTTCAAATACAGTGTACATACGGCAGCAAAGATATACACCCGCAGTTACCATTGTCGCTGCGTGGATCAATGCAGATACTGGTGTAGGACCAGCCATCGCATCTGCTAACCATGTTTGCAGTGGAATCTGCGCAGATTTACCTGCAGCACCGAGGAACAACATCAATGCTGTCCAGATTGCCATAGATGAACCTTGCGTTAATACTGTAGGTGCCGCAGCAACCACTTCTGCAATGTTTAAAGTACCGAACTGTTGGTAAATTAAGAACAATGCAATCAGTAAGAACACATCACCGACACGTGTTACTGTAAATGCTTTGATTGCCGCAAAACCATTTTCTGGGTTTTGGTAGTAATAACCAATCAGCAAGTACGAGCACAGACCTACACCTTCCCAACCTAAGAATAACAATGCCAAGTTATCGCCAAGAACCAGCAACAACATGCTTGCAACGAACAGGTTGAAGTAAGAGAAGAAACGTGCAAAGTCTTCTTCACCACGCATGTACCATGACGCAAAGATATGAATCAGGAAACCTACACCTGTAATCATGCCCATCATCAATAATGATAAGCCATCTAGGTGCAAACTAATGCCTGGTGCGAAATCACCAACTTGGAACCAAGTCCACAAGTGTTGTACTTGTGGCGCAGAACCATTGTTAACGAAATCCATCCCCGCAATAAGGGCAAATAAAGCAGATAGACCTACAGCCCCAACGCCAATAATCGCTGCAACTTTCTCAGGTAAATTCTGGCGCCCCGCCGCTAATAAGACAAAACCGATTAGCGGGAATAAAACTGTTAAATATAAATAACTCATCCGCGCATCTCACTAGCAGCATCCACATCCAAATGATGGAAGCGATGATAAAACTGAAGGACGATCGCAAGACCGATACAAGCCTCTGCCGCAGCAAGGGTCAAAATCAGAATGAACATGACTTGCCCATCTGGTTGTGCCCATGCGCTACCCGCCAAAACGAATGCCAACGCAGCAGCATTCATCATAATTTCAAGGCTCATTAACATAAATAATAGGTTGCGTCGAACCATTACACCGTAAAAACCCAGTGCAAAAAGAATGGTCGCAACGATCAAACCATGTTCTAAAGGGATGTTGCCCATTATTCTTTGTCCTCTTCTGCACTTGGCTCACGTTTACCTAAGTGGAATGCTGCAACCAGTGCTGCAAGCAATAACATCGCGGCAACTTCTACCAATAATAAGTAGTGAGTAAAGAGTGCTTGACCAACGGCTTTCGGACCTACGATTTCAGTACCCATCACAGGGCCTGCTGTAGTGTAGTCTGAACCTAACATCCAAACTAGAATCAAGCCCATTAGGAAGCTCATAAGTGCTGGATATGCCCATGCCGATGATGTTAACCATTTGCGTTCTTGATCAACTGTATGTTGACCAAGGTTCAGCATCATCACCACGAACACGAATAACACCATGATCGCACCAGCATAGACGATAATTTCCAGTGCACCAGCAAATGGTGCCCCCACAATCATGAACATCCCTGCAACAGCAAGCAAAGACACGATCAAGCTAAGTAACGCATGTACAGGGTTCGCGTTAGTAACAACACGAACCGTAGAAACGATGGCCACGAGTGCCATCAAATAAAACGGCCACATCATGGTAATAGACTCCGTACATCAACAGGTGCGCTTTCACGTTGCGCCTGACCTTTTTCTTTACCTGTTACAGCCATACCTGTAACACGATAGAAGTTGTAGTCTGGATATTTACCAGGACCTGAAATGAGTAAGTTTTCTTTCTCATAAACTAGGTCTTGACGAACGTACTCACTTAATTCGAAATCAGGTGTCATCTGAATTGCAGTGGTTGGACACGCTTCTTCACACATCCCGCAGAAAATACAACGCGAGAAGTTAATACGGAAGAATTCTGGATACCAACGACCATCTTCTTTTTCAGCTTTTTGTAGTGAAATACAGCCAACTGGACATGCAACAGCACATAAGTTACATGCCACACAACGCTCTTCACCATCTGGATCACGCGTTAATACAATACGACCACGGAAACGTGGTGGTACGATTTCTTCAGCTGGTACTTCTGGATATAAAATCGTGTCACGTTTACGTGTCACGTGGCTGAATACCATCCACAATGAACGTACAATTGACCCAACTCCAGCTAGAAACTTAAACATTTTGTTCTCCCTGCTGTCTTAGGCCTGATTCATCAGAATCACAGCACCAGTCACAAGTAAGTTGACCAATGCCAATGGCAAGCAAATTTTCCAACCAAAGTTCATCACTTGGTCATAACGTGGACGCATTAATGAACCACGCGCCAATACAAACATCATTACGAAGAATGCTGTTTTGATAATGAACCAGAATGCTGGTGGAATGAACGAAATCTCAAGGTTGAATGGCGCTAACCAACCACCGAAAAATAAAGTCACGATAAGTGCAGAGATTAAAACGACGTTGACGTATTCCGCAACGAAGAACATCCCCCATTTCATACCGCCATATTCGACGTGGTAACCTTCAGCCAATTCTTGTTCTGCTTCTGGTTGGTCAAATGGATGACGGTGAGTTACCGCAACACCTGCAACCACGAAGATCATGAAGCCTAAGAATTGAGGAATAACAAACCAAACATCACGTTGTGCTTCTACAATTTCACGCATGTTGAATGAGCCTGCAATTGCGACTACACCCATAAGTGAAATACCCAAGAATACTTCGTATGAAATTGTTTGCGCAGCTGAACGTAAACCGCCTAGTAATGCATATTTGTTATTTGAAGCCCAACCACCAAATAACACTGCATAAACTGCAATACCAGCCATTGCCATAAAGAACAATAAGCCAATGCTCATGTCTGCCACACCCAAATATGGGCTAACAGGAATCACCATGAACGACAGTACAGCAGTTGCCATCGCAACTGCTGGCGCTAAACGGAAGGTTAACTTGTCGGCGAATTTTGGTGTCCAGTCTTCCTTAAACATGATTTTCAACATGTCGGCAACAATCTGGAACATACCGCCAGGACCAACACGGTTTGGACCGTAACGGTCTTGCCATAAGCCGAGCAAACGACGCTCGATAAATGACATCAATGCTGCAATCAGAACCACCACCAATAAAATGACAACGGCTTGAATAACAGAGTACGCAATTGGCCAGTTTTCAGCCCAGAGCGGTGTTTGACGTATAATTTCTTGATTCATGAATTACACTCCTACCGCGACTGAAACTGGTTCTGCTAAAGAAACAGTCGGTGCAAGACCAATTGGATAACCGATATAGCCTGCTGGTAAATATTCAATGACTTGAACTGGCAGGCTAATGCTCGTTTCGCCTGCTTTCACCGTAATTTGTTGTCCATTTTGAACATTCAAACGTGCTGCATCTTGTTCACCCACAGCAAACATTGCTTCAGGAATACGAGACTGCATAGCAGGTGTTTTCACCGTGAATTCACCAGAAGCAAAAATGTGATGCATCGGCACTAGACGGAAGCTTTCAGGGTTAACAACAACTGCTGAAGGTGCAACATAAGTACGTGCTGGACGTTTCGGTAAACGATCGAATAAACGAACACCCGAATCACCACCTTTTAAATGACCACCCACATTGTCTTGGAATTTATTCCATGCTTGTGGAGAGTTCCAACCTGCTGACCACGCAAATGGCACAAGTGCTGACGGTGTTTGAGTCCCCACATAACCTTCCATAGAGAATGTTAATGCAGAGTCAATGTCAGTCGGTTGTTTTGGCTCGTGAATCGATAACGGTGCACGAATTGCAGTACGACCTGAATAACGACGTGGTTCACGTGCGATTTTCAAACCATGAACACGGAAACCAGCATCTGGTGCAACATCTTCAATTGCTTGTAATGCTGGAACATTCTTCGCAACAGTTTCAATCACATCATCAAGCAATGTCCAAGAAATTGCTTTGCCTTTTAAGCCAGTTTCAATGGCATGTAACCAACGCCAAGATTCTTTGATCGCATATTCAGGTTTGTAGTAGCTTGGGTCATACACTTGGTAGAAACGTTGTGCACGGCCTTCTTGCGAAACAACAGTACCATCACCTTCAGCGAAGCTTGCAGCAGAAAGTACAATCGAAGCTTTCTTCACAGTTTCAGTTTCAGAGTGATCAAGCACAATCACATCTTTTGCTTTGTCAAGTGCTGCATCGACCTGAGCTGTAGGTAAACGACGGTAAAGATCGTTTTCAACCACAATTACAGTGTCATAATCTTGTGCAAATGCTTGCTCCAAGCTTTGACCACCTAAGATTGCCAAGCCCATTGAGTTCACTTCTGGAACAGTCAAGGTCAAGCCAGCGTTACCCAAGTTTTGAGCAACTTGTGCAGCGGCTTCCATGATTGCAGGATCTTGTAAGCTTGTACCTGAAATCACTAAAGGTTTCTTCGCTGCTTTTAACGTGTCTGCAATGGTTTGCGCAAATGCTTTCGCATCTTCAGCCAAACCAGAAACCACTTCACCTTTCAATGCCGCAGCAACTGCAAAACCTAAACGTGCGATATCATTTGGAGAGGCAACTACCTCGCCTGTCGCAACGTCCGCTAAACGAGTTTGAGTTGCAGCCAAGATATAAATTGGAGATTTTGCATCTTGTGCAATACGTTGTACAGGTTCAGCCAACCAATCTTGGGTACGACGTTCTGCGGCCATTTCTTTAGCTTTATTTTTCGCTGCTTGACGAACAGACAATGCCATACGAGGTGCAGTTTGTGTTAAATCTTCACCTAAGATTAACACCGCGTCATAGCTTTCAATTTCACGCATGTTCGGGTTGTAAACACCCTCGGTTTGCATGATTGAAGCAGCTAATTCAACCAGATTTTGCTCTTTTTGAGACATACCCGTTGAATAGTTGTCTTGACCTACTAATTCGCGAAGTGCGTAGTTCGATTCGAGCGATGCACGTGGAGAACCAATACCTAAGACTTTTTTGCCTTGGATATTTGCAATCACGGTGTCTAATGCTTGATCTACAGAAACAACAGTTGCTTCAGCACCATCACGGAACTGTGGTTGACGTGGACGATCTGCACGGTTTACATAACCCGTACCGAAACGACCTTTGTCACACAAGAAGTATTGGTTTACTTCACCGTTGAAACGGTTTTCTACACGACGTAATTCACCATAACGCTCACCCGGTGAAATGTTACAACCTGAAGAACAGCCTTGGCATACGCTTGGCGCATACTGCATGTCCCATTTACGGTTATAGCGTTCAGAATGAGTCTTATCTGTGAATACACCTGTAGGACAAACTTCAGTCAAGTTACCTGAGAATTCAGATTCTAAAGTCCCTGATTCTGGACGACCAAAGTAAACGCGTGATGCATTGGCATAGACACCAAAGTCCGTACCGCCAGCGTAGTCTTTGTAGTAACGAACACAACGGTAACATGCGATACAACGGTTCATCTCGTGCGCAATAAACGAACCTAATTCTTGGTTGTAATGCGTACGCTTGGTGAAACGGTAACGACGACGGTCATGTTGAGTCATTACAGTCATATCCTGTAGATGACAGTGACCACCTTCTTCACAGACTGGACAGTCGTGTGGATGGTTCGTCATCAAAAACTCAACAATTGACGCACGGAAGTCTTTCGCTTCTTTGTCTTCAATCGAGATGTAGGTATTGTCAGATGCAGGTGTCATACATGACATGACCAAACGACCACGCGTATCTTCTGGATTCGCGTATTGAGTCACAGCACATTGACGGCATGAACCGACAGAACCTAAGGATGGATGCCAACAAAAATATGGGATGTCGATGCCAAGGCTTAAACATGCTTGCAGCAAGTTTTCAGAGCCGTTGACTTCATACGATTTTCCATCGACATGAATTGTAGCCATAGTCGAATTCCTTAAGCTTGTTCTACGTTGCTAGTTCGAGCGGCAGCATCTACTACCTTGGCTTCAAACTCGCTACGGAAATATTTAAGTGCGCCCATTAACGGTTCCATTGCACCTGGAGCATGTGCACAGAAAGTTTTACCAATCCACAACTTACGCGTCAGTTCTTGTAAGTGATCGATATCTTCTTTCTTACCCGTGCCATCTTCCAATGCTTTAAGCGCTTTAACCGCCCAAGGTAAACCATCACGACAAGGCGTACAGAAACCACATGACTCACGTGCAAAGAATTCTTCTAAGTTACGTGTAGCAGAAACCATACATTGAGTTTCATCAACCACCATCAACAAGCATGTACCTAAACGTGAACCTGCTTTCATGATGCTCTCCGCATCCATAGGAAGGTCAATGTGTTCAGCAGCCAAGAAGTCTGTAGATGCACCACCTGGTAACCAAGCTTTTAACTTAAGACCATCACGCATACCACCCGCATGCTCTTCGATCACTTCACGTGCAGTCGTACCAAATGGAAGTTCCCATAAACCAGGGAATTTAACCTTACCTGATGCACCATAAATTTTGGTGCCTGGATCTTTCGATTTACCAGCAGAAAGGTTGATATACCATTCAGGGCCACGCAGCATGATTGCTGGTAAGTTGTTGTAAGTCTCTACGTTGTTGACAATCGTAGGACGACCCCAAGCACCTGCAACTTGCGGGAATGGCGGTTTAGTTCGTGGGTTGGCACGACGACCTTCAAGCGAGTTAATCAATGCAGTTTCTTCACCGCAGATATAACGACCCGCACCGGTATGCACATGCATTTCGAAGTTCCAGCCAGTTCCAAGGATGTTTTCACCCAAGTAACCTTTGGCACGGATTTGCTCTAATGCTTCATTTAAGTATTGAGCAGCTTCAATGTATTCACCACGGATGAAGATATAACCATGCGTTGCTTCAAGGGTATAACCCGCAATCAACATCCCTTCGATCAATTGATGAGGAAGTTTTTCCATCAACAAACGGTCTTTAAAGGTACCTGGTTCCATTTCATCGGCATTACAAATCAGGTAACGTGGACCTGAGTTGTCATTTGGTGCCATCAGTGACCATTTGATCCCTGCTGGGAAGCCCGCGCCACCACGACCTTTAACGGTTGCAGCTTTAATAACTTCAAGCACATCTTTTGGCGGCATGGTTAATGCTTTTTTAAAGCCCGCATAACCTTCAAGCGCTTCATAGTCATCTGCACTACGAACAAACTCTTGTTTACTCAAGCGCCAAGTTAATGGATGAGTTTCTGGGTTACCGTCGCCATAAATTGGTTTTGGTTCGGTATTCATACATACTTCTCCAATAACTGTTTCACTGAAGTCACTTCAACTAGACCGTGTGTGTCTTCATCAATCATCAGTGTTGGACCCTTGTCACAGTTGCCTAGGCAACAAATTGGTAACAAAGTAAAACGACCGTCTGCAGTCGTTTGACCAAACTGAATACCCAACTCACGCTGGAATGCCTCAGCCAATGTTTCCGCGCCCATCAAGAAGCACGCAATCGAGTCACAAAGCAAAATTACGTGACGACCTACTGGTTGACGGTAAATACGGTTATAGAATGTTGCAACGCCTTCAAGATCTGCAACGCTCATGCTAAGCATTTGAGCAATCGCATTCATTTGCGCATCATCTACCCAACCATTACGGCGTTGTACACACTTCAGCGCGTCAAGACAGGCTGCACGTGGGTACGGATAGTGATCAATGTGATGTTCGATATCGTGAATTTCTTCCGCAGTCAAAATTCCTTCAACGTTCACACGTGGCTTTTTATCAGTCAAAATCATCATAATGCGTTACCCCTTAGCGATCCACGTCAGCCATTACGACGTCAATTGTCGCCAAATAAATGATCAAGTCAGATACCAGACTGCCGTTAATCACTGAAGGCATTTGCTGTAAATGGGTGAAAGTTGGTGTACGAATACGGGTACGGTAACTCATAGTCGACTTGTCAGAAGTCAAGTAGTAGTTACTTGCACCTTTCACCACTTCAGCCATCACAGAGGCTTCACCAGCAGGCATTACAGGACCCCAAGATACGCTTAAGAAGTGCGTAATCAAGGTTTCAATATCTTGTAAAGTCTTGTCTTTTGGTGGTGGAACAGCCAATGGGTGATCCGCTTTGTATGGACCAGATGGCATGTTATCCAAGCACTGTTTGATGATTTTCAACGACTGTTCGATTTCACGGTAGTGAACGATAACACGCGCATAAGCATCGCCTTCGTACTCTACTGGCACTTCGAAGTCATAGTTTTCATAACCACTGTATGGGCGGTATTTACGAACGTCAAAGTCGATACCTGTTGCACGAAGACCTGTACCTGTTACACCCCAAGCTAATGCAGATTTTGCATCGTATTGCGCAACATTACGGGTACGACCTTCAAATACAGAGTTTTTAAGTGCTGCTGTATGGTATTCTTTCAAACGTTTAGGCATCCATTCAAGGATTTCACGAATCAAGTGCTGCCAGTTGTTTGGAAGATCATGTGCCGTACCACCGATACGGAACCATGCTGGGTGCATACGGTAACCTGTAATCGCTTCAATTGCGTCATAGATTTTTTGACGGTCAGCGAACATATAGAATACAGGGGTCATACCACCCGCATCCTGAATTGCAGTACCAATATATAACAAGTGGTTATTGATACGGAACAACTCAGACATCATGACACGGATACATTGCGCACGATCAGGCACTTGAATGCCCGCAAGCTGCTCAACACCCATCACGTATGGCATGTTTTGCGCACAACCACCTAAGTAGTCAACACGGTCTGTATACGGAATGAATGAATGCCAAGTTTGACGTTCAGCCATCTTTTCCACACCACGGTGGTGATAACCGATATCAGGCACACAGTCTTTCACTTCTTCACCATCTAACTGCAAGATCACACGGAATGCACCGTGCGCAGATGGATGGTTAGGACCTAAGTTCAGGAACATGAAGTCTTCGTCAGCATTTCCGCGTTTTAGACCCCAATCTTCAGGGACAAAACGCAAGTGCTCTTGCTCGAAGTCTTGTTTCGCTTGGTTCTGCATGTACGGTGTATATTCCGTAGCACGTGCAGAGTATTCCTTGCGTAGCGGATGACCTTCCCAATAGGTTGGCAGCAAAATACGACGGAGCATTGGGTGCCCTTCGAAATTAATGCCGAACATATCGTAAGCTTCACGCTCGTACCAGTTTGCATTTGGCCAGATATTAGTTGCAGTTGGAATATTGAGATCACTCTCATTCAATGCAACTTTAATACGAATATCCGTATTGCGCTCTAATGACAATAAGTGATAGAACACTGTAAAGTCAGACGCAGGCAAACCGTCACGGTGAGTACGTAAACGCTCATCTACCGCAGACAAGTCAAACAGCATCACGTAAGGACGTGACACTGTACGCAAGAACATTAAAACTTCTTGTACGCGTGCGCGCTCAACCCAGACCGTTGGAAAATCTTCACGAGTCGTTTGCACATAGAAGTTCTCACCAAATTTGGTTTTAAGTTCTTCTATGATTGCAAATGCTGGGCGTGAATCAACTGCTGTTGATTCTGGCATAGCAATGTCAGTTTCAGCCATTGGCTTGGCTTCCTATTTAATACAAATTCAGTCAACCTTAACGACAATTACACCCATCTCGGGTGCATCAAACATTCATCGTTAAAATTATTTAATTTCATCCATAGAGCGTAAGTTTTTCACCGCAATACGCTGTGCATTCTTACGATCGCGCTCTGGCATCATCTTTGGCTTATATACTGGCTGAAGATCATCACCAATCACGGCAGATAGCGGACGACGCTCTAATTGAATTTGGTCCTGTAACAACATTAATGCTTGGATTAATGCTTCTGGACGTGGCGGACAACCTGGGATGTACACATCGACAGGAATGATTTTATCGACACCTTGCACTACAGAGTAGATGTCATACATACCACCTGAGTTTGCACAAGCACCCATTGAAATTACCCATTTAGGCTCTAACATTTGCTCGTACAAACGCTGAATAACAGGCGCCATCTTAACAAAGCATGTACCTGCCACAATCATCAAATCTGCCTGACGTGGTGAAGCACGAATTACCTCAGCACCAAAACGTGATAAGTCATGCACACCAGTTAAGGTCGTTGCATACTCTACGTAACAGCAAGATGTACCAAAGTTAAACGGCCAAACTGAGTTCTTACGTCCCCAGTTTACTGCTGTGTGTAACACGTCTTCTAAACGAGTCATGAACACATTCTTATTCACTTCTTCTTCAAGCGGATCTGTAACGATCTGACGCTCCTGAAGTGGATATTGATCAGCATTCGGATTCGCACGGGTTAAGGTATATTTCATCCCGAGTTACTCCTTATCAGATGAGACAGTCGGTGATTTTGCTTTCACACGACCAGATGATTGAGCTGGGATATGACCCGTAGGGTCTGTTACCAATTCTTCAATAGAGTTAAAACGTGTAATGTCAGCAATATTCATATTTGGAGAGCCAACTTTAATCACTTTACCAGCAGCTTTACGACGGTCTGTAGGTGCCCAATTCAACGCACCCACTGAAACTGCATAAACCAATGCAATCAATAAATCGACCACAAAAATTACAACAGTTGTAAAACCGAACCAGCCCACTTCACGTACAGAAGTAGACCATGCGTAAAGATAAAGCGCTTCTAAGTCAAAAACCACGAAGAAAATAGCAACCAAATAGAACTTTGCAGACAAGCGAATACGTGCACCACCTGCACCCACTACGCCTGACTCAAACTGCTCTTGTTTAGCACGGCCCCATGACTTACCCCCAAGGAGTAATGGAACTGTGAGCATAAAAGCACAAAGAAATGTAACGCCGATCACGAAGGCAATAATTGCCCATTCGTATGGAGTAATGGCACTCATGCGGGGATAACTCCTGGCAGGCCTATTTATTAACAAAGAATGTATGTATTGGCCTTCAAATACACCAAACACAAAATTAATCCCGCCAATTGTACCTGATTTATGATTTCACTTGCTAGTTTATAGGTCTTAGTCTTTTGGATGATTTTTTGAGCTTTTTTCTATATTTCTGCGCATAAAACACTGAAACCCACCCCACTATCGCTTTATTGAATAAAAAAATAAAATTCCATCATTTTTTTCAACATGGCTTTCATTTAATGTGGATTTCTGCGCAAAGCTGAATTGCTGAAATCCTTTATTTGTCGAGCCAGACAGCAAATTTTGACAGTACTGGTAATTCAGAAATAATCCAATATCACACTCTAGGTGTTTTATAAATTTGGGGTAAAAATTACCAAGATGACGGAACCACTTTTAAACAAATTCTTTTTTTATTTACAACACTGCTACACGACTAAAATTACGCAAAGATCATGATTATGGTATTCCTATATCATCATGTAAAACAAATAATAAGGAGCAACCATATGAATTTAGAATTCACTCATAAACCAAATTATTACTTGTTTGCACAACTGCTCATTCGTCATATTGAAAACTATATTACAAAGCATCCTGATGCAAACAATGCAATATTTGATCTACGTGACGTCTATGAGTTATTCCGTCAGGATCGCGCTTCAACTACGACCAATTTAGACGGAATATTCAACATAGTAGATGACTATAAAGTGGAAACATTAAACGGAGACCAAAAATTAATTACAGGTCACTCTATTGATACTGTAAACAATTCGTTATTAATCGATTTCAATCAAGAAGCATTAGAAAGTCTCAAGAACGGTAAACAAATTATTGAACCAGACGCCAGCATTTTGGATTAAAACACTATAAATACAAGTAGATAAAAGCCCAGCTAAATCTCTTTAAGATCAATACTGGGCTTATCAATAATTTAAAAGTAAGAACTTAATTATCCAAACTTTCTTTGGACCCTAATTTCTTTTTATTCGTCTTCGCGAAACGCTTTGCAGGCCAACTCATGGTGAATCTAGCACCTTTTAAAGTTGGGCTCGCATCAACTTCTATACGTCCACCAAACCAATAAGCAATACGACTCACAATGGAAAGCCCCAAACCATAACCACCTGAGGCACGGGTACGGCTATCATCCAAACGAGCAAAAGCCTCAAAAATGCGTTTACGGTCATCTTCGGCAATACCAGGACCATCATCTTCAACGCAAACATAAGCCATGCCCGCATCGGTTATGCCACCACTGATCACAACCTTATGATCACAGTAACGTACTGCATTTCCCACCAAGTTTTGCACCACACGATGTAGGTAACGGCGCTCTGCATCTACAACAACAGTTGGCAAGGGAGCTTCTACAATAATTTCTTTTTGTGTTTTTAATGCTTCCGTTTCTGTAGCAACTTGCTCAAGCACTTCAGCCAACACAATTTTTTCAAAATCAAGCGAAGGTGTGCCCTGCTCCAACTTGGCATAAGTCATGATTTCATCAATTAAAGTATTTAGTGCCTCAATATCTTTATCAATCATGTCGACTTGCTGTATGCGATACTCATAATCATCTTCCTCCGCAAGCATTTCCATACCGAATCGAATACGTGCCACAGGCGTTCTGAGCTCATGCGAAACTGCACGCATTAATTCTCGCTGCGCTTCAATCAAACGCTGAATATGGTCTGACATACTGTTATAGCTTGATGCCAAGCTTGCCATTTCGTCAGTACCATCAATGGGTAAGCGCAGACTCAAATCGCCCGATTTCATGCGATTCAATGCATAGTTCACTTCGCGAATCTTACGCTGCATAGGCAATATCAGACCATAAACGCCCAAGCTCAAGACAAATAAGCTGAGTAAAGTAATACCCGCTGCCAATTGGAATGGCATCCAATTAAACAAAGGCACTGGTCCCAGTACCAAAACCTCGGATGGCGTACTTGGAATAGGAGAAACAATCGAAATAGTTGTGCCGCGTACTGTGGCACTATCACGATATAAGATAATGCTATGATCTAAGCGTAAACGCCCAATTTGCTCTGAATCTAAAGGAAGATTTTGTACTTTCTCAATTTCAATTGGATAGGAAAAATGCTTCTGAATTTTCTCCAGATATTCTTTTTCCTGTCCTGGGTAGTACACCAGATAATCCAGAATAAAAATAGGTAGCGCTTTCATTTGACGCTCACCAATTTTATCTACCTTTACATATAGATAGTGATTGGTATCATTTTTTAAGCCGATAATAATATAAGCAATTGAGTTTTGCGCATCATAACGCACAGCAGCCTTTTGCTGACTAATACGTTTTTGTTCAGCTCGTGAAAGGTCAACCTTGTTAGCATCGACATAATAAATAGGCAATTCTAACAAGTCTGAAGCATCAGAAATCCAGTCTACCTTTTGTTGGACTGTCTGCTGACGCGCAATCCCCTCACTGATAATAAATGAAATACCATCAGTTAAAGACTCACGATATTCTTGCGCACGCTGGTAATTAATAATTTGCACCAGCAAATAAGCAAACAGCGCCACGATTGCAACCAGCACAACCAGACCTGCATAGATGCGCAAGAATATACTGTGTTTAAACACGAAAATGTCCTGTGTGAATCAAGAGTGATGTAAATTACATTCCGTTAGTTTCTTTAACAAAAAGATAGCCTTTACTACGCACAGTCTTAATTCGTTTCGGATTTTCTGGATCATCGCCAATTTTTGGACGAATACGCGAAATACGGACATCAATTGAACGGTCTTGACCATCGTATTCAATACCACGTAGACGTTCAAAAATGTCTTCACGCGATAAAATACGTCCTGCATTTGAAGCCAACAACCAAAGCAAGTCATACTCAGCGCTGGTAAAATCAACCAATTCACCATTTAAGGTTACAGAACGACCACCGTTATCAATCACCAAATCGTCAAATTCGATGCGTTGTGCCACTTCATCTTCTGGAGCTTTATCGGTACGACGCAACAATGCACGAATACGTGCAAGCAAAACACGTGGCTGAACAGGTTTAGCCACGTAGTCATCTGCACCCATTTCCAAGCCAAGCACCTGATCCATATCTTCAGTACGAGCGGTAAGCATTAAAATTGGTTGATGATAATGTGGACGCACTTCACGACAAATGGTTAAACCATCTGCACCAGGTAACATTACATCGAGCACCACTAAATCTGGTTGCTCAGCAATAATACGACGAATGGCACGGTTGCCATCTGGTTCTACCCCAACTTCCAATCCATTACGAATTAAATACTCTTGGGTTAAACGTGCAAGACGCTCATCATCTTCTACAATTAAAATTTTCGGTAACTTTTCTTCTTGGCTCATAAACTGCCCCTTCAATAGGATGAAGCGTATCTTTTAAAAATCCGACAGATACGACGTAATATAATTTTGCAATATACACACGTTTACATTGTAAACAAGATGCTATTCACCAAACTGATACATCTAAGTAGCTTTTTGTAATATTTTTTAATCGTTGAATTAATTGGCTTTTTCAGTTTGTCATTTTTTGAACTCAATTCCACACATCTTATTACAAAATGGATAATTATTAATCAAATCAGGCAATTGATCATAAACTGTCTGATCAGTTTTATTCTTTTTTACTTATCCACAAGGTTATCTATAAGCAGATAAATAGAGCTTTGCTATGCTATGCCCTTGTCTAATAAGGCTTAAACCATAAGCATAAAAATAGGGAAATTTGAGCTAATTTTTTTTGACAGGAATCAGAAAAATTTTTAGCAAAATGTCAATATTGATCTACCCTCAATTTTCCCGTATCTTGTGTTCAATTCAATTTTAAACCACTAAGTCTTGTGTTTATTCCTCAAACACTGTGGCACACTTTTTGCCCAGTTCAAATGGTCCATAAACATAACAATAGATGACAATGGAGCTATGCTGACATGAGCGTAATCACATCCACCCCTGGGCAACTTCAGGTGATTAAACGAACTGGTGATGTTGCTGCTTTTGATGCCGAAAAAATTTCTGTCGCAATTGGTAAAGCCTTTTTAGCGGTAGAAGGACAACAAAGTGCCGACTCTAGCCGTATTCATGACCGCATTTCACAACTTACTGAAATGGTGATGAATACCTTTAACCGTCGTTTACCTTCTGGCGGTACAATCCATATTGAAGAAATCCAAGACCAAGTGGAATTGGCACTCATGCGTACTGGCGAACAGAAAGTTGCGCGTGCCTATGTGATTTATCGTGAACAACGTGCATCTGCTCGTCAGCAAACAGGTGCTCATCATCATCCGACCTTGCAAATCACTGCACAAGACGGCCAACTTAAGCCATTAGACTTGAGCGCGCTCCAAGCTAAAGTCAATAAAGCAGCTGAAGGTTTAGAAGGTATTGATGCGCAAGCCATTATCGATGAAACTATTAAAAACCTTTATAACGGTGTAAAAGAGTCAGACATCTCGACTACGATGATGATGGCAACGCGTACCCGTATTGAGCAAGAACCAAACTACACTTACGTAACGGCTCGCCTACTTCGTGATGAGTTAGTTGCAACAGGTTTAACCTTCCTTGGCTTGTCTGAAGATACCGTTGAAGGTGATGCTCTAGAAACTTTCCTTAAAAAAGGTATTGAGCTAGACCTACTTTCATCAGAACTACTTAACTTTGACCTTGCAAAATTGGCTGCAGCGATTCAACCTGAACGCTCAAACCAATTTACATACTTAGGTCTACAAACTTTATTTGACCGTTATTTCATCCATTCAGATGGCGTACGTTTCGAATTACCACAATTATTCTTCATGCGTGTTTCGATGGGTCTTGCCCTTAACGAAGAAAACCGTGAAGAACGTGCAATCGAGTTCTACAACTTATTGTCAAGCTTCGATTACATGGCATCTACCCCGACGTTATTTAACTCAGGTACGTTACGTCCGCAGTTATCGAGCTGCTACTTAACCACGATTGATGATGACCTATATGACATTTATGGCGCGATGCGCGATAACGCAATGTTGTCTAAATGGGCTGGCGGTTTAGGTAACGACTGGACACCTGTTCGTGCTTTGAACTCGTATATCAAAGGTACAAATGGTAAGTCACAAGGTGTCGTTCCATTCCTTAAAGTGGCAAACGATACCGCGGTTGCAGTTAATCAAGGCGGTAAACGCAAAGGTGCAGTCTGTGCATACCTAGAAACTTGGCACTTGGACATCGAAGAATTCCTAGAGCTACGTAAAAACACAGGTGATGACCGTCGCCGTACACATGACATGAACACAGCAAACTGGGTTCCTGACTTGTTTATGCAACGTGTGTTTGAAGATGCTGAATGGACACTGTTTACACCGTCTGAAACACCAGACCTACACGACTTAACGGGTGCAGAATTCGCTGAGCGTTACGCACACTATGAAGCGATTGCAAAAGAAACAAATATGTTGCACAAGAAAATCCGTGCAAAAGATTTGTGGCGCAAAATGCTGTCGATGTTGTTTGAAACAGGTCACCCGTGGATCACATTCAAAGACGTATGTAACTTACGTTCACCACAACAACATGTGGGTGTAGTTCACTCTTCTAACTTGTGTACAGAAATTACCTTAAACACAAGCAAAGATGAAATTGCAGTATGTAACTTAGGTTCGATTAACCTTGTACAACACGTTCAAGGTGGTGTGTTAGACCGTGAAAAGCTTGCACGTACTGTGAAAACAGCAGTTCGTATGCTCGATAACGTGATCGACATTAACTACTACGCGGTTCCACAAGCTCGCAACTCAAACTTGAAGCACCGCCCTGTCGGTATGGGGATCATGGGCTTCCAAGATGCACTATACGAAATGCAACTGGCTTATGGTTCTGATGCAGCAGTAGAGTTTGCTGATGAGTCGATGGAAGTCATTAGCTACTATGCGATTCAAACATCAAGCGACCTTGCACTTGAACGCGGCACTTACGAAACATTTAAAGGTTCATTATGGGATCAAGGTATCTTACCAATTGACTCACTTGACCTCGTTGCAAAATCACGCCCTGAGCGCATGTTTGAAGTTGATCGCACACAGCGTTTGGACTGGGACACTTTACGTGCAAAAGTTCAAAAAGATGGTATGCGTAACTCAAATGTAATGGCGATTGCCCCAACAGCAACCATCTCTAACATTTGTGGTGTATCTCAATCGATTGAACCAACCTTCCAGAACTTGTATGTGAAATCTAACCTTTCAGGTGAATTCACTGTGATCAACCCGTACCTAGTACGTGCGTTGAAGGACCGTGGTCTTTGGGACTCTGTAATGGTCAATGATCTGAAACACTTTGAAGGTTCAGTTCAGAAAATTTCTCGTATCCCAGAAGAGCTTAAAGCAATCTTCGCAACTGCATTTGAAGTTGAGCCACGTTGGATTGTAGATGCTGCATCACGTCGTCAAAAATGGATCGATCAGGCACAGTCTTTAAACCTTTACATCTCTGGTGCGAATGGTAAGAAACTTGACATCACTTATAAGATGGCATGGTTACGTGGTTTAAAAACGACTTATTACCTCCGTGCACTAGGTGCAACTTCGGCTGAGAAATCGACCATTAACACAGGTGCATTGAATGCTGTTAAAGCAACTACAGTCGCAGCGCCTGTTGCAGCAGTAGCGGAAGAAAAGCCAGTTGCAGCACCTGTCGCAGAAGATGAAGGCTTTGAACAAGCGGCACCAGTGCCAATGGCATGTTCAATTGACAATCCTGATTGTGAGGCTTGTCAGTAATAACCTCCCCTAACCCCTCCTAAAAGGAGGGGAAATCCTCGATGCAAATGGCGGGATGCTAGTCCCCCTTTGCAAAAAAGGGGATTTAGGGGATTCCAAACAATGAAAGAATAAATAAAAAGGAGATATAGACTTTAAAAAGTAAAATTTAAGCAATAAAAAATGGCCTGACACAAGTGACAGACCATTGATTTGAAAACCTAAGCTTTCAGAGGTTTTATAAACTCTCTAGAAAGTAGCTAAGGTGATCAGTGTTAAATTTGGCGATCTAACGAGGGTTACTTTAGCAAAATTTAGAGTGTGAGTCACTCCTCTGAAAGTATCTTTTACAAAAAGGAGATGCTGATGAGAGTAAGTTGCTCATTGGATAAACCTGTAAGTGTATGTGATTACACCCGTTTTCGATTTAATCGTTGGGAAAAAGTTCGCTCACATTGCAGAAGTTATCCAAACCAAGCTCAGTTAAGCCTGTGGTAGAATTGAGAGGCTATAAAGCCTCTCTTTTTAAACAACAAAGGAAACCAACATGCTCCATATGACTCATAACTACATGTTAGGACTCGCGGTTCTGGTTTTTTCCTTTGTTTTCTTTTACGTGCCAATGGTCTACGCATTTGTAGCCATTCGCCATCAGAAGCGTAAGCAAAATAAGTAGTGGGGACACTTGCTTTAACGAACAAAATTAGAGCATTTATCGACAAAACTTAATTTTGCTTACACAAATTAAGCGTATAGTAGGGCATCTTCTTGGTTGAGATGTCTTCATAAAAGATATAAAGCAACGAAGAGAGAATTGATATGTCTATCCTAAGTTGGGACGATTTAGAAGATGATTCGCAAAAACCGGCTGCACCTGAGCACAAGTCTGCGCCCGTCGAACCGCAAAAAGCGCCTGCTGCGCCGTTGGTATCTGATGCAGAGCAACCACAGAAGAATGTGGCAGCTCCACAATCCGCTGGAACCCGTTCAGTGCGATCAACAGATCCAGCCGATCCGTTGGCAAGAGCATCTAACGCTCTAGAA
Source organism: Acinetobacter sp. ACNIH2 (assembly GCF_002934965.1). Taxonomy (NCBI): domain Bacteria; kingdom Pseudomonadati; phylum Pseudomonadota; class Gammaproteobacteria; order Moraxellales; family Moraxellaceae; genus Acinetobacter; species Acinetobacter sp. ACNIH2. The sequence goes on from NZ_CP026412.1 coordinate 644,946, forward strand.
ACCTTGGACGTTGCGCCTGGTCTTGAAGAGCTTGAGATGGGTGCTCAGCGTGTACAAGTTGATGATAAAGCTATGATTAACTGTCGTGCTGACTTGAACCAACTTGTACCATTCAAATACGAATGGGCTTGGCAGAAATATCTAGACGGTTGTGCAAACCACTGGATGCCTCAAGAAGTCAACATGAACCATGACATCGCACTTTGGAAGTCTGAAAATGGCTTAACTGAAGATGAGCGTACCATTGTAATGCGTTCTTTAGGTTTCTTCTCGACTGCTGACTCATTGGTTGCAAACAACTTGGTATTGGCAATTTATCGTCACATTACCAACCCAGAATGCCGTCAATACATTTTGCGTCAAGCCTTTGAAGAAGCGATTCACACTCACGCTTACCAATACTGTATCGAATCTTTAGGTATGGATGAAGGCGAAGTCTTCAACATGTATCGTGAGGTTCCATCTGTAGCACGTAAAGCAGCTTGGGGCTTAAAGTATACTCAATCTTTAAGTGATCCTTCTTTCAAAACTGGTACACCTGAAAACGACCAAATTTTGCTGCGCAACTTGATCGCGTTCTACTGCGTACTTGAAGGGATTTTCTTCTACTGCGGTTTCAGCCAAATTTTGTCAATGGGTCGTCGTAACAAGATGAACGGTGTTGCAGAGCAATTCCAATACATCTTGCGTGATGAATCGATGCACTTGAACTTTGGTATCGATATGATTAACCAAATCAAGATTGAAAACCCACATCTTTGGACAGCAGAATTCCAAGAAGAAATCATTCAGATGATTCTTGAAGGCACTATGCTTGAAATCGAATACGCTCGTGACACCATGCCACGTGGTGTATTGGGCATGAATGCTGCAATGATGGAAGAATACTTGAAGTTTATCTGTAACCGTCGTTTAAGCCAGTTAGGCTTACCTGAACAATTTGCTGGTGTGAATAACCCATTCCAGTGGATGTCTGAAATGATGGACTTACGCAAAGAGAAGAACTTCTTTGAAACGCGTGTGACAGATTATCAGACTGGCGGTGCGTTAAGCTGGTAAGTAAATATCCGAAAAAATCCCGCCTAGATGGCGGGATTTTTTATATTAAGTACTAACTCAAAAAAACAACTCAATAAAGAAAAACCTCCCCGATAAATCGGAGAGGTTCATGCAGTGATTCAAATCAAATAAGACGGTTTGCTGATCAACTAAAGGACAATCACTCCCATACCATTTACAATATCATTGTCCACAAATACTGTGTTTGCACCGAGCGTATATTGCGTCATCGTTACACCGTTAATGGTAGATTCTGCACCTTTAATCGCACCAATCATTTGCACCTGATCATGTGAATCCCCAAAAATTTGTAGTGTATTTGATCCAGTAACTTCCAGAACATCAGCGGCAGTTAACGTTAATTTCGAACCTTCTGAACCATTACCCAAATCGATACGCTCAATATTGGTAATATTATTCGATGTCGTTAAATCTAAGTCTATTCCACCCAATAACGTTAAAGTATCTGTACCCGCACCACCATCAATAGAAACAAAACCTGTTCCTGAAATAACGATTACGTCATTGCCATTACCTGCATTGAAGGTATCTGCTCCATTCCCATCAATCAGTAGGTCATTGCCGTCACCACCATTTAAGGTGTCATTCCCTGCTCCACCACGGAGTAAGTCATTTCCAGAACTACCATTTAGCGTATCATCTCCATCGTAACCATAAAGACGCTCATGAATAGTGCCTGATGCACTATTATTTAATGTATCGTTTGCAGAAGTTCCTTGAATAATATCAGGATTACCTCCCGACCCTAACAAGTTCTGTAGCACCTGAGCATTCAGTAATGATGAGAAACTGTCTGAATCTGTTGCACCGTAACTATCGGTTGCAGTCACAGTAAAACTACCCAAGGCGCTCACACTCAAACCTGCAACCAAACTGAGTAAATTTACATCGGAATTGAGCTGAATCGTGGCTAATAATTCATTCACAGCTAAATTATCAATATTTCCACCATCTGCCGCTGTAATGGTTATTGTTGATGTTGCTCCAACAACACCCAATATCCCCGATGTATTGTTAATATGAATTTCGAGTCCCAAATCTGCTGCTAATTGAGCTGAAGCAGAGAAACTAAGACTTCCCAAATTCACTGTAAGTAGACCATTAAATTTTACTTCTACCGAACGCAAGTTTTGATTTTGATCGACAGCAATAAAAGCCTGTTGATTCAAGTCAATGATGCCAAGCGCATCTACACCAATTAAGCCCAGTAAAGTCGCATCGGCAGCTTGTGCAATCGGTGCTACATTCGGTTGTGTTGAGGTAGATGGTGAAGTTGAGTCAAAAGTGATATTGGTTGAAGCAGTATCACCATCATTATCTACTATCACCACATCAAAAGATGAGGAACCATTTAAATCCGTGTTCGTGGTTGCCTGATCTACCAAGAGGTTTCCATTTTTAAGTAAATTCGAAATAATCTCTTGCTGGGTGGTATAACTACCCACTAAATCTACATTCGTAAATGTAATGTGCTGATCAGAAGTTGTAGTTGGTGTTGCAGCCGAAAGCGTACCCGCGGTATTGATATAAAGAATTGTATTGGTACCATCAAAGACAAAGTATAAATAGTTTGCCAAGTTTCCAATACTTGTCCCTTTCGCCAATTCACCGACTAATAAGCCGCGTAAGTCGAGAATATCCCCTCCACCCGCAACAGGTTGTTTAGAAAAATCAGTAATGGTATCTACTGCTGGTGCCACAACAGTCCCCTGATCCCCTTTCTCCCAAAGGAAGGTGTCATTGCCTGAGCCACCCGTTAGAGTATCATTTCCTGTACCACCACTTAAAATGTCGTTACCAGCACCGCCATTTAAAGTATCGTTACCCGCCCCACCGCGAAGTAAATCATTCCCTTGGTTACCTGTTAAATTATCATTTCCAGCATAACCATATAAACGATCATCACCATTGGTTCCATTGAGTGTATTTATACCGCTTGTACCCTCTACCACACCTGCTGGGTCATTACTCGGATCTAATAGGCTTACACCAAGCAAATCGGTATAAGAAGTACTAGAAGTCACGGGTTGACTATCTGTTGCAGAAATAGAAATTGTCGGCACTATACCTAATGATACTAGATCTATACCATATTGATGAACGTAAACAGTTGCTAAAAACTCATTCAATTTTAAGTTATCAATTGGTCCCCCATCTAAGGATGTGATTGTCAATTTTGAATAAGATTGGGTTGTAACTAACAGTAAATTTACAATGTCATTCTCTTCTACAACCTTTATTCCAAACTCTGCTGCCATCTCAACAGACCAATCTAATTTATAGTAATTTAAGACCCCAATACTGATGGCAGCACCTGCGTTCACGACAACCGATTTAATATCGTTATTCGGATCAATTGCTGTTAAAAGTTGATTGGTACCAATACCAATCAAACCTAAAGCATCGGCATTCACAAGACCCAATAAGCTGGCAGATTTATTGATTCCCACAATTGGCGCTTGAGCTGTTTCGGTTATTGCTAATGAGGAATAACTATAATGCCCCGTCAACATATCTACGACCAGAACTTCACCCGTGCCTTTGTTGATAGTTAACTCATCATTTGCAGCATTAAAGCTATAAGTAATTGAACCTGCTGCTCCTGAAGCTGAAACTGAATCTGTTACAGGTGAATAGCTTAAGGTATAACCATCGACCGTGATACTTTGCACATGACCGTGATCTGCACCATAACTAACGACTAACTCTCCCTCTACTGTAGCAGGCTGAACATCAACATTATATGTAGTATTTGAAGCAGCGATTGGCGAATCATCTTCAACATTAATCATCAAAGTTGAATTGGTTGTTCCAACACCATCAGTAGAAGCTATGGTAAAACCAAGACCTAAAATGTTTTCAAGTGAAGCCATTGGGTGGTCTATCGGCTGTTTCAAGGTAAAGGTGTAAGCCCCTGAAGTTGAAAGTGTCAGTACCGCAACCTCTTTCCCTCCTGCTGTTCCCGTTAATGTATAAACGCCTGCCGTAATCGAACCATTCCAAGTCACTGGCTGCCCCTCAGACGTGATACCCGATGGACCAGTTACAGCCACATTAGTTAAATTACCAAGATTTAAAGTTCCTGATACCATTGTTGAATTTGTTGTATCCTCAGGGTTACCGACAGCATCAGCATTTGCTCCTGCCAAGCCTTCTTCTGAGACAGAGACGATCACGACATCGCCTTTGGCAGTATCGCTATCGATGGCCACATTTGAAGAAACATCAAAACCATAAGCAGTCACTACACTCCCATCTTTAACTGCATCTGGAGCAATCGTAACTACACCCGTAATCGAATTGATACTTACCCCTGTTGGCAATGGGGTTGGTATTGGATTTGCTGCCAAACTCCAAGTACCATCACCTGCTTGTGATGCAGATAAGACAACAAGAATATTTTCTTCATCAATATAATAAATTTCCTGCTCAACATTATCCGCACCCGGAGTTACAGTGACAGAACCATCATCCAATGCAACGACATCTGGCGCATCTGCAGTCGATGGTGTTGTATCATCTGGATATGTTGTACCACTGTCCTGAGCAGTATTGCCTAAAAGGTCTGTACCAATGGAAGTAACAAGACTGCCATCTTTTATTGCATCACGTCCGATACTGACTACACCCGTTGTACTATTAATACTGACATTCAATGGGGTTGTATCCAAACTCCAAGTTCCATCAAGTGCTTTAGTCGCAGTTAAAGTTACATCAACATCCAATTCATTCTTATAAGTGATGATCTGTTGAAGATTATCATCACCAGGAACAATACCCACTGAACCGCCCAATACTGCAATGACATCTGGTGCATCAGCTACAGTATCAATAACCACATCTTGATTACTAGTGGCGGTATTACCCGCAGTGTCAGTTACTGTCGCCACCACCGCATAGGTTGCATCGGCCAAGGTGGTACCCGTCAGGTCTAGGGTCCAATTCCCTGTTGGATCAACCGTTAAGCGTGGATCAGCAGTGGTGTAGGTGGTTGCACCGACCGTTACACTGAGGCTGTTGCCATCAGCCAGATCCACCGTACCTTTAAACAGTAAGGTATTGTCATTGGTGATGAAGTCGCTGTTGGAACTGCCAGTGTCGTTGGTGATCGAGTCGAAAGTCACGGTTTGACCGTCATTATCGGTGTCGATCTTGGTGTCAATTACCACATTCTGGCTGGTCGTGCTTGCGGTATTCCCTGCGGTATCTGTGACCGTCGCCACCACCGCATAGGTACCATCAATAAAAGGAGTACCCGTTAAATCTAGGGTCCAATTCCCTGCTGGATCAACCGTTAAACGTGGATCAGCAGTGGTGTAGGTGGCTGCACCGACCGTTACACTGAGGCTGTTGCCATCAGCCAGATCCACCGTACCTTTAAACAGTAAGGTATTGTCATTGGTGATGAAGTCGCTGTTGGAACTGCCAGTGTCGTTGGTGATCGAGTCGAAAGTCACGGTTTGACCGTCGTTATCGGTATCGATCTTGGTGTCAATTACCACATTCTGGCTGGTCGTGCTTGCGGTATTCCCTGCGGTATCTGTGACCGTCGCCACCACCGCATAGGTTGCATCGGCCAAGGAGGTACCCATTAAATCTAGGGTCCAATTCCCTGTTGGATCAACCGTTAAGCGTGGATCGGCAGTGGTGTAGGTGGTCGCACCGACCGTTACACTGAGACTGTTGCCATCAGCCAGATCCACCGTACCTTTAAACAGTAAGGTGTTGTCATTGGTGATGAAGTCGCTGTTGGAACTGCCAGTGTCGTTGGTGATCGAATCAAAGGTCACGGTTTGACCGTCGTTGTCGGTGTCGATCTTGGTGTCAATCACCACATTCTGGCTGGTGGTACTTTTGCTGTTGCCCGCGGTGTCGGTCACTGTGGCAATCACTGGATAGGTACCATCAATAAAAGGACTGCCCGTTAAATCTAGGGTCCAGTTACCTGAGCCATCCACAGTTAGTTTCGGGTCGCCTGTATTATAGGTAATACCGTTCACACTGACACTCAAAGTATTGCCATCAGCCAGATCCACCGTACCTTTAAACAGTAAGGTGTTGTCATTGGTGATGAAGTCACTGTTGGAACTACCAGTGTCGTTGGTGATCGAGTCGAAAGTCACGGTTTGACCGTCGTTGTCGGTGTCGATCTTGGTGTCAATCACCACATTCTGGCTGGTGGTACTTTTGCTGTTGCCCGCGGTGTCGGTCACTGTGGCAATCACTGGATAGGTACCATCAATAAAAGGACTGCCCGTTAAATCTAGGGTCCAGTTGCCTGAGCCATCCACAGTTAGTTTCGGGTCGCCTGTATTATAGGTAATACCATTCACACTGACACTCAAAGTATTGCCATCAGCCAGATCCACCGTACCTTTAAACAGTAAGGTGTTGTCATTGGTGATGAAGTCGCTGTTGGAACTGCCAGTGTCGTTGGTGATCGAATCAAAGGTCACGGTTTGACCGTCGTTGTCGGTGTCGATCTTGGTGTCAATCACCACATTCTGGCTGGTGGTACTTTTGCTGTTGCCCGCGGTGTCGGTCACTGTGGCAATCACTGGATAGGTACCATCAATAAAAGGACTGCCCGTTAAATCTAGGGTCCAGTTGCCTGAGCCATCCACAGTTAGTTTCGGGTCGCCTGTATTATAGGTAATACCGTTCACACTGACACTCAAAGTATTGCCATCAGCCAGATCCACCGTACCTTTAAACAGTAAGGTGTTGTCATTGGTGATGAAGTCGCTGTTGGAACTACCAGTGTCGTTGGTGATCGAATCAAAGGTCACGGTTTGACCGTCATTATCGGTATCGATCTTGGTGTCAATTACCACATTCTGGCTGGTCGTGCTCGCAGTATTGCCCGCGGTGTCGGTCACTGTGGCAATCACTGGATAGGTACCATCAATAAAAGGAGTACCCGTTAAATCTAGGGTCCAATAGCCTGCTGGATCAACCGTTAAGCGTGGATCGGCAGTGGTGTAGGTGGTCGCACCGACCGTTACACTGAGGCTGTTGCCATCAGCCAGATCCACCGTACCTTTAAATAACAAGGTGTTGTCATTGGTGATGAAGTCGCCTGCGGTACCGGTATCATTGGTGATCGAATCGAAAGTCACGGTTTGACCGTCATTGTCGGTGTCGATCTTGGTGTCAATTACCACATTCTGGCTGGTCGTGCTTGCAGTATTGCCTGCGGTATCTGTGACCGTCGCCACCACCGCATAGGTTGCATCGGCCAAGGTGGTACCCGTCAGGTCTAGGGTCCAATTCCCTGCTGGATCAACCGTTAAGCGTGGATCGGCAGTGGTGTAGGTGGTCGCACCGACCGTTACACTGAGGCTGTTGCCATCAGCCAGATCCACCGTACCTTTAAACAGTAAGGTGTTGTCATTGGTGATGAAGTCGCTGTTGGAACTACCAGTGTCGTTGGTGATCGAGTCGAAAGTCACGGTTTGACCGTCGTTGTCGGTGTCGATCTTGGTGTCAATCACCACATTCTGGCTGGTGGTACTTTTGCTGTTCCCTGCGGTATCTGTGACCGTCGCCACCACCGCATAGGTTGCATCGGCCAAGGTGGTGCCCGTCAGGTCTAGAGTCCAATTGCCTGTTGGATCAACCGTTAAGCGTGGATCGGCAGTGGTGTAGGTGGCTGCACCGACCGTTACACTGAGGCTGTTGCCATCAGCCAGATCCACCGTACCTTTAAACAGCAAGGTGTTGTCATTGGTGATGAAGTCACTGTTGGAACTGCCAGTGTCGTTGGTGATCGAATCGAAAGTCACGGTTTGACCGTCGTTATCGGTGTCGATCTTGGTGTCAATCACCACGTTCTGGCTGGTCGTGCTTGCAGTATTGCCTGCGGTATCTGTGACCGTCGCCACCACCGCATAGGTTGCATCGGCCAAGGGGGTACCCGTCAGGTCTAGGGTCCAATTCCCTGTTGGATCAACCGTTAAGCGTGGATCGGCAGTGGTGTAGGTGGTCGCACCGACCGTTACACTGAGACTGTTGCCATCAGCCAGATCCACCGTACCTTTAAACAATAAGGTGTTGTCATTGGTGATGAAGTCGCCTGCGGTACCGGTATCATTGGTGATCGAATCGAAAGTCACGGTTTGACCGTCATTGTCGGTGTCGATCTTGGTGTCAATCACCACATTTCTACTAATTGAATTACCAGTATTCCCCATTGTATCGGTCACTGTTGCCACTACGGTATAGCTACCATCGAGTAATGCCGAACCCGTTAAATCCAGCGTCCAGTTGCCTGAACCATCAACTGTGAGACGTGGATCGGCAGTGGTGTAAGTGGTCGCACCGACCGTTACACTGAGAGCATTGCCATCAGCCAGATCGACCGTACCGTTAAATAACAAGGTATTGTCATTGGTGATGAAGTCAGTGCTAGAACTGCCAGTATCATTGGTGATCGAGTCGAAGGTTACAATATCCCCATCACCATCCTTATCCACTTTTGTATCAATCACCACGTTCTGGCTGGTCGTGCTCGCAGTATTGCCCGCGGTGTCGATCACTGTGGCAATCACTGGATAGGTACCATCAATAAAAGGACTGCCCGTTAAATCTAGGGTCCAGTTGCCTGAGCCATCCACAGTTAGTTTCGGGTCGCCTGTATTATAAGTAATACCGTTCACACTGACACTCAAAGTATTGCCATCAGCCAGATCGACCGTACCTTTAAACAATAAGGTGTTGTCATTGGTGATGAAGTCGCCTGCGGTACCGGTATCATTGGTGATCGAATCGAAAGTCACGGTTTGACCGTCATTGTCGGTGTCGATCTTGGTGTCAATCACCACATTCTGGCTGGTCGTGCTTGCAGTATTCCCTGCGGTATCTGTGACCGTCGCCACCACCGCATAGGTTGCATCGGCCAAGGTGGTGCCCGTCAGGTCTAGGGTCCAATTGCCTGTTGGATCAACCGTTAAGCGTGGATCAGCAGTGGTGTAGGTGGTTGCACCGACCGTTACACTGAGGCTGTTGCCATCAGCCAGATCCACCGTACCTTTAAACAGTAAGGTATTGTCATTGGTGATGAAGTCGCTGTTGGAACTGCCAGTGTCGTTGGTGATCGAGTCGAAAGTCACGGTTTGACCGTCGTTATCGGTGTCGATCTTGGTGTCAATTACCACATTCTGGCTGGTCGTGCTTGCGGTATTCCCTGCGGTATCTGTGACCGTCGCCACCACCGCATAGGTACCATCAATAAAAGGAGTACCCGTTAAATCTAGGGTCCAATTCCCTGCTGGATCAACCGTTAAACGTGGATCAGCAGTGGTGTAGGTGGCTGCACCGACCGTTACACTGAGGCTGTTGCCATCAGCCAGATCCACCGTACCTTTAAACAGTAAGGTATTGTCATTGGTGATGAAGTCGCTGTTGGAACTGCCAGTGTCGTTGGTGATCGAGTCGAAAGTCACGGTTTGACCGTCGTTATCGGTATCGATCTTGGTGTCAATTACCACATTCTGGCTGGTCGTGCTTGCGGTATTCCCTGCGGTATCTGTGACCGTCGCCACCACCGCATAGGTTGCATCGGCCAAGGAGGTACCCATTAAATCTAGGGTCCAATTCCCTGTTGGATCAACCGTTAAGCGTGGATCGGCAGTGGTGTAGGTGGTCGCACCGACCGTTACACTGAGACTGTTGCCATCAGCCAGATCCACCGTACCTTTAAACAGTAAGGTGTTGTCATTGGTGATGAAGTCGCTGTTGGAACTGCCAGTGTCGTTGGTGATCGAATCAAAGGTCACGGTTTGACCGTCGTTGTCGGTGTCGATCTTGGTGTCAATCACCACATTCTGGCTGGTGGTACTTTTGCTGTTGCCCGCGGTGTCGGTCACTGTGGCAATCACTGGATAGGTACCATCAATAAAAGGACTGCCCGTTAAATCTAGGGTCCAGTTACCTGAGCCATCCACAGTTAGTTTCGGGTCGCCTGTATTATAGGTAATACCGTTCACACTGACACTCAAAGTATTGCCATCAGCCAGATCCACCGTACCTTTAAACAGTAAGGTGTTGTCATTGGTGATGAAGTCACTGTTGGAACTACCAGTGTCGTTGGTGATCGAGTCGAAAGTCACGGTTTGACCGTCGTTGTCGGTGTCGATCTTGGTGTCAATCACCACATTCTGGCTGGTGGTACTTTTGCTGTTGCCCGCGGTGTCGGTCACTGTGGCAATCACTGGATAGGTACCATCAATAAAAGGACTGCCCGTTAAATCTAGGGTCCAGTTGCCTGAGCCATCCACAGTTAGTTTCGGGTCGCCTGTATTATAGGTAATACCATTCACACTGACACTCAAAGTATTGCCATCAGCCAGATCCACCGTACCTTTAAACAGTAAGGTGTTGTCATTGGTGATGAAGTCGCTGTTGGAACTGCCAGTGTCGTTGGTGATCGAATCAAAGGTCACGGTTTGACCGTCGTTGTCGGTGTCGATCTTGGTGTCAATCACCACATTCTGGCTGGTGGTACTTTTGCTGTTGCCCGCGGTGTCGGTCACTGTGGCAATCACTGGATAGGTACCATCAATAAAAGGACTGCCCGTTAAATCTAGGGTCCAGTTGCCTGAGCCATCCACAGTTAGTTTCGGGTCGCCTGTATTATAGGTAATACCGTTCACACTGACACTCAAAGTATTGCCATCAGCCAGATCCACCGTACCTTTAAACAGTAAGGTGTTGTCATTGGTGATGAAGTCGCTGTTGGAACTACCAGTGTCGTTGGTGATCGAATCAAAGGTCACGGTTTGACCGTCATTATCGGTATCGATCTTGGTGTCAATTACCACATTCTGGCTGGTGGTACTTTTGCTGTTGCCCGCGGTGTCGGTCACTGTGGCAATCACTGGATAGGTACCATCAATAAAAGGACTGCCCGTTAAATCTAGGGTCCAGTTGCCTGAGCCATCCACAGTTAGTTTCGGGTCGCCTGTATTATAGGTAATACCGTTCACACTGACACTCAAAGTATTGCCATCAGCCAGATCCACCGTACCTTTAAACAGTAAGGTGTTGTCATTGGTGATGAAGTCGCTGTTGGAACTACCAGTGTCGTTGGTGATCGAATCAAAGGTCACGGTTTGACCGTCATTATCGGTATCGATCTTGGTGTCAATTACCACATTCTGGCTGGTCGTGCTCGCAGTATTGCCCGCGGTGTCGGTCACTGTGGCAATCACTGGATAGGTACCATCAATAAAAGGAGTACCCGTTAAATCTAGGGTCCAATTCCCTGCTGGATCAACCGTTAAGCGTGGATCGGCAGTGGTGTAGGTGGTCGCACCGACCGTTACACTGAGGCTGTTGCCATCAGCCAGATCCACCGTACCTTTAAACAGTAAGGTGTTGTCATTGGTGATGAAGTCGCTGTTGGAACTACCAGTGTCGTTGGTGATCGAGTCGAAAGTCACGGTTTGACCGTCGTTGTCGGTGTCGATCTTGGTGTCAATCACCACATTCTGGCTGGTGGTACTTTTGCTGTTCCCTGCGGTATCTGTGACCGTCGCCACCACCGCATAGGTTGCATCGGCCAAGGTGGTGCCCGTCAGGTCTAGAGTCCAATTGCCTGTTGGATCAACCGTTAAGCGTGGATCGGCAGTGGTGTAGGTGGCTGCACCGACCGTTACACTGAGGCTGTTGCCATCAGCCAGATCCACCGTACCTTTAAACAGTAAGGTGTTGTCATTGGTGATGAAGTCACTGTTGGAACTGCCAGTGTCGTTGGTGATCGAATCGAAAGTCACGGTTTGACCGTCGTTATCGGTGTCGATCTTGGTGTCAATCACCACGTTCTGGCTGGTCGTGCTTGCAGTATTGCCTGCGGTATCTGTGACCGTCGCCACCACCGCATAGGTTGCATCGGCCAAGGGGGTACCCGTCAGGTCTAGGGTCCAATTCCCTGTTGGATCAACCGTTAAGCGTGGATCGGCAGTGGTGTAGGTGGTCGCACCGACCGTTACACTGAGGCTGTTGCCATCAGCCAGATCCACCGTACCTTTAAACAGTAAGGTGTTGTCATTGGTGATGAAGTCACTGTTGGAACTGCCAGTGTCGTTGGTGATCGAATCGAAAGTCACGGTTTGACCGTCGTTATCGGTGTCGATCTTGGTGTCAATCACCACGTTCTGGCTGGTGGTACTTTTGCTGTTCCCTGCGGTATCTGTGACCGTCGCCACCACCGCATAGGTTGCATCGGCCAAGGGGGTACCCGTCAGGTCTAGGGTCCAATTCCCTGTTGGATCAACCGTTAAGCGTGGATCGGCAGTGGTGTAGGTGGTCGCACCAACCGTTACACTGAGAGCATTGCCATCAGCCAGATCGACCGTACCTTTAAACAGCAAGGTGTTGTCATTGGTGATGAAGTCGCCTGCGGTACCTGTATCATCGGTGATCGAATCAAAGGTCACGGTTTGACCGTCATTATCGGTGTCGATCTTGGTGTCAATCACCACATTTTGGCTGGTGGTACTTTTGCTGTTGCCCGCTGTATCCTTAACCGTTGCAACAACAGGATAAGTACCATCTGCCAAAGCGCTGCCTGTGAGATTCAGGGTCCAGTTACCTGAACCATCTACTGTTAATTTTGAATTGAGGTCACTGGTGCTATAGGTCTTGTCACCGACTTTCACACTAAGGCTGTTGCCATTAGCTAGATCTACCGTACCTTTAAACAACAAAGTGTTATCATTGGTAATAAAATCACTGCTGGAACTGCCAGTGTCGGTGGTAATCGAATCAAAGGTTATTGTGTAGCTTGAAACATCTGCTTTGGCTATATCACTATCATTCGCAGTGTTGTCAAATTGATCTGAACCCACTGAAGTGACGGTACTTCCATCTTTTACAGCCTCCATTCCAATAGTAACAACACCTGTCACAGGATTAATAATCACACCAGTTGGTGTACTGTCTAAACTCCAAACTCCACTTGCACCCTTAGTTGCCGTTAGAATCACAGGATTATTGGATTCATCAGTATAACGAATAACCTCTTTAATATTATCTGCACCAGGGGTGACTGTTACAGAACCACCCACCAGCGCCAATACATCAGGTTTATCTGCAATTAAATCTGTACCTTGAGGATCGGTCTCATCTGCTTTGGCCGTATCACTGTCTGTCGCAGTGTTGTTATACGCATCAGTACCCACGGACTTAACGATTGAGCCATCTTTGACTGCATCTGGACCAAGCGCAATCAAGCCCGTTGCAGGGTCAATTGCAACATTGCTAGGCGTTTTATCTAGACTCCATTTACCATCAACCCCTTTTGTTGCTGTTAAAGTCACAGCATTATTGGTTTCATCTGTATAGGTAATAACTTGCTTAACATTATCTGCACCAGGCTTTATAGCAACAGCACCTGTCGCTAAAGCAACAACATCAGGTGCATCTGCCGAAGTTGGAGTACTATCATCCACCTTAGCCGTATCGCTATCAGTCGCGGTATTATTACTTGAATTGGTTCCCGTAGAAGTCACCGTGCTACCATCTTTCACAGCATCCATACCGATAGTCACCAAACCTGTTGATGAATCAATACTTACACCTGTTGGGGTTTTATCTAGACTCCATTTACCATCCGAACCTTTTGTTGCTGTTAAGGACACTGAATTATTAGATTCATCGGTATAGGTAATGACTTGTTTAACATTATTTGAGCCAGGTTTAACCGTAACTACACCACCATTTAAAGCCACTACATCAGGTTTGTCCGCAGATGGAGCTGGTGTACCACCTCCACCTCCGCCGCCACCTCCAGCAGCGGCTAAACCGACTAGAGGAATTAAAGCAAGCAACCAATATGGATTAAATTCATATGATGCAGAGGTTAATGGCTCACCGCCCAAGGCTTGTGCAACACTCACTTGATCAGCGAGCATACTGACTGCATGTTGCTGAGCACCTGTTTCAGGTACATAAGCGTAATAACTGCCATTTTCATGCAGACCAATCAGTAAATTGGTTGTCGTCCCATCAGTACCGTAATAACCCTGAATAACCAGATCAGGATCCAGCGCATTCGTACCATCATCTTCAAAGCTTATATATAGATCATTACCTACACGCTGAATTTTGATATTTTCTGGTGCAAATTGAGTTGCATCATCAATCAACTCATAATTAATCCCTTTTTGCGCCTGAATCGTTACAGGCTGATCGTGGCCTTTAGTAACTTGCAAAGCCGAAATAATGGTTTTCGCATCATGTAATTTTATAGTGACTGTTTGATTTGGCATTTTATTTATCCTTTTCTTATGACTCGATTGTTAAAATTGTGAATAAATACAGAGAGCAATGTTTATTCAACTTTTATTCCATAGGTGATAATTTCTACCCGTCTATTTGGAAAATCACATTGCTCACGTGCTGCCTTATCATTGGCATACTTCTGATCACAATCACTCACCACAAGTTCCTGCTCACCACGCCCTTCAACTAAAATATTCTTTTTCATTACTCCATTTTGAACCAACAGTGCTCGTACTGTTTCTGCTCTACGTTGTGCGAGTTGTTGATTCGAATTATCTGACCCAACAGGATCTGTATATCCAATAACAGCAATATGGCTAATAGCTTCTTGATCCTGAGTAATTTCAGAAGCGATTTCAGCAACTTCTTTACGACCTTGAGAAGTCAAATCATTTGGACCAGACTTCGCGTAATTAAATAATGTACTGGCTTGTAAAGTGTATTTTTTAAGTACTGTTTTGACTGGTACTTGAACATATACAGGCTGTGCACATTCTTCGATCTCTTTTACACGCGATTTAGTCGCAACGGCTTCTCTAAGATCAGGTAACAATGATTGCGCCTGAGCCTCTGTCAACTCTTGCACTTGTATCGCTTTATTCGTACCTTCAACCAACCTGAAATATTGTGTCGCACCTTCCGTCAAGGACTGCGTAGGACTCAGTCGACGTGCATTTGCATAATTCATAGCACTTTGCGTATAAATTGCATTTATGTGGGTAGGTCGTGAACATAACTGTAATGCTTTAAATGAACCAGGTAGTAATGACGTTAAATAATGTCCTTCAATGAAAACATTTGCTGCTGGCCCTTTTAATCCGTCTTTATCACGAATAAATACAACCTGAGTATGACCTTCCTTAATAACTTTAGGCTGTAAATAAGGTTTTGAACCAAATTGATTCCAATGTTCAAAAGGGGGCTTCTTATTCGTAGTTGAACATCCAATCCAGAATAATGAGCACCCAACCACCAATATTAATCTTTTAACATCCATAATACCCACCTCTTTTATTACTATTTCATTTTCCGAACCCTTAAATGAAACAAGGGAATTTATTTTTATTTTCAAAAACACTTAAAAAAAATAAGAGTTTATGTAATAATTTTCTACATCACTTTCTTAAAAGAATATAAAAAAAAGAAAAAAAACAATAGCATTAATTATAATTTTCATAATAATATGAACCAGTTCACACATTTTTCAAATAAATTAATAATATTTTTATATTAATTATTTTTGAATAAAAAATAGACAACAAAACTTTATAAACATGACATAAAAATCAATACCATATAATATACATCTAAAATATATATTAACTTATTAAAATAATAGAAGATTAACCCAATTCTGGTTCATTTATTCTAATAACAAAAACCCTATTAAAATATAGAGTTTCTGCCGAAAGAATACCTTTATCTCTCTTGTAAAGCCTGCTTCATTCGAGTGATTGGTTTTATTAAATATTGAAATATAGTTTTTTCTCCAGTCTTGACGTCTACACTGGCAATCATGCCGGGAATAATTGGCATGGTTTTACCATTTTTATCAGTTAGTGAATTCTGATTCGTTTCCACTAAAATACGGTAGTACGCCTCATCTGGATTTAGGTTTAGTTCACTTGGCCGTGTTTTATCTCTTAATGTGTCAGGACTAATTAAAGTTACCTTACCCTCTAAACCACCATACAAGGCATAGTCATAAGCAGTAATTTTGACAATCGCACCAAGTCCCGGATGTACAAATGCAACATCTTGTGGTCGGATATAAGCCTCAACCAATAATTTGTCATTCAGCGGTACAATTTCCATAATATCTTGCCCAGCCTGTACCACACCACCGACCGTATTAATCTTGATATTTTTGACAATGCCTCTTAGAGGTGCGCGAATGAGGGAACGATCTACAGGATCAGCACGCATTGCCATATTTTCTTTGGCTTGTGCCAATTCTGACTCAACCCGTACCAATTCATTATTGGCATCCGCTGCATATTGATTGCGCTTTTCATTAATTTGCAAAGCCAAATCTGAAGATTGACGTCGCATACGTAGCAACTCAACTTCAGACATTACCCCTTCTGCGACCATAGGTGACGTAATCGAAATTTCACGATCCAACATGGCTTTACTGGTTTGCAAGCCTGCAACCGCTTCATCCACTGCACGACGACGTGCAACATATGCTGCGCGTTCACGATGTTTTAAAGATTCACTAATTCCATTAGGAAATTTGATTTCTGTTCCATAAGATTCAGCTCTTAAACGGGCGGACATTGCTTCAAGATTGGCAACTTTTGCCTCACTTTCCCTTAAGATTGCCGAACTTCGAGTATCATCTAACCGAAGTAAGATTTGTCCTTTTTCAACAATATCCCCTTCTTTCACCAGCATCTCTTTGATCGTTCCAGGGTCTAAACTTTGCAAAATCTGTTCACGACTGGTTGGAATAACACTACCTTGACCGCGTGTCACTTCTTCTACATGACTGTGATAAGCCCAAAAAACAAACACAATCATAAATACAAATAACAACCCAACTGTCCAGAACAAGCCAGTATGCCTTTCCGTTTGTAAAGCGGCATTCAAGTCATTTAACAATTCCAAGTCTTTCGACTGAACCCGTTCTGTGGGTGGGTTTCGATATTCTTCCATATGCCTCACTTACGTTGATGTCGATTTGCTAGATACGACTACTCAACATTTATTTTTTCTAATTGCGTATTGTTCGTATGATTTTGTACAGATGAAGCATGATCTGGTTTGATCACGATGGTACGACCTTCCTTCTGCCCAATGGTTACTGTCGAACTTGATTGTCCTGTCGTAGCCGTAGAGTTTTGTGGTGTTGCTGATTTCACCTGCTCATTTAAAGCAAGTTTCTTCAAAACTTCATCTCGCGGGCCATCCATGACCACCTGACCTTGGTCAATCACCACAACACGACTCACAATACTCAGAACTTGAGTCCGATGCGTCACCACCAACAAAGTTTTGTCTTTACACCACTGATGTAATGCTGTCAGTGTTTGTCGTTCAGTTAACTGATCTAAACCATTGGTTGGCTCATCTAATAACACTACACGCGGAGAACGTAATGTTAATCGAGCCAAGGCTATAATTTGCTTCTGACCACCCGAAAGTCCTAAACCATCCTCACCTAAAGGCATATCCAAACCACGCGGATGATTTTGAATTAAGCTGTCCAGACCAAATCGTTTCAATGCCAATAACAACTCTTGATCTGTAGAAAAACCATCTTGTCGTGACAAATCCAAGTTTTCACGTAATGTCCCTAGGAACAGACGCGGGGCTTGCCCTAAAAATGCGACCTGATTGCGTAAATAATTTGGATCTAACTGACGTAAATCCACACCATCTAACGTGACATTCCCCTCTAATGGCTCAAACATACCGCTGGCGAGTTTTAACGTGGTGGTCTTACCACTGCCAATTTTCCCTAGTATTCCTACCTTTTCTCCAGGCACAATATTTAAATTCAATGCCTTAAGTGCTGGAGGAATATCTTGTTGATACTTAAAACTCACGTTTTGAAATTTAAGTTCGCCATTGACTTGATCTAAGCTGATGTATTGTCGATCTGGATGACGTTCAATTTTACGTTCAATAATGCTTTGCAGCCCTTGTAAACCAATTTTAGCTTGCTGAAAACGAATGGCTAAACTTGAGATTTGCGCTAAGGGTGCTAAGGCGCGCCCCGACAGAATCACTGAAGCCATTAAAGCCCCCATCGTAATTTTATGATTTGGGTCTGGACTATGAATTAAATAAGTTCCGACAATCACCAAAATCACTGTGTTTAATTGCTGAATGGCAACAGAAAAATTAACCACAAAATTACTCAAATCTCGAGTTTTAGTACTCGAAGCAGCCGTCCTAGCCGTATAATAATCCCACTTTTGCTGTGCCCAACTGGTTGCATTATTGGCTTTTAATGTTTCAACCCCTTCGATTGCTTCTACCGCCAAACCTTGACGTTGTGACGACTCTTTCATTGATTCATTGATATATCGTGCTAAAGGTCTTTGTGAAAGCAGACCAACCAACATCACGATTGGAATTAAAATTAAAGGAACGATTGCCAACGTTCCACCAATCATCCAAATCACGGTAATAAAGAGCAGAAGGAAAGGTAAATCGACTAATACCAACAAACTTGCACTGGTCATGAACTCTCTGACAGATTCAAATTCACGCAGGTTATTGGCATAAGAACCCGATGAAACAGGACGCTCCGCCAAATCCAAACTCATCACACGACGAAAAATGGCCGAACTGATAATTAAATCAGCTTTTTTACCAGCTATATCTGTCAAATGCCCACGGATCATTTTTGCAGCAAACTCAAAGCTAATCGCCAAGATTACGCCAATACTGAGCACCCAAAGGGTTTCATAAGATTTGTTCGGAATAACTCGGTCATAAACATTCATGACATACAGAGAACTGACCAATGCCAAAAAGTTAATAACAAATGTCGCTAAAATCACTTGCGAATAGTAAGCTCGAAAACGCCAAATGACTTTCCAAAACCATGCTTTAGGCAAGTGATATTCCGGTAACTCAGAACGTAAGTCGCTGGCCAGTTTTGGTTTAATAAACCAACTGTATCCCAAGTACAATGCTGATAGCTGCGAATGATCAATTCTTTGCTTTAAACC
This sequence comes from Acinetobacter sp. ACNIH2, assembly GCF_002934965.1. NCBI lineage: Bacteria > Pseudomonadati > Pseudomonadota > Gammaproteobacteria > Moraxellales > Moraxellaceae > Acinetobacter > Acinetobacter sp. ACNIH2. The sequence continues at coordinate 663,995 of NZ_CP026412.1, forward strand.
ATCAATTTGTTGCAACTCATAAACCCGATCTGTCCCGCAGCCATGAATTTGAGTAATAACAGCGGCTTCATTTTGCTGCAAAACTATAACTACAGGCACAGCCAATGCAGGAATTTCATGTAGTGCTTTTTTACTTAACGTATTTTCAAAACCATGGCTTTTTAATACTTCAATCAAAGAAGGATAGTTGACATTTAAATTTTGGTCATGCGTCACCTGTGCCATCAAGGTAGCTACAGGTAAAGGGCTTCCCAACAGTCGGGTTACCAAAGCAATATGCTCTATTATGGATTTCATTCTCTTTATGTCATCCTATTCTAATAACTTGACCTTTAGGTCAATTACGCATGATCCACATCCGCTTTGGATCTGCAGTCTTTATTATTACTGCCTTGCCCAATTACTAATGTTGGCTTGAGCACGCAAATAAGCCAACGCTGCCATACGATAATCATTCTGTGCAGTCACATAAGCCATTTCGACCCCAGCCAATTCGTTATAGGCATTGAGCACATCTATCAGGCTTTTACGTGCAATTTTAAATTGCTTTTCGTTGTCACTGACCACCTTACGTGAGGCGAGAATTTGCTCCTGCGAAATATTCATTTTTTGCCGACTCTGAAACATATCAATTTCTGCAGTACGTGCCCGTTCTTCAATATCCCTTTGAATTTGATCAAGCCGTGCTTTTGCTGCTACAGCAGATTGCCCACTTTGTTCGACAGAATATTTCGCTCCCCGATTCAACAAATCCCATGACATATTCAGATACACTTGACGGTCTTCAGTAGTCACGTTCCCCTCCAAGTTAACACTTGGATAACGTTTTGCTTTACGGTACTTCACCTCAGAACGAATACTCTCAAGCTCGGCTTCCTGAGCCAAATAAGATGGGTGCTGTGTAACTTCGGTCAATTGATAACGCGATATAAATTCAGACGGCGCCAGACCAATAAATGGATCACTCAGCGCATCCTGATCAATCACTTCAGATGAATATTTTTTTAGATGACTCAGTGCAAAACCCAATTCACGCTGCAAGCTACTAATCGTGTGTTCTACCTGCATTTGACGAGCACGTGCTTGTGTGAGTTCAGAGCGGCGTCCTGCATCATATTGCACAATGACACTAATATCTTGCGTAAATTTATTGTGACGTTCCAAACTTCGCATCTGTACAGCAAGTGCTTCATGGACATTGAGTGCTTTCAAATATTCAGAACCGATGTCGTAGCCTAGCTCTTCCGCAGTCTCATCAATTTTCTGCTCAAAATACTCAGATTTTTTTTCATCACGATCTACCTGAGCAGTAATTGCACCAAATGAATAAAGGTTCAGACTGCCCTTAACCCCTGGTGTAAAATCTTCACTCACATAATCATATTGACTCTTATGAGATTGACCCAAAATTTGGTTGGCAGTCAAAGCCAAGGTTGGATAATGTAATGATTTTGACTCTTTTACTCTGCTTAATGCTGCTTCTTCATTTGCTTGTGCTTCCAACATCATTGGGTCTTGCTCCAAAGCTGTCTTTAACAACGTTTTTAATTGAACCGCATAAACTGAACTACTACATAATAATGTGACTAGTAAAGCAATTCTTTTATGCCAAGTCATTTCTTGCACTTTCTTATTTCGCATTCTCATATTTTTACTTTAGATATTTCTTATATCCACAGAACACTGTGGCTTATCTCTCACAGAGAATTTTAGCAATTAAATTCAATAATTTAACTACATTATTTCAAAGTACAATATAAATAAAATTATTAAGAAAATATTAATAATTAAAAGAATTTACAGAGATTTCTATGAGTAAATAAAATTTTAAAATCGATTTTGATTAATATTTTTAAATTAATCAGTATAAAAATGCGTACTGGTTAACTAAAATTAATATTTATTTATTTCATTATACATATATATATTCATTATTATTTATTTCCATCAATATCATTTTCCACAATTATTAAATAAAACTTAAAAACACATAAAACTGTACTTTAATATCTACATTATTTGTTACAAACAAACCAACTACAGCGCTCAACTTTAATACCAAGTACATCTCTGCTCTAATTTTAAGTCTTTTCATTATCTTATATTCATAAATTAAAATTAAATTTTAAGAAGCACGACCTCTATTTGTAAGTATATTCACTTGCCTAAAAATGCTTATAACATTACTTCCAAAAACTCAGTATATACAGACATTAAAAAAGCCACCTAAAAGGTGGCTTTTCTTTCAGCAGCGCTGAACATCAACAATTAACCAAGTTTCTTAGAAACATAGTCAATTGCAGATTGAACTGTAGTGATCTCGTTAGAATCTTCATCAGGAATAGTGATGTCGAAATCATTTTCGAAAGACATTACAAGTTCAACTAGGTCTAGAGAGTCCGCACCCAAGTCATCCATGAAAGATGCTTCGTTTTTGATCTCTTCTACTTTAAGACCCAATTGTTCTGCAACCGCTTGTTTAACGCGTTGTTCGATATCGCTCACAGGAATTCTCCTCATTGCTTGTGGCGTTTTTAAATGCCGTTAGTTTAATTGAAACTCTAATTTTTTGAAAGTTTATCCATCAGCTAATTAGCTCATGTATAAACCACCATTTACGTGTAAAACCGTACCTGTAATATAACTTGCCTTCTCAGAAGCCAAGAAACTTACAGCATTCGCGATATCTTGTGGTTCACCTAAGCGCTGAAGTGCCACTTGTTCGCTCATTTTTTTACGAATTTCTTCGCTTAACTGTTCTGTCATTTCTGTTGCAATGAAACCTGGTGCAACAGAATTCACAGTAATTTGGCGGCTACCCATTTCTTTTGCAAGGCTACGGCTGAACGCCTCAATCCCTGCTTTAGCAGCTGAATAGTTTGCCTGGCCTGGGTTTGCGAAATGCGCAACCACAGAACTGATATTAATAATTCGTCCAAAACGCGCTTTGGTCATGCCTTTAAGAACACGTTTTGATAAACGGTAAACTGCTTTTAGATGAATGTTCAGAATATCATCCCAGTCATCTTCAGACATACGCAACAATAAATTATCACGAGTAATCCCTGCATTATTTACAAGTGCAAGAACTGGACCATAATTTTGTTCGATATCTGTAACCAAAGCATCAATTGCAGTGCCATCACGCACGTCAAGCACTTTACCTGCACCATTTTCGCCAAATGCTGCTGATAATTTTTCCGCACCCGACTCAGAAGTCGCAGTACCCACTACAAAATAACCGTCTTGAATCAATTGTTGAGCGATGGCAGCACCAATCCCTCGACTTGCGCCTGTCACTAAAGCGACTTTGCGTTCTTGTGTCATGCAATTTTTCCTTCTGCCACTAAAATGGCATTCAGTGCATCCTCCATACGACCTTTCGTATCGATTGGGAATGCTTTTTCTATATTTGGCAAACGTTTCGCAAGATTGGCAAGCACATTACCAGGACCACACTCAACAATAAATTGAATACCCTGATCTTGCACAGACTGCATCGTCTTGGTCCATTGCACAGATTGGTACAATTGTGCAGTCAATGCCTGACGTAATTGCGCCACATCTGTCGCGATTTCCGCGTTGACATTTTGTATTACAGGAATGCTAGGTAGCTCAATGGCAGTTTGTTCCAAAGCAAGTGCGAATTGCTCGGCAGCCGGTTTCATCAACGAACAATGTGATGGTACAGACACAGGAAGCGCAATCGCTTTGCCTGATTGTTCTTTCGCAATTGCCATCACCGCTTCTACAGCAGCCTTCTCGCCTGCAATAACCACTTGGCCTTGTGCATTATAGTTTGCAGCCTCTACCGAACCCTGACCTTGTGCTGTGACTTCAGCACACAACTCAAGAACTTTGGCATCTTCTAGACCCAAAATCGCGGCCATTGCACCTTTGCCTTGAGGCACTGCATTTTGCATAAGCTTGCCACGCAAGTTTACCAACTTAACAGCATCACCCAATGACATTGCACCAGCGGCAACCAAAGCACTGTATTCACCCAATGAATGACCTGCGAGGTATTTAGGTGCAACACCACCCAACTCCAACCACACACGCCATAAAGCGATACTGGCTGTAAGCAATACAGGTTGTGTAAATTCAGTTTGGTCTAAGCCTTCACCGCTTTGGGCAATATGCCATAAATCAAAACCAAGGGCTTCAGAAGCTTCCGCGAACGTGTCACGAATACCACTAAACTGTTCAGCAAGTTCAGCCAGCATGCCAGCTTTTTGCGAACCTTGACCTGGAAACACAAATGCAGTTTTTGTTGCTTGAGCTGCTTGTTCGAGTGGTCTAGCAGACATATAAAAAATCCTTTATGTAGTCACTGCTCATTCATGGAGCGGAAATTTAACACTTAATTTTGTTTTTGGTAATTGCGAAATACAACAAAAATCGAAGGCAAAAAAAAGGGAGCTTACGCTCCCAATTTTTTCATTAAGCTCATCACTTAATGCTTCATCAATTATTCAGCAGACGCTTTAGCGAATAATTGACGACCACGGTAGATACCATCTTTAGATACGTGGTGACGACGGTGAGTCTCACCAGTAGCTTGGTCTACAGTTAATGCATTCTCAGTTAAAGCGTCATGTGAACGGCGCATGTCACGGCGAGAGCGACTTTTACGGTTTTGCTGAACGGCCATGATGGCTCCTTACAAATCGAAAAAATATGGATCAGAACAAATTCAGTTGTCTTATACAGAAGAGTATAACACAAAAATTAGTTAAGTTTACCCTTCAAACTTGCCAAAACATCAAACGGGTTATCCCGCTTTTCTTCAACAAGCTCTTCAATGGCAGGTTGGTGCTTATGTTCACAAGCATCATGCTTAGGAGACAAAGGCATCAACAATAACAATTCATCTTCTATCAGAGACAGTAAATCAGCCGTCGCAGGCGCATCATAGCTACCTTTCGTCGTTGCTTCACTTTCACCTAAGACGATGAAATCAGCATCCTCATCCAAGCGCTCTATCAGTGACTCATCATCCACTAGAGCTAGATGAAAATCTGAAACGAGTTCAATACTAACAGCGTCTAAACAACGCTGACATTCCATTGGAACAGTCGTTTCAACGTGACCATCTAACCATACAATGCGATGATACGCATCCATTGATAGCTTACAGTCTATGTTAATCAATTGATCATCAATTGATCCAACAGCTTCACGAGCGATACGAGCAAAGCGAGACAATGGCAGGGTACCTGACCATGTAAAGCCTTGTTCAGCCCATTTAAACGGCTCAATCTGTGCCGGAAAGGTATTTGCTGACATAATTAAGGCGGCAATTCTACAAATTCATCAGTACTCTGTCAAAGATTAAGATACAATTTTGTACTTATTTAGACAGACCATTTTGGGTAACACAGTCATGCATCTGTTGCAGCCGCAAACAGAAGTGAATAAAAAATCACTTGTTAGCACACTTTCAACTGTTCATTTTGACATTTCACCAGACCAAGTGCAACGTTTGGAATGGGCGAATTTACAGTCAGAAACTGAACAAGTTGACTGGCTCATCTTACACTTTAATTACTGGTTTTCCCACCTTAATGTGAATTTGATTCGCGGCGAAGACGAACCTGAATATTTTCCAGCAACAGAGCAACAGCCCGCGCGTATTCAATTTGCTCATGGTTTCTTTAATAGTGCTTTACATGAAATTAGCCATTGGACGATTGCTGGTGAACAACGTCGCTTACTCCCAGATTTAGGCTATTGGTATGCTCCCGATGGTCGTACACAAGAACAGCAAGCTTTATTTGAACAAGTAGAAATTAAACCACAAGCAATTGAATGGATGTTTGCCAAAGCCTTTGGTCGAAAATTCCGGGTCTCGCTCGATAACCTGACTGGTGAAGGGGGTGATGGTTCGACTTTTAAAGATAATGTATATGCACAAGTACAACGTTATTGTTCTGGAGAAGTGGTGCTACCACGAGATGCAAAATACTTTATTGACTGTATCTGTGCGTGTACAAGAAGTGGCAAAACATTACAAAGTGACGAGTTTCAACGCCAAATGCTGGACTAATTACAGAAATTCATCAAAGTTACATGACAACATGTTGTAATTTCAGCAGATAATATCTAAAAAATCAGGAGAAAAATATGTTGCACTTAAGAATACATCCTGATAATCCACAACCGCGCTTAATCAGTCAGGCAGTGGAACGTATTCGCGCGGGTGATGTGGTGGTTTATCCAACGGATGCTGCTTATGCGATTGGATGCCAGATCGGAAATAAGAATGCAATGGAACGAATTTCACAGATTCGTGGCTTAGGGCCAAAGCATCAGTACGCGATTATTTGTTCAGATTTATCCGACATTGCTACCTATGCCAAAGTCGATAATGCCATGTATCGTTTACTCAAAAATAATACCCCTGCCGTGACCACTTTCATTTTACCAGCCACCAGCGAAGTACCTAAACGCTTGATGCACCCCAAAAAGAAAACGATTGGTCTGCGCATTCCAAGCAACCCAATTTGTCAAATGCTACTGAAAGAATTAGGTGAACCTCTACTCACAAGTACCTTAATCTTACCTGGGAGTGCTGACCCGCTCGATGATCCCTATGAAATTGAGATGCAACTGGAAAAACGCATTGATGTATTTATTGATAGCGGCTTAGGTACCTTAAGCACCACCAGTATTGTGGATTTATCTGGAGACAGTCCTGTTGTCATTCGTAAAGGCGTAGGCGATGTCAGCGCTTTTGAATAAGTTGAACCATCAGGTGGCGAGTCTCAACTCAAGGCTCTCCCCTTGATCGAGTGATTCTGTTTTAAGCCTAATTATCTTATTTTATTGTTCTTTCATAAGCTTGCTCTCATCAATGCGAATAAAAGATAGCCTTGACGTTCATCACAAAAATAAATACTCAGTATTTATTTACCGCTTTTTTTGTTATTTGATTGGTCAAGTAATGTATTCATCACCGAATATGCATTACACTAAGGCCTATTAAAATTATGTATTTTTTAATCACCTCTACTTTCTCCCCTAAGTACTGATTCAAAAAGCACATAATCATGCCTTTGAAAATTCGCGTGGCCAATAACTGTAATGAATCAATCCGTCCATAATGCTATGGAAGAAACGCCGCACATCCGTGTTCTGGATGAATGGCAAGACTCCATCCCTGAGGATTTATATATTCCTCCTGCCGCATTTGAAATTCTCTTGGAGCATTTCGAAGGACCACTCGACTTTTTAATTTACCTGATTCAAAAAAATGGCTTCGACTTATTACAGTTAGACATTGCACCCATTGCAGCCCAATATCTTTCTTATATGGATGCCATGAAGTCATTAAATATTGAGCTGACTGCTGACTATATGGTGATGGCCGCTTTATTGGCAGATTTAAAATCTCGCTTGTTGCTGCCGAAACCCACCAGTATTGCTGTTGAAAAAGACCCCAAACAAGCGTTGATTGATCGCTTAGAAACTTATCTTCGTGTCAAAAAAGCAGCTGAACGCTTGGGGCAAATGAGCGTGCTTGAGCGTGATACATTCGAGACGAATGTGAGTCTGGGCGATGTCGCAGTCCGTCATGAAGGCTTTTCCGTCAATCTTTTGCATGATGCTTTGTTTTGCGTGTTTAACCGCCCAGAACCAGTAACCCACAAAATTGAGCAAGAACCCGTATTGCTTGAAGAGCGAATTGCATTTATTGAAGAAAAGCTGCAAGCAGGTGAAGTTCTCGATTTTATTGAACTACTCAAACCTAGTCAGGGGCGTATGGGCGTGGTTGTGACGTTTATGGCTGTACTGGAACTGACCCGTCAACAACGTATTCAAATTGTGGGTTCAGGCATAGAGGCGCCACTTAGTGTCCAAGGAGCACACGTATGAGTGAAGCTGATCTATTTTCTCAATCTGAAATTCAACATGAAGTGTTGATGCAACTGGAAGCTATTATTTTTGCGAGTGATGCACCAGTTTCTTTGGCACGTCTAAAAGAAGCCTTTCAAGATCAATACTCCAAGTCTGAACTTCGTCAATTGATACAACAATTAATGGTCTTACAACATGGTCGCTCTATTGAGCTGGTAGAAACTGCACAAGGTTTCCGTTTTCAAGTACGCGCCAAGTATCGTCAGATTATTAGTCAAACTTGGCCTGAGCGTCCAACCCGCTTGTCGCCTTCTCTGCTCGAAATCTTGGCGGTGGTGGCTTACCACCAACCCGTGACTCGTGCGGACATTGAACAAATTCGTGGAGTTTCTAATAATAGTCAAATATTAAGAACCCTATTTGACTGGAACTGGATTAAAGAATCTGGTTTTAGGGAACTCCCAGGAAGACCCGCGTTGTTGGTTACAACGCCACAGTTTTTAAATGCATTTGGCCTAACATCGATTGGTCAATTGCCTCCCCTACAGGATGCCAAGGAAGCTTTTATGGCTCTCGATGCGCAAGCACCGAAGTCATAAATAGGTGAACTGTTGATGATAATTTCTAAGGTTATGCTGTCATGAGTGAAAAATTGCAAAAGGTACTCGCACGAGTTGGTCTCGGCTCTCGCCGTTATATGGAAGAGGTCATTGCTGCTGGTCGTGTGAGTGTCAACGGTCGTGTTGCTCAAGTGGGCGAACGTATTGAGCCAGGCGATGAGCTTCGCATCGATGGTCGTAAAGTGCAGTTCCAAATTGAAGATGAAATTCGTCGTCGTGTTCTGATTTACTACAAGCCAGAAGGTGAAATTTGTTCACGTAATGACCCTGAACAACGCCCAACCGTATTTGATAACTTGCCTAGCATTACCAATGATCGTTGGGTTATGGTAGGTCGTCTAGATATTAACTCTACAGGCTTGTTGTTGTTCACAAATGATGGTGAACTTGCAAACCGCTTAATGCACCCATCGAATGAAATTGAGCGTGAATACGCTGTACGTGTTATGGGTGAAGTTACTCCACAAATCCGTAACAACATGCTGCGTGGCGTGGTGTTAGACGATGGCCCTGCAAAATTTGAATCATTCTCTGAAATTGGTGGTGACGGGATTAACCGTTGGTATCAAGTGGTGGTGAAAGAAGGGCGTAACCGTGAAGTTCGTCGTATTTTTGAATCTCAAGGCTTGAAAGTGAGTCGTCTATTACGTACTCGTTATGGCACTGTCATTTTACCACGTGAATTACGTACAGGCCGTTGGATGGAACTCGATAGAGCTGACATCGACAATTTAACTAAATCAGTTGAACTTAAGCCACGCCAAGGCACAGGTCTATTCGGTATGGCAAAACGCCGTACTGAACGTATGCAAGAAAAACCGATGGCAGCACGTCGTGGCGGTTTCTTACGTCAGCAACGTCGTGACAATGAAGATGAAGGTCAACAAGCAAAGCCAGCATTCAACCGTGAACGTCGTGAAAACCCAAATGGTCATACGCACCGCCGTCAGGACAATGCACAAACAGGTTATGCTCAACGTGAACCACGCCAAAACTCTGGTTATGCACAACGTGATAGCCGCCCAGAAAACTTTGGCAACAAAGGTTCATATGGCCAACGTGATACTCGTGATGAACCAGCTCCACGTAAGCCATTTGGCGTAAACAAAGGCTTTAAAAAGTTTTAATCATTCAAGTTGAAATTTGAGCCACTTTCAAGTGGCTCTTTTTATAGGTGATGGATGCAGTTTAATAAGCGCGTTTTAGTTATCCAAACTCAACGATTGATTACACACCCTTGGGTATGGCACTGAGCAAGCGTTGAGTATATTCATGTCGTGGCGACTGATACAAATCATCGGAATTGGCAATTTCGACGATATCCCCATGATTCATGACCATGATTTGATCAGAAATATATTTCACCACTGACAAATCATGTGAGATAAAAATATAACTCAAGCCAAATTCATCCTGTAAATCTTGCAGCAAATTCAAGACCTGTGCTTGTACGGAAACATCCAATGCCGACACTGATTCATCACAGATCAAAATTTCAGGCTTTAAGGTTAGGCAGCGTGCAATCGCTATGCGTTGTCGCTGTCCACCCGAAAACTCATGTGGATAACGATGGTAGGCTGAGGCGGGCAAACTGACTCGCTCCAGCAGATCCAAGGCGATTTTTTTGCGCTCAGCATCATTGGTGCCAATGCCATGCACCTGCATCGGCTCCAGTAGAATTTGTCCTACCGTAAAGCGCGGGTTGAGCGATGCATAAGGATTTTGGAAAATGATCTGGATTTTACGTTGAAACTGGGCAAACTGCTTGTCTGACATTGCCAAGATATCTTGACCATAAATTCGAGCCGTTCCCCCTGTTGCTTGTTGCAACCGCATAAGTAATAGCCCAATGGTGGTTTTACCCGAACCTGACTCCCCTACCAAGCCTAATGTTTTGCCTTTCGCTAATTGAAACGAAACACCTTTGACAGCTTGATACTCATCTTTTCCAAACAACCCTTTACGACTATAAAACGATTTTTTTAAGTCTCGAACATCCAGAATGATTTCTTCATTGCCCTTTAAGCCCCGTTGTCGCTGTGCACGAGGCTGTTCAGCCACTACTTTTTCTATCCACTCCTGACCTTGTTGCTGCATAAAGTCACTGATCATCGGCAAGCGGAACGGGCGTTGCGACAGTTGCGGACGACATTGTAGTAAGGCACGGGTATAAATATCTTGTGGCTGCTCCAAGACTGATTTTACTGCGCCTTGCTCACGAATTTCCCCATGCCGCATTACAATCACGTGATCAGCAATTTCACCCACCAATGCCAAGTCATGGGTAATAAACAACATCGACATATTACGGCGTTGCTGTAAGTCTTGTAATAAATCTAAAATTTGCTTTTGAATGGTCACATCTAATGCTGTGGTGGGTTCATCCGCAATCAACAACTTCGGTTCACAGGCAATTGCCATCGCAATCATCACACGTTGTTGCTGCCCACCCGAAAGCTGACTGGGATAAGCATCTATTTTGGTTTCAGGAGAAGGAATACCCACTTCTTTAAGCAACTCTAAAGTACGTGCTCTGGCTTGCTTACGTCCCATTGCCAAATGTAGCCTGAGCACTTCTGCAATCTGATCGCCCACAGTAAACACAGGATTCAGCGAAGACATCGGTTCCTGAAAAATCATGGCGATGTCTTTGCCACAAATTTTTCGCATCTCTGCACGTGATAAGGTCAGTAAATTCACGCCTTCAAACACAATTTTACTTTCTGCCGAAATGCGGCTTTGCTCTGGGGGCAATAAACCCATTGTCGCGAGAGATGTTACCGATTTACCACTGCCCGACTCACCCACTAAAGCAACTGTGGTATGCGCTGGAATTTCAAATGATATTCCCTTCACCATTTCGGTGTACTGTTTATTTTCCCCCTTAAAACTGACTTTAAGGTTTTCAACTTTTAATAAGATTGAGTTTTGTTTTGATTCAATCATGTTCATACACCTCTTATTTTAGTTTTGGGTCCAGTGCATCACGTAATGCATCGGTAAACATGGAAAATGCCGTGACCAAAATAGCCATCGCGACGGAAGCTGCCGCCAGTTGCCACCATTTACCTAAAATCAATTCACTTTGGGCCTCATTCAGCATACTGCCCCAAGACACAACCCCTACGGGTACACCAAAACCCAAGAAGCTGAGAATGACTTCGGACTTAATAAATGCCACCACAAGAATCGAGATTTGCACCAAAGCAATATGACTAACATTCGGGAAAATATGGACAAACATACGTCTAAAATGACTAACCCCAATGGCTTTGGCAGCCAGTACATATTCACGCGAGGTATGTTTCATATACTCAGCACGAATTAAACGATAAACACCCGTCCAACCTGTTAAACCCAGAATCAATACAATCGAGACAATTCCTTTTTGCTGTAGTACCGCTGCGATGGCCAAAATCAGCAACAGATAAGGAATAGAAGTAAAGATGTTATAAAACCAGTTCAAGACATCATCGACCCAGCCACCGAAATAGCCTGAGATTGCCCCAAGCATCGTCCCAATCAGCACTGCCAATAACGCAGCCACAACCCCGACAATAATGGATGTTTCTGCCCCTTTAATGGTTTTTTGTAAGACATCCTGCCCCCATTTGTCCGCACCAAAAGGAAGAGTTTGTTTTAATTCAGCCTGTTGATCGAGCAAATGCCCATCCAATTGCTGATCGATCGCTTTCATGTCCTCTGCTAAGGGATCAACCACGCCGTAATAATCTATCGCGCCACCAGTACTTTGCTCTTTGGCAATTTCAGTATTGAGTTCACGAATCACATCTTTTAAAGGATCAGCAGGATTTTCAGGCAAAGCCTGTGATTGAGTAGCGACTTTTTCGGTTGTATCACGGACAGCATCTGCGCCCATAAAGGTGGGTGGCGCATAGCTAACAGCGACTTCTTTATTCCAGTTGGAGGCAATCATTCCTGTCATGGACAGCAGTAACATCACGAAATAACACAGCACCACAAACAATGAGATCATGGCGATACGATCTGCCTTTAAACGGTGCATCGCCAGTTGCCAAAGTCCAGAAGAAGTGGTTTCTGCTGTATCCAGTGCTTTTCTTTTAAATATCACACTTAACATAGTTCACCTACTTCAACTGTACGCGAGGATCGACTAGCTTATACACCAGATCGGCAATCAGGTTAAAAATCATGGTAGCTGCTGCCACATAAACCGTGATGGCTTTAATCACAGGGAAATCACTGCGTTCGACTGCAATAATCACTTCCCGCCCAATGCCGGGAATACCAAAAAAACGCTCAATCAAAAATGCCCCAATCAACAATGCAGGTAAGGTCGCCATAACATCGGTAATAATCGGGATAGAGGCATTCCGCAGGACATGTACGCCAAGAATACGACGTTCTCCGACTCCTTTGGCACGTGCAGTGCGCACATAGTCCTGATTCACTTCATCAAGGACAAAGCTACGGTAGAGTCTTAAGGTCGGTGCAATACTGACCACCAGCATGATTAAAATCGGCAGTAAGGCGTATTTAAAGAGGTTTTCACTAAAACGATCACTCCAACCTTGCACGGGGAACCAACTGAGTTGATAAGCAAATACATACTGAAAAACAATGATATACACCAAAATACTGATCGACATGCCAATGGTACACATCATCATGACCATACGATCCGTTAGAGTGCCACGCACCGCAGAAACCGCCAATGCCAAAATAATCGAGATCACAGTTTGTAAAATCGTGAGTGGAATGAGTAAGGTCAGTGACGGACCTAAACGTGTGGTGATAATTTGTGAAACAGACTCCCCCGTACTCCAGCTCAGACCATAATCAAAAGTCAAAATCTGTTTGATGAAAATCCACAACTGTACATAGTAGGGTTGATCGACGCCCAACTGTTGGCGAATATTTTCAATCTGTTCTGGATTGGACATTTTACCTGCCAGAATATAAGCAGGATCTCCCCCCACCCAATTAAACAGAAAGAAAATTAGCAGCACCACTCCGAGCATGGTCGGAATCATTTGCCATAGGCGACGTATGATATATGCCAGCATCTTGATGCCCCCTATTTGACCCGTTGGCCAGTAATTTCATCGAAAAAGGCTTTGTTGTCGGGTTTGCGACCCAAGAAATCTTTCACCAAGTCTTCCGCAGGTTTCTGGCCGCCTTGAGATAAGATGGTTTGGCGATAACGTTGCCCCACTTCTGGATTATTCAAATTCTTGCCAAAAGCAGAAAGCATGTCTAAAGCAAGCACTTCAGACCACATATAGCCGTAATACCCCACTTGATAGCCGCCCATGATGTGCCCAAACTGCCCAGGAAATTCCGTGTTGGGTACATAGCCCAATGCGGTTGAGCCTTCCATTTTCTTCCAGACATCTAAGGGCTGTACCTTCAAAGCATTACTGCCATGTAGTGCCATATCATATTGGGCGTACAAAGTTTGACGGGCATAATGCAAGCCACGACCATAACTGTGTACTGCATTCAGTTTGGCAATCAACTTATCGTCAACTCGTGGACATGCAGGTTGGCAATAATCTGCCACTTTCGATAATGTTTCTTTGCGTCTCGCCCACTCCTCATACATTTGCGAAGGGGCTTCAACAAAATCACGTTCTACCGATGTACCTGATTGGGCTGAATAGCGGGTAGTCGACAAAATGCCATGCAAGGCATGTCCAAACTCATGTACAAAGGTTTCCAGCTCATCACTGTTTAAGCCTTTACGGTTAAAGTTAGTGACCAAGGCTGAAATCGGTTTACGCCCCGTTAAGCTGCTACCTCCATATACCCCCCATACCGCGGCATGTCCGTATTTGCCTTCACGTGGGAATTTATCGACATATAACCCACCCAAAAGCTGTCCTGTTTTCTGATCGGTCACATCGTAATATTCAACTTCATTTTGCCAGACATCGACTTTGACAGGTTTAAATTCAATACCATAGAGATTGGATGAAATAGCGAATAACCAGTCCTGTGCGGCTTGAGTTGGGAAATATTCCCGCATTTTTTCTTGGTCGATCTGATACTTAGCTTTACGCAGCTTTTCACTCCAATATGCCTCACTCCAACGCTCTATTTTGGCTTGCGCTAAGGGGATATTTAAGGTTTTCGCTTGAAACTCGCGCAGTGTATTCACTTCTTTTTGTTCTAAAGGTGCAACCGTCGCATGTACATCTGAGAGAAACTTGTTCACAGCTTCCGGCGTTTCTGCCATACGTTTATGTAACGCCCACTCCGCATAACTGGATTTACCAAACAATTGTGCCAATTCATAACGCAAGTCCATGGCTTGTTTCAGCAAGATCAAATTACGCTCACCCCCACGGCGGGTATAGGCAATTTGATAACGCTTACGAGCAGCATCGTTGTCTGCCAATTCCATGAAAGGACGATATTCTGGATATTCAAAACCGAGTAAATAATTGCCTTGGTCATTTTTCTTTAAGGTATCAATATAGCTTTGTGGCAATCCTTTTAATTCGGCAGGTGTAAACTCTAGCTTTTGCGGATTATCACGTACATTACGCGCATATTCCTGCTCAATCTTTGCTAATTCTGCCAAAATCACTTTTAAACGTGCTTGCTTTTCGGCACTTAACTGAATCCCTGTTTTTTCAAAATCATTGAGTAAATCTTCCCGAAACTTGCTATCAATCGCATCACTGGCTTGAGTGTTTTTAATTTGTTGATACAGTTTTGGATTTTGATAAATATCGGTTTGGAACTGACTAATCTTGATTTCACAATCTTCAGCCGCTTTACGCAGTGCAGCATCTGGAGAAACATTGCTGTATAAACCAATAGGCCCATAAAAATCTTCAAACGAAGCAAAAATACGATCCCATTCTGCCAGTACAGATGCGGCATTGTTCTGTGCCGACATCGGCTTAGCTTCAAAGCGCTTGAGCTGTTGTTGAATGTCGTGAATTTTGGCATCACACAAAGTCGGAATATCTTCGGCTTGAAATTGCGGCAAAGTCTGACGCGCGGGAGAATCTGCAAAAGCGAACTGCTGTACTGCAAAAGTCAAAACACTGAGTGCGGTCAATTTAAAGATCGGGTGATTCATCATTACTCCAGTTTTATTTAATTTCTATTTCTTCATGTCAATATCGATATACATCCATTCCGCAGGCAAAATCGGATGCTTTTTAAAACCAATCACGCGGGGCTGTGCCAAGACATTACGATAACGCGCCCCAATAATTTGTACGGGCATATACACTTCGAGCAAGCGTGACATTTTCCGATACAATGCATCTCGTTCTGGACCAGGCGGCATTGTTTGAGTTTGTTCATACAAACGGTCATATTCAGGAATTTCGACGCAAGCATTGTTGGTCACGTTGATATTTTTGCCATAGAACAACTGCATAAAGTTGTCGGCATCTGGGTAATCGGCAATCCAAGCTGAACTTTTAAACATGGTCTTGCATTGCTTTTCTAACTTCAATGCTTCTGCAAATGGTAAGGACTGGGTGCTCATTTTAATTTTGATACTATCCAGCGTTTTCTTCCAAAATTCTGCCTGTTGTTGACTCCGCGCACTATTACCCGAGATCGTCATATTAATTTGCAAAGGTTTACCATTCGGCAAAGTGCGCCAACCATCTGCACCGACTTTATAGTGATAGCGGTCTAACAGTAGATTGGCGGCTTTAACCGAATAAGGAATACTGCTTTTATAGTTCGGATCATAGCCCACCACGCCATTCGGAATGGGAGCTTGTAGGCGTTGTGCATCGCCTTTTTGTAAAATATTGATGTAGTTATCTGCCGAAAAGGCCATCGCCATGGCACGACGTAAAGCGATTTTGTCTTTACTCATACCGCCCACGACTGGGTTTTGCATATTCCAATAATGGTAATCAATCGAAGGGTCTGTAATCCGCGACAGGTGTACGCCTTTTTTTGCCAGCTCAGGTTTGAGTTTGCCATTTTGCAAAGCTTGAACGGTTAATTCTCCATCCAAAGCAAACAGATCAATTTCATCTTTAATAAAAGATAACCAACGTGATTGCCCTTCTTCCATCACCTGAATATCAATCACGCCAATTTGTGGCATTTTTTTGCCTTGCATGGCTTTGACAATTTTCTGATCTTCTGCTGTAGAAGCCTTAAAGTTCCAGACAAAACTACGAAAATCAGGATTGGCTTTCAAAATAATGCGGGAACCAGGCGTCCAGCGAGTCAGCAGATACGGCCCCGTCCCGACAGGGTGCCCCATGACAAAACCTGCTTTATCTCGATACTTCTCAATCACTTCTCGTGCCACAGCACCCGCAGGTTGATGTGCCAGCAACATCGGAAAATTTTGATCAGGACTAGTTAAACGTATCACCAAAGTATATCGGTCAGGCGTTTGCAAACCTGCAACGGGTTGATCGTAATTAAACTTGCCTGTTTTCGCCGCCTGTTTCAGCACCGCATCCATCCCTAAAATACGCCCATCCAGTAACCAACTGTTCGGAGAACGCAAGTTCGGATCAAGCAAGCGTTTAAAGGTATACACATAATCTGCCGAAGTTAGTTCACGCTTTTTGCCTTTAAAGACTGGATCTGCGGCAAAATAAATGCCCTTTTGGATACGAATGGTATAGGTCAAACCATCGGCGCTGACTTCTGGTAAAGCAGCTGCGGTACGTGGAATCAACTTTGCAGGCGATGCCAAATAATCGTAGGTAAACAAAGTTTCAAAAATTGAACCGTTGACATGTGCCGAGTACAAATCATGCACACCTGCGGGGTCAAACCCTGTTTCAGCGACAGGGAATACATAACGTAAAACTTTGTGCGGGTCGGCAGGGCTTTGTGCCAATAAACTCATAGAACTTGAGATTAAAAGGCCACCCACCAATACCTCTTTAAGCCAATACCGATTTTTTTTATTCAACTGTTTCATTCTTTGTCCAAGCTTATTTATTTTTTACAGGCTGTATATCTAAATATTGCCAGTTGGTATTCATCATTGGATGGGCTTTGAAACCCTGAACCTGTGAATGCAACAGCCAGTTGCGAATACGGCTACTATGAATAATCCATGGATTATCCGCTTCGATTTGACGGCTTAATTTTTCGTAATACGATAAGCGTTGCTGTGGTGGTAAAGCTAACATTTGCTGATACAGCGCATCATAACTTTTCGATTGATAACAACTTAAATTGCCCTGTGCTGAATTCGGCCCATACAGCAACTGAGCAAAATTTTCCCCTTCGGGATAATCAGCAATCCACGCTCCTCCCCACAGCATATATTTGCATTGGGTTGCGGCTTTTAAGTTGTCGGCAAAATTACTGACCTGAAAATCAACGCGAATACCTATTGCATCCAGATTCTTTTTCCACAGTTCAGATTGCACCACGGAACTGGAACTATTTTCCGTCATAAACTTTAAAGTGAGTGCTTTGCCATTGGGTAAAGTCCGATAACCATCTGCACCTTTTTTATAGCCAAAACGATCCAGTAGTTTATTGGCCAAGACAGGGTTATAGGCAAGGCTACTGCGATAATTCGGATTGAAGCCCTGCACACCGTCTGGAACCAGCATTTCAGACCGAACCGCCTGTCCCTTATAGAGTTGTTTAATTGCTTCGTCTTGATTAAATGACAAAGTGATTGCACGACGTAAAGCAATTTTATCTAGACCAAACCCACCAACAGTAGGATCTTTCATATTGAACATGGTGTAGGTAATTTCGGGGTCTTTATTGGGGTAATGCTGAATCCCTTGCTTCACCAATTCAGGTTTGAGCTTCTGACCATCCAGTGCTTGCGGCACAGCATTCGCGGTTAATTTGTCAAAGTCGAGCTGCCCTGTTTTAAACGCCAACCAACGCGACTGCTCTTCTTCAATAATGCTGACCTCAACTTTGCCAATTTGTGGCATCTGTTTACCTGACATTTCTTGTACCAATCGATTATCCCAAGCACTACCTGTCGATTTAAAATTCCAGACAAAACCGCGGTAATACGGGTTAGCAGTCAATTCAATTTTGCTACGCGGCACATACTTACTCAGTTGATACGGCCCAGTCCCGACAGGATGCTGTGCAATACGATCACCATAATATTCAACGACTTCACGTGCTGTGGCACCAAAGGTGACATATGCCAAAATGTATTGAAAATTATAATCAGGACGAGTCAGAGTAATTTGTAAAGTATAGGGATCAAGGGCTTTTAAACCTGCAATCGGCGCATCGTAATTAAACTTTCCCGTTTTCTTGGCCAGTGCATTCGCTTGATTACCGCCTACAATTTTTCCATCAATGAATGAATAGGTAGTCGAACGGTTTTTCGGATCTAAAATACGCTGAATGCTGTAAATATAATCTTGTGCTTTGAGTTCACGACGCTGCCCTTTAAACGCAGGATCGGGAGAAAAATAAATTCCTGGCTTAATCTTAAAGATATAAACCTTGCCATTTTGCTCGATGCGCGGCAACCCCTGCACCGTATTCGGCACCAACTGTACAGGGCGAGCTAAATAATCGTATTTCAGCAAAGGTTCAAAAATAACCTCAGCGATTTTTCCACTGTAAAAATTGTAGGTTTTGACCATATCAAAACCATCATCAGGTGCTTCTATCGCCACGTGTAAAATCTTGTTGGGCTGTGCAGCAGCCTTGGCTTGCAGCATACAGCCCGATGAAATCAACAGGGTTAAAATGGCTATTCTTAATTTTTTGGCTTCCAATTTTTACCTTTCCTGCGCTGCTCGCTTAAGCGCTGCGTCATTCATTGTTTTTAAACTGATGTGTTTATTGTTATCCATGTTCCATTTAAGCAAATTCTATGTCATCCGTCCTCTGCTTAAATCATGAATCCACAATGATTTGAGGCTAAAGCGAATTTCGTGCCATCCTGAAAAACTTGCCAGTGTTTAAAAAAATCACATTATTTAAAGTTATTTTTTATTAGATATTTATCGTATTTTTATCTAACTATTTTTTACATCTCATTGACCAAAAAGTACAACAACCAGACCTATAACGAACACTTACATAACGCACAAAAAAAACCCACAGATGATTCACAATAGCTCATTCTTGATTTTTTATAACTAAAAATATACTTATAATATTGTTTTATATATATTTTATTATTTATACGTTTTATAAAAATAAATTATGATTTAAATAAAAACATGAAGTTTCGTTTATTTTTTACACAAAAATTAAAAATACCAAAAATTCACCCTGACTTTTAGTTCCAAATTGACGCATTTTTACCCACACACTATTTTTTGCTTAGCCTACTTATATAGCTAATAAAAGTTGTGAGTAAAATCACATTTTAATTTTATAAAATAATTAAATTTCAAATATTTAAATTTTAACTATCTTTTAAAAAACAACTTGGCATCTGAATTGCTTAAACCTAGCCAGCAATCTCGCTAAATACAAAAAAAGGATTACTTTTACGATGATAAAGAACAAAAATGCTAAGGTGGCGGTCAAGCCGTCGGTTAGCAAAGCAATTCTTAAATTAAGTACGCTCAGTTTAAGTATGATGTGTTTGTCTTTAGCTCATGCTGAAGATACAAAAAAACTGAAATACAAGAACAACCCGTAAAAGTTGCCAAAGTCACAGTAACGGGATCTTCCATTAAAGGGGTGGCCGCGCAAAGCACCTCTCCAATTACAATTATTAAAGGCGAAGACTTAACCAATCAGGGGATTACCACCGTCGAAGAAGCATTGACCAAGGTCAGTGCCAACCAAGCGGGCTTTTCGACCTCACAGAACGTAGGTGCAAGTAATACCGAAGGTGCATCGGCCAACCTTCGTGCCTTAGGGACTGACAAAACCCTCGTTCTACTGAATGGTCGTCGTCTGGCCTATAGTGCATTTAGTACCTCCACCACCAACCTAAACATTATTCCATTGGCAATGATTGAACGGATTGAAATTCTGCGTGATGGTGCTTCTGCGGTGTATGGTGCCGATGCCATTGCAGGGGTCATTAACTTAATTACCAAAAAAAGCTTCGAAGGATTCAGTATCAGTGGTGGCTTTCTTCAACCTGAGCAGTCAGGCGGAGATAAACAAGACGTCCAAATTTTTGGTGGCTACGGCGATTTAGATGAACAAGGTTTTAACATCTTTGGTGTGGTCGATTACCGTCGTTCTAATGACATTATGGCCAAAGACCGTAAAGTCAGTAAACGCGGTGGAATAATACCTGAGCTCGGTATTGATGCCAGTTCAGCCAATGGTTTCCCCGCAAACTTTTACGACCCGACCACAGGAACATTAGGCAATCCTTATGGCAATAGTAACTGTAATAACACCCCAAATGTCGTCGCAGATGGTGGGCTATGTTATCTCAACACCCAAGCACTGATTGGTATTGCACCTGAAACAGAAACCATTTCGGCAATGGGTCGCGGTACATTCAAACTTAGTGACACCTTCAATGCAATTGGTGAATATATCTATTCTCACAATGAAGTCACCACTTCCATCGCACCCGATGTCTATAGCCGTTCCGTGACCCTGCCTAAAACCAGTCCTTATTATCCTGGTGAAGGCATTACACCATCTGTGGATGGTTTGAGCGGTGTGCCATTACAACTGTATTTACGCTCCCAAGCAGGCAACCGTGTTTCTCAATCTGTCAACGAGTCGCACCGTGCTTTCGTTGGCATTGAGGGTGAAGCCTATGGATGGGACATTAACGGTGGCGTGACCTATGCCAAAAGTGAAGCGACTGACAGTTTTGTCAGTGGTTATTTAAACCGCAGTAAATTACAAGCCGCTTTAGATGATGGCTTGATCAATCCTTTTGGTGCCAGTCCAGACTCAAGTTTATGGAATTCTTTTTCGGTCACAGGTGAATCGAATGTTGCTTCATTAGATTCCACTACAGTCGATCTAACCGTGAGTCGCCCAATTTATACCTTACCCGCTGGTGATATTGGTCTAGCACTCGGTGGCAGTTTCAGTAAACAAGAATGGGAAGCTAAGGTTAATTCAGACATTGTGAGTCAAGTTCCAGGCAGTGGTATCGACCCAAATAAACCCCTCAGCCAAGGTGACCGTGATATCACTGCCTTCTTTGGTGAGTTACATATTCCAATCACCAAAACTTTAGAGGCCCAACTGGCAGCGCGTTATGATGATTATAGTGACTTTGGCGATACCTTTAACCCCAAAATTGCTTTCCGTTGGGAACCACTCAAGCAACTGATGTTCCGTACCTCCTACAGTACAGGTTTCCGTGCACCAAGCTTATATGACATCAATGCCCCACAGAGCGAAACCTACACTGGTGCAAAATATGATGATCCAGTACTCTGCTCGGGCGGTAAAGATGCAACTCCTGCTCAATATAAAACTGAATGTAATGTGCAGTTCAAACGTATGCAAGGGGGTTCACCCGATTTACAACCAGAAGAATCCACCTCATATACTGCGGGTTTTGTGCTCGAACCTATCAAGAATTTAGTGTTCACGGCCGATTACTACAACATTGAAATTGATGGTCTGATCGACACCATTAGTGATGCCATGATTTTTGCAAATCCAACCAAATATGCAGACCGTTTTGTGCGTGATAATGAAGGTCGGATTAAATACGTCAATACCACACTGGTGAATATGGGCGGCATTAAAACCGAAGGGATTGACCTGACCCTGAACTATTTGACCCCAATGACCGCAACAGGTCGTTTTGGTTTCGGCATCGATGGCACCTATATCATCAAATATGACAAACAAGAAGAAGCTGGCGGTGCTTGGGAAGGCAAAGTCGGAACTTATGATGACCCTGCAATTCTTCGTTGGAAACACGTTGCCAACATTAACTGGAGTTATGAAAACTGGAAGATGATGTTTGAGCAAGAATTCTACCGTGGCTACAAAGACCAAAATGCCATAGGCGATGATGCTTATGACCATCACAAAGTCAGTGACTACACCCTCTATAACGTTTCAGGGACCTATAAAGGCTTTAAAAATCTAGAGCTAACAGCAGGCATTAAAAACCTATTTGATGCCGAACCAGCGGCATCGAATGTGATGGATAACTTCCAATACGGTTATGACCCACGCTATAGCGACCCAACTGGACGCGCTTACTACCTGCGAGGGACGTACAAATTCTAATTGGTGTTCTGTCCATCCTGTCTTGAGAACCTCCAGCCATACAGTATGGACAAAACTTTTAATCCTTCGTTTAGCCAAACAAAAAATACCGTCAATCTGTCCATCTTTCATAAGCAGTGATGCGTGAACGATTTATTGTTTGTCTCAAATTTCAGGAGTAACCATGGGCACAAGTTTCACAGCATTAGAGAACAATTCAGCCAAACGCCTGATTGGTATTGGGGCAGTCATTTTTCTGCATCTTATTATTTTTTATGCCCTTATGGCGGGTTTGTCCAAAACCATACATAAGCCCGAAGAACCCACTGTGGAATTGATGATTATTCAAGATAAACCACCTGAACCCGAAAAACCAAAACCCAAAGAAATTCCACCTGAACCACCCAAAATGGTTAAAGAGGTCGTAAAAAACCCTGTACCCGAAAAGCCTGTGGAAAAAATTGAACCTGTACAAAAAACAGCGCCCGTTAGCCTAACTCAGCCTGTAAAAGCTGTCACACCGACACCTACCGCAGCGCCTTCACCAAGTCCAGTGCCCGCCCCTACACCTGTTACGGCAGCAGCGACACCTGCCCCTGCACCTAAACCTGCGGGTGTAACTCGCGGAGCATCGCAAGGTCAAGGAGGCTGTAAACAACCAGAAATGCCGCGTGAAGCACAAATGAATGGTGAATTTGGTGCAGTGACCATTTCGGTACTGGTCGGTACGGATGGAAAAGCCAAACAAGTCAAAGTGAAAAAATCCAGCGGTGTGAAGAGCTTAGATAAAGCAGCCTCGAAAGCTTATAGCTTATGCACCTTTAATCCCGCATTAAAAAATGGTGAACCGCAAGAAACTTGGTTTGAAATTCCTTATGAATTTGCACTGGACTAATGAATTAAACAAAAATTGGAGCATATAGATGAATAAAATGATCAATCCTGTAAAAAAAATGGCCACTGCTGGCTTACTTGCAGCAAGTACCCTTCTCCCAATCCATTCTGCATTTGCTGAAGATACTGCCCCTGCAACGACGACAACAGTAACTTCAAGTAACACCGCCACTGCACCGCAACCACCTGCCAAATCAGAAGCCCCTGCATACAACCCTTATGGCTTGGAAGCCATGTGGAAAGAAGGTGACATGGTCGCCAAAACCACGCTATTTATTTTAGTCATGATGTCGATTGGCACGTGGTACATCATGATTACCAAACTGCTGCAACAATCGAAAATTAAAGGACAAGGTCGTAAAGCTGATGCTGAATTCTGGGATGCCAGCACACTCGAAAGTGCAACAGATAGCTTAGATAAAGACAGTGTTTTCCGGTTCATTGCGGAAAAAGGCATTCACTCGACCAAAAACCACGAAGGAACTTTACTAGAACGTATCGACTTTAATACATGGGTAACCATTTCCATTCAACGCGCCATCGACAAAATTCAAAGTCATTTGAGTGGCGGACTGGCTTTTCTGGCAACCGTCGGCTCAACAGCACCATTTGTGGGTCTGTTTGGGACGGTTTGGGGAATTTATCACGCACTCACCGCTATTGGCATGTCGGGTCAAGCATCGATTGATAAAGTTGCGGGCCCTGTTGGTGAGGCTCTGATTATGACGGCGATTGGTCTGGCCGTTGCAGTGCCCGCGGTGCTCGGCTACAACTGGTTAACCCGTCGCAATAAAGCGGTGATGGAAAATGTCCGTACTTTTGGCTCTGATTTACACACGGTCTTACTCAGTGGAGAAATCAGCACTAATCCAAATCATAAAAAAGTCGTGAATAAATAAAAGAGGACATCCACCATGGGCATGATGGTCAGTTCAGATGACAGTGAAGACGATGTAATCGGAACCATTAATACAACTCCACTGGTTGATATCATGTTGGTTCTGCTGATTATTTTCCTTATTACGGTGCCTGTTGCCATTCATACAGTACCCGTAAAATTACCCGAAGAGAAAAATACACCGTATGCCAATAAACCTGAAAATATTCAACTTGCAGTCAATAAAAATGGCGATGTGTTCTGGAATGAAAAATATATCGGAGACAAAGCCACACTAATGACACGCCTACAAGCTGAGGCACAAAAACGTCCACAGCCCGAAGTGCATATTCGTGGTGATCAACAGACTCACTTTGATGCGATTGATCAAGTGATTAATGCAACCAAACAAGCTGGGATTGGTAAAATTGCTTTTGTCACCACTCCCCCAGCTTCACCGTAATTGGGTCTGAAGGAGCAAGTTATGGGTATGAATGTTGGCTCAAATGATGACGATGATGTACTACTCGATGTCAACATGACACCATTAATTGATGTCATGTTGGTGTTGATTATTATGTTTATTATCACTATTCCAATTCCAAATAATGCCATCAATATTAATTTGCCGAATGGTGCTCCGCCACCACAAAGCAATGAAAAACCACCTGAAATCATCAACCTCAAATTAGATGCACAAGGAAAAATTTTCTGGAATGGTCAACCTGTAGAGAATAAGCAAGCTTTAGAAAACTTATTTATGACGGTGTCAAAAAAGTCCGAACAAGACCAAATTAAATTACAGCCTGACCGTATGACTGAATATAAACAAGTCGCAATGGTCATGGCGATGGCACAACGTCTAAATATCACCAAAATTGGAATTGAGAGTAACGCTTCGCTTTAATCTTGTCGAAAAAAAATCCGCATTTCATTTTCTATAAAATGCGGATTTTTTTGTTTGTAAAATCGACTTCTCCAATTATCAATCAGCTATAAAAATCCAGTATGAAAACACTCGGCATTCAAATACTCTGATTAATCTCATGAGGCATTTTATAAGTCATCATATATAAGAATAAAAATTATTCACCATACAGACCTTTCTGTATATAATCCATTTCTAACTTTAAAACTTAATAATTCAATAATTTAAAACCTAGAGTCACACAAATGAAGAAATTTACAACTTTAGCACTCTCTATATCTATTACAGTTTTAAGCGGATGTGGAGGGGGATCTGGTGATTCCACTTCCTCGACACCCCCATCCACTTCAAATTCAAGTTCTGAAGGATCGACCACGTTAACATGTAATCGAGGAATTCTTTTAAATTCCCAAATTACTGGAACTACTATTTTTGATGAGCCTTTATATGTTATCGACTATGACTATAAAGTTGAGGAATCCGTCCCCCCTCAAACTGGCTATAACGTAACTGATCAATTGTATAGCGATGAAATTAAACTCAAGGGGCAAATGTTATATATCAACTACAAGCCGCTTTATAATATCAGCTTAGAAGAACTCGAAAATAATATGATGGATTTCACCACCAATCATAATATCTTAAATTCATTTGGTCTATTTACGCAAAAATCTTTTAATAAGCAGAATGAAGGTTGGCCTTTGGGTTATCTTTCCTCATCTAAAGGGTTAAATATTTCAACTTCACAATTTAATGACACATGTAATTTTAATGCAGGAAAATTAAATTATGACTTTGAAAAATTTGATCTTTCAGGGAAAAAAATAGCAGATATTTTGCCTAGCAATATCTCAACAGACTACCCAAAAGTTCTAGATTATATTTTCATTAGTGATCAAGTGGGTGGCATTCTCAAAAGTAATGCCGATGCTTTTAAAAGCCTCTTAAGTAGTAATGCAACGTTCCCTGCTGGTTCATTTGTATATGTACCAAAAACAGTCATCTATGAGGAAAACCAATTTTATTTTTGGAATAATAATATTTCGGAAGCCAAAAGTTTAACTGAATGGGTACAAACGAATTATCCACAAAGTAGTCAGCAATATAAAATCAAAAAAGTGTTCAATCTGAACGTTGCTTATACTGTAGATACCAATGGTAATGACATTTATACGGGTGCAGATCCAGCAATTGAAAAAGACGGCAAAATTTATGATGGTGAGTGGGACATGAAAGGTGACATCATCTCACCAAATTACGGGGAAAAGATTGGTACTTGGGTCAATTATGAATCCAAAGGTAGTTATGCATTATTTAATAAAGCTGGTCATGATTTTATTACCCAACAAATTCTAGCTTATTATCACTAAACGAATAGACTAAATGCATAACACTATTACAAGGTTTCATCAAACTCGATGAAACCTTGTTTTTAAATGGTCACAGCACAGGAATATCAATCCATTGTGCTTCTGGAAAATGCTTAGCTAAATAAGCTTTCAGATATTCAGAAGTATCTTTGGAAATTAACGAATCTTGCGATTCATCATTTAAGTTATACGCCAAAGCATATAAAGATAAACCTCGTGCTTTTAAGGCTTCTAGGCTGAGTAAAGTATGGTTAATACTACCTAAACGCCCAGAACTGACTAAAATAACAGGAAACTTTTTCTGTTCTAGATAATCAATGGTCAGTAACTCTGTGGTGAGTGGCACCATTAAACCGCCAGCACCTTCCAGTAACACCACCTCAAATTTTTCTGCCAATTGCTGTGTTGCCGCTTCAATCTTGGCAAAATCAATGTCACGACCATCGAGTTTGGTGGCTAAATGTGGTGATGCCGGATAGCTAAAAATTTCAGGCATGGTCAGTTTGCTTTCATCTTCTGGCAACCAACCTGTCCCCATAATTTCACGGTGCTGCTGAATATCTTCAGAGACATCAACATTACCCGTTTGAATCAATTTTTGCGTGATAACCTGCTGACCTTGCGCATTCCATAACTTTGCCAGATATCCTGTGGTATAGGTCTTACCAATGCCAGTATCAATCCCACTGATAAAATAGATGTCTGCGCTCATGTTATTCTCCGTGCAATACAATAAATCGGGTGATAGCTGAGTACATACTGTGTTTGCCCTTGCTGATCGATCTCCGAAAACTGCTGATAATCTTGATAAAACTGTTGTAACGTGTTTTTAGTCCAACGATGTGAAGCACTGGTTGCCGTGACACCTGTGGCTTTCAAATGCTGTAACACTTGCTTGGGATGTGAAAAATGCAAGGTCTTGATCTGTTCACTCAGATGCAACACATCAAAACCTGTTTGCGTTAATACCTGTTGCAACTCAGACAAGGTATGATATTCAAGCCCCTGCCCCGTCAAAGCTTTAATTTCCTTTAAGTTCTTCTGCCCAAAAATAGAAAAACAGAAAAAACCTTGTTGCACTAAAGCATACGCAACTTTAGTAAAAACGGCCTGTAAATCGGTCATCCACTGCAATGCAGAACTGGAAGTCACTAAGTTTAATTGTGTTGGAAACTCAAGCTGTTCGATATCGCCAATTCGCCACTCAATCTGTTGCTGCTGTGGGAAATGGCGCTGAACTTCAGCATAAATGTCATTCAGAATCAGCCGATCAATTTGCAAATGTTGCAATAATAGATGACTCAAATTGCCAGAACCACAGCCGATCTCCAGGACACGTGCTTGATGTTGGGTCGGCAGATGATCCAGCATCAATTGCATCAGATGCTGGCAAATTTGCTTTTGTGCGATGGCATGTTCGGTATAGCTTTGTCCCGCTTGTGCAAAACGCAGTGCCACACGAGACTTATCTATTTGAGATGGATTCAACGCTAAAACTCATAACAAAGCGATAAACTGATCCAGTTCATCTTGCTGAAATTGGGTATTTAAACAGATACGTAAACGCGAACTTTGCACAGGTACTGTTGGTGGACGCACAGGCATAATATAGAAACCTGCCTGCTGTAACTGTGCCGCAGTATCGACCGTTTTTTGTGACTCACCAATAATGACAGGCACAATATGGCTGGTCGACGGACAAGCATACCCTTTTGCTTGTACGGCTTGTTGTAAATAAGCGCTTAATTGTTGTAAATGCTGACGACTGGTAGTCATCGTAAGCTGTTTTTTGAAGATAAAGTTGGTCCATGCCATACAAATTGGAGGCTGTGCGGTACTGAAAATCAAAGAACGCATACGATTAATCAGGAATTCACGGATAATCGGATGGCAAATCAAGTAACCACCAACTGATGCCATCGCCTTACCAAATGTCCCTACTAAGAAGTCAATCTGCTCAATCACTTGATATTGTTCAGCGCAGCCTAAACCTTGTTCACCACGTACGCCAATGGCATGTGCTTCATCTACATACAGCATGACTTTGGCAAATTGGGATTTAATCCGTACCAATTCAGTCAAATCAGTTTCATCGCCATCCATACTAAAAATGGATTCAGTCACCACAATAATGCGCTCAAAAGCCTCATCATCATGATATTTTTGTAGCAACTGCGACAGATGCTGTAAGTCATTGTGGCGATAACGTACATACTTGGCAGAAGAAAGACGAATCCCGTCAATCATACTGGCATGTACCAGTTTATCTGCCAAAATCAGTGTTTTGGCATCGCTAACTGCAGGTAAAATCCCAATATTCATATGGTAACCACTGTTAAACAACAGCGCAGCACGTCCAGCGAAAGCCTGACTTAAACTGGCTTCGAGCTGCTCATATTCAGGAAAATTCCCTGTCAATAAACGCGAAGAAGATGAGCTCATCAGACGATGCGCATTCGGGGTTTCATCAAAAAACTGTTCGCGTAAGCTCAGATCAGAAGCCAAGCCCAAATAGTCATTTGAAGCTAAATTCAACATACGGCGTTGCTGAATTTCAATCCACTTCCCCTGTTGGGAGTTTGAAGTAAATTGACGTAAATTACCCTGCTGTTTTAGCTCATCCAACTGTGCAGCGTAATGGTCTAACAAATTCATGCGGCTTCCTCTTGCATATGGCGAACCACATCTACCAGTTCAGTCAATAAAGTATTCAACTGCGTTTCAGAAATGACATACGGTGGCATGACATAGACCAACTTACCAAATGGACGAATCCAGATGCCACGTTTTACAAATTCTTGTTGTAGCGTTTTCATATCGACATTAAAGTTCAGCTCAACCACACCAATCGCGCCCAATACACGCACATCTTGCACATAATTGAGTTGTGCTAATGGGGCGAGATGTTGCTGCAATTGGTTGCCAATACGCTGAATGGTACTTTGCCAGTCTTGAGACACCAAAAGTTGCGTGCTGCGTAATGCCACTGCACAAGCCAGTGGATTGGCCATAAAAGTCGGGCCATGCATAAACACGCCCGCTTCACCTTTAGAGATGGTTTCAGCCACATGCTTCGAGGTTAAGGTTGCAGACAGCGTCATATAACCACCTGTTAAGCCTTTGCCGATACACATGATATCGGGTTCAACTTGTGCATGCTCCC
Organism: Acinetobacter sp. ACNIH2; assembly: GCF_002934965.1. Lineage (NCBI taxonomy): Bacteria > Pseudomonadati > Pseudomonadota > Gammaproteobacteria > Moraxellales > Moraxellaceae > Acinetobacter > Acinetobacter sp. ACNIH2. The sequence goes on from NZ_CP026412.1 coordinate 693,801, forward strand.
AAGCAAAGAGTTTGCCTGTACGCCCAAAACCAGTTGCGATTTCATCAAAAATGAGCAGGATGTTATATTTTTCACAGAGCAGTTTAGCTTGGCGCAAATACTCTGGATGGTAGAAACGCATTCCCCCTGCACCCTGCACAATCGGCTCAATAATCAGACCTGCAATGCTGCGGTGATGCTGTTCCAAGGTTTGTGCGAGTTCAGCAATATCCGCTGGGTCCCAAGTCTGATCAAAACCGACTTGCGGTGCAGGAACAAAAATACGATTGGGTAAACTGCTGCCAAAAATCTGATGCATGCCCGTTACAGGATCACATACCGACATCGCATTCCACGTATCCCCGTGATAGCCCGAGCGTGGCGTCACAAAATTGGTCTTTTCAATATTGCCTTGCGAAGTCCAATATTGCACTGCCATTTTTAGCGCGACTTCGACTGCAACTGAACCAGAATCAGCATAGAAAATTTTGTCTAAACTGGGTGGTGTAATGTCTAATAACAGTTTGCCCAGTTCAATCGCAGGATCATGGGTTAAACCACCAAACATAATATGCGACATATTTTGCAACTGATCGGTCACCGCCTGATTCAAATCTGGGTGGTTATAACCATGAATCGCACACCACCATGACGACATACCATCAATCAGTTGGCGTCCATCATCTAGTTCAATGACTGCCCCATAAGCTTTCTTTACTTTGAAAGTTGGCAGCGGATTGGTCATAGAGGTATAAGGATGCCAGATATGTTCAAGGTCAAATAAATCAGTCATCCATAAACTCCTGTGGTGTCGTATTTTTTGCAATGTGGGCTATCTTAAACCTGCAAGTTTCTAAAAAACATTGCGAGAATGGTCATTCCTAGACAGCCTGAAGAGGTTGCTTCAGAAAATCTTCAATAATTTGCATAGTTTGCTCAACTTGGAAGCAAGGAAAACCATGCGAAGCATGTTCAATACTTACAACTTCTACATTTTCTGTAAGTAATTGCTGCATATTTTGAATAATTTCGCGAGGAACCAGAGCATCTTTCTCGGCAAACACATGCAATTGCTGCCCTGTATAATGCGCTAAAGTTTTGGCTAAATTCAACTGCTCTAATAACACTAAACCTTGTTCTAATAGTGAAATTGGTTGTGGCTTAATCAGTTTTTGCATTTGGATAAAATCTTTCTTGGCAGAATCTGCTCCTTGGCACACCAAAAATCCAAAACGCTTTAAGGTTGCTACAGCATCCTGTTGGAAGGACTGTTTGAATTGCTTAAATGTTTCTTGCGGCATTGCGGTTGACCAGTTTGGTTGTGCAACAAAACACGGATTGGACGCCAAGCTGATCAAGATTTTTTGTTCTGAAAACTGTTGTTCAAGCTGCTGTACTAGCAGTGTGGCAAGCTGTCCACCCAATGACCAGCCGATAATCACATCAAAACGACGCGCCAGTTCCACATGGTGTTGCAAGATTTCAGCATCGAAAGCATTAAAAATATTAATTAGCTCAACGACATATCCCTGTTGTTGTAGCTTGTGTTGTAAAGGCTCTAACAGTTGTGTACCACCACCCCAACCCGTAATCAGTAAAATACTTGCGTTCAACGTTTTGCTCTAAAAATAAAACTTTGCACAGCAGTATAACTGCTTTTATTTTGCGACTGAGCTGCATTTCCTATCATTATCAAACTGCAAAGTCACACAGTTCCGCCTTATAAAGTCATCTCACATATGGTTCAGGTTTTAATCAAATCACCAATCACCACACATAGTCGTTCTGGAATTTTGTTGTACGGGTGATAGCAATAGTTTGCTAAGATAAAGTTTCCTTAGCATCAAAAATTAGAAGAAAATGACTTTGAATCAATTACTCCGTGTCGGCTTAATGGGGATAACCTGTAGTTTCGGGACTTATCATTTAACTCATGCCGAAACTTCGATTTTTTCTTCTTCCACTGCAAGCCAAAAACAATGGGTTGGACAGGCAGCACCTAGTTTTAAATTACAAGATCAAAATGGCAAATGGCATGAATCCAAACAATATCGCGGTCAGTGGATGGTCTTGTATTTTTATCCCAAAGATGACTCTCCTGGCTGCACTCAAGAAGCCAACCAGTTTAAAGCACTGTATCCTCAATTTTTAAAAGCAAATGCTGTAGTCTTGGGCGTCAGCCTTGACGATGTTAAATCCCATCAAAAGTTTTCCAGTAAATTGGGACTCCCTTTTCCAATTTTAGCCGATCAAAAACAACAACTGGCAGGTCAGTTCGGCATAGTCCGTAATTTTGGTGTAGCTCAAATTGCCAAGCGTGAAACTTTCTTGATTGATCCTAAGGGTACTATTGTCTATCACTACAGCAGTGTGAACACACAAACACATGCCAAACAGGTTCTGGCAGATATTCACAAAATAAAATGGTAATCACTAATGCAATTACAAAACAATGAAAAAATTTTATATAAAACAAAGCCTATAAATTCTATTTACCTATTTCTCCTATGTATGATCATAGCAATATATGTTTCTTTTGCACTTCCGTTGCAGTCTAAACATTTTATAATGTTGGCTATATTATGCTTGTTGAGTTTTTTCAGATTTTTTGACTCTATTATTATTACCAACCAACGTATCATTTCACATCTGTTTTTGCGCCAGCGTACAGTTCAACTTTCTACATTGCAACAACCACCTTTTCTCACGATTGATCCTAAAAAATTCAGACAATATGAATGGCAACGTAAATTATTAAAACAAAATTTCCAAGATTTTTGGCTATACAAAACAGATATTTATTTTAAACAATTAATTAGTAAAGTAGATCCAAACCCTTTAGAAAGAATCTCTTTATCTCTTTTTTCAAAAAAACAGAAAGATCGAATCATTCAAACATTGGCACAATCATGGCAACTTGATCCAACGATTGAACATCGAGAATAAGCTGTAATTTGATATCAAAAGAAATTTAAACCAGAAAAAAACCCAGTGTTTACTGGGTTTTTTTATTTGAATCTTACATTTGCGACTGAATATAGTTTTGTAAGCCAATCAATTCAATTAAACGAATTTGCTTTTCTAACCAATACGTATGGTCTTCTTCAGTATCTGACATTTGCTGGCGCAACATATCACGTGTGACATAATCACCTTTTTCTTCCGCCAGTTTCACGCCTTGCGCCAATTTCTCACGTACATGATATTCCAGTGCCAAGTCTGCCTTTAAACAGGTCACCACATCTTGTCCCACATGAATATCATCACGGTTCATATTCGGTGTACCTTCTAGAAACAGTACACGACGAATTAAGGCATCTGCATGTGAGGCTTCTTCTTGCATTTCATGATCAATACGCTCAAAGATTTTACTTAAGCCCCAATCTTCGTACATACGTGAATGAATGAGATACTGATCGCGAGCTGCAAGTTCCCCACCGATCAACATATTTAAATAGTCTACTACTTCTGGATTACCGCGCATCTCGTTATACCCCATACCTTTTTAAAATATTATGGCGACATTTGAAAAGGATTGCAAAAGTTAAATTTTGTAAGCTTATGATTTTTATAAAATTAAAATGAGAAACATACGCATTTGCAGTTCAATTTAAGCCATTTTCCGCATATAAAATAAGCCTTTGCAGTATTTTGCATCTTAGGGCAAAGGCTATTTCATTCAAAATTTTGCTTATTTTAAAATTTGTAACTATTTAAAATGGTCCTTATTTCACCACGTCTTTAAAACATCACGAAGTGAAAATTATCACACCATGATTTTTTTATTATTAAAAATAAAAAGTTACTCTCAATTTAGAACAGCGAGTCTCCACTATTAGATAGTAAGCGTTAAATACACCTCCCAATAGTTTTGATTGATCACGTTGTCTATATGGGCTAATCAAGTCGTATTTACCTCGACCAATTTTGTTTTATAACGTGCATCAACATCTCCGTAAATGACGCATAAGTTAGAAACCTGTTTCCCATAAGCAAAGACTTTCATCACATTCAGGCTTACACTATGCCAATACTTAAAACAACAACGGTTGATCTATGACAAACTTAGCAACACAAGCACCTGTACTGGTCACAGGTGCCTCGGGTTATATTGCCAGTTGGGTAATTCAAAAATTATTAACCCAAGGCTATACCGTACATGCCACTGTCCGTGACCTGAACAAAACGCAAAGCTTCGCGCATTTATCTAAAATTGCAGAAAGCAGCGCAGGAACACTCAAACTCTTTAAAGCCAATTTGCTCGAACCAAATTCATTTAAAGAAGCCATGCAAGGCTGTGAAATTGTGTTTCATATGGCGTCACCTTTCGTCGTTACTAACTATAAAGATGCGGTGAAAGACATCATTGAACCTGCTGTTTTAGGTACAGAAAATGTTTTGAACACCGTCAATGAAACTGAGTCAGTCAAACGTGTCATCCTCACTTCGAGTATTGCATCGACATATGGCGATGCCGTGGATATTTTAAAAACTGATCATAATACTTTTGATGAAAGTCACTGGAATACCAGCAGCTCAGAGACCCATCAGCCTTATCCATATTCCAAAGTGATGGCTGAGCGTAAAGCTTGGGAAATGGCCGATGCACAAAACCGTTGGCAATTGGTTTGCATTAATCCAGCGTTGGTCTTTGGTCGTTCATTAACCCCAAATACGCAGTCAGGATCAATTGAGGTCTTACAACAATTTACCAATGGCTTAACTCTCGCGGGTGTTCCACCTATGTGGAATGGTGTGGTCGATGTTCAGGATGTCGCTGAAGCACACCTACAGGCTGCATTTAACCCCAAAGCAGCTGGTCGTTACATCGTCAGTGGCGATACTTTGAGTTTGCTTGAAATTGGTCAATTACTTAAAGCACATTTTGGTTGGAAATTTCCATTTCCACGCAACGAACTGCCAAAAGCAGCCTTTAAAGTGATTGGTCCGCTCATTGGTTTTAGCCGTGAATTTGTTGAACTGAATATGGGTTACCCGATTTATTTTGATGCGAGCAAGAGCCAAAAAGAATTAGGTTTACAGTATCGCGATGTCAAAGAAAGCCTGGTTGAGCATTTTCAACAATTGCTCAACGATGGTGTGATCAAACAATATATTCCTTGAAAATAAATAAAAAGCATAATGCTCGTCAATTTCATAGCTGACGAGCATTATGCTTTTTCTAAATTGATGAGGGCATATGAGACACGAAATGTCATCAGCAACTGTTCGAGACAACACTACATTAGAAAAAAAATGTTTCTGCGACAATTTTATTCATTGATGGCAATGAACGAGTTTTGCTTATGACTAAAGCCTTTGGTTACTTTGGACTAATCCAAAGTAACATACGAACTTCAAGCATTTGATGCTAATTCGGTAAGACTCCGCTGTGGCCCCCTCATCATTAAAAGTCGTTTTAGTCGTGCTTTAACTGAACACTATATATCTGAACAGTATATTTTTGATCCAAATCCAAAAATCTAAGCCTGTAACTGACCATAATCTTGCATCAGTTGAATAAACTCACTTTCATTCATCACATGAATACCGAGCTTTTCAGCTTTTTCTAGTTTTGAGCCAGCTTTTTCGCCTGCGACCAAGCATTTGGTTTTGCTTGAAACACTGCCACTAACACGCGCACCCAATGCTTGTAACATTTGCGTTGCTTCATCACGTCCCATTTGGCTGAGCGTACCCGTAATCACCCAGCTTTCACCATTAAAAGGTTGGCGTGTTGGAGCGACAGGTGCATCCCAGTGAATACCTGCTGCCAACAATCGATCCAAAACTTCAAGGTTATGCGGTGCTTGGAAGAAATCGACAATCCACTCTGCCGTAATATCACCAACATCGGGCGTTTTCTTTAAAGCCTCAATATCTGCTACCCGCAGTGCATCAAGAGTTTGAAAAGTATTGGCTAACATTCGTGCTGTGGTTTCCCCCACTCCGCGTATTCCAAGCGCATAAATAAAAGCGGCTAGCGTGGTCTTTTTGCTGCTTTCAATCGCATCAAAGAGATTTTGAACCGACTTTTCGCCCATTTTTTCAATAGTGAGCATTTTTTCACGATGTTCATGTAAGTGGTAAATGTCTGCGACATCTTGAAGTAAATCTAGATGTAACAATGACTCTACCCATCGATCACCCAAGCCCTCAATATCCATGGCTTTACGTGATACAAAGTGACGAATTGCCTCAATACGCTGTGCAGCGCAATATAAGCCACCCGAACAACGTGCTAAAGCTTCACCTTCAGGCATCACTACAGGTGATTCACAAACAGGACATTGTTCTGGTAAATGCACTTCCTGAGTATCATTTGGACGGAATTCGGGCCAGACTTTTTCCACCTTCGGAATCACATCACCACTACGGTACACACTGACCGTATCGCCAATACGCACATCTAGACGATGAATTTCCCCAATATTATGCAAGGTCACATTCGATACCGTGACCCCTCCTACAGCAACTGGGTTCAAACGTGCAACTGGGGTTAAAGTCCCTGTTCGTCCCACCTGCCAGTCAATATTTTCAACCGTTGTAAGCGCAGCCACTGCAGGAAATTTATAAGCCGTTGCCCAACGGGGTTCTCGACTTAAAAAGCCCAATTGCTGTTGTTGTTTTAAATCATTGACCTTAACCACCATTCCGTCAATTTCAACACTTAAATCTGGACGTTCCTGATTAATTTTTTCATAGGCTTGCTGTACAGCTTGGATGCTGTCGCAAATGAAATGACGCTCACCGACAGCAAAGCCAAACTCTGTTAACCAGTCCAGACTTGCAGACATGGTGGCTAAGCCATGATTCGGTTCACACTGTGCAATACCATAGGCATAAAATGCCAGTGGGCGTGCAGCGGCAATCGCTGGGTCAAGCTGTCTTAAACTGCCCGCAGCGGCATTACGTGGGTTAGCAAAAGTCTTTTCACCCTTGGCTTCATTTTCGGCATTTAACCTTTCAAAACCAGACTTTGGCATGAGTACTTCGCCACGGACTTCCAGTAAAGTTGGAACCACCCCAGAGGCATGCGTTAAAACTTTCGGTAAGTTACGGATGGTTTTAACATTCTGGGTAATATCTTCACCCGTTTCACCATCTCCACGAGTTACGCCACGAACGAGTACCCCATTTTCATACCACAATGAAATTGCCAAACCATCGAACTTCAATTCGACATCGTATTCAATCTTCTGATTCGGTAAACGTTCTTCAATGCGTCGTGCGAAAGCAAACAGCTCTTCTTGATTAAACACGTTGCCTAAGGACAGCATCGGCACAGCATGGGTCACCGATTCAAATTTTGCCAATGGCTTAGCACCGACTTTATTGGTCGGGGTATCAGCCTGAACCCATTCTGGATATTGTTGTTCTAATGCCTTCAGTTGGTGAAATAACTGATCATACTCACTGTCGGCAATGGTGGGCTGATCCATCACATAGTAGGCATGATTGTGCTGTGCCAGAATCTGAATCAGTTGACGCATTTGTGCGACAACAGTGTTTTGCTGAGTCATAGTTTCACCATAAAAAAGGGCGGTTTCTCCGCCCTTCAACAATCTTGTCTGCCTATTATAAAAGTCAGACTCTCATTTTCAATTTGATATTATACCGTTGCCTGTTGACCTGAACGATAGTCAATTGCTTGATGACGCCAGAATTCACGCGATTGAGCCGTCATTTCCTGTTGGTTCTGGTCGTAAATTGTGCCATCAATTTCACGTGCAATCAGGTTAGAAATACTGACCATGGTGTCAAATGCATTCTGAACATCGTTGTGTGGTAAAGCCAAGAAAAAGGCTAAACCTTTGACTTGCTCATTGGCTAGAGTTTCTAAGTCAAAGCCAGCAGGCCCTTCTTCGGTAATCTGTAAAACAGAAAATGAAAGCTTTTCATGTTCTTCATCATAACGATGGAAACATGCCATTTCACCATAACGAAGACCATATTTAAGCAACACTTTTAAAGTCTTGTCTCCGGTCAATACACGACGTTCTGGATAAATATTGAAAACAATAAATTCTTCTGCCGTTTGTAAAACACTTTCTTCATCGACACGTTGTTGTTCGTGTAAGTGCTCATCTAAAATGCTACTTTCTTCATTAAATTCAACAATTTCTGCTTTTTCAATATGATGTGCATTTAAATGTAAACCTTCATCTGCATTTTCTTCTATTTTCGCTGCCGCCGTTGCATCAACCACAGTCTCTGTTTGTGCTGCTTCTATTGTCGTTTCGGTATTTGTATTGACTGCTATCTCTGTAGCTTGTTGTTTTTCCGCGGTAACTTTAGGGTCATGCTTTTCAGTGATCTCTGCAACCACTTCAGCATCATTCAGCGTTGGCTCAACGCGTTCAGTTGCTTCCGTCGAGGTCTGCAATTGGTCGCGTACATGACGCGGAATAATTGGAAGCTGACTATCTGAATTCACCTGCAATTCACTATCAAGTGAAGGTGTTGCACTTGCAGGTTTTTTAAACAGCATGCGTAAACCAACTAAAATAATGATAACGGCAATAACAATACCGACTATTGTTGTGACTTCCATATTATGACTCCGCGACTAAACCGTATTCTTTTGCCTGTTCCAAATTTACACTAACAAGTTTTGATGTTCCAGGCTCTGGCATCGTTACTCCCAATAAGTCAGTTGCCATCGTCATTGCTAGCTTATTATGTGTAATGTAAATGAATTGCACTTGTTCAGAAAGCTCTTTTACCAAATTACAGAAACGACCAACATTTGCATCATCCAAAGGCGCATCAACTTCATCCAGTACACAAAATGGCGCTGGATTTAAACGGAAGATAGCAAACACCAATGCCAATGCGGTAAGCGCTTTTTCACCACCCGACAGCAATGCCAGTGAACTGTTTCGTTTGCCTGGTGGGCGTGCCATGAGTTTGACCCCAGACTGCCAGTCATCTTCCAAACTTAAGCTTGCTTCACCACCTTCAAAGACTTTCGGGAATAATTCCTGCAACTCAGCATTGACCTGATCAAACGTGGTCATAAATAATTTACGTGTTTCTTGGTCAATACTTTTCATTGCAGCTTGCAATTGTGCAACTGTGTTTTCTAGGTCTTCAATTTGATGGCTGAGTTCATCAAAACGCTTGGAAACTTCTTCATATTCTTCCGAAGCCGCCAGATTGACTGCCCCTAATTTGGCAAATTGCTGCTGAGCTTTTTCTAGTTTTGCTTGATGCGCAGGTAAATCAATTTCAAGACCTGTAATTAAGTCACTCCCCATCGCTTTTAACTGCTCAGAATAATGCTGAAAGTCAGATTTGGCTGCTTGCCATGACAACCGCTTTTCTTCCAGTTGCGTGCGTAAACGCTCATCTTGTTGCTGCTGTTGATGGCGTTGTTCGGTGACTTGCTGCTGCTTCTGTTGCACGCTGTTCAGTTCAAGTTGCCACGCATTCCACGTTTTTTGTAATTTTTCTGTTTGTTGAAATTGCTCGGCAAATTGCGATTCCAAACTCGGAAGCTCTAATTGAACTGGATCAACAAACTTTTTCGCCTGTTCCATCTGCTGACCAATTTGCAGATTTTGAGTTTTCAGGAAAGAGCTATCTTTTTCCAACAGTTCAATTTGTTGTTGGGTTTGCGTGTTTTGACGACGCAATACTTCCAACTCTTGCTGCGACTGTAAACTTTGTTGCTGTGCCAACTCTAATTGTTCAGTCAACTCATCGAGTTGGAATTGCGTGGTTTTATAGTGCGGTAAAACCTGTTCCAGTTTTAAGGTCAATGCATGCAAATCAATTTCAAGATCATCCTTTTGCATTGCATCTTCTTCAAGTTGTTCATCCAACTGTTGCAACTGGTCACGCAATTGTTGTTGCTGAATGGCAAAAGCCTGCGCACTGCTTTGTAACTTGGCAATGCTCACATCGAATTGTTGTAGTGTTTGTTGCTGCTGTTTGAGTAATACTTGCTGTTGTTTAAGCTGCGCCTGATGTTGCTCAATCTGTTGCTGCAAGTTAGGTAATTGCTGATCTGCCAGCTCATATTGTGTTTGTAAATGACTCAGTTCAATTTCAATACTTTCTAAACGAATCCGATGACTCAATGCCCCCTGACCTGCTTGACTGCTTTCATCATAAAGCAGACCAATCACCCAATCTGCCGCAACATGATAACCATCCAAAGTTAAAATCGACTGACCGTGCTGAAGCTGAGATTGATAAGACAAAGCTTCACTTAGTGTCGTCGCAATAGCAACCTGATTCCACAATGAATGCTGTGTAGAGGCAATCCAGTCTGCCAAACATGGCAACTGAGCCAAGGCCAGTTTACCAGCACCAACGCTCATTTTGAGTTGACGCGCAATACTGTCTTGAAATTCTGCCTCTGCATCCAACACTTCCGCCGAAAGCCACTTAGCAAGGAATTTCTCGATCAACTGCGCATGAGGTTTACCTTGTTCCGTCAGCTTCAAGGTTTGCATCAATTGCACATTGGCATTATGAGACTCAGGACTTTGCTTGACCAAAAGTTGGGTCAAATTTTTCTGTTCAGACTGTAATACTTGTATTTCAGATTTCAATTGCAACACTTTCGTTTTTTGCTGCGCAGATTGTTCCTGCACCTGTTCTAGCTGCTGACGCTGCTGCTGAATCATGTGCTCGGATTGTTCAATCTGTATCTGGAGCAATTGTTTGTCTTGTTCCAGCTGTTGAATATCTTCTGATTGCGCTTGAGTTTGGATCTGAGTGGCTTGGAGTTGTAAGGTTTGCTGTTGCTGCTCAATACGGACGATATTTTTACTCAATTGCTCAGACTGCGCCAACATTTGCATTTTCTGCTGTTGCTGCTTTTCCACCTGAGCTTTGATTTGTTCAAACTGTTGCTGAACTTGCTGCTGTTGCGCTTTTAAATCTTGATAACGTTGGCTTTGCTGTTGACTCAAAATGTCTTGTTGCTGCAACTGTTCAGTCTGAACTTCCTGTTGTTGTAATAAGGTTTCAAGCTGTAGTTCAATCAGTTGCAAACGCTCTTTGGTTTGTGCCTTTTGCTGTTCGAGTTGCGCCAACGTTGAGGTATTTTGCTGAAAGAGCGATTGTTTTTGCTCTAAAGTTACTTTTAGTTCAGCCAGCTTTTTCTCAGCTTGTTGCCACTCATTTTGCAATGGCATCGATTGTTGAATCAAACGTTGAAATAACTCACTGGTCGAACTTAAATCATGCTCCAACGTAGTTAAATCCGAGCGAACCAATTTAAATTGATCACCCAATTCATTCATTTGTACCGTATATTCTTGCTGTAAACGGCTGCTTTGTTCGCATTGGAAAGACAATACTTCGACTTTAATGCTACGAATGGTTTTTTCTAATTCTTTATATTGAATTGCCGTTTCAGACTGGCGCTTCAAAGTTTTTAATTGCGATTTAAGCTCTTGGGCAATATCTTCTAAACGAGATAAATTTTGGCTGGTATGGTCTAAATGTAATAACGTTTCACGTCGACGTGCTTGATAACGAGATACCCCTGCCGCTTCTTCAATAAATACGCGCATTTCTTCGGGCTTAGCATCGACCAAACGGTTAATCATGCCTTGTTCAATAATGGCATAAGACCGTGGACCTAGGCCTGTCCCCAAGAAAATATCGGTAATATCCCGACGGCGGCATTTGGTGCCATTTAAGAAATATTCAGACTTGCCATCTCGATTGACCTGACGGCGAACCGCTAATTCATTATAAGCGTTATAAGCACCGCCTAATTTACCATAAGTATTTTCAAAGCGAAGTTCGACACTGGCCATCCCTACAGGCTTGCGCTTGGCTGTCCCTGTAAAAATGACATCCTGCATACTACCACCACGCAGTTGGCGTGCATTGGATTCGCCCATGACCCAACGGATGGCGTCAATCACATTGGATTTACCGCAGCCGTTTGGTCCCACCACCGCACTACGGTTGGCTTTGAATTGTAATGTCGTGCTGTCGGCAAAAGATTTGAAGCCTGAAAGTTTTAAACTGCTTAAACGCATAATGTCCTGTTAACGTCGTGAACGACGCGCCCATGCTAATTCGATTTGTTTCATCCGTGTTAGAGATTCCAACACCAAGTTACGCAAGTGTCGACAAAAATCATCCATAAATAAAGTGGCTTGTTGTGATTTTCGGATTAAAATTGCATCACTCACCAGTTTAAACAACTCAAACGACTCTTGTAACTCTCTACGCGAAGTATTTAAGGTTAAGAAATAGCTGCGACGTACCGAAGGTAATAACTCCTGATAGAAATTCATCAAGTAAGGATTTGCTACCATCTCTTGCTGTCGTGCCAAATACTGAAAAATTAAATCATAAAATTTTTCAGTATGCCCATGACGACATTCTTCTTGAATTTGCTCCATCAGCTTTTGAAATTGCTCTGCTTCATGCTGACGCCAAGTTTCCGCAATGCGTTGCACAATTTGTCCAGACAACATGGCACAACTGTCAAATAATGCCCGCACCTGTTGTGCTGACATTTCAGAAACAATCGCACCCCGTCGCGGAAAAATCTGAATCAAATGCGTACGCTCTAACAGCAGCAAAGCTTCACGCACAGACCCCCGACTGACATCCAGCTCTTTGGCGATTCTTAATTCCTGTATTCGCTCACCTTCGACCAGTTCGCCACTAATGATCTGCTCACTAATATGCTTGGCAATTTGCTCTGAGAGGCTCTCTATTTCTTCTTGTTGCATACTTTTCCTATCTTGTTTTTATAAGATGCAATCCACAATACATCACATGACTCATGGAACAGTTTTAACTGATTTCATCCCTTCCACGCCATGTCATTGTCAGACAATATTATGTCTAAAAAGCCAATTTAAACAGCAAAAGTCATCATAAATCTTTAGAATAATTTTGAAAATCCTTGGTAAATAAAATAAAGACCTACGGTGGTGAGCAAGCCTGCGAAGCATCGCTTTAACATTGCAGGTGACAATTGATGAGCAACTTTCGCACCAAGTTTAGCTGTGACAAAACTCATCAAACTGATGCCTAAAAATGCATAAACATGAATATAACCAATGGTATTCGGTACATCGACCTGTGCTTTGGCACCAAACCACATAAAGCCTAAAGCACCTGCCACAGCAATCGGTAAACCACAAGCTGCCGATGTGGCAACCGCCTTTTGCATGACCACTCCATGACGGTTTAAATAAGGTACCGTTAGGCTGCCACCTCCAATCCCAAAAATCGCTGAGGCAATTCCAATACCACTACCTGCCAGCATCTGCTTTGCTGTCGAAGGAAGCTGCTTCGAGGTATCCACTTGAGCTTTTGCCCCTTTGAACATGCGATAAGCCACCCAAAGTGCAAAAAAGCCAATGATCAGTTGCAAGCCCTGACTAGGCAGTAAATCAGCAATCCCTGCACCTAAAAATGACCCTAAAATTAAGCCAGGTGCCAAGTGACGGAACACCGACCACAACACTGCACCTTGCTTATGATGTGCGGACACTGAACTAAATGAAGTCACAATAATGGTCGCCAAGGAAGTTCCCAACGCCATGTGCATAATGACCGATGGATCATAATGAAGTTGGGTAAATACAATATAGAGGATCGGCACAATAATTAAACCGCCACCCACACCAAATAATCCTGCGGTAAATCCTGCGATTGCACCAATCAGTAAATATATGATTAACTCCATAAATATTCTCAACTTTGCTCAGATTCAAATGGACGTAGAAACTCGCCAACTACAACAACGACTTCAAGCGGCTCAACAACTTCCTGAAGTCCTGATGCTCAAACCGACCACCGCATCAACCAATGATGATGTGCGTGAAATTGCACAAAAAGGTATACAAAGTGCATTGGTGTGTAGCGCCCAACAAACTCAAGGCCGAGGTCAGCGACAACGCCAATGGGTGTCACCCGAAGGAAACGTGTATTTAAGCACATTGCTAAATACTCGAACAGCAATAGATGGGCGTTTGGCTTTAGAAGTTGCCTTGAATATTCTACATATGCCTAGCCTGGAGCAATTGAATTTACAAATTAAATGGCCAAATGATTTGTACAGTGTACAAGGCAAATGGGGCGGCATTCTGATTGAGCCGATTACGCCAAACCAAGTCATTGTCGGTGTTGGACTCAACCTTGCACCTGTTACGGATGTAAGTATTGATCAACAAGTGACTTCACTCACAGAGCTAGGACTACAAGGCACTTCACGCATTGATTTGATTGCTGAACTTTATCTGGCGATTCACCGTGCTGGAGAATGGTTTGATCACCAGAGCTATAATTTGGCTGCTCGCTTTAATCGTTATGCCGCTTTTCAGCAACAAGCCGTCGAGTTTGAACATAGTACAGGGAACTGCGCTGGAACCTTTATCGGTATTCAAGACGATGGTGCGGTACTACTTGAAACCGAAGCAGGTATTCAAAGCTTTTACCAAGGTCGTTTACGACTCAGTACAGCAACCCGATAGGATGATGTAATGAAAAGTTTATGGCTTGATATTGGTAATACCCGACTCAAATATTGGATTACGCAACATGACCAAGTTGTGGAACATGCTGCTGAATTACATCTACAATCCCCTGCCGATTTACTTCTCGGGTTAATTCAACATTTTCAAGGCTTGAACATTCAACACGTCGGGGTTTCCTCGGTTCTAGACCCAGATAATAATCAGCGTATTCAGAGCATTCTGAAACGTTTAAGAGTACCTGTAATCTTTGCCAAAGTGCATACCGAATATGCAGGCTTAAAATGTGGCTACGATGATCCTACACAGTTAGGAATTGACCGTTGGTTACAAGTCTTAGCGGTTGCCAATGATGCGAATCAAAATTATTGTGTGATTAGTTGTGGTACGGCCCTAACCATTGATTTAGCGAATGGATTACAACACCTAGGCGGCTATATTCTGCCGAATTTGTATTTGCAACGTGATTCCCTGATTCAAAATACCAAAGGCATTAAAATTCCAGATGCGGCCTTTGAAGAACTCAGCCCAGGAAGAAATACTATTGATGCAGTCCATCATGGCATTTTATTGGGTTTGCTCAGTACCATTGAACGCGTTATGCAACATTCACCTCGACAGTTGGTACTCACAGGTGGTGATGCTGAATTGTTTGCCCAACATTTACAGCAATATCAGCCAATTGTTGAAGCAGATTTACTTTTAAAAGGTTTACAACATTATATTCATCATCAAACTGAAAGCATCAAAGGCTGAAGAATCTGCTGCAAGAGTGCAAATTCACTAAAACCATCCTGCTGGGTAAAGTGCCCTGCCTGTTTCACTTCCAGCAATTGCGCATTCATGAAATATCCAAATTGCAGCGCAAGCGGAGGTGGAACCACAGGATCATTATTGGAAAATAATACGATTCGATGTGCAATCTGACGGTGTAATACACGACTTTGTAAGGTTGTTTGCTGGATAAATGAATTAAGCTCAGGCTTTTGTGGCGGTACAGATTTAAACCCTGCCACACAAATAAGCGCCTCAATTTTTTGATGGTTTAAATGCTGACTCAAATAATGGGCGACAGCTAAGCAACCCAAACTATGTGCTATCACAATACTGTGCTCATTCAAGTTTGATATCTGCATATCCAATGCTTGTTGCCAAAGATCGAACTCAGGGATATCTGCATCAGGTAAAAAAACCAATTTCGCTACACCGTGCATAGCTTTGACCTGTTGTGCCAACCAAGCAAACCAATGATCTTCGGGCGAAGAATTTTCACCGTGAACAATAAAAACAGTTTTGGGCTGAATCGACATAACTACATTTCTTTTTATTCATTTTCGATCAAATACTAATCACAACTTTTATGATTTTATATTGATGTTTTGTAGTTCCTTAAAAATCTAAGACATAAAAAAATAGGTGCATCAAGCACCTATTTTTTTATTGAAGATTCTTCAATTATTTCTTTTGATCATTGTTACCAAAGAGTGGTCCCATACCACCACCGCCACCGAATTGCTTTTGCAAGCCACCCAATGAACGCATCATTTTTGCCATACCCGATGGGTTAGCAAACTTCTTCATCATTTTCGCCATTTGCGCATGTTGTTTGATGAGTTTATTCACTTCAACCACATCCATACCACAACCTGCTGCAATACGCTTTTTACGACTTGGGTTCATCAGGTCTGGGTTACGGCGTTCTTTAATGGTCATCGATTGAATAATCGCTTCCATTTTCTTCACTTGCTTTTCAGGGTTTGCTTGTGCAATTGCATCTTGAATCCCTGAATTGCTCATGCCAGGCAACTTGTCCAAGAAGCCCATCATGCCGCCCATTTTGTTCATTTGCTCAAATTGCATCAGCATGTCTTCAAAGTTGAAGCTGCCACCTTTTTGCAATTTTTTCGCCATTTTTTCGGCTTTTTCTTTGTCGATTTTGCGTTCAACTTCTTCGACTAAAGAAAGGACGTCACCCATACCCAAAATACGTTGTGCAACACGTTCTGGATGGAATGGCTCTAAGGCATCAAGCTTTTCGCCCATACCCAAGAATTTGATTGGCTTACCTGTAATCGCACGAACAGAAAGTGCTGCACCACCACGTGCATCACCATCGGTCTTGGTCAGGATCACACCCGTTAATGGTAACGCATCGTTAAACGCTTTCGCTGTATTTGCCGCATCCTGACCAGTCATGGCATCAACCACGAATAAGGTTTCAGTTGGCTTAATCGCAGCGTGTAGCTCTTTGATTTCATCCATCATGTCATCATCGACATGTAAACGACCCGCAGTATCGACAATCAAAACATCCGCAAACTGGATCTTGGCTTGTTCGATAGCACGATTGGCAATATCAATTGGCTTTTCATTGGCATTCGATTCAAAGAAAATCGCACCAACTTCACCAGCAACCGTTTGTAACTGCTTAATTGCCGCAGGACGGTAAACATCGGCAGAGACCATTGCCACTTTTTTCTTTTGGCGTTCTTGTAAGAAACGCGCTAATTTTGCCGCAGTGGTAGTTTTACCAGCACCTTGCAAACCTGCAAGAAGCACAACCACTGGAGGTTTTGCTGCGAGGTCAAGGCTTTCATTGGCCTCACCCATCATCTTGGTTAATTCGTTATAAACAATTTTAACGAAGGCTTGCCCAGGGGATAACTGTGTCATCACTTCCTGGCCTAATGCTTCTTCCTTAACTTTCGCGATGAATTCACGAGTTACAGGTAACGCAACATCGGCTTCAAGAAGTGCCATACGTACTTCACGTAACGTATCTTTAATATTATCTTCGGTTAGCTGCCCTGAGCCAGTAACATTTCTTAAACTCTGCGTGAGTCGTTCTGTTAAGGTATCAAACATTGCAAAATCCGCTTAAAATAGCCAGTAGCAAAAAAATCTTTCTTAAAATAGAAAATTTATGCATAAGATGCTATAGGATACTGTAGTTCGAGTCGAATTTATATAAATGAATATTCATCATCCTGAAAAAGGTTTGACATGATTAGTCTCCCCTTGGTTTATACCATTTTGGCTTTAATTGCCTATACCACCTCTTTTTGGTATTTATTCCTGCATTTAATGTCGAAACGTGAACCAAACCATTGGTTTATTGGCGTAATTTTGGGCTTGGGTCTACTGCTGCATGCAGGAGTGCTTTACCACGATATGATTACGCCGCTTGGGGTCAATTATGATGTTTTTGTACTCATGTCCTTTACCTCAGGTTTAATGCTCCTACTGAGTTTAATTTTTAGTACCTATCGCCCCATTCTGGCATTAAATTTAATTGGTATTCCTGTCGCTGCGACAGGGCTGATTTTAGGTTTCGCCTTTAGTAAGCCTAATCAATTTATTGAACAGCATTCGGTTAGCCTGGATATTCACATTATTCTGTCTTTATCGGCTTATGCCGTTTTACTGATGGCAACCATTCAAGCGGTAATTTTATGGTTCCAAAACCGTGAGCTAAAAAACAAACAAAAGAAGCGTATTTGGGTTAATTTGCTTCCCTCTTTTCAAGCGATGGAATCGTTATTGTTTGATTTAATTCAAACAGGCTTTATTTTACTGACTACAGCATTAGTGTTTGGTTTCTTCACCATTGAAGATTTCTTTGCTCAGCATTTAGCTCATAAAACTGCGTTCAGTATTATTTCATGGTTTGTCTATGGTTCTCTGTTGATTGGTCACTACAAATTTGGTTGGCGTGGGCAAAAAGCCATTCGCTTTACCCTGATTGGCTTTTTCCTTTTAGCTGTTGGTTTTATTGGTTCTAAGTTTGTACTTGAAATGATTTTAGGAAGATAAAGGCATTTTTTCAGTTAGGCTGATTAACGATATAAAACATTCTTCATCAAGCAAACAAGGAACATCAAAATTCAATAGAAAAGCTCAGTTTGTCTAAATTGGGCTTTTATTCAACCATCAACCTATTGATTTTAAATACACTATATAGTGCATTTCGTACAAGGCGTATTATGTTGATTTAACTTCTCTTAAAAGTATTAATAACAACTCTCTCTAATTCTTCTTTTGCATCATCCCTTAAAATATTTCCATGAGCAGCGACTAAACTTGTAAAATTTAAGCTCAATAGTTGGTTAAAATCATACTCAAGACTATCTTTTTGTCTAGAAACTTTCTTCAACCATGGACCACCTATAAATAATCCTAAGCGGAATCCCATTAATAACAAAATAATTTTGCTTAAAAAGCTTATATGTCTCCAATCATCCCAGTATTGAATACTATCTGTTGTAATTAACAACTGACTATCCTCAAGGAAAAGAGCAGCCTCAGGAAACTTTGCTGATTCAAAAATAAAGAATTTGCTGTTTAGGATAGGAGAATCGGTTGTTGCATTAATAACTTTATTGGGCTGCAATTCTGAGTAATTATCATAGTGCTCTTGACTCCAAAAATTAGCTTTATATGTATCAATATAAAATTGGTCATCTAAGCCATGAAAGTCGCCTAAACGAATAATATTTTTAACAGTACCTAATTTATCCAAATGTTCTAAGTTTTTACTATCAAGACGAACAGCATTAATTAAGGTAAGTTCAGATCCATCTCGGACAATGACCATATTACGATTCATTTGTAATAGTGGTCCAATTTTCATACTTCCTCTCACCAAATAAATATTGGGAAAAATTTCAATCAAAGGGTCTTGTATTGTTGCTACTGCGTATTTGTTCATAATTAATAGTTTTAAAGATCAATTGAATTTCAATACTATTCCAGTTATATATTTTTGATTAACGTAAATTTCTTATAATTATAATTTATATTTAAAATAATGATCGTTATTCGAAGTAGGTTTGTATATTAATTTAAATATCAATTATTTTAAAATTTCATCATAGTTAAAAATGCACAAAACCGATTTTGAAACAAGTCAGCATTTTATTCAGCGAATTTTTCACTTTCAGCCAATAAAAATGATCGAAACAAAATCATCTTGATTACTAAAAGTTGTGATGATTAAAATCATCACAACTTTTCAGTCGGGATTGTTCTAAGTTTTGGGTAAGTACTTAATTTTTATTTATCCATTTCATTAAGAACCTGAATCATTTCTTTTGTAGGCTTTAAATGACCTAGTTGCCATTGTTCAGGTGGATGTTCATCAATCCGAATCCAAATATGCTCTCTAAAAGCAGCTCTTCCCTTCCCTTCAATTTCCACAAATAAATCTGTTAAACGCTTAAAAAGCTCAGCTTTACTGTCTTTATCAAGTAAACCTTCTATTGTTTGTACATGAATGAATGGCATATTATTATCTCAATTAAGTCTAGGTCTATATTCAAGACTCAGATTAAGCGGAGTTCTCCTGAATGTCAAATCAAATATCTTTGAGTCACAAGTTTTCTTCCGAAGCCTGTGGAATTGTTAAAATTGCTGAAATTCTAAATGACCGATGGACCATTCTCTTATTAAGAGAAGCCTTTTATGGAGTAACTAAATTCAATGATTTCATGAAAAATACAGGTATATCCAAGCAAATCCTATCCAATCGATTAAAGCATCTTGTTGAATTAAATATATTAAAGTTGTCTTTATACAAAGAAATGGGAACAAGAGAACGTCAAGAATACTTACTCACATCAAAGGGAAGAAGTTTGAATGTGGTATTACTGGCTATGTTAGAATCTGGTGGTCATTTTTTATCAGAAGAAGAGCCTGTCGTTAAAATTTTCCAAAAAGATCAAGATGTGGCGCTTAGATTGAAACTTGTTAATGAAAATAATCAAGTGGTTAGTATTAACGATGTGGAATTAAGAACTGTTTCTAATTCTAAAAATTAGTTTAGAAAAACTAATCAGACTTCTTTCATCAATTACTTTCTGCTTAGCTCTAAATTTTGGGCGCCACTGCATAAAGCTTAAGAACGTTCTGTAATGAAAAAGAGTTATACAGAAATACTTCTACCTTAAAAGGGTAATAAAACTATTAATATCCTATCAGAAAAGTCTTTTTACTCTTTTGCAAAGCGCCAATTTCTTATTCCTCTTTAACATAATCGTGCTTATACAAAATAGATTTTTAAGATTACCTTAAGATCAGTATCTTATTCTTATACATACCCTCTGGAACGATCTCGTTCAACCGACTTAGAAATAGGTCGGTTTTTTTATGTGCAATTTTTATACTTCTGTCCAATAAATCTAATTACTTCTCAACCCAATTAAAGCTTTTCCAGCAGGTTCAACACAAAAAATATCTCCAATTTCAGAGGATAAAAAGAAGACAAATTTTATCCTGACTTGTACGTATATGCTTACAACAATTCCCGCTCTTTGCGGCTGTACGACTTCAGGTGGATTTCTTATCATGGGAACATAGAAAACAGGAAGTTCCAAAGAACAAAAATAAGAAAGATCGCACAAGGACTGCAAGGTACGACAGGAGTTATACCAAGCGAACCAATACGAAAAAGCCCGACAGGACGTCGGGCTTTTTTATTAATACGTGCTTTTTGTAATGTGATATAAGTTTTCAATCATATCTGAAATTATGTCCCTATTTTTAACGAAAGAATTATCTTCAATATATTTTTTCACATCATGAAGCGTATTTTTCCCATATTCCAACAACGCGATTTGTTGATCAATAATCTCTATTTTTTTGTCAATGAGTTGATTAGAAATATCATTACAGGTTTCAGAAGGAGGTTTGGTCTCAAGTTCGATTAACTGTTTAATCTCTTCCAAACTAAAGCCAATGGTTTTTAAACAAATAATTAACTTAACTTTTTGCTCATGTATATCACCATAACTCCTATATCCATTTGATAGTCGGTCAGGAATTAATATTTTACGCCTTTCATAAAAACGTAAAGTGTCTAGTGAAAGACCATATTTTAAAGAAAATTGACGAATATTCACTCAACCACCACGATTCCTTTATCTAGGATATTTTAAAAGTGTCTTTGTTGAATGGATGATCTGCAAGATATTGTTTGAAAAACTCATTCATTCTCTCAAAATTTAATTGCGTAGGTTGAATAATAAAATAATTTAAAATTGGCACAAGTAACCCATTAAAATCTTCTGTCTGAATGAATTGAGTTGTATTTGCATCAATTTTAGTAAAAACAAACTGATGCCGACCATTAAACAATCCATTGATATAGAGTTTACCCTCCCATTCTAGATGATATTGATCAAGTTTTTTTACCTCTGGCTGCATTTGAAATTTCACATTTTTGTTTTCATCATATAAATCGACAATAATTTGTTGACCGATATATGTGGGAAATTGATCGAGACCAAATAAAGTATTCCACTCTGAGTAAGATGAAGTACATGTGAAGAGTTGCCAAACCTGATCTATTGGTTGGTTTATAATGATCTTTGTTTCAATTCTTTTATGTCTAAAGATAAATAGAAAAAACAAAAATAATGCAATGATAGTGAAAACTGTTTCCATAAAATAATGTCTTTATTACTCAAGCAGACAATAATTCTAAGATTGGAGTCTAGTCCAACATCAAGGAAAACTTTAAGCTCATGCTTATAAGCTTTGGCTCTTAACATAAAATCACTGTGACAAAACCTTCATCATCCGCCATCACTAGCGACAACATTTCAAAGCCCCTCGCCTAGACAATTTGCACAAAAAAACGTATAACACCGTTCTTCAAATTTAACTGGTGACTCAAACCGTGAAACTCATCCTTGCACCCATGGAAGGCTTAACTGACCCGATTATGCGTGATGTCTTAACATCCGTCGGCAGCTTCGACTGGTGTGTAACCGAGTTTATTCGTGTCACCAACTCTGTGTTGCCTGATCATATTTTTCATCAGTTTTGCCCTGAGTTACTGAACGATGGGAAAACAGCTTCGGGCACCCCCGTACACGTGCAGTTTTTAGGCAATGATCCTGAAATGCTGGCAGCCAATGCCATTCGTGCTGTTGCACTTGGTGCTCCCGCTATCGATATGAACTTTGGTTGCCCTGCCAAAACTGTCAATCGTCATCGTGGCGGTTCGGTATTGTTAGATGAACCTGAAGTAGTACACGAGTTAGTCAAAGCTGTGCGTAATGCAGTGCCTCCGCATATTCCTGTATCAGCCAAAATGCGCTTGGGCTATATGGACCGTAACTTTATGCTGGAAAATGCCCATGCAATTGAAGATGCGGGCGCAGCTTGGGTAACGGTACATGCCCGTACCAAAGCAGATGGCTATACCCCACCCGCGTTTTGGGATCAGTTACAACCGATTCGTGAAGCGTTGAAAATTAATGTGATTGCCAATGGTGAAATCTGGACCAATGCTGATGCTAAACAATGTCGCTTAGAGTCTGGTTGTGAAGACTTAATGATAGGTCGTGGTGCTGTAACGACTCCCGATTTAACTCAATGCATCCGCCAAAACTCAGATACTGCTTTATTGAGTTGGAATGATTTATTGGCTTTGCAAATTCGTTTTATTAACGGTCCAGCCAAAACTGAAATAGGTATGCTTGGACGTTATAAACAATGGTTAGGCATGATGTCTAAGCATTATCCTGAAGCGAAATTACTTTGGGATGAAGTAAAGCGTATTAAACAATTGCATGAAATTGTAGAAAAATTAGAAGCAACTTTGCTTTAAGTTTCAAATAAAGACCATGAGATACTTTTCGTATCTCATGGCTGTTTCAAGCTAAAATGATTAACTCACTTCGCTAAGTAAAATAGGCAGTCCTGTTTCAAGTTGTATTGGCATAGAAATATGCTGATGCGCCACTTTCCAGACTTGCTCTACTTTCTGAAAACATATGGTGGTGCGACACCAAAACACTTCTAAATTGGGAATTGCATCAATTTGATCGACCTTTGAAAAACAGTGCAATACGGCGAGTTCTGGCTGGGCAATAAGTTTAATGCCTTCACGATATACACGAATGTTTCCAGCTTTCACTGGAAGATAACGCCTCCACAATTGTTTATACGCATCTATACCCGTTAAATGGGTACTTACATCAATTAAACTTACATCTTCGACACAAAGATCAGCTAAAGCTTGTATATCCATGCTTGCTACAGCTTCATCCCATTGTTTCAGCATTAATAAGATGGCATGGGCACTTTGCTCATCACCCGAAATTTCTATGCTCATCGTGTCATTCCTTTACAGTGTATTCACTTATCATCAACATAAGCTCTGATTTTGACTGCATCGCGACTTAAACGTATCTGCAGACAAATTAAAGACATTCAAAGCCATTTTGTCTTTTATACACAGTCTTAGAAGGTGCACTCCCTACAGCCTTCATAAACTTTAAACATGTGATTTTCATCACACTATAAAAACTATAGCGAAAATAATTCAGAGAATAAAGCGGTAATTTTAACGGGTTTCCAACCCCTTATTTCCTCATCGCTTTTAGCAAATTCAATCCAATAAAAAAGCATGCCGATGGACATGCTTAATCAAAATAAATTTGGCATTACACCGTTAAATCTTTAATGGTGATAGATGAGCCATTATTTTTGACTGACTCAATTCCCTTATCGCGTGATTGTTCTGAAGAGTAAAATTGACTGGTACCAATCACCTGATGATTGGCAGCTTTTAAATTAAAATACGGCTTACCATTACTGGCGGTTAAACGATCATAACGGCTGTCATCCGCACTATTTTTATGAACAGATTCTATTCCCACATGCGCCGAGGCTTTTGCTTTGTAAAGCTCACTCGTTAAAATTACTTCCCCATTACCCGCTTTAAGCACAAAGCGATATTGCCCATCTTTTGCTTGACTCAGCTCAAACCATCCAGACATATTTTTATTCCTCTTGTTGTTTTCACTTTACTTATTGTTGCTTAAAACTATTTAAGTTCTAAGAAATATAAATGACTTTTAGACAACAAAAAAGAGCATTTTTAATCAAACATTCACTCAGCAGGAACCATTGTGATTCCTGCCGCCCTAAAACCATGCAATTTTTAGGTTATGGTCATCAATTTTTGCTTAAGTAACCATATAAAAATACAAGATGGCATCACGTCGCTGATGTAGGTACAACCACCGTTTTACCGTAAAAAGCGCTTTCCATTTCAAGAACTTCCACACATAGTTGTACCGTCAAATGCGTTTGCTTAGGTAGCAACTGCTGTAATGCTAAAAGTAATTGATTGGAAATTTCTGTTTTTGCAGCTATATCTCGCCCTGAAAGCAAAGAAACTCTGACATGTACATAGGCCTGATTCGACTCACCTAAACCAATCAAATAATCACTTTGACAAATTGCTCGGCTTTTAATGTCTGTAGCAACTTGTACATGGCCTGTCGCAAACAGTGCTTGGTTTAGACCTAATAAAATCGGCTGGGAATGAAAGTCTTTTAAATTGTCAGAATATTCCAAATGAATATGCGGCATCTGAGTGCAACCCAAACAGTGAAAACTGGGTTATACCATGTTTTCATACCTCACTGATGCAAGAAAAAGGATGAGATCATCCTCAATCTATGCATAGTGAGATAAAACACTTCAATTAAACTTTTTTCACATATTCCGATTTCAGTTTGATTGCTCCAATCCCATCAACTTTGCAATCAATATCATGTCCATCGCTGGCTTCAGGCAATAAACGAATGTTCTTGACCTTGGTTCCAACTTTAACCACCGAAGATGAGCCTTTAATTTTTAAATCTTTAATTACAGTTACAGTATCGCCATCAACCAATAAGTTACCGTTAGCGTCCTTAATTTGAGCAACCTCTTCTGCTTGGTTCAACTCACCTTCTTTCCATTCGTGCGAGCATTCTGGGCAAATCAATAAGTCGCCATCTTGATAGGTATATTCTGATTGGCATTTTGGGCAGTTTGGTAAAGACATAAAAAACTCAAAAAATAAAACTTAGTGTACTGTAAAATTGCGAATAACCCTAAATTTCATATGGGTATTTCTGCAAATTATTGCTTTTGAAACATAACGTAATTAAATTTCTGAACTTGTCCATTTGGTGTGATATGCATATTTTGTACACTCGTAACTAAGCGGAAATCGGGTTCAGCAAATTGTTGCTGTAATTGTGCAACGCTATAACGTTGAACCTCTAATCCACTGCATTTTAAAGGACCATCTTCAGCAAAAGTAGCCATAATCACGTACCCTAAGGGTTGTACAGCTGTTTTCACTTGCTGTATATAACGCTTTTGCGCTTGAGGTTGGGTCAAAAAATGAAATACCGCACGATCATGCCAAACTTGATAGCTTTCTGGTTCAAATTCCACGCTTAAAAGGTCGGCTACCTTCCAATCAATCAAGTGAGCGCGATCACCTAAACGCTGTTGGCTCTGCCGCAATGCCATATTCGATATATCTAGTACCGTTAAATGACGATAGCCTAAATCGAGTAATTCATCCGCAAGTATCGATGCGCCAGCGCCAATATCAATTATTGCTGCATCAGGTTCCAATTTCAAAGATTGAATCAGTTGTATCGATTGACTTGCATGTAACTGAAACCAACTGACTTGCGTCACGGCTTTATCTGTATAAACCCGGTTCCAATGAGTTTCTGTTGACATGTCTTATTTCCAACAATAATTCATATAGATAAATTATATTATATTAAAATATATTTTATTTTAAGTGTTTTCATCTTCAGGGAATTCTAAATAGTGCTTCAAGACCAGAGCATGATTTTGGGTTGCATTCTTTGCCGCAGTAATCAAGCTAATATTATGGTGTTGGACTAAACGTCGTAATTCTGCGAGTGTTTCAGGATGTTGCCTCAATTCAAGCAAATATTTTGCTCGAAACTCCTCCCAACCAATTAAATCTTGATGATAAGACTGCCTTAAAACAGTGGACGGCGTAATCTCTTTTGGCCATAAATCAATCTTGGCATCTTGTTTTTTAATACCTCTTGGCCATAGACGATCCACTAAAATTCTTAATCCATCATCTATAGTTACAGGGCTATAGGCACGCTTTATTTGAATCTGCATTAATTTCCTTAACGATGAGAAAACAAACAACTCATTTAACTTTCCATACTAATATCTTCGACATTTCCATCTTCATCAAATGACACACATAGCACATAGTCAGTCACATTCTCTGGCAGACTAAAGTCAATCGAATCATCATTTTCTTCAACCGAATGAAAGTCTAAAAAGCGCTGTGTCGATAATAAATCAATCACCTGCTTCGCTTCAGGGCGTGTGAGCCCAGTATGATGCTGCCAATACTGCGGAGAGATTTCTTGCAGATGATGCTCCACATACAAGCGTACTTGATTATCTAACCCAACATCTTGCAGATAGCTTTGCCAAATCGCATTCCGAGCTTTCTGTTCTCTTTCCTTAAAATTATTAAATGTTTGCATAATATCCTTACCATTTATCCATCAGGTATTTCAGGTGTAATCAGGAGTGCCAGCAATTGTAAAGACTCTTGCCAGCCCAAATAACATGCTTCTACAGGAATTACATCAGGTATGCCTGATTGGGTGATTTGAATTTCAGTACCGACAGAGACTGCTTTAAATTGAACTTTGACTTCAATTAAATCGGGCATGTTTGGATCTTCGAATTGATCAACATAGCGTAACAGCTCATTCGGAACTACTTCGTGATATGTTCCACCAAAACCAATACGTGTACCAGTAGAAAAGTTAGTGAAATACATACGATATTTGCCTTCAGGTTTAACTTCAAGCAAATCTACATGTGCCGTAAAACCGTGAGGAGCCATCCATTTGACTAAGGCATCTGCTGTGGTAAATGCGCGATAAACACGCTCTGGTGGCGCATTAAACACGCGATGTAATTGAACCGTATTCGACATGAGACACCTATATTTTTATTCTTTGGTTTCAAATAGTGTACGGTAAGTCGAGGTGGCTTATGTATAACTTAAGTATGAATTATACAGCAACCACCTCCTTTGGCCTCTCGCTACTCGTCATCATAATCATAGAGATAGCTCAGGCAGCCCCAACCGTCGTATTCACCTTGGAACATTTCGGCAATTTTAACAAACCACTCTTCTAAATCTTGAACATCCTGATATTCAGGAATCATATTCACATGAACATTCAACACCCATAAATCACTGCCATCATTTTTAACTTCTTCTTGAAACAGCGAAATCTTTTGTTCTTCATGCAATAAATGCAAAGCACATTTTTCTGCCTGATCTTGTGTTGTAAAAACAATAGAGAATTCAATTTCGTGTAGATCTGTTAGATCATTGCCATCTTCATACATTTGCCACAGTACATTACCGTTATCGTCATCTGGAAATAATTCATAGTTGCGGCTCATGGTTATATCCCTGCTTTTTGTTTATTAATTAAACATAATTTAGCATGATTTTATGACAGTTTAAGCCCCAAAAGAGACATTTTTAAAAAGCAGGTAAACTCTGAATGTCGACAGGCTCGCCACTGAATGGCTGTATAAACCTCAAGTGACTGGCATGTAATGCCATGCGCTTTAAAGGACTTTGAAAAGGTTCAGGATGATAGAGTTTATCCCCTGTAATTGGATGTCCAATATATTGCATATGCACACGTAATTGATGTGAGCGCCCTGTAATCGGGGTCAACAATACACGGCTAATATCCTGTGTTGAATCATAATGCATCAGCTCAAATAAGGTTTTGGCAGCTTTACCCAATTCAAAATGCACAATCTGACGTGGACGATTTTCCCAATCCGTAATTAAAGGAACGTCTACACTTCCCGATTGCTGAATATGACCCTGTACCAATGCTTGATAATGTTTGGTCACCGTTCGTGCTTGAAACATTTTGCTGACCGCGACTTCGGCATCACGATGCTTGGCAAACATCAAAATTCCCGAGGTCGCCATATCCAAACGATGGGTAATTTTCGCATCAGGAAATTGCGCTAAAACGCGATAATAAGCACTATCATGATGTTCAGGTAAACGTCCAGGCACCGATAGCAAACCCGCAGGTTTATTAATAATCACCAAGTCTGCATCTTCATACACAATGCGCAAAGGCTCTTGTGGTGGTGTATAAACAAAGTGGTCATTTAAAGGCATGATTGGACTGGTGTACGAATAAAGCGGGCAAAATATCAAGCCAACAGGATGCTGTCAATTTTTCTGCTTTTTGTCATTTCATTTATCCAAAAGTGATACTTTTTCCATTAAAAAATCGACAAATATTTAGCGATGCTTATTCATTTCTGTCAGCAAATCTAACTGAATTTCTTGAATTTGTGTCAGCCTTTCCCATTGATGTAACAGCAAATGATCCATTTTTTCATGCAGGTGTCGAATTTCTAATTCCGCTTTGAGATTAATCTGGTAATCATGCTGCGAACGTAAACGGTCTTTGGCCTCCTGTCTATTTTGACTCATCATAATAATCGGGGCCTGTATGGCCGCCAAACATGACAAAACCAAATTTAGTAAAATAAAAGGATACGGGTCAACTGGATGTACCCATAACACCACTGTATTTAAAACAATCCAAAGCACTAAAAACATGCCAAAACAAATCAGGAACGTCCAACTCCCACCAAAACTGGCAATTTTATCTGCTAATTTCTCGCCCAATGTCCAGTTTTGATCAAACTCAGTTTCAATGTTTTTAGTGATGAGTTCATGCCGTTGCATGCTGCTAATCACTTCACGCTCTAAATCAGTCAGCTCACCTTTTTCAGATTTCAACAACGAATGTACATATTGGATACGATAATGGGTCAAATCAGGTCGACAAATAAAACTGTCTGACGACCAGTCAGGATAATCTTTTTTGATCTCATCGCTAATCACATCACGAATAATATGCCCAGAGACCAATGCTTTATAAGGAAATGACTTTTTGCACACTGCACACGTTTGATTTTGTCTATCTGTCATCTTTTTTAATTCGTTTTCTCTTTTGACTCCATCATAACAATTTTCTATGCAAATGAAGCAACTACAACTCCTGTAATAACAAGAATGTTCAATTTAATCTAGAAAAGATAAAATAATAAATGGAACCAAATTAAACACCATAATTAGAATTTTATAGACTGCCATCGCAGCATAATGAATTGCATCAAAAGTCTGTTCATTAAGATTAAACCAACGACCATGTAAACTTTTCATCCATGTTCGGGCATTGATAAAAACCAAAAACCAAATCAATAAAATGAGATAATTGAGGACTAAAGACCAACCCAACACTTGCCGTAATAATTCCATATCCATGTTTATCACTCCTATACTCAGCTTCAATCACAATGTAATAAGCTAAAGCTTTAGCCCAACACGAAAACCTCTCGCAGCATAATAAGATTCAGCCCCGTTATGATAAGTAAACACCTGACCATAGCGGCGGTCACAAAACAATGCTCCGCCCAAAGACCGAATAGCCTCAGGTGTATTCACCCAACTTTATGTTTTTTGGTCAAAATTCCCCAATTTTTGTAGTTCACGATATTGCTGTTCTGTCAGGAGTAATGTGCCCATCACCTCTGCCAAACGCAGCGCACTGTCTTGTGGCGGATTCTGCTTTCGAGCAGCCAAGGCTTCTGCGTCATAACATAAACTACGACGACCTATGGGGCTTTCCTCCGCACAATCAACAAAATAATATTCATCGCTGTTTTGTTCAAATTGAATAAGATCAGGCTCGCCCCCTGTTTGCTCCATCCAGTGCAAACTTTGAATTTTTTTAGGTTGTGCTTGAAGTTTGGATAACACTTCACTCCATTTGAGATGGGGATGCCTTAAAACATGCTGCTCGAAACGTTGTTGTAAACGGGTAAAAAGTTGCTGATCATCCAATGGCTGATCTAAGTTGTGATAGCTCATCTCTGCTCTTCTTTTTATGACATTATTTTTCAGAACCTGCTCTTATCATGTTACTGAACGAGATAAAAAACATCGTCTTAATTTGTAAATGATGTAAACAAGTAAAGGGAATATAAATAAGAGGTTAAAATATTATTAAAATTATATTGTTATTCGATTTTATTCTAAAAAATTTTTAGGGTGTCAAGGGAAAACATCAGTGGTTTACTTCAACAACCATGACTTTGTAAATCATAACCTTGTGCCTATAAACTTTTGGTTTATAGCGTCCTAAGCCGAATCGAGACCTTTTGGGTAAGTACTACACTCACGTTGTACGCAACTGGTAGCAATCTACTCTTTCCGATCCCCATCACACCCTTGAGATATAGTGTAGGCAGATTCAACTGGGATTGTTTTCCTAAAATCTAGATTTTTTTATTTTTTTTAAATATATTTCCCATAATAATAGGAATATAGAGAATTAATTTCCATTTAATAAATTTTAATCAACTTTTAATTTCACTTTTATGTATATTTTGCGTTTTTTTACCAAGCCAACTCCAATAAATCTAAAATTATGCCCAAATCACCATAATGGCTGCCAAAATGACTAAAAAAAGTCCCAAATGATCGGAACGAGCTAATTTTTCTTTAAAGAAATATGCAGAAATCAATAAACTAAATAGAATTTCAATTTGCCCTAAGGTTTTCACTAAAGCCACGGTCTGCATACTCATGGCACTAAACCAACCTAAAGATGCCAAGAAACTACATAAACTAACTTTAAAAGTCAGTCCGACGCGCTGCCCCATGTGGTACAAGGTTTTTCTGCTAAATAAACCAAGGTACAACAATAAAATTACACATTGAAAGCTAATTAAAATACATAACACCCACGCCGCACGGTGCAAAAATGGCAGCATTGCAAGTTCTAAACTGGCTTCACGAACCAATAAAGAGGTAATCGCAAAACACAATCCACTACCTAATCCAATCACTAAAGTTTTGAAAGAGAGTTTGGTCTGATTACTCCCTTTACTCAGAAAGAATACGGCGATTGCTCCAATCAATACACCAAACCATCCCCAAACCGTTAAGTGTTCTTGTAAAAACATCACGCCAATTAAAGCTGCCAAAATGGCTTCGCTTTTTGCCAAACCAATCCCAATCGCATAATTTTTTTGTTGAAATAATTTCACCATTAATGCAGTTGCATAGATCTGACTCACACCTGCAATCACAATATATAGCCAAAAATGTGTCGAAAAACTCACAACCGCTGTGGTAGGTTGTTGGTGATATAAAATTGCAAGGTAACTTAAGGCAAAGATTGGAGAAAAGAGAAAACGCGCTAAGGTAGTTCCATACACATCAACTGTGCTACTGAGTTGCTTTTGAAAAGCATTACGCCACGCCTGCATAAATGCAGCCATAATTGTGAATAATACCCAAGCAATTGCCATAGCTTTAACTTCATCTTTAACTCGGTGGTTAATTTACTCGCTTCAAATTCACTTTTCGAGCTTTAGTTTCCATTTACTCAACTGATGTATGTTACCTCTGGGGCAATGCGAAAGTATCACTAATAAAAACTGTATTGGCTTTCAGAATGGATGGGGCAAAATCGACCATACGACGTAAGGTTCGCGTGTAATGCGACTGATCAGAAAAGCCTGCTTCGAAAGCAACATCAATTAAACTATGCCCTTCAATCCATAATTGAAGGGCATAGCGCACTTTTAACCATAATATGTATTGCCGCATGGAACCACCCAATTGAGCACTAAATAAATGCATCAAACGTGACTCAGACAAACCAACCTGAGTCGCAACATTTGCGACCGTTGGTATGCTATGTGGAACTTGCTGCTTGATATATTCACAAGCTTTTAAAATACGGACATCCCACGGTAAATGAACAGGCTCTTGGGCAGATAAAACTTTTAAAATACGCAACAATAATTGCTTTACTTGTGCAATATTTAAAGTCCCAGCTATCAATTTTACCAACTCGCACCTAAGTGGCTGCAAACAACTTGCAGGCAATGAGCACATCGACCTCCCCTGTAATAGCGCATGTACATAGCCGTAAAGTTCATGATCTGGATCAATTAAAACTGCAAGAAAAGGTTGGTTTTCAGAATCTGTGCTATGACTGACATTCGGCGCCATACAAACAATGTCATGATAACTGCGAGGCTGATGATCTAAGGTCACTGCAAATTGCGCCCCTAAACCAATTTGCAATAATGCAGGGAAATGCGCATGTGATTTATTTAAGTGTTCTTGTGTGACATATAGAACAACGCCATCCCACGCATATAACCAGCTTTTTTCTGGTTTCGCTACTGAGCCAGATTCCTTCTGCTGAAATAGCATAATCGTTCAAGACCCGATGTCGTTTTTTGTTGAAAATGACTCCAGTAAACACTAAAGGAGTAGTTACATGTTACAGAATACCCAAGAAATGATTAAAAACAATACTCAGGAACTGATTAAAAATACTGTCCCTGCACTAACGGATAAACAAGAGATTCAAATTGTTGGAAGTGATGGTCGTATTAAAACGCTTAAAGAGTTCTATCCATTTTATCTTTCACAACATGCAGAGCCGATTTGCCGACGTTTACATTTTGTAGGTACAACTTCCGTAATTGGCATTACTGCAACCGCAGCCATGAAAAAAAATCCCAAATTACTATGGGCATTACCTGTGGTGGGTTATGGTTTTGCTTGGGTCGGTCACTTCTTTTTTGAACACAATAAACCAGCGACATTTAAACAGCCATT
Source organism: Acinetobacter sp. ACNIH2 (assembly GCF_002934965.1). Lineage (NCBI taxonomy): Bacteria > Pseudomonadati > Pseudomonadota > Gammaproteobacteria > Moraxellales > Moraxellaceae > Acinetobacter > Acinetobacter sp. ACNIH2. Next base: position 726,813 of record NZ_CP026412.1, read on the forward strand.
TTTTAGCCTAATTTGTGACTTTAAAATGTATAAAGACATTTTAGTTGGCAAAGTCGACTGGTAAAAACTAAATTTGATCTGACTTATTTAAGGGTCTAATAAGTCAGATCAACTCTCACATTATCTTTAAAACTAGCAACTCTGCGCGATTATCCAATCATTGCTCCCCCTTATTCACAAAATACCAAGAAATTTTCAATTTCTTGCTTTTGATTTTTTCCTTTAAAGCAGATGTGCAATTTCAAGCAAAATAGTGGAAAATCAAATGAATTAATTCTTCTATAAATTGTCGAAGTGAGCATTTCATGAGTACTCTTGCATTTACGGCTTTCACCCTTAATGGCGTAGACGCGCAAAAATTTCTACAAGGTCAAGTCACCGTTCACGTAGAACGTCTAATTGAAAACCAAACTCGCTATACCGCAATTTGTGATCTTAAAGGTCGAATTCATTTTGGCTTATGGCTGAAAAAAATAAATAATGAAAGTTTTGAAATTGTGACTACACTCGATCAAAGTGAAGAGTTTGCCAAACATATTCGAAAATTTGGTGCGTTCTCGAAAATGAAACTCGAACCTGTCGGCATCGTATTTCCAACAGTTGTTGATATTCATACGGAGTTTTCAACCTCAGAAACGGATATTCAAACTTGGCAATTACAAGCGATTGAAACTGGACAAGCTTGGATTTGCCAAGCCACCGAACACCAGTTCCAACCCCAAGAATTACGTTTACATCAACGTGAAGGGGTTCACTACGATAAAGGGTGTTACCTTGGTCAAGAAATAGTGGCACGCCTATGGTTTAAAGCAAAACCAAAACATTGGTTGCACTTGGTTCAAGGACAGGGCGAAGCACCCCCCCCTGCAACTCAACTCAACAAAGATGCAGAAGTGGTCAACAGCATCTCGATACCTGAGGGCTATAAAGCCTTAGTCGTTGCAAAACCAACTGCAATTACTGAATTAAGCTTACACATCTTAGACTTACCAGAATCATTGAATGGTGATGTTGCAAGACCAGTTCATTAATACTGTTTAAATGTTTTTTCTAGATCGTATATGAATCATCTATACGATCTTTTTCAAATTTATAAAATGATATATAAAATAAATGCTTATAAAAATTTAGCATCTTGGCTCATTTACAAGTATTCAAAAAAAATAATTATACAATACCTAGTTTTGGTTATTTTTTACTCAATTGCATTTTATTCAAAAACGAAACAGTTATCCAATTAAATATTTATATCTCAACAACTTAAATTAAAGTGATTGATAAAATATAGATTTTTTACTCTATTTTGACGTTTTTTTGAACTAATCAGTTCTACTAGAGCATTTACTCTTATTTTAATTGTGTTATTTTTGTCACATGGAGTAACAATATGATTTTGGTCGGACCTACCAAAAATTCCACAATTAACAAAAGCATGATTCAACATGCATAAAAATCGTGTACCTCAAGGGAAGATGAAAGAATGAAATTAAAAGCGCTAACTACCGCAATGATTCTCACAGCATTACCAACGGCTGGAGCATTTGCTGCGGCACTTGACCGTTCAGGACAATCAATTTCTGCCTTCTTACAACCAGGCAACTATTTTGAAGCAGGCCTTTCTGCACTTGATCCAAACGTTTCAGGAAAGGTTCGTTCTGGATACACACCAAGTCCAGCAGTACCAGCCAATGTTGTTGGATTACAAAATACAAGTCTAGGAGACATGGGAGATGATTATTATTTCCCAAATGCCGCACTAAAATTACAAGTAACTGATCATTTTTCTTTTGGTTTAATTTACGACCAACCATTTGGAGCTGATGCAACTTATTCTCTATCAGATACTGGCTCTGCTGCCTTAGGAGGTGTGGGCTTATTTCATAATGGCAAAGAGTCAACTAATGTTGAAGTTAAAACCCAAAACATTGCTATGATCGTGGGCTTCCAACCGAATGAAAACTTTAATATTTATGGTGGTGGTGTTTACCAAACAATTAAAGGGCATGTAAAACTTCGTGGTTTAGCATATGGCGGAGCTGCAGGATTCGGAGGATATAATGCTGATATTAGTGAAGACAGTGCGACAGGATGGTTAGCTGGTTTTGCCTACCAAATTCCTGAAATTGCCTTGAAAGCATCTGTTACCTACCGTTCTGAAGTTGAACATAGTGTCGGAATAGAAGAATCTTCTATTGGTACAGGAACTCTTTCAGCTATTATGAACAATCCTGCATTAGCGGGTGTAAGTGCTACCGGTGATACAGATGTTACTACACCGCAATCTGTTAACCTTGATTTCCAAACTGGAGTTATGGCAAATACTGTAGCTTTTGCGAATGTGCGTTGGGTAAATTGGAAAGACTTCGCAATCCGCCCTTATGCATTTGGTGTGGCAGCAGGAAAAACTCCAGGTTATCCAAATGGATTTGACTTAGTTGCTTACAGTGATGATCAATGGTCTGCGAATGTCGGTGTAGGTCGTAAACTGAATGAACAATGGGCAGGTAATGTATCTGTAGGTTGGGATTCTGGTGCTGGTAATCCTGTAACAACACTAGGTCCAACAGAAGGTTATTGGAACCTTGGCCTAGGTGTTCAATACAGCCCTACTCCTGCAACATTCATTGCTGGTGGTGTGAAATACTTCTGGTTAGGTGATGCTAAAGCACAAACTGGCGCACAATTTGGTACATCAAATTATGTAGCAGACTTTTCTGACAATGATGCACTTGCATATGGTTTAAAAATCGGCTACCGCTTCTAATTCGTACAAGACTCAAAGGACCATCCTTCTGGATGGTCTTTTTTTGGCAAAAAGTATCATTTCTTAAATCACAATATCTACTAAATTTAGCCAAGTGTTTCTAAATTAAACATTTAATTTTTCACTTAAATGATTCTACAATTAAACTAATTACTCTATTTTTTTATATATAAATCATTAATATACACACGTATCATTAGTATTTTTACTCTATTCAAGTACTTTTTGTGTATGAGCTAGTTCAATTAATAAACGGCATAGTGCATTTACTCTTTTTTTATTTGTGTTACCTTCCCTTAACTTTTAGTTACAAAGCGATATCAGGGAAAATATCCATGAAGCTTACAGCTCTTAAAAAAGCAATTTTACTCTGTCTTATTCCTACTACTTCTACATTTGCAGCGGGCCTTGATCGCTCTGGTCAATCTATTGCAGCTTTCCTACAACCAGGAAACTACTTTGAAGCAGGTATTTCTATACTTGATCCAGATGTTTCAGGCAAAGACAAAGACAATAAAAATACGGGTGACATGGCTGGTGACTATTACTTCCCTCATGCAGCTTTGAAAATCCAAGCAACTGATCATTTCTCTGTTGGTTTGATCTACGACCAACCCTATGGCGCAGATGCCGAATATTCTGGGAATAGTGGTTTTGTAGAAAATCGTCCTGTTCCCTTTAAAGGTGGTACATCTGTTGTTGTTGATACTCAAAACTTAAATTTATTAGTAGGTTATCAACCGAATGAAAACTGGAACCTGTATGCTGGGGCAGTGTATCAAACGGTAGATGGAACAGTCTTGCTTCGTGGTACAACCTATAGTGTTCTTAATGGTTATGATTTTAGAACGGGTGAAGATGAATCTGTAGGCTGGTTAGCAGGTGTTGCATATCAAATTCCTGAAATTGCATTGAAAGCATCAGTAACCTATCGCGCTGAAATTAAACATAAAATGAATGCTTATGAGCATTTTGGGCTTGCGGGTTTAACTGGTAATGCAAAACTTGATGGTGTCATGACCGCATTAAATGCCTCAAGTGGTGAAACAGAATTAACCACCCCTCAATCTGTCAATGTCGATTTCCAAACAGGCATCATGACCAATACTGTGGCATTTGCCAATGTACGTTGGGTAGACTGGTCAAACTTCAAAGTTCAACCATATAACTTTGGAAAACTGTCTCAAGTCTTAGGGCAAGCTGGACTTGTAGCTAATAAACCAAATGGCTTTAATTTGATTGACTATAAAGATGATCAAATTTCGGCAACTGTTGGTTTGGGACGTAAATTTAGTGATCGTTGGGGTGCCAATGTATCCGTAGGCTGGGACTCTGGTGCAGGAAACCCTGTGACTACACTTGGCCCAACTGAAGGCTTTTGGAGTGTTGGAACAGGTGTACGTTTCTCTCCAGCAGAAAACTACTTCATTGGTGCGGGCGTAAAATATTACTGGTTAGGTGATGCAGATGCCGTAACAGGTGCTCATTCTGCAGCAGGAACATTCACTGACAACAATGCCATCGCATATGGTTTGAATTTAGGCTACAAATTCTAATCTTTGCAATAAAAAAGACGGACTTTAAGTCCGTCTTTTTTATTTAATTTTATAGAATTAAGCAGGAATATCACGTACAGATGCCTTACGAATGGCTTCTTTTAACGCATCATAACCGTTGATTGCTGGGAATTGTGGAAACTCAGCAATCACATTTTCTGGCGCATCAAACAAGAAACCATGATCTGCTTCGCCTAGCATTGTGGTGTCATTATATGAATCACCTGCCGCAATCACACGGAAGTTCAAACCATGAAGTGCTTTAACTGCCTGACGCTTCTGGTCAGGTTGACGTAATTTATAAGCAGAAATCATCCCCTGCTCATCTGTTTCTAACTTATGACAGAAAATAGTTGGCCAACCCAATTGTTTCATCAACGGATGTGCAAACTCATAGAAAGTGTCTGAAAGAATAATAAGCTGGAAATGCGTACTCACCCATTCTACAAATTCTTTTGCACCTGGAAATGGTCCCATTTCCGCAATGACTTCTTGAATATCATCCAAGCCTAAATTATGTTGCTTTAAAAGATCTAAACGTTGTGTCATTAACACATCGTAATCAGGAATATCACGTGTTGTCGCTTCTAGCGCTTTAATTCCAGTTTTTTTCGCAAAGTTAATCCAAATTTCTGGAACTAACACACCCTCTAAATCAAGACATACAACTTCCATGAATGCTCCCAACTGTCTATGAAAAAAATTTGGACTATAATAGCATCAACTTATGATTCAGTAATTGCTGTTTTTTAAATCTATTTTTTTCATAAGCATTTATTTTTTAATGCTAAGTAGAAATATTCAATTCAATTAGAATATTTTCAAAATCTTTTAATATAGGTTTTGAAGTCTCCAAGCCTATAGCCAGGAACTCTAATGACTACTATCCCTACTATCGATCATATTGATGCGCTTGCATCTGAATATGCTGATAAATCTCCAAGTGAAATTTTAGAACTCGCACTGAATCAAGAAGGTGAAATTGCCATTTCTTTTTCTGGCGCTGAAGATGTTGTACTGATTGATATGGCAGCCAATCTGGGTAAACCATTCCGTGTTTTTAGTTTAGACACGGGCCGTTTGCACCCAGAAACCTATCAATTTATTGAAACGGTGCGGAAACATTACAATATTAAGATCGAAATTTGTTTCCCAGAATCTGAAGCAGTTCAAGCGCTCGTCAATGAAAAAGGGTTATTCAGTTTTTATCAAGATGACCATAAAGAATGCTGTGGTATTCGTAAGGTACAACCTTTACGCAAAAAACTGGCGACTTTGGATGGTTGGATTACAGGTCAGCGTAAAGACCAAAGCCCAGGGACACGCACTGAAATTCCAGTCATTCAATCTGATGTTGGTTTTTCTGGCCCTGGCAAACAGTTAATTAAATACAATCCTTTAGCGAACTGGTCTAGTGCAGAAGTATGGAGCTATATCCGTATGATGGAAGTTCCATATAATCCGCTACATGAGCGTGGTTTTATTTCAATTGGCTGTGAACCGTGTACGCGACCTGTATTACCTAATCAGCATGAGCGTGAAGGCCGTTGGTGGTGGGAAGAAGCCACACACAAAGAATGCGGATTACATGCTGGCAATTTAGCAAAATAATTTTGTCAAGCCAAAGCCACTGAACTATTCAGTGGCTTTTTTTCAGATTGATGGACACATAAAGCCGTAACTTTTCTAGGTAAAAGGCGCTATACTCAAATCAAGTTTTATAATTCTAACAATGTGACTCAGAAAGGAGTCACCATAGAAATTGCAGTGAGGCAATCGACACTATGCGCCCATTACACCCTATTGATTTTATCTTTTTAACATTAGAAAAACGGCAGCAACCTATGCACGTTGGGGGATTATTTCTTTTTCAAATTCCTGAACATGCACCTGAAACTTTTCTACAAGATTTGGTTGCAGATATTCGCAGCTCGAAATCCATTCCTGTTCCACCATTTAACAATAAATTGAATGGCCTATTATGGGATGAAGATGAAGAATTCGATCTTGATCATCATTTTCGTCATATTGCCTTACCTCATCCCGGACGTATTCGAGAATTACTGACTTATATCTCTCAAGAGCATAGTGCACTGATTGATCGAGCCAAGCCTTTATGGACGTGTTACATTATTGAAGGAATCGAAGGCAATCGTTTTGCCATGTATTTTAAAATTCATCATGCTATGGTGGATGGTATTGCGGGCATGCGTCTGGTCGAAAAATCACTTTCGCATGACCCACACGCTAAAAGCATTGTGCCACCATGGTGTGTCGAAGGTCCTCGTGCCAAACGTTTAAAAGAAGCAAAAGTCAGCCGTATGAAAAAAATCATTACGGGGTTGAAACAACAAGTAGAAGCAACGCCTATCGTGATGCGTGAACTTTCCCAAACAGTCATGAAAGATATGGGGCGTAATCCAGACTATGTCTCTAGCTTCCAAGCGCCAAGCAGCATTTTAAATCAACGTGTTAGCTCATCACGTCGCTTTGCTGCCCAATCTTTTGAGTTTGATCGTCTACGTCATATTGCATCAGCTTTAAACGTCACGATTAATGATGTGGTGTTGGCGATTTGCTCTGGTGCATTACGTGAATATTTACTGAGTCAAAATGCTCTACCAAAGAAACCTTTGGTTGCCATGGTTCCTGCTTCCATTCGTGATGATGATTCAGAAGTATCAAATCGAATTACCATGATTTTGGCGAATTTAGGTACGCATAAAGAAGATCCTTTAGAACGTTTGCAGATTATTCGTCGTAGTGTTCTGAATGCAAAAGAACGTTTTAAACGCATGAACTCTAACCAGATCATGAACTACAGTGCATTTGTTTATGGTGCAGCAGGCTTGAATATTGCCTCTGGTTTAATGCCGAAACGTCAGGCATTCAATTTGGTTATTTCTAATGTGCCTGGTCCACGTGAACCTTTATATTGGAATGGCGCGAAACTCGATGCACTTTATCCAGCATCAATTGTTCTAGATGGTCAAGCACTCAATATTACCATGACCAGCTATTTAGATAAGCTTGAGGTTGGACTCACGGCGTGCCGTGTCGCATTACCGAAAATGCAAAACTTATTAACGCACTTGGAAGAAGAAATTCAACGATTTGAAAGTATTGTTGGGGTTAAAAGCCCAAAGTTGAAGGCGGTGAGTTAACCGCAGAAACTAATGACAAAAATTAAGTAGAATAAATTAAGGGGCTTCACAAGAGCCCCTTAAGCTTTAATACTGCGACACTGTTTCAGTAGCTGATGACAGACCGAACGAACCATGGCCGTTGTAATTTGAGTTTCTTTGCCTTGTTCGTCTACGATATAACCCGTATGTACGTTTTTATTATCTAGCACGTGCTTGATACCTTGTTTGATAATTTTTTCACTCATGCCCATTTCACACCTCTTCTTGCTAAGACCAAATTCCCCAAAAATGAAAATTTAGTTTGGCTACTTGGTATGAGTAGTATTGAAAAAACTAGCTCGAAAGTAAAATTTCAGTTGTAACAAGTGTTTAACGACATCCTGTTACAATTTTAGCTTAGAATGATATCGTATTGCTCTTGCGTATATAAATTTTCCACCTGAAATTTAATCACACGATTAATAAAATGCTCTAAATCCGCCACAGCTGGTGCTTCTGCGGTTAACAAGCGATCAATTACAGAAGGATGTGCGACAACAGTAAAGCCACTCTGAGATTCAAAAGCTCGGGTATATCGTAAGATTTCTCGAAAGATTTCGTAACATACCGTCTCTGCTGTTTTAACATAACCACGTCCCTGACAAGTCGGACAAGATTCACATAACAAGTGTTCTAGCGACTCTCGAGTACGCTTACGCGTCATTTCGACCAGACCTAACTCCGAAACCTGCGTAATTTTAGTCTTGGCATGGTCACGTTCCAACATACGCTCGAACTGATTCATCACTTCTTCACGATGCTGAGCTTCCTGCATGTCAATAAAGTCAATAATGATAATGCCACCTAAGTTACGTAAGCGTAATTGGCGTGCGATGACCTGTGTTGCCTCCATATTGGTTTTAAACACAGTATCTTCTAGTGTTCTGCCACCCACATACGAGCCCGTATTAACATCAATTGTGGTCATGGCCTCGGTTTGGTCAATCATTAAATAACCACCCGACTTTAAGGCAACACGAGTTTGCAGTGCTTTCTGAATGTCTTCTTCAACATTATATAAGTCAAAAATCGGACGTTCACCAGGATAATGGATCAGACGATTCTGCATATTCGGCACAAACTCAGCCACAAACTCCTGCAATTTGGCATGAATTTCACGTGAGTCAACCGAAATTTTTACCGTATTTTCATTCGCTAAATCACGAATAATACGTTGTGGTAAGGGTAATTCTTCAAAAATAAGAGAAGGTACCGCAATAATTTTTTGTTTACGTTGGATGTATTCCCACAGCTTTGCTAAATACGCCATATCCTGCGCAATTGAAGCTTCATCAATCCCTTCGGCAGCAGTACGTACAATGACTGAACCGGGTAATTCGTGTTGGGCCTGAATTTTCTCAATAATAGAACGTAAACGCTCGCGTTCTTCTTCTGATTCAATTCTTTGTGATACACCAATATGATTGCCAAAAGGCATGAGTACCAAATAACGCGAAGGAATAGAAAGATCCGTACTTAAACGCGCACCTTTGGTTCCCAACATATCTTTCATGACCTGAACTGTCAGAATTTGCCCAGGCTGTAATAATTCAAAAACATTGGGAATCAGCTGATTACGTGGCCAAACCATATCATTGATGTGTAAAAAAGCAGTGCGGGACAGACCAATATCGACAAAAGCGGCCTGCATCCCTGGCAAAACGCGAACGACTTTGCCTTTATAAATATTTCCTACCAAACCCCGTTTTACAGTACGTTCAACATATAACTCGTTGACTGTACCATTTTGAATTAACGCCACACGACACTCCATCGGTGTGACATTAATCAGTAACTCGTCAGACATAATAAGACTCAAAACATTATAAAAATTTTTGTTTCACCATTAATTTAAAACCTTAATGGCTTTGAATAACTCGACTGTCTCATGTAACGGCAAACCAACTACATTGGTATAACTGCCTTCAATACGGGGAATATAACGCGAAGCCAGCCCTTGTATGGCATAAGCTCCCGCTTTCCCTTCGGGTTCCCCTGTTGCCCAATACGCTTCCATGTCTTTTAGGCTCAGCACTTGAAATTCGACTTGGGTACGCACCACTATACTTGAAATTTGTGCTGATGTGCGTACACATACCCCAGAAAATACATCATGTTTTCTGCCCGATATTTTTGCCCACATTTCAAAGGCATGTGCTTTAGATTCGGGTTTCCCTAAAATTTCACCATCGACACTTAAACTGGTGTCTGCGGCAATAATAACGGCATCTGGAAAATGTTGTTGTACTGCTGCTGCTTTTTCACACGCTAAACGTTGAACATAATCTGCTGCAATTTCACCCTCAAGCACATTTTCATCAATCTCAGGGCTATAAATTGAAAAGTCTAGGCCGAGCTGCTGAAGCAGCTCACGACGTCTCGGAGAACTAGAGGCAAGGACTAAACGCGCCATTTTTTCAGCACAAAATAAACCAATGGCCACACCAGAACACTGGTGAGTAATGGTTGCCAATGTCGGGCAAAAGAGAACTGAATGCCCCCCATAATTTGTGCCACCCACATCATAAACAGGTAAGCTAAAATGGCCAGTGCTGCAATGACCCACAGATTGGCAAAAGTCAGTACACGGCGTTCACGAATCAAAAACCGCGCAACAAAACTGATCACTACAAAACATAATGCATTTAATCCTAGTGGGGCATCCATCAGTAAATCGACAAAAATACCTGTACCAAAGGCAAACCAGACACCACACCACGTAGGCTGACATAGCACCCAAAACAGCATCACCATCATCATAAACAATGGACGCCAGCCAGAAACAGCATAGGCCAATGGATAAACCATTAGCACAGAGGCAATGATTACTGAAAAAATGATTGGGAATAATGGATCTTGACGTTTTTCTTGACGTAACTTAGCGATTGGCATGTGGTTGCTCCATCGCTAATGAGTCGGAAAACAGCACCACAACATGATGACCACTGGCTAACTGTGCCGCAGGAACCACATCAATTTGTGCAAACTCACCCGTTGTATGTCGACTCACTTTAGACACTGTACCGACCAAATATCCTGCTGGAAAATGCGCCCCCAAACCTGAGCTATACACTTTTTCACCCACCTTAATATTGGCACTGGTTGGAACGTATTCCATTTTCAGATGTCCTAAATCACCTGTACCCGAAACGATAGCACGCATCCCCGTATACTCTAAACGTACCGATAAAGAATGATCTTTATCAGAAAGCAACATGACACGACTACTGTGTGGATATACATTGATGATTTGTCCCATAATGCCTTTATCGTCTAATACCGTCTGTCCAACTTTCAAGTTGTTGGTTGAACCTCGGTTAATCACAATAATATGACGTAATGGGTCCGCATCCGTCCCAATGACTTCAGCAATTTCCATACGACCATCAATAATTAAAGGTGTATCAAGCAAACCACGTAAACGTGTATTTTCAGCAGAAAGCTCTGATAGTTTTTGCAAACGTACTTGGGCTTGTAACAACTCCGCCTGCATGGCCGTGTTTTCACGACGCAATTGTGCCTCAGACTTGGTCTGCTGCGTCAACCATTCGCTAGACAATACAGGATAGCTCGCTAAGGCATAAATGGGATTATATGCCGCATACAAGACATCTCTTGCTGGCTGTATCACATGTGGTAAGCGCCAGTTAAAAAATAGCACCACCAAACATGTTACAACCGCAATGATAAAGGAGCGAAATGATGGGGGCTGCCTAGAAAACAAATTTGTTTGCACAGCCAAATCCTTAATTAACCAACGAATAACATGTCGTGATTTGGATTATCAAAGAATTCTAAAACTTTACCACCACCACGAGTGACACAAGTTAAAGGGTCTTCTGCGACTACGACTGGTAAACCAGTTTCCTGAGCCAATAATTTGTCAAGGTTACGTAGCAATGCACCACCACCCGTCAATACAATGCCGCGCTCTGCAATATCTGAAGATAATTCAGGTGGCGTTTGTTCCAACGCAGATTTGACTGCCGAAACAATGCTTTGTAAAGGATCTGAAATCGCTTGGGTAATTTCGTCTGAAGTAACTGTAATGGCACGCGGCACACCTTCTGCCAAGTTACGACCACGAACTTCAATTTCCAAAGTTTTACCATTTTCATCTGGTAAAGCCATGCCCACTTCTTTCTTGATGTTTTCTGCAGTGGTTTCACCAATCACGCAGCCATGTGCTTTACGTACATAGTTAATGATTTGTTCATCAAACACATCACCACCAACACGTAAAGAGTCAGCATAGACACAACCTTGCAATGAAATAATCGCAATTTCAGTTGTACCACCACCCACATCAACCACCATTGAACCGCAAGCTTGTTCTACAGGTAAACCTGCACCAATTGCAGCAGCCATCGGTTCTTCAATTAAACGGACATCACGTGCACCTGCATTGAATACAGCCTCACGAATTGCACGACGTTCAACCAAAGTTGATTTACATGGAACACACACCACTACACGTGGTGCAGGTGGGAATAAACGCTTTTCATGCACTTTACCAATAAACTGGTTCAGCATGGTTTCAGTCACTTCAAAATCAGCAATTACACCGTCTTTCATTGGGCGAATTGCAGAGATGTTCGCAGGCGTACGACCAAGCATTTGCTTCGCATCAAGACCAACAGCGGCAACAATTTTTTGTGAACCACTGTGACGAATAGCCACAACTGTCGGTTCATTTAATATAATGCCTCGTCCTGGTGCATAAATAAGTGTATTTGCTGTACCTAAATCAATGGCGAGGTCTGGCGAAAACAAGCCAATTAGTCGTTTTAGAATCACGGGGTCGTTCTCAGTTTAACTTTATGTGGACGCAAGGTCGCAACTTTAACTAAATGTGATGCTTTGAACAAGTCAATCGCTTATTATAACGCACGATATTTTGAAATTTTTTAATACTGATTAGGTGATGTTATGTCTACATCGGATGCTCAGCATTCAGCAGATTTAAATGCTCAAACCGTTTCAGCAATCGCCAATCTTGCTCGTTTGTCGCTAGATGATACGCAATCTGCTGAATATGCTCAAAGTCTAAACAAAATTTTAGGCATGATGGAAACCTTAAAAGGCATCGACACCAAAGGTGTTGAACCATTGAAAAGCCCTTTCGACAATCCACAGCCGTTACGTGAAGACGTGGTGACTGAACAGAATCATCGTGAAGAATATCAAGCTGTTGCACCTGCAACCGAAGCTGGCTTGTACCTTGTACCACGTGTGATTGAATAATTTTCACTCAGTTGAACCATTTTTTTTAAATTAAACGTAAAGAATTATTTCTCATGACCGATTTACACCGCTTATCGATTCGTGAACTTGCTGAGGGTTTGGCACAAGCTCAATTCTCCTCTCGCGAACTGACTGCACATTATTTAAAACGTATTGAAAAAATTGATACGCAGGTAAATTCTTATATCACTGTGACTGCTGAACAAGCATTGGCTCAAGCAGACGCTGCGGATGCTGCGATTAAAGCAGGCACAGCAAGTACGCTCACAGGTGTTCCGATTGCACATAAAGACATTTTTTGTACTCAGGGCATTAAAACCTCTGCGGGCTCAAAAATGTTGGATAACTTTATCTCACCTTATGACGCAACTGTGGTTGCTAAAGGCAAAACCGCAGGTCTGGTGACTTTAGGTAAAGTGAACATGGACGAGTTTGCCATGGGTTCAACTTCTGAAAACCCTTTTTATGGCGCAACGAAAAATCCATGGAATCTAGAACATGTGCCAGGTGGCTCTTCGGGTGGTTCTGCGGCAGTTGTGGCGGCTGATCTTGCACCGTTTGCAACTGGTACAGATACAGGCGGTTCAATTCGCCAACCTGCATCTTTCTGTGGTTTAACCGGTTTAAAACCAACGTATGGTCGTGTATCGCGTTTCGGCATGATTGCTTATGCATCATCAATGGACCAAGGCGGACCAATGGCACGTTCGGCTGAAGACTGTGCTTACCTCATGAATGTCATGGCTGGTCATGATGCGAAAGACTCAACTTCTGTTGAAAAAGACGTCGATGACTACGTTGCCAACTTGAACGGCACAGCAGTCAAAGGCTTACGCATTGGTATTCCAAAACAATACTTCAACGTGGCAGGTTTAGATACCGAAGTAAAAGCACGTGTTGAAGAATCGTTGAAAAAACTGGAAGACATGGGCGCAGTTTTGGTTGAGATTGATCTCAACATGACGGAAGCCTATGTACCGACCTATTATTTGATTGCCCCTGCCGAAGCATCATCTAACCTGTCACGTTTTGATGGCGTGCGTTATGGCTACCGCTGTGAAAACCCGACTGACATTTTAGACCTATACAAACGCTCGCGTTCGGAAGGTTTTGGTGCCGAAGTTCAACGTCGTATCCTGATTGGTACGTATGCGTTGTCTGCAGGTTACTACGATGCTTATTATGTGAAAGCACAAAAAGTCCGTCGTTTAATTCAACAAGACTTCTTAAAAGCCTTTGAACAAGTTGATGTGATTGCTGCTCCTTCTGCACCAACAACTGCATATAAAATTGGTGCTAACCTCAGCCCAACAGAAATGTATTTAGGTGACATTTACACGCTTGCGGTGAACTTGGCTGGTCTTCCTGCAATCAATGCCCCTGTTGGCTTTGACCAAGCACAACTTCCTGTTGGCTTGCAGTTGATTGGTAACTACTGGTCAGAATCACAATTATTGTCTGTCGTGCATCAGTATCAACAAGTGACGGATTGGCACACCAAACGCGCGGCAATTGCTGAGGAGAATGCATAATGGCTGAAGCTCAAAAGTTGAAATTGATTGACGGTTGGGAAGTCGTTATCGGGATTGAGATTCACACTCAGCTTGCAACCAAATCTAAAATTTTCTCAGGTTCTTCGACTGAATTTGGTCAAGACCCAAATACGCAAGCTAGCCTTGTTGACTTGGCAATGCCGGGTGTGTTGCCTGTTTTAAATAAGCAAGTGGTAGATTTGGCGATTCGTTTTGGTTTGGGTATTGATGCCTACATCGACCAAGCCTCTGTGTTTGCACGTAAAAACTACTTCTACCCTGACTCACCTAAAGGCTACCAAATTAGCCAGATGGACAACCCGATTGTGGGCTTGGGTCATATCGACATTCAACTTGAAGATGGTTCGACCAAACGTATTGGTATTACCCGTGCTCACCTTGAAGAAGATGCAGGTAAATCGATTCACGACCAGTTTGAAGGCATGTCGGGCATCGACTTGAACCGTGCAGGCACGCCTTTACTTGAAATCGTGTCTGAGCCAGACATGCGTTCGGTTGAAGAAGCAGTTGCCTACATTAAAGCGATTCACACACTTGTACGTTGGTTAGGTATTTCTGACGGTAACATGGCAGAAGGTTCGTTCCGTGCCGACTGTAACGTATCTTTACGTCGTCCGGGTCAGCCTTTTGGTACACGTTGTGAATTGAAAAACCTCAACTCATTCCGTTTCATTGAGCAAGCGATCAATGTTGAAATTGAACGCCAAATGGAAATTTTGGAATGGGATGGCACGGTTGATCAAGAAACGCGTTTGTTCGACCCTGTGAAGATGGAAACGCGTTCAATGCGTTCTAAAGAAGAAGCGAACGATTACCGCTACTTCCCAGACCCAGACTTGTTGCCTGTAATTATTCCAGATGCGCAAATCGAAGCAGCACGCGCGGCATTACCTGAGTTACCTGCGGCACGTCGTGAGCGCTTTGTATCTGACTTTGGTGTGACTGAGTACGATGCACACGTGTTAACTCTAACGCGTGAAATGTCTGAGTTTTATGAAGCCGTAGTTCAAGCTGCTGGCGGCGCGGCTCAAGGTAAAGTGTCTGCAAACTGGGTGATGGGCGAATTCTCGGGTGCTTTAAACAAAGCAGGCTTAGAGTTGGCAGATTCCCCTGTTTCGGCTGAACAGTTGGGTGGCATGATCGCACGTATTGTGGATAACACTATTAACGGCAAGATTGCGAAGCAAGTGTTTGGCTTTATGTGGGAAGAAGGCAAAACTGCCGACGCCATTATTGCTGAAAAAGGCTTGAAGCAAGAAACTGATACTGGTGCGATTGAAGCGATTATTAAAGACGTGCTTGCAGCCAACGAGAAGATGGTTGAGGAATACAAGTCTGGTAAAGAGAAAGCTTTTAACGGTCTTGTCGGTCAAGTGATGAAAGCTGCAAAAGGCAAAGCTAACCCTGCGCAAGTGAATGAATTAATGAAGAAATTGATTGGTTAATCTGATCAATCAATTTAATTTTAAAAGCCCCGATTTATCGGGGCTTTTTTATATAATGTGAAAAACACAAATTACATGATAAAAATGGAATCTTTAACTTCTATATCTACAATTATTGCAATCATCGTTGCTATTTTTTCTATCCCTAAATCTTTACATGCAGTCAATGAACATCGACGTAAAAAGTTTAAAGATGAATTAGAAAATTTCGGTGAATACTTTGAAAAATTTTATAAAGCAGAAACTGATAAATACCCCCAATTATTGAAAGATAAAGCCGCCCAAAATCTTACTCGGTCTATAGATATGAATGATGAGTTACTTCATTGTTTAATAGATTTTCATGAAAAAGGGTTAGTGAATTTTGATAAAACCACTGATCTATACTATTGGGGAAGTAGATTTATAAATGTAATAAAAGTTGATAATACATTCGCATTTACTCCAAGAAATAGAGTTTCAGGAGCTATTTCAAAAACATATTATGTTATTTATGCTCTGTGTTTAACATTTGCTATTATAGTTTTTACTGGAAAATTTCATTTTTGGAATATTGCTTGGCTTGATGTATTAATTGGTGTCTCATTTATAATTTTTTCCATTTCATCATTAAGAAAAGCTGATGATATGAAAGAGGCTTTAGAATTTCTTCGAACGATGAATGATGCTCAAAGTAAGTTAAAGTCAGAAAAGAAATGAGTCACTAAATCTAGCATCCTAGTATTTTTCTCTAAAATGATTGGATTAATCTATTAAAAAATACAAACCCGCTTTAAAGCGGGTCTAATTTATTCCTCTTCAATTAATAAGCTTAATTGTTGATGATGCTTTGGATATGCTTTATCCATCATTCTCATAAACTTATCCCAATCATAATCAGAAACAATAGCAAGAGCTTTTGCTGCTTCCAAATGACTTTTTAATCGTGGTACTCCCACTGCTTCTGACAGAAATTGATGGTGTTTTTTTGCTCGATGTCCTTTTTCTAATACAGGATTAAGTTCTCGCAGTTCAGTTAGAACCATTGGTCCAAGACGCTCATATACAATATCATTGATCCATTTACCAACTACACCTGGATGTTTAGTAGTATAGTCCCAACTCCAGCCTCTCATTTTATATATTGCTTCAAAAAATGAGTCATCAAATGTTTTTACCCATTTGGCGGATTCTTCACGTAAAAAACTTGATAAAAACTTTTGTAATTCATCTTTAGCTCGATTCTTATGTTGGTTATATCCAGTAACCTCATCAATTAATCCAATAATACCGACTTTAGCAACACTCGAAATAATGATTTGAGACTGACGAGCATACTCTTGCTGCTTTGGTGTCAAAATACCTAAATAATTACACTCAATTAAAAGATTACAAATATCTACTAATACCGTTGCATCATACCCATAAGTTTTCGAAACACTTCCACCGGCCCCTGGTCTCTCAAACTCCTTTCGTGACTCAATTTTAGCTAAAATTTCAGTTGTTAAATGATTTTTAAGATCACCTGTATTCAACATATTCATCAAAGCTGAACCACCAGCTGATGTGGGAAATTTTAATGCCTTTTGTAAACCTGATCCTGAAAAAACACGTGTCCCATCTTCTAATACATAACACTCCAGGCTAACTTCTCCAATTTGCAGTGGTGTGTTTTTCGCTCCAGCAATAGCCTTTAATACAGATTCAGCAGTCATTATTACCCTCTTAATTTGACTATATCTAATAAGTTATTAAGTCTTTATAGTTTGCCAAAAAATATAATAAAATAAAGTATTAAACATAGGACAAAATACAAGAAAAATATTTTTTAGAAATAAGACTTTATCAATAAATGCATTGTATTTGTTCTTTCTTCAAAAAAGAAGTAGCTGTATTCATAGTTTATAAGCCTTAAATTTTTAATAGACTCACCAATCCTTTTTATAAGGAGAAGATTCAACTAAATTAAACTACCTCACCACACCCAGCTTATTCCAAATCTCAGGCGTCAAAAAGGTCATCACCATCTTATTCAAATCCACATAACGCAACAAACCATTCAACTGCTGCTTTACTTCAGTATTCTTTATAATTTCCTCGCCCGTAATACGCCCCAACTGCTGAAAACTTTCCCCTACGGCTTGAATGCCATCCGCCTGAATCACCGCTTTGGTCTGTGCCGAACATTGCTCGACCAAAATACGCTGTAACACCTGCGCCACATTTTTATCCAGTGCGGTTTTCTGATCTTCCGTGACCTGACTAAACTGCTTTAACTCAGGATGTGTCGATAACGCCACAAAGGTCCACTGCAATACGGCGGTTTTATCAGTAGCCGTAGTCGATTTCACTAGACAATCACTCAGTTGATCCACTGCGGTACTCGCCATGCTCATCTGCGTTGCACCCAAAACCGTGGCTGCCAACAGCACCACATGACCAAGACCGAACCATTTCCCCTGAGTTTTCACAAGCTGAACAGACATATACTGAATTCCAATAACTGATTGGCTTCTTTGTAGCATAGGACTTTCGCGTTGGTTGTTATGACTCTGTATCTGGTAAGGCTATTTGCCTAATAATTGCAAGACATGCTGTAAACGGACATTATCAAGATTGTCTTTATACACTGCATAAATTGGGGCAATACACGGTAAATCTGCCTTTAACGGTTTATAGACAATCTGTTTATTCCAAAAATCTCGAATGGCTTCAGGCACAATCGATAAGCCAATCCCCGCGGCAATCAGGTTTAAACTGGAAGTTAAACGTGGCGCTTCTTGCACAATTTTCGGACTAAAACCCGCCTGATAACAACTGGCCATAATATTGTCGAATAAGTCCTGACCCGCTAAACGGCGATACAGCACAAAATCATGAGCTTCTAAATCGAGTAAGTGAATTGCATCGGGCTGTTCCGCCAAAGGATGATTATTCGGCATCGCCACAATCAACGGTTCATCCAACACATGTAAGCTGTTTAGCCCTAAATCAATTGGTGCAGGTTTGCGTAAAAATACGATGTCATTTTTATCATTGCTGATTGAGTCAATCAGTGAATTACTACCATCTTCTTCCAAATGAATCGATACCGCAGGAAAGGCTTCACGGAAATTACGCAACAAGGCTGGTAAAAAAGGATGTAGTCCTACCGAGTTAGTAATTCCAATATTCAACTGCCCTTCCAAACCTTGGGTAATATTCTGTACCCGCTGTGGAATCGCCTGTGCATGTGCCAATATAGTTAAGGCTTCTTGATACAGCACTTTGCCCGCTTCAGTTGCCTCGACACCACGCGGCAAGCGCTTGAGTAACTGTGCATTTAATTCATCTTCCAGACCTTTAATAATGCGGGTCAACGGTGGTTGCTGCATATTTAAACGCACTGCTGCACGTGAAATATTGTTTTCTTCCACCACAGCCACAAAGGCTTTGAGCTTATGAATATCCATCTGATCTCTCTATTTTAATGCATACTTTTTAGGTATGAATAACACCATAAATAGCATTTTTCATTATAACGCAACAAGCGCATACTTTTGATATTCCAGATAGCGAGGTCGGCAATGAAAACAGAAATAATTCCATTGGAACAAGAGATTCATCCCAATTCTCAGGAGTTATTTATGGGATTTATGAAGCTCGGTCTGATGGGGTTTGGTGGGGTGTTGCCACTGGCACATCGTATGATTGTAGATGATCGCAAATGGTTGACGATTGAGGAATTCACGCATTTACTTGGAGTGTGCCAACTACTGCCCGGTGGCAATATCATCAATATGTCAGTCGCTATTGGCTATCAATTTCAAGGGGTGAAAGGTGCGATTAGTGCGATGGTAGGTTTAATCTCGGCACCGACTTTCATTGTAATTATGCTGTATGAACTGTATGCCCAGTTTCAGTCTATTCCCATGGTCAGACATATGATTGAAGGTCTGGCTGCCGCTGCCGCAGGCTTGCTATTTGCGATGGGGCTGAAAATGCTCCGCCCGATTATGCGACGCTACTTAACTTGGTTAACCATTGCCTTGACCTTTATATTTATGTTGGTGATCAAAATTCCATTGCTGCTAACTTTACTGATTTTGGTTGCGATCAACATGAGCGTATTAAGCCTGAATAAAGGAGCAAAAAACGTATGATTCTGATTGCTTTAGCCATCGTTTTTACTCAATTGTCTTTGCTGGCCTTTGGTGGTGGTCCTGCAATTTTGCCCGAAATGCAACATCAGGTAGTCGAGGTACATCATTGGTTAAGTGCCACCGAATTTAGCACCATGTTTGCAATGGCACAGGCAGCACCTGGGCCCAATATGATGATTGTGCCCTTGGTCGGTTGGCATGTAGCAGGCCTTGCTGGACTTTTAGTCACCTCATTCGCCAAGTTTGGGCCTTCATCCGTGATTACGGTATTCGCACTCAAATTCTGGAATCAGTTTAAAGATCATCCACTTCGTGAACGTTTTGAAAAAGCCTTAAAACCAATTACGGTGGGCTTGGTACTGGTCAGTGCATGGATTATTGCCGATGCTTCGGCACAAAATAGTTTGCTGATTGCCATTATTGCCATTGCCACCGCGATGAGTCTGTTTAAGAAAGTGCATCCGCTTTGGGTGATGTTATTTGGAGCCGTTGCTGGTGCTAGTTTTTTATAAAAATTGGCAAAAATCAAATCCACCCGCATTGTGCGGGTTTCATCATTTTTCTGATGGGGTACTGAGTTAATCCAACTCACCGAGCGGCATCCACAACCTGATCAAACATGATTTAATATTGCGCTAAATCTCGTTCCCGACAAGACAGTTCATAATATTCAGCTTGCGGACGTCTTTTCAGACTGTGGCTATAATAATCAGTCTCATCCTTTGCTCTAGCTACTAAAGTACATTGATTCTTTTTAGCAAATTGTTGCAGCGCGGCTAAGTCCGCAGTCTTGCTCAATACAGCACCCCAACCTTCACTGACACAACAGCCCACATATTCAGACATATATTCATCTGACACCGCGACCACACTCTGCCCCATAAACTTGAGTGGTTTTTTGATGATAAACACATCGTTATAGTCATAACGGGAAACTTCGGGTTTCTTGGCAATAAAACCACCTACCTTTAGCACTTTAAAAGTCGGAAAATCTTGTTTCATAGTACCCATTCCCCGATAAGTTTCCATATCCGCGGCCATAGTCATTGAAGAAAAACTGATAGCACCCCACAACAAACCTTTTGAAACCCAATGTTTTACCTTCATCTTTATTTTCCTTTGTTATTGCTATACGACAGCCCAGCATTTTAATGCAGATCTAGTCTAAAACCACTGATCATCTTAATCATTCAATCGCTTTTATTTCCTGTGCCCCTTACTCATCATGCATTACGACTAAAGACAACACAGCATGGTTTAAACTGCTCATCAGGCTATGCTATGGTGAAGCAGAATGATTCCAACCATAACAACACAGAGAGAAAAATCATGTCTAAACAAATTCTCATGCTGGTCGGTGACTATGCCGAAGATTACGAAACTATGGTGCCTTTCCAGTTTTTAACAGGACTCGGTTATACCGTACATGCAGTCTGTCCAGACAAAAAATCGGGCGACAGTATTGCCACAGCGATTCATGACTTTGAAGGGGAACAAACCTACAGCGAAAAGCGTGGACACAACTTTGCCATCAACCATGATTTTGATGTCGTGAATACCGCAGACTATATTGGCTTAGTCGTTCCAGGAGGACGCGCACCCGAATATTTACGCATGAATGCCCGTGTAATTGAAATTGTGCAAGAATTTGATACAGCAAAGAAACCGATTGCTGCGGTATGTCACGGTGCACAGATTCT
Source organism: Acinetobacter sp. ACNIH2 (assembly GCF_002934965.1). Lineage (NCBI taxonomy): Bacteria > Pseudomonadati > Pseudomonadota > Gammaproteobacteria > Moraxellales > Moraxellaceae > Acinetobacter > Acinetobacter sp. ACNIH2. The sequence goes on from NZ_CP026412.1 coordinate 748,381, forward strand.
GGCCGCTGCCAATGTGCTGCAAGGTCGTACCTGTTCTGCCTACCCTGCGTGTGCAGCAGAAGTAAAACTGGCGGGCGGAAAGTATGCTGATATTGCAGTCACGGAAGCAGTAACGGATGGACATTTGGTCACAGCACCTGCTTGGCCTGCACACCCTGCTTGGTTGGCACAGTTTGTAAAAGTTTTAGGGGCAAGCATTCAGATTTAAAAAATTATCAAGCGAGTAGTGTTGTGTTCTAGGCGGACTATAGAACACAATGCGAAAGTAGCTATTTCGTCCAAAATAACTGATGATGTATAGTCGTGAACTTATTCCAGCACCAATAAAAATAGCCCTCTTGATTTTATAATAAGGTATGCATTTTTAAGGTGTTGGATGGCCAATCTCCCTAACAGAAAGGGGGAAAATTACGATTATTAAGCCACCTCAAAATAAATTGAATTTTCCTAACTGTTCAGCATTTTTTATGCATTCTAACAACTATTTCTTTACTGTATTCAGTGATGATACTTCAGTCTAATAATCTACTTTAGCTTAACCTTCAACCGCCTATTGCCCTTGTTTCAACATACGTTTTGCACCTGCATGGTTATAATTACTCGCAAGATTTTGCAAAATTTTATTGGCTTGCCCTTTCGGGTTAGAAAAACGGCTGCTATAAGCAGGCACACTGGTCAAACAACGGGCAACCAACATACCTGAATCGATATATACACTAGCATTTGTTCCTGCCAATTTTCCATAGTTATAGGCACGTTGTGCACTGTTACATGCGTTTAGCTTATTCGTACCTTTGCTTAAATCTCGACGGGCGGTAACATAAGCTTTGAGCTGCTGTTGTTGGGGCGTTTCAACCACTGGAGCAGTTACATTTTGTGAAGTTTCCACAGTAGGTTTGCTTTCTTTCTTTTTCTCAGTATCTTTTTTATTATCAGGTTCTTTGGCTATTTCAATTTTACTGTTTTTTGTCGTTGTGGCATTTTTTGTTGTTTTCTTCTCAGTCGAATTACCCCCTATATTTTTATACCATTGATGAGCTTCATCTGCACTCAACATACGGGTTTGTAAGCTCACAGCGCGCGCAGAAAGATTGCTTTCCAACTTTCCTTCTGCTGTCGGTTCAATCGAAACAATCCAACGTTCATCAGGCAATACGCACTCATAAGCACCTATGCCCTGTTTCACATTACCATTTGCCATCAACCGCTTTTTTTGGGCCTGATCTTTGACTAAATGCAAATTACTTTTATACAGCAAACCAAATTTTCCACCTTTAGCATGACAATAACTCCCTAAATACTTACGTGGATAGAGTGCCTGAGGTTCTGTGCTTTTTTGTTGTTGTCCCCAATCATAAACATATTCTTTCGCACCACCATTCGCAGCATTCAATTTTTTCTGGTCAATTAAAGCTTGTGGAGTAGCATATTTATTGATGGAATCGGTACTGAAATTACTGATGTGGTTACATCCCTGTAAAGTCATTCCCATCGCCCCAATGAAAATAAATTGTTTTAAATTCACGTCGTCGTTCTCAATAAATTATTTTATTATTTAAAAATATCGTAAATTACATAAAATAACAAACCATAGGTTACTGATTTTACTATTCATTTTTTGTTTTTATTGAAAACCAGATCAAGCAAACTATATTTAATGTTAAATAATTTATACTTTTAACTTTTTGATTGTATCAATTAACACAATTTTCTTAAGTAGACTCTACGGAAATGGATTTATAAAAAATATTTTTTATATCAGTTAGATAAAAATAAACTCACCTGCCCAAGCTTCAATACATGATGATCGACCAACTACTTGACTACTGCTTCAATTTTATCTAATTCCCACACTCCTCCCGCAGCTAAACCTTTACACATGCCTGTCCAACGGTCCACGGTTTGCACAAACTGTTGCCCATTCCACACCCATTCTGCAATGGCCCAACAGTCACCAATGCCTCGCCCTTTTTGCCCACTATAAATATGACCCTCCGAAAAATCTGATGCAGTTTCAGTAATAAAAGTTGCAGGACCTTTAAGGGAAGCATCTAATACCCACATGCCATAACCTTCATTATAAGCGGCACGCCAGCATAGCGTTGAGGCCAATACCTTTTGTCCACTCAGTTTATACAGTTGAATTGGTTGCGCCTCCTGTCCCTCACCTGTATAGACTCCTTCACAAAACCCTTCACCCATGTCCTCAGTTTTAGGTTGCGATGACATCAACGTTTTATACAAAGTTTGATAGGGTGCTTGAGTTGGCTCTAAAATCCGATAGGGTTGATTTGCCGTCTTCACTTGTTTCACTACGAATTTGGGGATAGCAGCTAAAACACTTGCTTCACTATTGCTCCCTTTTTTAATCAAAGCACCCTTTGTATTCAACCGCTTTTGAAAATCATCCATTTTGAGCAACGTTGCGGTCATGCCTTTGTCTGAAATTTGCCAATGTAAATCCTGATTCTTAAACTCAATTTTGACATTTTGAGCCGCAACTTCTAATAAAGCATTCACCTGGGACTTAGATAGCACACCCATTAAAGGAAGTTCATTGCCATCCACACTCACCACGCCTAAGTCCCGATTATTCACAAAAAAATGAATATTTCGAACCTTAGACACAGGCAATTCTTCTTTTTCAAAACTGGCTAAAGCAAATTCTGCGATTACCGCTTGCTTCGCACCTGCATGACGCGTCAAAAGTATTGATGCGGGTTCAGATTGACTGAAATCATCATTTTGGTAACCTGCCGCACGGCATGTACCTGTATTGCTACAATAAAGTTCCCAATCTTCATGAGAAAAGGATGTTCCTTTAATATCTTGCGCCAAAATGGCTGTACTGAATACAGCGAGACAGGTGGTGGAAATAAAATAAGGGATAAATTTCATCAGGAAGGCACTGTTATTTATTGTCATCATTGTTTTTAGTTTAACGCTTTTCAGGTATTTGAACAAAATGGCATTACTTTCCAAGTGAAAAAAACCTGCAAAAATGCAGGTTTTTCATTCGATAAACAGTTCAATTATTCATCTAAAATCGATTCAAAGGCTTTCAAACGTTTGTAAATAGACAACAGTTCAATAATGGTTTTCCAAGACATAATTAAATATTGGAAAGATTCACGAACTTTATCAAAAACATTCCCAATCTGATTGACCAAACCTAAGGTCATTTTCCCCGCGGCAATAGACGGGAATAGCACCACTAAGCTATATAAAATATCTAGTTGTCGGTACCACGTTGCCACCAAGTTGAAATAGGCATAATGGAAATACAGACGGAAATAGTTTTTGCGCACACGACCAAAAAGTTCGGCTAAGGTTGCAGGCTGCGCACGATCTGCATGATCTTCTCCATAGACCAATTCTTTACGATATGCTGCTTCCACTTTCTGATTATTAAATTCCAAACCTGGCAGCTTATTCCCTACTACCATCAATAATACAGTACCGAAAATCGCCCAAATAATAGATGCCCAGACCAATGAATGTTGCACTTCTCCCACTATCGGTAATACAGGCACATGTTTGGACAGATCAAATAAAATAGGCAAGAAAGCGACCAAAATCATAATGGCTTTAATCAGCTCTACCCCCAAATCTTCCATAATGGTGGCAAAACGCATGGTGTCTTCCTGCACACGCTGCGAAGCACCTTCAACTTGGCGCAGTTTTTCCCAACGTTCCGTATAGTATTCGTTCATTGCTGTACGCCAACGGAATACATAGTGACTGGTAAAGAAAGCATTAATCACAGCAAACGTTACTGCAACCATCGCAATGTAGAGAAAGGTTAAGGTGCCCATATATAGGTCTTTAATATTGCCACCTTTGCCCAACATATTTTGGATTAAGTCCCAAAATGGGCCATACCAAGCGTTGATTGCAACACTGACCTGTACGCCAAACCAGATGTTAAACAAAATAAAAGCAGAGCCCCAAATCGACCAACGTTGCCACTTATTGTCGGAAAAAAACTTCCAGAACAAAGCAAAGAGTGCCGTTGAGATAAAGAACCAGACATAAAACCATAAAAATGAAGGCGACCAAAAACGACTCACGCCTACAGGTAACTCTGCATTTGTATATCCCTGTGGCCATCCAATGGCACTTCCCCATGTATTTCCACCTGTGTACCATAAAGTCATATTAAGCACAGACCAGAGCAACACTGAAATAAAAAACCATTTGGGATTTGGAAAAAATGATTTAAACATTGAACCCGAAAATCCTTGAGTTGTTTGAATGAATATCCTTGGAATACTAATCCTAATTTTGTAATTTATGGTACGAACTTTTACAGATATTTGTACCTTTTTCGATGATAAGCACTTGTTTACGAAAACAATTCTCATTTACTATGCTTATCTATTAAATCTATCTCATAATTTTTCACGTTTATTGTATTCGTACTGAAATATAAGAATTCCGACTATGCCCCCAGATTCTTTTACATAATTATTCTGTTCTCAGTGGATAAGCCACCCTATATTGCTTTTATGTTGGTTCTTACAGAAAAATCAGACAGACATAGAATAGACTTTTGATTTTTATCAAGATCAATAACATTTTCTTATTGTTATTCCATCGAATATTTTGTATTTCAGATGCAGAGCAATCTATGTCGAAAAGGAATAATGCTACTCTGGTGCCATAAAATTAACTAAATTCATGAGGAGAATAATATGGAATCATTTGTAATCGAACTCATTAAACCGATTACCCTAGAAAAAGAAAACCACACGGCAAAAGTCTTTGAAGAAGGTACGATTCTTAAAGTCTTATTAAAAACACCCAACTCTTTATTGGTGAGTGATGACGCCAAATTTAGTTTTACTGTAGATTTAAATGATGAAGATATCATTTGGCGTAAACTATAAGATTTCTTTTAAGATTGATGAATTTTCCTTCCTGATGTAAAGCTCCATATCAGATATATGGAGTAATGATTTCTACAAGCTTGAATTAAGCAAATTAAAGCATGGATAAATATCCCTAAATCGATAACAATAATTTTCAGCAAAACACAATTGCCATATTTACATTCGATCAATTCAACTTATTATGTATTTGTTTCTCTACCCCACACACAGATGGAATTGTGTGAATGCCCCATAAGGTTTTTGAAAGATGAAAAAAATAATTCTTGCTAGCTTAATCGCGATGTCCACACAATTCGCATTTGCCGAAAGCAAACCTGCGACAGTCGATCCAGCTTTTGCTGAAGTTGAAGCCATGGTCAAAGCCAACAATATGACAGGTGCCTATCAAGCATTAGAAAAACTCGGCAAAGCAGGCAATCCTCAAGCCCTCTACAATTTAGGCTATTTAACCCAAGTTGGACAAGGGACAACCAAAGATGAAAAGAAAGCTATTCAGCTTTATGAACAATCGGCCAGTAAAGGTTATCCCGTTGCAGACTATGTATTGGGTAAAAATTATTTAGCAGGTTCTTTGGGTTTAAAACAAGATACATCAAAAGCCAAACAATATTTTGAAAAAGCCTCTGCTAAGGGTTTTAGCGATGCAACAGTCGACCTAGCCGTTTTACTTTTTGCAGAAAACAATCCTGCCTCAGACAAACTGGCATTACAAAAGCTTGATCCTTTAGTTAAAAAAGGAAATTTCCAAGCCATTCATGCAAAAGCCTTGTATGACATTAGCACTGGTTTCAAGAACAAAGATGAAGCTCCAATCAAGCAAGGTCTAGCCAGTATTCAAACCTTGGCGCAAAAAGGCTATATTCCTGCATTGATGGCGGTAGGCAACATGTTTACCAATGGTAATATCGTGCCGCAAAACTTGCCTGAAGCGAAAAAAATCTTCACGGCGCTTGCGAAAGAAAATGTACCACAAGCTCAAGAATCATTAGCTGTGGTTGAGAAAATGATGGCTGAACAGGCGAAAGCATCAACTGCATCTTCAACTAAAGCCGCGAAAAAAAGCTAATTTATCCAGATCATTTGTTTGTATAGAAAATGCCCATCTAAAAAGATGGGCATTCTTTTGGGTCGAAAGATTGAAACTTATCCCCACCAAAATGCAATCAAACTACTCACAACTCCAAACCCTAAAATTGTACTGAGCATTAAAGGCGTAAGTGCTTTTTCATTTAGTCCATAAGTCTGTCCAAATATACCAAATGCGATGGGCATCGGTAATGCAGCCAATAAAGTTCCTGCATACAACATTTCCTGACTGACATTCGGCAGTACAGAAAATAGGAGAAAAATGGTCAATGGCATGAGGATGATTTTTAAAAAAACCAAAACAAGGCTCTGTATATCAATGGCTTTTAGACCTATCCCCACCAAACTCCCACCAATCACAAATAGCGCCAGTGGTGATGCCGTCTTCCCTAGCATCGCCAAAATCTGATCGATAGCAGCAGGTAATTTTAGATTCAACAGCACACAGCCCATGCCCAAAATAATGGCTAAAATGACTGGGTTTTTCAGCAGATTAATTAAAGTGGGTATCGCAACCTGTTTAAAACTCCCCTGCTGCTGTAATCCCACCTCTGCAATCATTAATACCAAAGCAACAATCAGTAGATTTTCAATAATCAAAGTCAGAGAAATATAGATTGCAGCATGTTGACCAATCAACATGGTCAAAATTGCGGTACCGATAAAACCAGTATTCGACATCGATGCTCCCATCGCCATGACTGCCGAAGCAGTTAAGCGATGTTGGAAATAATGCCAATATAAAACAAAAGCACAAACGAACAGCAGTAATGAACCACCGCCATAAGCGATAAAATAACTAGGATGCCAGATTTCAGATAGGTTACGACTGGCTAAGGCATGCAATAAAAATGCAGGCAATGCGATCTTAATGACGAAAGCACTCAGCGCTTTAATCTGTTCAGACAGAATTAAACCACCTTTCACACAGATGAACCCAAGCAATACCAACAAAATAATCGGTAAAATAATACTTAAAACCACAAGTGCGCTCCATGGCAATGCTTTTTCAAAATAGCTCCTCGTTGTGCTTACTCACGTAATGATCATGATCTGATTACTAACCGTGTTTTCTTCAATATCCCATCAAAGTGCAATTTACTCGGAAAATGGCTTAAATAATTGCTTCACACCATGTGGCTGACAACGCAGATATTGCGGTGCAATTTCCAGAGTTTCTCCCAATTCTGCTGCGGCATGCCAAGGCCAACGCGGGTCGTACAACATCGCACGTGCTAAGCCGATAGCATCGGCTTGCTCATGTTGCAACACCTGTTCTGCTTGTTGGGCCTCGGTAATAAGCCCTACGGCGATCACAGGAATATCGACCGCTTGTTTTACCGCATGTGCAAACGGCACTTGATAATTTGCCCCTATCTGAATTGCCTGCTCCACGTGTAAACCACCACTGGAAACATGAATATATGCAGCACCCAATTGCTGTAGACGTTTAGACAATTCAACCGACTCTTCAACCGTCCAGCCCCCATCAAACCAGTCTTGAGCCGAAAGACGCACACCAATTGGATAACCTTCAGGAACAGCAGCGAACACGGCTTGGAATGTTTCCAAAGTCATACGAATACGGTTCTCAAATTCACCCCCATATTCATCCTGACGTTGGTTCGCCAGTGGTGACATAAATTGATGCAACAGATAACCATGCGCAGCATGTAACTCGATTAAATCAAATTCTGCATCCACGGCACGAATTGCAGCTTGGGCAAAATCTTGTTGCACTTGTTTAAGTTCAGCAACTGATAAGGCATGGGGTGGAATATCTTTAGGATTAAATGCTAACTCACTGGCAGAAACGGTTTGCCAACCATGTTTTTCTTCTGGTGTAATTTGTCCTCTACCCAGCCAAGGCTTATCCGTAGATGCCTTACGACCCGCATGTGCCAATTGAATCGCGAAAGGCATGGGAGAGATTAAACGCACTTTTTTCAATAGCTGCTGCATTTGATCGCGCTGAGCATCATTCCACAAGCCTAAATCTGCAAAACTGATTCGCCCTTCAGGCTGTACTGCTGTTGCTTCAACAATACATAAGCCCGCACCAGATAAGGCATAGTTGCCCCATTGTTGCTCATGCCAATAACTCAGTTCACCTTGATCATTGGCTGAATATTGACACATTGGTGCAATCACAATGCGATTTTTTACAGAGAGTGAACCATATTGGATCGACTGAAATAAGCGGGACATACAAGGCCTCATCATTCTAATTTCCGTGACTTATCACGTTATACAGATTATGACGTGGCTGCAAATACTCTTTTTATCTATTGTTTGACGTACAGCCCCAAAAGAAAGCGATCTGATTTTGAAAAGACTTGCATTCCCTTCTATTCAGCCCGATATTAGCCTTGTTGTCTAAGAACTGTCATTTTGAAGCCTATGCCTGAATTACCTGAAGTAGAAACCACCAAAACCAGCTTGCTCCCGTTGATTGGACAAAGTATTCAATCTGTCACAGTCTTTGAGCCACGTTTACGCTGGCCAATACCTGATGATTTGCACCGCTTACAAGGACAGAAACTACTCAAACTCACGCGTCGCTCTAAGTATATTTTGGCAGAATTTGAACAAGATCGTATGCTTTGGCATTTAGGTATGTCTGGCAGTTTTCGCCTATGCGAAGCCCATGAAGAAAAACGCAAACACGATCATTTAATTCTTCAATTTGATGACATTCAATTACGCTATCATGACCCGCGCCGCTTTGGTTGTATTCTTTGGTGGGATGCAGAAACTGAAGCAAAACTGCTCGCACCTTTAGGGCCTGAACCTCTCAGCGAAGCATTTAATGCAGCATATTTAAGCCAAAAACTGAAAAATAAACAGGTCGGCATAAAAATTGCACTGATGGATAATCATGTGGTGGTTGGTGTAGGCAATATCTATGCAACTGAAAGCTTATTCAATTTAGGTATACATCCTGCACAAATGGCCTCAAGTTTATCGATGAGTCAGATTGAAAAATTGGTAGAGGAAACCAAAAGAATTTTACAACAAGCCATTCAACTGGGTGGATCAACACTAAGAGATTATAGTAACGCGATGGGGGAAAATGGATACTTTCAACAAACCTTACTCGCTTATGGGCGTGCGGGTGAAATGTGTGTGAACTGTGAAACAACATTGGAAAATTTAAAATTGGGACAACGTGCTAGTGTCTTTTGCCCTCAATGCCAACCCTTGAAACAGGTATCTAAAACAACAGCAATCAAGCGAGGTAAGATCAAATGAAAACAGCCATTGTTCGACATATTCTGGTCAAAGATAAAGAGTTAGCTGAGCAGTTAAAAAAGAAGATTTTAGATGGTGCCGATTTTGCCAAAATTGCCAAACAATACTCGACCTGTAATTCAGCTAAGCGTGGCGGCGAGCTCGGTGAAGTGAAAAAAGGTCAATTGGTACCTGTGATTGATAAACTGGTCTTTACTGCTGCCGAACATGTCTTGCATGGTCCAGTGAAAAGCCAATTTGGCTTTCATTTGGTTGAAATAAAATTCCGCATGGCATTCTAAAATGATCCTGTAAAGCAGCGCCTTATATGATTTTAGGCACTGCCCTTTTGATAGCGGTTTAAGCCGCTTTCATTTCATATATCCAAGCATCCGTTCGTTCGCCCGACTCTAATTCAACTTGAACCTTGACCCGTTGATACTGCATCCCTTCAAATTTATCTAAAGAAGACCAATGCTCAGTCAATTTTTCGGTACTAAAAAAATAACCTTCCACTTTGGGAGCCGCTTGGTCCAGTACAATGGCAGGTAAACCTTTATCAGGTCCCCAATCCAAAATGTGTACTACGCCATTTACATAGCCTTTCTGCCATGTTCCACCAATGCCTTCTAAAATATGCGCATTTTCCTGATTTGGACGTAAAGTCCCATAGACAAACAAGCGATTCATCGGATCTTCATCTTTCAATTTAAAAAATCAGCGCGCATCTTAATCGGAAAAATGTACAAAAACTAGCCCTATCATACGCAACTCATGGCATAAAAAACGGCACTTTAAAGTGCCGTTTAGGAAGTCTAAATCAATTAAGATTTATTTTTTAACTCATCACGTATTTCACGTAACAATTGGATATCTTCTGGAGTTGCCGCTGGTTCTGGTGCAACTTCTTCTTGTTTACGACGCATACGGTTAATCATTTTCACCATTAAAAATACTACCCACGCCAAAATGATGAAGTTAATTAAAATAGTGAGGAAGTTACCATAAGTTAAAACATTCACGCCTGCTTTGGTTAATTCATCTAAGGACTGTAGGTTATTCGGATTATCACCCAACACAAAGAATTTTTGCGTGAAATCTACACCGCCACCTGTGATTACAGTAATCAAGGGCATAATGATGTCTTTTACTAATGAATCAACAATCTTGCCAAATGCCCCACCGATGATTACACCGACAGCCAAATCAATCATGTTACCTTTCACCGCAAATTCGCGGAATTCTTGAATAATACTCATTGGAATCTCCAGTTCTTTTTTGACTTTAATTTATGTGATGCAGTATACATTATTGAAATCTATATATTTCTATCTAATTTACTTGGTTTTGTAAATTATCTACAACGCTTTGTAGAATAACTTATACAAAAAAACCGCTAATCGGAATTAGCGGTTTTTAAGAAGCATTACATGAAAATCAATTATTTATCACGGTTACGCTTACGTTCGTTTTCAGTCAAGTAACGCTTACGGATACGAATTGACTTAGGTGTTACTTCAACTAATTCATCATCTTCAATGAATTCAAGCGCTTGTTCAAGCGTATATTCAATTGCAGGGGTTAAAGTCAACGCATCATCAGTACCAGAAGCACGTACGTTAGTTAACTGTTTCGCCTTAGTTGGGTTAACTACCATGTCGTCTGAACGAGAGTTAATACCTACGATCATACCTTCGTAAACTTCTAACTGTGGTTTAGCGAATAAACGACCACGGTCTTGTAAACTGAACAATGCATAGCCCAAGCAAGTACCTTGAACCATAGAGATCAATACACCGTTTTGACGTTTCGCAACAGTACCTTGTTTAACAGGGCCATAATGCGAGAAGCTTGAAGTCATGATCCCTGTACCAGAAGTCATGGTCAAGAATTCAGAACGGAAACCGATTAGACCACGTGAAGGTACAGTTGCTTCAATACGGATACGGCCTTTACCGTCAACTTCCATATTGGTCATTTCGCCTTTACGGTGACCCATTTGTTCCATTACAGCACCTTGATGCTGCTCTTCAACGTCAAACGTTACGTTTTCGTAAGGCTCTTGTCTTTCACCATCAATTTCTTTGATGATTACTTGTGGACGAGATACGCCCATTTCGAAACCTTCACGACGCATGTTTTCAATTAAAACTGAAAGGTGAAGTTCACCACGGCCAGATACTTTGAAACGGTCTGGACTGTCAGTGTCTTCAACACGAAGTGCTACGTTATGAATTAATTCGCGGTCTAAACGTTCACGGATATTACGTGAAGTTACGAATTTACCTTCTTTACCAGCAAACGGTGAGTTGTTTACTTGGAAGGTCATCGATACTGTAGGTTCATCTACAGACAATGCAGGTAATGCTTCTACATTTTTCGGATCACAAATTGTGTCAGAAATGTTCAATGCATCAATACCTGTAATACATACGATGTCGCCCGCAGATGCTGATTCAACATCTACACGCTCTAAACCATGGTAACCCATAATTTTTAAGATACGACCGTTACGTGTATTGCCTTCTTTGTCAATTACAGTCACAGGTGTATTCAATTTTACAGAACCACGTTGAATACGACCAACACCGATAACACCTACGAAGCTGTTATAGTCAAGTGATGAAATCTGCATTTGGAATGGACCATCAACATCTACTGCTGGTGGTTCAACAATGTCAACTACAGTTTCAAACAACGGAGTCATGTCTTCAGCCAATTCTTCTGGAGAAGGACCAGCAACACCACGTAAGCCTGAAGCATAAACGATCGGGAAGTCTAACTGTTCGTCTGTTGCACCCAAGTTGTCGAACAAGTCAAATACTTGGTCGATTACCCAGTCACAACGTGCGCTTGGTTTGTCAACTTTGTTGATAATTACGATTGGTTTCAAACCACGAGCAAACGCTTTTTGAGTTACAAAGCGAGTTTGTGGCATTGGACCTTCTTGAGAGTCTACCAATAACAATACACAGTCAACCATCGACATTACACGTTCAACTTCACCACCGAAGTCTGCATGTCCTGGGGTGTCGACGATGTTGATGCGGTAAGTTGTATCAGTACGCTTGTCTAACCAAGTGATGGCAGTATTTTTTGCCAAAATGGTAATACCACGTTCACTTTCTAGTGCATTCGAGTCCATGACACGCTCAATCTCACCTGCGCGATCACCGAGGGCACCTGATTGTTGAAGTAATTTATCGACAAGTGTGGTTTTACCGTGGTCGACGTGGGCAATAATTGCGATATTGCGGAGATTCTTGATATCTGACATAGAATTCGATAAGCCTAAAACTTGAGGGCAAATTATACAGAAAAATAATAGATTTTAGTAGTGACAGTTTATTGACAAGCTCATTTTTTTTCACAAGCGGTCGGCATTTTGTTTTGTAAAGCCGTGTAACTCGATTAGAATAGCGCCATCTTGGCCCACAGCTTTTGGCTTATGTCTCATCAGAATCAATCTCCCCATTCGCAAGACCAGCTTGATTTGGTCTATGGTTTAAATGACCGTCCAAAGCCGATCATTGCCTTCCTCGCTGCATTTCAGCACTTACTTGCCATTATTGTTCCGATTGTTACACCAGGCTTACTCATTTGCTTGGCTTTAGGTGTATCTAAAGAAGATACCAACATGATTTTATCCATGTCTTTGGTCATTTCTGGGATTGCGACCTTCTTACAATGTAAAAAAGTCGGTCCTTTTGGGGCAGGTTTACTGATTGTTCAGGGTACAAGTTTTAACTTTATTGGTCCAATCATCGGGATTGGCTCTGCCATGGTGGCAGCGGGCACCCCTGTAGAGTCTGTTATGGCGGCCATTTTTGGCGTGGTGATTGCAGGTTCATTCATTGAGATGGGTGTGTCACGCATTTTACCTTGGGTAAAAATGTTAATTACCCCGTTGGTCACAGGCATTGTGGTGCTGTTAATTGGTTTGACCTTAATTAAGGAAGGCTTAATTAGCATGGGGGGCGGCTATCAAGCCATGTCGAACAATACTTTTGCCAACGCTGACAATTTAATTATGTCGTGTACAGTATTGGGTTTAATTATCTTATTGAACCGTATTCGTATTACATGGGTGAAAAGTTCGGCGATCTTGATTGCATTGGTTGTGGGATATGTCCTTGCAGGCTTTATGGGACATCTTGATTTTTCAGGTTTGAAAGATGCTCCTTTAATTCAAGTGCCAACGCCAATGCATTTTGGAATTGACTTCTCTTGGAGTCTATTTATTCCAATGGCGTTTATTTATCTGGTCACTTCCTTAGAAGCCATTGGAGACATCACTGCAACCTCTAAACTTTCCAACCAACCGGTCGATGGTGCAACATGGATGAAACGTATCAAAGGTGGCGTATTGGTCAATGGTGCAAACTCTTTCCTCGCTGGGATTTTCAACACATTCCCAAGCTCAGTATTTGCTCAAAATAATGGTGTGATTCAACTGACTGGGGTGGCTAGTCGTTACGTGGGTATCTGGATTGCAGCGCTGTTGGTCATTTTGGGTTTACTTCCTGCGGTTGCAGGTGTGATTCAAGCTGTTCCGCAAGCGGTATTAGGTGGTGCTGTCATGGTCATGTTTGGTGCTGTTGCCGCATCAGGAATTAACATTCTGTCAGGCGTGCATCTTGACCGCCGTGCCCTGCTGATTATTGCGATTTCTCTCGCATTGGGTTTAGGTGTTGCACAAGTGCCTCAAATTCTGGAACATCTGCCAGAATTATTCCGTAACATTTTTAGTTCGGGTGTTGCGACAGGTGGTATTGCCGCACTGATTTTAAATATTGTGCTTCCTGAAACGAAGAAATAAGTTTTCATTTCTGTATGCACCTTGCCCAGCATTGTCTGGGCATCGTTTTTACTATGGAGTAAATAAGATGGATCCACGAAGTGAAGTTGTTCTTCGCCAGCAAGCGTTTCTTTCTGGTTCAATTCTGTTGGTCAATGCGCCTTGTGATGAATTAAATTCAGAACTCACAGGAACTGTTAAACCGCATTTTTGGACGTGGAATTTTAACGAATTACAATATTTTGAGGCTCAACAAAGCCCTGTACATTTTGGCACAGATTTGCCAGAGGTCAGCTTTGAACAAGCGATTGTTTTTGTTCCAAAATCAAAAGAACTACTTAACTATGTGCTACACCAACTGGTCAGTCGTATGGCGGTAGGCTCTTCTATCTTTTTAGTGGGTGAAAAAAAAGGCGGAGTGGAACGTGCCGCGAAACAGCTACAACCTTTTGGTAAAAGCCTAAAATTAGACAGCGCCCGACATTGCCAAATGTGGCAACTGGTCACTGAAAAGACTGTAACCGCAAAACCTTTAGCTGACTGGGCACAACACTACACTGTGCAAACACCGAAAGGTGAGTTACAGATTAGCGCGTTACCAGGCGTATTCAGCCAGAACCGTTTAGATGTCGGTACAGCCGTTTTACTCCCATATCTATCAGAAGTAACGTCGGGCAAAATTGCAGATTTTGGTTGTGGTGCGGGCGTTATCAGTGCTTATTTAGCCAAGTTAAATCCGAAAAATCGCATTTTTGCTTTAGACGTCGATGCCTTTGCACTTGCATCCACAAAAATGACTTTTGAAAAAAATAATCTTTTACCAGAACAACTTGAGATTAAAGCAGTACGAGGCATTGAAGATGCACCTCTATTTTTACACGCAATCGTCAGTAATCCCCCATTCCATCAAGGCATTCATACAGATTACAATGCCAGCGAAAATTTATGCAAAACATCTCGCCGTCATCTGAAATCAGATGGTGAATTGTGGATTGTTGCCAATCGCTTTTTAAATTATCCATTACTTATTGAGCAAAGTTTTGGTCAATGTACAACCAAAGCCGATCAACAAGGCTTTAAAGTGCTGTTTGCAAGCACGCAAAAGAAATCTTAAGGAACAACGATGAGCGAAACGACTCAACCAGCTCAACTCAAGCGTAAGCTTGGAGCTCGTCATCTGAATATGATCGCCATTGGTGGCTCTATTGGTACAGGTTTATTCCTTGCCTCAGGTGCGACCATTGCAAATGCAGGTCCTGGCGGTGCATTGCTCGCCTATTGCTTAATTGGCGTGATGATTTACTTTCTTATGACCAGCCTAGGCGAACTTGCAACTCATAACCCAACTTCAGGTGCTTTTTTCACCTATGGCACTAAATATGTTGAAGGTGGTTTTGGTTTTGCCCTTGGTTGGAACTATTGGTACAACTGGGCAATTACGGTTGCATTTGAATTGGTTGCCGTCCAATTCATCATGAAATTCTGGTTTCCAGATATTCCTGGATTTTACTGGAGTGCGCTGTTCCTAGCCGTTGTGTTTGGGATTAATGCACTTACAGTGAAAGGCTTTGGTGAAAGCGAGTTCTTCTTCTCATTGGTTAAGGTCCTTGCGATTATTGTGTTCATCATTATTGGTATCTTTACAATTGCAAAAATCATGATGACTTCAGGCGTCTCAACATTTGCAAACTGGACCAAGGGTGAAGCACCTTTTGTTGGTGGCCTATCTGCACTCATTGGGGTCGCCATGATTGCGGGATTCTCTTTTCAGGGAACGGAAATGGTCGGAGTTGCTGCAGGAGAATCCAAAGACCCTCAAAAGACTATTCCTATTGCCATTAAACAAATTTTCTGGCGTATCTTGTTATTTTATATCGTGTGTATTTTCATCATCGGCACCCTAATTTCATACGATGATCCTTTGCTTTTACAGGCGGCTTCGTCTGAAAATATTGCGTTATCCCCTTTCACCTTACTCTACGAAAAAGCAGGTTTTGCCTTTGCTGCGAGTGCAATGAATGCCGTGATTTTGACTGCAATTCTTTCAGCAGGGAACTCAGGCATGTATACATCAACCCGTATGCTGTTTAACATGGCACAGAACGGCAGCGCACCTAAGCTGTTTGGTAAACTTGATCCGCGTGGCGTACCAATGAATGCACTTTATGCAACAACAGTAATTGCTGCACTGTGCTTCTTAACCACTTTTATTGGTGAAGAACAAGTATTCAACTGGTTACTCAACATGTCAGGGATGTGCGGTTTTATCGTTTGGCTGGGCATTGCTGTTTCACACTATCGTTTCCGTAAAGGGTATATCGCACAAGGACATAAAATTGAAGACTTAGCTTATCGTGCAAAATTCTTCCCTTTTGCACCATGGTTTGCCTTTATCCTATGTTCAATTGTTGTCCTAGGTCAGAATTACCAAGCGGTACTTGCGGGTGAGTGGTTATCTGTTTTATCAACCTATATCGGTATTTTCTTATTCTTGGTAATTTGGCTTGGTTATAAATGGAAATACAAAACCAAGTTGATCTCCTACAAAGAAATGGATGTGAACCCAATGAATCCAGACCGAGAATAATTTTTCTATTAAAAACAGCCTTCGGGCTGTTTTTTATTCTTTGAATATTCGGCATTCAATTAGCTCAAACTAAAATACAAAGAACGCTCCAACCCGCATATCAACAAAGAAAATTGATGAATTTCTTAACGTTTCAATCTGACCATCCCATTATATGAAATGGAATCGTACAGACTAAAAAAGCCCCGACATCCTATCGGGGCTTTTTTTGATCTTGCTGTGGTATAACTCCTGTCGTACCCTTTGCATCCGTTCTACACTGTTATTATTATTCTAATGAAACATCCTGTTCCTGATGAGTTCATCATATAAATAATCCAAGCAATCACCTAGAAGACAAAAGGATCAAATGCTGTCAGCCAAAACCTACAAAACAGATGTTTTTACTTTATTTTGAGTAATCTCTAGCACCAAACAATGCTGTTCCAATCCGTACCATCGTTGAACCTGCTGCAATCGCTTCCTCTAAATCCCCTGACATCCCCATGCTTAAAGTATCCCAATCTTCAGGATGTGCATGTAATGCTTTAACTACCTTAAACAACTTTTGAGCATCCAATAACGCAGCTACATTATTTGGTGCAGGAATCACCATAATGCCACGTAGTCTTAAATGTGGAAGCTGGCTAATTCGTTGAACTAACTCAGCGGCTTCTTCTGGCTGACAACCATCTTTACTGTCCTGTCCATCAATATTGACTTGTAAGCAAATATTCAAGGGGCACTGTGAATCTAAACGTTGGGTCGATAGGCGCTCTGCAATAATTAAGCGATCAACCCCATGTACCCAAGAAAATTTTTCAGCCAAAAGTTTGGTCTTATTCCGTTGCACATGTCCAATAAAATGCCACTCAATTTCTAGATCCGCCAAAGCTTCAATCTTTTCAAGTGCTTCTTGTAAGTAGTTTTCACCAAATTTATGCTGCCCTGTAGCATACATCTCACGCAATGCTTCACTTGGATGAGTTTTTGATACCGCAAGCAATTGCACAGTTTTAGACTCACGTCCTGCACGTTGACACGCAGCCTCAATTTGCTCTAAAACCTGATTTCGCGACTCTTTCAAACTATTCATTGACGATATTCTCATTTCATTCATCTTTTTTTACGTTCAAGCAACTCTAACTGTTGGTTAAGTGGCAGGAAAGCCTTATTATTCTATCAAAATAATTAAGACTTATATGATCTCGGGGAATTCATGGACATTACAGAATTATTGGCTTTTTCTGCAAAAAACGGGGCGTCTGACTTACACTTATCTGCGGGTATGCCACCAATGATTCGCGTTGATGGCGAAGTACGTCGTATTAACTTACCAGCTTTAGAACATAAAGAAGTGCACAAGTTAGTGTACGACATTATGAATGATAAGCAACGTCGTGATTATGAAGAACAATTGGAAACTGACTTCTCTTTTGAAGTACCTGGCGTTGCCCGTTTCCGTGTAAACGCATTTAATCAAAACCGCGGTGCTGGTGCCGTATTCCGTACCATTCCATCCAAAGTTCTCACCATGGATGACCTTGGTCTAGGCAATATTTTTAAAGAAATTTGTGACTACCCACGTGGCATCGTATTAGTTACAGGACCAACTGGTTCTGGTAAATCCACCACCTTAGCCGCGATGCTAGATTATATTAACGATCGACGTTATGACCATATTTTAACGGTCGAAGATCCAATCGAATTTGTACACCAATCGAAAAAATGTCTAATTAACCAACGTGAAGTACATCGTGACACGCATGGTTTTAATGAAGCATTACGTTCTGCACTGCGTGAAGACCCTGACATTATTTTGGTTGGTGAGATGCGTGACCTTGAAACTATTCGCCTTGCCTTAACTGCGGCGGAAACGGGTCACTTGGTTTTCGGTACACTACATACGACCTCTGCGGCAAAAACCATTGACCGTGTGATTGACGTATTCCCTGCTGAAGAAAAAGATATGGTTCGTGCCATGCTGTCTGAATCTTTACAGGCCGTTATTTCACAAACACTCTTAAAGAAAAATGGCGGTGGTCGTGTCGCTGCGCATGAAATCATGATTGGTATCCCTGCAATTCGTAACTTAATTCGTGAGAACAAAGTTGCACAAATGTACTCTGCCATTCAAACTGGTGCTAACTATGGTATGTCTACCTTAGACCAAAGCCTTAAAACGCTCGTATCTAAAGGCATCATTAGTCCACAAACAGCACGTACTGTTGCTAAACAACCAGAATCATTCTTATAAGAATATCAAAACGGAATTAGGATAAGGTTATGGACTTTAACGACTTACTCAATCTCATGATTCAACAAAAAGCATCTGACCTTTTTGTCACAGCTGAAGTTGAACCATCTATGAAAATTAATGGTCAAATTGTTCCTGTTGCGAAAACCAAGTTAACAGGTGAAATTGTTGGTCAACTCTTAAATTCAATTATGAGTGATAAACAACGTAAAGAATTTGCAGATACACGTGAATGTAACTTTGCGATTATGAATCGTGAAAAAACAGCACGTTTCCGTGTCAGTGCATTTCAACAACGTGACCAACCAGGCATGGTTCTACGTCGCATTGAAACTAAAATTCCAACCATGGACGAACTCAAGCTTCCTCCAGTGTTGAAAGACTTAGCCATGACCAAACGTGGCATCATTATTTTTGTGGGTGCAACAGGTACTGGTAAATCTACTTCCTTGGCCTCAATTATTGGATATCGTAATCAAAATTCTAAAGGTCATATCATTACCATTGAAGATCCGATCGAATTTATTCACGAACATGCAGGCTGTATTATCACTCAACGTGAAGTAGGCATCGATACCGACTCCTTTGAAATTGCGTTGAAAAATACCTTACGTCAAGCACCCGATGTTATTCTGATTGGTGAGATTCGTTCACGCGAGACCATGGATTACGCAATTGCTTTCGCAGAAACAGGCCATTTGGTTTTTGCAACGCTACATGCTAACAATGCCAACCAAGCGATTGATCGTATCATTCACTTCTTTGAAGCAGACCGTCATGGACAATTATTCATGGACTTGTCCTTAAATTTGAAAGCCATGGTCGCTCAGCAACTCATTCCAACGATTGATGGTAATTCACGCCGTGCTGCAATTGAGATTTTGATTAATTCACCATTAATTTCTGACTTAATCCGAAAAGGCGATATTCACGAAATTAAAGATTTAATGAAGCGTTCACGTGAACTCGGTATGCAAACCTTTGACCAAGCACTTTACGATTTATATAAAGCCAAGCAGATCACTTATAAAGATGCGCTGAAACATGCCGATTCACCAAATGATTTACGCCTACAAATCAAACTCTCTGAGGAAGGTGCTGATCGTTTATTGAATGCAAGCTCGCATATTACTTTTGATGGTCAGTAAATAGACGTAAAAACTAGATTTAAGGAAACGGGCCAATAGGCTCGTTTTTTATATAAACTAAATATCTCACCTTTTTTTATATTTTAACAGCAAAGAAAAAGCAGCCTTACGGCTGCTTTTTCAAATCAAAATCAATAATTAATTATTGAGCTTGACCAGGTTGTACTGTAACAGTACGGCTACCAGTGATTGTCGCGAATACACGACGGTTCATAGCACGACCTTCTTTAGTTTTGTTGTCAGCAATCGGTTGATCCCAAGCGAAACCTTGAGTAGACAAACGAGATGCATCTACATTGTATTCATTTACAAGAGCAGATTTAACAGAGTTAGCACGAGCTAAAGATAAACGTTCGTTCAATGCACGTGGACCAGTGTTATCTGTATGGCCTTCGATGCGAGCAGTAGCGTTTGGATATTCAACTAACTTCTCAGCAACTTTAGCAATTTCTGGCTTGTATTGATCTTTGATGTTTGATTTGTTCGTATCAAAGAACACACGAAGTTCCATGTTAAGGTCTTCAGTCAATTGCTCAGGAACTGGTTCAACTGGAGCTACTGGCTCAACTTCTACTACTGGTGCAGCAGGTTTCAAGTGACCACCAAGAACAACGTTAAGACCAGCTAAAGCTGTGTAGTTCCAGAACTTTTCATCAAAGTCATAAGTACCACGAGCTTCAGTACGAAGAGACAATGCATCGTTTAAGCGCCAGAAAGCACCTAGACCAGCATTACCAATTGTGTCTTCTTTGTCTTCGTAAATGCCATCAAAATCAGTTTTAGTCTGACCAGCACCTAAAAGTACGTATGGCTTGATTTTGCTGTCATAGTTTTTAGTGAACAAATCAGAAGTAGCATAGAAGTTACCAGCTACAGTGCGTTGTTTGTATTCAGCACCCTGTACGCCAGTACCGTCAAGGTCACCCTTAACTTGGTTATATTCAGCTTCAAAGCCTAACCATGGAGTTAATTCAACACCCAATGCAGCACCAACGAACATATCGTCTTGTAATTCTGCATGGCTAGTTAGTTTGTCATTATTGTGCTCAGAATCCTGCCAAGTATAACCAAGCATTAATGGAGTAATAGTTACACCTGCATTAGCAGCAGCCAAAGGTGCAGCTACGAGCATCGCTAAAGCAATACGACTCATTTTCATGGATTTATCCTCCAGAGATAAACAATTGTTGTTCAAGCTAAGCCTAAAATTTTAGCTATCCTGAGATAGGCTTTTTTAAATACCCCAGTTTTATTTTTAAGCTACTCACCTTGAATAATACAAACACTTAATTCGTTTGTCCAAGTGTTTGATAATTTTAATCAAGTAAATTATTGACAAAATTACTTACAATTTCAGTTGTAGTTCAGTAAATTTATGATCTCTTTCTTTTTAAGAATAGCTTTGTTGCTACTTGCGCTTCACTATAGCATTTTCTTATTCGCTGAGAAATACATTTTTCATTATAAAATGAATAAAAAACAAGACATTAATATTCATTATTAACTTAAAAAATACAGACACTTAGGTTATTTTATATGCACATCAATAAACATATGGCTTATACATTAACAGAACTTGCCATTACAATATTAGTTTTGTCAATACTTGTTACGCTTGCCCTACCTTATTACCACGAAATGAAAGCAAATCAAGAACGCAGAACAATTTTTAGGCAACTTATAGCTAATATACAACTCGCAAAACAGCATGCTGCTATACATCACACCAATGTTGTTATGTGCTCATCAGAAAATATGCAGAGCTGTAAAGAAGAGATGTGGGAACAAGGCTTTATCTTATTCCTCGATTCGAATCAAAATAGACAATTAGATTTAAATGAGATTTTAGTTTCTCAAGAACGTACTGACTTATCCTACGGCACACTAAACTGGCGTGGCACCTTGCACTTTCCTAGTCTGAATTTTATGGCTGAACATGGCCTCCCGATTGGCTCAAATGGTAGTTTCTATTACTGCTCATCAACGGTAAAACATATGAAAATTATCCTGAATAAAATGGGCAATTCACGTAGCATTGACCTCAGCAATTGTTGAAAACCGATGAGTCAACTGCAAAAACAACATCTAATTTGCTGTTTTCAATATACTGCATAGGATTGAACAATAACCAATTATACTCGTTCGGAGATATATCAATGACTGATATCGTAATTGTAAATGGCGCACGTACTGCAATGGGCAGTTTTCAAGGAAGTTTATCTGGTCTAACAGCGCCAGAGCTTGGTGCAACAACCATCAAGGAAGCAATTGCTCGTGCTGGCTTACAACCGACCGATGTAGAAGAAGTCATTATGGGCTGTGTTTTACCTGCTGGTTTGAAACAAGGTCCTGCACGCCAAGCGATGCGTCAAGCGGGTTTACCAGATTCAACAAGTGCCGTTACGATCAATAAATTATGTGGTTCTGGCATGAAAGCGGTCATGCAAGCTGCCGATATGATTAAAGCGGGTTCTGCTGAAATCGTGGTTGCAGGTGGCATGGAATCGATGACCAATGCACCTTATATTTTGACCAAAGCACGTGCAGGTTACCGCATGGGTCATGGCGAAGTTAAAGATCACATGTTTCTTGATGGATTAGAAGATGCTGAAACTGGTCGTTTAATGGGTTCATTTGCACAAGATATGGCCAATAGCCGTGGCTATACCCGTGAGCAAATGGATGAATTTGCTATTCGTTCATTACAACGTGCACAAACTGCGGTCAACGAAGGTTACTTTGCTGATGAAATTGTTCCTGTCACAGTTTCAACGCGTAAAGGTGATGTTGTGATCGATAAAGATGAGCAACCATTTAATGCCAATATCGACAAAATTCCTACATTGCGTCCAGCATTTGCAAAAGACGGTACGATTACTGCTGCAAATGCAAGTTCAATCTCTGATGGCGCATCAGCACTGATTTTAACTTCAGCCGACAATGCAGCAAACAAGGGCTTAACACCATTAGCGAAAATTGTTGCTTATGCATCAAACTCTCAACACCCTTCTGAGTTCACAATCGCCCCTGTTGGCGCTATCGAGAAAGTGTTAAAGAAAACTGGCTGGGATGCACAAGACGTTGACCTTTGGGAAATCAATGAAGCATTTGCAATGGTGACTATGTGTCCAATGGACGACTTTAAACTTGATCCTGCAAAAGTGAATATTAATGGTGGTGCTTGTGCTCTTGGACATCCAGTAGGCTCAACTGGCTCGCGGATTATTTTAACGCTCATCCACGCCTTAAAACGTACTGGCGGTAAGAAAGGGATTGCAGCTTTATGTATCGGTGGCGGTGAAGCAACGGCTGTCGCGATTGAACTTTTATAAGTTTCAATACTCTACTATTCGCTATGCTTAAGTAAAAAATCCTCCTTAACGGGGGATTTTTTATGCTTACATTTTTTCCTTATTCTTTTTGAGCAAGACTGTTAAATTAAGACACTCAAAATAAAAAATGGAACCTACAATAATGCAATTCAACCATTATCTCAATTTCCAAGGTGAAGCCGAAGCTGCTTTTAATTTTTATAAATCTGTGTTCGGTGGTGAGTTTGCCATGCTAAAACGTTATGGTGAAATGCCCTCTGATGGAAAATCTCAGCTCAGCGATGCAGAAAAAAATTATATTCTGCATGTTTCCTTACCAATTAATGAATTTACAATTCTGATGGCCTCCGATACCACAGAACAGTTTTGTGCAGCGAATAGTCCTTTTATCAAAGGCACCAATCACTATATTTCAATTAATTTGGAGAAGCACGAACAAGCTGAAGCACAACGTTTGTATGAAGCGCTCTCACAAAATGGGCAAATTGAAATGCCCTTGGAAAAGACCTTTTGGGGTGCACTCTATGCGGCATTTACCGATCAGTTTGGCGTGAAATGGATGGTCAATTGTCAGTTAGTAGATGAGTAATTTTCTTTAATTATTTTACTAGAATGCAATATAGCCTATTGATAAGTAATCATTTAGGTTATAGTGCATCGCATATTTTTCAACAAACTTTATAACAAGATAATGACGGGTCTACCACATACTATTCTTATTATTTTCATCACGATTTTGACTTCTATTGCAGCTTGGCAGCATCGGAATATCATGAATCGTTTGATTTTTAATATTTCAGCAATTAAGCACGGTCAATATGATCGATTCCTAACCCATGGCTTTATCCATAATGATGGTGTGCATCTTTTCTTTAATATGTTCACACTTTATTTCTTTGGGAGAAGTATTGAATGGTTTTTTCGTGACTATTTAAATGGTCTGGGTTTTGTCTTGTTCTATTGTAGTGCGGTTATTGTGGCAGCCATCCCAAGCTATCTTCACAATCGAAGTTTAAATTCTTACCGTAGTTTGGGTGCATCAGGTGCAGTTAATGCGGTACTTTTCAGTGCAATTCTATTTGATCCTTGGGGAATGATTTATATCTATTTTATCCCAATTCCTGCCATTATCTTTGGAACAATGTATCTGTGCTATAGCATGCATGCAATTCATTCAGGGCATTCTCCATTGATTGACCACCGAGCTCATATTGCAGGTGCTGTCTATGGCTTCCTATTTCCACTCCTGCTTGCACCATCCCTCGGCGCAGCTTTCTTTTATAAGTTTATTGATACGCCATTATTTTAAATATAATCAACAATCCAAATATAAAAAGCTGGACCAAAGTCCAGCTTTTTATTATCTGCTTAAAAAATTAAGCCCCAGTTTGATAACTTGCTTGAGCAACTGCTGTAGAAGCTTGGTATGGATGGGTGAAGTCAGCTAAACCTGCAGCAGCTTCTTGAATATCTTTACCTTCTTTAATCACAAAAGTATCGAAACCAGAACGCTTCATATAGTTTAAGACATCCTTAAACACATCACCTGTCGCACGTAATTCACCTTGGAAACCTTGGCGACGCAACAGTGCAGCAAATGAATAACCACGACCATCGTTGAAACCCGCAAAATCAATAAAGATTGCATCTAACTGGTCTAAAGGAAATTCATTCACTTCAGGAGAAGCATCCACTGTAATGAATAATGCTTTTTTACCTGTGATGTTGGCAAGCTGATCCAATTGATCAACAGTCAACACTACATCACCTTGTGGTAATACAGCATCTTCACCAATCAATTGGTAACTATTGTCTGCAACTGTGCCATCTTTAGAGAGCACTTTTAGTGCGGTATTAAGCATAAGCACGCTCCTTAAATGGTTGAATGCCAACACGGCGGTAAGTTTCAATAAACTCTTCACCTTCTTGACGTAAATCAAGATAAGTATTCAAAATTTCTTCAATGATATCTGGCACAACTTCTGCTGCAAATGATGGCCCTAAGATGTCACCAATTGAAGCATCATGGTCTGCATTACCACCTAAGGTAATTTGGTAGAATTCAGCGCCTTTTTTATCGACACCTAAAATACCAATATTACCCACGTGGTGATGACCACAAGCATTCATACAGCCTGAAATGTTCAAGTCGATATGACCCAGATTGTAAACAGTATCTAGGTCATCAAAACGACGTGAAATTGCTTCAGAAATTGGAATTGATTTCGCATTTGCCAATGAACAGAAGTCTCCGCCTGGGCAACAGATAATATCGGTAATAAAGCCGATATGCGCACGCGCCAAGTCGTTTTGTTCAAGGGTTTGCCACAATTCAAACAAATCTTTTTGCGGTACATCGACCAACGAAATATTTTGTTCATGCGTGGTACGTAATTCACCGAACGTATATTTGTCTGCAAGGTCTGCAATCAAATTCATTTCTTCAGTGGTCACATCACCTGGTGCAATACCCGCACGTTTTAGCGAAATGGTGACAATACGATAGCCCGACACTTTATGAGCATTGGTATTAATGTTAAACCATTGTTTGAACTTAGGATGTTCAGCAAATAATGCTGTAAAGTCTTCATCTGCCAATTGCTGATATGCAAATGGAGTAAACTCTTCATCAAGTTTCGCTAAAGTTTCAGCATCTACTTTTAATGTTTGGACTGTGTGAGCAAATTCTGCTTCCACTTTTTCTGCAAACACTTCTGGCGTTAATGCTTTGACTAAAATTTTGATACGGGCTTTGTATTTGTTGTCACGGCGACCATGTAGATTATAGACACGCAGTACCGCTTCAAGATAAGCAATCAAATCTTCACGAGGCAACCATTCTTTGATGATTGAACCAATGATTGGTGTACGACCTAGACCGCCACCCACTTTGATTTTATAACCGATCTCGCCTGCCTCATTTTTCACGATATATACACCGATATCGTGGAATGAAGTCGCAGCACGATCCACTTCTGCTAAAGCAGACACTGCAATTTTGAACTTACGCGGTAAGAATGCAAATTCTGGGTGGAAGGTTGACCATTGACGAATCAATTCACACGTTGGACGTGGGTCTGCAACTTCACCCGCAACTACACCTGCGTATTGGTCAGTTGTGGTGTTACGAATACAGTTACCTGAAGTTTGAATTGCATGCATCTGCACAGTTGCCAATTCGGCAAGCATGTCAGGCACATTTTCAAGTGCAGGCCAGTTAAACTGAATGTTTTGACGTGTTGACACGTGTGCATAACCACGGTCATATTCTTTCGCCAATTCCGCAACCTTGCGTAACTGCGTAGAGCTCATCAAACCATAAGGAACAGCAATACGTAACATCGGCGCATAGCGTTGTACGTATAAACCATTTTGGAGACGTAGCGGACGGTATTCATCTTCAGTGAGTTTACCCGCTAAATAACGTTCCGTTTGATCACGGAACTGTGCAACACGTTCATTGATCAGTTGCTGATCAAAATCAGTATATAAATACATGGCGTACAGCTAGTAGTTTCATTATAACGGCTCACAGCATAACGATATTTAAACTATCAACAAAACGCGTTTTTTACATATTTAATAGCGGTTTTATTGATAAGCCTTTTTTGTTTTTCTAAAAGATCGAATCTATAAGGCTTAAGCACTTTTTAGCTGTTTTGGACTTTGTTCTTCTATCTATATCTTATTTATTGCTAACGCTCTAAATAGGACAGTCATGTTCCAATTCAGACAGCAAAAAGCCTGACGAATCAGGCTTTTTTATGGAGGATGTAGTCAATTATTGCAAAGCATAGGCAACCAAATAATCCCCCATCTTGGTGCCAAAGGAACCATGCCCACCAGCCATGATCACCACGTATTGCTTACCATTGCTTTCATAGGTCATTGGTGTTGCCTGACCACCTGCGGGTAAACGCCCTTCCCATAACTGCTCGCCATTGCTGACGTTAAATGCACGAAGATAATTATCCTGCGTGCCAGCGACAAACATCACATTCCCTGCGGTTGAAATTGGACCACCCAAACCAGGCACTCCAATTTTTAAAGGTGGCAGTTGGAACAATTTCGGCAAACTGTCACGGATAGTCCCAATCCGCTTTTTCCAAACCACTTGATGGGTTTTTAAATCTACACCCGCCACATAGCCCCAAGCTGGTTGCTTACACGGTAAACCGAGCGGAGATAAGAACGCACTGATTTCCACACCATAAGGCACACCATACATTGGCTGTACCCCTTGTTCAGTCCCTGCACCTTTGGCAGTTTCTTGACGGTTCGGATCTGCGGGAATTAAACGACTGACAAAAGGCAATCCGATTGGATTCATGACAGCAACTTGGCGGTCTGCATTCACTGACATGCCGCCCCATTCAAATACGCCTAAATTCCCAGGAAACACCAAAGTGCCATTTTCTGAAGGTGGGGTGTAAATACCGTCATAATTCAAACGGTGGAAATAAACCCGACAAATTAACTGATCAAACATGGTCGCCCCCCACATGTCTTTATCTTTTAACTTGTCTTGAGGTGCCAAATTTAAATCCGAAAAGGGTTGGGTTGCAGAATAGTGTTCGCCTTGGGTTTGTGGCCCGCGTTTCACTGTTTGAGGAACTGCGCGCTCGTTTATAGGCACAATCGCTTTGCCTGTACGTCGGTCTAGTACAAAGACATTTCCTGTTTTGGTTAATACATAAATCGCTGGAACAGTTTTTCCAGTGCTATCTTGAATATCTGCCAAAGAAGGTTGTGCTGGCACGTCCATATCCCACAAATCATGATGCGTGGTTTGAAAATGCCAAACTAGCTTGCCTGTACTGGCATTAATGGCCAACATCGAATTGGCATAACGCTCTTTTAACTCAGTACGATCTCCACCCCAAATATCGGGGGTTCCCACCCCTGTAGGTACATATACGATATCCAATTTGGAGTCATACGCCAAAGGTGCCCATGCATTTGGCGAGTTATGCACGAAAGTGGTACTTTCATTCGGCATGGCATTCGGATTTTGTGCCCCTGTATCAAAGACCCAAAGCAATTCACCTGTATTCACATCATAACCACGTATGACGCCAGAAGGCTCTTTGGAAGAGTAGTTATCTGTGACTGAACCCGCAATAACCACCGTTGTACCCGAAATAACCCCAGGTGATGTCGGGTTATAGCCTCCTGGATAGGCATAAGGCATAAATTTTTGTAAATTTACTTCGCCTTGCTCACCAAAATCAGAACACACTTTACCTGTATCAGCATTCACAGCCACCAAACGCCCATCATTGACTGGAATAATCACCTTACGTGGACACTCGGCAGAAACCGATTTTCGATTTTGCAAGCTGGTCGCAAACTCGGCTGTATTGTTGGCATCGTAATACATTACCCCACGACAGGTGAGATGCTGAAAGGTATGGTCAGCTTTCAATTTTGGGTCAAAACGCCATTTTTCCTTGCCCGTTGCTGGGTCTAAGGCAATTAACCATTGGTGGGTAGTACACATATATAAGTTGTTACCCACTTTAATCGGTGTCACCTGATTAGTGGTTTCCCCCGAATCTTTATCTGTTTTGACATCACCTGTGCGGAATGTCCAAGCCACTTTCAGATTTTTCACATTTTGATCATTAATCTGCGTTAAAGGTGAATAACGCACCCCGCCCTGAGTACGTCCATAAGCGGGCCAGTCTTGTTCTGCCACCCCATCAATGGCTTGAGCCGATGCAGGTTGCGGTTGTTGAATGACGCCATTAATTTCTTGGGGATCATTAAAAATGGCATAGATCATAACTGCGATAGCAATCAACAACGTGCCCGAAAGGGCGATTTTACTGCCTTGGGCTTGACTCATATTGCGCGTGACTGCAGGAATGAGTAACCATAAACCTAATACTCCCAAAACATCCAAACGAGGTGCGAGAGCCCAAAAATCAGATCCAACCTCCCATAAACTCCAGAGTATGGTTGCTAGCATTAAGAAACTGTACAACCATAAAGAGGAACCTTGCCCCCTTTTAAGTAAAAATGCTGATGCCAAAATTAGCAGACCAGCAATCACATAATAGATTGAACCACCAAGTAGAATGAGCCATACACCCCCAATCAACAGATAGGCAGCAATTAAAAGCATCACAATAACGGTAAAGGTTCGCATCGTATTTGATGGGTTACTCATTCCATTCACCTCATTCACTTTATTATTTATCGTTAAATCAGCTACACAGTTGGATTATTTTGTCGTTTGTTTCGATATTCTTCTTTGTATTTAAATCATTGATCTAGAAAAGATGGTTTTTCTAACACCGTTAAAATGCTGTTTGAAACTTAATCCCGCCGACCCAAACATTTTCGCCATTTTTGTCTGCACCCACATGTCGAATGTATTGAAGATTTGGACGAATCGTTAACCAATTGGTGGCATGTAACCCATAATACAGTTCGGTATTATATTCTTCCTCTTGCCCCGTATTTAAGTCGTCATTGAGATGGATTCGAGCAAATCCCAAGGCAATTTCATCTTGCGGACGCATATCCAACAGGCCTGTATAAATCACACCAATATTTTGCATATTGTCGACATTGTTGGTTTTGTCATCGTGCACAGTCAGGTTTATAAACCCTGTAAGTCCGCGCTGCGGATCTTGAGCATGTTGCAGCAATTGTTGTTTTGCGACAATCCACATGCCTTGCTTATGAGATGTGGCGTTAGGATTCTGAATCTCGGCAACATCTGCACTGCTATAGTAATAGCCCAGCCGATATTCACCTGTTTTGCCTTGTGTACCAATTTTCGGCTGCCAGACCATTTCTATGGGGACAATGACACCATCCGAACCCGAGGTACTTAAATTAAACCCCTGACTACGCTTTAAATTCTCAGGATTATATTCATATACCCCAATTTGGCTAAAGAGCTCAGGGGAAACTTGATATTTCAGTCTGGCAGCCCATTGACTCACAGGCCAATTAAACCATTGATCCCCCACCCAATTGCCAACCTGAGAACCGCATAAGGCTAAGTTCTGAAAATCACAATCAAAACTATTAAAATCTTCCCCTTCGCCAAAACGTCCAACTTTAAGATCTAACTGTTGATTGAGGAATTGTTTCTTAATCCAAAAATTGGTCAAACGCCACGTTTGCCCACGCCCCCAAACTTCTTGGGTTGAACTTAAATGCCCATTCAAAGCATCCGATGTTTGTGACAAAGAATGCCCGTTCCGTTCTGTAATAATAATTTGCGCTTCGGTGTCTTGCCAACCCAGTATTTTGTCTAAATCAAAATGACTACCTAACACAAACTGATCGGCATATTCAGTACCGTGGCTCGAATGCTTTTTTGCATCCAGTAAAGTAGCCATTTCCCCTGTATAGCCCAAGTTAAAACTATATCCTTGAGTTTGTAATTCAGTTCGGGTTCCGTTCCAATCCCCAAACATCCAAGGGCTGTCTACGGCAAAGGCTGATTGCGCATGAGTTCCAGAATTGATGCTCAAGCCCATTAAACACAATGTGAACCATTTCCTTGAGATTCGGAGTTTTTGCATACCTGCAACCTTTTATAATTATGTAATGCATATTTAGGTTACGCCTGTTTTTTGTGGTTAAAATATAATCTTTTTGTCGTTTTTTGTTAAGTTATTAAAATAGCTTGATTTTATAAAAAGTACAGGCTACCAAGTGCCTGTACCTAATGCCTGTCCTATAAAATCATAGCGCATTGCTGAACGAGAAAATTTGATTGGACATGCCAACTGCGCTTGAGTCTCTATAGAATGTTCATGCAGTGGAACATGGGCTACCCAATGCCGTTGTTGTGCCAAATCTGAATACAAAGCTTCATCTAACGTTAAAACAGGTTCTACACAGACATCTTGAGTCGAAAACAGTTGCTGCCACTCTAACAATGAGCGAGTTTTAATTTTTTCCTGTAGAGCGTGCTTAACCTCAGCACGATCTTCCGAAAGGAGCGAAGCTCCTTTCTCTAATAAAAGTGGCAACGCTAACAACTGAGCCAAACCCGACATAAATTGTGGCTCTAAACTGCCAATTGACAGATAA
The DNA here is from genome assembly GCF_002934965.1 of Acinetobacter sp. ACNIH2. Classification (NCBI taxonomy): domain Bacteria; kingdom Pseudomonadati; phylum Pseudomonadota; class Gammaproteobacteria; order Moraxellales; family Moraxellaceae; genus Acinetobacter; species Acinetobacter sp. ACNIH2. The sequence continues at coordinate 779,749 of NZ_CP026412.1, forward strand.
CGCCCATCTTGCGTTTCATAGTAATCATAAAAGCTAGCGCCATTCAGTATTCCAGATTCTGGCTCTTGTGTGATATTTCCTGCCAATGCGGCGGCGGCAGCCATACTATTTAACGCTACCGCACAATCGGTCATGGAAATATCAATATATTGTCCTTTTCCACTCTGATGACGCTCAATCACAGCCGTTAAAATGCCGATCACAGCATGTAACGAACCACCTGCAATATCCGCAACTTGAATACCTAACGGCGGTGGTCCACTCTGTGCACGACCACTGTGCCCCGCAATTCCCGATAAAGCTAAATAGTTAATGTCATGCCCCGCCTTATCTTTATAACTCCCTGTTTGGCCATAGCCAGTAATGGAACAATAAATCAGTCGCGGATTAATTTCTGCTAAAGTGGTATAGTCCAATCCCAGTCGTTGCATGACACCCGGGCGAAATTGCTCTACGACAATATCGTATTGGCTAATCTTTTCCTTAATCGTTGCAATGTTCTGTGGATCTTTTAAATCCAGAGCCACGGATTGTTTATTTCGATTCAAATAAAGATGTGCGGTCGCTTGCCCATGTGCATAAGGCGGAAAAAGACGAATCAAGTCGGGTCGTGTTGGGGATTCCACATGAATCACTTCCGCGCCCATATCCGCTAAATATAAAGTGGCAAATGGACCTGGTAACAATGTTGAAAAATCCAGTACTTTCAATCCCTGTAAAGCATGTTGCATGTTATTTTTACTCTTGAACTCTTGTATTTTCATGTATCTTAGAAATATAAAATCAACAAAACAATGTCATGTTCAGCCATTTACCTTGATCATTTCGGCAATTTACCATGTAGAAAGGCAAATTTCCCTATTGTAAATTGCCTATAAAAACTTTTTTAGCGTCATTTAGGTCATACGCAAGTGAATACAAAAGAGACTGAAGGATTTAACATGAGCCGCGATACGATTAGTATCCATTTTGTCAATGCGGCTTTGACTGGCGTAAAACGCCTCGGCATGGATGTCGAAACTTTACTTTCGCACGTCGGAATAGAAGCCGAACTGTTACGTCAGCCTAAAGCTCGAATTTCTCCAGAACAATACACACGTTTTGTGAAAATGTTATGGATGGTGACTCAGGATGAGCATATTGGTTTCGATATCCAACCTCGTCGTTTGGGTACGTTTGCCATTATGTGCCAACTGATCATCCATGCGAAAACCTTAGGTGATGCGCTCGAACTATCAACTCAGTTTTATAAATTGTTTGGTGATGAATGGTGTGTTTCGCTCGAACGTGATAAGCATGAAGCTCGCTTAGTCCCACTCATTCCAACTGAGATGGATCCAAATCATTTCATTACCGAAAGTATGTTGATGATTTGGCATGGCTTGGCATCTTGGCTCATTGAACGTCGCCTTCCTTTAGAGCGCGTGCATTTTGGCTACCCGCGCCCTGCCCATGCAGATGAATATGATGCCCTGTTTTTCGCTCCCGTGATGCAGTTTGACATGCCACGTACTGAAATCACCTTTGCGGCGGATTATTTAGATTTACCAATTCGTCAAAATGAAGAAACCTTAGAGGAATTCTTAAAAGCAGCGCCTGCACAGCTATTGGTTAAATTCAAAAACACCAATTCTCTCACCTCTCGTATTCGTGAAGTGTTGAAGAGTCAAATTGGTGAAGAAATGCCAACACTGAATGATGTAGCATCAATGTTATATCTTTCACCGCAAACTTTACGTCGTCGTTTGGCTGCGGAAGGTAAAAGCTACCAAGGCGTGAAAGATGCTTTACGTCGTGATGCTGCGATTCATTTACTCCTCAATCCAAACCTCACATTGGAAGATGTCGCACAGCAAGTTGGTTTTAGTGAAACCAGTACCTTCCATCGTGCATTCAAGAAATGGACAGGCGTAACCCCAGGGTTATACCGTCAATTACATGGTTATCTTTAAGCCATAATTTTTGAATAGACAGCTTTAATATGAAGCTGTCTACTCCTTACACAGCCACTGCACTATGCCCTTGGGATAAACAGGATACTGACCCGATGCTAATAACTGTGTATTAACCCACTCAGCGATATAAGTTGAACCATTTGTCTCGCACCCATTTATTTCTACTTGGCTATATAAAGTTTTATCAAAAAATTCAGCCTCATAAACAAAAATGATTTCATGCCCTGCTTGAGCATCAAAAGTAAATAAATTTTCAAGAACACCTAACAGTTTTGTATGAATAATCTGCTGATTTATTTCCTCTAAAACTTCTCGTTTAACTGCTTCTAAGGAAGTTTCTCCAAATTCAATAGTACCTCCTATCGGCCTCAAATAATTTTCATTTTTACTGGGGTCATGTCCATGAGAAAGCAGAACTTTATCTTGATATCGAAAAATACAAAGTGCCTTTGCTGGAATATGCATCATTATACGCTCTTAATTTTCTCTAAAAATTCCACTGATTGTTTTGGTGAAGTTAAACGAATAAATTGAATATGCTGATATTGGGAATCATGCATCATCATTTGATATTTTCTTTTATTTCTAGGATATTGCTGAATCAGCCAAACAAAAATCGATTGTTTAGAAAACAATAGCTTTAAACTCTCTCGATTATTAGAGTTTTTCCATAATTTTCTTTGACTCATAAGATTGAATAAACTCCGTTTCGTTAAGTGAAAAAAATTTCTAGATAACGAGTAATCCAACCAAACTATGGTATCTATTTTCACCAATTTTAACGACATAGTACGAGTATAATTACCATCTAATACCCAACCACTCGCAGTATTATCCATTTTGTTTTTTAATTTTTCGAAAAACACCTCATCCGTTGGCTCTTGCCAATTATCGAGCCAAAATAAATCATCCATTTCAATATAAGCTAAATCTAATTTCTGTGCTAACTGTCGGGCAAACGTCGATTTGCCTGAGCCAGTCGTACCAATAATATTAATAAATTTCATTTAAATAGATTATTTTTTATGGTTGCATAGTTTACTGATCAAGCTCCACTTTGATCAAGTTCATATTTCCGCATCTCAATTGACCAAAATGATCATGCTGCCTATGCCAGTCTTGTCATTGCACTCGCTATTAAAACCAGTACACTCAAAACACAAATAAATTTTAAGCAATAAAAAAGGAACTGTTATGAGCGAGGCTTATATTATTGATGCCATTCGCACACCACGCGGAAAAGGAAAAAAAGACGGCTCTCTTTATGAAGTAAAACCAATTACCTTACTCACCACTTTATTAAATGAATTACAGCAGCGCCATCAACTCGATACATCGAAAGTCGACGACATTGTTTTGGGCTGCGTAACTCCTATTGGTGATCAAGGCGGTGACATTGCCAAAACTGCAGCGATTGCAGCTGGTTGGAATGATGATGTTGCTGGGGTACAAATCAATCGTTTTTGTGCTTCAGGTTTAGAAGCAGTCAATATGGCAGCCATGAAAGTTCGTTCGGGTTGGGAAGATTTAGTGGTTGCTGGTGGTGTGGAATCCATGTCACGTGTTCCGATGGGCTCCGATGGTGGCCCTTGGGCATTAGACCCTGAAACCAACTTAAAATCTTCTTTTGTTCCGCAAGGGATTGGTGCTGACCTCATTGCGACTCTAGATGGTTATAGCCGTGCAGATGTCGATGCCTTTGCAGTCGCTTCACAACAAAAAGCGGCGGCGGCTCAATCAAATGGTTATTTCGACCAATCAGTTGTGCCGGTAAAAGATCATGCAGGTGTAGTGATTTTAGAGAAAGATGAATTTATTAAAGGTCATACAACACTCGAAGGTCTAACGAAGCTCAACCCAAGCTTTGAAATGATGGGGCAAATGGGCTTTGATGCAGTCGCTTTACAAAAATATCCAGAAGCACAAAAAATCAATCATGTTCACCATGCAGGTAACTCATCAGGCATTGTCGATGGAGCAGCTCTCGTTTTACTGGCTTCGGAAAAAGCAGTGAAAGAACAAAATTTAAAACCACGCGCTAAAGTTTTGGCGACTGCATTAGTCGGTACTGACCCAACCATTATGCTGACTGGCCCTGCTCCTGCTGCACGTAAAGCCTTGGAAAAAGCTGGCCTAACAATTGATGATATTGACCTATTTGAAGTCAATGAAGCATTCGCGGCAGTTGTTATGCGTTTTATTAATGAGCTCAACGTCCCAGCTGAGAAAGTCAACGTAAATGGTGGTGCGATTGCTTTAGGCCATCCTTTAGGAGCAACAGGTGCCATGATTTTGGGCACACTACTTGATGAGCTTGAACGACAAGATAAAAAGCGCGGTTTAGCGACGCTCTGTGTCGGCGGTGGTATGGGTATTGCCACCATTATTGAACGTGTATAAAAATTTAGGGATATAAAAAATGAGTGCAATTCAATACGAAAAAAATGCCGACAATATTGTCATCTTGACACTTGATTCAACTGGTCAATCTGCAAACACCATGAACGCTGAGTTTCGTGACTCACTTGATGAGGTCACTCAGAAACTTAAAGCAGAAACAGAACTCTCAGGCGTTATTTTCCGTTCGGCTAAGAAAACGTTCTTTGCAGGCGGCGACCTAGATGAGCTAATTCAAGTTCAACCTGAGCATGCAACTGACTTTTTCAATATGGTTGAAAAGCTAAAAGGTCATTTACGTACAATAGAAACCTTAGGAATTCCAGTGGTTGCAGCATTAAATGGCACAGCACTGGGCGGTGGATGGGAAATTGCATTAAGTTGCCATCACCGTATTGCAATCAATGACCCGAAAAGCAAATTTGGCCTACCAGAAGTTACTTTAGGTTTGTTACCAGGTGGCGGCGGTATTGTTCGCATGGTACGTCTGCTTGGGCTTCAAAATGCATTTCCTTTCTTAATGGAAGGCAAACAGTTCGGTGTTGATAAAGCAAAATCTTTAGGCTTAATTCATGACACAGCTGAAAATGAACAAGAGCTTTTAGAGAAAGCAATTGCTTGGATCAAAGCAAATCCAAAATCTCAGCAGCCTTTTGATGTAAAAGGCTACAAAATCCCGGGTGGTGATCCAAAAACGCCAGCAGTTGCACAAGTTCTTGCAATTGCCCCAGCCATGTTAAGAGACAAAACCAAAGGTTGTTACCCTGCCCCTGAAGCGATTATGGCTGCCGCAGTTGAAGGTGCTCAAGTCGATGTCGATACTGCACTGCGTATTGAGTCTCGCTACTTTACTCAGCTTACCACAGGCCAAATTTCTAAAAATATGATCGGTACTTTCTGGCATGGTCTAAATGCAATTAAGTCTGGTGCTAGTCGTCCTGCCGACGTTCCAAAATGGCAAGCGACTAAAGTTGGTGTATTGGGTGCAGGCATGATGGGTGCAGGTATTGCTTATTCAACAGCCATTAAAGGCATTCCAGTTGTACTTAAAGATGTATCTGTTGAAAATGCTGAGAAAGGTAAAGCTTACTCACAAAAGCTCTTAGATAAACGTGTTTCACAAGGCCGCATGACCGCAGAAAAACGTGATCAGATTTTATCTCTCATCACGGCGACAGCTTCAGCTCAAGACTTACAAGGTTGTGATTTAATTATTGAAGCGGTATTTGAAAACCAAGAACTCAAAGCTAAAGTCACTCAAGAAGCTGAACAATACTTAGCGCCTAACGGTGTGATGGCATCAAACACCTCAACCCTACCAATTACGGGTTTAGCTCAAGCAAGTAAGGATGATAAAGCGTTTATCGGCCTACACTTTTTTAGCCCAGTCGACAAAATGCAGTTGGTTGAAATTATTAAAGGTAAAAATACCTCCGCAGAGACACTTGCTAAAGCCTACGATTTTGTACAACAAATTGGAAAAACGCCGATTGTTGTCAATGATAGCCGTGGTTTCTTTACCAGTCGTGTGTTTGGTACGTTCATTCAAGAAGGTATGCGCTTGCTTGCCGAAGGTGTCCACCCAGCGCGTATTGAAATGGCAGCACTGAAAGCTGGTATGCCTGTGGGACCACTTGCGATTCAAGATGAAGTGTCTTTAACCTTAACCGAGCATGTTGCTAGCGAAGCACGTAAAGCTTTACAAGCCGAAGGCAAAGAGCTACCGAAAACACCAGTAGATGAAGTGATTCATACCATGATTCATGAATTAAACCGTAAAGGTAAAGCTGCTGGCGCAGGTTTCTATGATTATCCTGAGAATGGTAAAAAGCACTTATGGGAAGGCTTAAACCGCTGGCAGAAAGATCACGATATTTCCGAGCAAGATATGATTGATCGCATTCTGTTTGTACAGGCACTAGATACGTTACGTTGTTATGAAGAAGGCGTATTAGAGTCAGTGATTGATGCCAACGTCGGCTCTATCTTTGGAATTGGTTATGCCCCTTGGACTGGAGGAGCAATTCAATTCCTAAATCAATATGGTACTGATAAAGCAGAAAAACGCGCAGAAGAGTTGGCTGCCAAATATGGTGAACGTTTTAATCCACCACAAAGTTTAAGAGATCAAGCTCAACGTAACGAACTTATTCAATAATTTCTCTATCGATAAACGCTGGTTTGGAAACCCTCTTCCAAATCAGCGACATCTCATAAGCTAAAATAAGAACAATTAAGCTTTTTATAAAATTTGGCTTTGTACACGACAAAAAAAGACAACTCATTGAAATAATGGCATAATACTTGTTTTCTGACGACGAATATGATGACACATTTCAATGAGTTACATCTCATCTTAAACAAATATCTAAAGTGGAACAAGTCACGTGTAAAATGTTTTACACTGATTATGCTGGCATTAATTGTAAAACAGACATGTAATCTTTCTTCTGCATCTAAAGCCTTACCCATCACGTGCTTACCACAATCATTTTATCGACGTATACAACGCTTCTTTGCAGATCAGTATTTCGATTATCGTCAAATTTCTCAGTTAATTTTCAATATATTTTCATTCGATAAAGTCCAATTAACTTTGGATAGAACCAACTGGAAATGGGGAAAACGAGATATCAATATCTTGATGTTAGCCATCGTCTATCGTGGAATAGCGATACCTATTGTTTGGACATTGCTCAATAAACGTGGAAATTCAGATACAAAAGAGCGTATTGCTTTGATTCAACGCTTTATCTCCATTTTTGGTAAAGATCGTATTGTGAATGTGTTCGCAGACAGAGAATTTATCGGTGAGAAATGGTTTACATGGTTAATTGAAAATGACATTAACTTCTGTATACGTGTTAAAAAAACTTTATTGTGACCAATCACTTAGCCAAGAATCATAAAATTAGTGATTTATTTCGTCATCTTCAAGTTGGTCAAACAGAATGTCGTAAACGACGTATTTGGGTTGGTCGAGTGAAACTGTATATTAGTGCGCTACGATTAGAAGATGGAGAACTTTTACTTGTTGTTTCTCCTATGTTTAATGCTTCTGCTATTGGTGATTATGCATTACGCTGGGAAATCGAAACCTTATTTAGTTGTCTCAAAGGACGTGGATTCAATCTTGAAAATACTCGTTTAACAGACCCTAGACGAGTCAAGAAATTGATAGCAGTGCTAGCGATCGGTTTCTGTTGGTGCTATTTAACAGGTGAATGGCAACATGATCGAAAAAAAGCGATAAAACTAAAGAAGCATGGACGACTTTCAGTAAGTTTATTTCGCTACGGTTTGGACTATGTTCAGATGGCTATTCTACGTTTGATTGGTTTTGGAAAAAAAGAAGAATTTAAGAAAGTGCTAGCAATTTTAAGAAAGAAAAAGCCTGATAGGACAAGGGCCCTATGAAATTTGTCGTGTACAGAGAAAATTTGGTCTGTATCCACTCCATTTTATGTTATAAAGTTACATAATTTTAAAAGTTTCTTTTTATCCATTGGGTTATTTGTTATGTCAGACGATACTTCTCCTGAAAAATCTCCATGGGGTTGGAAAGCCCTGATTATTGCCACAATTCTAAGTGTTATTTTTCTGGTTGTTTTTTATTTAGCGATGCAACACGAACCTGACTATATGCCAGGTAAACAACGCGAAGCTCGTGCAGCTCAAGCCAGCGGTGCTCCAGCAGAGCACACGATGGACATGAGTACTGAATCCGATGCTCAACAAATGAATATGAGTGCCGAAGAGCATGCTGCCATGACCGACTCCTCAGCATCTACAGCACATCACGGACATTAAACAAAAAAGCCATCTCTCAGAAGATGGCTTTTTTATGCCTAAAATTTAGGATTTTTAGCCCTGTAGAAGCAAAGACATCTGCATATCAATATGTGGAATGCCACAATCCATATACGCATCTCCATGTGCTTGAAAGCCTAAATTTTGGTAAAAAAACATTGCATGCACTTGCGAAGAAAGTTGCAATAAAGGACGTTGTTGGATCTGCGCTTGCTGGATAATCTCTTGCATCAAAAGCTTACCAATCCCTCGTCCACGGTGCGATGCCAATACGGCAACACGCCCAATACTGTGATTTGGCAATAAGCGGGCTGTCGCAATGGCCTGCTCCCCATCGCACACTACAAAATGCTGTGAAATTTCATCCTGTGCATCCCACTCGTCTGCCGCAGCAATCTGCTGTTCCTGAATAAACACCTGTTCACGGATCGGTTTTGCATCTGACTGCAATTCAGCCCAAGTCCCTGCCCGAATCTGTAGTGTCATATCTCTGTCCTATTCATTTCGCTCAATATACTTAGCATTTCGAACCAATATCTTGTTGATCCCATTGGTTATTTAATAGCAATTCCAAGGAGTGTTTTTGAATGCCATACATATTTTTTAATGCCTCAATTTGCGCCAATACCACAGTATCAGGTGCAACAAAATCGGCGCGCTTGGTGGCTAAAATCATTTTATTTTTGCTGGTATGTTCCAAAGCAACAAACTCAAAGACCTTGGTTTCATAGCCATAGGCTTTTAACAGTAATGCACGAATAGTATCCGTCAGCATTTCTGCCTGTTGACCCGCATGAATCCCAAAGTGCAACATCGGCTTCAATACTTCTGGACTTTTTAATTGTGGGCGCAACTCCTTATGGCAGCACGGCGCACACATAATCATCTGTGCATTTAAGCGAATCCCCGTATGAATGGCAAAATCGGTTGCCACATCACAAGCATGCAAAGCAATCATCACATCTAAACGTTCAGGCTGATAGGTTCGGACATCACCTTGGAAAAAATCTAGTTGATTAAATCCAGAAGCCTCTGCTACATGTTGACAGAATTGCACCATCTTTTCATTTAACTCAACGCCTGTTACAAATGGAACCTGCTGCTGCTTCGCCAAATAATCATATAAAGCAAAGGTTAAATAGCCTTTACCTGAACCAAAATCAACCACGCGTAAATTCTGATCTTGAGTCGACAATTGGGTCAAAGCCCCCGAAAAAATTTCCACAAACTTATTAATCTGTTTCCATTTACGTGCCATGCTCGGAATAATCTGACCTTGAGCATCGGTAATGCCCAAATGTTGCAAGAACAGACTTTCTTGCTCCACAAAACGATGTTTGCTCCGATCATGCGTTTGTGTCGCATGCGCATCTGTTTTGGTCATTGTCGTTTTCTGAGTAATGGTCAGTAAATCTTTTTTCTTATTGCGCTTGAGTTGTACATCTTGGGTCGATGCAAACAAATTGCCCTGCTTACAACAGGCCAAATGCTCCGCAATAATTTGCATGGCATCTGAGATTGGGTAGTTTTTGGTGACATCTTGAGTTTTATGTCGATATAAAACATTCAAAACAGGTTGCTGTTGTAACTCAATCAGACGGAAAGTCATTTTTTTTAACTGCTGCATTTCCCCCTTGTATTGGCTCAGGATTAAACGCTCAAAACTTTGTGTTTCAAGTGCTTGCTGTACAGCATCGAGAAACTGTTGTTCCTGAGCAGAAGGAGAAGTCGAGTCAGACATACAATAAACCTAATCAAATTTGCGACTAAATTTTAAAGCGTCTTACGCGAAAAGCAAAATTGAATTACTATACAGTTGTATTTTTAATAAAAAGCAGCCGCTATGACCGCTCCCCATACGCATGATTATCATCCAACCGAAGAGCAGTTTAATGTCTGGAGCCATGCGCTCGGTGCAATCCTTGCCTGTATCGGCACTATACTGTTGGTAATTAAAGGCTCATATTTAAGTACGGGACAATGGATCGGACTTTGGGTCTATGGTTTCAGTATGATTCTGCTGTTTACAGGTTCCACCCTGTATCACATGGCGCAGACCTACGAAAAACGTTTTTGGCTAAAAAAACTCGATCACACCGCCATTTATTATTTGATTGCTGGGACTTATACCCCGTTTCTCTCAATTGCAATTCCAACCGAAAAAGCCCACAACTTACTAATTGCTCTCTGGGTGATTGCCCTACTTGGAACACTATTCAAATTAATTTTCATTCATCGTTTCCAGAAAGTTTCGCTCATTGCCTACTTGGTTATGGGCTGGCTTGCTGTGTTATTAGTCAATGATATGCAACGTTATTTATCTTCCGATGCGCTCTTTTGGCTGGTTTTTGGGGGACTGGCTTATACCGTCGGAGCATTGTTTTATGCATTAAAACGGGTAAAATATACCCATGCGATCTGGCATGTATTTGTACTGATAGGCGCTGGATCACACTTCCTCGCGATCTATCTGTACGTGATTTAATCGACTTCTCTCGCGTTTTAGTGACCCTAAAAGAGTAGATGTGAGTTCGATTTTCCGTTGTTTTTTTAAGAAATTACGCCTTTTTTAAAAAGATTACGCTTTTAAAACTAAGTTCTTTTAATTTTAGTAAGTGTAAGGTTATCCATGGCGTCATCAACTACAGCTACAGTAGAAGTAGCAACTAATTCAAAATTTCGTGTACTTACCGCTAGTCTAGTGGGTACTACTATCGAGTTCTTCGATTTTTATATTTACGCGACTGCAGCGGTCATTATTTTTCCACATCTGTTCTTCCCTGCAAGTACAGATCCGATGACCGCCACCATTCAGTCACTGGCGACCTTTGCCATTGCCTTTATTGCACGTCCAATTGGTGCCGCCCTGTTTGGTCATTTAGGTGACCGTATTGGACGGAAAGCCACCTTGGTTGCAGCCCTACTCACCATGGGGATTTCCACGGTCTGTATCGGCTTATTACCCACCTATGCCCAAATTGGTATTGTCGCTCCATTGCTCTTAGCCCTTTGCCGTTTAGGACAAGGTCTTGGTTTAGGCGGTGAATGGTCAGGTGCGGTGTTATTGGCAACAGAAAATGCCCCTGAGGGCAAGCGTGCATGGTATGGCATGTTCCCACAGTTAGGTGCACCAATCGGTTTTATCTTGGCAACAGGTTCGTTCTTGACCCTCGGTGCATTGATGTCTGAACAAGACTTTATGCAATGGGGCTGGCGTATTCCATTTATTGCCAGTGCTATTTTGGTAATTGTAGGTCTATGGATTCGTCTTAAATTGCACGAAACGCCAGCTTTCCAAAAGGTGTTGGATAAGCAAAAAGAAGTCAACGTGCCTTTTAAAGAAGTCATGACCAAACATTTGCCAATGTTGGTTCTAGGTACGATTGCAGCGATTTGTACTTTCGTTGTGTTTTATCTCACTACAGTGTTCGCACTTAACTGGGGAACCACAAAACTTGGCTATTCACGTGCTGAATTCTTAGAGTTACAATTGATTGCAACACTTTGTTTTGCTGCTTTTATTCCACTTTCTGCGGTTTTGGCAGAAAAATTTGGACGTAAAACCACTTCGATTGCAGTCTGCGTACTTTCAGCCTTATTTGGTTTAGTTTTCTCAAGCATGCTCGAATCTGGCAATACCTTTGTCGTGTTCTTATTCTTGTGTATAGGTTTAGCCATTATGGGCTTAACATATGGCCCAATTGGGACTGTGTTGTCTGAGATTTTCCCGACTTCTGTGCGCTATACAGGCTCTGCTTTAACCTTTAACTTAGCGGGTATTTTCGGTGCTTCTTTTGCGCCACTGATTGCCACTAAACTCGCAACAACTTATGGATTATATGCTGTGGGTTACTACCTCACGGCGGCTTCTATTCTTTCATTGCTGGCATTCCTTGCTATTCGTGAAACTAAAAATGATGATGTAAATAATCAAGTTTAATCACAATTACACCCGATAAAATCTTAAAATGATGAAAAGCCCTCAATCCTTACAAAGTTTGAGGGCTTTTTTATGCGAATACAGAGATGACTTCTAAAATCTTAAATTAAACCAATTCAATAATATCAATGGTGGGTGGAACGCGAAATCGAAATGGAACACCGACCATTCCAGTACCGACTGTCACAAACACATCAGCATGTTCATGGTTATACAGTCCTCGTTTATGTCCGAGAATAGAGACTTTTTTCATCACATAATCAGTTAACCATGGTAATTCCACTTGTCCACCATGCGTATGTCCCGACAACATTAACGGACGATTCGGTAGTTTTGGAACCATATCCACTGTATCTGGGTTATGAGAGAGAATCACCCAAGGTTTATCTTGGGGTAAATCTGGCAGATAACGCATATCGGCTTTTCCTGCCCACAAATCGCCCACCCCAATTAAACGAAATTCATCAAATTCAACAATCTGCCCTTCAATATCAATGACATCATTCACACTGAGTGCATGGCTCAATAAAGCCTGTATCGGCGGACCAGGATATTGCTCATCATGATTTCCATATACAGAATAAACAGGAGCTTGAATTTTTTTTAAGGGTGCCAATTCATCAGCCAAAGTATCTTCTGGTTCATATGTCCAATCCCCTGCCACCACCACCAAATCTGGCTGCTGCTGATTGATTTTCTCCACGATTATTTTTAGTTGTCGTTCATGTCCTGAAAACAAACCGATATGTAAATCAGCCACCAAGGCTATTTTCACAGGCTTTTGAATTCGGCTTCCAGCATCCAATTGATATCGTGTTGTTTTGACTTGAACACAATGTGGCTCTACAAAGCGTGCATAAAGTAAAACGATACTCAGCAAGAATACAAACCCTGCTTCATGTAACGAATAATAGCCACTCCAGCCAGCATAAAGACTAAATACAACCAAAGGCCAGAGTAAATAAGACAAATAAAACGCAAGTAAATGCACAAATGCTTTAAATGGATGGATCGTTTCTGTATGCGACTGGCTATGCCATGCCTGTGCAATTGCCCAAAATGCAATCAACACGAAACTTCCATAAAAAACGTAAATCATTGAGTCTGTTGTCAATATCATTACTCACTATACCAATTACTAATTCTCTATTTTTATTTATCTTTTCATAGCTGACAATTATACTCAAACCAAATCTAGCGATCATAATAGTGTGATGAGTATAATAGACCCGAACAATCACGTCGTGCAGCGTCAGATGTCTGTCATTAAAAAGAAGACCTCATCCAAGGCAGTAATTTTACTTTGTAGCAGTTTATTATTCGGTTTGCCTGCTTGCTCGACTCTCCCCCAATATACGCCACAACCTGTAGTCAATTCATTTGATATTGACACTTCTCATACATCATTAGCCAAAATTATTGATCCACTCCGTGAACAAAATCCGAATTTAACTGGTTTTCATGTCCTGAATGATCCCTTGGAGGCTTTGGCTGCACGGATTCACTTAATCGAACGTGCCGAAAAAACCTTAGATTTACAATATTATATTTGGGACAACGATAAAATTGGTGCCATCGCTTTGCATGCGATTATTCAGGCGGCTGATCGTGGCGTCAAAGTTCGCATGCTCATAGATGACAATAATGCGGGCAAAATGGAAGGCATTTATTTAGCATTAGCACAGCACCGCAATATCGATGTCAAACTGTACAATCCTTATGGTTTCCGTAATTTTCGTGCGATGGATATCTTGCTGGATTTAAAACGTGTCAATCGACGCATGCACAATAAGAGCTTTATTGCCGACAATCAAATTGCGCTGATTGGCGGACGGAATATGAGTAATCAATATTATAATGTCAGTGATCATTATCAGTTTTCTGATGTAGATGTCATGTTGGTCGGCACAGCTACGGATGAAATTGCATCATCTTTTGATGAATACTGGAATGATGCTTATGCCTATCCGGTCAATCAAATTGTTGACCCACAAAAATACACCTTACGCTATGAAGGTTTAAAACAACAAGTCACCGAACACTATGCCGATACTGCGGTACAAAATTACCTCGATTTAGCCAATCGCTCACAAGCTTTTGAGCAATGGCTGGATCATAGTATTAAGTTTGACTGGGTCAAAGCCAAAGTCGTGAAAGATTCTCCCAACAAAACACGCGATAAAGCGACACCAGAAGATTACTTGAATCACCAACTCATTTCGTATTTAGAAACGCCAAACTCAAGTTTAGACATTGTTTCCGCTTATTTTGTTCCTGAAAAAAAAGGGGCAGATGTTCTCGAAAAAATTTCGCAAAAAGGGGTTCAGGTTCGAGTATTGACCAATTCCTTCATTGCCAATGACGTGGCTTTGGTACATGCCTTTTACGGAAAATATCGCCAAGACCTTTTAGAAAACGGCGTACAAATGTATGAGTTTTTGGCGGCCCCTGAACAAGAAAACTGGTATCGCAACACTGAAGAGCTTTCACAAAAAGCCAAAATTAGTTTAAGAGGACTCAGCCATTCTAGCTTACATGCGAAAATGTTAGCGATTGATGAAAGCCAAGTGTTTATTGGTTCTTTTAATTTTGATCCACGTTCAGCATATCTCAATACCGAGATTGGGGTAATTTTAAATAGTCCACCTTTGGCTAAAGCAGTACATGAAACCATGGACCAAAATCTGTCGAAATACGCCTATAAACTGGTTTTAGATGCCAATAATAAAATTAATTGGCAACTGACCCACCCTAATGGAAATGTTAAAACTTACACGACAGAACCTAAAATGAAGTGGTGGCACAAAGTAGGAGTTAAGTTTATTTCTTGGTTACCTGTAGAAGGCTTTATGTAAGCCCCTTGCTTCCAACTGTGCTTAAATCAAAGCACGGTTGGATGTTGCGGGTACCGTATGTAACACTCGTTGATGTAACTGCGCTAAACCTACGTTCATTTCACGTTGTACGGTTGCAGTTAAACTGTCAACCGTGTGTCCTTCGGTATCAATCATCGGTAAAGTTAATAAATGTGCAGTCACTTTCGGCATTTCCAACACATTTTTAATATGATCGACAAAGCTGATTTCGCCAATAAACGGCGCCACCATATCTAACTCCCCTTGCTGATTCACATAACAAATTACGCAGACCTGAACAGGTCGCTGCGCTTCAATCGCTGCCCCCAAAATTCGACCATGTACTTTTTTAATCCGTGTACCATCAGAAGTGGTTGCCTCAGGAAAAAACAAAACAGGAATATCTTGTTTAAGAAAGTGGGCAATCTGTTCACGAATTTTGATTGAATCTCCCGAACCTCGTTTAATAAACAAAGTTCCACCCGCTTTAGCCAGTTTTCCAAATACAGGCCATTTTTCAATTTCAGCCTTAGCCAAAAAGAATACGCGCGCCCCAGAACCTAATACGGCAATATCGAGCCAAGAAATATGATTACTGACCCACAAAGCAGGTTCACGCGGAATCGCACCATGCACTTCAACTTCAAGATTGAACACCTTACATAATTGACGGCAAAAATACTGAACGTAGCGGGTATTATTGGCATTGTTCGGGTCTTTATATAAACCATGACGAGCAACCAGATAAAATCCTTCCGAAACCACACCTAAGCCAGCACTGAGCTTTCGACCATACAAGAACAGCTTGGAAATTGGATTCAATGAAGACGTTTGAGCAGCTGAATTTTCTTTCATATATTTTGACTAACCAGCAAAACCTTGTGAGTATTTGATGAACTTTGCTTCATTCTATACGGTTCATTCCCCACATGCATTGATTATAAAAACCGAATGTGAACATTACAAAATCCAATTTTAATTCGAATGGCAACTTCATTATGATGGTTTTATAAGCATTAAAATGAATAGGTGTAACATATGCGAACTCATACACCACCTCAAAAATCCAAGTCATCTCATCACTGGTTACATACACTACAAGTGGTCATCGGCTTTAGTATTCTGTATTTTGCTGTCATCATTCTGTTTGCAAAATTATTTGCTGCCACGTTATAAAGCAACGAATCTCAAGCATCTCGGCCCTTTTTCCACTAGAATAGAATTTTAAAGTGGAGAAATGGCTGAGTGGCAAATTTAAAACGTCATCAAGGTGGTGAACGCATTATTCTGGTCAGCGTTTCCGTGCAAATGCTGGAAAATCTTGATGCCGAAGAATTCAATTTGCTGGCTCAATCGGCTGGTGCTGAAATCTTGACACATATACACGCACAGCGGGTTAAACCCGATGCCAAACTTTTCATTGGCTCAGGCAAAGCCGAAGAAATTGCTGAACTTGTTGCAGAATATGAAGCCGACTTAGTCATTTTTGACCATGCATTAACGCCTGCACAAGCCCGTAATCTCGAATATATCCTCAAATGCCGTGTGGTTGATCGGAATGAATTAATTCTGGATATTTTCGCTCAACGTGCGCGTACCTTTGAAGGTAAGCTACAAGTTGAATTGGCTCAATTACAACACTTATCCTCCCGTTTAATTCGCAGCCGCGGAACCCTAGACAGTCAAAAAGGCGGGATCGGTTTACGTGGCCCTGGTGAAACCCTACTCGAAACAGATCGTCGTCTTTTAAAAATTCGCATGGGGCAACTCAAAGCCAAACTCGATAAAGTTCGACAAACTCGTCTGCAAGGTCGTGTTGCACGCCAAAAAGCGGCTGTTCCAACCGTATCTTTAGTTGGCTATACCAATGCGGGAAAATCCACCCTCTTCAATGTTTTAGCCAATAGCGATGTTTATGCGGCTGACCAACTGTTTGCGACCTTAGATCCAACATTACGTCGACTTTCATGGGAAGGCATTGGTACTGTAGTTTTGGCGGATACCGTTGGTTTTGTACGGAATCTTTCTCATTCTTTAGTCGAATCATTTAAAGCCACTTTAGAAGAAACACTAGAAGCCACCTTGTTACTTCATGTGATTGATTCAAGCAGCCCAGAAATGTTGGAACAAATTGAAGCAGTTGAAAAAGTACTCAAAGAGATTGGAGCCGATGTTCCTGTTCTTCGGGTCTACAACAAAATTGACCAAAGTGCTGAAGATGCAAAAATTATCTATAGCAAGCCTAACTGCCCTGAACGTGTTTATGTCTCAGCCCATACAGGACAAGGCATCGAGTTGTTACAACAAGCGGTACATGAATGTTTGATGGGACAAATTCAAAACTTCGATCTGACACTGAAACCCGCTTATGGAAAACTACGTACCCAACTCTATACCCTCAATGTGATTCAATCCGAACATTATGATGATGAGGGTAATCTACATCTAAATGTAAAAATTGCACCTGCAAAATTGGAACAACTGATTCGTCAAGCACATTTACCACTCGATCAAATTCTGGGAGAAAAAGCAAGCATGTTCCAGAGAACGCTAGAGGAGTTTGAAATCAAACCCTAAATCGGTTAAAACGTGATAAGTAAAATTTTTTAGTGTAATGACAAATCATGGATTGGGTAAAAAGTATTGATTGGCCAGCATGGATGGGTACACTTTTTTTAATTATTGGGTTCCGTGAATGTGCGGTCTGGATCATGACGCAGTTCAATCATCCTGAATTGGGTAATTTGATTGGATTAATTAGCTTATTAGTACTGCTTTTGCTCTGGCGTAAGTTCCGCAAAGTCCCTGCCCGACTAGTCGATACCAATAATAAAATCATGAAAGAAAGCGCCTTTGCCTTTTTACCGATTAGTGCAGGCTCTTTACTTATGTTAGTTCATATGGGCAGTGAAATTCCGCTATTTGTCGTGGTTCTGGTGGTGAGTACGCTTATTCCTCTCTGGGTTTACGCCAAAATGGCAAAGCACTGGCTATAGGAAAAGCACATGTTCTCAATTCTCTCTGGTTTTCTCATTACACTTATTGCCTATCTATGTGCCAAACCAATCAATAAAAAGATTCCACAAATTCCCGTGATTGTCATCGGCATGTTTTTTGTTATAGGTTTACTGTTTTTATTCGGCATTCCCTACGAATCCTATATGCAGCAAACCAATACCATCTTTAGTCATTTACTCGGCTATGTCACGGTTGCACTTGCCATTCCTTTAGCTGCCATGCGTTATGATGATTTACCCCCTAAAGCCATTATCAGTATTTTGGTTTTTGCAAGTATCAGCGCAGTTGCACTTCCTATGGGCTTGGCGTATTTGTTACATATGGCCGATTCAACCATCATGGCCTTTGCTACCCGTGCTGTAACCACCCCGATTGCCATCAATATTGCAACTTTATTGCACGCACCAGTCACGCTAGTGATTCTAATTGTCATTTTATCGGGTGTGATTGGCGCAGCATTTTCTCCACTCATCTTACGCCATATTAATGATGAACGTGCGTCAGGGCTGGCGCTAGGGCTTGCTGCACATGCGATTGGCACAGCTCAGGCTTGGCAACGAGGTAGTATTGCAGGACGCTATGCCGCATTTGGCATGGCCGTAAATGCCGTTTTTACAGCAATTTGGCTGCCAACTTTTATACTTTACCTGCAAAATATGTGATCAACAAAACATTCCAAAGGTTGTTTTGTACAGAAAACAGCCCTAAGATAGATTTTGTTTAGTCGATTAAGTCAGCAAAAAGGAATTTATGATGGGAAAAGCTAAATTAATCAGCGCACTTGTTCTATCTGCTTTTAGTAGCATGGCTTTTGCAGAAGATATTTCAGGAACATGGAAGAACATTGATGACAAAACTGGCTCTTCTAAAGCCGTTTTAGAAATTCGTCAGGAATCAAATGGTACCTATACAGCCAAAGTTGTAAAGGTAACACCACGCCCAGGCTATACACCTAAAGACACCTGTATAGACTGTCCTGCACCTTATACCAACAAGCCAATTTTGGGGATGGATGTACTCAAAGGTTTAAAGCATGAAGAAGGTTTAAATTATTCTGGTGGTAAAATTATTGACCCACTTTCAGGGAAAATTTACAGTACCAAAGCCAAAATGAGTGCTAACGGTAAACGTTTAACCTTACGTGGATATGTCGGTGTTTCTGCATTAGGTCGTAGCCAAACTTGGATTCGCCAAGAATAAGAAAGCACACAAAATCAAACCGCCAAATAGGCGGTTTTTTTACATCTAAACCAATTATCTTCAAATTTCAAGCATATTGACTCCATAGTTTACCAAATCTTAACATTTTCATCGAGATACACGATAAAGTGAGCGTCCATATCCCAGCGATATAACAATGTATAAGGTTTTTACATTAATAGGGAATACATGAAAAAAATCATCTCTTTAAGCATCTTCACAGGTTTAGTCATCGCGAGTACTGCTGCTCTAGCACAAGATATCTCAGGCACTTGGCAGCAAATTGACGATAAAACAGGTTCACCCAAGGCAGTGATTGAAATTCGGAAGGAATCCAATAATACCTTTACAGGAAAGATCACCAAAATTACCCCCCGTCCAGGTTATACTCCACGTGAGCGCTGCAACAATTGTCCAGCACCATATACCAATCAGCCAATCTTGGGGATGGAGATATTAAAGGGACTTAAACAAGTCGAGGGGACAAACAATTACGAAAAAGGACGCGTGATTGATCCTCTGTCTGGTAAGTTTTACGATGCGAAAATGAAACTAAGTGCAACAGGCAAACGCCTGTCTTTGCGTGCCTATTTGGGCGTTTCAGCTTTAGGACGCAATCAAACTTGGTTAAGAATTGAATAAGCGCTTATTAAAAAATGGATTGGGCAGTTTCAGCTCAATCCAACATGATTTCCAACGCACTCTAAGCAAATAAAATCAATCATATATCCAATAAATAAACTATAAGTTCTCACTTGAACCGTTGTTTCCCTATTGTGCACATCCAACTTACCCACCATATTTTAATGAAGAGAAACAACGTCAATTATTTCTAATGGATATAAAGTAGAAGAAATGTCGTTTTAATCACTTTTGGCTTTAATAATTTATAAGATACTGTTTTTAATAGACATAATTCAAGAATATAGCAATATATGCTGATCAGTCTGGAAATTCACAAGCCGTCATCGAAATGACTAAACAATCTGACAATACTTCTGGTACTGAGATACATTTCATTAAATGACTTGGCTATTCTCCAGCACTTAGCGATGTAAATTCCCCAGCCCCTTATGCCATTTCACTAATATTAAGAACGACTATTCTGAAGGGACTCAAAATGTTCAAGACTCATCTAGCCACAATTAAGGTCCTATAATTGATCCATTCAATAGTCAAATTTATGATGCCAAGATGAAACTCAATCCTTCAGGTATATGCTTATCATTATGTGTCTATATGGCTTCATCTATTTGGGGGCGCAGTCAGACTTTGGGAAGCATCCAACAAAGTCAAAAAAAGCCACGAAATCGTGGCTTTTTTTTTTTCAATTCATCACTGGATTATCGACTGCAAAAAGCTCTTGGTCTTCCAGACGATACGCCAATAATTGATTACCCCAGACACACCCTCCATCTACATTTTGGATATGCGGATTAATGGTTCGACCTTGTAAGGCTGCCCAATGACCAAAAATGACTTGATGGGTTTCTGCTGCTTTCGAATCAAATTCAAACCACGGCTGAAATCCTTCAGGCATTGGATCATCCAGTGCATCTTTAAAGCTAAATTCCAAGCGACCTTCTGCATTGGTCAAACGCATCCGCGTGAGATAGTTGGTAATGCAACGTAAGCGAGCATTTCCATTTAACTCATCCGACCATACATCAGGTTGCGTGCCGTACATCTCTTGTAAGAAGGCATCCATCACAGCAAAGTCTTCATGACCAATGACTGCTTCGACCTCTTTCGCCAAAGTAGCCGTTTGTTCAGCTGTCCAAATACATGGAATACCCGCATGAGTCAAAATAGTCTGTTCATTCGGAAACAAGCAAAGCGGTTGCTTACGTAACCAGTCAATCAAATCATCACTATCAATGGCATCAATTACATCTCGGGTACGGTCTTTATCTTTTACTGATTTCAAGCCGCGTGCACATGCCAAAAGCGTTAGGTCATGATTACCCAACACTGTCGCAGCAGAACCTCGTTCCACCAGTTTTTTAATAAATCGTAATGCCCCAATTGAGTTTTCTCCACGCGCAACCAAATCACCTGCAAACCAGATAAAGTCTTGATCGGGGTCAAACTGAATTGACTTCAATAAGGCCTTTAAGGCTTCAAAACAGCCTTGCACATCTCCAATGACATAATTGTAACGTGGCATGATAATTACACCATTTGATCTGCTAGAGCCACGAATTGAGCCAAGCTTAATGTTTCAGGACGTGCCATTGGATCAACACCTGCTTGCTCAAAACCATCCTCACGTAACATGCCTTTTAAGCTATTACGTAAAGTTTTACGACGCTGAGTAAAAACATGCGATACCAAACGTGCCAGTGCCTTTTCATCTTTGGCTATAATCGGCTTGACTGCATACGGTTCTAAACGAAATACCGCAGAGGTTACTTTAGGTGGCGGGTTAAATGAGCCCGGTGGCACTTCAAACAAGAAGGTTGGTTTACAGAAATACTGAATCATTACCGACAAACGACCATACTCTTTGCTATTTGGCGAAGCCGTAATACGGTCAACCACTTCTTTTTGTAGCATAAAGTGCATGTCTTTAACTTTGTCACCAAACTCCAAGAGATGAAACAAAAGTGGGGTCGAAATGTTATACGGCAAATTACCTACCACACGTAAAGGACGACCCTCTTGAAATAAGTTGGTGAAATCGTATTTCAGTGCATCAGTTTCAATAATGGTTAAACGTTCAGGATGTGGCACACGCCCCGGCAAACCTGCCGCCAAATCGCGGTCTAATTCTACAACCGTGAGTGCGTCACACTCGCCAATTAATGGAGAGGTTAATGCTGCCAAACCAGGACCAATTTCCACAATATTATCACCAGAGCGCGGTGCAACTGAACGTACAATTTTGGCAATCACACGTTGGTCATGTAAGAAGTTTTGCCCAAAACGCTTACGCGTATGGTGCCCTTCATCTTTAGGGTTTAAGGCATTAATTTGATACATAAATTTTTCCAACGTGAGTTAATCACTAAACATTAGTGACGAGCTAATTCTAACGCTAAATCAACAGCGACCTGTAAGCTTGAGCTTTTCGCAAGACCTGTGCCTGCGAGGGAGAGAGCTGTGCCATGATCGACTGAGGTACGAATAAAGGGTAAGCCCAAAGTAATATTAATGGCTTCACCAAACCCCTGCGATTTTAACACAGGTAAGCCCTGATCGTGATACATCGCCAAAACGGCATCGGCATCTTTTAAATTTTCAGGAGTAAATAAAGTGTCAGCAGGCAAACTCAGGCTCATATTGATGCCTTGAGCACGATAGCTTTCCAGCACAGGATTAATCACCTCAATTTCTTCCATACCTAAATAACCGTTCTCCCCTGCATGCGGATTTAAGCCGCACACTAAAATGTGGGGATGCTCTTTTTTGAATTTGCTTTTTAAATCATGAATTAAAATATCAATGACTTGATGTAATCGTTCTTTGGTAATCGCATCAGGGACAGCTCTTAAGGGTAAATGGGTTGTGGCAAGCGCAACACGCAAAGTTTTGGTTGCAAGCATCATCACCACACGATCAACACCAGCAAACTCTTGGTAGTATTCGGTATGTCCACTGAAATGAATTCCTGCCTCATTAATCACGGATTTTTGAACAGGTGCAGTCGCTACCCCGACACTTTTCCCAGACATTGCATACTCTGCTGAACGACGAAGTTGCTCTAAAACATAAGCTGAATTTTGAGGATTGAGCTCGCCTAAAACTACAGGTTGACTTAAAGCGACATGCTCCACATAAAGCTGACCGAGATGCGATGAATTTTCTTGACCAGAATACTCAATCAGCTCAATAGCAAGACCTAAGCATTCTGCACGTGCACGCAATAAATTGAGATCCCCTAGGACTACAAGAGGACGCTCATCTATACGCCCTGCAAGGCTCAAGCAAATATCTGGACCAATTCCAGCAGGTTCACCACTAGTGATATACAAAGGAAGCATACTGAACTCAAAGAAAATGCGCGTCACTCATTATACAACGTCTATTTCGAGATAGAGGAATAACAAAGCCTATCGCTGAAACTTGTTTATTCCAATTCTAATCATACGTTTAGCAATTGGCTGAAAACCTTGTTACAGGATTAGTTTGAACTATAAAACCCATTAATAAATAATGAAAAACTATTTCACTATTTTTTTGTTCTTCAAAATATCCAAATCTCTACAGACACTCCATCCGCTTATTTATATTTTTATAAAAGAATAAACTTTGATCTCTTCCTTTATATAGGGAAATGCCTTAGAATACGGCTCTTGAAATTTTATATTTTCATTTGTGATTCTTAACGTATTCGTTTAGAATCGCGTCTCCTTTTGTTTGGACAGATTCCATAGTCCAAACCAACTATAATAGGTAGTGGTTTAATGAAAACTCTCAGCGCTAAGCCTGCTGAAGTTCAACACGACTGGTACGTTGTTGATGCTTCTGGCAAAACTTTAGGTCGCCTTGCGACTGAAATCGCTCGTCGTCTACGTGGTAAGCACAAGACTTCTTATACTCCTCACGTTGACACTGGCGACTATATCGTTGTAATCAATGCTGAAGAAATTCAAGTGACTGGTAAAAAAGCACTTGATAAAAAATACTATCGCCACACTGGCTTCCCTGGTGGTATCCGTGAGACTAACTTTGAAAAGTTAATCGCTCATAAACCTGAAGCAGTTTTAGAAAAAGCTGTTAAAGGTATGTTACCAAAAGGTCCTCTTGGTTACGCAATGATCAAGAAAATGAAAGTGTATGCAGGTACAGAGCATCCACATGCTGCTCAACAGCCACAAGTTTTGGACATCTAAGGGATACAGCACATGGCTACTAATTATGGTACAGGTCGCCGTAAGACCGCAACTGCACGTGTTTTCTTGTCAGCTGGTACAGGCAAACTCGTAATTAACAACCGTACTCTTGAGCAATATTTCGGTCGTGAAACTGCTCGTATGGTTGTTCGTCAACCTTTAGAACTTCTTGAAGTTACTGAAAAGTATGACCTTTACATCACTGTTGCTGGTGGTGGTATCGGTGGTCAAGCTGGCGCTATCCGTCACGGTATTACTCGTGCATTGATCGCTTCTGACGAAACTTTAAAACCTGCTCTTCGTCAAGCTGGTTTCGTTACTCGTGATGCTCGTGAAGTTGAACGTAAGAAACTTGGTTTACGCAAAGCTCGTAAACGTCCTCAATTCTCTAAACGTTAATTCGTTTACCGAATCGGACCAAAAACCTCGGATTTTCCGAGGTTTTTTATTTGAAGCAAAGCTATAACTGTTTAGAATAAATCCCTCAATGCATCACCACCACTCAACTTCATGGTTTCAGTAAATTGATGATTTT
This sequence comes from Acinetobacter sp. ACNIH2, assembly GCF_002934965.1. Lineage (NCBI taxonomy): Bacteria > Pseudomonadati > Pseudomonadota > Gammaproteobacteria > Moraxellales > Moraxellaceae > Acinetobacter > Acinetobacter sp. ACNIH2. Next base: position 804,294 of record NZ_CP026412.1, read on the forward strand.
TATGAATGAAGGCATTACATCTTCCCTCACCTTTTAATCCAGCATTTATATCAGTCCATCATTTTAAATAGTCACTACACATCTTTTGATGACATAGTATGGTTTAATCCACTAACACCACAAACTCAAAATGACCAGTCAGAGTAGTCATCTTCCCTTGTATAATCGACCATCTCATTAGTGAATTCAGTTAGCATCTTTTTTTAAAAATAGAAATCGAATCTACATTCCCTACTAAATGCCCCAAACACAATTGTGAGATGAGAGTATTTCATGTGTTTTTCTATCTTCAAGTTGATTAGAAAATAAATCTATCCTTTAGCAGCATATTATTCAGCTTGGCGTGCTTTCTAACGCTAATTTTAGTATTCTATATGATCAATCAAAATTTTTTGGACTTATGTCTTTAGAAAATCCTGCGACTCCCATTCAGGGGATTACACTTTACAGTCATGCTGATGATTTTCGCTCGCATTGGATTCGTTATGTGCTTGCCGAAAAACAAATTAAATTTAATCTCATCCTGTTAGATTACGATGATGAAGACCTCGCAAGTCTAAATCCTTATCACCAACTTCCAATGTTAATTGAAAATGATCTTAAATTATTTAATACCAACATCATTTCCGAATATTTAGATGACCGTTATCGTCAAAATAAGTTGTACGCTGATGCACCGGCTCCACGTGCTGAACAGCGTCAATATATTTGGCGTTTTGAGCAAGATTGGTTGAAGTTAGCTGATATTATGCTTCGTCATCCGGATAGCCTCAATAAAAATGATAGCGCAAAAGCACAAAAGCGATTGAGAGATACGTTGATTTCTCTTACACCATTATTCCAACATTATCCTTATTTTATGTCGGATAACTTTACAATTTTAGATTGTATGTTAGCCCCCATTTTCTTACGCTTAGATTCTATGGGAATAGAATTACCGCATAAATTGTGTCGCCCAATTCTTTTATACTGCCAACGTATTTTTCAACGCCCTGCATTCATCAAATCCTTGACCTTGCAGGAAAAAAATCGTTATAGCAAGTTTTTATCTTCGCCACCGAGTAAACCATAATGTCTGAACAGGAAACTAACTTATCTCCTACCCGTCCATATTTGGCTCGTGCTATCTATGAATGGATTTGTGATAACAATCTAACACCATATTTATTGGTCGATGCTACACAACCAAACACTATGGTCCCTGAACAATTCATTCAAGATGGGCAAATCGTCCTCAACATCGTACCGCATGCAGTACACCAACTACATATGAGTAACGATGCTATTACCTTCTCTGCACGTTTTGGTGGTGTATCTCGTGATATTTATGTGCCACTATATGCAGTATTAGGTATCTATGCACGTGAAAATGGGCAAGGCTTATTTTTTGATCCAAATGAATATGAAAATGTTAAAATTCAGCAAGATGATTTAAAATCAGAACCTGAACAAAACCAAGAACAACCCAAGAAAAAGCCAAGCTTGAGGTTATTAGATTAAAACAAGAGGAAGTAATATGGCTTTTGACTTAGTACAATATTTTGCAGAGCAAATTCACATTCAAAAGCCAGAGCTTCTGAATCAATATCAGTCGAGTGAGCGTAAAGCACATATAGCAGAAATCAATACGCTCAGTCTTGCCAAACTAATTACCTTATGGCGTAAAGACGAAAATAAACTCTATCAAGAAATTCAATCCCAAGAACAACTGTATATTATCGATGTTGCACGACATCTCACCACTTCGGATCAGAATCACTCCACTTTAGAGAAAGCTGAATTTGAACATACGATTACTGAAGTTTTGTCTTTACAGTTAGCCGAATTAAAACAATTAGATGATACTGGTCATTATGGCATTAAAGGCTTACGTGAACTAATTACAGGACAAGTCGAACACTTATCTGGGCAAGCAGCCGACTGGATTTGGTTAACAAGTGAGCTAATAGAGCTAAAAGGATCTAAACCGATGCCCGAAGAAGAGCTATCATTAGAGGAAACTATGAAGGAGTTTAATCAAATGGTTCATCAAAGCAATATTGTAGAGCATCATGAACAAGTGACTGAAGTTGAAAAAACTGTAGTTCCAACTTGGGCTAAAATTTTAGAACCTGTTGTTGCTTTAGTCATTTTATGGGTACTTTATTCTGCTGCAACTCAGATGTTTGCATAAGATATGACAAGAGAGTGTGGTCAGATCATCACGGCACTCTCTTTTTTATAAAAATAATAATTTAGACTGAATTATTCATCAATTTATCTAATTAGCTTCCGTTTGTATATTTAATTGCTTGGTAAAATTTACACATTGTTACACTTCTATTGTAGTCATATTATGACAATCAAATATATATGGTTATTCATATTCCCACTTGGATTCTGAGAAATAAATCACATTTAAGCCGAGCGTAATAATCGGATATTTACCAAAATTGTCACATGACTTTTTTGGGAAAAATAATTTCTGTTGATAATATTTTAGTGCCATTCATATAATCAAATGGATTTGATACCAAGTTAAATCAGTCCCAAAAATCCAAAAAAACATAAGAGAATCAATATGGCTAGAGTATCATTAGAAGTATTATCAGAAATTGATGGTTTCCATGCCGCTGCCTTAGTCGATGGGGAAAGCGGTTTGGCTTTAGCAACACAAGGCGGTGGTGACATTGATCTTGAGTTAGCAGCAGCAGGAAATACCGAAGTTGTACGTTCAAAACGTCGTGTTGCAAATGCACTAAATTTGAATGACTCAATTGAAGATATATTGATCACCCTCGGTAAACAATATCACCTGATTCGACCATTAGAAGGTAATGAAAAACTCTTTTTATACCTTGTGTTAGAGCGTTCCAAAGCAAACCTTGCAATGGCACGTCATGAACTTAAAAGTTATGAGAAAGGTTTAGATTTCTCATGATTCATCATCCCCCCTTTTTAAATTGTCCAAAAGAAAAAGGGGGATTACCGTTTCAACTTATTAGATGTGTAGAGATAGTATGACAGAGCAATATCTTAATATTGCGATAACTGGTTTAAGTATTCATCATTCAGAAGAACTCAAGACCCAGCTACGTAATCTCATTCCACAAGAATATAAAATTAAATGGAGTACAGCTGCAGACCCTACTATCGATTGCTTATTTATACATGAAAATTTTTATGAAACTGACGGTATTCAAAAAATAATTCAAAGCCGTAATTTTCCTTGGTTAAAAATTACCAAGAATAATAACAATGAGAATATCCTTCAGGAAAATACCTTATCTCTACCCATTGTTAATCCACAGAATTTTTCTGACTGGATTTTACAACATCTACTCAAAACAACACTCGATAACCCACACGATCATATTTTTGAAGTTAATCCTAAGAAAACTCCTTATAAACTTGAATATTTTAGTAAGATGCTCGACAAAGAACGTAACTCAAAACTCCATCTTTTTGATACTTTAGGCACAATTGCAATTATCGATGTCCAGAAAAATATTGCTTGGCTCAATACTGAAAGAGAACAAGCTTTTACGGATTCAGGTTTTGGCTATGACATTGCCAGCACCAGTAACTTTATGAAAGTTTCAAGAAAACAAACTTATCTTTTAAATGACTGGTTGTGGCAATTTTTTTGGGATTCCCCTTTATTTTTAAAAGAAATTGCACCTGAAGATGGGCATTTTAAGATTCATATGTGGCCAAAACCCTCTCAAAATCTAGATCGGAAAACAATATTCCAACTCTCTAGCTGTTTTATTCAAGGTGGGAAAGTTTCAAAAATTGCAAATCAATTGAATATTCCTTTAGAAACAGTGCAGAGATTCATAGCTGCCAATATTGCAACGAATAATCTTTCCAGAATCAATATTTGGGATAAGCACTTTAATCCACCAGAGACTCCAATAGTATCCGAAGATACTGGATTCATTAAAAGTTTCTTTGGAAAATTAAGAAAAAAATTGGGGATATAGGACAATATTATGATCTTACAACGATTCAAAATTGTTTTCGCAGGCGGTATGGGAGCTGGTAAAACTGAAGCCATTAAATCATTATCAGAGATTCCCGTGTTGCAGACTGAGGCTTTTAATACAGATGCTCAACGACATAGCAAAATGGAAACTACGGTGGGTATTGATTACGGAGAAATAACCCTAGAGGATAATGTCACCATAGGGCTCTATGGAACACCAGGTCAGAATCGTTTTGATTTTATCTGGTCCGCGATAACCAAAGGGGCAATCGGTGCGGTGATTTTGATCGACCATCATTCTGACAATTCTATTCAGGAACTCGAAAGCTACCTAGAAACTTTCCAAAACTTCACTGACAACATTGCAATTGGTATTACCCACACCGATCTCATCACCGAAAACTCAAAATCTACAGGGATTTATAAAGACTGGCTATTAGAAAATGACTTGTTTTCGCCACTATATTTTATTGATGCACGTAAGAAAGACGATGTACTGTTATTATTAGAGGCGTTAATCACATCCATTGAAATTAACTCCAATATTGCCAATTAATTTGAATAGAGGTTTGATATGTTTACTCTAGAACAAAGCCGTACAGCACCTAAAGAGTTGATTCAATTTGCCAAAGATGAAATTTACGACTTAATGATGAATGTTCGGGGCGTCAATTATGTGATGCTTTGTAGTACTGATGGCTTTGAACTCGCCCATGTCCATAAAAAAGATAGTTACAATAGCACTAAACTAGCAGCCGTGAGCAGCTCTATACTTGCTATGGTTGCAGCATTTATGAATGAAATTCATTTGGAAGGCTGCCAATCCATTACTTTAGATGCGGAGAATGGCAAAGCTATTCTTACTTCTATTCCGTCAACCAAGCATCCAATGATTATTGTGACTTTGACTGAAAAAGACGTACTATTAGGACAGCTCCTTTATACATTAAAAACCGCCAGTAATCGTATTTCAGACTTTTAATCCTTAATTAAGAAATAGCCTTAAAGTTAGAAGCAGGGACTTTAAGGTTATCTATACTAATCTTGAGCTATTTTGAACGTATTTTTTAAACTAGTTATTATTCATTATTTTCCATATAAAAAAACACCCCCTTCTTATTAGAAGGGGGTGTTTGAATTAATGAGCTGGCGATGACTTACTCTCACATGGGTAACCCCACACTACCATCAGCGCTAAGAGGTTTCACTTCTGAGTTCGGGAAGGGATCAGGTGGTTCACTCTTGCTATTGTCGCCAGCACAACTGTTTATGGACTTGTTCAGGTTTTATGCTCAGATCATTTGATCTTGTTGCTACCCTACTTGGTACCAAATGAGTTATTAACGGATTAGTTAACTGAGTCGAATTTTATGTTCTAGCTTTCACTAAATCAAGTTTTTTGTTTCAGATCAGGGTTAACTGATCTTTTATGAATCGATTATAAGCTTTAAATACAACTGCTTGGGTGTTGTATAGTCAAGCCTCACGAGCAATTAGTATTGGTCAGCTTCACATATCACTATGCTTCCACATCCAACCTATCAACGTCGTAGTCTTCAACGGCTCTTTAGAGGACATAAAGTCCTAGGGAAATCTTATCTTGAGGTAGGCTTCCCGCTTAGATGCTTTCAGCGGTTATCCCTTCCGAACATAGCTACCCGGCGATGCGACTGGCGTCACAACCGGTACACCAGAGGTTCGTCCACTCTGGTCCTCTCGTACTAGGAGCAGATCCTCTCAAATTTCCAGCGCCCACGGTAGATAGGGACCGAACTGTCTCACGACGTTCTAAACCCAGCTCGCGTACCTCTTTAAATGGCGAACAGCCATACCCTTGGGACCTGCTTCAGCCCCAGGATGAGATGAGCCGACATCGAGGTGCCAAACACCGCCGTCGATATGAACTCTTGGGCGGTATCAGCCTGTTATCCCCAGAGTACCTTTTATCCGTTGAGCGATGGCCCTTCCATACAGAACCACCGGATCACTAAGACCTACTTTCGTACCTGCTCGACTTGTGGGTCTCGCAGTTAAGCGCGCTTTTGCCTTTATACTCTACGCGTGATTTCCGACCACGCTGAGCGCACCTTCGTACTCCTCCGTTACTCTTTAGGAGGAGACCGCCCCAGTCAAACTACCCACCAGACATGGTCCTCGTCCCGGATAACGGGACAGAGTTAGAACCTCAACATTACCAGGGTGGTATTTCAAGGACGGCTCCATTGGAACTGGCGTTCCAACTTCAAAGCCTCCCACCTATCCTACACAAGTAAGGTCAAAGTTCAATGTCAAGCTGCAGTAAAGGTTCACGGGGTCTTTCCGTCTAGCCGCGGGTACACTGCATCTTCACAGCGATTTCGATTTCACTGAGCCTCTGCTGGAGACAGCGCCGCCATCATTATGCCATTCGTGCAGGTCGGAACTTACCCGACAAGGAATTTCGCTACCTTAGGACCGTTATAGTTACGGCCGCCGTTTACTGGGGCTTCGATCAAGAGCTTCGCTTACGCTAACCCCATCAATTAACCTTCCAGCACCGGGCAGGCATCACACCCTATACGTCCACTTTCGTGTTTGCAGAGTGCTATGTTTTTAATAAACAGTTGCAGCGGCCTGGTTTCTGTGGCTGCCAATAGCTCAGGGAGCAAGTCCCATCACCGTCAGCAGCGTACCTTCTCCCGAAGTTACGGTACCATTTTGCCTAGTTCCTTCAGCAGAGTTCTCTCAAGCGCTTTGGTCTACTCGACCTGACCACCTGTGTCGGTTTCGGGTACGATTCCTGTGTAACTGAAGCTTAGAGACTTTTCCTGGAAGCATGGTATCAGCCACTTCACTGTACAAGTACAGCTTGCTATCAGTTCTCAGCATAGAGTACCCCGGATTTGCCTAAGATACATGCCTACAACCTTCCACCTGGACAACCAACGCCAGGCTGACTTAACCTTCTCCGTCCTCTCATCGCATTACACAGAAGTATTGGAATATTAACCAATTTCCCATCGACTACGCCTCTCGGCCTCGCCTTAGGGGTCGACTCACCCAGCCCCGATTAACGTTGGACTGGAACCCTTGGTCTTTCAGCGAACGGGTTTTTCACCCGTTTTGTCGTTACTCACGTCAGCATTCGCACTTCTGATACCTCCAGCATACTTCTCAATACACCTTCATCGGCTTACAGAACGCTCCCCTACCACTTGACTAATGTCAAATCCGCAGCTTCGGCACATAGTTTTAGCCCCGTTACATCTTCCGCGCAGGCCGACTCGACTAGTGAGCTATTACGCTTTCTTTAAAGGGTGGCTGCTTCTAAGCCAACCTCCTAGCTGTCTATGCCTTCCCACATCGTTTCCCACTTAACTATGATTTTGGGGCCTTAGCTGGCGGTCTGGATTGTTTTCCTCTTGACTACGGACGTTAGCACCCGCAGTCTGTCTCCCGGATAGTACTCATAGGTATTCGGAGTTTGCATCGGTTTGGTAAGTCGGGATGACCCCCTAGCCGAAACAGTGCTCTACCCCCTATGGTATTCGTCCGAGGCGCTACCTAAATAGCTTTCGGGGAGAACCAGCTATCACCAGGCTTGATTAGCCTTTCACCCCTATCCACAAGTCATCCCCTGGCTTTTCAACGACAGTGGGTTCGGTCCTCCAGTTAGTGTTACCCAACCTTCAACCTGCTCATGGATAGATCGCCTGGTTTCGGGTCTACACCCAGCAACTAAACGCCCTATTAAGACTCGATTTCTCTACGGCTCCCCTATACGGTTAACCTTGCTACTGAATGTAAGTCGCTGACCCATTATACAAAAGGTACGCAGTCACCGAACAAGTCGGCTCCCACTGCTTGTATGCATGCGGTTTCAGGATCTATTTCACTCCCCTCACAGGGGTTCTTTTCGCCTTTCCCTCACGGTACTGGTTCACTATCGGTCAGTCAGGAGTATTTAGCCTTGGAGGATGGTCCCCCCATATTCAGACAAGGTTTCACGTGCCTCGCCCTACTCGACATCATCATGTAAGCCCTTTCGTGTACAGGACTATCACCCACTATGGTTGCACTTCCCAGAGCATTCCACTAAAACTTACATGACTTAATGGGCTTTTCCCCGTTCGCTCGCCGCTACTGAGGGAATCTCAATTGATTTCTTTTCCTAAGGGTACTGAGATGTTTCACTTCCCCTCGTTCGCCTTGCAACACTATGTATTCATGTTGCAATACCTACCTTATAGTAGGTGGGTTCCCCCATTCAGAAATCTCCGGATCAAAGGATATTTGCCGCCTCCCCGGAGCTTATCGCAGGCTATTACGTCTTTCATCGCCTCTGACTGCCAAGGCATCCACCACATGCACTTAATTACTTGACTATACAACCCCAAACAGTCGTTATTACCTACAAGTAGTAATAAGACAGTGATCAATGATCGCTCATTCATCTCTTACAGTTTGTTGTCCGTGCACTTAAGCACTGTACAGCTTCAATCTAAATTCATATACCAAAACGCTTGATTCAGTGTTTTTGCTAGTTCTCAATCAACTTAGATCAAAGAATTACTTCTTCTCTCTTCGTCATTGAGTGAACAATTTATTTCAGACTCAATTTTCTAATCTGTTAATGATTAACTACAGCCTCGTCAGCTTGCAGTAAACTGTGATAAATCACAGAAGTTAACAAGACGCGCATATTACGCTAACTTCTTATTAATTTCTATAATCTAAGACTTCGTTTGCTTGTTTCTTAGCTCATTGCAATGCAATGTGATGGTGGAGACTAGGAGAGTCGAACTCCTGACCTCCTGCGTGCAAAGCAGGCGCTCTACCAACTAAGCTAAGTCCCCAGCTTATCAATAAGTCAATGTTTCTGATCTTCCGTACTTCGTCAGTAGTGGTGGGTCTGACAAGACTTGAACTTGTGACCCCACGCTTATCAAGCGTGTGCTCTAACCAACTGAGCTACAGACCCTCAGATACATCGTCATGAAGAACAACTTGTTGTGGATTCTTACCAATCGTCAATCTTTCGTTAAGGAGGTGATCCAGCCGCAGGTTCCCCTACGGCTACCTTGTTACGACTTCACCCCAGTCATCGGCCACACCGTGGTAACCGCCCTCTTTACAGTTAGGCTAGCTACTTCTGGTGCAACAAACTCCCATGGTGTGACGGGCGGTGTGTACAAGGCCCGGGAACGTATTCACCGCGGCATTCTGATCCGCGATTACTAGCGATTCCGACTTCATGGAGTCGAGTTGCAGACTCCAATCCGGACTACGATCGGCTTTTTGAGATTAGCATCCTATCGCTAGGTAGCAACCCTTTGTACCGACCATTGTAGCACGTGTGTAGCCCTGGTCGTAAGGGCCATGATGACTTGACGTCGTCCCCGCCTTCCTCCAGTTTGTCACTGGCAGTATCCTTAAAGTTCCCACCCGAAGTGCTGGCAAATAAGGAAAAGGGTTGCGCTCGTTGCGGGACTTAACCCAACATCTCACGACACGAGCTGACGACAGCCATGCAGCACCTGTATGTAAGTTCCCGAAGGCACCAATCCATCTCTGGAAAGTTCTTACTATGTCAAGACCAGGTAAGGTTCTTCGCGTTGCATCGAATTAAACCACATGCTCCACCGCTTGTGCGGGCCCCCGTCAATTCATTTGAGTTTTAGTCTTGCGACCGTACTCCCCAGGCGGTCTACTTATCGCGTTAGCTGCGCCACTAAAGCCTCAAAGGCCCCAACGGCTAGTAGACATCGTTTACGGCATGGACTACCAGGGTATCTAATCCTGTTTGCTCCCCATGCTTTCGTACCTCAGCGTCAGTATTAGGCCAGATGGCTGCCTTCGCCATCGGTATTCCTCCAGATCTCTACGCATTTCACCGCTACACCTGGAATTCTACCATCCTCTCCCATACTCTAGCTGACCAGTATCGAATGCAATTCCTAAGTTAAGCTCAGGGATTTCACATCCGACTTAATCAGCCGCCTACGCACGCTTTACGCCCAGTAAATCCGATTAACGCTCGCACCCTCTGTATTACCGCGGCTGCTGGCACAGAGTTAGCCGGTGCTTATTCTGCGAGTAACGTCCACTCATCAAGGGTATTAACCTTAAGAGCCTCCTCCTCGCTTAAAGTGCTTTACAACCAAAAGGCCTTCTTCACACACGCGGCATGGCTGGATCAGGCTTCCGCCCATTGTCCAATATTCCCCACTGCTGCCTCCCGTAGGAGTCTGGGCCGTGTCTCAGTCCCAGTGTGGCGGATCATCCTCTCAGACCCGCTACAGATCGTCGCCTTGGTAGGCCTTTACCCCACCAACTAGCTAATCCGACTTAGGCTCATCTATTAGCGCAAGGTCCGAAGATCCCCTGCTTTCCCCCGTAGGGCGTATGCGGTATTAGCATTCCTTTCGGAATGTTGTCCCCCACTAATAGGCAGATTCCTAAGCATTACTCACCCGTCCGCCGCTAAGCTAAGGTGCAAGCACCCTCGCTCCGCTCGACTTGCATGTGTTAAGCCTGCCGCCAGCGTTCAATCTGAGCCATGATCAAACTCTTCAGTTTAAAATCAATAGTGCTTTATTCTAAACACCAAATCTGGCTCATCAATTTTCTGACATTAATTTCTCAAATAAACTTCGAGTAATTTCTACCATCAATCAATGAAAATAATTTCGATCAATCAATCAGTAAAAATCCACACAAGTTGTTCTTCATAATCTCTTAATGATCTTCTCGATGATTCGTCATCATCAAGCTAGGTCGGCTATGTTACTCTAATCTAAATCAAAGTCAACAGGTAATTTCGATATTTTTAAAACTCATTCAATCAATCTAAAAATTTAACCACCAAGCTAAATCCTTGTTAATCAACAAGTTTTTATCTGCATCACCGCCGATGGATGTGCATTCTACAGCATTCTCAACTCGTTGCAAGACCATTTTTACAATTAAATTATCAAGCGTTCTTTTTTTAATCACAAATTACCATTTCAAGCTTTACTATCTCTAAATATGAGAACTATTTTTATTGGCTACTTTTAGCTACAATCATTAACTTATTTCACTTATTAAACAAATTACTTGAAATGGTTAACACTAAAATAAAGGTTTATGTATTTATTTTCATCACTGTATTGATGTCAAAGCCTGTATATGCCGTTTCTACACATAATATGTTTATTATCACGTTATCTATCTTAAGTTATGCGAAATGGAATACCCCCACTCCAGCTTTGTGTGTGATTGATAATCCAAACTATGCAGTGCAATTTAATCAAGCCTTACGCTTGCAAGGTTATCATTACAAAATTTCATCGATTCGTTTAAATGAATTAGATAAATCTTCGTGTAATGCCATTTTTTTATCTACTTTTTCCCCTCAGGAAGAGCAAAAAATTATTCACAGTCAAAGACAGGATCCCCCCCTCTCTTTTAGCTCGACCAACCAAGCCTGTGAAATTGGAAGTGCCTTCTGTCTTTATACACGTAATAACAGCACCTCATTTAAAGTGAACTTAGATAGTTTGAGTCAATCCAAAGTACGTGTTGATCCACGCGTGTTATTGCTTGCGAAAGCGACGGAGCAATAAAAATGGCTAAACATTCTCGCATAACCTCATTACAATCCTTATTCAAACGTTCGCAGCTCGCAATGTTTGCTTTAACTTTTTCAATTTGCACGATTATTTTTATTGTCATTTCAACCTACACCATGAATACTTACGCAAAACAGAGCTTAAATATTCTTGCTGAGGCATTGAGTGAGCGCATACAGCCTGCTATGGTATTTAATGACCGCATAACGATTCAACAAATCTTAAATAATTACACCACGCAATATTCTATTCGTTCCATTCTAGTCCTTGATCCTTCAAAGCATGAGATTGCAAACAGTCGACAAGTTGCTAAATCCTTCCAGAATACTCAAAGTATTTTAGATCATTTGTTTTTTCAGCAACCGATTCAAATCGCTATTCGACATAATCAGCAGTATTACGGTTCGATTGTCGTCTATGGTAGTTCACAAAGTCTGTTAGATTTTTTCTTTAAAATTTTAATTGGTTTATGTCTGGCTATTATTTTAATTTTATTTGCACTTCTTTGGTCTGTCCGTTCTACATACCAATATTTAATGCGTTCTATTCACCCGCTGGTTTCTACTGCACGCGAAATTAGTGAATTTAAAGCCTATCAACTGCGCTTGCCACATTCCAATATCAAAGAACTACAACAACTGAATGAGGTATTTAATGAATTGTTAGATAAGATTCAAGCATCAACCCAAAAACTACGTGCGGAAAATGATGTATTGGCTCATCAAGCATTACATGATCAGCTTACACAATTGCCTAACCGTCATTATTTTTATCAAACACTTCTGGCCAGCTTTGATCAATCTCCAAAGACCACCTCTGCATTATTTTTTATTGATAATAACAACTTTAAAGAAATCAATGACCAATATGGTCATTTAGCGGGTGATGCAGTATTACAGGAAATGGCTAAAAGATTGCAAAACAGCTTAAGACAAGATGATTTTATTGCACGTCTGGGTGGAGATGAGTTTGCCATCCTCATTCGCAACGTCACCAAGACCGAACACCTCACTAAAATTAGTGAAAATTTATTGAAATGCTGCGAACAACCGCTTCATTTTGATCAACATCAGATTTATTTCAGCTTCTCTATCGGGATTGCTTCAACCGAGCAAGCACATAGTCCTGAGGATCTCATCACTGCCGCCGATAGCGCAATGTATAAAGCAAAAACATTGCAACAAGGCTGGTACTTCTCTCTACGTTAGGAACTTTACAATGATAACCCTTTCACATCCTATTAAACTCGCACTCATTCTATTGCTCAGTAGCGTTTTGAGCGCGTGTGCCAGTTGGGGACATTTAAACTATAAGCAAGCTCGTATGCTCAAAAAAGAGGGCTTCGTATTAACTGATGAAGGCTGGAGTTTACGCTTACCCGAGCGCTTATTATTTGGTTTTGACAGCTATGAAATTAAAGCTGAGCAAACTGACGAACTTACGCGCCTTTCAACACAGTTGCAAAAATACAAGCTCAATAAAATTAAGATTGTTGGTCATACCGATGATATTGGTGACAGTACTTATAATCAAATTTTGTCAGAAAAACGTGCGACCAGTGTATCTACAATTTTTCTTCAAACAGGCTTTCAACCTAATAATCTTCACACCATTGGACGAGGTTCTTCACAACCCCTTGTAGAAAATAGCTCTGATGAAAATCGAGCGATCAACCGTCGTGTGAATATTATTATTATCCCTTAAGGCTTAAACGACCAAGCTACATTCAAAACCATAGAACAACCGATACCCCTCAACATATTTCAGGTTGTCTAGCAGCTTGCCTAGACAACCTTTTTTTGATTTAAAAAAACAAAGACAAAAAGAAGGAGAGTTTAATTGCCAATTGTGATTATGAAAATTTAGCAAGATATAATAGGGTTTTATTAAATTTTAGACATAAAAAAACCGCTTAACGCGGCATCTTTATCTCGACCATTTATTAAAATGGTCGGAGCAGTAGGATTCGAACCTACGACCCCCTGGTCCCAAACCAGGTGCACTACCAGGCTGTGCTATGCTCCGAAATTGGGGTGAATGACGGGATTCGAACCCGCGACAACTGGAATCACAATCCAGGGCTCTACCAACTGAGCTACATCCACCACTATATAGTCCTACAATATCAAGCTACCAAATGGCGCGCCTGACAGGATTCGAACCTGTGACCATCCGCTTAGAAGGCGGATGCTCTATCCAACTGAGCTACAGGCGCATGACCGATGATACTAATATCATATGATACTTTGCCTTGAAGAATTGGTCGGAGCAGTAGGATTCGAACCTACGACCCCCTGGTCCCAAACCAGGTGCACTACCAGGCTGTGCTATGCTCCGATTCATCTCAGCTTTTACCGTATCGCACATCGTGCGGTACGGTGTGCATTCTAGGCGCGACGCCCAAGAACGTCAACACCTATATTTAAAAAAAGTTAAAAAAATGCGTCAAACGTATAAATATCAAGCATTTCTGATATTTTTTAAACAATTTTTAACGTTTTAAACTCGCACTGAAGTTAAGCATGCGATCTAGAGGTAATTTGGCACGTTCTGCCAAAGCTGGATCAACATGAATTTCCTGATCACCTTGCTGTAATACCTGCAAAATTCCATCCAATTCATTCATCGCCATCCAAGGACAATGTGCACAAGAACGACACGTCGCTCCCTCACCTGCTGTCGGTGCTTCGACTAAAATTTTGTTGGGTACTGCTTGTTGCATCTTGTAGAAGATGCCTCGGTCTGTCGCCACGATTAAACGTTCATGCGGTAAGGTCTGTGCCGCTTTAATCAATTGCGAGGTACTTCCAACGGCATCTGCAATATCAACCACAGATTCTGGCGATTCAGGATGAACCAAAACCGCAGCATCTGGATAGAGTGCTTTCATGTTGGCAATGCCGCGGGCACGGAATTCTTCATGTACGATACATGCGCCATCCCAAAGCAGCATATCTGCACCCGTTTTCTTTTGAATATAACGTCCCAAGTGCTGATCTGGCGCCCAAATGATCTTCTCACCCAAGCTATCCAAATGCTCAATAATCTCGACGGCACAACTAGAAGTCACCACCCAATCTGCGCGTGCTTTTACAGCAGCAGAGGTATTGGCATAAACCACGACAGTATGATCAGGATGCTGATCACAGAACGCTGTAAATTCATCTACAGGGCAACCTAAATCGAGTGAACAGGTTGCTTCTAAGGTCGGCATCAACACAGTTTTTTCTGGGGAGAGAATTTTTGCAGTTTCTCCCATAAATTTCACACCTGCTACTACCAACGTCGAGGCTGCGTGATCGCGACCAAAGCGTGCCATTTCCAAAGAGTCTGATACACAACCGCCCGTCAACTCTGCCAATTCCTGAACTTCAGGGTCGCAGTAATAATGCGCGACAAGAACAGCATCACGTTTTTTCAATTCCGCTTTGATTTGTTCAAATTTTTCCTGTTTGGCTTGCTCAGTCAAATGATTGTCTTTTGGCTCGCCTAAACGGTCTAAATGCGCCTGCACAATCGATTTTGCGTCATTGGCAATTAAATTGGTCGCATCATTCATAAAAACGTCTTCTCTATCCCAACTGCTTGTTCACAAGCGGTGCATCCATAACACGGTCAATTTGGCACTGTGCTGAATTGACCAGTCATTCAAAACTTTAATTGGTAAAAAAGCCTCACAACGGAGGCTTTTCTTCACTCAAATGCCATTAAGAACGGTAATCCGCATTAATTTTGACATAGTCATAAGATAAATCACAGGTATAGACCGTATCCTTCGCTTGACCGCGACCCAAGTCCACCCGAATGGTAATCTCTGTTTGTGCCATTACGCGTGCGCCTTCTGCTTCCGTATAATCCGCTGCGGCACCACCATCCTTACAGATTTGTACATCATCTAACCAAACCTGAATTTTTTCAACCTCTAAATTTTTTACCCCAGCATAACCAATGGCCGCCAAAATACGGCCCCAGTTTGGATCAGAAGCAAAAAATGCAGTTTTAACCAACGGAGAATGCGCAATACTGTACGCAATATCACAACATTCTTGTGTATCTGCACCACCTTCAACTGTGACTGTCATGAACTTGGTTGCACCCTCACCATCACGCACAATCAGTTGTGCTAGGCGTTTCATGACACGAACAAGAACTTCAAGCACAGTTGTATAACGAGCATCCTCTATTGATGTAATTTCAACACCACCTGCTTGACCCGTGGCAACAAAAATACAAGAGTCGTTGGTAGAAGTATCGCCATCGATGGTAATACGGTTAAAAGATTGATTCACCGCAATTTGTAACAATTGTTGCACTAAAGCACGGGAAATCGGAGCATCAGTCGCAACATAGCCCAACATGGTCGCCATATTTGGACGAATCATGCCCGCACCTTTGGAAATACCTGTCATGGTGTACAATACACCATCTAGCTCAAACTGCTCAGATGCACCTTTAGGTGTTGTATCCGTGGTCATAATGCCAAATGCGGCATCTGTCCATGCATCTTCCTGCAAACTATCCAATGCTGGCTGTAGACCTGCAACTAGACGTGGTAATGGTAACTGTTCACCAATCACACCTGTAGAAAAAGGGAGAACCTGTTCTGGATTAACACCTGCTAATTTTGCCAATTGCATACAAGTTTCTTGGGCATTTTGCATTCCCAAAGTACCTGTTCCAGCATTGGCATTGCCTGTATTAATAATTAAATAACGTGGATTTCCCACAGCCAAATGGGCTTTTGATACATGTACTGGTGCTGCACAGAATGCATTCTGTGTGAAAACACCCGCAACATTTGAACCTTCGGCAAATTCAAAAATGACCAGATCACGTCGGTTCTGATAGCGAATATATGCTTCAGCCGAACCGATTTTTACCCCTTTGACCACATGCATCTGTGGCATAGTAACGTCACCCACTGCCATTTTTAAATGTCCACTTTGTTGTTCAAGTAAGTGTCACAGCTTAGTAGAAATGCAACTAAAAATCGAGGTGTTTCAGGCAATTTCCTGCGTATTCCTTTTACACAGCTAAAACTTATATTCACCTCAATTTAAAAGGGTATTTCGCATAATTAATCGACTCGAACCAATACCTATACAAAAAAAAGCAGCTCGTAAGCTGCCTTTTGATATATCGACTTAGTTTGCCGCCAACTGCGTTGGACTTCCTACAAGCGTTTGTTTCGCTTGCTCTTGGCTTTCCGCAGAAAGTGCTGGGTTAGTCGCAACAATACGACTTGCCGTTGTTGTGGTTGCAGCACTCACTGCTGCTGTTTTTAAGATAATTGGACGTTGCTGCGCATTTGGGAAAGTATATTTAATCCCAGTACGCGGACTCATCACCGTAACATTAGTATCTTGTACCGTAGCTGCTGCGGTTGTTGCACCTTGAGCAGCTTCTACTTTGGCAACTGTTGTTGTTTCAGGCGTATTCGCCATAGCCAAAGTCGGGATTGCCAAAACAGCAACAACTAAGGGGCGTAATAATTTTTTCATTATCTTTCGCTTTTCAGGTTCCAATCAGCAACTTAATAACACTTAATAATGAACACTGCAAACCTTATTCACATCTTGAAAATATTTAACTACAGTTCACATAAGAACAAAAAACCCTTGTAGTGCTTCAAATGATAGAAACGATACAAGGGTTTACTTTAGTCAATTGATAAAATTAAATTTTACCATGACATTGTTTATATTTTAGACCTGAACCACATGGGCAAGGAGAGTTACGACTAGCTGGAGCAACGACATCTTGATCTGTAGGGTTGAAACCTAAATGTTGTTCAGAACTAATCTGCGAAGTCACTTCACCTGTTAAGCCGTCTACTTCATCGTGTGAAAGGTTTAATTGCATTGCTTCGGCTTGCGCTTGTTTTTGCGCTTCCATTGCTGCTAGCTCTTCTGGAGTCGGCACATGTACACGAGACAAATCGGTCACCACATCAGTTTTAATCACAGCCAACATATTGACGAATAAGTTGAATGCTTCTTTCTTATATTCTTGCTCAGGATTTTTTTGCGCATAACCACGTAAATGAATCCCTTGGCGCAAGTAATCCATGGCTGCCAAATGGTCTTTCCAATGGCGATCCAATGAACTCAAGACAAAATGGCGCTCAAGCATCGCTGCCGATTCAGGCCCCATTTGTTCGCGACGCGAACGATAGCGCGCGACAATCTCGTCGGTAATACGATCAACCAGCGCCTCTTCATCTAAGCGACGCTCATTTTCCAACCAGTGATTAATCGGTAAATCGACCGCAAACTCTTCACGTAATGCGCGCTCAAGACCTTCAATATCCCACTGATCGTGAATCGACTCTGGTGGAATGTAATTGGCAATCACTGCTTTCATCACTTCATGATGCATTTCTTCGACATACTCTTGCAGCGTATTTTCTGCGAGAACTTCATCACGTTGTGAATAAATAATCTTACGTTGTTCGTTATTCACATCATCGTATTTCAATAGATTCTTACGAATATCGAAGTTACGTGCTTCTACTTTACGCTGTGCATTTTCAATCGAGCGCGACACCATTTTGTGTTCAATCGCTTCGTCTTCTTGCAAGCCCATGGCACGCATCATGGCAACCACACGGTCACCCGCAAAGATACGCATCAAGTCATCTTCAAGTGACAAATAGAAGCGTGACACGCCTGGGTCACCTTGACGTCCCGCACGACCACGCAACTGATTATCAATACGACGTGATTCATGGCGTTCAGAACCAATAATATGTAAACCACCTGAAGCCAAGACCATTTCGTGGTTTTGTTCCCACTCTTCTTTTAAGCGAGCTTCATCTTCAGGTGTATGATTTTCAATTTTGGCCAGTTTAGCTTTCCAGTTACCACCCAAGATAATATCGGTACCACGGCCTGCCATGTTGGTAGCAATAGTTACGGCGCGTGGTGAACCTGCTTGAGCAATAATATCAGCTTCACGCTCATGCTGCTTAGCATTCAGTACTTCATGCTGAATACCTGCTTCTTTCAGCTTTTCCGATAAGATTTCAGAAGCTTCAATGGTTGCAGTACCAATCAAAATTGGAGCTACACCTGCTTCATGTACACGCTTAATTTCTTGGATGATCGCATTGTATTTGCCATTACGATTCAAATAGATTAAATCGTTTTGATCCTGACGAATCATTGGTCGGTGGGTTGGAATAATCACCACATCCAAACCATAAATTTCTTTCATTTCCGCCGCTTCAGTATCTGCGGTACCCGTCATGCCTGACAATTTTTTGTATAAGCGGAAATAGTTCTGGAAAGTCGTGGTTGCCAAAGTTTGGTTTTCTGGCTGAATTTCTAAGCCTTCTTTGGCTTCTACTGCTTGATGTAAACCTTCAGACCAACGACGACCTGGCATAGTACGACCAGTGTTCTCGTCCACAATGATGACTTCACCTTCGTGGATAATGTAATGTACGTTACGTTGATACAAGAAATGCGCACGAATCGCAGCCGTCACGTGATGCACTAAGTTGAGGTTAGATGCTGAATATAAGCTCTCCCCTTCAGCCAGCAATCCCATCTCAATCAATTCATTTTCAACAGTTTCAAAACCAATTTCGGTCATTTCTACCGAACGTTGTTTTTCATCAATCCAGAAATGACCGCCATCTGCAACTTTTTCTTCTTTTTGCGCATGCAGTTTTGGTGGAATGGTGTTGATCGCTGAATAAAGCTGAGAAGAGTCATCGCTTTGACCCGAGATAATTAACGGCGTACGTGCTTCATCAATGAGAATTGAGTCCACTTCGTCAATAATGGCATAAATCAAACCACGTTGTTTTTTCTCTGCAAGCGCAAACACCATATTGTCGCGCAAGTAGTCAAAACCAAATTCGTTATTAGTACCGTAAGTGATATCTGCACGGTAGGCATCTGCTTTTTCCATTGGATTTTGCATGGAATAAATAATACCAATGCTTAAACCCAAGAATTCAAAGAGGGGACGGTTTAACTCGGCATCACGCTGAGCCAAGTAGTCATTCACTGTGATGACATGCACGCCCTGACCACTGATCGCATTCAAATAACACGCCAGTGTACCCATGAGCGTTTTACCCTCACCCGTACGCATCTCAGCAATTTTACCTTCATGCAAGGTAATACCACCAATCAACTGCACATCGTAATGACGCATACCCATGACACGCTTTGCTGCTTCACGACAAACTGCAAACGCTTCTGGCAATAATTTATCGAGGCTTTCACCTTTGTTATAACGTTGTTTGAATTCTTCGGTTTTTGCAGATAAGTCTGCGTCGTTTAAGGCAGATATCGTCGGCTCGAGCGCATTAATCTTGTCTACGATTTTACGCATGCGTTTGAGTTCGCGCTCATTTTTGGTACCGAAGATTCCTCCGATCAGACTTGCCAACATGAATAGACTCTCTAAATCTTGCTTGTCAATGAATAAATTTTTTCTCAGACGTTATTATGGTGCTAGAAATTTGAAGTACAAGGGTTTTGCACAAAACCAATAAAAAAATTCTGATCACTGGTTCTAGCCCCTGACCTAAGGCGAAATAATGTAGCAAATTTCGATCAGGCGATATAGAGCGTTCATCTTGAATCAATAGATATTTTCACAGCGATATCCATCTTGCTTATTCATTTCTTGCATAAACAAATGCAAAAAAGCTATTTTTCATAGTAAAAGAATTGCGCGATAGTCTGACTTAAATCAAATACACAAAACAATCGAGGTCAATAAAAATGTCACTACGTTTAGGCGATATCGCACCCAATTTTGAACAAGATTCGAGTGAAGGTCTGATTAATTTTTATGATTATTTAGGTGATAGTTGGGGTATTCTGTTTTCTCATCCCGCAGACTATACGCCTGTATGTACGACCGAACTGGGCTACACTGCGAAGCTAAAAGATGAATTTGCGCAGCGCGGAGTCAAAGCAATTGCACTGTCTGTCGATGATGTCGAATCACATCATGGCTGGATTCAGGATATTAATGAAACCCAGAATACTACGGTCAATTTCCCAATCATTGCCGATAAAGATCGTAAGGTCTCCACCCTTTATGACTTTATTCATCCGAATGCGAGTGAAACCTTGACAGTACGTTCTTTGGTGATTATTGACCCAAATAAAAAAGTTCGGTTAATTATTACTTATCCTGCGTCAACAGGACGTAACTTCCACGAAATTTTACGTGTCATTGATTCATTACAACTGACTGATCATCATAAAGTTGCAACCCCTGCTAACTGGACGCATGGCGATGATGTGGTGATTGTACCTTCTTTACAAGATGAAGCTGAATTGAAACAACGCTTCCCAAAAGGTTATACCGCAGTAAAACCTTATTTACGCTTAACGCCACAACCCAACCTAGAATAAAACGAAGTTATTTTCAGCAAGCATTTTTAGCCTGTCTACGGACAGGTTATTTTTGTAATTTCCCCATCCACTGCTAAGTTGCACTTGGTATTTTGATAACAGTCAGTTATAAATACAGCAAATCATTTTAAGAATAAAGACTGTGATTCATAACATTCATCATTTACATTGTGGCACCATGTGTCCTGTTTGCGGCCCCTTATTTGGGCAAAAAGGATTCCATGCTCATGTGATCTGTCATTGTTTATTGTTAGAAACGGACCGTGGATTGGTCTTGATTGATACAGGTTTAGGTATGCAGGATCTTCTTCATACCAAAGCACGTCTTGGCAACATGATTGCGCGGTTTGGAAAAATTGAAAACAATTTAGAACTGACTGCCATCGCACAGATACAAAAACTTGGCTTTAACCCCAAAGATGTTCAGCATATTTTTGTTTCGCATTTAGACTTTGACCATGCTGGGGGTATTTCAGATTTCCCTCAAGCGACGGTGCATGTGCTGTCTTCCGAATATAATGCCACACAAAATCTAAACCATTACAAACGCAAAGCGCGTTATAAAGTAAAGCAGTTTCAACAACATCGGTACTGGAACTTTATTGAACCCATTGCTAACGATGACTGGTTCAACCTCAAACAGATTCGCAATTTTGATTTATTTGAAAATGACCTGTTGATGATTCCCCTATTGGGGCATACCGCAGGACACAGTGGTATTGCTATTCGCAACCAAGATCAATGGTTACTGTTCTGTGGCGATGCCTATTATTCACATTTACAACTTGATGGTCAGCACAAACTTAGAACCTTAAATCAGGTCGAACAGTTCTTTGCCGAAGATAATCAAGCACGTGTAGAAAATTTAAAACGCCTGCAAACTCTGTCGCAAGAACATCCAGAAGTTCAACTCATCTGTGCGCATGACCCCGTCGAATTGGCCCGATACCAATGAAAATTCAAACCAGTATTCTCTATAGCTGCCTCTGTTTCAGTACGCTAAATCTTTCTGGCTGTATGACCACACCAGCACTACCGCCAGAAGCTCGACCAACGCAATGGGGAACCTTAATCAATCAAGCTGATAATTTTTATCAAATCAGTACCGATGTCTTTCGTAGTGAACAACCCAATACAGAGATGGCATCCGCACTCAAGGCTCATGATATTGGTGTTGTAATCAATTTAAGATCGCGCCATCAAGACCCACAAAATTTAGATGCGCAAAATTTTAAGTTGGTGCATATTCCCATTCATACTTGGGCCATTGATCGGGAAGATTTATTGGCTGTGATGCGCCAAATTCAATTGGCCAAAGCGCAACAACAAAAAGTACTGATACATTGTTACCACGGCTCAGATCG
This sequence comes from Acinetobacter sp. ACNIH2, assembly GCF_002934965.1. Lineage (NCBI taxonomy): Bacteria > Pseudomonadati > Pseudomonadota > Gammaproteobacteria > Moraxellales > Moraxellaceae > Acinetobacter > Acinetobacter sp. ACNIH2. The sequence goes on from NZ_CP026412.1 coordinate 826,600, forward strand.
TACAGGTGCCAGCATTGCCATGTATCGAATTGTTTTTGAACAATGGAGTATTGATGACGCTTTACAAGAAATGAAATATGGGGGCTATGGTTTCCACCCTATTTGGCAAAACATCGAAAATTTATTTACCCCCGAAAATGTAAAATGGATTCAAGAGCAACTCTCGAATCCATCTTAAAGCATGACTGCAATGAACTAACGACGGTCTAAGGGTACCCAATCAATGACCCATGCGGACTTCATATTCAAGCTCGCATCGGTAGTAATCTTTTTACGGGTCACATCTGCGACATCACGACTTTTGGCAGGTCCAACCATAATTCGAATACCTTTCGATGTTGGACTTTGTACCACTTTATAGCCTTTTGCCTTTAACTTGGAAATGACGCTATCTGCATTGGCAGCATTGGCAGCAAGAGCCACCTGAACCATCCACTGCTTATCACCATTCTCGAGTAAATCTCGTGCCTTGTCGGCTTCAGCTTTCTTTTTCGCATCTTCTTTACGTTTCGCTTCAGCTTCACGTAGTTTCTTTTCTTCAGCGGCTTTGACTGTTGCTTGACGCTCTTGATCTGCCTTACGTTGTGCCTCTAATTTACGTTGAGCTTCAACTTCACGTAATTTTTTTTCTTCAGCAGCTTTTTCACGTGCTTTACGTTCCTGATCAGCCTTACGCTGTGCCTCTGCCTTAAGGTTTTCTGCACTCAATTTTTTATCAGCTTCAGACTGTTGTTGCGCCTTCTGCTGATCTAGCTTCTTTTGCGCAGCAAGTTTTTCCTCCGCCAAGCGCTTTTGCTTAGCTTTTTCATCTTCAACCAATTCAGGTGGGATATTATCTGAACTTTGTTGTGCACCCGTTCGGGCTGCATTTAATGCTGCATATTCTTCGGCTGCTTTACGTGCAGCATCCGCTTCTGCTTGCTGTTGCATGGCTAAAAATTCGGCTGCGCGGGCTTCTTGCTCTGCAACTGCCTTTTCACGAGCACGACGTTGCTCTTCAAGCAATCGTTTTTCCGTTTCAACATCAACAGTAAGACCTTGCAATTGCACCATCCCACTGTCTGATTTTGCATTTTTTTGCTGAACTTGCTCGACCAATTCAGGGTGTTTGATATTATTTTGATGTATTTCTTCTTTACCTTTCAGAAGCAAGGCTGCCAATAAAACACCACCACCTAATAAAACAACACCACCCATCCAGCGTTGTTTGTTATTCATTGACATTCTTCCAAATACTCCCAGACTGCTTCCAAAGTATGAAATGAACCACATACTAAAATCAGCTGATTATTTTTAGATTCATCGAGGGCTGATTGGAAAGCTAATTGAACATTAGTGAAATGCTGTACTGTCTGCTGTTGTAATGCATCATCAAGTTGGGCAATTTCCGCAGCTCGCGGTACCGTTAATGGGGCAATTTTCCACATTAAAATACTATTTTTCAATGACTCAACTACAGATTTAATATCTTTATCAGCCAACATTGAAAAAACAGCAACCACTTCTGTGTATTGTTTATTGTATTTTAGGAAATTTCGCAATTGCTTTAACAAAAAATCAACGCCATGTGGATTATGTCCCGCATCAAAAATCACGGTTTTATCTGCAATTTGACGAATCTCAAAACGCCCTGACAGTTGTGCCTGTTGAATACCCTGCGCAATTGCTTCCTGTCGAATCTCCAACCCACTCAACAAAACAGCGGCAACAGCGGTAGAAATATTTTCTAATGCCAAACGACCAAGTGGTAATTTTAAGGTGGTTCCAGAAGACGCAAATAACCAATGCTGTCCATCTTCACTCAATTGATAAAAATAATCGCGTTCAGCAGCAAATAACAGTGCATGACACTCTTGTGCTTTTTTGGCAATCGCTTCTGGTAAACTTTGTAATCCACCAAAAATAACAGGAATATTAGGGCGAATAATGCCAGCCTTTTCATAGGCAATTTTCTCGATGGTATCGCCTAACCAATCTGTATGGTCTAAACCAATATTGGTAATGACTGCAACATCTGGATCAATCACATTGACCACATCCAGACGGCCTCCTAGCCCCACCTCAAGCACCCAGACATCACATGCTTGCTGTTTAAAAATCAAAAAAGCAGCCAAAGTGGTTGCTTCAAAGAAAGATAAACTCAAATTGCATGCACGACGTGCCTGATCGACCTGAACAAAAGCATCTATCAGACTTTGGTCATCAACTTCTTGACCTGCCAGTTTAACCCGTTCATTAAAACGATAAATATGCGGTGACTGATAAAGTCCAACCTTGTAGCCTTGGGCATTTAAAATAGCAGCCAAGGTCGTAGTGGTTGAACCTTTACCGTTGGTGCCAGCAACCGTAATCACTTTCGCTTCTGGTTGCGTTACACCCAACATTTCAGCGACGGGAACGACGCGTTCCAGACCTAAATCAATCCCCGTAACGTGAACATGGCCCCAATACGAGAGCCATGTGTCTAAATTATCTTGTGCAAGTGGTGCAGTGTTGTTCAAGGTAAATTCATCAATTTGGTCACAATACGATATACAGTATCACGTAATGCATGACGATGAACGATTTGATCGATTACACCATGATCAAGCAGGTATTCAGCACGTTGGAACGGTTCTTCCAATTTCTCACGTACTGTTTGCTCAATTACACGTTTACCAGCAAAACCAATCATCGCTTTTGGCTCTGCAATATGCACATCACCTAACATTGCCAATGAAGCGGTTACACCACCATATACAGGATGGGTTAATACCACGATATACGGTAAGCCTGCCTCTTTTACACGTTGAATCGCTGCTGAAGTACGCGCCATTTGCATTAAAGACAACATACCTTCTTGCATACGTGCACCACCAGATGCTGCAAAACAGATGAATGGTTGTTTAAGTGCAATTGCGCGTTCAGCTGCTTGTACAAAACGATCACCAACGACTGTACCCATTGAACCGCCCATAAAGTCGAATTCAAAAGCACATGCGGTCATTGCGACATCTTTCAATGTACCTTGCATCACGATTAAAGCTTCAGATTCACCTGTTTTCTTTTGCGCTTCAACCATACGTTCTGGGTAAGGCTTGCTATCGACAAATTTAAGAGGATCTTTGGCAACAAATTCTTGACCTAGTTCCATTTTAACTTGGTCAAAGAACCATGTTAAACGATCACGCGCTTTCATGCGTAAATGTTCGTCACACTGTGGGCAAACATAAGCATTAAATGTCATTGCGGTGCGTGTCACCAATGCATGACATTCAGGACATTCAACCGTTGGTTCGGTAAATGTTGCTTTGAGTGCTTGTTGCTCATCGGGAACTTCAATACCTGGAACGCCACGTTCAGTCCACGGTGTCGATGGGCTAAGAATTTTCCCTGATTTCACTTCTTGATTCATACTAACTCATCGAGCGCTGCTCGAAGCTCCTTGACTTTATTAACCGTTTCAACAACGGCTTGTTCTGGTGTCAAGCTCGCAAATTGTTTTACAAATGCACTGCCGACAATCACAGCATCGGCTACACCACCCATTGCTTTCGCAGAAGCAGCATCGCTAATACCAAAACCGACACCCACAGGGATATCCGTCTCTGCTTTAATTTTTTGGATACGTGCTGCAGCTTCAGAGACATCTAAAGTTGCTGCACCTGTTACTCCTTTCAAAGATACATAATAGATAAATCCGCTGGCTTGCTTTACTACATGACGAATACGTTCATCAGTAGAAGTTGGTGCAAGTAAGAAAATTTGATCCATTTCGTACTTTTTCAGGACATCATCCAGAGCTTTAGCTTCTTCTGGCGGTAAATCGACCAGTAAGATGCCATCCACACCACATTCATTGGCATAGGCTACAAATTTTTCATAACCAATGACTTCAACAGGATTTAAATATCCCATTAAAACAACAGGTGTTTCTTGATCTTTTTGACGGAACTCTTTCACCATATTCAGCGCATCTAAGGTATTGGTTCCACCAGCCAAAGCACGCTCAGCGGCTAAAGCAATGACTGGACCATCTGCCATAGGGTCTGAAAATGGGAGCCCAAGTTCAATAACATCTACGCCCGCCTCAACCATTTGATGTAACAGAGGTACTGTTACTTGTGGATGAGGATCTCCAGCCATCACATAGGAAACTAGCGCTTTACGCTGTTGAGATTTAAGTTGTCCAAAACGAGTGGCTAAACGTGACATAGGGTTGTACTTTCCTTGAATTATTTAAAACTGAGGAGTTGGTTTTGTAGAAATACAAGACGATGCATTGTAACGCTATTTTTTGCACCTTGAATAGAGTTCATGCACTTCCCTTGAATTTCATACGACATCACATGATTCAGAACAACCCGAAAGCTACATTTACTAATATTTGGCGAGTTTTCTCAATGATCAAAGATGCCTAATTTTCGCTTTTATACAGATCGAACCAACTCAAGAAAATGGCAATTTTCTTGAGTAAAGTCTACAAACTGCCCTACTCGAGTTTTACATTTTAATTTTAAGAAATGATTAAAGCTCCATTATACTGTGCGCACTTATTCGCTGTTTCCTAACATTTATGACCTCCGACCCACAGGGCAAAGTGCAAGCCCGAGCGCTTGCGCTACTCCCCCTTATTGTTTTTTTGGCTATCTTTTTAGGTAGCGGAATTTATCACTCCCTGATTGGCACCGAATTTGCCTTTTATCAAATTAAAGCGCCTGTGGCTGCTCTACCTGCGGTTATCCTTGCAGTACTAATTTTTAAGGGTCACCTGAACCAAGCCATTGAAACCTTCCTAAAAGGGGCAAGCCACCCTAATTTAATCTTAATGTTTATGGTGTTTATGCTGGCAGGTGCCTTCGCGAGCACCAGCAGTGCAATTGGCAGTGTAGATGCGACCGTCCAACTTGGACTATCTCTTATTCCTCCTGCTTTTGTTCTCCCCATGCTGTTTGTCATCTCTGCCTTTATTGCAACGGCTATGGGGACTTCTATGGGCACCATTGCGGCCTGTGCACCAATTGCTTTTGGCTTTGCCCAAGTGACTAATATTGAAACCGTGATGGCGATTGGTGCTGTGGTGAGTGGTGCGATGTTTGGTGACAATCTATCTATGATTTCAGACACCACGATTGCAGCAACCAGCAGTCAAAAAGTGCAACTCCGTGATAAGTTCCGGGTCAATATTTGGATTGCAGGACCAGCGTCTATTATTACCATTCTGGTGTTTATTTTGATGAGTAAGGATTCTCAAGCCATTCAATATCACGACTATGATTTATGGTTAATTCTTCCTTATGTTTCCGTGTTTTTCTTGGCTTTTAGTCGCTTACACGTTTTAGCGGTTCTAACCATTGGCATTATGATTTCTGGTGTAATTGGTTTAATACAACAGAGTGGCTTCACCTTACTGAAGTTGAATACCTCAATTTATGATGGCTTTGTCGGTATGTTTGAAGTGGCTTTGCTCTCCATGCTATTAGGCGGTCTATCAAGCATCATGCAACGTGAAGGTGGCTTAGAATGGCTGATTCAGCGAATTTATAGCCTGACTCGTCTGTTAAAAGTTGGACAACAACGTGCTGGCGAGCTGGGTGTCAGTTTTTTGGTCATTTTCTCAAACTTGTTTGTTGCCAATAATACGGTCGCAATTATTTTATCGGGTGATATGGCCCGTGAAGTGGCGCAAGAGTACGGGTTAGATCCGAAACGTGTCGCCGCCCTCATGGACATTTTCTCTTGCGTGATACAAGGTTTGATCCCCTATGGTGCTCAACTGCTTTTGGCATGTTCCATTGCCAAACTCTCCCCTGTCGAGCTGATTGGTCATATTTACTATTGCTGGGTCTTGGCGATTTTTGCCATTTTAGCCATCGTACTACGCTACCCGAAATTGAATCAAAAGACGATCTAATCAAACTTGCTCAATTCCAGCGGTTCAATGAACCGCTTTTTTATCTCATTCACGCAGCTTGAGTTGTTGTCGACGAACTAAAAGCGTCTGTCCTATTGCCGTCTTATAAGCACGTGCCAAAGCTGACTGGTCTGAATACCCCAGTGCTAAAGCCACTTCGCTCAAACTCATTTTTTGCTGTAGCAAAATATCGCAACGTTTCATTCGTTCCGTTTCAATAATTTTTTTAAATGAACTGTCAAATTCACTGAGCTGCCGCTGTAAAGTGCGTACCGATAAATGCAGCTCTTGCGCTACCCATTCCAGCTTTGGCACATCTTGATGAAATACTAAATACTCTGCCACAAGTGTATGTAAATGGGTCATGAGCGTGATATGCGCAGATTTTGCTGCAATCACCTCTTCGGCATGTTTAAGTAGCAAATGATTAAGCGATGGGTCGGGTTGCTGAGACTTCAGTAATAAACTTTCACGATTCAACTCTAAGGCATAACGCACTTGATGAAAAAATACATCACAGCCATAAAAACGCTGATAATGATAAACCACACAACGTGGCGCATGCGCAAAATATAAATTTTTCAATGCGAATTGATCAAAAGAAAAAATCTGTCGAGCCAATTGCACCATTGCAGCAACAGTCATTTCATTAATCACTACATGCTCGCTGTGAGAAAATCCCCAATGGATATGAATGCTCTGATCTACTTGTGACATATGCATAGGCAGCGTTTCCTGCCCATCAATCACTAAACGGTTAAAACGCAAGATAAACTGTAAGGCTTCTGCGACACTGGTACTTTTCGATGCAATGTAGCCCAATACACCAAAATGTTCGGGTTGTATATGCTGCACAATATCGAAAATAAGATGAGGGCAGTTGAGTTGCTTTTCTGTTTGTTGTATTAAATCAATAAATAAAGCATACGATGATTGCGCATCAATTGGTTGTGATAAAATGTAATGCAACTGTTGTTTTTGCACCGTTGAGAAAGGAAATGCAAAACCATCAATATGACGTGATTTAAGATAGCTGTGCCATAGATGAAAAAAGCCATTCGGAATTTGTAATGTATACATGGCTCTACCTGTCAGTTTGACATTTTTTTATTTTCGATATGGCATAAAATGTATAAAAAATGGCAAGTACTGTCAAAACTTCTCCGATAAACATCGACATACTGCTCTTATCGAAGGTTCTATTAGTAAAAAACGATGAATACAATAGTCCGAAACCAAGTTCATCCCGTTGTTCGTACCGAATTCGATTTTAAATTAGATCAGGTACCCCGCTTCTGGATGAACAATGACCCATTTTTAACCCGTGTATTTGACGCGTTAAGCCTCACTTTTCCTGATGGTGAGCGTTACTTTATTCAATCGGTACGCTTGTTTCGCGATAAAATTACGGATCCAGAGTTAGAACAACGTGTCGGTGCTTTCATTCGCCAAGAAGCCCAACACGGTATCGCGCATGAAAAAATGAACCAAGTCATGCGTGGACAAGGCATGCCTGTAGATCAATTTATTCAACGAATTAACCGAGTATTCAAGTTTGAACTTGAAGAGCGTTCTCCTCAATACAATATTGCCATGACAGCAGCGGCAGAACATCTGACTGCCTTAATGGCAGAAACCTTTTATGGTAAAAAAGAAACCTTAGCCAATGCCCATCCTTATGTACGAGCACTCTTGGCTTGGCATGCAATTGAAGAAATGGAACATCGGGATGTCGCATTTGATGTGATGCAACAAGTGGGAGAAGTATCAGAGTCAATGCGTCGATGGGCGCTCATTCTCACCACGCTTATGATGATTGGCTTTACGCTCTATCGTGCTAATGTCATGTTAAGACATGATGGCTTTAGTCGCTGGCAACGCTTTAGTATGATTATGAAAGGATTACCATGGTTCTTTGGTCGTAAAGGCACTTTAACCAGTATTCGCAAACAATATTTTGATTGGTTTAAGAAAGGATTTCACCCTAGCCAACAACCGATTATTCGTCAATACAATGTGTGGGTCGATACCCTTGCTTCAACCAACGATCCTATTCAAGCAGGCGAAGCCTTTTGGCAAGCAGCACAAAGTAAAAAATAAGCTATGCTTCGATCAAGCTGCCTCTAAATCAACAGTCCTAATGTAGAGGCAGCAAGAAGAATTCCCTACCATTTCGCATAATGTTGTTCCAACAGGCCGTACTCATCTACCAGTACAATTTCTTGATTATCCAATAGAATGCTGCCACTGATACGTGCCTGCCACTGACTAAACTGGCTACCGACCAATCTTAAGTTCAAATTTTCATAACGACGCCAACTGGTCGTAACAATTAGGTTTAGGCGTTGATCCAAAGAACGGATATTCCAATGCCCTTCTTCAAGATGCTCAAATAAAATATCCGTCAATTGAAACAACTGACCGTTTACCCACAAGCAATTCTCATTACCAAAACTTTCATTGACCCCTGAGGCTAAATTCAGCCCAATTCGTTGATTGTTGGTATCCCAGAAATTACAAGACAACCAAAACCAAGCCGTTTCAGGTCGAAGAAATCCACATGTATCATCTAAAGAAGCAAAAGTTTTATCGTGAAATTGCACCATTTCATTTTGCTTATTGACAAAATAGCCTTCACAACCCAGTGTGGTGAGTTTTTGCGTATAGGTCCAACCATTAATCCCTGTTGGACTACACATGCTTAAGGGTTGTGTTCCAGCACAGAAAATACGGGCATTTAGTTTAATTTCGCCATATTTAGTCACGCGAATATAACGCACCCCATTAGCATGTTGCATTTCAATTTGAAACGGCGATTTATGAAAAAAACTTTGGTTATATAAAGGTTGCTCATCTAACAGTGTGTTACGGGCCAAGAAATTAATGGCATTCCATTCCATAACATCCTGCGTAAGATGGTTATAAACATAAAAGAAACCATGCCCTGCCCATGCAATATCGGCAATGGCTATTCCAATGGTGTAATACTCGTGTTGAATTGAGCAGAATTTAAATTTTTTATATTTTAAACGTTTACGCCAACCCTCTAACACCTCTCCATAAGGAGTTTTATATTGGTATTTTTGAACGTCAATATTTTGAGGTAATGCATTAAAGCGACCATAATGTGGCTGCCCATTCGACTGAATTAAATCCATTTATCCAATTCCATTTCACATATCGCTAGATCTGCTTTGACCTATACAGCATGTCACATTAAGAATTTTCTTCGTTCTTTTTATGCAGCAAGTATCGATCATTTCTTACTCACCCAATGTTAGCATAAAAAATACCATATCAGCACAACGCATTTAAAATGTTTAAAATTAAACATTTAACATAAGATAAGTATTTTCCCACGTGTTTGCATCAAAGTCAGCTTCAACCAGATGTACATAACGACCATGTATACAATCAATGGCAATGCAGTCATCTACCTCTAAAACACGATCTGTATGTTGCTTTTGCCATTTTTCCTTGAAATATTGCTTCCCTCTTTGCTTTGCCTCCGCGGCATGCGGAGCAATGACCAACACATAACGGTGTAACTCACCAAACTCACGTGCGTCATAGCCACCTAAATTAATCAACCACAGCTTTTGATCTGCGACTTGAGGTTGGGCATCACTAAACTGAATCTGGTATTTTTTTCCTGCACTTTCGACACCATTCACTTGCGCCCAAGCATCAATGTGTAAGCCTTTTTGCTCACCAAACCATGCATTTTTTAACTGTGGATACGTGTCTTCTAGGCTATCGCCCACAGCAAATACAACATCATGGACTTCAGTATTGGCTCGTGCATGACGTCCGCCAAGCATGACCATAAATAGGTTGGACATTCTATTTCCTTTCTTTTGACACATTTTTTATAGCGAACATGCGATTCACTGAAACGGCATTCGCAATTGTTCGAGGTAAACCACAATTCTAGAGAGATGTTTTTGCGACTCCATTAATCACATGAAAGTATAAGACGAGTTTTGCGAATGACGATGCCTTTGGTTACTTTGGGCTTATCCAAAGTAACATTATGAACTCCTTACATTTGAGGTGTAAGCAGTAAGACTCCGTCAAAATTTAAATAACGTTACATGACCAATAAGATAGATTTGACCAGAATTTTGATTGGTCGGAAATATCTTACTTTTGTTTCGAATAAATTAACAAAATCATCTTGTTGAGCAGACATCCATATCGCCTTTCCTTATTCATGTTTTGGATAAACTTTTATTTCAACAAAAAACGTGCTGAATTGCTTCAGCACGTTTTTAATATTTGACAACCTTCTCCAAAGAGAGAAGCTTCACATCAGAGGAAAATCACATCTCAACCATTTCCACGCCATCAATACGTGCCACAGTCATTAAGTCCTTATCACCACGACCAGAAACTGTCGCAATAATAATTTGATCCTTAGACATCGTCGGTGCAAGTTTAGTGACATAAGCCATGGCATGTGCACTTTCAAGCGCAGGAATAATTCCTTCAATTTTCGTCAAATCACGGAAACCTTGTAAAGCCTCTTGGTCATTGATTGGCACATATTCAACACGATGCATGTCTTTTAAGAAGCTGTGTTCAGGACCTACACCTGGATAATCCAAACCCGCTGAAATCGAATGAGTTTCAATAATCTGACCTTGTTCATCCGACATCAAGTAAGTGCGGTTACCATGTAAAACACCAACATGACCAGCATTTAACGGTGCAGAGTGTTTACCTGTTTCAATACCGTAACCTGCGGCTTCAACACCATACATTTTAACTTCAGCATCATTTAAGAATGGATAGAACAAGCCCATAGCATTTGAACCACCACCAACACATGCCACTAAAGCATCAGGTAAGCGCCCTGCTTGTTCTTGAATTTGACGGCGTGCTTCACGACCAATAATCGATTGGAAATCACGGACTAATTGTGGGTACGGGTGCGGACCTGCCACTGTACCAATCACATAATAAGTTGAATCCACATTGGTGACCCAATCACGCATCGCCTCGTTCATAGCATCTTTCAATGTCTTTGAACCGCTTTCTACAGGCACAACTGTTGCACCTAACAAACGCATTCGATACACATTCATGGCTTGACGTTTCACGTCTTCTGAACCCATGAAAACTACACACTCAAGACCCAAACGTGCTGCGATGGTTGCCGTTGCTACACCATGCTGACCTGCACCTGTTTCAGCAATAATTCGTTTTTTACCCGATAGTTTTGCCAGTAGAGCCTGACCAATCGTGTTATTCACTTTATGCGAGCCTGTATGATTCAGGTCTTCACGTTTTAAGTAAATTTGCGCACCACCCAACTCTTTTGACCATCGCTCAGCATAATATAAAGGACTAGGACGACCTACATAGTAGGCGAGGTCACGGTCGAATTCTGCCAGAAACTGCTCATCATTTTTCATACGAAAATAGAGCTTTTCTAAATCCTCTAATGCTGCCATTAGAGTTTCTGACACAAAACGTCCGCCATGGATACCAAAATGCCCACGTTCATCTGGGTATTGGGTATAGTCAATCACATTACTTTGCTGATCCACGATGGACTCCTTGCATGAAGTTTTCTATAAGTTGTTGGCTTTTTATACCTTTAGCAGATTCTACGCCTCCGCTGACATCTACAGCATAAGCCCCAGTCGTCTTTATAGCGTCTTCAACATTAGCGGGAGTTAAACCTCCAGCTAAAATTAAAGGAATATCAAGCTTAGGGAATTGTAACCAGTCAAAACTGTGTCCTGTTCCCCCTTTTAATTCTGGATGCCACGCATCTAAAAGCACTGCGCTTGCCCCTGCCTGTTGGTAGCGTTTCACTTCTGCGACCACATCCAGTTCAGGTTTCACCTGAATGGCTTTATACCAACGACGCCCGACTTGTGTCGCAATCATCTGACAGTCTACTGGTGTTTCATCACCATGAAACTGAATGATATCCAGTGCAACTTGTTTTAGCACATCTGCAATCTCATCCGCAGTTGCATTTACAAACAAGCCAACTGTTTGAACATAAGCAGGCACATGTTGAACGAGTTCTTTAGCTTGATCTGCACTCACATGACGTGGACTAGGCGGGAAAAATACAAAACCAATTGCATCTGCCCCTGCATTGACCACAGCATCAATATCTTGACTACGGGTAATTCCACAAATTTTGGCACGGGTTCGCATATTTATGACTCTAGCTCAGCCCTATTTATAGCTGATCTATAAATATCTGGGCGAATCATTGTAATGCAATTTTTTCGCCTTGCGTAAAGTTCATCCTGAAAAATCTTTACATCGATTGTTTAATTCGCATACAAACCGTATACTGCGCCCAAATGCAATAAGTCTGAGCATTATGCTTTAGGGAAGTTGGTGTAAATCCAACACTGCCCCCGCAACGGTAAAACGAAACGTATATCTTTATAAGTGCTTGCACTTACATCACTGCACTCGTGTGGGAAGATGGGTATACCAATATTGTTCGCAATATTTATATTTAAGTCCGGAGACCTGCTTATCGCGCCGTTTAACTCAATCATTCACGGGGGGTGAATGTATGGAGCCAGCATGCCAAATTTATTTCAGCCTACTGCTTTAGTGGGCGCAATCGCTATTGCGATGGGTTTCTCTACGTCTGCATCTGCACAAGACAACACGAATGTTGTGAATGCTTCTCTAGACACTTTGGTGGTCACTGCGACACGTTCTGAAGAAAAGATTAAAGACGTTCCTGCACGTATTTCTGTGATTGATGAAAAAACCATTGAACAGTCTCCTATCAGTGATTTAAGTCACCTACTGCAACGTGAAGCTGCCTTAAATATTGTCCAAACGGGTGGTATTGGACAACAAACATCTGCATTTATTCGCGGTACTAATTCAACCCACTTATTATTCCTCAAAGATGGAGCTAGTCTAAATACTGCTTTAGATGGCGGTGCAAGTATTCCTTATATTGACTTAAGTGATGCAGCACAAATTGAAATACTTAAAGGCCCAGCTTCAGTACAGTATGGTACAGATGCTATTGGTGGTGTTATTAATGTACGCACGGCTCCCCCAAAAAAACCACAACTTTTTGTTACAGGGGAAATGGGGGAAAATAACACCTATAAAACAGTTGTTGGCGCTGATTTAGTTGAAAATGGTTTTTATACTCAAATACGTGGACAACGTATGGAAAGTGATGGTACTCCAGTTACGAATAAAGATAAAAACCGTGCTAGTTATGATCAAAAAGGATACAGCGCTAAAGCTGGATATGAACAAGATCAATATGGCGCTTCCGTAAGCATCAGCGAAAATGATGGTACAAATGTTTATTACGGTGGTTCACACGATTTTTTTAATCGTTTAATTAATGTGAATGGTCGTTATGATTTTAACTCAAACGTATCTCTAAATACCCGTTACTCGAACTTTAAAGATGAACTAACAGGCAATTCATATTTAAGCTACTTCAATACGGAAAGAAATGAAGGTGATGTGAACCTTCGTTGGAAATTTACAGAATATCAAAATGTTCTAATTGGCGCTTCAATCAATAATGCTGATGTAGAAAGCTTATCTATTTTGGGACAAAAAAAAGATTTAGACTCAACTGGATACTACCTACAACATCAATATGATAATGATGGTATTCATACTCAAGCGGGTATCCGTATTGAAGATAATGATCAATTTGGAACACATACTGTTGGTCAACTCGCTGGGCGTATTCAAATTGCTCCTTTAACCAGCGTATACGCTAATGTTGGAACGGCATTTAAAGCTCCAACAGGAAATCAACTTTACTATTTTGATAATTCTAAATGGGGAAATACAACTTACATCACCATTGGAAATCTTGATTTAAAGCCTGAAAAAAGTATTTCTTACGAATTAGGAATTGATCAAGAGTTAGCATATGGGGTATCTACCTATGCCTCAATTTATCAAACTCAAGTGAAGAATTTAATAGACTACGTTTCTGAATTTGACGCAGTTAATAACATCTCCGCAGCGACTTATGTCAATCGAAGCAAAGCTAAAATGACTGGTGGTGAAGCGGGATTGAAATGGAAACAAGATGATCTCTTCTTAACTAGTGAATATGCTTATGTTAAGACTAAAAACGAAGAAACAGGCTATGAATTAACTCGTCGCCCGAATCATACACTAACTTTAACGACTGGGTTAGAAAATTCAGTTTACGGGATAAGTGCTTCTATTGTAGCAAAATCAACCTCTAAAATCTCAAACTCAGCAACGTCAAAAGAGTTACCAGGTTACGCAACTGTTGACCTACATGCATATTGGAATGTAAATCCAAATGTAAAAATATTTACCAATATTAGAAATATGGGAGATGTTAAATATAAAACAGCTTCATATGGTGGAGATGAATATTACATCAATGGTGGTCGCCTAGCTTCCGCAGGAGTCACTTTCCGTTATTAATTTAACTTAAAGACTCAAAAAAATTTAAAAACAGCGCAGTTTATGGATAATGTTTTGACCGGCATTATCCTTTTTTTCATTTAAACCTAGGAAATATTATGGGCCACCGTTTAAGTAAAATTTATACCCGTACAGGTGACACAGGAACCACAGGACTTGGCGATGGTTCTCGTGTAGCCAAAGATGATTTACGCATTATTGCACTCGGTGATGTCGATGAGCTGAATGCATGTATTGGCATTCTACGTGCACAAATCAGCCAAAGTAATATTGCAGAACAAACCGCATGGGATAAAAGTCTAAGTTTGATTCAACACTGGTTATTCGACTTGGGTGGTGAGGTCTGTATTCCCAACTATCACTTGGTGCAGCCAATCTCGATAGAATACCTCGAACAAGACATTGATCACATGAATGAATCTTTACCCATGCTCAAAGATTTTATTCTACCGTCAGGTACATTGGCTTGTAGCTTTGCCCATCAAGCCCGTGCCGTTTGCCGTCGTGCTGAGCGCAGCCTGATGGCAGTACAGCATCGTGACCAAAATATTCAATCTAGTTCATTACAATTATTAAACCGACTTTCTGACTGGTTGTTTGTCGCTTCACGTACCTTGCAACGCGCAGAAGGAGGAAGTGAAGTTCTTTGGCAAAAAAATATTAACGACACGATTTAAAAAACAACTTGATTGAGGCTAGGTCATCAATCTTCAGTCTCAATCATAACTTTTGCACTGTTCAAATTCTCTTAATCAAACTTTATTTTTATGATTACTCAAACCATTCTTTAGCATTTAAATTTCTAAAAAAAAAGAAGTCAAATATAAGCCCATGGACTGTGAAATTTCACATAACTCCGTAATAATCCAAGTAGAGTAATCACTAAGCAGATGTAAACATGCAAATTATCGGACATCGTGGCGCACGGGGTGAAGCACCTGAAAACACCTTAGGTGGATTTCAATATTTAAATGACTTAGGCATCCGCGCCGTCGAATTTGATGTGCGCCAACTCAAAGATGACACATTGGTGGTCATGCATGATGATAACTTTTTACGCACGACCTCAATTGATCAAAATCTTTACACCTGTACAGTGAATGACTTAGCTCACTACAATCAGGCTGCAATCTGGATGGACTGGCACCCCCAGGTGACGCCTACTTTAGAACAAAGCCTTAACATTCTACGTGAATTTTCTCATCTAGAAGTAGAAGTGAAAGCCGTGAATGATTTTGCAGCCGCAGAAAAACTGATTCAAAGTTTAGAGTGCGCTTTGACAGGGTTTGAGCATAATGCAGTCATCACCAGTTTTGACTTGAAAATTCACCAAGCTTTACAACAGTCTAAGTCGCGATTTAAAAGAGGACTTCTGATTGAAGAGGACATCCAAGAACGTGCCATTGAACAAGCACTGGAATTAGGTTGTAGCCGTATTGGCTGGATGAATCAATTGGCAAGCGATGCATTAATTCAAGCTACTCAAGCCGCGGGATTAAAAGTCAGTGTTTGGACAGTCAATGATGTGCAGCGTGCCAAACATTTGCAAATATGTGGTATTGATGGCCTGATTACTGATTTCCCTAAATTAATGCAGCAACAGCTTAATTTGGAGTAAAAAATTGGTTCGTTAGTCGGCAGAATTCAGCTCGAGTTAAGATGAGTACAGCAGTTGACCTAAAGTACAATAGAAATAAATTAAGCAACCAATAAAAATAGCCGACTGGTTACGATAAATTCAATCTTAGCATGGTCTTATTCTGTTACTGTTTAGTACAATACAACTGTACAATAATGCTAGAGTACGATTGTTGCTCATGCTAATATGCCAGAATCTTAATCCTTACAACTTGTAGTGATTTAAGTCCTCAATTTTAACCTGTATCAGGTTTCTAGGAGTGCTGTTGGAGATGAATCCTCCCCTACCTCAAGCCCCAATTAACTGGATTGCAATTTTTGCACTAGTTTTTTTACCTATTGTTGCTGTTATCGCTATTCCACTCTATGCCATTAATCATGATTTTAGCGCAAGCGCGTGGGTCAGCATGATTGTGTTATTGGGTATGAGTAGTTTAGGTATTACTGCGGGCTATCATCGCTTATGGGCACATCGTGCTTATGAGGCGACACTACCTTTAAAAATCATTCTCATGATTATGGGTACTTTTGCCGTTCAGAACAGTATTTTATTTTGGTCTTCTGGTCACCGCACCCATCACCGCCATGTAGATGATGTAGAAAAAGATCCGTACTCAATCAATAAAGGCTTTTGGTTTGCCCATATCGGGTGGATGTTACGTGATTATCCTGCAGCAGAGCCTAATTTTAAAAATGCACCTGACCTGCTAAATGACAAATTGGTGATGTTCCAACATAAATACTATGTGCCTTTAGTCATTTTAGTACATACAGGTATTTTATTACCTATCGGTTGGGCTGTAGGTGATATGTGGGGCGTGTTACTTTTGGGTGGATTAGTCCGTTTAATCCTGAGCCATCATGTGACTTTCTTCATTAATTCACTTTGCCATATGTGGGGTAAGCGCCCATATACAGACGAAAATACTGCGCGTGATAACTTCTTGCTTGCCATTGCCACTTGGGGCGAGGGTTATCATAACTATCACCACATTTTCCAATATGACTATCGTAATGGTGTGAAATGGTGGCAGTATGATCCGACCAAATGGTTAATCTGGTCGTGTTCAAAACTCGGTCTAGCGAAAAACTTGCGTCGTATTCCAAGCTTTAATATTAAGAAAGCCGAACTTGCGATGAAGTTTAAATATGCTGAACAAGACTTAGAAGTTCATGGTCTAAACGTTAGTGACGATATCAATTCGGCTAAAGCTCGTATTGCTCAAGAGTACGATGCATTTACTCAAACCTTGAATGACTGGGCAAAGCTAAAAGAACAAGAAATTCAAGCGAAGAAAACTGCTGTGGCTGAAAAAATCCATCTAATGGATGAGAAACTCAAAGTTGAATTTCAGTTGGTCGAAAAGCGTTTAGGACATCATCGTGAAACTTTAACCAAGCTGATGCGTAGCATTAAAAAAGCGCCTGTTTCACAGTAATTGCTGTCTAATGAATTGATCGTTTCGAAAGAAAGCTCCGCAAGGGGCTTTTTTTAGCAATACATAAAACATAAAGGCAAACCATATGAATATAGTGAACATCCCTTTCGGCATCACCAACTGGGCAGAGATACCAACCACCCGTCATACAGGTGATCAAGGTTACGCCTTGTGGCGCACTCAGCAATTTGACACGATTCGCGTACGTATGGTGGAGTATTCGGAGAACTATTTAGCCGACCATTGGTGTTCTAAAGGGCATATCCTGTTGTGCTTAGAAGGCGAACTCCACACTGAACTAGATGATGGTCGTAGCTTTACCCTCACGGCTGGCATGAGTTACCAAGTTGCGGATCAGGCCGAAGCCCATCGCTCATCTACCTCGAAGGGTGCCAAGCTGTTTATAGTTGACTAAAATAGTTGGATATATCTCTTAACACTAAAACTTTGCTATATTGATGGGGTCATGGCTTATCCCTTGTGATCCTTCACTATGCAGTTCAACTCACGTTACTCCCTCCTTCCTACAAAGCTTTATCACCATCAACAACCCTTGCCTCTGAAAGGAGCAAAAGCAGGTCATTTTAACCAAGCCTTGGCTGAAGAACTGCAATGGACTGCCGAAGAACAAGCAAATTGGGTTGAGATTTGTAGCGGGCAAAAAACTTTTGCAGAATTTTCCCCTCTTGCGATGGTTTATGCAGGGCATCAATTTGGACAATGGGCAGGTCAACTCGGTGATGGTCGTGGTTTACTGATTGCCCAAATCCTTGATCAAAAAAAACAAACCATTGATTTACACTTAAAAGGTGCTGGGCAAACACCTTATTCGCGGATGGGAGATGGGCGTGCGGTACTTCGCTCTGTTATTCGAGAGTACTTGGCAGGTCATGCCCTCAATGCGCTGGGTATTCCTTCTAGTAATGCGGTCGGTTTTACTTCATCGACTCAAGGTGTACAACGTGAAAAATTAGAGCTGGGTGCGATGCTGCTCAGAACCTCTGACTGTCATATTCGTTTCGGACATTTTGAGTGGATTAATCAATATCAATCGGACTTATTGGCAGACTTTACCCAGAAATGTATGGAATGGCACTATCCTGAATGCTTAGAAGCCGAACAGCCCATCTTGGCATTTGCTACCCAAGTGATACAACGAACTGCCGTCATGATTGCCAAATGGCAATTGGTTGGTTTTGCACATGGCGTCATGAATACCGACAATTTGAATATCACAGGTTCAACCTTAGATTTTGGTCCTTACGGCTTTATGGAACGCTTCCGCCCCAATTGGATCAACAATCACTCCGACTACCAAGGCCGCTATACCTATCAGCAACAACCCAGTATCGGACATTGGAATTTATGGATGTGGCTAAATAATTTAATCCCGCTACGACCAGAAAACTATGACAAAGAACAATGGAAAGAAGATCTAACAGCTTGCTTGAGCCATTATGAACCGACCTTTTTGGAACATTATCGCTTAGGTTTATGTCAAAAAATGGGCTTACCTGATTTTCATAAAGATAGCTTTGATTGTGGCATGCTTTTTTTAAGAATTTTGCAATCTGAACAACTGGACTACACCCAAAGCTTTATTCGTCTACAAAATCAAGACTACCAACTGCTTTTGGATGATTGTCTTGACCGCCGTCAGTTTGAAAGTTTCCTTCAGCAATACCAACAGATTCGTGCCAATCAAGATACAGCCGAACTGGATGCAACAATGCAACAAGCCAATCCAGTTTATATCCTACGCAATCACATGGCACAAAAAGCGATTGAACTGGCTGAGCGCAATGATTTTTCCGAAGTTGACCGACTATTTAAATTGTTAAGCCAACCTTTTACCATACAACCTAATTTAGAAAAAACTGAAGATTTGGCTCCATTACCGAACGATGTTCCTGAAGTGATGGTAAGTTGTTCATCTTAAAAGTTTGGCTTAAACTGTGGATAAACTAAACAATATCCACAGGGCTTCCCCTACTAGAGTAGTGATCACCATGTCCTTACACCGTATTGCCGCAAAAGCTGCACTTGCCCTGCCAGAAGTCACCTGTAGTCAACCCTTTGGCGAGGGCTGTGATGTGTATAAAGTCATGGATAAAATGTTTTTGCTCAATTCATCTTTAAGCGGTAGAGTTTTAAGTAACTTAAAAGTTACGCCTGACCACGGCGCGATGCTACGTGATATTTACCCGTATATTCATGCTGGTTGGCATATGAATAAAAAACATTGGATTTCAATCTATGAGGATGAAAACCTAGAGCCTGATTTAGTCATTGATCTGGTGCAAAGTTCTTATGAACTCGTGGTATCCAAGCTGAATAAACAACAAAGACAGCGGATCGCTGCACTTAAAGCCATCAGTTAAATATTGAATGAAGAAGATTTTAATTATTTCTTTTGCTTTTTTAAAGCTGAGCCTTATCACGTCATCAAACTGATCATAAGTTTGGATAAATCTGGTCGCTGCTGTACAGCTTTTCAACATTTTCCAGTATTGCCCACTTGGAACAAAAAATTCGAAACTAAAAGCGAAGTGAGCAATTGAAAGATCATAAAAAAGCCCGACATCCTGTCGGGCTTTTTCGTATTGATTTGTTAGGTATAACTCCTGTCGTACCTCACATCCTAGTGTTGAACTTATCATTTTTGTTTTATGTTTTGGAACATCCTGTTCTCCATAACCGCATCTTATAAAAAATTTTAGGGCTGACCTAGACGCAATCCGCTTGAGATAGTGTAAGCCAAAACGTACATAGAAAAACTAGCTTAATCAGACTTACCCCCAAAATTATCCGCAGAAATTGTGGATAGTTTTCAGGATGGTTGCAGCCAAGCCGTACGACATTAAAGTTAATTTTTGAGTACTTTAACAGCAACTTGATAGCTCACTGCTTCAATTTGTTAGAAATACAATCTTTCCTTTCTCAATTTTGTCTATTTAATTACCTATACATATCAATCCGAAAAGATTCAGTGTGAGAGTCGCTCACTCTCCACCCAAGTTAATCAACAGGTCATGGCAAACCTCAGACAAAGGCCCATTGAGAGTCAGTAAAATCTTGGTCAGTCTCCTGATCAGTTGCTTATTTGATTCCATTGTTGAAAAGTTTGGATTCTATTTCACAATCCTCCCCTAGGTGACATAGGCACATCGCCAGCGGAACGCTTCACAGATTTAAATCCAGACTTATCTAAGTAAAAGCCCAATAAAAAAGGACTCATATTGAGTCCTTTTCCACATCATCACCTGCGCTTTAACTTTTCGTCGGCTTTAATGTTTTAAATAAAACAAAGAGCATGAAGATCCAGACAGGAAGCATCAACACGGAAAGCATAAAACCTTGATTCCACATGATATACAAAATCATCAGCATAAATACTAAAACAAAATAATTACTAAACGGTGCAAACAACGCTGGGAACTTGGTCTGAATACCCTGTTTTTTCATACTCTGTCTAAATTTAAGATGAATCAAACTGATCATCATCCAATTCAACACCGCAGCACTGACCACAATATAAATCAGATAACTCAGTGCTTTTTCAGGCAAGAAGTAATTTAACAGCACACAACCAAAAATCAGTAATGCTGAAAATAATACAGCCGCAATCGGTGTCCCTTGCTGGTTAACCTGCTTAAAAATTTGTGGGGCATTGCCCTGTTCTGCTAGACCTAACAGCATGCGACTATTGGCATACATGCCACTATTACAAACAGAAACTGATGCAGTCAAAATAATAAAATTCAGTAAATGGGCTGCCCACTCAATGCCCATTTGCTTAAAAATAAGTACGAATGGACTTTTATCTAACCCGCCCAAATCCAATTGGTTCCAAGGCACCAAAGACAAAAGAATCGCCAACGAGCAAATATAGAATAGGAAAACCCGAATCACCGTTTGATTGACTGCTTTTGGAATATTCTTTTCAGGATCTTCGGTTTCCGCAGCCGCCATACTGATTAGCTCAATGCCACCAAAAGCAAACATCATAAAGGCCAGCATATAAAACAAGCCTTCAAAGCCATGTGGGAAAAAACCGCCATGTGCCCATAAATTAGTGATGGAAGCAGTGGAACCCGCATCAGCCGTCAGCAAGAGGTAAGCCCCAAAGATGATCATCGCGATTATCGCCACAACTTTAATCATCGACAGCCAAAACTCAGACTCCGCGTACAGTTTGACATTGGCGAGATTGGCCAGTGTGATCACCACAAAAAATACCAACACTGAAATCCAAGCAGGAATATGTGGCCACCAATAATTTACATACTTACCAATCGCGGTCAGCTCAGTCATTACCACCAAGATATACAGCACCCAGTAGTTCCAGCCCGTTAAAAAGCCTGAAAACCGTCCCCAATATTTAAAAGCAAAGTAGCTGAATGACCCCGTCACGGGTTCATGCACAATCATTTCACCGAGTTGACGCATAATTAAGAATGCAATCAAACCGCCAATCATATAACCCAAAATAATAGATGGGCCAGCAGACTCAATAATATGTGCTGAACCTAAAAACAATCCCGTACCAATTGCACCGCCCATGGCGATCAACTGGATATGGCGGTTCTTTAAACGGCGCTGAAGTTTAGGCGTCTCGCTGCTCAAAACACATGCTCATCTGACAAAAAATGAATTGTATCGCTTGCACAAGCGATCAACTAGTCTTGTACTTTAAAATCTCTGATTGCTCTGTCTCATTTCGCCAAATGACGATTTAAAAGGACTACTAATTTTAACTGCCGCCTTTGCTCTAATCCCATAAAAAAAGCGGATAACCCAAGGCTTATCCGCTTCTTCTATCGCTCAGAAAATTATAAGTTAATCTTCTGGATACTCAAAACGATAACCGACACCATACACCGCTTGAATCCATTCATGACGGTTGCCTGTTTCGGCTGCATCCGAAATTTTTCGACGTAAGTTTTTAATATGACTATCAATTACACGGTCTGCCACATCAAAGCTATCTGGATTAATATGATCTAATAATTGTACACGCGAATAAACTTGTCCAACGTGCTCAAGGAACAATTCTAGTAAGCGGAATTCGGTTGGCGTTAAGTTGAGGGTCTTTTGTTGATACCAGATGCGTTGTTGAGCTTTATCTACGCGAAACAAGCCATTTTCTTCAGGCTCAGCTTTACGGTCTAAGCGGCGTAAAACTGCCTGCACACGTGCCACCAACTCTTTCGGACTAAATGGTTTACAAATGTAATCATCGGCACCCATATTCAGCCCCAACACACGATCAATCTCTTCTGTGCGTGCCGTCACCATAATAATTGGCAAGTCAGATTGCTCTCTAACCTTACGACAAATGGTCAGACCATCCATTCGAGGGACCATCAAGTCTAAAATCATCAAGCTTGGTTTGCGTTGCATAAAACTGTCATAGGCTTCCTGCCCATCATGAAACAGACTAACTTCAAAACCTGCTGCTTCTAGATAATCACGGACCAATTGAGCCAGTTCAACTTCATCTTCAACCAGCATAATATGCTTCATGAATATTTCCTTTATGATTTCATTTGTTTGGGAAAAGTGAGTTTGCAACGCAAACCACCTAATGGTGAATGCTCAAAACGCAAACGTCCACCGAGTGCTTGAGCAATCTTACATGAAAGTGCCAAACCTAGCCCTGTTCCACCGGTACTTCGGGTTCTCGAATCATCCACACGATAGAATCGTTCACCCAAGTGCTGCAATTGTTCATCCGTCAATCCATACGGGCTATCATCCACATAAAGACTCCACTCTGTTGCACTTTGCTCGGTGTGAATCTGAATCTGTCCGCCCGACTCGGTATAACGAATACTATTACTGAGTAAGTTGACCACAATTTGTTTGAATCGGTCTGTATCTAATTGTAAGACAGGAGCATCACCTTGCACGCTGACTTTTAGATTGGCTTGTTCAAACTTCGGTTTGAAGTTCTCTATCTCTTGAACAATCATGTCCCATGGATTTACGGCCGTAAAATAACATTTCAATTGCTGAGCATCGGCTTGAGCTAAATCTGCTAAATCTTGAGTCAGTTTTTTCAAACTACTCACTTGACGCATCATGGCATCCAAATGCTCAGGAGTTGCCTTACGGATACCATCTTGCATGGCTTCAATTTGTGCTTGTAACACAGCCAATGGTGTTTTTAATTCATGCGAAGTATCGGCTACCCATTGACGACGCGAAGTTTCATGTTGATCCAGAATTTCTGCCAATTGATTCAATTCATTGGATAAATCACCCAATTCATCATTACGGTTAATTTTGACTTGATGTTGGTAGTTGCCCTGAGTCAATTCACGTGTACCGTTCAACAAGCGTTGAATCGGTTTCTTAAAATAGGTCGCCAGCAATAATGCAGCAATTAGACTGGCTAAAATGGTCAAACCATAAACCAAAAATAAATAGCGCTTTTGATTACTAAAGAAGTTGATACTTAAAGCATCATCTTGATCTAGGACGGGTTTTAAACCTAAATAGCCAACCACTTTATCATCGACGATAATCGGGCGATAAGAAATCTGATCTGAAGATGGTTCACCCACCACAAATTGTCGTTTGGCATCATATAAAGATAAACGTGAACTCAACCCTAAACGGTCTGGCATCGAGATAAATTGCTTCTTCTGGTTGCTATCTTTTAACTTATTCTGCGCCTGTCCATCTTTACGATCAGGTGGTCGGAATGCATTTTCATTCGATTTTAAAGGAAATTTTAAACCTTCAAAGGGTTGGTATTCAGAAGGTAAATTTAACTCTAACCAACGTAACTCTTCTTGGTCGAGCAAAGGTTTCCCCTGATCTGCCCGTGCCAGTGTTGGTGGTAAATTTACAAAAGTATGTTCTTCAAAATAACGCTGCTGTAAGGCAATATCGTATTGTCGACGTAACCACCAATGCGACAGTCGGTCATAATCATCAGGGTCGGCCTGACCTTCAATTTGTAAAATCTGGGCCTGAATGGCATTACCCCAATCATGATAAACTGCATAGACTCCCGCCAAGTTGGAAATCAGATGATCGAGCTTTTGCATTTCGACATCTGCTACATACTTAGTAAAGTTTTTTTGCATGGTCCAATGCAATACCCCCAGACTTAGCGTGATAATCACTAAGGTGGTCAGTAATACAGTTAAGAATAGGCGTAACGCAATCGGGACACGTCGAGTATTCAACAGCGGTGCTCAGTTGTTATTTTGTTGGGACTATTGTAACCAACCTCTTTTCAAAAAACCCTCCATTGTTTCTTCATCTTTATTATTTAATCTTTAAGCACAAATGAAAAATAGCGTGCTGGGGTAACTTGTAATGAACTTGACGAAAAAAATTGTATTAGCAACCTGCGGTATTTTAAGTGTCGGGGCCTTAACAGCTTGCCAATCAACACCAGAGCCTCAAGAACACTCCCATCATCATATGGATGGTCGTTATGCAGATCGTTTGATGCCCGAACAGCGTGCTGAACATGATCAAATGCGTGCTGAACACAAAGCAATGTTTAAGCAAATGCGACAAGCCTGTGATGGCAAAGCTGCTGGGCAAACTGTTCAGATTAAAGCGGGCACACAAACCATTGATGGTCAATGTCATATGGTATTCCAGCCCGACCATAAACGTGGACATGGTATGCATATGGGGCAACCTCCCATGCAAGGTGATGAAGGCATGATGCGTCCACAACGTGGTGAAAAACTGACAGATGCTCAGCGTCAACAAATGGTGCAACAGTTCGATCAACGCTTGAGAGAAAAACAAGCCTTCCAACAAGCGGTTGAAACTGCATGTAATGGTCAAGCCGATGGCAAAGTCGTTCAGATTAAAGCGGGTGAACAAACGCTTTCAGGCAAATGTTCAGTACGCTTCTTCCCAAATCAACCACAACCGAATGCAGCACCAACAGCAAATATTGCACCTCCTCCAGCTGCATAAGCAGATTTACAACAAAAAAGACGCCGCAAGCGTCTTTTTTTATGCCTAAATGGAGGACATAACTTTTTACGTTTTTTGACTATTTGTATCATTAAAAAAAACATAAAAACGTTTACACTCAATGTACTTAGAAAATTCAAGCCACCTTTTTTTGACTTTACAGTCACTAAGAAATGGGGGGCAAGTGCTTGTACCTTATAACAAGATGTTGCACGATTAACTTGTACTTAAAAACGTGTCATTGAAGGCACGTCACCATGTTTATTAGGATTATAACGCTGGTTAAAACCAGTATTGAGGAAAACCGACATGCCACAATACAAAGCGCCCTTACGTGATATGCAGTTCGTTTTGCATGAATTACTAAATGCTGAACAACATTATGCAAAACTTCCTGCTTTCCAAGAAACCGTAAGCCGTGAATTGGTTGACCAATATTTAGAAGCTGCGGCTGATTTCTGTGAAAATGAATTGTCTCCAATCAACCAAAGCGGCGACCGTGAAGGTTGTACTTGGAATGATGGTGTAGTTACGACACCTACTGGTTTTAAAGAAGCGTACCAAAAATATATCGAGTTAGGCTTCCCTTCTCTTTCTGCTGAAGAACAATACGGTGGTCAAGGCTTACCTGTTTCTTTGGCTAACGTAATCTCTGAGATGGTCGGTACTGCAAACTGGGCTTGGGGTATGTATCCTGGCCTTTCTCACGGTGCAGTACGTACTTTAGAACACCACGGTTCACCAGAACAAAAAGATACTTACTTACCAAACCTTGTATCAGGTGTTTGGACAGGAACCATGTGCTTAACAGAATCTCATGCAGGTTCTGACCTTGGTATTATCCGCACTAAAGCTGAACCGAATGCTGATGGTAGCTATGCAATTACTGGCGAGAAAATCTTTATCTCTGCTGGTGAACATGACATGGCAGAGAACATTATTCACATCGTGCTTGCACGCCTTCCAGGTGCACCAAAAGGCACCAAAGGGATTTCTTTATTCATCGTACCAAAATTCAACTTGAATGCTGATGGTACATTGGGTGAACGTAATGCTGTTCGTTGTGGTTCAATTGAACACAAAATGGGTATTCATGGTAACGCAACTTGTGTCATCAACTTTGACAACGCAAAAGGTTACTTGATTGGACCTGAAAACCGTGGTCTAAACTGTATGTTTACCTTCATGAACACAGCACGTATCGGTACAGCGGTTCAAGGTCTTGCTGCATCTGAAGGTTCTTTCCAAGGTGCGCTTGCCTACGCGAAAGATCGTTTAGCAATGCGTTCACTTTCTGGTCCTAAAGCACCTGAAAAAGAAGCTGATCCAATTATTGTTCACCCAGCTGTACGTAACATGCTGTTAACGCAAAAATCTTTTGCTGAAGCAGGTCGTGCATTGGTTTACTTATTGTCTTTCCATGCCGACATCGTAGAGCAAGGTGCAACTGAAGAAGAGCGTAAATACTCTGACAACATTTTGTCGTTACTTACTCCGATTGCAAAAGCTTTCTTAACTGAAACAGGTTCTGAATCTGCAAAACACGGCGTACAAGTGTTTGGTGGTCACGGCTTTATTTCTGAACATGGTATGGAACAAATTGTTCGTGATACCCGTATTTCATGCCTATACGAAGGTACGACAGAAATTCAAGCTTTGGACTTGTTAGGTCGTAAAGTTTTGGGTACTCAAGGTGCAATGTTGAAAGACTTCACCAAGATTATTCACAAATTCTGCGAAGCGAACAAAGACAATGCAGCAATGAAAGAATTTGTTGAGCCACTTGCTGCACTCAACAAAGAATGGGGCGACCTCACCATGCAAATTGGTATGCGTGCAATGCAAAACCCAGAAGAAGTTGGTGCTGCCGCGGTTGATTACCTGTACTTCTCTGGTTATGTAACGCTTGCTTACCTATGGGCTCAAATGGCGTTGGTTGCACAGCAAACCCTTGCTGCTGGTACAACTGATGTAGATTTCTACAACGCTAAAGTGACCACTGCTCGCTTCTACTTCAAGAAAATCTTGCCACGTGTTCGTTCACACGTTGACGTGATTGCTGGTGGTGTAGAGCCATTAATGTCATTAGATGCGGAACACTTCGCGTTCTAATCACACTTTAATGTTGCTTGCAATGTTAATTTGAAAAAAAAGGACTGGTCGGTTTTGACGGTCCTTTTTTTATGTAATCAATGCTAAATTTAATTCTATCAATAATACGTGTGATCGCGTGTTATTCCACACTCGGCACATGATGTATACAACAAAGGTGAACTAACTATGCCAATTTATAATGCACCGCTTGCAGATATGAAATTCATCTTAAATGATGTTTTTAACGCAGAACAATTCTGGCAGTCGAACGAAAATCTAGCGCATTTAGATGCAGCGACTGCAGAAGCTATTTTAGAAGAGATGGCGAAATTTGCGCAAAATGTAACGCTTCCACTGAACCGTACAGGTGATGAAGAAGGTGCAACTTATAACAATGGCGCAGTGACGACACCTGCTGGCTTCAAAGATGCCTTCCAACAATATGCTCAAGGTGGTTGGATTGGTTTAGGTGCAGAAGAAGAATGGGGCGGCCAAGGCATGCCAAAAATGCTGACTGTACTTTCTGATGAAATGCTGTTCGCAACCAACCCGTCTTTCATGCTTTACCCATTACTTTCAGTCGGTGCAGGTATGGCGTTAAACAGCTATGCATCTCAAGAGCAAAAAGAAACCTATTTACCTAAAATCTACTCAGGTGAATGGTCAGGTACTATGTGCTTAACTGAACCACACTCAGGTACAGATTTAGGCATTATCAAAACTAAAGCCGAACGTAACCAAGATGGTACTTATAACATCACAGGGACTAAAATCTTCATTACGGGCGGTGACCACGACTTAGCTGAAAACATCATTCACTTGGTGTTGGCGAAAACTCCAGATGCACCTGCGGGTTCACGTGGTATTTCATTATTCATCGTACCAAAATTTCTTGTGAACGAAGATGGTTCAGTAGGTGAGCGTAACGCCGCAGGACCTGGTTCAATCGAACATAAAATGGGAATCAAAGCTTCAGCAACTTGCGTGATGAACTTTGACGGTGCAAAAGGCTACCTCGTGGGTAAAGAAAACGAAGGGCTTGCAGCGATGTTCGTCATGATGAACTACGAACGTTTATCAATGGGTATTCAAGGTCTTGGTGCTTCTGAATTTGCCTACCAAAATGCGGCACAATATGCGACAGATCGTTTACAAGGTCGTAGTGCTTCTGGTGTGAAATCTCCAAACAAACCAGCAGACAGCATTTTAGTGCATGGTGATGTACGTCGTATGTTGTTAAACGTACGTGCGAACAATGAAGCATCGCGTGCATTTGCAGTGTATGTGGGTCAACAGTTAGACATCACCAAATTCTCTACCGATGCTGAAGCTGTGAAAAAAGCCAATGATCGCGTTGCGCTTTTGACACCAATTGCAAAAGCTTACTTAACCGATACTGCATTCCAAGCAACGCTTGATGCTCAAATGTGCTTCGGTGGTCATGGTTATATCCGTGAATGGGGTATGGAGCAATGTGTACGTGACTTACGTATTGCACAGATTTACGAAGGAACAAACGGCGTTCAATCTCAAGACTTGATTGGTCGTAAAACTATTAAGTGTAACGGCGCCTACGTTGCAGAATACATCGAAGAAATTCGTGATTTCGCCAACGGTTTAGATGCAGACTTAAACTTCATTAAAGATGCCACTTTAGATGCCGCGACAGAAGTAGCTGATTTGACTCAATTCGTACTTGCGCAAGCAGCAGAAAATGTAGAATTCCCAAATGCAGCAGCGGTTGACTACTTACACGCGGTTGGTTTATTAAGCTTCGCTTACATGTTTGCTCGTATTGCCAATGCAGCAAAAGATAAAGATGGCGAGTTCTTCCAAAACAAATTGGCGCTTGCTCAATACTTCGCACAACGTATTCTTCCAGAATTAGACATGCGTATTGCTAAAGTAAAAGCAGGTTCTGATTTAATCATGAACTTCAGCGAAGATTACTTCACTAGCCAAGCATAATCGTTAAGTATAAAAAAACGCCTGCTCTGTCAGGCGTTTTTTTATGCCCTAATGTTCATGTGCATGAAATTTGCTTATGATTGAATAAGTTGTTATTTCAAATAATAGGAGGTAAAGATGTCTGAACGAGATCCTAAAGTGGTTAAAATTGAAACCCTCCTCGACCGATTAGGTAATTTAGCGGTTGAAAGCTTTCATTATATTGCCTTATTTATTATTGGCTGTATGGTGGCATGGTCAGCCGTGCATACCGTCATTGAAATTCTTACCGTTAAACAATACGCCACCATTGACGATATTCTGTTGTTATTTATCTATTTGGAATTGGGTGCCATGGTTGGGATTTATTTTAAAACCAATCATATGCCTGTCCGCTTTCTGATTTATGTGGCAATTACCGCACTCACCCGTCTTTTGATTTCAGATATTCAACACGATCATAAAGCCGATATGGACTTGGTGATTATTACAGGTTCAATTCTGATTCTTGCGCTAGCCATTTTAATTGTGCGTTATGCATCATGGACGTTCCCTTCCGTCATACGCGATAAACATCATGATAAACCCTTACCGCTAGGTAAAACTCCACGTCCAGAAGATGATGAATTGGCTTAATTGAATCTTGTAAATCTAGCTTGCCCACTTTCGAGCATGACCTCTGCGGCTGAGTTCAAATCGGAAGTTGGGAAGCTTTTTATCTTGGGACTAATACATAGCGACCATTTTCAAAGATCCAGTACATATTTTGTGGCGGCTCAGGTAAGCCTAAACGTTGCCAATCATTGATAATCCGATAATTTGAACTTTCAATGCGCGAATTGGCATCACCAAAAACATAACTGGTACTTTGATGATTGTATTGAGTATAAGTAGGTGCCTGTAAATTAATACTGACATTGGCTTGTGGTCGGTCCCAATTTGGCGGACGATGATCATGCGGCGGATAGGGTCGATTCGGGTAAGGTCGATCTGGATATGGGAGTTGCGGTGGATAAGGTCGATAATTCGGGCGTTTTGTACTGGTGCCCTGATAATTTGACCAGCCATTAGCATCTGCTGAAGCATAGCTAGAACTCAGCATCAAGATGATCATCCCACATGCAAAATAGAACGTTACTTTCATCTGCTATTTCCAATGTTCTTTGTTGATATTTTAACCTAATTCTTTCCCCAAACATGCATACAAATAGAAGGCTGCGCAAAGATTTGTAGCGCTATGACATCTAAGCTATTCTCGATTTTGCTTTTCACACTTTATGCTAATATAAGCCTTTTCATGGATTAGGCTGAACATTGTGGCGGAATTAAGCTTTGAACGACTGCATCAATTTTTCTCTAAAGTTCCAAGTGTGCAACAAGAATTTATCGATTCTTATGGAACGGATGGTCAACATGCGTGGTGGTTTAAATTCCAGATTAATATCGACCACCCGCTAGCATGGCAAACCGTACAAGAACTGGGGCATGTACTCAATTACATTTCGACCCATGAGCGTTTACCAACGCAATTTCTTCCAGTTTCACCTCCGCCTTATATGAATGGTGAAGCTAAAAAATTTCTATCTTGGGTCATCCAATGTAATCACCCAGATTTTCCACCCGATGTGGTTTGTGACTGGCTTGAAGCGCGTTTACCACAGCCTGTCGAAGATGAAACACAATGGAAAATCAAAACTGATCTACATGAATTAGACAATATGACCGACAAAGAGCTGGATCAAATCATTCCACCAAATCCTCAGGTATAAACAATAGTTTCTCTCAATTCTTGATCTAAATCAGGAATTTCCTCCCTTTATTGATTAAAGGGAGGTGAGCTGGGATTAAAAATTAAAACGTTGATAAACCACTCCATTCCATAAAACGATACAACGCATATTTCAATTTTGAGTCATCCGCATACTGGGTATAGTCCACACTCATTTGTTTCCCCTCGAGGTTTGACCATGCCGTATTAAAGTACTGATTCGCATCTTGGAACACTTGAGCCTGAGTCGAACCCAAGACACGTAAGTCTGTCTCTAAATTATAATTTTTAATATTTCGTGCGGTAAAATTGGCTGAACCTAAAATCATCTCACTGCTATTCGCACCCCGCTTCACAATCATTTTACTGTGGCATTGTTCACCTTGGGTATTACACCAGCGCATGGGTATGCCTGCCGCATGTAACTCAGACGCTACCTGACGGTTTGGAATGCCATTTTTTTGACGTCCAAAAGCATCTTTATTCGGGTCAAGTAAAACCCGCAGTTGCACACCACGTTCTTGTGCTGCAATGAGGGCTTGAATAATTTGTCGTTCAGATAAATAGAACATTGCCAAATCAATCTGATCTTGTTTTTTTGCAGTCGTAATTAAGTTTAACGTCACATCTAAAATTGCTTGTTCCGTCAAGACTTGCACTTGGGGTTCTGTTTTGGCGGCTTCAAACTCACCCAGAATAATCACAGGCATGTCACCACCAGACATTCGACCTACCGCTTGCTCAGTCTTTAAAATATCGATCGCGGTATTGCCTGTCACCACTAAACCGATATTAGAGTGTCGTGAACTGCCATCATGTGGGTTCATCGAAGTAACCAAAGCCTTCCATCCCTGTGCAGTATCCACCACCAAAGTTTTACGATGATTGGCTTTAAAATTAAATAAATTTAAATAACTGCGTAAGGTAATGCGTTCTTTACCAAATGGATTTGGCAACCAACCTTTTTCAGGATTATTGCCTGCATTTTGACAACACAAATACCAGAAACCTGACCAAGTGGGATTTGATGCCCGTAGTGGACGCAAATCAGTTTCAATCACATCAATCCCTGCCTGACGCAGTTGACGATAATGTTCAGGTGCTACGCCACCATAAACTGAATTAATGGGATCGGTAATCAATTTAATTTCAATATGAGGATACTGGCGGCGTTTCGAAATTAAGGCATCGGTTAATTGTTGGGTTAGAGCTTGCTGTTGCAGTTTTGACTCACCCACCTCTTTATTGAATAAAAACATATCCAATACGATGGTGGTTTGGGCTTCATCAATCATTTTTAGCATTTCTTTAAAAATGACATGCTGTTGCTGCTGTTTACCATCACGGGTTAAATACGTTTGATCCGCTAAAAACTTCACTTGGGCATGCCGTAATTTTCCTGTGTAATTTAGACCTTCAGGTAACGGCTTTAGTGTGTGATAAATCCCTGAAGCCAAATAGCCCAGTGCCAAGAAACTAACAATGACCGCAACATAACGCCGCGGTGTCCAATTTAATTTATGATGAATTTTTCGAAAAATACGCATAAGAAAAAACCTAACCCAATAGGTTCAGGCTAGGTTTTCTTAACACATTTTTCAAGTGACTTTGTGTGACATCACCTTGAATCCATTCAAAAAGCTGATGGCTTCTTAGAAACCAAACTCCAACCCAACAGTGAAGTTGCGCCCCATTTGTGGAAGTGTCGATAAGAATGACGCATGGTTATATACAGTTTCATCTAACAGGTTATTGACTTTGGCATAAACACGATAATCTGTTTTATCCGAAAGGCGGGCGGCATAAGCTAAACCCAGATTTACCATATTGTAGCCATCAGTTTCTGTTTCATAGACTGCAATTTTGTCTTGCTTGAAGGCACGGTAATATTCCGCAGTTCCTGAGAAACCATCACCAAAATCGGCGTCAAAACGTGTTCCTACACGGCCACCAGGAACACGTGGTGCATCCCCTTCAGCATCAATTTTTCCACGTACATAGTCACCAAATAACGTGGCAGTATAGATTGGCGACAGTTGATAGGAGATTTCCCCTTCAGCACCATAAAAACGTGCTTTATCTTGCGTATACTGAATTAAACGAAAATCTTCATAACGATCCAGCGTTTGGGCATAAATATAATCATCAAACCAGTTATGGAACACATGAACATGATAGTTCAGTCGATCAGTATCGTAATGGAAACCCAATTCAAGGTTATTCGATTTCTCAACAGCTAAATTTTCATTGCCCAACTCATAGGTATTGGTTGCCAGATGCTTACCTTGTGAATACAGCTCCTGCGCCATCGGTAAACGTTCTTGATGGGAGGCCACCAAAGACAATTTATAATTCGGTGCAAATGCCCAGTTCGCTGCACCAGAATAAGAAAATGCATGATCATCATAATCTTTTTGTGGCGAATCAATATCAATACTTTGCTGATCCAAACGTGCTGCCAGTTCAAAATGCACATCGTTCCATTGACGATGCTCTAAAGCAAATAAGCTCCATTTATCTGTGGTACTTGGCCCTGCAAATAACGCTTCTTCTCCAGTAATATCGAGTTTTTGGCGACCAAACTGAGTGCCAATTACCCCTTCCCATGCCCCAATCGGGTTATGCAGCAATTCTAAACGCGTGTCATAACCTTCACTTTTAAAGGTTGTGGCAGCTTGACCTTCTTCAATTTCATCATGTTGATAATCGGTATAACTCGCTTGCACACGTAGTTTTTGGAAGCCTGCAAATGGGTCTGCCAACTCACTTCTAAAATCATAACGCTCGGATTTTAGATCTACCCAAGGTCCCGCATGACTATGATCATGTGCCTCGTGTGTATCTGCTTCATGGTCATGATCGTGCTCACCACAGTGTAAATGCGGTTGTCCTGCTAAATGTGCTTCACAGCTTTCATATTCATGATTATGACCTGGCAATCCATATTGATCTTGACGATTGGTATAAGAAACTCCCGTAAAACCACGATCATAAATCCATGACAGTCCTAAAGTCACATTTTGAGACTCCGCAAAAGTGTTATCTACGCGACGTTCTTTTTCACCTTCATGAACATAATCTGGGGCAATATAATTATTTGCATCGCGTTTCAGGCCTTCAACACGTAATGCAACTTGATCACCCAAACCAACTGTTACCCCTGCTGTAGCTAACTTTTCATCGTTGCCCTTGTTGTAACGTACACCAAGTTTTCCTTCATAGCCGTTCTCTGGCATCTGGGTGGGAATCTTATTGTCCGTGACATTGACCAAACCACCTACATTTCCAGCCCCGTACAATAAGGTTGACGGACCACGTACAATTTCAATTTGCTTGGCCAAAGTAGGATCTACGGTCACTGCATGATCTGGCGATAAAGTCGATACATCCATAGTTTCAGAGGCATTCGCCAAGACTTTTACACGTGCTGCATCTTGCCCTCGAATCACGGGGCGACTAGCACCTGGACCAAACTGATTGGAATAGACCCCGACCTGATTACTTAGTGCTTCACCTATGGTGGTGCCACCTTGTACCAACTGATCACTTTTAATGACGTTATCGGCAGCCGAATAATCTACAGCGGTCTGTACCAAAGGATGTGCTGTGACTTGAATGGTGTCTAATTTTTGCGTAGATTCATCATCTTGTGCAAATGCGGAAGGCGCGATTACCGCAAGAATCGCAACGGAAAGTAAATTCTTATGAAATAACATGAGTCAGGTTTGGTCTGGTGAAAGTCATTAATTGTTATAATATAACATTACTGTTTTTTTGCAATAAAAAACAGAATCTCCCTGCTAAGTTCTTTATCCTGTTTTTAGCGCAATATCCATTTTATCGCCTTATTTAGAATTATGGGATTAACCAGATTTCATGCCCTTTACTCTGTCTCATGCCGTTCTCGCACCACCTCTTTCCAAACTCAGCAAAGGGTATTTACCCACTGCTGCCCTAGCCATTGGCTGTATGACACCTGACCTAATTCGGCTTTTTACCCAACAAGATGGCGGAAAAACCCATCTCTGGAATGCTTTAATTTATCCAAATTTAGTAATTGGACTGTTTTTTTGTCTGTTGTGGTATTTCATTTATCGACCTGTGCTATATCGTTTTATGGGATTACAAGATCCATTACGGCTCACACAATTCAAAACAAGCATGGGTTTTGTTATAGGGGTTGTCATTAGCATTTTGGTTGGGGTAAGTACCCATCTCGTTTGGGATGGACTGACTCATGTCGACTTCAGAACCTTTGCCTTTCGGGATTTCCTGAGTCAAAGTATTTCCCTCTTCGGACAGCGTTTTCCTGTGCATCGTGTGCTTCAAATTGGCACATCCATCGTGGCATTGCCCATTCTTGTTTGGATGTGTATTCATTATTTTCAACAGTTCCGACAACCCTCACCTGTATCAAGCAAG
Organism: Acinetobacter sp. ACNIH2; assembly: GCF_002934965.1. Taxonomy (NCBI): domain Bacteria; kingdom Pseudomonadati; phylum Pseudomonadota; class Gammaproteobacteria; order Moraxellales; family Moraxellaceae; genus Acinetobacter; species Acinetobacter sp. ACNIH2. Next base: position 862,187 of record NZ_CP026412.1, read on the forward strand.
ATTAAACGCTATGCATGGAGTTTACTTGGCTTAACATTGCTGAGTGGCATTTATTCTGTTTGGGATTACGCTCGTTATTTTTCCTATGATATCTGGGTCTCCAATCTGTACTATTTTACAGCACGAAGCATCAATGAATTTAGTCAAGCCGCTTTAGTCATCTTCAGCACAGGCTGTCTTGTTTTTATGTTCTTCGATCAAAAACAGTATTTTGAATAACAACTTGTCCCTAAATTTTGCGCCGAAAAGCCATGAAATACAGAGGAATTTGGATCTAGTCCTTGTGACAAAATCCTCAACGAGGCATAATCCTTCCTTTACGAGCGGTACGCTGTTTACGTATACGCTTCCTTAACCCATATAGTTGGATTTTATACGCTATGATGCGAACTCATTACTGCGGTTCTTTAACCGAAGCCCAAATTGATGAAACAGTAACCCTTTGCGGTTGGGTACATCGTCGCCGTGACCACGGTGGTGTTATCTTCCTCGACATGCGTGACCGTGATGGTTTAGTTCAAGTCGTTATTGATCCAGATACCCCTGAAGCATTTGCAACTGCGGACAAAGCACGTTCAGAATTCGTATTAAAAATTACAGGTCGTGTACGTCGCCGTTATGAAGGCACAGAAAATGCCAATATGGTGAGCGGTCAAATCGAAGTTTTAGGTAAAGAAATTGAAGTTCTTGCTCAATCTGAAACTCCGCCATTCCCATTAAATGACGAAAATACCAATATTTCAGAAGAAATTCGTTTGAAATATCGTTTCTTGGACATCCGTCGTCCAGAAATGTTAGAGCGTTTACGTTTCCGTTCTAAAGTTACAAACTTAATTCGTAATTACTTTGAAGATCATGGTTTCCTTGATGTTGAAACACCAATCTTGACCCGTGCGACCCCAGAAGGTGCACGTGACTATTTAGTCCCAAGCCGTGTTTCAAATGGTAGCTTCTATGCACTTCCACAATCACCACAATTGTTCAAACAGTTGTTGATGGTAGGTGGTATTGATCGTTACTACCAAATCGCGAAATGTTTCCGCGACGAAGATTTGCGTGCAGATCGTCAGCCTGAATTTACCCAAATCGACGTTGAAACATCGTTCATGAGTGACGATGACATCATGGATTTAATGGAAGGCTTAACGGTTAAAATGTTCAATGAATTATTGAATGTGAAATTCGATAAATTTGAACGTATGACTTATGCCGATGCAATGCGTGATTATGCTTCTGATAAACCAGATATGCGTATTCCATTGAAATTGGTTGATGTTGCAGACTTAATGCAAGACGTTGAGTTCAAAGTATTCGCAGGTCCTGCTAAAGATCCTAAAGGTCGTATTGTAGCTTTACGCGTTCCAGGTGCTGGTTCTCTTCCACGTAGTGCAATTGATGAATACACGAAATTCGTTGGCATCTACGGTGCGAAAGGTTTGGCTTACATCAAAGTCAACGAACTTGAAAAAGGCATCGAAGGTCTTCAATCACCAATCGTTAAATTCATCGAGCCAATCGTGCTTGATTTGTTAAAACGTGTTGGTGCTGAAAATGGCGACATCGTGTTCTTTGGTGCAGACAAAGCAAAAGTGGTAAATGATGCAATGGGCGCACTTCGTGTGAAAATTGGTCATGACATGAAACTTGCAACTTGCGAGTGGGCGCCACTTTGGGTGGTTGACTTCCCAATGTTTGAAGAAACTGATGATGGCAAATGGACCTCTGTGCATCACCCATTCACACTACCAAAATCTAGTGTTGAAGAAGTGAAGAACAATCCAGGTGCTGCACTTTCTGTTGCTTACGACATGGTACTCAATGGTACTGAAATCGGTGGTGGTTCACTCCGTATTTATACTTTAGAAATGCAAAAAGCAATTTTTGAAGCATTAGGTATTGGTGAAGAAGAAGCAGAAGAGAAATTCAGTTTCTTATTGAATGCATTACGTTATGGCGCGCCTCCACACGGTGGTTTAGCATTTGGTCTTGACCGTTTGATCATGTTGATGACAGGCGCATCATCTATTCGTGATGTGATTGCATTCCCGAAAACCAAGACTGCTGAATGTCCATTGACGCAAGCACCTGCACCAGTTGAAGCAAACCAATTGCGTGACTTAGGTATTCGTTTACGTGAAAAACAAAAAGCTGAAGCGAAAGAAGCATAATCTTTAACTTCACCCAAAACCCTGCACTCGTGCAGGGTTTTTTATTCTCAAATGTTCCAATCTATGACATTTTTGAAAATTACATCTTTACCCATCATTCTTTAAATTTTCTTTTGAACTTTTCTTTCATCCCGCTTAGAGTAAGCAACGATAGCCTATATTCTGTTGCAACAGTTCTTGCCTTAATTATTCTATTCAAAAATTCATTTTGTTCTTAAGATGCTCATCTTTTTTTGATTCTATCTATCTTAGATTTTTAAGTCTCTTTGCAAAATTTTCTCTCATCCTTTCTGATAAAAAGATTCTTGAGTCAAAATATGGCTATTTATTTCCTGCTTAAATTTATCGCAATTTTACCTTTGTCATTTTTACAAAGAATCGCACTTTGGGTTGCCTATCTACTCTTTCAGACAAACTCCTCCATCAAACGAATTACAGCGATTAATCTCCGATTGGCATATCCTGAATTAAATGAACAAGCCTTACAAAAGCGTCTTCGTCTCAGCATTCAAAGCCAATGCATGACCTATATCGAATTTGTAAAATGCTGGGGAATGTCACCGCAATACAACTTCAACTTACTCAAGAATATTCATGGTGCAGAGCTCTTAGAAAAGGCTTTAGTCAATCAAAAGGGCGTGATTGTGGTCGTTCCTCACTTTGGTTGTTGGGAACTGTTAAATGCTTGGTTAAATATTTATACGCAACCCATGATCATGTACAAACCTGACAAAATAAAAGGTGTGAATCAGTATATTTTAAATGCCCGACAGAAATTTAACGCTACCTTGGTACCAACAGATGAAATAGGAATACGTCAAATTTTTAAACATCTAAAGCAAGGTGGTTTGACTGTCATTTTACCAGATCATTTACCCAAGGCTTCTGGCGGAATTTATTCACATTTTTTCCAGCAAAATACACTATCGGCAACATTGGTTTCGAAAATGGCGGCCAAGACGCAATGCAACGTCATTGGCTTAAGCTGTATCCGTAATCCTGAATTATCCAGTTTTGATGTATATTGCACTGAATTGCCTCAAACAATTCTTTCAAAAGATTTACAACAATCTGTGGATAGCTTAAATCTGGCAATGCAAGAGATGATTCAGCTCGCGCCCGAACAGTATATCTGGTCATATAAACGCTTCAGGAATTGTTATGGCAATGGTAATGTTTACTGCAAACAACCCACGATCTGACATTCTTTAAGAATTTGTTTGGATTATAAAAATAAAAGCTCAAATTTATATGAATTTGTATCGCATTGAGCTGATTGTTTTTATTCATTTGAGATCAATTCTGAGCAGTGGCATAATAGCCCGCAGTTTTAATATTAATAGATGAGCAAGCTTATGGCTATGCGTCCTGAAGTCCGCCGTCGTGGTCTTGTGGTAATTGTTTTTGCAGTCGTCCAGTGGTTATTCATGCGCTATATTCTTGCCAATGGTTTATTTAACCTAGACACCTCTGACCGTATTTTATATTTCTGCGTGAGTAGTTTAGGTGGCGCCTTTGCGATTTTTGTCGGTTTGATTTACATGGTGCTTAAAGGCAATCCGGATCGCGAATGATGTCTGAGTATAAAATCCTTGTTATTGGAAAACGTGGCGGAATTCTACAATGGTATGAAAACCTGTTAGCCATTCAAAAGCCAGACTCCCCTTTTCAAATCCAAGGATTTGCACTTAATCACAACAATAGTACGGAACGATTTTTAAAGAAAGTTCTGCCAAATAAAGACCGTTATACTGCGAATTTATTGAAAAAAAAGATTCATCAATTTCAGCCAGACCTGATTCTAATTGCAGATTTATTTTATTTTAATGAATTTTTATTAAAGGTTTTTTCTGAATATTCAGGCAAAATCGCACATTGGATTGGTGATTTCTTCGATCATCGATTACTCCGATCTAAAGATATTATTGATCTATATTGCTTCACGGACTCAAGTTTCCTAGATGATGCTGCGAAACTTGGACTCACTCAAACCACGTATTTACCCTTGGCTTATAATCCAGATATTTTCTTTCATTCAACAACTGAAAAAAATGACCGATTATTATTTGTAGGTGCGTGGTCTCCAGATCGTCAACATCTCTTGGAACAAATTCCCTTACCTATGACGATTTATGGTAAAGGTTGGGATAAGCTAAATAAAGCAGATAGTACAATTCACCCGCAGAATATTAGTTTATTAGAAGTTGCCGATTTATATCGACAGCATCGTTATGTATTGAATGTCATCAATAAAACCAACATCCGGCAAGGGATGAATATGCGCTGTTTTGAAGCCCCTGCTTGCGGATGTATTCTGGTCAGTGAGTATGTAAAGGATCTTGAATTTGTATTCGATGTCCAAAATGAAATCATTTGTTTTACAGAACCTTCCGAACTACAAAATAAACTGAATAATTCTGTTATTAATCCTTTAGATGCGATGAATAAAGTTCAACAAAGCCATACCTATAAAAATAGGTTAGCTACAATTATTGAATTATTATCCTAGCAATTGATTTCCAAATTAAATTAAAAGGTTTTTCTCTCCGTGTTAGTGAGCGTTATTGTCCCTAGTTATAATCATGCACAATATTTAGAAGAAAGAATCGAAAGTATTCTCAAACAAACTTATACAGCGTTTGAAGTTATTCTTTTAGATGATTTATCACCTGATAATAGTGCAGAAATCCTGAATAAATATAAGAACCATCCAAAGGTATCACACTGTATTATTAATAAAAAAAACTCTGGTTCTACCTTTCACCAATGGAATAAAGGCATGAGCCTTGCCAAAGGTGAGTTAATTTGGATTGCAGAATCAGATGATGTAGCCGAAGCGACTTTTTTAGAAAAACTCGTTTCACATTTCATTCAAAATCCCAATTTGGTTCTAGCATATAGTCAGTCGCATCGAATGAATGCACAAGGTAAAGTCACTGGATCTTGGAAAGACTTTACGGATGCTGTTGATCCAATCTTATTCGCAGATGATTTTGAAATGTCTGGGCTTGAATATATTGATCATTTCCTAAATACACAAAATACTGTTCCGAATGCCAGTGGTGTATTATTTAAAAAGCAAACTTATCTTGATGTTGGCGGTGCCAACCCAAGCTTAAGATTTATTGGCGACTGGGAAATCTGGACTAAAATCATCTCTCAAGGTGATATTTTCTATACGGCAGAATGTTTAAATTATTTCCGTTATCACGATACCAGTGTTATTGCCCAAGCTAAGAAAAAGAAAGATCACTTTGAGGTACGTCGGCAAGTCATTCTATTTCGGGAAAGCATGAATGCCTTTTTTGATCACCATAGAAAGCAACAACCACGAGCAAATAAAATCTATTTAAAGAATAAAAAGGCCTTATCTAAAGAACTACGCAAAAATGCCTCTTTAGCTATTCGACGTCGCTATTATGATCGGATTATTCCAACCAGCATGATTGCTTTACGCACCCTTCCTTTTTATGTTGTACCTTTTTTTATTCTAAAGTTGTGTATGCAGTTTATTCTTTCAGTTGCCTTAGTCGCACCTTATAAAACTATATTGAATAAGCCAAAATAAAGAAAAGGAGCTATTGCTCCTCTTCTTTATTTAAATAAGTTGGCTTGATTATCTTTATCACTCACCAACACGTTTTCAATTTCATATAAAGGCCACTCAATTGCAAGTGTCGGATCATTCCAAATAATCGCGCCTTCACTTTCTTTATTGTAGTAGTTTGTGGTTTTGTACAAAAACTGCGTATTATCTTCCAACGCTAAAAAACCATGTGCAAAGCCTTCAGGAATCCAAAACATGGTTTTATTTTCTGCACTCAGCTCCACTCCAACCCATTGTCCATAGGTTGCTGAATCTGGACGAATATCCACTGCAACATCCCAAGCTCGCCCTTGCACTACACGGACTAATTTCCCTTGTCCATAGGGTGCATTTTGATAGTGTAAACCGCGTAATACCCCTTTTTGTGAAAGCGAATGATTGTCTTGCACAAAAGTCGGTACAGCTTGCTGCAATTGTTCTAAGGCTTGTGCAAAGTGTTGTTGATTAAAGCTTTCCATAAACCAACCACGATCATCTCCAAAAACATTGGGCTGAAGAATCAATAAGCCTTCAATTTTCGTGGTTTCAACCTGCATTTGCTTCTTCCCAAATCTTTTTCAGATACTGACCATATTCGGTTTTTTGTAATGCTGTCGCACTCTCTAAAAGTTGTTCAGAACTGATCCAACCTTGATGGAAACCAATTTCTTCTAAACAAGCAACCTTCAAAGACTGACGCTTTTCGATGGTATAAATAAAGTGACCCGCTTCAAGCAGCGACTCATGCGTCCCCGTATCTAACCATGCAAAACCGCGTCCCAACAACTCTACATTCAGTGAACCATCTTTAAGATAAGCATTATTAATATCTGTAATTTCAAGCTCACCACGGGCAGAAGGTTTTACTTGCTTAGCAAACTCAATAACACGGTTATCATAGAAATAAAGTCCTGTTACTGCGTAAGGAGATTTTGGCTTAAGCGGTTTCTCTTCAATACTTAGCACTTTACCCGTTGCGTCAAACTCAACCACGCCAAATCTTTCTGGGTCTGTGACATGATAACCAAAAACTGTTGCGCCCTGTTCTCTTGAGCTTGCAGCTTCTAATTGTTTACCAAAACTTTGACCATAATAAATATTGTCACCCAAGATTAAGCAAACATTATCTTTGCCAATAAATTCTTCACCAATCAGAAATGCCTGAGCAAGGCCATCTGGAGATGGCTGGACTTTATAACTCAGCTCAATACCAAATTGCGCACCATCACCTAATAATTTCTGATATTGCGGCAAATCTTCAGGTGTAGAAATTAATAAAATTTCACGGATACCTGCTAGCATTAACACTGAAAGCGGATAATAAACCATGGGTTTATCATAAATCGGTAAAAGTTGCTTTGACACACCTTTGGTAATTGGATGTAAACGGGTACCAGATCCGCCCGCTAAAATAATACCTTTACGTTTTAAGCTCATTGACTTAGTAGCTCCGCTAAAGTTCGTTTCACGCCTTCTTGCCATTGAGGTAGGACAAGCCCAAACGTGTTTTGTAATTTTGCATTATGCATTCGTGAATTATGAGGACGGATTGCAGGTGTTGGATAGGCCGATGTCGGAATCGGATTCACTTTTTCCACCTTCAACACTTCTCCCAAAATATGTGCTTGCTGAAAAATAAAATTGGCATAACCAAACCAAGTCGTTTCACCGCTTGCAACCAAGTGATAAATTCCTGACTTTTGCCTATCAACCCAGACTTTAGGAATAATTTGTGCCGTAATGTCTGCAATTAACTCGGCTGAAGTCGGCGCACCAATTTGATCATCAATAATTGAGAGTTCTTCTCTTTGCTGAGCCAAATTGAGCATCGTTTTCAAAAAATTCTTGCCTTTTGTTGCGTAAACCCAAGAGGTTCTAAAAATCAGGTAGGCACAACCACTTTCAAGAATCGCTTGCTCTCCCAAGGCTTTTGTTTTGCCATAAACATTCAATGGAGCAACAGAATCAGCTTCATCAAAAGGTTGGCTGCCTTCTCCTGAAAAAACATAATCTGTTGAATAATGCACAAATAAAATCTGCTCGGCCTGACAAAGCTCTGCAATCACTCGAACAGTTTGATGATTAATTAAATCTGCTAATTCTGGTTCCGACTCTGCTAAATCCACCGCTGTATAAGCAGATGCATTAACAACCACGTCAGGTTTAATTGCTATGATTGCCTCGCGAATCGCTTGCGGCTGTGACATATCACCAGAATAACCATTCAATCCAGGACGGTCTAATGCAGTCACCTCTGCCAATGGAGCAAGTGCACGTTGCAGTTCCCAACCGACTTGCCCATTTTTCCCGAGTAATAATATTTTCATAACTAGCCTTGATACTGTGTGCTTAACCATGATTGGTATTCACCACTTTGCACGTGCTGTACCCATTCGGTATTGCTTAAGTACCATTCAACCGTTTTTCTTAGCCCCGTTTCAAAAGATTCTTCAGGTACCCAGCCCAGTTCGGCTTTTATTTTTGAGGCATCAATTGCATAACGGACATCATGACCAGGACGATCTTTTACATAGGTGATCAAATCCTGATAAAACTGAATTCCTTCAGGCTTATTCGGTGCCAATTCTTCTAACAATTGACAAATGGCGTGGACTACATCAAGGTTGGCTTTTTCGTTATGTCCACCAATATTATAAGTCTCTCCGACTACTCCCTGCGTCGCAACAACATACAATGCACGCGCATGGTCCTCTACGAACAACCAGTCACGAATTTGCTGACCATTTCCATAAACAGGTAATGCTTTACCTTGTAGTGCATTCAAAATCATTAATGGAATTAATTTTTCAGGGAAATGATATGGCCCATAATTATTCGAGCAATTCGTCACCACTACAGGCAATCCATAAGTACGATTCCATGCACGTACTAAATGGTCAGAACTTGCCTTACTGGCAGAATAAGGTGAACTTGGTGAGTATGACGTCGTTTCTGTAAATAAATCTGTGGTGCCTTCCAAATCTCCATAGACTTCATCTGTCGAAATGTGATGGAATCGAAATGTCGCTTTACCTTTTTCCGCTAGGCTACCCCAATAAGAACGACTTGCCTCTAATAACTGGTAGGTTCCAATAATATTGGTTTCAATAAAAGCAAAAGGACCAGAAATAGAACGGTCTACATGCGATTCTGCTGCTAAATGCATTACAACATCAGGCTGAAAATCTGAAAAGAGTTGGTCTAATGCAGCTCGGTCACAAATATCAGTTTGAGAAAAATGGTAGCGTGGATGATCAGCAACAGAAATTAAAGATTCTAAATTTCCCGCATAAGTTAATTTATCTACATTTAATACTTCATGTTCAGTATTTTGAATAATATGACGAACAACTGCCGACCCAATAAAACCAGCACCGCCAGTAATTAAGAATTTCATAATGAATTTTTTGACTCCACATTCTTAGTGGGAAATTTTATCATTGATTTAAACTTAAATTTACTGATTCATTTGCAAATATGCAGCAATATCGTAGTCATATTACAAAAGAAAACCAGTTTCCCCAAAAGTTAGTTTAATCTTTTTTCCAGTTCACTCGCCATCGCCTTGGAATGATTTTTAGGTTCAAGGAACTGTAGCGCTTGTTTAAACTGAAAGGAATTCGATAGATCATAACAAGTGATCCATTTTTGCTGTTCCAGAAATTGTAATTGTTGCTGAATCGCAGCATCATGCATTTTAGTCGCATCAGAAAACACGATTAATGGCTGACCTGACATAACAACTTCAGCCATCATCGAAGTTGAATCTGCACTCGATAAAACCCAATCTGCCGCCAAAATATAATCTTTAATATCACATTGTTGACCTTGTGCAACCCAAGTGATCTGATCAGTGGCCTGCAAAATATCATGTGCATAACACAACTCTGCCAAACTTTGTTCAAACTCAACTGATGTTCTTCGGGAAGTCGTCAACAAGAAACATGCCTCAGGATATTCACTACGGACTTTTTGAAGAACAGCCCCCCATTCCTCTACAGAACCAATACTAACAGTCTTGGTATCAGCACCAATCAACACTGTTATGACTTGAGCAGATGATGAAATACCTAATTTTGTTCTTGCCTGCATTTGAGTCGAAGACAAAGCACACATTTTATTTGGGGCAATCGGGTAATATAAATAATGTGCTAAATTCTCTTGTTCTGCTTGTATGGTAAACACAACATCAAAATAGTGAGCTTTAATGCCACGCAACGAACTAGCGACAATATTTTTTACAGCTTGTGTTTTAGATAGTTCCAGTTGAAGTAATGCATTGGCCAAAAGTGTATTTCCACCAGCGGATACAATATAGGCAACTTTTTTCTGCTTGATATTGACCAGTTGCTCACGGGACAAAAACGCAGTCAACCATGCTGTGTTCGGACTGAATTTCATCAACCATTTCAGTATTCGATAGTGCCATTTACTAGGCAATTCAAGTTTGAGCCATTCTACTTGATAAGTTTGCTGTTGATTTAAAAGCTGTACAATTCCCTGTGTCTGGGTTTCATGACCTGCTTTGCCATCGGTAAGTGCAAGAATAATCGGCTGTTGGCTCATATTAAATCCCATTTATGACACAAGCAAAGATTGATAAATTTGTAAGGTATGTTCAATCATTTTCTGAAAAGTAAGCTGTTCTTGCGCCATTGCATACGCTGATGCGAAATCCATAAAAGGGGCTTCGACTTGTAAATAATGCTGAAGCAAGGTATTTAAAGCATTACTGCTCCCTGCCTCACATAAGAATTCCGCTGGAACAAATTCTGCCATCATTCCAACATCAGTACCCAAGACAGGTCGATTCAATAATAGGCTTTCTGCCAAAGTATAAGGACCACCCTCACGCAATGAAGAAACAATTAATGCTTCATGTTCATTGATCAACGTATGAATGTCTGAACGATAGCCTAGCAAAGAAACCCGATTAGACAATTGATACTGCTGAATCAGTTGTTCAAGCTTGCTCCGTTCCTCACCTTCTCCAACAATTGAAAGTGAATGTGGAATATATTTCCAAGCCTCTAATAACAGATCAAAACCTTTCACCGAATTCAAACGCCCAATCGCAATAAACTTTCGGTTTTTCTGAAAAGGTGTTGGCGATACAGTAATTTTAGTTCCGTTATAAATAACTGTAGTTTTATTCGGTTGGTTTAAAGTCTCCGCAACTGAACGACTCACAGCAATCATGTGATCAAAGGCAAAATACGCCTCATTACTTTTCTTTTTGCCGTGAACAGTCACCACACTTGGAAAACTGAACTGTTTGAGCATACCTTGTAACAGCTTGGCAGTTTTAGAAGCATGCGCATGTAAAATATCAGGCTGAGTTGCTAGAATGACTTTTTTTAGTTGATATTTCGTCCATGGGTTATAGCGGCTGCCACTCATATCAAAGACAACAAAATTGACATTCTTAGACAATTGGCTTTGATATTTTTGATGTGCAATTAAAGAAACTTGATGAAACTCTGCGAGCCCTTCAGCAAGTTCTAATACATGCTTTTCTAAACCACCTTCTTCATCACTGGCCATCACAAGCGTAATGTTCATGTTTAGCCCTCACGCTTGCCTAATTTTAATCTTAACTTCACCGCAAAAAGTGAATCTTTCCCACTAATTTTAATACGTTGCAATTGCATAAAATCAGGTTGCTCGCCATCAATTCCTTCAACGGTTGTCACCGCATTGTGATAACCAGCCTGTTTGGCCAACGCCACATCACGTGCAGAATAAATCCCAAAAGGATAGGCAAAACTGGTCACTGGTTGTTGAATTAATTGTTCAAGTTGCTGTTTAGATTCTGTTAATTCCGCCAAACATTCTGCATCATCCAGTTTAGCGAGATTGGCATGGGTCATGGTATGTGAGCCAATTTCGACCCAACCACTGTGAGCCAAAAATTTCACTTGTTCATCATTAAGCTTTGGCTCACGTGCCAATTCGCCACTGTTATGATGTGCTTTTTTATACGTCGACCAGTCCCGATCATGACGATCAACCACCACATAAATGGTGGCTTTGGCTTGATATTTTTCTAAAATTGGATACGCATTTTCCAAGTTATCCAAATAACCATCATCAAAAGTAATCGCTACGGTTTTTTCAGGGTGTTGCCCCCAATTCTGTTGTAATTCTTGCATCGTAACAAAATGAAAACCTTGTGCACTCATCCATGCCACTTGCTGCTCAAATTGTTTAGGTGTAACTCTTAGCTTATTAAATTTTGCCCCATCTATATGCTCTCGTACCATGTGATACATCAGCACACGTGGTCGTTTCCAATCTACTGCGGGTTTCCACCACGCAAACTTGTAACTAAACAGTACCACCATCACGAACAGAACAAGAAATAAGTAAATCACAGGCAACTTCTGCTTATTGAGCTAAAAGATATGTTGCCACACGCTCTGCTTCTTTAAAAGCATTTGGTTCAGGCAACTGGGCTAACAAGAGCGATTCCGAGATAATTCCTTTCTCTAATAATCCATCTACCGATGTCGTAATACGGTCCTGTTTGGTCCGATCCATGGCAATCACGCCAACTCTACAACCTGCAGTCAGTGCCTCATAAATCATCGAAACACTGTCTTCCGTGACCCAGACAGCTTCTGCCTGTTGCATTTCTTCAAAAATCCAACCTTGTGGCGTCTGTTCTACAGGGAAAAAGTGCACATGAGGTAAAAAAGGATATGTATTCAAGCGTTCAACAAACTGCTCAGGCGTTCGACGCGAAGTTGTAATAATAATTTCATTCTCGGAATGTTGCTTCACAATGTGTTCTATCGATGCAAAGACTTTATCCTCATTCCATTGATGACGTTTAGATGAACCACCCAATGCAATTAAAATCCGCCCTGATTGATGGCGCTGTTCATTCACAATCGGATTCAGTGCCCCTTGGGTCACAATCACCCGATCAGATGCTGGAATGCCATCATGTTCTGGAATCACACTGTAATTAAACCAAGCGAATGGATAATTCGGTTTCATTAAAATCACAGTTTTGGCTTGAGGATAAATTTTTCCAAGCAAAAACACACGTAATTGGGTATGACTGCCCACACCAAAAATAAAATCAGGTGTAGTTTGGAGCTGTGGAATAGATCTACGAAAGAGTCCTACCAACAAAGGGAATATGGTCAAGTCATTGATCGAAATTTCTTCAAAGCTGACCGTTTCTGAGGATTGTCTTTGTATAGCTTTAAACAAGCCAAGTGCTTGTGAACGGTGTCCCGCCTTTCCATCACTAACATAGACAATATGCATAAACTTAAACCATGATAAAATTTCAATAAAAAAGGCGAAACCGAAGTCTCGCCTTTTGATCTTAACCGATCAACTTAGTTTACGTAAGTCAACCAGTGCGCATATTTGTCGTTACGACCTTGAACTGCATCAAAATAGGTTTTTTGAATTTCAGTTGTAATTGGACCACGTGCACCACAACCAATTTGACGGTCATCATATTCACGAATTGGCGTAACTTCAGCAGCAGTGCCTGTGAAGAAGGCTTCATCCGCAATATAGAATTCATCACGAGTAATACGACGTTCTACAACTTGGTAACCCAAGTCTTTGGCAATAGTCATCACAGTTTGACGTGTAATACCATCAAGCGCACCACCAGCGATATCTGGGGTATGTAACACACCATCTTTCACAAGGAATACATTTTCGCCAGAACCTTGGCAAACATAACCTTGAGGATCCATTAACATTGCTTCATCGTAACCAGAATGTGCAACTTCTTGGTGAGCAAGAATCGATAAAGTATAGTTACCCGAAGCTTTTGCTTTACACATCGTCACGTTTGGATGGTGATGCGTGAAAGAAGAAGTTTTTACGCGAATCCCTTTCGCCATAGCTTCTTCACCCAAATATGCACCCCAACCCCATGCTGCAACTGCTGCATGAATCGTGTTGTTCGTCGCTGCAATACCAAGTTTTTCAGAACCAATCCAGATTAACGGACGTAAATAGCAAGATGCTAATTTATTTTCACGAACCACATCAATTTGAGCTTGTTCTAGCGTCGCTTGATCAAATGGAACTTTCATTTGATAAATTTTTGCAGAATTAAGCAAACGCTTAGTGTGGTCTTGTAAACGGAAAATCGCTGTACCTTTTGGTGTCTCGTAAGCACGCACACCTTCAAAGACACCCATACTGTAGTGCAAAGTATGCGTTAAAACGTGAACTTTCGCTTCACGCCAATCAACCAATTGTCCATCTTGCCAAATAAAACCATCACGATCAGCCAAATTCATGGCACACACTCCAAATTTTTATATACTGTCATTTTTATCCAACATAGCCGTAGCAGTTGGATCTATTAATCTTTGCCATAACTTGCAAACGATCACGCGGGTATTGTGCCAATCCGCAGCATTGACTTGCATGGATTGATTCGCAAGCGCTAAACGGTGGCTCTCGGCTCGTTCACTGAGATAAGCTTGAATCAATGCTGTTGCATCGTTACTGGATAAGCAACCTGCTTTTGCAGCGTCTTCAAGGATTCGTACATTGTCGGAGTAGTGGGCGAGATCGGGATTCGACCCACTCCAGGCTAACACAGCATACTGTGCCATAAATTCAATATCAACGATACCACCTGCATCCTGTTTTAAATGAAAAATTCCATCTTTTTGCTGTTCTTTAGAAGAACCTAAATGGTCTTTCATTTTCTGACGCATTTTGAGCACTTCTTCACGTACATTTGCCTCTTCTCTAGGCAAGGTTAAGATTCGGCAACGCAGTTGCTCGAACTTTTCCCGCAGTGTTTCTTCGCCTGCAATCGAACGTGCACGAACCAATGCCTGATGCTCCCATAACCAAGCATTTTTAAGTTGATACTGCTCAAAGGCTTTTAGACTGGTAACCAAAACACCAGCCTCACCCGAAGGGCGTAAACGTGTATCAATTTCATAGACTCGACCATCGAGGGTTTGTGTCGTCATCAATGAGATAAACTTTTGGGCCACCCGCATGGCAAATTCAAAGCCACTAATGGATTTCGGGCCATCTGTATCTGCTTGTTCATCCATATAATGAATAAACACCAAATCTAAATCCGAACCATAGCCCAACTCAATGCCGCCCACCTTACCATAGCCCACAACGGCAAAAGCCATATGGTCAATGGCACAGCGCTGCCCTTCAATATCGAGTGGAAAGCCATGTCTTTTCGCAACCATTTGATATGCCATGTTCAAGGTTGCATTCACCGATACTTCCGCAATATCGGTTAAGGCATCAGAGACTTTCATGAGTGGACTTTCAGCTAGAACATCGCTGGCTGCTACCGCCAAAACATTAGATTTTTTAAAGAGACGTAACACCCGCATCAGGTCTTCGACTTCATCGAGTTCAATACGCAGCAATTGCTGACGTAATGAATCTTGTAAATCTTGACGGCGAGGCAATTCAAAATCCATCGATAAAAATTCATCTAGCAATACGGGATAATGCGTCAATTCTTCACAAATCCAGGGACTAACAGTCGCCATTTTGACTAAACGCTGTAGCGCACCCTTGCTCTCAATCAACATCACCAGATACACAGTACGGCGCATTACCGATTCGACCAAAGGCATTAAGCGTAATAAGGCGGTTTGTGGTTTATCTGACTCTAAAATCGCTTCAATCAAATGTGGCCAGAACATTTTCAAACGCTGAACCGCTTTTGCAGGCAACTTTTTCAAAGCATTACCATACCAAAATTCATGCACCAAATTTTTAGCATCATCATCCAATACGGCTTGTAAACGTTGTTCTAACTGACCAAAACTCTCGACCAATGGGTCAGGTTCTTTTTCTTTAATCAAATGCTCAAACTGATAAATGACTTTGGCACGCTTTTGATTGAGTACATCCAAAAATGCTTGCCAGTCAGCATAACCCAAAGTCTCTACCATACGTTGGCGTAACTCAGGCTCATGAGGTAAAGATTGTGTTTGTTGATCATTTAACGCTTGAATAGCATGTTCAACTCGACGTAAAAATAAATAGGCATCTTCCAATTCAACTACAACTTGTGGATCAAGTAATCCGACTTCACCCAAATGATGCAGACTCACCAGACATTGACGATCTTGCAACTCGAGTTTTGAACCGCCATAAATTAATTGGAATACCTGTACGATAAATTCGACTTCACGAATCCCGCCTGCACCTAGTTTAATGTCATCTTCAATATTACGACGCGCCACTTCTCGTTCGATCATGGCTTTCATTTCGCGCATGGCTTCAAATGCGGTGTAATCAACGTAGCGTCGGAACACAAATGGACGCGTCATGGCAAGCAGCTCATCCCCTTCCTTGCCCCCCGTCACAATACGCGCTTTAATCCAAGCATAACGCTCCCATTCACGACCATGCTGACTCAAATATTTTTCCAAAGCTACATGGCTAATTGCGAGCGCAGATCCATCTCCCCACGGACGTAGACGCATATCCACACGGAACACAAAACCATCGGCAGTCATGTGATCCAGTAAATAAATCAGCTTTTGCCCCCAAAGAATACAAAACTGCTGGACCTCAATACATTTACGCCCATTGGTTTCGCCTTGCTCATCGAAGGCAAAAATCAGATCGATGTCGCTCGATAGGTTTAACTCTTGTGCACCATGTTTTCCCATGGCAATCACGATCAAGTCTTGGACTTTACCGCTATAGCCTATTGGCTCGCCATGCTTGGCAATCAGAGGTTTACGTGCAAAATCTTTCGCTGCACAAACCATCGCATCCGCAAAATCGGATAGCTCGCGTGTTAAGGTCACAACATCGGTCAATTGGTTCGCATCTTGCCAAATCCAGCGAAACATCAAACGTGCCCGTAGAATTCGACTTAAGCGTAGCCATGTGGTTTCATCTTCTACGTTGTCTAATTCTTGGTGAACGTGTAAAAAAATTTGCGAGGTGGTGAGTGAAGTCTGAAACTGATCAACGCCATAATCTTGTTCTAATAAGCTCTTATGAATTGCCAAAACCTGTTCTGCATATTGGCTCGCACACAACGTTTTCTGCAATTGTTCAGCGTTCATCAAGCGTTTTTCTCCTGCTTTAGCACATGCTTCATTCAATTTATTTTTCGACGATCGAAATTCATGACATCTTAATTTTCATCTGCAGATAATCATTCCAGTTTTCACCCAGATTCAAGCATGAAGGACACTTTGAATCAGTTAAGTTCTGACCGAATACTCAGCATATTTCGAAATATGCTGAGCCGATATTGGGCATAAGTCTGAATTCGACTTCATTTCGAGTGTACTCAATCAAATGCTGGGATACTACCGAATGCATGTCATTTTGAACGATTTTTTTAGAACAATATGAATCATCTGGAAAAGATATGTGATTAAGACGAGATTTCTTGTTTCTTTTGGTTTTGACTCAGGGCTAAATAAGATTCCGCTTGCGGCAAAGTCACTTTAAATAAAGTCCCTTCCCCCTCTTTGGATTGTACTTGAATTTCGCCCTGATTAATTTCTACAAAACGTTTACACAGCACTAAACCAAGCCCCATGCCCTTTTCGCCATCAGTGCCTTTAAAACTAACCGTTAACCGTGGTTGAAATAGCTGTTCAATTTGTTGCGAAGTCATACCCAAACCTGTGTCTTGAATCGCAATCTCGACCCCTTTGCTTGTGACTTCAGCAGAAATTTTGACTACACCAGAACCATCCATATGAGTAAACTTTAACGCATTGGAAACTAAATTCTGAATCACCGAAGTGACCATATTAATATCAGCAAAAACTTTAATTTCTTCGGGTATAGCATCAATCAATTGAATCTTCTTTTTAATGGCTAAGCCATTCAACACATTAAAAACAATTTTTGAAGCTTGTTTTAACTGGAAATTAATCGGATGGAAGACAAAACGACCACCTTCTGCCATCGCCCAATTAAGCAAACTTTCCAATAAGCTATACGTAGATTGCGTCGTGTCATGTAAATAGTCGGCAATATTCTGAATACTATCTTCATCCAAACTGCCACGCTCTTGGGCTAACACTTCTGAAAATCCGAGCAAGCCATGAAATGGAGCACGTAAATCATGCGCAATAATTTGAAAAAACTTGGTTTTACTAAAATTTAATGCAGACTGCTGCTCATACATTTCTTTTAGTTCTGCATAATCGATTTTAAGTTCAATGTGCTTCATTAAACTAGCGAATAACTCTTGCACCATCTGAATCTGATCTTGCGAAAATGCTTGTGTTTGAGGACCAAATAAAGCCACATGACCAACCGAATCACCTTGGCTATTTTGTAAATTCAAAATAACTAAACGGGGTTGTGATACTAAGCCTAAAGTCGAAATCACTGTTAAAAATTTCGAATAATCAGGATGTCGCTCATCGATATACGCATGTCTAACCAAATTTGGAAACAATGAAGGGCTGGTATAAGCTTTTAAACCTGACTGCATTGACACCCACGCATAAGGCTCATTATTAAATTGTAAAACAGCATAATCTACTGCCAACAATTGACGTGCCAATCTGAGATAAGTCGCAATCTGATTCTGTGATGAGGTAATCCCCAACAGTAATGAAAGTCTACAAGCACTTAACTGCTCGGTTTCTGAGCCAATTTCTAAGAGTTGTATGTTCATAATTGCCTCGGAAAAATCAAACATTGCGAAGGTAGATTGTACAGATTGAGCTAAACCTTTAATTAAGAACCGATTTTTTAATTATGATACAAAAAATTAAAATATATTTACAAAAACAATATAATACTTAATCTCTGAGTTGACCAGTCATACGCGTATTAAACGCATAGATAAATTTCATCAAAACTAGATTTTTATCTCGTTTCTCTATACATTGTCCTATGTAAAACAAGTTTTATTCAGACTGACTTTCAATCCAATATCGTCACTCGACAGCATTTAGCATATACGACATTTTCAACAGCACCTGACCCATATTGTGATGACCTCTCTGCAAAGGCTACTTTCAAAACTCAATCTAGATTTGAGAAAGTTAATTCTTTTTCTTGCCATGTTTAGTGTATTTAGCCTATTCGTGATTTCATTGGCAGTCAGCTATTACATTCAGCGTCAACAACTAATTGAAAATTCATTATCAGTTAATTTTGATTATGCTTCAAAAATTGCGCAAGGAACGGATTTACAATTTAAAAGTCTAGTTAAGCAACTGGCATATAGTGCAGAAATTTTGGGGCATTCTTTTGATGACCCTGCCACTCTACAAAATGAAGTCAATCGTCTACGTTATCAATCAGATTTTTTTGATAGTGTCGTGGTGATTAATAAAGAAGGACGTTTTGTCAGCTATGCCCCTGAACAATTGGCATTTAATAAACAGCAAGTCAATAAAACCTATGGCATTCAACTGTCATTAGAAAAAAAAGCTCCTGTTATCACACATCCTTACTATTCCATTCGACATAATTTAATCGTCTTTATCTCCCAACCGATTTTTGACCAAAACCACCAATATCTCGGTTTTATTGGCGGAGCGTTGTATTTAAAGAAAAATAATTTAATCCGAGAGTTACTCAGTATCAAATATAATTATCAAAATAGTTATATGTATGTGCTTGATCAATACAATCGCATTATTTTTCATCCTGATGCTAAACGTATTGGTGAAACAGTCACGCACAACTCAGGGCTTGCTCAAATTCAAGCAACCAAGTATGGAAAAATTGAATTGATAAATAGTCAAGGGCGAGAAAATCTCGCGGGTTTTGCCTATGTGCCTTCCACCAAATGGATCATCATTTCTCAGCAGCCCACAGCAGTATTATTAGAACAAGCCACCAGTATTGTTTATAAAACTTTATTCGGTATGTCGATCTTTTATCTGGTTATTTTCTTTATCGTCTGGCGTATTGCTTATCTTATTTCCAACCCACTAGAACAACTGGCAAAAATGGCCAGTGTATTGAATACTCCAGATATCGATCAAAGAATCAAAAGCATTGAACCTTGGTATTTTGAAGTTTTAAAATTCCGCCTCTCTTTACTACTAAGTGCTCAAAACTTTAAAAAGAGGATTAATGAGCTAAATTACCACGTCAACACTGACCCACTGACAGGCTTTTATAACCGTCGAGGTATGGATGTATTTACCCAAGAATTGATTAATGCCAAAACCAAGTTTTGTGTGATTGCCATTGATATTGATCATTTCAAACAAGTCAATGATACCTATGGGCATGACAAGGGTGATGTGGTTTTACAAAAAGTGGCTGAACTGATTCAGGCCAACTTCCGTGATAATGATGTGTGCTGTCGTTTTGGTGGCGAGGAATTTATTGTTCTAACACCTAGTACTGATTTAAATATTGGTTATAAATTAGCAGAACGCCTAAGACTCAAACTAGAATCAACTTTAATTGAAGGCATTGGTCCTATCACTGTTTCGATTGGTCTTGCACATTGGCCCGACTCTTCCATACATATTAAAGCGGTAATGAAACTAGCCGATGAAAACCTCTATCAAGCCAAAGCTAATGGACGCAACCGTATCTGTATGTGACTAAAAGTACTTTAAAATTTAATCCTGCCCAAGGAACCATCTTGTACAATCAAAAATCCGACCAATACATCAACGTACTTTAGTTTAATAGTTAAAAACGTTCGAGTTGCTCAACTTCCATTGGCATAGCAAGTAAATAGCCTTGTAGCTGTTGGCAACCTAAACGCGATAGAATTTCAGCTTGTGAGGCACATTCCACCCCTTCAGCGGTCACCACCGAACCGAGTTTAATCGCAAGTTGAATAATACTTTCTAAAATCATTTCTTCTTTAGAATCAACTTCTAAATCGTAAATAAACTCACGATCAATTTTCAGCTCATCTACAGGAAGATTTTTTAAATACAGAAAACTTGAATGTCCTGTACCAAAATCATCAATTGCCAACTTAATGCCCATTTGGCGCAAACGCTCGAAACTCAAAATACTAGACTCAATGTGATGCATAGCCGTCGTTTCTGTAATTTCAATCATCAAATGGCTTGGATCAATTTGATATTTTTCAAATAACTGCTCAAGGTTGGTGAATAAATGCTTGTGCTCAAATTGCACGGCAGATAGGTTTACAGCAACAGGGAAAAATGGGGCGTTATTTTTTTCCCAAATTTGAATCTGACGGCAAGCTTGCTCAAGCACCCAATAGCCCAATTCAATAATGAGTCCCGTCTTTTCCGCGCCACGAATAAACATATTCGGGGTTAATAACCCCAAACTAGGATGCTGCCAACGAATTAATGCTTCCACGCCACAAATTTGATGATCGCGTGTAGTAAATTTAGGTTGGTAAAATAAGATAAATTGCTGCTCTTCTACAGCCTTATATAAATCATTGATTAATTTGGTTAAACTTTTAGTTTCTTGCTGATCTACTGTGTAGTTAAATACCGAATAGGTGTTGCGTCCCTGATATTTCGAGGAAAGCATTGCCGCATCGGCATTGATTAATAAATCTTGCAGATTATTGCCATGTTCAGGGAACATCGCGATACCAACACTTGCCGAGATATTAATTTCCTTCCCTGCAATCAAAAAGCTATTTTGAATTTGTTCAAGTGCAATATTTGCCATACGCTCGGCTTGTTCCAAACTTGCATCTTCAATCACCATCAAGAACTCATCACCACCAATACGAAGTAATTTTTGGTGTTCATTCAATTGGGCGTGAATACGGCTTGAAAGCTGTACCAACAATTGGTCGCCAACGTGATGACCAAAGACATCATTCACACCTTTAAAACGATCTAAATCAATAAAAAGAAAAGCAATTTTTTGGTCATTGTAACGGTGATTGGTAAATAGAAAATGTGCATATTCAGCTAAATAC
Organism: Acinetobacter sp. ACNIH2; assembly: GCF_002934965.1. Taxonomy (NCBI): domain Bacteria; kingdom Pseudomonadati; phylum Pseudomonadota; class Gammaproteobacteria; order Moraxellales; family Moraxellaceae; genus Acinetobacter; species Acinetobacter sp. ACNIH2. The sequence continues at coordinate 883,797 of NZ_CP026412.1, forward strand.
AACCGATTCGGCAGCTTAGTCAGATTATCTCTAACCGCTTGTTTCGCCAACTCTTGATTTGCAATATATAATTGTAAGTTGCGCTCTTCTAAGCGTTGCTCTAGCATCGCCACAAAAAATGCAGCAATAAAAATCAGGGAAGTCACCAATAATACGGTAAATAAAATGAGACTATAACCTGATTGATTTAAGTTGATTAGATCGGTCGGATGTTTCACAAACTTGGTTGCTGCCATACCACTAAAATGCATACCCACAATTGTGGTTGACAGCAATAATGCAATACCCAGTTTTAACCAGAATTTATATTTAATTGCCGCTTTATATCTAAAGGTTAACCAGAATGTTAAACCCGAACCACAAATTGCAAAAATAATCGAGAACACCACCAACATGACGTCGTATTGAATATGATAAGACGGTAATTCAAGTGCAAGCATCCCTGTATAGTGCATACCAGAGATTCCTAATCCCATCAACACCGCCCCCATAATGAGACGTGCAAATGACAAAGTTGGACGTGTAATTAACCAAATAGCAAATGTGGATGCAGTAAATGCGATTAAATATGAAGTTAGAGTTAGCCAAAAATCTATGCTAAATGATTCTGGAAAATGGCAAGCGAAAATAGCAATAAAATGCATACACCAAATGGCAACCCCAAGCACCAACCCACTGGTCACCAAAATTACCTTGTGAAGCTTCTGCTGCGGCCCATGAAATAACAATTGTTCGAGTGACACGACCATTAAACATGCCAACAAAGCAAATAAAATAGAACCTATAACTAGGCTTAAATCATAATGTATATGAACCATATAAAGCTTCCGTTTAGGTCATCTTTTTTTTATCAATACATTCAAAGTCGAGCTCTCAAGCGATAAAAAACGTAAAGTTTTTTCAAATTTTATAATCTTGTTTAGAATCTAATACTCTGTCGTTTTGGTCAAGTGTTTATTCTGTATTATTTTTAAAAAAAGCGTGCCACAATTAACCGTTATCCATTTATTTTTTATGCCTTTTTTATACTTAAAATACAATAAAGCCAGCCCAATTGGACTGGCTTTAAATCTGATCTGTGCTGCTAAAGAATTAGGACTTCACTTTCTGGATTTTCGCATAGTCAAGTAATACATTCGCAGCTTCGGTCACAAATGCTTCCTCTTCAGGCAATGCAGGACGTTGTGTTGCTTTCATTTTAGCACGAGACTCCGCTAATGCATCTAGAGATGCTTGATAGCTCTCCCAATTTGCATATGGCTTTTGACCTGTTGCCTGACGACGCTGATTTTCTGCATGTAAAGTTTCTTGCTCTAGTGCAATCAACTCAGCCTTACGTTGTTCAATGTCCAACACGATACGTTTTTGCTCATCCGACTTTTTCGCAATCGCTTTACGCTGTTCCAAATATTTGAACTGTGGCTCGACACTCACGCGTTGTTCAGAAGCTTGATCAAGTTGTTGTACATAAGGTTTAACCGAACCTTCACGCTTGAATGGTGCTGTTGGAATTGTATCCCATTTCAAGGCATTCTTCGCTTTACGCTCACCAAACTCTTCGTTATAAATATCCACCAACGTTACATCTGGAATGACACCTTTGTTTTGTGTGCTTCCACCTGTAACACGGTAGAACTTACGTTGAGTCAAGGTCGCCTGCCCATAAGCCAAACTATCCAGTTGAACTTGCGCAGTTCCCTTACCTGTGGTGGTGCTACCAATCACAATGCCACGTTCATAATCTTGAATCGCAGCAGAGTAAATTTCACTCGCCGAAGCAGAAGCCAAATTAACTAATACTGCCAGTGGACCAGCATAGGTTTGCGCGCCACCATCATCATCTTCAAACACGCTTACATTGCCATTGCCATCACGAATTTGTACCACTGGACCCGACTTAATCACCTGCCCTAACATACGTGCTACTTCTTCCAAAGAGCCACCTGGGTTATTACGCAAATCAATAATGATACCTTCTACATTTTTCGTTTGTAGGTCTTTCAGGGCATTATTGGTATCTTCAGACACTGAACGGTATTCATTGCCTGCACGACGTGCGCGATAATTCAAATAGAAAGACGGAATTTCAATGACACCCATACGGTGCACTTTGCCATCACGTTTCACTTCGACCACGCGTGAACGCACCCCTGCATCTTCTTCCTGAATCACATCACGTACAATCGTCACATTGCGTGCTTGGCTCATTGAAGCACCTGTTGCCAACAAGCGTACAGTTACTTTGGTTCCACGTTTACCACGAATCAATCCCACAATTTCATTGCTTGGCCAACCCACAACATCTATCATTTTTTCGCCATCTTGTGCCACACCAATAATGCGGTCACCCGACTTCACTTGTCCTGTTTTGCTTGCAGGCCCACCATCTACAATAGTTTCAATCTTGGTATAGTCTTCATTACCACGTTCTGGACGAATAGATACCCCAATCCCTTCCAACTGCAAAGTCGTTTGACGGTTCAATTCCATCGCATCGACAGGTGGGAAATAGTTGCTGTGCGGATCATAGGTCAGCATCATTGCATTTAAGGTTTTATCTAAAACATCATCACTTTTGGTACGGCTAATTCGTTCCAATTGACGGGTATAGCGTTTGGTCAACGTCTGAACAGGTGTTAAATCTTCTGGGCTGGTTAAATCCTGCCCATTGGCAAGTTCAGGATTATCTTTTAACACTTTTTGCTTAGCCAGTTCTTCTTGTTTGCTGATGGTCAAATTGATGAGTTGTGACACCAGCATTTTGTGCCAATAAGTACGCTGCTCTTGAGTATTTTTAAAATAAGCCGCTTTTTCACGATCAACATCGATGTAGACATTTGGCTGATTCAAGTTTTGCGGTTTTTTCAGCTCTGCCAACATAAACTCATAAAACTGCGCCAAACGCTCACGATATTGGGCATGAATCGCGTAGGGACCTGTTAAATCCCCCGCTTTTAATGCCGCACCAAAGGTCGCCCCATATTGTTTCTTATATTGCTCAACTTCTGAGTTCAGAAAAATCGTATGGTCTGGATCTAAGCTGTCCAGATAAAAATCGAGAATACGATTCGAAGTATCTGCATCCAAACGCATATTTAAATAATGTTGACGGTCAACTAAGGTTGCCAATTGTCGTGAAACCAGCGCTTGTTCTTTTGTTGGCACGACAGATTTTGAGACTACAGCGGTATCGTTGGCTGCAATTGCTTGATTGATTGCGTGTGTGAAAAACAAACCACCAGTCGCAATGGCAACTGCACAAGCTATTGTTTGAAGTTTCATAAATAATTTGTACTTCCTTGGTTTTTGACCAAAATTACTGCTTCGTTATTCAACATGAATGGTGCAGATTCAACATCTTAAACAACTAAATATGTTTATGTCGTGTAGTTTTATCATAATCTGTGCTGACAAAATGTAGCAAATCATTGCAAAATTCGGGTATTGTTTCGCGGAAGCTGATCCCTTCAGCCTCTTTATTTAAATAATTCAAACACGGACACCGATATGATTGGCGCATTGATGCTAGACATCGCTGGCACAGAACTTACCCAAGAAGATATTGAACTATTGCAAGCTCCGCAAGTCGGTGGCGTTATTTTATTTGCACGAAATATTCAGTCCCCACAACAAGTCCGTGCACTGACCGATCATATGCGTCAAATTCGTCCTGAAATTTTAATTGCGGTCGATCAGGAAGGCGGTCGTGTACAACGTTTAAAACAAGGCTTTACCCTACTTCCTGCAATGGGCCGCTTTGGTGAGTTATACCAGACTAATGCTGAGCAGGCATTAGACCTTGCTGAACAATGCGGCTGGCTCATGGCAACTGAAGTTTTGGCTGTTGGGATTGATTTTAGCTTTGCACCTGTACTCGACTTAAACGACATTAGCGATGTGATTGGTGACCGTGGTTTTGCCAAGAACATGCAAGACATTGTGCCACTTGCCAGTGCTTTTCTGAAAGGCATGAAACGTGCAGGTATGGCTTCAACAGGCAAACACTTTCCTGGGCATGGCTCAGTGAAGGCAGACTCACATGTCGCGGCTGCCATTGATTCACGTCCCTATGCCGAAATCTTTGCTAAAGACATGCAAAGTTTTATTCAACTGATGCCGCAACTCGATGCCCTTATGCCTGCTCATGTAATTTATGATCAGGTCGATCCGAACCCAGCAGGCTTCTCTGAGTTCTGGATTCAAAACATTCTTCGTCAAGAGTTAAAGTTTGATGGCGTACTGTTCTCTGACGACTTAAGCATGCAAGCGGCCTGTGTTGCAGGCGGTGCCGATGCTCGCATTCAAGCTGCACTGAAAGCAGGCTGTGATATGGGGCTGGTATGTAATGATCGTGCTGCACAATGTATTGCTTTGGCAGGCATGACTGAACTGCCTCTACCAAATCAGCAACGTTTAGAACGTATGCGCGGGAAAATCCCGAATATTCAAATTGGTGAAACTTTAGCGCTGGGTGCTGAATGGCAACGTGTCAGAGACAACATTACCGCCTTTAGAAATGCTAACTAACTATTCGACGGAAGGAGCACCACAAAGTGCTCCTTTTTCATTATGATGTAAGCACTTTCAGCAACTATTGCTGTACTAAAATCAAAACAAAAAAGTAGGTCAGGAAGACATGTCAGAAGGACTTTCACAACATCGCCATATCTCTTTTACAGCCCATTACACAGGTTATATTTGGTATCAAATGGGGATTTCAAATGCAGTTTTTGCCACTGCCAAAGGTAAATTTTTAGCAAAACTGGTGCATCCATTAGAGTCTTGGGCAGAACGCTATGTAGGGGGAAGTATGCGCAGCACCTTAAAGCAACGCCACCGCATGATTGATGAACATCTTTATCAATTGATTGCCCAGCACCCGCAACTACAAGTCTTAGAAATTGCATGTGGGCTTTCACCGCGCGGTTGGAGTTTCCGTCGCAAGTTTCCTAATTTGGTCTATCGAGAATTAGACTTACCCGAAATGGCACACGTCAAAACTCAAGCACTGCAACAACTTGAATCCAATAGCCCTCAGGTACTGAGTGCTGATATTTTTAGCGATGAATTTTCTCAGGTTTTTCAAAAATTTGACACGCGCTTTCCACTGGTAGTAATTAGTGAAGGGCTGATTAACTATTTTGATAAAACCTCATTGGCACAATTATTCCAAGCCATCAACAACAACGGGAAGCATTTTCCCGAAATCCACTATCTCAGCGATATTTATCCTGAACCCGTCAAAAATAAATTGGCACATATCATTTGGAGCAGCAGCAAACTGTTAAAAATGATGTCTCGTAGTGCCTTTAGTTTTCACTTTACTCAACCAAATGAGCTTCAGATTTTTTTGCAAGATGCGGGTTTTCAAACATCATCTGTCATTCAACCCAAACTCTATTTCCAAGTGCAAACAGATGAAACCACATCGGAAGAACATCTTGGCGATCTGGTCTGGATGCTACACGCCACAAGTAAACCCCGTACCTTACATCCCTATTTAAAACATTAAAACAAAAGGGGGAGCTGTTTATAGCTCCCCCTTTCATTGATCCTTGATTACAAATTTAGGGTCACAAGATTTTAAGCACTTGCCGACATCATCAAGGCTTGCTGGCGTTGAATATAGCGCAGTAGACGTTCTGCCACGTCAAAACTGCCATGCTTAAATAAGGCACGAACATGTGTTTCACCGATCTCAAAGATTAAACATTCAATCGTAAAAGAACCCTCTTCATCGTGCAGATGTAAAGCTAAATCACGTGGATATTGCGCAGCGATTTGACTGTCACCTTGGGTAAAATTGAGTTTTAAACCAAAGAAATTCATATCTTCAATTTCAGTTGATAACTGTAAATCTGAATGACGATGAGTTAAATGAGTAAATGGTTGACTCACCTGAATTCTTGCTTCGCCTCGACGTTCCATGGTAAATAACTGCGCTCGAGTCATATTCAGAATACCATCTAACTGCTGAATAGATTCGCCACGCAAATAAGTTGCGAATAAATGCATGGTTTCTTTGCGGCGTTGTAATTGTGGCACATGATCCGCGTTGGCAATCATGGCAAATTCCATATCAGGACATTGCAAGGCAAAATTGGCATTTTCATAAGGCAAGGTGAAACTATCATATTGACCACATGCAACCAAAACCTTACAGCTCGGAATCGGTACATCAGTTAAACGTAGCAAGCGATTACAGTTAATTTCATAGCGTTCTTGCTCGGTCGCAGTAAATTCTGCCATCTGCCGAAAGAACAACCGTTTTGCCGTTGGTGACATTCGCGTCACATCTAATTTGGCATGATTCACCAAATACAAAATGACTGCCTGACCGAATTCCTCCATACGCTGTTCTTGCATTAAAAATAAGGATTCTTCGAGTAACATGCGCCAGCTTTTACGTGTTTTTTGCATCACCCCCATCAAAATCATGCGATCAATCAATTCTGGACGTAAATCTGCCAAACCCGATGCCAATACTGAACCTAAAGACATCCCCATGACCGAAACACGCTTTAGCCCGACAATATCCAACCACTGTCCCAACATGACTGCGAGATCACTTAACTCTAATGTCCCTGCCGAAAGCCCCGTGCCGACATTAGTAATTTGCTGATTTGCGCCCATAGAAGGTAAATCGATTAAAATGACAGGTCCTGCGGCAAACAGTTGCTCTACACAATATTTATAAGAGTTAAAATTTTGGAATGCGCCACCAATAATCACAATCGGGGTACGGTGAAGTGTTTCAGGTTCAGCAATCGCCATATACTCGATTTTCCATCCATCTATCCAAGTGGTTCGAGCTGGCTGTTTAAAGCTGTGCTTATTATATAAATCAAAAAAACCATGACGGTTTATTGATGACTGTAATTCCGCGTCCAATTGGATAATGGAATTCATATTCCTTGCCTCCATCCTTGTCTTATTTTTATTTTGCAAGACACTACTTAATGCAACGTATGTGCCCATTTTTAAGCACAAACTCATTCTATTTTTGTGTAAGACGTCAATGTCATTATCGCTTGTCATCATATACAAAGGTTGTTTTTAGGCGCAACTCATTCCATGACCGCTTGTCTTTTTTTGCCCTAAAAGCGATAGGATGCATCCTGTACGCTAAAGTTTTATCTATTTTCACTGAGATACTTCATTGTCAGTACACAGGCTGTTACTATCGGAACTGAAATTTCTAAGTGATCAAACCGCCATGCAAGAGTCGATTGAACAATATATGCAAACGGTAGGACAACAAGCACGCCAAGCTTCACGCGTGTTAGCAAGCGCTTCTACCCAAACTAAAAACAATGCTTTGTCAGCAATTTACACAGCATTACAGAACAATGAGTCTGCGATTTTAGCGGCCAACCAAATAGACATGGATAAAGGCCGTAACAATCAATTAGACAGTGCATTACTTGATCGCTTAGAACTTACCCCCACACGCTTTAAAGCTATGTTACAAGGTCTGAAAGATGTCATCAGTCTGGTCGATCCGATTGGTGAAATCACAGATTTAGCCTACCGCCCTACTGGCATTCAAATTGGCAAAATGCGCGTACCTCTGGGTGTGGTCGGCATGATTTATGAGTCGCGCCCAAACGTGACCTTGGAGGCCGCTTCACTCGCCTTGAAGTCAGGTAATGCCATTATTTTACGTGGTGGTTCTGAAGCATTAGAATCGAATAAGGCCATTGCAGCTGCTATTCAGCACGGACTTAAAGCATCAGGTTTGCCTGAAACTTCAGTTCAAGTGATTAATACAACAGATCGTGCAGCAGTAGGTCATTTGATCACCATGTCGGAATATGTGGATGTGATTGTTCCACGTGGAGGCAAAGGGTTAATCGAACGTATTACCAATGAAGCCCGTATTCCTGTAATTAAACATTTAGATGGCAACTGCCATGTTTTTGTTGAAGCACAAGCAGATTTACTCAAGGCGCTACCGATTGCACTCAATGCAAAAACTCATCGCTATGGCGTGTGTAATGCCATGGAAACCCTCTTGGTTGATGAGAACGTTGCCGAAGAGTTTTTACCGCGCATTGCAGAGCTGTATGCAGAGAAAAATGTTGAACTGCGTGGTTGCGCTGAAACACAACGTATTTTAGGTTCAGGAGTTAAACCTGCGAGTGAAGAAGACTGGTATACCGAATATTTAGGCCCAATTTTGGCAATCAAAGTAGTATCAGGAATGGATGAAGCCATTGATCATATTAACAAATATGGTTCACACCATACCGATGCCATCATTACCGAAAACTTCAGCTTGGCGCGTCAATTCCTTGCTCGTGTTGACTCTAGCTCAGTAATGGTGAATGCCTCTACTCGTTTTGCTGATGGCTTTGAATATGGTCTAGGCGCTGAAATCGGCATTTCCACCGACAAGATTCATGCGCGTGGCCCAGTCGGTCTGGAAGGTCTGACTTCGCAAAAATGGATTGTGTTAGGCGACGGTCAAATTCGCCAATAATTCCTCTCTATCTAAAGTATTTTTAAGTGTTCAGTTTCAGCCATGAAGCTGAACACAGCGACTACACTATCCCCACCCTAAATCTTGTAACATGATAAAAAAAATTGAAAAAGATAAAAGGGAAATCGCATGTTTTACTATTTGATCATTTGTACCTTTTTACTGGCATTACTGGTTTCTTTTACGGTAATGAAAATTTTTTCCAATTCGATTAATGCTATTCTGGCGCGCATTATTCACGATCCAATCCATGAAGCTTGGGCAAAATACACCAAATTTGCCGGTATGGTGGTCGGAACATCCTCAGGCATTCGTATTTACGATATGGAAAAATACATCACGCCGCTGACTTATACCGAAAATGACAAAAAAATTGTGATTGAACTGACTCAAGAACGCTGGGTACTGGAAATTTACCGTACGATCATCGAAACCTTACAAGGTCTGGCTTGGATGATGTTGGTCTTTTTTATGGTGGCATTAATTGCCTATGTCATTGTACGCTGGTCAGAAATCAAGTATCAAAACTAAGCATAAAAACAACACTTAGCTCCTGCTCAAAATTCATTTCTCATGCTAGTGTTAAAGATGTACAGCAAGGAAAATTTAGGTCTGAGCACTATTTCATTAATAAATGAAAACTATCAACCTATAAATTTTATTTATTATTATTTCACTGGTCGATAGTGCTTAAGTCTAATCTCCTAAAGTCTATCTAGGACAGAAAATCAACACATGATAAAACATTATTACTGATCTGGATTGCATTGATAAGTACTGCATAAAGATCACTTTAGGGACGACTTATTTCAATTAAAATTCGGGTATATAAACGTGTCTACATCAGTATTAGTAATTAACTGCGGCTCATCTTCAATTAAATATGCTCTTGTTTCAGAGCGCCGTGAAGATCGTATTTTTGGTTTGGCAGAAAACTTAGGCTCTGCTGAAGCCCGCATTAAAGGTGTCACTGTTGGTGGCGCACCACTAGAACTGTCTATTCCCCATGCTGATCACGAAAAAGCATTAGAAACAATTTTAGAGCGTCTTTCTCACTATAACCCTCAAGCCATTGGTCATCGCGTTGTACATGGTGGTACATTGACCAAAGCTGAATTACTCACCCCAGAAATTATTGAACGTATTCGTGAAGCGACGCCGCTTGCACCGCTTCACAACCCTGCACATCTTGTTGGCATAGATGCAACGATGCGTTTATTCCCTGAATTGCCACAAGTTGCAGTATTTGATACTGCATTCCACCAAACTATGCCTGCACATGCTTACCGCTATGCAGTGCCTAAATTTTTATACACTGAACACAATGTTCGTCGCTATGGCTTCCACGGCACTAGCCACGCTTATGTGTCTGAACGTGGTTCAGAATTGGCAGGTAGCTTAAAACAAGGCGGCTGGTTGACAGCTCACTTAGGTAACGGTAGCTCGACTTGTGCCATCTGGAATGGTCAAAGTGTTGACACCTCTATGGGTTTAACGCCACTCGAAGGTATTGTGATGGGTACCCGTAGTGGTGATGTAGACCCAAGTTTACACAGCTTCTTGGCAGCTAACCTTGGTTGGGATGTCTATAAAATTGACAAGATGCTAAACAAAGAAAGTGGCTTACTCGGTTTATCTGACAATTTGTCTAACGATATGCGCACCTTGATTGAAGCCTCTGAACAAGGCAATGAAGATGCGACTTTGGCTATTGAAGTGTTCTGCTATCGCCTTGCAAAATCTTTAGCTGGACTTAGCTGTGGCTTACCTCGTTTAGATGGTTTATTCTTCACCGGTGGCATTGGTGAAAACTCTGCTTACATCCGTGAAAAAACCATGGCTTACTTACCGCACTTCGGTTTTAACTTGAACAAAGAACAAAATAACAACCTCAAACGTGGTACTGAAGGCCGCATTGATGCAGGGACTGGCCCACAAATTTGGGTGATTCCAACCGATGAAGAAGGTCGTATCGCAAAAGAGACAGCAATTGTTGTCGACAATGAGGTTAATCAGACAACTGCAAAAAAGCCTGAATCAACTGCCGCGATTGCTTAAGCAATCGCGCCTTGACTGCCTTTCCTTTTTTTAATGAATACATAACGACTATGAAAACAATTCTTTTAGTCCCAACTGGTGAAGGCGTTGGCCTAACATCGGCATGTTTAGGTTTAAGTTATGCTTTAGAATGCCAAGGTGTTAAAGCGGGCTTTCTTAAACCTTTTTCTCAAGAAACTAAAATTGAAGCTGATCGCACCAGTGCACTTTTTCAGCATCTTACCAAAAGTGAAACAGTTGAACCTATTCCTTATGCAACCGTCACTCAGCAATTAAACTGTGGCGAAAGTGATGAATTACTCGAAGAAGCCGTTCGTCTACATCGTCAAATTGCGAAAAAACATGACATCATTATCGTTGAAGGGTTATTACCAAATGCACGTGATGCTTTTGCCTCTGAACTGAACTCTGCTTTAGCAAAAGCCTTAGATGCAAAAGTCATCATCGTGAGTAATGCAGATATTCATAAAGCCTCTGCATCAGCGGAAAAAGTTGAAGCTCAACTACGTCATTTTGGTGGCGCATCAAGTGACCGTACTGCTGGGGTGCTATTCATGCGCACCAAAGGCTTGCCTGAAGGTTCTGCGCAAATTCCATTAACCTTCGATCCAAGCCTACGCTTAGTAAGTGATACCAACAAATTTGTAGCAGATATTCAAAAAACTCATGCCCATATTGGTACAGCGCAGTTACCTGTGATTGGTCTGGTACCATTCAGCAACACACTGAGTGTACCGCGCATGTCTGATTTGGCAGCCAATTTACAAGCTGAATGGATTAGCCAAGGTGAAGCCTTACAACGCCGTGTTCTACACAGCAGCCTGATTGCAGCCAATATTGAACACGAACTGGATAAGTTTGTTGCAGGCGAATTAATTATTAGTGCTTCAGACCGTATTGATGTTTTGCTGGCAAGTGGCTTAGCCAGCAGTAATGGAACGCCGCTTGCAGGTCTATTATTGACTGAACATCATGCACCTAATAGCCAAATTCTAGATTTCTGCCAAGCTGCAATTAAACAAGGCTTACCGATCTTACACACTTCACTCAGTACGTTTGAAACAGCGCAAAGCTTAATGAACTTAAGCAATGAAATTCCAGTGGATGACACTGAACGTGCAGAGCAAGTCACTCGCTTTGTCTCAAGTCATATTAATGAAGAATGGTTAGCTCAGCTTTTGAAGGGTGCTTATAATCCACGCCTCTCTCCTTCTGCTTTCCGCCATGAACTGGTACAAAAATCTATTCATGCCAAAAAGCGTATTGTGTTACCTGAAGGTGATGAACCACGTACGATTCAAGCCGCTGCAATTTGCCAATCACGTGGCATTGCCCATTGTATTCTTTTGGCTAAGCCAGAAGCTGTGGTTGAAGTCGCGAAAGCACGTAATATCGAATTACCATTTGACCTTGAAATTATTGACCCAGATCTGATTCGTGAAAACTATGTCGGGCAAATGGTCGAGTTACGTAAAGGCAAAATCAACGAATTACAAGCCCGTGAACAATTACAAGACACCGTCGTTTTAGGCACCATGATGTTGGCGCTCGATCAAGTCGATGGTTTGGTTTCTGGCGCAGTACATACTACAGCCAATACAGTTCGCCCTGCATTCCAGTTGATCAAAACTGCACCTGAATATTCTTTGGTTTCTTCAGTGTTCTTTATGCTGTTACCTGATGAAGTCTACGTATACGGTGACTGTGCAATTAATCCAGATCCAGATGCGGAACAACTAGCAGAAATTGCCATTCAATCCGCAGACTCGGCAAAAGCTTTTGGTATTGACCCGCGTATTGCCATGATTTCCTACTCTACTGGAACTTCGGGTGCAGGTGCAGATGTCGAGAAAGTTGCTCAAGCAACTGCCATTGCAAAACAACGCCGCCCTGACTTACTGATTGATGGTCCTTTACAATACGATGCAGCATCTGTTGAAAGTGTTGGTCGCTCGAAAGCGCCGGAATCTAAAGTTGCGGGCCGCGCCAATGTATTTATTTTTCCAGATTTAAATACAGGTAATACCACCTACAAAGCAGTACAACGTTCTGCCAATGTTGTAAGCGTCGGCCCAATGTTGCAAGGTTTGAACAAACCTGTGAATGACTTGTCCCGTGGTGCGTTGGTGGATGATATTGTGTTCACAATTGCACTTACTGCGATTCAAGCCGAACAACAAGTTGAAGCCAAAGCTAGCAAAGCTTCTTAAACAATTTTCCAGTTTTCCAGACCACTCTTTCGAGAGTGGTTTTTTTGTGGAAAATTTAATATCCGATCCAAAAATCATTTTTTCTTTTTCAGAATTAAAGTGTAGAAATGCCAGAATTTCAGAGTCCCATTTGCCAAGGGCTTATAGCCTTTCAGCTCATCCATCCATAAAATCTCAAATTCTTTTGAAAACTTCTGTTCAAGCTGTCGACGCTCAAAACCAGCAAATTGTGTAGATTCTTGTACTACCCAAGTATCGTCCTTTCCCAACACTTGAAGTAAAAATATTCCCTCTGGGAATAATGCATTCGAAATTTTTTCTAAAACATAGTCCACCCTATGTGGAGCACAGAAAAACAAGCTAAATAAAGCAATAATTAAACTCGCTCTAGGAAATTCATAGCTTTCAAAACGGTCAAGGGCAAAAATAAAATTATTATGCTCTGCAAATTTTTGAAGACAGATATCCCTTGCCTGAACAGATGGATCAAAGGCGTGCACTATAAAATTCTGCTGGAGCAGAAATGTGGATTCATTTCCCGCACTACATCCACAATCGATCGCTATTTTGGGGAGATCATCAAAATAACTCAATGCTTTGTCTAAAATAGGGCGATGCGGTAAGTTTTGAGTCAGCTCAGCAAAAGAAGTATCCATATATTCTTATTTATTATTAAAATTACCAAAACAGGATAATACAACTTTCATGCCATAATCAGATTTCATCTTCTCAATTAAGAGAGTGGAAATTTCCGTAAAAACTCAGATTGGATACCCAATACATCCAAGTTAATTCTTCAAAAAAATCTCCTATTGGCTCCCCTTTTGTGCCAACCACACTGTATGTTCCGTACATTCAGGATCTTCTACCACCATATTCAGCACCTCAAAGCCATATTGAGCCAATAAATGACGATATTCTTCTGGGGCTAAACTGGCATGATATAAAGGCTCTCCAAACAGCTCTCCGATTGCCTCTCCATGTGCAGGACCACTAGTAAACATCAATATTGTTCCCTGTTTGGCATGTCGTGCAAATTGCGCAAACATCTGCCGTTGATCGTCTTGCGTCAAATGAAAAAAGCTGTCCCACGCCAAAATTGCATCAAATTTTTGCGCTAAATTAAATTGCCGCATATCCGCCTGAAGCCACATTTGTTCAGGAAAGTTTGCTCGTGCCATTTGTAACATTAGCTCGGAACTATCTACCCCTGTAATTGCGCAACCCTGTTCAATTAAATAAGTAGCAAGCGGTTTCCCCGACCCACAGCCTAAATCCAGAACATTTGCCTGATCTGGCAGCAAAGCCAACATGCGATCTAACCACACTTTTTCAAATAACCATTCTCCACGCAATGCCACCCATTCGCGGGCGTATTTCCGATAAAGCTCAATAATATTTTTTGATAAATGATTGTTTGGCATCACGTTTCTTATTTATGTTAAAGACATGAATGATATTCTTTATAATTTGTACAAAACTCAGCTTTGTTTTGAAAGTTGCATACTCTTTGACTGTGGCATTTTAACAAAGAAAATTGCGTTACCAGATAAAATTAGCACCACCCCAATCATTGCATTCCAATGCCATTGATAACTTTCCCACACCGTTGAAATCACTAAAGCCACCAACGGAAATAACAAAGTACTATAGGCTGCTTTGCCCGAACCAATACGCCCCACCAAATAGAAATAAGCAGTAAAACCAATCACTGAACCAAAAATTGCTAAATAAATTAAAGCCGAAATTGCACTTAAAGGCATTGTTGGGAAAAAGTCGTCCTGTTGTACACATGAAATCAATGTCATTAAAAAAGCACCATACAACATACCGTAGGCATTGGTCGTAAAAATATCCAATCCATTTTTCTGATGGCGTGTACTAATCATATTACCCAGCGAGAAGCCATAGGTTCCGATCATACACAGTGATATCCCAAGTAAAGTTTGACTATTTAATGTAGTGCCAATCACATCCTGCCAAAACAAAGCAACAATCCCGAGCACTCCAAGTAAAGCCGCAGGATAGAATCGAGACGGAATTTGCTGTGCAAAAAATAGTTTGGCATTCAAAGTGTTGAAGATGACCGCCATGGAAAAAATCACGGCTTCTAAGCCACTGCTGACATATTGCACTGCATAATAAAAACAGACAAAGTTAAAACCAAAAATACAGCAGGCCTGTAACATGCAAAACAGATGATCTTTCACTGTCAGTTTTTGCAATTTACGCCAAAAGGCAATAAAAGCAAACAAGACAATTGCTGAAATAAAAAAACGCCAGAACACCGCCACATTGGCAGATATACCGCTTTGTTGTTGCAGACTAATGGCAATCCATGTTGTGCCCCAAATTACCACAACCAAAGCATATAAAAGCGCATTCATTCAATTTCAACCCAAGCTAATGATCTTAAGCACATTATCTCGAAACAAAGACACTCAATACTTGCAGCTTCTTGCGGTCACTATCATCAACTTGTGATTTTTTTTACCGAATTTTGCCTACGGATGACAAGACCGAATAGAAGTCCTACACTAGTTACTCAATTTGGCACTGCGTGTAGAAGATGAAATATCAGATTCTAGATCAATTACAACAACACAAAGCCCAACTTCTCGACTCAGTCGAATTGGGTTCAGGCATGCAGCTCGCCATGTGGCAAAATAACCAAGACTGCGTACAGGTCTGTAGCAATCACCACACTTTAAGTATGTACATTCAGGGTGGATATCACAGTTATCAAAAGACCGCGCGCGGTTGGCAGAATGGTGGTGGACCCGACCATATGTGTCTGTTACCACAGGATTTTGACTCAACATGGGATCTACGTGATCCACTGACCTTCGTGCATTTGTACTACACTGAACAACACTTAAAACGCGTGGCAGAACAAGTCTGGGACCGTGAACCAAGCCAAATACAGTTAAATCCACAAAGTTTTGTCGCCGATCCACAAATTGCGATGATTTATCGACACTTTTTACTCAATAGTGCCTGGCAAAACCGTGAAAACCATTTGCAGATGAGTACTGCCACCACGCTACTGCTTAACCATTTAATTAAAAATTATAGTCATACTGAGTGGCAAGCTCCTGAAGTCAAAGGGGGCCTATCACCTTATATCCTTAAACAACTTTTACAATGGATTGATCAGCATCTACATTTAAGTTTAACCCTGTCCGATTTAGCAGAACAAACCCAGCTCAGTGAGTATCACTTTGCGCATATGTTTAAACAGTCCATGCATATGCCACCGCATCAATATGTGATGCTACGACGACTGGAATTGGCACATCAGACATTACAAACCACCACTGCCACGATCACAGAAGTTTCTACGCAATATGGATTTAGTTCCAGCAGCCATTTTAGTCATCGTTTTAAAAACCACTTTGGCTATTCGCCTTCGCAAATGCTGAAAATGGGAAAAACCTCGTCTTTAAAAGAGACATTTGAAGATTTGAAGATTTGAAGATTTGAAGATTTGAAGATTTGAAGATTTGAAGATTTGAAGATTTGAAGATTTGAAGATTTGAAGATTTGAAGATTTGAAGATTTGAAGAAAGCTTAAAACAAAAAAAGAAGATAAAGCTTAAGCCTGATCTTCTTTTTGACCGTAAAACCATGTTGCAGCAATAAAACAACTAAAACCAACAACCATTAGAATTGCAGATGTCATAACAAAATGCTCTATTTTGGAATGCGCTTATTATGTGAAGTTTTTATGACAAATTTATGACAATCCTGTCATTTTAAAACTCACTCAAATTTTCCACACACTAAAGACAATCAATTCAATATCTTAAGTTTATCTCCTTCAACCATCATTGAACTTTTCAAATGATGGAACCTGTTTACACAAATATCTCTACTGAAAGATGGTGTTCTTGATAACCGATTTTATCCATTAAACTTTAGCCCAAAAATTCAGCAAAACACCCACAACCGTAACGTTATACCTTATAATTTAGCCCGCTAGCTAACAGCCCGCTCAAGAGATATTTGATATGACAACTATTATCAAGCAAGATGACTTGATCACTTCGGTCAAGGACGCGCTTCAATTCATTTCGTACTATCACCCACAAGACTTCATCCAAGCGATGAGCCGTGCGTACGACCGTGAAGAAAACAAAGCTGCGAAAGACGCCATTGCACAAATCTTGATTAACTCTCGTATGTGTGCAGAAGGTCATCGTCCAATCTGCCAAGATACTGGTATTGTTAACGTATTTGTTGAAGTGGGCATGGATGTTAAATTTGATTTAACCATGAGCCTCGATGATGCAATTAATGAAGGTGTACGCCAAGGTTACTTAGAGAACTCAAACGTACTTCGTGCATCTGTTTTAGCTGATCCTGCTTTTGGTCGTAAAAACACCAAAGACAACACCCCTGCTGTGATTTATCACAAACTTGTTCCAGGCAACAAAGTAGATATTACGGTTGCTGCCAAAGGTGGCGGTTCCGAAAACAAATCTAAGCTTGCCATGCTTAACCCATCTGACTCAATTGTAGACTGGGTACTTAAAACTGTTCCGACTATGGGTGCAGGCTGGTGTCCTCCAGGTATGCTCGGTATTGGTATTGGTGGTACTGCTGAAAAAGCCATGATGCTTGCAAAAGAATCACTCATGGAAGAACTCAACATGGACGAATTACTTCGTCGTGGTCCACAGAACAAACTTGAAGAACTTCGTATCGAAATCTTCGAAAAAGTGAATGCTCTTGGTATTGGTGCGCAAGGTCTTGGCGGTTTAACTACCGTTCTTGATATTAAAATCAAAGACTACCCTTGCCACGCTGCAGGCAAACCAGTCGGCATGATTCCAAACTGTGCAGCCACTCGTCATGCGCACTTCCAATTAGATGGTTCAGGTGTTGCACACATTCAAGCACCAAAACTTGAAGACTACCCTTCTGTGACTTGGGATTCTTCAAGTTCTAAACGTGTTGACCTAGATACGATTACTCAAGAAGAAATGAACGCATGGCAACCAGGCGACACATTATTGCTTAACGGTACAATCTATACAGGTCGTGACGCTGCGCACAAACGTATGGTTGACATGTTGAACAATGGTGAAGAGCTTCCAGTTGACCTTAAAGGTAAATTCATTTACTACGTTGGCCCTGTCGATCCTGTAGGCGATGAAGTGGTTGGTCCTGCTGGTCCAACAACAGCAACGCGTATGGACAAGTTCACTCGCCAAGTTTTAGAAGCGACTGGTATGTTCGGTATGATTGGTAAAGCTGACCGTGGTCCAGCGGCAGTTGAAGCCATCAAAGATAACAAAGCAACTTACCTTATGGCTGTAGGTGGTGCGGCTTACCTTGTTTCTAAAGCAATTCGTGAAGCCGAAGTGGTTGCCTTTGCTGACTTAGGTATGGAAGCAATCTACAAATTTGTTGTGAAAGATATGCCTGTATCGGTTGCGGTTGATGTGAATGGTACATCGGTACATGCAACTGCACCGAAAATCTGGCAAGCGAAAATTGGTAAAATTCCTGTAGTGGATGCTGCAGCAGGCTAAACCCTAAGTTTTGCTTTTTTCAATACCCTTAACATGCTAAGGTCTTGTTAAGGGTATTTTTTTGCCCAAAATTTCTCTTTCTAAAACTATCGTTCATTCTAAATATCATGAAAAAATTAAGCCATATCCTGACGACACTTACACTTTGCACGCTCAGTTTCAGCACTTTCGCAAAACCTGCAACTGAAGCATCTGTCGAAAAAGCCCTACTACTTGGTGACATTAAAGGGACTTTGGCTCAATCCCAACAAGAAATGCGTCCTGTTTATGAACAACAAGCAGAAGAAATGCTCAAAAATATGTTCAAAACAACCGCGCTGAATACAGAACAACAAAAAGCCGCCCAGCAAATTGCGGATATCACTGCATCTTTTAGCAATAAATTGATTTCTGATCCAAAATTTATGCAAATGCTAAAAGATGTTTATATGCAGACCTTTACTGAAGAAGAAGTACTTGCCAATATTCAGTTCCTAGAAACCCCGATTGGACAATCAATTAATAAGAAAAGTAGCAAAATGATGAGTGAAATCATGCGCAACAGTATCGAGATGTCGGCTCAAATGATGCAAGATCCTGCAACGCAAAACGAAATCAATCAGCAAGTTGCAAAAACACTTGAGCCATTATTCAAACAGTTGAAAAAGAACAAATAAGCTGATTACCATGTACGAATATCCCAAATTTTAAAGGGTTGTGTAAGTTGCACATCAGATTGAGTATCATATTTTGCTGCTTTAATTTTTTGTGCTTTATGACGCAACTCGCCTGTTTGTTGGTCTTGCGCAACAAAGTTATAACTTGCAGATTTCAGTTGGGTAAATGCGATTTCATTTTGCCCAATCGAGTTAGGCATCAAAATTAAGGGACCCGAGACTTCCTTACGTGTACTCAGATTTTCTTCATCATATTTCACGTAATAACTCTTACCCGCTTCAACGGTGAAATCTAAATATTTAGGTTTTTGAAAATGCTGAATGCCTAAAGGTCGGCTACTCGATAAACGATAAGTTCCAGCAGGAAGCTCCAACCAGTAATAATGATTATTCAGCAAACTCGGAATTCGATATTTATTGATAAAAAGACTGGAAGCCACAATTTCTTGACGATTCCAACGACTGTCGGGACGATAGAGATAAACCACGGCAGCTTGATTATGCTGCGCTTGCACAGGATGATAACGTTGACCTAATTTTTGATTAACCCAACCACCCACCGAAGTCATCCCAAATCGGTATTGTTCAACCATTCCAGGGGCCTGACCGGTATCCACGGGATGGAGTGTCGAGCTTAATTCAGGGTGTTCTAAAACTGCCTGCTTATGGCATCCGAATAAAAATAAACTGCTGCATAAGATAAGATAAAACGAACGCATGATTTTCCCTCACCGCGTATTTCTTTTATTTATTAGGGTGGATCTTGGATAGTTTCCATTTTTTAGGCATCCTCGCCTTTGCCCAAGATTAACATTCAGTTTTTGGCTTGCAAATAAAAAAACGTGCGGAAATCATAAATTTCCGCACGTTTCAGACGAATAACAAATTAAGCAGATTTTGAGTTAATCACTTTTAAATCAACTTTGTTTGCATCTTCAGTCGCTGTCTTCGGTTGACGTTCAGGCAGTAATTCAGGTTTAGCAGTACCGTTAATGACGGCTTCATTCACCACAACAGTGCCCACATCTGTACGGCTTGGTAAGTCATACATCACTTCAAGTAAGGCATTTTCCAAAATTGAACGCAGACCACGTGCACCCGTATTACGTTCAAGCGCTTTTTTCGCGACTGCACGTAATGCCGAATCTTCAAACACAAGATCTACATGTTCCATATCGAACAAATGCTGATACTGACGCGTTAATGCATTCTTTGGTTCTGTCAGAATTTGCATTAATGCTTCTTCATCTAGCTCATCTAATGTTGCAATAACAGGTAAACGCCCAATGAATTCAGGGATTAAACCGAACTTGACTAAATCTGTTGCTTCCACTTGACGGAACAAATCTGAAAGCTGTTTGCTTTCATCTTTTTTCTTCACATCTGCGGTAAAACCAATACCGCCTTTCTCTTGACGCTGTTGCACAATTTTCTCTAAACCAGAGAATGCACCACCACAGATAAATAAGATGTTAGATGTATCAATTTGAATGAATTCTTGCTGCGGATGTTTACGCCCACCTTGTGGTGGAATCGAAGCAACCGTACCTTCAATCATTTTCAGCAACGCTTGTTGAACACCTTCACCTGATACATCACGCGTGATTGACGGATTCTCAGATTTACGCGTGATTTTATCAATCTCATCGATATAGATAATGCCCTTTTGAGCTTTTTCTACATCGTAATCGGCTTTTTGCAATAACTTTTGCACGATGTTTTCAACATCTTCACCGACATAACCTGCTTCGGTCAGTGTCGTTGCATCTGCCATCGCGAATGGAACATCAAGTAAACGTGCCAAAGTTTGAGCAAGCAAGGTTTTACCCGAACCTGTTGGCCCAACCAACAAGATATTACTTTTTGCAATCTCAACTGCATCATCATGCTTATGTCCACTATGTGTCGCTTTAAGACGTTTATAGTGGTTGTAAACTGCAACTGACAGGGTTTTCTTCGCAACATCTTGACCAATTACATATTGATCTAGCGCAGCACGAATTTCTTGAGGTTTCGGCAAAGGTTTCGCTGCCCAGTCTCCAGATTCAACCTGTTGACTGGTTTGCACTAAGTCTAAGCATACGTCCACACACTCATTACAGATGTATGCGTCCTCACCTGCAATCAGTTTCCCGACTTCAGACTGCGTTTTACCGCAAAATGAACAATGCTTTTGTCCTTGAGGATGTTCGGACATATTTACTCCAATACTAAAATCTTAAAACTTATGGACGTTTGCTAAGCACTTCATCCACAAGACCGTATTCTTTTGCTGCCTGTGCAGTCATAAAGTTATCGCGGTCTGTATCTCTTGCCACAGTTTCATAGTCTTGACCACTATGCTCTGCCATCAAACGGTTTAAACGCTCTTTAATGAAAAGAATCTCACGTGCATGGATTTCAATATCCGATGCTTGTCCACGGAAACCACCAAGTGGCTGGTGAATCATAACACGTGCATTTTCTAAACAATAACGTTTCCCTTTTGCACCCGCATTCAATAAGAATGCACCCATTGATGCAGCTTGACCCATACAGTAAGTCACTACATCTGGCTTGATAAACTGCATGGTATCGTAAATTGCCATACCTGCTGTCACCGAACCACCTGGTGAATTAATATAGAGGTGTATATCTTTATCTGGGTTCTCTGCTTCTAAAAACAACATCTGCGCCACAATTAAATTGGCCATGTTGTCTTCCACTTCACCCGTTAAAAAAATAACGCGTTCACGCAAAAGGCGCGAAAAAATATCAAATGAACGTTCACCACGAGACGATTGCTCAACTACAACTGGGACTAACGCGTTTTCAATAGTTGGAACATACATACGTTTATTTATTCCTAGATTTTTTGTGACTTAACCCATATCCACAATATGAGGGATAATGACCGAAATTGCAAAATATTCCCCATTAAATAACAGATATTTTTTGCATATACTTTGTGAATTTGGGACAAGCCGATACCCTGCTCAGATAAAAAAAGGCGCTTTACGCGCCTTTTTTCACTTAAGCTAATTAGCCTTGTTGACGAGCTTGTTGCTCTTTCAACAATTCTTCATAGCTAACAGTTTTATCAGTTACTTTCGCAGCTGCTAAAATGTGATCAACCACTTGATCTTCTAAAACAACAGCTTCGATTTGTGAACGTTGTTGTTTGTCATTTTTGAAGTATTCAATAACTTCAGCTGGATCTTCGTAAGAAGAAGCCATGTCTTCGATGTAAGCTTCAACGCGAGCTTGGTCAACTTCAAGCTTAGCATCAGCCAATACTTTGCTTACCAATACGCCAAGTTTTACAGATTTTTCAGCTTGCTCTTTGAACAATTCATCTGGAAGCATGCTGCTGTCAAATGCTTTAGCACCTTGAGCACCAAACTGTTGAGTGAATTGTTGGATCATTTGTTGACGTTGACGGTCAATTTCTTGAGCAACCATTGCAGCAGGAAGTTCAACTTCGTTAGCAGCAACTAATGCATCAAAAGTCGCACCTTTAACTTGGTTACGAAGACCATTTTTTACTTCGCGTTCCATGTTTTTACGCACGTCAGCTTTTAACTTTTCAACGCCTTCTTCTTCAGTTAAACCAAAGATTTGAAGGAATTCAGCGTCAACTTCTGGAAGTTTTTGCTTTTCAACAAGCTTCACAGTAATTTTGAATTGTGCTGCTTTACCTGCAAGGTTCGCTGCTTGGTAATCTTCTGGGAAAGTAACGTCAATTACTTTCTCTTCGCCTTTCTTCATACCAACGATACCGTCTTCGAAGCCAGGGATCATACGACCAGAACCTAAAACTAGTTTAAAGTCTTCAGCAGCGCCGCCTTCAAACTTCTCGCCATCTACAGTACCTTCAAAGTCGAAAGTTACTTGCATGTCTTTTTTCGCCATGCCTTTAGTTTCAGTCCAAGAAGCACGTTGCTTTTGAAGGTTTTCGATCATTTGATCAACGTCTTTGTCTTCTACTGAAGATGCTTTACGTTCAACTTCTAGACCGTCAAATTTCACTTCAACTTCTGGATAAACTTCAACAGTCGCTTCGTATACAAGGGCGTCGTCTTTGTTTTCTACTTTATCAATGTTTGGCATGCCAACAGCATTGATTTTTTCTTGTTGAATTGCTTCGAATACTGTGTCACGGATAACGTCATTTACCACTTCTTGGTAAATACCCGCGCCATATTCACGGCGAACTACATTTAATGGCACTTTACCTGGACGGAAGCCGTTAATCTTTACAGTTTTAGCAGTGCGTTTTAAACGTGCTTCAAATTGCTCGTTCACACGGCTCGTCGGTACAGATACATTTAAACGACGGGCAACGCCCGAAACCGCTTCAGAAGTTACTTGCATGGCTTCCTCGAAATTTAGTAATAACAGTTTATAAAAAAGTGCCACATTATATGACAACATTTAAAGATATACAAAACTGGATAGTTAAACCACAAGATTTTATCTGATTTCTTTTGTTCTTTTGTTTTCCTTTCTAAATTTCCGATCATTTTCCTCTTTTTAAACGGCTTTTATTGCAAATGATAAGCCTTATCATTATTATATACAAAAAATATCACATTTATATTTATTTTCAGTTATTTATCTCGTCCAACTTTGGAATTCTATTTATGAGTAAGTTCAACCTTCGCCCACTCAGTCTTGCACTACTTGGTTTATCCACCAGTTCTGCTTTTGCGGAAAGCAGTTCAGAAACCTCCTCTTCGACGCATCAACTTTCAACCATTGTGGTTTCCGCAGCGGGATTTGAACAAGATATTGAAAATGCGCCTGCCAGCATCAGCGTGGTCACCAAAGAAGATATTGAAAAGAAAAATGCTACAAGTATTGCAGACCTCCTGGCCGATGTACCAGGAATTGATATTCGCTCGGGTGTAGGTAAAACCGCGGGCTTAAACATTAAAATGCGTGGTTTGGGGAATGATTACAGCTTGATTTTGATTGATGGACGTCGCCAAACAACCTCCTCAGATGTTACACCAAACGGTTTTGGTGAAACTTCAAACGGCTTCCTTCCACCGCTCTCCGCTATTGAGCGTATTGAAGTGATTCGTGGTCCTATGGCAACGCGCTATGGTTCTGAAGCGATGGGTGGTGTCATCAACATTATTACAAAAAAAATCAGCAATGAATGGCATGGTAATGTCACCGCAAGTGGCAATTTAATGGAACATAAAGCTGAAGCCGACTCATGGAAAACCAGTTTCCTACTTAACGGCCCACTTATTGAAAATCGTCTTGGACTACAACTTCGTGGCAGCTATTTAGATCGCCAAAGTTCTGAACGTATCGTTGCTGGCTCGACTTCACGCGATCCTCGTCCAAGTGAAGCGGATAACTATGATGTTGGCGGTAAATTAAATCTAAGTTTGAATGACCAAAATTCGCTTTGGCTCGATGCCTTCCATTCAAATCAAACTTATAGTAATGCAGATAACCGCCTAGGCACCCAAGATACTTCTGCGCGCGCACGTGGCTATAAAGATGAGCTAAAATTTAACCGCGAACAATATTCACTTGGTCATGATGGTAATTATGACTTCGGGACATGGAACACTTATATTAGCCAAACCAAAACGGAAACAATTGGGCGTACGATTCCGACCAATACTTTTCCGAATAATGCTTATGCGGGGCGCGATCGTACACTAGAGAATACAGATTTAGTTGTGGATAGCCATATCATTACAACTCTCAGAAATCACAAATTGACCTTGGGTACAGAGTATAAAAAAGCTGAAAGTGTGGATGATATAGCAGGTCTAGGAGCTGAGTTTGAGAAGGATTCTTACTCATTCTATGCAGAAGATGAGTGGAACCTGATGGATAGTCTGCATTTTACCTTTGGTGGACGCTATGAAGACCACTCAGGTTTTGGTGGGCATTTTAGTCCACGCGCTTATCTGGTCTGGAACACAACAGATGCCTTAACCCTTAAAGGTGGTGTGAGTACGGGTTACAAAGCCCCTTCGGCTAAAGCTTTACACAATGGAATAATTAATTTTAGTGGACAAGGAACCACCCCAGTTCTAGGCAATCCTGATTTAAAGCCTGAAACCTCGGTTAATTATGAAGTAGGCTTAAATTATCAGCCTTCGGATCGATTCGATTTTAATACCACTGCATTCTTTAATGTTGTTAAAGATAAAAGTATATCTAAAGAATTTAATTGCAGTATCAGTGACTGTTCTGGATTGGGCAACGGTGTAACATCTTATTCCAAGAGCTTTAATGCAGATGAGGCAGAAATCTATGGCCTCGAAACCTCATTAAAATATCAAATCATTCCCGAATGGGATATTAAAGCTGCCTATACCTTTACCGAATCTGAGATTACCAAAGGCGAAAACAAAGGTTATGCACTTGAGTCAACGGCTAAACATTTATTCAACCTCACATCGACATGGCACATCAATGATGCATTTGATCTATGGTTACAACATGAATATCAGTCTGGTCGTCCCCGCTACTTAGAAAGCCAAACAGGTGATGCATTGAATATTCAAAAGCAAACCGATAATGAGTTCTCTGGCTATAACCTATTTAACTTGGGTGGTAGTTATCAGCTCAATGATCAGATACGTATTAATGCGGCTGTAAATAATTTGCTAGATAAAGACTTTACCGAATACATGGACTATTACGACCTAAATGGTGATGTACAACAAGCATATAAATACCTTTCGATAGGATCTGCTATGTCTGGAACGTATATCTCTGGGCGTAACTACTGGTTATCTATTTCTTACGATTTCTAAAATTCAAAATCCCAATAAAAAACCCTGCCTTAGCAGGGTTTTTCTATATTTATATAAAATCATGTACTTATATACAAATCATTACACAATATCATTATTTTTTACATTTTCTTTAAAGTCATTAATCGGCAATTCCAATCATTTATAATTGGTAAAATAAATAAGAATTATTATTATTCGCATAAGAATTTTTACTACTCTTTGTGAGTTCAGAAATGTCATTTATTAAAACGCGGAAAAAATTAGTGTCGGCAGCAATTGCCTCATCATTATCAGTTGTTGCGACTACGGCTATTGCTCAAGAAGAAACAGCTCAGTTGCCAACCATTCACACGGAAGCAACTCAAGAAGAGTCTTTAAAAGTTGATCAATCTGCAAATGCTAAATTTGTCGCGCCTCTAAAAGATACACCTAAATCAGTTTCTGTTCTTTCACAAAAATTACTCAAAGAAACTAACTCGAATACACTGTTAGAAGCATTACGCTATGAACCTGGTATTACGTTAGGTGCTGGTGAAGGCGGTACCCCGTTTACAGATATGCCTTACATTCGTGGTTATAGCGGTCAATCTTCTATTTATGTTGATGGTGTTCGTAATACAACGTCACAAAGCCGCGATATGTTTGCCATCGAACAAGTTGAAGTTATTAAAGGCTCTTCTTCTGCCCTTGGTGGTGGTGGTAGCGTTGGCGGAAGCATTAACCTGATTCCTAAAGTTGCTCATGAAGGCGACACTTATCAAGGCAGCGTTCAAGGCGGAACCGACAACTATAAACACATTCAATTAGATGCCAACAAAGACTTCGGTAACGGTATGGCTGGCCGTGTCATTGTAATGGGGCACGAAAATGAAAAAGCTGGACAAAGTGATGGAGCCGAATTTGCACGTGCTGGTATCGCAACTAGCCTCGCCTTTGGTCTAGGCTCTGACACACGTGGTTCTGTTGGTTATTACTATTTGCGTAGCAATGATGAACCAGATGCGGGTATTCCATTCAATAATGCAAAGCCAACAACACCTCCTCCTGGTGTAACTGTTAATCCTGGCGATGGTAAACCTGTAAGCGTCAAAGCTGGAACTTACTATGGCTGGAAAGCACGTGACTTTGACAAACGTGAAAACCAAATTGGTACGTTTAAGCTTGAACACGATTTCAATGAAAATCTGACCTTGGCAAACATTGCTACATATAACAAATCTAAATCTGATTATATCTATACCAATGCCGATGACTCTAAAGGAAACATTTACCGTGGTACTGTTGCACGACGTGCGTTAAGTCGTATTTTAGAGACCGATGCGTATAGTGACCAATTGTCATTACGCGGTAAATTCAATACTGGTGCATTAAATCACTCGTTTAACGTCGGAACCGAATGGAGCCTACAAGAAACGGATCAAGGCATGCACACATTTACCAATGCAGCTGGTCAAACTACGTCTACAATCTTAACATCTAATATCAATTCATGTGATGCAAGCGCTGCTGCACTGAATGGTTGGTGTACTGGCTTAAACAACCCAAGTAATGGTTTGTTTACCGATACAATTGGCAGTATTAAAGGTCAGTCTACAACGCGTAGTCAAACAATGTCTGTGTATGCTTTAGACAGTATTGAATTTAACCCACAATGGTTGCTTAACCTAGGCATCCGTTGGGATAAATTTGAAACCGAGAAAAAATATAATCAAGATGTCTATAAAACCAAAGATGGTGCCTATACTTCTGAAGTCTCTATTCCTAAAGGGACAAAATATGAAAGTGATTCAGACTTTTTCACTTATCAAGCTGGTTTAGTTTATAAACCAACTGAAAATGGTAGCATTTATACCAGTTTTGCAACCTCTGCAAACCCTGTAGGTGTTCTTGCAGAAGGCGATAGCAGTGACAACGCTTTAGGTACAACGGATATCATCAATGCCCTCAAGCCAGAAGAAGCTCGTACTTTTGAAATTGGTACCAAATGGGACTTATTTAATAATCGTGCAAACTTAACTGCTGCAATTTTCCGTACTGAAAAGCAAAATACTCGCATTCAAATTGATTCAACTACTTCTGCTAATGCAGGTGAAAGCCGTGTTGATGGTTTCGAAGTTAGCTTAAACGGTAAAATCACCAACAAATGGGAAGTTTCAACAGGTTATAGCTATTTAGACAGTGAAATTACCAAAGCGGCATACAATTCAATTGCACAAGAAGGTAAGCCACTGCCATTCGTTGCAAAAAACAGCGCAACTTTATGGTCAACTTATCGTGTTATGCCGAAATTAACTTTGGGCGCGGGTGCTGAATATCGTGATCAAGTTTATGTAAACACAACTGCACCAAAATACTTACCGACCTATACCATTTACAATGCCATGGCAAAATATGATGTGAACCGCAATGTGAATGTTCAGCTTAACGTGAATAATATTTCTGATAAACATTATTTCACGAGCGCACACGCAGCTCACTACGCATTTGAAGGCAATGGCCGCAATGCCGTATTAGCCATTAACTTTAAATACTAAGATTCAATCCCATAAATTAATTATGGAATTAACTTAAATTAAGATAAAATAGCCTCTGCTCAGAGGCTATTTTTATAACCATTTATTTAGAAGGATATAGGCTGTGATTCATCACATTCCAAATGTTTTATCCAAAGAACAAGTCGCTGAATTTCGCCAATTAATGGCAACAGCAAATTGGGTAGGTGGGAAAGTAACAGCAGGTACCCTTTCTGCCTCAGTCAAACAAAATCAACAACTTTCGGAAAATGATCCCCTCACCCATCACTTAAGTGAGTTGGTGATTCAAGCCATTTGGAAAAATCCAGTTTTTCAAGCCGCTGCATTGCCACATCAAATTATTCCCCCACTGTTTAATCGTTATGATGAACATGAAAGTTTTGGTTTTCATGTTGATAACTCAATTCGCCTGATTCGTGGAACTTCACAACAAATGCGTACAGATTTATCTTGTACATTATTTTTAAGTGAACCCGAAGAATACGATGGTGGTGATTTGGTGATTGAAGACACCTATGGTTATCATGAAGTGAAGTTACCCGCTGGCGATGTCGTACTCTACCCAGCAACCAGTTTGCATGAAGTCAGTAGCATTACTCGCGGTACACGTTTTGCTTCATTTTTCTGGGTACAAAGTTTGATTCGTGATGACCAGAAACGCCATCTACTCTTTAATCTTGATGAAAGTATTCGTCAATTACGTAAGGATCATGATGATGCTTATCCTGAAGTCATGAAACTGACCAACATTTATCACAACTTGATACGAATGTGGTCAGAATTATAATTAGTTAAAGCACTTTGTTATTATATTTTTCAAAAAATAAATCTATCTTGGGAAATTTTTTCTAATATTCAAATAATACTGCAAAATTAGAAAAACATTTCCCTTACAATCCTATTAGAATAAATTATGAACTTTTTGCACTGCATGCAATTTTCGCCTAGACTCAATCAAGTACTCTGCGAATGCTTGCACAAGTAAAATTACCCTATTGATCTTGATGGTTACATGATGAAAACGAATGATATTTTTGCTTTTCCGACTCACGCTCAACCTCAAATGAATCTCCTGATGCTGCGCCACGCGCGCGTATAAAAATTTTTGCTTTTTTGAGCAAAACCCCCTGAATATCCCTTTAATTTTGTTGAAATAGATACCATATATAAGTAGTGCGTTGCATTTTAATAATACTGAGCAACGGGCACTACACAAGGAGTTCCTCATGATGTTGGCTGATCCAAGTAAAAAATACCGTCGCATGTACCAGCGTGTAGACTTGCCTGACCGTCAATGGCCAAACAACGAAATTACCCAAGCGCCGATTTGGATGAGTACCGACCTTCGTGACGGTAACCAAGCAATTTTTGAACCGATGGATATGGAACAAAAGTTTAAAATGTTCCAGATGTTGGTCAAAATTGGCTTTAAGCATATTGAAATTGGCTTCCCTTCTGCGTCTCAAATCGACTTTGATTTCACGCGTAAATTGATTGAAGAAGGTCATATTCCAGATGACGTTTACATTGAAGTTTTAGTTCAAGCACGTGATCACTTGATTCAACGTACTTTTGAATCTTTACAAGGTGCAAAACGCGCGATTGTGCACATCTACAACTCTAACTCTCCGACATTCCGCCAAAAAGTATTGAATGTGGATGTTGCAGGGGCAAAACAATTAGCGATTAACGCAGCGACAAAAGTTAAAGAATATGCAGCGCAACAACCAGAAACTGAATGGGTATTCCAATACAGCCCAGAATGTTTCTCTGCAACTGAATTAGAAGTCGCTAAAGATGTCTGTGATGCTGTGACTGAAATCTGGGATGCACGCCCAGACCATAAAGTGATTTTAAACTTGCCTGCAACAGTGGAAGTATCGACTCCAAATGTTTATGCAGACCAAATCGAATGGATGCATCGTAATATCCAACGTCGTGATGGCGTGATCATCTCAGTTCACTGCCACAATGACCGTGGCTGTGGTATCGCGGCTTCTGAATTGGCGATTATGGCGGGTGCTGACCGTGTAGAAGGTTGTGTATTTGGTAATGGTGAGCGTACAGGTAACGTGGACGTTGCCGCAATCGCCTTGAACATGTATACCCAAGGTGTAGCACCAAACTTAGACTTCTCGAACATTAATGAAGTGATTGCGACAGTTGAAGAATGTACTGGTTTACCTGTACACCCACGTCATCCATATGCAGGTGACTTGGTCTTCACGGCATTCTCAGGCTCACATCAGGATGCAATCAAGAAAGGCTTTGAATACCAGAAAAACGAAGAAATCTGGGATATGCCATACTTACCAATCGATCCGAAAGACTTGGGTCGTGACTATGATGCGGTGATTCGTGTCAACAGCCAATCTGGTAAAGGCGGGATTGCCTACTTGTTAGAATCAAATTACAACGTAGTATTACCGCGTCGTTTACAAATCGAATTCTCACAAGTGGTTCAACAAGTCGCGGATGAAGAAGGTGTCGAAGTTTCAGCGCAGCAAATCTGGAGCTTGTTCAAAGATACGTATGTAGAAACCAAAAATGCGCATTATTCAGCAAAAAATTACCGTTTGTCTGATGAAAATGGCAACCAAGTCATTGAATTAGAAATAGAACTTGATGGTGAAATTCAACATTTACGTGGCGAAGGTAATGGACCGATTTCTGCATTCTTGAATGCGCTTCGATTACCAATTGACGTATTGAACTACGAAGAACGCAGTATTGGTTCAGGTGCACATGCCAAAGCCTTAACTTTAATTGAACTTCAAGTAAAAGGTACGGGTAAAGGTTCATTTGGTGCCGGTGTTCATGACAATACAGTCACCTCGTCAATTGAAGCGATCCTTGCGTGTACCAACCGTTTGATTGATCAAGGTGTACTCAGCACTGAACAAGTGATTGCTGCTGCGGTATAAGTATTAACAATATTGATTAGCATTAAAATGACTTTAGAAGGATACCCTCAAGTGGTATCCTTTTGTTTATTGTTCTAAAAAATTAAAGGCGAAGTATTTCTGTGTCTTTTCCAGCTGACTCAGTGGGTCTCGTAACCCCACAAAGGTTCCAATTCGAAGAGCCGTTAGAACTAGAATGTGGTCGTGTTTTACCACGTTTCGAAATGATGGTTGAAACTTACGGCACGCTCAACGCAGATCACTCGAATGCCATTCTCATTTGCCATGCTTTATCGGGACATCATCATGCTGCTGGTTATCATCATGAAGATGATAAAAAAGCAGGTTGGTGGGATGCATGTATTGGCCCTGGAAAAGCAATTGATACCTCTAAGTTCTTTGTCGTTGCCCTAAATAACATTGGGGGCTGTAGCGGCTCGACAGGTCCAACCTCACCAAATCCTGAAAATGACAATCGTCCTTATGGGCCAGATTTTCCTTTAGTGACCGTGCGTGACTGGGTTAAAACCCAAGCCATGCTGTCTGATCGCTTAGGCATTCAAACTTGGTATGCGGTGATCGGCGGTTCTTTGGGAGGCATGCAGGCTTTACAGTGGTCGGTGGATTATCCTGAGCGTTTACAGAAATGTGTGATCATTGCCAGCGCACCAAAACTCTCTGCACAGAATATTGCCTTTAACGAAGTGGCACGTCAGTCGATTTTGTCTGATCCTGACTTCCATCAAGGTCGCTACTTAGAACATGACAGCTATCCAAAACGCGGCTTAATTTTGGCACGTATGGTCGGCCACATTACCTACCTATCAGAAGAAGCCATGAAACAAAAGTTTGGTCGTGACTTAAAGTCAGGCAAATTTATGTATGGCTTTGATGTTGAGTTCCAAGTTGAAAGTTATTTGCGTTATCAAGGTGAACAGTTCAGCCGAAACTTTGATGCCAATACCTATTTAATTATGACCAAGGCATTAGATTATTTTGATCCCTCACGTGAATATGAACATTCATTGACCCAAGCGATGTCTCAGACCCAATGTAAGTTTCTGGTGGTGTCATTTACCACGGACTGGCGCTTTACTCCTGAACGCTCACAAGAAATTGTGGATGCACTCATTAGTAATCACAAGCCTGTGAGCTATCTGGATATTGATGCTGAACAAGGTCATGATTCATTCTTATTCCCGATTCCGCTTTATGTAAAATCATTACGTGCATTTTTAGGTGGTGAAGAACAGCTTAAATCTACCGCTAAGGAGGTTGTGTAATGCGTATCGATCATCAACTCGCTGAAGCATGGATTAAACCCGACTCTAAAGTCCTCGATTTGGGCTGTGGTGATGGTGAATTGCTGGCTCATATGAGTAAACAGCACAATATTCGTGCATATGGCTTAGAAATTGATCAGGAAAAGATTGCAATTGCGATCAGCCGAGGGTTAAATATTATTCAGCAGGACTTAAATTTAGGTTTAAGTCGCTTTGCCGACCAGTCTTTTGACTATGTGGTGATGGCACAAGCTTTGCAAGCTGTAGATGCGCCTGACGTATTATTACGTGATATGGTGCGTGTGGGGAAACAGGCGATTATTACTTTTCCAAACTTTGCGCATTGGAAGACCCGTTCTTTCTTGGCTTTGAAAGGAATGATGCCAGTTTCAGAAGCATTACCTTATATGTGGTATAATACTCCAAACATCCACTTATGTACTTTTCGAGATTTTGAAGCACTTTGTGCAGAAAACAACATCCGAATAATTAATCGACTCGCCGTGAATGGGGATCAGCAAGGTAGTTTACTCAGTAAACATATCCCAAATCTGTTTGGTGAAGTCGCAATTTATCGAGTGAGCGCGCTATGAAAAAATTATTATTAAGCACACTAGTTTTTGGACTTTTTAGCATTCAGTCTCATGCTGAGTACGTTTCGCCATCTACTTCCATTTCTAGTCAAGCTGCCCAATATTCAACCATGGATATTGATAACTTAATTAAAGCTGCAAAAGCAGGTCAACCTGCTGCACAGTTTTACTTAGGCACCAAATACCAAACGGGTAAAGACATAAAGCAAGATGACCGTCAGGCATTTGCTTGGTTTAAAGCTGCTGCTGATCAGGGCTTATCCCCTGCACAGTTAAATGTAGGTCGTATGTATGCCGATGGCGTTGGGGTTGCCAAAAGTGAAACTTTGGCTCGCCAATACTTTGAAAAGGCAGCCAGCCATGGTGACAACCGTGCCAGCTTCAATCTTGCCATGATGGAAGAGCAAAAGAAAAACTATATTGGTGCTTACCAATGGTATGAACTTTCAACGCGTGATGGCATGCTCGACAATAAAGTCATTACCATGTCAGAAGGTAAAAAGACGGCTTTGGCAGCGAACCTGACCCAAGACCAGATTCGTTTGGCACGTGATCGTGCAGACAAATGGATTCAAGCGCAATAATATTGCACTGACGCTAGACAGCACCTTCGGGTGCTTTTTTATTTTCGGCAGTTGTATTTTTTTGCATCATCACAAACCTTAAACCATGTGCTTCAATCACCTCCGATACAGCTTTAAAGCCAAATTTTTGATAAATAGGCTGCGCATAACAACTTGAATTTACGCTTATCGTAGTGATATTTTGCTGTAGTTCCACGACAACATAATTCCATAGCTTTCGACCAATGCCCTGCTGCTGTACAGCAATATCTACAAAAAAATGTACGAGATGAGCGGGTTCTTTATAAGCAATGATGCCTAGAATTGCTTCATTCTGTTCATATACATAATAATGAACCTGTTCGGTGTTTAATAATTTTAAAATAGAGGCTGAAGAAAATTTTTCTTCACCTTCACGGCTTATGGCAAAGTCGGCAATATAAGGCTGAATTAATCTCTCAATTTGTTCTAAATCTGCATGAGTGGCTGGACGAATCATATTCATTTATCTCTTGTTCTTATTCAAAGTCAGTTGTTGCTTTTAATCTTCATAGATTATGCTGCTTTTATACAATCTAATTCAGTTAAAATATAGACCATTATTTTCAATTCATGAGCACCAATACAATGTCTGCAAATGCGTGGTTATCTCAAGGCACATTAGTGCTTGCCAGTAACAACAAAGGTAAAATTGCTGAATTTGAGAAACTTTTTGCCGAACTTCAACTGCCAGTCAGCGTAGTACCGCAAGGTCAACTCAATATTGAAGATGCTGTGGAAGACGGACTCAGTTTTATTGAAAATGCCATTATTAAAGCCCGTCATGCCAGCCGTATTTCAGGCAAACCAGCGATTGCAGATGACTCGGGTATTTGTGTACCAGTTTTAGGTGGTGCACCAGGCATTTATTCTGCCCGTTTTGCAGGTGAACACGGCGATGATGCCGCCAACAACCAAAAGCTGTTAGAGAAATTAAAACCACTACGGAAAGAGGGTGAAACCATTGAAGGCATGTTTGTATGCGTATTAGCTTTGGTACAACATGCCGAAGATCCACTCCCACAAATTTTCCAAGGCATTTGGAAAGGTGAAGTATTAGAAGCAGCACGTGGTGAAAATGGTTTTGGCTATGACCCACTATTCTGGTTACCTGAGCTGGGCATTTCTAGTGCTGAAATGAGCAAAGAAGAAAAAAATAAAATCAGTCATCGTGGTCAAGCCATGCAACTTTTTAAACACAGTTTAGAAAAGTAACTGAGACTTTTTGCTCTCTCTTTAGGGAGAGAGCAAAAGCCTTTTCACATAAACAAATGCAATAATACGCCATACAAACTGACCACAACACAACTGACAATTGTCCCCGAAGCGATATATTTTGCTGAGGTTCCTGTCCCCTGATAATGCGTTTCCAAAGCCACTATATTTGCCGCAGGTGGTAAACAAAACAATAAGAACATGACCCCAATCGATTGTTCAATATGTGGTATAGGCAAAAAGCGATACGCTAACCCACAGAACACTAAACCACAAAGTAATTTCAAGCCTGCGGTTTGCGTACTTTGCCATAAATCTGCTTTATGAACTTTGGTGTGCCTGAGCCACATACCCAACACACACATACCTGAAAAGGTCATGCCCAACTTTGTAGCAGCATATATCCAATCAATACCATGCTGTTGTAGCCAGTGCTGTATACCCAACAACCAAAACAATGCAGCCAAACTTAAAGCAACGATTGGGGGGGAATACATGACTTTTTTCAGAATCATACTGAGTGGCTGAGGCCTATTACTCACAGCAGTGACTGCCCAAAGGTTACCAAAAATAGAACCACCGACATACAACGCCACCATAGCAGGGCTGATTTCTGTGCCGAATAGTGCAATCGCAAAAGGAAAGCCCAACCATGCCATGTTGACATAACTAAAACATAAGGCATTCAACTTATTCTTTGAAAAATAGAGGAAAAAATAAAACAATAGAACAGCGACGCAAAAGCTAAATAGCATCAAGCTAAGGCTACCTACCTGATAAAACACCATGTTGTAAATAATCACAATAGGAATAAAACACCGGGCCAATAAACTAGATAGTATTGTTTTTAATTGCGTAGCAACTGGCGTTGTGGCAAGAAGTAAACCTGTTAAAAATGCCAATAGCGGCAACAACAAAGCCACATCGATATTCCTTGAAATTTCACCTAATCATCATAACACTCATCGGTTTTTTTTCCAGAAAATCGACTGTCTTGAAATTGCAATCCTATCGTCACACCGCTGTCATGTTGAACTGTTGAGATATGGCATAAATAGAAAAGAGGAAAACAAGATGGCAGGTTTATCGATTTGGCATGTGCTAATTTTTGCAATTGTCGTGATCTTATTATTTGGTACGTCTAAACTAAAAAACTTAGGTAAAGATGTCGGCGGTGCCATTAAAGACTTTAAAAAGTCGGTTAAAGAAGATGAGACAACCTCATCACTCAATGAACCACGTACTTTAGAACACCAAAGTACCGCGGAAGTTAAAACGTCAACACGATCATAAGCCACAGGTATTTACCCAATGCTCAATATTGGAATGACTGAACTGTTGACCTTCGGCATCATTGCATTATTGGTGCTAGGACCAGATAAACTGCCTGAAGCGGCACGTTTTGCAGGTAAATGGTACGGCAAGTTCAAACGTATGATCAGCAATGTTCAAAATGACATAGATCGCGAATTACGCATGTCTGAGTTACGTGAACAAATGCAAAATGAGATGAAACGGATTCAAGAACTTGAGCTTAAAATGCAGGCTCAGATGCAAGAATTACAACAACAAAGTCATAGCGCGATCGAACAACAACAGCAAAACAGCGTTACTGAAAATAAAAATTTATTTTTGACTTATATTCCACTCACACAGCAAAAATATTCAATGCTATATCGACATCCATTACCTTCAGTAATGCCTTGTACGAATAAAATGGGGGCTGCTGTAGTGGATTGTCTTGAACAATTACCCGAATTAAAGGTGGCGGTATGAATATACCTATAGAATCCAGTCACTTGCCAAGTTCATTACAGCAAGAACAAGCACCACTAGAAGAAATGCCAATCACCAAACATCTAGTTGCATTAAGACAGCATTTGTTCAAAGTTGTTGGTTTATTGCTTGTGCTATTTTTTTGCCTACTGCCGTTTGCCAATCATACCTATCAACTCATGTCCGAGCCATTGCGTGCGCAGTTGCCTATTTCATCATCCATGATTGCGACAGATGTCACTGCGACTTTTATGGCCCCTTTTAAGCTGAACTTTTTTGTGGCGCTGATGTTGGCCATGCCATTTATTTTTTATCAAATCTGGGCCTTTATTAAACCTGCACTGTATGAAAAAGAAAAAACGCTCGCACTGCCCTTACTGGTCGGTAGCATTGGTTTATTCTATGCAGGAATTGCCTTTGCCTACTATGTGGCTTTGCCCTCAATCTTGCATTTCTTTATGAGTGTAACGCCTGAAACGGTTGCACCCATGACCGACATCAACAGCTATCTCACCTTTTGCTTAAAACTGTTTCTGGTCTTTGGTCTAACCTTTGAAATTCCAGTAATTACTTTATTGCTGATTTTGATTGGCTTGGTATCGACACAGCAGTTGGTGGAAAAACGGCGTTTTATTGTGGTCGGATGCTTTTTTATTTCCATGTTCATCACTCCACCCGATGCTTTATCCATGATTATGCTGGCAGTTCCCATGTGGATCCTGTTCGAACTGGGTTTGTTTTTTGGCAAACTGATTGAAAAGAAACGAAGTATTGCATAAAAACAATCGGTTTAACTCAGCAGACCTCGGTCTGCTTTTTTTTCATCAAAATGACTTCATTTTTTCACCAGATTTTCACTATTTGGTAAAAGTCTTGTCACATTAATTTCCTAAGTTAATGACGACTTTATAACTTATTGACGAATTAGGAAAAAACATGACCGAGCTGACGCCATATCATGAAGATCAGGAACTAGATAACAACACCTCTGATAATGTTCACTTCAGTGACATTTTAGAACAGCGTATGACACGCCGCAGTCTTATTGGTAAAACTGCAAGTGGTGCTGTAGCACTTGCATTAGCATCATCATTAACTGCGTGTAGTGATGATGATAACGATAATGCAACACCGCCAAGCAAACCTGTAGATTCTAATAAAAAACCAACAGAACTCACCTTCTCTGTAGTGAATAAAAACTTAGATGATATTGTGACTGTACCAGAAGGCTATCAAGCCACTGTACTGTATGCACTAGGTGACTCGATCAATCCAAGCTATGCCGATTGGGATGATAACAATATTCCTTCAGGCCCAAGCTTCCAGTTCCGTTCTGGAGATTGTCATGATGGTATGCACTATTTTGGTTTAAGTAGTAACAGCAAATTTGATGACACGGTGTCGACGGAAGGTTTGCTGGTGATGAACCACGAATATATCAACCAAACTTTCCTGCATCCTACAGGTGCCACTAAAGTTGATGGTCGTCGCCCAGAAGAAGAAGTCATTCGTGAAACCAATGCGCATGGCGTATCGGTTGTACATATTAAAAAAGACAGCGCTACGCAAAAAGTTGAGATCGTCAAAAATTCGCTTTTTAACCGTCGTATTACGGCATCAACGGTGATGGATTTTGCGGGTGCCGCAGCAAGTTCAGATTTGGTCAAAACCAAGTTCTCTCCTGCGGGCAAGCAAACTCGTGGTACGCATAACAACTGTGGTAATGGCTATACTCCTTGGGGTACTTATCTCACCACGGAAGAAAACTTCATTGGTTATTTTGCGCGCAGTGCAACGGATGATGCCAACCGCAGTGCAGCCGAAATTGTCGCACTAAAACGTTATGGTCTAAAAGCAGGTTCAAGCTCACGTTATGGTTGGGAAACTGCGCTCGGACAACTTGAATCGCAAGATCTATATGACCGTTGGAATGCCAGTGTTGTGGCTGATCAGGCAACAGCAGACTATCGTAATGGACCGAACACTTTTGGTTGGATGGTCGAAATTGATCCTTTTGACCGTGGTCAAAACCCTGTGAAACGTACATCTTTAGGTCGTTTTGCCCATGAAGATAGTGCTTGTCGTGCTGTACAAGGTGAACCTTTAGCCTTCTATATGGGCGATGACTCACGTGGTGAATATATCTATAAGTTTGTTTCCGCTGCCAACTGGGATAGCAAGGATGTTAACGGTGGTTATACCGCTGGTGACAAATACATGAATAACGGGACCTTATACGTCGCCAAATTCAATAGTGATGGTTCAGGTCAGTGGTTAGAACTGAGTTATGGTAAAAATGGTTTAGATACCTCAAACAGCATCTATCCATTTAGTTCACAAGCCGATGTCGTGACTTTTGCGCGACTTGCAGCAGATGCGGTGGGTGCAACCAAAATGGACCGCCCTGAGTGGGCAACGGTCAACCCTGTCAATGGTGAAGTTTATGTTACGCTGACCAACAACTCTAAGCGTGGACTTGACTACCCAACAGACGCTGCCAACCCGCGTAACTACGCTGATCCTGAAGGTGGCAAAGGAAACGTCAATGGTCACATTATCCGTTTTAAAGAAACAGATAATAAAACCACAGCAACAGCCTTTACGTGGGACATCTACCTATTTGGTTCTGAAGCCGCTATGGCAGCCAATATTAACTTGTCAGGCTTGACAGATAATAATGATTTGTCTTCACCTGATGGTATGTGGTTTGACCCACGTGGTGTACTGTGGATTCAAACCGATGATGGTGCCTATACAGACGTAACGAACTGCATGATGTTAGCAGCATTACCTGGACAAATTGGAGATGGTGCAGCAACCACAGCTATCAATGGTCAAGCCACCATTGCGGGTGCTCAAGTCACGGATAAAACCTTACGTCGTTTCTTAGTCGGACCTAAAGAGTGCGAAATTACAGGGATTGCCATGACACCTGATTACAAAGCCATCTTCATTAATGTACAGCACCCTGGTGAAGATTCAGCTAGCTATGATGCAGCAACTAGCCATTGGCCAGCCACACAGACGGATCCAAAGAACAGCACAGCGCG
The DNA here is from genome assembly GCF_002934965.1 of Acinetobacter sp. ACNIH2. Taxonomy (NCBI): domain Bacteria; kingdom Pseudomonadati; phylum Pseudomonadota; class Gammaproteobacteria; order Moraxellales; family Moraxellaceae; genus Acinetobacter; species Acinetobacter sp. ACNIH2. The sequence goes on from NZ_CP026412.1 coordinate 923,448, forward strand.
TCCACGTTCTGCAACGGTTGTCATTACCCGTAAAGACGGTGGCGTCATCGCAGGTGCATAATCTAGCATAATAAAAAATGCCGACTCCATGTCGGCATTTTTTATGTTTGATTGCTTACATACAAAGGCATTTGTACTTGCACAATCTGCCCTTGCAATTCACCTTGTTGTGACTTTTCCAACCAGTTCCAACTGTCACTACTCATTCTTAAGAAATTAGAGCAACGCGTACCATAGGCAGGACTCTGAATAAAGGTGGAAGACAAGAGTGCCTCCATCTCAGGGCTAATGCCCGTATCTGGTAAAAGTTCAGGAATAATTTTGCGTTCATCTTCCAAAATATCCCATACCGCATATTGCAGTTCCACTTCTGAACTTTCTCTACGCTGCAACATCGGCAATAATTCTTGGGTAAAGCGCTTACGCAAATGCCGAGTTTTTTCCCAATGCTCTGTCATCAAGCCATTCGACACCACATATACGCCTTTGGCGAGCACTTGCGGTGCTTCACCACGATTACTCATATAAATCGCTTGCTCCCGATCTCCCAAGAACAAATTAAAACCTGCATATTCGCGTTGTTGCTCTTCGAGCTGTTTTGCAAAGCGAATTGGTGCCAAATCTGATTCTAAAAATGCTTGTACCAAATGCCCACGTGAAGTTGGATAGCTTTGCAGATCTCGCCCGTCTCGAAAATTGGTCACAACCGCCCAACGACCTGTTGCTGTTACGCCCATCCAAGTCCCACCCGATTGCAGATCTTTGCCTGCGATGACGGGACTGTCTGACCATTGAAACAAGGCTTGTGTAGGACGATGATAGAACTCATCTCGGTTTGAAATTAGGCATAACGGCGTTTGCTCTAAAATATGCCATGCGAGTGCCACAATACACATAACTTTTGCTCTATATCTTTACACATTGAATGTACAACATTTTTCATTGTATTCCGCTAAAATCTCTACAAAACATAATGACTAGGAACAGGAATGCTCACCTATCCAAATATTGACCCGATTGCGATCTCATTGGGCCCCTTACAAGTCCATTGGTATGGACTGATGTATTTATTGGCTTTCCTTTTTGCATGGGGGCTCGCCACATATCGTGCCAAACTCAGAACGGGCTGGACTTCAGACATGGTCTCCGATCTGATTTTTTATGGCGCGCTTGGGGTCGTGATTGGTGGTCGTGTCGGTTATGTGTTCTTTTATGGCTTTGAACAATTTCTTGCCAATCCTTTATGGTTATTCCAAGTCTGGACGGGTGGAATGAGTTTCCACGGTGGTTTTCTTGGAGTGATGATTGCCATGTTACTTTGGTGTAAAAAGTACCAAATGACGTGGTTCCAAACCTTAGACTTTATTGCACCATGTGTCCCGACAGGCTTAATGTTTGGTCGTATTGGTAACTTCATTGGCGGTGAACTTTATGGTCGCCCTGTCTCTGACCCTAACTTTGCTTTAGGAATGATTTTTCCGACTGACCCGCTACAACTAGTTCGCCACCCCTCTCAGCTTTACCAAGCGCTATGTGAAGGACTGATTCTGTTTATTGTCCTGTGGTGGTTCAGCTCTAAACCTCGTCCTCGTATGGCGGTATCTGCACTGTTCCTGATTGGTTATGGCATTGCGCGCTTTGTGGTCGAGTTCTTCCGCGAACCTGACAATGGTCAATTATTTATTGCATGGATGAGTAAAGGACAATTCCTAACCATCCCAATGATTCTGATTGGCTTCTGGATGATGTGGTATGCCTATCAGAAGAAAGTCTACGACTGGGGACCCCTTAAAAATAATTAATTCTGTATGTCTTTGCCCTAGAGTACGATCCGTGCATCGTGCTCTAGCTTGTGCTAAAGTTTCAATTCTCTTGCTACCCCCTCTTAAAATTTATGCTCGAATTCTGGTTTGATCCTAAAATTGCAGTGTTCAAAAAACTGACACTGTTTGTACTGATTGGCTTGGTAACCGCTGGGCTGTATTGGATGCAACCTTTAACACTCGATGCCATTTTAATGTTCATGGGAACAGGAATTGTGTTTCTGATCTGCCGCTATTGCAAAACCCATTTTGCTAGTAGCAATCCTGCCGGGCTACTGTATCGTTTATTCACATGGATTCCATTGGCATTGCTTTTAGCACTGATCTTTATGCATTTAAAAACTGGAGACATTCTCATTCCTGGTGCACAGGGTATAGGCTTTATGGTGTTATCCATCTGTCTATTTTCGCCCCTATCCTTGCTCAACCAACATCAACAGGATTAACGCCAAAATGCTCGAATTTTGGTACTCAGAACGCTGCTCCCGTGAAATCAGACTCATTTGTAGTATTGGGGTATGCATCAGTATTTATTTCTGTTCTCGCATTGCGCAACTTGCACCACTATGGGTAGGATTAAGTCTGTTGTCGGGAATGCTGATGCATATCCTGTTTACACAATATCTCAAATTAGCAACTTCACATCCTTATCGAATCACGCTTCGTAATGGAATTTATATATTCCAATTGTTTGCACTTTTAAGCTTGATTTATCTATTACCAGAACCGCATAAATGGGTGCTGTGGTTACAATGCTTAGGCTTTCATGCACTAGGCTTATTCTTGGTTTCAATCTATCTCAACCGTGCCAAACGTTATGATTAGTATGATGAATAGTGATGGAACCTCATATTATCCCTATAAAAAAAGACCGTTTATCTCGATATAATAAACGGTCTTTTTTTATGCTTATCACGCTGTTATTTAGTGATCTAAGCGGTAATAACTATATTGCACATTGGCATTTTTATAAACGGCGTAACCCGTTTGTTTAAAGTCAGAGACCCAACCTGAACCTGAATAACCTGCAATATGCCCATAAGTATGACCTTTGGTGCGGTCAATAATATAGATATCGCCTTTTTTCGGTTGGTCAAACGATGGGCTAATACGACGGTAGCCTAATCGCTCGAGTGTATTGCCCCAATCCGCAGCAGCAACAGGATGACCCTGTACATTTGCACCCGCAGACTGTAATGCCAGACGAATACTCTTGGCACATTTCTGGGTGCTGGTACGGCGCGTGATACTGCTTAATTTCTGCGTGAATTTATCAATATCAACACGCTGAGCATTGCTTGACGTATAATTACGGCTGCGTTCTGTGTTTGAGCGTTTGTTATCTGGTCTTTGTTGCGCATTGGAACGAATAATGATTTGTGTTTCGGCAGGAGCATGAACATCACTCATACCCGTATTAACATCATAAATCATCCTTAAAACCTCAAACTTCTTACATCAAACACAAAAAACTGAGTGCTGATAGTAGCCCGTGAAACTTAATTTTTCACACGTAAAATGTAAAAAAATATAAACATGTAACTGAGCAACCGTTAACTTACTCTTTTTTTAGAAATTGCATGGCGGCTTTAGTCAATCTTTTTGAACAAAAAATAATCAACACTCTAATTTACTTCTCGCTCGAAACCGCTTGTAATCTGCTTGATTCAATACTTTTCACATAACTTTTTATCGGATTGGTCATCCTGAATGACCACACCAATCTTGGGTGCGTTCTAGTACACAATTCAGTATAATCATCCGCATATTTTAGAATTTATATTGGGAAGATTAAGCTAATCCGTGACAGATTTGCTTGCCCAAATGGCTTATTTGAGAGTTTTATGAAGACGTATTTAGACCTGCTACAACACATCCTCGATCACGGTGGTGATAAAGGCGACCGTACTGGTACAGGTACGCGCTCGGTATTTGGTCATCAAATGCGTTTTGACCTAAATCAAGGCTTCCCTTTACTGACCACCAAAAAAGTTCATTTCCGCTCGATTGTGATTGAACTGTTGTGGTTCCTTAAAGGCGACACCAATGTAAAATATTTACAAGACAACAAAGTCAGCATTTGGGATGAATGGTCAACCGCAGAACAAACGGCTCGTTTTGGTCGCCCTGAAGGTGAACTCGGTCCTGTCTATGGCCATCAATGGCGAAACTTTGGTGCAACCAAACTTGAAAATGGATTGTATGAGCAAGATGGTTTTGACCAAATTTCATGGTTGATCAATGAAATTAAAACCAATCCAAATTCACGTCGCTTAATTGTGTCTGGTTGGAATCCACAAGAAGCAGGACAAGTTGCGCTGCCGCCATGTCATACCTTGTTCCAGTTCTTTGTCCAAGATGGCAAATTGTCTTGTCAGTTATATCAACGTAGTGCCGATGTGTTTTTAGGCGTGCCTTTTAACATTGCCAGCTATGCCTTGCTGACGCATATGGTGGCGCAAGTGTGTGGTTTAGGTGTGGGTGATTTTGTTTGGACAGGTGGCGATACCCACCTCTATGCCAACCATTTTGAGCAAGCCAAACTACAACTGAGCCGTGAACCGCTCGGTCTGTGTCAATTAAAACTCAATCCTGAAATTCAAGATATTTTCGATTTTAAATTCGAAGATATTGAAATTGTCGGCTACGAATCGCATCCTGCAATTAAAGCCCCTGTTGCCGTTTAAGCTTCAGGACAGATGCTTTCTGCACAGAGAGCATCTTTTTTCCAAATATTTCCACAGGCTAGTGATTAATGACATTCCAGAATTTAGAAGTTGTGCATGTCGTGGCGATGGATCAGCAACGCTGTATCGGCAAAGCCAATGATTTACCTTGGCATATTCCTGCCGACCTTAAACACTTTAAAGCCATCACTCAAGGTGGCGTGGTGGTCATGGGGCGTAAAACCTTAGAGTCTATGGGACGCACCTTGCCTAAACGTGTTAATTGGGTCATTACCCGTGATCCAAACTGGTCTTTTGAAGGCACAAAGGTAGCCTATAGCATTGAGGAAGCACTCACACACGTGATAGCAGATGTACAAGCTTCAGAAAAGCCTGAAAGCATCTTTATTATTGGCGGTGGTGAAATTTTTAAACAAACCATGAATATTGCAGACCGTCTGGAATTGACCCACGTTGAACTTGATGTACAAGGTGATGCGTATTATCCTGAAATTCCGACTGAATTTAAAAAAGTAAGCTCGGAAAAACATCGAGATGAAAATACTGGGATCGTGTTTGAGTTTGCAACCTATACCAAATAACTATTCAAAAATGAGTGGCTGAGTATGCAGCAAAAAGGATCAGGTACATTGTTGTTCAAAACACTGCAATGGTTGATCCACTGTATTTTCAGCCTGTTTGTACTGTTATCTTCAATTTGGCTATGCCTTGCGCTCTGGATTCAACAACCTATTCATGCTGTTGTGACTTATACCCTCATTTTAGTGTGGGCCTGTTTTTCACTCAGTATCTTAGGCATTTATTTTAGTCAGCACCTCATCAGTCGCAATAAAGATATTCTGCTGTATCTTTTTGGCTTTGTATTGGCATTAGCATGGTACTTTGGCTTAGAAGCTCGACAAGACCGTGATTGGAATCCCGAAGTTTCTCGTTTGCTGAGTTATCAAATTAACGGGCATCAAGTCACTTTGCACAATGTTCGAGACTTTCACTGGCATGCCGATGGCAGTTATAGCGCTGCATGGCAAACGCGAGTTTTAGATTTAAATCAAATTACTGGGGTAAACATTATTACCTCGTACTGGACAGGCCCACAGATTGCCCATACTTTGGTCAGTTTTGATTTTGCCGATACCGCCCCGCTCACTTTTTCCATCGAAATTCGCAAGGAAAAAGGTGAAGAATTTTCCGCAATTGGCGGCTTTTTCCGTAAGTATGAACTGAATTTAGTTGCTGCCAATGAAACTGACATCATCTATACCCGTAGTAATATTCGGCATGAACAGGTCTATTTTTTCCCGATCAAGATGTCAAAAGCACAAAGCCAAGCTTTATTTCTCGAGTATCTGAATAAAGCCAGTGAACTGGCACAACAACCCAAATGGTATAATACGCTGAGCAGTAACTGCACCACGCTAGTATTTGACATGATTCAGGCCGTCACACAAAAACCACTGCCTGTAGATTACCGCCTATTGGCTTCGGGCTATTTGCCTAACTACCTCTACGACTTGAATGCAATTTCACACCATTACAGTATGCGTGAATGGTATCGTCAGGCACACGTCAATCCCAAGGTTCAATCTTTAGGGTCAATCCAAGACTATTCCAGAACCATTCGTCAAAGACTACCAACCCATTAGGTGCTGCGTTCTGTCTTCACAAGGTAAAAGTACAAGAAGAAATACGATAATCAACTAGAAATTTAAATCTGCTTTGTTTATAAAATAAAAAATAAAGTTAAAAAAATTGGAATTACAACATGTTAAAAAAGACCTTAAGTGTTGCCCTACTCGGCTCAGCATTACTATTCGCTGGCTGCCAGTCCACACCAAGCTCTTCTGCTGCCGAGGTCAATAACTTACAAACACTACAAAACCGTACGTGGATTGCAACTCAAATTGGTTCGCAAATGCTCAAAACCAATCCAAGCGCACGTAATATTCCCGCACTCCAGTTTGATGAAGCAACAAAACGTGTTTCTGGTGCCGATGGTTGTAACCGTTTGATGGGCACCTATCAAGCCACGGGCAATACCTTGGTACTTTCACAAATGGCATCTACTAAAATGGCATGTATTGATAATACCCTGCCGAATCAATTTAACACTGCACTAGCGAATGTGACCAACTATCAGGTGTATAACAACACCCTGAAATTACTGGATCGCAATGGCAACCTATTGGTTGAATTTAAGAGTGCAAAACAACCTCGTTAAAATTTTAAGATAAGGGTCTGTATTACAGACCTTTTTTCATTTATATAACAAACATTACATCTTGGTGCCACAATGTTCTCTTATAGTGGCGAGCAAGATTGAATTAAGGAAATTGTCATGCAACAAGCATTATTGGGTGGTGGCTGCTTTTGGTGTGTTGAAGCGGTATTTCTTCAATTAAAAGGGGTGACTCAGGTGGTCAGTGGGTATGCTGGTGGCACAACAGAAAATCCAAGCTATGAAGACATCTGCCGAGGCAATACAGGACATGCAGAGGTCATCCTGATTGATTTTGATGAAAGCCAAATTCAATACTCACAATTGCTTGAAGTATTTTTTGCAACGCATGACCCAACAACACTAAACCGTCAAGGCAATGATATTGGTACACAATATCGCTCAGTGATTTATTACTTCAACCCAGAGCAACAACAAGCGGCTGAACGAATCATTCAGGAATTAAAAGCCCAAGGCATCAATATTGTCACCGAAGTGACCCCTGCACCACAGTTTTACCCTGCCGAAGAGTATCACCAAAATTACTTTGCTCGGAACCCAGCCCAAGGTTACTGTAATTTCGCTATACCGCCAAAACTGCTGAAATTACACAGCAAGTTCCAATCACTGCTAAAAACTGAATAAGTCAGCAATAAAAAAAAGCGACCAATATGGTCGCTTTTCTCGCATCATCAATGCTTAATTTTCACTGACAAAAGCAATATCACTGAGTCCGGCTTCACTCGCACGTGACATCACTTGTGCAACAGTATCATAGCGTGATTCTTTATCTGCGCGTAATTGTACCGTTGGCTTCTGTGCGGCTTGACCTGCATCATTAAAACGAGTCTGTAACTCATCTAAACTAATAATTTGGTCATTCCACGCCACTTCACCATTGGCATTAATACTGACTGTAATTGCTTCAGGTGGTGGATCAACAATATCCGCAGTGGTTTTTGGCAAGGTTAATGGAATTGATGGGTTGGCAACGGTCGCAGTCACCAAGAAGATGATCATCAATACCAACATAATATCGATGAGCGGAATGAGATTCATCTCATTCATGCCCGAATCGTTGTCTTCCCCCAATTGAAAAGCCATTAAGCTTGACCTCCAACTAAACCTTGTTGTGTCGCTTTCACTTCAACTTTTTGTGTTGTTGTTTCTTGTTGCAACATGGTGTCGATCAATAAGCTGTGTGCTTGATCTTGCAGCTCATTAGACAAAGTACGGTTAGCACGTACACAAATGTTGTACGCCAATACTGCAGGAATCGCAACCGCCAAACCTAAACCCGTCATGATCAGTGCTTCACCCACAGGAGTTGCCACTTGAGCTAAACCTGCTTGTCCACTTTTACCTACAGCAACCAGAGCATGGAAAATACCCCAAACGGTACCAAACAAACCCACAAACGGTGCAATTGAGGCAATTGTACCTAAAACAGATACACCTTTTTCAGCATTGGCTTTTTCAACCGAAATTTGACGCAATAATGCTTGTTCTGCAACCGCTTTACGCTGTTCAAAACTTAAAGGTGCCAATTTTGCTTTCAGCTTAGTGAGTGCTGCTGCAAGTTGAGCATGTGCTTGTTGTTTAAGTTGGCGTGTGCCCATCAGACGTAAAATAAAAATCGTCCATGTTGCGATAGACATTGCCAATAATACGAAATACAGGGTTTTACTCACCGCATCCGCATGTTGCCAATAAACTGAAAAGTTCATACTCGAACTCCTGAAATAGTTAGCCGTTAGGATTCAATGTCAATTCAAATGGTTGCTCTGCTCGAATAGGGTAAGCAACACCATTTTCCTTGTACGGTTTGAATTTTGCATTACGCACAGAGCGTAAAATCTTTTCATCTAAAGCGGAAACACCTGTCGACTTGGTCACACGCGCATTAGTAATTTTCCCCTTTTCATCGGCCTCAATGAGGATGATGATGCTACGTGTTTCACCCTTTAAGTCACTATTGCTATAACTTGGCTTTGGCGAACGACTCCATTGCACCCCTGAACCACCAATTGAAACACTTCTGGTTGTTGGTGTTGGCGCAGGTCTTTCCACCACTGGTTGAGCTACAGGTGCAGGTCTACTCACCACTCTGGTTTCAACCGCTGGAGTACTCACCACAGCTGGTTTCTGCGGCTGTACGGTAGGCTGTGTAACAGGTTTAACAGTTTCTGCTTTTTTAACTTGTTGAACTTTTTCCACCTTCTTCGGAGGTTGTGGCTGAGGTTTTTCCACCACTTTGACCTCTTTTACTTCCTTTGGCTTGGGCTGTTCTTTTTTCGGTTCAGCTTTTGGCTTTGGCGGTAAAGGTTTCGGTTGTTCTTGAATTTTGACAAATCGTACTTTTAATGGTTCTTTTTCCACTTTAGGAAGTTCAGGCGCTTTCATTTGGCTGACCGCCCACAATACCCCAACATGCCCAATGGCAACCGCAATTAAGGCTGAGATGATTTTCTTTTTCATCGGATTAGGAGCTTGCATAGAGGGGGTAGAAAGTTGACTCATTAGAATCTATGACCTAAAAGAAGCGACTGCTCACGACAGTTTAATCGTGGATTTAACAATCAAGCTCATCGGTTAGTACAATTAAAGTATCGCAATAATAAATGAGAAGTGTTTTCATTTGCAACTATTAATTTCACTGTTTTAATGAGTTTTTTGAATCAAAATAAAAAAAGGACCGTTAAAAAACTGGTCCTTTTTCGCATAGGCTAAAAATAGTTATTGGAAAACAACTGTTTTATTGCCATCAACAATAATACGGTCTTCTAAATGCCATTTTACTGCACGCGCCAAAACATTACGTTCAACGTCTTGACCCAATTCACGCAATTGCTCAACAGTAAAGTCGTGATTCACACGCTCAACATCCTGCTCAATAATTGGACCTTGGTCTAAATCTGCCGTTACGTAATGCGCCGTAGCACCAATCAGTTTCACGCCTTTCTCATGTGCTTGTTTGTATGGATTTGCCCCGACAAAAGCAGGTAGGAAAGAATGGTGAATATTGATGATTTTCATTTCCCAATGCTTCACAAACTCTTCATCCAGAATTTGCATATAACGCGCTAAAACAAGCAAATCGTTGCCCTGCATCAATTCATCAATTTTTGCATAGGCCTCACGTTTGTTTTCTTTGGTCACAGGAACCACTTCAAACGGGATACCGAAGTTCTCTACTGCTTCACGTAAATCAGGATGATTGGAAACTACCTTCGTGATTTCACATGGTAAACCACCACGCGCATGACGCCATAAGAGTTCAAGCAAAGCATGGTCAACTTTAGAGACCAAAATACCTACTTTTTTCACATCGCTAACCAAGGTCAAGCGCCATTGCATAGCGTAGCGTTCTGCAACATTTACCGCAAAAGTCTGGATCAAACTTTCTTTACGTGTTTGCAAATGGTCTAATTCAAACTCAACACGCATGAAATAACGCCCGCCAGAAGCTTCCGTTGCGTACTGATCAAGTGCGGTAATATTTGCTCCCTGATGATACAAAAAGCTCGATACAGCCTGCACGATCCCTGGCTTATCTTCACAAGTAATCAGTAAGCGTGCTGTGTTGGCAGTTGTCATGTTCATGTTGGTTCTTGTTACACCTAATTTAAATAAGCCGAGTATTCTAGCGCGTTTTACACGCTGACTAAATAGCTGGTTTCAGCTTCAATTGTTTTTCACATGTGAGAGACTGGCAAATAGCTCAGAAGGGCCAAAACTTTCCAGTAATCGCTCATAGGTTTCACGGCTTTCACCACGTAAATAGGCCCCTTCAAGGAACACCATTTGACGTAAAGCTTGCCACACCCACTTTTCTTCCAAATGGTTAGAGTCACTGATGTGCCCAGACATATATAAGAAGTTGGTCCAGTTGGTCAGTACAATCCACAAGTTAATGACCAAGGCTTCAATTTCTGAAGACGTCATTTGCATTAAACCTGCATCCACAAAGGCCTGATAAATTTTCTGACCTTGTTGCATGACTTGTCCCGCAAAACGAGGATACATTTTTCGAAAATCTTCATTGTTTTCAACCAAATGATAAACATCACGGTGCAAAAAGCGATAAGCCCACAACTGGTTGCTTAAGACTTGAAAATAACTAATTTTGTCATTCACATCCAAAGCACGGTCATCGGGTAGCGCGAGCATTTCCAGCGTTTCTTTCTGGTACTGCTCCATCAACTCTTTAATAATTTCATTTTTATTGCGAAAGTGGTAATACAAATTGCCTGGACTCATGCCCAATTCAGCAGCAATATGATTGGTTGTGACCGAGCGTTCACCACGTTCATTAAACAACTGCAAACTCAATTGCAAAATGCGTTCTTTGGTTTTCACCGTTTTGGAGTGAGACATCCTAAAGTAACCATATATTCAATGGGTTAGAAAACTAACACAGTAAGTGACTTGACTATTTAGAGTATTTGCTCTAAAAAATTAATTATCCGCTTTAATGTAACTGGTAGTGCGTCATGAACAGTCAAACAAAAACAACAGCAATGACACCGCATGCTTTTGATCTTCAATACTTACACGACGTACTTGAACAACAAAAGCATGCTTACCAACGTTATCCTTTACCAACAGCAAAGGAACGTATAGATCGTTTAGCACGGCTTAAGCGTATCTTGGTTAAGTACCAAGATCAATTCGCAGAAGCAATCGACCTCGATTATGGTAACCGTTCTATTGCCGAAACCAAAATCGGTGAATTACTCACCTGTCTTGAACAGATTAAGTATTATAGCAAGCATTTAGCAAAATGGATGAAGCCCTCCAAGCGACACGTCGGAATCATCCATCAACCTGCTAAAGCTTGGGTGCAATATCAACCTTTAGGTATCATTGGTATTATTGCGCCTTGGAACTATCCTTTATTGCTCTCGGTTGGTCCTCTCATTTGTGCTTTAGCTGCGGGCAACCATGCCATGATTAAAGTCTCAAGCTCATCCTCTAACTTTGGACGTGTACTTGAACTGGCTTTATCTGAAATCTTCCCACAAGAGTTGGTGGCTGTCATAAATGGCGGTGGTGCCATTTCAGATGCCTTTAGTCATCTGGCTTTTGATAAAATTGTATTTACTGGCTCCACCAATGTTGGCAAAACTGTGATGGCAGCCGCTTCAGAAAATTTAGTTCCCGTGATTCTTGAACTGGGCGGTAAATCACCTGTATTGGTACACCCGTCTATTGACTTAGAAGATGTCGCACAGCGCGTTGCCGTCGGCAAACTGTGGAATGCAGGTCAAACTTGCGTTGCACCTGACTTTATGTTTCTACCAAAAGGCAAAACCCAAGAGTTTATTGAAAAGTTTCAAGCTTGCGTTTTAGAGATGTACCCACATTTCAAAGATAATCAGGATTACACTTCTATTATTAATGATAAGCAATACCGACGTATTCAAGGTTATTTAGAAGATGCTCAAGCGCATGGCGCACGAATTATTGCGATTAACCCATTGCATGAAGATTTACACGAAGTACGTAAAATTGCACCAACCATTGTCGCAGGCGTGACGCCAGACATGCAGATTATGCAGAATGAGATCTTTGGTCCTCTATTACCAATCATGGAATATGATCAAATTGATGATGTAATCGACTTTATTAATAGCCGTCCTCGCCCACTTGCTTTATACTACTTCGACTTTGATCAGGCGCGTGCGGATTATGTCGCACAGCGTACCCATTCAGGGCATTTTGGACAAAACACGGTATTAACCCATGTTGCACAAGACGATTTACCATTTGGTGGCGTTGGTGCATCAGGAATGGGTAAGTATCATGGTCCAGAAGGTTTCTTCAGTTTGTCGCATGAACGGTCTATGATGTCGAATCCAAAGCTGTACAGCTTTAAATACATTCTCCCACCGTTTAATAAGCCGATTCACAAATTGATTTTGAAAACTCTTCTTCGCTAAGTGATCAAGGCATGATCTATCGCATTGGGTCATGTCCCGTTTTATCAAAAATCGCTTGTCTTTTAAGCGCATTTTTGATATAAAACGCCCCTTGAATGAATTCAATCCGTTTATTTTTGACTGGCCATACAGATTTGCTGTTGGCTAAATCAATGGAGTTACACCATGTCTAAGGTTTGCCAAGTTACCGGCAAGCGTCCAGTCGTTGGTAACAACGTCTCACACGCCAACAACAAAACTAAGCGCCGGTTCGAGCCGAACCTGCATCACCACCGTTTCTGGTTAGAAAGTGAAAAACGTTTCGTACGTCTTCGTTTAACCACTAAAGGTATGCGTATTATCGACAAATTGGGCATTGAAAAGGTTGTTGCTGACCTTCGTGCTCAAGGTCAAAAGATCTAAGTAAGGAGTCAGGACAATGCGTGATAAGATTCGCTTAGTTTCTACAGCTGGTACAGGTTATTTCTATACCACTACTAAAAACAAACGTACTATGCCGGAAAAAATGGAAATCAAAAAATTTGATCCAAAAATCCGTCAACACGTAATTTTTAAAGAAGCTAAAATCAAATAATTTTGGTTTCTTAAAAGAAAACGACCTAATCTTAGGTCGTTTTTTTTTGCATTTTTTTTATGCATCTTGATAAACTTAAATAAATTTTTGGCATTCTTTGTGCTTATTTCTTTTCACCCTTAACTTTCTGTTTAAGGAGTTTTTAGTGCCACATAATGTAGACCTCATCATATTACTGGCTTTTGGATTTGGACTTGCACTTGTTTTTGGTTACCTTGCGGCTCGTTTACGCCTCCCTCCGCTGATTGGGTATTTAATTGCAGGTATTATTATTAGTCCGAACACCCCAGGAATTGTTGCGGACATTCAACTTGCCAACCAACTTGCCGAACTGGGTGTCATGTTCCTGATGTTTGGGGTCGGCATGCACTTTTCACTAAATGATCTCCTACAAGTCCGACGCATCGCACTGCCTGGTGCCATTTTACAAATTGCAGTCGCAACACTGTTAGGCATTGGGGTTTCCATGCTTTGGGGATGGAGCTTTGGTTCCGCACTGGTGTTTGGTCTGAGTTTATCTTGTGCCAGTACAGTCGTATTACTCAAAGCCTTGGGGGATCGAGGTCTACTCAATTCGGTCAATGGTAAAATTGCAGTAGGCTGGCTCTTGGTTGAAGATCTGGTCATGGTCTTGGTGTTGGTGTTACTGCCTGCAACAGCAGTATTGCTGGGTGGCGAATCAATGACTACTCATGGTGGCAACGATAACATTTGGCTCACCTTAGGGCTGACGTTATTAAAAGTTGCAGGCTTCATCGCCTTTATGCTGATTGTGGGTAAACGTCTTGTCCCGTTGATTATGCAGTTTGTTGCCCGTTTAGGCTCACGTGAGTTGTTTACCCTCACCGTGGTTGCTGCGGCTGTTTCGATTGCTTTTGGTGCCTATAAAGTCTTTGGCGTTTCTATGGCACTTGGTGCATTCTTTGCAGGTATGGTCGTTAAAGAATCCGACTTTAGCCACCGTGCCGAAGAGGAAACTCTACCTTTACGTGAAATCTTCTCGATTCTATTTTTCGTTTCGGTTGGTATGCTGTTTGATCCGCGTATTTTATGGGAACAGCCTGAACATGTCTTGGCGGTCGTTGCAATTATCATGATTGGTAAAACCATTGCAGCGATGGCACTGGTACTGTTTTTCCGCTACCCGATCAATACAGCCCTGACTGTGGGTGCAAGTTTGGCACAAATTGGAGAATTCTCCTTTATTCTTGCCACTTTGGGACTGTCCTTAAAACTCCTTTCCCTCGAAGGGCAGAATTTGATTCTGGCAGGGGCACTCATCTCCATTACCTTAAACTCCTTTATTTTCTCTGCAATCGAACCCCTTCAAAACTGGATTCGCGAGCGCTCTTCACTGGCACGTTTGCTAGAACGTAGTGGCGATCCGCTTGCGATGTTACCTGATGAAGTTTCACAAGATTATCTGCGTGATCAAGTCGTGATTGTCGGACATGGCGAAGTCGGACGTCGCATCACCAAAACCCTGATGGCAGAAGACATTAAAGTGGTGATTGCGGAAGAAAACCGAGAAATCGTAGAAAACCTACGTGAAAAAGGTATCGCTGCTGTCTCTGGTGTTGCGACTGAACCAGGCGTACTGATTCAAGCCCATATTCAACATGCACGATTATTGGTGCTATCCCCTATGGATATTATTGATATCCATAAAATTGTTGGTATTGCTAAAACCTTAAATCCGCAAATTCAGGTCTTGATTTGTGCTGAAAGCAAACAAGAAGCCGAAGTGATCCGTAAGGAAAACATCGGCGACGTCTATTTTGCCAAAGAAGAAATGGCGAAAAATATGAGCAATCATATTCTTAATCAAATTGAAATTGCTCATCATCAAGCACCTAGCCATTAAGCTACCACTTCATTCTAAACATAAAAAAGCGCACCTCATGTGCGCTTTTTAGCCAATATGGATTAGCTCATAAACTGTGGTTTTTCGTCCACAACCTCGGCTTGCCATTCATTCACTTGTTTTTCAAGCAAGCCAAATAAAGCTGCCTGAATCATGTGCTGTGCAATCACGGCTGTTTGGTCACCCAATAACGCTTTAACTTCATCGTTAAACTGAATTTTGACCAAAGGTTCTTTTTCTGAGCCTGCATTTCGCAACGCCAACTCACCACCTTCAAGTTGAACCAACTCTAGAACCGCTTCCTGATTCCCAAATAACTCTTTCAATTGCTCTATAGACATATGTTTCTCCATGTTCAACATGGTGGCAAAGACCTGTTGCACTTTGCATTGCTTAGACTAATTAATATCGGGTCAAAAAACTAAACTTCAAGCGCACGCCATCTTTTCCTTAAAATTCGACCATTTCGTTACGAAAGCCATCAATCAATTGGGTTAAATCACGATGCCACTCACGTAGAATTTTGGTATCTGGCAACCATGCCTGAGGGGTCTGGGTAACCTTAATAATCAAATTAGACGATGTTTCATCTTCTGGTTCTGGTGCACTGGGTTCTGGTGCGTACTGGCACATGCGATAGGCGCGTTTCAGCTCTGCAATAAAGCCATCTTTAGAGAGCTGCTGCATAACCACCACCTCAGGAGAAACCTGCCCCTTGGCAGCCATTTGTTCTTCAATTGACTTTAACGTCGGCTGTAAGTCATTTAAACGGTAATAACGCACCAACTCCTGCAAGAACGCAAGCACTGCCCCATGCAAATGAAAAACCGCAGCTTCACGGTAAGCTTGGGCTTGTTGAATATGATCGATTTGCTCTGCTTGCTGACACGACAAACGTGCAAAATATAATTTCTGGTTGGTTCGGTCGGCATGAAAGCGAGCTACACGAGACATACAATTTTCCTAATTTCTTGGCATGTGTTACAGGCTTAAGATTAAACTTAATTGAATTCAATGCACAATAAAAAATTACACCGCATCCAATTCTACCCAATAAATTTTTCTTCGAGCTGGTATATCCACAGGAGGATGAATAGGCCTAACATTTTCAATGACCCAAGCCCAATAGCCATCTTCCCAATAGTTTGCTTTAGCCTGCTCAATCTCACTTTTCTGCCAAGCATGAACAGATGAAATATCCACCCATGCAACCGC
This sequence comes from Acinetobacter sp. ACNIH2, assembly GCF_002934965.1. Lineage (NCBI taxonomy): Bacteria > Pseudomonadati > Pseudomonadota > Gammaproteobacteria > Moraxellales > Moraxellaceae > Acinetobacter > Acinetobacter sp. ACNIH2. The sequence continues at coordinate 939,768 of NZ_CP026412.1, forward strand.
TCGACCTAATTCCTCATCTCCATCCTGATTCAGATAATGTGCATTTTCAACAATAACTAAATCTTTAAGAGGAAGCTCATTGGGGCGCCATGAACGTATTTCCAAGGTTTTTATCCCTTCAGCAATATAGCTTCCCGATGGCGCAACAATCGATATAGCAGGATAAATTCTTCTCATGATTTTCCCATAAAAAAAGGAGCATCAATTGCTCCTCTTTACTTATGCTTCTGGCTTCTCAGGCTTATTTTCGGCCTGTTTTACACGAATACCTGTCCCATGTAGACGTAAGGTATTTAAACCTTTAATCGCTTTCACAGCTTCACGACCATGTGGCATCTCCACAAAAGCAAAGCCTTTAGATTTACCTGTTTCGGCATCTAAAACCAATTGGCAGGTTTCTACTGTGCCATATTGTTGAAACAGTTTCAGTAACTCAGCTTCTGTGACAGTACGTTCTAAATTACGAACTAAAATTTTCATTTAACAACCTTCAAAAATAGGCAAAATCATCAAAAAGCAATCGCCTACGCTACTTTCTGAACATTGCACATCAACCACCACAATGTAATTCGCTTAGTTTAATCGAGATTAATCCCAAAATCTAAATTAATCGACTGTCGTTCAATTAAGGCGCTTTTTACCGTTTGCTGGCGGGGTTTATGATGCGTTTCCAAGGTGCATAAATTGCGGGTGAGATCATTTAAGAAATAACTTTCAACTTTACGCCCTTGTTCATCCACTACATCTCGCGCCCACAGATTCAGATTTTGCTTGGTAAGAATAAGTTCATTCTGTGCACGAGTCAGCGCAACATAGAGCACCCGACGTTCTTCCTCGACCGCGTCAAAGTCCCCCTGAGCACGCGCATGTGGGTACTGACCAGCCGTCACATTTGCAACGTAACACACTTTCTGCTCCGTACCTTTGGCAGAGTGAATGGTAATTAATGTGACTACATCTGTATCCGACTGACGTTCAATTTCAGAAATGGAAACAGGGTCAAGTACATATTCCTCAAGAAATTCGCTTAATTGTCCATGTTTGGATGCCAATTGTTTAACCAACTCAAAGTCACCTTGGCGACGGTTCCAGTCTTTTTTATAGTTCTCGGCCAATTGTGCTTCAATTGCTTGAATACCCAAACTAACACACGCTTGTACTTCCTGCTTCAGCACCATCATCTGTTTCATCATCAATAAGGTTTCAACAGGAATACGTCCAAATTGTTCTAATTGATTAAAAATCAGTTCGAATTCAGGTTGAAGTAACAACTGTTGTGCCAGACGACTTGCCCCCACATCACCCACCCCATTCCATAGGGTAAGAAAGCGCATCCATGCAATATCATCCAAAGGATTGGCAATCACACGCAATAAACTGAGTAAATCTTTTACATGTGCTGTTTCAAGCAGTTTCATCCCCCCAATAAAGCGATACGGGACATTGGCTGCAATACATGCCGCTTCAATATGCCGCGCAGCAAAGCTAGAACGGACCAAGACCATATGATCCGACCAGTTATGCCCCTGCAAATAATGACGCTCTTTAATATCAATTGCGATCCATTTGGCTTCATCAAACTCATTCGGGAAAATATGCATGCGCGGCTTAATTCCCTCACCTCGATAGGCATCAAGACGCTTGTCATATTGAATTTCAGATTGATCGAGCAACCAATTGGAGAGGTCTAAAATTTCTTGCGTGGAACGATAGTTTTGCTCAAGTTTAAACACTTGGGCATTCGGCACACGCTCTTTAAAATGATGAATATTTTCAAAATCGGCACCGCGGAAACCATAAATGGACTGCGCATCATCGCCAACACAGAACAGACTCACTTGATCTTTCAAGGGTTCAAGCAATGCCCACTGTAAGGGATTGGTGTCTTGCATCTCATCCACCAACATGTGCTTACAAATCGATGCGACATAATCAACCAAGCCTTCAGATTGATCGAGTGCTGAGGCCACAATCGCCAAAATATCATCATAGTCCAGAAAGCTACGTGCACGCTTGCGTGTCTCATACTCTTGCATGATCTTGGCGATTTGATCCTTAAATGCCAAATATTCAGGATGTTGCTTTTCTAAAGCATCACTCAATTTCTGGCGGGTATTACGCGCAAAAGAATACAAATCACACAGCTCTTGTGGCTTTGGAAGTTGATTTGGATTCTTCTTATCATCTTTACCGCGAATCAGGCGGAACATCATCAGTTGATCATCCCGATCAATAATCGAGAATTGCTCTAAACCAAAGGCTTTTGGTACACGGCGCAGCAGGTACATACAAAAAGTATGAAAAGTCGATGCGCGGAGTCCTTTGGCTTGCTCCCCCAAAGCCAACTCTACTCGGGCTACGATTTCACTGGCTGAACGACGAGTAAAAGTTAAAATCTGAATTTGGTTGGCGGGGATGCCTTGATCAATCAGGTACGCAGCACGTGCCACAATGGTTTTCGTTTTGCCACAGCCAGCCCCTGCGAGCACCAGACTGTGTTGCGACGCAGTCGTGGCAGCTTGTTTTTGTTGCGGGTTTAATTCATCAATTAGGCTGGCTAAACTCATAATGTCTCATCGTGCTGGGGAGATGGGTAGTTTAACAGAGCTATAGATGAATTATGAATTTTAGCCTGATGATCACGGCATCGTTTAATCTATAAAAAATGAGCCGATCAAAATAAATCATTACAGATCAATAATAACCATGACAATGGAATAAGCATTTTTAAATCAACAAAAATATCTGGATTTAATTTATAAAATTTGTCCCGACTGATACGCCAATTTTTAATTTCAAAAAAAAATTTGATACGAGACAAAACGGCATGGATGCCGTTCGTTGGATTGAGGTATAAGGATATATCCTCAATCCAACAAAGGATTTTTGTTACTTTTCATCCTTGAAAAGTAAGGTATTCCCTACACAAAAAGTATTTAAATTTATTGTGATTATTACGGCGTTAGGGCTAAAATCCTAGCAACATTCTGACAGGTTCTTTCCAAATTCTTCTCAGCATTTTCTAAAGCGGTTTGCAAATCACATGCCCGATCTACAATGCCGAAAATTGCAGTAAAACCTTCTGCATAGAGCTCCTCTATGCCCTCACCCACATAACCCGCACAAGCAATCACAGGCGTATTCAATCTTTTGGCAACTTGTGCGACACCATACGGTGTTTTACCAAATTTGGTCTGGAAATCTATCCCACCCTCTCCAGTAAAAACAAAATCGGCCTGTTCGATTTTTTCAGCCAATCGTGTCTCTTCAATCACAATTTCCACGCCAGAACGAAGGGTTGCTCCTGCAAATACCATTAAGCCAAAACCCAAACCACCTGCGGCACCCGCACCAGCAACATGAGCATAATCCACTTGAAGTTGCGATTTAACCAAACCAGCAAAATACTTTAGGTTCTGATCCAATTGCTCCACCATGGTTGGATTTGCCCCTTTTTGTGGAGCAAATACGTAAGCCGCACCGTGTTCACCATAGAGCGGATTATTCACATCACTGGCAATCAGCATCTCAACGTGTGCCAATCGAGTATCTAAATTCGATAAATCAATCTGGCTAATCTGATGTAATTGCCCGCCACCCTGAACCACCTCTTGTCCAGCAATATCTAAAAATCGGACACCAAGTGCTTGAGCCATACCCACGCCTGCATCATTGGTAACACTGCCACCGAGTCCAATAATGATTTTTGTCACGCCATGATCAAGAGCCAGTTGAATCATTTCCCCCGTTCCAAAGGTCGATGTTAAAGCAGGGTTTCGCTCCGAAGGCTCCAGTAAATGAATGCCATTGGCTTTCGCCATTTCAATCACAGCCGTTTGCCCTTCATCAATCAAGCCAAAATATGTCTCGACTTTCTGTTCAATGAAAGGACCCGACACACTACAGCTCACCATCTCGCCATCCGCAGCAGCAACCAAAGCATCCACTGTTCCCTCACCGCCATCTGCCATCGGGACATGGAGATATTGAGCATCTGGAAAAATACGTTGTAAGCCACGTTGCATGGCTTGGCAAGCCTGTTGTGCAGTCATACTTTCTTTAAAAGAGTCTGGAGCAAGTACAAAGGTTTTAGGCATCGCAATTGTGCTTTTTAAGATGGATTATCCTCAATCATACTCAATAAAAAAGAGTGCATATAGCACTCTTGATCCACTTAATCAGCTGTAATAATTACACATCAGCCGAACTTTTTGGCACCTCATGCTTAATATAAGAGGCCAAAGTTAAATAGTTAATGCCTTGGAATAGAATATCTATCGCCAAAAACATACCCAGCACCCAAAATGGCGCTGTTGGTGACATTAAGATAATTACCCCTGTCATACAGGTAAGAACTCCTGAGAACAGCGTCCAACCCCAACCAGCCAAAGGCCTGAAGATAAAAGCATTAATACTTCGTACAATCCCTGCAATCACCAAAAAAATAGCCAAGAAACTGGTCAATACAATTGCAGTTTTCACTGGTGTGGTAAAAGCATAATAACCCGCGATCAGATAGAAAATAGCAAAAGCAGCCCAAAGCCAGCGATAACCACCTTCAAAGATTTTAAAAGCTGCAATAAAGTGGAGTGCCCCACCAATCATCATCAAAATACCAAACAAATAAACTGCAGATAGGGTGGCAAATGGTAAAGATGCCAATAAGATCAGACCAAATAAAGTCAGGAGCACCCCTAAAACCAAGTACCATTTCCGATTTTCATGTAATTGATGACGGACAAGATCATTTCCAACTGTTTTCATAATTTTTCTCAAGTACTTACAATGGAATACAATTATTGTGGTCTTTTTTTCCGTAACTGTCTGTTATCAATCTGCATCTTTTTTATCCACATTAGTCTTCCCTTCTGTGGATAAAAAAGCACTTATACACAGCTTTATTTGATCCAACCAATTTCCAGCGCTGTAATTTCGTTGAGTAATGTATCTTGTAAACGATCTGGCATTTTACTTTTATCGGCAGAAACAGGAATATGCCCCGCCATTAACTCTGCTTTGGCTTGTGGAAATAAAGGCTGTTGTTTCGGATAAGCATAGCCTTGAGGATAGAGCGGTTGTCCTGTCGCAGCGTCATATTTATCGGTTGCACCAAAGGCATGTAATAGCTCATGTACCAAAACAATTTGATTCTGCTCATTTTGTTTTTTACTGGCATACAAATTCACTGCACCAATACGGCCTTTTTCCAAAGCAGTAGAGTGTTTTAATTCACGCGTACGTTCAGGATCGTAATAATTTAAATACAGCGTGACTGCAGAACTACCATCACTGCGCTCGTGCTGTTGCCAATCATAAAAGCGGAATTTTAGACTCCACAATATGATATCGAGCATGTTCGCCTGCTCTGGTACCTTTGGTGGTTTTTGGGTTAATTCACGTCCTAAATTTAAATAAACGTGTATAGGTTGACCACGATAATGTGCTGACATTTGCTGGAGATAAGGCTGCACAGCCGCAAGATCACTTAAAGATAATTGTTGAATATACTGTTGTGTACTGGCTTGATCATCGGCATTAATAGGATGCAGCAATACAATAATCGGTTTATCCCAGTTCTGATTTTGATCACGCCAAGCGTTTACCGCCACAATTAGCAAAATCAGCAATAAGCACAAGATTCTAATTTTTTTCCACATTTCTTTTAAGCACTCTGCTTCTTCATTTTTCTTAAATACATTTGACTCATTTCTACTTTTGTTTCAAAAAGATTTAATGTTTTAATTAAACCTGAGAGTTTTGCTCTACCATAATTGCGAGAATCAAAATCTGGTTTCACCGCACTAATATATAGCCCAACCATACCTAAATTTGCCCACCCATTCTCATCGGCATTGTCTTTTACTGCTTTATAAATCAGGTTCAAAGTGCCACGATCCATAACATCTATCACGATATTATCTTTCAATTGATTCGCAAGTTTTGAATCAGATGTTTTACTAGAATCGAATATTTTTCTGACCTGTGCGTTCGTTACTTCTTCATCTTCTGAATTTTTAAGTTCATTTTCCGAAATCAAATTTTCAATAAAAATAAATTTATCACAAGCCTTTCTAAAGGCTTCTGGTGTAGATTTTTTACCAAAGCCATAAACGCTTAAACCATTTTCACGAATACGCGATGCTAAAGGTGTAAAGTCACTGTCACTAGATACAATGCAAAAACCATCTAATGCACCTGCATACAGTAAGTCCATTGCATCAATAATTAAAATCATATCCGTCGCATCTTTACCTTTTGTATAAGCAAATTGCTGAACGGGAGTAATTGCATGAGGTAATAAAACATCTCTCCATTTCTTCAGCGTTTCATTACTCCAATCCCCATAGACTCGCTTAACACTCGCAATCCCATATTTAGCGACTTCTTCCAAAACAGATGAAATGGCACTAATAGATGAATTATCTGCATCAATTAATACGGCAAACTTTTTCGTTTGAATGTCCACAACTCCCCCAAAAAATAATATTACTTTCTTATATAAATCATTGTGACATAAAAAATGCCCACCAAAGTGAGCATTTCTATTCAAGTATTGATGTGATTAAGCTTCAACCCACTTCCCATCTTGGAAAACCAACGACCATTTGGTCTGTTTTCCTTCAGGCGTTTCCGAACCAATATATTGTGCTTGGTTCTTACGGCTAAATTTTACCAAGGTTGGATTGCCTTCTGGGTCAACATCGGGCGCTTGCAAAATAAATTGGTATTTTGGATCAAGTTGATCAGCAACAGAACGTAACTCGGACACTTTTGGCGCACGCGTTTCACGGATTTTCGGGAATTTGCTCGCTGCTAAAAATAGACCTGCTGCCCCATCACGTAATACAAAGAAATCATCGTGCTTGGCGGAACGCAAGTGTTCCATTTTGATTGGATCGACACGCGGTGGCGCAGGCTGACCGCTTTTCAATACCTTTCGGGTATTGTCACAACTCATGCAAGCAAAGTACGGTCCAAAACGACCTGTCTTGAGTTGCATTTCGCCATCACATTTGTCACATGGAATGGTTGGACCATCATAACCTTTGATTTTGAACTCACCTTCTTCTAGTTCAAAACCAGTACAATCAGGGTTATTACCGCAAATATGCAGTTTACGACCACCATCAATCACGTAACTGTCCATTGCAGTGCCACAAATCGGGCAGCGTTTTTTCGACATCAAATCTGCTGTTTCTGCAGAATCATCATCAGAAAGTGCAGCCAAAGATTCCACAGGCGTTAAGTTCAGTGTACCTTTACAGCGTTCTTTCGGTGGCAAGTTATAGCCTGAACAGCCCAAGAAGACACCTGTCGTGCCTGTACGAATCTGCATTGGTCGAGAACATTCTGGACAATGTACTGCATCCACTTCTACAGGTTGATTGCGGCGCATACCACTTTCACCTTGTGCATTGGTCAGACGCGTTTTGAAATCGCCATAGAAGCTGTCAAGTAACTCTTTCCAATTACGTTCACCATCAGCTACTTTATCCAGCTGACCTTCCAAGTCCGCAGTAAAGTCATAGTTCATGAGGTTATTGAAACTTTCATCCAAGCGATCAGTAACAATCTCACCCATTTTTTCTGCATATAGACGACGGTTTTCCAGTTTCACATAACCACGGTCTTGAATAGTCGAAATAATTGCAGCATAAGTTGATGGTCGCCCAATACCCTTTTTCTCAAGCTCTTTCACCAACGACGCTTCAGTAAAACGCGCAGGTGGCTTAGTAAAATGCTGTGAAGGATCGAGTTTTTCTAGATTCAATACCTCACCCACTTTCACCGCAGGCAAGAGCACATCATCATCAGATTTATTTTGACCACGAACTTTGGTAAAGCCATCAAACACCAAGGTACGACCTTTGGCTTTCAGTTCAACACCATTGGCATCGACCAAAATTGTGGAAGATAAATATTCAGCAGGTGTCATCTGACATGCCACAAACTGACGCCAGATCAGATCATACAAACGCTGTGCATCACGCTCTACACCCACCAAACTATCGCCTTTTAAACCGACATTGGATGGACGAATCGCTTCATGCGCTTCTTGTGCACCCGCTTTATTGCCATAACGATTTGGTTTCGCAGGAAGGTATTTTCCGCCAAACTCAGTTTCAATATGGTGACGCACCATATTCACCGCATCGTCACTTAAAAAAGTAGAGTCCGTACGCATATAGGTAATAAAACCTGCTTCATACAAACGCTGCGCCAACATCATGGTTTTCTTGACTGAAAAACCTAAACGCGTGCTGGCTGCTTGCTGTAAAGTCGAGGTGATATAGGGCGCACTTGGATTGACCTTGGTCGGTTTATCTTCACGTGCTGAAACTTTATAATCGGCATCTTTCAAAATTTTCAATAAAGCATCAGTTTCTGCTTTATTGCGTAATTTGAGCGTCTTACCTGCTTGCTTCACCGCTTCTAAACGAATTTCATCGCTTGAAGATTTGGTGTCTGCAAACACCTGCCAATATTCTTCAGGAACAAAGGCACGAATTTCACGCTCACGTTCTACCACCAGTTTGACGGCTACAGACTGAACGCGTCCTGCAGATAAACCACGGGCAATTTTCTCCCACAATAAAGGAGAAATCATAAAGCCAACCACACGGTCAAGGAAACGACGCGCCTGTTGTGCATTGACTTTATTGGTGTCTAAACGTGCTGGATGCTTAAAGGCTTCTTGAATGGCATTTTTGGTAATCTCGTTAAATACCACACGCTGATAACGCGAATCATCACCGCCAATCACTTCTTTTAAATGCCAAGCAATCGCTTCTCCTTCACGGTCCAAGTCCGTTGCGAGATAAACTTCATCGACTTGCGATGCCAGTTTTTTTAATTCAGCGACCACATTTTCTTTGCCTGGTAGCACTTCATAATGTGCCTTCCAGTCATGTTCAGGATCAACCCCCATACGGTTAACCAAAGCTTGTTGTGCTTTCTCCGCTTTTTGTGCTTCGGTCAATTTGGTGCGAGTTGCTGTGGTTTTTTTATCCGCAGTTTTACCTGAACCACCCGTAGGCAAGTCACGTACATGACCTACAGAGGATTTTACAATGTAATTTGAACCTAAATATTTGTTGATTGTTTTCGCTTTTGCAGGCGACTCCACAATCACTAAGGCACGTTTATTCCCAGCATCAGAAGCTTTTGCTGTTGTGCTTTTGGATGTGGATCGAGGAGCATTCGCCATAGTTAACCGTTTTTCCTATTTCAGTAAATCTTAAAATTAAAGTTCAGCCAAAGCATGTAAATATGCTTTGATATCTTCTAATTGGGTTGCTTTTAAATCAGCTTCTTCATCCCAATAGAGTCCTACACAGTTTGCCTGCATATCAATAGCATAAATGCCCTTTAATGCAATTGGAAAATTATTAAATTTTTCATCACCATGCACTAACTTGAGCTGTTGATCTTCAACACGGGCACGCATCAGCGGCAAACGTGCATCTGGAATCAGGACACTATAATACGCGACCATACTGGCACGATTTGAAGATGCCAACGGAATTTTAGTCCAATCTGGTGCTGCCACTAAACGTGGGTGTAACCCCATTTTTCGTGCCCTTTCGCGCATTATGCCCAATGCTTTTTCTCTAGGGCTAACACGGAGTCCTAAAATTGACCCGAGCACAAATACCATAATGACAACAGCAACCCAAATTCCTGTATTTTCCATAGCAAAACCTTTTTTGTCTTTTATTAGAGTTGCATAAGCACAATATAAAACGCAAGTTGGAACGATGAAATTAATTTAGGAACATTTCATGACTATATAAGACTTCATGTCCGTTCCAATAAATATAACCTTTCTCAATCAACTCTTTGAGTAACAAACGTACATCCGCTTTGGGAAACATTTGCTCTAATAAATCACGTAAGGCGTAGATGTCTTTCGGCTTATCATTTTTCAATTCGCGTAGCTTTTTCGCCACTTCAAGCTGTACAGGGTCAATTTTTCCAAAATCTTTAAACAAAGCATCTTGTGCCTTTTGCAAATCTGGTTCCGCAGAGGGTAATTCGGCCGAAATCTGTAACTGCTCTACTGCTTGCGCTAGGTTGGTTGAGGGCACCAACTCTGCTTGGTCTTGTTCAAGATGTAGCTGCGCCCACTGCTTTAATACTTTCTTACGAAAGTTAATCTGCTCATCATAACGTTTGACGATTTTCAGGTTAATCAACATACCGACCACGTGCTGCGCTTTCTCTGGCACTAGCTGAAGAATGTTCATGACAGAATTTTTTAATGCATCCACTGTATTGGGTTTGCCTGACATGTTTGCCAAAGCATCACAATACTGCTTCACCATTTTTAAGTACGGTTTACGTTGAATGACATCTAAGCTTGGAATTTTATATTTGGGTTTGCTAATTTCAGCTGCATCTTGAATTAGAGTCAAGCTACAAGTCAGTGCCGACCCGCGCATTAATTCAATTAAAATAGCACTGGTTTTTGCTGCCGAAATGACTTCTACATGGGTGTCGGGTTCGAGTAAAGCCATTAACTGCCCAACGACTACCGCATATTCAAACTCTTTCTCTTTAGCTTGAGCGGTGTCTAAAATCACCACTTGCCCTGTATTGACCCACATCGCAAATTCAGTCAGATCTTCCAGCGTATACGCAAACTGCCCTTTGCAATTAAACAAATACAACGTCGGATAATGCTGCACCAAATCGCGTAGCATTTTTGCCGTTGGCATATTATTTTCTAGATCGAACAAAACCGCTTTAGCAGACATAAATACAAAATCATGAGAGATAAGCAAAGAGCGTGCATTAGAACGGGAAGCGGGCAAAAGGTCAAGCCTAGCCCATCTCTCTCTTGTTGGAGATACAAGAATAAACCATGCCAATCAAGCGTCCCAACTAGATCAATAGTGCGGTGGTCTATTGCTTAAAGGGTCAAAAGCTTCGATCCCTTCAGATAAATCAGCAGATTCTACCCGTTGATAAAGAAGCTGCATTTGTTTTTTTAAATCAGCGATTTCGGCATTTTGGCGAATCACTTGTTCATTTAACTGTTCAACTAAATCATCTAAAAATGCAATTCGGACTTGCAAATCTTCAATGGGTGCGGAAAATGACGCGTGATTATCTAGATTTTGTTGTTTAGTCATTTAAAGTCCTCATTTGAGATTTCAGGAAACATTATGGCCTATATTACGTTAAGGGATGTCCAACTTGCATTTGGTGGACCTGCCCTACTCGACGGCGCGAATTTTAACCTAGAACGTGGCGAACGAGTGTGTTTGATTGGCCGTAATGGTGAAGGTAAGTCGACGCTACTTAAACTGATTGAAGGCAGTTTACTTCCCGATTCTGGCGAAGTCTCCATTCAGAATGGTTTGACCGTGTCCATGTTGGCACAAGACGTTCCTATGGACTCTGGCAAAGTTGCAGACATCGTAGCAGAGGGTGCAGGTGAAGCTGCGACTGTGCTTAAAGCATACCATGAAGCGAGTGATGCCTGCATCTTAGGTGATATGAACGCTTGTGATCACATGGGCAATTTGCAACACAAGTTAGATCAACTTGATGGTTGGGCGTTAGAAAATAAAGTTAATTCTATTCTAAGCAAAATGGGACTTGACCCAAATGCAGATTTGGCTGATTTATCGGGTGGACGTAAGCGTCGTGTCCTATTAGCACGTGCCTTACTTACTCAGCCCGATGTCTTACTTCTAGACGAACCGACCAACCATCTAGATGTGGAAAGCATTGAATGGTTAGAGAAATTCTTACTCGATCAAAACAATTTAACTTTATTGTTTATTTCGCATGACCGCTCATTTGTAGACAGTATTGCCACCCGTATTGTCGAACTAGATCGTGGCACATTACGCAGCTACGAAGGTAACTACTCACGCTACCTCGATCTTAAAGCACAGCAAATGGAAGCCGAAGAAAAGCAAAATGCTTTATTTGATAAACGCTTAGCAGAAGAAGAAGCATGGATTCGCCAAGGCATTAAGGCGCGTCGTACGCGTAATGAAGGTCGTGTTCGTGCCTTAAAAGCGCTGCGTGAAGAATCTAAAGCGCGTCGCTTCCAGCAAGGCAAAGTCAGCATGGCCACCCAAGATGCTAATCGTTCTGGAAAACTGGTCTTTGATATTAAACACCTCAGTGTTTCTTACGATGCCAAACCGCTGATCAAGGATTTCTCGGCACTGGTCATGCGTGGGGATCGTATCGGTTTAGTTGGTGATAACGGGGTCGGAAAAACCACCTTGATCAAAGCCATTTTAGGTGAAATTGAACATGGGGGTTCTGTCAAAACAGGAACCCAGCTTGAGATTGCCTATTTTGACCAATTACGTAACGCACTTGACCTTGAAAAAACCGTCATGGCAAACGTGTCGGAAGGTTCTGATTTTGTCGATGTGAATGGTAACCGTCGTCATATCTACAGTTATTTACAAGACTTTTTATTCTCACCTGAACGTGCCCGTACGCCAGTTAAAGCACTTTCAGGTGGTGAAAGAAACCGCATTCTATTAGCCAAATTGTTACTAAAACCATCCAATTTAATCGTGATGGATGAGCCAACCAATGATTTGGATATGGTGACTTTAGAACTGTTAGAAGAAATGTTGTCTGAATATAAAGGCACTTTACTGTTGATCTCACATGACCGTGCCTTTATGGATAACGTTGTGACTTCAACTTGGGTGTTTGACGGCAAAGGTAACATTGATGAATACATTGGCGGATATCAAGATTACTTGGAACAGCGCCCTGATCAAAAAGTAGTTGATCAAAAAAGCGATGTAAAAAAAGCACAGGCCAAAGCTGAAGCGGCTGCCGCAGCGGCAACGTCTGCACCGAAAAAGGTGAAGTTGAGCTATAAAGATCAACGAGAGTTAGAACAACTCCCCGCTGAGATTGAAAAACTCGAGATGGAACAAACCCAACTTTCAGACAAGTTAGCAGACGGTTCTTGGTTTGTTTCAGATGCCAATGCCGCAACTCAAGCGTCACAGCGTCTGGCTGAAATTGAAGAACAGTTACTTGAAAAACTGGAACGTTGGGATGAATTAGAAAACCTCAGCAAAGGGAACTAATTTAACTTTCAATCGCCCGATTGGTTGAGTCATTCAGCCAATCGGGCTTTTTTTATATTCTCTGTTTGTACCAACAACACTTGAAATTCAATCAAGCAACAGTCGACGACTCGGTTATTTCTGCCACAATTTACCTGTAGGTCGCAGCAACCACTGTGATAATTGGCGGATCGTCTGATCAAAAATCCGTTGTTGTAGCAACCAACAGGTCAAAATTGACAGCACCACACAAATCAATATTTCCACTGCCACAGGCAAATTGAGCTGAATCATTCGTGCCAGCCAAATCACCACAAAACCATGTAACAAATACACAGGCAAAGTATTTTGTCCCAAGCGCATGAAACGTGTTCCCAAATCCTGAAATAATGCCAACAGCGTCAGCACCCCCCAACTGGATAACATAAAGCACATCAGACGAATTACACTTCCCTGCCATAGCTCAACTTTGAGTTGGGTATAACTTAAACTGCCGTACCACCAGAATTGACTTAAATGGGTCCAATACAAGATACACATCATAAAAGCGAGGCTCAGACTTGCCCACAACAGCGCATGACTTTGCTGTTGTAACTTTTGCATGATGGACTGACCATATCGGTAACCTAAAACGAAAAAAGGCAAAAAGACACAGATTCGTCCAATTGAGTAGGCATAGTTATTCCACGGGGAAAAACCAATCCCTAAAGCAATCAGTACCGCAAGTACAAGCACAAAATGGTTTGCATGGAACACATGCATAAATAGCGTCCAAACCATCATCCCCACCAGATACCACATCAGCCAATAGGGTCGTTCAAACAGGCTAATGTGCCATTGTCCAGACATCAAAGCATCCGATGCCAAATACAACAGTTGGAAGGGGACATAGAGTGCAATAAAAAAGAGGATGTTTTTCGACCAATTTTTATCTTTATACAACATACCTGAAATAAAAATAAAAGCAGGCATATGTATGGCATAAATGGTTTCAAGCAATAACTGGCTAGTTGCTTGTGACCAACCAATCATCCGCTCTAGAAAGTGCCCCAACACCACCAGAAAAATTAGACCTGCTTTTGCAGTATCAATCGCATGGCTTCTCATCTATAAATGCCATCAATCAGAAATATATCCCTAGTCTAACACCACCGTTTTAAGTTGCTTCACATCCATAAGCTTTAATCATTGGGGATAAAGTAGATTCCTTTTTTTCCATCGCACAACCCATTAAGACTAAGCCAAATTTCAAGAGAATAGCTCAGCAAAAAAAGTACAGGTCCCCCAATTGGATTCACCTCATTCAGTAAAAATAGAAAATCTAAAGGTAGAAAATATTAAATTTATAATCTTTTACGGTCTTCATGAAAATTGAAGCTGTTAAAGCAAACCTTTCGCTGCTCAAATCAGATTTATCAACAGCAATATGCTATACCTATCAACATAAGAATAACTGGGCCTTTGATCATGTTGGATTTGTCACAAATTTTCGCATTTGCTTTGGTGAGCCTCGCAATGGTCCTCACCCCTGGCCCGAATATGATTTACCTCATTTCACGTTCAATTTCTCAAGGAAAAACAGCAGGTTTCATTTCTTTAGGCGGCGTAGCACTGGGCTTTGTCTTATACATGCTCTGTGCTTCTTTTGGGATCACAGCGCTCATTGTGGCAGTTCCATATGCTTATGACACGATTCGTATTGTAGGGGCTGTCTATTTACTCTGGTTGGCATGGAAAGCTTTACGCCCTAATGCAGCTCCTGTTTTTAGTCTCAAAGATTTATCTTTCGATTCCCCGTTAAAATTATTTTTAATGGGCTTTTTCACCAGTTTGCTGAATCCTAAAATTGCGATTATGTATTTGTCTTTATTGCCACAGTTTATTCACCCACAGCAAGGCAGTATTTTAGCGCAGTCTATTCAACTCGGTACGATCCAAATTTTTGTCAGTGTTTCAGTAAATGCCGTTATTGTTTTTTCTGCTGGCAGCATTGCACTTTTTCTACAGCGAAAACCACTTTGGGCAAATGTTCAGCGTTGGCTCATGGGCACAGTTCTCGCTGGGCTTGCAGTACGCATTCTTCTGGAAAGTCGTCGTTAGACTGCCATACCCAAACCAGCAGATGGTGACGGACAAGGTTGATCCTGATTTTTAGCGTGGATAACCTTGACCAAATCAGTTCATGCTACACTTTGCACAGTCTTCACTTTTTCAAACTAATTATATCGTTATGAGCCAAGCACAGACCTATACACCGGGTGAATTTCAATGGTCATTCCTCCATCCTAAATATTGGGGAATTTGGCTTGGCATCGTTTTCTTAATGATACTGGCAATTTTGCCGTGGGCAATTCAATATCGCTTAGCCACTTTTCTTGGAAATCTAGCATTTACTAAACTGAAATCCCGCCGTAAAACTACGCTGCGCAATTTAGAAGTCTGTTTTCCAGAATGGAGTCCAGAACAAGTCCAAGACAATGCTCGTCAGGTCTTTGTTGATCAAATGCTTGGGGTTTTTGAAACACTAAATGCTTGGTACTGCCCACAATGGTTTAAAAATCGAGTCACTATTGAAGGTTTAGAGCATATCCAAACCGCACAAGCAGCGGGTAAAGGCGTCTTACTGCTCGGCACTCATTCCACCTTATTAGATGCAGGTGGTTATTTATGTGCACAATATTTTGAACCCGATGTGGTGTATCGTCCACAAAATAACCCTTTGTTAGACATGCTGATTTATCGTTGTCGTGCCACGATTTATGCCAATCAAATTGACCATGATGATATGCGCGGTCTGATTCGCAACTTAAAAAATGGACATGCCATTTGGTATAGTCCAGACCAAGATTTTGGTTTAAAACAAGGGGTTATGGCTCCCTTTTTTGGGGTGCCCGCCGCAACTGTTACAGCACATCGACGTTTATTAAAAATCTCTAAAGCCGTTGCTGTGCCCCTATATTTCTACCGTCATGGTGATGTGGCCAATCCCAAATATCATCTATTAATTGAACCTATGGTGGACAACTTGCCAAGTGAAGATGAAGTGGACGATGCAACACGCGTTAATCAAATTATTGAACGTCAGCTTCGAATTGCACCGACCCAATACATGTGGTTTCACCGTCGTTTTAAAACCCGCCCAGAAGGCTATGAAAAAATTTATTGATAGTTGATCTTGGCTAGAAATGTTATTTCCTGCTCTAAATTTTATTTTATACGTGACTCGAACGGCACAACAGAACACATAAGGATAAAAACTCAATGAAAGTGATGCAGCTTCTTCCTGAACTGAATAGTGGTGGTGTTGAACGTGGCACACTCGAAATTGCTAAAGCGCTCATTCAGCAAGGGCATGAATCATTAGTCGTTTCCAATGGTGGGCGAATGGTGGCACAGCTTGAAGCGGAGGGTTCTACCCATTTAACCCTGCCGATTCACAAAAAATCACTATCAAGTCTGTGGCAGATTCGTCCATTACGCCAACTTATTCAACAGCACCGCCCCGATATTGTGCATGTCCGCTCACGCGTTCCTGCATGGTTGACGCATTTTGCTTTAAAAGGCATTCCTGCTTCACAACGCCCGCATCTGATTAGCACTGTACACGGTTTCTATTCGATTAATCGTTATAGTGCAATTATGACGCAAGCAGAGAAAGTCATTGCGGTTTCGGACAGTGTGGTGCAATACATCACAGAACATTATAAAAATTGTCCCCCACAAGATATTGTGCGTATTTACCGTGGTATCGACTCCAAAGCATTCCCGCATGGGTATCAACCATCAGTACAGTGGATTCAACAAACTTTAAAAGACTTTCCTCAGCTCGAGCATAAGTTTCTCTTATGTTTACCTGGTCGTATTACGCGGCTGAAAGGACATGAAACATTAATTGAATTGATACAACAATTACATACTCAGTTTCCCTATCTCCATGCAATTGTGGTTGGCGGAGCTGACCCTAAAAAAGCAGCTTATTTAGATGAATTGCAACGCAATATACAAAGTCGGGGCTTAGAACATCAGATTACCTTTGTTGGTCATCGCTCCGATATTCGTGAATGGCTTGCTTACAGCGATGTAGTCTTGTCTTTGTCTAATCAGGCAGAAACCTTTGGACGTACAGCTTTAGAAGCTTTGTCAGTAGGCACACCCGTGATTGGCTGGAAAAGAGGTGGAGTTGCTGAAATTTTATCTTCGGTATATCCACAAGGCCTTATTCCTGTAGATGACCAAGCTGAACTTATTCGTGTCGTCCAACATCACATTGAACAGCCTCAACATGTGGCTCCTGTCACGCAATTTAGCTTACAAGACATGTGTGATCAGACTTTAGCACTCTATCAACGTATAGTAAGTTCGTCATAATTTTTAAATAAATTTCGAGTATCTTAAAACACATAACCCGAGTTCTGCTTCCTGCAAAACTCGGGTATATGAGGTTGTGCTTTCAATCATAATTTTTGTTTTAGTGTTTGGTCATCCTAACCAGCCATCATTTCCGTGATGATTTTCCTTCAGCGTCGTCTTCCTTAGCGGGATGTTCCGTTCCCTGTTCCTTGTGCTGATGGAGTAAGAATAAAAGAATTCTGAAAGTTCTACCATTCGTCAGAGACCGAAACCTTTGTAAGCAATTTCGTACACAATTTTTTATTTAGTTTGCCTACTATTTCTCATTTTTATAATCCTGTGCAATTTCATCTGTCACTATTTTTTCTTCACGCTCCGCTTTTTCAATTCCTTCTTGTATTGCAGCCTGAGCTTCTTGTTCATCTGCATCCGTTTGCTCCAATTCCTCTTGCTGTTGCTCAAATACACGCCCCGTTTGTAATTTGACATAGATTGGAAAATGATCTGAACCTATATGCGGTAAACGCTGCATTTGAATGAGAGCAAAATCGGTACTGTGAAATACATGATCTAGAGACCAGCGTAAAAAAGGATAATCGGCATGAAAAGTATTCACATAATGTCGTCCAACTCGCGGATCGAGTAAGCCACTGATTCGTTGAAATAGACGTGTCGTTCGTGACCAAGCCACATCGTTCAAATCCCCCATGACAATACAACTTTGATCCAGTTCTTTAATTTGATCACCCACAATCAACAATTCAGCATCTCTTAACGTTGAATCTTTGGCTTCCGTCGGACTAGGTGGTTTAGGGTGTAAACAATACAACTGTACTGGCTGTCCCGAAGGCAGTAGTACCGTGGTATGAATTGAAGGAATTTCATCACTTAAAATAAATTTGACTTCTGTATCAATGAGTTTCAAGCGACTATACAAATGCATCCCATACAAATTATCCAACGGAATCGGGACACAATAGGGGTAACTCTCTTCAAGCACCTGTAGCGCCCGTTGCCAATGCTGATCTGTTTCCAAAGTCAAAATCAGATCGGGCTTAAATTTGCTAATTTGTTCAATGAGTAAATGATGTTGAGTATTGGGTGTGAGTACATTCGAAACCAATAATGAAATTTGTCGTTCTGGCTGCAATTGCTCGTGAGAAACAGTCTGAACCTGTTTTTTCCACACAAAAGTATAAGGCAATACCATTTTTAACTGATATGCCAAAGCTGCGATTAACGCAACCAAAATCAACTCACGCTGTAAATCCCAAGGATTAGGCCAAAAAATCAGTAAAATAAAGGCTAAAAGCCCCAGTACTAAAATTTGCAGTCGTGGAAAATCTGCTCCGCGAATCCACCATTCATCACGCGGAATCAATGACCAAAACGTCAGCATCACCACCGTGATTGCCAAGATTTCCACCCAAATCATGTTGTTTTTCTCAATCTTTTCCGTTTGATAAACTAAGTCTGGACAAACTTTATCAATTTTGTATGTATCATAAACAAGTTATTTCGTTCAATTATAGTGATGTTTTACTTATGTAGTGCTTGCAGTTGTGGTCGCTTTTGATACACTCAAACCCCTTTTAAATTTTTAACGCACCGAGGCAAAATGACATGAAAGTAGGTCTGGTCGGTTGGCGCGGGATGGTTGGTTCCGTCCTTATGCAACGTATGGTTGAAGAGAATGACTTTGCTCACTTTGAGCCATTCTATTTTTCTACCAGTAATGCAGGTGGTGAAGCCCCTGCATTTGGTGGTAAGACTGCCCCAGCACTTATGGATGCATCAGACATTAATAGTCTGAAGCAAATGGATGTCATTATTACCTGTCAAGGTGGTGACTATACCTCTGAAGTCTTTCCAAAATTAAAAGCTGAAGGCTGGAAAGGCTATTGGATTGATGCTGCATCGACCTTGCGTATGGAAGATGAAGCCATCATCGTGCTTGATCCTGTCAACATGAACGTGATTAAAGATGGTTTAGTGAATAGCACTAAAACATTTGTTGGCGGTAACTGTACTGTTTCGCTCATGCTCATGGGCTTAGGCGGCTTATTCCAAAATAACCTTGTGGAATGGGCAACCTCGATGACTTATCAAGCTGCTTCTGGTGCTGGCGCGCAAAATATGCGTGAACTCATCACAGGTATGGGCTACTTGTATAACAATACCAAAGATTTATTAGATGACCCACGCTCTCCAATTTTAGACATCGACTCTAAAATTGCTGAATTACAACGTGGTGAAGGTTTCCCATCTGCAAACTTTGGCGTACCGTTAGCGGGTTCTCTCATTCCGTATATCGATAAACAGCTTGAAAGCGGTCAATCGAAAGAAGAATGGAAAGGCCAAGTTGAAACCAACAAAATCTTAGGCAATCAGCAGATTGTTCCGATTGATGGTCACTGCGTCCGTATTGGTGCAATGCGTTGTCACTCACAGGCACTTACGTTGAAATTGAAAAAAGACGTACCGCTGGATGAGATTGAAGATATATTACGTAGCGCGAACCAATGGGCGAAAGTCGTTCCAAATACGCGTGAAGCATCAATGACTGATCTGACTCCTGTTGCAGTAACAGGCACACTTAGCGTTCCTGTAGGCCGTTTACGTAAACTGAATATGGGTAAAGAGTACCTCGGTGCATTCACTGTGGGTGATCAATTGCTTTGGGGTGCTGCAGAGCCACTACGTCGCATGCTCCGTATTCTGATTGATTTTAAAAATGCATAAGCATTTTTAGATTTTCAAACAAAAGCCGATCAATTATGATCGGCTTTTTATGTAACTCGAATGTTATCCATTTACAATTCCTCAACATCTCGGTAATGTATAATTCTCTCGTTGCAATATATGACCAGAGTCAAAACTAAGATGACTGTATATAACAAATTAAAAATTGCTATTCTTGCCATTATTGCATCGCAAAACCTTCATGCAATTAGTATTGATCCATTGCAAATCCAGTCTGCGCCTGGGGAGTTGCTGTACGCAGAAATTCCGTTTCATCATGCAAAAACCGATGAGCCTGTTCAAGTCAGTCTAGCTACACCAGAAGATATCAATACCTTAGGTGTTGTTCATCAACCTCCAGGGCATCTTAATTTCTTTTCTCGACAAAACAGTTCAGGTGAAGGCGTTATTACAATTACTTCATCGCGTCCATTGACCGAATCTGAGCTGAATATCGTGGTACGTATTCAAGAAGGCAGTGCAGTACATTTACGTCATATTCGCACGCCCATTCAGCGTACAGCTGCGCCAAAACCAATGTTTAGTGCCAAAGCCAACGAAAAAGTGCTCAGCCCGATCATGATCGTGAGTGAAAAGGATATTGCACTCAACTTGCCTACCAGCACTCAATTTAAGCCAGCTGAAGCAGCTCAACTAAATCCAGTGTCCGATTCGGCTGATTCGCTTAAACTTAAAACGATACAACCGCCAAAATTGGCAGCGGTAACGGAGTCAAATGAAGCCCCTATTGTCGTTTCTAGTGTCAATACAGCAAGTGCACCAGTACAAAAAGCCAAGGGAATTGAGCAAACTAAAACTGAATCGACAGCTCCAGCGAAAACGATTGTAAAAAATGCCGTAAATGCAACAGCAAAACAGTCATCTGACCCTCAAGTTCAGCAGTATCAGAACCGTGTAAAAGAGGATAAAAGTGCTGTTACAACGGCTAAAGCAGCAACTCCGTCAACACCAAAGTTACCTGCTGAGCCTAAACCCCAAGCCATCAAACCGACTCCCGCGGCAACAACAGCTGAGGTGAAAAAGGCTCAACCAAATCAACATATCGTACAAAATAATGAATCACTTTGGGCAATTGCACAACGAGTTGCTTCTGAGCAAAATCGACCAATTGGCGAAGTAATGCAGCAAATTAAAACTCAAAATTCACACGCCTTTATTCAAGGTGATATCAATCGATTACGTCGTGGAGTCACTTTAAATTTACAAACCAATACTAGCAATAAATCCCAACAAAAAATTGTGGCTCCACCCAACACAATGACAAAACAATCTGGAAAAGCAAAATATCGTCTGAATCAAGCAGAAATGAGTTTGGTGGCAGAAAAGCATCCTGATACAACCAATGGAACGGCGAAGCAGAAAGCTGAGAATGAGCAAATATCAAATGAATTGTCATTAAAAGTTATGACATCTCGGGAAAAAACCGTTAAATTACAGAGAAACGTAACTCAGCTGGAATTGGCTCTACGTCAAAAGGACAAAAGACTTCAATTATTAAATGCTCGTCTTGCACAATTGCAACAACAGTTGAAAGCACAACAAGCACAGAAAAAGCCAAACAGCTAAATTGTTATATAATTTTGATATTAGAATCAATGAATTAAACATACATTTGATTCATAAGGGGTAAAACATGCTGATTTATGTGATTCCGTTTATACTTTTGTTAGTCGTGGCAATTGTTTTAAAAAAACGCGAAGCTAGTAAAGAAGCCGATACGGCACCAAAAAAGACGGCAACGGCTCGCAATAAAGCCAAAACTCCTGTAAATAAACGGAAAGCCCCTCAAAAAGCTCAAGTGGTAGAAGACCCTGTTATTGAAAAGAAACAGGAAACTCCACTCAGTGAAGAATTACGTAGCCAAATTCAAGGGCAAATTCGTGATCGTAATTTCTTTGCAGCAGAAGCTCAAATTAATCAGGCACTGAATAAAGATAATTCGCAACACGAACTTTATTTATTGTTATTGGATATTCATCTTGAACAAAAAGATGAATTTGCGATTAGCCAACTCTTCAACCATCTTCGTTCACTTGAACTTGAAGAAACGCTAGCACAAGCAGAACAGAAAAAAGCTGAATACGAAAAAGAGCATCTTTCATCGGTAGATACAATCGACTTTCAGCCACAAACGCTTTCAAACTATGCTGAACCAAGCACTGCTACACAAAACGCATCAGATTTTGATGCACTCATTGAAAATAAAGTCACAACATCAAATTCTTTTGATTTGTTGCAGGCGGAAACACCTAGCACCACTCCTGTTGAAGAAAAGCCGTTAGAGTTTAAGTCTTTCAATGTAAGCCCTGAAATCATTGAACCTACCATAGAAGCGACGCCAGAATCAGATGCTCCTTCTCTGAAATTTGATGATTTAGTTGAGCTGAAACCCCAAGTTGAAGAACCTGCTCAAGTTCAAGATAAAAATGAACTACCCGTTACTGAGCTTAAAGATTTAGAGTTTTCTTTTAATCTCGATCCAGCCCCAGTAACCGAAGCAGTTGTTGAAACTGTTACGGCACCAATAGCAGAGAAATCTGAAGATCAACCAGAATTCAAATTTTCTTTTGATCTTGAACAATCGAATGCCGATAAATCAACATCACAGATCGAGGTTCAATCTGAAGCGCCAGCAATTTCCTTTGATTTAGAATCACCAAAGACTGATCTTGCAACAGCACATTCAATTCCTCAAGACATTACAGAAACAACTGAGTTTACGACTCCTGCTTTACAAGCAGATGTTCATCTACAAGACCCACTGGTTCAGTCTTTCCCTGAACTCGGTCAAATCAGTGAAACCACGCTAGATCTCGATTTAGCCGAGCAATATATCCAATTTGGTTCTTATGAGGCTGCCCGCCAACTCTTGGCTGCAAATTCGGATAAATTTTCGACGGAACAACAACATCGCGCGGAACAGTTACTGAATCAAATAGCATCTTAAAGCATTTCCCTCTACTATAAAGCAGTCATACTTGACTGCTTTTTTTATGATGAAAAAAATTGCTTTGATTTATATGGGTGGTACCTTTGGCTGTGTAGGTGAACCCCTTAGCCCAATGCCTGCAGCAGCGTTTCTGCCACAGCTAGAGAAGGTTTTACCACTAGATCTGTCTATTGAATGCATGGTTGCACCTGTCATTAAAGACAGTAGTGCCTGTACACCTGCTGATTGGTTGCAATTGGTTCAATTTATACAACAACTGCAATTACAACAATTCCAGCATTTTGTCATTATTCATGGTACGGACACTCTCAGCTACGCCAGTGCAATTCTCTCCAGATTTTTAGGTCAATCTGCACATGTCGTACTCACAGGTAGTCAATACCCTTTACTCAATGTTGAGGGCAGCGACACACGTGAATTTACTGATGCTATCGACAACCTGAATTTCGCACTGCATGCGGTTCACACCCAACCTGTTGGCGTGTATCTTGCCTTCCATCAACAGCTGTTACATGGACGCAGTGTATTAAAGCAACACACCACGGAATTAGATGCCTTTGCTGGTTTAAATAGCCAACAGGAACTTTCTCACCCCAGCCCAGCGTATTTAGTAAAAGCAGAAGATCTAATCAAAGCAGATCAGTTCAATTGTCTAAATTTAATGATGCAGCCAATTGCTCTAGATCAGCAATTACTGAATCTACAAACTATCGCGCAGCATCCTCCTCAGTTTCTTATTTTGCAAGGGTTTGGTACGGGCAATCTGGCAGTCAATGCCGCATGTATAGCACTCTTTCAACAGCTTCGCCAGCAAGGATGTATGGTGTTACTTACCACTCAGGTCAGCTTTGGCAAAACCGACCAACGCTATGCGATTAGCAGTTGGATTCAGGAAGCAGGCGTGATGGTGAGTGATTGTATCAGCCATGCTGATTTATATGCCAAAGCACTGTTGATGTATCTGAAGCATGATTCCATTGATCAATGCTTTAGCCACTGGCATGACTCGGTTTAATCAAAGGTAAATAGATCTATGCAACGCTTTGCCATTGGCATCGAATTTTCAGGCGCACGTTATCGAGGTTGGCAAACCCAACAAGCGGGTGTAATTAGTGTGCAAGAAACGCTTGAAACTGTCTTGAGTAAAATCGCAGCCGAACCGATTTTGCTACATGGTGCAGGCCGTACCGATGCAGGTGTACATGCAACCAATATGGTGGCGCATTTCGATACGCATGCCATTAGACCCTTACGCGGCTGGCTCATGGGTGCCAATAGTCAACTGCCTAAAGATATTGCCATCCAGTGGATTAAGGAGATGGATCATGAGTTTCATGCCCGTTTCAAGGCTCAAGCGCGTCGTTATCGCTATGTGGTCTATAACCATCCACAACGCCCAGCTTTACTGCATAAACAAGTGACTCATGCTCACTACACACTCGATGTAGACAAGATGATTGCGGCTGCAAAAAAGTTTGAAGGTACGCATAATTTTGAGAGTTTTCGTGCTGCGGCTTGTCAGTCCAATCAACCTGTGCGCCATGTGAGTCATTGTCGCTTAGTTCGACATGGTGCTTATTTAGTGCTTGATATTCAAGCCGATGGCTTCTTACACCATATGGTGCGTAATATTATGGGCTGTTTGCTGGAAATTGGACAAGGTATGTACCATATTGACCATATTGACCAAATTTTTGCGGCACAAGATCGTAAAGCGGCAGGCGTAACAGCCCCACCCGATGGTTTATATTTTATTCATGCCGACTATCCAGCGCAGTTCGATTTACCCAAAGTGCCTTTAGGTCCGCATTGGTTAAACATGCCAGATTAATGTGACACGCATAATAAAAAAACCTCCACATGGGAGGTTTTTTAACTTTTAGATTAACGTTGTTTACGCTTGCGATATTCAACAGGCGTTTCATTGGTCCAACGCTTAAATGCACGATAAAACGTGCTCGGCTCTGAAAAACCTGTTAAATAGACAATTCGCTCTACACTTTCACTGGTATTTGCTAACAATTTCTTAGCCAAGCGGCATCGATAATCAGAAAGAATCTGCTGAAAACTGGTATTCGCTTCGCTCAGTTGAGTGCGTAAACGACGTGGCGTAATATTTAAATGTGCTGCAACCGTTTCTAAAGTCGTTTCACCGCTTTCTAACGTTGAACCAATCGCACGGCGCACTTCGCCTACCAAGTCATAACGTGCTAGCTCTTGTAGTTTTTCAATTGCCAGTTGCTCATGCAATTGCAATAACTCAGGCTCAGCTTGCCACAACGGATAATCCAAAATCGCTGGATCAAAATACAGCCGCGTTTCTTTTTGCCCCAAGCTCACAGGGCATTCAAAGACACGGAAATATTCGTCATCTGGCGCACCTTGAGAAAAGTTAAAGTCGATATACAACGGCTGAAAACGCCCTTCTGTAATAAACTTAAAGAAGCGCAGGATCCCTGACATGGCACATTCAGAGAAATGACGATTAATTAAATTTTCTGCCCACGGTTGTTCACCATTGGTCAAATAACAACGATCGTCTTCAACAATCAAACGGGCATGAAAGGCATCGCTAATTAAACGCTGATAGGCCAGAGCACGCTTAAGTCCTTCACCAAAATTTTCACTGCTAATAAATAAGTGTTCAATCACCTGCCCACGATATAAAGGCAAATGCTCACCCAAATGCAAACCGATATCAGGGTCCTTACTGACATCTTCGGCTGCTGTCCAAAAAGCAAACTGTGCATTTAATGGGGTACGATCATTGGCCTGAACTTGATTTAAGGCCACCCCCGCTTTTGTTAAAATTTCTTCGGTTGGTAATCCTGAACGACGAATCGCCTGATAGCCCAATCGTAGTACAACCGATGCATCCGTTAGCTGACCCACGCAATGACCTTCCTTGTATGTGATTCATTTATACCTAAAACAATAAATTTAGATTAACTGCGATTGACCAAACTGACAACATCTATAGTCAAATTTTTCAGGAATTTTTTGAAACCACCAGTTCGCTTAATTTACTGCCAGCTAACTCACTCGCAGGGGTTTGATTCTTGATTTTTTATAAAAAATTGACTATAATTTGCCCCTTTCCAATTTGATCATCAGGTAGGCTATGGCCAATAAAGAGGAACTCATTGAGTTCGAAGGCGTTGTCACCGAAACGCTTCCTAATACGATGTTCCGTGTACGTTTAGAAAACGGTCACGAAGTAATTGCCCACATTTCTGGTAAAATGCGTAAACACTATATCCGCATTTTGACTGGCGACAGTGTGAAGGTAGAAATGACCCCTTATGACCTCACTAAAGGTCGTATCACGTACCGTGCACGCTAATTAGTGAATGCAAATGAAGCCACACATGATGTGGCTTTTTTGTTGTCTAAATGCAGGTAAGATGCCATTTATCGAGTTCTGCAATTTCATCAACCATGTATGCTTATAATAAAAAGATGATCAACCGCATAGGATAGACCTATGAAGCTGATGCGACACACTCTAATGAGTCTCTGCTTCTTTCTAGCAGCCTGCACAACATCCCTACCCTCAAACGTACAACTTGAACAGTATTTACAGCACTACATCGGGCAATCTAGCCAAAGCATTCAACAAACACTTGATCTGAGCGCTTTAGGTTACACCCCAGCTCAACTAATCAAACACGATCAAAATGTCCTGATCTATCGTATTCCTCGCAAAATGAGCATTCCTCTTCCAATCCCTCAAGCTCCGAATAACTCAGGGCAAGCGCCAATTTACGTTCCTAGTAACAGTTCACAGCAATATTCCACCGAGCTTTCCTGCATAATCCGCTTTCAACTGAAAGAGAACAGAGCAACTTCTGTACAAGTTAGCCAAGGTACGTGTTAGATGAATTCCGATTACCCCATAAAAAACGCAGCGATGGCTGCGTTTTTTTTACATGATAGGGAGATTATGCGAGTGCAGCAACTACCGCTTGTCCCATTTCAACTGTACCTACCTTATTCATCCCGTCTGACATAATGTCAGCAGTACGTAAACCCTGATCCAAAACTTGCCCTACTGCGTCTTCAATGGCTTGTGCAGCCGCTTCTTCACGGAAGGTATAGCGCAACATCATGGCAACCGACAAAATAGTTGCCAATGGGTTCGCGACGTTCTGACCAGCGATATCTGGTGCCGAACCATGACATGGCTCATACATACCCTTACCATTTTCATCTAAGGAAGCAGATGGCAACATACCGATTGAACCAGTTAACATTGCGGCTTCATCAGAAAGGATATCACCGAACAAGTTGCCCGTTACAATCACATCAAACTGCTTAGGCGCACGTACCAACTGCATGGCTGCATTGTCGACATACATGTGTGACAAATTAATCTCAGGGTATTGCTCTTCTTTTAATGCAGTAACGGTTTGCTTCCAAAGTTCAGTCACTTCAAGTACGTTGGCTTTATCCACTGAACAAACTTTACCACCGCGTAAACCTGCCAATTCAAAAGCAACTTTAGCAATACGCTTAATTTCTGACTCTGAATATACATCAGTGTTAAAGCCTTGCTTCTCACCATTTTCGAGTTCACGAATACCACGTGGCTGACCAAAATAGATACCACCCGTTAATTCACGCACGATTAAGATATCTAAACCTGCCACAATTTCAGGTTTTAAGCTCGATGCATCTGCCAATTGTGGGTAAAGAATCGCAGGACGTAAATTTGCAAATAAATTCAATTCACTACGGATTTTTAATAAACCGCGTTCTGGACGTATTGAGCGCTCAATTGTATCCCATTTTGGACCGCCCACAGCACCTAACAAAATTGCATCGGCTTTTTTTGCTTGTTCCGCAGTTACCGCTGGGTATGGTTCACCATGCGCATCAATTGCTGCACCACCCAATAGGCCATGTTCCCATGTGAGACCTAAATTAAATTTTTCATTGACTCGATCGAGTACATGCTCCGCGGCCTTGACAATTTCAGGACCGATACCATCACCCGCCAAAATCAAAATTTGTTTAGACATGAGAACTTCCATTATTTCATCAGTACTAGGACTGTTTAGAGATTAAATTTTTTGCTCTACAAACTCACCTAACCCTGTTTGCGGGTCATAGGGTCTGCAAAAGCGACGAATTGTTTTTTGTTCTTGCTGCAAATCGACACATAGCGGATCTGGAGCAGAAGCATTTAATAAACTGACATGTTGCCGAGTCCGATTGCGATACATTTTAAAGGTATAAGTTTGTTTGGCTTTAAAGGCATGAATCACATGTAAAGTTTCTGCCCGATCGGGTGAAATCGGATAAAATCGAATCACCAACTCTTGTTGTTTCGCAGGTGCAGATAAATACAAAGCATTCGGCTTATTCAAGGTTTTTGCCTGCAAACGCACTAGACCTTTATTAATTGCCTCAGGATTGACCCGATGGGTTCGCTCATCGACAATAAAAATATTGCCTAAACGCTCGAATTCACAATTGTGTGTTCCAGAACAATAAATCAAAGCATTTGATGATGGGCTTTCGGTATATTCCACTTGCTTAATACGTGCACTATCTACCCACTGACATGCACTCAGTGCGCTGCACAACAATCCCGCAACGACACATTGACCGAAAACTTTCGTCATTTTGCTAGCCCAACCTTGCGTAATAAAGCATTTATCATGTTGATGATGCCCCTGATGTTAGCAAGAGTTGGGCGGTGTTGTCATGACTAAATATGCAACCTTTAGCCTTGAATTTCTTGAAAAACCCAAGGTCGTGATTGTTTAGTTTTCGCTTCATAAGCACGGATGTCCTCTTGTGCTTGTAAAGTTAAACCAATGTCATCCAAACCATTCAATAAGCAATGCTTACGGAAAGGATCAACTTCAAATTTGAACGCTTCACCTGAAGGTGTACGAACTTCTTGTGCATCTAAATCAATCGTGAGCTGGTAGCCTTCGGTCGCAAAACATTCTTTAAATAACTGATCCACAATCTCTTCAGAGAGAATCACAGGTAACATGCCATTTTTAAAGCTGTTATTAAAGAAAATGTCAGCATAACTTGGTGCGATCACGGTACGGAAACCATATTCTTCCAATGCCCAAGGTGCATGCTCACGGCTAGACCCACAACCAAAATTGGCACGTGAAATGAGAACCGAAGCACCTTGGTAACGCGGTTGATTTAAGATGAAATCTGGGTTTTTCGGACGTTTAGAATTGTCTTGTCCTGGATAGCCTTCATCTAAATAACGTAATTCATCAAATAAATTATCACCAAAACCTGTGCGTTTAATTGATTTTAAAAACTGCTTTGGAATAATTAAATCTGTATCGACATTGGCACGGTCTAATGGTGCAACAATACCTTGTTCAACGGTATAAGCTTTCATGTTTTGCTCCCCTTAGTCCAATTAGAATGTACGAACATCAACAAAATGACCTGCAATTGCCGCAGCGGCTGCCATTGCTGGACTCACCAAGTGCGTACGACCGCCATTGCCCTGACGACCTTCAAAGTTTCGGTTTGAAGTCGAAGCACAGTGTTCACCCGGCTGTAATTTATCAGCATTCATCGCCAAACACATTGAGCAACCTGGTTCACGCCATTCAAAACCTGCCTCAAGAAAAACCTGATCTAAACCTTCTTCTTCAGCTTGTTTTTTGACTAAACCAGAACCCGGAACCACCATCGCTTGTTTAATGCTAGCAGCAACTTTACGACCTTTTACCACTTCTGCCGCTGCACGAATGTCTTCAATTCGTGAATTGGTGCATGAACCAATAAATACACGATCCACTTGAATATCAGACAATGCTTGACCTGCTTCTAAGCCCATGTAGTTATAAGCGCGTGTCCAGTCATTGCGCTGCACATCATCTTTCGCTTGTGCCAAAGTTGGTACCGCTTGTGATACTGGAATCACCATTTCTGGAGAAGTTCCCCAAGACACTTGTGGCTCAATCTCTTCGCCTTGCAATACCACGACGGTATCAAATTCGGCATCGGGATCAGAATGTAAAGTATTCCAATACTCAACCGCAGCATCCCACTGTTCCGCTTTTGGTGCATAAGGACGGTCTTTCACATAGGCAATGGTTTTGTCATCAACAGCAACCATACCCACACGTGCACCCGCCTCAATCGCCATGTTACACACGGTCATACGGCCTTCAATCGACATGTCACGGAATACCTGACCACCAAATTCAATCGCGTAACCTGTACCACCCGCTGTGCCAATTTTACCAATGATCGCTAACACCACATCTTTTGGTGTAACACCTTGGCCTAAAGTACCATCCACGCGAACCAACATGTTCTTCATTTTCTTTTGAACCAAGCATTGGGTTGCCAATACATGTTCAACTTCTGAAGTGCCAATCCCATGTGCCAAACAGCCAAAAGCACCATGTGTTGCCGTATGTGAATCTCCACATACCACCGTCATACCGGGTAAAGTTAAACCTTGTTCGGGTCCAACGACATGTGCAATCCCTTGACGGATATCATTAATTTTAAATTCAACAATATTAAAAGCTTCACAGTTATCATCCAAAGTTTGCACTTGAATCCGTGAAGTGTCATCTTCAATCCCTGCAATACCTTGCTCACGCTCTTTCTTTGAGGTGGGTACATTATGATCAGGAGTCGCGACATTCGCACTTAAACGCCAAGGTTGACGCCCAGCAAGTTGTAAACCTTCAAAGGCTTGCGGTGAAGTCACTTCATGCAATAAATGACGGTCGATATAAAGTAAGCACGAACCATCATCACGTTGTTTTACTAAGTGGTCATCCCACAATTTGTCATATAAGGTTTTGCCTGCCATGTCGACGCGCTCCATAGAACTGGGTAATTGCTTTACTTTAGGTGATTATAACGCTGAAATAATATAAATCTAATTTATCATTTTTATAAATTTAAAAACTTTTTGGAATAATTTAAATGTCGACTCATCATCTAATTATTCGATTAATTTAAAAAATATATTCGTTTTTACTGATTTAATAAATATCATTATCATTCAAACAAACCTCGCAGCTCAAGGCACGACTTATGGCACATCTTTATCATTTTGTTCAACACAACCAACGCACTTTAAAGAAAACCCTTAGTTACTACATTATGCATATAAGTGTCGCGATGTTGGTCGGATACTTTGTGACTGGTAGCCTGATCATGGCCATCACTTTAAGTTTACTCGAACCAACGGTTCAAGCATTTGCCTTTTTCTTCCACGAAAAAGTCTGGGATAAAAGTGACGATCAAAGCACACTAGTTCCAAAAAATTCAGTCTAATTTATATGAACTTGAGCATGCTTCCCTCTTTGCACTCGGACTACGGGTGCTTTTTTTATTTGATAAATTCTAAAAGTTTCTAAATAATAGATTACATATAAAAAAACTTTATGGATTATTTCTATGAATCTGGCTGCCTTTGAAGCATTTGTAAAAGTCATGGAAACAGGTTCAATTTCTTTGGCAGCAGACCAACTGTTCATTACCCAACCTGCGGTCACCAAACGTATTCATAGTTTAGAAGATTATTTTGGGGTGAAATTATTTGAATCGGCAGGACGTGGCGTTCAAGCGACCCATGCCGCACATTCTTTATTACCGAAAGTTAAAAACTGGCTAAATGAACTCGGCGATATTCACCATACCCTGAGCCATGAACAACGACAGGTACAAGGTAAACTCAAGATTGGCACCAGTCACCATATTGGTCTGCATCATCTCCCTCATCATTTACGCAATTATGTACAACAATTTCCACAAGTCACCTTGGATGTACATTTTGTCGATTCTGAACAAGCACATGAACAAGTCCTTGCAGGTGATTTAGAACTGGCTTTTCTGACACTGCCTCCACAAGGTGATGATCGACTCAATTATGTCACCATTTGGAATGATCCTCTGGTGTTTGTTGCTGCCCCCTTTCATCCTTTGGCTCAAAAGAAAAATCTGAAATTGGAAGATTTGATTGCCTATCCTAGTCTTTTGCCCTCTGCCCAAACTTATACTAGCCAAATAACCTTGGCTGAATTTGAAAAACAGGGGTTAAAGCCTAAAATTACCATGAGCAATAACCCACTAGAATCTATTCGAATGTTGGTTTCAATTGGTCTGGGGTGGTCTGTCTTACCACAAACTTTACTCAATCAAGATTTACAGCAACTCGACATTCGTTTTGAAATGAATCGTCAATTGGGTATGGTTTGGCACCCTGGGCGGACACAGTCAAAAGCAGTGTTAGAACTGATTGAAATGATGAAATAAAATTCTAAAATGATAAAAAGCCATCTTTAAGGATGGCTTTTTTTATCTTAACCCTGTATTAAGATGCAAAGATTTGAAGCGCAATCAGCCCCAGTACCATCAAAAACAGAATTAAACCAGCAATGAAATTGGTTCCACCACGGTTTTCTAATTCAGTGCTGATGTCAGCGTTGCCTAACTGTCGTATCTTGGCAATCTGCTTATCCACATAATACTTATACAAAGTATTTCCAAACATACCGAATGCCACACTTAAGCCAATCGTTGAACCAGAACCTTCAATCCCCAAGAGTGTTTCGATCACCCCAATCGCAAGAATCAAAGCGATTGCCATAAAGCCATAGCTATACATTTTTCGGTAAAATAACCAAATCACCCCCAAGAAAAAGGCCGCAATATTAAAACCTGCATACTGTTTCTTTGGGGTGATTTTTTCAAACTTTTTTTGATAATAAGATTGATATTTCGCACCAACAAACATGGCTCGATCTTGCTCGAGTTGATAGATTGAATTCGAATTATCTAAGGATGCCGAGGGTAAAACAAATTGTTGATCTAAAGACATATGTTTCTTCTTAATTTATTCATTTATTGTGTGGCGTAAAGAATTTTCATCGCCACAACTTAATTATATCTTATTTTTTATCACCGACTCTTCATGCAAGGATTCATTCAACTGATCCACGACAATCGCCCATTCGCCATCAGACTGAATTTTTTCTTCTAAAAATTGACGTTGCGCTTCGCTCCAATAATCTGCCTGTACAATATGTGTCTGTGCATTTAGT
Organism: Acinetobacter sp. ACNIH2; assembly: GCF_002934965.1. Classification (NCBI taxonomy): domain Bacteria; kingdom Pseudomonadati; phylum Pseudomonadota; class Gammaproteobacteria; order Moraxellales; family Moraxellaceae; genus Acinetobacter; species Acinetobacter sp. ACNIH2. The sequence continues at coordinate 972,947 of NZ_CP026412.1, forward strand.
TGATGGGTCACTATAAATAACGCTATTGCGTCTTCACTCGCATCTAAACCGAGTTGTTCAAATAAATGTGTCATTCTTGGTCGAACTTGATTCATGTTCATGTCCTTAAATTTTCTTATTTTCTAGACCAGCATAACAACTTAAACAGCTTAAAACTGTTAAATATCTTTAACATGAATACAAAAAAAGCAGAGGCAGATTTCAGTCAACCGCTGCTGTTTAGCATCAATGTCTGATGATAATGATTTAGACAATCGACCAGTCTTGAATATCCCAACCCAGTTCTTTCGCCAAGACTTCTAAGCGATCATCTGGATTGACGGCAATGGCGTGGTCTGCATATTCCAATAAAAAACGGTCATTGATGGAGTCTGAATAAGCCCAAGACTCACTCACCTCACGACCTGCCAACCATAAATCTAGACGCGCCAATTTGCCTTTTTGGTAGCAAGGAATATTAATCACTTTACCTGTGTACTTCCCATCAACCACTTCTGCATTGGTGGCAATAATTTCAGTAATACCAAATTCACGAAAAATCGGTGCAGTAATAAAATCTGAAGTGGCAGTAATTCCGACCAAGGCATGGCCTGCTTCACGATGCTTTTCAATAGCAGCGAAACCCTCAGGGCGCATTTGAGGACGAATCACTTTCTGCATGAACAATTCATGTAATTCGGTCAAATACGGATTGTCATGTTGGGTCAAAAATTCAAATACAAATTCATTGTAAGCTATCGGGTCTAATTGCCCTGCCTTATAGTCTTCATAAAATTTGTCGTTCATTTGACGATGGCGGATGGGGTCGACCAGTCCTTCATTGACTAAAAACTCTCCCCAAGAATGATCTGAATCGGTATTCAGTAAGGTGTGATCGAGATCAAATAGCGCCAATTTCATGAAAATACTCGTAAAAACTGAAATTTAAGAAAAAAATTGTAAATCTATCTCCGCTAGTCGATAGAAATTCGTTAAGATCATAGCAATTTTAACATTTTAGCTTTGTTTTAGTTCGAGTTGGATAAAGAAATAACACTCCCCGAACGCGAAGCCACAATATTACACAAAATTTAGGTAGCCAAATGATCGACTCTGAAGGTTTCCGACCCAATGTCGGGATCATTTTGGCAAACGACTTTGGACAGGTTTTATGGGCAAAACGCATTGGACACAATGCTTGGCAATTTCCACAAGGAGGTATCCAATATGGAGAAACCCCTGAACAGGCACTTTATCGTGAGCTGAGAGAAGAAGTTGGCTTACTGCCCGAACACGTCGAAATCATAGCGCAAACTAAAGGGTGGTTGCGCTATCGTTTGCCACATCGGTATATACGTGCGGATTCAGACCCCGTGTGTATAGGTCAAAAACAAAAGTGGTTTTTACTCAAGTTAACCGCTTCGGTACAGCATATTCAATTGAATTTGTCCGATCCACCTGAGTTCGACCAATGGCAATGGGTTAGCTATTGGTATCCTTTAGGACAGGTGGTGAATTTCAAGCGAGATGTTTACCGTAAAGCTATGGTGGAATTGTGCAATCAATTACCGATTAAAAAACCTTAAAAAAATTGTATAAATATGCAGATTTTTTAAGACACTATTGCTATAAATAAAACTAATTTACACTTTTTTTGGGAGCAGACTCTATGTCGAACATGCAACTGGATACCCTTAGACGTATTGTTCAAGAAATCAATGCGTCCACCAGTATGCATGAATCACTCGACATTATGGTCAATCAGGTCGCTGAAGCGATGCATGTAGATGTCTGCTCGATCTACCTTTTAGATGAACGTAACCAACGTTACCTACTCATGGCCTCTAAAGGTCTAAACCCAGAATCTGTTGGACATGTCTCTTTACATACAGGTGAAGGTTTGGTGGGTCTGGTAGGACAACGTGAAGAAATCGTAAACTTAGATGATGCACCCAAGCATGAACGCTTTATGTACCTGCCAGAAACTGGGGAAGAAATCTATAATTCTTTCCTTGGTGTACCTGTCATGTACCGCCGCAAGGTGATGGGTGTATTGGTAGTCCAAAATAAAGATAAGCAAGATTTTAGTGAAGCGGCTGAATCCTTTCTTGTCACCCTCTGTGCACAGCTTTCAGGCGTAATTGCACACGCACATGCTGTTGGCAATATTGATGTCTTCCGTAAACCAAGCAACCTGCCTGCTTATAAAACCTTCCAAGGGGTGTCTGGCTCAGGCGGAATTGCCTTAGGTCGTGCTGTCATTTTATATCCTCCTGCCGATTTATCGGCAGTACCTGACCGTGAAGCAGATGACATCAGCGAAGAATTGGCTTTACTAGATAGTGCACTCAAATCTGTTCGAGAAGAAATTCAATCGCTAGACGATAAAATGCAAGATGCCTTAATGGCAGAAGAACGTGCATTGTTTAGCGTATTCTTGCGCATGTTGGACGAAAATGCCCTTCCTGCTGAAATTAAATCGGAAATTCGTGATGGTAATTGGGCACAAGGTGCCGTCCGTATTGTAATTGAAAACCATATTGCGCTATTTGCACAAATGGAAGATGACTATTTACGTGAACGTGTGGCGGATCTGAAAGATTTAGGCCGACGTATTTTGGCATTTTTACAAGAAGCCGATTCTAGCCACCGTGAACTGACAGATGAAAGCATCTTAATTGGTGAGGAAATCTCGACCGCTGCACTGGTTGAACTACCTGTCGACAAAATTGCGGCTATCGTAACCAGTGAAGGGGCCATGAATTCACACATGGTTATTGTGGCACGTGCACTGGGAATTCCAACCGTAGTTGGGGTAACTGAACTACCAATTAATACCCTTGATGATGCTGAAATGATAGTCGATGCACATCAGGGTCGTGTATTTATTAATCCGCCACGTCGTTTACGTACCCGCTATAAAGAAATTCAAAAAGAAGAAGAGCAAATTGCCAAAGATCTCAAACAATATGAGACCAAAGATGCGATGACGCCTGATGGTGTTGCTGTACCTCTTTATGTGAATACAGGTCTGATGATTGATGTCGTGCGTGGTGTACAACGTGGTGCCAAAGGCGTAGGTTTATATCGCTCTGAAATTCCCTTTATGCTCCGTGACCGCTTCCCTGGGGAAGAGGAACAACGTGCCATCTACCGTCAGCAGCTCAGCCACTTTGCCAACAAACCTGTGGTGATGCGTACCCTCGATATTGGTGCGGATAAAGATTTACCTTACTTCTCGATTGAAGAAGAAAACTCTGCTTTGGGCTGGCGAGGTATCCGTTTTACCTTAGATCATCCCGAAATTTTTTCTTCACAAATTCGTGCCATGCTCAAAGCCAGCATTGGGCTAAATAATCTGCATATTTTATTGCCAATGGTGACCAGTGTCAGTGAAGTCGAGGAAGCCCTATACTTACTCGATCGTGACTGGCAAGCCGTACAAGAAGAAGAACAGGTTAAAATCAATAAACCGAAAATTGGTATTATGGTTGAAGTACCGAGTGTACTACTACAAATTGAAGAATTTGCGGAATTAGTGGATTTCTTTTCGGTTGGCTCGAATGACTTAACCCAATATTTATTGGCAGTTGACCGTAATAATCCTCGTGTTGCCAATGTCTACTCGCACTTTCATCCTTCGATTTTAAGAGCTTTAGCGCGTTTGGTTCAAGAGTGCCATAAATACAATAAGCCTATCAGTATTTGTGGTGAAATGGCTGGCGATCCGCTGTCTGCCGTTCTGCTTATGGCAATGGGCTTTAATACACTGTCGATGAGTTCAAGTAACATCTTACGTGTCCGTAAAGCGATTTGTCATGTTCCGATGTCTGATGCTCAAGAACAACTCGATCGTGTTTTAAAAATGAGTAATCCACTCATGGTGAAAAGCTGGATGGAATATTATTTCAAAACTCACGGTTTAGCCGATATGGTGAAATCGAGTACCCGTATTGTAGGTGCCTAATACACCAATCCTGCCGTAAAGAGTGGCAATAAAAAAGGGCGATAATCTTCAGAATATCGCCCTTGCTTATGTTTGCTATAACCTCGTTTTGCATTTTTCTTTCGATCTACAAAAACTTGGCTTTTGTTGACTTCATGCATGTGTTTTGCCACAAAGTTATGTATGACAAGTTCTGCTTGTCGTTTCTGTTTGGCCATTTTTTCACCTTTTGGATACAGACTTTTCAATTTTTCTGCATTTATAGCAGGAAAATGATCATACGCTTTTCTGACTATTTTACAAGCAGATTTAGGTGAGAATAGACGTCTTTCCTAGCGTTCCACCCCCATAACCTCAATAGAAGTAATCTCATTAAAATTTCGTCTAAGCATCTGAATGTGCAGATAACTATGTCGGCCATGCTGGCTTAAAGTTATAATAGAAATCATTTCATAGATTGGTATCGCCAAATGTCAAATCAAGAGGAGTTATTAAAGCTCGATAATCAACTTTGTTTTGCTTTATATTCAACTCATCTTGCGCTGAATCAGTACTATCGAAAATTATTACAACCTCATGGCATCACCTACCCACAATATTTGGTGATGCTGATTTTATGGGAGCAAGATCAACTGACTGTTTCAGAAATTGGACAGCGGATTTTTTTAGAATCTTCTACCCTTACCCCTTTATTAAAACGGCTAGAAAGTTTGGGTTTTATTGAACGTAAACGCTCGGTTGAAGATGAACGACGTGTCCTGATTTATCTAACAACTGAAGGACGTGCTTTAAAACAAGCCGTCATGCCTATTCCTGAACAGATTCTGGCAGCTATTCAATGTGCACCCGACCAAGTGAGTCAGTTGCGTGAGGAACTCAACCACTTACGTGCTCAATTGAAAGAACAATAATACAGAAAATGGATCAAATTCAGATTGAAATACAATCGCTGTACATTTTAAAATCAATCTAGCACATGCATTTATCTACACCCTCTGACAAACTTTTCAGCTTTAAAAATACTGAAAATTCGTCAATCTATTCATCAGCCCTGTCGTTGGGTCATTCAGCTTGGATACCACCTTAATCACCCAACGTTCTAAGGAAAAAACAGACAGGATAAAGGCCTCATCCAATCAATAAAAAGAATGAGCGTTAAAGCTATTTAATCCTTTAAGCAGGTATCAACAAGAACAATAGATTAACAATCTTTTTTATCCAATGCTTTGGCTTAATCCGTGCAATATCAATCCGAAGAAAGCAACTGTAAAAGGATAATAATAAAAAAAGGAATCAAGCATTTAGCTTGTTTAAATATCCACAAGGAAAATTGAGTATGGATATATTTGATATGGTTCCCTTGTCTTTACCAAATTTAACTGTGGGTGAGTTTTTGGTTAGGCAGACGCATATCTGCTTAGACCCTGTCATGCCTTATTGGTTACACCAAAGACATTACAATTCATTTACCTCTACGCAATATAGCGAAAGTCTTCAATCTTATGGCGTAGGTGAGGTCATTGAGTCCTTAAATCCTCAATTTCCTGTAGGAGCTCAGGTGGTGGGAATTACAGGCTGGCATGAATATGTTTTGGGCCATTCTGAAATGTATATTGTCGATTCTAGCCTACCTGCTGAAGCCATCCTTGCTCTCTTCTATTTTACTGGGCTTACGGCCTATATTGGGTTAATCAAGCTTGCTCAACCGAAAGCAGGAGAAACGCTCTTGATTGCCAATGCAGCAAGCACATTAGGCGCATTACTCGGTCAACTCGCAAAAGCCAAAGGGCTGAGAGTTATTGGCTGTTCAGACTCCAATAAGAAATGCCAGCACTTGGTGAATCAATTGGGGTTTGATGCAGCCATTCATGTGAATAACTCACATTCCGCAACGCAATTAAGCAGTGCAACCCCAGACGGTATAGACATCTTTTTTGATAATAAAGATGAACCGCTGCAAAAACTGGTTTATCCGCAGATGAATCCTTTCGGACGTGTCATCGTATTAGATAAGCAATCGACACATCATCAAACTTCTCACCCTGCACTATCTTGCAAGGAAATTCAGCATCGCTACCTAAGCATACACGGCACCATGCTAAGTCCTTATTTAGAGTTTATGAATGAATCAAATCGAGTGATGGCAGAATATTTAACGCAAGGGAAAATTACGTATCAGGTGCATCTGATTGATGGCTTTACCCATTTACCCGAAGCATTAATTCAATACTTCAATGAAGAGGCAATGAGTACCTTGATTGTGAAGTTTTAGCTCCACATGAATTTAATTTACTTCGGATTTAAAGGGCTTAGTTGCTTAAAAAGACGGTGACATAACAAATAAAAAAAGCCCAACATCCTGTCGGGCTTTTTCCATATTCGTTGCTCGGTATAACTTCCTGTTGCACCAAAACGATCCTTGCTTTAGAACATTTCAATCCTTGAATGTTCTGGAACATCCTGTTCCTGAATGAAATGCATGATAGGTGATTTCAAAAAGATTGCCTATACGCAAAATCCTTCATTAATTGTACGTTATAGCTTACACATTTGATTAAAAAATAAACTTCTTGCGCTAATTAAGGCTAATAACAACTCTTTAAATCGCCAACACGCGCTCCAAAATTTTATCAACATCGCTCGGTTGTATTTCAAGCATGCCCACAACACGACCATGAAATGCCTGATAACGAGATTGAATAAATGCATCTGCAATAAACGTTGGAGCATATTGTTGTAATAAACTGGCTTGTGCCAAGATGACCAATCGACTTACCAAACTACGAGCCATAAATTGCAGTTGCTCAGGCGTTTGCTGGAATAACTGTAGCAATTGTCGTAGTTCTGTTTTTAATAATGGCTGCTGATGGCTTGCATCCGCGAAAGACTGCAACAACACCTGCATGGATTCTGGCTCACGTTGAATCGCCCGCAATACATCTAAGCACATGACATTGCCTGAACCTTCCCAAATGGTATTTACAGGCGCTTCTTTAAAAATTCGCGCCATAATTCCTGCATCGACGTAACCATTACCACCAAAAACTTCCATCATTTCACCAGAGAGTTCCACCGCACGTTTGCAAATCCAGAACTTGGTAGCAGGTGTCATTATTCTTTTCCATGCCACCGATAAAGCATCATCTTGATCATAACAATGTGCCAAATGGAAACTGAGTTGCACTGCGGCTTCGGTTTCCAAAGCTACATCGACTAAAACGGCTTGCATCAACGGTTGATCAGACAAATGTTTTCCAAAAGCCTTACGCTGTCGGGTATAAGCAAGACATTGCACCAAAGCTTGCCGCAACATAGCACTACTGCCTACCGAACAAGTGAGTCGAGTGTAATTTGCCATTTCAATAATGGTGGGAATACCACGCCCCACCTCACCAACCATAATGCCCCACGCCTCTTTAAATTCAACCTCAGAACTAGAATTACTACGGTTCCCAACTTTGTCTTTTAAACGCTGTACCTGTATGGCATTTTTACTGCCATCTTCTTGCCAACGCGGTACAAAGAAACATGCCAAACCATCTTGTTCAGTTTGTGCCACCACCAAATGGGCATCGCACATGGGGGCAGAGAAAAACCACTTATGCCCTGTGAGCAAATAAGCTTGACCACGCCCCGACTCTGCGACTGGCACAGCCATGGTTTCATTGGCACGCACATCTGAACCACCCTGCTTTTCGGTCATGCCCATGCCCAGCCAAATCGATTTTTTCTGGCTAATCAGCACATCACGCTCATCATATTCTGTCGAGAGTAACTTATCGCCTATTTTGGCCCATAGTTCAGGCTCGCGTTGAATCAGCGGAATACTGCCGAGCGTCATCGCGGTGGGACACAAACTGCCACATTCGACTTGTCCACTCATATAAAAACGCGCCGCCCAATCCACCCATGCCGCTTTAGGTTGCTGGACTAAAAATGGATGAGCATGTAGTGCATAGTTGCGATTTAATGCCATCCACCGATGCCATGCGGGATGAAACTCAATAAAGTCTTTCCGACGTCCACGTGCATCAAAGGCATGTAAAATGGGGGGATGCTGATTAGCTTGATCGGCATATTGATAATATTCCGCCGAGCCAGCGACTTGTCCCAACTCCGTCAAAGCGACCTGATCCTGACTGCCATACCGAGCCAATATTTCTTGTAGAATCTGATCGGTACTAAATAAGTTATAGTCCTGTTTTTCATCAAATTGATTGCTGATTTGATGGGTCGTCCATGTATTGATCATTTCAACTTTGCTCTTGTTCTAGTTCGCTTTTCATTTCAGTATAGAGAAAAATTCATCTTGATATGTTCAGCTTTGTGCCATGAAAAATCCTGAAGTCCAAGTGCGCCGTAGACCGCGCCAATCCAGAGCCAAGCTCACGCAAGAAGCTTTGCAAGAAAGCTTTATTCGACTTTTACATGAGCGTCATGCGCATGAAATCACCATTCGTGAAATTACGGATATGGCTGGTGTTGGTTTAGGCACCTTTTATGAGTACTTTTCCAAGAAAGAAGATTTGATTGCATTGACCATTCATCAACATGTGAAAGGTAATGCAGAACAGCTAAAAAGTTATGCACAAAGTCTGATGGAGTTATCCACAAAATTAAGTTTTACAGACTATTTACAGCAGATTATCCACTTTCAGCTTGAACAGATTCAGGCTCGGCAGTTTCTTTGGGCACAGGCTTTTTTGCTCGAACGGCAGGTTTCGAACATTGAAAGTTACCGTAAAAGTTATGCCATGATGGTGCAGATGTGGTACAGCATCCTTCAGCCTTATATTGAGGATGAAGCTCAACTCAAGGGCATCAGTTTAAATGTGCAACGGGTGTGTTATGGCTTTGTGTCGCAGAGCTTGTTGGTCGAGCCAAAGTTTGTGGAGTGGGATCAACTCGAAAAGGATATTCACCAGAGTTTGTAGAAGCTTAATTTTTAATAAAAAAATTTTATACGCGAAGTAACCATCTTCGATTGGCAAAATAAAACTGTACTACTTTCAAAAAATCCGACTTGTTTCAAATTCGGATTTCTGTGTATTATTTAACAATAAATATTTGATATTTAAATAAAAATGAATTTAACTTTACATCATATCTATGATATTAAATAGCGGAAATTTCTAAAACTGTTTTTGATAAAAACAGGCTAATTCTATATATCGTATGATAGTAACCTTGAGCTACATAGATATTTATAAATTGATCGTAAAAATGTCATTAGCAATAATTTTAAGCATGTTCGTGTTCTCTCTAAGTATGTCTATTTCGCCTGGTCCTGTGAATATAACAATACTGTCAACGAGTTTAAAACATGGTTTTATTAAAACATTTCCTTTTATATCAGGAGCAACTATTGGATTCGTATTGCTTTTAATATCCGTAGGATTCGGATTTTCTAAAATTATAAATACTTATCCTATCATCTTTAGGTTATTAGAGTTTTTAGGCGCTTTTTTTATTATTTATATAGGCTATAAAATACTATCTTCTAAACTAGAAATTGAAGTCAATCATAATAGCTCTATACCCAATTTTATCGATGGATTCTTATTGCAGTGGTTAAATCCTAAAGCATGGATAGCATGTGCTTCAGGTACTGCTTTATTTTCAGTGCAGAATACTAACACTCCGCTTATAGTATTTATCTGTATTTACTTTCTAATTTGTTATTTATCTTTAGCTATATGGGGAGCTTTAGGTGAAAAACTATCTATTGCATTGAGTAATAGTAAGCGTATTTTATTGTTCAACAGATTGATGGGCTTTTCTTTAATCTTCATTTCTATATATATGATATTTAAGATTTTCACTGTTAAATGAGCTATAAATTTTATTAATTAACGAATAGGCAATACTATTGATGGGTAAATTGGCTGGCCAAATTGCATATACGTTTAAAGGTTGTAGTTCCCATTGAGGTAAAACTTTTACAATATCCCCCTTAACAATGTCATTTTGAATTAAATAATCAGGAGGAGCAGCCAAACCAGCATCAAGTTTTGCTAGTTGATAAGAAGCTTCTACATTATTTACACAAATATTTGGATTATATGAAATTTTTATTTCTTCACTATTCTTGTTGTTTTTCAATATTCTTGAATGTGGGCGCATACTTAGACCAATCCATTTCATTGCTTCTAAGTCATAGGGTATTTTCGGTTCACCGTAGGTCTTAAGAAAGTTTTTAGTTGCAACAATACTTCTTGGTAGATCAAATAAATACTTAGCTTTTAGAGAGCTATCCAAAGGCTCTCCTATTCTAAAAGCTACATCTATATTTTCAAAAACAATGTCATTTTTTTCATCATCACAAGTAATATTTAATATTAAATCAGGAAAATCCTTTATAAAATCAGTAATGTGATTCATAAATTCTCCATGGATAAAAATAGCAGGAATTGAGATATTTAATTTTTTATTCCCGATGATTGAGCTTTTTTTTAAATCGTTAATACCTTGCTCATAAGTTTCTAATATGGATTTAGCGGTTTCTAAAAGCTTTTCTCCATCATGTGTGAGAGTTATTTTTCTAGTATTTCTATAGAATAAAGCACACCCCAAATTTTTTTCTAATTTTGTAAGGTGTTGACTAGCGGTTGCACTCGATAAGCCTATCGCTTTAGCTCCTTTGCTAATAGAGCCTATTTCAGCAATTTTTGCAAAAACTATTAAATATCTAATATCTTCAATCATTTCATACCATATATTAAATAAAATCTAAAATTAACATAATACACCGTCTAAGAAAGGTAATTCATAACGTAGATATTCAAATATCTTAAGGTGTAAAAAGTATTATTTGCACAACTCATTTAAGTTTAAATTAAAAAGCATCATTCCATAAAAAACCGCTCTTACGAGCGGTTTTTTATTTGAGTGAAAACTACTTCACATCAAAACGGTCTGCATTCATGACTTTATTCCAAGCGGCAATAAAGTCATGTACAAATTTCTCTTTGTTGTCATCCTGTGCATATACCTCAGCATATGAACGTAAAATTGAGTTTGAACCGAACACCAAATCCACACGGGTTGCCGTCCACTTCACAGCACCCGTAGCACGGTCACAAATTTCGTAACGGTTTTTACCCACAGGTTTCCATGTATAATTCATGTCAGTTAAATTGACAAAGAAATCATTGGTTAAAACTCCCACACGGTCAGTCAATACGCCTTCTTTCGCACCGCCGTAGTTGGTATCGAGCACACGCATACCACCAATTAATACCGTCATTTCAGGTGCGGTTAGACCCATTAATTGGGTACGATCTAACAGCATTTCTTCAGGTTGCACCGCATAATCTTGTTTTTGCCAGTTACGATAGCCATCATGGGTGGGTTCCAAGTCGGCAAAAGAATATTCGTCGGTTTGCTCTTGCGTTGCATCACCACGTCCAGGCGTAAATGGCACTTTCACATTCACACCTGCGGCTTGCGCTGCTTTTTCTACCGCAGCCGTACCTCCCAATACAATCAGGTCAGCTATACTGACTTTCTTCGCTAACCCAGCCTGAATTTCTTCGAGCTTTGCGAGCACTCGTTGCAAACGCTCAGGCTCGTTGCCTACCCAGTCTTTTTGAGGAGATAAACGGATACGAGCACCATTGGCACCACCACGGTAGTCTGAACCGCGATAAGTTCTAGCACTGTCCCATGCTGTTGTAATTAAATCACTGCTGGATAAACCACTATTAATGAGTTTTTCTTTCAATTCATCAATTTCTGCTTCAGACAACGTGTAATCCACTGTCGGGATTGGATCTTGCCAAATTAAATCTTCTGCAGGAACATCTGCACCCAAGTAGCGAGATTTTGGTCCCATGTCACGATGGGTCAACTTGTACCAAGCACGGGCAAAGACTTCTGCCAAACGTGCAGGGTCTTTATAAAAACCTTCTGCAATTTTGCGGTATTCAGGGTCCATTTTGAGAGCCATATCCGCATCGGTCATCATTGGGTTACGGCGTACATTCGGGTTATGCGCATCAACAGGCTTGTCTTCTTCCTTAATGTTGATCGGTTCCCATTGTTTTGCCCCAGCAGGGCTGGTGGTTTTTTGCCACTCATAAGTGAATAGTAGATAAAGGAATTCATTATCCCATTTGGTTGGATGCGTGGTCCATGCTCCTTCTAAACCGCTCACCATGGTATTAGAGCCGTTACCTGTGCCTTCTGGGTTATGCCAACCTAAGCCTTGGAATTCGACATCAGCCCCTTCCACATCTTTACCGAGTAATTCAGCTTTACCATTACCATGCGCTTTACCCACAGTATGACCACCGACTGTGAGCGCAACGGTTTCTTCGTCGTCCATTCCCATACGGTCAAAGGTCACACGCATATCTTGTGCGGTACGCAATGGATCTTGCACACCATCCACCCCTTCAGGGTTTACATAGATCAAGCCCATTTGTACCGCAGCTAGAGGATTTTCTAATGATTTACGGTCTTGGTCACTGCCATAACGGTTGGAGGTTGGTGCCAACCATTCATGCTCTTCTCCCCAGTAAATGTCTTTTTCAGGATGCCAGATATCAACACGACCACCACCGAAACCAAAGGTCTTTAATCCTGCAACGTCATACGCCACTGTTCCTGCAAGGACAATTAAATCGCCCCAAGACAGTTTATTGCCATATTTTTTCTTAATTGGCCAAAGTAAACGACGGCCTTTATCCGTATTAACGTTATCTGGCCAGCTATTCAGTGGGGCAAAACGCTGATTACCCGTGTTGGCACCACCACGGCCATCTTGCTTACGGTATGAACCCGCCAAATGCCATGCCGTACGCACAAACATCCCGATGTAGCTGCCATAATCTGATGGCCACCAATCTTGGCTACTGTTTATCAGGTCGCGAATATCTTGTTTAACGGCTTCTAAATCGAGAGATTTGAAGGCTTCAGCATAATTAAAGTCAGGATCGAGCGGATTGGTTTTGGTATCGTGTTGTGAAAGGATGTCTAAATTAAGTGAATTTGGCCACCAATCGGTATTTGAGCTGGCAGCGGAGGTATTGGCACCATGTGAAAATGGGCACTTACCTGACGAGGCTTGCGAATTATTGTCCATGTTATGTCTCCAAACTCAAGTCTTTCAATGTTTATTATTGAACCGTGTAAAAGTAGTGTTCGACTATCAACATAGCCTTTTTTCTAGACAAGCTAAAGCGGTATTTACTAATCAAAACAATCGAATTCTTCTATATAAGCATTGAAGAAAAAAAGATTTTTAAATGGCTATAGACACACATTTGATGTCTGTAGGCTTCGTAACACTCATACCATTTAGCATTTCAAACAGCATGATTTTGAATAAAATATAGGCTACATATAGCCAGTAAATTCTGTTATTTTGAACAGATGAGAACTTTAGAATATAAAAAAATGCAGAATGATCTCGATCACATCATTCAACAATATGACATCATCTTATTTGATGCGATTTGTGTTATCTGTAATGGTTGGGCACGTTTTCTCATCCAACATGATACGCAGGCTCAATTCAAACTCGCTTCAGCCCAGTCCCTTTTGGGAGAAAAAATTCTTGAATATTATGGGATGTCGACCACACATTACACCACTATGATTGTGATTATCGATGGGCAATTATTTACAGAATCTACCGCCCTATTAAAAGTACTGGCTCGGCTCGGTCTGCCTTTCTCTCTGATGAAAACTGGTTATCTTATTCCACGACCATTTCGGGATTTTTTGTATCGTCGGGTTGCACTTAATCGCTATACCCTTTTTGGTAAAACTGATACTTGCCTCATTCCATCCCAAGAAAATAAACATCATTTTCTAGAACAGATCATCCGTGAATACTCAACGACTCAATAAAAAGACGCTTCAAACCATTCATATGAGCCTAGCAATACTGTGGATTTATCAAGGTCTGATTCCCAAAATTCTATTTCAAGCCGATGATGAACGCCGTATTTGGATGTTACAGGGATTTAATGATCAAGCTGCAATTAGCCTGATGCAATATTCTGGCGCAATCGAAATCATCTTCGGAGCATTATTTTTAACGGGTTATAAAACCTTAGCGCTCCATTATCTCAATATTGTCGGTATGCTCGGATTAAGCTTTTTAATTTTGATTGTCGACCCACACTATTTCACCCAAGCCTTTAATCCCTTTGTGATGAATATTGCGATGCTGGCTTTGTCCTTAACCGCCATTCGCCTCATAAAAGATCAAGAATAAACACTTTAAAACACGGATGATGCTTTAAACAATTAAACGCTTACCTTCCCGAATGCAGTAAAACGGATTCATTAATTTTGACGAACCACGCATCGCTACATGTAAATCATGTTCAGGCTGCTCGCGTGCTTCATCCGTCAATTGATAACTACGGTAATGAATAGCCAATGAACATCTGGCATGTAAATCTTTATGTGCCTGAAAAGCATCTTCAGGGTTCATATGCATATAACGCATCAACTCACGTGGCTCATAAGCACCAATCGGCAACAAGGCAATACGTGGAGGCCCCAAACGGGTATGAATTTCCTTAAAATGCGGTGAATAACCTGTATCGCCTGCAAAGAAACTATATTCACGTCCCTGTTTAACTGCAAAACCACCCCAAAGCGCCATGTTCTGATCACGTATTCCACGACCAGATCCATGTTGTGCGGGGGTATAGATCAATTCCAGTTCATGAAACTGTGCAGATTGCCACCAGTCCAGTTCAATCACATGCATACTTTTCGGTAAATACCAGCCATTACCCAAGCCTGTGTAAATCGGCATGGCGAACTTGTCATGCAACCAGTTCAGGCTTGCCAAATCCATATGATCATAATGATTATGGCTGAGCAAAACAGCATGAATGGGCGGTAATTCTTCTAGCGCAATCCCTGCGGGACAAAAACGCTTCGGCCCACGGCCCTGTTTCGGACTGACAAATTCAGCCCAAACAGGATCCGTGAGAAAATTATAAGGGCCAATCTGTAATAATACGGTGGCATGTCCCACAAACCAGACTTGCCAATCATTCAGTGCTGCATTGGGACGACTTTGTGGCAATACTCGTGGGGTGGTAGAAGCAGCATCTAATGGGGCTTCTTTGTCCCAAGTCGATGACTTTCGTTTTAACAACCACTTGAACAAATCAAAATGACTACGCCCCTCTGGTGCATGCAAAGGATTCGAAAAACGCGTGCCGTTAAAGTGGGCAGATTCAAGATACTGAAAAGCGGGTTTACGCCAAGTATGTGACCAACACTCTTGGGTTTTAATCTGAAAATGTGGTTGTTCTAAGTTCTGCTTCATGTACTGTCATTATCTATAAGAAATATCACATTCACTGCAATAACATGAATGTCGAGATTGGCGTGTTTCTTATTGTAGATACTCTGTTTGGTAATTCAAGCCAAACTGTAAAATATACCCCTTAGTCTTCGATGGGGTCAGGTGAGATAGTAACGCGCGTGGTCATACTAAAATTTGATGAAAAAAAGCGGCAGACTGGAATTCAGCCCAGTCTGCCGAGGTTGTAAACCCAGAAATTTAAGCAATTTTGCGTAAATCTAAACCTTGATCCAAATGCTGTTCGGCTTCAAATGCTGCATTTTTAGCAATTAACTTTTTCAAGTGACGCATCTCTTTGGCTGCATTTACTGTAATACCGCCCACAATGATGCCATTGGTTACACCAAACAGCACACAAGAACAAGCTGAACCTAAAGTGGCATCCATTTCACCGCGGACATGCCATTCTACTGCCTGCATATCACCGACAAACTGATAGTTAATATCGAGCTGATCCGTCCAGAACCATGCAGGATTTGGTTTTGGATGCTCCACACCCATCACGTGACGTGCAAAAATTCCAGCCTGTAAATTGGCATTTTCCCATGTTTCCACACGACGGTAATGCCCATCATCACGTAATTGAGTCGCGACATCACCCGCGGCATAAATATCGGGATGTGAAGTTTGGCAGTTTTCATTGACCTGAATCGCCCCCTCCACCGCTAAGCCAGCATCTAGCGCGAGCTGTGCATTCGGGACAATGCCAATGCCATAAATCACTGCATCTGCACGTAACTCTTCCCCTGTTGCAAGGGTGATTACCACAGTTTCACCATCTAAATGACAGTGATTAATGCTGCTATTCAAGCGTACATCGACACCCGCAAGACGTTGCTGTGCCAATAAAAACTCACTCAAAATCTGCGGGGATGAACGCCCCATTACCATTGGTCCCATTTCAATCACGGTCACTTGGCAATCTTTAAAACGCGCAGAGGAAGCCAGTTCCAATCCAATGACCCCTCCACCAATCAAGACAATTCGCTGTCCAGCTTGTAGCACAGGCACCAGTGCTTGAGAGTCTTCTAGATTACGTAGGGTATAAACATGTTTACCTAAAGCATCGAAATTCGGCAGGCGACGTGCTGCACCGCCAGTCGCAAGCAACAGTTTGTCATAAGCAACAACATTACCCTTTTGCAATTCAACGGTTTTTGCCTCTGGGTTAATTTTGACTACGCCATTACCACGAATATGAGCTACGCCCAAGGTCGCCAATTTCTCTTCAGATAAAATCTCAACCTTGGTTTCTTCAGGCTTTAAAATCACATCTTTGGATAAAGGTGGACGCTCATAAGGTAAATGAACTTCATCCCCAATCAGGATAATGTTGCCCTCATACTTGTTACCGCGAAGTTCTAAAATCGCACTCGCACCCGCCTGTCCCGCACCGACGATGACAATGGTTTCAATATTGCTCATTTGATTCACCCTTTTAACTCTGCCGATACAATACCAAAGCCCGCAATCCACTCGCTGATGTCTTCATAACAATGCGTGGTCATCTCGTATTCACCGAGTTCATGTAATGCAGCAAATGCCGCCATCCAAGAACGGACTTCCTGACCACCACGCCCACCATCACGGCGAATGTCTGCTTCAGTCATCGCTTCAATTGTGGCGAAGTCTGCTTTGGCAAATGTTTCAAGCAATGCACGATCCCATTCTGGATTGAGTGGCACAGCAACAGATTGATCGCCCGCAGCCAATTTCTGCCCAACAGCAATAATTTTGGCTTGACGATTATTCCGCGACTCTACAGATGGGTTACGTCCACAAATTAAAAACTCTTCCACTTCTGGCGGTACAGCGCCCATTTGTGGGGTCGGAGGATCATGCGAAAGCCCACCTGTCCCTAAAATTAACACTCGTTCATTTTCAAGATTTAATGACCGAATAAACTGTCCAACCGCACGTCCCAAAGCAATCGTTCGCTTGGTGGTGGGCATCGGTGCCGCTGCGCCATTAATAAAAATCGGAATGGTTGGATAACGATCTAGCTGACCATCACACAGGAAATGCAGTGGTTGCGTCACGCCATGGTCGGCTTGCATTCGGTAGGAATAGGCAACATCGACACCTTCATCAAGTACACGACGCACTAAAGCAATCGCAGTGTCTTCAGGGACATTAATTTTGTCGTTGTCTTTGCCGTAGTCCCAATCACCTGCCGCAGTTGCACGAATACCCACACAGAAACTTGGCATCAAATCATAGAAAAAACCATTAAAATGGTCTGGACCAAAGGTAATGATGAGGGTTGGGTCATACGCTTTGACTTCTGCTGAAAGTTGGGCAAAAGTATCACGTACAATCTGTTCTTTACGCTGTTCTTGCGGTGAAGCAAATTCCATTAAGGGACTGTGCGATGCACAAATGAGTTTAACGGCCATGTGTGACTCCAAAATAAAAATATCTACTAAAAAGACAGCTGCCCAGTAAAGTCTTTAGCAAATGGCTTAAATCATTGTGAGTGGTTTCAAATGAAATATAGAATTCACGATGCTATTCACTATCACGGTTGGCGACATGGACGTCGCCGTTGGGTGGGGGTTTCAGGGATGAACCTCTCACCCAACAATGGATTTTTGTTACTTTTGATCCGTCAAAAGTAAGGAAATGCCTCCGAAAAACCATCTAAACTTTCGCATTTATTTGAGGCTGTGCTTCATTTAATTTAAATCTGGGCTAATCAAAAACAAAGCAGCACACCCAAATCACTCATCAAAGAACCCTGCACGGGGTTGGCGTAAACCACGGATGCCTAAACCACATTCAGCATTGATCAGAACACCCGTCAGTGGACGGTTGTTTTGACGCGATGCCAATAAAACGTATGAACCCGTCATCTCTTCAGGTTCAGGCAAGAAATTCAGTGGCATACCACGAGCAATCTTTTCAGGGTCACGTGCATCGAGTAGCCCCAAATTTTCTTGACCTAAAGATGCCGCTCCTTTGATATTGACATTCATACCTGACGGCGCCACCGCGTTCACTCGTACTTTAGGCGCAAGTTCATAGGCCAATTCTTTCATCACACCTACACCAGCATGCTTAGAGGCTGTATATACGGGGCCTCCGCCTGCCGAGTACAAGGCTGAATTAGACAAAGTAAATATGATAGACCCTTCAGAAGCTATCAATGCATCCAGTGCAGCTTTTGCCCCCAAGATGAGCGACTTGGTGTTAATGCCCATAATTTCATCAAAGGCTTTGTCTAACTGCTCACCCGAAGTATTGACGATATCGGCATAATGATCCCAAATACCTGCATTACCGACAAAACAGTCCAGTTTGCCAAAACGCTCAAGCGTGGCATTCACGGCACGGACATTGTCTTCATAGCAAGCCACATCACCCGCAATGGCAAGAATGCGATCACCAAAATGTGCCTGTAATGCCTCAACTTTGGCTTGTGAACGCTGTAGAACAGCCACTTGTGCACCTTCTGCTAAAAAGCGCTCAACCAAAGCCCAACCCAGACCAGAACCGCCTCCCGTAATCAGGGCAACTTCACCTTGTAGCCAGCCCATGCTTATCCCCCTGTCATTTCAACAAACAATTGCCCATCTTCCACAATCACAGGAAAGGTCTGAATAGAATCGGTCGCAGGTAGGCATAAAGCCTGACCTGTTTTTAGACAGAAACGCGCAGAATGTAATGGGCATTCCACCGTGCCGTCCTCTTCCAAATAGCCTTCTGACATGGATGCATTGCCATGTGAACAACGGTCATTCATGGCAAAGAACTCACCACCATTGTTGAATACAGCCAGTGCTTCGATACCGTTCACACCGCAGTCCACTTTCAATGCTTCGCCTTCATCTAATTCATCGATTTGGCAAACAAAAATCTTATTCATTAGAAGAACACACTCAGGTTATGGGAGTTGTAAGTCACTTGGTCTAAAGTGATTTTACGGTTAAAAATCTGGAAACCCTGCTCGGTATCCACTTTGCGAATCTTGTCATGACGCTTACCGCAGTAGATGGTGACATCTTTTTCTTTCTGGGTACGGTAGAGTAAATACGTCACGTAAACGTCATACTCACCTTCGACTTCAGTCGCTTCAACCATGATGTTAGAAACCATATGCGTGGTGCGTGATGGAGGTTCTTCAGCCCATGCCATCCCTGTTTCCAAACGTGCAACACGACGTTCTAACAAGTCTTTAGTATCGTTAAATACCCACGTCGTCGGTGGCTCAACAGAACGACGACGGTCACGAGTTTGCGCATTCGGTGTGGTGCGTAGGGTATAGGCAATATCATCTGCCAAGACATCCAACCACTCACGGAATTTCCAGTCGTCGAGCAATTTTGCTTCACGGTAAAGGAACTGACTGATCTGATGTTGAAGTTCTAAGCTGATCTGACTCATTTCATCAACTCCTTTTCATAGTCTTCCGCGGCTTTTTCGACTTCTTCCCATGTTTCATGAATCAACAAATCTGCCCAACGACGGTACATTGCTCGTGCTGCTGTTTCAGAGAAAATGTAGTTAGTGATGCCTGGAATGCCATCTTCACGGACTTTTTCATTACCCAAGCCCATTTCCATAATCAACGGATTGTTACGCGCTTTATAACCACGAAGTACTTTTTGGATTTCAATCCAGTTTTCCGAGTCATCTTGCTCAAGGAAACCCGCAGGTCCAAAAGCACGCGTTGCAGAACGCTCAAAGGCTTCTTTCACTTCTTGAGAAGCTTCGGCGTCGGCGATACAGAACGCCCAGACTTCAGTTTTATTTGGACCGCGCGGATGCCATACTCGAAGCGTTGCCGTTCCATTTAACCACGACATGGTCGGGAACATGGTGTTATGCCCCGCAAGACGTAGTGCACGTACTTTACCCAAACGCTCTTTAACTTCCTCAAAGGTTTCACGGAAGTAGTTCGCTACTTCACCATCCACCCAAACGTTTGCATCGGGCTTTTCTGTAAAGAAGAAGCCTGAACCATGACCACGTGAACCGTACTGAATGGCATCTTTAGCGGTTTCCCAAACAGGACGTGCAGTTTGTGCAGCACCGAGTTTTTTAGATGAGTCATCGTCGGGTTTTGCACCCAAAACTTGAATGGCAGAAGCATGTGAAAACAATGCATGGTACTGGTCCGATGCAAACTGTTCCGCAGCAAATTTCCAGTTACACTCGATTTCCCATTTGTGTACCCCACCAATAATTTCCGTTCCGCCAGGACGACGGTCAAGCACACCATCTAAATACCAAGCAATGTCACCCATGTATTCAACGAGGTCAGGTGTAGATTCATCCCAACAACCGAAAATTAAACCTTTGTAGCTTTCGACACGGTTAACTTCAATCAAACCCCATTTTTCTTTACATGCGCCCTGTGGAAAAGCACGATCTTCTAAGGGAATATCCTTAAGTGAACCATCAACTCCATAAGACCAACCATGATATGGGCAGGTAAAGGCACGGGTGTTGCCACAATCAGCAAAGCTGACACGCATAGAACGGTGACGGCACTGGTTTAAAAGTGCTTTGATTGAGCCATCTTTTTGACGTACGACAATAATCGGGTCTTCACCCATATAAGTATTGAAAAAGTCGCCTGCCTTTGGAATTTGGCTTTCATGACATAGAAATAACCATGTACGCCCAAACACGCGTTCCAGTTCTAATTCGTATAAATCTGGGTCTGTATAGATGGATGGCGAGATACGTCCATTTTGTGCATCGACCAAAGCGTCGATTTCACGCACATCAATTTTTCCACTCATGAAAAGCTCTCCTGCGACCAATACACGGCACAACGTAAATAGACTCAACTTTTGAGGCATCATGATTTTTTAGACGGTTTTAGGGAAATATTTTTTTTGTTTCAATTAATACGTTTTAGCAATTATTGGAAAAGCTATTTCTTATATTAAAATCTCCGCACTCGGTTCAAGACCATTTATTTTCTAAATACTTGAATCATCTTCACGGCATAGTTGTTTATAGATTATACTTTGCCGTAGTCGTGGTAAGACATTTTTTGGATTACTCTGTGGGTTATTTATATGGAACTTAGACACCTTCGCTATTTCATTACCGTTGCTGAAGAACTGAACTTCAGTAAGGCCGCACTCAAACTGTATACTGCCCAACCCTCTTTAAGTCAGCAAATTAAAGACCTCGAAGAAGATGTTGGGGTACAGTTACTGTATCGAACCAAGCGAAAAGTGGAACTCACAGAAGAAGGGGCGGTTTTTCTAGAACAGGCACGCCTGACCTTGGCTCAGGCAGATAAAGCGATCGCTATGGCACGTCAGGTGTCACAAGCCAAGCAGCAAATGCTACGCATTGGTTTTGTCCCCGTCGCAGAAATGAAAATTTTCCCTTATGTCCTGCCGAATTTGCGGGTACAAAACCCAGACTTAAAAATTGAATTGCTCAGTATGAACAATACCGAGCAAATGCGCTTGCTCAAGAAAGGTGAACTGGACATTACCTTTACTCGACATAATTTTCATAGTGATGAAATCGAAAGTCAGTTTGTACTACGTGAACCGCTCATCTTCCTACTTCCGAAAGATCATCCTCTAGCAAAGTACGAACGCATTCCTGTTAAGGCTTTAAATGGTATTGATTTTATTATTCCTGCAGTCGAGCAATCACAGACCTTGCACCATACCATTTTAGAATTTGCCAAGGCGCAGAATATCGAATTTAACATCGTGCAAAAAGCTGACAACATTTTGTTCAATATCAACTCTATTGGCATGGGGCTTGGCTGTACCATTTTACCCGGTTACATTGCCCCACTGACCATGAGCAACACGGTAATTCGTCCACTTGAGGTTGAGCTACCCTATTTAGATTTGTATGTAAGCTATCGTAAAAACAACTCTTCACTGGCAGTAAATAAATTTTTAGAATTGCTGACCCGAGTTTTTTATTTAGATATTAATCGCGAATAAATCCACATACAGTCCAGATGAATCACTCAATTTGGCACACCATTATTTCCTGAATAAATAACAGTGTGCCTTTTTCGTGGCAAAATACCCTATATCACCAGCGTATTTTCGCCCTTTTGTGTTAAGTAATGCGCATCATATTCCACGTTTTTACTTTGCTTGCTTTTCAAGCAGAAGCATACTGATCACAAGCCAATTTTTTGTCAGGTTTTACCTACAACTTAAGTCTAAACTTAAACTTATATTCAAATAAATATGAATGCCTGAGTTGCACAAAAAAGTAAAACTAAAAAGGAGAAAATCATGCCTATGCCCACCTTACATCGCTTAAAAACTGGGATGCAATTTCGCCCTTACTTTTTTATTACTTTTTTGCTGACCGCCCTATTGTTTGGCTTACTCACGCTATTTACCAACTGGACATGGTCAACCAGTTTACTCATCAGTTGGAATATTGCCGTTTCCAGTTATCTCATTAAAACCATGACTACGCTCTGGTCTGTAGATCATCAACATATTCTGCAACATGCTCAACAACAGGATGCCAGTAAATGGATTATTTTATTGCTGGTGATTTTGACGCTAGGAATGTGTCTGATCGCAATCGTCATTGAACTTACGCATCTACCGCATAATACTGCACTGACATTTGGGCATCTATTGTTATCTCTGCTGACCATTATCAGCGCATGGTTTTTTATGCATACCATTTTCGCGATTCATTATGCGCATGACTATTACCTTGCTGTAGATGATGCTCAAGATGCAGGACTCGATTTTCCTAAGACCCGATATCCGACCTATCCCGACTTCTTATACTTTAGTTATGTGATTGGTACCTCTGCGCAAACTGCGGATGTTTCCATTACTTCCCGCTCCATGCGGATTTTAAATATTGTGCATATTATTCTGGCGTATGGTTTTAACACTTCCATTTTAGCCATCAGCATTAATGTTGCCGCAGGTTTTATCACACTATAAACTTGTTTGACTACGATGAAATTTCTGACATAAAAAAGGGATGGCTTAACCATCCCTTATCTTGCTTAATCGATTATTTAACACCACGTACGGTCAAATAATCTTTAATCACTGTATTAAATTCTTCGGCTTTTTCCACTTGTGACCAATGTCCACACTGACTAAAAATATGTGCATCGGCAAAAGGAACGGTATTCAAAATATCCCATGTACGAGATACAGGAATCACCACATCCTGAACACCATGAATCAATAGTACAGGCACTTGGATGTCTTTCATTTTTTCGAAATCGAGCGGGAACTCAAAACGGTCACGGTCACGTGCGCCCACGACATCCATTAAACGGTCTGAAGCATAATCATTTTTTGCTGCTTCATAACGAACTTTAACCAATTCATCGGTAATTAAGCTCTTATCCACCACAAACATCGACAAGGTGTTTTTAATGCCTTCTTCAGTCAACACTGGGTTGGCGTGGGCTTTTAGTGCAGCAGTTTGCTTCGCACCGCCTGTACCCATCGATACAATGCCCAACACACGTTCAGGGTAATCCAGCACCATTTGGAAGGCTAACCACCCCCCTAAGGAGTTACCCACTAACCAAGTTTTTTCAATACCCAAAGCATCCAATGTACGCACTGCATGATCGACCCATGCGCGAATTCCATAAGCCGTACCATCCGCCACCACTGTTTGACCATAGCCAATCGAATCTATGGCGATACAACGAGCTTGTTCACCAATTTGCGGTAAATTCAGCCACCAATTTGCTGCTGCAGAAACACCTGTTCCAGAGCCGTGTAAAAATAAAATCGGCGTTCCTTGCCCCACTTCATGGTAATGGGTTAACTCACCTTCAGCCGTTTCAATCCATTTATCTTCCAAGCCAAAAAATGGGTCGGTGGTGTAATTCGGGATTTGGACCGTGCTCATACATACTCCTCGTACAGCCTAAGACCTGTCTGATGTTCTGTGTTCAGGACAGGTCAATTCATTCATTTCGACAGGTTTTACTGCTCCATCTTACCTGTTCAAAAGCCTTGTACTGATACTTGTTTTCGATCACATACTATAAAAAAACGATTATTTAACATTATGTTTTAAAACAATATTTTCACTTAAAAATGAAGTATCAGCTCACAGTAAACGGTTTACGCTACACTGAAATAATAAGAGCGATGTGTGACCAAATCGCTCGATGGCAGTTTTAAACTTAGAATTTATAGCTATAGGTGGTCGCGATACGGTACTCTTTCAGGTCGCTTTTCCAGTCATAATCGGTATCGATATACATTGCCTGAACGCCCAAACCTTTGAATTTGCCTTCAGGTACCGTGTAATTCACAATCAAGTTCAGCTCTTGTTCGTCCTGATTCGTTTTTCCGCCCGCTTTAGCATCAAAGCCTGCAAAGTAAATGGCATTGGCATTTAAGCCTTTTAGCCCCAATTCGGTAAAGTCATACCCATAGGAGATATTCCAAGATTTCTCTTTGGCATTGGTAAAGGTTGCAACAGACCAATTCACCAAATAAGGCTGTGGTACCCAACCTGCCAATGTTGGGAAATTATTTTCCCCAAACATTTGTTGATAGCCCAGACCAAAGGTATGTGCACCATGATTGAATTTCGCCCCAATCGACAAAGCTTGGTTATCAATCTCACCATACAATTTATCGCCTGACTCAGAATTATCAAAATAACGAACATGGCTGGTCAGCTTAGTCTTCGAACCCAGCGTGGTGTTGTAATTGATACCTGCATAATGCTGCTGATAAATGTCTTTGACATCGGCATACCAATAGCTTGCTCCAATCGCAGGATTAAACTGATGATCAATCCCTGCGATATACATCCCATCCGCTGCTTTAGCAGTATTTGGGTTATTGTTCGGAAATAAACTTAAGTCCTGAAACTGATTGTCATAACGTGCATTAATCCCATCAATATATGCCAAACTCAGTTTAGTATCTTTCAGCTTTTTAGACTCCAACCATGCCCCGCTATACGTGGTCAATAACTGACGCGATGGATCAAATACTAAAACTGGAGAAACAGGCAATAACTCACCCACTTTCAATTCTGTTTGCGACACCTTGGCTTTTAAAGTCGCGCCCACTTTGCCAAAATTGCTGGCTTGTTCCTGTCCATTATGTGGAAGTACCCAATCGGCATTTTTGTCACGGCCATTTAGACGAAATGCATGTTGCACCAAAAGATCGGCGCCCAATTGCAAGCCACCCACTTCGGCATATCCTGATTTGGCATCTAAGGTGATGGCCTGTGACCAACTGCCCCAGTTGTTTTGTGGCACAGTTTCATACTGACGGTCTAAATAGAAATTTCTGAATTTTAACTGGACTTGGCTATCGTCGATAAATTCTGCATTCGTTGCAGTTGTACCTAATGCTGCAATTGCAACACAGATGGCTGTCCATAAAGTTTGACGACGCATGATATTCATTCCAATGATCACATTAAACTATGACACCATCATGCGGAACTCATCGAAGAGAAAAAATCCGACCACAGTCTTAAGAAAATGCGCTTCAACCCGACTTAACCCACTGAATAAAGCTCGCATTTTTTTGATTAAGATAAAATTACAATAATTCACTCTTTAGCAGATTTCGCAAGATGTGATGAAAGATTGAATCTATACCGTTTTTATTCGCCAAATCTGATTTATTTTCTGAATTACTGCAATGCTTAAGTGTTTTTTTGTTTAAATTTTAAGATCATATTTTCTAAGTTAGTTGCAGAATTATAAGAAAAAACGCTCATATCACAGATTTTTTCTATATGTACATCATGATGTTGAAGAGCATTAAAGCGGGAAAACTGTGCAAGCAAAAAAGGGAAAAGTTTGATTTTTTAAATGCAATCTAAAATAAAAAATCACTTTGCAATAATAACTATATTTTAAGTACCACCTTCTTCTTTTTAAGCTATTCACTACGGAGTCTTACCGCTTTAAATCCATTTTTCGGAGCTCATTTCGTTCTTTTGTTACGCCAAAAGAACCAAAAGC
The DNA here is from genome assembly GCF_002934965.1 of Acinetobacter sp. ACNIH2. Lineage (NCBI taxonomy): Bacteria > Pseudomonadati > Pseudomonadota > Gammaproteobacteria > Moraxellales > Moraxellaceae > Acinetobacter > Acinetobacter sp. ACNIH2. The sequence continues at coordinate 999,149 of NZ_CP026412.1, forward strand.
ATTTGTCATCAGCAAAACCTGTTCAACAGATACATTAAAATACTGCTATTGCAAAAACAGGCAATTTCAAATTTCACGCAGGTTGCTGATGACATTTCACACTTCAAATAATTTCTAAATTGCAAAAAACAAAAAAGCGTCCCCAAGGACGCTTTTTAAATACATATTGATCAGCTTAAACCAAAGCAGCCTTCGCTTTCGACATAGTCAAAGCCAAATCTTCAATCATGTCTTCCTGACCACCGACCGTACCACGACGACCTAATTCCAATAAAATCTCACGTGCTGACACACCATATTTGGCTTCTGCACGTTTTGCGAATAATAGGAACGATGAATAGACACCTGCATAACCTAAAGTGGCTGCATCACGGTCAGCACGAATTGGGTTCAGCATCATTGGAATCACCAAATCCTCTGCCACATCCTGTACTTTAAACAGATCCACGCCTGTCTCTAAGCCCATACGGTTGGCGACTGCAATGAACAATTCCAATGGTGTATTACCCGCGCCAGCACCCAAGCCCGCAGATGCTAAGTCCACACGAATTGCGCCTGCATCAACTGCAGCTACTGTATTTGCCACGCCCATACCCAAGTTATGATGCCCGTGGAAACCCAGTTCAATACTGCTGTCCAGTTCTTGACGCAGCAAACCAACACGGTCCGTCACATCTTGCGGCAGCATATAACCCGCAGAGTCAGTCACATAAATACAGTTCGCGCCATAAGACACCATCTTTTTCGCTTCTTCTAAAAGACGTTCAGGTGATGCCATGTGTGCCAACATCAAGAAACCCACGGTGTCCATTCCAAGCTGACGCGCAGCAGTGATATGCTGTTCTGAACAATCGGCTTCGGTACAATGCGTTGCCACACGAATGGTCGACACCCCAATTTCATGGGCCATTTTCAAATGATCGACTGTACCAATACCAGGTAACAGCAATGCTGAAACTTTGGCATTTTTCATACGTGGAACAACAGCAGACAAATACTCTTCATCCGTTGCTGCGGCAAAACCGTAGTTCACCGATGAACCACCTAAACCATCACCATGCGTCACTTCGATCAGTGGCACACCTGCATCGTCCAAAGCGGTTGAAATTGCAATCATTTGCTCAACAGTAGTTTGATGACGCTGAGGATGCATCCCATCACGCAAAGTCATATCATGCACAATAATCTTAGACATGGGTTGCTCCTTATACTTCAGCCGTAGCCAATAAACGTTCCGCAAACATTTCCGCAGTGCGCGCAGCTGCCGCAGTCATAATGTCCAAATTCCCTGCGTACTTCGGCAAAAAGTCGCCTAAGCCTTCCACTTCAAGGAACATTGATACGCGGTTACCATCAAATACTGGACCATTCACTAATTTGTAGCCAGGTACATATTTTTGTACTTCGGTAATCATGGCTTGCACAGATGCTGTAATTGCAGCTTGATCTGGTTCACCTTCAACCAAGCAATGCACCGTATCACGCATCATCAATGGTGGCTCGGCTGGATTAATAATGATGATGGCTTTACCTTGTTTTGCACCACCCACTTTTTCAATTGCACCCGCAGTAGTACGCGTAAATTCATCAATGTTTTTACGTGTCCCAGGACCGACCGACTTGGTTGAAACGGTTGCAATAATTTCACCATAACTGACAGGTTGTACGCGGGAAATCGCTGCAACCATTGGAATGGTCGCTTGACCTCCACAGGTCACCATATTCACATTCGGCAACTCACCAGCATCCAAGAGTTCTTGAAGGTTGACAGGCGGTACGCAAAATGGACCAATCGCAGCAGGCGTCAGATCAATCATCTGCACACCTAATTCGTTCAACTTACGGCTATTTTCCGCATGAACATAAGCTGAGGTCGCATCAAAGGCAATTTGAATTTCATCCGCAAGCACATGTGGCAATAGTCCATCCACACCTTCTGCTGTGGTTTTTAGCCCCATACTCGCGGCACGGGTCAGACCTTCTGAACTTGGGTCAATCCCGACCATCCATACAGGCTCAAGGAATTCGCTACGCTGCAACTTATACAATAAATCTGTTCCGATATTTCCCGGACCGATTAATGCACATTTAATCTTTTTCATGCATCTACTCTCTCAAAAATCCAATTTATTCCGCAGCAAATGCAGCGACTACTGAACCAAATCCTTCAATTTCAACTTTAAATTCATCACCCGGTTGTACAATCACCATTGGACCTAAAGCACCTGTTAAGATGATGTCACCAGCAAGCAATGGACGACCACGGCGCACCATTTCATCGGCAAGCCAAACTGCGGCATTTAAAGGGTTCGCTAAGCAGGCTTTACCGATGCCTTGCGAAACCACTTCATCCCCACGAGTCATGGTCATTTTGCAATTGACCAAGTCAAGTTGATCTAATTTGACTGGACGTGAACCCAACACAAACGCCGCAGAAGACGCATTGTCCGCCACAGTATCAATCAATGAAATTTTCCAGTTTTCAATACGGCTATCCACGACTTCTATCGCAGGCAAGGCATACTCAGTTGCACTGATAATGTCTGCATAACTGTGTTTTTTTTGGGTTAAGTCTTTGTTAATCACCAACGCAATTTCAGCTTCTACTTTCGGCTGAATCAATAATCCTGCTGGAATGACTTCGCCATCCCCATAAGCCATGTCTGCGAATAACATTCCAAAGTCAGGTTGGTCGACCCCAAGTTGCGCTTGTACTACTTTAGACGTCAGGCCAATTTTACGCCCGACTAAGCGACGCCCTTCTTTCAAGGCACGTTGAGTATTTACTTCCTGAACCGCATAGGCACTATCGACGTCTGCTTGTTCCGCACCCAGTTGTGGGCGAATGGGTGCTATCGCAGTCTGTGTAAGCTCAGCGTTACGTAAAGCCTGCGCAACGGATTCAAAAACAGCAGAATTCGACATCTAGATTTCCTTAAACTGCAAAAATGGACGGATACTGTTTTAGATGAAAAATGATTGAGTCAGATTTAAAACTCAGATCGATTAGAACAATTGCGACAGACAAGCGCTGTCTGATCATCTATAAAACGCGTATGTGTATAAACAGTTCAAGCATCGGAAAAATGACGGCTTTACGCCAATACTTATTTTATTTTTTCTCTGTACACGACAAATTTCATAGGGCCCTTGTCCTATCAGGCTTTTTCTTTCTTAAAATTGCTAGCACTTTCTTAAATTCTTCTTTTTTTCCAAAACCAATCAAACGTAGAATAGCCATCTGAACATAGTCCAAACCGTAGCGAAATAAACTTACTGAAAGTCGTCCATGCTTCTTTAGTTTTATCGCTTTTTTTCGATCATGTTGCCATTCACCTGTTAAATAGCACCAACAGAAACCGATCGCTAGCACTGCTATCAATTTCTTGACTCGTCTAGGGTCTGTTAAACGAGTATTTTCAAGATTGAATCCACGTCCTTTGAGACAACTAAATAAGGTTTCGATTTCCCAGCGTAATGCATAATCACCAATAGCAGAAGCATTAAACATAGGAGAAACAACAAGTAAAAGTTCTCCATCTTCTAATCGTAGCGCACTAATATACAGTTTCACTCGACCAACCCAAATACGTCGTTTACGACATTCTGTTTGACCAACTTGAAGATGACGAAATAAATCACTAATTTTATGATTCTTGGCTAAGTGATTGGTCACAATAAAGTTTTTTTAACACGTATACAGAAGTTAATGTCATTTTCAATTAACCATGTAAACCATTTCTCACCGATAAATTCTCTGTCTGCGAACACATTCACAATACGATCTTTACCAAAAATGGAGATAAAGCGTTGAATCAAAGCAATACGCTCTTTTGTATCTGAATTTCCACGTTTATTGAGCAATGTCCAAACAATAGGTATCGCTATTCCACGATAGACGATGGCTAACATCAAGATATTGATATCTCGTTTTCCCCATTTCCAGTTGGTTCTATCCAAAGTTAATTGGACTTTATCGAATGAAAATATATTGAAAATTAACTGAGAAATTTGACGATAATCGAAATACTGATCTGCAAAGAAGCGTTGTATACGTCGATAAAATGATTGTGGTAAGCACGTGATGGGTAAGGCTTTAGATGCAGAAGAAAGATTACATGTCTGTTTTACAATTAATGCCAGCATAATCAGTGTAAAACATTTTACACGTGACTTGTTCCACTTTAGATATTTGTTTAAGATGAGATGTAACTCATTGAAATGTGTCATCATATTCGTCGTCAGAAAACAAGTATTATGCCATTATTTCAATGAGTTGTCTTTTTTTGTCGTGTACAAAGTTATTTTTTACAATAGTTAGAACTTATAAATCTTTTTTGTTTTATCCATCAAAATAAACAGTGTAGAAAAATCAAAGAGAAAAATGCGCAAACCATTCAGAATTAGGCTTTATATAGTGGATTAAATTTTTTCACCTACGACTAAAAAATAATACGCGAGCAGTCTCTGGGGATAAATCTACAACTCAAAAAAGCCTCTTTCATCAGAGGCTTTTTTGAGTCAAATGACCTTATGCTGCAAACAAAGCAGGATTTTTCTTTAAACTTTCACGTTGCTGTATGGCCGATACATAGCGGTCAATTGCAGGGTGTGGCTTTAATAAATTCATTTTTAATTGCCACATGATGATTGCCCCTAAACTAATATCGGCTGCCGTAAACTGTGAACCGCATAAATACGGGCTTGCTTGTTCCAAACCTTGAACCAAGGCTTGATAGGTATCCTGATAATCACCATAGCCCATAAACATTTTTTGCTCTGGTGCAACTTGAACTTTTAAATGCTCATTGTCCGAAGCGGCCGCAAACGGGCCTGCACCAAAGAATAACCAACGATAATATAGACCTCTTTTCGGATCATCGAGTGCAGGCGCTAAACCTTTTTCAAAGAATTTATCTGCCAAATATGCACAAATGGCATCCAACTCATAAATCACCACATCACCATCAACCAAAACTGGCACTTTACCAAAAGGGTTGAGTTTTAAAAATTCGGCTGATTTCATTTCCTCGCCATAAGCGACTTCTATACGGTCAACCTCAATCCCCAAATCAAGAATGAGCCAATCCACCACAACGCCCCGAGATTGCTGATTTGTATATAAAGTTAAAGCCATTGTTCTATCCTCTGTGTTTATTGTTTTTTTAGAATAGAACGGAGCTGTGTCAGTTTTTGTCAGTAGTGTTGGGTCATTTTTATGAATTTGAAAATTCCTTTTGACACCATTGCTGAAACAAATGACGTTTAAATTGAGGATAGACTTGTTCAGTCAATATGAGCGTTTGTATTCGATCTAAACGGAAATTTCTAAAATCTTCCCGTAATTCACACCACGCAGCCAACAACATTTTGTCGTTAAAATATCCCAATGCAAACGGCCATAATTGCCTGTGTGAAATCTTTTTTTGTTCATCAATATAATCAATCTGGATTTTAATTTGTAAACGAATGGCAATACGAACTTGTTCAACAACCGTTTGGTCAACTTCAATCCACGAATGAATGGATTTGAGATAAGTATCATTTAAAAATTCTTGTTTTCTTTGCGGTAATACAGCTCTTAATTTGCTTAATACCGAATGTGAAGCCTGTTGTAATGCTTGATCAGGAATAGATTTGGCCCATTGTAATGCCAAATACATGGCTTCAATTTCTGATTCATCCAAACTCATGGGTGGAAGAAGAAAGTTTTCTTTTAATTGAAATCCTACACCAACACTTCCCTCAATATTGACCCCTTGATCACGTAAACTTTCAATATCACGATAAACACTTCGCACACTGATTTGTAAATGTTCAGCCAAACGTTGCGCAGTAACAGGATAACGCTGTTCACGAAGATGCTGTAATAAATGAAGTAATCGAATAGAACGACTCATAGCGGATTTTCTTGTTATTCAAAAGTAATTTGAGGCGTATATCCTTACACGCCTTGAAAAATAATCAACTGCGCTTAAGCCACATCAGAAGCATTGACTTGCAAATTTAAAAACTGATCTAAACTTGCGACATCATCGGCAATGGTCAACGGATTAAACTGCTGCAAAATATTTTTAGTATGTACACCATAGGCGACGCCGACTCTTGGCATGGCAATATTTTGTGCCATTTCCAAATCATAAGAAGTATCCCCGACCATAATTGCCTGTTCTGGGCGTAAGCCTGTGAACTGCAAGATTTCCTGCAACATCAACGGATCAGGTTTAGACTTAGTTTCACTTGCTGCACGCGTAATCTCAAACAAATCATGACTATTGGTTTGAGCCAGCACACGATCCAAACCTCTACGGCTTTTACCTGTCGCCACCGCAAGTCGTGCACCCTGATTTTTGAGTCCGTACAACATTTCCGCAATACCCGCAAACCAGGCATCATCCTTTGAATGTGCAACGTAATGATCGCCATAACATTTCAAAAGATCAGTATGTAATTCAGGCACTGTCGGAAATAAAACTTGAGCCACTTCAGGCAAACCTAAACCAATAATACTTTTTGCCGCTTCAGGAGTTAGGGGTTGTTCAAATTGCTGCGCTGCAAACAAAAGACTATCTACAATTTGCCCCACTGAATCAAATAATGTGCCATCCCAATCAAAGATAATCAGTTCTACAGGTTTTTGCATGCTGGGGTTCCAATATTTGCTTTTATGAAGAAAATTTACACGATGCATTTGCTACATGATGGCGACAAGGATGTCGCCGTTGAGCTGTGATACAAGGACGTTCCATCAGCTCAACAAAAGATTTTTGTTACTTTTCATCTTTGAAAAGTAAAAATGACCAATACAGCATCATTTCCAGTTAATCACGACAAAAGAGGTCCTATTTTATTACCTCTCTCTAACCCTCTCCAAAGGAGAGGGAAAAGGTTTAGTCCTTTTTCTGTGCTCTTAACTGCGCCACAATACTCTGCATATCCTCAGGTAAAGGCGCTTCAATTGGTGGATAACCAGGAATATCCAAACGCATAGCGTGTAAACATAACCGACGCGGTTTAGGGCCATTGTACTCAGTTTCATGACCATATTTATCATCACCAACCAAGGGATGACCAATACTTAAACCATGTACACGAATTTGATGGGTACGACCTGAAAGCGGTGAAGCATACACCAAAGTCGCATGCATAAAACGCTCAGCGACATTCCACTGAGTTTTCGAATCTTTCCCTTCTTTAGATACGCGCACACGACGTTCACCGTTCGAGAGTTCATAACGATGTAAAGGCGCATCAATCAACTGTTTATCAAGGCTCACAACACCTTTGACCACAGCAGCATAAGTCTTTTTAATTTTGTGTTCACGCAGCATATCTTGCAAAGTTTTTAACACACTACGTTTTTTAGAAATCATCACCAAGCCAGATGTATCACGGTCAATACGGTGAATCAGTTCCAAATATTTTTTACCCGTCGCAGTCCGTAAGCCTTCAATCAGACCATAAGCCACGCCACTGCCGCCATGTACCGCGATGCCCGAAGGCTTATTCACCACCATCAAGCCTTCATCTTCATACACCACACGACTCAGTAAGCTTTGCGCCACTTTGTCAGACACAGGTGCTGCCGTTTCATCTTTTTGTTCATAACGAATCGGTGCAACACGAATCTGGTCACCAATCGCCAATTTAGTTTCGGCTTTAATGCGCTTTTTGTTCACGCGCACCTGCCCTTCACGAATCAAACGATAAATGCGACTTTTCGGTACACCCTTGAGTCGGCTAAATAAAAAATTATCGATGCGTTGACCCGCTTGATGCTCATCCACTTCAAACCAAGTGACACTTTGCCATTCTTGCGTAGAATTCATACAGATACTGTGACCTAAAAAAATACTAAAATTGATTAAAAACTGATCATTTAGGCTATACTTTTCACTAGAAACGTAAGCTTAGCCCATAGGCAGATGATGCAAGGTTTGCTATAGTCAGCGCACGGAAACCACCGTAAGTGAATCATCATCAACACATTTCAATTATATTCATATTGAAATATGGCTGAAATTTTGATTATAAACTCGGAAAGGTCCCAAAAGAATTATGCCGACGCCGAAGGCTTATTATATCGGCAAAACTGCAAACTGTTGCGTTTAATTGTACCTCAGGTACATAAATCAGTTTGCCTGAAAAAATATGTCGCCAACCTCAAGTTGGTTTTTAAACGTAAACTGATACACATCAGATTAGTCGCACCCTGAAACCACATTCAGGCTACAGCGTCTGATGCATTGGATCTGCACAATTTGTAAAGATACGACGATAATTCCGTATCAAGACACTCTTATGTAGGGATGCTCTTCGAGCAATGTGACAGTGAAAGTTACTCACATCCAATGCACCGCTTGTCCGCCAGTGAAGTGTGCAGGTGACTTTAATCGTTTAAAGATTGAAGCCGTATTGCCATCATCAATACGTGAATCAAAACTGGAGCCCATCTTTAAAAAGGCCAGTGAAAACCCTCAGACCACAATTGGTTTATTTGAGATCTGAGTTTGATCCGTGATGTTTGATGTTCGCTACGTGTATAGCGATTTTTTGCTGTGTATCACTATAAGGTGTTACACCCATGAAACGTATGTTGATTAATGCAACACATGCCGAGGAAATCCGCGTTGCACTGGTTACAGGTCAGCGTCTTTACGATTTTGATTTAGAAAATCGTACCCGTGAACAAAAAAAATCGAATATCTATAAAGGTCACGTGACTCGCGTTGAACCTTCTCTAGAAGCCGTATTTGTTGAATACGGTGCGGGACGCCAAGGCTTCCTGTCTATGCGTGAAATCGCAAATTCATATTATAAAGCTGACCCTCGTCAGACTTCGAATATCCGTGAACTGATTACTGAAGGCACTGAACTTTTAGTTCAAGTTGAAAAAGAAGAGCGTGGCAACAAAGGTGCTGCACTTTCTACTTTCATTTCTTTGGCAGGTCGCTATTTAGTCCTCATGCCTAACAATCCAAAAGGTGGTGGTATCAGCCGTCAAATTTCGGGTTCGGTTCGTGAAGAATTGAAAGAAATGCTTGCATCACTCAATGTGCCTCGTGGCATGAGCGTGATTGTACGTACTGCGGGTATTGGTCGTTCTCAAGAAGAATTACAACTCGATCTACAGCACCTTCTCGACCTTTGGGCACAAATTCAAAATACAGCGAGTTCTGGTCCATCACCAATGTTGGTGCACCAAGAAGCAGGTGTCGTGACACGTGCCATCCGTGATTACTTACGTGATGATGTGGCTGAAATTTTAATTGACTCTGAGCAAGCCTATAACGAAGCTTATAACTTCGTAAAAGCGGTGATGCCTCGTCAAATCGACAAGTTAAAAACCTATACTTTGAATGAGCCTTTATTCGCTCATTTTGGTATCGAAAGCCAAATTCAAACCGCTTACGAGCGTGAAGTGAAATTACCTTCTGGTGGTTCAATCGTGATTGACCAAACAGAAGCTTTGGTTTCTATCGATATTAACTCGGCAAAATCGACTCGTGGACACGATGTAGAAGAAACCGCACTCAATACCAACCTTGAAGCTGCTGAAGAAATTGCACGTCAATTGCGCTTACGTGATATTGGCGGTTTGGTAGTGATCGACTTCATCGACATGACCAAAGACCGTAACCAACGTATGGTCGAAGCGAAATTACGTGAAGCCACCCAAAGTGACCGCGCGCGTATTCAGTTTGGTCAATTGTCTCGCTTCGGTTTAATGGAAATGAGCCGTCAACGCTTACGTCCATCTTTAGAAGAAGCCACTGGTTATGTTTGCCCACGTTGCCACGGTACAGGTATGGTGCGTGACTTGCGCTCACTTTCACTTTCAATTATGCGTAAAGTGGAAGAAATTGCCCTACGTGAACGTCATGGTGAAGTTCAAGTTGAAGTGCCTGTAGAAATTGCAGCATTCTTATTGAATGAAAAGCGTCACAGCTTGGTTTACTTAGAACAAACGTCAAATGTGCGTGTAACGGTATTGCCACACCCACACTTAGAAACGCCTCATTACGAGATTTCTTATAATCCTGAAGGCTTCGCGCCAACCAGCTATGAACGTACTGAAGCAACTCGTTCTAGCGAAAAAGAATTGGGTTATGAAGCTTCAGATTGGCACTTAGAAGATGCCGATCAACAACCAAGTGTTGCACCAGTTGCTGACAAACATGGCAAGAAAAAGCCACAGCAAGCTGCTCAACAACAGCAAACTCCTGCTGCTGCACCAACTGCATCAAGCAGCCCATGTGCATGGTTAGAAAACTTGTTTGTTCAAAAGCAAGCTGCAACTGTAGATCAAGCACGTACAGCAAATAATGCAGCAGCCGCAATTGAGCAAATGGTGAATGGTGGTGCTGTCAGTCGTGGCCAGTTTGGTCAAGTGACCACCCCTGTTGCTGTTGCGCCTACGCCTGTAGCCAACAACAACGTGTACTTATCAGCAACATCTGCTCCACAAAAAGCGGAGCAACGTGACTTTGTAGAAAAAAATTCTGAGAAAGAAGAAAAATCTCAACGTCACAACAAAAAGCGTAACAACAACAAGCAACGCGAACAACGTGAGCAACCACAAGAACAAAATCAAGTGGTTGAAGAAGTTGTGCAAATGACGCGCCAAGAGCAACGCCAAGAACAGCGTGAGCAAAAGCGTCAACGTCAACAACAACGTCACCCTCAACAGCAAGATCAACAGAGCGAAACGCATGCTGAGCAAACTGTACCACGTCGTGACCGTAACAACCAACAGCGTCCAAATCGCCCCAATCGCCATCGCGACCAAAGCGTATTCAATGAACAGCAAGCTGCGGTAGCTGCACCTGCTCCAGTCGTGGTCGATGAGCAACAGGTCAAGGTAGAAGTGATTGATGCTCCGCGTCAAGACATCCTGCCGACAGCACTTGTGGTGAATGTTGATCAAGCTCAAAGTGAAATCATTGCCATCAACACGACCTCAACCGCAAAGGCCGTTGAAGCAGCAAAACCTACCACCACTGAAACATCGGAAGTGGTTAAGGCAACTCCTGTAGCGGTTGAACCTGAAGCAAAAGTTGAAGTTCAAACTCAAGCACCAACTGCTGAAGTTAAAACAGAGGAGCAAAAACCTCGCTCTGATGGAAAACGTGCGAGCAATGACCCGCGTATGCGTCGTCGTCAACAACGTGATGCTCAAACTAAACAAGTGCAAGCGCCTAAGCTTAATCCATCACAAGTACCGACTTTAGCGCAATACACGGTAGGTAGCTTAATTCGTCAAGTGTATGGTGAAGATTGTGCCGTACTGATTGAACAATTTGGTTTAATTCCAACCTTCAACCGTGCATTAGAGAAGTTCACTGCTGAATATGCAGCGAGCCTCAATACCAGCACTGTAGCTGTTGAAGTTGAGAAAAAACCTGTCACGCGTGATGTCGAAGTGGCTAAAGCGACTCCTGAAGCTGAACCTGCACCAGTGTTGGACTTAACACCACCAAAGCCAGAGTCAGAAAAGCGTGTTGCCAATGACCCGCGTGAACGTCGTCGTTTAGCAAAACAAGCCGCTGAGCAAGCGCTTGCACAAGCAAAACAAGCACAAGCGGAAGAAGCACCAGTTGCAGCTGAACCAACTGCTGTGGCAGTAGTTGAAAAAGTTGCTGAGGTGGTTGAACCTGCCCAAGCAGCTACCGAAGTTACAGTAACCGAAGCTGTTGCTGAACCCGTAGTAGCAGAAGAAGCAACGGTTGAAACAAAGGCGCCTGCGAAAGCCAAAGCGAAAGCAGAACCTGTACAGACTGAGTTGGCTGTAGATGTTGTCGAAGATACAGCGACAGAAGAAACTGCGGCTGAAAAGGAAGAGAAAGAAAAAGCTCGTCCGCGTCGTCCACGTGGTCGCCCACCGAAAAAAACCACACCTACAGCAGAGTAAGTATTTACCCAATTGTTGTAAAATAATTAAAACCTAGTCATTTCGATGGCTAGGTTTTTTTTGTTATTTTGAACAGATTAGGTTGATTGCACTAGAAAGAAACGATTAAAAGGACAACTGTACAGATTACTTCGTTCAACCTGTAGACAAAGACATCGTATTGGACACGAAAAATAAATAGGATTCTTATGAGCCAAACCACACAGAGCGATCTTATTGGAATTACAGACGTCGCTGCCAAAATCCCACAATTTATTGGAAAACTTCCGCATCTGGTTACAGGGTTGAAACAAGCATATTTACGTACCCCGAACTCACCCGCGGGCTTAGGTATTGCGTTTGAAAAAGCCGTAAAACGCAACCCACATGGCTACGCATTATTATTTGAAGAACAGAAATATACTTACCAGCAACTCAATGATTGGGCAAACCAAATCGGACATTATTATCTGTCGATTGGCGCACAAAAAGGTGACGTCATTGCAGTGATGGTCGAAAACCGCCCAGAACTGGTTGCCAGTGTCTTAGCCTTGGCAAAAATTGGGGTAACTGCTGCTTTAGTGAATACTTCACAAGTTGGCAAAGTCTTGGCACATAGTATTAATTTGGTCAACCCAATTGCACTGATTGTCGGAGAAGAATGCCGTACTGCCGTAGATGAAATTCGTCAAGAGCTTAACTTACCTGAGCAGCGCTTTTATTGGTTTGCCGATCAAGAAACACGTCAACATGCAGGTACAGCACCTGCACATTATCTGAACTTAGCTGAAGAAATCACCACCTTCCCGACCTTTAACACGCCAACCACACATAGTGTGAAAGGCAAAGATGGACTATTTTACATCTATACTTCGGGCACCACTGGCTTACCGAAAGCGGTCATCTTCACCCATAGTCGCTGGACACTTGCCTATGGCACTTATGGACACGTGCTGGATTTAAACAGTGACGATGTTATGTACGTTACCTTACCGCTCTACCATGCGACAGGCATTGTGGTGTGCTGGTGTGGTGTGATTGCAAGTAGTGCGACTTTGGCATTACGACGCAAATATTCGACCTCTGCATTTTGGAAAGATGTGCAAAAATTTAACGCATCTGCGATTGGCTATGTAGGAGAACTATGCCGTTACTTAATGGATGCACCTGCATCGGAGTTAGACCATACCCATCGTGTCAAAAAAATGATTGGCAATGGCATGCGCCCGAATATCTGGGACAAATTTAAACAACGTTTTGGTGTAGAAGAAGTGCTTGAACTCTACGCATCTAGTGAAGGTAACGTTGGCTTTAGCAATGTATTTAATTTCGACAACACTGTCGGATTCTCCCCAACACCGTATGCCATTGTTCAATTCGACAAAGAGAAAAATGAACCTATTCGAGACACACATGGTTGGTGTCAAAAAGTAAGTAAAGGCGAAGTCGGCTTGTTGATCGGTAAAATTACACGTCGTTCCCCTTTTGATGGTTATACCGACCCTGAAAAAAACAAATCCGTGATTATGTCCAACGTGTTTAAGAACGGGGATGCTTACTTTAATACGGGTGATTTAGTCCGTGATATTGGTTTCCGTCATGCACAGTTTGTAGATCGTCTCGGCGACACCTTCCGCTGGAAAGGGGAAAATGTTTCCACCACCGAAGTCGAGAATATGTTGTGTGAATATCCAAAGATTGTCGAAGCTGTGGTGTATGGTGTAGAAATTCCAAACACCAATGGCCGTGCAGGCATGGCAGCCATCACCTTAGCAGAGCAAGCCCAACTGAATGAACAAGACCTGCAAGCCATGCTCAGTTGCTTCAAAAAGAGTCTACCTACCTATGCGATTCCTGTATTTTTAAGAGTCCAGAAACAAGTCGAAACCACAGGTACCTTTAAATATCAGAAGAACAAGCTAAAAGAACAAGCCTTCAATCCAGAAAAAACCGATGAGCAAATATTAGTCTTATTGCCAAATAGCAGTGCCTATTGCCATATGAGTACTGAAATTTACAGCAATATTCAGCAGTATCAGTATCGCTTCTAAATTGAAATTTTGGCAATTTTTTGCATAAAATCAGGCAAAGTTGTTGTATTTATAATCAAACATCAACAACTTTGCGATTTTTCTCTTGCGCTCGTTCGATATCTTGCTACAATACGCTCCATCAAAACGAGATGGGTCGTTAGCTCAGTTGGTAGAGCAGCGGACTTTTAATCCGTTGGTCCCGCGTTCGAGTCGCGGACGACCCACCACTTATTTTGATTCCTGATGGGTCGTTAGCTCAGTTGGTAGAGCAGCGGACTTTTAATCCGTTGGTCCCGCGTTCGAGTCGCGGACGACCCACCATCTTTAAGCTTTATCTAAAAGCTGTCATAATGTGAAAGCATTCTAAATGGGTCGTTAGCTCAGTTGGTAGAGCAGCGGACTTTTAATCCGTTGGTCCCGCGTTCGAGTCGCGGACGACCCACCATTTATTGCAAAACATCTTAAAATATCTCTTTTAACACCGCTCTCCGCATAGCTACTGCATTTTCATAGCATCTTTATCTCTTCTAATTTTATTGCAAATTATTGATCTTTAATTAAACGATAGGCTTGTGTTGGCATCGGATAGCCCGCTGCAAATAAATGCTGATTAATTTGATTGTCCAAATCTAAAGTTCGATCCAAATCTAAAATAAGATTATGTTGTTTATCCACTCGATAATAAAATTCCGCACCCTCTTCCAAATGCACCACCAATTCAGAATCTTCTGGGTTCACTGACCACGTATCACGTCGATAGGTTCGAATATTGCTGTCTTCAGCCATTTTTTCACTAAACAGCTTGCCCGTGTAAACAATACTCCGATAGGCAGAACCATCGGCAGCCAAAGTCAGAATATATTCTGCTGAACCTTCGGAACATTGAACAAAGTCATCTTTACAGGAAATCTTGACATGATAACGCCCAACATAGGGAGCTTGTTCATCGACTAAATCTTGTTGCACTTTTGATACCGACTCGTTAGGCATACTTGCCTGCCCTGCCAGTTCTGTGAGTTTCTTGCCTGACTGCTGTGAATGGGCAGTAGATGTAGGCTGTGCTTCAGAAGCAGATGCTGTTTGATCAGCATCTGAAGGAGTTGAACGACTACATGCTGTCAAAACTAGACTGATGCATAAACACCCCAATAACGTCTCTCCGAACTTCTGATGAAGTCGTACACTTTTCCATTTCATCACGTTAATACACAACCCACATTTATTTAACCGAGCACCCAAAGGGTAAAAAAATGTTATTGCGTCATTTATCCTTAAATTCAGCAATAGCATTGCAAGTACCTGTATTTACTTATCAAAAACAAAGGTATCTGTAAATTTGATCACATTTTATGTAGAGCTCGGCTGAACGCCTATATGTATTTACATAACTTAACTATTTTCGTGCTGGCTTTGCTTTAAAAATTGAATTGCATCACCATTTCTTAATTATGGGATTGCAAAATATCTCTCATTCTATTTTTAAGGAGACCTGAATGGCCAATGTTGGTTTATATCGTTCGAATCGCCAAAATATAATTGCAGGTGTTATGGGCGGTATTGCTGAACGTTTTGGTTGGAATGCAAACTTATTAAGAATTATTTTCTTTTTGGTTTCAATCATGAGTGCCGCATTTCCAGGCATTTTAGTTTATTTGATTTTATGGCTCGTCATTCCGAAACGGGTAGAAGCGATGGATTCAGATGCATCGAATTACCCACGCCCTATACGTACTGTGAATAACAACAAGACGCCATTATAGATTTTAAAACAACATCTTTTGACCTACCATTTTGGTCGCTACGACTTTTTCCCCAAAGAGTCGTAGCTTTTTTTATTTAGCTCACTTATTTTTGATTTTTCAATTGAATTAATTGCTGGTTTAATGCCGCAATCATATCTGCACGACTGATCATTCCCACCAACTGTTGCTGCTCAACCACAGGAATGTAGTTAAACGAACGCTCAACAAAATACGGCACCAAATCTTGAATCGGCTGGCTCGGCTGTACCGTCACCACTTGTCGATTCATAATCTGTTTCACCTGATGCTCCCAACTGGCTTTCGGGTCGGCAGCACGTTTAAACCATTCCACGACTTCATACAGTGCTAGAGTTCCCACCAACTGCCGTGCGTTATTGACCACAGGCAAGCTCATTAAATTAATCTGTTTAAATTTATCTAAGGCAAGATGAATATCATCTTGCTCATTCAGCATCAGTACATCTTTAGACATCAGGTCTTGGCAGGTTAGTTCGTTCACTGCACGTGCGTTGGCAATTTCCTGCGCCTTGAGAATAATCTTTTGTAAATCATATTCACTGATGTCGAGCAACTGTGGCTGATGCTCCAACACATTATGAATATCTTGCGGCTGAATGGTGACTTTTTGAGTCGGTGTTGGATCGATGGAACGTGAGTTTAGCTGTGCCGTTTGCGGATATTGGCGCCCCAACATTCGGTTAAAAATAATAGCGATGATCAGTAGCAATAATGAATTCAACAACACAGGATAGGCAATAAAAGCATAACCTAGTTCATGTACGCTTTTACCACCCAATACCGCAGTAATCGCAACTGCACCGCTAGGTGGATGTAAAGAATCGGTGCTCATCATCAAAAAGATCGAAAACGCCACCGCAACACTGAATGCTTCAGTTAAATTCGGCATATATAATGCACAAGTGACACCGATAAAACCTGCCAAAGTATTACCAATAATCATGTTCCATGGCTGTGCCAGAGGACTGGCGGGTACAGCAAACAGCAATACAGAAGAGGCGCCCATTGGGGCAATGTACCATACATTAATATCACCCAATACCCACCAACTAATGAGCGAGGAAAGTGCCAAGCCCAACAATGCACCTAAACCACAGAGTATTCTTTCCTTTAGCGGCAACACTTTAAAATTTGGTTTTAAGGTATTTAACCATTCAAGTTGCATATGAAACACAGCCGCCCTTCTACTTTTTCGCACTTAACTGGTGCAAAATTATACGTGGTCTTACCAATAAGATGCATTTATTTTATATCTTACTTTTATGAGTAATTCTGTTGAATAACCTGTTAAATATATTGCTGTAACTGTGCAACCCGCTCAGCATAATGCTGAATTGGGCAATATGAATACATCGACGAACCAATATACTGTCCAGCATTATCACACTCTTGATCAACATACGCCTTCCACAAACGCTGTGACTTTAAAATGGCTTGGTAATGTTCGGGCTGCTTCCATTCTGCACTTTGTGCGCGAATTTGATCGAGTAATGCCACAATTTGCTTTTCGTAACCTTGTTTAGTCTGATCCGCACAAATTTGTACCACGCTATTGTTAATCCCTGGCAATTGCTGTTCTTGAATGGTTTGCTCAACACATTCACTATACGGATCCGACTCAGTTGTCGGTTGTTGGGCACACGCCAATCCAATAGCACCAAAAACCAATACACTGGTAGATAGAATAAATTTCAGCATAGCTTGAACTTTTGTTGTTATAAATTGCTGTCACTATAACAAAATACTTAACGATCCCCCAATCCACACAATTGATCATCAAGCTTAAAACTCAGATTTAAAGCATCTAAATTCAGCAGTTCAGTTCATCCAATAGTGTTCAAGCTGCTGCAAATACATGTATAAATTTTAAATTGATGATTCAAGCTGAACCCTTTGCCACTCCCCTGCAAAATCCTTATACTTAAGGGCAATTTTTCTCATAAATTCGTGGATGCTACATGAGTCGCGCCATCTCGCACATTGATACATTTCAGGGCTTAATTCTTGCCCTACAAAACTATTGGGCCGAACAAGGCTGCGTCGTACTACAACCTTACGATATGGAAATGGGCGCTGGAACATTCCACACCGCAACATTCTTACGTGCTTTAGGGCCTGAAACTTGGAATGCTGCATACGTTCAACCTTCACGTCGTCCAAAAGATGGTCGTTATGGCGAAAACCCGAACCGTTTACAGCACTACTACCAATTCCAAGTGGTGTTGAAGCCTAACCCAGATAACATTCAACAGCTTTATCTTGACTCATTAAAAGCGATTGGTATTGACCCACTTGTTCATGACATCCGTTTTGTAGAAGACAACTGGGAATCTCCAACACTCGGTGCTTGGGGCTTAGGTTGGGAAGTTTGGCTGAACGGTATGGAAGTGACTCAGTTCACTTACTTCCAACAAGTCGGTGGTGTTGAATGCTACCCTGTAACTGGTGAAATCACTTACGGTTTAGAGCGTTTAGCCATGTATCTACAAGGTGTAGACTCAGTTTACGACTTGGTTTGGACCAAAGGTCAGTTTGGTACGGTAACCTATGGCGATGTATTCCATCAAAATGAAGTTGAGCAATCGACTTACAACTTTGAATATGCCCCTGTCGACAAATTGTTTGAATTGTTCGATTTCTACGAAGGTGAAGCCAACCGTTTAATCGAAGCGAAATTGTCTCTTCCTGCTTATGAACAAGTGGTTAAAGCATCTCATACCTTTAACTTACTTGATGCACGTGGCGCAATTTCTGTGACTGAGCGTCAACGTTACATCCTACGTGTACGTACTTTAGCGCGTGCTATTGCACAAAGTTATGTACAAGCGCGTGCAGAGCTTGGCTTCCCAATGGCGGAACCACACTTACGTGATGAAGTATTGGCACAGTTAAAAGCACAAGCTGAAAGTGAAGCAGCAAAGGCGGAGAAAAACTAATGAGCAAACATACTGTTTTATTCGAACTTGGCTGTGAAGAGCTTCCACCAAAAAGCTTAAAAACTTTACGTGATGCCTTACAGGCAGAAACGGTAAAAGGCCTAAAAGATGCTGGCTTAAATTTCGCATCAATTGAAGCTTATGCAGCTCCACGTCGCTTAGCGCTTAAAATTGTTGATATCGATGCTGCTCAAGCTGATACACAAAAACGTTTTGATGGCCCTGCAGTTCAAGCGGCTTACGATGCAGAAGGCAAACCGACTAAAGCACTCGAAGGCTTTATGCGTGGTCAAGGGATTACAGTTGACCAGCTTTCTACTTTCCAAGCAGGTAAAGTTGAAAAAGTTTGCTATTTAAAAGATGTGAAAGGTCAAAGCCTTGATGCTTTACTTCCACAGATTTTACAAACTGCGTTAGACAATTTACCAATTGCTAAGCGTATGCGTTCTGCTGCAAGCCGTACCGAATTTGTACGTCCAGTGAAATGGGTTCTTTTACTCAAAGACGATCAAATTGTTGACGCGACTATTCAAGATCACAAAGCTGGCAATGTGACTTATGGTCACCGTTTCCATGCACCTGAAGCTGTGACGTTAGCGCATGCAAATGACTATTTAGCTGCTTTAGAAAAAGCTTACGTTGTTGCAAACTTTGAAAAACGTCAAGCAACCATTCAAGAACAAGTAAAGAAATTGGCTGATGAAGTTAATGCAACTGCGATTGTTCCAGCTGACTTACTTGATGAAGTAACAAGCCTCGTTGAATGGCCAGTTGCTCTTCGTGCAAACTTTGAAGAGCGCTTCCTTGCTGTTCCTCAAGAAGCGCTCATTACGACAATGCAAGACAACCAGAAGTATTTCTGCTTGATCAATGCGGAAGGCAAATTACAGCCTTACTTCATTACTGTTTCCAATATTGAGTCTAAAGACCCAACGCAAATTATTGAAGGTAATGAGAAAGTGGTTCGTCCACGTTTGTCGGATGCTGAGTTCTTCTTCTTACAAGACCAAAAGCAACCGCTTGCATCTCGTAAAGAAAAACTGGCGAATATGGTATTCCAAGCACAATTGGGTACGCTTTGGAACAAATCTGAACGTATTGCCAAATTGGCGGTAGCCCTTGCGCCAATTACAGGTGCAACCGTTGCTGATGCTGAAAAAGCAGCACTTCTGGCAAAATGTGACTTAACCTCTGAGCTTGTGGGTGAATTCCCAGAACTTCAAGGTATTGCAGGTACTTACTACGCAAGTCTTGAAGGCGAAAATGACGAAGTGGCTGAAGCTTTAGGTGAGCAGTATCTTCCGAAATTCGCTGGTGATGTTTTACCAAAAACTAAAACAGGAACGACCATTGCCCTTGCAGACCGTTTAGACACGCTTACTGGTATTTTTGGTATTGGTCAAGCGCCAACAGGTTCTAAAGACCCGTTTGCATTACGTCGTTCTGCCATTGGTATTTTGCGTTTAATGACTGAAAACAACCTTGATGTTTCAATTGAAGCACTCATCAAGTTGGCTCTAGCGGCTTATGGCGATGTATTGAAAGATCACGACAAGACTTTGGCAGATGCAGTTGCGTTCTTAGAAGGTCGTTACCGTGCGAAATACGAAGACCAAGGTGTTGCGGTTGATGTGATTCAAGCGGTTCAAGCTTTGTCTCCAAAATCTCCACTTGATTTTGACAAGCGTGTAAATGCGGTCAACCACTTCCGTAATTTGCCTGAAGCTGCTGCTTTGGCTGCAGCAAACAAACGTGTTGCTAACATTCTTGCAAAAGAAGCAACTCCTGAAGGAAGCGTTGTTGAAGCGAAATTGGTGGAAGATGCGGAGAAAGCATTATTCGCTGAACTTCAAGCCATTACCCCAGTGGTTGAGCCATTATTGGCTGCAAAAGACTAC
The DNA here is from genome assembly GCF_002934965.1 of Acinetobacter sp. ACNIH2. Classification (NCBI taxonomy): domain Bacteria; kingdom Pseudomonadati; phylum Pseudomonadota; class Gammaproteobacteria; order Moraxellales; family Moraxellaceae; genus Acinetobacter; species Acinetobacter sp. ACNIH2. Next base: position 1,019,687 of record NZ_CP026412.1, read on the forward strand.
ACCGAAGCAATGTCTAAACTCGCTGCCCTTCGCGCGCCAATTGATGCCTTCTTTGATGGTGTAATGGTGATGGCAGATGATGCAGAATTGAAAGCTAACCGCTTACGTTTACTGGCGCAGTTGCGTGGCTTATTTACAAGTGTTGCGGATATTTCAGTGTTACAGCACTAAAATTTAAGTTACTTGAATTTAAAATAAAACCCCGTTATAAATTAGCGGGGTTTTATTTTAATTCATTTATAATTTATTAATAGGTAAACAATGGAAGCAGGAAAAAGAACTATTCGTGAAGTATTTAACCGCGGACGTAATTTAGAAATACCTTTTTTCCAACGCCAATATGTTTGGGATGAAAAAGAATGGGAGCGTTTTTTAGATGATATGGAACAAATATCAACATCCAAAAAACCATATTTTTTAGGCTCTGTCATTTTAAAACAGCAACAAACTCCATCTAATTCAGATGAAAGAAGAACTGTTGTCGATGGTCAACAAAGATTGACTACTTTAAATATATTTTTTAAAGTTCTATGCTTAAAAGAAGATTTAAATAGTGACTTCCAACAAGTTTTTAAAAAACAAAGAAAGCCACATGATAATATTTTAATTCATAATAGACATGACATCTCATCCTTCAACAAAATACTAAATTTGGAAAAATTAGAAGACATCACATCAAGCGATCAAATTACAAAAGCATATAATTTTTTTAAAGAAAAAATTGATAATACTCGTTTAGCCCATTTAGATATTTTCAATCTATTAGATAATATTGTATTTGTTGGTATCGATCTTTCTTACGATGATAATGAGCAACTAATTTTTGATACTATCAATTCTTTAGGTGTACGCTTAACTACAGCAGAGCTTCTTAAAAACTATTTATTCAATGCTGATACTATTCAAAACTATGAAAATTATTGGCAACCTATATTTGAAAAAGACAAAGATACTATAGCCTATTGGGATACAGAGCTACATACAAATAAAAGAACATTAAGTGATATTTTTTTATTTTCTTACTTGCAAATAAAAAGCAACGAATCTAATTTTTCTGTAACACCCTCTGATAAAGCAGATTTCTTTAAAGTTGAGGATTTATTCCAGTCTTTTAAAACATTTAATCAACGATATTTAAAACATAAGCTTCAATCTGAAGAATCATTAGCTGAAATAAAAGAATATGCTGAGATTTTTAAAGCTAATTTTCATTATGAATCTTTAAATGATACAACTCCTCCCCATAACGGGATAGCTCGAATACAAACTATTATCTTTGCCTTAGATACTACCACCCTTATACCTTACGTACTATATATACTCAAAAATGTAATAGACATTAAAACTCAAAATGAGTTATTTGGTCTAATTGAATCATATATTATGCGTAGAATAGTTACTAGAGAAAGTACTAAAACATATAGTAAACTTTTCATTGATCTTATTGATAAGCAAATCTTAAGTTCAGCAGCCTTCTGCCAGTATATAAAAAAGGCAGAACCAACTCACAAATTCCCAAGCAATTTCGAATTAAATGAAGGGTTTAAATCTTCTTCTCTTATAAACAAACAAGCTTTAGGTATTTTATATCTATTGGAAACAGCTCAATATAATTCAAAATCATCTACCACTCCCTTAAATATTAGCCAGTATACACTGGAACATTTAATGCCTAAAAAATGGGAAGCTAACTGGGGAACTGCACAAAATCTAGAAATTCGGAATGAAATAATCCTAACTTTAGGAAATTTAGCGATATTGACTCATTCTTTAAATTCTTCAATCAAAAATGCTAACTGGTCAACCAAGAAAACTGGGAATAGCAAATCAAAAGGTTTAAATGATTATGCTCATGGTCTAAAAACTCTTGCTCCATACTTACCATTATCAGATTGGGATGAATCTACAATTTCAGCTCGTTCAAATGACTTATATAATCTTGCTTTAACAACATGGCAAGAAATCTAACAACTAATATTGAGTAAAGGCTGAATTCAAATGTTACCTAAGTTTAAACCAATTTTTTTAGTGTTATTTCACGTTAAATATTAACCTATTGTACCTATAGTCAACCTTTACTCAATTCCCTATACTCAAGCTAACAGCACTCAACAAGAAAGAACGTTAATATGAAATTAAAAACACTTTTACTTACGGGCTTCACTTGCGCAGCACTTACAGCATGTACTTCATCTCCTAAAATTCCACAACTGGAAACAGGCGTACTACAAGAAGTCCAAAACTTAGATGTATATCCAGATACAACAGACAATAAAGCCAAACTGACCAAATTTGTAGACAAATGCATCATCGAATTTACAGGGAACTTAGACGGCAACAAAGTCGTCGAGCAATGGTCTTTTAGAGGCAATACCCTCATTACAGGTGGTACAGCAACCTTCGCGAAAGATGGAACCAGTCAAGCCAGCAATTTCGACCTGAACAATGCCCAAGTACAACAAAACTTTATTAAATTACGTAAAAACTTCGCTAAAGATGCCGTTGCACAATGTAACTAAGCAACACAGCGGCTTTGCGTCCATATGACGCAAAGCTTTTTAATCATCCTTAAAATTCAAAACCATAAATTCATTTTCTGCAACTTCCCCGCACTTACATAACTTTGCTGATATCAACAAATGGCAGTATTCAGATACATCAATATCCTATAGCAAGCGTGTATTTATACAATCTTATAGCGAGTGTTAAGCTGCTGTATTGAACTGTGTAAGTTTCATCTCAAACGCCAAAATACATATTGAATCTGTTTATGATGCCTCACACATCCCCATCCCAATAACGGGTGCAATAATAGAGGAAAATCCAACATGAACATGATAAAAACAGCATTCATAAGTACTGCTTTTTTTGCTTCTGCTTCAGTCTTTGCGAATGTCGCAGTGAATGGGCAGGTCAATGCCTCTGTTGAAACTCAAAGCAATACTCACGGTGTATTACACAGCATTCATGAAGGTGTAACGACTTCTGCCAAGAAAGTCGGTAATGGTTTAAGCACAGCAACAGAAAGTGTTGGACACGGACTCAGCACAGCATCTGAACGTGTCGGTCAAGGCATTGAAAATGGTGCTCAAAAAACTAAATCTACCAGTAAAGCAGTATGGAACAACACTAAACAGTTCAGTGCAGAACAAGCGCAAAATGTAAATCAAACTGCAACTAAAGCTAAAGACTCCAGTGCGGAAAAAGCCGACAGAACCCAAGCCTATTTGGGGCAAAAAATGCGTCAAGGCAAAGCAACTACTCAACAGACTTGGAACAAAACCAAAACTGCACTCCGTACAACTGCACAGGCAGATGTGAACGCACAGGTGGGTGTACATACCCCTCTTGCCAAAACTCAGCTTGGGGTTTCATCACAAACGGCAGTAAACACAACACAATAATGCTACCAATCGATTGGTGTAGACACATTTTTAAACCAAGCAGTACTTGGGCATTCAATGAAAATTCTTGACGTCCGATGGGATACAGCAGAAGATGAAGTATCCCATCGAGAGTGACACTATAGAAAGCATGTCAGCCTACAGCGTGCTTTCTACAAAATAGTGAACAACAATAGAGGACGATGTGCATGCAGTTGATGAAAGCAGTTTTAATTTCCAGTACGATGTTCATGGCTATGGCTCTATCTGCCCATGCCGCAGAAAGCAGCAAGAAAAAAGGCTACCGAGATAACCCGAACATTTTTGAAGTTTTAGGACAAAAAACCTTAGACACTGCTCAAGATGCTGCCAATGCAGTAGATCGTGGCACGCAAAAAGGCATTGCCAAAGTCAAACCGAAAGTGGCTGAAACTTGGCATGAAACCAAAACTTATAGCGAAGAACAAACAGAAATTGCCAAAGAAAATTCTCAGAAAGCCGCAGCTACGGTCAATAGAAAATGGAAGCAAGCCAAAGCCAGTGTTTTAGGTGATCCTAATAGTCCACCTGCACCTATTGAATCGCACCCATTGAGCCAATCTAGCACTACTCCTGCTCAGAATGAACAGCTCAACTAAATCACACTATTTTTAAAACCATAAAAGCACAGCCTAAAGACTGCGCTTTTTTCGTCTTTAGTTAGGCGACTTGGCGAATCGGCTGTCCTTGCTGAAAGGCAGTCACATTTTCTACCATCTGCTGCACTATACGCTGTCGTGCATCGACACTGCCCCACGCACTATGTGGCGTGATAATTAAATTTGGAATATCTGCTGCCAGCAATACATTACCATCTTTCGGTGGCTCTACTGTTAATACATCGGTCGCAGCACCTGCAATACACCCTTCACGCAAAGCCTGTGCCAAAGCAGCTTCATCAACAATCCCACCACGTGCGCAGTTAATCAGAAAGGAACTGGCTTTCATCAGTTCAAACTCATCCTTACTGATTAAGTTACGGGTTGAATCGGTTAGTGGACAATGTAAGGTCAGAAAATCGACCTGTGGCAATAATTCTGCCAAAGGCAAACGGCCTTCACGCTGTGGACGATCTGGCAACGTTGCAATCAAGACACGCATGTCAAAGGCTTGTGCCAGTTTGGCCACAGCCTGGCCCAACTCACCATAGCCGATGATACCCAATGTTTTACCCGCCAACTCCACAATAGGGAAATCCAACAAGCAGAACTGTTTGGCGTTATTCCATGCACCCTGTTTCACCGCATGGTCGTATTTTAATAATGAGGTGGCCAAGGCTAACATCAGCGCCAAGGTATGCTGTGCTACCGCTGAAGTACCATAGCCCTGACAATTACACACCACGATGCCCTGTGCTTTAGCTTGCACCAAGTCGACATTATTCGTGCCTGTGGCGGAGATTAAAATCAGCTTTAACTGCGGACATTGCTGCATCACTTGCGCAGAAATCTGTACTTTATTGGTGATAATGACATCAACATCTTGCACGCGTTGCAGTACCTGATCACTGCTCGTGGCTGGATATAAGTTGAGTGTATCAAAAGCAGTAGTTAAGGGGCTCAAATCCAGATCATGTTGATCTAAAGACTCTACATCTAAAAATACCGCTTTCATTCGGTGCTCCTGCTGATTTTTCTCATCATCTGTATGCAGTTCATTAAAAGCCAAAGCGGGTTTTGGTTCAATACATGTATAGAAAAAGAAAAATCCACTATTTTGTGGATTCTTTTATACACTCACGGACAGAAAGCCGAATTTGCTGATAGACATAACTGGCCAACATTAGCACCACCAGTACACCACTAGCAAAAATGATGACTGCCAAATCAAGACCTTGATTGATAAGATAAATCAAACTGAAGATCAGTAAGATAGACAAAAGTACAGCAGGTATAAATATCCTATTCATACAACCTGACCTTAAGTGAGACATTTAAAAGAGTGGATATTTTTTATCCACTCTTTCGATCTTAAACCAATTTAGTTAAAAATCAAGCTATCCGAATCGAATAAGATTCACTTAATTCTTAAGCTTATTCTGCTTCCTCAGATTCTTCTGGTTGAGTCATAAACTTGGCGGTTTCAGGCGTATCTTCGATAAAGTCATTGCCACCATATTCATCACTGCTGAGGTTAAATTGCTTATAGCTGAGCAAATAATAGTCACTATATTTTTTTAACACCAACGGGTGCATTCCCGCAGACAATTCATCCTGTTCTTTGAACAGTTTCATTACATGACGGTCATTCATGGCAATCATATAGCGTTCATCATTGAGGCTAATCTGTACCAGGCCTGTACCTTTGGCAAAAATCGGAATCAGGAACTTATGGTTTAGGTTAATCGCATTTTGCGCATAACTTTCAATTTTCTGGGTAATCACGTTAAACACTAGACCATGCCCAAAACTATCGAGCAACTGACTGTTACTTTCCTGTGGCAAATTCACCTGAATACCCAATTTCAACAGATCTTGTTCACTGACCTGACGATTACTCAGTAACTGACGAATAATGCTTTGTTTCAATTTGGCATCAAAGAACTGGCTGTCGAGCTGCATGTCATTATTTCTGAGAATTTTCCCCAACGAACGACGATGGTGCGGGAGCAGTGTTTCAATCACTTTACGGTAATAGAACTTACTGCCTTTTTTTACTTGGCGAATTTTTTGATAGAAATAAACACTGTCAAATTCGCGGGTTAAAAAATCTTTAAGCAGCTCCGAGCTTGCCAATACAGCAATCGCATCATGTCCTGTAAAGGGCAAGTTCAACACTTTAATATCTGGGATGACCTGTTCCAATTTAACAAAATGCGCGCGGTCTTCAGCACAATAAGGGTCATAGACCACGATGTATTCACAGTTCACCGCAATATCCTGTGTTTGTACCTGCATATTCGCATTGAGTTCAGCATGGTAAAACATGTTATAGCGGCTGTCTTCCACCACTTCTGGGTCAATTGAAAACTGCGGAACCAAAGACACCACACGGCTTAAACCCAATAACTTTGAGTATTTAATCGCGGCATAACCACCCATTGAACCGCCATAACCAATGCGTTTTTGAAAGGGTGCAATCAAGTCTTCAATGGCTTTGAACAAGTTGTGCATGGACTCCGCAGGAAACCATGATTTTTCTTTGGGCATAATGCCAATGACATTAAACTCAAATTTGGCTAATGATTTTTCTGCGTTGATTGCAAGTCCTTTAGCGCGAGTAATTAAGTCACCAAAAGAAAAAACTAACTCGTCAGACGAACCTTTTAAAAAAATAGCGCGAATTTGTTCGTCTTCAAAAATAATGTGTTTATCCATGTCCACACCGAAACAAATCGGCCCTAATTTTTTGTATCAATAAAATTCATAGATCAGCAGCCTATCACGCTGTCTATGTAGGAGAATGTGTCGATGTCATCTCAATCACAATCAACAACAATTTAAAACTACAGCATTACATCGCCGTGGCAGCATTTTAACGTAAGCTTGAACCGATGTATGTATAAGAAAAACATGTCCTGTCGAAGCTTGCTTATTTCACGTAACAAGGACTATGTTATTTTATAGATGCTCAGCAGATAAAAAAGCGCAAAATATGACACAATCACTTCATCCTGCCGCACAACAAGGCTTCAGTTCTGCCGCTGAACTTTATCAACAGGTTCGTCCAAATTATCCACAGCAGATCGTGACGTGGTTACAACAACAATTAAATTTAGATGAGCAATCGACCGTGGTCGATTTAGGCTCGGGCACAGGAAAATTTCTTCCTTATCTGCAACAGGTAACATCTCATATCATTGCCGTTGAGCCGATTGTAGAAATGCTGACACAATTACAGCAAGCCTATCCACAAATTTCTACCCTACAAGCCAGTAGTGATCGGTTATCGCTAGCCTCGGAAAGTATTGATGCCGTGATTTGTGCCCAATCTTTCCACTGGTTTGCCAATATTGAAAGCCTGAACGAAATCCATCAAATCTTAAAACCTCATGGACAACTGGGTTTGGTCTGGAATCAACGTGATATTCAGGTGGATTGGGTCAAAGCATTGGCAGATGTGCTCGAACCTCTCGAAGGTGATACCCCACGATTTCATAGCGGACAATGGCAACAAGCCTTTGAACAGCAATTTTTATTCGAACTGGATCAGATCAAAACCTTCCCACATGTGCATATCGGGCGTGTCGATGAAGTGGTGTCCAAGCGCTTGCTCTCCACTAGTTTTATTGCCGCAATGCCAGCAAAGCAACAACAACTGTTAAAACTGCAGTTTGAGCAGATTGTTGCCGATTACACAGGCAAAGCAGCACATGATGAAATTGCTTTCCCTTATGTGACCTACGCGTATAATTTTAAGAAAACAACATAAATATTCTTTAGGATAACCACGATGCATAACTTTAAAGCTTATTTACTGCCGCTACTCTGCAGCTCGCTGCTGTTCACTGGCTGTAGTAAAAACAACGAAGCCGATGCTCCTGATCCCTCTCAAGATCGGATGATGAAGGAACTGGAGTCTTCACCAGTCAAAGAATTTCCAAAAACTGCCAATGATCAACACGACATTACGCTTTTGGTCGACTATGACCGTCGTTTCAGCGAGATGAGTGATGAAATGGAAGATGAACTGATTAAAATGCGCGACAATGGCAGCCTCACCGATGAATTTGCCCGTAGTCGTAAACAAGACAATATCCAATCCGCTCTAACCATGTTGAAAGCACTAGATTTAAAAACCGAACAAGGTCGCTATATTCAGGGATTAATGGCGCAATATTGGGAAAACCAAGCCAAGTTATTAAATCAAAACAGTAAAGCTTCGCAAGATATTCCTAACTCAACACCCGACAATATTAAAGGCTTGGGTGAATTCTTACATGCACAAGAACAACTGGATCATTGGGAGGCACAATATGAACCTGCTGAGAAAAGTAAGTCTTAATACAGACTCATCACCCAGAAAGTGAAGGCTTTAAACTAAAAAACCAGATGCAATCTTATTTCCATCTGGTTTTTTATAGCCCTACAAATGAACTTAAGGACGTTCACTGTATTGTGGCAACCCATCCTGTATGCTGTCCCATTCTGCTTTAGAGTCAACAAAAATATGCATGGTCGGTTTTTGCGTTAACGTGGTATCTAAAGTACCAAGGCGTAAACGATAATACTCTGGTGTATCCGTTTTAATACTCATAATCGGCGAACCACACTCACTACAAAAACAACGCTGCGTGGTCTCAGTGGACTGGTAAGCTTTCAGGAATTGTTCACCTTGCACGATATGAAAATCTGTTTTCTTAATCGGGGCATTGGTGGCAAAAGCTGTACCATTGGCTTTACGACAACGCTGGCAGTGACACTGCACAACATCACCAATTTCACCCCGCACTTCATAACGAAGTGCACCACATAAACAGCTTCCCGCATAGTATTGTTGTGACATCAGTTCAGCCCTCAGAATGAAAGAGTTTTAAACTAACATGTCTAACTTTGGCTTTACACCGCTTTTTAGTGAGAAACCAAATATTCATGCACCCCTTCACCTGCTGCACGCCCTGTCGCAAAACATGCGGTTAAAAGATAGCCCCCTGTGGGTGCATCCCAATCTAGCATCTCACCACAACAAAAAATCTGTGGGTGTTGCTGCAACTGCAAATGAGCCGTTAAGACCTCTCGTTTCACGCCACCCGCACAGCTAATCGCTTCTTCGATTGGGCGAAAACCTTTTAATTCAATTCGCAATTGTTTAATTTGCTGTGCCAATTTTTCAGGGTTATTCCAGTCAGCTTTCGGTATCAACTCACGAACCAAACTGGCTTTTGCTGCATCTAGACCCGCTTTACGCCATAAATTACTCAAAGACTGTTTCTTGCTCGGTTGTAATTTTTGTACCAATTGCGCATGGCTCAGCTCAGGCAACAAATCGAGCATTAGCTGCATTTCTGACTGTTGTCTTAAAGCTCGCCCCAGTTTATAAATCAAACCACTTTCCAAGCCATAATGGGTGATCACAATATCGCCCTGACTCTTTTCCTTTACATCAACCCAAGCCACAACTCGCTTTAGCGGTTGTCCAAATACTGCTTGCATAAAGGTAGACCATTCCCGTTCAACCCCAGCGTTACTGGCTTGAAATGGATTTAATAGGTCTGCTGCTAACCATTGTTGCCACTGACCATCACTGCCCAATTGTGGCCAAGAAACTGCACCACACGCCAGTACAATGGCATCAAAGTCTTCACTAAATTCGCGTTGCTGAACTAAATCTTGAATTTTTACAGTATTGGACTGAATCCCTAAGCATGCATGTCGATAATGAAATTGTATGCCCTGCTCGGTTAAACGTTTGAGCCACGCGCGGAGTAATGGTGCGGCTTTCATCTCGACGGGGAAAATACGCCCTGACGATCCCACATAAGATTCAATACCCAAGCCCTGCATCCAGTTTTGAATCCATGTCGCATCCCAACGGCGGATCCAATCGGAAAGCCAATCGGCCCGATCATAACGCTGAATAAATTGCTCAAACGGTTCAGCATGTGAAATATTCAGCCCCGTCTTCCCTGCCATTAAAAACTTGCGCGCAGCAGACGGTTTCTGTTCATATACATGTACATCATAATCCCACTGGCTTAACACCTCAGCTGCCATTAAACCCGCAGGACCTGCACCGATAATCGCAATTCTTTTTTTCATGGCTTATGCATCGCTTTGTGCAGAATCCGATTTAGGTATATTTACCCCTGCCAATGCCTGAAAATCATCAAAGCGCGTGGTGTAATTCTCAGGTTTTTGAATCAGTAATTGCTGACATAATTCTCCACGCTCCAAATATTTAATCTCAAAATGAGTACGTGCTGAATCAGAAGCAATTACCTCTTTTACATAAGGTAGCTTCCAAATCTCTTGTAGTTGTTGTTCTGCTTCGGCGATGTATTCTGGAATATTACTGGCTAGCGTAATCTGACCACCGACTTGCAATCTAGACAATAAAAACTCGAAGAATGGCATGTTCAACCAGCGCTGCGCAGGATTATGTGGCTCTGGATTCGGATATAAAATGAAAGGCTCTAGACTAGCAGACTAGTTATGTTGGTCTGTAATCATGATTAAAAACAGTAAATTAAGCCACTACAAGATTAAAAAAATCATTCAATGCTTTTGCATTGATATACCCGCTTCTAAAACTGCATTATTACTCAATTTAAATCGTAATACGATCAACTATTGGTACATGCTTTTTAGGGAAGCTATTTATGATCATCAAACAGATTTAAGAACTAAATTTGTAGGTTCTATTGAAGTGGATGAAAGCTATTTTGGCGCTAAACGACAACGTGGTTTTCATGGGAAGTTAAAACGTGGTCGTGGCACTTTAAAACAACCCGTATTTGGAATATTTGAACGGGATGGGCGTGTTTATACTGAAATCGTTCCTGACTGTAAAATGAAGACTTTACAAAAGGTTATCTTAGGTAAGGTGGCACTAGAAAGTGTCATTTATAGTGATGGATGGCGAGGCTATAATGGTCTAGTTGATGTTGGTTATTCAAAGCATTTCAGGGTAAATCACGGAGCAAATGAGTTTGCTAGAGGACAATGTCACATAAATGGAATAGAATCATTTTGGAGTTTCTGTAAACGAAGATTATCCAAGTTCAATGGTATCTCAAAAGATTATTTTGACTACCATCTGAAGGAGTCTGAATGGCGTTGGATGAGAGAACCTAATGAGTTAGCAACTGAGTTGTGGAACATCATTAGATAAAATTAAGTATAAATCTGCTAGTCTAGAGCCAATGAAAAATTGCTGAACTTGTTGAGGTGCCAAAGCATGGACAATCCACGGCAAAGCATCAGCATGCACAGTTTGTAAATTTGTTTGCCCTTCTAATTGATGCTGTTTTTGCATCGCCACAAACTTCTCGCGGGTTCGTTCTATGGCAATTAACTTGCTTTCTGGATGCTCACGAGTAAACAACAAAGCATGCTTGCCTTTACCCGCACCAATTTCCACACAAATCGGGGCTGAATCGATCATAATAAAATCACGAGGAGCATGCATGTGCTGTGCTTGAAATTGACGAATCGGCATAATCAGATCAAACTAAATAAAATCTGCGCAAGTCTAACACTGCACCAAGCTTTGACCAAATATCTTCCCCGCTATCAGGAGCCTCTTATGCCGAAGACCTTTGCTTGCCCACGTTGTGGCAAACCTTCAACTTGGGAAGGCAATCCATATCGACCATTTTGCTCTGAGCGTTGTAAATTGATCGATTTAGGTGCTTGGGCAAATGATGAATACAAACTTCCTACGCAAGATGCGCCTCAAGCAGAAAATTCAGAAGAATAGCGCTTTACTTTTACAATTCATCATATCGACATACAAATCATTAATTATTTTATACATGATTATTATTTGCACAGATGACTTTTGGGCACCATAATATATCTAATGAGAATCATTCTATTCTTTGATTTTATTGTGCTGTGTTCTATTTTGAGAATTTCCCATGAAAGAATTAATCTTAAAAATATTCTTCTACCTTTCTATTGCCCTCACTTTCTGTAGTTTTATTTTGGCCGTTTATGCTCAGGATCTGATGTTCGCCGGAATTGGAGTTTTATTAGCAATTGCAGCGGTATTATTAGGTTTAGAAAGTAAGCAATTTTTGGCAAACCCATTCCGAAAATAATCCACATTTGTAAAGGTCGGACGATTCAAAACTAAACATAAGTCACTGCCTACATCTCATAAATGTTAGACCGTTGTTTTTCAATTTTTTGATCGACCTTTATTTTAAGGACTCAGTAGGAACAGAAAAAATTGACTTTACTGAAGAAATTAACCAACAAATGTTTTCGACAAATACTATATCTCCATAGCACTTCTCCATAAAAACCTAAACCAGTTATCATTTTTTCAACATTTATGTAGATTTTAATAAAAACCTCCATATAATGCATAAAATCTTACGCATCAAGTAACAAATTGTTAAATGCGTACCTTTATGCCAATACATGGAATCTCCTATGAAAGAATTAGTTCTAAAGTTCTCTTTCTATCTGCTGATTGTTTTAACCTTATGCGCTGTTACTCTGAGTCTATTCACTCACGACATGATGATCATGGGTGTAGGTATTCTATTGGCGGTGGCTACACTTTTACTTGGGCTTGAGAAAAAACAACACAGAGCAGATCCTTTCAGAAACTAATATTCAGCAATTGGATTGACACATAAAAAATGGGAGTCCAACGCTCCCATTCTTTATCAAAAAAAAATTTGATTTATAGACCATTCAACAACATTTCATTTTACGCTTGTTTTCTGTTTACTTTGCGACTCGTCCTCTGACACAGAACTAACCCGCTTTACTGGCCACAAAAGGATTGTGCTGTTTTTCGAAACCGATTGTGCTGAGTGGTCCATGTCCAGAAATAAATTGCGTTTCATCAGGTAAGCTAAAACATTCACGCTGAATTGAGTCGATCAATTGTTGATGATTCCCGCGAGGAAAATCGGTACGCCCAATTGAACCTTTGAACAGCACATCTCCAGTCCATAACAAACCATAGTCTGCGTTATAGAACATGACATGCCCTGGTGTATGACCAGGTGCAAAACGGACTTCAAAGCTTTGTTCACCTAAGTGTAATGTTTCACCACCTTCAAGCCACTGCGTCACTTGAACTTTTTCTGGGATTGGAAAGCCATAACGCTCGGATACCTCTTGCAGCATATCCAGCCAAAATTGATCTTCCTTATGTGGGCCAATGACGGGGATATTCCAAATGCGACTTAAAGTACCTACTGCACCTGCATGGTCTAAATGCCCATGCGTTAACCACAGTGCTTTTACCGTTAACCCCAATGCTTCAACTTCAGCCTGTAATTTCTCAGGCTCACCCCCTGCATCTATCAGTACTGCTTCTTTACTTTCAGAATCCCAAACAATAGAACAGTTCTGCTGAAATGCAGTTACAGGTACAATTTTCACTTGAAGCATAGTCGCTGGTCTCTCTTAGGCAGATGCTAATGTTTGTTTCAAACCATCAAGATTAGCTTGCAATAAGCACAAGAGCAATTGCAGATGGTCTTCACGTGCATTCAAGGCAGGAATATACACATATTGCTCACCGCCCAATGATAAAAATAATTCGGCATTCTGAATAGCAAGTTCTTCTAAAGTTTCTAAACAATCAGCAGAAAATGCAGGACTCATGATTTGAACCGACTTAATCCCTTGTGCTGCCCAATCTTGCAATAATTGGTCTGTATAAGGCTTGACCCATTCCTGCTTACCAAAACGTGACTGGAAGCTAATGGCCCATTCTTCATCATTTAAATCCAGAGCCTGAGCCAACAATTGAGCTGTTTTACGACAACGGTCTGCATAAGGATCTCCCTTATCAGCATAAGGCTGTGGAATGCCATGAAATGACATCAAAAGCTTTTCCGCGCGACCATGTTCCGCCCAATACTCTTTTACACTCTGGGCCAAAGACTGAATATACAAAGGATGCTGATAATAATCACGGACAATCGAAAGTCCAGGCAAATTACGCTGCTTTTGCATCCACTGTGCCAATAGATCATATAAAGGGGCTGTCGAAGTCGCTGAATACTGTGGAAAAAGTGGCAGTAAAAGAATATGATCTTGCGGATTTTGAGTCATTTGCTCAAGAACTGTACTCATTCCAGGTTGACCATAGGTCATGGCAGGAACCACGTTTAACTCAAACTCTGGATACGCTTTTGTTAAAGCTGCTCGAACTTGCTCCACCTGCGCCAATAAAATTTCACGCATGGGAGAATCTACTGACCATACACTGGCATAAGCATGCGCAACACGTTTCGGACGAAACGGTAAAATAAATAAACGTAAAATGACTTGCCATAACGGCTTTGGAATTTCAATGACACGTTGATCAGAAAGAAACTGTTTTAAAAACTTTCTGACCGCAGGTGCAGTGGGTGCATCGGGCGTGCCTAAATTGGCTAAAATAACGGTGATTTTTGCTTTTTCCGCAGGCATGAGTTGACCTTTATTTCCAATTTAACCCACTCACTTTAACAACTTTTTAATGAAATGAAATATGAATAAATACAATTCTCTCTATAGAGAAACACGATTATCCGAAAGCAAATGACTTTCGAGTAAATTATGCCCTTTCTGGGTTAATTTCCATAACATGCGTTGACGGTCATCCCGTCCAGCCGGACTGATCCATTCATTTTGACGCATCTGCATTTTAATATTATGTAATGCGCGAATATTGATTTGTGCACGGGCAACCGCATGTGCCCGAGGCATTTCGATGCGCGCATCGGCCAATCCAATTTCATTTAAATATTCATTCATGCGTTTAGAAAAATATTCTTCAGGTGTTGGGTTTAAAAAAGTACTGCCCAATACCGCCAAGAGCTGCGACCAAGTTAAGGTTTTCTGAATCTTCAGTTCTTTAAAATTACCATCCTGATAAGCATGTACACGATATTCAAAACTAAAGGCTTCATTCATTGCCACTTTCGGCAAGGTTAAAAATGGGTCGATTTCACGTGTGCCTAAATCTTGTTCTAGCTGATTAATTTTAGCCTTCAAACGGTCAATTTCATCATGTAACTTTTGTGCATTTTGAGGTCGCACCCAACCTGTAGTTGGATAACGCTCCAACATTTGCGTCATATTTAAACGCACAGCCATTTCTAAATCACGCAAGGTTCGGTAGGTAAAAACCTGATCAACTTCTTGCTGTAACAGTTTCCGAAACTCGCTAAATTTTTCTTTCAGCTCTGGTTTCTGGTCATGTAAGGCAGGATCACGTGAGGCAGGATCTTCATGCATAAATACGATAATGGGTTTTTGCTTGGTCACAGCATAAATATATTCCAGATGCATATAACCCACACCAGAAACCGACTGTTCGCCATATTGGCTACCCAAAAGTATAATAACATAGTCACAATCATCAATTTGGCGGCGTGCAAAAGCGGTGCTTAATGGTGTTCTTTGTTCCAGTCCCCACGAAAAAAATCCCATGCCCACTAAGGTTTGAGACAAAATCATGCGCTCTGGCTGCATATCTGCTCCAGAGGTCGAAATAAATATCTGATAACGCTTATCGATCATTGGTTATCCTCACCTTTTCTTTTGCATACCGCAATCAAAGTCTTACAGTATGACAACCCCAATTTTTAATATTGATACTCAAGTTTTAAGACGGATTATTGTTCTGCATTTATTTCATGACAATATTCGCAATACTCCAACTCAAATCAGGTGGAATGAGATGTTGCACAATCGATTCTAAATGCTTGGCATTATTTCCACTGACATAACATGCTATCCGTGGTAAACCATCCTTCCGTCTCTGTTCAAATAATAACTCATTTTTTAACAAAATACGGGAAGTTTGACGAGCAACGGCATATCCAGAGTCAATTAATGTCATTTTTTGCCCAAAAATTGATTCAATTGCAGGTTTTAAGAACGGATAATGCGTACATCCTAGTACCAAATAGTCCGCACCCTGATCGACTACGGGTTGTAAAATGCGTTTTAAGGTATCTAGGCAGGCTGTACTCATTTGCTGACCACTTTCGACAAAAGGCACCAAGTCCAAACACGTCACTGCTAAAACATTCACCTGAGAAGGAATAGCAAAACGCTGTACCACTTCATTAATCAACTTGCCACGAAATGTCGCAGGTGTTGCCAAAACTGCAACCGTTTTGCTTTGACTTTGCAGTACGGCTGGCTTTAACGCAGGCACTAAGCCAATAATCGGGAAATTTTCTCCGTAATGTTCACGTAAATAATCCAGACTAAAAGCTGAGGCCGTATTACATGCAACCACAGCGACTTTACAGCCTTGTCGGTATAACCACTCTATGGCACGTGCCGTCAGTTCACGAATTTCCTGATCCTCACGTGGACCATAAGGCACATTCGCTGTATCTGCAAAATAAACGATGCGTTCATTCGGCAAATAATGTGCAATTTCCTGCGCCACTGATAACCCGCCAATACCTGAATCAAAAATTCCAATGGGTGCATCCGATTGCGCTTTAGGCATGGGATCAACTAAGGGGTAAATCGGATGAATGGCTGTCATAACACACTATTGACGATGAAAGATCAGAATGAATAAAGCTTAAACCTCAGGTGCCCAATTGCAAGTGAAAATCACCACTTTGTAGGCTTAAAATGGTATCGCCTTGCTTATTTTCAACCAACTCGCCCATTTCAATGAGATGAAAAAAAGCGGAACGCTGAATTAAGGCATTTATTCCAAAGCGCACATGTACATAAGGACGTAACTCTCCGGCAAATTCACGCATGAAAATTGGATGTTCAGCATCCACAATAATTAGATCAGCATTGGTTGTGGTGAATTGAATATATTTTTTGTCTGCAATGACCGTAGAGTCAACTCGATTGACGAACAAAGGTTCATCTTCAACCTCGATTTCAATTTGCTCTACAGGTGTCCTTAAATAAAACCGCCCTTCTTCTTTCCAAAGCACACTTGAAAACAGGTCTAATAAAGACTGGCGCTTAATCAATTGACCTTCGTGCCACCATTCTCCGTTAGCCAAAACCTTCAAATCCATTTTGCCACAATGCTTTGGCTGCCATTGCGCCATAGGGGGAATTGACCTTTTGTGACCGCTCTGTGCACTTTTTAAGTATTGTGCAATACTCATTATGTTTTTATCATCATTTTTCGCTGTATTATTCGTCGCATTGTTGGAATTAGTTTGATTTACCATGAATTAATGCCTACATGACGTAAAAATATTATGATTCAGCCAATTGGCTAGACCACGGTTTAAAACTATACTAGCCCACAATATAAAAGGCATGATAATCCATTTGTGCCGACTATTTAAGAACACTCATGGCAGCACTGTAAAGAGTCATACAGTTGCCACCTTTAAGTAATATGAGGAGTCCTACATGGAACACATCGAACGTGAATCGATGGAGTTTGACGTCGTTATCGTAGGCGCAGGCCCTGCAGGTCTTTCTGCTGCGATCAAAATTCGTCAACTTGCGATTGAAAACAATTTATCTGATTTATCCGTTTGTGTGGTAGAAAAGGGCTCCGAAGTCGGTGCACATATTCTTTCTGGTGCTGTACTAGAACCACGTGCGATTAACGAATTATTCCCAAACTGGAAAGAAGAAGGTGCGCCTTTAAATGTTCCTGTAACGGAAGATAAAACCTATTTCTTGATGTCGCCTGAAAAAGCACAGGAAGCACCGCATTGGATGGTGCCTAAAACCATGCACAATGATGGCAACTACGTGATTTCGTTAGGTAACGTGGTACGTTGGTTAGGTCAAAAAGCGGAAGAGCTTGAAGTTTCGATTTTCCCAGGCTTTGCTGCGGCCGAAGTACTTTACCATGAAGATGGTACTGTAAAAGGGATCCAAACAGGTGACATGGGGATTGGTAAAGATGGCGAACCTACGCATAACTTCACCCCAGGTTATGAATTGCATGCCAAATACACCATTTTTGCAGAAGGCTGTCGTGGTCATTTAGGTAAGCGTCTGATTGCCAAATTTAATTTGGACAAAGATGCAGACCCACAGCACTATGGTATCGGGATTAAAGAACTTTGGGAAATCGATCCTGCAAAACACAAACCAGGTTTGGTGATGCACGGTGCTGGTTGGCCTTTAAGCGAAACAGGTTCTTCTGGCGGTTGGTGGTTATATCATGCTGAAAACAACCAAGTGACGTTGGGCATGATCGTGGATTTATCTTATGAAAATCCACACATGTACCCATTTGCAGAAATGCAACGCTGGAAAACTCACCCGCTGGTGAAACAGTACCTAGAAGGTGGTAAGCGCATTTCTTATGGTGCGCGTGCCGTAGTAAAAGGTGGTTTCAACTCATTACCGAAGTTCACTTTCCCTGGTGGTTCTTTAATTGGTGATGATGCAGGTTTCCTGAACTTCGCTAAAATCAAAGGCTCTCACACGGCCATGAAATCTGGCATGTTGTGCGGTGAAGCTGTATTTGAAGCGATTCAAGCTGGTGTTGAAAAAGGTGGTGATCTGGCGATTGCCCGTGTAACCGAAGGTGAAGACTTCTTCGCGAAAGAACTCACGGCTTATACTGAAAAATTCAATAACAGTTGGTTAAAAGAAGAGTTATACAACGCCCGCAACTTTGGCCCTGCGATGCACAAATTCGGTCAATGGATGGGTGGTGCATTCAACTTCATCGACCAGAACGTGTTTAAAGTGCCGTTTACACTACATGACCTTGTGCCTGACTTTAGTGCATTAAAAACAGTAGATGCAGCAACATTTAAACCAAACTATCCAAAACCAGATGGTAAATTGACCTTTGACCGTTTGTCTTCTGTTTTTGTTTCGAACACCGTGCATGAAGAAAACCAACCTGCACATTTGAAACTCACTGATGCTTCAATTCCTGTGAACGTGAACTTACCAAAATGGGATGAGCCTGCACAGCGCTACTGCCCTGCGGGTGTTTATGAAATCATGGAAAATGATGATGGTTCAAAACGCTTCCAGATTAACGCAGCGAACTGTGTTCACTGTAAGACCTGTGACATTAAAGATCCATCACAGAACATTACATGGGTAACACCAGAAGGTGGCGGTGGTCCAAACTACCCTAATATGTAAGATCAGTAAAAAGTGTCGAGCTCGTCTCGACACTGCTGTTCAATCAAAATAATTTCTTCATCAAAACTCCCTTCAATTTGAGGGGAGTTTTTTATTAAAACATCGTCGATTTTTGCCCAAACACCATGACTGTTGGCCCAATCGCTGTATGCTCGGCACCGTAGTCCTGATGAATCTCTATTCGATAATCATCACATTGATAGGTGTATTTATTCTTCTCTTGCACCCAACCTTTCTGGGCCACTTTAAATTTTTTAAGAATTCTGCTTTTAAAAAGATCCAAATCCGTCTCATAATTTGCCATAGAACCATCCAGAAAACTTAAACTGAATGAAGTGATGACTTTAGTATCTGGATCATAACGAATATGTTGAACTGAACTCACGCCTGTTTTTTTAATCTGAGCATCAGTCCCATCCGTAAACTTTAACTGGTAATTATTCCCCCCTAAAACCACAGATTTTGCTGTAGGGTGAAGCTTTTGAAACTCTCGGATACTCTGCCCGACCTTTAAACCCGCAACATTCATGGTTTGTACTGGAATTTCACAAGGTTTTGCCCATGCAGTTGAACCGAATAAGGCAAAAATAGCAAACCCTAAGCATAGAGGAATACTTTTCATCTTTATGTCCTAAAATGAGCTGTATTAATTGTTTTAGTCGTTATTCGACTCAAACCCATGTACTAAAGCTTAAGACATTTGCTTTAGCCCTTTTTCACCAAGTAATGAAATTCTTTATTACCATTTTCATCTAAGCGTTCTTCTTGCAACAACAACTCATGGCCTAAATGCATACAAAATTTAGGAATATCCCACGAAGTTGAATTGTCTGTTGCGAAGACCTCAACCACATCTCCAGATTTAGATTTACGGATAGCTTGATGCAACATCATTACTGGTTCAGGGCAACGTAATCCACGGGTATTTAATTGCAGGGTCGGGGTTACAGAGGATTCAGACATCAAGGAACTCTTCATACATTTTCAGCGTTATTCTAACATAAACTCGAAATGACACAGCAGCACTTACCCTGCTTATCTGTTGAGCAAGCAAACGTGTGACGTTTAAAGTTTAGGTCTATTTAATTCAGTAAAAGATGACGATAACATTCATATTTTGCTGTACTTTTTGCATAGACATCTGCATTTTCTAAGGTATGATGAAAATAATTTTTTGATATTTAGCATCTTTAGGAAAGATCATGCACGATGAATCAAGCCCGTCGTGGGGTATGCGTGGCTTAAGAAAATGGTTAGGAATTGCACCAGAAACTCGCGACGAATTGCTCAAACTCGTACAAGATTCACGTCGTTTTTTAGAGCCAGATACGGTTGCGATGCTTGAAGGCGTATTCGATCTTCCAGCGACAAAAATCCGCGAAGTCATGACACCGCGCACAGCCATGATTAGCCTGCAAGAAGATGATGAATTACTCGATATTTTGCATGTCTTGATTGAATCAGCACACTCGCGCTTTCCTGTTTTTTCATCAGATCAACCCGATAACGTAGTTGGTATTTTATTGGCGAAAGATTTATTGCCTTTCTTGACCGAAAAAGCCAGCAAAGTCGATATTCGCATGCTCATGCGTCAGCCTTTGTTTGTGCCAGAAAGTGCTCGCTCTGACCAAGTATTACGTATGTTGAAAAACACCCAGACCCATATTGCTGTGGTGATTGACGAATATGGCACGACATCTGGTCTAGTTACCCTCGAAGATATTCTGGAAGAGATTGTCGGTGAAATTGAGGATGAACACGACAAAGTGGATGAAGAAGCTTCCTATATTGTGCCTGATGATGACCCAAAAACGGCCAATACTTGGTTAGTTCAAGCACTTACACCAATTGAACACTTTAACAATCTTTTAGATGCTGATTTTCCTGATGATGAAGTAGAAACTATGGGCGGTTTGTTGCTTCAAGAAATTGGTTTAGTGAGCGATTTACAAGGTCAAGTGATTGAAATTGGAGATTGGGAATTTACCATTGTAGAAGCAGATGCACGTACTATTCATCTGATTCGAGCTGTCCTTAAATGAGAACATACTTTCATGCGCTGTTGAAGTCTTCACAACAACAAAAACAGCTACCCATGATTTTACCTTTTATTATTTCCCTTTGCTCGGGTGCCATGTTGAGTTTTTCCTTGGCACCTTACTATTATTGGTGGATTGCTCTACTTTCCCCTGCCTTACTCTACGCCTGCTTACGCCAGCGTTCAGCCAAACAAGCATTCTTGATTGGCTGGGGGTACGGCTTCGGACTGTGGTTTGTCGGTGCTTTTTGGCTCTATACCTCCATCCATGTCTACGGCGATACCAGTGCCGTGCTCAGTGTACTCATGATTGCTATTATGGCTCTCGTAATGGGGCTATTTACTGCACTACAAACTTGGATTTACCGTCGTTTTTTCCCAGAAACACCTCTCACCTTTGCCCCGCTTTGGGTGTTTTTTGAATGGGCGAAAACATGGGTATTTACTGGTTTCCCTTGGTTGTTTGTAGGCTACGCATTTACCGAACGTTTCCTCGACGGCTATGCTCCACTATTTGGTGTATTCGGGGTGTCTTTCGTCGTCATCCTTTTGGCCTGCGCGATTGTAGAAATCCTCAACAAACGCCTATTCTGGTTAGTTCCTTCCCTGATTTTACTGCTCGGAGCTTGGGGGGCTGCACAACTTCAGTTTGTTCAACCTAAAAATGAAAAACCACTTTCGGTTTCTCTGATTCAGGGCAATATTCCGCAAGACTTGAAATGGCTGACCGAATATCAAACCCAAACCTTAATGATTTATGCTGAACTCAGTCGTAGTGAATGGGGACGTGATTTAATCGTTTGGCCAGAATCATCTATTCCAATGTTCCAAACCGACATTCAGCCATTTTTAGATGCTATGAAAGTCCAAGCTCAAAAAACGGGAACGGGATGGGTCACAGGAATTCCTTATTGGGATTTAAAAGCATCTCAACAACATGGTAGTCCGATGTTCTATAACAGCATCATGGCTTTGGGCAGCCAATCCGAAGGATTGTATAAAAAACAACGTCTGGTGCCGTTTGGCGAATATATTCCCTTATCAGGTATGCTGAGTTGGGTATTGCCTGCATTACAAAATGACCCTGCGATGAGTGGTTTTTCACGTGGTGCATCCGATCAGCAACCCCTACATATCAAACAGCATAATTTAGCAGCAGCAATTTGCTATGAAGTGGCTTATCCGAACCTGACGCGACGGAATGCCAGCAACAGTGACTTCCTTGTGACCGTTTCCAATGATGCGTGGTTTACAGGTACGGCAGGCCCTTGGCAACATTTACAAATGGTACAAATGCGTGCCAAAGAGAATGGTCGTTGGTTTATACGTGCCACCAATACTGGTGTTACTGCCTTTATTGATCACCAAGGACATATTGTGCGCCAAGCGCCGATTGATCAAAAAGCAGTACTGCGGGGTGATTTACCTGCAATGCAGGGTCAAACACTGTACACCCGTCTGAGTGACTGGCCAATTCTCATTTTCTCAGCGTTACTTTTGATTATGGGTTGGTTCTTCCGCCCACGAAAAGTTGATGTTTCATTTAAAAGCAGACGCTAATAAAAAAGGGAGATTTTAAAATCTCCCTTTTTTATTCTGATGTTGAATCAAACCGCAGAAATATAGAATCAATTAAAACATTGAAGCAAACTGAGTCGCGAAATAAGCGACCAAGCTAGATAAAAACAGCATCGGCACATAACGATAAGCATGAAAAATTTTCTGCTCAACGACAGAATGGAGACTTTGAGACTGCCAGACAGTTGCTTTTAGTGCAGTCATAAAACATACCACTAACCAAGCACTCATAACACTCAAGGTAAAAAAGCCAATCATAATCTGGCTACTGCCTTCGGCACCTTGCCATAAGCTCACTGCCCCATTCATCATCGGCAATACTGTTAAAATCAATAGAACAGATTTCAGCATCGCCCAATGAAATTGGGTGATTTCATCTGATAAAACGAATGCTTTCATTCTATTCCCCATCACATTTTTGTTCTTAAAATCATTATGCTAGGTTTTTTTTAAATAAAAAGTTTATTTATCAACATACTTGACAATTTTTGTAAACATTACGGTTAAGAATAATTCTTATTATAACTCTCAAAAACTATTTATTATATTTAATCATTAAAATTCAAATATTTATATTAAAACAAATAAATAAGAAAGATTATCACTTTATTTTTAATTGAGTCATTCAATAAAATAAAGTGATAATTTCCATCGATTAATTCAGGTGATATTGATTAAGGTTGATAATAAATATCAGCATCCGTCCCTTCACCACCTTCTTTACCATCGGCACCAAATGAATATAAATCAAAAGCACGACCTTCAGCACCAGGAATAATATACTGAATATCATTTTCCCAACTGTCTTTTGGATAGCCGCCTTTAACATAGCCCCCTTGCATCCAGTTCTTTGCCGATGCGGGTTGGTTCACCAAAGCATCCAGACCACCATCTTGCATAGAAGGGTATTTACCGTTATCTAATTTATATTGATCCAGCGCACCTGCAACCCCCTTTAAGGTGATCACCGTAGTATCCACTTTTGCTTTTTCACCACGTCCCATGACATTCGGTACAATCAGCGCAGCCAATACCCCTAAAATCACAATCACCACCATCACTTCAATTAAAGTAAAACCGGATTGTTTGGTTTGATATTTATTCACTTGCATTCAACCACTCACTTTTCAATCTTTATATTCTTTAAATCATATTGTTCATATTAACGATCGGCAGCATCACTGCAATCACAATCACCAATACAATACTGGCCATGAGCACTAACATTAACGGCTCAAGTAACGCCAATAAAGTCGAAATCAGGGTTGTGACTTCTCGATCTTGCATTGTAGATGCGCGCTCCAACATGCGATCTAACTCACCTGAGGCTTCACCACTTTTGATCATTTGTACCATCATCGGGGGGAAATAACCACTGCGCTCCAGTTGGGTTGCCAAGTTGCCTCCTTCCGTGACTTTTTCAGCCGCCAAATCAACTGAATCTCGAATCACCCAGTTACTGCTGACCGCAGCGCCAATACGTAATGCATCTACGAGCGGTACACCTGACTTGGTCAAAATAGATAAAGTGCTCGCAAGACGTGCAGAATTAATACCACGCGATAACTTACCAAATAATGGTAATTTGAGTGTTAAACGATCAAAAGCATAATGTCCTGCTGTACTCTTTAAAAACCGTAACAGAAATATGATTGCCACTACCGTTGCAATTACTAAAAATGGCCAAGCCACGCGAATAAAGGCACTGGCTTTCATCAAAGCAACTGTAATCCAAGGCAAAGCATCTTTATTTTGATCGAAGGTTTTGACAATATCAGGAACCACATAGGTCATTAGCCCCATCACAATCGCAAAAGACATCAACATTAAAATAATTGGGTAGATCATGGCACCTTGAATTTTCTTTTGCATGGCAAAGCGATTCTCGGTGTAATCTGCCAATTGCTCCAAAATCAAATCAAGATGTCCAGAGCGCTCACCTGCCGCAATTGTTGCGCGGTACAGTTCGGGGAAACGCCCAGATTGCTGCAAGGCATTGGCTAGAGAGTGCCCTTCCAAAACTTTGGAACGAACCGACACAATTAATTGTTGCACATGGGCTTTTTCACTTTGTTTGGCAACCGCTCGCAAAGCTTCCTCTAGAGGAATCGCCGCAGCGACCAACACCGACAATTGACGGGTAAAAAGAGCTAAATCATAGGCGGTGATCTTTTTTTGAAACCAGCGTGATCCCTGCTGTTTAGTTTTGTGTTCTACAGGATCAACACTAATCGGGATGAGTGATTTCTCACGTAGTTGCTGACGTATTTGTCGTGCCGAATCACCTTCTAGCACGCCTTTTTGCTGCTTCCCTAAAGCATCAATGGCGGTAAATTGATATGCAGGCATTGTAATGCTCTAATTTTCCGAAATTTCCTTCAGCGCTGTTGCGTCTGACCCCTAAAATCATTCATATTCTTCAATATAAATTTTATTTGCACACTCTAACATAACTCAAGACTTCACACGACGAACATTCAGCTGGAACCTTTGACCCTTTTATGCCAAACACAGTATCGCCCCCTTTCGTGCCTTATCGGATTCGCGTAGCCGTTCCAGCCCATGTTTACGACTGCTTCGACTATCAGATTTCCGCAGAGGATTATGCGCAGGCGAAAGTCGGAGCGCGTGTTGCTGTGCCCTTTGGATCTCGAAATTTAATTGGGGTGATTATGCAAAAACTCACACCTGATACTCCTGAGAATCCCAAGTTTAAGCTAAAACCCATTCAAGCTTTGCTAGATGACGATGCCATTCTAGATAATAAAGTTTTAACTTTGTTGACATGGGCCGCACAATATTACCAATTCCCGATTGGTGAAGTGATGCAGAGTGCTCTGCCGACCTTATTACGGCAAGGCAAACCTTATGATTTACTGGCACATATGTGGCTTCTGCTAGACCAACATGCTGAGGACAAAATCAAGCGTTCTGAAAAACAACAACATGCCTATAAAATTTTAAAATTACACCCTGTAGGTACCTCAGAAAATATTTTGAATTTAGCGGGCATTGAAACCGCCACCTTAAAAGCTTTGGAAAAGAAAGGCATCTGTGAGGCTTATTTAGAACAAAAAGATTTTAGCCCACAAGCCCTGAGTTTGGCGCAAATGCCACTGACCGCCAACCCCGATCAAAAGCATGCCATTCAGCAGGTGCTAAAATCACTCTCGTCTTATCATGCCTATTTACTGGATGGTTTAACGGGTAGTGGTAAAACTGAAGTTTACTTGCAAATCATGTACGAGGTCCTGAAGCAAGGCAAACAAGTGTTGGTGTTGGTACCTGAAATTGGGCTGACACCCCAAACCATTAGTCGCTTTCAATCGCGCTTCCACTGTCATATTGCCCTGCTGCATTCGGGACTGACGGATGCCAAACGCTTGCAAGCATGGCAAAGTGCGCAAATGGGTAAAGCTTCGATTATTTTAGGCACACGCTCCGCCATTTATACCCCGTTGCATAATTTAGGTTTGATCATTTTAGATGAAGAGCATGATCTCTCTTTTAAGCAGCAAGAAGGTTTTCGTTATCATGCGCGTGATGTCGCGCTCTATCGCGCGCATTTGGAAAACTGCCCCATTATTTTGGGTTCAGCAACGCCGAGCATGGAAAGTTATGCACTGGCCGATCAAGGTAAACTGACCCGACTAGAATTAAATGAACGTGCAGGCACGGCACTGTTGCCTAAGTTGCACATCTTGGATTTAAAAGTCGGGCGCAAACAGTATGGTTTTAGTCAGTTTTTACTGGATGAAATGCACAAGCGTCTGGCGCGCAAAGAACAGGTACTGATTTTTCTCAATCGACGAGGCTATGCCCCTGTATTGATTTGTGAAAGTTGTGCTTGGCAAGCGAAATGTCCGCATTGTGACGCCAATTTCACCTTACATACTCAACCTTATCAGCATTTGCATTGTCATCATTGTGGCACCATTCATCGCATGCCAGATCATTGCCCGCAATGTCATCATACTGAACTCAAACCGATTGGTATGGGGACTGCCAAAGTTGAAGAAAGTTTAAAAGAACTCTTTCCAGAGTTTGAGGTCATTCGGGTGGATCGAGACTCCACCAGTCGTGTCGGTAGTTGGCAAAAAATTTATGATCGCATTCAAAAAAGTGAGCCGATTATTTTACTTGGCACGCAGATGCTCGCCAAAGGACATCATTTTCCCTATGTGTCTTTGGTGGCAATTTTGGACATTGATTCAGGCTTACTGAGTGTCGATTTTCGTGCACCAGAACGCACTGCCCAACTCATTGTTCAAGTGGCGGGCCGCGCAGGTCGTGGTGAGAAAAAAGGCGATGTCTATTTGCAGACCCTGCGCCCAGAACACCCTTTATTACACACCTTAGTAGATGGCGATTATCGACAATTTGCCCGTCAAACGTTGAAAGAACGACTACAAGCATTGTTCCCACCCTATCGTTATGCGGCGCTGATTCGCTGTGAGTCGAAAAGTCAGGAACAAAATCAGCAATATCTGACTGAACATGCACAACAACTCCGTCAGATTTCCGAACTCAACATCGATATTTGGGGACCAATTCCCGCCCCGATGGAACGTAAAGCAGGTCGTTATCAAGCGCATATGGTGTTATTTTCCCAAGATCGGGCTCGTTTACATTACTACTTAAGAGCTTGGTGGCAAAATATGTTGCAGCACAAGCCTTCCAGCATGAAACTTAGTTTGGATATAGACCCACAGGAATTGAGTTGAGTCTAAACCAGTACTTCAGCAATTGATCACAACTTTTTAATTTCAGGACAGATGCATGTCGTTATTGTTGCAAATCACGCTTTTTTTAGGTGCAGCGCTGATGGTGGTGCCACTACTGAAACGATTCGGCATTGCTACAGTCTTAGGCTATCTCATCACAGGGATTCTTTTGGGACCTCATGTGCTGAACATTGCCAATGATCCCGAAGCGATTCAACAACTTGCTGAATTTGGCGTCATTCTTTTGATGTTTTTAATTGGGTTGGAGCTACGACCACAACGGCTTTGGACGATGCGTCAATCCATTTTTGTGATGGGCAGTGCGCAAGTGGGTATCACTGCGGTGGTGATTGGCACTATTCTGTTTTTCGTGTTGCAACAAGGCATTGCTGCCAGTTTGGTGATTGGTAGTGCACTGGCACTGTCATCTACCGCCTTCGTATTACAACTGCTCACAGAAAAGCAGCAACTCAATACCAGTTATGGACAGCAATCTTTCTCGATTTTACTGTTTCAAGACATCGCAGCGATTCCTCTGATTGCCGTGATTCCTCTTCTGGCAGGTGTGGAATCAACGCATTATGGCATCGCCTATTTTGCTGCGATTATCGCAGCATTTACGGGGCTATTTTTATTCAGTCGCTATCTGATTCGTCCTTTTTTTCGCTTTGTAGCAAAAACAGGTGCGCATGAACTGATCACCGCAGTGGGCTTATTTATTGTTTTAGCCGTAGTGATGTTGATGGATCTACTCAATATCAGCACCACACTAGGTGCATTCTTAACGGGAGTATTATTGGCAGATTCCGAGTTCCGACATGAACTGGAAGCCAGTATTGCACCATTTAAAGGACTGCTACTGGGTCTATTTTTTATGACGGTGGGCATGCTGACCCCGATTCATATTTTATGGCAACAACCTGTGTTTATTCTCGCAGGCGCAGTACTCCTCTTACTGGTTAAGTTTACGACACTTACGGCGATTGCTCGCTATTATCAGGTCTCTTGGCCCAACAGCTTGCTGCTTGCCAGTTGTTTGGCACAGGGCGGAGAGTTTGCCTTTGTGGTGTTCAGCGTAGCACAAGATGAACAACTCATTTCTGCTGCCAGCATTGCACCCATCACCCTCATCGTGATTATCTCCATGATGTTGACTCCGATTTTGTATTGGGTGATTCGTCAAGGTGTAGTGCCGCGTCTTACGCCTATTACCGTCCCTGAATATGATGATATTCCTGAACAACACTCTGCCATGATTATTGCGGGCTTTGGTCGGTTTGGACAAATCATTGCCCGTGTCGCGCATTTACAACATCAACAATTTACCGCTATCGACAGTAATTTAGAAAAAGTCGATTTTGTACGTAACTATGGTGGTCATTTATATTATGGCGATGCCACCCACCCTGATATTTTAAGAGCCGCAGGGATTGAACAGGCCAAGGTATTTATTCTTGCCATTGATGACATTGAAGACTCGATGAATGTGGCACGGCATATCCGCCTGAATTACCCCGAGTTACAGTTATTAGTCAGAGCACGAGACCGACATCATGTACACTTATTACGTGACTTGGGTGTACAACATATTTGGCGAGAAACCTATTTATCATCACTTGGGATGGCATATAAAGCCTTACGTGACTTGGGTATTAGTGATACTGATGCCCAAAAAAGTATTGAGTTATTTCGCGATTATGATGAACAGCTCTTGGCACAGCAACAACGCGTCTATACCGATGAACAAAAGGTATATGAGTCGCACCGAAACGCCCTTGCTGAACTGGAACATTTGTTTGAACGCGATACAGAAATTCGTGCAGTCGAAACAGGCGTGAATTTACAACGTGGTTTAGATTCTACCCGAATAGATGTAACACGAGATGAAGCAAAATGACTTGTGTTTTACAATATTGCCACCATTAAAGCAGGGTTTTGGAGAAAATTATGTCTGATATACGTCAACGCTTTTATATTGAAGATTGCCCTGTTCGTGGTGAAGTCGTTCATTTGGAAGCAACCTTACAAACGATTCTTGCCCAACGTGACTACGCACAAGCTGTACAAATTTTACTGGGTGAAATGCTCAGTGCCACGGCCTTGCTTGCCAGTACACTAAAAATTAAAGGGCGTATCAGCTTACAAATTCAAGCCTCTGGAACATTTAAATGGGCCATGGCGGAATGCAACCATTTGGGTGAAGTTCGTGCCTTAGCCGACTACGAAGAAGATCCTCGTTTCCAAGCAGCAACTGACAGCAGCACCGTACTAAAATCACTGACTAATCCTATTCTGTTTATTAACATTGAACCTGAATTTGGTGAGCGTTATCAAGGGATTGTACCGCTTGATCAAACGACCCTAGCGGGCTGCTTGATGCAGTATTATGATCTTTCTGCACAAATTCCTACCCGCATTGTTTTGGCCAGTACAGCACAACGCTCAGGTGGTTTACTCATTCAATTGCTACCACGTATTAGTGAAGAAGAACAGCAACGGATTGATGAAGATTTATGGCCACGTCTGACCATGCTCACAGAAACTTTAAAAGCTGATGAACTCACTGAATTAGCAGCCAATGAAATTCTGTATCGTCTATACAATGAAGAAGATGTGCGACTACCTGAAATTGAACAACTCAAATTTGGCTGTACCTGTTCTAAAGATCGCTGTGCTAATGCCTTACAACAAATTGGCGTAGAAGCAGTGCGTGAAACATTAGAACATCAAAATCCAATTACCATGGATTGCCAATTCTGTAATACCCAATATCAGTTCACAGCCGAAGAAGCTCTGGGTTTATTCGGCGAACATTTAAGTTAAACATTCGTTAACTTTGCCTCTGCCTGTTGTTATGCAGCCCATTGATATGCAACAGGCAGTTTTCTACGCCTTAATATAGATAAGCTCTAAGAACATTCCATGTCCACTTGCTATGCCAAAGCGCCGATTTCAGTGCATTTGGAGCAATATGATATATTCAACGTATAAAAAGATACGCTAAAATTGCGTGACGAAGATAACAATTTTTTTGTTGAACTACGTCTCTTCATGATAAGAAATCCATCATTTTAATATGTGATTCATTCAAACTTAACGGATATACACTGAGGTAATTTTTCATGGGAATTCGTTTTCTTTCCCGTACGGTTTTCATTACAACTTTGCTGTGCAGTACTTACAGCTTAGCAAACACTGACCCCCTGATTGGCAAATGGAAAACCGTGGATGATCGTACAGGTCACTCACTGGCAGATGTCATCATCAGTAAAAACCAGCACAATGTCTACAGCGCACAAGTGATCGAAATACGCTCATTGTCTGGCAAAGAGAAACTGACCACTTGCCAAAAATGTACAGGCCATTTAAAAAATCAACCGATGATCGGCTTAACTATTTTATCAGGGTTAAAGAAAAATCCTGAAAAACACAACGAATATATTGAAGGTAAATTTCTTGATCCACTTTCAGGACAGCACTATGTTTCGGAAGCACATTTAGTTCAGGAAGCCAGATATCTGCAAGTTCGTGCTCAAGAGACAGGCTCCTCGAATGTCCGCCTGATGACATGGATTAAAGTCCAGTAAATTAAAACCCTACCGTACTAGGAAAAAGCCCTCCGTGGGCTTTTTCTTATTGTTATAATTTGAAACAAATACGAACAGTTCTACACTACTTCCCTCTTTCCCAAAGACATCATAATATTGATTAAAATACCATCAATTTTATTAAATACGTATGTCTAAAAACTATTATGAAATTCTGGGAGTTCCACGCGATGCTCCTCCTGACCAAATAAAAAAAGCCTATCGAAAGCTGGCGCGAAAGTACCATCCCGATATCAGTAAAGAAAGTGATGCTGAAGCTCGTATGCAAGAAGTCAATGTCGCATACGATACGCTCAGCAATGAAGAGAAGAAAAAAGAATATGACTTCATCTTAGACCATCCTGAAGGTTTTTCAGGGTTTGGGGGACAAGCAGGCGCGTCTGGATTTGATGATGCTCAATTTTATCGACAAGGATTTAATCAAGGCAGTACATCCGATTTTTCAGGCTTTGAAGACCTATTTGGTCGCTTTGGAACAGGTTTTGGCGGAGGGAATTATCAATATAAACAGAGACAGCAATCTTTTCGGGGTGAAGACCAACACGCCAAGCTTGAAGTCGACTTAGATGTTGCCTTCCACGGCACTTCACAGCAGATTACCCTGCAAATTCCAACCATCAATGCGTATGGAGAGCCAGAAGTTCAGCGCAAGACCTTACAGGTCAAAATTCCAAAAGGAATGAAAGAAGGACAGCAAATTCGTTTGACTGGGCAGGGACAAGTCGGTGTACGCGGTGGCGAAAATGGCGACCTGTATATCGAAATTTATTATAAGGATACTGCGCAGTATCGCGTTGAAGGTGCCGATATTTATTACACCATTCCCGTGACGCCATGGGAAGCAGCCTTGGGACAACAAATTGAGTTACTCACACCTGCAGGTACGAAAGTTCAGGTAAACCTACCCAAAAATGCGAAAACAGGACAACAATTACGTTTAAAAAATCAAGGAATTCCCAATAAAACAGCAGGACATTTATTCTTAATTCTAAACATTGTGAATCCACCTGCACAAAACGCTGAGCAAGAACAAGCTTACCGAGCTTTTGCTGAAGCCTTTAAGCAGTTTAAGCCTCGACAACTTTAAGGAGAACGCTATGACAACCATTCATTATCGAGAAATTATTTGCGACGGTTATAGCACCGCAGAGATCGTCGATGAACATCGTAGTTTCGATTTAAAACACTTTGCCGAAGCCTGTGGTCAAAGCCCAGAATGGGTTTTACAACTGTTGGAATACGACATTTTACCGACACGCCCAGAAGAGCGAATTCATCAATTCTTTGGCGAAGACGTTACACGTGCGCGTAAAGCCTATCGTTTACAACGTGACTTTGATGCCAGTTTTTCTGCAGTTGCCATGATGTTGGATCTGATTGATGAAGTACAACAACTCCGTCGCCAAGTTCGACATGCTCATATACAAGACTCATAAATCCAATATACAGCCCGTTCCTTGATCTTAATCCATCATTGAACGGGTTAGTGTTCTTTTATCATTCACTTGAGAGAAATACGGTTATCATGAAAACAAAAGAATGTAACAAGAAAGTGAAACTCATGTTCCCTGAACACCGCGAAGTTATTCCTCAACTACGTCAGGATAATCCGCACTTTGCGAAAATTTTCGAAGAACATGCCGAACTAGATCAGGAAATTTGTCGCCGCGAACTTAATCCTGTCTCTCGTATCAATGATGATATTGAAGCTTTAAAGCGCAAAAAACTTCGTCTCAAGGATGAAATTTATCGCCTACTACAAAATCATACCAATTCACAAATCTAAGTGAGTTCGGAACATGTACTGCGCTTTATTCATCTATTTATACGTGCATTAGAATAAAATCAGATCATGCTATTTTGCCTATATAGAGCATAGAAAATGAAGATGTCAGTTTTATGACATCTTCTTGTATTTGATCGTGATTATTTTAATTTTGTCAGTTTTTCCACTTCTTTCAAGGTGACTTTGACCCCTTGCTTAATGGGTTCGTAATCTAGGAACCAGAGTAAACCCACATGCTGATCTTGGTGTTGTTGCGCCAGCATATCAATCACGCTTTTTTCACCACGTCCCACCAAGTGACGACGATAGAAATACAAAATCAACCAGACCGTCGTGATCAACATCACCATCAACATTAACCAGAACCCAATCGGAGATTTCAGCCCTGGAATAAACTCAAAGTTCATTCCATATATCCCTGTCAGTAAGGTTAATGGTGCAAAAATTGCGGTAATAATCGCCAAAATTCGCATGTTTTCATTGGTTTGGTTCGCAATCGCTGAAAAATGTAATTCGATTGCTGCCTGTACGGCACTCCGTAAACGCGTCGTATGTTTTTGAATACGCTCGACATGACTGACCAAATCATCAGTACGCACCAACACTATATCGCGTTTTTCAGAGCGCTTTTTCGGTTTTAAATGGGAATAGTTTTCTACGATTTCATCACGTAATTCTTGTAAGACCTCGATTTGTTCTTCGCACAGATTTTCAATTTGCTGAAATGCCATGTTTTCCTGTAGTAACTGATTCCATTTGGCAAAACGGCGGTGTCCTTGTAATAACTCTTGTTGCCAATATTCCACACGTCGGGTGAGTGGCACTCGCAAATCCAAGTAACCATCGACCATGGCATTCAATAAACGCAATGCTAAATCTAAAGGGCTATGTGACAGTTTACGAGGCTTGTTTTGCTCATCCATAGTACGTGCTGCAATTGAATCTATCCGTTCAATATACTGCTCGATAATTTGATTTCCTTGCTCCCGCACCGTAATCAAGACTTGTGATGTCAGAACAAAACTAATAGGTGTCGTGGAGAGTCCAAAGAAGCGCTCATGTTGCTCTAATGCTTGCTCCCCTGTCTGGATCTTGTCATCTGGAGTAATCAATTTACGGAAAATGAGCAGGTCATAATCTTCCATTGCATCAAAAGCACATGGATGCTCCAAATTCAAAATATCTTTGACATGAAATTCATTTAAGCTCACCCCTGTCATTTCAAACATTTGCTGTTGCCAATGTTCGGCATGATTGACCAGATCTTCACGGGTACTATCAATCCAGATGAACTCAGGCTCAACGTGATCCAATGCCTGTTGTTGTACGTAAATATAAGCATCCGTCGGATGTTGATAAAAATAGTAGCTTTGCATCTATCCAGTCACTCTATTCCGTCAATCTTGTTGTTTATTTCGTGGTGTTGAGTGTAATGCATTCTGCTTAGGATATTCATTTTTATCGCAATTTCACCACAAACTTTATCGCTTTATGCAGTGATTCAATAAAATACTGAGGCATAAAAAAAGCCCACTCAATAGAGCAGGCTTTTTATTAAAAGATGATTAAAGCATTAAACTTGTTCAACATCTTTCATCGTTAACTTGATACGACCACGGTTGTCGACATCTGCAACTTGTACTTTCACTTCTTGACCTTCAGATAATACGTCTGCAACGTTGGCAATACGCTCATTTGAAATTTGTGAAATATGAAGCAAACCGTCAGTACCAGGAAGGATATTTACGAATGCACCGAATTCAACAATACGAATGACTTTACCTGTGTAAATCGTACCTGGTTCAACTTCAGCAGTCAGTGCTTGGATTTTCGCAATTGCAGCTTGTGCAGCCGCTTTAGTTTCACCAAATACACGAACTGTACCGTTATCTTCGATATCAATTGCTGCTTTAGTTTCTTCAGTAATCGCACGGATGGTTGCACCACCTTTACCAATGACATCACGAATCTTGTCTGGGTTGATGTTGATGACTTGGAATGTTGGTGCATGCATTGAAATTTCAGGGCGTGCACGTGAAATCACTTGGTTCATCGCGTTCAAGATATGCATACGACCTGCATATGCTTGGTTTAACGCAACTTCCATAATCTCTTCAGTAATCCCTTCGATCTTGATGTCCATTTGAAGTGCAGTAATACCGTTGGCAGAACCTGCTACTTTAAAGTCCATGTCGCCAAGGTGGTCTTCATCACCCAAGATGTCAGAAAGAACTGCGAAACGCTCACCTTCTTTTACTAAGCCCATTGCGATACCAGCAACTGGTGCTTTCAATGGAACACCTGCATCCATAAGTGATAATGAAGCACCACAAACAGAAGCCATTGAAGAAGAACCATTCGATTCAGTAATGTCAGATACGATACGGATGACGTACGGGAAGCGATCAGCCGCTGGAAGAACAGCTTGCACACCACGACGTGCTAAACGACCATGACCAATTTCACGACGTTTAGGACCAGATTCACGACCAGTTTCGCCTACAGAGTATGCAGGGAAGTTATAGTGCAACATGAAGTTGTCAGTTTTAGTACCCGCTAAAGTATCCACCATTAACGCATCACGTGTGTTACCCAGTGTCGTGGTCACTAATGCTTGCGTTTCACCACGTGTGAACAATGCAGAACCGTGTGCACGGTCTAATACGCCAACTTGTACGTCTAATGCACGAACAGTTTTCGTGTCACGACCATCGATACGTGGCTTACCAGAAAGGATGTTGTCACGTACAGTACGGTATTTCAAATCTTCGAACAATTCGTTCAAGTCATCAGCAATACCCGCTTCATCATTTTCAGGAACGAATTGCGCTACTGCTTCTGCTTGAATCGCGTCTAATGCTGCATAACGGTCTTGCTTAACCGCAATGGTATATGCTTCAGAAATTTTCGCTTCAAACGCTTCTTTCAATTTAGTACGAAGGTCTTCATTTTTCGCTGGTGCAGTCCAAGTAGACTCTGTTGCACCCGCAGCAGCAGCAAATTCTTTAATTGCTTGTACAGCAATTTGCATTTCGTCATGACCGAAAAGCACTGCACCTAACATTTGATCTTCAGAAAGTTCTTTCGCTTCTGATTCAACCATCAGCACTGCAGATTCTGTACCAGCAACCACAAGGTCAAGGTCAGATTGCGCCATTTGTTCAAAGTTCGGGTTAAGAACATATTCACCGTTGATTAAACCAACACGCGCAGCACCAATTGGACCACGGAACGGTGTACCTGCAATTGCAAGCGCGGCAGAAGTACCTAGCATTGCAGCGATGTCAGCTTCCATTGATTTGTCAGAAGACACAACTGTTGCCGTCACTTGGATTTCGTTGTAGTAACCTTCTGGGAACAATGGACGAATTGGACGGTCAATTAAGCGTGAAATTAAAGTTTCAGCTTCAGAAGCTCGACCTTCACGCTTGCCATAACCACCTGGAATACGACCCGCAGCATATTGTTTTTCTTGGTAGTTAACAGTTAAAGGGAAAAAGTCTTGACCCGCTTTAGCCGTTGGTTGAGCCACAACTGCAACCAGTACAGTTACGCCACCCATCGTGATCACAACCGTGTTTGCTTGACGTGCAACACGACCTGTTTCAAGTACTACATTGTACTGACCGTATTGGAATTCTTTACGAATAATATTAAACATAGACATGTATTTTTTTCCTAGTTCTTGTGAACAGCTATTCTAGTGGAGACCCCTAAGGTTTGGCATTCGCAACCAAAAGCTTGCGCAAATGACAAAGCTTAGAAGCCGACCTCACTAGACACACTATTTTCAAACACAAAGAAGGAGCGAAACATTCGCCCCTTCCCCATTATCTAGACATAGCTAGATATACTTTAGTTTTCAGTAATACAGCATTTGACATGCAATAATCCGAAAATAAAAGTTTCAATCGAATTAACGACGTAAACCTAAAGCACCGATCAAAGCAACATAACGGCCATGATCTTTACCATTTAGGTAGTCAAGTAACTTACGACGTTGGTTAACCATACGGATAAGACCGCGACGGCTATGATGGTCGTGTTTATGCTCTTTGAAGTGACCTTGTAAGTCATTGATTTGAGCAGTTAAAAGCGCTACTTGAACTTCTGGTGAACCAGTGTCGTTTTCAGCACGAGCAAATTTAGCGATGATTTCTGCGCGATCTGCGTTTGTTAAAGCCATTCGATTTCTCCGAGATGCTTAATAAAGTTACATTTGATACGAATCAATTGATTGCTCAACTGACTGCCGTGCATCACTACAGCAAGTCGGATATTTTAAGGGAAAATGGTCATGATTGCAAAATATGCGCACTATTAAAATTTACTAAACAAAAAAGAACCAAATGTCAGTCTTTAAATCTTCTCTCTGATTATGAAAAATCATTATCTAACAGATTAAAGGTTAAAAAATGAATATTAAATCACATTTTTAATGAAATTCGACTATTAAATAGCCATTTATCAGCAAAGGAAAATGTGTAATCTCAGCAAGATATTTTTTAAGCCAAAATACACAGCTCAATATTCATTTCATCAGCTAAAATCTATGCAAATCATAAAATGCCAATGAACTCTTAGCCGTACCACAGAGAATAAGTATCGTATGACGCTTAGATACACAAAATAATGCGCATTGCTTCTCGTTAAATACAGTTTAATAGAAGTTTCATCATATTTTTAACACTCATTATTTTGATACTTTTTGCAAATCATAAAAAATAGTCAACTCGAAAGAAAAAAGCCCAAGCAGAGCTTAGGCTTTTTTCATTGCGCTGTAGTTCTTATATTTATTGTTATAATTGTTTTAGTTATTGCGCATAATGCGCTTATTGTGACAAACAGTCCTTGTTTCCACTTTATGTCCTTATGTGTAATATTTTGCCACAACAAAATTTAAAGACTAGAGGTATTTTTCCCAACCTGCTGTACGTTTTTACGCACACTGGTGTACATCATTAACAATGAAGTACTAGAGAAAAATGTGGGGTTGAGGACAAAACTCTAGGCAATAAAAAAGCCCTGTAGTCTCTCCCAAAACTACAAGGCTTAGCGGCTGTAAGTTTCCTCTTTCACCTACTTCACTGTAAGTTCGCTGTCATATTCCGACTTTGTTATTATCC
This sequence comes from Acinetobacter sp. ACNIH2, assembly GCF_002934965.1. Taxonomy (NCBI): domain Bacteria; kingdom Pseudomonadati; phylum Pseudomonadota; class Gammaproteobacteria; order Moraxellales; family Moraxellaceae; genus Acinetobacter; species Acinetobacter sp. ACNIH2. The sequence continues at coordinate 1,057,649 of NZ_CP026412.1, forward strand.
TTTTGCGATTATGGCTCAACGTTCCGTGTTGTGCTCTTTATGTGAACTCATCTTCTCAGAAACCATGAGAAAGCTCTATGCGCAAATATCTTGAATCAATGTAAGCTTTTTCGTACAAAGCTGCTTATTATGTAGTACAAATTAATAATCCAAGATACCTTTTATTTTTTCTAAAACCCCACTCATCCGAGTCGTCTTTTTAGACAAAGCTTGTGCCAATGCCTGAGGATCTGCCAATACACTCACCACCGTTTTAGCACGGGTAATTGCGGTATAAAGCAATTCCTGACTCAGTAAGTTCTGTGCTTGCGCATCCAAAACTACAGCCGTATGCGTGAACTCTGAACCTTGTGATTTATGAATGGTCAGTGCAAATGCCGTTTCTATATTTTTAGGCAAACGGGTTGCCAGAACCCATTTTTCTAAACTTGGGAAATACACTTCAAACTGAGACTGTCCTTGGCGTTGCCTTTTAAAGCAAATGCCAATATCTCCATTAGACAACCCTAATTGATAGTCATTGTAAGTCATCATTACAGGACGCCCGACATACCAGTCACCTTGTTTTGTGGTATAGCGACTGAGTTTGCTCAAGAAGCGTTGCTCAATTTGTTGATTAAGCTGTTTCAGACCAAACGCACCATGTCGAATGGCTGTGAGAATACGGTAATCATCAAAAATCTGGATAACATGCTGAATAGAAGTCTCTGGCTCTTCCGAACTCAAATGTGTTTTTAATATCTCAATATAATGCTGATAGCCCAGCATCAATTGATCATAATATTGCTCTGATGTTGGATGTGCTTGAGCAAAGTATTCCAGTTGCAATACATTCGGCATCTTGGCTAAAAGTGGTACAGCTTTAATTTCAGTCGGTGCAACCACCTGTTGGTGAAATTGTTCTAGTAATGCTTGAGGTGAAATGCTTGTTGGTGGCTGCTGAATAAATGCAGCCATTTGTCCAATTAAAGCTTCTCCATCAAAGCGTCGACTGGTCTTCAAATGTACCCGATTCTCTTGCAAAGCATTCACTTGCTGTAAATCGGCCAATACCGCCCCTACATCTACCGAAGCCAATTGATTGGCATCTCCCAATAAAATCAGTCGAGCCTGATTGGGTACAGCAGCAAACAACATACTCGCCAGATTTAAGTCCAACATCGAGGCTTCATCCACCACAATCACATCATAGGGTAATGGCTGTTCGGCATCATAGCGTGGTCGTGCGGAATGCCCTAAACCCAACAAACGATGCAGTGTGACGGGGTTTAATTGTTTTAAAGCGGGAGTAACCAGAGGCTGCAATATTTCATCATTTAATGCATTTTGTAGGGCTTCTTTCATACGTTGCGCGGCCTTACCTGTTGGCGCTGCCATCGCAATGCGTAAATTTGGTAAAGACTGGTTTAATACTGCAATAATACGTGCCAAAGTATAAGTTTTACCTGTCCCTGGTCCACCTGTAATAATATTCAAGGCTTGCTGGCACACCATGCTTAATGCTTGCTGCTGATGTGGATCACTCAGCAAACTGGAGTAGCCCTTATGATCAACGACGGGAACGATTTGTTGTTTTAACCTCGCCACGTGCTGTGCCAAAGTATTTTCCTGTTTCCAGTAACGATATAGATATAAATACTGCGGGTCATAAATAAAAGGCGCAACACGATTTGCCACCTCATTTTCACTGATGGCCAAATGTCCTAAATTACCTACTGCATTAGGTTCTAGCAGTACACAACTGTTGCCCTGTAACATTGCTTCCAATACAGACTGTATAACTGCATCTGTTTGTGGGTTTGGCGTTGCACAAAAAGGAGGCTGCTGAAGATATTGACTCCACGACTTGATCCATTCAGCATTCAATTGCTGTTCCTGCTTGTTTTCCACACAGTTATCCTCAAAGTTATCCACAGGCAAATTTATTGTTTTACATAACAGCTGAAGGTGATGATGCACTTTTATGAACATGCTCTTCAGCAAAATAGCCCAATAATGCATCCAGACGCAGTATAAATTCTGCATCAGGGCACCAATAGTTGACCCCATATTGTGCATCGCCATGCATACCACGCAAATACAGATAACTTGCACCGCCTAAATGTTTTTGAATGTCGTAATCTTCCAACTGCACTTGTAAATAACGATGTAATGCCACCAAATACAGCCCTGCCTGCAACCAGTAACTGGCCTGCGACATGCTTTCCTGTAATTTTGACGGGGTGTAATCTGCGATATCCGCACCCAAGAAGTTACTCTTATAATCAGCAATCTGGTAACGCTGTCCATCAAAATAAACCAAGTCGATAGAGCCTGTTAAATAGCGTGCAGAATGGGCAGCATTCAGTTCAGGCATGAAAATACCATATTCGACATATAAGTCCTGGATACGTTTAATCGCCAAGACATGATTGGATAAGGCCAAATAGAATGGAAATTCTGCCAAATGAGATTCTGCACTCAACTGATTTAAACAAAACTGTTGATGTAACGGCGTCGAGAGCACCTGTGTCAGCCATTCGGTCATCCATGCCAACAGTTGTTCTTCATCCACCTGCTGAAAATCTTGCTGATATTTGTCGCATAATGCCTGCCATAAACTTGGATAATCATTTTTAAAGCGACGGCGCACTTCGATTTTCCAGTCCTGTTGCTGTTGAAAATCAATATGTTCAAAAATTTCATGTAGAAAATTACCCGCCAATGTACCCATTGGAAATTGACGCTTAATCCAATGAATCGGTTGTGCAAGCTCTTCGGGCTGCTCCACCACCTCTAGATTAATTTCATCCGCCGCACTTTGTAGCTGTTCACGCTGTACCGCAAGTGCATCTAGTGCCTGCTGACGACTCAAATGCTGTGCTAATGCACTAAAACTGGTTTTTGCACGCGGATAAAAACGTTGTGTGGGAAACGCTATCGCATACAACTCAGGAAGCTGCTGATCTTGTACGCGCTTGAGTGCAATAGGACATTCAGTTAATACCGCTTCATCTGTGCTATGTGGGTGCTGAAAAACCTGTGCAGCATGTCCACGCCAAAATGCCAAGCCCGTGGTCGATTTTCCTGCCTGATCTTGCAATATGGCATAAACCCGATGACTGGCGCGGGTTAGTGCTACATACCAGAGCCGATGCTGTTCTGCTTCTGCCCGTGCATTGTGCTGTTGAACGGCAACTTCATCCAAAAGGTGCTTATCATTTACCGCAATCACGCGTTGCATTTCAAGCTGCCCTGTAACAGGATCGGGCAATTGTTGTGTGGAAAAATTCAGGGTTTTGTTCATTTCCCTAAAATCTTTATCGGCCCCTAACAAGAATACGATTTTAAACTCTAAACCTTTGGATTGGTGAATGGTCATCAACTGCACGCCAGCTTCATTCGACAGCTTACGTTCCAGTTCCCATTCACGCTCACTTGGGGCTTGTATTTGTCTGAGATACCAGTGATAGAGTGCCTGCGGTCCCTGAAAGTGCTCACTATGCTGACTCAGCAATTCAGTTAAATGACGCAAGTTCACCACACAGCGTTCGTTGTCACGGCTTTGGCTTGCCACCAGATTTGACCATGCCTTAAATAGGTTTAAAGCATATTGCCACGCGCTTAAAAAGCCTGTGTTAAACCACATTTCCCGAATGTAATCAAAATCTTCAATAAACTGGCTTAATCCCTCAGGGCGTTGCTCCAGTTGCATCAACTGGCTGAGCTGAAAATTCAATAGGCGTGTCAGCAAGGCGCGCTTGACCTTGGCCTCATCGTAAGGATGCATGATTGCGGTCAAAATGGCTGCCACGTCTTGTGCAATTGGACTATCAAATACACTCCGCTTGGAAGGTCGATTGACGCGAATCCCTAAACGTTCTAATTCATATTGCACCTTATCTAAGCCATCATGGTTTTTGGATAAAATCGCAATATCATTTTCATCTATGCCACGGTTGCCTGTGACTTCTGCCAAATACAACCGTTGCTGAATGCCTTGATTCAGCAAATCACGGATTTTCCAAGCCACTTGAATAAATTCATCTTTTTTGTCTTCTAGCATCAACCACCGTAAAGGCTGATGATTGTTGCCTTGCGCATCGACTAAAACCGGATGTGGTCGTGGTCCTGCCTCAACAGCGGTATATTCAACTTCTTCTCCAAATTGGATTTGTCGCTGAAATAAAGCATCGACCACCGTGACCAGTTCAGCCACAGAACGATGATTGTATTTGAGGCTATATAAGCGTCCTTGTTTACTCAACACATCGACACGCGCTTTGTTATAAGTGAGCATGTCTCCGCCACGGAAACCATAAATCGCTTGTTTCGGATCACCCACCATAATCATGCAGCCTTTGGCATAATGGCCTGCATCGCGCCAAATGCGGGCCAACATATTGTCCTGATCCTGATTAGTGTCTTGAAATTCATCCACCAAAATTAAGGGATAACGGGCTTGAACAAAACGAGCAAAACGTGCGCCTTGCGCATCTTGCAAGGCATCGGCTAAGGTACGAATTTGTTGCGCAAAGGTAGTTTCACTCTTTTGCTGCAAGACTTGTGGCAAACGTTTTTTCACTTCCGAAACCAAATAAAACTGCAAATAGCTATCCAGTGTTTCTAAATCAAAGCTGAGCTTGTCCAGACTTTGCATAAATGCCGTCAACTCACCAATCAGCACATGCTGTTGAAATCCCTGCAAGACTTCATCTGGGCATTTATTCAAAACTTTGTGAGTAGCATCACTCAGATGTTTCAGCGTTTCCGCGTATAAAGGTGCAAATAAGGCATAAGGGCCTTGCTGCTTTAACACCTCCAACAGTTCAGGCAACTTAACCGTCAAGAGTTGCTGTAATTTGTTGTCGTCGCGCCATTTCTTGGCCAGCAATTTAAAATGTGCACCATCGGCAGCATAATAATCTGCCAATTCAGTGATACGGCTCCAATCCAGCCCTAATAAATGTTCAACTTGCTGGCTAAAGCCCTCTACATCCACTTCGGGAGCAGCCACCGCCTGAAAATGCGCAGAAGCAAAATTCAAACTGTTTTCTACTACTGCCACATAAGCCTGCTGCGACTTTAATTTTTTATTCAGTAGCAGATAGTCCAAAATATTTTGTGGTTGCTGCTGAATCCATTCGCGCAGTACATCATGAATCAATTGCTGAGTATATTGTTTGGCATCATCGGTAATTTCTGCACGCTCAATTTTGCCACTTTCAAAGGCAAATTCACGCAGCAACTTTTGACTAAAGCTATCCAGCGTCCCGACAAAAAGCTCATCCAGTTGATCAATCACCAATTTGAGCCGTTCACGGGCATAATCCACGCGTGGTGCAAAATCTTGCAAAACCTTTTGATATAAGGGGTCTGATTCTGCCGAAATTTTCTGTTGCAGTTCAGATTGCGTCAGCGTTTGGCAGGTTTCAAAATAACGTAAAGTATCGACCAAACGACTACGAATCCGCCCTTTTAGCTCTGCCGCGGCGGCACGAGTAAAGGTGGTCGCAATGACCTGATTCGGTAGATAATCCCCCAAGAAAATCCGTACCATTAGGCTCGACAACGTGTAAGTTTTACCTGTACCTGCGGATGCTTCAATCCAATGCAGCCCTTTAAACTGCATATCGACAATCGGCTGATAAGAAATTGCAGCAGGGGGAGTTAAATTCGTCATCTGCATTATTCCTGAATCAACTGTTGATATTGAAAAATCGGTGCATACAACACATAGGCATACTGTTGGCAGGCTTGAGCCAATAAAGCCGTACTATCTTGTTGTTGCAGGATAAACTGCCAATCGCGATGCTGCTGACTGGCTTCATTGTCCAATACAGAAAAACCTGCAAAACGTCCATCATCCTGCCAGTCCTTGACGAGAGCGTCCCAGTCTTTGATCTGCGGTTGACCCTGCTCGTCCGGTTGCCATTCCAGTTGTTTACCTTTCTCTGCCACTTTGAATAATAAAGCTGCGGGTAAAACGACAGGCTGCATCTGCCCGTGTTGCCATAGTTCAAACCATGCCGCCAAATACTCTCGTGCCTGATTGGAAGATACCCCACTACACAGCACTGTTTGATCACTAAACACCACTAACCGCGCCAAGTCCTGCCCTGCATCACCCCGGTTTTCATGTGTTAGCCAGAACAAATATTCCAACCAGAGTTGCACCCGTCGTTTGGCACGCGCACTGGATGCCTCCAAGCTCACCCATTGCTGAGTCGATTGAGAGGGAACAGTGATTTGGAACTGGATATTTGCGCTCATATTCCAGAGCTGCTGTGTCACAGGTGTGATCTCTGTGGCATAACGTTGCAAGCGTGCTTGTAATTGTTGCTGTTCAATTACACTGATTTGCCATGCGGCTTGCTGCATTTTACCTACAGGCAATTGATCCAATAACAATTCAGGCTGGGTCATTTGCCCTTGTTGCTGTAAGAAATGCCGCACTGCATAACGCCCTAAGCCATCTAAAACCAAGGGTTCAACTTCATCAGGCAGGTTTTCAGGTTTTAAGTTTTCCACGCCAAGGGTTTTTAGATATAAACGTGCTGGGAAGCAGACATCCTGAATCCACTGTCGACTTTGCAGGCTGAGAAAATCACTTTGCGCCGCCAGATAGGGACTATCTTGCCATGCCCGACGTTGCCCAGTTGGTGCAGCAATCTGTTGTGCCACCCGATACCAATGATCTTGAAAACGCGTTGGTTTAGGCTGGGTAAAGCCAGAAACATCAAAAGGCTGTAAAGGATGAATCTGATACAGCCCTTGTAATTGTGCAGGCACACCTAAACCATGTAGCTGCTGGCTAACTTCTGCCGTACGCTCTAATTTCTGGGTAATAAAAGCCAAATGCTGAATCAGTTCTTGCAAGGCGGTAGATGGCTCACGCACTTCCCCATCATTGACATCAAAACCATTATAAAACAGCCATAGATTCTGCTGTGCCAACAGCAATGCATCCAAGAACGCCCCTTGGTCGTCTTCTAAACGAGAGCGATCACCCAATTGCGGTTTCAGGATATCCATCAAATCAAAAGGCAAATGCTGATTACGACTCGGGAACTTGCCACTGTCCAAATTTAATATCACAATCAGACGATAAGGAATCGGACGAATCTGCCCCAACTGGCTAAAAGTAATCTGCCCTGTCGGTTCCGCCTGATCAAGCTGTGCATCCAATGTGGTTTGAATTTCATCCAGCAAATATGCCAAAGGCAAACTTAACTGATCCAAGCCATATTGATCCTGCCCTTCATAGAAGTTGGATAGCGTCAGCATTCGTTCTTGCTTTTTAATAATTTGTGCAACTGTGGCCAAGACCTCTACGCCTGCTTGCTCAAATTCTGCCACTTCCTGCATCAGGATTTTCAGCCATTGCTCGACTTGTTTAGGCTGCTGTTCATGTGCCAGTAGCCAGTCTCGGCGTGCATCCAAATCTTGATAAATCTGAATGAGTTTAGCAATTAGTTCAAAATCACTCGGCATGACTTCAGCGAAACTGAGTATCTGATCAAACAAGGTATGTTCAGGAATGGCGATACCCATCGCCAAACGGTCTAAGGCAAATTTAAAGCTAAAGCGATAGTCTTGATCACCTTCAGATAGACTCAATGCCAAATGTTGCGCATCTAAGCCGCGCTTAAAACCCGCTTGTTCCAGCAACTCTAGCATGCGTTCGACCATATTCATGTCTAAGCCATAACATTGTTGCGTGGCCGCTAAACTCAGCCAGTCGGCAAAATCATCGAGACGAAAGCGCCCTTGTGTCAGTTGTATACGGCCCAACACCGCACGCCACGCATTGGCAGCATCTAATTGAGTCACGCCTGCAATTTTCACGGGCAGATAAATACTATCTTGGCTAATTCGTCCCGAGATGGTGCGCTCATCTTCCCGTTCGCGAACAGGCGGGGCGAAAACGCTACGAATATGTGGCTCAATGTCTTTTAAATTGGGACTGAGCACCAGAATATCACTCGGACGGCGCGGCTGCTCTTTGCTGCCTTGTGCCAACCATGCAATCAATTGCTCTTTCAGTACTTCCAGTTGACGCAAACTGGAGTGGCAGACATGTATTTGAATGGAATCATCTTGTGCATCCAATACAAATTGATGTTGTTCAGGCTCTACCAAATACAGAATATCGGATTGAACTTTGCCTAATAAGTTCGTTGGGTATTCATCAATAAATACATCTGCCCAAACCCCATCTTCTCCTGAAGAAAGCCCAGATAATAATGAAAAGTGATCTCGTGCTTGCTTGCCAAAACGGGTTAATAAGGGATGACGTGATTCACGAATTTCGGCATTAAAATGCAGGGTGAAATCCTGAAAGAATTGTTCAATTTGCTCATCCGTAGCTTGCGGATTTTTGGCAATAAAACGCTCTTTCACTCGCAAGTCATAGCGTGCTTTCCAGTTCGGATCGACACTGTCTGCCCAATACTCCTGAGACGGGTTATAGTGCAACAGATAAATATCAACATATTGCCCTAAGCGCTGTAAAAACTGTAACTGACTTGGTGGTAAATCCAGCAAGGTAAACACCACCAAGGGCTGTGGCAGTTTTTTTAATGCTGCCGCATTGGGTGCTTCTGCACTGCCCAGCATCTCCCAAAATGCCGCATCAATCTGCCGCATTTCCATAAAATCCTGATGAAACACCACCTGCCACAACCAACGCTGCCATGCTTCCAATTCATGTGCCTGATTCAGGGTAAAAGCCGAAATTTCAGTATTGGTCTGGAAGAACATCTGCTCAATGGGTAATGCCTGATTACTTCCCCAACGTTGCAACCAATTGGTTGGACAAGTGCATTGGTAGGTGGGGCAGTTTTTCTGACAATGTCCACGATATTCCATGTAATGGCTGAATAATTTAGAAACCTGTTCTGCCACCCAATACAGCATGCGCTGCTTTTTCTGTTGTTTTTCGATGCCCTGTTCAAGTTGATCGGCACTGGCATAAATGCGTTGCACAATCGGCGTTAACGGATGTGCTGCATCCAAGGTAGATTGTTCTGGCTGAATATAAGCCAGTAAGGCTTGATAGACCCGCCATTTAATAATAATGCGTGGAATATTGGCTTTACGCACCTGCTCTTTGTCTTGATCCAATACCCATTGATAGGCGGACCATTGAAACCCCCGAATGCGATGATGAAACTGGGTATTGGCACTAATGCCTTTTTGTTCTGCCAGTTGCTGCGTCAGCCACGCTTCAACCGCAGGTGATGGCACAATAAAATGTTGGGGTTTCAACACCTGCAAAGCATTGCGACTTTGTGATTTCACCGTTTTCAACATGGCCTGTAGCAAAACATCAATCCGTTGACTCTGAATCACGTGAATGGCCATGAATGGTTTTTCTCCAACGATAAATGAACAACAATCTACAAAAGCATAAAGATTATTGACTATACTTGGTGTACTGTCTATGTCACGGTATAGCACAATATCGATTTAAAAATGACTTTGAAAATCGATGCTTAAAGATGCTTCAATATAAAAATGGATACAAGGTTTAAACTAGACAATGAAAATAGACAATATTCCCGATTCAATTGATGCCTCATTAAATCTAGAACAAATCCGCGCAGAATGTCTCGAATTGGTTCAAAAGCGTGCCTATGTTTCTGCGGGTGTAGCCGTCATCCCTGTGCCTTTTTTGGATGTGGTGGTTGATGTCGGCATTTTGTCACAACTGATTCCTGAAATTAATGCCCGCTTTGGGCTTGCACCCGAGCAAATCAGCGTGTTTGACATGGAAACCAAACAGATTCACTGGCAAGAATTGCGTAAACGTGGCTTTGAGTTTTCAGGTTTAGTCGTGGCACGAACTGCTGTGAAAAACTCAATACACAATTTCGCCTCCAAAATGATTACCAAACAAGTCAGTAAATACATTCCCTTAGGCGGTCAATTGGTGGCGGCAAGCCTTGGCTATTTCATCATGAAAAAAGTGGCCGAGGCTCATGTGGAGGATTGCTACAAACTCGCCAAATCCATCCAGCAAAAACAAAACCTAAAAGCCACGGCTTAAAACTTAATACCCCTGAACGACCTAGCAACTCAACACAGGCTAATCTGCTTTGAGTTGCTTCAAAATACTGCGTAAAATTTCCAAACGTGCACTGTATTTATCATCATTGGCAATGATGTACCACGGTGCATAGTCCGTGTTGGTTCGTTCAAACATATCCGCAGCAGCATGTAAATACTCATCCCATTTTTCACGATTACGCCAATCATCAGGCGTGATTTTAAAGCGCTTGTGCGGCGTTTCTTCACGTTCCTTAAAGCGCGCATATTGCTCGTCTTTACTAATCGATAGCCAGATTTTTACCACTACGGTATGACTATCCGTCAAATCTTTTTCAAAGCGATTGATTTCTTCATAAGCCCGTTGCCACTCTACATCACTGGCAAAACCTTCAACCCGCTCTACCAAAACTCGCCCATACCACGTCCGATCAAAAATGCTAATTCGTTCATTGGGTTGTATTTTGTTCCAGAAACGCCACAAATATGGATGCCGCAATTCATATTTTTCAGGCGCAGCAATGCTATAAATTTCATATTCACGTGGGTCTAAACTTTTTACAATCCGTTTAATCGCGCCACCTTTACCTGCTGCATCCATCCCTTCTAAGGCAATAATCACATTGCGCTCTCCAAAACGTAACGCATCTGCTACTCTACGGGTGAGCTTATCCAGTTCCAGCTTATATTCATTCTTATCAATTTTTTCCGTCGGTGGGTGCTCTAGTACAGCGGGAATACCAGCTTGCTTCCATTTATGCTGTGCCGACTTCACATGCTCAGGACAATGCTGCATCGCTCTTAATACATGTTGTGCGAACTGCTGATCACGGGATTGTTCATCTTCACAATCAATAATGATCCAGTCTTCGGTAAAACGCTGACGCAATTTCTGCAATCGTTCATATTGCTTTTTATTGCGCCAATTTAGACCATGCAATTTATGCCAATGCATTTCACTGGCATCCATCTCATCCAGCCGCTTTTGCAGCGATTTCCACGACAAATCAAACCAGATTTTAATGACATCGACATGGTTATTTTTCAGGTCTTGTTCATAAGCCCGCATATTGTCCAAATATTCATCATATAAGGTTTCATCTAAAGGCTGAGAAACATGTAAAGCAGTACTGAGCAGATCTCCATACCAGTTCCCAAACATCACCACAATTTGCCCTTCTGCGGGAATAAAACGCGCATAAGGTTGCCAAAAGGTTTGGACATTATTAAACATCACAGGGGCATCAGCCTTGACGCGCAAATAACGTGGATCCATCCACTCACGCAACTGTTTAACCGCCTCACCTTTACCTGCCAATTCAATACCACTGACCAAGACCAAAACACTTTTGGCATTGGGTTGACCTTGAGTGTCTTTTAGGGCGTATTGCGCATCAATTAAATCAAGGGACAATTGACTTTCATCGACCAAGGCTGGTTCTAGTTGTTGTTTCGCCATTTTTGTCTCGCCATCAGTTAAATAAAATAAAGTTAATCTTTTTAAAGCCGTTGTTTTGCTTCAGTATAAAACAAGCAGAAAGCTCATTTTCGCAGATCTTTGTATAATTTCATGACAAATTGACTGATTTTCATGTCGTATTCGATCATTTTGTCATAGCGGGAACTTGCAACAAGTTCTAAGATTTGCACAAGTTTCAAATCGAGATCGCTCATGTCTAAACTTGCAGTCCTAGATGACCTACTAGAACAGTATTATCAATTGCAATACCATCATAATGCTGAGCTATTTCAACGTCTGCAAGATGTACAAATGTGGCAAAAACAGCGGATGCAGCGCACGCATCACCAGCACTTTTCCGTGAAAAATAATCAATTGATGGCACAATACTTTTTGAACCGTTTATACGGTGGTCCCGATTTTGATGCTTTGGCCAAACAAATTGCGCGCCTGATGAAATATGTGCATAAAGCCGAGAAACTCATTCCTGAAAATGCCATTAAAACTGGCACCGCAGGCGTTGAGTTAGCGATTCTCGCTGTACAGTTAGATGAACGCGTTGCACTGCAATTGCTCGAAGACTATGCCCCGAATACCCCCCTCACAGACGAAATGATGCGCCTGAGTTATTTAAAACTGGATCAAGGTAAATCACGTTTACATCAACTGGAACTGCTTGATCAGTTGGGTGCCAGTCTCGACAAATACATGCGTTCATTTATGGTCTATACGGCATTTAAAATGTGTAAAGGCGTCGCTTACAAACACCATTTTGACGTGATGTATGAATTTATGCAGGATGGTTTTTTAGCAATGAAACCTTTAAAAGCGGCTGAACAGTTTGTCAAAGACTTTACTGCCATCGAACGTCAAATCATTGCCAAAGTCCATGCCGGCGATCTGCATCCTTTCCAATAAAAGGTCATCTACAGCAAGATAAAATCTTGCGCGTAGATACAGCACGCGTATTTTTTTCTGTATATTATTCATAACAATTGCATGATGGTTACTGTACATCGGCTGAGAATCTGTCATCATGCTTGCACTGCAACATTAACCCTATTTTTATGTTAGGAGTGACTTGAATGTCTAATGAAAATCAAACGCCTACCCCTACCCCTGAGTCGGCTCAACAAACAGACAAAGTCAGCCCCTTCCTAAACAGCCCACTTCCTGAAGGTATTCCTCAAGGGCAACAACAGTCATTACAACAACAATTAACCGATACGCCTGTGAACGGCACAGTACCAAAATACAACCTGCCTCGCGGTGCCAATACAGGCAATGTTGGTGCGACTACACACTTCGGTTACCAAACCGTTAACAGTGAAGATAAAGCACAAAAAGTTGCGGAAGTATTCCATTCAGTGGCGAGCAAATACGACATCATGAATGACCTGATGTCCTTTGGTATTCATCGTCTATGGAAACGCTTTGCCATTAACATGTCGGGTGTACGTCGTGGTCAACGCGTATTAGACATTGCAGGTGGTACAGGTGACTTGGCTAAAGTCTTTAGCCGTGAAGTTGGTCCTACTGGGCATGTCGTACTTTCAGATATTAATGAATCGATGTTAAACGTCGGTCGTGATCGTCTGATTGATGCTGGCTGTACCAATGTCGATTTTGTTTTGGCAAATGCAGAAACACTTGAACCTTTTGCCGATAACAGTTTTGACCTGCTCACCATCAGCTTTGGTTTACGAAACGTAACTGATAAAGATGCTGCACTGGCGGCCATGTACCGTGTACTTAAGCCAGGTGGTCGCCTATTGGTGTTAGAATTCTCTAAACCTGTGTTTGAGCCATTCTCAAAACTCTACGATTTGTATTCTTTCACTGCATTGCCAATCATGGGCAAAATTATTGCCAATGACTCAGAAAGCTATAAATATTTAGCTGAATCGATCCGTATGCATCCTGACCAACGTACCCTGAAAGGTATGATGGAACAGGCTGGCTTCCAGAACTGTGATTACCATAACCTGACAGGCGGTATCGTGGCTGTACACCGTGGTTTTAAACTCTAAACGGACTGGTGAAGGTTAAGCTATGTGGTCAATTCTGGCACTTGGTGCAGTTGAACGCTTGATTCACCATGTGATTGATCTGGATGCCATCACGCGCATTCAGCTCAATCAACTGCAAGGTAAAATGTTGCGTGTGGTACTCGATTCTCCGCAACTCTCGGTCGATGTATTCTTTGATCAAGACAAAGTTCGCCTTGAACCGACTGTCACAGGTCAGGCGGAGCGTCCGTCCATTTTTGAACAACGCCCGTTTGATCCGCAACAAACTACGACAGCAGCAACAGCAACCTTGCAGGTTAAAAGTGTAGTGGAACTGCTGAAGTTATTTTTGGCAGACGATGTAGGCACCATTCCTGTACAAGGTGACTACCATTTACTGCAAGATATTCAAAGAATTATGCAGCAGGCTGAACCTGATTTAGCAGCGCATCTCAGTCCTTGGATTGGCCCTGCCTTGGCACATGAACTGGGTAAAATTCAACTTGCACCCAAGCATCTCAGGCGCCCTTTACGCAGCCATTTATTCTTTGCCGAAGATGCACTCAAAGAAGATTCAGGCTTGTTTGCTGCACGCTGGCAAATGGATGACCTGCAACAAGACACCCGTCTTTTGAATCAAAACCTTGACCGTGCAGAAGCCAAAATCCAACAACTGCAACGTCAAATTGACGTACTTCCAGACTCTATTTAAATTTAGGTAATACACTTTATGATTCCGCACGTTTCACGTTTACTCGAACTTTGGCGCATTGCTGCGCACTATAGACTCGACACGTTGTTTCCTGCGGAAGAATTACCTGAGAAGGCACGTCATGCTCTCGCCTTCATTCGTATGCACCCTGCGGCATGGTCGAGTAAAGAACGTAAAAATCCGCTTAAACTCAAGCAAGCCCTTGAAGACATGGGCCCCTTGGCGATTAAACTGGGGCAGTTGCTCTCGACGCGTCGTGACTTGATTCCACCTGAAGTCTTGGCGCAACTGGTGTTATTACAAGATCGAGTGAAACCGTTCAGCACCGATGTCGCGAAAACGCGCATTCAGCAATCGCTGAAAGCCGATGTTGCCACTTTGTTCAGCCGTTTTGATGAACAACCGCTTGCTGCTGCTTCGATTGCGCAAGTCCATACCGCTGCCCTGCATGATGGGCGTGAAGTGGTGGTCAAAGTCACCCGCCCCGATATCCGTAGTCAAATTCTACAAGATTTTGAAATTCTGGAATGGTTCGGTGCGACTTTAGAAAAACGCCTAGAAGCTGCACGCGCACTACATTTATCTGAAATTATTCAGGATTATCGTCAAATTATTCTGAATGAACTGGATTTAACTCTAGAAGCAGATAATACCCGTCGCATGCGTCATTACTTCACGGGTTCAAGCATGATGTATGTGCCTGAAGTCTATATGGACAGCAAAGAAGTGATGGTGGCCGAACGCATTACAGGCGTGCCAATTTCTGACACGGCGACTTTTGACCGTCTGGGTATGGATCGTAAAGATTTGTCAGAGAAAGGGTTGACCATCTTCTTTACCCAAGTGTTCCGCGACAACTTTTTCCATGCGGATATGCATCCAGGCAACGTGTTTGTCGAGACCATCAACCCAAGCAATCCACGCTTTATTGCACTGGACTGTGCGATTATGGGCGAACTGTCTAAACACGATCAAATGACCGTTGCACGCATGTTACTGGCAGTCATGAACAGTGACTTCATGCAACTGATTCAAATTGTGCATCAAGCAGGCTGGATTCCACCAGGTACCGACCAAGATGCCTTGGCGCGTGAAATGCGCCGAACGGTCGGACCTATGGTCTCTAAACCAATGCATGAATTGGACTTTGCTGGCATTCTGATTCAGGTTATGGATATTGCTCGTCGTTTCCATTTAGAAATTCCACCGCAACTAATGTTACTGCTGAAAACATTAGTCCACGTGGAAGGCTTAGGCACTGACCTGTATCCAGAATTAGACATTTGGAGCTTGGCAAAACCAATCCTCACCGATTGGATCAAAGCCCAAATGAATCCGCAGAAAAATCTCAAAGAACTCGGGCAGAAAATTCCTGATTTACTACTAGGCGCGCAAGATTTTCCAACTCTGTTGGTCGATAGCTTAAATGGCTTAAAAAATCAGTCAGCTTGGAATGCGAAACAGCTAAATGAACTGCAAAGCCTGCGTCTACAGATGGAACATCAGCAAAAACGCAGTTGGATTTTCGGTAGTTTGATGGCAATTTTCCTATCAATTGCCATTATTGCCCCATGGTACATCTCGATTATCTTAATTGCCTGTGCCAGCCTATTGTCAATTTGGCGTCTGTTTAAATAATTTTGTCGATAAAACATACTGTGGATAGCCCCAAAGTTATCCACAGTTTTGTGTATTTTTAACTCAAACTTCTAAAGTGACTATCAAGTCACCTAAAGTTTTTCCCCGCCATTGAGACCGTAGGCAGAACTTTTAAACTAAGTGCACATTTGTATATTTATAATTGCACCATGATTCAAATTCTTGAAAAGCGCTCTCCCGCCTTGAATATTCGTGCTGGTCATCTTGCTCGGCAACTGATCCAACAACAAGGCTTCCATGCCAAACAGGTCGATATTTTACCCGGTGCAGCAGGTGGTCCCAAAGGCATTGGTTTGACTGGGCTTGATCAGGCGATTTTTGGCAGTTTCTTACCTCAAGCTCCACAACGCCGCTTTTTAGTCGGTTCTTCAGTTGGTGCATGGCGTTTTGCAGGAATTTTGGCGCAAGGTGAAAAGCTGGGTCCTGAGCAATTGGCGGAGCTGTATATTCATCTCCCTTTTCATAAAAAGATGAAAATTGCCGAGATCGAAAAAATTTCACGCGACATGCTATCTGGTATTCTGAATCAGCAAACGCAAAAATTGGTTGATCATCCCGATTATCACCTCACCATTATTGCCGCAAAAGCTGAACACCTCTTCCAAAGTGATCAACGATTGGCTCTGTATGGCGCTTTGCTAGGTATTGTGGGCAGCAATGCCATTGCACGTCAGCATTTAAACCTTTTTATGCAACGGGTCATCTGCCAACCGAAAAATTTCCCACAATTTAAAATCAAAGACGACAGTTTTAAGACCCATTATCTAAACTTCAACCCAGACAATGTTGCAGACTGGCTCATGGCTTCAGGTTCCATTCCTGGTGTTACGCCTGCGGTAAAAAATATCAGTGATGCCCCGCAAGGTGCTTATCGCGATGGGGGCTTGATTGACTATCACATCGATTTACCCTTTGAAAGCCAAGGCATTGTGCTCTACCCACATTTTAGCGACAGCATTACTCCGGGTTGGTTCGACAAGATGTTTAAATCGCGCAAAGCCAATCCAACGAATCAAGCACGCACCCTGCTGATTTCACCTTCACAGGAATATCTGGCACGCTTACCATTAGGACGTTTACCCGATCGTAAAGATTTCACTCTCAAAGGCATGGAGCCACAACGTCGCATCCAACTCTGGAAACAATGTGTGGCTGAAAGCCAACGTTTGGGCGATGAGTTCTTGGAACTGGTCGAAAAGCAACGCTTTGCTGAGGTCATGCAAGCGCTTTAAACCTCAGATCTGCAACATGAATGAACGGTGCCGAGTTCATGTTGCAACACCCAGACTGGGTAAATTGATGAAAGATAATTAACACAAATCCAGCCCTATCCCCTACACTATAGCCTGATGTTTTTCGCATCAACCTGAATATTCTTTTCGATTAACTGATTTTGGTGAAGTCCCTATGAACAACGTGCGCTGGCTCGATGAAGTAAAATTTAACGAACAAGGTTTAGTCCCTGCCATTGCACAGCATCATCAAACAGGACGTGTGCTTATGGTGGCGTGGATGAACCGCGAAGCCTTGGCACTCACTGCTGAAAAAAATCAGGCCGTTTATTTTTCCCGTTCACGTAACAAGTTGTGGCACAAAGGTGAAGAATCGGGACATTTTCAAACCGTGCATGAAATTCGTCTGGATTGCGATGCCGATGTGATCGTTCTACAAATTGAACAACACGGCGGTATCGCCTGCCATACGGGTCGTGAATCATGTTTCTATCGTAAACTCACCCCGCAAGGCTGGGAAATTGTCGATGCACAACTGAAAGATCCAAGTCAGATTTATGCGGCTGAAAAATCCAGCAATCCACATACTATTGCCATGAATGCATCTAATGCACAATCAGAGCAAGTCGAAGTGCTGTCTTACCTCGGTCAAATGATGACTGAGCGTAAAGGTGCAGATCCAGACTCATCTTATGTGGCCAAGCTATACCACAAGGGTTTGAACAAAATTTTAGAAAAAATTGGTGAAGAAAGCATTGAAACGATTCTTGCCGCAAAAGAATTTCAATTGATCGCCAATGAAGACAATAAAAATGATTTGATTTATGAAGTGGCAGATTTATGGTTCCATACCATTGTGATGCTTGGTCATTTTGACTTAGATCCACAACTGGTTTTGAATGAATTGGCACGACGCCAAGGGCTCTCAGGTTTGGTCGAAAAAGCCAACCGTAGCCACTAAAGCTCTGTCTGCCTGTGTCAAATCAACATCAGAAACCGAGCGCAACCTATGAGCAGGCGACTGCCATTGATAACGCGCGTCTAGGACAATCCTTTAAAGTGATTGCCTATGCCGGCACAGGTAAAACCACCACTCTACAAATGATCAGTGATGCTATGCCACAACGACGTGGCATGTATCTGGCGTTTAACAAAGCCATCGCCAGTGAAGCGCAGCAGAAGTTTCACTCCAATGTGGATTGCCGCACCTTTCACTCACTGGCATTCCGTAGTGTTCCACGTGGAATTACCGACAAACTGCGATTACCCCGACTCAGCCCCAGCTTCATTGCCAAAGAGTATCGGTTAGAACCGATTACCTTAAGACGCATGATGGGCGGGCGCTATGAAAAATATGTGCTGATGCCGAGTCGACTTGCGAGTTTGGTCGCCAATGCGGTGAGCTATTTTTGCTCAACCAGTTCGCAATACCCTGCACCGCGACATCTGCAAGCGCCCAACTGGCTTCATCCCGATGATATCGACACCTTACAAAAACATCTTTATCCTGCAGTAGAACGTCGTTGGCTAGAATCGATTGATCCCAATCATCAGGCAGGAATTGGGCATGATATTTATCTGAAACTGTGGGCACTATCTGAACCGAATATTCCTGCCGACTACGTTCTATTTGATGAAGCACAAGACGCCGACCCCTTAATGTTGGGCATCTTATTGCGTCAGAAAAATACCCAAGTGATTTATGTCGGCGATGCACATCAACAAATTTATGCTTGGCGTGGTGCCATCAATGCCATGCAGCAACTTCCTTTACCCGAATCTCGCCTCACGACCTCATTTCGCTTTGGTGAAAGTATTGCACACAATGCCAATGCAATCTTGGGCGCGCTTAATGAAAAAGTGCCTCTGTTAGGCAATCCACTGTTGAATTCCAAAGTGGTGAATAAACCACATACCAAAATGCGGGATGCGATTTTATGTCGGACCAATGCTCGCGCCATGGAACTGTTGCTTTCAGGGTTGGTACATGGCGATAAAGTGAGTCTACAAGCCGACCATGTCAAACTGAATCGTTTTGTCGATGCCGCGAGCATGTTGAAGCAGGGCAAACGTGTCACTGATGTGCCTGAACTGGCGTGGTTTAATTCTTGGCATGATGTACATGAATATTGCGAAACCAATGAAGGCAGCGACATTAAACCTTTGGTGAAATTGGTAGATGATCATGGTACTGATCCGCTTAAACGTGCTTTAGCCAAAATTACTCCGATTGAACAAGCCGACTATATTATTTCCACGGCGCACAAAGCCAAAGGACTAGAATGGGATCGTGTGCACATCGAAGATGACTATCAGTTTAAGCTGACGGAACAAGATCATAAAATTAGTGACGAAGAGTTAAGATTGCTGTACGTCGCCTGTACTCGTGCTAAAGTAAGTCTAAATATTCATCATATTTACGACTTGATGCAACAACTGAAAAATAGGATGCCTGTCTCATTACGCCAAGCGGCAGGCTAGCCATTGCACGAATGCGGGGCTTATATGAAAATCGAATCGTTACAGCTCAAACACACCAATCTGTTTGCCAATTTACAGCTTCAATTTCATTATCATGATCAACCCATCACCCTAATTTTAGGCGATCAAGCTACAGGCAAAACCAGCATTCTCAAGCATGCCTATCAAGCCTTAACTTGGTTTGCTGCCCGTTATAAAGACCTGCGTAGTGCGGGTGTGGTCATGTTAGATCAAGATATTCTGCATAGCCGCCTACAGTCCAAAGTTCAGATTTGTGTCGAAATTCCTACCGATATTGGCACCCTCGCAGAGTCTGAAACAGCGCAACCTGAAGTGTTGAATCATTGCAGTTGGCAACTCTATAAAACCCTCAATCAGCAAGGCATTGGGCTGAGTAAAGCTGAAACCGATCAGCTTGAACAACTGGTTCAACTTTACCATCGGGCCCTACAACAAGACCCGATGCAAGGCTTACCGCTGATTGCTTATTACCCCGCTGAACGTTTTGTCAATGAAATCAATTTACTGAGCAAGAACAATCCGATTGTATTTCAAGCTGCATATGCCTATGACGTGGCAGCCATTCCTTTTACAACCTTTAGTCGTTTCTTTGAATGGTTTCGTGAAATTAGTGATCTGGAAAATGCTCAGACCGCTCAACTGTTTCAACAGTTAATGCGTGATCAATTACATTTAGGTCAGCACTTACAGCCTGAAAATATTCCGAACACCTTATTTCAAGCCCATGCACAACTCCATGCGCCATGCTTAAAAGCCCTAAAAGATAGTCTGCGCATCGTCGTGCCTGAACTGAATGATATTTTTGTGCAATATCAGCCCAAACTGCAATTAATGGTGACCTATCAAGGCAAGACAATGCAATTTCAACAGCTTTCCAGCAGTCAAAAAAATTGGATAGCGTTGATTGGTGATATTGTTCGACGTATGTGTTTGCTCAATCCTTTCAGTCTCTATCCTTGCTTAGAAGGTGATGGCATCTTACTCATCGATGCGATTGATGAGCAGCTAGATCAACAACATTGCAGCCAGATTTTGCAACAGTTACATCAAGCCTTTCCACAGTTACAAATTATCGCAACGGGTAACCGAACAGAACTCCTTGAAAATGCAGCCACCTATCAATGCCTGCAACTTTCTGCACAAGGAGTGCAAGACATCGTACTGCAACCACTACAGCAACAATTTGATCAAATTTATGCAGAACTCAGTCAAATTTCATTATCTGACACGACTGAACTCGAGCAGTTATCTGATACACCTTCCACTTCGGTGGTTCAGCAATTGTATGCACACATTCAACAACTCTCTCCAGAAGCACAAGCTGAGTTTCAGCAACTGTGGCAACAAGAGCACGATTCTTCTTTTCAGAACCCATCATCCTAGTTTTTTCGCAAGAAAAGAATTACTTTAAGTTCAATTTTGACCTCAAAACAGATAATTCAATCGGTGTGCACGAAAAGGTTTGATGTTGTTTTATTCATGTAATAAGATCAGATTTATTCAGCTTTTTTATAGTAAAATTTTGTTTTGCTATAGTTTTCAAGTTGCGCAACACAGCTTGCTTTTCGCTTTTTTTATTTTCTTTACGGCTTTCAAGATTGAATTTTTTGGATATCTCTTTGCTGTCCTGTAATCCTTGAAAGATAAGATTCACCCATAGGTTTCGACCTATCACGACAATGGATACAAGTGTGCTACCAATTATTATCTTGTTACCGTTAGTACTGGGCACAACCCTTGTCTCGTGGCTGAAAAATTTTTCGCGCGGGGTAACGGCTTTCGGGGCTATCGGAGTCAGTCTAAGTAGTTTAATTCTGTTACTGACTCAAGCAAAGCAGGTCTTTCATGGCGAAGTCATTACTCAAAGTTGGTCTTGGTTACCACAACTGGGCATTGATCTCAGTTTCCGTCTGGACGCCTTAGGTCTACTTTTCTCTTTGCTGATCACAGGTATCGGCACGCTCATTTTTATTTATGCCTATTATTACCTCAGCCCAAAAAACTCATTGAGCAAACTCTATCTATTGCTCATGTTGTTTATGGCAGCAATGTTGGGTATCTCTCTTTCCAATAATTTAATTCTGCTGTTAATTTTTTGGGAACTGACCAGTATTTCTTCTTTCCTCTTGGTCGGCTACTGGAGCAACTATGATGTTGCACAACGTGGCTCGCGTATGGCACTCACCATTACAGGAATGGGTGGCTTGGCCATGCTGGGGGGCTTTATTTTACTGGGGCAAATTACAGGCACCTATCAAATTGACCAGATTCTGACCATGTCAGAACATATTCAAAATCATGCCTTATTTACCCCAACCTTATTACTGATTTTACTCGGTGCCTTTACCAAAAGTGCGCAGTTCCCCTTCCACTTCTGGCTCCCGAATGCCATGGCTGCACCAACACCCGTGTCAGCTTATCTGCATTCGGCCACCATGGTGAAGGCGGGAATTTTCTTGCTGGCACGCTTACTCCCAATCTTTGCGGGTGCTGCGCTTTATCACAATATTGTGACCTTTGTTGGCTTATTTACTTTGTGTATGGCGGCATTCTTCGCCATTTTCAAAGAAGATCTGAAAGGGCTTCTGGCCTACTCGACCATCAGTCATCTGGGTTTAATCGTCTGCCTATTGGGTATTGGCTCACCATTGGCTGTCGCTGCTGCAATTTTCCATATCATCAACCATGCCACCTTTAAGGCAGCCTTGTTTATGATTGCAGGCATTGTTGATCATGAAACAGGAACTCGTGACTTACGTAAATTAAGTGGCGTATGGCAATTATTACCGTTCTCAGCCACCCTCACTATGGTCACCGCAGCGGCTATGGCAGGTGTTCCGCTGACCAATGGTTTCTTGTCTAAAGAAATGTTCTTTACCGAATTATTGGCAAACTTAAATGGCCCTATACTGGTGCTGTCTGCAATTATTGCCACCTTGGCTGGTATTTTTGCAGTCGCTTATTCTGTACGTTTAGTGCATGGCGTGTTTTTTGATGGTCCACTCGGCGAGCAAGTTCCTAATAAAGATGGACATGAACCACCTATTGGCATGCGTGCGCCTGCAATTCTTTTGGCAATTCTATGTATTGTAGTGGGCATTTTCCCTGCGCTCACTGTTGAGCAAATTGTCAATAGTACGGCGCGCGCCAGTACGCAGTTACATGACTTTTCGGGAACACATTTGGCCATCTGGCATGGTTTTAATTTACCTTTAATGATGAGTTTAATTGCTCTAGTTGGCGGTTTAAGCTTTTACTTCGTTCTAGCAAAGAACCGTAAAATTCGTAGTATTGACCTAGACCCAGCCTTGGGACCTTTTCAAGGTAAACTTATCTTTGAGTCTCTGCTCAAGCACTTACTCCTTAAATCACGAAAAATTAAACGTACAACAGAAACAGGCTCCTTGCAAACTTACCTGCTCTGGATCGTAGCGTTTAGTATTGTCTTGGTCGCTGTTCCTCTGATGGGTCAAGGGCTGACCACAGGTACACGTGAACTGACTCATACTCCTATGCTCGCAATTGTGCTATGGCTATTGTTATTCTCTGCCTGCTGGATGATGCTCTGGTTCCATCATGAACGCATTAAAGCTGTCCTGATTAGTGGTGCCATTGGTTTAGTTGTGACCATGGTGTTTGTCACTTTGTCAGCACCAGATTTAGCCTTAACGCAAATTACTGTGGATGTTGTGACCACGGTGTTGCTGCTCATGAGTTTATCGCTCTTACCTCAGCTTACACCTTATGAATCCAGTCAAGCACGTCGTTGGCGCGATGCCATTCTTTCTATTGTCGGGGGACTTGGCATTGGTTGGATCACTTGGCTGATTCTGACGCGTGACCATAATTCAATTTCTTGGTTCTTCTTACAACAGTCGATACCTCTGGGCGGTGGTTCAAACGTTGTTAACGTGATTCTTGTCGATTTCCGTGGTTTCGATACCTTCGGTGAGATCACGGTATTGGGTATTGCAGGTATCGGCACACTCTGTCTAATGGATGGTATGCGTACACATGGTACAACCATCACACAAGGTTTAACTTATCGCTTTAACCCCTCCCCTTTAATGCTCCGTATCGCATCTTCTTGGATTTTGCCGCTGGCTTTGGTCATCAGCTTATATATTTTCCTACGCGGGCATAATGAGCCAGGCGGTGGTTTTATTGCAGGATTAATCACCTCATTGGCATTGATCATTCAATATATTGCTTTAGGCCAAGACCAAGCCGAACAATTGCTTCGCGCCAAATCTGGACGTCTATACGAAATCTGGATTGGTGCAGGTCTAAGCATTGCAGGATTAACAGCTATTGCAGCATGGTTCTGGGGACGTCCGTTCCTGACCAGTGCGCACATCTACGTTTCACCCCCAATTTTAGGTGAAATGCACTTGGCTTCTGCCGCAGCCTTTGATGTTGGGGTCTATGTCACAGTGGTCGGTGCAACCATGCTCATGATTTCTGTTCTGGGTGACTCGCGCCACTCAAGCATGTCTGGTCCATTACCAAAGGGGAAATAATATGATTAGTCTAGAATTTCTTATTGCCTCTGCGATTGGACTGTTAGTTTCAACGGGTATCTATCTGATTCTGCGTGCGCGTACCTTTCCTGTGGTACTTGGCCTAGCCATGATTGGCTATGCGGTAAACGTGTTCTTGTTTGCGATGGGGCGAGTCCAAATCAACTCGCCAGCCGTATTAACCGAAGCCTCCAAGTCCACGGACCCATTGCCACAAGCGCTGGTTTTAACAGCCATTGTGATTGGTTTTGCCACCACAGCCTTTATTGTACAACTGGCTTTACGCAGCCGTTATGAATCAGGGACCGACCACGTTGACTCAAAAGAAGAAATTAGTCTTGTTGACCCACGCGAGGATGAGCCTTAATGCATAACTTCATCCAATTTTGGGCCGAGCATACACCAATTTTCAGCATCATCATTCCTGCATTTACTGGCTTTATTCTGGTTTTACTGGGCAATCCAGGTTCAGGTTCACTTGCCTACGACTGGCGTCAACCTTGGCGTCGTGGCATCAGTCTGATTTCTGCACTCTTAGGGCTCGCTACTGCAATTTGCTATTTAATGGTGGCCAGTCATGGACAAATCAGCAGCTATAACCTGAGTGAATGGACGGCACCTTTCGGGATCGTTTTGGTTTTAGACCAACTCTCTGCCTTAATGCTAGTCTTAACCTATGCACTTGCAGTGCCTGTTTTGTGGTTTGCAAGCCGTGAGTGGGATACCCGTGGTCGTTATTTTCATACCATGTTCCATTTCTTATTAATGGGATTATGCGGAGCATTCCTCACAGGCGACTTGTTTAACCTGTTTGTGTTCTTCGAAATTCTATTGATGGCATCTTATGTGTTGCTCTTGCATGGACAAGGCAAAGCACGCTTTCAGCTCGGTATTCATTACGTCACCATCAACCTCTTGGCCTCTGCATTGTTCCTGATTGGTCTGGGCATGATTTATGGTAGCGTCGGCAGTTTGAATATGGCAGATGTCGCACGCTTACTACCGAGCTTACAACCTGATGAGCACAAATTAGCTGTAGCAGGTGGACTATTATTATTTGTGGTATTTGGAATTAAAGCCGCAATGTTACCTGTCGGCTTCTGGTTACCCAAAACCTATGCCGTAGCCACCACCCCTGTTGCCGCCATTTTCACCATCATGACCAAAGTCGGCATTTATGCCATTTTACGGGTTAACGGTACCGTATTTGATGATGCTTTAAGTCAATCCATTCTACAAAACTGGTTATTGCCTATCGGTTTAATCACCTCACTCTATGGTGTGATTGGTGCCATTGGTGCGGAACGTTTACGCCGTTTTGTCGGTTTTATGGTGTTGTCTTCCATTGGAACCTTACTCACTGCTATTGCCTTGTTTAACACCCAAGCATGGTCGGCAACGCTGTATTATCTGGTACATAGTACGCTGATTGCAGCCGCTTTTTATCTGCTTTGTGGCTGGATTACCTCGCAACGTGGTGTCTACAAGGATCATTTAAAAATCGCACCACAGATGAAACGACATCATGTGCTTTCGATTTGCTATTTTCTCATTGCATTAATGATGGCGGGATTGCCCCCTTTCAGTGGCTTTCTTGGCAAAGTATTCATTCTTCAAGCCACTGCAAATGAACCTTATCAAGGCATTGTGATTACAGTGATTCTGGTTGTGAGTTTGCTCAGTATTCTCGCATTTACTCGTGTGGGTTTTATTCTGTTCTGGCGTGCCAGCAAACCTGAAGAAATTGCACATATTGATGCAGAATATACAGCTTACCAAGCAACTCCAGAAAAAGCTCCTCCACGCAACGACATAGCCATCTATGTCTTATTGGCTAGTCTGATTTGTTATATGGTCGCGGCAGGACCTATACAGCAATATACTCAGAATACTGCATTACAAATTCAAAATAATGCCTTGTATGAAGCGACTCTATTGAAGAAGGATGAGCTAAATCAAGTCATTAGTGTGCAGCCTTTTGATCCTGAAAACTTACCCGAAACCAAATACGGTGGTGAAGAACTCGATCCTAATGCACATCTTATTCCGTATACCATCAGTGAAGATACTTTGTCTGGCGAGCACATTTCACCATACAAGTTACGTCAGATTCAAGAACAACAGACCCATGAAATGTTAATTCCTGATGATGCTCAACTTAAACCAGTGGAGCCATAATGATGCAAAAAAAATCTTTCCTTAATCGATGGCTACCTCATCCTTTTGTTTCGGTTTTGGTTGCGATCACTTGGATGATGCTGGCACATAGTTTAGATGCAGCAACACTGGTCATGGCAAGTTTACTTGCCTTGATTATTCCACGCTTAGTACAACCCTTTATTCAGCAGACACCGAATATTCATTGGAAGGCAGCAATTAAGCTATTTTTTGTTGTGCTTTGGGATATCGTGATCTCCAATATTCGGATTGCTAAGTTAGTTTTAGGTCCAATGGATCAATTACACCCGAAATGGTATCGCGTACCTTTAGACACACAACACGATGAAGTAAATAGCTTACTGGCGATGATCATTACTACCACTCCTGGTACAGTTTCTGCTGGGATTGATCAGGATCGTGGTGATATTTTGGTTCATGCCTTAAGTAGTGACGATACAGAAATTGATATTCAAGACATCAAAAACCGTTATGAAAAACCACTAATGGAGATCTTCCACGTCAACTCAGGAGATGCCACATGACCGTTTTACCTTATGCTTTAGGTATCTGTATGGTTGCTATCACACTTTCAATGATGATGTGCTTGGGTCGCCTGATTATTGGACCGTCTATTGTCGATCGGTTGTTGGCTTTAGATACCTTGTTCTTGAATGCGACCTGTCTCATTGTGGTACTGGGCATCTACTGGAGCACCACGTCACTGTTTGAAGGAGCACTACTGATGGCAATGCTTGGATTTGTATCCACTGTCGCTTTGGCACGCTACTTCACCTCTGGTCATGTCATCGATTAAGGAGTCCATCACATGCAATTACTCATGGAAATACTGGTTTCTATTTTCTTGCTGATTGGTGCATTCTTCATGTTAGTTGGAGGCATTGGCATGGTACGTCTACCCGACTTATTTATGCGTCTGCATGCACCTACCAAATCGAGCACCTTAGGTTTAGGAAGCTTTTTAATTGCTGCCATGATCTTTTCAGCTTTTCAGGGACGTATTGGTTTTGCTGAGGTTCTGCTCACACTCTTAGCCTTCATCACAGCCCCTGTATCAGCCAATCTCATGGCACAAGCTGCACTTCATCTGCGCTTACGCTCGAGGAGTGGTGATGTACCCGAAGCATTAAATCGGCCATTACCATGGCAACGCCAGCATCGCCGCCAATAACCCATAAGCATTAAAAAAGCCACCCGAAGGTGGCTTTTTATATCACTCAATTTTAATCTTGAGCTTATTCGTCATCTTGTTTTGCTTCAGCAGCAGGTAAATCCTTCACTGCTTCTGCAATCAGACCAAACATATAGTTACCATACGCATTGGTCTTGTCATAATGGAAACGTAAACGTGGCGTAATACGTGTCTTAATACGACGACTGAGTTCATGACGTAAGAAACCTGATGCCTTATTCAGCACATCCAAAGTTTCTTTATTTGCCACTGCACTTTGCTCATCGCCAAGCTCACGTCCCATCACGGTGACATAGACTTCTGCATAGCCTAAATCTGGGCTGACCTTCACTGCCGAGATGGTCACAAGACCACCTAAGCGTGGATCTTTCAGCTCTTGGCGGATTAACTCAGACAACTCACGTTGAACTGTATCTGCCATTCGCTTCAGACGCTGACTACCCGCCATTAAAGACTCCGTTTAATCAGTTGAACATCATAGACTTCGATCTTATCTTGGACTTTGATGTCTTTATAACCTTTCACTGCAAGACCACATTCCATACCAGCACGAACTTCTTCAACCACATCTTTATAGCGACGAAGAGATTCAAGCTCACCTTGGAATACCACCACGTCATCACGTAATACGCGAATCGGTTTATTACGGTGTAACATGCCTTCAAGAACCATACAGCCTGCTGCTGCACCAAACTTGCTTGAGTGGAAGACTTCACGTACTTCAGCCACACCCAGAATCGTTTCACGATGTTCTGGCGCAAGTTTACCACTCATGGCATCTTTCACATCATCAATCAATTGATAGATTACGCTGTAGTAACGAATGTCGATACCATCTGCATCCGCTTTTTGACGAGCAGTGTTGTCTGCACGAACGTTAAAGCCAAGCAACACAGCTTCAGAAGATTCAGCCAATGTTACGTCAGACTCAGTGATTGCGCCAACGCCTGAACCAATAATACGAACTTTCACTTCATCTGTTGCAAGTTCAGCAAGCGCAACATGTAATGCTTCTAAAGTACCACGTACGTCAGTTTTCAACACTACGTTCACAATCGGCACATCTTTCTTACCCATTGATGCCATAATGTTTTCTAAACGCATTGCACTTTGACGCTCAAGACGTTTTTGACGTTCACGATCCATACGTGCATCAGCCACTTCGCGTGCTTTCTTCTCGTCATTCACAACAAGAACTTCATCACCCGCCATTGGCGCTTCAGGAAGACCCAAGATTTCAACTGGAATTGAAGGACCTGCCGATTTGATACGTTGACCGTTTTCATCAGCCATCGCACGAACGCGACCATAAGATGAACCTGCAAGTACAAGATCACCCACTTTCAAGGTACCATTTTGTACCAAGATAGAGGTTACTGCACCACGGCCTTTGTCTACACGTGCTTCAATTACCACACCTTGTGCTGCACCTTCTTCAGATGCTTTCAACTCTAGCATTTCAGCTTGAATTGAAATCAAGTCCAGAAGCTCATCAATACCTTGACCAGAATGTGCTGACACCATTGCTACTGGAACGTCACCGCCCCATTGCTCAGGCACGATTTCTTTGGTAGTTAATTCATTCAATACACGATCTGGATCAGCTGATTCTTTATCCATCTTGTTGATTGCAACAATGATAGGTGTACCTGCTGCACGCGCATGGTCAATTGCTTCAGCAGTTTGTGGCATTACACCATCATCCGCCGCCACAACCAAGACTACGATATCAGTCGCTTTCGCACCACGTGAACGCATTGCAGTAAATGCAGCATGTCCAGGAGTGTCTAAGAAAGTAATAATACCTTTGTCCGTTGTCACATGGTAAGCACCGATATGCTGAGTAATACCACCCGCTTCACCTGCCGCCACTTTCGAGCGACGAATGCGGTCAAGCAATGATGTTTTACCATGGTCAACGTGACCCATAATTGTAACAACTGGTGGACGTGTTGTTTGAGCACCACGTGCCTCTTCAGCTGCTTCAAGCAGGTTATCTTCAGCTTGTGTATCTGATACCAGAACTGGGTTATGCCCCATTTCTTCAACTACAAGTGCTGCAATTTCTTGATCAATCGCTTGGTTTTGCGTAACCAATTCACCCATTTTCATGAGCGATTTAATCACTTCACGCACCTTAACTGCCATTTTTGCAGCTAAGTCAGCCACGACAATCGTTGAACCAATTTCAACATCATAAACTTGCTTTTTAACAGGTTTTTCAAAACCATGTTTATTTGCCGTACTAGTTTTCAAACCGCGTTTATGTGTGTTGTCACGGAAAGATTGCTCTTCACCACGACGACCACCTTTCTTCGGTGCACGTGCACCAGGTGTATTGGTTCCGCGTTTGATATCACGGTCTTCTTTAGCAAATGAATCTTCATAAGCCTGACCAACTAGACCAGCCGCTAACGGAGAATCATCAATCACGCGAATCGTGGTGGTCGAATCTTCAGAAGAATATTTCGACGCCATTTTACGCATTTGCTCAAGCGTACGTTGCTGCGCTTCCTCAGCCGCTTTACGACGTGCTGCTTCTTCAGTCGCTTTTAATTGTGCAGCTTGTGCTTCACGCGCTCTCTTCTGCTCAGGAGTTTCAATCACTTTAACTTGTGCTTTAACTACTGGCTTATTGGTCGATTTACGCTTCACCACAACAGCTGCTTTTGCTGTTTCTTGCTTAGTGGTTTCTTGCTTTGCTGCTGCACGCATTGCTTCTAAGTTTGCAGCTGCTTTATTTGCCACTGGACTTTCAGCTGTTGCTTTAGGTTCAACAGCCGCACGAGTCTGTTGTTCAGCTTGTGCTTTCGCTAAAGCTTCTGCTTTGATTTGTTCAGGATCAGGCTTCGTAAATGTATGCTTCTTGCGAACTTCTACATTAATGGTTTTTGCCTTACCTGAGGTACTTGCTACTTTAGCAGTACCTGTAGTTTTACGTTTCAACGTGATTTGTCCTGCTTGCCCTACGTCTTGACCATGAACTTTCTTCAAATGGTTAACGAGGGTATCTTGTTGTTCAGTAGAAATAATGTCGTCAGCTTTACGTTGCGGTAAACCTGCATCGCGAACCTGCTCTAGGAGCTTGTCTACAGGACGTCCTACGCTGAGTGCTAACTCTTGAATCGACTTGTCCGTCATATATTACCTCCTAGTTAAACCATGATTCACGCGCTTTCATAATCAATTGACCCGCTTGCTCAGCCCCTAAACCTTCAATATCCGAGATATCGTCAGTCGCTTGGTCTGCCAAGTCATCAACAGTCACTACTCCGCGTGCAGCCAATGCATACGCGATTTCCTGTGTCATTCCTTCCATTGCAAGAAGTTCAGCACTTGGATCTTGGATATTTTCTTGTTGTTGTAGTGCATCTGCCAATGCCACTTCTTTGGCACGACTTTGCAACAACTCAACAGTTTCAGCATCCAACTCAATTTCATCAAATGTTTCAGCTGGAACATAAGCAATTTCTTCAAGAGAAGTAAAGCCCATCTCCACCAATGCCATTGCTAAATCTTCTTCAATGTCTAAACGTGATACAAATAAGTCTAGATATTGTTGCGCTTCATTTTGCTGACGAGCATGATACTCTTCTTCAAGCATCATGTTTAATTTATAGCCAGTCAATTCAGAAGCTAAACGCACGTTTTGGCCTTGAGAACCAATCGCACGTGCAAGTTGATCGCTAGTTGCAAAAATAATGTCCGCAGTACGCTCTTCTTCATCAATCACGATACCAGATACATCAGCAGGCTCTAAAGCGCTGGCAATATATTGTGCTGGATCATCAGACCATACCACTACATCAATACGCTCACCATTCAATTCCTGTTGAACTGCTTGAATACGCGTACCACGCATACCAATACAAGCACCTACAGGATCAATACGGTGGTCATTGGTTTTCACTGCAATTTTAGCACGCACACCTGGTTGACGCGCTGCAGCTTTAATCTCAATGATTTCTTCAGAAATTTCAGGAATTTCTTTTTTCATCAGAGCCATGAGCATTTCAGGGCGTGAACGTGACAATAACAATTGTGCACCACGACCTTCACGATTTACGTTAAACAAAATCGCATTCATGCGTTGTTTTGGACGTAAAATTTCTTTCGCGATCATTTCTTCACGCGCAAGATACGCTTCAGCATTATCACCAAGGTCAATAATGAAACCATCTTTGGTTTGCTTTTTCACTTCACCGTAAATAAGCTCACCAACTTTAGATTCATATGCATCAGCAACTAAAGCACGTTCAGCTTCACGAATCTTCTGTACGATCACTTGCTTGGCAATTTGCGCTGCAATACGACCGAAATCAATAGATTCTACTTCCAACTCACGAATGTCACCAATCGACCATTTCGCTGGATCTACGTCAGAAATAGCATCTTGACATGCAGGCATTTCATGATCTTCATCTGCAACCACTTCCCATTGGCGGAAAGTACGATAGTCACCAGTTTTACGATCAATCTCTACACGGAGACGCGCTTCTTCAGAGTTGGTTCCTTCGTAAAATTTCTTTTTCGTCGCAGCAACAAGCGCTTGTTCTAAGGCTTCGAAAATCGCTTCACGAGGTACCCCTTTTTCATTACTAACCGTTTCAACGACGGTAAGAATTTCACGTGCCATAAGCCACCTATTCGTTCAGATTCTTATAAATTAAATTAATCTTGATAAACCAGATTTGCTTTGTCGATATTGTTGCTATCAATTTCAAGCACTTGTTGCTTTTCTACTTCAACCTGAATCACTTCATTTTCCAGATCTACTGCAACCAATTTAGCTTGAAATTTGCGACGATTTTCAACAGCACTGATCAGGCGTAAAGCAACTTGTTGACCAATATATGCCGGCATCTGCTCCAATTGGAAAAATGGACGATCCCAACCTGGAGAAGACACTTCAAGTGCATACTCACCAGAAATTGGATCATGAACATCAAGCATAGCACCCACTTGTTGAGTGACACGCACACAGTCTTGTACGCCAACACCACGGCCCAGCTCAGGCTCGCCGTCTTCATTGATCGTTGGTTCTACATTTTCATCAACAGCTTTGTCAATATAGATACGTAATAATGAACGTTTGCCTTGAGGGATAAATTCAATCCCCCACAAATCTACATTACAAGCTTGCACTGCAGGAGCGATTAAGTCTTGGAGTGCTTGGGTTTTATTTGATAACTTCATTTACTCTCGTCATTTTGTGCGATTCAATAGTCGTGTTGACCGATGAAACAGACCTACTATAGTGAAGCATGACTATTTGACCAATTGATGTCGACACTACACGATAGCCAATAAAAAAGGGCGTAATCGCCCCAATTATTACACAGAAAACTAATGTCCACTGTGCAAAAAGGCCCACCTTGTTGTGAGCCTCTTTTAGAAACTTGGTAGCGGGAGCTGGATTTGAACCAACGACCTTCGGGTTATGAGCCCGACGAGCTACCAGACTGCTCCATCCCGCATCAACGTGCAAAAATTATATACAAATATGAAATATTTTTCAATCTAAATACTTCGTACTCGCTCTGATTTAGTTGCACCTAAATCAAATTGGTAGCGGGAGCTGGATTTGAACCAACGACCTTCGGGTTATGAGCCCGACGAGCTACCAGACTGCTCCATCCCGCAACAAAACGCAAAATTTCTTAATTTAACAATTTAAATTACTTATTTTAGTTTGCTTCTAAAACAAGGTTGATTGGTAGCGGGAGCTGGATTTGAACCAACGACCTTCGGGTTATGAGCCCGACGAGCTACCAGACTGCTCCATCCCGCATCAACAGATTTGCCGCATACACCAACTTAATTTTCTGGATTCATAAGTTGGTGCGGAAGGGGGGACTTGAACCCCCACGCCCGAAAGCACTACCACCTCAAGGTAGCGTGTCTACCAATTCCACCACCACCGCAGCTGTGACGCATTCTAGTAGCATCGCCACAAAAAAGAAAGGATTAATTCTAATTATTCGCTCGTTTTAGGTGCAGCTGGCGAAGTTTCACCCGAATTCGTTGTTGCTGGGGCTGTTGTTTGTACAGATTTTAAGCTATATGCTTCTGTTGTTTGCTGTTTTGCAAATACTGCTAGCGTTAAACTGGTAATAAAGAATAAGGCTGTCAAAATTGCGGTTAAGCGGGTTAAGAAGTTACCTGAACCTGATGCACCAAAAACGGTTGCAGCGCCACCGCCACCAAAAGAGGCACCTGCATCTGCGCCCTTACCATGCTGTACAAGAATCAAGCCAATCATTAATACGGCAAGAATAATATGCACCACTAGCACAAAAGTATGCATGATGAACTCCTCGTTATTTTGTATGCGCAAAGGCCTGAGCAATTTGATAAAAAGATGCAGCATTCAAAGATGCTCCACCCACTAAGGCGCCATTAATATCTGGACAGGCCGCTAACTCTACTGCATTTTCTGGCTTAACACTACCGCCATATAAAATTGGCATTGTGCTGCCCAGTGTTGTGAGCTGTTTTAAACCTTCACGAATTTTAGCATGCATGCTTTGTGCATCTTCTGGTGATGCAGTTTTACCTGTTCCAATCGCCCAAATTGGTTCATAAGCAATCACGATCTGGTGCCACTGCTCTGCTGTTACACAACTTGCAATATCACAAATCTGTTGTAATACCACTTGATCAGCTTGACCATTCTCGCGCTGCTCAAGGCTTTCACCGACACAATAAATGACCGTTAGACCTTCTGCCAAAGCATGTTTTACTTTTTCACGAATGACGTGTGGCTGATCACCAAAAAATTCACGTCGCTCAGAGTGACCAATCAACACATGTTCAATCGCGCTATCTTTTAATAAAGCCGCACTCACCTCACCCGTATATGCACCAGTCCCTGCCATACGAGAGACATCTTGTGCAACCACATGAACAGTACGATTCGCTTGTTTTAATTCGTCTTTTACTAAATGGAGTGCGATTGAAATCGGTGCAACCGCTAAATGGCATTGCGCTTGAGAAATTTCATTCTTGTTCAATAATTCTTTAAATTCATTTATAAGTTGTTTGGCATTCACCTGCATTGGATTCATTTTCCAATTACCTACAACCCAAGGCGTGATCGTCGAATCCGACATACTTAACCCATTCACAAAACAATTGATTTAAACGGCGACATTCTACACGGAATTCCTGATTGAGAAGATAATTTTCTTGACAGTTTAGTATTAACTTCACTTTTTTATATTTTTTTCAGTCATTAAAATGGCAAAAAAAATCAGTTTCATTAGACTAGTTCATGCTTTTCATGAATAGTTGGCGAAACACGACACTTTCAGATATGGTATTTTTATACAACAAAAGTATAATTTTACGATACCAATTATAAACAATTTAATTGAAGTAGGCATTAAGCGAATGACAGCACTACAAGGTTCTCCACGATTTACAGGTTTTATTCGCCGCTTGGTCGAAGATGGGATTGTTTCTACTGAAAACATGCAGGCTGCAGTTAACAGCGCAAGAAAAACAAACCAAGATATTGTCCCTTATCTAATTGAAAACCTAAAACTCAAACCGATTGTCATTGCCGAAAAAATTTCAGAAGAATTTGGTGAACCCTTATTTGATCTTTCGACTTATGACTCTGCCCATATTTTAAGAGATGTCGTTGAAGACAAATTGATTACTAAATTCCGCGTGTTGCCGATTTTCCGACGTGGACATCAACTCTTTGTAGCCACCAGCAATCCAACGCATATGGATGCCATGGATGCTATGCGCTTCAACAGCAAACTCAGTATTGAAGCGATTATTGTTGAACATGACAAATTAGAAAAAATTATTGAACAAAATTATGCAGAAGAAAGCACTTTCGAGTTTGATGATGACTTTGAATTGCACGTCCATGAAGAGCCTACGGATCAAGAAGACAATGATGAGCAACCTCAAGAAGATGAAGCTCCAATTGTCAAATATATCAATAAATTATTGATTGATGCGATTCGTATGGGCGCATCCGACTTACATTTTGAACCCTATGAAAAAGTCTATCGTGTGCGCTATCGTGTCGATGGGGTTTTACGCCAGATTGCAACTCCTCCTCTACAGTTAGCCAACCGTCTAGCTTCACGCTTAAAAGTCATGTCACAAATGGACATCGCTGAAAAACGTGTGCCACAAGATGGTCGTATTAAGCTAAAAATTTCAAAATCCAAAGCGATTGATTTTCGTGTCAACTCACTACCAACCCTATTTGGGGAAAAAATTGTACTGCGTATTTTAGACCCTTCGAGTGCAATGCTAGGAATTGATGCACTAGGTTATGAACCTGAACAAAAAGCCTTATTTATGGAAGCACTGGAAAAGCCACAAGGGATGCTACTTATCACAGGCCCGACTGGTTCTGGTAAAACGGTTTCTCTCTATACAGGCTTAAATATCCTGAACAAAGAAGATACCAATATTTCAACCGCAGAAGATCCTGTCGAAATTAACTTAGAAGGGATTAATCAGGTTAACGTTAACAATAAAGTTGGCTTGACGTTCTCTGCTGCATTAAAGTCTTTCTTACGTCAAGATCCAGACATTGTTATGGTCGGTGAGATTCGAGATTTAGAAACGGCTGAAATTGCGATTAAAGCCGCGCAAACAGGTCATATGGTGATGTCTACCCTACATACCAACAGCGCACCAGAAACATTGACTCGTTTAAGAAATATGGGTGTCCCTTCCTTTAACATTGCAACCTCTGTAAACTTAGTCATTGCGCAACGACTCGCTCGTCGACTCTGTTCACAATGTAAAGTACCTGCTGAAATACCAAAAAATAGCTTGTTAGAAATGGGCTTCACTGAGCAAGAGATCGAACAACCAGACTTTAAAATTTTTCAGCCTGTCGGTTGTTCAGAATGTCGAGACGGCTATAAAGGGCGTGTGGGGATCTATGAAGTAATGAAAGTTACACCTGAAATATCCAAGATTATTATGGAAGATGGCAATGCAATTCAAATTGCAGAAGCATCGGCAAAATTGGGGTTTAATAATCTACGTATTTCAGGTTTAAAGAAGGTCATGCAAGGGGTAACTTCACTACAAGAAGTCAATCGTGTGACCAGCGAATAAAGTACGTATTTAAAATAAGGATAAACGCATGGCTGTCAAAAAAGCACAGATGATGCCAACCTTCAGTTATGAAGGAGTTGACCGCAAAGGGGCAAAAATTAAAGGGGAACTCCCTGCACGGAATATGGCTTTAGCTAAAGTCACCTTACGCAAGCAAGGGGTTGCGATTAAAACCATTCGAGAAAAACGCAAGAATATTCTTGAAGGTTTGCTAAAAAAGAAAGTCAGTACACTGGACATCACCATTTTCACACGCCAATTGGCAACCATGATGAAAGCGGGTGTACCCTTGGTACAAAGCTTTGAAATTGTGGCTGAGGGTTTAGAAAACCCAGCAATGCGTGAAGTCGTCCTCGGAATTAAGGGTGAAGTCGAAGGTGGTAACACCTTTGCTGGCGCATTAAAAAAATACCCACAATACTTTGACAATTTATTTTGCTCGCTGGTTGAATCTGGTGAACAATCAGGTGCGCTTGAAACCATGCTAGATCGCGTCGCGATTTATAAAGAAAAAAGTGAACTCCTGAAGCAAAAAATCAAAAAAGCCATGAAATATCCAGCAACAGTGATTGTGGTGGCGGTTATTGTCACCATCATTTTGATGGTGAAGGTTGTTCCTGTATTCCAAGATTTATTTAGCTCATTTGGCGCTGATCTTCCAGCTTTCACCAAAATGGTCGTCAATATGTCAGAGTGGATGCAAAAATACTGGTTCATTCTGATTATTGCGATTGGCGTATTGATTGCCGTATTTCTTGAAGCGAAAAAACGGAGTAAAAAATTCCGCGACTTTTTGGATAAAGCAGCATTAAAAGCACCTATTTTTGGTGATCTGGTTTATAAAGCCATTATCGCCCGTTACAGCCGTACTTTAGCCACGACTTTTGCTGCCGGCGTTCCACTGATTGATGCTTTAGAATCGACTGCTGGGGCGACCAATAATGTTGTCTATGAACAAGCAGTACTTAAAATCCGAGATGATGTTGCAACTGGTCAACAATTGCAGTTTGCTATGCGGGTCACTGATAAATTCCCTGCGATGGCAGTACAAATGGTTGCTATTGGTGAAGAATCTGGTGCATTGGATGCTATGTTGGATAAAGTCGCCACACACTATGAAAATGAAGTCGATAACGCCGTTGATGGCTTAACCTCAATGATGGAGCCCCTAATCATGGCGATTCTTGGCGTACTTGTCGGTGGTCTGGTGATTGCCATGTACCTTCCAATCTTCCAAATGGGTTCTGTGGTTTAATGCAAGATTTACTTTATTATTTTATTCAAAACCCAACTGCACTTTATATCGCGGTTGGGATTTTTAGTTTATGCATTGGTAGTTTTTTAAATGTTGTCATCTATCGTACTCCCAAAATGATGGAACAAGAGTGGCGTCAAGACTGTCAACTGCTCCTTCACCCTGAACAAGCCATTTTGGATGAGAAAAAACTCAGTCTCAGCCAGCCAGCTTCCACCTGTCCAAAATGTAAGAAACCTATTCGTTGGTATCAGAATATCCCTGTCATTAGCTGGTTAGTATTACGTGGTAAATGTGGAACCTGTAGTAACCCGATCAGTATCCGCTACCCTTTAGTTGAATTGCTGACTGCCATCTGCGCTTTGACAGTCGTCGTAGTCTATGGTCCAACCCTTCAGATGCTATTTGGTTTAATTCTCACTTATACTCTGATTGCACTGACTTTTATCGATTTCGATACCCAGCTTCTACCTGATCGCTATACCTTACCATTGGCAGCATTAGGACTGGGAATTAACAGCTATTCTATTTATACCTCACCAAGCGTTGCCATCTGGGGCTATATCATTGGTTTTCTTTGTCTTTGGATTGTGTATTACCTGTTTAAAATTATTACAGGTAAAGAAGGCATGGGCTATGGTGACTTTAAATTACTGGCTGCTTTAGGGGCTTGGATGGGTCCTTTACTGCTGCCATTGATCATACTGCTGTCTTCTTTGGTTGGAGCAATCATTGGAATCATTCTTCTCAAAATCCGTAAAGAGAATCAACCTTTTGCTTTTGGCCCCTATATTGCCATTGCAGGTTGGGTTGCCTTTTTATGGGGTGAACAGATTATGAAAGTTTATCTAGGACAATGAGCATGCAAGCGCCATTCATTCTTGGTCTTACAGGTGGAATTGGTAGCGGGAAATCAGCTGCCAGCCATTGGTTTGAAACACAAGGCATTCAAGTGGTTGATGCTGATATTGTCGCGCGTGAAGTGGTCGAACCCGATCAGCCTGCCTTACATGCCATTCAAGCCGCTTTTGGTGACTGGGTACTCGATAAAACAGGTGCACTCAATCGTAAAGCCTTACGTGAACATATCTTTCAACATGCCAATGCACGTAAAGTTTTAGAAGGCATCACCCACCCAGCTATTCGACAATCAATTATTCAGCAACTGCAAGATGCCACAAGTCCTTATGTGATTCTTGTCTCTCCGTTACTGCTAGAGACAAATCAGCATGAGTTGACTGATCGTGTCTTGTTAATTGATGCATCGGAAGACTTACAGATTGAACGCGCCAGCCAAAGAGATCGCCAAAGTATTCAGCAGATCCGACAGATTATTCAAGCACAAATGCCTCGAAAGCAAAAACAACAGTTAGCGCATGATATTGTGCTCAATGATGGTCATCTCAGCCATCTTTATGCACATCTTGAACCTTTACATCAAAAATATTTAAGTATGGCAGAGAAAAAGAAGTCACTTTAAGATGACTTCTTTTGTTGATCGAGTTGCGCTTGTAAGGTGTCTTTACGCAACCAGCGCCACGGCTGCAAAGCTCCAAATCCCATACCTAACAAACCACAGATAATTGCCAAACTTAAGGGTTCATGTAACAAAGGAACTGCCAAAATCGCCGCAATAAATGGTGCTAAAGTCACGATACTGCCTGCTTTGAACGCACCTAAGCGTTTAATTGCCTCCACATAAGTCAGCGTTGCAACAATCACCACAAAAATGCCATGAAATAATGTTTGCAATACCAAATGCATAGGCTCAGGCTGATCCAGATGTTTCGGTAAAAATAATAAATAAATCGGTAAATAGATGATAGCAGACCAAATCGCGACACTCGCCATGGAATGCCAAGCGGAAAGTTTCCATTGCCGCAATAGAACCGTAAAAATCCCCCACCACATTGCACTCAACAGAAACAATAAGTCACCAAAACCAAAAGCAACCCCAGTTTCCTGATACATCAGATAAGACATTGAGCCAATTGCGGTCAGCATAATAGCTAAACTCAACCATGTATGGCGATCAAAAGGATGTTTAAACAGTACATAGGCTGCAATCGCCGTGCATAGTGGTAAACAGCCATTCAAGAAAATCGCGGCATGTGCCGCTGGGACATAATGAAATGCGCTATATGACGTTAAGCAATATGCCACACCACCAATGAGCGCTAAAATAACAGGTTGCTTATGCCACAAAAATGCCGTGTCTTTTTTATAAATTAAAATCGGCATTAAAATGCAAAACGCCAGTGCAAAACGTAGTGCAGTGATATCCCACGCACTGATATGCCATTGCGCACTTAAACGGGAGGTTAAAGTAAAACCGCCCCAAATGCACATTGTTATAGCAACAAATAAATAACCTTGGGAGCGGTGTGAAATCATGATTTAAACAATATTTTAGAAAATAACGGCGAATCAAACACTTTGGCGTTGGCGACAAGCTTCATACAGTGCCATGCCTGTAGCGACACTCACATTTAAACTTTGCAGGTTACCCGCCATCGGAATATACACAGTTTGATCACATTGCGACTGGGTAATTGGGCGTAGACCTGTATCTTCAGCACCCATCACCACACATACCGCGGTTCCAGTAAAATCGAACTGTTGTAATGGAAGTGCTTTCTCATCAAGCATAGTCCCCACCACACGCACATTAAACTCATCTTTAATTTGCGCTAAAGTTCGCGCCAAATTAGTCACTTGGATAAACTTCACCTTCTCCGCACCACCCGCTGCCACTTTACGCGCTGTCGGAGTCAGACTTGCAGAACGATCACGTGGCACAATCACGGCTTCCACCCCCATTGCTGCTGCAGTACGGATACATGCACCCAGATTATGTGGATCCGTCACTTGGTCTAAACCAAGCAACAAACAGTTTGGCGATTGTTTAAGTAAAGCTTCGAGATCTTTTTCATTTAAAGTTGGATGCGGACGTACAGCAGCCACAACTCCCTGATGGAAAGGCAGACCTGCCAATTTTTCCAGACTGTCTCGACTAGCTTTCTGTACGCTGATACCAAAAGGTTCAGCCAATTGCAGAATCTTCTGTAGACGCTGATCATCACGACCTTTTAAGGTGAACAAAGTTAGAACACGTTCAGGCTCCAATTCTAAGAGCGACTCTACTGAATGAACCCCATAATAATATTCAGGTTTTGCCATGAACAACCTCAAGTAAGCAGAAAGACAGGGAGAAAATACAAATAGAAAATCCTGCAAAGTTGCCTTTACAGGATTTTGACTTAAGCTATAGTTTAACTGATTTTGGTTAAAATAGCTTTGCTTATCCGTCCTAGACTTAGCCTTCTAAATGGCAAACATAATCCAAGACTTCATCTGTTTCGATTTTAAAACGGCTATTGCCTGGTACATAGAAAGATTGTCCTGCACGGAACAATTCACTTTCTTCGCTATCCGCAATTTTTACACGGCACTCACCAGAAATAATTTCCATACGCTCAGGCACATGTGTTTCAAACGTTAAGGCTTGTTCAGTTGGAAGAATAACGCCTAGGGTTTTTTTGGTTCCATCTTCAAATTGAACGGTATGGCTAATGCATAACCCACCAAAGTAAACGTTCGATTTTTTGATAACTGATACATGATCAAACTGAGCTGACATGCGTATTCTCCAGATGATGCGCATAAATATCTTAATGATTGATGTAGTTTAAATAGGCAATAGCAACTAATCAATCGGTGTTTATCTGTAAACAGCATTTTTCCTAGAAAACCTAGCGTCACACTTTTACAGCCCCATTTTAACTGAAAAAGTGTATCTGATTGATGTCTTGGACTCAAATTGCTTTAGTCTTAAATCTTTACTATGCAATTGAAAAATTTACGCTAATATAGCATCCAATACAGTTTCAGCATTGTCTGTAACTTGTGATAATTAAAAAACTTGACTATCTTACAGAAACCAAACTTTTCGCAGCTTGGACGCGTTTATGCTGACACATTTAACTCTCATCAATTTTGCCTTAGCTGATCACTTAGCCATTGATATTGATCAAGGTTTTAATGTTCTTACAGGTGAAACTGGCGCAGGAAAATCTTTATTACTGGATGCGCTCTCGGCGAGCTTAGGCGAGCGTACAGACACCAATTACGTCCGCTATGGTGCAGATAAAGCAGATATTACCGCCATATTTAGCTATGAACCGCATAGCCCTGAAGCCTCTTGGTTACAGCAACATGAGTTAGATGATGATACAGGCGAAATTCATTTAAGACGTGTCATTTTTGCAACGGGTCGTAGCAAAGCTTGGATTAATGGCCGCCCAAGTAGCTTGTCCGAACTTAAAGAATTAGGACGACTTTTAGTTCAACTCTACAGTCAGCATAGTCAGCAACAACTTTTAGAGCCACCTTATCCGAAGCACTGGCTTGATCGTTACAGTAATTTTGCGCAACCTGCACAACAGGTCAAAGAAGCCTATTCAAATTGGCAGCAAACCATCCGTCAGCATCAGGCTGCACTCGATGCACAAGCTAGCCGCAAGCAACGTATTGAAACACTTGAGTTACAGCTTGAAGAATTAGAAGAAGTAGTGCAACTGCAATATAAAGAGATTGAACAGGAGTTCGATCGTCTCAGTCATCATGAACACATCATGCAAGATTGTAGTTATGCCTTAAATACTTTAGATGAAGCTGAGCAAAACATTAATCAGGAATTGTCTGTGCTCATTCGTCGCTTAGAGTCCCATGCGGGACGCAGCGAACAATTGGCAGAAATACATAACTCAATTCTGAATGCGCAAAGCGAATTGGAAGATGCAACGGCAAATTTACGTCAGTTTATTGACCGTCAGAGCTATGACCCTGAACGCATGGAAGAATTAAATGCTCAACTTGAAGTTTTTCATCGTTTTGCCCGTAAATATCGCACCCAACCAGAAGCTTTAAATCAGGAATACCAAGGCTGGCAAGCAGAGTTAGCACAGTTGCATGCCCTAGAAGATCCTGAAACTTTAGCCGAACAAGTCGAACTGGCGCATCAGGACTTTTTAAATAAAGCACAACACTTAGATGAAATACGACGTGCAGCCGCAACGCCATTGGCCAAACAATTGACCGAACAGGTGAAGCAACTGGCGCTGCCAGAAGCCCATTTTGAGTTTAAGTTTGAACCGCTGGAACAAGCTTCTGCCGATGGACTAAGCTTTATCCAGCTTTTATTTACGGCCAATAAAGGCATTCCGGCGCAACCTCTGGCTCGTGTGGCTTCGGGTGGTGAATTGTCACGTATTGCCCTCGTGATGCAAGTCATGAATGCAGAGAAAACTGAAGCCGAGGTCTTGGTCTTTGACGAAATTGACGTAGGCATCAGTGGTGGTACTGCCGAAATTGTGGGTCGTCTACTGGCTGATTTAGCACAACATGTGCAAATTCTCTGTATTACTCATCAGGCACAAGTGGCAGCACAGTCAGATCAGCATTTACTGGTGAAAAAACAGCAAACCGATCCTGCAAGCAGCACCATTATTTCACTTGAAGAACAGCAGCGAATTTTGGAATTGGCACGTATGACAGGTGGTGTAGAAATTAGTGAAACTACGCTACAGCACGCAAAACAACTCAGACAATTAAAATTTCAACCCGTATAAATTTAATGTCAAAGCTGTAAAAAAAGATTGGTGAATAGCACAAAGTCTTGTAAGTTGAAAGCATATGGACTGTTGTCTTCACATAAATGACTTTTTTAAGGAGAAATGCTTAGGTGACCAAACAATATCTCACGCATCGTTGCCTGATTGCCCCGCCAGAAATGAAAGATGAGTTTTTTGCTCATACCGTCATTTATTTGGCTCGACATGATGACGAAGGTGCGCAAGGCATTATTATCAATCGACCTTCTGGCATTTCCGTAAAAGAATTACTTAATGATCTAGAAATTGATGCAGATAATGTACATCCGCATGATGTTTTACAGGGCGGACCGTTACGCCCAGAAGCGGGCTTTGTATTGCATACAGGACAACCGACTTGGCATTCCTCGATTGCCGTCGGAGAAAATGTCTGCATTACCACATCTAAAGATATTTTAGATGCGATTGCCCATAACGAAGGTGTAGGACGTTATCAAATTGCTCTAGGTTATGCCAGTTGGGCCAAACATCAACTGGAAGATGAAATTACTCGTGGCGATTGGCTCATTTGCGATGCCGATATGGATCTAATCTTCAACTTGCCTTATGGCGACCGTTGGGACGCAGCGTACAAAAAAATGGGCGTCGACCGTAATTGGTTATCTTCAGAGATTGGTCATGCCTGATTTATCCCCGTCGCAGTTAATCATGGCATTTGACTTTGGTACACAAAAGATGGGCATGGCAGTAGGACAATCTATCATTTCCAGTGCCAACCCATTGCCTTTGTTCCCCATGAAAGATGGTATTCCCAACTGGGACAATTTACTTAAAGTGGTCAAACAGCATCAACCGAACTTATTTTTAGTCGGTTTGCCATTGAATATGGATGATAGTGAATCGGAGCTTTCAACCCGTGCACGCAAATTTGCTCGTCGTTTGCGCCATCAAACTAATATCGAAACCTTGATGGTCGATGAGCGCCTAACCACCCGCGAAGCACGCGATGAACTCGATCATTATCAAGCACAAGGTCGTGGAAAAAAACTTTCTGC
This sequence comes from Acinetobacter sp. ACNIH2, assembly GCF_002934965.1. Taxonomy (NCBI): domain Bacteria; kingdom Pseudomonadati; phylum Pseudomonadota; class Gammaproteobacteria; order Moraxellales; family Moraxellaceae; genus Acinetobacter; species Acinetobacter sp. ACNIH2. The sequence continues at coordinate 1,102,162 of NZ_CP026412.1, forward strand.
CGATAGTCTTGCCGCCGCACTACTGATTGAAAGTTGGTATCGTCACCCCGAAGGTGTACAGCCTTAAAGCTTGATCTGGAAAAGGGTTTTATAATCCTTTTCCATATTTATTACTGCTTGGTCTGGATATGAATAGTGGCTGTTCGCCCTGCAACAAATGCCAATTGGTTTTTCGGCATTTCATCTAACACAATTTTCACAGGTACACGCTGGGCCAAACGCACCCAAGTAAAGGTTGGATTCACATTTGCCAACAAAGTAGAGCTACTCGAACGTTCACGATCTTCAATCCCCGAAGCAATCCCCTGCACATGACCTTTAATTTTCTGATCATCACCCATCAACTGAACTGTTGCAGGATCTCCAATTTGAATATGGTTCAATTTGGTTTCTTCAAAATAGCCCACCACATACAATTGCTGACGATTGACTAAGGCAGCAACGGCATCGCCAGGTTTGACATAATTACCCACCTGTAAACTAAAGTTAGATAAACTTCCATCCGCGGGAGCAACTACCTCGGAACGGGTCAAATTGAGTTGCGCTAAATGTAAATTGCTGTTTGCCACTTCAATTAACGCTTTTTGTTGCACAATATTGGCTTTGGCCTGTTCAATAGCTGCCAACATTTGTTCATGCTCGGCATGTGATTGATCACGTGCTGCAAACATTTGATCCTGTTCTTGTTTAGAAATTGCCCCCTCCATTAAATTGCCATAACGACTGGCATTTTTATCTGCCAAATTGGCATTGGCTTGAGACTTAATCACGTTGGCTTTCGCTTGGGCCAATGCAGCTTCTGCTTCTGCCAAACCTGCATGGGCTTTTGCTAAATCTGATTTTGCCTGCTCTACATCCAGTGCCTGACGTGCGATATCGATTTTAAACAGTACCTGTCCTTTTTTAACAGTTTGGTTATCTTGAACCAAAACCTGAGTGACTAAGCCAGAAACGTCCGAAGATACTTGCATGACATCCCCTCGAACACGACCATCACGTGTCCAAGGCGCTGAATTATAATAATTCCATAAATGTACCACTACGTAGATTGCGGCCAATAACATCACAGTAGTGATAATAGGACGTATGACTTTACGTGTATCTAAGGTATTCATTTCTGTTTCCTCTTCTCTAATTCATTCATCTGTATGGCCTAAATACCCCAAAACAGTAAAAACACTTCATGTACGCCCATTAATAAAATGATATAGAGGCAGATATTGAAGATACCCGGTAATGCAACCCAACCTTTATCCACCCATGGATTGGTCAAGATTGAAACCATTTTAAAGACTAAAAATGCAACAATTGCTTGAATCAAGAAAACAGGAATATAAATTCCATACGCATTTAACTCGCCCATTTCAAGCTCCTGTCTCTGTCGCATGTATCATTTCCGCTGAGGGTGGCTCATGGAAAATACTGCTGCGGATATTATTGATATTCATTTTTACCCGCATACAAAAATCCGCATTCGGTTCGGCTGCTAAGCACTGCTCTACATGCTGCAACTCGGCAAAAACCTGCTGCTTTAAGCCTTCAGGTAAAATCTGTTGCTTTTCTTGCACCAAAAAGGCTTGTTCTAAACTGTGTTGTAAGGCAATAAAAGCCTGCTGTAAGCTCACACTGACGTTCGGGTTCTGGATAAATTCAGCCAACCGACTCAGATTGATGACTGCACTGGTTTCAATCAATGCTAAATTCATAGCCTGCTTAAGCTGCTCAGATTGAACCAATTTGGTATTCAACACCCCAATACGATCAAGCATACTGCGTAAATGGATCCGGAACTGAACCCCATAAGGAATAAACAAAGCCTCACGCATGGCTCGGTAATGCAAAGTCAAAATTCGACTAGCACTGGTTTCTGGCGACATGGCTCGAATAAAATAAATAGCAAAAATTGAGATAATTGGCCCCATGACCCCTGCTAAAGCGGTATCAATGAGTAAAACGGCATCGGTGCTATAACGATTTTGCAAATTTAAACTCATGATGAAGTTAATCAACATTGGCAATGCCAAACCCATTAAAGGCGGATTCGGCAACATACTCAGCAAGTACAACGATAACGGCGCCAGTACAAATGCCAACTGCCAGAATTCATGTACTTCGGGCATAATCACAAATGCATAGAACATGGTAATGATTGCCGCATAGACTGAACCACGAATAAACAAGCGCAACGCAGGTACAGGGTTGTCTAAGCCTGACAAAATACATACCGTAACTGCGGTCAACTGCGCCATCATATAGCCCGCATGCCAACCACTATAAATCCAGAGCAAAAATGCAATCGTCGTCGCAATCACAGCGGCGACAGCACTGCGAACAGCCATACCATGGTCTCGATGCAAACTTGGGTACGAAGTAGTTAAAGTGACAATCTGCTCTGGAATGCGCTTATCGCCTTGCTGAATCAAATCCCATAAACATTTAATGGTCACTACATTTTCTACAAAATGGCGAACGTCCATTTTCAAAGCATGCAGAATAATCTGTTGCTCAGCCACGGCCAATTCTGATAACGCAGTAAAATCTTGTTCAAAGCTCTCTGGTAGTTGTTTGAGTTGATCAACTTGCACATGTTGCTGTGCGCGTAAAAACTGTAATACATGCTCATGTAGCACTGGTAAAACTTGCCGATAACGGGTATCTATTTGATCTAGCTGAGCAACCCGTTCAGACATGGCCACCAGATTAGCCACCGTCATGCTGACTTGGTGCAATAATTCTTGCAGTGACTTAGTCATCCCTTGTAGGGCGCCACGTTCATAACTTAAATGTACCGCCAAACCATGAATATCGGAGGTATCACGGGTAATGGCTGCCAACAATTGAGTATAGCGATGGCTGTGTTCCGGATCGGTTAAAATGCTGTGAAAAACTTGGCGGGTATCATCCAAAGTTTTTTGGACCCGCTTTTGTACCAAAGCCCCTAAATGTACAGGAAATAGAGTGCTCGACACCACTGCACTGCATAATACAGCAACCGAGATTTCTAAAATTCGCCCCAAAGCCATATCGAACACGCTATGGGTACTAATACTATTAATTGAACTGCACACTACCATGACCGTGGTATAACCTGCCAACATAAAGACATAACTACGTGGCGTACGATCCAATAAGGAGATATACAGACACAGCCCCACCCACCCTGCTAAAACCAGTGTAAAAAAGATAGGAAGATCAATAAATTGGGGAGTCAGTACAATCGCAATAATCCCACCGATTAGCGTACCCAAAATACGGTAAACCGCCTTAGACGACACCATACCTGCATACGGATGCGCCACAATAATCACTGTGCCTGCCGCCCACATGGGATAGGTCAGGTCGAGTGAGAATGCAATAAAAAGGGCCAATAGCATTGCAATAAAGGTTTTAACGGCAAAAACCATATCCATACGACTTGGACGAAAGGCCAAAATCGGCTTAATTAACAACATCGCCCCATCCTTTAGACGAAATGAACAGGATCATCTTTTTCAAAGCCACACCAATGTCGACAATATTAATATGCAAACGCTGTCCTATCCGCAGAATTACGGTAACAGAAGATATTCATGCAATAAGAGGGCAGGTTTTGACGTTAGGAAAACGTCACAGCTGCAATTCAAGCGTAAATTTCGCACAACAAAATTTACAGTGAGAAGTTCAATCGCGTTATTTTCATAATAATTACGATAAAAGTCAAACAAAATATCTTATTGTGATAATTTGATTTATATTTATAAAATTATTGGTGTTAAATTTAATCAAATTATCGACGGTTTCTTAATTTAGAATCTGCTATTGTTTTATTACAAAAGCTCTGCATGACCAACAACAATTTGTTATAACATCATTTTAAATGTCTTTTTCTTTTTGACGTTGTGGCTTCTTATGACACTTTCTAGTTTTGGTAAAATTCTCACCGTTTTAGACCTGTTTTCAGTGTCTCGCCCAATCATTAATGTCGATATCATTAGTGAAGAACTTGGCCTTTCTAAACCAACCAGCTATCGCTATTTAAAAGAATTGGTTTCTGCTGAACTGTTACAGCGCCTAAGTGGTACATCTGGTGACTATACGCTTGGCTCAAAAATTGCCGTGTTAGATTATATCTCGCACAAATCTAATCCATTGATTCAAATCAGTATTCCGTTCATGAAAGAAATTGCTGAGCGGACAGAATTTTGCTGCCTCTTAACGCATTTAAATCATGATTCTTGTATCGACTTACATCATGAAGTCACCAAAGGGGTAACATTATTATCCTATGGTCGAGGCTGCCCTCGCCCAGTCTATGTGGGATCCTCTCCAAAAACGATTATTTCGCATTTACCCAAGCAAGGTATTTTAGATTATTACCGACGTTTTTCGGCCCAATTGGCGGAAGTTGGTTTTGCTCAGAATGATCAAGATTTCTTAAATAAAATGAAGAAAATAAAGAAACAGGGCTATTATTTCTCAAATGGTGAAGTCGATCCAAACGTATCAGGATTGTCTGTTCCCATCAAGTTTTCCAGTAAAGAACCTCCTTTGGCGTTGACCGTACTCGGCTCCAGAAACCGTTTTGAATTTGTGAACCTAGATAAACTCATTGAAGTCTTACATAGCAATGCCGCCTTGATTGAACAACAATTTATTGCTTTATCGACGGCACCCGCTGAATTGTAAGTGGTGTCACGTATACAAGAATTGAACAAAGCTATTTAGCTTTTCTGGTTGATAAAATCAACATATTCTCATAATATGATTATAGCTCTTCAGCAGCTTTATGTTTCCATGACGTATTGCATGCGCTATTCTCCTCAAAGTTAAAAAGCTCAAGCAATGTCTTGGGCTTTTTAATCTATAGAGCCTTTTGGCTTACAATTTTCAATTTAAAGACATAAAAAAACTCCATATCTGGAGTTTTTCTAGGACCAATTAAGGCTGCTTTAAATACGGCCATGCCGCTTTTAAATAAATGAACATCGACCATAAAGTCAGTACGACTGCCGTGTACAAAAGTAAATAAGCCAAAGTTTCTAAAGGTTGCCAATTGAGTAAAAACACTGAAATTGCAATCATTTGAAAGGCTGTTTTGTATTTCCCCACGGTAGAAACAGCTACATTGGTTCGTGCTCCAAGCTCCGCCATCCACTCTCTTAATGCGGACACCGTAATCTCACGCGAAATAATAACAATAGCTGCAAAAGCCATTGAAATCGACGGTTGCCATTGCACCAAAACAATTAATGCTGCTGCGACCATCAACTTATCTGCAACAGGATCAAGGAAACGACCAAAGGCAGATGTCTGATTTAAAGTTCGCGCTAAATAGCCATCAAACCAATCTGTCACTGCGGCAAGGACAAAAATAGCAGTCAAAATAAGATGCCGCGTAAAGCCCCCATCATGTCCTGCAACCCCAATAGCTGGTGGCCAATAGGCAATTAATAAAAATACAGGAATCAAGGCGATACGCGCCAAGGTCAAGATATTTGGAATGTTCAGGATTCGACCTGCTGTCATAGACACCGCCAACTTTTCCCCTTTGTGAGCGATGATGCTATGGTTCAAACGACCACATCTAACTCATCGTATTTAGCGCCACTTTATACGAATTGAGATAGAGTGTCACTAGGCAAACACGGTAACTGTCTGTCTGGAAATCGCAATTAAGCGATTTTCTGCATCCCATAAATGTGCATATTCTGTGGCATAACCTTCCGCAGCGTAGTCCGTAAATACTTTATATTTAAACCAATCATGCAAATTTTGCTGTAATGGATTCACATAGGTCACATGCCAGGTTAAAGAGCTGGCGGGTGCAAATGTCTTAAATAGCGGTAAAACCCCCGGTGGCCAAATATCAAAAAGCGTCATTAAATCGGCAACCTCAAAAGGCCGATCGCTATGCTTTTCGGGATGAAACCGACACCAGCCACCAAAGTCACTTTGTGCACTGCCAGTACATGGTGTTTCACCTTCAGCCCAACGCACATCAAACTGCTGATAACATTGCGGAAACTGAGTATTGAATTGCATGCTTTGTAATTGTTGAGGAGCGATATAATTTGGTGCGGTGCGTTCTTGGCGCACTTGAATTTCAGAAGATCGAGCAGCACCAAAGCTGGCAATTAAAATACTTTGTACGGCATCATCTTGCCATAAACGTACCTCAATAGTGGTCACAGACTTACCCTGACGTAAAATCTCGGCGGTCAGTCGTGCCGAGCCCTGTTGAACTGGTCCAACAAAAGTGACACTGGTACTCAATAATCGCTTGGAACGATCGGCAATACTGAGCAACGCCTTTTGCATCATCAGACCTGCAACCATACCACCGTAAATAGTTCGCCCCTGTAACCAGCCTGTCGGTATTTCAATCCATTCATTCTGCTCAAGTGCTTGATACACAGCTAACAGTGTCATGCCTGTCTCTTATTTTATCCTTTGAAAAATATTGTTCACCATGTATCTGCATTTGTGAATGTCATATGACTCACGCGTCACTGAGCATTTTGGCTATTTACGGATCGTTATTCATGTAGAATTTTATAAATGGTGCGCGCCATAACTTCACCCAAACCAGGCACAAGCATCAACTCATTTTCAGAAGCTTTCAGTACCCCTTGAATCCCCCCAAAATGCGTGAGTAAATCACGACGGCGTTTTGGTCCTAGCCCTGGAATCACTTCTAAAATCGAAGAGCCTCGTTTTTTATCACGTTTGGCACGATGCTTGGTAATGGCAAAACGGTGTGCTTCATCACGTACTTGCTGAATCAAATGTAAAGCCTTGTGATCTTCAGGCAATTGGATTTTAGTGCCATCGGTAAAATGCAAGGTTTCTAGTCCAGGTTTACGCCCCTCACCTTTCGATACCCCCACCATAAAAGCATCCAGTCCAAGCTCTTGCATCACATCCATCGCCATATGCAATTGCCCTTTTCCGCCATCAATGAGTAATAAATCAGGCAGCATGGCTTTTTTATAACGGCGGGTTAGTGCTTGGCGCATCGCTGCATAATCATCGCCTTCGGTAATATCCTGAATCGAGAACTGACGATAATCGCATTTTCGGGCGCCTCCTGCATCAAACACGACGCAAGAAGCAACCGTAGCTTCACCCATGGTATGGGAAATATCAAAACATTCAATCCGATCAACAGGACGCCCGACCACCTGCTCAAGTTGATGAAAACGCTCATTGAGTTCTAAATGATTGGCCAATTTACCTTTAATGGCGTGTTGCACATTCATCTGTGCCAACTCTAACCATTCTGCACGCGTTTCACGTACATTATGTTTAATCTGGATTTTTTGTTCAAAATGCTGCTGTAAAGCCTGTTCCAATTCTTTTCGATTGGGAATTTCGACATTCACAATCAATTCATTCGGCACTTCATCCGCCACCTGAAAATAGAAGTTGGCCATAAAGTCTGACAGCATTTCACCCAGATCATCACCTAACATATCGGGGAAATACGCTTTTCCGCCTAGCATTTTGCCATTACGGACATGCATAATTTGCACGCAGGTCACGCCCGCCTGATAGGCAATTGCCAAAATATCGGCTTCGCCCTTAATTTTATAAATGGCTTGCTGCGCCTGCACATCACGTAATAAGGCCATACGATCACGATAAAATACGGCTTTCTCAAACTCCAAAGCTTCAGCCGCAGCCTCCATTTTCTGAATCAATTCCTGATTCAATTCTTTGGTATCACCCTTTAAAAAGCGGATAGAATTATTGACATCTTCCTGATAATCCTCGGGACTAATCAAGCCGACACAAGGGGCCGAACAGCGCTTAATCTGATATTGCAAACATGGACGCTTACGCTGCGAAAAATAGCTATTTTCACACTGCCGAACATTGAACAGTTTCTGAAGCACCAACAGCGTATCACGTGCATTATATGCACTGGGATAAGGTCCAAAAAACTTGCCGATTTGATGTTTCCCTTTCCCGCGTCCACTGGCAATGCGCGGATAAGGTTTGTCTGCCGAAATAAAGATATAGACATAGGATTTATCATCGCGCAGCATAATATTGTACGGCGGACGATGCAGTTTAATCAGGTTTTGCTCAAGCAGAAGTGCTTCGGTTTCAGAACGAACCACCAAAGTTTCAATATCATAAATCCGTGCTACCAGCGCCTGAGTTTTAGGATGCTCAATGGTTTTCACAAAATAACTCGACACCCGATTTTTCAGATTTTTGGCTTTGCCCACATACAGTAATTCCCCCTCTTTACCCAACATCCGATAAACACCGGGCAAGGTGGTCATATTGGCCAGAATCTTTTCGATATGTTCGCGGGCGTTTTCGTTCACAGTGCGTTAAAACCTTGGAAAGTTATTCAATGATGTGGATGTGCAAAGGGGCTTTTTCAAGCCAGTCGATTAAATCGTTTGATCGACAATCTTATTCTGATGATTTTAGAGCAATACAGCGTGCTTAAAGTTACAAATCTCAAGTTGGCTCTACAGCTTGAGATTGTGGCATCACTTGTCCATACAGATCCATGTGCTCATCTCCCCAAGCTTTTAGCGCCAATAAAATTTCACGTAAGCTCATACCCAAAGGCGTCAAACTATATTCCACTTTTGGTGGAACTTGCGGATAAACCTCACGATGAATAATTCCATCCTCTTCCAGCTCACGCAGTTGATTGGTCAGCATGCGTTGGGTGACATTGGGAATCCGGTTACGAATTTCACCAAAACGTAAGGTATGCTCGGTCAACAAATGCCATAGAATGATACTTTTCCACTTACCATCTAAAATGCCAATTGCAGCCTCAACCGCACAGCCTGGACTGCAATTAAAGCGAGAGTGCTTTGCTTTACTCATTTCAATAGTATCCTTTTCTACACTATATGTAGAATTTAACTGTATATACCGAATTTAAAACTACGTTAAGATTTTAATCATAAACCCAATTTGAGATTAAAAATATGAAAGCTGTTGGATATTTACAAGCCGGTACTGCCGAACAATTACAAGATATAGAACTCCCAACGCCCACCCCAAAAAACCGCGAAGTCTTGGTGGCAGTCCAAGCTGTTTCGGTGAATCCTGTCGATTGTAAAATCCGCACTCGCGTTTCACCCGAACAGGGACAATATAAGATTTTAGGTTGGGATGCCGCAGGTGAAGTGGTTGACGTTGGTTCAGAAGTAGAACACTTTAAAGTGGGCGATCAGGTCTGGTATGCAGGTGACTTGACCAAAGCAGGCACCAATGCCGAATTTCATGTGGTCGACGAACGAATTATCAGTTTAAAACCGCAAAATCTATCTTTTGCTGAAGCAGCGGCATTACCGCTCACAGCGATTACTGCTTGGGAAATGTTGTTCGACCGTCTACAAGTGCAACAGCATGATCACCCTCATGAATCCATTTTGATTATTGGCGGTGCAGGTGGTGTGGGTTCTATGGCCATTCAACTGCTCAAAGCCAAAACCCAATTGCAAGTGATTGCCACGGCATCTCGTGCAGAAACACAGGCATGGGTGAAACAGTTAGGTGCAGACATTGTACTTGACCATCGTCAATCCTTGGTTGAGCAACTACAGGCACAAAATATAACGGCACCACGTTACGTATTTTCCACCACGCACACAGGCAATTATCTTAGCCAGATTGCTGAACTGATTGCGCCACAAGGTCGGTTTGGTCTAATTGATGATCCTGAACAGTTAGATATTAATCTGTTTAAACGTAAATCAATTTCAGTACATTGGGAGTTTATGTTTACCCGCTCGATGTTCCAAACGCCTGACATGACAGCACAATCCCATCTTCTGCAACAGGTCGCACAACTGATTGAAACAGGGAAAATTAAAACCACCCTCAATCAGGTCATGGGCAGTATCAATGCGGAGAATATCCGTCAAGCCCACCATGCGATTGAATCAGAACGGATGCAAGGTAAATTGGTGCTTGAAGGTTTTTAAATGCTAAAAAAGCCCGCTGTCTAACTGATGAGAGCGGGCTTTTATGTGATTCAATCAGAGACCGATTTAACTGATCGACTGTTGTGCCTGTTGTAAAGCTAGCGTAAAAGCCTGCTTATCTTTAGGTGAAATGAGAATGAATTTGGCTTTGCCCTGTTTTTGATAATCAATTCGCAAACGATCCAAAGAAAGTGCAGGTGAAGAAACTGAATTACTGCTAGGACTAATTTTCTGGATGGCCGATAAGGGAATTTTCCAAGTCAAAAACATACTGGTAATGACCAATTGCTCTGCTTCAATCCGATATTGTGTGCTCCATACAGGCCACCACAACACCACTATGGTCAGCACATAAGTGAAAGTATGCACTGGATATTGCACCATGTTTCCTTTGGCATACATGGTCAATAACAATTGAAGCAATAAGCCCGTCATGGCAATAATGAAACCGAGAATCCACCAATCTTTTTTTGAACGAAATTTTTGCATATTCTCCCCCATTTGCTCTTATCTTACACAAAAAATAGCAAACTGTAAGAGCAAGTGCCCACGACTTTCAGACCTAAAAAAACGTCCCGCAGGACGTTCTGGTTTAGCAAGGCTTAGAATACATAAGGACGTACAAAAATCAGGAAAAAAATACCTAACATCAGGAACCATTTTAAGAAATAGTACAATTTGCGATTGGTTTTCTTTAAGGCTTTGGCCTTTAACCGCCCTTGATAAACTGTTCCAAAAACCTTATTCAAACCACCCGTTTGATCACCTGTTTCATTGGGTGAACTGGCAGCTGTCATGACATTTTTACCAAACCAATGATTAAACTTTTGCATCAAACGCGTCTTTAAAGGACGTTCAACATCGGCAAAGAAAATAATGCGGTTTTGTTCCGTTTTATTCTCGGCATAATGAATATACGTTTCATCGAACACGACGCTTTCACCATCACGCCATGAATAACGTTGCCCATCAACATCAATAAAACAGCGGTCATCATTCGGGGTGATTAAACCCAAATGATAACGCAGTGAACCTGCATAAGGGTCACGGTGTCTTACCAAACGGCTGTCAGGTGCCAACTCGGTAAACATTGCGGCTTTAATGCTGGGTAAAGTCTTTAATAACTCGGTGGTTTTGGGGCATAGCTCGGCAGCGGACGGATGCGCTGAGTCATACCATTTTAGATAAAAACGCTTCCAACCTGTTTTGAAAAATGAGTTAAAACCAAGGTCATCATAACTGCTGGAGGCTTTAATACCACCACGTGCATATAATGCTTGTGCTTCATCTCGAATCATTTCCCAATTTTCATCCAAGACTTTCAAATCATTAAAATATTGCGTGTCAATATACGGTTGATTAGGCACCTTGGAAAAGAGGTACATTAAAAAGTTGATGGGCGCCAATAAGGTCGAATGGTCAAAAAATTGACGGTAAAAAGAATGACGCACTTTACCGCGATTTTGGATATACAACGCAGAAATCACAAAAATCGCCAAGATAATCCACTTAATCATACAGCACTCTTTTCATTGCTTCTGAGGGTCACGTCATACAACGTGACCATGGGGCTAGACATTAATTTTGGCGAAATTCTATCAAATCTAATTCAAAAATTCATGTCCATATCCGATGATTGCCCTCTAAGCAATCTGCAAAACATATTATCGAATAAAGTTTAAAGTCGACAATTTGTCTGCTGCAACTTGGTTATAGATGAAACAGCCTCGTTCCAAATTGGCAATCGTTAGTTTAGAATTTCTGAGTTGTTCAGGATTATCTTGATAAACACCATAGGCAATGCTGTCTTGTTCAAACTGAATTTGATTCTTTGCCATCCATTCACTGGCACTATTCAAATTGGCAGCATAAACCTGATCATTGAATTGCACTTTGCCTAAACCTGCAATTTCCTGTCCCGTCACACTGCTAATAACAACGCTCCAATTTAAGCGAGTTGCCCATTGTCCCGTAACATGTTCTATTCCCAGCTTAGGCCACTGTTTTTGTGCCAAATTGGTGGTCAACTGGTTTTGTGCTTGAACCTGAGCAAAGGTTTGTGTTTCTGCACGATTAGTTTGAAAGCTAAAATAAGCTTGATTATTCTTCGTGGAGATCAAACGGTAACAGGTACTGCCTTGTGGGAATTTTTCTGCACCATGTGAAGCTAAAAAGATTCGTGCATTGGCATATGGACTTTGCGTATCAAAACGTAAATCGCGATAGCCTGGCATGACTGTATCAAAGATGTTTTTTCCACTTAACGCGACCTTTTCGAATTTCCAGTCTGTTTTCAAATCGGCTATTAAATTTAAAGTCCAGTGTGACATTGAATGCACATCAATGTCCGCTTGATAGCGCTGAGATGGCTCATACACTGCTTGTTGAGTCACAATATATTGATTCAATGGCTGACGACTGTCAGCGGTGACAATTTTTCTATTTTGCAATTCAAAATGGGAAGCAGTGAACGCATCACCTTTATCATCAAAATAATACTGGATGCGATAATATTTGGTGCCATTAGCAGTATCTTCTGGTGCAGGTTTGAAGTTGCTAGCACCATCGCTCCCCCCTCCACAAGCACTGAGCAACAATGAGATTAAAGGTAACAGCAACAAATGTTTATTTTTTAAAGTCATGATATTTTCTTTTTTGAATGGTTGTTAAAATAAAACCCGCACAAATTTTAACTTTTCTTAACAGATAATCAAGTCATATAAAATAAAGTTGTCTTCTTTATTATTAGTGGAAACTTCCAAAATTCAATTGACTTTTTTGACACAAATTGCATAGTGATGAATGGTGATTTTTCATTCTCCATCAAGTACAACAAAAGCATAAGCAGTACATTTTTTTTATAAAAAACAGATGGATCTTATTGAACAATTTTTAGTACGGTTTTTACTTCAATAATTTTTGCTGTAAATGAAATTAAAATTGATGACCATTGCGTCACGGCTTGATACAACTTGTTATGTTCTTTTTGGATATAGTTATCGTAAGATTAGCGAAGCATTTTCGTGCGCAGAACAAGCGAACACGCTTCAAAACATCAACTTAGAAGTCCTCCAAAATAAAGGAGATCAGGCATGATCCACGCTGGCAATGCCATTACCGTCCAAATGCTTTCGGACGGAATTGCAGAATTCCGCTTTGACTTACAAGATGAGTCGGTCAACAAATTTAACCGTGCAACGATTGAAGATTTTAAAGCTGCCATTGCTGCTGTAAAAGCAGACAGCTCAGTAAAAGGCTTGGTCGTTACTTCGGGTAAATCTACATTCATCGTTGGTGCAGACATCACAGAATTTGGTGAAAACTTCGCGCAAGGTGAACAAGCGATTATCGACTGGGCACTGCCTGTTCATGACATCTTCAACAGCTTTGAAGATTTAGACATTCCTAAAGTTGCTGCAATCAATGGTATGGCATTGGGCGGTGGTTTTGAAATGTGTTTGGTGTGTGACTATCGTGTCATATCTGAACAAGCTCAAGTCGGCTTACCAGAAATCAAACTCGGGATCTTCCCTGGTTTCGGTGGTACAGTTCGTTTAAGCCGCGTGATTGGTATCGACAATGCGGTTGAATGGATGGCGATGGCTGCGCCGAAAAAACCTGCTGCTGCATTGAAAGACGGTGCCGTAGATGCGGTTGTGGCTGCGGACAAACTTCAAGAAGCGGCAATTGACTTAGTAAAACAAGCCATTGCTGGCCGCCTAGATTGGAAAGCAAAACGTCAAGAAAAACTTGACCCAGTAAAACTCAACCAACTTGAACAAATGATGGCGTTCAACACGGCGAAAGGTGCGGTTCTTGCAAAAGCAAACCCAGCACAATACCCAGCGCCAAAATTAATGTTGGATTCATTACAAGCAGGTGCAGGCCTTCCACGTAATGATGCATTAAAAGCAGAAGCAGCGGGCTTTGCTAAAGCAGCGATTACACCACAAGCAGGTGCATTGATCGGTTTATTCATCAATGACCAAGTGGTAAAGAAAACTTCGAAGAAATATGAAAAAGGTGCACATCCTGTAAACCAAGCGGCTGTATTGGGCGCGGGTATCATGGGTGGTGGTATTGCTTATCAAGCGGCAAGCAAAGGCACACCAATCATCATGAAGGATATTGGTAATCCGCAACTTGCTTTGGGTATGAAAGAAGCCAATGGCTTACTGACCAAACAAGTTGAACGTAAGAAGATGAAACCTGCACAAATGGGTGAAACTCTTGCGCGCATCCGTCCTACTTTAAGCTATGATGAGTTTAAAGAAGTCGATATCGTGATTGAAGCAGTAACTGAAAACCCTAAAGTGAAGGGTATCGTACTAGCTGAAACCGAGAAAAATGTTCGTGAAAATACGATCATCGCATCAAATACATCTACGATTTCAATCACACGTTTGGCTGAAAACCTACAACGTCCTGAAAACTTTGTCGGGATGCACTTCTTTAACCCTGTACACATGATGCCATTGGTCGAAGTGATTCGTGGTGAGAAGACTTCTGCTGAAGCGATTGCAACGACTGTCGTACTTGCTCAGAAAATGGGTAAAACACCAATCGTGGTGAATGACTGTCCAGGTTTCCTTGTAAACCGTGTATTGTTCCCTTACTTCGGTGCATTCGACCTTCTTCTTAAAGATGGTGCTGATTTCCAACAAGTCGACAAAGTGATGGAAAAATTCGGCTGGCCTATGGGTCCTGCTTACCTTATCGACGTGGTCGGTATCGACACGGGCGTTCATGGTGCAGAAGTCATGGCTGAAGGTTTCCCTGACCGTATGAAGCCAGATTTCAAAGGCGCGACTTTAACCATGTACGAAAACAAACGTCTTGGTCAAAAGAACGATGTTGGTTTCTATAAATACGAACTCGACAAGAAAGGCAAAAAAGCCAAAGTGGTTGATCCAACTGCATACGAGCTGGTTGCTTCTGTGGCGACTGCGGAAAAACATGAATTTGATGCTCAAGAAATCATTGACCGTATGATGCTTGCTTTCTGTAACGAAACTGTTCGTTGCCTAGAAGACAACATCGTAGCGACTGCGTCTGAAGCAGATATGGCGATGATTATGGGTGTAGGTTTCCCTCCATTCCGTGGTGGTCCATGCCGTTACATCGACCAAACAGGTGTTGCTGAATACGTTGCACTTTGCGACAAATATGCACACTTAGGTAAGGCTTATGAAGCGCCACAAATGTTGCGTGACATGGCTGCTAACAACAAAAAATTCTACGGTTAAGGAGCAACGTGAATGGCTACTTTAAATCCACGTGACGTTGTCATCGTTGATGGCGTACGTTCAGCAATGGGTAAAACCAAAAACGGTATGTTCCGCAATGTACGTGCCGACAGCTTATCTGCTGAATTGGTTCGTGCACTCGTTGCTCGTAACCAGTTTGACACCAATGAAGTTGAAGACCTGATCTGGGGCTGTGTAAACCAGACTTTAGAACAAGGGATGAACATTGGTCGTAACATCGGCTTATTGGCTGACCTTCCAAAAACTGTGGCAGGTCAAACGGTAAACCGTCTTTGTGGTTCATCTATGCAAGCGCTTCACACGGCTGCTGCACAGATTGCTACTAACCAAGGTGATATCTTCATTATTGGTGGTGTAGAGCACATGGGTCACGTAGGTATGATGCACGGCATCGATCTGAACCCAGAAGCATCTAAACACTATGCAAAAGCATCTAACATGATGGGCTTAACTGCTGAAATGTTAGGTCGTATGAATGGTATTTCGCGTGAAGAACAAGATGCTTTTGGTGTTGAATCTCACCGCCGCGCTTGGGCTGCAACTCAAGAAGGCCGTTTCAAAAACGAAATCGTGGGTGTTGAAGGCCACGATGCCAATGGTTTTAAAATCCTGTGCGACATCGACGAAGTAATCCGTCCAGATGCCAACCTTGAAGCATTTAAAGCATTAAAACCAGTTTTCGATCCTAAAGGTGGTTCAGTAACAGCAGCAACATCTTCAGCTTTGTCTGACGGTGCATCTGCAATGTTATTGATGTCTGCTGAACGTGCCCTTGCTTTAGGTCTTAAGCCACGTGCTGTAATTCGCTCTATGGCAGTTGCAGGTTGTGATGCTGCGATTATGGGTTACGGTCCTGTTCCTGCAACGCAAAAAGCACTTAAACGTGCTGGTTTAACGATGGCGGATATCCAAACGATCGAGTTAAACGAAGCATTTGCGGCTCAAGGCTTATCAGTCATGAAAGGCTTAGGTGTGTATGACAAGCAAGACATCATTAACTTAAATGGTGGTGCGATTGCGTTAGGTCACCCATTGGGTTGTTCTGGTGCGCGTATTACAACAACATTGTTAAACGTGATGGAACAGCAAGATACGCAAATTGGTCTTGCGACCATGTGTATCGGTTTGGGTCAAGGTATCGCGACAATTATCGAACGTGTTTAATCCACTAATTTGATGAATAAAAATCCTCGCTTTGGCGGGGATTTTTTATTATGGTTCTCTCAAGATTTTGTAAATATTACTTTATTAAAGCTTAACAATAAAATGAGCAGGAGAACTTGATGTTTTCATCACCAGTAAAAACCATCATCAGTGCAGGCATCATAGCGACACTTTTCACAGGCTGTGCCACCAAAACCCTGATGACCAAAGACAATAAAACTTATACCCGTTCCAACAAAGTCACTTTAGTCGAAGACCAAGTGGTGGCATTCGGTAAACCCGCTCAAACGCTCAACACCCTGCCTGCCAATAGTCTAGTGATTGCAGGGCAGAAAAATAGCTATATATTGACCCAAGGCGGGACTCAGTTTGTCTCGCTGATCACCAAACTAGACCCGAAAAATATTCAAATGACCAAAGAACTCAGTTTTTATTCAGAGAAAAATGATGGTCATTTCACAGGTACACTGCCACTATCTTACGTCAAACTCAAAGAAGACATCAGTAAAAAAGACCTCGAATTCTTTATCGAAAATGGCGCAAAAGAGTGTTCAACTTATAGTGATGAACGCATGAAGGCTCAACGCTTCTGTTTCGACATTGCTTTGGCTGGTGTGGTCTACCCTGCTGCAAATAATTTGGCATCGTTAAAAGCACTGAGTAAGCCTTATCAGGTCAGCATTTATACCTATCAAGAGGAAAGTTACAAATCAAAATCAGGACTCAATCCTTTTGAGAAACTGGTGTTACTGCCTTTTGCTGTAGCGATTGATGTGGTCAGCCTGCCGTTCCAAGCAGCCGAAAAAATCTTTGATTAATATTATGAATAACTAGAAGTCCAAACTAAATGGATGGACTTCTAGAACTCGTGTCACCTGTTAAGCCAGTAGCTCTGCCATCAACCATGCCATGTATTTTTCTTGATCCATAAAATCAGGGGCATTGCCTGTATCCAAACTGTAATACTGCTGATTAAACTCAATCACAATTTGTTCAGTATGGTGCCAGTCTTCAATTAAACGGAAATATTGACTAAAGAAGAAACGGTTTTTACCCCAATTACTCAAACTCTCCAGTTTGGGATAGGCTTTATTTTGTAAAAATTCTACATATACCTGTTGAATATCATCAAAGACCTGAATGGTTTTCATTGCTGTACCTGCTTTAAATCTGATGCGTAAAGGTGTTCAACAGTTCTAACTTAACGCAATCATTTTAAAGTTATATGACACTGATCCAGCATTTACTCATGCTTTTGTTCAAGTGCTTGTTGATTTTTCTGCTGAATCTGTTGCATCTGTGCATTCAGTTTTAATACGTCCTGATACAGCGTATTAAATTGTTTTAGGGCCACATCATCATAAAACATGAAGGTATTATTTTTACTCTGCCAACGGTTATTCTTTAACACCAAAAAAATTTGATCCGCTTTTTCAAGCACCTGTTTCTCTATTTCAAATAATGCCAGAGCCTCATTTTGCTTTTCACTTTCCCGCAAATTTTCTGCCAATTGATGGCGATAACGTGATTGAATCGGTAGTTGTTTCGCTTGCTCTAGGGCATTTTGTTGCGCTTGTTCAATCTTGACCTGATATTCCGTTGCCAAGGCATGTGCTTGCTGCAACATTAAATCCGTTTCTTTGTAGTCCTGTTTTTTATCTTTGCTTAAACGGTCAATATTTAAAAATTCATCCCAATGAATCGCTTTTAACTCACGTAAATAAGCATTACGTGCTTCGGCACTTTGAATCATCTGGCTCAAAACAAAACTGGCCATGACTTTATAATCACCCTGTAAGCGTGCATCGGTCACATCGACGTCTATGGGCTTGTTCCAGTCTTTGGCTTGGGCATAAATTAAATCAGTTTTTTCGTAGAGCACCTTTTGATATTGTTCGAGTTGAGTTGCTTCTTTTTGTTGCTCGTAATATTGATAAAATAATCCACCAAACACCACAGTGGTCGCTAATCCTAAAATCAGAAAGATACGTGGCATAGTCCGCTCCGAGTCCCCTTTGTTTCTATCATAGCAAACATCAGAATATGCTGAATATTTCAGCAATTTTTCACATTTAAAAAAATATGCTCCACTATAAATTTATTAAAATTAACAATGAGTTATAATTAAAATACTAAACGTTTTATTTTGTATTTGGTACGCGAGGCACTTGTGTATTGGGTTGGTTACCCTGGATAAAATTATAATCGACTTGTCCAATAGAAATTTGCTCACGGACAATCTGGACATTTTTTGCATTCCGATCAATACCAAAAGGTTGCAACATGATATACAAGCCTTCAGTCGGGTCAGATGACTGTAAACCCGCGGCAATATTTAATATATGTTCACGCAATAATGGAGGTAATGAACCTAGATCGGGTGTCGCAGCTGGCGCTAAAACATCTAAATTGTGAACAAGAGTCGGGTCTACGACAAAAGACTGGGTATCATCCTGTAATTGCATCATCCGATGCTGTAAGGCCTTACGAATATTTTCGTCCTGCTGATAAGGAATGATTCCTGATTCTGCGCGAAGTTCTGACTCAGCCATGACTTTAAATGTCGGCAAACTCACGATTTCACCGTTGGCTTGAACATCAGTTGACAGTAAAACCCCAATAAAAGAAAGTGCTAGAAAATATTTCATCAAATTCATAAAACCATCCCAAAAGTAGAGATATCAACAAGATTATGTATTATATAGCTCAAACTTTATTGTATATTTTTTCAGCTACATCCAGTTTATTTGTCAGATAAGCGGTCAAATATGGATCAACTAACACGATGTCAACAGCATCCAACAACAGGCTTTTTTCATCATATTCGCTTTAAATTCTATAAATCATCCCCATCTTTCGTTCTATTGCTATTTTTACTTTTTGAGAAATCACATGCGTGTTGATATCTGGTCCGATGTCGTTTGTCCATTTTGCTATATCGGAAAAAAACGTTTAGAAGCTGCGGCAGAGCAAGCGGGTGTAGAACTAGAAGTGCATTGGCACAGCTTTGAGCTTGACCCTGAAGCACCGCTACGCCAAGAGATTTCAAACTCTGAACGTTTAGCACAAAAATATGGTCGTACACTTGCAGAAGTTGAAGACATGCAACGTAATATTGCAGCAATGGCCGCAGCAGAAGGTATTGAGTTTAATTGGGAAAATGCCAATTCTGGCAATACATTTAATGCACACCGTATTATCCACTTAGCACAAAGTAAAGGCTTGGGTTCTGAAGCGAAAGAAGCCTTTTTCTACAGCTATATGACCCAAGGTTTGCCAATTGGTGAGCGTGAAACCATTGAAGACGTTGCTGCACGTATTGGACTAAACCCTGTTGAAGTCGATGATGTGTTGAATTCAGATGAATACGCAGACTTTGTTAAATTTGATCAGGAAGTCGCACGCGATCAGCTCAAAGTCACTGGCGTACCTTTCTTTGTGTTTGATCAGCGCGTTGCTTTAGCTGGTGCACAGCCTCGCGAAGTCTTCTTACAAGTCTTAGAAAAAGCGATGGAAACAGCACACGATACAGATACAGCGCCTGACGTAAATCAATGCGATGCCGATGGACAATGTGACTCAACTATAGAGTAATCCAAATAAGCCTCTCATAATTTAATTGCTATCATTTTTAAACCTCCTGAGTACTAACTTTGGAGGTTTTTTCTGTCAACACAATTTAGACATTACCCTGCAAAGCGATATCACCGAATTCATACAGCGACCACATTTTAACCAATAATCACAACAATTCACTTGTATAAAGTCAGCCTAGGCTACACAGGAACCTGACAATCGTTACACAACCTTGCGATAGGCTAGAACAGTACAGTTACTCAGCTAACTTTGACATGAGGTCCATATGAAATATCAAGCTATTCTCGATCAAACTACTGACGCGCCAACCACGCAAGATTTTTCCTGTGCTAGATCAACCCAAACCAAAAAGAAATCTCGTGTTTCACCTGCTTTTGCAGGTGCTGTGATGGGTGCAATTGCAGGGCGTTTCCTTCCTAAACTTAGTCCTTTTTCAGGTGCAGTCATCGGAATTATGAGTGCAAAAATGTATCAAAAGCATCAGTCTAAACACCGTTAAATGTTTTATTTTTCAATGTTTTTCCACCCCTACAAGATTGTCTTAATTGTTAAGACAATCTTAGAGCAATAACTCTATTATATTGATTTACAACAATAATTTGACCAAGCATTCATTCTTTTTTTGGCTGAAATTCGCCCCATTTTGATCATTTTTTGATATTATTAATTCGCTTATTTTTTATCCCTATCCAATTTGGATGTTCTCTCTGTTATCAAGGTGATTTTTATGTCAATCATGAAATCTATTTTGGCTATTGCTGCGTTTGCGATTTCTGCTCAAGTTTCTGCTCAGGTAGTATTTGTACCTAATTTCCCAGTAGAAAAAGAGGTGAAAGCACAAACTTCAACTGCGACACCAACTGAACATATTGCTCAAGATGCGTCAGCGCCTGCAAAAGATGCTGCTTAAGACAAAATATTTTGCGCAATAAAAAAACAGCCCTTAATCGGGCTGTTTTTTTATGATTAAGTTATTGCTACAACACGAAAACCAACAATCACAACGTGGCAGCAATCTGCTATTTTCCATAACGGTTGTCGTTAAGTTTCACTAAAAAATGAATTGTTACGAATATTTTTAATGAAAAATATTAAATAAATGTCATATTCATATAAAAATGCGTCAAATATGACAAAAAATTTCATGTTTTTTTCTTATAAATCCATATAATCAAATCATCTAGATCATTGAATCAAGAGTTAAATTTCATGCAGATGCAAGATATTCAAGCGCTCATTCAAGGAAAAGTTGCACCTCAAACCATCAATCTGGATGAATTGATTGTGATGGCTGAACGCTATCCGCAACACACTTCAACTGAATATAAATTATTAGAAATAGCCGCCAATATTGTTTTGGCCAGTTATTTGGAAAAGGCACAACAGCATCTTTAAAGACAGCCTATGAATGTTTTAGAAAAAGCCCATTTAGCCAAGGAATTACAAGGTCTTATTCATAGCTTAGACCAACGGTCTTTGTCATTTTATGAAATTGCCAAATCCAAATGCCGTCTGAAAGAAATTTTTATTCATTGTGATGAACCGATTTTTAAAAAACAAATTTTAAATTTTAAATCGCATATGCAGCCTGAACTTGCCGCGCAGGAATTTGCTCAACATTCATTATATGTACAAACTTTTCGAGGCGTATTTAAGCAAGATTTAGCCTTGGAGCAGGCGCTTGAGCAACACCCTGAAATGGGTTGGGCAATTCTACATCGTGCTAATTTAGGCTTTCAAATCTGGTATATTCCAGCCCCGAATCGTACCGCACTGTTGAGTGACTGGGATGGACTGGAAAAAAATTATGCATGGATGTTAGAACAACAAGAAATTTATGCAGCATTAAAAACCGATACCGAACTAAACCAAGAAACCTTAGAAACAGGCAAAACTTTTAAAATGAGCCGAAACAGTGTGGTTCCTTTGCAGAATTCAAGTCAATCGATTCCAGAATCTCATAGCATAAATCGTCCATTTTCTTTTGAATCGCTGATACCACAAGGCACATCAACGCAAAATACAGATTGGGATGCAGCAGCTCTTTCAATGGAAAGTCTTTCGCTAAGCCCTAAACAAGAGGATACAAAACCCTCGTTAGCTTCCGCTGAACCCCAAACAACAAGTGGATTACTTCTCAAAACAGCAACTGCAGCACTTGAACCCAATTCTTTACTTCCACAAATTGTTGAACTGGGCGAGTGGAAATGTCGTTTAGCCGCATTACAATTTCCACAAGCACAAGAATTAGAGCTTTGCCACTTAACGTTGGACAATGTTTCCGAGTTAATGCCTTTATTGGAAATCATTGTTTCAGCAAGTCAACTACAACAATATAACAATCAGCCTGTGTATTTAGCTGAACAAATTAATGCTCAAGGACGCTTTGTCAAATATATCGTGATTTTAGGTGCAGAAGATCAGTTACATGCCATACGGCTTGGTAATATTGTCAGCCAACATTATGCTTACGAACTCGTGGCACTCAAATTACTACCAAATGAGCAATTACTTAAGCAATGTAAAAACGCACAGCAATTTTTCGAACTGTATAGTGAACAAGCCGAATTAGGCTGGAACACTGAAAGTTATCAACCATTTATTCCCGCAAACTGCATTCAAAAGCATAAATTAATTGCATTTGAAGAAACTTCAGCCAACTACAGAACCCCAATTATCTTACTCAAAGAACGGCAGAAAATTCGTGTCATTCATGGTCAATCTCGACTACAGTTATTACGCGAAGAAACAGCTTATCCTTATATTCTCTTAGACCGCCATCAAGGGGTATCGTGGCAGTTGATTCAAAAGATTATTCAAACTCTCCCTCAACCCATTTCAGCATCAAAATTGTATGATGCCATTCAAATATACATTGGCAGTTAATTTATTTTATTTTGTAGCAAAAGCTTGATTTTCATCCCTAAAATTTACCAAACTTGAGATGTAAATTTAGAATAAAAGATCATGATAATGCCTACAATGAGAAAAACTTTTACCCAGCCACTTGTGTTGATGGTTGCCTTGGGGATGGTCCACACCTCAAGCTGGGCAAATACGAGTGAACCTCAAGAAGCCTCCCCTGCTTCACCCCCTTATACGATTGAGCAAGCACCCACACCAGAGGATAGCTTGTTCTATACTATTCCACGTTGGATCGATTCAGCCCCAACGGTTCTGCCTGAACAATCCGATGAGCAAATTGTACCTTCAACAGTGGTCACTGAAAATCAAACTTGGGTGGATCGTCAACAAAAGCTCATTCGTAACTGGGCTGATGATACCTCTCAAACCATTGATGGTTGGTTTGGTGCAAAAAATACCGAAACCCCAGCTTCCGCAACCTTAAGGGTATTAATTGATAACCGCTGGAATAAACACGATGAATACGACATTAAGCCGCGTATCCGCGGTAAGATCAGTTTGCCCAACTTAGAAAAAAAACTCAGTCTGGTCTTTGGTGATGACTCTCTAGATAACGAATTAGCCAATAACGTCGCCATCACCAATGAGAACCCACCGAGCCCAGACAATGACAAAGCCTATGATCGGCGTCAAAACCGAGATGCCAACAGTTCATTGGCTTTGCGTTGGTCAGATATTTCCAAGCGCTTACCATTTGAAACCGACTTTGATATCGGGGTTCGTTCAGGCGATGATATCTATCTACGTTTAAAAGCGAAAAAAGATTGGGCGCTAGAAAATGACTTTTTCTTTCACGCGGAACAAATTTACCGTTACGGGGTCGACAGTGAAAATTACTTGCGGACCAACTTAGAGTTGACTCATGCACGTCCTAACGAAGCTTTTTTGAGTGACCAATTCAGCTTAACCTATGCCGATGCACAAAAAGATGATTTAAATTGGGACAACTACGCTTTCCGTCAACATCAATTCTTTCAAGGCAATCGATTTAACTACGGAATCTACACAGGTGGCTATTTGGATAATTCAGATTTACGTCTAAATAGTTGGGGACCATTCATTTCATGGCGGCAGCCTTTATGGCGTGAATGGTTTTATGTGCAAACCGATCTCAATTATTACAATGATCATCGTGCAGACCGTAGTCATTATCTAAGTACTTTATTACGCTTAGAAGCCTTGTTCTAAGTTTTTTGTGGATAACTTTTGCGTTATCCACAAAAATGCTCAATAAAAAAGGCAACCTTTTACAGGTTGCCTTTTTACATCAATTCAGGTTTTATTTAAGTAACAACTGATTAATACGCTTTACATATTCAGCTGGATTTTCAGGTAAACCACCTTCTGCAATTACCGCCTGATCAAAGATCACATTAGCAAGATCTTCAAAATGGGTACTACCATCTAACTTTTTCACCAATGGATGCTCAGGGTTGATTTCCAGAATTGGCTTGCTTTCAGGCACTGCCTGACCTGCTTGTTTCAACATGCGGACGAGTTGAGGTGAAAGTTCACCTTCACTAGTTACCAAGCACGCTGGTGAGTCTACTAAACGCGTAGTCACACGGACTTCTTTGGTTTTTGCTTTTAAAGCATCCGACAATTTATCCACGACAGGTTTAAATTGTTCAGCGGCAGCTTCAAGCGCTTTCTTCTCTTCCGCATCTTGCAAATCACCTAAATCCACTGCACCTTTAGACACATTTTGCATTGGCGTACCATCGAAGTCCTGAACAAAATTCATTGCCCACTCATCTACTCGGTCAGCCATTAATAACACTTCAATGCCTTTTTTCTTGAACAACTCTAATTGTGGTGAGTTCTTCGCAGCATTCAAACTTTCCGCAGTCACATAATAAATAGCTTTCTGCCCTTCCTTCATGCGTGCTTTGTAGTCTGCTAAAGAAGTACTGATCTCATCGTAAGTAGATGTCGCAAAACGTAGTAACTTTAAGATGCGCTCACGATTACCAAAGTCTTCACCCAAGCCTTCTTTCAAGACCGAACCAAATTCAGTATAGAAAGTTTTGAATTTCTCTTGGTCTTTTTCATCTTCCGACTTTGCCAAACTATCCAACACGGTCAAAATACGGCGTGCATTACCTTCGCGAATGGTACGGACATCACGGCTTTCTTGTAACAGTTCACGGCTAACATTCAGCGGTAAATCTGCACTATCCACTACACCTTGCACAAAACGAAGATAATTTGGAATTAAATTATCTGCATCATCCATAATAAACACGCGCTTCACATACAGCTTGATCCCTGCTTTAGCCTCACGCGTGAAAATATCGTGCGGTGCCTTGCTTGGGATGTACAGTAATTGCGTATATTCGGTACTACCTTCGACACGGTTATGTGCCCATGCCAATGGAGCATCAAAATCATGACTCAAGTTCTTATAAAACTCGATGTATTGCTCTTCAGTGACTTCATTTTTACTACGTGTCCATAAAGCACTGGCAGAGTTAATTGCTTCCCATTCATCCGTTTTGACCATCTGACCGCCTTTCGGTGTTTCACCTTCGGCTACTTCTTCTTCCTGCCAAACCTCTTTTTGCATTTCAATTGGCAAGCTAATATGGTCAGAATATTTATTGACAATTTGTTTAACTTTATAGCTTTCTAAATAATCTAAAGCATCTTCACGTAAGTGCAGAATAATGTCTGTACCACGAGTTACTTTTTCAATTTGCTCAACTTCAAAGTCCCCTGTACCACCACTAATCCAGCGTACCGCTTCCTGCTCAGGCACACCTGCATGACGTGATTCTACTGTAATCTTATCCGCGACAATAAAGCCCGAATAAAAACCTACACCAAACTGACCAATCAACTGTGCATCGGCTTTTTGATCACCTGTCAATTTCGACATAAAGTCCTTGGTACCCGACTTGGCAATCGTTCCAAGGTTATCAATTGCTTCTTGTTGCGTCAGACCAATACCATTATCAGAAATAGTCAGTGTTTTTTGTTCTTTATCTAAAATAATCCGTACATGTAAATTCGGGTCATTCTCATAAAATTCAGGATGATTAATACCTTCAAAACGCAGTTTATCGCAGGCATCAGAAGCATTCGAAATTAACTCACGCAAAAAGATCTCTGGGTTTGAATAAAGTGAGTGAGTCACCAAATGGAGTAATTGTGCCACTTCAGCCTGAAAGCTATGTTTTTGTGTATTGTGTTCGCTCATACAACCTTCCTCGAATTCATTCACACAGTGTTTTTATCAGATGCTTAATGAATTGGAGTGACTCGATGATTTTTCAATAGCAATTGTTCTTTTTTTAATCATTTATGTTTTTTAATACGGTCCACGTTGATAAATTTGCTGTAAATATAAATCTATTCGTTGCTGCCGCATGGCATATACATCGTTTAAACAACGTAGATTATCCCGACATTGATCACGTAAACGCAGCCATTTCACTTGCTCATCCTGAATCACTGAACGCGTTCCCATAGGCACCAACCGTTTTAAAATATTATAACTTGTTGCCATTTTCACATCGGCATCATTCAAGCCAAGCTGGTTACAGATCTTATGTTCAGTGACAGTTACTGCACGCGCACAATCAAAACTGGCAGCATAGCTTCCCATTGCAGTGAATGAAGACACTATTAATAAAGTTATTTTTAAAATTCTCATGTTTAAACACTCTATTTTTTGTTCAATTTAAACAAAATCAGTAGGATAAAGTGTAATCTTTTGCGTCTGCATAGTGAAAGATTGTTGAAGATACTCAAACAAAGAACATAAAAAAACCCCATCCAAGGATGAGGTTTTAGCGCTGTTATTATTATTGTTATTTTTATTACTTAGAATTTATAGCTATAGCCGATGGTATAAACCATTGGGTCAATATCTAGATCAAATTTAATTGGTGTATTCTCTACACGCACTTCTGGGCTAAGTTGTGCATAACGTGCATCTACAAATACACCCCAGTTTTTCGCATCTGCTGGTTGGAAATTAAAACCAACTTGACCCGCAAAACCATAATCTTCTTTAACTTTAACCGATGCACCAGAAAGAGCACCTTTAGTTTCCTCATCCCAAGCAATAAATGCTGTTCCACCTACCCCAATGTATGGTGTAAAACGGGTTGAATTTTTAAAATTATATTTAACAGTTAATGTTGGTGGCAAATGCTTAATTTTAACTGCATTCTCACCATTGATTGACACATCATGGTTGACTGGAGCAGCTAATAATAATTCAGCAGAAATAGGAGAATCACCAAAGAAATACTCTACAGAAGGGGTAAATGCCAATTCACTTTCTGCTTTTACAACACCAACACCAGCAACTGTTGTGTCTTGAGTTGGAGCAATTGTAGATCCACCGACTTTGACCTGCCAGCCACCTGCCATCGCAGATGCAGAAACCCCTAATAATGCAATAAGAGCAGCTTGTTTCAACATATTAAACAACCTTTTATAATAAGAAACTTAACACTTAATTAATATTAAACAAGACCATTATTAATATGCAATACCCATTAATTAATATAAATTTAATTTATTTTTAAATACATGATTAATATAATTATTTATTTTAATTTGACCAATACGGTTGGTATTTAAAACCAACCATATTAATCAGATATTTATTATTATATTCAGAGTATATTACTCAGGTTTAATATAAAGTATATTTTAAATATATTTTATATTATAAAATTGAAATATAAAATAAATTAAAACACTCAAAATTATATTAAAGAACCATGGCCGCAATCCAACCAAAGACCAATAAGGGAATATTAAAATGAATAAATGTTGGTACAACCGTATCCCATATATGATCGTGCTGTCCATCTACACCCAAACCGGCAGTTGGACCCAAAGTTGAATCTGATGCAGGTGAACCTGCGTCACCAAGTGCAGCAGCCGTACCAATTAAAGCCACCGTCGCCAAAGGAGAAAAGCCGAACTGTACACAAAGCGGAACATAAATAACGGCCAAAACAGGCACGCTTGAAAAAGATGAACCAATTCCAATCGTTACAAATAGACCAATAAACAACATCAAGAATGCTGCTAATGCGCGGTTGTCACCGATCAGATGCACTACACCATTCACTAACTGATTAATATCACCTGTATGTGTCATCACCGAAGCAAAACCTGCCGCTGAAATCATAATGAATCCAACTAAAGCCATCATGCGCATGCCTTGTACAAAAACATCATCTGCTTCTTGCCATTTGAAAATACCTGCGGCAGATAACACGGAGAAACCAACCAAACCACCCAAGATCATCGAACCCGAATATAATTGTGCAATGAGGGTCAAAATAATCGCTAAAAGTGCCATAAAGATAGTCTTTTTCGCAATTACAGGTACATTCTCCGCTTCACGTTTCAGCTCTTCGGCATCTTGCTCGAAATTCACTTCACCTGCACGAATTGGTTTATCCAAATCAATCGTGGTGACACGTACCACTTCACGATCAACATAATGACGTGGCTTGCGGTAGCTGACAAAGACGGCTACTAATGTCCCAAGCACCATCCCTACCACTGGAATAGCCATACCGACTGGCATCATCCAACGATCAACATGTAAATGATATGCAGCACCAATCTTGTTGATATTACCCATCAAAATTTGTTCTAAGAAAATTGCACCAAAACCCACAGGCAAGAAAATATATGTTCCCACCAAACCTAAAGTTAGGACACAAGCCGCAGCACGGCGGTCCAAATTTAAGTGATTCATGACTTTTAATAAAGGTGGAACCAAAACAGGAATAAATGCGATATGAACTGGAATTAGGTTTTGTGAACAAATTGCCGCGACCAGTAAAATACTCAACAGCAAATATTTCACCTTACGTGCTCGCTGATGTGAAACTTCGGCCCCTAATAAACCAATCAGTTTATGTGCCAATAGGTCTGGTAAACCGGACTTAGACAGTGCTAATGCAAAAGCCCCTAACACAGCATAGGCTAAGGCAACTTCAGCACCATCCCCTAAACCGGCATTAAATGCACTTACGGTATCGGACAAACTGAGCCCTGCAACCAAGCCACCAATAATTGCTGAAATGACCAAAGTCAGAACAACAGAAACTCGTGCCAGTGACAAAAGAAACATCACGGCAATCGCAATTACTACTGCATTCATGAAAAACTGAAGATGATAAAAAAAGCGCTATCTTAGCAGATTCGATACATTGAAACTGTAATTTGATCGGGTTTCTCAGGACTCAATTCTCGATTGAAAGGAACTGCAAACATCGAACTCGTTGTCTGTCATCTTGTCACAACCAACGAGTTCTCTAGCCTGTTCTATGTGCGAGCAAAATTCGCGATTAACTGCGCAATGGCCTCAGGCTGACTTAATATTGCCCAATGGTTTGCTTCTAAATCGACCCGCTGAAAATCAGGACTCCATTTTGGTATTTCATCAATCAATGCAGGACTGACAAAATTATCTTTCTTCAACACAATGGCTTGTACTGCACATTGGGCAAAACGTTGTCGTGGCTGAGTCAGTCTAGGCAGAAAGTTCGCCCGATACAGCCCCACACCATACTGACCATCTTTAGCAATATGCGTATTTAAAGGTAAATCTTGCGCCTGTTCCAACTTTTGTAGCACGCGTCCCCAATACTGAGGCTTAAAGAAACGCCAAACCGTAGGCGCCACGAGTGGTAGATGAAATGCCATGATGTACCATGACTTACCAAGCTGTTTCAAAAACTGTTGTGGTTGTGTCTTAAATTGCTCACGCATCCAAAATGCAGCGTGATCTAAACACGGACCAGAAATGGTGGTATAAGACAAAATCCGCTGCCCAAAGTGCTGATCCGTAACCGACTCCCAAGATTGTATAGATCCCCAATCATGCGCAGCCAGATGAAATTCACGTTCTGGAAGTACCGCATCGACCACCGCCTGCAAATCTGCTGAAAGTTGTGACAATGCGTAAGCTTGAATGGATTTCGGTACAGAAGATTGACCTGCTCCACGGACATCATAGGTAATGATATAAAACTGGTTGGCTAATAAACGAATTACAGGTTCCCAGACTTCCTGATTATCTGGATAACCATGCACCAAGACTAAGGCAGGATTCAGCACCTCTCCCCACGCTTTGACATAAAGGCGCTGTTGATCGGTGGTGGTCACCCATTGAGTTTGGACTTGCATATTATGTTTCCTTTTTGTTTTATCGTATTTTTTCTACAATCAGACGAGTTACCGCTGCTTGATTTGCATTTTTTGGGTGTCAGGTTAAGATGAGGACAAGCTCTTATAAAAATATTTTGCATCATGAGTATTCTCAAAAGATTACAAAGCGTTCCTACCATCACCAAATTTATTCTAAATCGTTATGCTCCATACCGTGGTGCAGGCATTCAGGTCGAAAAGATTGACTTTCCCAACTACCATATTCGGGTCAAAATGCCCCTGACACGCAAGAACCAAAATATTGTTGGGGTACATTTTGGCGGTAGTCTCTATTCGATGATTGATCCATTCTACATGTTGTTGCTGATGCATCACCTTGGCTCAAAATACATCGTCTGGGACAAAGCTGCCAAGATTCAGTTTTTATCTCCTGGGCGTAGCACTGTCTATGCAGATATTCGAATTGATGCAGCAGAAATTAAACAAATTAAAACCTTGGCAGAAGACTATTCTCCAGTAAATCGTACTTATCAGTTAAGTATTTATGATGAGGCTGGGGTGCGCATTGCTGAAGTAGAAAAAACAGTCTACATTCGACGTAAAAAGGCCAAACCGGATTTAAAATAAAAAAGGCGCTATATTCAGCGCCTTTTTCCAATCCTTAAAATCTCAATTGTGATGCAACAGAGATTTAACGTTTATTGTTTTCTATTGCGGCCCCAGCACCACCACCAATCGCCCCGCCAATTGCGGCACCTGCATCGCCACCAAATACCGACTTACCAATTACAGCACCTACACCTGCACCTACACCACTATACGTTGCATTCTTGGTCGAACCACTTTGGGATTTACTTCCTACCGCGGCACCTGCACCTGCACCAAGAGCAGCACCCGTACTGCCACCTACACGGCTACCAACGCTACCACCAACTGCACCACCCAAGGCTGCTGCACCCACACGCTGCTCTGATGCAGACATATTGCTACATCCAGTGAATACGAGTGCAGAAACTGTCGCAATAATGGCTAAATTCATTAACTTTTTCATGAGCGTATCTCCATTTCCCATTGTCCCAGTAGCAACTCTATAAAAGTATTAAGGAGCGAAGATGAAGTTTTATGTAAAAATCCCAATAAAATTACGAGGATTTTGTAACCTGAAAGACTACATCAACTAACTACTTCTCACTCATCTTTAATCACCACCACATCTTTAGTTGTTTTTCCATCATTTTGAATGACTGCATGGGTTGCACTTTTACTATGTTCATGATTTTGAATTTGATTAATCTTCAAATTTTTCTGTACAGGTTCCTGCCCTTTCTTAAACTCAACTCCAGAAGCGTCTAATTGCTTTCCTTCAGCAACGACCTCACCATCTCTGGTCACTTTTGAATCTACTTCAATTTTTGAAGTCGGCACAATTACACTACCCTTTTGCACCATAGGTGCTTTCATTTTTTCATCAGAAAATTGGGCTTTGTCATCCACAATCACGACATCACGTGCAACGACATCCTTACCTTTGTTGGTTACTTCAAAAATGGTGGCATTCACGGTGCGAACAGGCTCTCTACCCGGCATAGTTCGAATCACTTGAGTTTTTACAATAGGTACCACTGCTTTATCTTCAATCACGATAGCATTGGGCATGGGCGCTGCGAATACAGAACCTGCTGCCAGCATCCCCAATACACTTAAAATTAATTTATTGTTAAAATTCATATTCTTAATACCTTATATTTAATTATGGATTTACGTTTAAGCATAGAACTTTATCCATTTAATTATGTGATTTTTTTTAGTCGTTCTGCTTCAGAATGTAAAAAAGCCACCCGAAGGTGGCTTTTCATCATGATTTAAGGACTAATTAAAGACCATTAAACTCATCACTAAATGCTTGGCTAAGCGCTTGGTCTACATCAGAGAAGTCATTATGAAGCTCAAGCTCTGCAGCTTCTGCTTCTTGACGACGACGTTCTAAATGGTAAGCTAAACCTGTACCTGCAGGAATCAAACGACCTACTACTACGTTCTCTTTCAAGCCACGTAAATCATCTTCTTTACCTGTTACAGCCGCTTCAGTTAACACACGTGTTGTTTCCTGGAACGATGCAGCAGAGATGAACGAGTCAGTAGAAAGTGACGCTTTGGTAATACCCATCAACTGACGTTCAAACTTCGCTGGGAACTTGTTTTGTGCAAGCACAGCTTGGTTTTCACCCACAACACGGATGTAATCCACTTGTTCGCCTTTGATGAAGCTCGTATCACCACCATCTGTGATGTCTACTTTACGTAACATTTGACGCACAATGACTTCAATGTGTTTGTCGTTGATTTTTACACCTTGCAGACGGTAAACGTCTTGAACTTCGTTCACGATGTAGTTGGTTAATGCAACTTCACCTTTCAAGCGTAAAATGTCATGTGGGTTTTGTGGACCATCAGAAATGGTTTCACCACGGTTCACATGTTCACCTTCAAACACGTTGATTTGACGCCATTTAGGAATTAATTCTTCGTAAATTTCAGAACCATCATCTGGAGTAATCACCAAACGGTTCTTACCTTTGGTCTCTTTACCGAAGCTCACGATACCTGACACTTCAGCCAAGATTGCATGTTCTTTCGGTTTACGTGCTTCAAACAAGTCCGCAACGCGTGGAAGACCACCGGTAATATCACGAGTACGTGAAGATTCTTGTGGTACACGACCAATAACATCACCCACACCAATTGTTTCGCCATCACGGACAGAAAGAATTGTGTTTTGTGGCAAGAAGTAGAACTGTTCGCCGCCATCAGCTGTATCTAATACCACCGCAGGACGTAAATCTTTACCAGAAGCAGGACGTGCTGTTACAGGTAGGATTTCAACAGTTGTCATCCCTGTTGCATCATCAGTTTTAGAAGTTGCCGTCACACCGTCAGCGATTTGGCTGAAACGGATTTTACCTGCAACTTCGGTAACGAGAGGATGTGTATGCGGATCCCAAGTCGCTACGATACCGCCTGCTTCTACAGCTTCGCCATCTTTCAATAAGATTGACGCACCGTATGGCAGTTTATAACGCTCACGCTCACGACCTAAGTCATCTGCAATACCGATTTCACCTGAACGTGAAACAGAAACTAAGTGACCTTTAGCATGTTGTACAGTTTTCACGTTGTGGAAACGTACAGTACCTTTGTTGCGTACTTGTACACTGTTTGCAGCAGAAGTTCGGCTCGCAGCACCACCCACGTGGAAGGTACGCATCGTTAACTGTGTACCTGGCTCACCAATCGATTGAGCAGCCATTACACCCACAGATTCACCTGGGTTCACCAAGTGACCACGTGCCAAGTCACGGCCGTAACATTTCGCACACACACCAAATGTAGATTCACAGTTTACAACTGAACGAACTTTAACTTCATCGACACCTGCTTCTTCAAGGAAGTTTGCAAGTTTTTCGTCAATTAAAGTGTTACGTGGAAGAATAACTTCGTCAGAACCTGCTTTTTTCACGTCTTCTGCAACTACACGACCCAGTACTCGAGTACCTAAGTTCTCGATTACATCACCGCCTTGAATGAACGGAGTCATGACTAAGCCACCTAAAGTGCCACAATCAGGCTCAGTGATCACCAAGTCTTGTGCTACGTCTACCAGACGACGTGTTAAGTAACCAGAGTTCGCTGTTTTCAATGCAGTATCGGCCAAACCTTTACGTGCACCGTGCGTCGAAATAAAGTACTGAAGTACCGTTAAGCCTTCACGGAAGTTCGCCTTAATTGGCGTTTCAATGATCGAGCCATCTGGTTTTGCCATCAAACCACGCATACCTGCAAGCTGACGAATCTGTGCCGCACTACCACGGGCACCAGAGTCAGACATCATGTAGATACTGTTGAATGATTTTTGCTTCTCATCTTCACCCTGTTTGTTTTTCACAGTGGTGTAAGACAAGTTGTCCATCATCGCTTTCGCAACTTGGTCATTGGTACGTGCCCAGATATCGACAACTTTGTTATAACGCTCGCCCGCAGTTACAAAGCCTTGTTCGAACTGTTGTTCAATTTCACGAACTTCAGTTTCTGCTTTGTCAATAATCACTTGCTTAGTCGGCGGAATAACCATGTCTTCCATACCTACCGATACGCCTGAACGTGTCGCTTGACGGAAACCAAGGTACATCAATTGGTCAGCAAAGATAACTGTATCTTTTAGACCCAATTTACGGTAGCAAGAGTTGATTAACTTCGAGATGTTTTTCTTGGTCATCTCAACGTTAATTTGTTGGAAATCCATACCTTCAGGAACAACTTCCCAAAGTAAGCAACGACCCGGTGTAGTATCTACAACGATGGTTTGCTGTTCACGGTTACCATTTTCATCAATCACAGTTTGGTGTACACGAGCTTTAACGCGAGCGTGTAATGCAACCTGACCTGTCGCCAATGCACGGTTAACTTCATGCGTATCCGCAAATACCATGCCTTCACCTTTGGCATTGATTGCATCACGTGTGATGTAATACAAGCCCAATACAACGTCCTGAGAAGGAACGATGATTGGTTCACCATTTGCAGGTGACAAGATGTTGTTGGTCGACATCATTAACGCACGAGCTTCTAATTGAGCTTCAAGTGTTAATGGTACGTGAACCGCCATTTGGTCACCGTCGAAGTCGGCGTTAAACGCAGCACAGACGAGCGGGTGTAAACGGATTGCCTTACCTTCAATCAGGATCGGTTCAAATGCTTGAAGACCCAAACGGTGAAGTGTTGGCGCACGGTTCAACATCACTGGATGTTGACGAATTACCGATGCAAGAACGTCCCAAACTTCTGGAGTTTCACGCTCAACCATTTTCTTCGCAGCTTTAATGGTTGTTGCCTGACCAGATGCTTGTAATTTCGCGAAAATAAACGGCTTGAATAATTCAAGTGCCATTTTCTTCGGAAGACCACATTGATGTAAACGTAAGTTAGGACCTACCGTAATTACCGAACGACCCGAGTAGTCAACACGCTTACCAAGTAAGTTTTGACGGAAACGACCTTGTTTACCTTTGATCATGTCTGCCAAAGATTTTAATGGACGTTTGTTCGAACCAGTAATTGCACGACCACGACGACCATTATCAAGCAACGCATCTACAGACTCTTGTAACATACGTTTTTCGTTACGTACGATAATGTCTGGCGCAGCAAGATCAAGAAGACGCTTCAAACGGTTGTTACGGTTGATTACACGACGATAAAGATCGTTCAAGTCAGAAGTCGCGAAACGACCACCTTCAAGTGGAACCAACGGACGAAGATCTGGTGGAAGTACTGGAAGTACATTCATCACCATCCATTCTGGCTTGTTGTTCGACTCTTTGAATGCTTCCATCAACTTCAAGCGCTTAGACGCTTTTTTCAACTTCGTTTCAGACGTTGTTTGTGGAATCTCTTCACGAAGACGAGAAATCTCAGCTTCAAGATCGATATCTTTCAGCAAGTCTTGAACCGCTTCCGCACCCATTTTCGCAGTGAATTCATCACCGTGTTCTTCTAACGCATTGAAGTATTCTTCATCGTTAAGAAGTTGATATTTCTCAAATGGAGTCATACCTGGGTCAGTTACTACATAAGATTCGAAATACAATACGCGTTCGATATCACGTAGAGTCATATCAAGAAGCAAACCGATACGGCTTGGTAATGATTTCAAGAACCAGATGTGCGCAACTGGAGAAGCCAATTCGATGTGACCCATACGCTCACGACGAACTTTCGCAGTTGTTACTTCAACGCCACATTTTTCACAAATGACGCCTTTGTATTTCATACGCTTGTATTTACCACACAAGCATTCGTAATCTTTGACTGGACCAAAAATTTTGGCACAGAATAAACCATCACGTTCTGGCTTGAACGTACGATAGTTAATTGTCTCAGGCTTTTTAACTTCACCGTGAGACCATGACTTAATCATTTCTGGTGACGCAAGACCAATACGGATGCGATCAAACTCAACTGGAGCATGACCGTCTGAGTCCGTCTTTTTGCGCATGATATCGAGCAAGTCTTTCAATTTTTTTCTCCGTGTGTCGAGGAGATTTTCACTTCTCGACTGGGTCACAAATATTGTTTTTTCACTGAATAGGGAATCTCAAAAAATCCCCCTAAATCCCCCTTTACTAAGGGGGACTTCTCCCCTCTTTCTTAAAGAGGGATCGGGGGAGATTTCTTAGTCACCATTTTTCAGTTCAATGTTGATACCTAAAGAACGGATCTCTTTGGTCAATACGTTGAACGATTCAGGCATACCTGGGTCCATATAATGGTTACCATCTACAATATTCTTATAGATACGAGTACGACCTTCAACGTCATCCGACTTCACAGTGAGCATTTCTTGAAGTGTATAAGCTGCGCCATAAGCTTCAAGTGCCCAGACCTCCATCTCACCGAAACGCTGACCACCGAACTGAGCTTTACCACCCAATGGTTGTTGCGTTACTAATGAGTAAGAACCTGTAGAACGGGCATGCATCTTGTCGTCAACCAAGTGGTTCAACTTAAGCATGTACATATAGCCTACAGTTACAGGACGGTCGAAACGTTCACCTGTACGTCCATCATACAATACGGTTTGACCCGAACGTGGAATTTCAGCCAGCTCTAGTAACTCTTTGATTTGGCTTTCTTCAGCACCATCAAATACAGGAGTTGCTAAAGGTACACCTGCACGTAAGTTACCTGCCAACACCAAGATTTCATCATCTGTTAAGCTGTCTAAATCTTCTTGCTGACCGCCCACTTTGTTGTAGATTTTGTCTAGGAAAACACGTAGTTCAGCAATTTCACGCTGTTGTTTGAGCATCTTATCAATTTGCTCACCCAAACCTTTCGCAGCCATACCCAAGTGAGTTTCAAGAATCTGCCCCACGTTCATACGTGACGGTACACCCAACGGGTTCAATACGATATCGACTGGAACACCATTGGCATCATGCGGCATGTCTTCGACTGGTAGGATGTTAGACACAACACCTTTGTTACCGTGACGACCCGCCATCTTATCACCAGGCTGGATACGACGTTTAACTGCAAGGTAAACCTTCACAACTTTCAATACGCCAGTTGTTAGTTCATCACCTGTAGAAAGTTTGCGTTTTTTCTCAGCAAATTTCTCGTCAATTTCAAAGCTCTTCTCTTTCAAGAACACTTGAATTTGGGTTAAACGTTCAGCAATCGCTTCATCACTTGGCTGGATTTCAAGTAAATCAACCAACTCTAAGCCAGACAACATATCTTCTGAAAGTTTGTCACCACGCTTCGTGCCGCCACCGCCATTCGATTCTTGACCGCTCAACAAGCGAACAATACGTTCACGTGCTGCTTCTTCGAAGATTTTATATTCTTCTTTCAAGTCTTTACGGTAAGCATCTAATTGCGCTTTTTCAATTGCTTGCGCACGTTCGTCTTTTTCAAGACCATCACGTGTAAACACTTGAACGTCAATTACTGTACCTTTCGTACCAGATGGAACACGTAAAGAAGAATCTTTAACGTCAGCTGCTTTTTCACCAAAAATTGCACGAAGCAGTTTTTCTTCTGGTGTTAATTGCGTTTCACCTTTAGGCGTTACTTTACCAACAAGGATGTCGCCCGCTGCAACTTCAGCACCGATATAAACAATACCTGATTCATCAAGCTTAGAAAGTGCAGCTTCACCCACGTTCGGGATATCCGCAGTAATTTCTTCAGCACCCAATTTAGTATCACGTGCAACACACGATAACTCTTGGATATGGATCGAAGTTAAACGGTCTTCTTGAAGAACACGCTCAGAAAGTAAGATCGAGTCTTCGTAGTTATAACCGTTCCAAGTCATGAACGCGACGCGCATGTTTTGACCAAGCGCAAGTTCACCACCATCAGTCGATGGACCATCAGCCAATACATCACCACGAGCAACTTTGTCACCCATGCGAACTACGACGTTTTGGTTGATACATGTATTTTGGTTAGAACGTGTATATTTGATCAGGTTGTAGATATCTACACCCGCTTCACCCGCCACCATCTCTTCTTCGTTTACACGAATCACGATACGAGAAGCGTCTACGTATTCAATCGCACCACCACGGTTTGCAATGACACACACACCAGAATCACGTGCTACATTTGCTTCCATCCCTGTACCAACAAGCGGTTTATCCGCCAATAATGTCGGAACAGCCTGACGTTGCATGTTCGAACCCATTAATGCACGGTTCGCGTCATCGTGTTCAAGGAACGGAATCAATGATGCTGCAACAGATACAACCTGTTGAGCAGATACATCCATATGCGTCACTTTTTCAGGTGGCATACGCACGAAATCACCTTGGTGACGTACAGAAACAAACTCTTCCGTCAAGTGATTGTCTGCATCGACTGCAGAGTCGGCTTGTGCAATGACAGTGCCTACTTCTTCAATCGCAGATAAGTATTCAACTTCATCCGTTACACGTCCATCAACAACTTTACGGTATGGAGTTTCCAAGAAACCGAAGTTATTACATTTTGCATAAACAGATAGCGAGTTGATCAAACCAATGTTTGGACCTTCAGGCGTTTCAATCGGACATACACGACCATAGTGAGTTTGATGTACGTCACGTACTTCAAAGCCCGCACGTTCACGTGTTAAACCACCAGGACCAAGTGCAGATACACGACGTTTGTGTGTAATCTCAGACAATGGGTTGTTTTGATCCATGAACTGAGATAACTGGCTTGAACCAAAGAATTCTTTGATTGCCGCTGCAACTGGTTTCGCATTGATTAAATCTTGCGGAGACAAGTTATCTGCTTCTGCTTGGCTTAAACGCTCTTTTACAGCACGCTCAACACGAACCAAACCAACACGGAATTGGTTTTCTGTCATTTCACCAACAGAACGAACACGACGGTTACCCAAGTGGTCAATATCATCCACTTCGCCTTTACCGTTACGAATTTCAACCAATGTTTTTAATACATCAGT
Source organism: Acinetobacter sp. ACNIH2 (assembly GCF_002934965.1). Taxonomy (NCBI): domain Bacteria; kingdom Pseudomonadati; phylum Pseudomonadota; class Gammaproteobacteria; order Moraxellales; family Moraxellaceae; genus Acinetobacter; species Acinetobacter sp. ACNIH2. The sequence goes on from NZ_CP026412.1 coordinate 1,141,221, forward strand.
GATATCGCTGTTCGAAAGGATACCTTCAACTTCACGTGACTTCTGATCAGTACCGACTTCGTAAGGACGACCCAAACGACGGTTAAACTTCATACGACCAACTGGCGATAAATCGTAACGCTCAGAAGAGAAGAATAAGTTATTAAATAAGTTTTCAGCTGCTTCTTTTGTTGGTGGCTCACCTGGACGCATTACTTTGTAGATTTCAACAAGCGCTTCTTCACGACCTGTTGTTGTATCTGCACGTAGAGAATCCGCAATGAACGAACCACGATCGATGTCATTCGTAAACAGAATATTAAACTGCTTCACGCCACCTTCAGCCAGCTTCACCATCACTTCATGGCTTAGCAAGGTATTCGCAGGAATCACTTCGCCATCACGTAAAGTGATATCTTGGGCAGTAATACGCTCATATAAATATTCGTCTGGAACAGAAAGCTTCGTTAAGCCTGAGGCTTCCATTTGACGTACATGACGCGCGTTAATACGCTTACCTTGTTCAACAATCACTTTACCGTCATTATCGGTAATGTCGAATTGAGCCATTTCGCCACGCAGGCGTTCTGGTACAAGGTCAATTTGGTAGCTACCCATGTCTAAATAGACAGGTACTTTCTCGTAGAACAAATCTAGAATTTGTTCATTGCTGTAATCCAATGCACGTAAAACCACAGTCGCAAGCAATTTACGACGACGGTCAATACGGACATAGACTAAATCTTTTGCATCAAATTCAAAGTCTAACCATGAACCACGGTAAGGAATAATACGTGCCGAATAAAGCACTTTACCGCTTGAGTGAGTTTTACCCTTATCATGATCAAAGAACACGCCTGGCGAACGGTGTAAGTGAGATACGATTACACGCTCAGTACCATTAATAACGAATGTCCCGTTATCCGTCATGAGTGGCATTTCACCCATGTACACTTCTTGCTCACGCACGTCTTTGATTGATTTCGTTTCACGATCTTTAATGATCAAACGAATTTTTACACGCATTGGTGCCGCATAAGTTGAGCCACGAAGAATACATTCGCGAACATCAAACTCCGGCTTACCAAGGCTATACTCAACAAATTCTAGAGCAGCATTGCCAGAATAACTTTCTATAGGAAAAACTGAACGAAATGCGGCTTGGAGACCGATATCTTCGCGGTTTTTTGGTGATTTGCCATCTTGCAAGAACGTTCTGTACGAGTCGACTTGAATCGCGAGCAAGTACGGAGCATCCATAACACTAGGCAATTTACCAAAATTCTTACGGATCCGTTTCTTTTCGGTATATGAGTATGCCATCTGGAGTCCTCGGAAAGTAAACTAAACCCGCCTGCAGAACGGGTTTAGAAGGAATTACGCAGGCCGATATGGCCACCACTGTTTACAAATGCTGCAATTTTTAGTGGTATTAAAACGCTTAACAATATTTTTTGAATAGAAAAATATTGGTAAGCGTTTAAAGATTGTCTTTATTGTTTAAATTTGATGATTTTTAAATCAGTCAAATTGGAGTCGAGCCGATTATTGTAACGCAAAAAGGCTGATGACCCAAGAGCCATCAGCCATTTTGTGGAGCCGATTATAAAAAATCGACTCCTCTTAAGATTACTTAAGAGTAACTGTAGCACCAGCTTCTTCAAGTTTCTTCTTAAGTTCTTCGCCTTCTTCTTTAGACACGCCTTCTTTAAGAACAGCAGGAGCACCTTCAACCATATCTTTAGCTTCTTTAAGACCAAGACCAGTAGCTTCACGAACTGCTTTAATTACAGCAACTTTGTTAGCACCAAAAGAAGTCAACTCTACGTTGAATTCAGTTTGTTCTTCAGCAGCAGCAGCAGCGCCAGGAGCAGCAGCAACAGCTACAGCAGCAGCAGATACGTTAAATTTTTCTTCGAAAGCAGAAATTAATTCAACAAGTTCAAGAACTGTTTTTTCAGCAACTGCGTTTAAGATTTCTTCGTTTGTTAAAGCCATGAGAATAACTCCAAATGGATATTGAATGGTGTGGAAATAGGATTAAGCCGCTTCTGACTCGTTTTTCTCTTTGAGCGCTGTAATAAGGCGACCCAATTTCGAAATAGGAGCTTGAAGAACAGACGCAAGCATAGTAAGCGCTTTTTCTTGGTTCGGAAGGTTTGCGATAACGCTAACTTCAGCACCTTGATAAACTTTGCCATCAAAGGCAGCAGCTTTAAGTTCAAATGCTTTGTTAGTTTTTGCAAATTCTTCGAACAAGCGTGCAGCAGCACCCATGTCGTCTTCAGAAGTTGAGAAACCGAGAATGGTTGGGCCAACAAGGTCGTCGTTCAAGATGTCGAATTGAGTATCTTGAAGAGCGCGTTTAGCCAAAGTATTACGCACGATACGTGTAGTAACACCCAACTTACGAGCTTCAACACGAAGTTGTGTTAATTGCTCTACGCTTGAACCTTGATAGTTAGCCACAACAACAGAAAACGCTTTAGCAGCAACTTCGCTTACTTCAGCAACAATCTGTTTTTTGTCTTCGATAAGAAGAGCCATTGTAAAACCTCCTAACGGTGATTTATGCACCTAACAGGTACACCCCAATTCGTAAGCCCTTTCAAGCTTACACGCGGAGGAGGAAATAAATCACACCACCGCGTCTACTCAGACTGGGTTATTAAGAGAGAAGCATAAAACTCCCCTCGCCTGAGGTCTTTGACGCTGATAAATATACATTTATCAATTCAAAGTTTGCCTAAGTTCGTAAGTAGTCCGAAACCGGTCTCTCTTACGTAATATTTAAAGCAGTGCTTCAAATATTACTCAGGGCTTTAAAATTCTGTCTAAGTAAAACTTAGTTAGAAACGTTGTTTACATCAATAGTAAGACCAGGACCCATAGTTGAGCTCAAAGTGATCTTTTTGATGTATACACCTTTAGAAGTTGCAGGCTTTAACTTTTTCAAGTCTGCAATCAAAGTTTCAACATTTTGACGAACAGCTTCAGCAGAGAAGTCTACTTGACCGATCGCAGCGTGGATAATACCTGCTTTGTCAACACGGTAACGTGCTTGACCAGCTTTCGCATTTTTAACTGCACCAGCAACGTCTGGAGTTACAGTACCCACTTTCGGGTTTGGCATCAAACCACGTGGACCAAGGATTGTACCTAACTTACCTACAACGCGCATTGCATCTGGAGCAGCAATTACTACGTCAAAGTCAAGGTTACCTTGTTGGATGCTTTCAGCTAAGTCATCAAAACCAACAATGTCAGCGCCTTCAGCTTTAGCAGCTTCAGCAGCCGCGCCTTGAGCAAACACAGCAACACGTACAGTTTTACCAGTACCTGCAGGAAGTGTAGTCGCACCACGAACAACTTGGTCAGATTTACGAGGGTCAACACCTAGGTTTACCGCAACATCCAAAGATTCTTTGAATTTCGCAGCAGGAAGACCAGCTAGAACAGCAACTGCTTCTTCCAAAGTGTAAACTTTGTTAGCTTCAATAGCAGCAGCGATGGCTTTTTGACGTTTAGTTAACTTTGCCATGTCTTATAGCTCCACTTCCAAGCCCATAGAACGTGCAGAACCAGCAATGGTACGAACACGTGCGTCTAAATCAGCACCAGTTAAATCTGGTTCTTTAGTAGTCGCAATTTCTTCTAATTGAGCACGAGTCAACTTACCAACTTTAGTTTTGTTAGGTACAGATGAACCCTTTTGAATACCTGCAGCTTTCTTAAGAAGAATAGATGCAGGTGGAGTTTTCATGATAAATGTGAACGACTTGTCGTTGTACACAGTAATCACTACAGGAATTGGAAGACCTGGTTCAACTTTTTGTGTAGCAGCATTGAATTCTTTACAGAATGCCATGATGTTAACACCACGTTGACCTAGTGCTGGACCAATCGGTGGAGATGGATTCGCTTTACCAGCTGGAACTTGCAGCTTGATATAGCCGTCAATCTTCTTAGCCATTTCAAATTACCTCTGGGTACAAACGCCTTTTACAGCTCCCCAATATTTCATGCAGTGACAATCACTACAACAACAATGCCCGATTGAATAAATCGGGCGTTTTTAACCAATCCAGATTAAATTGTTTTTTCGACTTGGCGAAATTCCAATTCAACTTGAGTTGGTCGATTAAATACATTAATCGTCAATGTTAAACGTGACTTATCGTATAGAACTTCTTCCACCACGCCTTTAAAGTCGGTGAATGGACCGTCAATTACGAGTAATTCTTCGCCTGGTTCAAACATCGTCTTCGGACGAGGTGCTTCACCAGTATTGCGTACACGAGCAAGAATCGCATCTGCTTCTTTTTGCGTAATCGGTGCAGGTTTTTCTGCTGTACCACCGATAAAACCTAAAACTTTAGGACACTCTTTTACAATGTGCCAAGTTTCATCATTCATTTCCATTTCAACTAACACATAGCCAGGAAAGAACTTACGCTCAGACTTACGTTTCTTACCATCCTTCATTTCTACCACTTCTTCGGTAGGAACAAGGACTTCACCAAAGCTATCGGCTACAGCGCTACGCTGGATTCGATCATTAAGTGAACGCATCACCTGTTTTTCATAGCCTGAGTAGGCATGAATAATGTACCAACGTTTCATAGCTCTCTTACCCGATAATAAACTTCATAAACCAGCCTAAAATATAGTCAAAACACCACAATAAAATGGATGCTACAACGACTACAGCAAGAACCTGCCACGAGGTGGTCACAGTCTCTTGCTTGGTTGGCCATGTGACACGACGCAATTCAATACGCGCATCTTTTAGCAAACGAACAAAGCCTTTGCCTTGATGGGTGGCGTATAATAAACCTAAAGCCACAATGATACAAGACAAAATTACACCAACACGCACCCAAATATCATTCGCTGGTGCCCAATATGCTGGCAAGTGCTGATTTACCATGGTTGCACCAATGATTAAAATCAATGCAATAATCCATAGCACAACATCTAATGGTGAGCCAGAACCGACAACTTCAGCAGAGGTATTTCTTTGAGGGATAGGCGCGTCGCTTAATGCGTCACGCGATTTATCATTCGACATTTTTTTACTCGTCGTAGAATTCGCGATTTATTATATGACTAGTTTAGCCAGCATCAAGCTCTTTTACGAAAAAAGTGGCAGGCCAGGAGGGACTCGAACCCCCAACATTCGGTTTTGGAGACCGACGCTCTACCAATTGAACTACTAGCCTGCAGAGTAAGTCGAGAATCGAAATTCTCGACTTAAATTTTGTATACTTAATTATGCAGTTACTTTCGCAACAACACCAGCACCTACTGTACGACCACCTTCACGGATCGCAAAACGTAGACCTGGGTCCATTGCGATTGGGTGGATTAATTCTACTGACATTTCAACGTTGTCACCTGGCATTACCATTTCAACGCCTTCTTGTAATTGGATTGCGCCAGTTACATCAGTCGTACGGAAATAGAATTGTGGACGGTAACCGTTAAGGAATGGAGTATGACGACCACCTTCTTCTTTAGAAAGTACGTATACTTCTGCGTCGAATTTAGTGTGCGGCTTGATTGTACCTGGTTTAGCAAGTACTTGACCACGTTGTACGTCTTCACGCTTAGTACCACGTAGAAGAATACCACAGTTCTCGCCCGCACGGCCTTCGTCAAGAAGTTTACGGAACATTTCAACGCCAGTTACAGTTGTTTTAACTGTATCTTTGATACCAACGATTTCAACTTCTTCGCCTACTTTCACGATACCAGCTTCTACACGACCTGTTACTACTGTACCACGGCCTGAGATAGAGAATACGTCTTCGATTGGCATCAAGAATGCTTTGTCGATCGCACGTTCTGGTTCTGGAATGTAAGTGTCAAGCGCTTCAACAAGAGCAAGAACTGAAGACTCACCATACTGACCAGCGTCGCCATTAAGCGCAGCAAGAGCAGAACCACGGATAACTGGAGTGTCATCACCTGGGAAGTCATAAGTAGAAAGAAGTTCACGAACTTCCATCTCTACTAATTCAAGTAACTCTTCGTCGTCAACAAGGTCGCATTTGTTTAAGAATACGATGATGTAAGGTACACCAACCTGACGTGAAAGAAGGATGTGTTCACGAGTTTGTGGCATTGGACCATCAGTCGCAGCACATACAAGGATCGCGCCATCCATCTGAGCAGCACCAGTAATCATGTTTTTAACATAATCGGCGTGGCCCGGGCAGTCTACGTGAGCGTAGTGACGGATTGGAGAATCGTATTCTACGTGTGAAGTATTAATTGTAATACCACGTGCTTTTTCTTCAGGAGCAGAGTCGATTTGTGAGTAATCTTTCGCTTCACCGCCGTAAGTTTTTGCACAAATAGTTGCAATCGCAGCAGTTAAAGTAGTTTTACCATGGTCAACGTGACCGATTGTGCCCACGTTTACGTGTGGCTTATTACGTTCAAACTTAGCCTTAGCCATGTTTATATTCCTCGTTTACGTCGAACACAATTCTGAGAAAAGCTCAGCATCGACATATCGCCTAAAAAAGCAGACACCCAATACTTGAAAAGCAGACTAATAAGCCTGCTTTTTAAAATCTTTGTAGAACATCTACTAAACTGTATCTGGAGCTCTTATCGAGATTTGAACTCGAGACCTCTCCCTTACCAAGGGAGTGCTCTACCACTGAGCTATAAGAGCAATCATCTTCGATGGAGCGGGAGACGAGGGTCGAACTCGCGACATGTAGCTTGGAAGGCTACCGCTCTACCAACTGAGCTACTCCCGCTTAATGTTGGTAATTAACCACTTCAATCGAAGTTAATGGTGGTGAGGGAAGGATTCGAACCTTCGAAACTTTCGTAGCGGAGTTACAGTCCGCCCCCTTTGACCGCTCGGGAACCTCACCATTTCACACTTATTTCAGTGTTGTTCTTTACTTCACAACTACACACCTTTAAGATGGTGCCGGCACACGGATTCGAACTGTGGACCTACTGATTACAAGTCAGTTGCTCTACCAACTGAGCTATGCCGGCTCTTTCTTAGTGTTTCGTACGTTTCGTATCGGAACGGTGTGCAGTTTAGCAAAACTTGAAATCCATGCAAGTGTTTTTTTCAAAAAAAACGCTAAAAACTCATAAAATCAATCCATTTGATGATAATTCAACCGCCTTGATCACTGCGCGAGCTTTTATTTGGGTTTCATTCCACTCAGATTCAGGATTTGAGTCCACAACGAGACCCGCACCAGCCTGAACAAAGACCTTATTTTCACGAATAACACAGGTTCGAATCGCAATCGACATGTCCATTTCGCCATGCCAGCCTAAATAACCAACAGCACCACCAAAAACACCACGTTTTACAGGCTCTACTTCATCAATAATTTCCATAGCGCGGATTTTTGGGGCTCCAGATAAAGTACCTGCTGGAAAAGTTGCTTTAAAAACATCCAAAGCATCTACATCATCACGAACTTCGCCTTGCACATTGGAGACAATATGCATCACATGCGAATAACGTTCGATCACCATTTGATCAGTCACTTGCACTTTGCCAATTTTAGAAACGCGCCCCACATCATTGCGTCCTAAATCAATCAGCATTAAATGTTCGGCAATTTCTTTTTCATCTGAAAGTAAATCTTTTTCTAAGGCCAAATCTTCTTCTTTAGTTTTGCCACGAGGACGTGTGCCCGCCAAAGGGCGCACCGTAGCAATGCCATTTTCTAAACGCGACAAGATTTCTGGAGATGATCCCACAATATGAAATGGCTTTTGATCTTGCAAAGTTTGACCTTGCACCAAGAATAAATACGGTGATGGATTTAAATGACGCAAGGCACGATAAACCTGCAAGGCTTCTCCATCAAAATCTGAAACCATACGATGCCCAGGAACCACCTGCATCACATCCCCTGCACGGATATATTCTTTAACCGTTTCAATTGACTCTAGGAATTTCTGTTTGCCCGTGAGTGACTCAAAATGCGGTGCACTGTGTTTTTTTGCTTGTAAACTCACTGGTGTAGCAAGTAACTGCTCCAAAGCATCTAACTGGAGCTGTGCGTTAAAATACGCCTCTGCATCGTTGACATCGGCGTGCACAATCAAGAATAAAGTATCTTTTAAATTGTCAAATACAATCACTGTTTTAGATAGCATCATCCAGATATCAGGTAAACCGACTGGATCTGCTTCTGGCACATTGTTTAAACGTGGTTCAATATAACGTACAGCATCATAACCAAAATACCCCACCAATCCGCCAGTAAAGCTTGGCAAGTCTGGTAAATCCGCTTGTGTCGGAACTTTAAACTGCGCTAGAAAGGTTCGAATATATTCAAAAGGATCGGCACAATCTTTCTGTTCATGCGTGCCATCTACATGTTGAATGGTGAGCTTGCCCGCATTGCAAGAAAATACGGTAGATTCACCCAAACCAATGATGGAATAGCGCGCCCAATTTTCACCACCTTCTACCGATTCAAATAAATAGGCTTGTTGATGGTCTTTTAATCGTGCAAAAACCGAAAGTGGTGTTTCTGTATCTGCCAGACGTTGTCGATAAACAGGAATCAGGTTATAGCCTTGGGCTTTTAGTTGCTCATATTGCACTTGAGTCGTCATGAGGTTCTCTCTAAATTTCGATTGGGGTCAATTCAATTTTTCGTTACATCAGACTGAGCGACGCCATCGAAAAGCTTTACAACGACTCATGTGTCATGATTCCTTATCTACAAATTACGTTTTGATTAATTCTCTTAAATCATCGACCACTTGCTGTGGTTGGCAATCCTGTATGTCTTCACCATGATTATAACCATAGCTAACGACAATACAATCAATACCCGCACGTCGTGCCGCCTCGACATCATTACTCGAATCACCAAACATTAAGGTCTGGGATTTTTCAATCTGATATTCCTCAACACAGTGCAGTAACTGACGTGGATGTGGTTTGCGCTCTTCGAAACGGTCACCGCCAATCACATCAATAAAGTATTTAGACATATCCAAGGCTTCAACAATTAAGCGAGCAGGCTGTTCAGGCTTATTGGTGACACACACCATTTTCTTGTTGTGCTGCAAACCCCATTCTAGAAACTCCAGAATGCCATGAAATGGTCGGGTTTCAATACAAGGTTCCGCATTGTAAATTTCTAAAAAAGTATCGAGCAGTTGTTTGTGCTGCGCAGGATCAACCTCACCTGTAAGATATTGCAAAGTACTATGACAAAAGATAGAGGTTCCCTTACCCACCCAAACACGCACTTGCTGTTCGGTCACCAAAGGAAGCTGCAAGACATTAAGACTCATATTCATGGCACGATATAAATCAGTCGCTGAATCGACTAAAGTTCCATCCAAATCAAATAGCATTAATTCACGGCGATCTAATTGTGCAATATTCATAAGCAACTCGCATTATTCAGATATAAAAAAGGCATGCCAGAGCATGCCCTTATTCTAGGCAACTCCCAGATTATTTAAACATCACCCAAGCAAGGATAGACAAAATAACCAAGACTATAATGGTGATTAAACCCAGTGAAGCATTCTTCTGTTGAGTTCGTTCTTCTTCAACACGAGAAACAGGTTGCTCAACTGGAATCGGGGCTGGGTTTGGCGTAGCTTTAGATACATCTACACCTTCAGGAATTGGTGCGGGCTTAGGAATAGATACATTCTGTGGCATCCCATCACGACTTAACTGAACACTACTATCACGCTCAGTCAGGCTTGGCATCCCCTGTTCATTCATATGATGCGCTGCTGATTTCTCTGCTTCTGTTTCAGACGGAGCAACGGCTTCAGCAGGCTGTTGAACTTCAACTACATCTTCCTCAACTGTATTTGCCAAAGGAGCTGGAGCAAAGACTGTAAATTTAAAGCTTGCAAACTGAACAATATCGCCATCCTTCAGTTGGCTTTCATCTACAATTTTCAAGTCGTTCACAAAAGTGCCATTCGATGAATTTAAATCTTGCACCCATAACGCTTGCTCTTTTAACAACAGCGCTGCGTGTTTACGTGACACTTCTGCAGATTGCAACAATACATCTGCATCTTGATGGCGCCCAACCAACATATCACGGTCAACACTGATCTCTTGCCCCGTAAATTCGCCTGTAATTGCCTGTATCTTCCAAGTCATCACATTATCTCTTTATGATTTTGCTTCATCATACCATGCAACTTATAGATTTCAATTTGGCTACTTTGGCATTACGAAGCTGGACGCACACGAATGGTGGTTACTGTATTTTTGGTTTTTTCCACTTCTGATTTTGGAAATGGTGTACTGCTGATTGGTGGCTCAATCGCTACAGGCGTAGTCACAACCGCAGCATTGGATGACTGCGCCGCAGAAGGTACAGCTTGATAAGGGCTAGTCCGTGGCGCACCAGGTTGCACAGGCAAACGCTGCATGTAAACATCATCCACCTGCTCAGGCAATTTAGCAAAACTGCCATCTTTATCGAGCGCCAATTGCAAACTATATAACTGACTATAACGCTGTTGAGATAAACGACGAACATCATCGCCACTACCCACAATCGTTGGATGAATAAAGACCAATAAATTGCGCTTCTGATTCGTCTTTGCATCCGATCTAAATAAGCGCCCTAGACCAGGGATCGCACCCAGCCCCGGAACCGATTGACGACTATAAATCGAGTTATCTGAAATTAAGCCACCGAGAACTACAGTTTGTCCATGCTCTGCCAAAATAGCTGTTTTAATGGCACGTTTACTGGTGACCAGATCTGACGCCTGACCTTTGCTGTTTTTAACCCCAGAAACTTCCTGCTCAACCTCCAAGCGAACCGTACCATTTTCACCAATGTGCGGAATCACCTTTAGCGTCACACCGACATCTTTGCGTTCAATGGTGGTATAAGGATTTACTGTGCCATTGTTGGTACTCACCGATCCTGTCACAAAAGGAACGTTTTCACCCACCACAATGTAGGCTTCTTCATTGTCCATCGTGACAATCGAAGGTGTTGAAAGCAAATTAGATTTGGTGTTTTCTTTGAGTGCCTGAATCAATGCACCATAAAGTCGACGTGAACCATCACTGCCCTCTTTATAATCACCCAACACCACTGAGCTACCCGCACCCGTCAAGGCCTGCCCCAGACCTGAAGCCCCGCCAATCAAATAACCCGCAGCGAGGCTGGCTAGGCTTGAACCTACGTTATCAAAACTGATTAAACCTACACCACTGCTAATATCACCCAAAGCCCATTGCACACCCAATTGATCTGCATCAGAGCCTTCAACTTCAATAATTGCAGCCTCGATTAACACTTGTTCGCGACGAACATCAAGTTGTTGAATCGCAGACTCAATTTCTCGCATCAGCTGTGGATCTGCTTTGACCACCAATGCATTTTGTGAACTATCAGCAATAATACTGATCCCATTTGCATTAAAACTGGTGATGTTGTTCTGATTATTCCCAGTAGAACTGCCCCCCAAATTAATTGCTGGTGTCGAAATACTTGAGGATGAGCCATTGCTTGTCGTCGTATTCGCACTTCCCATCATATTATTATTGGCATTCGATGTACTATTGGCGCGACTATCCGATCCTGAAACTGCCTGCCCTGTGACCAAGCCTTGTAAAATTTCGGCCAAGTTTTTTGCACTGGCATACTTTAAACGGAAGACCTTCAAACCACCCAGACGGTCTGCCGCAGGCACATCCAACATTTCAATCAATTGACGCAACCGTTTACGTGTTGCCGTATCGCCTTTAATTAAAATGCGATTGGTACGATTGTCCGCAATCACACGCACTCGTGCACCTTTTAAATCTTTGGCTGCCCCAGTCGCCGTCATAGAATCTAATAAGCCAATCATTTCTTCAGCTTGACTAGATTGCAACGTAATCGCTTCAATATCGTGCTGATCAGTACCATCTAAATTACGAATGATAGTTTCCAGTTGATAAATATTACTGGCACGATCTGACACAATCAGCGCATTCGCCCCGGGTACTGCCGACAAATTTGCAAACTGCGGCATGAGTGGGCGTAAGGCAGGAATTAGATCATTGGCATTGGTATTTTCCAGCCAAATCACGCGCGTAACAATTTGATCACCTGTAGCACGATTTTTAGCATCATAGGGAATGCCTGAACTTTTTACATTGCTGTCTGGAACAATTTTCACAGTATTGCCCGAAGGAATAGCCACCACCCCATTCACATTGAGCACGCCTAAAAATAAATCGTAAACTTCACTTTTATTGAGCGGCTTATTGGAAATAACCGTCACATTGCCACGTACGCGCGGATCAACTGCAAAATTTTTCCCTGTAATATCGGCCACTTCATTAATAAACGCCGTTAAGTCCGCATCACGTAAATTGATTTTCCATGTTTGCGCATAGGTACTGCTACTCACGGCAGCAATCAGAGGTGCACTTGCGAGCAAAGCCCAAACTGGACGATTATTATGAAATAAAGCCATATACTTCTGTGTTTCCTAACCCTACGGGCGATTTCTCATCATTTAAAAATTTTGTTGTATGGTCATCACCTGATCACCACGTTTTATTTCAAGTTTGACTTGGCCTGCTTGTTTAGCTTGTTCAAGTAATTGTGCATCATTTTGTCCCTGCCCCACAGCTTGACCATTTAAGGACAAAATTCGGTCTCCAGGTTGTAATCCAAGGGTATTCCGTAAAGCTGAAGGTGTTTTACTGGTGACTTCATACCCTTCACCTGTCGCCGCACCAACCCCCATATCGGCCAAAAACTGGTCACGATTTTGATGCATTTGTTGTACTGCCTGCCCCAAAGCATTTTGAGTCGATTGCGATATATTCCCTGTTGGTAATGAAGCCACATCCGCAGGTGGAACCATCGGTTGATTTAGACCATTGGCAATTCGATTAAATGCAACTTGCTGGCTTTGTCCCGTAGAGTCTCGCAACACCACATGATCCCAATACACCTCGACCAATTGATAAGCTGTACCTGCCAATGTTTCTCCAACCTTATAACGGTCAGCGACTTCATTAACTTTAATCACTGCTGAGGAATATTGACTCGGATAGGACACCACTACCCCTTGCAAAACAAAATTGGCGAGGTTCGCACCACTCGAAGCATTATTTTCCTGAAATAAAGAAAATGCCGATATATTGGGAACTTGAGGTTGCTGTGAACCTAACTCTACACGTTCTAATTGCATAGGCATTGGCGGAGCAACCCACAACCAAAATATACTGGCCAATTTCCAACTTAAATAGGCCACTAACACAGCCAATAACCACGGTGCAAAACGGTTGAACTGAGCGCCGTTCAAATGCTGTAACTTATCTTTGACCAATCTCATTACATACCACCTTGGAACAGGGGCTGACGAGAGCTGACGACATAAGTATCTAAACCCGCTTTACCTTGATACGAAGGCACATTCATCAACATACGCTGAGTAATCTGTACATCAAGCATCAGGTTTTTATCCAAAAGTAGATTAATCATTTTCTGGTCGCGCTGATCCCGCACATCAATCATCAATACTTGATCTCGATCACTTAAACTCCCTTTTAAGGAAGGAATACTCATTTGCTCTTGACGTTGTGCAAAGCGATATATCAGTTCACCACCTAACCACTGCACAGTACCTTCTGCTTGTTGAAAGCCTTGTTCTTTTTGATATTTAAACTGTAAGTCTTGGACTTGAATCGGATTACTCGGCCATTGCCAATCGGCAACCCGCTTTAATGTTTCTGGGGCAATTTCCCCAGATAATGCTTTAACTGTCCAACGCTGCCCCAAACCATAACCCACAGTACCTTGTAACTGAGTACGCCCACTATGGATATCTACTTCAGCACCTAAACGAAGCAACAATAAATCTAAGGGACGTACCTTCCAATTCAATGAACCTTTTAAAGCTCCCTGATGCCAGTCCGCCTGCCCTTGCCAGATATTGCCACTGACATTCTGTAAAACTTGGTTATTCTTATAAAATTTAGAAATAAGCCATGCTGCTGGAATTTGCAGCACTACAAAAAATAAAAATGTACTTAACGCAAAAATCCACCATGCAAGGTGTTTATTCTTTTTCGTCATCCCAACACAACCAACATCACTATTTTTCTTCCTTGGATATATATTTTATCTTTGCCACCCATTATGCACACTTTTTTCACATCGCCAATTCATCACTATAAAAAAACCAAGCAGTTTTGCTTGGTTTAAATAATTTAATCAGATTGGATGACAATCTAATGAAGATTAGATAAGAAAATCTTCAAGTTTTGCACCTTTTTCCAATTCAGCCACTAGCCAGCGAGGTTGTTTACCACGGCCTGTCCAAGTTTCTGATGCATCTGATTTATTGCGATAACGTGGTTCTACAGATTTACGAGTCGTTTTCTTACGTTTAGTTGCGCCAAACTCTAAGATTTGCTCAATACTCAAACCCACTTTATCAGCAATATCCATAATCTGAGTATATGCATCTTCAATTGCCTGATCTTTTTTAGAAACGATTAAGGCTTCCGCTTCTACTTGTAAACGCTTTAACTCTTCTACAGATAAATTACTAATGTCTGGCATCATATTAACTCCATTAAATACGATTTAATTTCTTACACAGGATTATCATATTTTTATTAACTCGATTATTCAATACTTATATTTAAATTTGCTACAAGATTCGAACAGTTAATATATGTTTTAATAATCAAACATTAAAATAATGATCAAAAATTAAATTAAATGTCCAACATCTCGTTCCATTTTGAGAATTTTCTCACGAATATCATCAGGGATTGCGGTTTTTTGCATATTGTCTTTATCAACACAAACTATCACCGCCTCTGCCATTGCAACCACCGCATTTTGTGCAGTACTGAATAATAGATAACTCATACGGATTGCACTATTACGTAATTCATCAACACGAACAGCTACTTTTAATTGATCTGGATAAAATACAGGTCGTAAATATTTGCACTGATTTGATGCAACAACCGTCAATACACTTTGCTCAAATATATTTAACGCATCAAAATATTGAATACGTGCGCTTTCAATATATCGATAATACATGACATTATTTACATGGCCAAAAGCATCCATATCTCCCCATGCTACATTTTGCTCATGTACAATTGGATATTCATTAAATAATGACATATATTCCCTTAAATCTTGATTTTCATAAAATTCGCATTATTTTCAAAGATCAAATTTAACTGCTGAATCAAATCTTCTCGATTTTTCAGTGTTGCTTTAATCCTTAAATAATTCATGAGCACATTATCTGGATATAAAGTTAATAATGCATCTGCTTTATTTAACCGGTCAGTCGCTTCGTAGACATGCCATTTAGCAAAGGTCAAAACAGGTAAAGATGGATATTTCAACTCCCAATCCTGAATATGTTGCTCTACATCGCTATAATTTGGGACCTGTTTCAACAATTGTTGCTGAAACCAAAGATAAAACACCTCAGCATTAAATTGTTGATCAAGCAAATGTAGGGCCAAGCTCTCATGTTGCTGACTTAAATCAGGTAAGCGTGACAATAGTTTTAACCACAACATTTTGATGTGATAGCTGCGAGTTTCAATTTCAGTCGATAAATCTAGATAACGTTGTTGCAAATCTTGTAGGTTTTCAGCACTAGCATGATCAAACTGTTGCAAAAGTTGCTCTAACCATGCCTGTTTGGTGACTTCATCTAAATGCCCATATTGCATAGAGCGCAAATATAACCAAGGAAATTGCACAGCAAACTCGCCCCACAGTTCGGTTAAACGTTGCTCATAGGCGACTTGCACATCCTTTAGCCAAGGTGATAATTCATGCTGAGTTAAAAACTCAAGATGTGTCAGGGCTTGCTCACCATCGTGCTGCGCCAGATAAACCTGAATGCGTTGAATCTCTGCCAATTCAAATGCCATGGCATGGCTGTGATTTAAAACAGATAACGCTTGTGGATATTCCTGTTGCATCAAATACAGTCTTGAGTCAATTACACCGCGTAATAAACCAGACTGAGCAAATGCATTTTGAATAAATTGCTGTTGTTCCCGACCCGCATCTAATAACCAAATGACAGCCAACTGCTCATAAGGGTGCAAGGTCTTGAAGTCGTAGATTTCGATTTGTTTTCGTTGTGCACGCGTAAAATAGCGTTTCAGCAACAACCAAACTAACTGAAAAATAAAGCCCAGCACAGCCAAAAGCACGAACATGAACCAGACATTACTCTGTAACTGCCATTCACGCCAATACACATAAACATAGCCTGCACCATAACCGTAACTCAACACACTAATCACAGCAATCACAAGCAGGCATATAAAAGCATAGGCTAAAAGAATCTGTTTCATATTAAGATCCTAGCAATGCACGGATATTTAAAACAGGCATCGGAATAATACTAAATCCTTTAATCTTCTCCACTTGCTTACGCAGTTTTTGTGCTTGTGCATCAGGCAAAGTCGATAATATCTGCAAAATCTCCGCCAAATCCTTTTGATATTCGACATACTGACCATGATTCAATGCTTCTCGAGCAACCAATAGGCGCAACTGCACTTCTTTCAAAATGATTGCACGCTGCATCAGTTGTGTAGCAGGTTGCTTAGCAGGCTGTAACTCAAACCAACGCTGCCAGAAAGGACGATCTTCTGCTCGGACAGGTTTCATTTGAGCCTGTTTAATTTCTTGTGTTAATACCACATCTACTTGTTGTAATAGTTGTTGAATTTGTTGCTGCTGCTCGGTACGCGCTTGCACAGTTTGCTGTATCAATTGTTGATCTTTACCCATCACCTGATGCAAGCTTTGTTTCAAACTCGGCGCCAAAGCATATTGCTCAATATTGATATTCAGTTGTGCTAACTTTTCCAAAGCAAAATGGTATTGCTGTTGCTGCAAAGCAAAATCGACCAAGTCCAGTTGCTGACGGATCAAGACTATAGGGTTAATCTGTACTGGGGTAGTCGCTGCCTGCACACTTGTGCCCGTAGCTGGGACATTCGATGCACTTGGCTCAGACGCTGTTGGGGTTTGACGCTGCCAAGCAACAATTTGATCATTCAAATTGGCACTATTGGCTTCCAGCCGTTGTAACGTATCCTGCATTGCAACTTGCTTTTGATTGAACTGAAAAATGTCATAACTTAATTTGGCAATCCATGCCACACAGACCAAAATTAAAACAATTAAAAACTTTTTCATGCATTTCTCGGCATCGCTCGAAGGCATTGCAATATTGTTGCTGTATTTAAATCAGGTAATTGATAGAGATGAAATGATAAACGCTGTTGTCGCTGTGTATTTAACAACAATTGATAAAGTCGCTCACCCAATACCATAAAATGTCCTCGTGCCAGCAACCCCATATCGGCTCGCATCAATTCCAACCAGTTTAGCCAACTGGCTTCACTGCTAATCAGTACACTATAGTGCTGATGTTGTTGCAACTGTACGACAACTTGATCAAAATTTTGAATCGTCTGCGCTGGGCAATGTCGTTGGTACAAAATAAAATTTAAAACAGAGATCCCTTGCTGCTGCAAAGTCTCCATCATAAATTGGCGTCCACCCTGACCACGCCAAAAAGCCACACAAGCGGAAGGGGTCAGGTCTTGCAACAAGGGAATCTGCAACATCCCCTCTGATGTTTCAACCTTAGGCACATAGCTAGATATGCCATATTGAGCCAATGCTTGTGCGGTTTTTTCACCTACCGCAACCCATTGCACCTTGCTCAAAGCTTGTAGCGACACACCACTTTGCTTTAAGCCCTGCATTCCAAATTCAACAGCCGAAGGACTGACCACCACAATACAGGTCACCCTCGGTAACTGCTGATACAAATCCTGCAACTCAGATGACCATGCACACGGCTCCAACACCAACAATGGAAGATCCAAAACTGGAAAACCAGCTTGTTGAATGTTTAAGCTGAGTTCGGTCGCACGAGTATTCGGGCGGGTATTAATAAATAACATGAATTAATGCAAAGCTTGGAGCAGCTCTCCTGCACCTAATTCAAGTAGTTGTTGTGCCAATGCTTCACCTAACTGTTCTGCTTGAACCACTGGTCCACGCAATTCAGCGACCAATAAAGTTGCTCCATCGACACTGCCTACACGCCCTTCAATGTGTAACTCATCTGCATGTAAAGTGGCATAACCTGCAATCGGTACCTGACAACCACCTTCCAAATAAGCATTAAAGGCACGTTCAGCACGAACACAAGCCGAAGTTTCCATATGCAACAAAGGTTGGATTAAATCTAAAACCTGCTGATCATTTTCACGGCATTCCAACCCCAATGCCCCTTGTCCAACTGCTGGCAAACTAACACTGGCTGGTAAGGTATGACGAATACGCTCTGAAAGTCCTAAACGCTTAAGTCCTGCACTCGCTAGAATAATGGCATCATATAAACCTGCATCTAATTTTGACAGGCGGGTTCCGACGTTACCGCGTAAATCAATAATTTCAAGATCTGGGCGTTGCTTCAGAATTTGGCATTTACGACGCAAGCTTGATGTTCCCACTTTAGCACCCTGTGGCAAATCGTTAAAATTTGCATAGTGGTTTGAAACAAAAGCATCAAATGGATCTTCACGCTCACAAATCACCGCTAAGCTTAAACCCTCTGGAAGTGCCATAGGGACATCCTTCATAGAATGTACAGCCAGATCAGCTCGACCATCCAACAACGCAGCTTCCAGCTCTTTGACAAACAAACCTTTACCGCCAATTTTCGCCAACGGTGTATCTAAAATTTTATCTCCTTGAGTGACAAACGTAACCAACTCCACCTTTAAATCAGCATTGCGTTCTTCCAGACAGGAACGAATAAATTCTGCCTGCCATAAAGCAAGGGGACTTTGGCGTGTTGCGATCTTCAAAGTTTTCATAAATTTTAAATACATTGAATAAGGTCAGTTATTCTAAACTTAACTGGCTGACTTTAAAATGCAAGTAGAATTCACACCGCACCACATGAAATCATACATTTGACTTCAAAGTTTCTGAATTCGCTCGCGTAAATTGGGTAAATGTCGTCGGCTCACAGATAAACGTTCATCCAGTTCACGGCAACGCACTTGATATTGCCCAGAGTTAATCACCTCTAACCCTTCAAGATAATGCACTGAAACCAAAGCATTGCGATGAATACGAATAAACTGCTCACCAAATTCTAATTCTAAGTCCTTTAAAGTTTCATCAATGAGTACACTGCCATTTTTATGACGTACCGTGACATATTTTTGATCCGCTAAAAAATAATAAATATTTTCTACAGGGACCAGTTCTACCCCACGATAGGTCTTCGCAGCAATTTGATGACGTTGTGTTTGATTATCCATATCTTCTTTTTGTTTTAAGTTACTCATTTGCGCTTGCGTGAGTTTGGTCAGTTGGTCTAAAACCTGTTGCAATTCCTGTTGCATAATCGGTTTTAGCAAGTAGCCCTCGGCATGCGATTTAAACGCATCCAAGGCATGCTGGTCGTAAGCCGTACAAAATACGATAGCTGGGGATGGTTCCAACTGACGCAAATATTGCGCGCAGGTTAAACCATCCATTTCTGGCATTTGTATATCTAAAAGCACCACATCGGGTTGATAAAATTGCACCATTTCAATTGCTTGCTGACCATAAGCCGCCGTTGCAATAACCTGATGCCCCATTTGCGTGACCAATCTGGATAAACGCTCTACTGCAAGAGGCTCATCATCACAAATCAGGATGTCCATTATTCCTCCTTCGTTCAGTTAACGTGGATTATTTTTATAAGTTAACCGCCACTGTTTTATTTATACGGGTATTGCACCACAGTGGTATACATCCCATCTCCAGCAAAAGTTCGGAAGATGACTGCGCGCCCATAATACGCCATGAGACGCTGTTTTACATTATCAATGGCAATACCGTGTCCTTGTCGTAAATTTATTTTATCCTGTGTGTACGGGTTTGTAATGACGATATTGACTTGATGTTGTGTAATTTCGACCAATACGCTCACTATACTGGTTGATAAATTTTTCTCAACCCCATGAAAAATACTATTTTCTAGTAAAGGTTGCAAAGTGAGCAACGGAATTTGCGCCTGTGAAAATAATTCAGGATGCACAAATTTCCATTCAACCTGTAACCGATTTCCTAGGCGAATCTGCTCAATCGCCAAATAACGTTGGCACAATTCAATTTCATCTTGCAATTTCACCAACTTTAACTCTTGGAAACTGGCACGAAATAAACGCGATAAATCTAATAGCATTTGTTCAGCTTTATCAGGATCAACAACAATTAAACTGATGGCACTATTTAAACTATTGAATAAAAAATGTGGATGAATTCGGGCTTGCATCGCCTGAATACGTGCATTCAGTTCACTGTGTTGCTGCCGCATCCATTGTTCTCGGATATAGAGATATCGAAAACAAAATGCCCCCAGTAGACCACCATAACTTAAATGCAATACCACACCCTGCAAGGCAGTCGTAAGATCTAAACCTTTAAAGCTAAAGTTTTGCCCAAAAAAGACAAAAATATTGAGAATCAAGCTGGTAAAAAAAATGGTGCTTTGTAAGATCACAAAGCCCAACAGCAACATCGAAACCAAACCCCAATGCTCTAGGCGTGGCTGTAGGCGCTCAACAATTGCCGTAAAACACAACAAGACCCAATTGATATACAGCATAAACAACAGCACTTGTGTTCCACTCAGGGCTTGCCATGAATGTGCTTCTGCCAAAGCCAACAAAATGGCTAAAATATTGCCCGCAATACACAACTCGACTAAATTTTGCCACCGTCCCACAGTACTAAAAAAATAAGAATAGGATGCTGGGGCTTCGGCAACTGCTTTTGAATTTGCTATACTCTGTTTAATTTGCCGATTTTTTATTTTACTGAGCCGACATGACCACATCTTCTAATTCCTCTAATCCGTCACAAGCCCAGACTTCTGGCATGTGGGGCGGTCGTTTTACTGAAGCGACTGACGCTTTTGTTGCAGAATTTACCGCATCTGTACAATTTGACCAACGCTTTTATAAACAAGATATTGCAGGCTCAATTGCCCACGCAACTATGTTAGCAAAAGTTGGCGTACTAACCGAATCTGAACGTGATGCCATTACCGAAGGTCTCCGCACCATTCAGGCTGAAATTGAAGCAGGTAATTTCGAATGGCGTATCGACTTAGAAGATGTGCATATGAACATTGAGTCGCGTTTGACTCAACGTATCGGCATTGCAGGTAAAAAATTACATACAGGTCGTAGCCGTAATGACCAAGTCGCAACGGATATTCGTCTCTATGTACGTGATGAAATTGATGCCATTTTAGAACTCTTGGCGAAACTGCAAAAAGGCATTTTATCGTTAGCAGCAAAGAATACCAGCACAATTATGCCGGGCTTTACTCACCTACAAACAGCTCAACCTGTAACCTTTGGTCACCACTTATTGGCATGGTTTGAAATGCTGGTGCGTGACTCTGAACGTTTAATTGACTGTCGTAAACGTGTGAATCGTATGCCGTTGGGTTCTGCTGCCCTTGCAGGGACAACTTACCCAATCGACCGTGCTTATACAGCTGAGCTTCTTGGTTTTGAAGCTGTTTCTGAAAACTCACTCGATGCAGTATCGGATCGTGATTTCGGCATTGAATTCAACGCCGCAGCATCACTGATTATGATGCACTTATCTCGTATGTCAGAAGAACTCATTCTATGGACTTCTGCTCAGTTTAAATTCGTTAATATTCCAGACCGCTTCTGCACTGGTTCGTCCATTATGCCGCAGAAGAAAAACCCAGATGTACCTGAATTGGTTCGTGGAAAAACAGGTCGTGTTTATGGCGACTTAATGAGTTTACTGACCCTCATGAAAGGTCAACCCTTGGCATACAACAAAGACAATCAAGAAGATAAAGAACCTTTATTTGATGCGATTGATACTGTACGTGCTTCGCTCATGGCATTTGCCGACATGATTCCTGCATTGGTTCCAAACATTGAAATTATGCGCGAAGCAGCACTTCGTGGTTTCTCAACCGCGACTGACTTGGCAGATTACCTTGTGAAGAATGGTGTGGCATTCCGTGATGCACACGAAATTGTGGGTAAAGCCGTTGCACTAGGGGTTCAAGAAGGAAAAGATTTATCTGAACTAACACTTGAGCAACTTCAACAGTTCTCTGACTTGATTCAAGCCGATGTATTTGAAAAAGCACTCACTTTAGAAGCATCAGTGAATGCACGTAACCACATTGGTGGTACTGCACCTGCACAAGTCGAAGCGGCTATTGCACGTGCCTATGTTCGTTTAGAAAAACTTTACGCTTAAGGGGTTTCACCATGTCTCGACAAGTATTCTGCCGTAAATATCAAAAAGAGATGGAAGGCTTAGACTTTGCTCCATTCCCTGGTGCCAAAGGCGAAGAGTTCTTCAACAACATTTCTAAGCAAGCTTGGCAAGAATGGTTAAAACACCAAACCACACTGATCAATGAAAAGCGTTTAAATGTGTTTGAACCTGAATCAAAAAAATTTTTAGAAGAGCAACGTGAGAAGTTTTTTAGCAATGACAGCAGTATTGAAACTGCCGAAGGTTGGAAACCAGAAGCTTAAGTTTGTTTGAATGCTAAAAATGAAAAGACCAGTCAAACAGGCTGGTCTTTTTTCATGTATGTTTTTGAATTTTATTAAATCGAGTCTGGCTTAAGGCAAGCATTGGGGTGGTTCATTCAATTTCAAGGCTTGAGATATAAAAAGCTACATATCCATAAATAAGGCTACATTTGCACACAATATCCTACATGAGTCATGTGCAGCACCTCACTATAATGACAATTAAGGAGATGGAGACATCTCTGAATACTAAAATAATATCCCCCTATTTATTTTATTCCCAGATTTCCCCCAAAATCTGGGATTTTTTTTAACTTGCTCTACAACTTCGGTCACTATCAATACAATAAAAAAGACTTATGTAGGTTCTACATAAGTCTTTAGCAACATTTAATCAAATCATTTGAATTGTTCTAATATGAAGTAATTCTTAACGCTCTTGAACTTTTTCTTCAATTTCAGCCACGCTGGTATGTCGAACATCCAAACCTTTTACCATATAGATGACTTGTTCGGAAATATTGCGGGCATGATCACCAATACGCTCCAATGAACGTAAAACCCACATCACGTTAATGACACGAGAAATATGACGTGGATCTTCAATCATATAAGTCATTAAAGTACGGGTTGCCGACTGGTATTCACGGTCAATATCCGCATCTGCCAACATAACTCGTAGCGCCTGATCCACATCTAAACGTGCAAAAGCATCCAAAGCATCATGAATCATCACACGGACTTGATTGCCGATATGACGAGTTTCCATATAACCACGCGGGGAACCGCCTTCTTCACAAAGACTTTGTGCAATACGAGCAATTTTAGCTGCTTCATCACCAATACGTTCTAAATCAGTGTTGGCTTTACTCATGGCAATCACCATACGTAAATCAATCGCCGCAGGATGACGACGCGCTAAAATTAACGTGAGCGCTTCGTCAATTTCACGCTCATAACGATTGACAGTATTGTCCTGATATTGCACATCAATGGCTAAGTTGGCATCAGTATCGAGTAAAGCGTGGATTGCATTCGCCACTTGTTGTTCAACCAAACCACCCATGGTCATAAATTTGGTATTTACAGCCTGTAAATCTTCATTAAATTGCGAAGAAATATGATGGTTTAAAACAGGGTTACTTGGACTCAAAATCAACACTCCACAACAGCGGTTAAAGACAAACGCTTTCGCTCAATATTAAAGCATACCTATTATGAATATTTGATGACAACAGAAAATCAACACCAGTATTTCACTTTATTTTTCGACCAACCAAACATTCATTTGTTGTAACGCTTGTTCATTTAATTGACCAACGGCTGCTTTTAAACGCAATACATTCAAAACATAGTCATATTTGGCATTTACATAATCTTGCTTAGTTGAAAATGCATTGCGCTGTGCCAGCAACACGTCGACCATGGTTTTTAAACCTTCCTGATATTGTGCCTGAGAAGCCTCTGACACCACTTGAGAAGATTGCATGGCAGCCTGACGAGCTTCGAGTTTGGTTTGATCAGTTTCCACCTGATAAAACGCTTTCTTCACCTCAGTTTGCGCTTTACGAATGGTAGCATCGAGTTGTGCTTCAGATTTACGCACATTCACCGCTGCTTTTTGAATAGAACGCTGTGTTCGTCCACCTGTAAAAGCATTCCAATTCATTTCAATGCCAATCTGGTCAAATTGACCATCATTTGACAGCACACTTGAAGGCTGCTGCTGATTATAACCATAGATCCCGACTGCTTCGAGCTGCGGATAGAGCGCAGCTTTCTCCACCCGTTTTTGATCTTCGGCATAGCGTTGTTGTAATCGTGCTTGTTGTATTTCTAAATTATGGTTGCGGGCCAAATCTTCCCATGCTGTCAATTGGGCGGGTTGAGGCTTTTGATAGACAAAATCATCCCGAATGACCGCAAGCTTATCCCGATAAGGACCAATTAACTGCTGTAATTGCTCTTGTGCCAATAACAATTGCACTTGGGTTGCAATACGGTTTGCTCGTGCATTCTGATACTGCGCTTGTGCTTCACTGACATCACTTTTAGCCACCAAACCTTCTCGTAACTTGGCATTCATCATATTCAATTGCTGCAACAGGGCTTGTTCTTCTTGTAAATATGCTTGCGTTAAACTTTGCTGACGCAACACATCAAAATAACTTTCTGCCACCGTTAAAATATGCTGCTGTTGCTGTAATTTTAAGGTCACTTCACTTAAGTTGACTGAAGTCTCAACTTGTTTAAAACCTTCCCATGCATCCCAACGAAACAAGGGTTGTCGGGCAGTGACTGCAACCTGATGAGTTGTGGTGGCCGAAGGAATCTCTAAGGAAGATTGTGATGTATCTGAATTCTGCTGTGATTTTCGGGTGCTACTGGCTGAAACCGTGATCGTTGGCAATAAGTTCCCTTTGGCAATACCTAAATTGAGCTGGTCTGCTTCGTATTGCAGCTTATTTGCTTGCCAATTTGGATCGGTCTGTTGCGCCCTTGCATACACCTGTACCAAATCCAAAGCATGTGCTTCAGCCATGTGAAAACTTAAAGACAAACCGAGCAACCAAAGTTTCTTCATTCTTATCCCTGATTCAAACCGTTTCATATTGTATGTAACGTCATAAGCCCCTACAAACTCTGCTAAATTAACGTGATCAGTGCAATTTTGCACGGGTTTTAACCACAATCACCTACTAAAACAGCTCAGGTTTAGTAACCAAACTCCCTCACAATAGTACAAACCTACTGCAAGATTTCGGCTTAAAATAAAGCCGTACTCCCTGCTCCTGCTTATCTTTTAGGTTTACATTCTTAACGGCTGTGAAATTCAAGTTTATGCTTTCATTAAAACCCTGTTTTCTCTTGTTGTGTGGCATGTTGCTGAGTGCTTGCCAGCAACCAGAATCTCAAGTTGCTCAGGAACAACCTCCCAAACAGCAACAACAAGAAATTACAGTTGATTTAACTGAAATGTGCAAAAACCTAAAAAAGAATATGTTGGAAATTAATAACCAACGAACCACCTTTGCCCTTGAAGAAATTAATCAAGATCTCAAAGTCTGTCTTCCGCTCGTAAAACTGGCTGAACAGAAAGATTTACTAAAACTTTCTGGCATCATGTACGATAATTTTTTACAAGTAGAACGCACCCCACAGCAACAATTGGCTTTTGAGCAATATGCGTTTGACATGGCGCAGCATCCCACCATTCAACAAAGTCATTTTGAACAATTTTCCCTGCGTGACCAATATCTGATTAAGCATCAGGGACAGGCCTATATTGAACTGATCGACCAAGGCGAAGGAATGCTCGCTTACCGCCGTAGCCCACAGTATCTCGCGATTGTGTTTGCACCCTACATGCCTGAAGCTGAAAAAGTCTTTATTACTGAATTGGCACAGCAAAACATGCAAGCCCCATTTCTGGATGGTGCCTTAACTATTGACCCGCAAGTCATTGTGGCACGTGCTTTATTCTGGGAAAATTATTTACAGCAATATCCACGTAGTAGCTATCGACATGACGCAGAGTATCTCTTAGAAATGTATACGCATTTCTTATTTAAAGGCATGAATAACTCTCCAGTCTCAGAAAGTTATAACGATCAAAATGCCATTAACAGTAGCAGTCTCTTTGAGATTGAAAAACTGGCAAAATTGCAACATTCCCATCTGGCGTGGCAAGCACGACGTTTTTTGCAATTCTTAGAATTATCAGAACAACAACGTCACACCCAAATTCCTGTACAACTCAGTCCTCAGCAAAAACAATCTGGGCAAAGCAATCTACTGACTTTAAAACAATTAGATCAATTTTTAGGGCTACCTGAGCTGAATACACGTTCGCCTCGTGACTGTTTCAGTGATGCGATTTGTCTTCCATCAGCAAAATAATCTGCGCTATTTTTCATTCTTTTTCATACAACCCACAGCAACAATAAGTCCTTTTTCTTCGCTGACGAATGTCATGAAATATACATGGGCATTTCCCTGATTGCATGCTACCATTTGCTCTAGCTTGACGGAGCGCGAGTAATCCCTCGCTGAGATTGTGTAGTTCTAAACATGAGCACAAGTACCGTTGAACCTGATCAGGTTAACACCTGCGTAGGAATCAAGCGCTCCCTAAAAACTGCCGCCCTCCGTCTATCTGGTGAATTTATTACTAGAATTTAAACCAGAAGACCAGCCAAGTTTTGGTCGTGCTTGATTCGTTGATGTCATTCATAAGGATCATGCTATGAACCAATTAACGAATCTTTCCCCTGCTGAAGTTTCAGCTCAACATGAGCAAGATGCAAAAGATTTAACTCGAATTCTACCTGCTTCAAACAAAGTCTATATTGAAGGCTCACGCCCTGATATTCGTGTACCCTTCCGTGAAATTAGCCTCACTGATACCCCAACAGGTTTAGGTGGCGAACAAAATCTGCCTTTACGTGTCTATGACACCTCTGGGGTTTATACTGACCCGAATGTTTCGATTGATCTGAACAAAGGTTTACCTTGGGTACGCCAAACTTGGATTGAAGAACGTGACGACACAGAAGTCCTTACAGGTCTGACTTCAAAATTTGGGCAAGAACGCCTGAAAGACATTCGCACGGCTGACATTCGTTTTGCACATATTCAAAACCCACGTCGCGCTAAAGCGGGTAAAAATGTCACGCAAATGCATTATGCCAAGCAAGGCATTATTACCCCAGAAATGGAATATATTGCGATTCGTGAAAACCAACGCCAACGTGAAGGCGTGGATATGCGTCAACATGCAGGTCAAAATTTCGGGGCACAAAATTTACGTGAAATTACCCCTGAGTTTGTCCGTCAAGAAATTGCTGCAGGCCGTGCCATTATTCCTGCCAATATTAACCATCCTGAAATTGAACCCATGATTATTGGACGTAATTTCTTGGTGAAAATTAATGCCAATATTGGGAACTCGGCACTAGGTTCTAGCATTGATGAAGAAGTGGCAAAAATGACATGGGCAACCCGTTGGGGTGCTGACACCATCATGGACTTATCAACGGGTAAAAATATTCATGAAACACGTGAATGGATTATTCGTAACTCACCCGTTCCTATCGGCACCGTACCAATTTATCAAGCACTGGAAAAAGTTGATGGTGTCGCTGAAGATCTCACTTGGGAAATCTTCAAAGACACACTGATTGAACAAGCTGAACAAGGCGTTGACTACTTCACGATTCACGCAGGTGTATTGCTTCGTTATGTACCAATGACTGCCAATCGTTTAACGGGTATTGTGTCGCGCGGTGGTTCAATCATGGCGCAGTGGTGTCTAGCCCATCATCAAGAAAATTTCTTGTACACGCATTTTGATGAAATCTGCGAAATCATGAAAGCCTATGATGTTTCATTCAGTTTAGGCGATGGTTTACGTCCAGGTTGTGTGCAAGATGCCAATGACGAAGCACAGTTCAGTGAACTGAAAACTTTAGGTGAACTGACACACCGCGCTTGGGAACACGATGTTCAAGTCATGATTGAAGGTCCGGGTCATGTACCAATGCACATGATCAAAGAAAATATGGACCTCCAGTTAGAAGTATGTAAAGAAGCACCATTCTATACACTTGGGCCTTTAACAACTGATATCGCTCCGGGTTATGACCACATTACCTCTGCAATTGGTGCAGCCATGATCGGTTGGTACGGCACCGCCATGCTGTGCTACGTCACCCCGAAAGAGCATTTGGGCTTACCCAATAAGAAAGATGTGAAAGATGGCATTATCACATATAAAATTGCTGCACATGCTGCGGATTTGGCTAAGGGTCATCCTGGTGCCCAAGCCCGTGACAATGCTTTGTCTAAAGCACGTTTTGAATTCCGCTGGGAAGATCAATTCAACTTGGCCTTAGACCCTGACACAGCACGTAGCATGCATGATGAAACCATGCCAAAAGAAGCGCATAAATCTGCCCATTTCTGCTCAATGTGCGGACCAAAATTCTGCTCCATGAAAATTACTCAGAATGTTCGAGATTATGCGCAAAATCAGAAAAATGCGTCAGCATCAGAAGAAGTCGATTCAGAAGTAGAATCAGGTCTACAAGCAATGAAAAATGCCTACCACGAACATGGTCAAAAATTGTACCACAAAGTGTAATTGGCTAAAAAAATATTGGTGTTCAGAAAAAACTCCGTTAGGATGAAATAGTCATTTTCATCCTGACCGAGCTTTATGAATATTATTAAACGAGCAACGTATAACAGCGACGAAGTAGACGTTCTTTCTCGAGAATATTTATTTCGTGGCTTTATTCAGGTTGAAAAAGTCAGCCTCAAACATCGTTTATTTCAGCAAAGCGAATATACCTCTATTATTCATCGGGAATTAGTTCAGCGTCCCGAAGCGGCAGGGGTTTTAATTTATAATGACCATCAACAAAAATTCGCTTTAATTGAACAGTTTCGTATTGGCGCAATGGATGATCAAGATTCGCCATGGCAACTGGAAGTCATTGCTGGCGTACTCGATGATGATGAGTCACCTGAAAGCTGTATCCGCCGAGAAAGCCTAGAAGAGTCAGGTTGTGAGTTGCAAGATTTGCAGCATCTATTCAGTTTTTATCCTTCTGCCGGAGCATGTGCAGAGCTTTTTCATCTATATAGTGCAGAAGCAGTACTCCCTGAACAAGGCGGAATATTCGGAGTTGCTGACGAAGGCGAGAATATTCAATTGCATATTCTTGATTATGCCGACATACGTAATCTACTGACCAATGGTCGGCTCAGAAATGCGCCTGTCATCATGGCATTGCAATGGTTAGAACAACACATTAAAACTATAAGGAATGTCTAAGGGGAAGGACATGACTTTAAAACAACCACATGAACAGCCACAAAGCTGGACCATTATACAAATTTCAGATACACATTTAATGAATCAGGATGATTTAGAATTTGTGCATATGAATCCTGAGCAAAGTTTTCATCGGGTGATGGCGCAAATTCAACATGAATATCCACATGCCCACGCGCTGATTCATACGGGTGATTTGGCGCAGGTTCCTGTGTCTGAAACCTATCAGCGCTACCTCGCTTTTATGCAAACCACAGGTTTTCAATACTACCAAGTGCCTGGCAACCATGATAGTGAGGAATTCTTTCCATTTCATGACCAGCAAAATAAAGTCCATGCCATTCCTATAGGAAATTGGTGTTTAGTGCTGCTCAATAGTGCCGTCAAAGGCAAAATTGATGGCTGGATTAATACCGAACAACTCAAACAACTGGATCAAATTCTTAACCTACATGCTGAGCAATCCATTTTAATTGCCTGCCACCACCACCCTTTTGAAATGCAGTCCCGTTGGATTGATCAACATATTCTGAAAAACACTGAGCATCTGACCGATGTTTTGGCTAAACACTCGAATGTCAAATTGGTATTATGTGGTCATGTCCATCAAGCCTCGGAAAATCAATGGCATGGCATACATTTCCTATCCACCCCATCAACCTGCGTACAATTTAAACCACATAGTGATGATTTTGCGCTGGATGATGAAGCACCTGGCTATCGCGTCGTACAATTAAAAGCCAATGGTGAGTTTACAACTCAAGTGCATCGCACACAGCCCATACAAAAAAAATAAATATTGAAATTACAGGCTACTAACTTTTCATTTCATTTTATTTCCATTATGTTATGGCTGCTAAATAAAAGGTGATAGCTTAAATCGAAACATCAAAGACTATCCAGAACTGAAAAAAGTCTATATGATGACGACCCCTGTGGAACAATCTCCGCATGGGCGGTAGATAAAAACACTTGCATATCACCATATTTTTTGCGTATAGATGTACGTATATGATGAGGAATGCCCTATATGGCGAATGATAACCAAACCCAAGTCTTGGATGAACATACAGATGTTGTAGATGACAAATCTACCAAGCGCGTACGTAAAGCAAAGCCGAAGGCAACAGAAGGTGGTTCTACTGCGAGCTTATTTGGTATTGAACCTTATCAGCCAAAAAAGAATGAAGAATACATGTCTGAAGGACAGCTTGAGCACTTCCGTCAGATTTTACTGGCATGGAAAGCAGAGCTCATGTCTGAAGTGGATCGCACCCTCAACACCATGCAAGACGAAAATACTGCATTGCCTGACGTAAACGACCGTGCAACGCAAGAAGAAGAATTTGCAATTGAATTAAGAACACGTGACCGTGAACGTAAATTGATTCGTAAAATTGAACAATCGATTGAAGCCATCAAAAATGATGATTACGGTTTCTGTGAAACTTGTGGTATCGAAATTGGTTTACGCCGTTTAGAAGCACGTCCAACTGCGACTCTATGTATTGATTGCAAAACCTTGGCGGAAATCAAAGAGAAACAAAATAACGGTTAAGCATGTTATTCAATAATCCTCCCCTAACCCTTGCCTTACAGAAGGAAGGGGACAATAGGATGGCTTATGTGGGTCGGTTTGCGCCATCGCCAACCGGCCCTTTGCATTTTGGCTCCTTACTCACCGCCGTTGCGAGTTATTGCGATGCCAAAGCACAACAAGGGCAATGGCTGGTTCGTGTAGAAGATACCGATATTCCGCGTATTTATCCTGGCAGTGAACAGCATATTCTACAATGTCTAGAAGCCTTTCAACTTTATCCCGATGCTGAGATTATCTTCCAGAAAGATCGTCTAGCCCTTTATGAAACAGTCATTGAGCAGTTACATGCTATAGGTCAAGTCTATGCCTGTGCCTGTACCCGTAAAATGCTGGGCTCTAATCATATCTATGCAGGAACTTGTCGTGATTTAGGTCTGGCGTTTGAACATCAAGCCATTCGTGTTAAGGTGCAAGATCAACGTATTTGCTTTCAAGATCGCTTGCAAGGGCTACACTGTTGCAATTTAAAACAGGATTTGGGGGACTTCGTACTCAAACGTCGAGACGGCATTATCAATTATCAACTCGCTGTTGTTGTAGATGATTATTTACAAGGCATCACCCATGTAGTACGTGGTGCAGACCTGCTGGATAATACTGAACGTCAAATTTGGCTGGCGCAACTTTTGGGCTACCCCACCCTGAGTTACATGCATTTACCACTCGCCATGAATGATCAGGGACAAAAACTTTCGAAACAAAACCTTGCAAAAGCCTTAGACCCGAAGCAAGCACCTGAACTATTACAACAGGCGCTACACGCTCTGCATCAACCCGAAGTAGATATAGACCGACCTGAAATCATGCTGCAACAGGCTGTGGCGCAGTGGAATACCGATCTCATTCCTCACTGTATCGAATTGGAAGGACACTATCTCTAATGCTAGAGAAAATAAAAAACCTCTCATCTGATTAGACAAGAGGTTTTCAAATAGAATATATGTGCTTAATTAGCCACATACCCAATAGGCTTAGAAACTTGATTCTTCCTTACTTGGGTTAATGTCTTGCGTGGTTGCATCAATTTTAAGAATTAAGCTGATCATCACTGCACACATAATTAAAGATGAACCACCATAACTAATAAAAGGCAAAGTTAAACCTTTGGTCGGTAACATCCCCATATTCATACCCGCATTGACCAGAATTTGCAGCAAGAAAATAATGCTGATGCCATAAGCCAAATAACCTGCGCGCAAGTATTGATTGCGTAGCGCACGATGACCAATTTTAATACAGCACACCAACATCCCAAAAGACAAAAGCAATACCACAGTAATGCCTAAAAAGCCGAATTCCTCTCCTAACACTGCCAACATAAAGTCGGTATGTGCTTCAGGTAAATACGACATTTTTTGGATACTGTGACCCAGACCTACACCGACCCACTCACCACGACCAAAGGCCATCAATGCGTTCGACAACTGATAACCTGCCCCCAAAGGATCGTTCCAAGGGTTAGAGAACGACATCAGACGCTCAAAACGGTAAGGCTCAAATACAATCAGGAAAAAGAATGCAGTTAGAATCGCACCAAGCGCAATACCAAACTGAATTACGGGTGCGCCTGCTAAAAAGAACACACCCAACATCATCAGCACAATCACCACTGTTGCACCTAAATCGGGTTCAGCAATAATCAAACCAACCGTTAAAATCATGATTGCAGCAAGCCGTACCAAACCTTTAACGTTGTTCCTGACTTCCGCAGCGCGGCGCACAACATAATCGGCTGTAAAGATGGCCATCATGACCTTAGCAACTTCCGTGGCTTGCAAGGTAAAGCCAGCTATACGAATCCATCGTGTGGAACCATTCACCTCTGTCCCGATCACCAAGACAGCAGCGAGCAAGGCAATGGTGATGAGCCACAACGAAAAAGTATTATTGAACCATACGTTCAGCGAAACCCGATAAGCCAAAAATGCGGCAATGCCAGCCACTACAATGGAAATAGCATGGCGTACAACATAATGGAATGGATTCTCCAACATTCGATCTGCATAAGGCATGGAAGCCGAAGCCACCATGATAGAACCTAAACACAGCAAAGCAATCACACAAAAAATCAGCACATTTCTTGCCGTAAATTCCGCTGGAATTCGCGGACTGACACGGTCATAAAATTGTTGAAATTTATTGATCGTTGTCTGAGCTAAACCTGCCATACAACTCTCTCCTTATCATTCTTTTAAGTTAGAGCATTCACACAATCGACAAACTGATGACCACGATCACCATAACTTTTAAACATATCAAAACTTGCACATGCTGGAGACAATAGCACCACATCATGTGGCTGGGTATGTACTTGGCACAATGCTACTGCTTCTTTTAATGTTGCAGCATGCAAGATGGTCGTAGTTCCTGCAATCGCGTGTTCGATCAGGTTCGCATCTTCACCGATCAACACCGCAAGTTTAGCGTATTTGACTAGTGAATCTTTCAAAGCAGTAAAATCTTGTCCTTTTCCTTGTCCACCCAAGATAATCGCTACCTTGCCTTGCTGAGCTTCAATCGCAGCCCCCAACCCATCAATCGCAGCCAATGTTGCGCCAATGTTGGTGCCTTTAGAATCATTATAGTAACGGACTTGGTTCACCTCTTTCACAAATTCACAGCGATGTTCCAAACCTTTAAAATGCTTCAAAGTATTCAGCATCGACTCAAGTGGTAAGCCAATCGCCTCACCTAAAGCCAAACATGCTAAGGCATTTGCGACATTGTGCGTACCTTGAATGTACATGTCCGAACTTTTCAATAAACGCTCACGACCACGTGCCAACCAAATGGTACCATCATCATCTTTTAAAATGCCGTATTGATTCAGATCTGGTGCATTTAAGCCAAAACTTTGTAATGGCGTCACATCAGGTACCAAAGGACGAGTTAACGAATCATCACGGTTGTACACCACTTTTTTCACACCTTGGAAAATACGGTGTTTGGCTTGATGATAGCCCCACATATCTCCATGACGGTCTAAATGGTCTTCACTCATATTCAGAACTACTGCAACCGCTGCATTCAAGTTCGAAGTCGTTTCAAGCTGAAAGCTCGATAATTCAAGAATATACAGTTCTGGATCATCCTTGGTTAAATCTAGCGCTGGTCGTCCTAAATTACCGCCTACAGCAACTTTCTTACCTGCTTCTTGAGCCATGAGACCAAATAACGTGGTCACGGTACTTTTTGCATTTGAACCTGTAATTGCCACAATCGGTTTGTCCGTGGCACGGCGTAATACCTGAATTTCACTGACAACTGGAATTTGCTGTGCAATCGCAGCTTGCAATTCGGGTAATTTCAAATCCAGTCCTGGACTGACAATAATTTCTTCAGCTTGTAATAAAAGTTCTCGATCTAATTGACCAAAACTGGTTTGTACCTCGGCAGGAATTTGATCATGCCCTGGCGGAGTTGCTCGTGAATCTGTTACTGCAACGCGGTAGCCCTTCTCATGTAAGAAATTTACTGCTGCAACACCTGAAATTCCAAGTCCAGCAACGACTTTTAATCCACCACGCTGTATTAACATTTTTGCCCCATGTTTTGGTTGATTGGTAAAACTGACAAAATGTTAGCACTTTGCTGTTTTGAATGCTTTTTCTGTTTTGACTTTCTCTCTGTTTTTTTGTGTCAGCGCGTAAAAAAGCCGTCAAATTTGACGGCTTTTTTGTGAATTAAGCAAAATGGATTATTTCCACTTCACTGCTTGAATCTCAGTAGTTTTATTCGCATTGGGTGCATCCTCTTGGCTACAGCCACAACCGCCACCACAACCGGCAACAGGCGCAGGCTTCAACCATTTAGATAGCGTGTTCCAACCCTGCTTTTGCGTAAATCCTGCCAATGCGCCAAAGGTTTTATTGGACGTTTTCGGAAACACTTTCTTAAACACCACCAGTGCACTCCACAGCACCAAGGCTGCAACAATCAGAATTTCAACCATGTTCAGAGTCTCCTTGCAGATTAACCTAAATAGTGCGAGGCAATTTGATAAGTCAGGAATGACATCAAATATGCCAAACCAAACAAATATGCGGTCATAAAGCTCACGGTTTTCCATGAACCTGTTTCACGACGTACAGTCGCTAAAGTCGCTAAACAATGTGGTGCATAAACAAACCAGACTAATAAAGACAAACCTGTGGCCAAAGACCAACCTAAGTCACTGTTACCACCAATGATTGCCGCCAATCCTTGCGACATGGCATCATCATTGACAGCAGATAAAGCATAGACTGTGCCCAAAGCCGCAACAACAACCTCACGTGCCGCCATAGCTGGAATCAAGGCAATACAAATCTGCCAGTTAAAACCCAAGGGTGCAAAGATAGGCTGCATGATATGCCCCAACATTCCTGCGAAGGAATAATCGATATCCGGCAGAGTCGCGCCCGCAGGCGGCTGAGGGAAAGTACACAAGAACCACAGCAAAATAGAAAGCGCGAAAATAATCCCACCAACACGTTTCATAAAGATTTTGGTACGATCCAACAAACCAATACCGACACTTTTTAGGTCAGGAAAACGGTAACTTGGCAGCTCCATCAGCAACGCATGTTGCGATTTATCTTTTTGGAAAAATTTCAATACAAATGAAACAACCAACGCACTGAAAATACCCGCCATATACAAAGCAAATAGCACCAAGCCTTGCAAATTAAAAATTCCCCACACGGTTTGCGCAGGAATAAATGCCGCAATTAATAAAGCATATACAGGTAGACGTGCCGAACAGGTCATTAGTGGGGCCACAAAAATTGTGGTTAAACGATCACGTGGGTCACTGATACTACGGGTTGCCATAATTCCAGGAACTGCACAGGCAAAGCTAGACAGCAATGGAATAAATGCACGTCCACTCAAGCCTGCTTTAAACATTAATTTATCCAGTAAAAATGCAGCACGCGGTAGATAGCCCGATTCTTCCAAGACCAAAATAAAGAAGAACAGAATAATAATCTGAGGCAAAAACACTACGACACCGCCCGCACCCGCAATAATTCCGTCAACCACCAAACTATGCAATAAAGGTTGCGAGATGGATGCGCCAATCACTTCACCCAGCCAGCCAAATAAACTTTCAATCCCATCCATAAACGGAGCGGCCCAAGCAAAAACCGCTTGGAAAACCACAAACATCATCACCGCAAGTGTGACTAAGCCAAGTACGGGATGTAAAAAAATACGATCAAGGAAATCAGAACGTTTATCTTCTTGGTCCGCATACTGAACGACGTCATGCAAAATTGTGGCGATTTTTTGGTGATGTGAACCTTTTAGACCACTCAATTCTGTATGAGGTACGGCATATTTGGCCTGATCTAAAGCATTCAATAAGTTTTCGATGCCTGCATTACGCACCGCAACGGTTTCAGCAACAGGAATCCCCAAACGTTCAGACAATTTCTGGGTATTGATCTGCATGCCACGACGGCGTGCTTCATCCATCATGTTTAGAACTAGTAGAATTGGACGGCCCAATTCAATCATTTCTAGAACTAGACCTAAATGCAGTTTTAAGTTGGTGGCATCTACCACACATAAAAATGCATCCTGATGCCCTTCTTCTACAATTTTACCTTGTACTACATCACGGGTGATGGCTTCGTCGGGGCTAGTTGCATCTAAGCTGTAAGTTCCAGGCAAGTCCAAGACTCGAACGGCTTTCCCTGAAGGTAAAGAGAACTGACCCATTTTACGTTCAACCGTCACGCCCGCATAGTTCGCGACCTTTTGACGAGTTCCTGTTAAATGGTTAAATAATGAGGTTTTACCACAGTTAGGATTCCCGACAAGGGCAATACGCAACGCATCACTCATGCAGGTGCTCCTTCCATTTCAACTTCAATTTTTGCAGCTTCAACTTTTCTTAGTGCGAAACGGGTAAATCCAACCTGAATTAAAATCGGATCGCCACCAAAAATACCTTTTGTCACCACCTGAACGGAAGTACCAGGCACAAAACCTAAAGTCTCTAAACGACTTGCTATCAGGTCAGTCTGAACTGCATCGCCATCCACATGACGTTTAACATTCCGGATGATGGCCGTTTGCTTGACTTTCAAATCAGATAAAAGCACCGCACTAAACCCTAAAATATTTTACTGTAGTATACACGCAAATGAGAATAATTACCAAATAAGGTTAGATTCCTATTCGCATTCACTTTATACCACAAGGTCCACTCAGAAAAATGTTGTAAAATTAGTTAAGATAAACAATCTAAATCGGTTTCCTGAATTCTAAGCACGAATGTTAAATAAAAAACCTAGAATACCTACACCTATCCAAATTCCAGAAAAACTCAGCTTTCTTCAGGGTTTCCGTGACTATTTAATTGCACAAACCGTTAGCCCCCATACACGCAATGCCTATCTTTCCGACCTGATTCAATGCAGCGAATGCCACAACAAAGCCTTGATTGATTGGCAAAGTGAAGACATTGCAGATGTATTGCTGAGCCTCACTCAACAAGGAAAAAGCCCGCGTTCTATCGCCCGTTGCCTTTCAGCCCTACGTTCTTTTTTTAAATTTTTAAGAGAACAAAAACTACGAAGTGACAACCCTGTTGCTAGTCATCGCACCCCGAAAATTGGACGTGCCTTACCTAAAGATCTTTCAGAACAAGACGTAGAAGCCCTAATTCTTGCACCAGATACCAGTACTGCATTGGGCTTACGCGACCGTGCTATGTTTGAAGTCTTATACGCCTGTGGCTTACGTGTATCAGAATTGTTAAATTTACGTTTAGAACTGATCAATTTAAAACAAGGTTATCTACGGATTGTCGGTAAAGGCAACAAAGAACGTTTGGTGCCTTTAGGACAAGTGGCTTCTGAATGGATTGAACGCTATCTGGCACAAGCCCGACCAAGTCTGTATAAATCGGCAACTGACTATGTGTTCCTCACCCAACAAGGTGGGATTATGAGTCGGCAAAATTTCTGGTATGCCATTAAGCGCTATGCCCTACAGGCTGGCATTCAAGCAGAACTTTCACCGCATACCATGCGTCATGCATTTGCCACCCATTTACTCAACCATGGTGCGGATTTACGTGTGGTACAAGTATTATTGGGACATAGTGATTTATCGACCACACAAATTTATACCCATGTGGCACAAGTTCGTATGCAGCAACTACATGCCGAGTTCCATCCACGAGCCTAGACCATAAATTAAATACGCTCACAGAGTCCACACCAAGAAATACCACGCTACAAAGATTTTTTTGTTATGCTAGCTTCCTGTTTTTATACCTAAAAGAAAGGGTTTTATATGTCATTTACCCGCACAAAATTATTTATTGCATGTACCTTGGCAGGCAGTTTAGCTCTCACGGCATGTTCAAATTCAAATAATGATGACAAAAAGCAAAATACGCTCACAGCGAGTGCACCTGCCACTGGAGAAGCATCAAATCTCTCTGAACGCAATGCACAACAACGCCTGATTAAAACTTTAGAGCAACATTTTAAAACTGCGGGTATTCAGGCCAAAATTATTGATATCAAACCCACCGAAGTCCCTAATCTATATTGGGTGAACTTGGAAGGTATGAGTTCAGTCTATGCCACCAGTGACGGTAAATTCTTAATTCAAGGCGATGTCATTCGCTTAGGTGATAAAAAGCTACATAATGTCAGTGAGAACTTGCAAGCCGCAGCCAATAAAAAGCATTTAGCCAGCTTAAAAACAGAAGATCTCTTGGTTTATCCAGCGCAAGGTAAAACGAAACATGTAGTTTATGTGTTTACCGATGCAAGCTGCCCGTATTGCCACAAATTGCACGAACATATTCCTGAAATTACCGCTAAGGGTATCGAAGTCCGTTACATTGCTTGGCCACGTGGCGAACAGTTTATGCCTGCCATGGAAAGCGTATGGTGTAGTGCAGATCGTCGTGCAGCATTTGACCAAGCGATTGCAGGTGCTCAATTACCTGCTGCTACCTGTAAAAACCCTGTCCGCGATCAATATCAACTGGGCTTGAATATGGGCGTGAATGGTACACCTGCGATCTATAATACCGAAGGTGTTTATTTAGGCGGATACCTCAGTCCTGAAGAATTAGAGCAGCGTTTAAATAACTAATTTTTATTTGTTATTTTACTATTAGTTATAGGTGGAGATTATCTTCTCTCCACCCTAGAGTCTGAGCGTTTTTTTAGCTATGATCTAGATTCGCGTAAAATTGAAGAAATAAATGGAGTGTGACGTGAAACCAGTTCGTCTGGCAATCCTCGGTCTTGGAACTGTGGGTGGTGGTGCCCTTAAACTACTAAAAGAAAACGCTGCTGAAATTAAACGTCGCACCGGTCGAGGAATTGAAATTACCCATGTCGGTACTCGTCGTCCGCGTCCAGACCTTGATCTTCCAGCTTCTGTAAAACAAAGTGCAGACCTGATGGACATCGTACGTCAACCCGATGTCGATGTTGTTGTAGAGGTTATGGGCGGGATTCATCCTGCCTATGAAGTCATCATGGAAGCCATCAAGCATGGCAAACAAGTCGTAACCGCCAACAAGGCTTTATTGGCTGAACATGGCAATGAATTATTTAAAGCGGCAGAAGACAATGCCGTACAAATCGCCTATGAAGCTGCCGTTGCAGGCGGTATTCCCATTATTAAAGTTATTCGTGAAGGTTTGGCTGCCAATAAAATTGATTGGTTGGCAGGCATCATTAACGGTACAGGCAACTTCATCCTGACTGAAATGCGTGACAAAGGTCGTGCCTTTGAAGATGTATTACAAGAAGCGCAAGAATTAGGTTATGCAGAAGCTGATCCAACCTTCGACGTTGAAGGAATTGATGCCGCACATAAACTGACGATTTTGGCTTCTTGTGCATTTGGTATTCCTTTACAGTTTGACAAGGTCTATACCGAAGGCATCAGTAAAGTCACCGCACAAGATGTCAAATATGCTGAAGAACTCGGTTTCCGCATCAAACATTTGGGGATTGCACGTCGTGCAGAAAAAGGCATTGAACTACGCGTTCATCCGACCCTTATTCCAGCCGAAGAACTGATTGCCAATGTGAATGGTGTAAAAAATGCCGTTCTGGTTCAAGCCAATGCCGTAGGTCCAACCTTGTATTACGGTGCGGGTGCAGGTGCAGGTCCAACAGCGTCTGCTGTTGTTGCCGATGTAGTAGATATCGTTCGCGATATTTCCTATACCGAAGATGGTGCAGGGACTATTCCTCAATTGGCATTTGAAGCATTAACCGATATGCCAATCTTAAGCCGTGAAGAAATGACCACAGGATACTACATTCGTTTGAATGCCGAAGATCAAACTGGTGTGCTCGCTGACGTCACAACGATTTTAAGCCGTGCAGGTATCAGCATTGATGCCATCATGCAACAATCACGCTTAAAAGACCTGATTCCAATCGTGATTCTGACCGATCCAGTGGTTGAATCGAAGATGGATGAAGCATTGAAGCAAATCCAAGCCTTGCCAGCTATTCATGGCGAAATTGTGCGAATTCGTTTAGAATCGCTTGATAATTAATCGGGTCAAGGGGGCGATTCCCCCTTGCCAAGCTCTACCCATAATTGGAACATCATCATGTCGAATGCCAATCGTTATACTGGTTTAGTTGACCGTTATCGTGACCGTTTACCAGTGTCTGCTACTACTCGTGGAATCTCTTTAGGCGAAGGTAATACCCCGCTCATTAAGTTGGAGAATATTCCACGTATTATTGGTAAAGATGTTGAAATTTATGTGAAGTACGAAGGCTTGAACCCGACAGGCTCATTCAAAGACCGCGGCATGACTATGGCTGTGACCAAAGCGGTTGAAGACGGTTCAAAAGCAATTATCTGTGCATCTACAGGTAATACTTCTGCTGCGGCTGCTGCCTATGCAGCGCGTGCTGGCATCAAAGCATTTGTGTTAATTCCTGAAGGCAAAATTGCCATGGGTAAAATGGCGCAAGCAATGATGTATGGTGCAATCACCATGCAAATTCGCGGAAACTTTGACGATGGTATGCGCCTAGTGAAAGAAGTTGCGGATCAAGCACCTGTGACGATTGTTAACTCAATCAACCCGTATCGTTTACAAGGTCAAAAAACTATTGCTTACGAAATCGTTGAAGCTTTAGGCCGTGCGCCAGACTATCACTGCTTACCTGTAGGTAACGCGGGCAACATTACTGCGCACTGGATGGGTTATACCGAAGCCGTAGCAAACCAACCTGCTGATCAGTTTGAACAAGTGGTTTATGATGCTACGACAGATCAATTCACAGGTCCGAAACCTGAAGGCCTACCAACCATGGTGGGTTATCAAGCTGCGGGGGCTGCTCCATTCTTGCGCGGTGCGCCAGTTGAACATCCTGAAACAGTTGCAACCGCAATTCGTATTGGTAACCCACAAAGCTGGAACCATGCGAAAGCTGTAGTACGTGACTCTAAAGGCTGGTTTGATGAGCTACAAGATGCTGAAATTCTAGAAGCACAACGTTTGCTTTCTATGTATGAGGGCGTATTTGTAGAGCCTGCTTCTGCTGCTTCTATCGGTGGTGCAATTCGTGATATTAAAGCGGGTAAAATTGCTGAAGGTTCAGTCATTGTATGTACAGTAACGGGTAATGGTCTAAAAGATCCAGATACAGCCATCAAACAATGTGCTGATGCAGTTATGTTGTCAATTGATGCAACCATGTCTCAAGTAAAAGATTCTATTCTTTCAAATATGTAAGTTTCCACTTGCACTAAAAAAAAACCAGTTGCGAGCAACTGGTTTTTTTATTTCATGTCAAAGATTATTCTTCATCACATTCATAATCTTCATCATAACTATGCATTTTTGCGAGTTCTTTTTCCAAACGCTGAATTTCTTCTAACTCAATTTGCTTAACCTCAAATAAAGGTTGTTTGAGCAATGCATTCACTGCATATAAAGCTTCATTCTGCCACAGGCCAATATTTAAAATTTGTTTATCTTCATCATAGCTTAAAGCATAATCTGTCTGAATGAGTGCTTTTAACAAAATAGGCTGATCCGATAAGGACTCCAATGAACCTTCTAATTCAATATCTGAATAATCGTAATCCTTAAAGATAGATTCAATTTTATCCTTGAGTAATTCTGGGCTTTCAGCATAAATGAGCCCTGCAAAAAACTCGTCATGCTCTTCAAGCCATTGCTGTTTCTTGGTCGACCACAAACCATAAAACTTCACTTCATGATCAAAATGGACCAATTGAAATTTTTGCATTTCAGCCATTTGTACAAAACTAAACGTATCAGCATCACTCAAACTGCTTGGTAGCACATCTCGAGAAATCTCTCCATCTTGGTAAATGTGCTCACCACAACGTGAAAAAACAAATTCATCCAATTGTTTTAACGTGGCTTCATCTGCATCAAATAAAGATTCTACTTCGTATAGCGCAAAATCTCGTGCACCCTCAACCTCCAGCTTCTGATAAGCCGCTTCGGCTTCAGCCTGATCTTGAAAAACATTGCTAATACGATTGCCTGCAACATAAAAAACTTCATCGTTATAGCCGAAGTATTTTGCACGAATAACGTAGGTGGTCATAGCCATCTCCTGATTTTTTAGCTACGCTTAAACGAAGCTTTGTTGTTTTCTTTGATGTAATGCTTGCGCACTTTGCGGAATTGCCATGCCATTATCCATCCACAGTTCAAAGTGCATCGCGTGGAAGATGTCATCTGGACTATAGACAATATTCTGTAAATTCGGTAATACGCCTATTCGCGGTAAAATATCGTAAATAAACCAACTGTTATGGGTAAAAAGTAAAGAATGCAACTTCCCTGTTTGTGCCAAAGGTGAAAGCATTAATTGGGATGCAATTGGGTTTTGGGCGTAGACTTGATGTAATTGTTCTAAATGTCGTTCTAAATTTTGAGGTAATCGGCTTGTATCAATGGCGTGAACAAAGTCACTTAAAGTAGGAATAAAGCGCTGCTGATAATCTACCAATAAATGATCACGTTCACATAGGTCTTTTATATCAATCGATTTGCCCGCACTGTTCTGAACACTATGACCAAATATCGGGATCACAACTGAATTTATTCCCCACAGAGTATGTA
The DNA here is from genome assembly GCF_002934965.1 of Acinetobacter sp. ACNIH2. Classification (NCBI taxonomy): domain Bacteria; kingdom Pseudomonadati; phylum Pseudomonadota; class Gammaproteobacteria; order Moraxellales; family Moraxellaceae; genus Acinetobacter; species Acinetobacter sp. ACNIH2. The sequence continues at coordinate 1,184,368 of NZ_CP026412.1, forward strand.
AAATTCGATGTCGAGCATCACTACATAAACTTTTGGTACTATCAATAAATGCATGTAATTCATAATAATCTTCTGGCTCACCACCCCAACGTTTCGCTGAAATTCGAGCATGTTGCATCGCATTCATAGTCAGACTCAGTCATGATCTTGTTATTTCGCTATCATACGCATTCTACATACAAAAAATAGTCAAAAACTCATCTTTAAGACAAGCTGTGTCGCAGTTCATAGGCATAAAAAAACTCTTCATTAAGAAGAGTCTTTTTAAAGATAGAAATTAAATTCGTTTTGGTAACTGACTTGCCCACGTCATTAAACGGGTTGCATCTTCAGTTCGACTTTGAGATGAACTCGCGCCTAAAATCACCACAACTGCTGGACGAGAATTCAAGGTGGTATGCATCACGACACAACGCCCTGCCTCATTGATATAACCTGTTTTGGACAGGTTGATATTCCAACCACCGTTACGCACTAAAGCATTGGTATTGTTTGATTTTAAGACACGATATCCCAAGTTAAAATCGTAACTTGCCGTGGTTGAAAACTGACGAATTAAACCATATTGCGATGCAGTACTCACCAAAATTCCCAAATCACGTGCTGATGCGACATTGTGTGGATCAAGTCCTGTAGATTCAACATAATGGGTTGAATTCATGCCCAATGCACGCGCTTTGGCATTCATTGCCGCAATGAAAGCACTACGTCCTCCTGGATACGTTCGCGCTAACGCTGCTGCCGCTGGATTTTCCGATTTCATTAAAGCAAAAAGCAACGCTTCTGCACGGTTCATGCTATCCCCTGCACGTAGCGTTGAACTCGAATTTTTACCACCTGCTCCTGCAAAATCGACCGACTGTAAGGTAATTTCCTCAGACATGTCTAAACGTGCATCAGCAATAACAACTGCTGTCATTAATTTAGTAATTGAAGCAATTGGTAATGCAGCATTGGTATTTTTACTATAAAGCACCTCACCTGTTTGCGCATCCATGACCAGCGCTGCACGGGCACTTACAGAAGGTTGACTGCTATAACCCGCAGAGGTATCAATAATATGAACCGTTTTCGGCGCAGAATAGGTTGGTACCCCATTTGAGCTGCGAACCGTCGTGGTGACTTTGGTTGATCCTTGCGGAGACACTTCCTCAGCAAGTGAAGAAACATCACTATTTAATAATTGACTCGCTTCCTCTGAAGACCAGTTCATTGAAGCCTGACCAACACTCCCCGAGGAAGGATTAATGACGAGTTCAGCAAAGCTGGTTGAACTCAGGCTGAGTAGAATAGACATACTCAACACATGCATGAATGACTTCTTAGAATTTTTCACAATCGTTTACTCAACTCAGGGAGGTAAGATACATTTGCGTATTACCTCAAATATGCCTTACATTTACACAGCAACGGGAATTTTCTGTTCGCGCTATTGTGCAAAACTTTTAATTTCGGAATAAGAATAGGATTGCTAATTTTGTCGTTTCATTGCAAGCTTATTTTGCTTTATGTAACAAAAATGATGTAATTTTTTTAGCCAGAGGGAGAAATCGGTGATTACAGTTTTAGTGGTGGATGACCATGAATTAGTCCGTACTGGTATTTGCCGTATGCTAGAAGATCATGCCGATGTACAAGTGATTGGTCAGGCGGAATCTGGTGAAGAAGCTATTAATCTGGTTCGCCAACATCACCCCAACGTTGTCTTACTCGATGTTAATATGCCTGGCATTGGTGGCGTAGAAACTACTCGCCGCTTGTTACAGACTGCGCCTGAGACTAAAGTTTTGGCCGTGAGTGGTCTAGCCGAAGAACCTTACCCTTCTTTACTCCTTAAAGCGGGTGCTAAAGGCTATATCACCAAAGGTGCTCCTGTCAGTGAAATGGTCCGTGCCATTAATAAAGTCATGCAAGGTGGCAAATACTTCAGCGCCGATATAGCAGAGCAACTCGCAAGCTCTTATTTATCCGACACGCAACAATCACCGTTTGACGCTCTGTCTGAGCGTGAAATGCAAGTCGCCATGATGGTGGTAAACTGTATTAGCGCGCAAGAAATTGCAGATAAACTTTTCGTGAGTGTAAAAACAGTCAATACCTATCGTTACCGTATTTTTGAAAAACTAAATATCGATAGCGATGTAAAACTCACACATCTAGCGATTCGTTACGGTCTCATCAAACCTTAAAATAAAACTATAACTTTCAATATCATAATCGGTTTGCAGCATGCAACATTCCCAATATTTCGAATTAAATCAATACTTTTTCGGGCTGTGGTATGCCGCTTACCGCTTATTAATCACCAGTTGTCTGGTCCTGATTTTTATTTTGACCCAAGATGAACTAGCAAACAACTACGAATTTCCTCAACTGTATTTTTATGTACTCTGGGGTTATTTTTTCATTAACTGCGTACAATTTTTTAATCTCAAACATTTTAAACAGCATATTCCGCAGCAGTTTGCATTCATTTTTATTGTCGATGTTATTGCCTTAAGCCTACTCACCATCGCCACCAATGGTCCAAGTTTAAGTATCAGTATTCTGTTCTTAACCACCATTTTTGCCGCTTCATTACTCCTCAAGACACAAAAAGCCTTAATTATTACCCTCATTGCGGTGATTGCGGTTATCTATCAACAATTCTTGATCAGCTTTCTAACCCAACACTCGTTTCATAATTTGGGTAATAGTGTCATCTTGGCGGTTTTATTTTTTGTCTTTTATGCTTGTGGGCAAATTGCAGTTCGACGTTTTCAGCTGCTCGATCATGTCAACTTTTCCCAATCACAGGAATTAAAACGCCTGCAAAATATTAATCGCTATATCTTAGAGCAAATTGAAACAGGCTATCTGGTCTTAGATGAAAACTGCCATATTGTTTTAAGTAACCCTGCCGCCTGTGCTTTATTAGGCATTGCGCCATTTTATGCTTTTGATAAATATCCACTGTATAAATTACAACCTGATTTGTTTGAGTTACTGAACTTTGATCAGGTACAAAACGGAGAGAAATTTCAGTTTGAATCTCAGCTGAGCCGCTACCATTTGCATATTGAAGTGCAGAAACTGATTGTCCCACAGCAGATACTGACACTTTTGGTGATTCAAGATGGGCAGAAGATGAATCAGCAGGTACAACAATTAAAATTAGCTGCGCTGGGGCAGCTCTCTGCCAGTATTGCACATGAAATTCGTAATCCATTAGCCGCTATTGTTCAAGCCAATGAGCTATTGCCACACAGTACAGTTGATCAGCAGCAAACACTGAGCCAAATGATTAGCAAGCAGACCAAACGTATTGATAAAATTGTGCAAGACACCTTAAGTATGGTACGTAATCAAGCCACTCAACCCATTACCATTCAGCTTGATCATTTTATTCCTCTTTTTATTCAGGAAGATCTGCCCGATCTTAAAACCAAAATTTTATGTCACATTGCTCCTCAACTCAGCTTAAATTTTGATGAGGCACAATTTAGGCAGGTATTAATTAATTTAATTCGCAACGCAATCCGACATAATTCACCTGAACGCAGTACAATAGAGCTCCACTGCTATACGCAGGATAAAAACATTCACATTGATGTGTGTGATTTTGGGGAAGGCGTGGCGATTCAGGATCAAGCCCACCTGTTTCAACCGTTCTTTAGTACTGCAATTACAGGAACAGGTTTAGGATTATATCTATCACATAGCTTTTGTGAGGCCAATCAAGCCCTCTTAAGCTATGTAGAACAACAACAGGGAGCTTGCTTTCGCATTCAATGCCGACAGCTGATTTAATAATTCAATTTTTACTGGGGTGTTATAGTGGCGCAACAACCACTCGTTTTATTTGTAGATGACGAAGAAGACCTATGTACGCTGATGCAAATGATGCTCAGCCGTATGGGGATCGAAACGCATGTGGCTTATCGTATAGCACAGGCCAAAAAAATGTTGTCTGAACATCATTATGATATTTGTTTTACGGATTTAAATCTTCCTGACGGAAGTGGCTTGGAATTGGTTGAAGAAATTTCTCAACAATATCCGCAGTTACCTGTCGCAGTGCTAACAGCCTACGGCAATATGGATATTGCGATCGCCGCACTCAAAGCAGGTGCTTTTGACTTTGTCAGTAAACCGATTAAACAAACTCATCTTGAACAGCTCTTACAGAAAGCTCTGAACAATCCAGTTCAGCAACAAGCTGCTAGTGAAGATGCACTTGAACAACGCATGTTGATTGGTCAGTCTGCACCCATCGAACAACTCCGCGTGACTTTAAAAAAAATCGCTCGCTCACAAGCTCCCGTGTTTATTACAGGTGAATCTGGTACAGGCAAAGAAGTTGTGGCGAACTTGGTACATCGCCTCAGTAATCGCAACGAAGGCCCTTTTATTGCCATTAACTGTGGTGCGATTCCTTCTGACCTACTCGAAAGCGAGTTGTTTGGACACAAAAAAGGCAGCTTTACAGGTGCAACTCAAGACAAACAAGGTTTGATTCAATCGGCACATGGCGGAAGTTTATTTCTAGATGAAATTGCCGAACTACCACTGAATATGCAGGTCAAATTACTCCGTGCAGTTCAAGAAAAAGCCATTCGTCCAATTGGCTCAGATACTGAAATTGATGTCGATTTTCGAGTGATCAGTGCCAGCCATCAAGACTTAGAATCACTGGTGCAACAGGGTAAATTCCGACAAGACCTGTTTTTCCGCATCCATGTGATGGATCTGGTTCTACCCCCTTTACGCGAGCGTGGTCAGGATATTTTAATTCTCGCGCAGCATTTTATTCAGAAAGTCTGCCGTGAATGGGAAATTGAAGTCAAAGCACTCACCACACGTGCGAAAGATTTCTTACTGGCACAGTACTATCCAGGCAATGTTCGTGAACTGCGTAATATTATCGAGCGGGCCATTACTTTAAGTGATGATGACTATATTGATGTACAGCATTTACAAAGTGCCCCGTTGCGCCGTAGCGTCAACACCCCAGTATTATCAATCGATCAAATGTTGACAGCACCTTCAGAATTAACGCTCGCGCCACGGAAACTGCCTGATGAAGGTTTGGAACTTTATCTAGAAAATATTGAGAAAGAGATTCTGCTCAATGCATTGAATATTACCCATTGGAATCGTACTTTAGCAGCCAAAAAACTAGGGATGTCCTTCCGCTCTTTGCGTTATCGCCTGAAAAAGTTTGGGCTGGATACAGATGAATAATTAACGGCGATTCGCGATAATCTCTGCAACATGCTCTAGATAAGTCTCTTCTTTCATATCATGTTGCAAGGGATATAGCTGATCGGGCTGAATGCCAATCCCTTCAATCATTTTGCCCGATGGGGTGTAATAATGCGATACCGTCATTTGTAGCGCAGCACCATTCGACAATGGGAACAGTTTCTGTACCACACCTTTCCCATAACTTTTTTCCCCAATCACCCACGCGCGACGATGCTCTTTCATCGCCGCCGTAAATACTTCCGCTGCTGATGCTGAGCGGGCATTAATTAACACACCCACTTTTAAATTCTGGAATTCTGAACTCGGTAAGGCTTGAAATTGTTGATTGCCTTCAGAACGGCTTTTGGTGGTGACAATAATGCCCTGATTTAAAAATAGGTCTGCCGTTTCCACTGCTGCAGACAATAAACCACCAGGGTTATTTCGCAGATCAATCAGCACGGCCTTAAGACGAGATGGGTTATTTTCTTCAATTAAACGCTTAATTTCATTGGCTGTATCTTGTTGGAATACCCGAACTTTAAGCAGTAGCACTTGGTTATGTAGCAGTTGTGCCTCAATGTCTGTTTCAATTTTCTTGGTCCGAACCAAGCTAATTGGCTTGGTGGTCTGCCCCAATTGCACACTCAAAGTCGAGCCAATCGAACCATACAACAACGCATTGACCTGTTCACGGTTCAACTTTCTTAATTCTTGATCATCAATTTTGAAAACAGAAACACCATTACGTAAGCCTTGCTTATAGGCATCGGCTTCTGGTTTGAGTCCTTGAATCGTCCACTGTCGTTGATTGTCATAACTTAAGTTAAAATCGACTGAAGCTAAGTCACCATCGGTATATTGCACCAACTGCTTATAATCTTCGGGTGATAAATAACGAGAATAGCGATCTAAACCACTTACCAAGCCTTGAATGGCTTGTTGGAAGAGTTGTTCATCATTTTTATTATCGACGTAATTGTCTTTGACAATGCCATAAATCTGGACAAACTGCTGAATCGATTCAACAGGGACTTCGGGATAACTTTGTTCGACTTCATCAAAATCTGGAGCAGTGTCAGTCTCATTCACTGCCCCAATTGCAGGTCCACAACACATGAATACCGCTGTTAAGGAAATAGCAAATTTCAAGTGTTGTGTCATTGATTCACCTATAAAAAGCCGAATTAGGCTTGTAGGGTAATAAGGTTACGACCTTGCATTTCTGCTGGAACAGGTAAGTGCATCAAGTTTAACAAGGTTGGCGCTACGTCAGCCAATACACCACCTTCCGCGATTGTAGCTTGCGTTGGCCCCACATAAATAAACGGCACCAATTCCGTTGTATGTTGAGTATGCACTTGACCGCTCACGTAGTCCTGCATTTGCTCTACATTACCGTGATCGGCAGTAATCAACATATGGCCTTTTTTAGCCATAACTGCATCGTAGACACGACCTAAACAGGTATCCACAGCTTCTACAGCTTTCACTGCTGCTTGGAATACACCTGTATGTCCGACCATGTCACCATTGGCATAGTTCACCACCAACAGATCATATTCACCCGAATTAATCGCCGCGACCAACTCATCAGTCACTTCATAAGCGCTCATTTCTGGTTTTAAATCATAGGTGGCAACATTCGGTGATGGAATTAGGATACGTTTTTCACCAGGATATTCATCTTCACGGCCACCGCTAAAGAAGAACGTTACATGCGCGTATTTCTCAGTTTCCGCAATACGCAACTGTGTTTTACCTAAAGTCGAAAGGTATTCACCCAATGAATTATGCAATGCCTCAGGCATATAAGCCACAGGGGCATCAATAGTTGCTTGATAACGTGTCAACATGACGAACATCGACAAGTTCGGCACAACTTTACGTTCGAAGCCAGCAAAATCTTGCTCTACAAAAGCTTTGGTAATTTCACGCGCACGGTCAGCACGGAAGTTCATAAAGACAATGCTGTCACCATCTTGAACTTTAGCCACATCACCAATGCGTGTTGCTTTGACAAATTCGTCAGATTCATCTGCTGCGTATGCTTGCTCCAAGCCTTCAACTGCCGTTGCTGCTGTACGAACGGCCTCACCTTCTGTCAATAAACGATAGGCCTGTTCCACGCGATCCCAGCGATTGTCACGGTCCATAGCATAGTAACGACCAATTAGGGTGGCAATACGTCCTTGATTTGGATATTGTGCAAATAAAGCATCGAGTTTTTCTAATGAAGGTTGTGCACTTTTTGGTGGTGTGTCACGGCCATCTAAGAAGGCGTGTAAATACACCTTCGCACCACGTTTCAGTGCAAGCTCTGCCATCGCGACAATATGGTCTTCGTGTGAATGTACACCACCTTCCGAGAGCAAACCCATAATATGAACTGCACCTTGAGCAGCTTTGGCTTTTTCAACCGCATCAATCAAAACTTGCTGTTCAAAGAAAGCGCCTGTACGAATGTCTTTGGTAATTCGAGTAAAGTCTTGATACAACACACGACCAGCACCCAAATTCATATGACCGACTTCAGAGTTGCCCATTTGTCCATCTGGCAAGCCAACGTCTTCACCAGAACCAGAGATTAATCCATGCGGATGCTTTTGTTGCATAGCAGTCAAGTTTGGTCGTTGTGCTGCAAGGAAGGCATTATCTTTAACCGCTTCACGGTGTCCAATACCATCCATAATTACCAATACGTGGGGGACTTTGCCAGCAATTGCATCCGTCATGATTTACACTCTTGTCTATAAATTGGTCGCTATATCTTACCGAATTTTCGTGCAAGACTCCATGTATGCAACAGGGTTAAACTCGCTTGTACAGATTGTTTTCGTCAATCTGTACAAATTCCTAGCGAGCACGGCGCAATAAATAACCACCAACCACAAACATAATGACAATCGGGACAAAGACGAACCAAGCGGGCGATGGACTATAGACCAAACTGGCATAACCCAGAAAATCTTGTAAATAGAAGAATCCTAAGCCAATAAATAAGGCAATCACCAAACGGAAACCCATGGATTGTTGGCGCAGAGGTCCGAAAATAAAAGAACAGGCGATTAAAACCAGTGCAATTAAAGCAAATGGCGAACCGACTTTTTGCCAGAATGCCAACTGATAGGTTTTTGGGACTTGGCTATATTCATGCATATACCGCATAAAACTCACCAGTTGGCTTGGTGATAAATCTTCAGGATCAATGGTCACCATGTGGACATATTTCGGTTGCAATGCCAAAGCCAAAGGTTGTTGCGCTGCATCACGTTTGATTGCATTGCCCGCATCCTGAATTGCCATTTGTTCGGTATCTTGCAAATTCCAACGACCATCCTGAACAAATTGTCCCTGTTCAGCATTCAGTACGCTATTCAAACGATATTCTTGGTCAAAATCAACCACTTGAATATTCCGCAATTGACCTTGTGAGTTGGCATAATCAATATAAATAAAGCGCTGCCCTTCTCGAGTCCAATAGCCTTTGACCTCACCTAACGCCGCAACGCTACGGTGACTTTTCACACTCTTGGCCTGTTCATTGGTATAAGGAATCACCCACTCACTTAAGATGAAGGATAAAATCACTAAAATTAAAGCTGAACGAATCACCCAGCCGACAATACGCCACAGGCTAATCCCGATGGAACGCATCACAATCAATTCACTGTTGGATGCCATTGTTCCCAAACCTAATACTGCTCCAATCAAAGCAGCAATCGGCAAAATCTCATATAAGTACCGTGGTGCGCCCCATAAGACATAAATCAGCGCCTGCCAAGCAGTATAGGTATCGTTCAGTTCACTCAATTCGCCTAAATAGGTAAATAGAATCTGTAATACCGACAAGACCGCTGTCGCCCCCAACATGGCATAGGCTGTGGTCTTAGTCACATGTTTCGCGACAATACGACGTGCAAACATTTTAAGACCTCACTCGCTGAATCTGCTTCTTAATTTTTGGAGCTAGTTTTTGCTTACGCGAGAAAATCGCGGCTGCAATTGCATAGACAAAAAGCACCAATGGGTAGGCCCAAATTCCAATTTCCTGTTTGCTGACACGCGTTTTAATCGCCATCATCGCGACAATTAAACTGGCAAAAATTAACAGTGCAGGAAATAGTTTTAAATAACGTCCCTGACGTGGACTCACTTCAGATAAAGCTACGGCTAATCCTAATGCTACAATCATGACCAGTGGAACGAACATCCGCCAACCCAACTCGCTGGCCACAATTGGATCATTACGGTTTTGCCATAACTTACCCGTGGTTAAGGCCTCAACTTCTGAGCTTTCGAATTTAGCTTCTTTATCATTTTCTAAACGTAAGCGATAACTTTGAAATTCGGCTTGGGTATATTTTGGCTGACCTGGATAAATTTCATAACGACGACCTTGTACCAAATCGACCACATTGGCAGTGTCATTCGCGACTTCAACCCGTGTTGCCTCTTTGGCCAAAATCATGACATCAGGCTTACCTTCTTTTTCTGCACGCTGATAAAAGAAAATATCTTTTAGATTTCGCCGATCTTCTGATAAATCGCCAGCATAGATGGTATAAGGACCTGAAGAAATGAATTCTTTCGGGCGCACCAAATCAAAACCTGTACGGACCGCCTGACTGGTGGTGAGCTGTTCAAATTGACGTAAGCCCCAAGGTGACATCCACAGCATTAACACACCCTGTAACAGCATAAACACCAAGGTCAAGGGAATAAGCATACGTGCCAATTGATGTCTACTGATACCACTGCCATTTAGCACAGCCATTTCATGGTCGACATATAAACGACCAAACACCAGCATGAGACCAATGAAGAAACCCAAGGGAAAAATCAGCGTTAAAAACTCAGGCAAACGATAACCGATGATGCTAAATAAAATGCCTGCATCTAAACGACCTTGAGCAGCTACGCCGAAATACTTGATTAATCGGCCACCCATCATGATTAAGGTCAACAAGCCAATCACAACCAATGAATTAGACACCACTTGCTTGACTAAATAACGCCGAATAATCAAATTGATTCTTCCAATTTCAAAAAGAGTAAAAACTACCGTTAGTTTACCCGAATGTTAAAAATATAAAACCTATTCCCCTGCTTCTGCATTGAAACTCGAACCATAAAAATGTTTCAATGGCTGAATAACTTAAAACCCTCAAAGGCGTGAAGACCCCCTATGAAACTCAGCTTGAATACCGCTCTACCCGCTCCCGCTAACAATCAGGCTTTATTCATTTTAGCCGACAATACTCAGCTTGCTCAGATCACATCAACATATCAAATCAATAACTTAGAGCAAATTGCACAAGCTACGCAATTTAAAGCTGGATTCAACGAAACTTTACCACTCTTGGCAAAGATTCCTGAATTTGCCCATGCCACTCTGATTGGACTCGACAAAGTTGAAGATTTGCAACCTGCAAAATTAGCAAAAATTGCACAAACTATTATCAAATCTTCACAAAAAAAATATCAGCAGATTCAAGTTGATCTGAATGCTTTGCCTGAAGCCTTGCATTATTTATTTGCCTTAAGCCTAACCCAAGCGGCTTATGGTTATGATGAGTTTAAATCGAAAAAGAACGAATTTTTACTCAATGAAATCGGACTCATTGCTGCGCAAAGTCCTTTAAATAATTCACAATTAAGCCTGATTCAAGCCATTCAATCGGGTCAGGATTATGCACGTGACTTAGGCAACCGTCCGGGCAATATCTGTTTCCCTGAATATTTAGCCGATCAAGCTTTGGCTTTGGCGCAGCAATACCCAGAACAACTCAAAGTCACCATCATTAATGAACAGGAAATGGCAGATCTAGGCATGTTTGCCTTTTTAGCGGTCAGCCGTGGTTCAGACCGCCCAGGTCGTATTATTACTCTCGAATATAAAGGTCAGCCAGATCAAGCACCTATCGTTTTGGTTGGCAAAGGCATCACTTTCGACACAGGTGGCATTTCACTGAAACCTGGTCTAGGCATGGACGAAATGAAATTCGATATGTGTGGTGCCGCCTCTGTACTTGGCACCTTACGTGCTTTATGTGAAGCGAAGTTACCAATTCATGTGGTGGGTGCAATTGCCGCCGCAGAAAATATGCCTTCTGGTCATGCAACCCGCCCAGGGGATATTGTCACCAGTATGAGTGGTCAAACGGTTGAAATCTTAAATACAGACGCCGAAGGCCGTTTGGTGCTCTGTGATACCCTGACCTACATCAAACGTTTTAACCCTGAATTGGTGATTGATATTGCGACCTTAACAGGTGCATGTGTGGTGGCTTTAGGTTCTGTCTTAACAGGCATGTTTACTCCAGACGATGAACTCGCTGCTGAATTAAATGCCGCAGGTCAGACCAGCTTTGACCGTGTATGGCGTATGCCTGTGATTGATGATTATCAAGAGCAGCTTGATTCACCTTTTGCTGATATTGGTAACATTGGTGGTCCTAAAGCAGGTGCAGTGACCGCTGCATGCTTCTTGCAACGCTTTACCCGTGAATACCGTTGGGCACATTTGGATATTGCGGGTACAGCGTGGCTTTCTGGCAGTAGCAAAGGTGCAACAGGCCGTCCAGTACCGTTATTAATGCAATTCTTAGCCAACCGTGTTAATACGAATGGCTAAAGTTAGCTTTTATCTGTTTGAAAAAAGTCCAGAACGGCAAGTCGAAAGTACTTGCCGTTTGTGTCGTAAAATTCTGCGTCAACCCAAACGGATTTGGCTCTATTGCCCCGATGCTGCATTACAGCAGCAATTGGATGAACGCTTATGGAGTTTCGATGCAGCCAGCTTTATTGGACATGGTATTGACCAAGAACATGCAAATGTCTGCATCTCGGCACGCTTACCCACAGAAAATGATTGGATTGTGTTTAATTTTAACAATCAGGCACTTGATCAATTTCATGAATTTAGCCAAATTATAGAAATTATTGAAAATAATGATTCTGCTAAACAGCTCGGTCGTGAAAAATTTAAACAATATCGACGTTTAGGCATTGAACCTCAAACTTTCAAGCTTTAACTGTTCAACCTTAGGGAGAAATATGGTGGCATTAAATGTCGGTCCAGATTTTAAACAGCGCTGGCTAGAAGCGCCTGAAGCTGTACGTCAGACATTTATGGATGATCTGAATCATATTTGTGATTTATTACAACCCGAGACACAGACTCAACTCTGGCTTGCAGCAGATCAGAAAGCTCAAGCACAAGCCCAGCAGGTTATAGAACAAGCTTATGCAGATTTAAAAGCACGTCTGATAGAAGAAGCACGAATTCGTCGTCAATTGGCTTTAGAACAATCCTTAGCCAATAAGCGGGCTGCAACTGAACAATATGCCCAACAATTATTTGAGGATGAAAAACGTCAATATGCTGAACAAACACATACTTTAGACAGCTTGCGCCAGCATATTGAACAAGAAACGCTACGCTATACCGAACGCTATCATGTCAATGATAGTCACCAAAATCTGAACTTTGCCCCAGGCATGGTGCATGTTTCAGATCAACAAATTTTGTCTGAATTAGAAACTGTGCGCTTACGCTTAGAACTCGAGGCCGAAGCTCACATTGAACAAGCTGTGAGTAAATTCCGTAATAAATTACGTTCCGCAGCGCAAGAAGAAATTGAATACATATTACATAATTCTAATTTTTCTGATGTAAAACCAACCGTTTAATTTTTCTACTTCAATTTGATGGGTGTCATGAAAATGACACATAAATGTCACAATATAGTCATCACTTTAAAATAAACACTTTAAAGTGTTGACGCCAAAAATTGACATATCAATAAATTAGGAAGAAAAAATGGACCTACTGAACCACGTTTCTCACCGCATTGCTGCTCTCGATTCAGGCGAACAATGGATTGTGTCTGCTCAAAAACTACTGATCAGCCGCACCGATTTTCAATCACTTTCGATCTTTCTTTCCCGCGAGTCAGAAAAAGGCCATTTCAGTATTTCCCCACAAGGACTCAACGCAAGCTACCATGCTGAACCCGTTGTGACGATTATTAAACATTAATTATTGACCATGAATCTTTAAATATTCGCTCTGCAAAGTTGAGTGACTTGTTTGAGCAAGTCACTCGATAAACTCAAGGGTTGCGAAAAAGATATTGCCCGCGCCATAACCAATACTGAGTAGAACACCAATCCAGATTACACTTCCGATGGTGTTGTACCACATAAAACTAGAAAACTTCATCTCTCCTGCACCCGCCGCAAAAGGAGCAAATGAGCGCACAAAAGGGATAAAACGTGCCAGAATAATGGTTTTGCCACCATGTTTAACAAAGTAATGGTTGGTTTTACTCAGATATTCGGGCTTCATCCAACGTGAATGACGATGTAAATACTTAAAGCCTAATTTTTTACCCGTATAATAATTTACGGTATAACCTAATATCGCGGCAATTATGAGTAATATTCCCATACTATGCAGCTGAATAATCGCAGAGGATGAGCATAAAGCACCTACGGCGATCAATAAACTATCGCCAGGCAGAAAAAACATAAAGACAAAGCCTGTTTCTGCAAAAATCACCAGAAACAAAATGGCATAAATCCATATGCCATACTGCGACAGTAAAAGCGGCAGCATTTGTTCTAGATTCAGAAAAAAATCAAGCATTACATAAATCTAGGCTAATCAATTTAAGTATCACGTGCTTTATTTCACTCGAATAAAAAGAAAACAGCCTTATATTTTAGGCTGTTTTCAAATGCGATATATACTTTTTATTTTAAAAAGCCATTTTCCGCCAAGAAATCCATGCTGATTTTGGACTGTGCTTGGGTCTCTGCTGCTTTATCACCTAGCAATAAACGTTCTATATAACGTGCTAAAACATCGACTTCCAAATTCACTTTCGAACCCGCTTTCCACGTGCCAATATTGGTACGTTCTGCCGTATGTGGAATTAAGTTCAGGCTAATAATATTACCGCGCAAATGGTTAATCGTTAAACTGATACCATCTACTGTCACCGACCCTTTCTCGGCCAAATATTTGGCAATTTCTACAGGTGCCGTCACTTCAAAATAAAGTGAACGCGCATCCTCACGGACCAAGGTAATCTCACCGACAGCATCAACATGACCACTAACAATATGTCCACCAAACCGTGTGGTCGGCAACATGGCTTTTTCTACATTGACAGGTTGTCCGACCTTCCAGTGACCCAACGTCGTTCGATTTAAACTTTCACGTGACACATCTGCGGCGTACCAATTGTCGCCCCATTCAATCACTGTTAAGCAAATCCCATTGGTTGCAATTGAGTCACCTAAGTGAACATCTGACATGTCCAAATCCGTTTGAATACGTAAACGTACATCACCACCCACACTTTGCAAGCTTTCGACTCGACCAAGGCTTTCAATAATTCCTGTAAACATAATCTTTCTCTTTTTTTGAATTTGGACTTACCACAATGCCAATTGGGTACTCACACCTGAGGTATCGACGCCACCCAATTCTGCGAAATGATACAGTTGACCGAGTAACTGACGTAATGGCGGACCTGGCTTCGCATGAGTATCGGTAATCACAATAAACTCCAATACACGTGCACGTTCCGACTGGCGTTGCTTACTCACGCGATAACGTGGGACATCTTGGGTTAACAACGTGACACGTCCACGCTCAAGATTGGCTTTAAGCAAATCAGCGGCTTCAATATTACCATCAGTCGAATAGCTGGTCAGAATATAGCGTGCATTGATGGTCGACAATAACTTTTCGTAGGCTTCCTTGGCATACTTAGAAGAATTGTACGGACTCGGGCGCTCTTTACGCCATGCGCGATCAATTCCGCTCTTAAAACCTTTGGTGTCTGGACTAGGCAAATCCACCTGATCCCATAAGGTCAAGGCATTCAATACATGGTAGTTACTGCTATAAGCATGCTGATTATAAGGTGGATCTAAATACGCCACATCCACTTCAAAACCACTCATCTGATTGGCCAAATGCTGTGCATCGACACACCACATTTCTGCGGCAGGCCGTTTTGGATCGCCTATTTCACAAAAACGGCTTGGGGTCAGCCAAAGCAAGGATTCAATACGCTCCAGGGCTGTTTGGGTTTTACCACCCCAACCATGATGAAAACTTTTAAAGACACCACTGGTATTGCTGACAAAACTGGCTGAATACAATAATGGCGCCAATAAAGCACTCATTTCCACATCATCAATCGCACCTTGCGCTTGCCAAGTGGCAATTTGCTGACGAATTGCATCTATCCGCATGCCATTGCGACGTTTAAAGAACAATCGGTCACGGGCAGGATCGTAAATTTCATCGTTACGTGGGCATAGGTTATGTGTCACCCAACCCTTGACTTCTGGCAGGCGGTTTAAATAGTCAATTGCCTTTTGATAGCCACCCAATTCTTTAAATGCAGGTGCATCCACACAGGCCAAAATGGCATGGTTCAAGGCATGACTATAAGGTTCCCAGTCATTGGCAATCACACGATAACCATTTTGACGGGCCAAACGGGAGACCACACCACTACCCGCAAAAAAGTCAGCAAAAATAGGCGAACGACCTTTAGCATTCAAGGTTCCCGTCTGTTCAAGTGCCTCTAAAATCAGATGTAATAAACGACGCTTGTTTCCTAAGTAAGGAACCAATTGATGGAATAAGTATTCGTCTGTGGTCCGTGCCGCGTGACGTCGTTTATGATAAACCGTAGACTCTTGATTCATATAGACTCTTGAAGGGGAGTTAGTCTTAAGCGCACATCATTTCCAACTTGGGAAACATCGATGAGCTTAAATCGAAGTTGCTCTGCCAAATGCTCAAACTCTGCATTAAACATCGCGCGTGCGGATTGACCTAATAAGGTGGGTGCAACATAACTGATCAGCTCATCCACCAAACCCTGCTGTAGGAAAGCACTGGATAAAGTCGCACCTGCTTCTACCAACACATCGTAAATTTGAAAATCTTTTAAGGTTCTTAATAAACTTTCTAAAGATTGAATTTCTAACTGTATCACACCCAACTGCGCCAGTTCAGGACGGAAGGGTCCCATGACCATGACCGTATCGGGTTGTTGTAAAATTTGGGCATCTAAAGGTAGTCGGCCTTGTCGATCTAAAATAACGCGTTTGGGCTGAACCACGGTATTGATATCTTCAACATCTGGCAGTTGACGCACATTTAATAAACAGTCATCTGCTAAAACCGTATCAATGCCTGTAATCACTGCGCCTGAAATGGCACGCCAATGCTGAACATCCAATCGAGCCTCTGCGCCAGTAATCCATTTCGATTCCCCTGATGCCATTGCAGTTCGACCATCTAAACTGGAAGCAACTTTCAAGCGCACATAAGGCAAACCTATTGCCATCGCCTTAAGAAAGCCACGGTTCAATGTCGCAGCTTCAGCCTCACACACCCCAGTCCTGACTTGAATACCGGCTTCCTGAAGAATATGAATACCTTTACCTGCCACTAAAGGATTAGGGTCGGAACAAGCAACGACAACTTGGGCTATTCCCGCTTCAACCAAGCCTTTGGCACAAGGCGGAGTCCGACCATAATGTGCACAAGGTTCTAAAGTAACATAAGCCGTTGCACCATGTGTTAAATCACCTGCTTGCCGCATGGCAAATACTTCTGCGTGAGGTTGTCCCGCACGTGGATGAAACCCCTCACCCACTAACTGTCCATCTTTGACAATCACACAACCCACATTTGGATTTGGCTTAGTGGAATACTGCCCCTGTTGTGCCAAACGGATAGCACGTTGCATCCACATTTGGTCTTGGTTTAACTCAGACATGGGCATACTCATTCATGTTCACGTTGCTGCATCTGTTCAATTTGACGACGAAAAGCTTCTACATCCTGAAAGTCCTGATAGACCGAAGCAAAACGCACATAAGCGACATGATCCAAAGCAAATAAAGCTTGCATGACAATTTCACCGATGGTGCGTGACTTCACATCACGTTCTCCTAAACGACGAATATGCAGTTGAATATCGCTCAACACAGCTTCAATTTGTTCTTGTGTGACGGGACGCTTTTGTAAAGCATGCATTAACGAACGACGTAGCTTTGCTTCGTCAAAAGGCTCATTTTTACCGTCTGATTTAATCACACGTGGCATGACTACTTCAAAACTTTCAAATGTGGTAAAACGCTCACCGCAACTAATACATTCAC
Organism: Acinetobacter sp. ACNIH2; assembly: GCF_002934965.1. NCBI lineage: Bacteria > Pseudomonadati > Pseudomonadota > Gammaproteobacteria > Moraxellales > Moraxellaceae > Acinetobacter > Acinetobacter sp. ACNIH2. The sequence continues at coordinate 1,201,798 of NZ_CP026412.1, forward strand.
GGCGACGTCTAATTTGACAGCCTTCAGCGGCTAAGCGCGAGTCAATAACTTTACTGTCTGCGGCGTTGCAAAAAGGACAATGCATGGCGGTTGAATTAAACATAACATTCTTGAATTCTGAGTGTAGCAAAAATTCTGGTTTTTGTAGAGCATTACGCTAGATATGGAAAAAAAACAGCCCTTTCGGGCTGTTTTACACAATATATTGATTATATCGTAAGAAAATTATTCAATGCGTTCGCCATGTTGACTTAAGTCAAGACCCATACGTTCATCATCAGCTTCAACACGGATACCAATCACAACATCAATTACTTTTAGGATTACGAAAGTTAACACTGCAGAGTAAGCAATAGTAGCAAGTACACCTTCAATTTGAACCCACAATTGGCCCATCATATTTGCAGGTGCTTTATCTCCCATGATGAATTCACTGGCAAAGACTGCTGTGAGAATCGCGCCCACAATACCGCCAACACCGTGTAAGCCGAAAGCATCTAATGAGTCATCTGCTTTAAGGGCACGTTTCAGACCTGTAATCCCCCAGAAGCAGACCACACCACCAATTAGACCCATCGCCAAGGCACCACCAACGGTCACGAAACCAGCCGCAGGAGTAATCACAACCAGACCAGCTACCGCACCAGATGCGCCACCCAGTACAGATGCTTTACCGCGTACCACTTTTTCAGTAATTAACCATGCAATTGCCGCTGCTGCCGCTGCAACTTGTGTGGTGACCAGTGCATAACCTGCGGAACCATTTGCACCCAATGCTGAACCGCCGTTAAAACCAAACCAGCCAACCCAAACAAGGCTTGCACCAATCACCGTTAATGTCAGGTTATGCGGTGCCATAGATTCACGACCTAGCCCCATACGTTTACCTAACATATATGCTGCAACTAGACCCGCAACACCTGAGTTAATATGTACGACTGTACCACCCGCAAAATCAAGTGCGCCATCGTTAAATAACCAGCCACCACCCCAGACCCAGTGGGTAATTGGTGCATACACCACAACCACCCAGATCGCGATAAATGCGACAAAGGCTCCAAATTTCATTCGTTCTGCAATTGAACCACTGATAATAGCAACTGTAATAATCGCAAAAGTCATTTGGAAAATAACAAACAGAATTTCAGGAATTGTGCCTGTTAATGCGGTTGTGGTAATCCCTGACAACATGATCTTGTCAAACCCACCAATAAAGGCATTTCCTTCAGTAAATGCAAGTGTATAACCTACAATTACCCAAGCAAGGCTCACTACTGCTGCTGCAACAAAACTATGTGCCATGGTGCTTAATACGTTTTTCTTACGAACCATCCCGCCGTAGAAAAGCGCCAAGCCAGGAATGGTCATTAACAAGACCAATGCTGTGGAAACTAGAATCCAAGCTGTATCACCCGTATCGAGGGTTGGTTCTTCAGCCGCAGGAGCTGCAGCTTCTTCAACTGGAGCAGGTGTCGCAACTGCTTGTACATCTGGCGATGCCGCTGCAGTCGTTTCAACTGTTGTTGTGACTTCTTCTGATGGAGCAGATGCGGTTACGTCTTCAGCCCAAGCAACAGAACCACCTAAAAGTGCGCCTGATAGACTCAGCGCGAGTAGCATTTTTTTCATTCGTGTCCCCCAACCTAATTTTGCGAGTTACTCGATACTCTGCAAACTTTATGCCAAATTAAACAGCATCTGGACCTGTTTCACCTGTACGAATACGGATTACTTGCTCTAAGTTAGTTACAAAGATTTTTCCGTCACCAATTTTTCCAGTGCTCGCAACACGAGTGACCGATTCAATCACTGCATCAACCATTTCATCGCTAATCGCGATTTCAATTTTAACTTTTGGAAGAAAATCAACGACATACTCTGCACCACGATACAGCTCAGTATGACCTTTTTGACGGCCAAAACCTTTGACCTCTGTCACAGTGATCCCTTGGACACCAATTTCTGACAATGCTTCACGCACATCATCTAATTTAAAGGGTTTTACAATTGCAGTTACTAGCTTCATGTTTGTTTTTCCTTCGGCTTTTTTCACCAGTAAGGTTTTATGTTCAATTTTCGTGCCAAGATTTCTAAGGTTGAGGGAAATAAAAACCTGATACACAACTCTATTTATACCTTATTTTTATCTTTTAATCGAAGCTTAGGTCTTTAATATTCGAGATTTTTAGCCAAAAGTCGGCTATTTTCGCCAGATCATGTTCAGGATTATTGAGATAGCACTATAGTCTCTGTCGAAGCAGTGCTACACTGCTCCCGCTCTTCTTCAGCAATGTGGATACAACAATGATTGAAACTTTATTACAAGCCATTCTAGAACAAATAGAACAACCAAAAACCGATTTGGAACATAATTTAAGAGCCCTATTAAATGAGGCCGTGACGAAAATGGATTTGGTTTCTCGTGACGAAATTGAACGTCAGAAAACTGCGCTTAACAATGCCAATCAACGCTTAACCGAATTACTCCTCCAAGTCGAAGCTCTTGAACAAAAAATTCAGAACAAAAAATAAGCACATTATTAGTGCAATAAAAAACCAATAACGATCAAAAATAATGCACCAAAATGGAACAATAAGATGTCTTTTGCCAAAATAAATACGCGAGGGCTATTGGGTCTGCACGCCCCACTGATTGAAGTCGAAGTTCATTTAAGTCAAGGATTACCATCACTTACTATTGTAGGATTAGCAGAAGCTGCTGTTCGGGAAAGTAAAGATCGGGTTCGTTCAGCCATTATTAATAGTGGCTTTCAATTCCCAAGTAAGCGACTCACGATTAATCTCGCACCCGCAGATTTGCCCAAAGATGGTTCACGCCTAGATTTACCCATAGCGTTGGGTATTTTAATTGCATCTGGGCAACTCCCAGAACAAAATATCGATCATCTTGAATTTATTGGAGAATTGGCACTAGATGGTCAATTACGTCCAACCACTGGGACTTTAAGTATTGCCATCGCGTGTCAGCAAGCTCAGCACCAATTGGTTTTGCCCGAACAAAATGCATTTGAAGCAGCACAACTACCCCATTTTGATGTGTATGCAGCAAAAAATCTCAAAGAAGTTTGTGAACACTTAAGCCAACACAAACCGTTATCTCCAGTGCAAAAGTCTGTCGACTCGCCTTTACATCGCTATAAATTTGATCTGGCTGATGTGAAAGGACAACTTCGTCCACGGCGTGCTTTAGAAATTGCAGCAGCAGGTGGTCACTCCTTACTGTTTCGCGGCCCCCCTGGCACAGGCAAAACCTTATTGGCATCGCGTCTACCTAGTATTCTTCCACCGCTCAGTTCTAGTGAAAATTTAGAAGTAGCCAGTATTTATTCTGTTGCCAATACGCAGCATCATTTTGGACACCGCCCTTTTTGCTCGCCACATCATACTGCTTCAGCCATTGCATTGGTGGGTGGCGGTTCACATCCTAAACCAGGCGAAATTACTTTAGCCCATTTAGGCGTTCTATTTTTAGATGAACTTCCTGAATTTGATCGTAAAGTCTTGGAAGTACTTAGACAGCCTTTAGAATCTAAAGAAATTGTGATTTCTCGGGCATCCCGTCAAATGACTTATCCTGCCAATTTTCAGTTAATCGCGGCCATGAATCCTTGTCCATGTGGCTATGCGTTTAATCAGGATCAACGTTGTCAATGTTCCACAGAGGCCATCAAACGTTATCAAAATCGAATTTCTGGTCCCCTATTAGATCGGATAGATTTGCATATTGATGTACCACCGCTTACGGTACATGAATTACAAGAACATGCACCTGCTGAAAACTCTGATCAAGTGCGTCATCGTGTGACTCAAGCCTATGAGCAACAAATTCAACGACAAAATTGTTTAAATCATGCTTTGAATCCACAACAACTGGAACAATTTGCAGGATTGAATGAACAAACCAAAAAAATGCTTGAATTGGCTCAACAACGTTTAAATTTATCTGCACGGGCCTATCATCGGGTATTAAGAGTTGCCAGAACCATTGCTGACCTAGCAAATTCTGTTGAAATTCAAACTGGACATTTAAGTGAAGCTCTATCGTATCGGCAGCAAAGCCTTTATACGGTTAAATTCCAAATAAAAAACCTCTAGTCCTAAGAACTAGAGGTTTTTTTTAACACCCTTAAATTTAGAATGTTTTGGTTAAGGTAAACACTGCGCCTGTTTCTACACCACGAGCTGTTGCATCATCCATAGCATCTGTATCTATATTTGTACCTACTGCTGCTAATTCAGCCGTTGCCCCAGAAATTGATTTAAATGCATAGTTAACACCGACTTTCCAGTCTACATAGTTATCGTCGCCACCAAACGAATATTTGTCTTCATCATCCACAACAGTATAGCCCACACTTGCTACACCGCCAAAACCTGTTGAACCAAATGGAACAGAATAACCTGCATTCACATTCCAGCTATTTGTATCTGCACCTGCATAATCATTGGTAAAGTTCACATTGGTCAGAATGCTGTCCCCTTCAGCCAACACACTTGCGAAAGTCAATTTGCCATAAAATTCAACCCAACTTAAGCCAGATGCACTTGGATAGTTGTAATATACAACACCCACATCCAATAAAGGTTTGCTGGCAAAGCTATCCAACGTGGTTGCAAAACCAAGCGATGGATCTAACTCTAAACTTGGCGTCCCTGAACCAAAGTTTACATTTGAACCCCAAAGCCCAAAATACACGCCTGAATCATGTGCAAGTGTGAAACCTGCTTGTACTGCTGGATCATTTTGAGTTTGAGACAGTCCACGGAAACGGTAGTCTGTTGTTACTGCTGCATTGCCGCTAAAAGAAAGACCAAATGGTGATGCTGCTTGATCATCCGCAAAGGTAAATGTTGAAGCCGCTGCAACAACCGCCATAGATAATACTTTTAATGTGAATTTCATTCTGAGGTTCCCCCACATCGAATTACGACGTTTTGCTGTAATTAATAAACTCAGAAATGTATTAGCAAGCGCTATGCCAACTTTAAAAAATATTTGTACATTGCTGTTCGCTGTCAAATATTGAGAAACTTCAGGCTGAACTATCAATTTCCATAGTGATAGCGTTTTATAAACCATACGCTGTGTCTAAAAAGTTCTGAACTTGATCGGCCATACCATAAAACGACTCAACATATCTGTAACGTAAAAAGACCGTAAATTTCATATAAAATAATAAATAACAAGTACTTACAAAAATTATTCTTTCATTTATTATCAAAACTTCTCAATAAGGCTGATCAATATTCCTCATCGGGATAGCTCAAATGATCAGCATCACCCCCTATCGAAAAAGCGTTGGATACATCACTCAGACCATTCATAGTTCTTATATTGTTCCGTTGAAAAGGCATAACTCGCTAAATAAACAGTATAAAATTTATTTTAAGCTTACCAATCAATAAAGTCGTGTAAGCCCCGTATGGCATTTATATTGTTCTCAATATCATTAAATTCACATTCATCATGGTATTTGTAGCAAAAAAAAAGAGACTGGGGTGATGAGGTACATTTCTGTTTGGCTTTTACAATGAAGAACACATTGGATTGGCAAAATTTAAATCAACAGCGCTAACTGAGCATGAAAATGCTTTATTTTTGTTCACAAGTTAATTTTTACACCCTAAATTGTACAAAATACATGCACTATAACTGACCATGTCCGAATTTAGAATTTAATGCGAATCACAATATAATCCAACATTCCATGCTACGCATTCAGCGCAAATTGCTCTGCACCTAAATGAAACATTTCTCATTTTCATTTAGAAATTGAATTGATTCATAAAAGCAATACACAATCTGAATATAAAACGATCAATTAAGTCGATAATGAAGAAAAAATAAACAAAAGAATATGTGATTTTTCTGTGTTTGATCGAAACAAAAACAGTGGAAATTTTCCATTTAATAAAATATATTTTTATTATGAATTAAAGGCTTAAACATAAATAATGTTTATCACTAGCAAAACAACAAGAAAGCAATTTCGTCAAGTAGCTCGTAACAAGAATGAAATAAAATTAATAAAAATCTATCTTTTTTATAGATTAATTATACAATTTATTAAAATTTCGAGTTATGCCAAAAAACGAAATTCTGAATCTATCTTTTTTTGAGGTTGTTTCTTATGCCAAAGGCGCAAAAACTTACATTAGCAGTATTAATTCAGGCTGCCCTTATTACTACAGCTTATGCAAGCGAACAAAGTGAAGCAAAAGGATTTGTAGAAGATGCTGAAGGATCAGTGTTGTTCCGCACTGGTTATTTATCTCGTGACAAAAAACATGGTACAGCAGATACGAGTTCAGCTGCTCAAACTGCAATGGTTAAAATTGAATCTGGTTATACCAAAGGCCTTGTTGGTTTTGGTGTAGGTGTAATTGGTGATGGTTCATTCAAACTTGGCGAAAATAACCACGCTGGCAATGGGATGATTCCATTACACAATGATGGTGCAAAAGATGCAAATGGTCATGTTGATGCTTATGACCACTGGGCTCGTGGTGGCGGTATCGTAAAAGCACGTATCTCTAATACTGAAGTTCGTTATGGTACTCAAGTACTCGACTTGCCAGTACTTGCAAGCAATACTGCGCGTCTAGTTCCTGAATATTTTGAAGGTGTTTTAGCGACTAGCCGTGAAATTAAAGGTTTAGAGCTTACTGCTGGTAAATTCACTAAAAACCAATATTCAGACCAAGTAACCACTGATGGCAATGAATTAGATCGCGCAGTGGTTTGGGGTGCAAAATATAAATTTAATGATCAATTAAATGCATCTTACTATGGTACTGACATTAAAGACCGTTTAGAGCGTCATTATATCAATACCAATTACAAGCAAGCGTTGGCAAACAATAGCTCATTAACTTATGACTTCAGTGGTTACCACACTGAATGGGATAAGGGCGCGAATAAATATTTGTATTCTCAAATTGGTTCAGCAAACGATTCTTTTGACAACACCATTTTTGCATTTTCTACGACCTACAACACTGGTCCACACAATGTAATGGTTGCGTATCAACAAAACAGTGGTAATACTGGTTATGACTATGGCTTAGGTAAAGGTGTTGGTGATGGCCATCAAACAGTTTACTTACCAAACTCTTACCTTTCTGACTTCATTGGTAATGATGAAAAATCACTTCAACTTCAATATAGCCTAGATTTTGCGAATTATGGTGTACCTGGTTTAACGTGGACTACTGCATTTGTTTATGGTTGGGACATTAAAGCAACTGACAATAAAGGCACTATGATCAGTGATAATGAACAAGAACGTGAATTCTTTAACCAAGTCAAATATACAGTTCAATCTGGTTTTGCTAAAGATTCAAGCTTACGCTTACGTCACTCATACTACCGCGCAAGCGACAACTACCAAAGCAACTACATTGGTGACACCAACGAATGGCGTATCTGGTTAGATATCCCTGTAAAATTCTTCTAATTTGAAGTCATTTTCAGAGATTTAAAAAAACCTGCACAGTGTGCAGGTTTTTTTATGAGTTCAGAAAAATAAATTCATCTAAACCCTTATTTTATTGAGAGATTATTTTGCAGCTTCAATTGCCTTAAGCACTTCTTGCTTAGCAACTTCAGCACCTTCCCAACCTGTTAACTTCACCCATTTGCCTGGCTCTAAATCTTTGTAGTGAGCAAAGAAATGCTCCACTTGCTGAATTAAAAGCGGAGGAAGATCAGTATATTCCTGAACATCTTTATAGATTGGAGTTAATTTTTCGTGTGGAACTGCGATAAGTTTCGCATCGATACCACCGTCATCTTCCATGTTCAATTTGCCCACAGGACGGCAACGAATGACTGAACCTGGCTCAACTGGATGCGGTGTTACAACAAGCACGTCAAGCGGGTCACCATCTTCAGACAAAGTATTTGGTACATAACCGTAGTTCGCTGGGTAGAACATTGCTGTACCCATGAAACGGTCTACAAATAAAGCGTCAGAATCTTTATCAATTTCATATTTGATTGGCGCTGCATTTGCAGGAATTTCAATGATGACATAAATGTCATTTGGTGCATCTTTACCCGCAGGGATATTGCTGTAACTCATAGCATCACTCTTTAACGATTTAAATTATATTGAGACCGAAATTAAAGTCTTCGGTTTAATCACGGAGCGATTATACATCTGCCCCGCAAAAATAGGGAATATGCACGTTCATTAGCTGAGTTTGATCACCAAAATCAGCAGTGAAATTGGACACAATAAAGATAGACACCAGACAATTGAACGCAATGTGGCCCAATTGGCCAAATAACACACCCCATAGATGACACGTAAGACCAAATAAGCAATACCAAAAGTCATAATCACAGATTGTGACACAACCATATATTCCGCCATTAAAACAGCAGCAATAAATAAAGGTAATCCTTCAAAACTATTTTGTTGTGCGGCATTGGCACGTGCAGCAATACCTGTTGAATTGTTCAAAAACTCACGCGGATATTGATTGTCTTTGACCTGAAAACCACTCGCAAGTCTAGCAATAAGACTAAAAACATAAGGTAATAAACATGCAATTAAGATGAGATAGACAATACCGCTAATACTGTGCATCAATTGAGTTCTCGTGAGAGTATTAATTAGCCTTATCATAGCATGGCAATTCTAGAATATTTTTTGTTAAATATAGTGTTTTGATTACCAAGCCATTCGGGAATATCTATGTCATTTAATGCGGAGCAGCACAAACTGTTCGATGAACTGGAAAAACAGCGCCAACATCAACGGCAGATGGATCGTGTACTCGCTATTGTGTTCCCTATTGTTGCTTTTTTACTCACAGTCATTTGTGCCAACATGAATATCTGGTCAACTGTCTGCACCTTTATTTTGCTCTGGGTTGCATTTTGGGCTGTAGGCATTCGTCGCCTGCCCCTCTGGCATTGGGTGCTGATTACCCTGATTTACTGCTTGGTGGATAATTTCTTGAGCTACGGCACTTTTAATCGTTCTGGCTTTAGCCGTCAGTTCGGCACCATCTTTATTTTTATTGGTATTGCAGGTGTAGGCCGCCCTTATTTTGACCGCTGGCTGATGAAGAAAAAATAAGCCATAGCAAAAAAAAGCGCCCTGAGGCGCTTTTTTATACAAAATTCTATGCAGTCTTACGTAAATCTTTACGTAAAATTTTACCTACATTTGATTTTGGTAATTCTTCCATAAACTCTACATAACGTGGGCGTTTATAGCCTGTTAAGTTCTCTTTTGCAAATTCAAGAACTTCTTCAGTGGTTAAAGAGGCATCTTTTTTCACAACAAACAATTTTGGTACTTCACCTGATTTTTCATCAGGTACACCAATTGCAGCAACTTCAAGCACTTTTGGATGCTTGGCAATCACTTCTTCAATTTCAGAAGGATAAACGTTGAAGCCAGACACTAAAATCATATCTTTCTTACGGTCAACAATTTTGGTGTAGCCGCGATCATCCATTACACCGATGTCACCTGTACGGAAGAAACCATTCACCATCACTTTGGCAGTTTCATCTGGACGATTCCAGTAACCTTTCATCACCTGAGGACCACGAATACAGATTTCACCTTGCTCGCCCAATGCAACTGGATTGCCATCATCATCTAAAATTGCAATGTCAGTTAATGGTAATGGAATACCAATCGTGCCACTGAATTCATCCGAAGCAGGTGGGTTTGCTGTTGCTACAGGTGAAGTTTCAGATAAGCCATAACCTTCAATAATGTTCGTACCTGTGACTTTCTTCCACGCTTCTGCAGTCGATGGAAGTACGGCCATACCACCGCCCATAGCCATTTTAAGTTTGCTGTGGTCGAGCTGTTTAAACTCTTCATTATTGACCAAAGCATTAAATAAGGTATTTACTGCTGGGAAGAATGTTGGTTGATATTTGCGTAATTCTTTCATCACCGCAGGTAAATCACGCGGGTTCGGAATTAAAACATTGGCTTGACCTTTATACATACCGTACATAGCACAAACCATAAACGCGAAAATATGATACAGCGGCAAAGCACAGAAAATACGGTCATCTGGCTGACCATCTTGAGCACCAAATTTACTTTGGAAAATACCATCACACTGTAATAAGTTAGCCACAAGGTTACGATGGGTTAACTCAGCACCTTTGGAAACACCCGTAGTACCACCAGTGTACTGTAAAACAGCCGTATCACTGAGGGTTAGATTTGGACGTTTATAGTTGCTTGGGCTTACTTTTGACATAGCCGCGTTAAAACGGATATGACCTGGAATATTCCACGCAGGAATTTGCTTACGTACTGAACGCAACACAAAATTCACTAGAGTCCCTTTTAAAGTACCCAACATGTCACCGACAGAGGCAACCACGACATGTTTTACTGGCGTTTTACCAATAATGCTCTGATAAACCGAAGCAAAGTTTTCAATAATGACTAAAACTTCAGAACCTGAATCATTTAATTGATGTTCAAGTTCACGCGCAGTGTATAGCGGATTAACGTTCACAAGCACCAGACCTGCACGCAATACACCAAGAGCAACCACTGGATATTGGAGAACGTTTGGCATCATGACTGCTACACGAGAACCTTTCGCCAAACCTAAACTTTGTAGATAAACAGCAAATTTACGACTCGCTTCGTCAAGTTCACTGAATGTAAGCGCTTTATCCATAAAGATAAAAGCATCACGTGAACCAAATTTTTGGAAATTACGCTCAAATACATCAACCAAAGAGGTGTTCTCTGGCGGTAATTCTACAGTTTCAGGAATTCCTGTCTTGCGGTATTCAGCGAACCAAATCTTTTCCATAATCCCAATCTCTCCAATCTATAGTCCTTAAAATATGCAGCTTTTTTTTCGGGTTTGTGTGTGTTTATTTAGCTTGTTGATGCACATTCCCGTATCCATTTTCACGAACACAGCCACATATATAACTTATTTCGACAAATACATGCTAGTTTTATCTCTGAACCAACAGTCTATTTGCTTTTTGATATCCACGTGGTAACAGTTGCCCTTTTGTCGCACGCTTGCCCATGTATTTTTGTAAATCATCGCCTTTTATTTTAAGTTGTTGCTGGCCTGCAACCACTTGAATTATTTCATCTAAATTTAAGGTTGTCATAGATATAATTTGATCTTTATCTTCAAGTTGTATCAATTTATTACCTTTACCTTTATTCAGGATTGGTAATTCTGACAAATCGATAATGAGTAACCGTCCAGCCGAACTTAATAATGCCAAATGGGTCGCGCTCTTTAAAGGATATAACGGTAATGGTTTGGCATCCTCTGGAATTGTCAAGAAGGCTTTACCTGCTTTAGCATTGGTATCAAGCTGTTTGGCTTGGGTCTTAAAGCCGTAGCCCTTCGTACTCATCGCTAAAATTTCTGCTTCATCATCTTCTATTAGTACTTGAAGGAAACCTACCCCACTGACAGGTGAAAGCTTGGAACTCAAAGGTTCACCTAGACCACGGGCGGAAGGCAAACTATTAATTGCCAGTGCATAACTGCGCCCCGTCTGATCTAAGATATAAACTTTTTGATTAGACTTGCCTTGTGCGTGACTGCGGTACTGATCGCCCGCACGGAAATTCAGGTTCTCGGCATCAATATCATGCCCTTTCGCACTGCGAATCCAACCTGCTTCTGACAACACCACTGTTACAGGATCAGCAGGCATCAAATCTTGCTCGCTAATGGCTGTTGCTTCCGCACGTTGTACAATTGGCGAACGACGATCATCACCAAAACGTTTCGCATCTTCTTTTAATTCGTTAATAATCAGTGATTTTAAAGATTCTGGATTCGCCAATTGTTCACGAATAATGGCAGCTTTGGCTTCCAGTTCTTCTTGTTCACGGCGAATTTCCATTTCTTCTAATTTCGCCAAATGGCGTAATTTTAATTCTAAAATGGCCTCGGCTTGAATCTCATCAATGCCAAAATGTGTCATCAATTCCGCTTTCGGATGCTCTTCTTCTCGAATAATTCGAATCACAGTATCGATATCTAAATATGCGATGAGCAGACCAGCTAAAATATGCAGGCGTTTTTCAATTTTATTTAAATGATATTGCAGGCGACGTGTGACTGTTTCTTTCCGAATTTCGATCCATTCCAATAAAATACGACGAATCGATTTCACTTGCGGACGACCATCTGCACCAATCATATTCATATTGACGCGATAGCTAGATTCTAAATCGGTTGTGGCAAATAAATGACTCATCACCGCTTCTGCATCAATTCGGTTCGAGCGCAGGACAATAACCAATCGAGTTGGATTTTGATGATCCGACTCATCACGAACATCACTCACCAATGGCAATTTTTTCGCTTGCATCTGATCAGCAATTTGTGTGATCACTTTTGATCCTGACACTTGGTAAGGCAAGTCGGTAATCACAATTTCATTTTTTTCAATGCTGTACACCGCACGCATACGGTAACTACCACGACCTGTAGTTTGAATTTTAAGTAATTCACTCGGAGGGGTAATAATTTCAGCTTTGGTCGGTAAATCAGGAGCAGGAATATATTCTGCGACTTTCTCATCGCTTAAATTTGGGTTACGAATCAGGGCGATTGTACCTTTGACCACTTCACGCAAGTTATGCGGTGGAATGTCAGTGGCCATACCGACCGCAATACCTGTTGTACCATTTAACAGAATATTCGGCACACGAGCAGGCAAATTGACAGGTTCTTTCATTGAACCATCAAAGTTATCTTGCCAGTCACAGGTGCCCTGTCCCAATTCTGCCAACAATACCTCACTGTACTGTGACAATTTGGCTTCGGTATAACGCATGGCAGCAAAGGACTTAGGATCATCAGGTGAACCCCAGTTGCCCTGACCTTCGATAAATGGATAACGATAGCTAAACGGTTGTGCCATCAACACCATGGCTTCATAACATGCCGAATCACCATGTGGATGGTATTTACCCAATACATCACCCACAGTACGTGCAGATTTTTTCGGTTTACCACTTGGTTTGAGTCCAAGCTCACTCATGGCGTACACAATACGGCGTTGAACAGGCTTTAAACCATCACTGATGTGAGGCAAAGCACGGTCCATAATCACGTACATGGCATAATTGAGGTAGGCGCGTTCAGTAAATTCTGCGACGGAGCGGTTTTCAGTTGCGTGATGCGCAAGGTTCGTCATAACAACCTTTCATCCTAATCAAATCGTTTTTTTATCTAAGTTCTTATGCTAAGTCTCAGACTGTGACTGCACAAGGGTGTGCCATCTACTACCACGACAATTTGTGTCTTAATGGGTCTCTGATGTCGTAAAATTATCCACTTTTAAATAAATGATCAACTTATAATTTTTTATTTTCACAGCAATAGGTTTAACACAAGTTCAGCCAATAAGCCAAAATATAGAATGGCGACAATTTTGCCACCCAAACGATCTGCCAATTCTACATGCCAATTGATTCTAAAGTTTTGCCTTTGGTTTCTTCACCTAAAACCAAAATGACCAATGCTACAGCAAGCAAGACTGCGGTAAACATCATAAATACATGATGAAAGCCATTGCTCTGCACCATCATTTGCGTCACTACCAGCGGCGCCACGATGCCGCCCATACGCCCAATCGCAGAGGCCCAACCCGAACCAAAGGCACGAATATTGGTCGGATATTGTTCTGGAGTATAGGTATAGAGTACACCCCATGCCCCCAAATTAAAGAACGACATCAAACAGCCCCAAAACATAATCAAAGTGACAGTATTTGCCTGTCCAAAGAAGTAAGCCGAAACAGCACATAAGCCAATAAAACCGGCCAATGTCCATTTACGTCCTAGTTTCTCGACCAGCCAAGCGGCTGCGATATAGCCTGGAAGTTGTGCCAAAATCATCACCAGTACATATTCAAATGACTGCACAATGCTATAACCTTGTTTGACTAACAGGCTGGGTAACCACGTGAAAATGCCATAATAAGAATAGACAATGCCAAACCAGATCAGCCACAGCATTAAAGTACGTTTTGCAAAAGGGTTTGACCACAGTTGTGAAAAAGATACGCTTTGCTTGGCGGCAACTGGTTTTACTTCAATCTGCTGAATGACTTCCACGCCACATTCACGCTCCAGTTTTTGCACCAAAGCATGGGCTTCTTCAATCCGTCCACGGTTAATTAAATATGGTACTGATTCAGGGACTTTCTTTAAAATCATAAACACATATAGCGCAGGCAAACCGCCAATTAAGAACGCGACATGCCAGCCATAACTCGGAATCACAAAATAAGACACCAAAGCAGCCACTAGCCAGCCCAGTCCCCAAAAACTTTCCAGCAATACAATAAATCGTCCACGCACCTGTGCAGGGATGTATTCACTGACCAAAGTCACCGCAACAGGGAGTTGTCCACCAAGCCCTAAGCCGACAATAAAACGAAATACCAACAACCAAGTCAGATTTGGGGCAAAGGCACACAACGCTGTGGCAATACTAAAAGTGACCAAAGTCACCGCAAAAACATTGCGTCGCCCCCAACGGTCAGCCAATGCTCCTGAACAGACCGCACCTATCGCCATACCGACAAAACCAATCGACACCACCCAGCCTTTTTCTGCGGGACTCATACTCCACTCGGTTGCCATCTTGGTCAGAATGAAGGAAATCAGTCCTGTATCCATGGCATCAAACATCCAGCCCAAGCCAATCACCCACAGCAAGGTATAGTGGAACTTTCCAACAGGTAAACGTTGTACACGTGAAACTAAATCCATAGTGATGACTCAAGTTAAGATGAAGAAAATAACAACATTGAAAAGAACTGCTATGCAATTTTATGTTGTTACAGAAGAAAAAATACCACGCAGTCTATTTTAATAAATTCTGTTGAGCGATGGGGAAATGAAATTTATTTTATATTTTAAGTATATGCCCAAATTTGGCTTTGGGCATTATCATTTTAAATTTTGGCAAAATTGCAATCGTTGATTAATGCGTATCGGTTGAAGAGGCAGAATCGGCATCATCATCTTTATAAATAAATTTCGGCATTTCCAGACCAAAATAAATCGCAATCAGACGTAAAGAAAATCCAAAAATCAGGGTTGAAATCACCGTCAACTCTAGGGATAGTCCAATTTCCAGACAGACCCAATAACAAATCACCGCGACAAAAGAAATACTGGCATAAAGCTCACGACGGAATACTAGAGGTACATCGTTACACAAAATGTCACGCAAAATCCCGCCAGATACCCCCGTCATAATACCTGCCACTGCGGAGACCACAAAACCATGTCCCATCGACAAGGCAATTTGACAACCAATAATGGTAAAGCCGATCAGACCTAATGCATCTAATACCAAGAAAATATTGTGCAAATGGCGCATCCACTTGGCAATCAAAATGGTAAACAACGCTGCACAGCAAGTCAGGACCAAATATTCAGGATGCTTGACCCAAGTCAAAGGATAATGTCCGAGCAATACATCACGGACCGACCCACCACCTAAAGCGGTCACACAGGCAATCAGAATTACCCCAAACCAATCCATACTACGTCGACCTGCAGACAGTGCTCCAGTCATGGCCTCAGCCGTAATCGCAATAATATAAATTATGGTCAGTAACATCGCCCTGCGCTTCCATTGAAGGGTTAAGATGCGGGCTATTCTAAGCCAAATCTAAACTGAACGTTATAAAAATTGTGCACAACATTGCTTAAATTTTTTACCCGAGCCACAAATACAGGGTTGTTTCATGGTGATGAGTTGCTCTGTGGTCGGATCAAGGAAATACCAGTGCCCTGCCTGTTTCACAAAATGTGAAACTTCATGATGTGTTTGGGCCTGTTGCCCATCATGATAATGTGCTTTGAATTCCACTTGGGCATGGCTCTTGTCGAGTTCTTCCTGTGCTTGTACCACTCCTAAACCTAACCATTGATTAGATTCACTCCACGCTTTAATGGCAGGAACATCCAAAGCCTGCTGTTGCCCCAATGCCGTGGTCTGCACAATATAGTCAATCTGCTGTTTGGCAAATGCACTATAACGCGAACGCATCAACTGTTCCGCGCTGAGTGCCGTACGTTGTCCTAAATGCAAAGGCTGACAACACTCGGCATATAATCCTAAGCCACAAGGGCATTGTTCTTCTGACATACATTTTCCCAATAAAATAGCCCGCAGTGCGGGCTATTTTAACTGAAGTTTAAACGCAGGTTTCTATAGCGTTAATCATCTTTTTCCACGATGTGTTTTGGAATCACATGAACTTTCTCAATTTTATGACCATCCATCGTCACGACTTCAAAAATAAAGCCATCAGCTTCAATACTAGAACCATTTTCAGGCAAGCGGCCTAAATGGAACAATAAATAACCCGATAAAGTTGAATACTGTTCTGAGTCATCCACCAAGTTTTTGCCCAATAACAAAGAAACATGGCGAATATCGGTCGAACCTTCCAACATCAAACTGCCATCTTCTAGGCTTTCTGCCGCGGTTTCCAATTCATCTTCATCAGGGAATTCACCTGCAATCGCTTCAAGAACATCAATTGGCGTGGCAATCCCTTCAATTGAACCATATTCGTTCAACACAATCGCCAACTGTAATGGCGCTTGACGCAATTGTTCCATCACCATCAACACTTGTGCATTTTCATGGACGATTACTGGGTCACGTAAATGCTTCTCGAAATTTAATACCCCAGTTTCGATGTATTCATTCATGACTTTATGCGTCAGAACTACACCTGCAATATTGTCCAGCTCACCATGTGCCACAATCAAACGAGAATGGGTCATACTCAACAATTGTTGTTTGATCGCTGCTTCATCTTCATCTAAATCTAGCCATTCCAGTTCAGGACGTGGAGTCATGACAGATTTGACTGGACGTTCGGAAAGCCCTAATACCCCTTGCACCATAACACTGTGATACACCCCATTTTCCTGAGCAAAGACTTCATCAGCAAAAGCGCGGGTTGCCAAGACATCTTCGTTTTGATGTTCAGGTGCATCACTGGCATTTTTCCCCCCCAACATACGCAGTACTGCTGAAGCTGTGCGATAACGTAAATCGTTGGTGGTGACCATTTTTTCCTGATTTTTCTTCACCGTTTGGTTCAGGAACTCGATCATGACCGAGAAACCAATTGCGGCATATAAGTAACCCTTCGGAATATGGTAGCCAAAACCTTCGACCACCAAAGAGAAACCGATCATCATCAAGAAACACAAACACAGAATCACTACAGTCGGATGTCTGTTCACAAAATCCATGAGTGGCTTGGATGCCCACAACATAATGCCCACAGCGATGATGACCGCAATCATCATTACAGACAGATGTTTCACCATGCCCACAGCGGTAATTACGCTGTCTAAGGAGAACACTGCATCTAAAATCACAATTTGGACAATCACCATCCAGAAAGTCGCATGTACAGGATTTTCTTCCTTTAAGACAGGCTTTCCTTCAATCCGCTCACGTAATTCCATAGTGCCTTTAAACAGCAAGAAGACCCCACCCAGCAGCAAGATTAAGTCTCGCCCAGAAAACGGATGTTCAAAAATATGGAATAACGGATTGGTGAGCGTCACCACCCATGCAATCGACGCCAATAAAATTAAACGCATACCTAAAGCTAAAATCAGCCCGAGAATACGTGCGGTATTGCGTTGTTCAGGTGGTAATTTTTCTGCCAAAATTGCAATAAAAACGAGGTTATCAATCCCCAATACAATTTCAAGCACCACTAAGGTCGCTAAGCCTACCCATGCAGAAGGATCAGACATCCACTCAAAAATCATTGAATGCTCTCCTTCATCAGGAATTCAGGATCAATAGGGCGAGTTTTAAGTGCAGATTGGCTCTGCATCTTCTCTCTTATTATGGCAAAAATGTGTGTTCGTTTAGTGCGACAACAGTCACGACTCATGTTGATTCATTTGTTGTAAAACAGAAGCTCAGTATAGGCAAGATCAGTACTAAATTCATCTTTTTTTAGACAATGCATATTTTGCGTCACCAAGCAACAACATAAAAATAGCCACAACAATAATACGCAACATCGCCTTGTCATATTTCTTACATAAGCTAGAGCAGCCAACAAGAAAGTGATAAGGTAAAATAGAGAATGATGAATAGCGTATTAAAAATGACTGTAAAACATGAAAAAGTAACAACGAAAACTTCTCAAGCCCTCATTGCGCTCTACTGCGGTTCACGTTCTGGTAATCATCCCATTTATAAAGAAAAGGCGATTGCACTGGCAAGCGCCATTGCAGAACAAGGTTTCGGTCTCGTGTATGGCGGTGCGAGCATAGGATTAATGGGTCAAGTTGCCGATACTGTAATTGAACATGGCGGTGATACCGTAGGGGTGATCCCTGAATTTATGTTGGATTATGAAATTGCGCATAATCAACTGACAGAATTACATGTGGTCAAAACCATGCATGAACGTAAAGCCATGATGGCAGAGCGTGCCAGCGCTTTTGTTGCCTTACCTGGTGGCTTAGGCACATTTGAAGAAATTTTAGAAATAGCCACTTGGGGGCAACTCAATCAACATCAGAAACCCATGATACTGTATAACGTCAACAATTTTTATGATGCCTTAATTGCTCAACTGGATCATGCTGTACAAGAAGGCTTTTTACCGCCGCAACATCGTGCCAAACTAATTGTGTGTAATCATGCCGAACAAATTTTAAATGCACTGAAGAACCTGCAAGCACCTGTACATTTCGTGATTTAGTCAAATTTACTTATAAAAAAAGCGAGCCCTTCATGCTCGCTTTTTTTGACTTGATTGAACGTTTACCCGAAATTTCAACCTGAAATGTGTTGATACAACCAAGGTAATCCAGTTGCCAACAGTACACTGATAGCCAAGCCAAACATTAATTTCATGGCATCTTTACTAACATTACGTGAAGTCCGATATTTATTGACTTCCGCCAAATGCATGGACAACGCAAACTCACGTCCTGCCAGCAAGCCCAAGAATACCCATGTGGTACTCATTGGGATATTACTCCACTCTTTAAACACCAGCAAAATGATGGCATACATAAAGTCGATAATCGTGGCTGCGCGAATATCTGCGACCCCAGTTTTGGTATCGATAATGTTTTGAATTGCTCCACCACGGCGGTAAAAAATCCAACCGAGCAATACCACAAACACCAAAATGCCAAAAATTAAGAATTCAAATGGCACTTGGCGCGGGACATAAACAAAGATATTGGCTAAATCTTGAATTAGCCACTGGCTCCACAAAAATGCCGTCGACACCCATTGCAAGCCAATCCAAATATGTGAAGGTTCCTTATGACGGGTTTTACTTAAATAGATGCTAATCCCTTTCATCACAAAGCGATAAACCAAAATCGCGACCACAAACGCAACGGCATAACCCATCATCGATTTGGTCAACATAGCGCTTAAGCTGCTCGGAGAAAAAATCGTGAGCACTAAAAAGGTGGTACTGACTGGAATCCCATATTTGGTCAAAATAATCAATAAAATTGGGGGAACAATATACAGCCAAGTAATGCCTGTCTGTGGGAAAGGAATGGTTTCTAAACGTCCATAAGAGGCGTCTCCTGTCCCTGAAGCAAACCAGCCATATAGCAACACCACAACTAGAATACTGCTGGTATACAGCCAAAGGACCCACCAAGGTCGGTGCGCATTGGAGGAAATAAAGGTTCCTAAAGTTTGTGGCACATCATTTCCGACAATTGAGTATGCTGCTAAACAGAAACCCACAATCATCAAAATTTCAATTGTCATAACACCTAAGCCTTTATCAGAAAAATCTACCCTTATGGGGTGGCATTTAAATTATGACATTTTTATTTCATTTTAATGACACTGGTGTGACGGGCAGCACACTTCTCTGAATAAGTAAGCGCTTTGTTGTTGAATTTAATTAGATTATTTACTCATCTATAGGTGAGCAATTTCTAAATGCTCTAAACCCATAGCTTCCCCCTAAGTACGTTCGTTTGATTGCTAATTTATGTGATTTATTGAGCACTGTTTCTCTGTGCTTTGCTATCATGACTTTTAACATTATCTTGATCCATTCCATTTCTAATCTATGAGCCAAGCCATTTCACATCGCGCCTTACAACCTGAATACCGACTCTTGGTTTTCTTGGTGTCGATTGGCTTTTTTATGCAGGCTTTAGATACCACGATTGTCAACACCGCCATTCCTGCAATGGCTAAACACTTACATGAAGACCCCCTGAATATGCACAGTGTGGTGGTGGCGTATGTCTTGGCTGTCGCCGCATGTATTCCTTTGAGTGGTTGGCTTGCCGATCGGTTTGGCGTACGCAATACCTATCTAGCGGCGATTATCATTTTTACACTGGCTTCACTGGGTTGTGGTTTATCGCAGAGCCTCAATCAATTGCTGGTATTTCGTATTATTCAAGGCATCGGGGGAGCATTGCTGTTGCCTGTCGGTCGTTTAGCCATGCTAAAACTGATTCCACGAGATCAATTTTTATCTGCCATGAGTTTAATGAGTCTGGCGGGGTTGATTGGGCCCTTAATTGGACCAACTCTGGGGGGATGGCTGGTTGAAGTTGCCACTTGGCACTGGATTTTTCTGATTAATTTACCGATGGGTGTTTTAGGTATTTTAGTGACCTTAAAAGCCTTACCAAACGCCACTGAACCCAGCGTTCAAGCTTTCGATTTTAGTGGCTTCCTATGGTTAGTCATCGCTATGGTGGGGCTGTCTTTAGGCATTGAAAGCTTTGCCAGTACAGCTCATAGTCATTGGCAAGGACTCGCTTTAATTGGCCTAGGATTATTCAGCTCCGCTATTTATGCCTATCATGCCCATACGCATCAAAATGCCCTGTTTCGTAGTCGATTATTTAAAAACAACATCTATGCGATTGGGATTTTAGGCAATTTCTTTGCACGACTGGGTGGCAATGCCTTTCCCTTTTTGCTGCCTTTAATGTTGCAAGTAGCTTTCCATTTTGAACCCTTCATCACTGGATTGATGATGATTCCTTTGGTCTTAGGTTCATTGGTTTCTAAGCCGATTGTGCGCCCTGTGATTCAAAGATTTGGCTACCGCACCGTACTGGTCGTCAATACGATTCTCGTCGGGAGTGCCCTCGCCAGTTTTGCCTTGACCACGGCGGATACACCACTATGGCTAAGAACACTACACTTTTTCATTTGTGGCATGTTGAACTCGACCCAATTTGTCGCTATGAATACCTTTACATTGAAAGATCTGTCTCAGCAAAATGCCAGTAGCGGGAATAGTTTCCTGTCCATGATCATGATGCTCTCTATGAGTATTGGGGTCGCACTCGCAGGTACATTAATTAACCTCTTTACCGCACATTATGGTGTTGCACAAGTCACGACGGCTTTTCAAATGACCTTTATCTGTCTGGGTGCCATCAATATCATCACTGCTGCAATTTTCTGGAAAATTCCCAAAAACAGCAGCATATAGTACTTTTGCAAAATGCACATGGAGTCAATTTTATGCTCGCGTTATCATAGCGCCACTTGATGAGATTAAAACACGCATGACCAAATCAACACGCATAACAAAATCCAGTTCCTTCATTGCTTCCTGCATTGGTGTCGGGACCGTTTGTCTTGCAGTGATGCTGTATGTTTTTATTTTTCATCAAAATCCCGCTGCCGCGCAAGAATTTCCAGTGCAGGGCTTCGATGTCTCACATCATCAAGGGGACATTAACTGGGAACAGGTACCACATCAAAAATTCCAGTTTATCTATTTGAAAGCGACCGAAGGGGGCGATTTTAAAGACCGAAAATTCCAAGATAATTGGCTAAAAGCCCGTGAACATGGCTTTTTGGTTGGGGCTTATCATTTTTATCGTCTCTGCCGCGATGGCAAAATTCAAGCACAAAATTTTATTGAAACCGTACCGAATAAACCTGATGCCTTGCCGCCAGTCATTGATTTGGAATACGACAGTAACTGTATCAATGCCTATACCAAAGAGCAGTTATTGGCTGAAATTCAAATTATGCATGATCAGCTACAACAGCATTATGGTAAACAACCGATTTTTTATATTTCAAAAACTTTCTATAACATCGTTTTAGCCGGTGAATTCAAAAATACACCGCTTTGGGTGCGTGAATATCAAGGGCAACCTGAACTTAAAGGCAACCCCCAATGGACCTTTTGGCAACATACCAATCAAGGCACAATTCAGGGCATCAGTAAACCTGTCGATATGAACGTCTTTCATGGTTCTGTGTATGACTGGAGTATTTTCTTA
This sequence comes from Acinetobacter sp. ACNIH2, assembly GCF_002934965.1. NCBI lineage: Bacteria > Pseudomonadati > Pseudomonadota > Gammaproteobacteria > Moraxellales > Moraxellaceae > Acinetobacter > Acinetobacter sp. ACNIH2. The sequence goes on from NZ_CP026412.1 coordinate 1,224,126, forward strand.
CAAAAGAACGGGATTCAACCGCTTACCCCCACCACACCATGACTCCATTCATGGATTAGCTCTATGAGCCGTCATGTTCTGTCGCGCTGATGCATGTCGAACTACACAGCTTTGTTGGAGCATGCCATACTCGCAAGTTGAGGTTAGTGAATTTTGGGCGATATGAGAAAAATCATACATATTGATATGGATGCGTTTTTTGCATCAGTAGAATTACGTAGTCGTCCCGATCTGCAACACTTACCTGTAGTGATTTCATCGCATCATCCTCGCGCGGTCATTGCCGCAGCCTCTTATCCCGCACGGAAATTTGGGCTACGTTCCGCCATGTCGATGGCTCAAGCGAAAAAACTTTGCCCTCAAGTCGTGGTCATTGAACCCAACTTTAATCAGTATCGTGAAGTTTCCGCACAAATTCACCAAATTTTTCAACGCTACACGCCACTGATCGAACCACTATCTTTAGATGAAGCCTATCTGGATGTCACCGAAAATTTATATGGTTTGTCCAGTGCAACTGAAGTGGCACAGCGTATTCGCGCAGAAATTTTCCAAAACACAGGTTTAACTGCTTCGGCTGGGGTGGCACCGAATAAGTTTCTGGCAAAAGTGGCTTCGGATTGGAATAAACCCGATGGTCTTTGTGTAATTAAACCCAGCCAAGTACAAAATTTTATTCAGCATTTGCCCCTTAAAAAAATTCCAGGCGTCGGTAAAGTCACTCAAGAAAAATTAAAACAACTGCAATTGGAAACTCTAGGGGATTTACAAAAAATTGAGGAAAGTACACTAATTCATCACTTTGGCAAATATGGTCACCAACTGTTTTTATATGCTCAAGGCATTGATGAACGTCCTGTACAGGCTGAACGTGAACGGCAGCAAATTTCCAAAGAAACCACATTTGATGATGATTTTACTTTACAACAATGTCAGCCCTATTGGGCAAAACTCACGACACAGGTCTGGGAAAGTTTAAATAAAAAGCAGCTTATGGCACGCGGAGTAACGGTCAAACTCAAATTAAAAAACTTTCAGGTGCTTCAGCACAGCAAAAGTTTTAAAATTCCTCTTCATAATCATACCGAGCTGACGCAAGTGTTAGAATTGTTACTCAGTGAAATGTATATTCCTGCCGAATACCAATTCCGCCTGATTGGCGTAGGTGTCTACCAATTAGCCCCTGCCGATGATCTACCCCAACTGAGTCTCTGGTAAGCTCTTCTTGTATCTTTTTTAAGCAAAAGAATAAAAATACAACAATTAACCCTACACTTTTTTTATTTTTAGGTTAACCTATTTCACGCGATACATTATCCATGTAAACGCTGAAATGCTAAAAATCACCTTTACTTTTAGCATGTTGTCCTGTGGTGAACGCGACGATCCAATCCGAGTATTACAGGGCAATTCTGAATATATTACATGGGTTTTGTTGCTCTTCTGATTCAAACAATAAAAAATCAAACTGTATCAATCTTGTTTTTTTTATTTATATTTCCAATCCATATTTTTCCAATAACTATACAAAGAAATTGTCCCTTTGCTTGCTGTATAGGACATACAAAACACCATTTGCAGATCATCACGGATCACGTAAACTGACCGTTCTCTTTACATCATGGAAATCACATGACGGTTCAACGTTTACATGTCGAAAAGCGTTTTTCTGAAATTGCCATTTCAGGTAACTTGGTTCATCTTGCAGGTCAGCTTGCAGCAGATACCACGCTCGATATTAAAGGACAAACCCAACAGACTTTAGACATTATTGATCGTTTTCTTGCCGATGCAGGCACAGATAAACGTCATATTTTGTCGGTCATGATTTTTTTGAAAGATATAGAAAATGATTATGCAGGCATGAATGAAGTTTGGGATGCATGGTGTGCAGATATGCAAGCACTGCCTCGCACCTGCGTTGAAGCCAAAATGTACGCCCCTGATGTACTGGTTGAAATGACCGTAACCGCAGTGCGTCCAGAATAATCTGAACTTAAATCAGCTTGAACAAGCATTCAGGCTGATTTTAACCCCATAGTTTCAACTTACGTTTTTCATGATTGTGATAAAAATTATACTTTTTCAAAGATGTATCTAGTTCTTGTGTATCAGGTTCATGCCACTCTTTACGGAGCTCGCCTAAAAAGTCTCGTCGAATTTGCTGATAACTCGGCACTTCATCGTAACGAATCACACGATAGCCTGCCATCGCCAATAGTGCATCTTTATACTGTGTTTGCTGAAAACGCTTTAACACATTCGGATCATCTAAACCAATAATCGCTACAATCTGATGGGATGCATCGAGCACCACAAAATCAGCCAATAAATTACGATACTTATTTCGAGTACGGCTATATTTTGTCGTCATTAAGGCATCATAAGAAACCTGCGCCAAGATAGTATAGCTTGGAAGAATTTCTTTTAAGCGAGCAAAGGTCAACTGCTGATTTAAACTAAAAACTGCACGCCGCTTAAGCACACTATCCTGTTGTTTTGATTGATTATTAAAACTTTTAAAAATCATGCAACTGAACAACAATAGGAGTCCTATCAGTAAATACATACTCATAAATTTATTCCTTTAATCTATTTTTATAATCCTGCGGCTTTATACCGATTTTTTATGCCGAAAAATCGATTATAGCGCCTCTATTTTTATTCAAACGTTCAAGTTAAAAAACTACATTCATCTTGACGAAATTATTATAAAAAATGACCACACGTCACTTGACGAGAGCCAATTAAATTGCATATTTTTTATACACAAAATGATTGAATAAAATTACTTTAGCTCAATCTCCCTACATGTTGCAATTCATCTTAAGTCTAGCGCAGAACAATTCCGACGAATAGAAGGATAAAAAAAGACGCCGTAGCGTCTTTTCATTCATCTTAAGCCCGTGCTTTTGGGTTTTTTCTTTTCTTTGCTGCATTGGCATTAAAAGGTCGCTTCTCACCTGTTTCACGCGGTGGCAAACCCGTATGTTGGGTCAACACTTGACCTTTTTTCAGACGGTGATTTTGTCCTTGGGCCTGTTGTCCACGTGAACCCGCCGAACCTGTGCGTTTCTGAGAATCACCCGCGACAGTCGAGTTTTTCTTACGCGCAGACTGATACTGACCTTCGGTTCCTTGCGGTTGATAGGTTGGAATTAAATGTTGCTTAGAATTACCAATTAAGTCTTGGCGCCCCATCTCCTTTAAAGCCTCACGTAGCAATGGCCAGTTATTTGGATCATGATAACGCAAAAAGGCTTTATGCAGACGACGACGCTTTTCACCTTTTACAATATCAACATTTTCAGTATAACGTGCCACTTTGGCCAAAGGATTTTTAGCCGTGTAATACATTGTTGTCGCTGTTGCCATTGGCGATGGATAGAAGGTCTGTACCTGATCGGCACGGAAGCCATTCTTTTTCAACCAAATTGCCAAGTTCATCATGTCGTAATCCGTGGTTCCTGGATGCGCCGCGATAAAGTATGGAATTAAATACTGCTCTTTGCCTGCTTCCTTACTAAAACGATCAAACATTTGCTTGAAACGATCATAGGTCCCGATTCCAGGTTTCATCATCTTAGACAATGGACCTTTCTCAGTATGCTCAGGCGCAATCTTTAAGTAACCACCCACGTGATGGGTAACTAACTCTTTCACGTATTCAGGATTCAGCACTGCTAAGTCATAACGCAAGCCTGAACCAATCAGAATCTTTTTGATGCCTTTAATGGCGCGTGCTTTACGATATAACTGCGTTAATGGAGCATGATCCGTATGTAAGTTTTGACATACGCCTGGATACACACAAGAGGGTTTACGACAGTTCTTTTCAATTTCAGGGTCTTTACAGTGCAAACGGTACATGTTTGCCGTTGGACCACCTAAGTCTGAAATAATGCCTGTAAAGCCCGGAGCCGTATCACGAATTTTCTCAACTTCACGCAGAATTGACTCTTCCGAACGGTTTTGAATAATTCGCCCTTCATGTTCTGTAATCGAGCAGAAGGTACAGCCCCCAAAACAGCCACGCATGATGTTCACAGAGAATTTAATCATATCAAATGCAGGGAAACGGGCTTCACCATACACAGGATGTGGTAGACGTGCATACGGCAAATCAAACACATAGTCCATTTCTTCCGTCGTTAATGGAATCGGTGGTGGATTTAACCAAACATCACGCTCACCATGTTTTTGTACCAAAGCACGCGCATTTCCAGGGTTGGTTTCAAGGTGCAAAATACGGTTGGCATGGGCATATAAAACTGGATCATTTGCCACTTCTTCAAATGCAGGTAGACGAATCACTGCCAACTCACGTGGCGGTAATTTATGTTTAATTGCTTTTGACGATGGCTGTAGCTGTACAATTTGTGTGTCTGCATCCAATTGATCGCCTTCACGAACAATCGGGTTGGCAACCAATTCTTTTTGGAAATTTTGGTATTGGGTTAAAGAATTACCCTTATCTTTTTCAATTTCACAGCCGTCTAAATCTTCGGTCATCACATAAGGATTGATGATGGGATCAACACGCCCCACGGTATCTACATCATTAGATGCAATTTCAACAAATTTGGCTTTCGATGCACGATTATGCTTATTAATAATAAATGCCGTACCACGTACATCAGTAATTTCGTGGATTTTTTCACCTTTGGCTAAACGATGCATCACTTCAGTGATCGAACGCTCACCATTACCATACATCAATAAATCCGCTTTTGAATCCATTAGTACTGAACGACGGACTTTATCTGACCAATAATCGTAATGGGCGATACGACGTAAAGAGGCTTCAATCCCACCTAATAATACTGGCACATCTGGAAATGCTTCACGCACACGTTGGCAATAGACTGTCGCCGCACGGTCTGGGCGTTTATTCGGAACATTGTCTGGTGAATAAGCATCATCTGAACGAATCTTACGATCTGCCGTATAACGGTTAATCATAGAGTCCATATTACCCGCGGTTACACCCCAAGCAATATTTGGCTTACCCAAAACGCGGAAGGCTTCAACATTGGTCCAATCAGGTTGTGCGATAATACCAACACGGAAACCTTGCGCTTCTAAAGTACGACCAATAATGCCCGAACAGAATGAAGGATGATCGATATAAGCATCACCACAAACCAAGATAAAGTCGCAACTATCCCAACCGAGTTGATCCATTTCCTCACGCGACATCGGCAAAAATGGCGCAGGTTCAAAGCATGACGCCCAATATTTGTCGTAATCAAACAACGCTGTTGGCGCAGTCTGCATGGTATAAGCAGTAGACATGGCTAGCAATTCTCGGCTGGCAGATGGAAGATCCAAAATAGATCAAAGATGAAAGCCGATCATTTTACCATGAATTAGATTCATCTTGCTTGATTAAAATATATACAAAAACAAGCATCTAAAAATTACTCTTTACTCTAAAATCAAAACCCTGCACCTGCATTACATTTATCTATTTCATATCCATCCATATACAAAAAACCATCCGCTTAATGCTGTAGCATCAAACAGATGGTTTTAGAGTTATACATTTCAATCAGTTCAAACTTTATCAACTGAGTACGGAATCTTTAATGCGCTTTGAAGGTAATTGCTCTTGTTGCGTCCCCTCAACCGAAACTTTTAAATTCACCATAAATACCGCCAAGGCTGCAATAATGCCAGGAATCGCAATCACCAAAAAATTCATCTGATGGGGCAACTGCAAGGTTAATAATGCTCCTGTCAAAATTGGACCCACAATCGCGCCAATCCGTCCAATTCCTGATGCCCAGCCCATGCCTGTAGAGCGTACTGCGGTTGGGTAGAACTGTGCTACAAAAGTGTAGAGTAAAATTTGTGAGCCAATAGTTGCAGCACCTGCCACAGCAATCAAGGTATATAGCACTGCCTGCGGGCTATTAAAACCAAGTAAAATCAAGGCTAAAGCACCTACAGTAAACATAATACTGAGTACTGGTTTCAGGTGAAAACGATCTGCCAAAGCTCCACCCCCAATTGCACCGACCATACCACCAATATTCAAAGCAAACAGGAACAACATACTGGCACCTAACGAATAACCTGCTTGAATCATCAATTTTGGTAACCAGCTACCCAGCGCATAGACCATCAGTAAACACATGAAAAATGCAACCCAGAACATCAAGGTACTGAACATTCGTCCTTGCTGAAATAAGGCACGTAAAGGTGCTTCGTCACCTGCAATAACATCATTTAATACAAATCGTGTCTCTGCATTTAATTTTTGCTCAGGGCTAATTTTTTGCACAATCTCAGCCACTTGCGCTGTTTCGCCTTTTTTGGTCAGAAACATTAATGATTCAGGTAAAAACTTCCAGATAATCGGCAAAGCTACAAACGGAATTCCTGCAATAAAGAACATGATTTTCCAGCCGTGATCTGCAACCAGCCATGCCCCCAATAAAGCTGAAGCCATACCACCAATCGCATAACCACTAAACATGACGGCAACCAAAGTGCTACGAATACGTTTCGGTGCATATTCGGTCATCAAGGCAACCACGTTCGGCATCACACCTCCAATGCCCAGCCCTGCCACAAATCTTAAAATACCAAATTCAACGGGTGAAGAAGCAAAGGCACCTAAAAAAGTAAAACCACTAAAGATGGCCACACAAATCATAATGGTTTTTTTACGGCCTAATTTATCAGACAAGGTTCCAAAACTCATGGCACCAAACATCATGCCAAACAATGCCGTACTGGCAAGTAATCCAGCTTGTACCGCACTCAGCCCCCACTCTTGCATTAACAAAGGTAAGGCAACGCCATAAATGACCAAATCATAACCATCAAAAATAATAATCAATAAACACCAAATTAAAACGCTCCAATGGAAAGGCGTAAATTTGGCTTCATCTACCACGGTATTTATATTTAAAGTTTGTGTACTCACGCTTCACCTCCAACTTGTGAAGTCATCCCAAAATAGACTTACACAATGCGGTAAAGCTGCTTTATTGTCCAAAACCGATTGCATATATAGATATGCCACAAAGGTATGCAATTACTTCATTATTCATGCTTTTATTATCTTTAAGATATAAGTATGTGAAACCTTGACAAGGTCTTAACAAAATTTGACTGGGAATGCATGCCATAAATGGTTAATTTAAATACAAGAATAAAAAATGGAACTCTCATGCTTATATATCTTATTGTTGGTAGTATACGAGAAGGCCGCACGGCCATTAAAGTTGCGCACTGGATCATGAATTGTATTTCTAATTTTTCCCTGCATGACATCGATATCGAACTGATTTTTAAAACAGTGGGATTTACCATTGTTTTCAGGTTCACATCCTCCTGCGACGGGTATTTATGATCAACCCAAACAACAACAATGGGCAGATAAAATTGCCTTAGCAGATGCCTTTATTTTTATTAGCCCTGAATATAATCATGGTTATAGCCCTGCCCTTAAAAATGCCTTAGATTATCTGGGCAAAGAGTGGCAAGGCAAACCTGCTGCATTTATTGGTTATGGTACGACCAATAGCTCTCGCGGCATCAGTCAGATCCGTCAAGTAAGCTCAAGTTTGAATATGGTAGACGCGAATGCAATATTAGAAATTCGCGACATCTTTAAACGCAATAAAGAAGAGAACTTTGAAGCCAATCAGTTTGAAATCGATGGATTAAAGCAAATATTAGAAAAACTGATTAAATATCAAAAATAAAAAATATCATGACCATCTATGCTCAATTAAGCCTCTCATTCAAGAGACCCTGTACCCCAACAGGATTTCTTGAATGAAAGAGTTAGGCAGTCCTTTCAAGTCTTAGACTTTTAAATGCCTATCCATGCTGAATGAACCTCATCAAAAAATTGCCAAAGTATTTATATGTATTTTTCAGACTCAATCAACGCAGCGGATCGCTCGAATGCTTTAGTCACGATCTCACCGATCATGCTCTCTTCTAGTTGGGCTGTGGCTAACCTTGCAGCAAATCCCAGATGAAAATCTAAAAGCCAATTTGTAGGAGGTTCAGGCAATGGTTGTCTTGTAATATCGATCTGAGGAGTTAACCAAGGTATCCTTTTGGGCCATTTTGGATAGGTCGGACACCAATCATCTAGATCATCCAAAATAGAACTGGAATCTAATCCAAAACGGTTTGCAAACCAAACCATCTGTATAAATTCAGAAGCAACAAGTGCACCCAATTCTGAAGGTGGTAATTGTTGTGGACTCACTGCAACTGGAGAATGTTTGCCAATAATCCAAGTTTCAGCAGATGGGCAAGTAAAACGTGGTATAACGATGTCATAAATGGTTGGGTTTCGCTGTGCAATGATTGCGAGTAATCTTGAATTCAGTGTTAATGTTGTTCCCATGGGAAGACCCTCACCCTACTGATTTCAAATACTAAAATCTTTGAAGAAAATACATATCGTCTCATAATCAACTCCTTAAGTTGATGTTTAAGAGGTCATTCTGTCATAACCTCTTAAACAGTAATGTGATTCAATAATAAGGAACTCATGTGTTAAATTTTTAAAATTACGACCAGAGAAATTTTTAATTAAAATAGAACTTTACCTCCTTCATCTTATCCAACATGACCAATTAAACTTCGATTTTTCTAATTTTTTTGATCCTACTATGTCCTCTTCTGTTTGTTGATCGGCTTGTCTTCTTCAAAATCTAAGTTATGACCATACTTATAATCGAACGATTTCATCTCAGAATTGCTTAAATTACCTACTTTTTAATCAATAATAATCACTATAAAACGCTAGAATGATTGAGTCAAAATCGAACTGTGGCTAGGTTTTACTTATATTTGTGATCTATTTCGATCATTAGGATTGAAGCATGCCCTATGACAACATAATTAAACGTATTCTTTTAGATTTGTTTACATTTTAAACAGCATTTTAAAAACATGGTGCTCGTAAAATTAAATGGTATAGCAAAATATACTCTTAACTAAACACTAAACCCTAGATTAAAAATTAAGCTTTGGCGACTACTGAATCATTAGTCGACCCTACCAAAATGAAGGCCTCATACAGTCAGTTCAATCGTCGAAAGCAAATAATACTGGGTAATATAGCTATAAAAAGTCTTTGTGATTTGATTGATATCACGTCTTTTAAGATGGAAACGATGTACAAAGTTATTTATATTTGCTGCTTCGCAGGTATTTTTTAGTCTTTAGCATTTAATTTAAATAAATATTTATATAAAAAAACACCCCCTTCTTATTAGAAGGGGGTGTTTGAATTAATGAGCTGGCGATGACTTACTCTCACATGGGTAACCCCACACTACCATCAGCGCTAAGAGGTTTCACTTCTGAGTTCGGGAAGGGATCAGGTGGTTCACTCTTGCTATTGTCGCCAGCACAACTGTTTATGGACTTGTTCAGGTTTTATGCTCAGATCATTTGATCTTGTTGCTACCCTACTTGGTACCAAATGAGTTATTAACGGATTAGTTAACTGAGTCGAATTTTATGTTCTAGCTTTCACTAAATCAAGTTTTTTGTTTCAGATCAGGGTTAACTGATCTTTTATGAATCGATTATAAGCTTTAAATACAACTGCTTGGGTGTTGTATAGTCAAGCCTCACGAGCAATTAGTATTGGTCAGCTTCACATATCACTATGCTTCCACATCCAACCTATCAACGTCGTAGTCTTCAACGGCTCTTTAGAGGACATAAAGTCCTAGGGAAATCTTATCTTGAGGTAGGCTTCCCGCTTAGATGCTTTCAGCGGTTATCCCTTCCGAACATAGCTACCCGGCGATGCGACTGGCGTCACAACCGGTACACCAGAGGTTCGTCCACTCTGGTCCTCTCGTACTAGGAGCAGATCCTCTCAAATTTCCAGCGCCCACGGTAGATAGGGACCGAACTGTCTCACGACGTTCTAAACCCAGCTCGCGTACCTCTTTAAATGGCGAACAGCCATACCCTTGGGACCTGCTTCAGCCCCAGGATGAGATGAGCCGACATCGAGGTGCCAAACACCGCCGTCGATATGAACTCTTGGGCGGTATCAGCCTGTTATCCCCAGAGTACCTTTTATCCGTTGAGCGATGGCCCTTCCATACAGAACCACCGGATCACTAAGACCTACTTTCGTACCTGCTCGACTTGTGGGTCTCGCAGTTAAGCGCGCTTTTGCCTTTATACTCTACGCGTGATTTCCGACCACGCTGAGCGCACCTTCGTACTCCTCCGTTACTCTTTAGGAGGAGACCGCCCCAGTCAAACTACCCACCAGACATGGTCCTCGTCCCGGATAACGGGACAGAGTTAGAACCTCAACATTACCAGGGTGGTATTTCAAGGACGGCTCCATTGGAACTGGCGTTCCAACTTCAAAGCCTCCCACCTATCCTACACAAGTAAGGTCAAAGTTCAATGTCAAGCTGCAGTAAAGGTTCACGGGGTCTTTCCGTCTAGCCGCGGGTACACTGCATCTTCACAGCGATTTCGATTTCACTGAGCCTCTGCTGGAGACAGCGCCGCCATCATTATGCCATTCGTGCAGGTCGGAACTTACCCGACAAGGAATTTCGCTACCTTAGGACCGTTATAGTTACGGCCGCCGTTTACTGGGGCTTCGATCAAGAGCTTCGCTTACGCTAACCCCATCAATTAACCTTCCAGCACCGGGCAGGCATCACACCCTATACGTCCACTTTCGTGTTTGCAGAGTGCTATGTTTTTAATAAACAGTTGCAGCGGCCTGGTTTCTGTGGCTGCCAATAGCTCAGGGAGCAAGTCCCATCACCGTCAGCAGCGTACCTTCTCCCGAAGTTACGGTACCATTTTGCCTAGTTCCTTCAGCAGAGTTCTCTCAAGCGCTTTGGTCTACTCGACCTGACCACCTGTGTCGGTTTCGGGTACGATTCCTGTGTAACTGAAGCTTAGAGACTTTTCCTGGAAGCATGGTATCAGCCACTTCACTGTACAAGTACAGCTTGCTATCAGTTCTCAGCATAGAGTACCCCGGATTTGCCTAAGATACATGCCTACAACCTTCCACCTGGACAACCAACGCCAGGCTGACTTAACCTTCTCCGTCCTCTCATCGCATTACACAGAAGTATTGGAATATTAACCAATTTCCCATCGACTACGCCTCTCGGCCTCGCCTTAGGGGTCGACTCACCCAGCCCCGATTAACGTTGGACTGGAACCCTTGGTCTTTCAGCGAACGGGTTTTTCACCCGTTTTGTCGTTACTCACGTCAGCATTCGCACTTCTGATACCTCCAGCATACTTCTCAATACACCTTCATCGGCTTACAGAACGCTCCCCTACCACTTGACTAATGTCAAATCCGCAGCTTCGGCACATAGTTTTAGCCCCGTTACATCTTCCGCGCAGGCCGACTCGACTAGTGAGCTATTACGCTTTCTTTAAAGGGTGGCTGCTTCTAAGCCAACCTCCTAGCTGTCTATGCCTTCCCACATCGTTTCCCACTTAACTATGATTTTGGGGCCTTAGCTGGCGGTCTGGATTGTTTTCCTCTTGACTACGGACGTTAGCACCCGCAGTCTGTCTCCCGGATAGTACTCATAGGTATTCGGAGTTTGCATCGGTTTGGTAAGTCGGGATGACCCCCTAGCCGAAACAGTGCTCTACCCCCTATGGTATTCGTCCGAGGCGCTACCTAAATAGCTTTCGGGGAGAACCAGCTATCACCAGGCTTGATTAGCCTTTCACCCCTATCCACAAGTCATCCCCTGGCTTTTCAACGACAGTGGGTTCGGTCCTCCAGTTAGTGTTACCCAACCTTCAACCTGCTCATGGATAGATCGCCTGGTTTCGGGTCTACACCCAGCAACTAAACGCCCTATTAAGACTCGATTTCTCTACGGCTCCCCTATACGGTTAACCTTGCTACTGAATGTAAGTCGCTGACCCATTATACAAAAGGTACGCAGTCACCGAACAAGTCGGCTCCCACTGCTTGTATGCATGCGGTTTCAGGATCTATTTCACTCCCCTCACAGGGGTTCTTTTCGCCTTTCCCTCACGGTACTGGTTCACTATCGGTCAGTCAGGAGTATTTAGCCTTGGAGGATGGTCCCCCCATATTCAGACAAGGTTTCACGTGCCTCGCCCTACTCGACATCATCATGTAAGCCCTTTCGTGTACAGGACTATCACCCACTATGGTTGCACTTCCCAGAGCATTCCACTAAAACTTACATGACTTAATGGGCTTTTCCCCGTTCGCTCGCCGCTACTGAGGGAATCTCAATTGATTTCTTTTCCTAAGGGTACTGAGATGTTTCACTTCCCCTCGTTCGCCTTGCAACACTATGTATTCATGTTGCAATACCTACCTTATAGTAGGTGGGTTCCCCCATTCAGAAATCTCCGGATCAAAGGATATTTGCCGCCTCCCCGGAGCTTATCGCAGGCTATTACGTCTTTCATCGCCTCTGACTGCCAAGGCATCCACCACATGCACTTAATTACTTGACTATACAACCCCAAACAGTCGTTATTACCTACAAGTAGTAATAAGACAGTGATCAATGATCGCTCATTCATCTCTTACAGTTTGTTGTCCGTGCACTTAAGCACTGTACAGCTTCAATCTAAATTCATATACCAAAACGCTTGATTCAGTGTTTTTGCTAGTTCTCAATCAACTTAGATCAAAGAATTACTTCTTCTCTCTTCGTCATTGAGTGAACAATTTATTTCAGACTCAATTTTCTAATCTGTTAATGATTAACTACAGCCTCGTCAGCTTGCAGTAAACTGTGATAAATCACAGAAGTTAACAAGACGCGCATATTACGCTAACTTCTTATTAATTTCTATAATCTAAGACTTCGTTTGCTTGTTTCTTAGCTCATTGCAATGCAATGTGATGGTGGAGACTAGGAGAGTCGAACTCCTGACCTCCTGCGTGCAAAGCAGGCGCTCTACCAACTAAGCTAAGTCCCCAGCTTATCAATAAGTCAATGTTTCTGATCTTCCGTACTTCGTCAGTAGTGGTGGGTCTGACAAGACTTGAACTTGTGACCCCACGCTTATCAAGCGTGTGCTCTAACCAACTGAGCTACAGACCCTCAGATACATCGTCATGAAGAACAACTTGTTGTGGATTCTTACCAATCGTCAATCTTTCGTTAAGGAGGTGATCCAGCCGCAGGTTCCCCTACGGCTACCTTGTTACGACTTCACCCCAGTCATCGGCCACACCGTGGTAACCGCCCTCTTTACAGTTAGGCTAGCTACTTCTGGTGCAACAAACTCCCATGGTGTGACGGGCGGTGTGTACAAGGCCCGGGAACGTATTCACCGCGGCATTCTGATCCGCGATTACTAGCGATTCCGACTTCATGGAGTCGAGTTGCAGACTCCAATCCGGACTACGATCGGCTTTTTGAGATTAGCATCCTATCGCTAGGTAGCAACCCTTTGTACCGACCATTGTAGCACGTGTGTAGCCCTGGTCGTAAGGGCCATGATGACTTGACGTCGTCCCCGCCTTCCTCCAGTTTGTCACTGGCAGTATCCTTAAAGTTCCCACCCGAAGTGCTGGCAAATAAGGAAAAGGGTTGCGCTCGTTGCGGGACTTAACCCAACATCTCACGACACGAGCTGACGACAGCCATGCAGCACCTGTATGTAAGTTCCCGAAGGCACCAATCCATCTCTGGAAAGTTCTTACTATGTCAAGACCAGGTAAGGTTCTTCGCGTTGCATCGAATTAAACCACATGCTCCACCGCTTGTGCGGGCCCCCGTCAATTCATTTGAGTTTTAGTCTTGCGACCGTACTCCCCAGGCGGTCTACTTATCGCGTTAGCTGCGCCACTAAAGCCTCAAAGGCCCCAACGGCTAGTAGACATCGTTTACGGCATGGACTACCAGGGTATCTAATCCTGTTTGCTCCCCATGCTTTCGTACCTCAGCGTCAGTATTAGGCCAGATGGCTGCCTTCGCCATCGGTATTCCTCCAGATCTCTACGCATTTCACCGCTACACCTGGAATTCTACCATCCTCTCCCATACTCTAGCTGACCAGTATCGAATGCAATTCCTAAGTTAAGCTCAGGGATTTCACATCCGACTTAATCAGCCGCCTACGCACGCTTTACGCCCAGTAAATCCGATTAACGCTCGCACCCTCTGTATTACCGCGGCTGCTGGCACAGAGTTAGCCGGTGCTTATTCTGCGAGTAACGTCCACTCATCAAGGGTATTAACCTTAAGAGCCTCCTCCTCGCTTAAAGTGCTTTACAACCAAAAGGCCTTCTTCACACACGCGGCATGGCTGGATCAGGCTTCCGCCCATTGTCCAATATTCCCCACTGCTGCCTCCCGTAGGAGTCTGGGCCGTGTCTCAGTCCCAGTGTGGCGGATCATCCTCTCAGACCCGCTACAGATCGTCGCCTTGGTAGGCCTTTACCCCACCAACTAGCTAATCCGACTTAGGCTCATCTATTAGCGCAAGGTCCGAAGATCCCCTGCTTTCCCCCGTAGGGCGTATGCGGTATTAGCATTCCTTTCGGAATGTTGTCCCCCACTAATAGGCAGATTCCTAAGCATTACTCACCCGTCCGCCGCTAAGCTAAGGTGCAAGCACCCTCGCTCCGCTCGACTTGCATGTGTTAAGCCTGCCGCCAGCGTTCAATCTGAGCCATGATCAAACTCTTCAGTTTAAAATCAATAGTGCTTTATTCTAAACACCAAATCTGGCTCATCAATTTTCTGACATTAATTTCTCAAATAAACTTCGAGTAATTTCTACCATCAATCAATGAAAATAATTTCGATCAATCAATCAGTAAAAATCCACACAAGTTGTTCTTCATAATCTCTTAATGATCTTCTCGATGATTCGTCATCATCAAGCTAGGTCGGCTATGTTACTCTAATCTAAATCAAAGTCAACAGGTAATTTCGATATTTTTAAAACTCATTCAATCAATCTAAAAATTTAACCACCAAGCTAAATCCTTGTTAATCAACAAGTTTTTATCTGCATCACCGCCGATGGATGTGCATTCTACAGCATTTCAGATGTGTTGCAAGCATATTTTAAAATTAATTTCATCGTGTGCATATTTTTCAAACTATAAAAAATCTATGCTATTGTTTTTTATATTTAATTTATTTTAATAAAAATTAATAGTTTTTATTCAGTGCTCTAAAGTACGCTAATTGAGCGCCCCATATTTAGTTTAAGTTATTGTTTTAATTTTAAAATATTTTTTATTTATTTAAATTTATATATTTCTCTAGTTTAAATTGCTTCTTTAATCTTCAATTTATGTGTATTCTCCACCCTAAATGTATATTTTTATATCATTTTCTAGTCATCTTATATTTCAAAAGCAAAACAACCACTCTTAGAAAAGAGTGGTTGTTGTTTATTTTAGGCTTTTCATTAGAACTTCATACTAATGCGTGCCCAATAGTTTCGCCCGATATTATTAAATTGTTCAGTTGCAGCATAGCCAAAGCCTGAACTTCCTAATTTATTCAAATGTTCGGCATAGTTCTTGTCAAAGACATTATCAATCCCCACAGAAAGATCAACGCCTTTTTGCAGGTTATAGGTTCCATTTAAGGACAATGTGCCAAAGCCTTTACTGTCTTCCACATCATAGCCAATAATATTACCTTCGCGATAACTGGTCCGATCTTGTGCTGCAACCACACGCCACAATAAACCAAGATTATATTTGTCTTGAACATAACGTAAATTGAAACGCCCTTCTAGCGGCGCAATTTGCGGTAATGCGCGATGGTCTGTGGTGTTTTCACCCCACGCATACATGGCACTGACATCAGCTTGAATCTGATCCGTCAATTGATAGCCAATGCCTGCTTCTGCCCCTGCAATGGTCGCATTGACATTACGGCTTTTGGCTTCCAATTTTCCCTTAGAACCCGTTGGTGTGTATGACACCAAGATGTAATCTTGAATCAGCCCTGCATAAACCGAAGCCCATGATTTAAATGCACCCTGTTCATATTGATAGCCTGCATCAAACTGTGTGGTTTTTTCATTGTTTAAATGATCGAAGGTTGTCCCTGTTTGATAATAATGGGTACTGAATAACTCCCAGTAATCTGGCACACGCTCAACATAACCCAAACCTGCATAGGTTTTCAGTTCGTCTGCAAATTGACTTTCAAGGCGGATAAATCCACTCGGTAGCGTTTCTTTACGTTCCGTATCCGTCTTCAGATTATCAATTTGAGTTTGATCAATACGTGCCCCCGTGACCAACTTATTCTGATCACTCAATTGATAGCTTAACTCACCAAAAGCACCATAAGATTCAAACTTCATATTGGTTGCAAAAGGAGAATTCATACTCGGCATGGCATACATAATCATATTGCCGCCATGCTTATTTTGCTGAGAATCAATGCCTGTTATTAAGCTGACTTTATCCCATTCAGAGGTCATCGCTGCACGGACATTTAAAGTGCGGCGGGTCACTTCCATTTCCATCTTGTTGGGTACAGTCATACTCATACCATGCATAGTCATGGTAGTTGTTGGCGGCTTTCTTAAACGGAAGTTATCCATGACATGATCGTTATAGCTATAGTCCACTTGAGCTTCGACTTGCTTGACCACATCGCTGATATTTTTCTTTTCAACATGTAAACCTAGGCTTTCTCGCGCAAACTTGGAACCATCCATACTTCGCCCAGCATAGACTGCCTCTCCATCACTCTTGCCACCCTTCAGTTCCACCCACGTATCTTCATTCGGTGTCCAACCGAATGCCAGATCAGCATTCCATTTTTCCCAGTCCGATGGAACTGTATGACCAGCACCATCTTGATAACTATCGGCAACTGAACGGTTGGCATTTAAACGTGCATATTTAGTTTCATCACCCACAGCTGTTTCAACATTATGATCCAGACGTCCATAAGAACCTACCATGACGCTGGCTTGCCCACGATAAGGTTTTTCGCTAGTCAATTTCTCGGGTTCACGTTCAAAAATGACCGTTGCCGCTGAACCTGTATGCGCATATTGCACCGTTTGTGGTCCCTTTATCACGGTAATCTTGTCATAACTTTCGGGTGAAATATAAGAGGTTGGGTTATCCATACGACTAGGGCATGCACCCAAGTTTTCGGTACCATCAGTTAATATTTTAATGCGTGAACCGAACATACCACGGAAAGTCACATCGCCATTTGCTCCGCCATTTTTAATTTGATTAAAACCAACAATACTTTGTAAATAAGCAGCACCATCTATAGCTGGAATTGGCTGTGTCGGTTGTTTTGGATCTGCATGTACAATTAAGCCATTGGCATCATTCCCTTGCTGGGCGGTCACGACAATAGGAGTCAAAATTTGAGCAGGTTGTACTTCTGCACTATAAGTAGTAACTGAATAACATGCGACACAAATCGCAGCCGATAAAGGCTGTAACAAGAATTTAGGCTGAGCCATATCAATCTCTCTAAAACATAAATAACACTGTGCCTAAGTCATAAGACCCAAGCGAAATAAAGTGGATTTATGCCCAGAGTGGTGGTGCCCGTCCTTGTGGAATAAGAAATAGTTGTTGTAGAACAAACCAAACATGCGCAAAGGCTTTCTGAAAAGCAATTAAACGCACTTGAATACGATCAAGTATTGGCTTTACATCAAGTTCAGGCGGCAAGACTAAATTGCCATATACGGTACAGTACTGACATTGATGATTGGCATCATGATGATCATGTGCAAGTTGCTCTTGATGCTGCATGTGCATATGCGAATGCTGATCATGTACAACTGAAGTTTGAACGGCGTGTGCCGCCTGAGAAGGGAGTAATAATGCACGCGTAATGGTTTCACAGACCGGAGCAACTTGATATTGCTTCGGCAACAAAGGCTGTAGAAAAACAGCAATCTGTAAAAAAACTGCGACACATGCCAGCAGCAAACCACCACGGAAAAGCAAAAATAATCATCCTGCAATTTGTGCGGCGCCAGTATAACAAAACCCAATCGGAATTGGGTTCATACTTAAAGATGATTTTTAATGAGAAATTATCCGCGCTTGACTGCAACTTTCTCTTTTTGACGCTGACGCGTCACTTTTTCCACTTTTTCACGCGCACGCTGACGCTTGAGTGGTGATAAATAGTCAACAAATAATTTGCCGTTTAAGTGATCCATTTCATGCTGAATACAAACAGCGAGAAGTTCGTCTGCTTCTAATGTAAAGGACTGACCTTCAAGGTTAATTGCCTCAATTTTTACACGTGACGGACGCTCAACTTTGTCGTATATTTGAGGCACTGATAAACAGCCTTCTTCATAGGGCTGGGTTTCTTCAGTCAATGGGGTAATTTTGGGGTTAATGAACACCATAGGCTGATCTTTATGTTCAGATAGATCCATAACAATCAACTGAATATGGCGGTCGACTTGGGTAGCGGCTAAACCAATGCCTGGCGCTTCATACATGGTTTCAAACATATCTGCAGCTAACTGACGAATTTCATCAGTAACTTCTTCGACTGGTTGTGCAATGGTACGAAGACGGGGATCGGGGAAACTTAAAATAGGTAATAAGGCCATAAACATCCTCACTTATGCCATTGATCAAAAAACCAAATGAAGGAATGCTTGATCAAAAAAATGTGTGTAATATCGTTATTATAACGTAAATTACATACATAATTTTAGGAATTATGATAATGAAAAAGGTTTTGAAGGGCATGCCATCTTTTAGTGCCTTGGGGTTTAAACAGCAATTGTTGGCACTGACTGTCGGTTTGGCGATCAGTGTTGGTTCTATCGCAGTGGTTGAAGCTGCACCAGCTCGTAATGTTAATCCACCTTCATTAAAAGCGGGTGCTCCACAAGTTTATGTAGTGAAAAAGGGTGACACCCTCTGGGATATCTCGGGGAAATTTTTAGATAAACCTTGGCGCTGGCCTGAAATTTGGGCAAGTAACCGTCACGTGAAAAATCCACACTGGATTTTCCCTGGCGATAAACTTTTACTTTGTAGCTATCAAGGCAAACCCCTGATAGGTAAAGATGAAGGTGATGGCTGTGACGGTATTATCCGTCGTTATGCTGGCGGCACCAAACTACAACCTCAGGTCCGCGTCGAATCCTTAAATGATGCTATTCCTGTAATTCCATTGGACAATATTAAACAATGGTTAGAACATTCAACGATTGTTGCTCCTGAGTCAGTAGAAAATACACCTTATGTACTAGGTACTGCTGATCAACGCGTATTGGCAGCCAAAGGGCAAACCATCTATGCGCGTGGCAATGGCTTAGAAGTTGGCCAGCAATATGCAGTTTATCGCGAAGGTGACCCGTACACCCTCAGCAATGAAAAAGGCAAAAAGTATAATGCTGGACTTGAGCTGAATCAGGTGGCGACGGGCATAGCTGTTGCAAGTGAAAATGACATTACAACACTGGAACTCACAGATAGCTTTAATGCCGAAGTACGTCGTGGTGACCGTGTACTCCCTGTTTATGACCCAATGTTGCCTACCCTGTTCTATCCAACCATGGCTGAAGATGTAACGGCTGGAGGACAAATTGTTCGCGTGATGGGTTCTATTGGTACGGCTGCCCAACACAGCGTCGTGACCATAGACCGCGGTAGTTTTGAGGGCGTGCAAGTGGGCCACATATTTAGCATCAACCAAAAAGGTGAACAGGTTCGAGACCCGAAAACCAAAGAAATGGTGCAATTGCCTGGACAAAAAATTGGTAACTTAATGGTGTTCAGAACTTTTGATCACTTTAGCTATGGCTATGTGCTTGACAGTTCCTTACCTATCAAAATCGGTGCTTATATTCAACCACCATTAATGGATGATTAATTCGGAGTTGCTATGCTGAAACCATTATCACAAGTGCAAATGGACACCATTACCTTGTGGTATTTGGTTCAGCACTCGCTCAGCAGTTTTTATAAACTAGAACAACACTTTGGTAGCATCCATAACGCAGTACAACCCCAAAATTTGCAAGATTGGTCAAAATTAGGTTTACATAAAAATCATATTCAACGTGCGCAACAATTTTATACCCCGTCTGAACAAAGCAAGTTTCAGCATCTTATTCAAGAAATTGAGCGACATAGTGATTTCGTACTGAGTTATCACGATCCCGAATATCCACAACAATTGCTGCCTTATAGTGATAAACCCCCAATTCTATTTGGACAAGGACAACTTTCGCTGTTGATGCAGCCACAAATTGCCATTGTCGGCAGTCGTAAACCCAGTCCACATGGTCGCCAAATTGCCTATGATTTTTCGTATTATCTCAGTGAAAAGGGTTTTGTGATTAGCAGTGGCTTAGCACAAGGGATTGATGAGGCTGCACATCAAGGTGCTTTATCTCATCAACGTACACTGGCAGTCATGGGCACAGGACTCGATCAAACTTATCCCGCACAGCATCGGCAACTTCGCCAGCAAATTTTGCAGCATTCAGGTGCCATTATCAGTGAGTTTTTACCCCATACTCCGCCGCTACGACAACATTTCCCACGCCGAAATCGGATTGTCAGTGCCCTTTCTTTGGGAACTCTTGTGGCAGAAGCAGGTTTAAAAAGTGGTTCAATCTCAACAGCCACCTTTGCAGCAGAACAAGGAAAATTAATTTTCGCAATTCCTGGGCATATTTATAGTGAATTCCATCAAGGTTGCCATCAACTGATTCGCGAAGGCGCAATTTTGGTCAGCCATCCTGAACAAATTTTAGAAGACCTTGCTTTACCGACACAATGGCAAACACAGCAGCAATCACAAAACGACTCAACCTCACATTCAGCCCTTGCAAAGCCCGAGATTCCCGAGCATTTAATACCACTTTATAATCAACTGAACTGGACAGGATCTCCGCTAGACCATTTGGTCATTCATCTTAAGCAAGATACCGCGACATTGACTGCCCAGTTGATGGAATTAGAGCTTTTAGGTTTATGTATGCAACAATCTGGAGTGTATTTGCGTTGTCGTCCTAACCAATAAGGTTCAGAATAGGCCTTTGCTTAAATTAGGACAAGAAAATGATTACCACCTCTGTTGCCGAAGCTGCCAATAGTTTAAAACGCGGACAGGTCTTGGCATACCCAACAGAGGCAGTATGGGGATTAGGTTGTGATCCTTATAACGAAGCTGCATTTAATGAGATTTTGAAGTTAAAACAACGCCCTATTGAAAAAGGTGTCATCTTATTGGCTGGGCATATTTCCCAAGTTGAACACTTGCTGGCCAGACTCACTCAAGAGATGCGTGACACCGTGATCGCCTCTTGGAGTAACCGTAGCCCAACCGAGCGTGCTACCACTTGGTTACTGCCTGCGAGTGAAGACATCCCTGCCTGGATCAAAGGTAATCACCCCAAAGTTGCCATTCGTGTGACTACACATCCTTTATGTGTGGCGCTTTGCAATGCCTTTAACGGTTTTATTGTCTCGACTAGCGCAAACCCCGCGGGTCTTGAACCTGCACGTTCGCTGCAAGAAGCCAATAAATACTTTAACCATCATTTAACCTATCTAAATGGTGATTTAGGTTTAAGCCAAGAACCTAGTCGTATTTTAGATGCTGAAACGGGTCAAATTATTCGTGCATAAGCGAATAAAACAATCAATTTTATAGAAAATTTGGACAAAAAAAAGCTCAATCAAATAGGTTGATTGAGCATAAAAAGGATGTGTGTTAATCACATCCAGAGGGTTCGAAAATCTTGCGGAATGTTAGACTTAAAGTATTATTAAGAAATACTTAACTAATCATTCTTGATGTGAACATTATCTAATATTTCAAATCAAAATACAAACCCCTTATCTCCGCCATTTTTTTGATTAAATGCATGATTAAAATGTTAAATTTTCTCAAAAAGTCAAACTATCCTGCTATTTTTAAAATATTTTTAAATAAATAATCATTTGACAGTATGAAAATTTACACTTATAACTGGTAGTTTAGTCCAAAAAAAATAAATCAATAAAATTTACTGTTTGATTATTTATTAATCATACTGGCTGACTCTATTGTCTCAGATTGTACCTGCCGTGCTTTTATTTGTGCCATAACAATCCCCGTAATAATAATAATTCCCCCTATGGTGTGATGCATCGTCCACGCTTCATGCAACCAAAAATAAGCCAATATTGCTGTAAAAATGGGCATCAAATTCATAAAAATACTGGTCCGATTAGGTCCTAAACGCTGTACAGCAAGCATCCATACCCAAGGTGCAATCAGGGATGCAAATAAGCCTGCATACAAAACACTCGCGCTATTCTGCATATCTAAACGGTCTATGCCTAACCAAAGTACAAACGGCAAATGGTAAATCAGAGAAAATCCTATTTGAACGTATAGACTAATCATGAGTGGGACTTTCAGTTGCCATTTCTTTAAAAACACCCCGTAAAAAGCATAAAAGAACACGGCAATTATCATCAGCAAATCACCCCAGTGCCCACCTAAATAAAGTAAGGCCTGAAGTTGTCCTTGAGCAATCACATAGAGTAAACCCAGAAATGACACCAAGCTCCCCATGACAGCAAAACGATTAGGCACTTCTTTTAGAATAATGATGGAAACAAAAATGGTAAAAATTGGAATAAAGGCATTAATAATTCCCATGTTGGTCGCGGTGGTATAATGCGCAGCGCTATACGCTAACCCTTGATAGAGCAACATGCCAAAGGCACTGAGTATTGCAAATTGCCTCCAATGTAATGCAACTAACTGACGCTGCTGCCACACTTTAGGCAGCATTAGTGGCGTGAGGACAATAAAAGCCACTAACCAACGATAAAAACTAATGCTCACTGGAGAAATGTAATCCGCGACATAACGCGTCACTGCGATATTCAGCGACCAGATAAACACTGCAATTAAGGGCAGCATCACTGCCAATTTCACCCATTTGTTTTGCTGCATTTCCCCACTCATTTACAATATCTTGGATGACTATTGTGCTAAAAGTCTGAAATAATAGACATACGTTTTTTCAGACATTGATATGGCAGATTCAACCGTCCGACATCCATTCCTCCTTCATAATGGGCATCTTGCATGAAAAGTTATGCAGACACTGATTTATCTCAATTGATAGAAGTGCATGAATATTTTTATGCACAAAATGATGAAATTGCAGCGCATAGTTGCATATGGGGCGATTTTAATTTTAGTTTAAATGGTATTTTGGATTATGAAATTGAAGGAATACATCATTTATCGCCTCCAAATTACGGACTTTGGATTCCAGCCCATACTGCTCATGCTTGCATTGCGCGTGAGATACAACCTACCCATTATATTTGTATTCATCTCCATCCTGTGCTTTGTAACTACTTTCCCACAACGACAAAAGCCGTCGAAATCAGTCCTTTTCTCCGCCATTTAATTAAAGAGATTCTACGCCAAAAGCCCGTAACAACCGCTGTGGAATACGAACATTTACTTCAGGTTTTACTCGATCAACTGCGTACCGCACCTGCTTATGAGCACTACCTACCACAAACACAACACCGTGTTTTAAAGCCAATCTTACAGCAACTGGCCAATCCACAATGCTTTGCTAAAAGTTTGCAACAAATCCTCCATAAATTTCAGTTTACCGAAAGGCATTTACTCCGCTTAAGCCAACAGGAGCTACAACTCAGTCTCACAGAATGGCGCAATCGGGCAAAAATTCTGTATGCGATTGATCAACTGCATGCAGGATCGACAGTTAAAAAACTGGCTTATGATTTGGGTTATCAACATAGTTCCAGTTTTATTGAATTCTTTAAGCGCTATACAGGACAAACACCCGCTCAATTACGTGAATAAACCAGCAGCTCCACGCTCTTTTTACCTCACTTGCAGGATTCAACTTGAAGTTGACGTGAATTCTCGTTACAACATCTACACCCGATAAAAATCAATGGATCTGTGTATGAACCAGTCTGTATATGACATTCCTGTAAAAACCATTCAGGGAGAGAACATCACCTTAAACCAATATCAAGGCAAAGTCCTTTTGATTGTCAATGTGGCATCAAAATGTGGCTTAACCCCGCAATATGAAGGTTTAGAAAAACTCTATCAGCAACAAAAAGATCAGGGCTTAGAAATTTTAGGCTTTCCTGCCAACAACTTTTTGGCACAAGAGCCTGGTAGCGATAGTGAAATTCAAGAATTCTGCTCACTCAACTACCAAATTGATTTCCCTTTATTTTCCAAAATTTCTGTCGCAGGCGAAGATAAACATCCACTCTATGAAACCTTAATCCATGCTATTCCTGAACGCATTGGTGAAGGCCCGTGGTGGAAAGATTTGGTCGATTATGGTCTCACCCCAAATGAACCACCTGAAGTGTTATGGAATTTTGAAAAATTTCTAGTGAACAAACAAGGACAAGTGGTGGCACGTTTTGCACCCGACATTACCGCAGATGATCCGCGTATTCTGGATGCCATTCAAACTGAGCTACAAAAATAATAAACCATTCTGAGCATCAAGCAGTCATTTATTGGCTGCTGATGCATTAAAAGCCTTCTTAATTTCTTCATGATTTTAATATTTATACAACATTAAATTCAAACTAACTCAAAGACTTACTGCTTTAATAACAAGATCAGAACAAGATAGAAAGTTTAAGGTTGGTAGATTATGAATCGTTTAGTACAAGCTATTGTTTTCTCTTTATCCACTGCATTAGTAGCTGCGCCCGCTTTTGCTGCTCCACAGAATTCGCAAGATCACAAACAACACGCAACTCAGAATCACAATGATGCAAATCATCAAGGCATGCATCATGATTCTTCAAGCTATCATGCACAAGATCAACATAAACCCGCAAGCAATAATAAAACTGGGAATAAACAAATGACTCGCCCATCGGCGACATGGAAACCAGGCAATCCTGTTCCAACGCAATACCGTAGTCAGAGTTACAAAGTTGACCACAGCAAATACAAAAAATTAAATAAGCCAGGCAAAAATGAACAGTGGATCAAAGTGAATGGTGATTATGTCCTTACCAATGTGTTAAATCACAACATTATTAAAATTGTTCCAGGAATGTAAGGTTCCACATAGATCACAAGAGTGCTTTCAGCACTCTTTTTTATATCCAACCTTTTTGTTGTTGCTTTGCAGCCTGACTTTGGAAAATGAGGCTGCCATTTTATAATTCCGTTAAAGCAATTCAATGCTAGATTGAGACCATTCAAGATTATGAAAAAACTTCTGCAAGGTGCCTTACTTCCTTTTGGTATTTTTGTTGCTGCAATCAGCTTACTTGGCTGTAATCAGGCGACAGAACAGGATACTCAAACAGCTAATTCCACTGACGTAGAAGAACACAGCACTTCTCATAATAATCCTGCGACCGAATTAAAAAATGGCAACATGATTTATGTGGTTCGTGATGTTGCCGACATGCAATTAAAAGCAGGGGATTACGTCCAGCAGTTGAAGCAAACTCAAACTGACTTAGAGCAAGCTTTAGCAGATAAAGACCAGCAATCACTCCAAACATCAGTCAATGCTTTACATCAACAACTCACTGACTTCAACCGTGCTTTAAATAGCTTAGATTTAAAAAGTCAGGAAGTTGACTCCATTCGACAAAGCATCATGTCTACTAATCAACAAGTCCTCGATTTACCTTATTTAAATGGTAAAGTTGACCTTCAATCTGTCGATTTGCACAAAATTGAACAACAAATGACATCGGTACAAACAGAAATGCTTAAATTGGCAAAAATGTTACTGTCACAACCCGACTTTAGTGAAAAATCATCATAAAAACATTAGAGGATTCATCTGTTATTTTTAATGAGATGAATCCTCAACCTATATTTAAAGACTAAAATCGATCACGATTCGACCATCAATCTTACCCTGCTCCATCCGCTCAAAGATATCATTGATATGTTCTAAAGGCTCTACATGAATATGTGCCTTTACTTTACCCCGTGCCGCAATATCTAAGGCTTCTTTCAAGTCTAGACGTGTCCCGACAATCGACCCCCGAACAGTAATCCCATCTAGAACCATATCAAAAATAGAGAGGTCAAACTTTCCAGGTGGTAAACCATTGAGTACCATGGTTCCGCCACGACGCACAATTGAAACTGCCTGTTCAAATGCTTTTGGTGATACCGCAGTCACTAAAACCCCGTGACACCCTTCACCCGTCGCTTGCAATACTGCATCTTTAACATTCACGTGCAGTGCGTTCACCGCAACATCTGCTCCTAACTGTTTCGCCAGTTCAAGCTTTGTATCATCAACATCAATCGCCACCACATTAAAACCCATCGTTTTAGCATATTGCACTGCAACATGACCTAAGCCACCAATACCAGAAATTGCAACCCAATCCCCTGCTTTTGCCTCCGTCATTTTAAGCCCTTTATAGACCGTTACACCCGCACATAAAATCGGTGCTATGGCGAGTAAATCAACTCCCTCTGGGATGACGCCAACATAATTACCATCAGCCAAACAATATTCAGCAAAGCTGCCATTAACGGAATACCCTGAATTTTGCTGCTGTTTACATAGGGTTTCCCAGCCTGCATAGCAATAATCACAGTGTCCACATGCCGAATAAAGCCATGGAATACCCACCACATCACCGACTTTTAAATGATGAATCCCTGCCCCTATCTCGATTACTTTACCTACACCTTCATGACCAGGAATAAAAGGGAGATTCGGCTTGATTGGCCAGTCCCCGTGCATGGCATGTAAATCGGTATGACAAACACCCGTGGCGATCATTTTGACCAATACTTTACCCTCACTTATTTTTGGAATCTCAATGTCTTGGATCTGTAAGGGTTGGTTAAATGCCGTGACGACTGCGGCTTTCATTGTATTTGCCATTTTCATTCTCCATATACTCATGTTTGAGTAAAATTCTTATGTAGCAATCTCATTCAGGATTAACATAAAAACTGGAAATGAAAGGTAAGTGTTTGGTGTGTTTTTTGATCAAAATTGCAGCGACCTGCCAAATTAGCACAAAACCTGCATCGTTAGAAACAATGAATGTAGAGCATTCTTACATTTAATGGATGTATATCACTATCAATAACGCTTATGTAAAACTAATTTTAACCCGCTCGCCATTGTTGAAAGGCTGTCTGCATTGCCTGTGTTTGTGCTGAAGACACCTGATGTTGATGTAAATAACTAAAATCACCACGGTAAACAGCATCCACTATAGTTTTGGCTAAAACCACAATGCTTTCTCTACCTTGCAGTCGATAGGCGTGAATCTGTTCAGGAGTTAGAAAAATATCCCAACAAGAAACTACTGAACTCATGTCCACCGCAATTCCCAAATAGTATTGATGATCATCTTGATAAAGTTCCCAAAAATGTGGTTCTTGTTCTATCAGTTCCATGAGTTTGTACTTAGCAAAATTATTTTATAGCATAAAAAAAGCCACCTTTCGGTGGCTTTTTCAATCTTAAACCGTCTCTTATTGAGCGCGGTTTTTGATTTTGCGGATGGTTTCCAACTGAGCAGCAGTTTCTGCAAGAGCAGCCAAAGCAGCAGCCGAGTCCAAATCGCTCTTTTGATTGGCAAGCAATTGTTCGGCGTGTTTACGCGCTTCAAGAATTGCCGCTTCATCTAAGTTTTCTGCACGGACTGCAGTATCTGCAAGAACCGTAACAACATGCGGTTGAACTTCTAGAACACCACCAGATACATAGATTAACTCTTCTGTACCGTTTTCCAACAGAACGCGAATCGCACCCGGTTGAAGTAAAGTTACTAATGGCGCATGACCAGGCATAATACCCAATTCACCACCAGCACCTTTAGCAATTAGCATCGTTACCGTGCCAGAGTACAAAGACTCTTGAACACTTACAACATCACACTGCATAGTCGCCATGAGAATCTCCTAAATTAGGTAACTAATTAAAGTTTCTCAGCTTTAGCAATTACTTCGTCAATACCACCAACCATGTAGAACGCTTGTTCTGGAATGTGATCGTATTCACCAGCTAAAAGACCTTTAAAGCCACGAATCGTTTCTTTAAGCGGTACAAGTTTACCAGGAGCACCAGTAAACACTTCAGCTACGTGGAACGGTTGAGAGAAGAAACGTTGGATTTTACGCGCACGGTAAACAGTCAACTTATCTTCTTCTGCAAGTTCATCCATACCAAGAATTGCGATGATGTCTTTCAATTCTTTATAACGTTGAAGAACGTTTTGAACTGAACGAGCGATCTCGTAATGCTCAGCACCCACAACTAGTGGATCTAACTGACGTGAAGTTGAGTCAAGTGGATCGATCGCTGGGTAAATACCAGAAGATGCGATGTCACGGCTCAATACAACTGTTGCATCTAAGTGAGCAAACGTAGTTGCAGGCGATGGATCTGTTAAGTCATCGGCAGGTACGTATACCGCTTGGATTGACGTAATAGAACCAGACTTAGTCGATGTAATACGTTCTTGAAGAACACCCATCTCTTCTGCAAGTGTCGGTTGGTAACCTACTGCAGATGGCATACGACCTAGAAGTGCTGATACTTCAGTACCTGCTAGTGTATAACGATAGATGTTGTCGACGAACAATAATACGTCACGGCCTTTACCGTTTTCGTCTTTCTCGTCACGGAAGTACTCAGCCATGGTCAAACCAGTCAACGCTACGCGTAAACGGTTACCTGGTGGCTCGTTCATCTGACCGTAAACCATTGCTACTTTGTCAAGAACGTTTGAGTCTTTCATCTCGTGATAGAAGTCATTACCTTCACGAGTACGCTCACCAACACCAGCAAACACAGATAAACCTGAGTGAGCTTTCGCGATGTTGTTGATCAACTCCATCATGTTTACAGTTTTACCAACACCGGCACCACCGAACAGACCAACTTTACCACCTTTTGCAAACGGGCAAAGTAAGTCGATAACTTTAATACCAGTTTCTAAAAGGTCAGTAGAAGCTGCTTGTTCAGCATAAGAAGGTGCTTGACGGTGAATTGGCAAACGCGCTTCAGTCGCTACAGGACCAGCTTCGTCGATTGGGCGACCAAGAACGTCCATGATACGACCTAGAGTCGCCGTACCTACTGGTACAGAGATCGGTGCGTTAGTATTCGTTACGTTCAAACCACGCTTAAGGCCTTCAGTAGAACCCATTGCAATAGTACGAACTACGCCATCACCAAGTTGTTGCTGAACTTCTAAAGTAGTTTCAGTGCCATCAACGTGGAGAGCGTCATAGATCTTAGGAACGCTGTTACGTTCAAACTCGACGTCGATAACCGCGCCGATGATCTGAATGATACGACCGCTACTCATTGCTGTCTCCTCAATTCAAAATAATGTTAAACGGCAGCGGCACCACCAACGATCTCAGAAATTTCCTGAGTAATCGCGGCTTGACGCAGCTTGTTATAAATAAGTTGTAGGCTCTTGATCAATTCACCTGCGTTGTCAGTTGCAGCTTTCATTGCAACCATACGAGCTGACTGCTCACACGCGATGTTTTCGATCACACCTTGGTATACCACAGACTCGATATAACGAACCAATAAGCCATTTAAAAGCTCTTCAGCTTCTGGCTCATAGATGTAGTCCCAACCGTATTGACGGTTAAGGGTCTTGTTTTCTTCAGCAGTCGCTAAAGGCACAAGTTGTTCGATCTTTTGATTTTGAGTCATGGCATTGACAAAGCCGTTTGATACGAGATAAATACGATCTAACTCGCCTTTATCAAACGCATCTAACATCACCTGTACAGAACCAGATAACTGTTCAAGGCTTGGTGTATCACCGACATTTGTCGTAGCACCGAGCACTTTACCGCCGTAGTTTTTAAAAAACGAAACCGCTTTTTGACCAATTAAAGCAAATTGAACTTCAATTGACTGCTCTTGTTGCTGTTGGACGTGTTTAACCACTTTTTTGAACAAGTTAATGTTCAAACCACCAGCAAGGCCGCGATCTGAAGACACAATGATATAGCCAACGCGCTTAACTGGGCGTTCAACCATATAACGGTGTTTGTATTCAGGGTTCGCTTGTACCAAATGAGCAATTACACGGTGCATATTTTCGGCATACGGACGGCCTTGAGCCATGCGCTCTTGCGCACGACGCATCTTAGAAGCTGCTACCATCTGCATCGCGCGAGTAATTTTCTGCGTGCTTTTGATACTAGCTACTTTGGCGCGAATTTCTTTTAAATTTGCCATACGCTTAACCTAGTATTCGAAGGCCCTTTCGAGCCCTCGAAGGTTGATCCGTGAACCAAACCAAAACTAAATCCAACTGAAGTTGAAATTAGTAAGTTTGAGTCGCTTTAAAGCTTTCAATACCTGCTTTGATTGCAGCTTCGATGTCCTTGTTGTAATCACCAGTAGCATCGATGTTTTGCATTAACGCAGCATGTTCTGAACGGAAGTAAGAAATTAATGCAGCATCAAAGTCTACGATTTTCTTCACTTCAACGTCAGCCATGTAGCCTTCGTTAGATGCATAAATTGAAACAGCTTGGTCAGCAATTGAGTAAGGAGCATATTGCTTTTGCTTCATTAACTCAGTTACACGTTGACCATGTTCGAGTTGCTTACGAGTTGCTTCATCAAGGTCAGAAGCGAACTGAGCAAACGCTGCCAATTCACGGTATTGCGCCAAAGCAGTACGGATACCACCAGACAATTTTTTGATGATCTTAGTTTGCGCTGAACCACCAACACGAGATACAGAGATACCCGCGTTCACAGCAGGACGAATACCTGCGTTGAATAATGATGTTTCAAGGAAGATCTGACCGTCAGTGATCGAAATTACGTTCGTTGGTACGAATGCAGATACGTCACCCGCTTGAGTTTCAATGATTGGTAATGCAGTTAATGAACCAGTTTGGCCTTTAACTTCACCTTTCGTGAATTGCTCAACATAGTCAGCTGAAACGCGCGAAGCACGTTCAAGAAGACGTGAGTGAAGATAGAATACGTCACCTGGGTACGCTTCACGACCTGGTGGACGACGTAATAACAATGAAATTTGACGGTAAGCAACAGCTTGCTTAGACAAATCATCATAAATGATCAGTGCATCTTCACCGCGGTCACGGAAGTATTCACCCATTGTACAGCCAGAATATGGAGCCAAGTACAACATTGCTGCTGGATCGGCTGCAGCTGCTGCTACAACAGTTGTATACGCCATAGCGCCAGTTTCTTCTAGCTTGCGTACAACGTTAGCGATAGTCGATTGCTTTTGACCAATT
This sequence comes from Acinetobacter sp. ACNIH2, assembly GCF_002934965.1. Classification (NCBI taxonomy): domain Bacteria; kingdom Pseudomonadati; phylum Pseudomonadota; class Gammaproteobacteria; order Moraxellales; family Moraxellaceae; genus Acinetobacter; species Acinetobacter sp. ACNIH2. The sequence continues at coordinate 1,255,388 of NZ_CP026412.1, forward strand.
GCTACGTATACACATTTAATGCCAGAGTTTTTCTGAGCGATGATCGCATCGATCGCCATAGCTGTTTTACCAGTTTGACGGTCACCAATGATCAACTCACGCTGACCACGGCCTACTGGAATCATTGTATCTACTGATTTATAACCAGTTTGTACAGGTTCATCCACTGATTGACGCCAAATTACGCCTGGTGCTACTTTTTCAACAGCATCAGTTAATTTTGCATCAATTGGGCCTTTACCATCAATTGGGTTACCCAAAGCATCTACGACACGGCCTAAAAGTTCTGGACCAACCGGAACTTCTAATACACGACCTGTGCAACGTGCTTTTTGGCCTTCTTGAAGGCTTAAGTAGTTACCTAAAACAACGACGCCCACTGAATCCTGTTCTAGGTTCAGTGCCATACCGTATAAGCCGCCGTCGAATTCGATCATTTCACCGTACATTGCATCAGCAAGGCCGTGAATACGCACAATACCGTCGGAAACCATAACAATGGTTCCTTCGTTTTTAGCGGTCGCGCTGGTGTCCAGATCGCCGATACGCTGTTTAATGAGCGCACTGATCTCGGATGGATTCAGTTGTTGCATTGCGCTATACCTCAATCTTTATTAAGTTCAGTCTTCTAATACGCAGCTTTTTTCAAGCCTTATTACGCAAGAAGACGAGTCCGCATTTTTTCAAGCTTGTTAAGCGCAGAATCATCTATCACTTGGTCGCCTGCACGAATAACTACACCAGCAATAAGCTCTGGTTTAACTTCTACAGTTACATTTACCGCAGCTTCGAATTTTTTCTCTAAAGCATGTGCAAGTAATTGTTCTTGTACAGAAGTCATAGGGAATGCAGATTCAATCACTACATCCACCGTATTGTTATTCTGTGATTTGAGCTGTTCGTATTCTGCAGAAATTTCAGGAAGAAGAACCAAACGGCTATTTTCCGCAAGCAATGTCAAAAAGTTTGACACTGCCGCAGTTTGGTCTTCGCCTAATACTTTTGCAAAAAGACTTACCTGCTCAGCAGGAGTAAGCTCAGGGCGAGTTAAGAAAGCTGAAAATGCTTCGTCTTGCACCGCAGCACTGAGCAAGTTCAATGCAGATGACCAAGCGTCAGTTGCATTTTGCTCAGAAGCGTAAGCAAATGCTGCTTTAGCGTACGGGCGTGCCAACGTCAAGAGTTCAGCCATAATCCGCCTCTCTTAAAGTTTAGCAGCCAGCTGAGTCAGCATGGCATTGTGAGCTTCTGCATCAACTTGCTGGTTCAGGATTTTTTCTGCACCAGTAACTGCAAGAGCAGCAACTTGTTGACGTAATTCTTCGCGAGCAGCATTGATTTCAGTGTCAACAGCTTCTTTTGCTTGTTGACGAATACGCTCACCTTCAGCCGCAGCTTGAGTACGCGCTTCTTCTACCAATTGTGCACCGCGACGGTTCGCTTGTTCGATCAATTGAGCCGCTTGTGCTTTTGCTGCATCTAATTCAGCTTTTACTTGAGCTTGCGCATCCGCAAGATCAGCTTTCGCTTTTTCAGCAGCGTTTAAGCCATCAGCAATTTTACGCTGACGCTCACTAATCGCATTGATTAGTGGTGGCCACACGAATTTCATGCAGAATGCGACAAACATCGCAAATGCAATCGCTTGACCAATCAATGTGAGGTTGATATTCATTTCGCTATTCCTCAATAGTTTAATTTAGGAATTAAGCTGATTAACCTACAAATGGATTAGCGAAGATGAAGAACAAGCCAATACCAACACCGATCATAGGCACAGCATCAAGAAGACCCGCGATTAAGAACATACGAGTTTGAAGTTGTGGAGCCAATTCTGGTTGACGAGCAACAGCTTCAAGGAAGCGACCGCCTAAAAGACCAAAACCAATCGCAGTACCTAAAGCACCAAAAGCGATCAAGATAGCAGATGCAATTGCAACTAGACCTAAAGTGAGTTCCATGATAATTCCTCAGAGGTTAGGTTTATACCAAATTAAAGTAAAAAAATTTTAAGCCCAACCATCCTTTGATAGTTAGGCAATACCATTAATGTTTTTCGCTTGCCATGCTCAAGTATACGATAGTCAGCATCATGAAAATGAACGCTTGTAACGTAATAACAAGAATGTGGAAGATCGCCCAAGGCACAGACAGCGCCCACTGGATCCAGAACGGTAATAATGCGATCAAGATGAAGATCAACTCACCCGCATACATGTTACCGAAAAGTCGCAGAGCCAATGAAACTGGTCGTGCAAGGAAGGTTACTAATTCAAGAATTAAGTTCACTGGAATCAGTAACGCTTTTGCAACTGGGTTACTTGGATTAAATGGGTTAAGTGCCAATTCGCCAACGAAACCACCAATCCCTTTTTCACGGATACTGTAGAACAAGATCAGTACGAATACAGATAAAGACATACCAAGGGTAATGTTTGGATCTGTAGAAGGTACAACCTTAAAGTAAACGTGATGAGGATCCATACCAAATACACTTGCACCAATCTGTTGAGCTAAATAAGGAATCCAGTCAACAGGAATTAAGTCCATTGCGTTCATGAGGAAAATCCACACGAAAATGGTCAATGCAAGTGGAGCAATTAAGCGTGATTTGCCATGGAAAGTGTCGCGAACACTTGAGTCCACAAACTCAATGATCATTTCAATTGCAGACTGGAACTTGGTCGGAACACCAGAGTTTGCAGCTTTCGCTACACACCAGAATAACAAACAGAAAATCACACCAAGAGTGATAGACCAACCCATTGAATCCAAGTGAATAGCAGTGAACCCCATCTGTTGAGCTTCAGCACCAGTCTCAGCCAATTTCCATGTCCCGTCTGGCATTTTGCCATAGGTCATATTGGTCAAGTGATGCTTGATATACTCGGTCGAAGTAAGGGCATGTTCTTCAGCAGCCATAAATCACACCTGGTCAATGTCAAATACAAATAGAGTAAGCGAATATCGCATGCTGCGTGATATCTCGCTTATCTCCAAAAAAACTTTTCAATTTAGCTGCGCTTAAACTCGTTTTTGTAGACGTGACACCCAAAAAGGAGCGACCCACGACATGGTTTGAACGAGGATAAAACCACAAAACAACGCCCCCGGAGATAACGGTTGGACATTGCTTAAAATTAAAATAAATCCGACGATCACAATCGTAAACTTGCCCATCATCCCTCGGTACATATTTGAAAGTACCTGTTTGGATGCTCGCGCTCCTGCAGCTCGAAACGACTGCCACGAAAAATAACAACTTGCCAGCCAGCAAACACCCGCACCAAGTGCGGCACTTAAAGCTGCCGTTGCATCTTTCACAACCCACGCTAACAAGGCTGACACAGGAATCATAAATGCCTGCAAGATGACTAATGCTTTCGCTAATCGTCGGTCAATCATGCGACTAGTTCGGCTCATTATTTATCCACTCACAGCATAAATGCTTGACAAGTTTAGCTGATGATCGTTTTTAATCGCAGGCATTATAGAGTTACACCCCTGAACATGCAATCATTTCCCGACCTAAGTCGAGTTTTTTTCAATACAATAAATGTCTAGCAGCTGATTAAATATTGATTATTTTGTCTTCATTGACGCGCAGTTAATACACAATTTTTGACTTGTTGCGCCAAATCTGACCATGCTGAAATGAAGTTATTTTCTGCTGTTAAACTTTCGTCAACCGCTTGAAACACAATAGGCTGAAGTTTTTGATACTGATTGGCACTGGCATGAGCTTCTGCCAATAAGCACATTTTCTTTTGCCCACGATGATCATTCAAATATTTGATTTGTGCCAGTGTTGGCGCAATATGTGGATCATCAGTCATTGATCCAGCAAGTTTTAAGTGTAATGGGCGTTCTAAGTACTGATAAGCATCGTGATAGGCCCAATACGGCTGCACTGCACCTTGATTTTGGAATTTTTGCGCTATACCAAACATCTGCTTGGCAAAGACTTGTGCATTATGCCAATACTTATCACGGTATTGAGGTTGTTGCTGTGAACGTAATGCTGCAATAAAGAAACCAATACGTACCGCATTGTTTGGGTCTAACCACACATGGGTATCGACTGTGTTGGCTAAAGGTGCACCACGTGTACTACGTTGCGGTAAGGTTTTAACTAATCCTGAAGACAAAATAGAAACCGCTTTAGGATTATTATGCAGTAATTTATCCAGTGGAGCTTCATGAGCTTTGCCGAGCCAAATCACCAATCCAGCATCTTGTATCGCCTTGCGATGTGCGGGTGTTAAGGATACATCATGCCCAGTTTGGTTTTCCAAGAGTAAAACTGGTCGCTCTACCCCTTTTGTGACTTCTTGTGCAATCAAATATAATGGATGCGTTGAAACCACAAGACTTTGAGTCCACCCCACAGTACTTAGAATGGACAGTAAACAAAAAGCGAATAGACGAGACATGATCAAACAGCACTAAATTTTATCTAGTGTTATAATATAACAATTTAATAAAAATACCTACGTCTAATCGTAACTTAAAGCGGTTCATGTTAAAATTTAATGTCAATTTTTCTATTTCAAGCCCGAACTGAGGTTGCTATGAGCTTATGTTCGCATGAACATCACAATGCATTACATGGCGTACATGATCATCATAATGTCGCGACACGCCTTGCGGAAGCTGAAAGCCTCTGTGCAGCCACTGGCGCGCGCTTAACCCCACTTCGTAAAGAAGTGCTGGAACTGATTTTGACTGCACAAGGCCCAATGGGGGCTTATGATTTACTCGCAAAAATCAAAAGCGAATCTGATCGCCCAGCAGCCCCACCGACCGTTTATCGCACACTGGATTTCTTATTAGAAAAGGGGCTGATTCATCGGTTGACTTCAATAAACGCTTATATCCCCTGCTGCCACCCCCGCGAAGGCCACCAAGCTGCATTTTTAATTTGCACAGAATGTCATATTGTGAAAGAAGCATCTTCCGAAGGTCTACTACAACAATTAGATGCGCTTGCCACTTCTGATCATTTCACTGCACAACACAGCATTATTGAGATTTCTGGAAAATGTCAGAATTGCAGCCAAGCGAATTAAGCACTCCTGTACTCATTGCTTTAGAGCAAATTAGCGTCCGTATCGATGACCGTGACATTCTGAAACAGATTGACTTTTCAATCCATGAACAAGAAATTGTCACCTTAATTGGCCCTAACGGTGCGGGGAAATCAACCCTAATTAAAGTGCTACTCGGCATTTTAAAACCCAATGCTGGGCAAGTATCATCTACACGGAAGCTTAAATTTTCTTATGTACCGCAGAAGTTTAACCCATCGCACAGCCTGCCCTTACGTGTGAAGGACTTACTTGATTTAGAGTCCTGCCCTGCTGCAATTAAACAAGAAATTATTCAAGACACAGGCATTGCCAAACTACAAGATTCTAAAGTGCAACTGCTGTCTGGTGGCGAACGACAACGGGTGTTATTAGCGCGAGCCTTACTGCGCCAACCTGACCTTTTGGTCCTTGATGAACCAATGCAAGGGCTTGATATTCAGTCTGAAGCTGAACTCTATGATTACGTTCGCAGCCTACCTGAAAAATATCGTTGTGCGGTATTGATGGTGTCGCATGATTTACAGTGGGTGATGCAAGGTACGCAGCGCGTGGTCTGCTTGAATAAGCATATTTGCTGTAGCGGTTTACCTGAGAATATTCAACAGCATCCAGAATACCAAGCCATTTTTGGCACCAATCGTGTGTTCTATCAACACCATCATGATCATTGCGCTCATGGAGATAGTGCCACAGCCTGCCAACATGATCCTCGTCCTCATATTCACCCTGAACCGGAAGCCTAATAGATGTTGGAATGGTTAGATCTGCTATTACCTGCTTGGACCATGGGGACATTATTGGTGTTCTTAACTGCACCTTTGGGCTGTTTGATGCTTTGGCGTCGTATGTCGTTCTTCGCAGACACTATGGCACACGGGACTTTGTTGGGCGTAGCGATTGCAGGTGCCCTCAGTCTACCGTTTTGGGTCGGTGTCACTTTATTGGCATTTATGCTGGTCGCCATTTTATGGGTACTGCATGATCCGCGTTTACCCAATGATGCCTTACTAGCCCTCTGTTCAGCTACCTTGCTATGTGCAGGCTTAATGCTGATTCAACATTTACCAAGTTTAAGACCTGAATTACTCAGTTATTTATTTGGTGACTTGCTCACGATTGCTTGGTCTGATTTACCCATGTTTGCGATTGTGATTGCACTGGCACTGGCAGTACTATTCAAATACTGGAAAGCACAAATCCAAATTGCAATTGATCCTGACATTGCAATTAGTGAAGGCGTGAATGCCAAATGGCAACGTTTGGTATTTATGCTACTTTTAGCAGTTTTCACTGTTTTGGCATTGCGCGCCGTGGGTTCACTGTTAATGGGAGCGCTTTTGGTGATTCCAGCACTTACTGCTCGTCTACTCGCACACTCACCTAAACAAATGGTGATTTGGGCTTTTATTGCAGCGCAATTTGGCGTCAGTGTAGGTCTATGGTCGAGTGCTGCGCTCAATACCCCAACAGGTCTCAGCATTGTGCTGTGTATGGCGTTGGTTTTTGCGCTGATTTTTGCAGTTCAAAAAGTGAGGAAAATGGCTTAATCCATCATCTCTCATACATAATCTTGATCGCTCTCTATTATTGATGCACCAAACTTAAAAGTCCTGCAGCACAACTAAATAGCACAGCAAAAGTACGATTCATGTATTTTTGCTGTTTTGGAGATTTCAACAGTTTCAACACCTTCGCCGCTAAACCTGTATAGCCCGCCATCACAATCAAGTCGATACTGATCATGGTCACAGCCATTATTACATACTGAATCCACTGTGGCTTAGACAAGTCTAAGAACTGGGGCAATACAGCCAATAAAAATACGATTGCCTTTGGGTTGCTCATATTGACCAAGAAACCATAACCCACCAGTTTGGGAATCGACTTTGTTGCTTGTTGTTCTTGCTCAATTTCAATGGACTGTACAGGGGCCTTCCACTGCAAGTAAGCCAAATACAATAAGTAGCCCACACCAAACCACTTCACCAACAGAAAAGCCCAAGGTGTAGTGGCAAAAAGCACCCCGACCCCAGCGGCAACAATCCCAATTTGCACCAACAGCGCTAGTTGCAAACCAATCGCATTCCAGTAACCACGACGAAATCCATAGTTTAAACCACTCGACATCGAGGCAATTGCCCCTGCTCCAGGTGAAACACTAATCACCCAGCATGCCAACATAAACGCCATCCAAACTTGAAAAGACATCGTCACACCACCTCAGAAAAACAGGTCATTATATGACTTTTCACACATTCAATGTGCTGAGAAATTCTCACTCAAGAATAATATAGTTTAGGCTATTCAGCTATGCATGGATCAGGCACAATAAAACCCAGCCACACATTGAATAAAAATCAAAGGAGCTATAAATGACCGCACAATCCGTAATTTTACCCTTACCTTCAGATCATGCCCGCTTTATCGTATTACGTTTAAAAGATTTAACGTTGCCTGAATTAAAAGAAAAGATCGAAGATTTACTGGACACGCGAGATCGTTTAATTACTCAACATCCAACTGCAGAAATTAAGACCGCGATTGCCTTTGGGCCTGAACTTTGGACAAAACTCTATACACAATCTCCTGAGGGATTCAAACAACTTGCTCCAATTCAGGGTGCCTTTGAAATGCCAGCTGTACCCGCGGATGTGCTGATTCATATTGCCTCGCAACGTAGTGACATCTGCTTTACTTTAAGCCAAGCTTTCTTCGATGGGATTCAAGATAAAGTTGACGTTTTGGATGAACGTGTGTGTTTTCGCTATTTTGATGGGCGAGATTTAACAGGCTTTATTGATGGCACTGAAAACCCACAATTTCCTGATGATCGTGCAGAAACAGCACTTTTAGCAGAAGATGCAGGTATTTTTGCAGATGGTTCTTTTGTATTTGCACAGCGCTATATACATGATTTAGATAAATGGAAACGTCTAAAAGTCGACGCACAAGAAAATGTCATGGGTCGCTCAAAACTAGAAAGCATTGAAATGGATGATGACGTCAAACCAGAAAATGCTCATATTGCACGTGTTGTGATTGAAGATGATAAAGGCGAAGAGATGGAAATTTTGCGCCATTCTTTACCTTATGGCGATGGTAAAGGTGAGCAAGGCCTGTTCTTTATTGCTTATACCAAAAACCTTGCCATCATTGATAACATGTTAGAACACATGTTTGGCACAACTGGCGATGGCATTCATGACCGCCTATTGCATTTTGTGACCGCGGTAGATGGTGCTTACTTCTTTGCTCCGAGCGAGGAGTTATTGGAAGAGGTTTTGGCGGATTAACTAAAAAATTATGAATAAGCAGTTTATTTCTACTGCTTATTCAAAAGCCAATATCATTTTTGATTATATTTTTAAATAAAATATAAGTAAACACTGATTTTAAAATAAAAATTTTATTACATTTAAATACTCATCTTAACCAAAGATAATTTATAACTAATAATGTAAGTACAATTAATCTCACACTAGTATTAGAAAAGCCTCTGAGTCAATTGACTTCTTTAAAATAAACTTTTTTACCATCCGAACACACTCCATAAAAAACCCCATAAAAGTTATCTTTTACAGATAAGTTATTTAAATAACTATTGCATTCTAAAACTAAATCTCCGGCAATTTTCTTAAAAACTATTTTTTGCTTTTGATAATATGGAGCACCTTCATAATTATCATCTAAATAATAGAATCCTGATTTAAAGTTCTTTGATTCAGCTTGTTTAGTTGCATATCCATTCTTTATAAAATCAACCCCACCTAAGGCCAAGTTAATTTTATCAATATTTAAATTCAACTCATTATTATTTTTATCCACTTTAGCTTTTGCCCATCCAACTTGAACATCTTCACTATAAACATTTTTATAATATAAAGTAAAATTACCATTATTATCTTTTATGTAAAATTCATCATATGCAGGATCAAGTCTTTTAAATAAATAATCATCTACTTTTTTTGTAGGTGTAAAATTCTTACATTTTCCTGACTTTTCACAGATTCGATATGAAAAATAAAGTTTTGTATTACTTGACTTATGTTGAACTGCCTCTGTTGTACACGCATACATCAAACTAATTAAGTTGACAAAAACAACTAAACATGCGAAAAGACATTTTTGGTTAACCGATGTTTGCACATGCCACGGATTGTTACCGTCCCACTCAGCTTAGAACAGCGTGCACAACTAATTCTCCTGACCAAGCATGCAGCACATTGGCGTGAAAGACAACGTGCCCAAACCATTCTCTGGCTTTCCGAAGGTAAAACTGTTGCCGAAGTTGCTGCGTTACAAGAGCGTATCCCAGAAACCATAAGGCTACAACGCCGACATTGGGAGCTACATCAGTTTGAATCGATTCAAGAAGGTCATCGCTCAGGCCGTCCCAATACACTGACCTCAAACTATCAGGCTCAAATCTTAGAGTGGGTCAACACAAGTCCACTCAATGCAGAACAAATCCGAGTCAAACTGCATGAAAAACACGGTGTATCCGTGTCTGTTGAAACTCTTCGCAAGTTTTTGCGAGATTCAGGCATGGTCTTCAAACGCACCCGCCACAGCTTGAAAAAAAAGAGACCCGACCGCATTTGGACAAGCGCAACAGCAGATTGAAGCATTACGTGAGCAAGCGGCACGTGGTGAAATTGTATTGGGCTATGTGGACGAAACAGGATTTTCGGCTACGCCAGATAATCGTTATGCATGGACAAAGATAGGCGATGTTCATGCGGTTGATGCTGTAAGACTAAAGCGAGTTAATGTGATGGGTTGTCTGCTGTCAACGGGTCATCTGATCACCAGTTGCCTACAGGAGTCCGTTAACAGTCGCTGGTTTTATGCCTATTTGATGGGTGTAGCAGCACAGGTGAAACGCAGCTATCAAGTTCCTTTGGTGTTGATTGTTGACAATGCCTCGATTCATCGCAGCAAACAGATGGTAGATTGGCGCAAGCTTCTTGTACAAGAGTATTCAACGACTTTGTATTTTCTACCTGCGTATAGTCCTGAGCTGAATAGAATTGAGATGGTTTGGAAGCAGATGAAGTATAACTGGCGGGATTTTAAGGTGATGAAGGCAGATCAAATAGAGCGTTGGGTTGGGCAGATTTCAAAGGGTTTTGGTAATGAATACATGTTTACTTTTTAGTTGATACTTACAAATAAAAGAAATAATCTATTCATCATTGCATAATCTCTATGTGCATGGCGCCTTCACCAGGTACATCTGCTGAAATAAAACCTGAAATAATTCCATCTTTTAAAGCTTTCTGACAAACTTCTTTAAATTTTTTTCCTACACTGTTCAAAGTATTTCCTGTCCCAAAACCATTACTGTTCGTACCTAAATCAATAATATTATTTTTTCTATATTGCTCTTCTGAAACGCAATGTTTCGAAACTCTCTGCCCTTTTTTTTGGAACTCAATAATTTTATCAACCATTTTCTGAATAGTTTCTTCTTTTCCAAGCCCCTTAGCAATACAATCTGCTTTAACTTTTTTCACAGCCTCCCCAGGTCCTGCATATTGCGTTGCCTTCAAATACATTGCTTCTGCTTGAGCTCTTGGGCTCCTTATTGTACTTGTAATAAAAAGCCTATTCATATTTGCTTCTTTAGCTAAGTAAGCTAGTACATTTTTCGTTTTCTGGCTGACGATTACTTGTCTTTCTTGCTCATTAACACCTTTAAACCCAATGGTTACATCTGATACATTCGGGATAGCAGGTCTATCTAATTTTAACTCAAAGGCTTTCATTCCTTTGCTAATTTCGCCATCAAAAAAAATATATTCCCTTCCCGCACTAATCACTGTAATTTTTATCTTTTGACCAATTTCACCTTTATGTATTTTCTTACCTAGACCATGCATGCCACTTGAGTGGCTCTTTTTCTTATCTTTATATTCAATCGAATAATTTCCTCCACTAAATAATTGATTAGTTTTTTGATCGTATGTATATACTGTAAATTCAGTTTCACCATTGTCATTAACTAAAGTTTTTGGGTGACCATCATCACTCGTTGATTGCTTTTGATCTCTTCTAAGGGTCTGATCAGCTCCTGACTTTGGTCTAGAGACTAATGTAGATTGAGTTGTATTACTTTTTTGTGGAGTATTTTTACTAACATCTGTCTTTAACTTTTCTGATGCTGATTCAATAGCACCCTTTTCAATATAAATCTCCCTTTGTGCTTTATTCTTATCTACTTTTAAAGTACTAATATGAGTACCATCTCTTAATTTATAATTTAATTCAAATCCAGGCATTGCCTTGACTGTAATTTTACCATTACTATTAGTAACTTTAGATTTAGTTTTTCCTCTATAAGTCTGTACTAAATTTAAATTACTTATAGGCTTCTTTAAGTTATCATCATGATAAAATATTATATCAAATGAATGTAAATCTATTTTTATTAATTGTTCTTTCATTCCTTGTGAAACAGTAAAAGATTTAAGAATTTGACGAGAATCCTTCCCACTTATTTCAACAGAAATTTTCTCTCCTGATGTAGCAACTATATTTTTTTCAATCCCATCAATTCCAACTGAATGCTTTTTATCATTTCCTTTATATTTTATTAAATATGAAAAATTGGGTATTATCTTATTTTCACTATCTATTAATTTAAGATCAAAAATAACATCTGATATATTATTAAATATTTTATTTTGATCTATTTTTTCTCATTGCTCTGAGAGTTATCCGTACTTATGGATTGTTTGGATAATGGAGATGGCGTTTGATTATGTACATCTGTTTTCGACTTAATACCACCCTTCCCATTATTTACTACAATAACTGATGCATAATTTTTTCCATCACCCAATAAAGAGATTTCCTTATTATTCTTATCTTTTACTAAAATACCATTAACCTTAAACCTAGCACCCATATAGCTACAAACCTTAACCTTCTTTATCTTTCCTTTTTTATCTGTAATTAAACCCTTGAATAAAGGTACTGGTTCTTTATCTTTATATACCACATCAACTGTTACACCAACTAATGGATTACCAGCATTATCGACAAATGAAACATCGAATATTGAAGTTATAACTTTATACCAACGCATATCATCTTTTTCAGTCCCTGATATTTGAACTTGTTGAGTAGGATTCGATTTACTTACTACAAAATCAGGAACTAAAGAAGGGTAATTAGAAGGGTCAGATTTATGTAATTGTGCCTGTGCCTTAGGACTATAATAATATACAACACCACCTGTAAAATCAGGCTCTGTTCCATTAAATATAGGTTCTACTGCTTTAATCAAACTCATCAGCTTAGATGAAATATCACCCGAATCTAAAGCTTTTTTTGCTCTTTTATAAGGTGAATTTTTCTGAGTATACGCATCGTATCCTGTTTTTGTAACGATTTGGATAATATTGCTCCAGGATTTCCAGTTTGCAAACCCATTCTGTTTCTCATTGTATGGGCAATAACTTTCCATGAAGTTTCACTACAATTTTCAGCTTCACCATTAATAGTTGCAACAAATATTTTAAAATCTTCGCTATAGTTCATTTATTACTCACAAGTTTTCTTAATTATTTTATTAAAATATAAACTATTACCATTTTTATCTACATCCGCTAGCATTGCTACTAAATGTAATTTTCCTTTATCATCAAAATATGATTTTTCTTGAAATGAATTATATATAGCGCTATCTATTGGAACACTATTAAATTCTTTATTTTTCAAATTAGCTATTATTTTTTTATTTTTATTAAATAACTTTCTAGCATAGATAATATTTTTCTTAGAATCACTTTCAATTAAACAATTATTTTTTTATCTATGACAATAAACTCTTTAGTTTGATCTTCCTGTATCTTACTTATAAAAAAATGATATTGACATGGTGAACCACAACTACCATAAGCATGAAAAACATTTTCATTTACTTTATCAACTTCAGGATATCTCATATTTCTTAAAATGAAAGTAGTTTTATTATCAGAATTTTTTACAATATCGCAATATTCTTGATCATGCCCTTTACATTTCAATTCAACATTAAATATATCTTTTGCATAGACAGTCGAACTAATAATAATTCCACAAAAAGCAAGAGCTAAAATGATCAAGCTATTAATATTAAATAAATAAAATTGTGATCTCTTACTTTGTAAAATTTCAATCATGTTCATGCTCTTCTCCACAACCACAGCTATCAATATCTTCATCATCTAATGATTCAGCTTCCTGTTCAGAAATTAACTCTTTAATTTCTGTTAAATAAACTCCTGGTACTAAAGTGAGTTCTACATTATCAACAGAATCACTATAAACTCTTGCGCTACTTTCTTGCTCAAACTCATATACAGCTTCAATTTTCTTAGAATGATTAATTAATTTATATTCCATATTTTTTAATATTTTAGTATCAAATATTTGACCTAAATCAAATCTCATACTGTACATTCCCGTTTCCGGCATTTTCGGCAACTCAGCATTTACTGTTGCCCCACTCGTAAACAAATGCTGCCCAGCTTTACTTTCAAACTTACCGCCTGTTGTTGAAAATACGCCATCTGCATTAATTTTGAGCTGAGACCCACCCGCTGTTAGTACAATTTCTTTTGGACTTGTAAGTTCGATTTTATCTTCAGTAGAAATCAGTTTAATGACCTTCTTGGCGATTGCCTCAATCGCATCATCTTGTGCTTGTAACTCCAACTTTCCTTTTGCGGCATAAGCTTTAAAGCCCTTTTGTGCGGCAAACAAACTGATTTTATCCTGTGCATGCCCAATAATATTTTTCTGAGCACTTAGGTTAATTGAACCACTGGCACTCTCCGCAATATCCTGCGAAGCTTGCAGAATAATGTTTTCAGGTGTTGTTAAAGCAATCCCATTAGGTGATGCTAATAACATCAATGCCTGTCTAAAAATCTTGCCTTGTTCTTGCTGCTTTGCATCAGAACTACTTTCTAGACCTTGGGTATACCCCTCCATAAAGCCTTGCAAAGAATCTAATGCTGTGGATGGTGTAACTTCCAATTTATTTCCTTTGCGAAAAGTTCCACATGCACTCATCAAGTCAAAATCTTGAATATCGACATTGGCTAAAACTTTTCCTACTTCCTGAATACTCTCAAAAGGGTTTTGCTGAATTCGATCCTTGATACTTGCCAGTTTACCTTTAACCAGATCAGCACCATGTTCTTCAACATTTTCAATAAATGCTTTTAAATTTTCAGCAGCATCTTTGGCATCACTAAAGAATGCATTGAACTCCTCTACAACGGTTTTGGTATCGCTCCCTAATGCCCCGATGTCCGCAATAAAACCGCCACAATCTTTTAATGCGTGAATTGGATCTTTATTCATACTTTCTTTGAACAGATTTAATGTGCTTTCTAGCGCTTGCCCTGTGGTTTTTAACTCGAGTGATTGAATAAACTTCGGCAACCGATGAATTACATTCAAGGCATCCGTTTGCTGTTTCACCGCAATTTCGCTCAGTACATTCATACTGTCATAGCCCTGTGAAAGCAAAGACTGCGCTTGGGCTGCTTCTAAGTGGTCAGCAATCGCTTGCTCTTGTGCATAAGTACTAATCAGTATGCCTTTGCCAGCACGCACCGCTCCCCAAGCATCAGTTCTGAGTTCGAAGCCCTCGCCTCGACCACTGCTTTGCTCAGTTTCTTTAGGATGACTTAGATTACCCAAATTCAGCTGGGTTGCAGCATGGCTACTTTGCAACTGGGCACTGATCTGACCCGTCGTATCATCAAAACGCAACTGATTAAAACCGCTTCCGTCCACTTCTTGAGAACGTATTCCACTTAATTTCTTCGTCGAAGGTAATTGTCCTTTTACATCAAAACGCGTTGGATAACGTTCAGCTTCATGGATACGTCCAGTGACAAAAGGCCGATCAACGCTGCCATCAAAGAAGTCAATCACCACCAATTCACCGACACGTGGTAGAAAACGGACACCATAGCCTTCACCTGCCCATGGCGTTAAAATATCCACCCATGCTGAATCCGTGTCATTTTGATTACTACCTGCACCTTCGTCATGCTGATGATCGGAAGATTGGGTAAAGAGAAAACGAACTTTAATTCGCCCCCATTCGTCCACATAAATTTTCTCGCCTTCTGGTCCAACTACACGAGCATGCTGCGGGTAGGCCACGGGGCGATGTGTTAAAGGATTGTATTCAGGTAAAACTCTTATTTGTCGACGGACCAGTGTCAGCTCATTGGCTTGACGCTCTTCAGATGATCTGCGAGAAAAATGACTAGATTCGAGCAAATGACGCAATTGATTGTGTAATTCAACGGGCAAATTGTTTTGGTTATAAAACTGCTTTTCGTAAATCAAAAACTGCTTATCGGCACCTGTGTGTTGGTCAATTTCAGGATGTCCTTGCAATTCAAACCAATACCCCACTTGCGCATCACGCACGCTCGTCTGCGCTTTAAAATATTTAGCGCAAGCAGCTTGATACTGCCCCAAATTCGCATTGAGTTTTTCTAATTGTTGCGTCCCCGATGCCGTGGTCTGATCGGCGCCTGTCAGGTCTGAAATCCAAGCAGGCGTAATTGACCATGCCTGTTCCAAACTCAGGCTTTCATTGGCATAACTTTCACTCTGCTGATGACTGCTCAACAATGAGCCACTTCCATCATCCTGTTGCAAAGTATCCGCTTGCCAACGTTGAACCGAACTGGCTGTCGACTGTAATTGTCGATGCGCCACCAAACTGGTCATACTATCAAAACGCTCGGTAGCATGACTGCGATGAAAACGGATAATGCCCCGATTCAAAGCAGTAAATTGCAACTGATCATCTATCAATCTTAACTTTTGTGACTCAATCGCTTGCAAAGCATGGCTAACGATCAGACTGGTTTCATCGACCAGCCAATTAATACCCTCACTACGCCATAGACGGGTTAAAAAATCATAATCGGTTTCGTTCGCCTGCATCACAAATGGACGAACATCATAATTTTGAGTTAAACCTGAAAGATCTAGACTCAGGCTAGCATTAAACAGCGTGCTTTTTTCCTGCCATTCCTTAAATAGAATTTCACTAATTTCAGGCACGCTTTTATTCATAAATACTCGACTGTTACGTCGCTTATGCCAAAGTGCCGTTGCATCTTGCAACACCAATCGATAAACCGTAAAAGCACCATCGCTTTGTAATTGGCTGGCTTGGGTAATGATGCCTGTGATCCGTGCCAATTGCCCCATATCGGTCACTTGGTCAACTGCCACTTGGCAACCTATAAATTGCTTTAAGGCCAGATGAGCATTGGTCGATAAACAGATTAATTCGAGTTCTAAGCCAACATTGAGCGCATGTTTCCCCTCAACACGCTGTAGAAAGACCTGCGTATTCAACTCCGCATTGGAAAATTGGACGTGAATAGCCCTTTTTAGTGTCGTTAGACCCAATTGGTCTAAAACACGATGAATATGATTCAACATAGTTGTAATTCGTTATTAAAAGTTATACGTATATTAAGCGCGACATTCTAATGAACCGCTCAAATCAACGTCTAGCTCTTTTTGTAGTATTTTTATTCCATGTTTAAACATACTTTCGAGAAATGTTTTAGGCTCAACACCTATCCATAAAAAAAAGAGACTTACGCCTCTTTTTTATTAAAACCTTTTGATAAGTTTAAAAGGTAATCCGACGATATTGGCGGTATTCTGGTTTCCAGAAATTCGCTTCAATCGCTTCATGTAATAATTCATCGCTGACCATCGGTGCAACGCCTGCATCCATGGCTGCTTTTGCCACTTTAAATGCAATGATTTTAGAAACATTTTGAATATCATTAATATCTGGCAGTAAATCTGCATCAGCGTTACTGAGTTTAGGGGAGCAATCTGCCAAGGCATTGCTTGATGCCATGAGCATACTGTCCGTTACACGAGTTGCGCCTGAAGCTACCACCCCTAAACCAATCCCTGGGAAGATATACGAATTATTGCATTGTGAAATGTTATAAATCTTACCTTGATAATTCACAGGTGCAAAAGGACTTCCTGTGGCAATTAATGCACGCCCTTCGGTCCACTGCACAATATCGGCAGGCACGGCTTCTACACGTGAGGTTGGATTCGACAATGGCAATACAATTGGCGACTCACAATTACTCGCCAAGGTCTTAATCACTTCTTCAGTAAATAGACCTGGTTGACCGGAAACACCAATTAATACCGTCGGTTTAGCCTGCTTAACCACATCCAATAAAGAAATATGTTCTTCGGCATTACCCCAAGTCGCAATCACTTCAGGTTTTTGCGCCAATTTACGTTGGAAATCAAGCAAGTTAGGCTGATTTTCAGTGATCAAACCAAAACGATCCACCATGAACACACGCCCACGTGCCTCAGCTTCAGTTAAACCTTCTGCTACCATTTGCGCAACGATCTGCTCTGCAATACCACAACCTGCTGAACCTGCACCCAAAAAGGTAATAATTTGGTCTTTGAGTTGCTTGCCTGCCGCACGCGATGCCGCAATCAAACTGCCCACTGAAACCGCTGCGGTGCCTTGAATATCATCATTAAAGCAACACACCTCATCGCGGTATTTGTTTAACAATGGCATTGCATTATTTTGCGCGAAATCCTCAAACTGAATTAGTGCTTTTGGCCAACGGCGTTTGATCGCTGCCATCACTTCATCCACAAAGCTATAGTACTCTTCACCACTTATTCGTGGCTGACTCCAACCCATATAGATAGGATCATTCAGCAATTGTTGATTGTTGGTACCCACGTCAAGCGTAATTGGCAAAGTATAAGCTGGGCTAATTCCGCCACATGCAGTATAGAGGGAAAGCTTACCAATCGGGATGCCCATACCACCAATCCCTTGGTCCCCCAGACCTAAAATACGCTCACCATCGGTAATCACAATCACTTTGACATTCTTTTTATTTACATTGTGTAAAATATCATCGATATGTGCACGATCAGGGTATGAAATAAAAATCCCACGATGACGGCGATAGATATCTGAAAAACGCTGACATGCTTCACCCACAGTCGGTGTGTAAATAATTGGCATCATCTCACTTAGATGATTTTCAATCAGGTGATAAAACAAAGTCTCATTGGTGTCTTGAATATTGCGCAGGTAAATATGCTTATTAATTTCATCATTGAAAGCACAGTATTGTTGATATGAGCGCTGACTTTGCTCTTCAATCGACTCAATCACATGCGGAACCAAGCCATGTAAATTAAAGCGTGTGCGTTCTTCTTCTGTAAAAGCAGAGCCTTTATTTAATAGTGGGAGTTCTAACAGAGTGTTTCCAGCGTACGGGATATATAAAGGGTGTTTCGTCTTCAATTGTGCAGTTGTCATAACCAGTCTCAGTGCGCGCAATCCTCTCAGCAGGATTACTTTACGTCATCAAATTTCTTTTGATTCGGTGTATAGCTTAGACCTATTTCCCCAGCAACGTATATTTAGATACGTGATAATACTATTAAGATAATTTCGCTATTAAATGGAGCATTATTTATTGTTTTTTTATATTTAAAATACATGCCGACTTCATTAAAATTGCTGATATATTTATAATATATAGCTATTTTAGCAAGTTAAAGCTTAAATACACCTAAATCAATTATCACTATTTTCTATAATTTAATTTTTTACATTTAATTCCATTTAATTCACTTAGTATTTTTTTAAATGATATTAAAATTCAAATGAATAAAAATATTATTATATAAAACAAATATTTATAAAGATTAAGACTTTTGGCTAATTTCTTCTTGAGTTTTCATCCTTATTTGGGTGGTTGATTAGGTGGCATCTCTACAAATAGTGCAGTCAACTTACGCACCAATGGCAACATCACCAAAACTACGGGATAGGCAATAGCCCATGACATCATCCACGCTGAAAACCAAAGTGATAAAAAGGTATCACTCCAACCCAAATTACGTAGCATATTAATAAAGGAAATAATGCCACTCATTAAACAAGAGAGAAAAAAGGGCATCACCCAGCCCGCAAATTTGGCTGGCAGTTTAGGGATATTTCCAATGATTTTAGGCCGTTCTGTCATCATCTGTTGATTCCAAGATTTTGTATTTACTCACTATGCCATAGTTTCTCTGACAAGATGTGATGCAGCTTATAAAAGCCTGATGAAAAATTTCAAGGCGAATAAAAAACATTCTATAGAAAGGACTCACCTTATGGTCCGAAATTTGCTATATTTGCTGTTTTTCTGCGACATTTATTTTCGACTCTATGAACACGGCAATACAAGCAGCGCTCGATCATGCAGTGCAATCCCTTCAAGCGGAAGGCGTACTCCCATCTGACTGGAATAACAACAGTACTTTGACGCGTACCAAAGACCGAAGCCATGGGGATTTCGCATCAAATATCGCCATGATTGGTGCAAAAGCTGCGGGTATCAAGCCACGTGATTTGGCCGAAAAAATTCTCGCAGCACTGCCTGAAGTAGCTGACATCAGCAAAGCAGAAATTGCAGGTCCAGGCTTTATTAACTTCTTTTTAAATGCCGATCAGCGTTTTGCTGTACTTGATCAAATTCAAGCACAAAACTCACAATTTGGTCGCACTCAAGTGAATGCAGAAAAACGCATCCAAGTCGAGTTTGTTTCCGCCAACCCAACATCTAGCCTGCATGTAGGCCATGGTCGTGGTGCGGCTTATGGCATGACGGTTGCAAACCTGCTTGAAGCTACAGGTGCAAAAGTTGACCGCGAGTATTATGTCAATGATGCAGGCCGTCAAATGGACATTTTGGCAACCTCCACTTACTTACGTTACCTAGAGTTGACAGGTCAGGAACTGGTGTTCCCCAAAAATGCCTATCAAGGTGACTACGTTAAGGAAATTGCACAAAGCATTATTGATAGCGATGGCAATGCCTATGTTCACCCTGTAGCAGACGTCTATAAAGATGTACCTGAAGATGTGCAATATGCTGAAGAACTCGATGCGGAAGGCAATAAAGTTGTCCTTTCTGGCGACAAAGAAAAGCATATCGATGGTTTAATTTTTAATTCACAACAATTGACGGGCAAAGGCTATCGTGTTTTCCATCAAGCGGCATTGAAAGCGATCTTAGATGACATCAAAGATGATCTAGGTGAGTTTGGTGTAACTTTTAATCACTGGTTCAGTGAAGCCTCTTTAACTGAAAAGATTGATGAAGCACTGCAAACCCTTGATCAGCGTGGTTTCCTCTACGAAAAAGAGGGCAATATCTGGTTTAAATCGACTGAATTTGGCGATGAAAAAGACCGTGTGGTCAAACGCCGTAACGGTCAAACCACGTATTTTGCCTCTGACATTGCTTACCACCTAAACAAATTACAACGTGGTTATACCGACCTGCTTGATATTTGGGGTTCAGACCACCACGGTTATATTTCACGTGTAAAAGCTGCTATTGATGCAATGGGTTATGACTCGAAGAAACTGACTGTCCTTTTAGTTCAGTTCGTGAGCTTGTGGCGTAGTGGTGAAATGGTGCAAATGTCTTCGCGTTCAGGTCAATTCGTGACTTTACGTGACCTGCGTAAAGAAGTCGGCAATGACGCTGCACGTTTTTATTATGTGATGCGTAAGTCTGAACAACACATTGATTTTGATTTGGATCTTGCAGTTTCACAAAGCAAAGACAATGCGGTGTACTACATTCAATATGCCCATGCCCGTATCTGCCGTATGCGTGAAAAAGCTGCTGCAACAGGTATCAATTTCAATGCTGAAACTGCCCGCCAATTTGCCAATAAGTTGGACTTGGATGCAGAAACAGAAATTCTTGCCAAACTTGCTGCTTACCCAGAAGTGGTTGCACGTGCTGCCAATGCTTACGAACCACATCAGGTCGGTAACTACTTGAAAGAATTGGCTGCTTTATTCCATGGTTGGTATAATGAGCACAAAGTACTGAATGATGATGCTGAACTTACACAAGCACGTCTATTGCTTTCAGTAAACGTACAACAAGTATTACGCAATGGTTTAGAATTATTAGGTGTATCTGCACCTGAGACGATGTAACAGGTAAAGTAACGCTTTGCACATCGTCGGATCAGGAGCCATGCCTGAACTGTAAGACCGAAAGCTACGCACTTGAAAGTGGCTATGTAAACACTGATGTATTTCTCGCTTTGTGAAACTTGAGTTTTGCAAAGCGATTGTTTATTTTGATACGACACACCTCTCTCAATCCATTGAGGCCGTGTATTAAAATAAAGAAATAATAAGTCAGTCCTTTGTATTGATGAGAAGAAAAGAGGTTTCCACGTGTTTGGAAAAACGCAACGCGGTGTTTCAGAACGACCAAATAAGCCGAAAAAACCACTGATTCCAGCGTGGTTAGGTACGCTTGTGGTTATTCTTATCGTACTTAGTTTTGCAGTTGCTTTAATGCTATGGAAACCGTGGGCACCTGTTCAACCTAAAAATCAGGTGACATCTGAACACTATCAGGAAGAAACCAACAAGGATTATCGTTTTTATGATTTGTTGCCACAACAACAAGTCACCCCGATTCCCGAACAGGCTATTCCTGAAAATAAAGATTCAGGCACTGTGGTGATTGTGGAAGCACCTCAAGCAGAACAAGCGGCAAGCAGCACCGCAACTGATGCTACAGAAGCTCAAATCAATCCAACACCAGCAGAACGTACACCAAGCTATATTTTACAAGTTCGTAGCTACCCCGATCCTGACAGTGCTGATGCGCGCCGTGCTGAAATTATCTTGAATGGTTTATCCGCGGATGTGGTGAAAACTGTTGAAGGAGGTAAAACTTGGTACCGTGTGGTATCTGGGCCTTATGACTCACAAGAAGCAGCCGTCATTGCACAACAAACTTTACAACATAGCGGTATCGACTCCATTGTCGTCAAACGCTAAGTAACATAAAAAAAGATGCTGATGTAGCATCTTTTTTTATGCCCTCAACCCTTATAAGGCTTGCTCTTTGCTTTGTGCACGGAGATAGGCTGGACGCTGAGCAATACGCTGGATAAAGGCTTGAATATTAGGATATTTCCCCTGAGTTCTCGACACTAATGCCTGCAAAGGAAAGCTCATCTGAATATCTGCAAAAGAGAACGTACCTGCAAAATAATCATGACTAGCCAAATAGCTTTCTAAAAATTGCACATGATCTTTTAAGCGGGGTTGAATAAATCCTGCTTTCACCCCCGCAGTAATTTTTTTCGCGACAGGCTTAATCAAAAAAGGAACATGCTGCGGTACATTGGTCATCACCAATTGCATCACCAACAGCGGCATTAATGAGCCTTCTGCATAATGCATCCAATAACGGTATTGTTGTTTATTGGCATGATCCTGCGGTTTGAACTGTTGCTGTGTATCATATTGTTCTTGTAAATACTCTAAAATCACAGCTGATTCAGCAATACTCTCCTCCCCATCCGTTAAAACTGGGGCCTTACCCAAAGGATGTACCAGTTTCAGTTCAGGAGGTGCAGCAAACGTTGCTAAACGGCGATAAAACTGAATCTGATAATTCAGGTTTAACTCCTCCAAAGCCCACAAAATGCGAAAAGAGCGAGATTGCTCCAAATGATGTAAGGTAATCATGCCCTAGCCTCAATTTGCCAATATCAGAATTGCTTAACCTCAGCAATTCTCCCGAATATAAAAAGCCTGATTACATCAGGCGAGTGCGTATTTCCAAACTACGTAATAAAGTTTTGGTGACAGGAGTCTTTTCACTAATCTCAAGGACTTTCTGTTGTAATTCTTCTGATAAAGACTGTTGAAAGGATAACCGACGCTCAATCCATTCCTGCCCATCCTTATTACCATGAAACTCGGCTTCCACGCTAAAATCACCCAAATCAATTTGCTTATGCTGTGCATACATACGCAAAGTAATCATGGTACACGACACCAAACCTGAACAAAGAAAATCATAGGGTGCTGGTCCCAAATCTTGCCCCCCAAATGAGGCAGGTTTATCTGTGAGAAAATGATGTGTCCCACTTGAGATGTCACCTAACCAATGTTCCGCACGTGTGCGAACCTGTGCTTGCGCAATAATACTCATCTTATTGTTCCTTTGTTATTTTGATGCTTTCATTTTATCTGGGAAAACAGGGGCTTCTAAACGCGGTCCATCATAATCAGGAATACTTCCAAAGCGCTCATCTTGATTGACCCACTGTTCACGTGCTAACTGCAACTCTTCTTGAGTACGCCCTACAAAGTTCCACCACAGTAAAATTGCCGATTCAAAGGGTTCCCCGCCAAGCAACAAAATACGCGCTCCCTCATGCAATTCCACTGTAATTTCTGTTACACCTGGTTCTAATGCCAACATGTTGTCATCATTTAATTCATGACCATTAACAACAGCGGTGCCTTCTAATGCTAAAAAACCATATTCAAACTTTGGATTTAGTCGCAACCGTGTTGTGGTCGACGCCAAGGCTTTCATATCGACACCCAACAGTTCGGTATGCACTTTTACAGGGGAAACTACATTTAAGAACTCACCCACCAACACCGTAAATTCAACTTGGTCTTGTTCTAAAGTGGGTAATTCTGGGTAATGATCGAAACGCGGTGCCATATTCTGCTTGTCATCAGGCAAAGCAATCCAGAGTTGCGCTGCGTGCATATGGGTTTCTGTCGCAGGAGCAACTTCGGTATGTGAAATTCCATAACCCGCGGTCATTAAATTCACCTGTTTCGGGCGAATTAGCTGTTTCGAACCTAAACTATCCGTATGCATCATGGTGCCTTCAATCATCCATGTGAAAGTTTGCAGACCAATATGTGGATGAGGTCCTACATCCAAACCATCCCCTTGAGGAAAACTGACTGGGCCTGCATGATCCAAGAAGCACCATGCTCCAATCATGCGTTTATGACGACTTGGCAAAGCACGTTTAATAACAGTTCCTTGACCAATTTCTGCTGAACGTAGCGGAAACTCTTGAATAAATTGGTTAATATATTTTTCACAATCATCTGAATCTGAAAGTTCAATATAGTTACTATTCGTCATATTGTTATCCTAAAACTATGTTTATCCAATCACATCAGCATAGCGATAACCTCTACAAACGACCAGTTCAATTTAAAATTTACATGTAAATCTTTATCTGAAAGATAAAATTTCCATACAATAAAATACAGCTGTCTATATAATGCATCGCATATATCGAATAAAATGAAAAAATATGAACAAGAACAAAGAATTTAGTTTTACATACCTATTCCAATGAAAAATGTGCATTTTATATACAAAACTGTGATTAATGTTTATTATTTCATAAGAATGCATTGTAAATACAATGGAGCAGTAGCCTATGATTAAAGGAGGATATGGACAGACTGAATTGGGTCATAAGCACAACATCGAATTAGAAAACCGCCATAAAATTCAGCATAGCCCTGACAATACTTACATTTTACCCTCCCAATTATGCGAACCTGAAAATCGTGCGGCAATCGTCAATGCATTACAAGATCGTAATGCCCCCATTCCGCCACAATTTGAAGAGTGTTATTACAGTTATCAAAATGTGCATCAACGACATCATTTAAGACAAATTAATTTTTTAGCACAACTGTCCTTTCTCTGTTATTTTTTTGCGGATTGGTTTTTATTGCCAGATATTGTCTATATTTCAGGCATAGCACGTACAAGTGCAGTATCAAGCTTTATGCTGTTGAATTGGGCGATGTTTAAATACTGTAAAAACATTCTAACTTTAGACTTATTGCTACCGATCTCGAGTGCTTTCGCTGCCACAGTCTGGTTCTGGCTACTCCATCAATCCGAAAACTCGAGTGTTTATTTTTATCAATATGCTTCAGTCATTTTTATCTTATTGGGTTGTTTATCTATTCAAGTCCGCTTTCGGCCTTCAGTATTAACGGCATTACTCATCAGTGCTGTCATTATTTCTGGCGTCATACATCTTAATAACACACTACAACAAACGATTATCTTTTTACTGGTCTATATTCCAATTCTTATCTTTAGCTTATATATCAGCTGGAATAACACTTTAAATGCGCGCCGCACCTTCTTACGCTCTATGTTAGAAGAATGGGATCGTCACATGTTGCGTGAGCTGGCACATACTGATGAACTCACCCAATTAAACAACCGTCGCCAATTTGAATTGATTGCTGATCAAAAAATCCATCAATGGCCACAATATCAATCTATTTGTTTGCTCATGTTTGATGTCGACTTTTTTAAACGCATTAATGACAGCTATGGTCATGATATTGGCGATCAAGTTCTACAGAATATTGCGGAAATCGCACGCAAAGAAATGCGGCGTGAAGATGTCTTAGCACGTTTTGGTGGCGAAGAGTTTGTTGCGCTTCTTCCCGAAACTGCACTAGAAGATGCTATGATGATTGCCAACCGATTAAGACAAAAAATTGAATCCTCTACGGTGTATATTGGCAATAATATTCAACTTAATTTCACCATTTCAATTGGTGTTTCACAACTTGATCCTGAAGACGTCGATTTACATCTACTGATTAAAGAAGCCGACGTTGCCCTTTATCGCGCCAAACAGAATGGGCGCAATCAAGTAGTCTGTTTTGATTCTTTACCGAATGAAGTCTAAGTCCATCCTAGATTATTCTTCTCTTACTCTTGAACTGTGGTCTGTTGTGCCAATGTGTATTTAAGCTGTTTCATAAATTGCCCAAACTGCGGTAATAGCTGTTCAAATAAAGGATGCTGACGATTTTCCAACAGTGTTTCACCAAACAACTTTAATCCAAGTGCAAATGCAGCAGTGGCATCTTTATCAAACAATTTTGCCTGTTGCATACGCTCGACAATCGCCAAAATATCATCATGATTACCTACATTGAATGCCAATTTTTCAGTATAGGTTGAGGGTTGTCCCTTGGCATCACAAAGATGTTGCACTGTAATATGATATTGATGTTGTTTCATTTTATTGTCCTTTTAACGAATAAATTTAAAACTCAGCTTTAGGTTGTACATGTAAGATGAGTTCAACCTTGACCAGTTGCTGTTGCATAACATCAGTCAACTGGTTCAGATAGTTGGATAAATCTTGATGTTAAAATACTTCGACTTGCCCATTTTACAAATATAAGATTTGAAACTGCGTTCGTTGTTACCGTATTACAAAACTGGCTTTGGCGCGTTGATGGTATTGTCGTTCAATCAATTTTGCTTGTTCTAGCTCTGTCAGTACGCGATAGATAGTGGCCAAACTCAAACCACTTTTGTAAATATAGCTGTTCTGCACTACACGCTACTGTGGCATCCAATAATTGCTGCAAAATGGAAGTGCGAGCTGAAGAGACTTTTAAATGTGCCTGTTTTAATAATTCCTGACTTTGCATACTAGGCTCGAGATCCTTAAAGTCGACCAATTGCCACGGCAGCAGCATCAATTTGTGCAGCAATCTGACGCACGGTTTCAGCATCAAGAGGTTTAGCATTTAGTTTTAGGCGTAGTGAAGTTTTTAAGTTTTCCATAGCACGATGAATATCCATCAGCTCATCTTTATTTTGTATATCTCGCTTGGTTTCCAACTTATCTAATAGCTGCTGAATCACGGAATGCTGTTCTTTTAAATGTATTTTTCCCGCATCCGTAATATAGAACTGCTTACGATCCCCTTCTGTCAGTTGCACTTGAACAAAACCCATATCTTCTAAATATGTTAAAGTCGGATAGATGGTGCCTGCACTTGGACTATAACCGCCTCCTACCAATTCACTAATATCTTTAATCAGTTCATAACCATGTTTGGGGGCTTGGGCAATCAGATATAGCACCAATAATTTCATTCGACCTGCTTCAAATAAACGACCACGACGTCCACCATGCGGGCGTTCTGTATAATGGGAGTACGACTCATAGTCATGATGGGAACCCTGTTTCATAATATTTATTCGCTTTATAGATGAATTTATACTTATTAAGATATATCTTTATATATCTTAAAGCAAACACTCTTTGTTTTTATGTACTAAGAATTTTGTTCTAAAGGTGAGTTTTTTTAAATAGATCTGCATCTCAAGCAATAAAAAAAGAGCGCCTAAGCGCTCTTTCTTAAATCATTCTATTTTGCCGCGAGCATAGCTCTTGGCGTAATTCAGGCAAGAAGCTTCGCTTCTTGAAATCTCTGAATTACTCCCACTCAATTGTTGCTGGTGGCTTAGATGACACGTCGTAAACAACACGTGAAACATCTTTGATTTCATTCATAATACGCGTTGAGATTTTGTCGACCAATTCATACGGTAAGTGCGCGAAACGAGCAGTCATGAAGTCCACAGTTTCAACCGCACGAAGTGCAATTACCCATGCATAACGACGACCATCACCGACTACACCAACTGATTTAACAGGTTGGAATACCGCAAATGCTTGTGCAGTTTTGTCGTACCAACCGCTATCACGAAGTTCTTGCATGAAAATGTCGTCCGCAAGACGAAGAATATCTGCATATTCTTTTTTCACTTCACCCAAAATACGCACGCCCAAACCTGGACCTGGGAATGGATGACGGTAAATCATGCTATGCGGCAAACCTAGAGTTGTACCTAGTTTACGTACTTCATCTTTAAACAAGTCACGTAATGGTTCAACAAGGTCAAATGCTAAATCTTCTGGTAAACCACCCACGTTGTGGTGCGATTTAATCACATGTGCTTTACCTTGCTTGCTTGCAGCAGATTCAATTACGTCTGGATAGATCGTACCTTGAGCCAAGAATTTCACGCCATCAAGTTTACGTGCTTCTTCTGCAAATACTTCAATGAACTCGCGACCAATGATCTTACGTTTTTTCTCAGGATCAACTTCACCTGCCAACGCTGTTAAGAAACGCTCTTCTGCATCGGCACGGATCACACGGATACCCATGTTGTCTGCGAACATTTGCATCACTTGATCACCTTCGTTTAAACGAAGTAAACCGTTGTCTACAAATACGCAAGTCAGTTGATCACCAATCGCTTTATGTAATAAAGCAGCCACAACTGATGAATCTACGCCGCCAGATAAACCAAGTAGAACTTTTTCATCACCAATCTGTTCACGTAGTTGTTCTACACGAAGATCGATAATGTGTTCTGGTGTCCATAAACCGCCACAACCACAAATTTTGTGAACAAAGTTAGATAATAACTCTGCACCTTTTGCAGTATGCGTAACTTCTGGGTGGAACTGCACGCCATAGAAACGACGGCTTTCATCAGATGCCGCAGCGAATGGGCAGCTTGGTGTACTTGCAGTTGTTGTAAAACCTTCTGGAAGACGGCTCACTTTGTCACCGTGGCTCATCCACACGTGTAATTGGTTTTCACGGTCTTGAAGCTGACCAATTAAGTGATCGCGCTGTTGAATATCAACTTCAGCATAGCCAAATTCGTGTACTGTACCCGCTTCAACCTTACCACCGAGTTGTTCAGACATGGTTTGGAAACCGTAACAGATTCCCAATACAGGCACACCTAATTCAAACACCACTTGCGGTGCACGTGGACTGCCTTCTTCATGCACACTTTCAGGTCCACCCGATAAAATAATACCGTTTGGATTAAACGCACGGATGTCTTCTTCAGACATATCGTAGGCATACATTTCAGAATATACACCCGCCTCGCGTACGCGACGTGCAATAAGCTGACTATATTGAGAGCCGAAATCCAAAATAAGGATACGATCTTCAGTAATTTGAGAATTGGTAGTCATGACAAACAACTATGATAGGCAAACGAATATAAGCGCCATATTCTACCATTTTTCCAGTTATTAAGCACACTATTTGGACAACCAATAAATATACATATAAAACAAATATTTAAATAAAAAGCACCGAACTTATCGGTGCTTCTGACTTGCAATAGGATTGCTGAATCCTACAGCAAATAATTTAAACCTCTGATTTTTCAATAAGGGCATCTAGACTGAACTTGCCTGCGCCATGCAGCATCAAGAAAAATAAGCCACCTGCCATAGCAAAGTTTTTCATAAAATTAATGGCATCGTCTGCACCACCGTGGAAAATGAACGCGGTAATAAGGCTAAATATACCTAGACCGAGTGCAGCAAAGCGCGCTTGGAAACCAAATAACAGTGCCAAACCACCGCCAAATTCAACCAAAATAGTTAAAGGCAATAATGCACCTGGCACCCCCATTGCTTCCATATAACCAACGGTAGCGCTATAGGCGGTCAATTTACCCCAGCCCGCAACCAAAAAGATATACGCGAGGAGTACACGGGCGATTAAACTCACAGCGTTATCAAACGCAGGTTGAGTCACGATATTTTTCACAACAACATTTGGATTAAACATAATTGAACCTTTTCTTAATTTTGTGGATAGGCACAGCTTAGTTTTTGTTGATAATAGAATAAATATGCATTTTTCAGACTTATCGTTTTATATTTGAAACAATAGATAGCTAAAATTAATTACGTTTTTATACTGACTTTCCGTATATGGACTGCTAGGATTTGGCTACATTTTCGCGATGTTTTACCCCATGGAACTCATTGATTTTATTTTACACGTAGATGACCATTTACTCGAATTTATTACAAATTATGGGGTATGGATTTACGCTATTTTATTTCTAATTATTTTTGTCGAAACAGGTTTAGTGGTCATGCCATTTTTACCTGGCGACAGCTTGTTATTTGCTGCAGGGGCATTGGCAGCATCTACAGGAGCAATGGATCCTTGGGTCTTGGGCATTTTACTGTTTATTGCAGCAGTTTTAGGTGACACCCTGAATTACCATATTGGTAAATATATTGGACCACGGGTATTTGAACTTGATTCGCGTTTTATTAATAAACAGCACTTGATTAATACCCAAAAATTCTTTGAAAAACATGGTGGTAAAACCATTATTTTTGCCCGCTTTGTACCTTTTGCCCGTACCTTTGCACCCTTTGTCGCAGGTGCAGGAAAAATGAATTATAAATTCTTTTTAACCTATAATTTAATTGGTGCTTTTTGCTGGATTGCCTCGTTTATTACACTCGGCTATTTATTTGGCAATATGCCTGTAGTCAAAGACAATTTCACCCATTTAATCTTCGGGATTATTATTATCAGTATCTTACCAGGCATTATCGGTTTTATTCGTCAGAAACTAGCAAAAAATAAAGTAAAAGCATAAGCGTTAAAAGAATCGAATTACCACTGGCAACATACAGATAATCAATAACATGGCCGATCCTTTATATAAATGATCGGCTTTTATTTGCTTTAAATTTCCCGCCAAAATCGCTTTGCCAAAGACCATCCAGAACAGCGCAACTGGAATCAAAATTAAAGAAAAGACTAAAAAGACCAAACCTGCACTCAAACTACTATTCCACATTTCTAATGGTAAAATTCCAGCAGCGAAAAGTAGTGCTTTCGGGTTTTTAAGCGTGGAAAAAAACAGTTGATGTGGTCGAATATGAGGATGCTTTTGATGATGCGATTGCAAATGCGTCGACTTCCATAAATGAAATGCGATCCAGAACACATATAATGCACTCAACACATGCAGCAAGGTAATCAAATGAGGCCAGACAGGATAGGTCAAATGGATAAACAGCGACCACAAGCTAATTGCATAGATGTAGCCCAATAATTCGGCCGGAATAAGTAAACTGGTTTTAGGAATACCTTGTTGATGCGCAGAGCTTGCCAGTAATGCATTGGTCGGTCCTGGAATCAGGAACACCGCAATCATCGCAAATACAAATAGCCAACTCTCAATCATAAAAACCTATTACTCAAGCTTAAAGTGTTGCACACCTTATCTGAAACCCACCCTAAAGGACAAGCCGAACCTAGTCTAAATTGAGAACCGTTAAGTTGTATACAATACAATAAACCAAGATAAGTCTTTATTTATATTATATTTTATATTGAAATATTTTGAAAAACTTTCACCCTTCATCCTTTCAGTGGTGCAATGATAAAGGGTGAAATAGCTATTTTGCAGTTCTTGGTACTACTTTAATTGGACAGTTTTTAAACTGAGCAGCTTGTACAATAGCATCTTGCTGGCCCATCAAACGGGAAATCTCGGTCTTTTTGGTATTTGAAGACTGTCCCATATTTAATGAAACACTTGGACCAAAGCCCCAGCCTCCTCCACGGCTCCAACCACCACCTAGTCCAACATCGACTCCCATTCCCGTACTTTTGGGTACTGAAACACCTTGGTCTAAATATTGTTGAATACGGTCATACTCTGCCTGTAATTGTTGACAGTTCAATGACTGATATTGTGTAGGCGAAACATAAGTCGGTTTAACCGTGGTTGCACACGCTGTCAGCAATAAACCACTTGCAGCAAGGATAGATAAAGCAATTTTTTTCATCTGTTTTCTCAATCTTATTTTTGCTCAATTTCATTGAACAATGAAAGATAGGCCTGCGTCAATTTATGATCTTTAGCTAAATAGATTAATGGCTGGTTTTGATGATGGGATTCTTTCATCAGCACTGAAGGTGGCAACATATTTTCCAATACTGGCAAGCCTTCATCTTTTAGTTGCTGCACCACTTCACGCGGCAACTTAGCTTGTGCTTGGTACTGATTCACCACAATGCCTTCAATTTCCAGTTGGTCATTATGATCATCTTGGGTTTCAATCACATTTTCAATGAGGCTTTGTAGGGCGCGTTTTGAGAATACATCACAATCGAACGGAATCAACACGCGATCTGCGGCAATTAATGCCGACAGAGTAAAAAAATTGAAGGCTGGTGGAGTATCAATATAAACACGGTCATATTTGCCTTCGAGTAACTTCAAAGCATCCCGTAATTTGTAAATTTTATGTTTGGCTTCTAAAGCATGTGCCAAAGCCCCTAAACTCGGACTGGCTGGAATCACATCAAGTTGCTTAAACGGGGTTTGATGCACATAACTTTCCAAACCTTTGGAACGATTTTTTAGTAAAGAGCCAATCGCATTGCCCAGTAAACCTGCTTTGCTTTGGGTTGTTCCCAACACTTCTTCAAAATAGTTTTCGATATTCGGTTCTAATGCAGGTTTATCCACCGAATAAGTCGCATCATCCCCCAATAAATACTGACTGGAGTTAGCTTGCGGATCCAAATCAATCACCAGTGTTTTTAAGCCCTGATAAGCACTAATCGCAGCCAAATTGACTGTAATACTCGACTTGCCTACACCACCTTTCTGATTAAACACCACACGTGTCCGCATATTCCCCCCTCCCTCAATTCTTATCTGTGATCGTTCAGCAGTGTAAACGATCATTTTTTT
Organism: Acinetobacter sp. ACNIH2; assembly: GCF_002934965.1. Classification (NCBI taxonomy): domain Bacteria; kingdom Pseudomonadati; phylum Pseudomonadota; class Gammaproteobacteria; order Moraxellales; family Moraxellaceae; genus Acinetobacter; species Acinetobacter sp. ACNIH2. The sequence goes on from NZ_CP026412.1 coordinate 1,287,792, forward strand.
ATCGTTATCGAAAATGTCTGACAATCAACCAAAATTTGGCTGAATCATCACCAAGCCCAAAATTGCAACAAACGCCACTACGGCTAAAAACAAGCCAGCACGGCGTTGTGCCAAAACGATCTGATCCTGCTTCTTATAGGCTTTGCTTAAAGAAGATAACAGTACGAAAAACAGAATGATTTTGGCATAAAACCAAGACTGTACCTCAAAACCTTTCATCACCAACAAGGCAACACCTGTCAAAATCAACAAGGTCATAGTACTGTGCTGAAAAGCCACAAAGAATTTACGTGCAGATGGATTCGGCAAATTACCTTCGGTGCCCGAAAATAAACTCCGCGCGCGAATCACAATTGCAACACCCGCCAATACAACAGCCAACCAATGCAGCGTTAACAACATTTGAGCATCCATAACAAGCCAATATCCTTAATGCTTAGGTGCATGTGCACATTCAGGGCTTGACGTGTCTTGTCCCTGCCATTCCGATTCTACAAAGGCATGAATTGCCAGTGCATGAATGCGACTCGGTGCCAATAAATCCCCCACAGCGGCATATACTTTTTGATGACGTTGCACTAAACGTAAGCCATCAAAGGCTTCGCTGACAATCACCACTTTGAAATGGGACTCTTTGCCAGGAAAATAACCACCATGCCCCGAAGATTCATTCACAATTTCTAAATAAGTCGGTGCCAATTGCTGTAAACGGTCACGCAGTTGTAATTCTAAGCTCATGAGAATCTGCCTTTATCTTATCCATTGTATACAGTATAGCTGTTCTACCTCTATGTTTTGTATTCAGAGGTGACTTTTAGGGTTTCAACCGTAATTTTTTAGAAAATCCGGCATAAAATGCTTGTATTTTATGCAATTGATACAAGTTTTTTCAGAAACATATTGACCATCATTTTTCATACTGTATTATACACGGCATGCGGGAATAGCTCAGTTGGTAGAGCACAACCTTGCCAAGGTTGGGGTCGCGAGTTCGAGTCTCGTTTCCCGCTCCAAATTTTTTAGTGTAAGTTTTAGAAAAAACTGCTCAATATGCGGGAATAGCTCAGTTGGTAGAGCACAACCTTGCCAAGGTTGGGGTCGGGAGTTCGAGTCTCCTTTCCCGCTCCAGATTCAAAAAAGCCCTGATCGAAAGATTGGGGCTTTTTTATTGTTGATTTTATTATATTTTTTAAAATAAGAAAGCTTTTTAGACTGCTTTCAAATAACGTCTATCCCAACGTCTTCAATTTGCAGGTGACCATAAGTGACCAAAAAGTGCCTTCAATAAATCAAAAAGATAAGAACCCCTTTCTAAAACTGCTTAAAAAATTATTCCACCGAAAATTTCTATGTCATTAGACTTCTATTATTTTCAATTCAATATTTTTACAAGATCAAATAGGATCGTGACCAAATTTGGTCACGCAATAAAACTCTCGACAAATACAGATCATTTTAAGTTTTTAAAATTCAGCCCTACTTAACTCAACATCTACATACTTGTCCCACAATCAAAAATACTCTAAAAAAATAAGGTGACCAAATTTGGTCACCTTAATTTCATAAATATTTCATCGTCTTAAGATTCTTCAGCTTGTAATTTCAGAAGATCTCCTACCTCTACATTTAATAATAAACAGAGCTTCTCAATAGTTTCAAAATCAATACGAGTCGATTGACCATTATAAAGTTTATGCAGAGTGGTTTTACTCATCCCTGTTTCACGCGCAACATCCGCAACCTTCATTCTGCGTTCTGCTAATAAGACTGGCAAATTGCAAACTATCATTAATTACCACCATTGTGTAATAAAGTACTTGCATGATGTATTAAATGCTTATAGTATTGCATTGTAATCTTAAATAACATCATTGTGATACTTTTTAAAAGGATATACATATGAACTTCACGTATCTTACTACAAAAGAACTTTCGGAACGAATTCATTACAACGAGCGTACTATCCGAAATCAACTCAAAGATAGCGTCTTACTTGAAGGCGTTCATTACATTCGCCCATTTGGTGGGCGCAAAATTCTTTTTGTTTGGGAACGCATTGAGGAAGATATGACAAAAACCTCGTTCGGCTCTCTTCATAGCCTACAACTACAATAGGAGTTCAATCACATGGCCTCAATCCGTACAAGATACGGCAAGCTTACAATTGATTTTCGGTACTTAAATAAGCGTTGCCGTGAAACAACTGCAATGGAAGATACACCTAACAATCGTAAAAAACTTGAAAAAGCGATTGAACGTATGGAAGCTGAAATGCTCTTAGGTGTATTTGATTATGCAAAATATTTTCCCAAAAGTGCTCGACTGGCAGAAATTAAAGCTGCTGAAAACCAAATCAATGCAGTGAGTTCTAAAGCACCTGTTTTTTCTAAGTACTGTGAAATATGGGTTGCTGATAAAGAAATAGAATGGCGTAGCAGCTATGCAGAAAAAATTAGGATTGTTATTCGAAAATATTTAACTCCATATTTCGGAACAATTCCTGTTATTAACATCAAAAAGTCAGACATCCTTGGATTCCGTTCATCCCTCGCCAAAGTGACATACGGAAATAACCAAGAATGCCTTTCACCATCACGAATCAACCAGATTATGACAGTACTTCGTATGATACTAGATAGCGCATCCGAACGATATGATTTTGATAGCCCTTACAAAAACATAAAAAGTTTGAAAGAAGGTCGGATTGAAGTCACGCCTTTCTCTCTTGAAGAAGTTCAGCGAATTATTACATCTGTTCGTGACGACTTTAAACCTTATTACACCATCCGCTTTTTTACGGGTATGCGCACCAGTGAAATCGATGGCCTTCAATGGAAAAATATCGACTTGCAACGTCGTGAGATCCATATCCGTGAAGCGTTAGTGAATGGTGTTCTTGGTGGAACCAAAACGTATGGTTCTGACCGCACGATCCAGATGAATGACCGGGTGTACCAAGCCTTTCTGCAACAGAAAAGCCTCAACAACGGAAAATCGGACTTCGTCTTCTGCAACCGTGATGGTGGTCCTCTAGACTACCGTTTAGTTAATAAGCGTGTATGGCACCCTATCCTGCGCTTTTTAGGATTAACGCCTCGTCGTGCTTATCAGACACGTCACACAGCTGCCACACTTTGGTTATCTGCGGGTGAAAATCCTGAATGGATTGCACGTCAGCTAGGTCATTCGACCACTGAAATGCTGTTCCGTGTTTACAGCCGCTACATTCCAAACGTCACACGTCGTGATGGCAGTGCTTTTGAAGCCATGCTGGAAAGACTAAATACAGAGGAGCCTGCTCATGAACAGTAAAGCTTTCTTTGGCGGTGTAGTCGTCAGTCCTGAAGCAGATTTGGTCGCTCGTGAACTCATTCATGAGTTACACATTCCCAAACTGCACAATCTGGCCTTTTTGCTGGAAATCAATAAATGCTTCGATGATCACCAAGCATTGAGACTCTGGCTGCAGCGAATGCTGGATGAAGGGCAAGCCCATTACGATGACTTGGCCCAACAGGCCCGTCTCCGCTTAATGAGTCTCGCTCACTCATAAAACAAACATACAAGGTCATCCAATTGATGACCTTAGCCCCTCTATACCCATAAAAAGGTAAACCCATGCATAAAGATATTTCAATTTGGATGCCACTCTATATTGGCGACTTACAGGCAAAATTTGCACGAATGACTGCAGAGCAAATCGGTGCAGCACTGCTGTTAATGATGGATTTCTGGAAAAATGGAGCTATTCCTCATGATTTAGCAACGGTATGCAGCATCACGAAATTACCGCAGCATACCAAGGCTAAAACTTTGTTGAATACGCTGACAGCATTGGAATTATTTGAAGTCGAATCTGAACAAATTCTTTCAAGTTTTTTAACCAGTTTAAAAAACCAAGCGCTGCAAAATCAACAGATGAAATCTGATAAAGCTAAAAATGCAGCTCAAGCACGCTGGAATAAATCCGCAAGTAATGCTCAAGCATCAACAAAGCAACGAAAAGTAAGTGCTCAAGCAGCTCCTGAGAAGAGCCCGAGTATTACTCAAGTCATGCTTGAACCATGCCCTTCATCTTCATCTTCATCTTCATCTTCATCTTCATCTTCATCTTCAAATTTTGAAGAAAAAAATGAGGTTTTTTTAGAAAATTCCAAATGGATTTAGGAGAAGGATCATGAATACCATGCTTAAAACGCTCCAGTTGAGCGTAGAAACAACAGAAACACTTTGCCCTATCCATCATATACCCCTGATGGAAATTGCCGGTCACAGGCTCTGTAAATTGTGTGCGAAAGAAACCGTCCATCACTCACATGCAGCCTATGCAGATGAGCTGCAACAGCGATTGCTACAACAGAAAATCAAAAACTCAGGGCTCAATAAACGCTACCTGGATCGTGGCTTCAAGAATTATGTAGTTGCCTGTCCTGCACAAGACAATGCCATCAAACTATGTCAGGCCTTTGCACAGCAGATTATTTCTGACCACAACCCGAACATGTTGATGATTGGTACACCGGGTACAGGTAAAACCCATCTGAGTGCATCAATTATTCGCAACATTCTGCATAACAGTACAAAATCTGCACGCTACTATACCAGTGCAGAAATTGCTCAAAAAATGATGGACACCTGGTCAGATTCTTCACGCTCTGAAAAGGAGGTTATCGAGCATTTCTCCGGTTTTGATTTATTGGTGATTGATGAATATGGCCTGCATGACCGGCATGAAAAACGTCTGGAGATGGTACATAAGGTTTTATATAGCCGTTACGACAACATGAAGTCCACGCTGCTAATGTCCAATTTCACATTACAGAATATACAGCGGGATTTAGGTGTCCGATTATGGTCACGCTTACACGAGAATAATTTAATTACGATACCATGCTATTGGGAAGACAACAGGCTTCTTCCTTAAAAGAAGCAATCATAATAAAAGTGTAAAACCATCCAATATGGTTTTACACTCTAAAAGGCTTTGTTGCACAACGATTTCATAACTATATGATTTTAAAAGTTTTGATTGTTTTTTGATCCAAAATTAAATTTATTTAAATCAGATGCTTACATATTTATGCAACAAAGCCACTCTAAAATCTATTAAATCATCCATTGTAAAAATAATTATATTTAAAAAAAGTTGCTTTAAAGCAACTTTTTAAATCAACTAAAAATTAATATAATGTTTACCATATTTATAAAAATGCAATATACTTATAATATATAAAATATTAATTTCTAGGAAAAAAGATGAAATTTACTGCGAACAAACTCTTAATTCCATTAAGTCTAATTATATTACTAATAAGTTTTTTAATCATTTTATACCGACTTTCCATAAATTAGATAAAATAATTCAACATACTTAACCTGAATCTCGGATAAGGATTTTTCTTCAAAAATAAAAAGATAAACGTTATTTTAGGATTAACTTTTACAGATATTAGATTAAATTGCAGAGCTTTTTATGATCAAAATGATCGATCAGCTCAAAGATGAATGGTCTTAACTCCTTAAGCAGGATTCAGATTACTTAATTAGATCTCTTTCATAAGTCATTTTTCACTCAATTCCATATGGTAAATTCCAGCGATTAAGTTGAATCTCAGACCGAGTCTCTTACCTCTATTTCGGTAACGGTCAGCTAGAATTTTAAAGGTCTTAAGTCGACCAAATACGTGCTCAATCCCGATTCTTCTTCTGTTAATCTCTTGGTTATACATTTTAAGCTGAGGATCTAACTTACAGTGCCGTTTGGCTTTTAACGGCAATAGGCTCTTAGTGTAAAAACAGCATAAATTCCTTGATAGCCTTTATCTGCAAGGATAAAAGTCCCTTCAGGAATTTGATTTAAATTGCGTTTGAGCAACTCGAAATCATGCACTGCACCGGGACTGCTACATAAACTCAGAATTTGCTGAGTTTTATAGTGAATCATGGCCTGTACTTTAAAGGTATGCGTCTTTTTCTTGCCACTATAGCTTTTCTTCTGTTTTTTTAGGTCTTTGTATTGGAATTTCTGTGGCATCCACGATGACAACATTCCAGTCTATACCTTCACCTGCAGGTAAATTCTTCGGTAAATTGAACAGGTTTGACTGAATTAAGCAGTCTTCCACATGACGTACAATTCGCGAAACTGTTGGCTCTGAAACACCATAGCTTGTTGCAACGTGAAATAAAGTTCGATACTCGCCCCAATAGCTCAGACACAGAAGAACCTGGTCTTCGAGACTTAGCTTGGATGGTCTACCTTTAGCAGGAACCTGCTTCTGTAATTGTTCCACCATTACATAAAAGGTTGACCATGAGATGCCTGTATATCGCCTAAACTGTGTTTCAGAAAGCTTCTTCGAATCGATGTGTTTCATCAGCAGATTATGCATTAATGCTAAAAAATCCGGGGTACAAATATTAATCAAAAAGATGATCGCTTTTTTGATTTATGAAAGAGATCTATTAACTTGAAATTTTTACGCATCTTAAATTAATAAAATCCGATTTAACCAATTTAAAACCGGATTTTTTTATCAAATAATATCACCTAATAACGTCTGTTGTGCATTATGAGGCTTTTGATCTTCTGTCGAGATGTTACGGCACCAACTACCATCACTTTGCAATAACCATGATTGCTGATTATCCATTAAATAATTTTCTAACCCTTGCTGATAAATTCTTTTTTTGAGTCCAGTATTTTCAATAGGAAAGCACACTTCAACACGTTTAAATAAATTACGCTCCATCCAGTCAGCACTAGAACAATACACACGTGTATCACCATTATTGTAAAAATAATAGACACGAGTATGCTCAAGAAAACGCCCTACAATTGAGCGAACACGAATATTTTCTGATAAGCCAATTAGGCCTGGACGTAAACAACAAATAGAACGAATGATTAATTCTACTTGTACACCTGCTTGAGAAGCCTCATATAATTTATTTATTAATTGAACTTCTGTCAGTGCATTAACCTTAATGATAATTTTTGCAGGTTTACCTTGTTTAGCAAGGGTAATTTCATTATCAATAAATACAATTAACTGGCTATGTAGAGTAAAAGGTGCATGTAGAAGTTTCTTTAACTTAACCATCTTCCCCATACCCGTCAATTCTTGAAAAATACGATGTACATCTTCACATAAGTCTTGATTTGTAGTTAATAATCCATAGTCTGTATAAATTTTAGCATTCCCTGCATGATAATTCCCTGTGCCTAAATGTGCGTAGCGCACCAATTTTTGATTTTCTCGACGCACGACCAAAATCATTTTGGCATGTGTTTTATAGCCCACAATACCATATACCACAACAGCACCGGCTTCTTGCAATACATTAGCTACAGCAATATTGGACTCTTCATCAAACCGTGCACGTAACTCGATTACTGCAGTGACTTCTTTACCATTTCTTGCTGCTTCAGCCAAAATTTGTACAATTTCCGAGTCCGCTCCACTTCGGTACAAGGTCTGTTTAATAGCTAAAACATGCGGATCTTGCGCAGCCTCACGTAATAATCGAATTACAGGTTTGAACGACTCAAAAGGATGATGCAGTAAAATATCTTCTTTCTGCATCGCACTAAAAATACTGGCAGATTTTTTAAGTATTTTTGGTATCGCAGGAGTATGAGGTTCATAACGTAAAGATGGGCGTTTAAAATCCGAAACTAATCGAGCTAAATTAACTGGCCCATCGACACGATACAATTGATGTGCATGTAAATCGAATTCTTTGAGTAGGTATTCATAAATATGTAATGGACAATTTTTATTGACCTCCAAACGTACTGCCCGACCAAAACGGCGTGAACTGAGTTCGTCTTTTAAGGCTTCCGCTAAGTCTTCAACATCTTCAGTTAACGTTAAATCTGCATTTCGGGTTACTCTAAATTGATAGCAACCCGTTGCCGTCATTCCCGGAAATAAATCAGACACATGAGTATGAATAATTGAAGAGAGCATCACATGATGCTCTTTGCCTTCGGTCAACTCATCTGGCAAACGCACCACACGTGGCAATGAACGTGGTGCAGGAACCACTGCCAAATCGATCTGACGGCCAAAGGCATCCTTACCATCCAAAGTCACAATGAAATTAAGTGATTTGTTGACCAAGCGTGGAAAGGGATGCGCAGGATCTAAACTTATTGGTGTTAAGGCTGGTACAACCTGTTCCTGAAAATATTTTTTGACCCAATTAGATTGTGCTTGAGTTAACTCTCCACGTCTTAAAAAGCTGATGCCTTCTTCTCTTAACTGCGGAAAAATTTGCTCATTTAAAATTTGATATTGGCGTTCAATCGCAGCATGTGCTGTCTCCGAAATTTGATGTAAAATTTCTTGTGGGGATAAACCATCAGCCGTTTGTATGTCTCGCTCTTGAACAAAATGTTCCAACATAGTTGCAACACGAATTTCAAAAAACTAATCTAAATTTCTAGAAAAAATTAATAAAAAATTCAATTTTTCTAAGAGTGGATTTAAAGGATCGACCGCTTGTTCTAAGACACGTAAATTAAAATCTAAAATTGACAACTCGCGATTAATATATCGCTCAACTTGACCATATACCGGGGGAGAGGCTTGTGTAACTACGGAATTCATATACTACCCATATTTCTTAAAAGCAATGCCATTTTTAGTTGGCTAAAAATAAATAGAATTACAAAACAAAAACTTAAATATCATTCTAAAATATTGAAAATAAATCCTAAATTTACTGAATAACCATCCAAAGTACCGCCATTAAAATCGCCATATGCAGCATTTGTGCGGGGGCAAAATATAGAAAATATTTCCCGCCACCAGTTAAAAATGCATTGATGCTTTTAGAAAATGCATGTGCAGCCAAACCAATCATCATAGCGTAGACCAACGTCATCTGCTGTGGTGTTCCTTGCATCACCACCGTTGCCATGGCGGCATGCACTTCAAATAAAGAAGCGAAGAATGCCCCAATAATCAAACCGCTATCACCCAACACTACATTCAAGCCATATACCGCTGCTTGAATCACTGTCAGTGTTACCACAATGATCAAGGCTTCCTTAATGCTGAACATACGACTGTCCATATGCGTAATATCATTTTGTGGTGTAGCCTGTTGACCCATCGTCGCTTTGGATGAATGAATTAACATCAAGGCAATGATCAAAAGCACTGCAATGCCAATACTGCAAGGCAACAATAAAACCTTAAACCAAGCAAAATTAATCCCTGCGACAATAATCAGCAGCTGTAACAGGGTCGCAATACAGGAAATTAAGCCTGCACCAGCATTAGATTTGGCTTCTGCTTTGCCTGAACGGACTTCCATGCCCAAACTGGCAATAGTTGCGGTGCTAGAAACAAAACCGGATGCCAAAGATGACAACATCAAGGCTTTATTGTTTGGCAAGAGACGTTTAGCAATATGTGCCAAGGACTGTACGCCTAAAATCATGATCAGCAGTTTTAGAATCACATATGGATTGAGTACTGTGCCCCACATTGCCTGATCCGGCATCAGTGGCAAGGCAATTAAAATCAGTGCCAGTAAAAACAAACCGTCACGCAGTTCAAAATGCTGAATCCAATTGCCAGCAAAATAATGCAATGACTGCTTGCCAATTAAAATCAGACACAACACTACCGCTAACCCTGCAGCAAGCGGCACATTAAACACACATAATGCACCAATCAAATAGGTCATCAAAAATGCCAGTTCAGTGGTCGCACCAATATCCTGTTTTTGTTTAATCAGGCTATAAACACAAAAAGTCGTGACTGAAAATGCACCTAAGATACCTACTGCAAGATGTAGTAAAAAACATACTGCCCCAAGCAAGGCGCAAATGGTAAATGAACGCAGTCCGGCAAAACTGGGTTCACTTTCTTTACGATTATGCTTTTCTCGTTCTAAACCGATTAATAAACCGCAGCCTAATGCAGATACCATGACTCTCAATAATTCTTGAAAGGACAAATCTAGTAATACAGTATTCAATGTCTTAGCCTCAGCACAGCTGGATAAAAAATGCGATGAACCACATTCATCAAGACTCCTCTAAAAGACGCTCATACATCACATTTGAGAAACGATAGCTATGTGCAATTAAGCGATCCATCCAACGCTGTGCAGCTAATAATTCCACCCCTTTGGACGCGCTTAATTGATTTACTTCGGTATATTCCATGACTTTTTCGCGCATTTCGGCACGATGGCTACTGGTCCATTTTTTTAAGTGATTTAAATCGGCTCTAAGACTTTCAATGACTGACTGATCTGCTAACTGTTCTATATTTGAAAAGTAACTTTCTAAAATATTGCAATAATCTAGTGCTAACTGAAAAATTGCCGGTTGTGTTCGTAGCAATATCGCATTATCTAAACGCTCTAAATCATTATGTAAGACACGTACATAGACCATTACTCGCAGTAATGATAAGAATTTTTGTTTGAGTGCAGGATGCTCAGGAATCGCTATTTTTTCTAAATACTGCTCAATATGCTGAATAATCTCATTCAGCGTATTCAACTGTTGCTGTCTAGGTAATGTACCGGTCTGAAAAACCATTTGTAGAATTTTAAAAATCTCAAATATGCTGAAATATACCGCCTTTTCCGCGGCCTGTACTGCAATGGCAGGTACTTGCAAACTTGCATCATCCAGACTGTCTAAAATGGCAGGATTATTACTTGGCAACCATTGGATAATTTTCTGTTCTAAAAATTTCAGACTTGGCATAAACATACATGCCCCCAACACACTGAATGCTGTATGAAACATCGCGAGCATAATCACCTGATCAATGCTGCTGAAAAATGCACTGTGTTTAATCAACCAAAGAAAAAACGGTGCTAACAGGAAAAATGCAGCAATCGCACTCACGAGATTAAAAATCACGTTCACAGCAACTGTACGTTTGGCATTGATCGAAGCGCCAATCACCGAAATCACGGTAATGCTGACTGCTCCAATATTTTGCCCAATCACCATATATAGCGCCTGCGGCAAGTCAATCGTACCACTGACTAAGGCAGCCATAGTCGCTGTAATAGATGCACTAGAGGACTGCAGCAGCATTGCCATAATGATGCCGATCAGCACCAATAACAATTGTGACCACAAGCTGTCATAACCAAAAAAGGATAAATCTGAGTGTGCAGCAAACCCCGCCATGGCTTTTTGCAAAACATCGATGCCAAAGAAAATCAGACCAAAGCCTGCAATCACAAGGCCCAATAAAGCCATTTGGCCTTTAGCGATGAGTTTAAGCAGAGCGCCTAAAGCAATCATCGGTAATGCCAACATGGAAATGGAAAATTTCATGCCCAAAAATGCCACAATCCAACCAGTACTGGTTGTGCCGATATTAGCACCAATCACCACACTCATGGCTTGCGTGAAACTGAGTACCCCTGCTCCGACAAAACCAATGGCGGCGACAATTGTTGCTGTAGATGAATGCACCAGCAATGTCATACCCAAACCTGACAGCATGGCTTTAAACGGCGTTGCCGTAAACCTTGTCAGTAACTCCTTCAAGGTCTGACCTGCAATTTCTTTAAGGCTATCAGTCAGTAACGTCATACCAATTAAAAATAGACCGACACCGCCGCATAGTTCAGAGAGAATTTGAAGCACTACATTCCCCTATAAATTTCAAAAAAATTATGCTATTCAATGACATTTATTTAAATCTTGCGCCATTGAATTATTATCAAAGAATAAAAAAAAAGCAGGCAGACTATTCAGGGAGTCATCTGCCTGCAAAAGGGAAACCCTTTACGCCATGGTATGAATCGTGTCTTTAAAGCGCTTCCAAGACACATAAAAAAACACTGACGCAATACCTAACAACCATACAAATGATGGCCACACCACATCGAATCCTGCATTACGGTATAAAATGGCCTGAGCCAAAGAGACGAAGTGTGTAGTTGGGGCAATCATCATGACCTGCTGCACTATTTCCGGCATGCTTTCACGTGGGGTTAACCCACCTGACAACATTTGCATTGGAATTAGTACCAACATCATTAGCAAGCCAAACTGCGGCATGGATTTCGAAACGGTTGCCATATAAATACCCATCGAAGTAGTTGCAAACAGTGTGAGTAAGGCGCCAAAGAAAAATAGCGGCAAACTGCCGTCAATCGGTACATGCAATACACCTTGAACCACGACTTTTAAGCCAACAAATGCAGCGATTAATACCACAAGACTCATTGACCAGACTTTGGACATCATGATTTCAAATACCGTTACTGGCATTACCATCAAATGTTCAATGGTGCCATGCTCACGTTCACGAATCAGCGCTGCACCAGTCAGAATAATTGAAAGCATTGCCACGTTATTAATAATCTGCATGACACTCATAAACCATTGCTTTTCAAGTGTTGGATTAAAACGCGAGCGTATCGCCAAATCTATAGGCAGATTAGTGACTTCACGGTTACGCAGCACATATTCATTCACTTCAGACTGAATTATCTGCTGAATATAGCCTGCACCCGACATAGCTTGAGTCATACGGGTTGCATCAACATTGACTTGAATCTCCGCACTTTCGCCAGACAACACATCTTGCTGAAAATTGGCTGGAATATTTACTGCAAAAGTAAACTCACCTGCATCCATACCCTCATCCATCGTGTTCAGCGTTGTCGTTTTACTGGTAAAATTTGGAGGATAAAATGCTGAAGAAATCCGTTCAGACAAAGTTGAATGATCCTCATCAACAATCGCAATCGGCGCCATATTCAATGTTTCTTTTACAGCAGTTGATGATGTGTAAACTGATACAGTAAAAGTGTAAATAATTAACACTAGCATGATTGGATCACGCCAGAGACTCCAAAGCTCTTTACAGCCGAGCTGATAGATATTCTGTAATTTTGTGAACATCTTATTGCTCCTGTTTCTTCAGCAAGGCAATAGCAGCAAACATTACTACCGGAACAGCCATGGCAATGATCCAAATGGCCTGTTTCAAATCATCAAAGCCCAAACCTTTATTAAAAATTCCACGACTGATATTGACCATATGCGTTGCCGGATAAATTTCCCCAAACCAGCGTCCAAACCCTTCCAAAGACGATACAGGATTGATAATTCCAGCAAACTGCATAACTGGTATCAAAGTCCCAATCATGACTAAAAACATTGAAGCAATCTGGCTTTTGGTAATAGTAGATGCCAATAGGCCCATACCTGTGGCAAAAATTACAAACAAAAAAGAAGTTAAGGTCAGAGCAAAGAAGCTACCTTTTACAGGTACATCAAATAAAGTAACCATGACCAAACACATAAGGAAATAGTTCAGCATTGCCAACAAAATATACGGAATCTGTTTACCAATTAAAAATTCTGTTCGCGTCACTGGTGTGACATACAAATTCACAATCGAACCTAATTCTTTTTCTCGCACCACAGATAAAGCAGTCAGCATGGCAGGAATCAACAGCAGTAATAAAGGCAGTACTGCGGGCGACATTGCTGGCAAACTTTTAATATCTGGGTTATAGCGGTAGCGGGTTTCAACACTCACAGCGCTAGATGTTTTATAACCACTTTGTTCTAATGCTTTTTGCATCAGCCAATACGTGTGAATCCCCTGCACATAACCTTGCACAGTTTCTGCACGCTGTGGCATCGCACCATCAATCCACGCAGCGACTTGCACCTGTTCACCACGAGCAACATCACGAGCAAAATTTGGCGGAATTTCTATCGCCAAGGAAATATCCCCACTACGCATACGCTGATCAATATCATCATAGCTTTGCAGCGATGGCTGTTCGATAAAATAGCGCGACCCTGCAATACTCATGCTGTAGTTTTGACTTAAGCTCGTTTGGTCACGATCCAGCACAGCGAATTTGAGGTCTTCAACATCCATGGTGATGCCGTAGCCCATGACCAGCAGTAAAATTAATGACCCCATTAAAGCCATGGTTGCGCGAATCGGATCACGCGCCAACTCCAAAGATTCACGCCAGGCAAAACTCAATAACCGGCGCAAACTGAATTTTTTTGGCTTGGCATTCAGTTCTTTACTGCCATTTGTTTCAGCAATACTTTCCGCCAAATCATTGGGCTGATCTTTAGTGCCTGCACCAGCATCAATCAAATAACCGATAAAAGCTTCTTCAAGTGTTTCAGCATGGCGGTTTTTAATCAGCTGTGCTGGTGACGCACTGTCAAGCACCCGTCCAGCGTGCATCATTGACATTCGGTCACAGCGCAAGGCTTCATTCATAAAATGCGTTGAAATAAAGATCGTGACCCCATCATTACGCGACAAATTGATTAAATAGCGCCAGAAATTATCACGCGCAATCGGGTCAACCCCAGATGTTGGTTCATCCAGAATTAAAATTTCAGGATTATGCACCAGTGCCACTGCGAGTGATAAACGCTGACGAACCCCCAAGGGCAAATCATCAGGCAGTTTTTCTTTCACATTCTCAAGATCAAAACGCTCGAGCATCAGTTGTACACGCGGCTCAATTTGCTCTTGTGGCACATGAAATAATTTGGCATGCAATACCAAATTCTGCACAATAGTCAGTTCGCTATACAGGGAAAAAGCCTGCGACATATAGCCCACACGACGCCGGGTTTCAATATTGCTGCCTTCAACGGGCTGACCAAACAGCCATGCCTGCCCTTCCGATGCTTCTAAGAGGCCCGTCAGCACTTTCATGGTGGTAGATTTACCGCAGCCATTTGAACCTAGAAAGCCAAAAATCTCACCACGTTTAATTTGAAAATTAACATGATCTACAGCAGTAAAATCTCCGAATTTTACTGTTAAATCTTTCGCTTCAAGTGCAAAGGTATCTGAACCATAATCTGGCAAGGGCGGGATCACGACAGGTTCATAACCGGCTTTTTTTTCTTCTGGCAGCAATTTAATAAATGCATCTTCTAAGCTGATGCTTTGGGTTTGACTGAGCAGCTCCTGCGGTGTGCCAGTTTTTAAAATTTCCCCATCATCCATCATTGCAAGCCAGTCGAAACCTTGTGCCTCATCCATATAAGCAGTAGCAACAATTACACTCATATGTGGACGAACTTTGCGAATACGGTTAATTAATTCCCAAAATTGCGCTCGTGCCAAAGGGTCAACCCCTGTTGTAGGCTCATCTAAAATCAGAAAATCCGGATCATGAATTAAAGAGCAGCATAGACTCAATTTCTGCTTCATCCCGCCAGAAAGTTTTCCTGCTGGGCGATCTAAAAAATTGTATAAACCTGTACTCTTGGTCAGTTCATCAATTCGTTTGCGGCGCTCGATGGCATCATGTCCAAATAACCGGGCCACAAATTGTAAATTTTCTTCAACAGTTAATGTTTTATAGAGGTTTTTTCCTAGACCCTGCGGCATATAGGCAATATATGGGCAGACCTGAATTCGATGATATTTATCTGCAATATCACCACCCAAGACTGTTACTTTCCCCTGCTGCACAATTTTAGCACCTGACAGCAAAGCCAATAAGCTAGATTTACCTACCCCATCTGGACCGATCAAACCAATCATGCAACCTTCAGGTAACGTTAACGACACTTTATTAAGCGCGACTGTTTTTCCATATTTCAGGCTGACATTTTCAATTTCTGCAACAAACGATCCTTTTTCAGATTGTTGTGTCATCATTTAGCTTTTTTCTCTAAAAATGTCGGCCACACTGCCTGATCATCAATTTTGATATATGCCACACCCGGCAAACCTGTTTTGACTTGTTCAATATTATTGTTTAATAAAGTCGGATCAATTTTCGCTTTAACACGGAACATCAATTTTTGGCGTTCGCTTTCAGTTTCCACCGATTTTGGTGTGAACTGTGCAGTATCTGCAACAAATGACACTTTGGCAGGAATCACCACATTTTTTGCGGCATCCAACACAATGCGAACTTCTGTACCAATGGCGATATGCCCTGCGACAGTTTCCGGCAAAAAGAAGGTCATATACACATCAGACAGATCAATCAGATTTAAAACACGTCCACCTGCTGCCACCAATTCACCCGGCTGTGCAACACGGAACTGCACTCTTGCTTTTAATGGAGCACGTAATTGCGCATCATCCATATCAAATTTAATACGTTCAATCGATGCTTTGATTGCGTCAACTTGAGAATGAGCCGCTGAAACTTGACTTTTAGAGGCCACGATCGCACCTTGCGCACTTTGCACTTGTGCTTTAGCTGCGCTTAATACCGCTGCTACTTGCTGCGCAGAGGCACGTTCATCATCGAGTTGCTGCTTTGATGAGGCTCCCTCTTTGGCTAAAACCTCAGTACGCGCCAAACGGTTTTTAGCGGCCATCAATTCGGTTTCACGCTGCTGTACCATTGCCTCAGCAGCAGATTTTTCACTAATGCGCATTGACACTTGTGCTTCAGCAGTGGCAATTGCATCCTGTGCTTGACGCTGCTGGGCTTCCAATTCACGCAATTGGGCCTCTAAAGCAGAAATTTTAACCCGCGCCAAGATTTGACCAGGCTCGACAAAGTCACCTTCTTTAACCAAAATTTCTTCTAACTGACCAGATAGCTTACTAGATACGTTAATTTCAGTGGCTTCAATACGTCCATTGCCACTGACTAAGGCATCAGTGTCTGGCTTATTCATATTTTTCCAGATCAGATAAGCGACCAACCCTAAAACAACGATGAACCCAGCAATGGTTATTTTCTTAAAATTCATGTTTAATTACCCAATATTTTAAATTTTTTTTGCAAATGCGGTGTCACCACCCAAGGCAAAATAAAGACTGACATAGGACTGCATTAAGCTACTTTGCGTTTCAATCCATTGCTGTTCTGCACTAAGTAAATTGCGCTGTGCATCCAAAACGTCTAAATATCCCACAGCACCGTTGTCATAACGCAGTTGTGCCAGCCGTGCAGTTTCCTGGAAAGCACTGAGTCCTTGTTTCTGAATCCGTAATTGTTGATCTAAATATTTCTGTTGAACCAGTGCATCAGAGACTTCACGGAATGCGTTCTGTACCGTCTTTTCATACTCTGCCACAGCAATCTCTTTACGCACTTCTGCTAAGGTCAAATTATTTTTTAGACGACCCGCAGTAAAAATCGGCACACTGATACTTGGAGCAAACGACCAAACACTGCTGCCAGATTTAAATAAATCGTCTAAATCTGCACTGGCTGTTCCAAAACTGCCCGTCAGTGCGATACGTGGAAAAAATGCTGCGCGTGCCGCATAGATATTGGCATGCTTAGATTTAAGCATTGCTTCCGCAGCATGAATATCAAAACGGTTCAACAATAAGTCTGAAGGCAAACCCGTTTGTAGCATACTTGTTTTAAAAGTCACTTGATCTAAATCTGTTTTAGGCAAAGAAATCGGCTGTCCCACCAATTGCACTAAATAGTTTGCAGTCAGTGCACGGGATTTCTGTAATTCAGCCACTAAAGCTTGACCATTGCTGAGCATTGTTTTTGCTTGCATGTATTCCACTTTAGAGCCTGCACCCACCTCAAAACGGCGCTTAAAAATTCGTACTGATTTTTCATAATTCTGTACAGAACGCTGAGCAAAATGGATACGTTTATCTAGTTCAGACAGCGTTAAATAACTTTGAACAGTCTGCTGCATAATACTATTGCGTGCTGCATGCACATTGCTTTCAACTGCAAGAAATTGCTGCAAAGCCGCTTCATTCAAGCTGCGGATACGACCCCACAAATCCAGCTCCCATTGGTTCATGCCAAGACCCACAGAATACTGACTGGATGTCACTTCTCTACCGACATAAGATAAGTCGGCAGGCACATGACTGCGTTCCATGCTCGCAGTACCACCTATATTCGGAAAAAGTTCAGCACGTTGAATGTTATAAGCCGCTTGTGCTTCATGCATACGTAATGAAGCAATCTTTAAATCCTGATTCGCCACTAGTGCCAGATCGACAATATTAATAAGTTGTTGATCTTTGACATAATCAATCCAAGAAAGTGCTTGGTAAGAGTGCTGAGTTTGAATCGGATAATTATGAGATAAAGAAATTTTAGGCTGTTGATAAGGATCTATTTGTTGACAACCAGTAATACTGAATATAATTAAAAAACTACTATATTTTAATTGGGTAAATTGCATAATATTATTCACCCCAAAAATTAACAGAATGATACAAATGAGAATTTGAAAACATATTTTTCAAATGAATATAAACTAACTGCTTCAATCTAATTTCAATATTAAAATTAGGATCTACCATCCAGTTATGAACTAAACCCATCAATGATGTTTTAAGAAAATCATGTACCATTTCAATATCTACATTTCGTGATAATTCCTCTAGAGCTAATGCTTCTTTAAGCCATTTAATAGTGTTTTCCTCACGAATATTACGAGATTTTACCAGACATTCATTTAAAATTTTATTTTGTTCTAAACCATAAAATCTCAACCAAAAATATGCTCTATATTTTTCACGATACAAATAAAAATCATCTGAAATACTTAAAATTAATGAATTAATAGCATCTAAACCATATTTATTATTAGTTGCAATTTTAGATTTCTCATTTAACCAGTTTTCCAAATAATTTAAAACTCGAACAAGTAATTGATCCTTAGAACCATAGCGCCTAGAAACTAAACCGCGACTGTATCCAGCATTCACACCTACTGCCTCTAATGTAACTGCATTAACGCCACCTTCTGATAGAAGCTTAATAGTCTGATTCACCATCTTAAAATCAGATTCAATTGCTCTAACCTGTGTCTTTTTCTTAAAAAAAGCATTATTCAAGTTTTCTTTATGTTCTAAAACAGTTGAAATCTCAAGACTCACAACAGCCCCCTCCAAAGACATATAAAAATATTGCTATCAACAACTCTTTCTTATAAAGAATATAAACTTAAAATAAAAAAAGGTCAAAAATTAATATTTTAATATTTTAATATTTTAAATACTAATAAATATTAATAAATAACAATAACTTATATTAATCATACTAATAAAAATGGCTCTAGACTAGCAGATTTATACTTAATTTTATCTAATGATGTTCCACAACTCAGTTGCTAACTCATTAGGTTCTCTCATCCAACGCCATTCAGACTCCTTCAGATGGTAGTCAAAATAATCTTTTGAGATACCATTGAACTTGGATAATCTTCGTTTACAGAAACTCCAAAATGATTCTATTCCATTTATGTGACATTGTCCTCTAGCAAACTCATTTGCTCCGTGATTTACCCTGAAATGCTTTGAATAACCAACATCAACTAGACCATTATAGCCTCGCCATCCATCACTATAAATGACACTTTCTAGTGCCACCTTACCTAAGATAACCTTTTGTAAAGTCTTCATTTTACAGTCAGGAACGATTTCAGTATAAACACGCCCATCCCGTTCAAATATTCCAAATACGGGTTGTTTTAAAGTGCCACGACCACGTTTTAACTTCCCATGAAAACCACGTTGTCGTTTAGCGCCAAAATAGCTTTCATCCACTTCAATAAGTTGACAAAAACAACTAAACATGCGAAAAGACATTTTTGGTTAACCGATGTTTGCACATGCCACGGATTGTTACCGTCCCACTCAGCTTAGAACAGCGTGCACAACTAATTCTCCTGACCAAGCATGCAGCACATTGGCGTGAAAGACAACGTGCCCAAACCATTCTCTGGCTTTCCGAAGGTAAAACTGTTGCCGAAGTTGCTGCGTTACAAGAGCGTATCCCAGAAACCATAAGGCTACAACGCCGACATTGGGAGCTACATCAGTTTGAATCGATTCAAGAAGGTCATCGCTCAGGCCGTCCCAATACACTGACCTCAAACTATCAGGCTCAAATCTTAGAGTGGGTCAACACAAGTCCACTCAATGCAGAACAAATCCGAGTCAAACTGCATGAAAAACACGGTGTATCCGTGTCTGTTGAAACTCTTCGCAAGTTTTTGCGAGATTCAGGCATGGTCTTCAAACGCACCCGCCACAGCTTGAAAAAAAAGAGACCCGACCGCATTTGGACAAGCGCAACAGCAGATTGAAGCATTACGTGAGCAAGCGGCACGTGGTGAAATTGTATTGGGCTATGTGGACGAAACAGGATTTTCGGCTACGCCAGATAATCGTTATGCATGGACAAAGATAGGCGATGTTCATGCGGTTGATGCTGTAAGACTAAAGCGAGTTAATGTGATGGGTTGTCTGCTGTCAACGGGTCATCTGATCACCAGTTGCCTACAGGAGTCCGTTAACAGTCGCTGGTTTTATGCCTATTTGATGGGTGTAGCAGCACAGGTGAAACGCAGCTATCAAGTTCCTTTGGTGTTGATTGTTGACAATGCCTCGATTCATCGCAGCAAACAGATGGTAGATTGGCGCAAGCTTCTTGTACAAGAGTATTCAACGACTTTGTATTTTCTACCTGCGTATAGTCCTGAGCTGAATAGAATTGAGATGGTTTGGAAGCAGATGAAGTATAACTGGCGGGATTTTAAGGTGATGAAGGCAGATCAAATAGAGCGTTGGGTTGGGCAGATTTCAAAGGGTTTTGGTAATGAATACATGTTTACTTTTTAGTTGATACTTAGAACCTACAAATTTAGTTCTTAAATCTGTTTGATGATCATAAATAGCTTCCCTAAAAAGCATGTACCAATAGTTGATCGTATTACGATTTAAATTGAGTAATAATGCAGTTTTAGAAGCGGGTATATCAATGCAAAAGCATTGAATGATTTTTTTAATCTTGTAGTGGCTTAATTTACTGTTTTTAATCATGATTACAGACCAACATAACTAGTCTGCTAGTCTAGAGCCTAAAAATAATAATTAAAAAAATACCGATCTTTTTAGTTGGTTTTGTTTTACTGGCACAAAAAAAAGTTGTTGCAAAACAACTTTAATCATAAAACAATAACATTGACTACAACTGAATTTATAATTATTTTATTAAAAATTTTTTAAACGAGACTTAAAATGAATTATCAAGACCTCTCCATTAAATTAATTCAAGAACAATATAAACTCAAGAATTCTAAATCAAAAAGTATATTAGTAATAATTGGCGGAATTGAACTAACGCGAAAAAATGAATCAATCAAAAAGCTAAGTGAATTAATGGATCCTAGATATTTAAAAATTAAGGCTGAAATCCCAAATAGAGTAAAAGAAAATAAATTAATTTGGCAACCATACATAAATGACATTCCAAAAAATGGACAAATTATGTTTTTTTATGGAAATTGGTATACTGATTTACTAGCGTCAACTATATTAAATGATGAAAAAATACAAAATAATGCATTCAACGAACACTTAAAGCGTATATATGAATTTGAAAGTTACTTAAAAAATAATAATGTAGATATTATTAAAGTTTGGTTTGAAGTTTCATGGAGCAAAGTAAAAATTTGCACAAAAAATATTGATATTATTAATAAAATCCAAAGAGTTCCACGTTTTACATGGGATGATTTTCCACAAAAAAAATGGAAAACTAAAACCTTATACAATCAAATTAAGACTTTAAGAAATAGATTCACCCACGATTGGGTAATCATTAATAGTGAAAACAATATAGAAAGAAATACACAGTTTTCTCAATTAATACTTAAACATCTAAAACTACCACCTGTACAAATTAAGAATAAATTAAAATATCAGGCGGCACCTATTCCTTCAAGTTTAACTCAAATAAAAAAAAGTGAAATTAGCCACATAGAGTATAAAAAAACCATTAAACAACTAGAAAGGAAAGTCGCAGATGTTCTACGTTATTCATCACATAACGTTGTATTAGTTTTTGAAGGTATGGATGCCGCAGGTAAAGGCAGTTCAATTAAGCGCATCATTAAATTTCTAGGGCTACACGAATATAATATTCATAGTATTTCAGCACCAGAAAATTTTGAACGATTACGTCCTTATTTGTGGCGTTTTTGGAATAAGCATTCAACGAATGGGGCACTTAATATTTTTGATCGCAGCTGGTATGGACGTGTACTTGTAGAACGTGTAGAAGATTTAATTAACCCAATAGAATGGCAAAATGCTTATGAAGAAATAAATCAGTACGAAAAACAACTGTCTGATACGAATACAATTGTTATAAAATTTTGGCTAGCAATTTCAAAAGATGAACAATTACGTCGTTTTTACATGCGAAAAAATACACCTCAAAAAAACTTCAAATTAACAGAAGATGATTGGCGTAATAGAGAAAAGTGGGATGCCTACTTACAAGCAGCATCAGATATGTTCAAATACACGAGCACAGATATTTCTCCTTGGTACATCATTGCCAATGATAGTAAATATGCTGCACGAATTGAAATTTTGCAAACTATCCTTCATAGCGTACAAAATAAAAATTTAGGTCACTTAGAAAACTTATAAGATTATATAAAGATATTTTATAATCAAATCAGGTGCCATTAGCATCTCGAAAGAATGAGTCCAAAAGCATTTGAAACAGCTTCAAAATGAGGCTGTCTCATACTGGGATAACTAGAGCTGCCCCCTATGAACTCAAAATAATAGCCCTCTAGGTAAAGAGGTCCATTTTAATTTTGAGGCTGTATTAATTTAATATTCAACTTCTTTCAGTTCTTTAGCTATTAAAAATTTTCAAGCTCCGTTTTTATCAGGCTTGAAACTATACCTCTAATGTGTAAATTAGGCTGAAAACTCGAGTGGGAGATTGATTGCTTAGAATATTTGTAACAATTTCTACCTGTTTCAATTTTTTAATTTCCTAAGTAAGAACCTCTATATCTTTAAATATACAGCATGTTATAGATTGTTATTTAGTTCTTAAAATTATATAAAAATAACAACATATTGTATATTAATTGTAAATATACACAAAATATAGGGTGAATCAACCTTGTTTAATATTTCAAAAAATTATAAGAATATTCACTTGATTATTTTTTAAACTTTTTGGGGACTCTCATTTTTATGGGAACAACTTTTGATTTTGATGAAGAATTTGGCATACCAAAAAAATTGTTGTGCAAAAATTTTAATAAAGTCCAAATCAGTGTACATCCTTATTTTTCTGGAATTTATCTTTGCTATCAAGAGGCTTTTAAATCCTTAAAAACTGATTTGTCTACATTAAATCCAAGTCTCGAACTTCATGTATGGAAAGATCCTAATATCTCTAGTTTTACCATTACAAATAATTTTCAGTGGTTTATATATTGGTCTCAGCACATACCAAAAAGTATTAACTTACTTGTTCATTCTTTCCCTCAAAATGAGGAGAAAGTTGAACTATTAAAAAAAGAGGCAAGTTTGGAATTCATGAAATTTCTGTCCTCTTATCATCATGATCTGGATCGAATGAACCCTGCAAAAATGCAATCGCTGATCAATGCCCATATTTCATCTGAAGTTATCCTGGCTTTAAACAAAGAAAATTCTTTTAAACCTCACCGTACTATGAGCTTAGATCTGCTAGCAAAACTACTCTCATACACACGAAATCAACTGAATTATCGCAATAAAGTTATAAACCGGAAAAGACAGAATGTGCTTGATCAATTGCAACAAACCAGTGGAATTGTGAAACAGCTTCTAAACAATCCTGACTTCGTTCTAACACCAGATCAGCTATGGAAAGCATAATGTCAGATTCTACCCCAAGCCATCAAAATGCTGCTGATATTTCACGGGTATCATTAAAACAGACACTGGAAAAACTCTTTGGTGACGAGCAGCTCCAACGTACCAAACATATTCAATATGTTGCTGATTTACTGACTTCACATCCAACTGATCAATGTCTGGAAGGGCTGAATCTCGATCTATTAGATTTTGATCTAGAAACCAATTCTGTTGTTGCTAGACCAGCTGCCTTGGTCTCCTCTCGAAAACATACTGTTAGCACAACACCAGTCATTTGGTATGTGAACTCAATTGCACAATTAGCAGAGTCAGAAGAAAATGCTTTAATCTGGAATATCCTGGCCTTAAAAGCAGCAATCTATTTAATTGCACTACCAGACATTAAACCTGAACTTTTTGAAGATGACCATACTGAGCATTTCAATACTGTAAAACGTTTATTCCAACGCTTCCGTACAGCCAATCGGGTTTTGAATTCTCATAAAACATATGAAAATACTCCTGAATATATGCTTCTTTGGGAGAGGCATCTTAAAAATCCTATACTTTCTTTAGCGAATTTCGTTCAGTATTTGAATGATGTCATTGATAAAAATAGTAATAAAGCGTCTAATGATTTTATGCAAAACCTGCTAAAAGTGATCCGCATCACCTTTAATTATGTTTTGGAAAATAAGGCAAAAATTGCCAAAGGGAGCATCGAGACTCAACTGCAACATGAATTTTTAGACGAAGATCAGCTGATTGTAGAAAGTTCAGAAATTAAAAAAGGGCAAAAGTCCAAAGCTCTCAATATAGAAAAACAACTAGATGACCAAGATACACGTCAAATACTTGTAGACCCAACCATCGTTACCCCTCTTGCTGCATATTCAGAATCCAGCCAGAGCTATGTGCTGCCTCTGGTTGCCAAGCATATTCAACGAAAAGAACATTTGCTGCCATACAGCAGCCTCTTTCCTCATATCACAAGTATAAGTGCTCTACTTACTGAACTATATAAAAATTACATTGTTGAAATTGAAGAGGACTCTAACGATAAGGATAAAGAAACCCAAAAAAAGAAGGCATCCTTGATCCTGATGCTGTCATTTCTGACCGGAAATAAAATCCAGGAGTGGCTACCTCTACAAAGTAAACGTGCTAAAAATTTAAATGCTCGCCAACAGATCAAGCAAAGCAATGGGCAATATTTTCTGAGAAGTAAATTTTCAATTTTTGAAAATAAGGATTTTGCTTATCCAGATGGTTTGCTCAACCAAACAGTCTATCTGGATATCCCAATTCCAAATTCATTTATTGCTTCACTACGTGATGGTAACACCGTTACGGAAGAGGAGCTTCAGCAACATTTGAAACAGCTGAGAGCCAAACTTTATATTCCAAAATTATCATTGATAAGAATTAGCTCTCTTTTTCATCAGACTATTTTGCAACGCACTGGAAATAAACAGCTTGCTGACCTTCTCACCGGTATTGATGCAAACAAGTCTTCTTCTACTTCTTATTGCCATCAGAATATTCAGGCTTTACAGACCGAGTATATCTCAATTTTAAAAGAGCTGTGTGAGTCGTTATCCGATGACTACCAGAATATCGAATACGCTGTAGAAAAAAACTTTGGTAGCCGCAAAGCACCTACGTCAAATGTGATTCAAAATATCTTTGCTACACTCAAATTCAGAATAATTTCACAAAAAGAAGACGACTGGATAGCAATTTTCAATCATTACAATCTATGGATGTGGCACTTCTTGTTACTCTTTACTGCTGCACGACCCGTCGCTGAATTTCCAGGTTTTTTAAAAAGCTTTAACCTGAAAAGAAAAATATGCATGGTTTCTGATAAAGAGGTGGGTGGGCGTCAAGGCTATGGACGTTTAATTCCACTGGGTCATTTTGTTGTACAAGAACTCCAGAAATTCATAGATTTTTTACATTATTTTAAAACTCAAATTGCTCCTAGTCAGCCAGAAATTCCACAACATATTCAACAAATTTTAGAGAGCAAGCTCCCACTGTTGAATATCTTTCAGGATGGTCAATGGCAACCCTTAAAGCCATCGATTATAAAAAAATTTAATCCTGAGTTAGGTTTGCATCATGAAAACTGGCACCGGCATACTGCCCGTGCATTTCTCAGCCATAAAATTAGCGAAATTGAAATTTTAGCTTTATTCGGTCATGAACCGATGCAGCAAGAAGCTGCTCATCCTTATTCCAGCTTATCTATTTCACAATATTCAAGCATTGCTCATATTCTTGAACAAATGAAAGATTATTTTAATATTACCGGTATTGAACTCGATGTCCTCAATCAATAAACGTACTAAGCAAATTCAACCACTATATGCAGAAGAACGTAGAAAACGAGACCGACTCGATCAGGAAAAACAGCTTCGAGCAAATGTAGAACAGGAACTAATTCAATATTTCCAAGAACAAGATTTGGAACAAAAAGAGCACCTTGAATCCTTCTATCCAGCAATTTATGAGTTTATTAAACGCAAAGCTCCAAGCTTGGCATGGAAAAAATATGCGCATGAATTTTTTCGGTCATATATTAAGCGAATCAATTTAAATCGTCGTGAGACTTTGCCCCTACCGAATCTGACATTTGAGATGCAGCGTGATCAGCCGGTTTTTACAATGGACTGGATCGAGAAGGGACATCAGGTTGATGAAGTTCTTGATAAGCTTTGGGACTACTGGATTCTAGCGAAAGATAGCCAGGCATTTTCTGATGATGAAATCATTGGAAATATTGTTATTTCTGCCCTGCTTTACTCAGGCTTAAATCAAAAATCCTCTTTAGAAGCTTTGCTTGAACACTTAAAATATCCGGCAAAAATCAGAAATATCGAAGATCTGAACATTATATTTTTAGAACCGCTCTCCCCTTCCTATGGAGATCTATATATTGATGAAAAAACTATCCGTAAATCACGTAATTTTATTCCTGATCAAATCACCCGATTATGGCTAGTTCATTTCAATAGCAGAAGTATTCGCAGAGTAAATCAGAATGTAGAAGATTATCTACAGCTTATTTTTAATAAGATTAAGTTACCATTTAATCTCAAAACTTATAAATTATTACGCGACTACGCCAGCTTCAACTGGATGCAACTCCCGAAAGTTGACATTGATCCCGCTCTCTCACAATGTCTCATTGAAAATACTGCAACCTGTGGCTTATCAGAAATAGAATTTGAAAGATTTCTTCACCCAAAATTTAAATATCAGCAGGATACTCTTACTGATGCAGATGTAGATAGATCACCATCTGTTGTGAATCAAACCTACTCAGGTGATATTCAGCAAGCATTGGATCATGTCATAAAGATTCACAAAGATCTTTTACAATTGATTCGTACCACACAAACTGATCAAAGCATTGATGCACTAATTATTGAATATTGTCTTGAAAATGCCGATAAATTTAATGAGTACAGTAAACATATTGCCTTATGGCTCATCAGCCTTTATAAACCAGCACTGGAACAAATTCAGCCTCTGGCTGAACGTTTTAATTTTTGTGTAAACAAATTTCAAAAAGCGTTTCAGAAGAATAGACCGTTAGCAGATAGTTCCATTTACACTTATTACTCCCGTATTGCTGAGCCCTGGCTCACCCATTCTTTACAATATCTAGATAGTGAAGATGATTTGAATACGAACCTAGCGAAGATCTACCCACAAATCATCACGAATACCCGACTCGCAGATGAAGCAGGCCAACCTGAGTTTAAAAAATCCAGTGGTCAGACCGTCAGGATGTTGAAGCGCTTCCAGAGCTTTCAACAAACAGTTTTCGAAGCTGAATCTCTCGAATTAGAGTCAATTGCCATACAAAATAGGCCTAGAGCCCGTATTATTGGTCCTTTGACTTATCAAGCTTTCATGAACAAGTTAGATACCTTATTTTCAGGTCCTAATAGTCAAGAAAACACTTACAAGACATTAAAAATCATCTATATCTTAGCTTACCGAACCGGTATGCGTATTAATGAGATTCTAGGCTTACGTGTGCGGGATATCGAGGGCTTGAGCTGTCTATCAGTATGGATTCAGCCCTACGGCTCAAAAAAGAAAGGAAACTTACATCAACTTAAAACAGATAGTGCTGAACGCAAAGTCCCTGTACATTGCTTATTAAAAGCTGATGAATATCACTTATTCCATAGCTATGTGGTCGAACAACGTCTACTCAATCAACAAAACTTATACCTATTCCGTAATTGGAATGAAAATAGCAAGCTGAACAAACATACGGTGACAACACCTTTTAGAATGCTTATGAACGAGCTTTTCAAGCATCATGATTATTCTTTTCACTCATTTCGACACACGGCTGCCAATCACCTATCCGTTGTTCTCAACTGTAATTACGCTCCACTCGTCAAGAATCTGACGGATTATACCGAAGAAGAATATCAATCTATCCGAACAGAATTACTCCGTCATACGCATGGTCAAAATCATTGGTTTATGATTGCCCATTTATTGGGTCACATTGATCCTACAGAAACCTTTAAAAGCTATATTCATCTGAGCTACCTGATCGCTGGGCATAAAATACTGCAATATCATCCAAACATCGATACTCAATTAGCAAAGAAGATGATGGGCTACCTACCTTCTTTCAAATTTTTAAACACAGTAAAAGATTCTTCTCCATTCAATTTTGAAAAGCATGCTATGCATTTAAGTCAACAGTTACTCAACGATCAAACTGACTGGTTAAAAAGTAATGTAGAAGATATTCTAAATGAAAGTTCTTGTAACACTCCTCCTCATGACTTTTTTAAATACTTCGCGGGAACAAAAGAATCTAAAGTTTCATTTGCCCGTTTTTTTAAGTGCCTAAATTTACTGGAAATTCATAATGATCCAGATCAGGTCTCAAAGAAAATGTGTTTACCTGTAGAACTGGTTAACTATTGGTATGAAAATGCAAAACTATTAGGCCAACTCAAGTCTCAAAAAAATAACCCAAGATTATTTGATCTCAATAACACAAATCATCTAAAAAATCCTCTGAAACCAGCCATGATCGATACTGTTGAAGAGCGCACAGCAAGAAATTATTTCTTTGAAAATATTCAAAATGTATTTGAAAAGAAACCAGATCAAATCAAAGTTGTGCTTGAGACGTTTTTAAGTCGTGTAACAGTCTCTCATACAGGTATTCATTATCGATGGAATAAAATCGATCAATTAGAATCATTTTATTTCAAGGTAAAAGACCTGTTTCCCCGTCAATTTTGGCATTTGCTTGGACAAGACTTGTTAAAATTGTTAGATACCAAAAAACAGCCTTTATTACTGAAGCTGGCTAAATCAAGCACAACAGAGCATCCTACAACTCAAGAAGATTATGTCCGCCTCCAGCTTTATTCCACTAAAGAGCGTAAAGCACTTGCAGCTTTTAAATTCTGTTTACATTTAGCCTGTATTGGCAAACCTCAATCTCTTGAACTGCAAGTTGAAGGTCTAGAAATCACTACATGCTGTTAAAATAATTTAACCGTTGTTTCCTTATCTAAAGTCAAATTTAATATATCTTTAGTAAAAATTGGATGTCTAATCAACGATGATTAAATCGTATAAACTCTATGAATTAGCAGCGTCTGAAATAGGGATCGGTCATGCTTATAACATCAGAAAAAACTGCAAAATAGAAACCGTAGCCCCCAGACAACACCACTCTCATCACAAAATTATACCAATCAGTAAAATACCTTTAGATTAAGCATTTGTATGTTGGTTATTATTGTTGATTATCACAATAAATTAGTGACCAAAAATCAAAGTACCCCACCCTACCTTAAATTACACCACACAAAATCAAAAACTCTATATAACTGTTATATATAGAGTTTATTGAAATATCAATTATGTTATTTAGTGTATTTTTAGGGGGGATTGCCAAGTGACTTAACTATTTGCACGAGTATTATCATTACACTCTCCAAATCCAAACTTAAAAAGTATCAACTTTTTAGAATAAGATAACCATATGAATAAAACATAAATCATGCCATCCATAAAGTAATATTTATTACAAAATTACTCCATTTATTTGACTTTATTTCAATTGAATCATCTGACAATGAGACATTTGCCCAATATGATCAACTGTTACCGCTAATCCAATTTCAATACTATCTGGTGACATAATTCGTCCGAATACTTTTTTACCTTGTATATCACTGCCTGAAAACTCAATATCCTGTTCCTTCAAACCATTCGTACCTCGCTCTATACCGCTCAATGCTTGAGATTGAGTGGTATAGAGCAATGGGAATACTCCTGCACGTATAGGCCCTAATTCCTGCCATTTTTCATAAGCATCACCACGTTTAATTGATGCAGTAAACATCCCTCTACGATGAGTACCAACAAAAAATTGGAATGGACTATCAACATTATTTTGTTGAGCATGATTAATCACTTTGAGTGTTTCGCCAGGCGATACACGTAATAATCCTAATGCAACGCCAGTTTTTGTTGTTGGTTTAAACGGATTTGTTTCATCTGTCTGTAATGGCAAGTGCACTTCAAATGCTGGAACATTTTCCCAAAATATTTCAAGTAAATCATGTTGAAACAACTCTTTTAAAGTTTGAGCTTCATCATCTTCTAAGCAACCCAACAATCCCAAAACAATTCTTGAACGACTTGAATTACCAGCCAATAAAATATGAATTTCATCGGGTAAATACTTTAGATGGTTTTCAAATGAGGTTTTAAGTGCCGTAAAGAAATTCTTTAAACCATCACGAATTCGAGCAATTAACCACTCTATTAATTCATGTTGAGGAATTTTTATTTCACACTCAACTCTTTGTCCATCACGATTCAATAAAGTAAGTGATAGTACTCCACTATCATCCTGATTAAATATCCCACCTTCCCATAATGGACGTAATTTTGACATAAGAAGTGTCGTGTTGGTATAAGCTGCCTGAGTCTGCATAATCAATAGTTCTGAACCTACAAATCGATCGGCATCTATTGGCTTAGTAAAACTGATTTCCTTTTCACGACATAAATTTTGATTATACTTAAATACTTGGTAAGCCATATTTTCCAATAAGTTTTCACCACCTAAATATTTGTCTCCTGCTGATCCAAAGTGTTCAAGCACATCATCTGTACCTTCATCTTCTTCTTCTAATGTTGCTAAGCGGTAAATTCCGTAATCAAAATCAGTTGTTCCCCCACCAAAATCAAAAACAGCATAAGGTGTACCATTTTCAGTAGGCTCTATATTTAATGCATTTAATGCAGATGCAGCAAAAGCAGCAGGTTCAGACGCGAGCTCTAGGACAGAAAACTCATTAAAACGTTCTGAATACATTAAACTTTCAGGAAAACTTCTGACTAAACCTCTTCTGAAAGAGGCAAGAATTTTTTCTTTTACTTCATTTGGATATGCAACTGGAAATGTCATAAAGTATTTTAGATAAATACCACGTTCTCGCCAGTTTATATTCATTCCTAAAAACCAAGCATATAACTCAATAGGATCGAGCTGAGGATAGTCTTTTTGAATATTCAGTGATTGTCCCTTGATTGGATTCAGTTCAAATAATGGCTTAAATTCATATTCATGATTCTTTTGATCTGTAATTCTAACTCTAGCTTGCTCTGCTTCACGTAATGCCCATTGTTTTAAACGTGCAAAAATACTGCTAACAATTTTAGGATCACTGTCATTATCTCTAAATCGCAAACGAGCTTCATGTGAACAATGTACAGTATTCCAATCTATCAATGGGCGATATACTTCACTTCCCCATGCATTTAAGACTTCTTGAATATCAAGAAATTCTAAAATAGTCGGATTTTCAAAATCATTATCAGAAATCGAATGCTTTTTAAAATCTTCTTCTTGTAAACCTATTCTCAGTAGCTCATCTTTACCATTTGAACGAATTGCAACAACAGTACTACTTGTACCAAAATCAATTGCAACCTTAGCATTTCGGATATCAAGTTCAGGATTACGATAGCGTATTGCTTGCTCTGTATCTACTTGTAGATATTGCTCTTGTAAACTTTGATTTTGTGTATAAAACTCCCACATTCCCTGATCAATGTCAGTAAAGCGTAAATTTTCAAGTTTAGGGAGACGAGTAGAAATATAATCTACATTTTCCCAAATAGAGCTTAAATCAATTTTGGGTTCAGCATTCTCATAAGTATTTTTATACCAAATTATTTCTTCTAAATTTGCAAGAAAAAATTGATAATCTATTTCAGATTCATTTACTGAACACGGTAGTAAATTCCATCCAAATTGATCTAAAGTTAGTAAAATTTCAGTAATATTTTTATTTCTAAAATATGAACTAATTGCTAGGATTAAAGTATCCCCCTCGAAGGTATTTGGATAATCTCGATCAAGCCACATACCATTTGAATCAAGTTGTATTGCGCTATATCCTAAAATATATTTAGCACCAGATCCTTTTAATAAAGGAAATGTTCTATCCTCTACAACATTTTTGACGTCGTCAATATTAGGCAATCGCCAAATAATCGAAGGTTTTAAATTTTTATCTTTTATATATTTTTTTGCTACTATACGACTCCCTGATATCACAGCTTTAGGATTTTCCCATAATAGTCCTGTTGTAAAGTCTAAAATCAGTTCTCCATCTAAGATACTCCACCAACGATGTTGCTGAATATATTTTTCAACAGCAGTTTGGACCGTTTCAAAATCTACTTGATTTTTTTCTTTATCAATTCGTATAGCCGATTCTAATAATTTCTGGTGTTTTAACTTTGGTACAAAAATCATATTAGTCACAAATATTCCCCAACACTTAAACTGTAATCACTAAAGCCGATTTAACTTTCTCACCTGATGCATTATATAATCCAGCGAGTAATACTTGTTTAATTTGACTACCTGAACCTGCGATCTGATTATGAATGTTATAGTCATACTTTGTATTTAAATCAGGAAACTTCAACTCTGCTTTAGAACTTGAAAGTGTGAGGTTATAAAGATTAATTGCATTTTCTAATAATTTAATTGGCTCTAGACTAGCAGATTTATACTTAATTTTATCTAATGATGTTCCACAACTCAGTTGCTAACTCATTAGGTTCTCTCATCCAACGCCATTCAGACTCCTTCAGATGGTAGTCAAAATAATCTTTTGAGATACCATTGAACTTGGATAATCTTCGTTTACAGAAACTCCAAAATGATTCTATTCCATTTATGTGACATTGTCCTCTAGCAAACTCATTTGCTCCGTGATTTACCCTGAAATGCTTTGAATAACCAACATCAACTAGACCATTATAGCCTCGCCATCCATCACTATAAATGACACTTTCTAGTGCCACCTTACCTAAGATAACCTTTTGTAAAGTCTTCATTTTACAGTCAGGAACGATTTCAGTATAAACACGCCCATCCCGTTCAAATATTCCAAATACGGGTTGTTTTAAAGTGCCACGACCACGTTTTAACTTCCCATGAAAACCACGTTGTCGTTTAGCGCCAAAATAGCTTTCATCCACTTCAATAGAACCTACAAATTTAGTTCTTAAATCTGTTTGATGATCATAAATAGCTTCCCTAAAAAGCATGTACCAATAGTTGATCGTATTACGATTTAAATTGAGTAATAATGCAGTTTTAGAAGCGGGTATATCAATGCAAAAGCATTGAATGATTTTTTTAATCTTGTAGTGGCTTAATTTACTGTTTTTAATCATGATTACAGACCAACATAACTAGTCTGCTAGTCTAGAGCCTTTAATTTTTTCAGGTTCAATCTCTTTTTGAGAGCTTTTACATTGCTCAGCTAATCTATCCCACAAGCGGACAATATTGGGCCACTGTGAACTAGAGCTTATAAACGCTAAAATTTTTGTAGTAACATCTTGCTGATCAGTATTAAAAATACTTTGTAGTTCATGAAATTGTACTAAAGAATCTAAATATGTTTTCTGTTCTTCCAAACCCAATGTCCAAATCGGTGGGACTTCGATTTTTTTTTCAACAATTTTTTCAATCGGAACTTCAACTACTTTTTCTTTATAAACAATTTTTTCAACTGGAACTTCTATTATTTTCTCAACAATTTCTTGTCGCGCAATTATTTCCTGTAGTTGATGATCTACTTTTTGTGAAGATTGCGATATTTGTTCAGCCCCTCCCCCATCCCAATGACGTTTGATTGTCTGAATCAGCTTTTTCAGCATGTTACTACTCTCTAATTGCTCTAATAATTTATCAATATCAGTAAATTTAGCCATCAGTCCAATGCTCCAATAATTGGTTGAAATTCAAGATGAAGATGCAAATCATATTGCTGCTTTAATTGCTGACAGAAACCAATAATTTTTTGTTGTTCACTTTCTTCCAATATTAAAAATTGCCGTTTTTTTGTCCTAACTGCTGCTATACTTGGATTATGAAA
This sequence comes from Acinetobacter sp. ACNIH2, assembly GCF_002934965.1. Lineage (NCBI taxonomy): Bacteria > Pseudomonadati > Pseudomonadota > Gammaproteobacteria > Moraxellales > Moraxellaceae > Acinetobacter > Acinetobacter sp. ACNIH2. The sequence goes on from NZ_CP026412.1 coordinate 1,321,879, forward strand.
TGGTGATGAAACTTGTGGAACATCTAATAAGCCAACGATATTTACTAGCTCATCCGGGCGAACTGTATTCCAAAAATTTTTGAATATGCTCGGTAAAAAACTTAAAAGATTTTCTAAGTTGGGGCGTTGCACAGAAACCAGTTGTTGCTGAATTTGCTGCAACTCAATCTGTAATTTTTGACGCTCTTGCTGTAAGTCTGCAAGTTTTTTGGCAAAATCAGTTTCTATTAGACTTTGATCTTGTTGTTGTTGTGCCTGTTTAAGTTGCCCTTGTAATTGAATCGCATCAAGTAACTTTTGATGCTCTTTCCAACTATTTTCTAAATTTGTTAGAGGCAAAATTCGTTGTCTTATCCAATCTGAACTCAGTGAATCGGGTTGCTTTACATTTAAACTTCTACAAACATAATCCACTAAATTATAAAAATTTAAAATTTGAAAACTAGTATTTTTAAAAGCATGTAATTGTATAATTGTTTCATTAAGCCAAGCGGAGTTTGTATATAAAATGCTAACGTCTACAAAAGCTAATCCATCATCATTTAAATATTTATTCACTTCATCTAATACAGCTTTTATATTCGACTGATCATTATGATGAATAAATGTGTCCTCTCCTTTTATTGGTATAATAGACCAATCTATTTGATTCTGACTTTTATAGACCTGTATTTCATTTTCCAATAAACAAAGACTTAAGTTTGTATTTGACACGTTTCCCTCAATTTTTCCATTTACACAGCTAAAGTTATAAAATATATACAAAAAAAAGAGAATGAAAATATAAATATTTTCATTCTCTTAACTTTCTATTCAGATTTATGTTTATCAAGTTCTTGATAAATCTCTTCAACTGATTTTTCAGGACTCAGATTTTGCTCTGCTTTAACAAGATCTTGCTCAACTTCATTATTTTTATCAGGATTTAACTTGTTACTAAAATATTTGGCTACATCAGAAATGTCCTTTATTTTTCCAATGATATTTTGAACACGAGTTTCAGTAAAATACCCCTCGCCTTTTAATACATTAGGAGCATCTTTTAAAATATGAACCAATAAATCACTTGTACCTTGACCTATTTTTTCTTCTAAGCCCCAAGCCTGCACGGTAATACCTGCACTCACTTTTTCACCAAAGTTAAATTTCGCTGATTTCTCTGGATCAAGCTTAAAGTTACGTAGTGTCATTATATAATCATCATAAGATGAAAAATCTGCAGGTTTAATATCAGCCTCATACGCTTGTAAAGCCATATCACCGATATCTTCTGTTGTTTCATTTTCTTTCAACAATCCCAAAACTACCAAAGCACTATCAATCACTTTAACTGCTAAACGTAACTGAGGATGGGGAATCACAACACTTAATGCTGTGAGTATTGCACTTGCTGTCGTTAGAACACTCCCTAAATCATTAATTGTCTTATTAAAAGTATCTGTCACATTACCAAATGTATTTGAAATCGCATTTCCCACTGCACTGCATGCAGACGAAAATGCACCACTTATTGCACTACCCACTGAGCTCCAAAATCCCATACTATTTTCCTTTTTAGATTGAATTTAACTTTTGTAACATTGCTTGAAGAGCCCCTGCAATGAGTCTTCCTGTATCCTGACCAAAAATCGTATCAGATGTAATTTTTTCATTTAATTGATCATGCTCATATAATCCAAATAAAAAGATAAGATACTGTTCAACAGGATATTTTGTTGGTAATTTATCTTCTATATAAGCAATCGGTGCAATGTCTAAAAATAACTGTGCAAGTGCCAATTTAATATCACTTTTTGAATCACCCCATACTTGATTCAGTTTTTCCATTTCTTTAGATAAGCGCTGCGTAATAATTAATTTGTGCCCTTGTACCTCATTTTGTGATAAGGCATACCATTTCAACCATAAATTTAAAACAAAACTACCCTCTTGAATAAATTGATTAAATTGTTCAGCTGTAATTTCTGAATCAAATACGCTTGATAACCTAGGATATAACTGTGTTCTTTGGCTAAAAATTCTTCGTTGACTATGACTTGCAATAATTTGGATATCCAAAGGTTTCGAATTGGTATTATGAAGTTGTCCAACTTGTGTACGGACGGCTTCATGCCAACCTGCACTATAAACAACTGCTTCACCCGCTTTCAACATAGGTAAAAAATCAATTTGTTCTTCGGTCAAACCAACCGTTTCACCAATCGCTTGTCGATCATCAGCAGCAAATAGACGGTGAATAATCTTTGTATTGGTATTCTTTAATACTTCTGGAGCAAGTTTATTTGGAATTTGATCCGCAATAATCAACCCTTCACCATATTTACGAACTTCTGCAAGCAGATTTGCAAATAAACTAACACCCAACTTTTTAGCACCATCATCATGACCTTGTGGTTTTTCTAATAGACGATGTGCCTCTTCAATCAATGTTAAGTGCTGGAAAGTAGGATCTGAATAATGACGCTGCTTCATTGCTTCAGCTACACGGCCAATGAGCAATCCCATCATTAATGCCTTATCTTGTTCATCTTTCAGTTCATCTAACTCAATAACGACTTTCTGATCAAGTAATTTTGATACATCAATAGAAACACGCGTATTTAGCATCCTTCCCTTACTCCCAATCGTGAGATTATCTAATCTCGAAATGAGAGAGCCTTCATACTTTTGCTGTAAATCGTCACCAAACCCCTTGCTTTTAATTACAATTTTTAATTGTTCAAGCATTTCAGACATGATCGGAAAAGCTTGTCCTTGACAATTAAATGGATTTTCAAAAAGAAAATTCTTAGATGTATGAATATCCCAACCTTTTGACTCATAACTACGAACAATCGCTTCTTCAATCAGATAAGGCATAGAAGCTTCCATAGGGAATACTGCTGCGAAAGTCGCTTTTAAGGTATCTATATGTCCGACTAATTGCTCATTTGGTAAAAGTTCAAATGGATTTATACGAAATGGCGAAAGTTGTTCATTATTTAAAGTATAAAATTGAATATCTTCATCAAGTTCATATAGACCTCGATATTCTGTTTTAGCTGGTTCAATGACTAGAAATGGCAATTTAGATTGCAGTAAGATCTGCTGACAAGTCGTTGTTTTACCAGCACCAGTAACACCACTAATAAAAATATGCTGATTAAGCAACTTTTTATCTAATAAGACTTTGCTTTTTTCTAAGATTCGACCATTTTGAATAATCCGTCCTAGCTCAAATGATGCAGAGTCTTTGGAATTTAAAGGATTAACCGCAAAATCTACATTTTTTCTTAAACGAATGCCACAAACCTCACGACTTGGCAACCCTGCCAAAATTGACAACTCTGAAGCATTTAACCAAGTTGCAAGTGCTACATGTCTAGCGGCAGAAGGGGTACTTTGCAGTAATAAAGCATCTTTATTAATATCATTTTTTTCCCAGTGAATTTTAAATAACTGATTAATATCTTTCTTTTTCATGTGCAATTTTTGCACTTGTAGTGGGCTAAAAACTGACTGATTTCCTTGAAAAGTAGATCTAACTGCTAAAACTAGACTTTCATAAGTTCTTTTATTATATGCAGATAAATAAATCGCAGTCTTAAAAAGACCTTTACTTCGTCCTAGTTCGAAACGAGGAAGCTGCTTTTCTGTAATATATTTTTCTATTCTTTCGATTTTTTTGTCTATAAATTCTCTGCTTTCTGTTGTGTTTTTCCCTTCAGATCTACTAGAAGAATTTGAAGAACCTTTAGTGTCACTTTTACTCACAGATTTACTTTCACTTGTACCACTCGAATCTGATGTACCACTACTGGTTCCATTGGTTTTACTTTCACCCTTTGTCCAACCTTTATTCTTACTGTCACTAGTACTCGTTGAACTATTATTCTTAGAATTACTTGATGACTCCCCACCACTTTCTGAAGTTTGATTTGTTATCGAATCATTTAAACCATGTTGCTTTGTACGCGATTTATTTGAACCTGTTTGATCTGTTAAACCATGGCTTATAGAAGTACTCGAGCCCTCTGTGAGTGAAGTACCTGTGTTTGTACCAGATTGGATAGACTTTTTAATACCAGGATGTAAATCAGAAGATAAATTTAAAAATTCTTCAATGGTTTGATTTATTTCATGTAATTTGGCTGGTTGTGCAACGAGCAATAATTGCCATGTTTCCCCAGTTAAGCTGCGAGCTAAACGATCAATACCTTGATTAATGTTAGAACCTTTACTTTGAGCTTGCTGATCGATTGTCAAAGAGGGAACGCCTGTTAATAATCCAAAATGCTGAGAATTATTTAATGGCGATAAAATATGATCTTGTAAGTTTTTAGAAGATACATCTTCTAATAAAATTCCAGAAATATTACCTAGTAATTGACTTTCTAATAATTTTTTTTGATTAAAAACATCTCCCTGATCTAACAATAGTACGGTTCCAATATATATTTCAATACCTGTTTCAGTACCAGATAAATAATAGACCCAATTAAAATGAACATTATTCATACTTGCAATTACATTTTCTAAATCTTGCCGTAATATAAACTGCTCTTGCGCTGATAATTCCGTAATACGGAAAAACCTTGAATTCATATTATTAATTTCAAAATTTTCATCCGCACTTAATGAATCTATTTGTTTGATTTCTTTTTTGTTCAAAAAAACTGCATCTTTAAATGCATTAATATCAAATATGGATTTTGAATATTCATCAATTACTACTTTTTCCTTTAATAACGAATCCATAAAACCTATCATCCACTCAATTTATTGATTTTTAAAAAGTCTGTTATTTCTAAGATCATACTTTTAAAGCTTTTGCCAACTCAGGCATTTCATATAATTCAAGTAATGTACTTAATGTTTTTAAGTTCTTCTTCATCACTTGCTCTTCATTATTGAAGATATCTTGATAAACTCTTGTTACTTTATCGCTAATACTCAAAGCCAACTCCTGCATCAAGGAAGGCTGCACAAAACCAACACTTTTTCTTCGATCCTTAGTCAAAATATCAAGAAGAGCTGACTCATCTCCTGTATAAGCATTAGAGGTAATCAATCTTGCTTTTTGAAATAATGGTAATAGTTCTTGCTGTGTATGCTCAGGTAAAATATCACTTAATTGATCATCAACGAGTCTTAGAATCAAAGCTTGAGATAAACTCAAACCCTTTACTGACTGTTCTATCTTTTTCCAACGCCAATTATAAGGCATACAATCTCGACGACATTCCAATGGAAATAATGTTTCCAATAAATTTAAATCCCGTTGAATCGTACGTTGAGTAGTAATTATCCCTTTACTTTGTAAATGGTTTTCAATTTCTGCTGTACTGACATATTTACTATTTAATAAAAACTGAATAATCATCCATTGACGAGTGATGACCTGTGATGACCCTTGGCTCATTTCGATCTCTTGAGAGTTCCTATGACGTAAGTATATATTTTTTTTATTCATATTTATAAGTAGCTATTTATCAAGTGCGTCATAGTTTGACTAAGTCATTGTTTATGAGCTAGTACAGCTAATTGAATTTTCATCAGATAGACTCCTTTGAAAGAATCTGAATACATCCTCAACAATCCATTACTCCTCTAGATTAGACTCTTCTACTTTATAGTTAGACATTAAGATGAGAATAAGTTTACTAAATGGTAAAATAATATAAATGTATAAATATCTATGTTGGTAATTATTGTTGATTATCTAATTAAAATTAGTGACCACAAATCAAAGTACCCTACCCTATCTTAAATTACACCACACAAAATAATAACCCCATATATATGTTATATATAGGGTTTATTGAAATACCATTTATGTTATTTAGTGTATTTTATGTCGGTGAATCTTGCCAAGGTTGGGGTCGCGAGTTCGAGTCTCGTTTCCCGCTCCAGATTCAAAAAAGCCCTAGTCAAATGATTAGGGCTTTTTATTGCTAAAAATTTAAATCTGAATAATCCATCCATTTTCATTCAAGTAGCCCACCAAATTTTTACAGAATTGATCTGATTCACCAGCAATCTTCTAGAAAATTACCGATTCAAACGTTTACATCTAAATAGCCATTTCGAGACCTTTAAAATCACTTTTGCATCACCTCAAAGCTCTGGGGTATAACCATAATACATACAAAAAACAATCACCATTAAAAACAGCCTAACATCTTGATCACTAAAGGCATTGGATGTCCAATTATAGGAATGCGAGTTCAAAGCTTAAATGGGATTTATGAATTTGATGTGTTCCCCTTAAGGTAAAGACTCAACTGAGCATGAACGATCAATATTAAGCTGGATAGACAATCAATTGCCCCTCTACACAGCCATATAAAAATTACCCCACATCTGAAAATTCAGACGTGGGGTAGTCATTTACATTAATGAATTATTGTCAGTTTAGCGTACAGCAACTTTAGGATTAGAATTGCCCCACATCGTATATACATCTGCAAGCAGCGCACCATTGTATTCTTCTAAATCACTTTGCTTGACGCTTTCATTGCCTTGCTGACCAAACAACACCACTTCATCACTGGCACGAATATCAGGGAAATCAGTGACATCAACCATGGTGGTATTCATCGACGTCCGTCCAACGACAGGGACTTTATGTCCACGAATCAGTACATAGGCTTTATTACTAAAAGCACGGCGATAGCCATCTGAATAGCCCATCGGCAAGTTCGCCAATAAAGAATCACGTTTTAAAGTATAGGTTCGATCATACCCTACAGTTGTACCTTTTAAATAAGCATTCACTGTTGTCACTTGGGTTTTAAACGTCATCAACTTTTTATATTCCACACGGTCAGGAATACTGTCACCATAAATCACACCACCTGCACGAACCATATCTAAATGCGACTCTGGTACGGTTAAAGTGGCAAATGAATTGGCTGTGTGCAAGGTTAGCTCTTCACGTTTGAGTTTAGCTTTTTTAATGAGCCAGTTCGTTTGTTGGTTAAAGACTGCTAAACGTTCCCGCACATATTTTTCATCTTCTACTGCATAATGCGTCATGATGCCGACCAACTTTAAATTTGGCAGTTTGGTCATACGCAGGGCTTGCTGTTTGCCTTGCTCACTGTTTAACTCTAAACCATTACGATCCATACCGCCTGCATTCAAACCCAAATGATAGGCAACTGTAATGCCCTGCTGTTTCGCCCAAGTGGAAATACGCTGCGCTTGCTCATAGTTTCCGAATAATTCTTCCATCTTGAGTGAAGCTGCATTTTGAATTTCCTGATCGGTGGCTGCACGCAGTCTTAAGATACGACCTTGATAACCAGATTGGCGCACCATCGCGGCTTCGGCATTACTGGTAATGCCCACACAAGGTACATTTAACTTGATAATGCTCGGCATCAACAACTGAATTCCATGCCCATAAGCATCGGCTTTCATCACAGCACAAATTTGGCTCTTATCCTGCAATTGTTGCTGCAAGGTTTGAATATTTTGTTCAAAGGCTTGCACATTAATTTCAACCCACGCGTTGGCTTGAGGGGCCGCAGCCTGTGTTGCTGAAATCTGTGATGTCAACATCGGTGCCGCCATCGCACTGCTCATATTCAGCAGCCCCGCCCCCAACATACACGCCAATAATGTTACTTTTTTCAAGACAAATCCCTCTTCGTCGTTATAAAAAAGAGAGGGTAAATACCCTCTCTCACTCTTCATTAATTATTTTCTGATAGTTCATCATGATCAATGCAACGACCATGCTCTAAAATCCAAGTGCGCTCGCTATCTTGACGTTGACGACGCTTATAAGCAATCCATAAGCCGATAAACCAAAGTGGTGAAACAAACAGTGAAATACGCGTATCATGATCGAGACATAAAATCGCAACCACAAACACCATAAAGGCGATCCCAAACCAGCTCATAAAAATACCCGCAGGCATTTTATAAATAGATTTCGCGTGCAAATCAGGACGCTTTTTACGATAAGCCAAATACGATGCCAGAATCATACCAAAGGCAAATACAGTCAAAATTGAGGTCAATGCTGTCACAATATTAAATGCAGACATGACATTTGGTGTAACGAACAGAATCAACGTACCGATAAATACACAAATCATAGAACACAACAGTGCTTGTACAGGCACTTTACCTTTAGATAAGATTTTAAAGCGCTGCGGCGCATCTTTCTCAACCGCCAAACCATACAACATACGGCTGGTGGCGAAGATACCACTGTTTGCAGAAGACATTGCCGAAGTCACGACCACGAAGTTCACCACAGCAGCAGCAGCTGTAAGTCCGACCAATTGGAACATGGCCACAAATGGACTTTTACCTGGATCAACGTGCTGCCATGAGGTTACGGAAATGATGACCAACAAGGCACCCACATAAAACAACAGAATTCGCCACGGAATTGAATTAATGGCTTTAGGTAATGATTTTTCTGGGTTTTTGGTTTCTGCAGCAGTTGTACCGACCAACTCAATACCCAAGAAAGCAAACACTGCCATTTGGAAACCCGCCAAGAAACCTGTCACACCATGCGGTAAAAATGCATCAGGATCGGTAATATGTGAGAACGATGCCTTGACTCCATTTGGCGACACGAAGCCCATAACCACCAAGCTCACACCCAAAATTAAAAAGGCAACAATTGCCACAATCTTGATCATGGCAAACCAAAACTCGGTTTCACCAAACATTTTCACCGTAAGTAAGTTTAGTACCGTCAAAACAGTGATCGTGGCCAAAGCAGGCAACCATACGGGTAAATCGGGATACCAGAACTGCATATAACCGCCAATCGCAATAATATCGGCAATCGCAGTAATGATCCAACTGAGCCAGTAGGTCCAGCCCAAAAAGTAGCCTGCCCAAGGACCTAAATAATCCGTAGCAAAATCTACAAATGACTTATAATTGGTGTTGGAAAGCAGCAACTCTCCCATGGCACGCATGACAAAAAACAGGACAAAGCCAACGATCATATAAGTCAAAATGACTGAGGTTCCAGAATTGGCAATGGTTTGCCCCGAACCCATAAATAGACCTGTTCCGATAGCACCGCCAATCGCAATCATTTGAATATGGCGATTGCTGAGAGAACGATCGAGTTGTTCTTCTCCAGCTGAATCGTAATGATGTCCGCCCAGTAAATCACCCTCTAGGGTTTCTTTCGACTTATTGAACTTATTTCCATTCATCATGTTTATTACTCCAATTTACACCTAAAAGAGGTGCAAATACGGGACAGATATAAAATGTTTCCTTATTTAATATCTATCCAAAATTAAGCTAAATATTATCTTTCAACAATATTAATTTTATTATTTAATCGAATTTTTAAAATAAAAATAGCGACCAAACAATCACAACACAGATTGCAAAACCTATACCAATTTTATTAATTTAACATTAAAAAATAATAGCTTAATAAAAACATGACGCGAGTTTATCCACTGATTACAAGCGAACTCATAATCACTGGACGTAAATATTGCATTAATATTTTTTACAATATCCATATATTCAATTCCATTGAAAATCAATTTAACGATTTAAATTCTATAAATCACCATCATCACATTTAATAAATCGAGACGAATAATCACGAGCGAAGCTCAGTTAATATCAAGCCTGCTCTTAACCCTTTTTTCACTTGAGTATTTGGAAATAAAATCCAGACCTGTTCTGGTGCAATCACATAAGGTTTACCCTGTTGCAGGGCAATCACTGCATCTGATTGGAACATTGAGAAATTGGGCGCAGAATCGGCAAGGTTGAGCTGAAAGTCATCTTCAGTTTTGATAATCGAATCGACAACACGAAAGTTTTTAATTGCTGACTTTTGGCGTGCAGGTAAAGCTTGTTCTGTCACCACCGAACGTAACACTTGATTAATCGCGCTAAATGCCGATAAATCATTTTGACCAAAAGGTTTGGCATGTCCGAGTTCAAGGGTTGAACTCGCTGCCTGAAATCTTGAACTGGTATAGTGCGTGAAGGTGCGACCTGCTGCATTGTGGTATACCAAGGCATCCAGTTCCGCAGCACTTAAACACGCCAACATGACCGCATCATAGCCATGAGTTTGATAAGGGAACAAAGCAAAAGTCGGCAGCAAAGACGGACGGATCGCTGTGTGCAAATCATAGTGATAGCGTTTGACTTGTGCAGGGCAAGATTGAAAGAAATCTGCCACTAACTGCTCTAGTTCAGCCACTCGCTTTGCTTCAAAGGTTTCAGAAAATTGCTGATGTGCACCACAAAACATCCGATTCATATCATTTTCAACATAGCGTTGACCTAAACGAATCGCGACAGGGTTGCCCAAAATCAACATTAATTTGACCTTGAGCTGTAACGCACCTGCAAAAATATCCTGACTGAGCTGCGCCAATAACTCGATTGGCGCAGTTTCATTGCCATGTACACCCGCGGAAAGCACGATGGCTTTTTCATAAGCCTGCTTTGGAGTAAAAGATAAAACCCCTTCAGCTAACCATTCCCAACGAAAATCATGCTGTTCGCCCTGCGATACAGTTGGGATACGTTGTGCTAAAACATCACCTAGAAAATCTATCATTTGCTTTCCCTGCACGATTACTTAACGTTGGAAGTGATATACCGAACCCAAGCCTAAGATTTGCGTCAACTCATCTAACGCAGTACGGCTTTCAATCAATAATTGTGGATCTGCCAAATCTTGCTGTGCCAACTGATCACGGTAGTACTGATCTACCCATGTGTTTAAACGGGTAAACAAAGCATCATTCATAAATAGATTCGGATTAATCGCGTTCAGTTCTGCTTCATTCACGGCAACACGCAAACGTAAACATGCAGGACCGCCACCGTTACGCATACTTTCACGTAAATCGAAAACTTTGATGTCATCAATTGGGGTACCCATTTGAATCATGTCGTTCAAGTAGCTCCATACCGCTTGGTTTTGACGCGATTCTTCAGGTACTACAATGCTCATACCGCCATCGGCACGTGTGAGTAATTGACTATTGAATAAATAAGTATTCACCGCATCTTTCACTGAAACACGCTGATCAGGTACTTCAATAGCCACAAACTCTTGACCCAAACGCGCCATTTTTTCACGAATTTCTGACAATGCTTCTGATTGATTCAAAAATGCATGTTGATGATGGAACAGGACATTTTGGTTACTCACCGCAATCACATCGTTGTGGAAGACCCCTTGATCAATCACATCGGGATGCTGCTGCACAAAAACGGTTTGTTCAGCTTTCAATTGATGTAAACGTGCAACAGCTTCACTCGCCTCACGTGACTGACGCGCAGGATAATGTTTCGGACCAATACCACCGCCGAGGAACTGCTGACCATAAACAAACACTTGTACGCTGGCTTGATCATAAGCACCGCCTAAACGGTTATGGTTCGCCGCGCCTTCATCACCGAACAATGCCACGGGTGGTAGTGCTTCGTGATGCGCAAAGTGACGCTCATCGTTAAACATGGCTGCCATAACACGCGAGGTCGTTTCATGTTCAATCGAGCGGTGGAATTTGTTGTTCAAGTTTGCCGCTGTAAAATGCACACGACCATCTGCACTGTCTGCCGACGGTGAAACCGTTGCCGCATTGGCTGTCCACATGCACGATGCAGAACTCAAAGCGGATAACAATGCAGGCGAAGTACGCATCGCTTGTTCAATCACGCTATGGTCATCCCCACAGAAACCCAATTTGCGCAAAGTTGGCACATGTGGGCGTTCTTGCGGTGCAAATACACCTTGCTTTAAGCCCATGTCGGCCAAAGCTTTCATCTTTAACAAACCTTGCTTGGCAGCCAACTTCGGATTCGATAGATTATTACGGTTTTTGGTCGAAGCTTCGTTTCCAAAAGACAATCCAGCATAGTGATGCGTTGGACCGACTAAACCATCAAAATTAATTTCATAGCCTGACATTTCTAAACTCCCTTTTCTGTCGACTTACAGCACAATGCCTGGCGATAATTTTTCAGGTAGACTTACCTGCTGACTTTCTAGTGATGCCATTGGCCATGCGCAATAATCTGCCGCATAGAAGGCACTGGCACGATGATTCCCTGATGCACCAACACCACCAAATGGCGCTGCACTTGAAGCGCCTGTTAATGGTTTATTCCAGTTCACAATGCCTGCACGCGCTTCAATCAATAAACGCTCGAACAGTTCACGATCTGGTGAAACTAAACCTACTGACAAGCCAAAGCGTGTTGCATTGGCAAGCGCTAAAGCTTCATCAAAATGGTTATAACGATAGATACAGCTCAATGGACCAAAATATTCTTCATCTGGCACATTATTGACGTTTGTGACCTCTAAAAGACCTGGGCTTAACAAGCTACTATTTGGATCAGTTTGAGTCACAGGCAATAACACCTCTGCGCCCAAATCCACCAAACGTTGTTGCGCTTGTAAAATTTGCTGTGCAGCATGCAATGAAATCACACCACCCATGAATGGTTGTGGCTGTGCATCCCACTGACCCACCACCAAGTTACGGCTCACTTCAACCAAACGTTGAATGAAAGCATCACCTACAGCACCATTTTTGATAATCAAACGGCGCGCACAGGTACAGCGCTGACCTGCGGAAATAAAGGCAGATTGAATGGTTAAATTCACCACTGCATCAATATCAGTAATTTCATCGATAATTAATGCGTTGTTCCCCCCCATTTCTAGAGCGAGAATTTTTTCTGGCGCACCTGCTAATTGTTTATGCAAGTGGTAACCCGTATTGGCACTGCCCGTGAACAGCAAGCCGTCAATCTCATGTGATTGCGCCAAGGCTTCACCGGTACTGCGACCACCTTGTACCAAGTTCAAGACACCCGCAGGTAAGCCTGCTTCATGCCATAACTTCACGGTTTCTTCCGCAGTCCACGGCGTAAGTTCACTTGGTTTGAAGACAATGGTGTTCCCCGCAATCAGTGCTGGTACAATGTGACCATTCGGCAAGTGACCTGGGAAATTATATGGGCCAAATACAGCCAATACCCCATGTGGGCGGTGACGCAAAGAGGCTGCACCATCAGCCATTTCCGTTACGCTTTCGCCTGTACGCTCATGGTAAGCACGAATCGAAATGGCCACTTTAGCAATCATCGATTGAACTTCGGTTAAGGTTTCCCAAATCGGCTTGCTGGTTTCACGGCTAATGACTGTCGCTAACTGTTGTTTATTTTGTTCTAGCAAGCTTGCAAAGCGATGAATCACCTCAATACGCTCTGCAAGTGGACGACGTGCCCAAGCAGCAAAGGCAGCACGTGCTGACTGACATGCTTGTTCCACTTGTTCAGCCTTAGCTTCTGCACCTTGCCAAATCACTTCTTGAGAAACTGGATCAAGTTTGTTCCAAGCTGCACCCTGCGCTGGAGACCATGTCCCATTAATAAATAAATTCCCTTGTGACATTATTTTTACTCCATCTTGTCTAAAGGCAACATACGAATACTTTGCCCCGCTTGTACGCCAAGCGCATAGGCTTGTTCAGCCGTTAAACTTAAGTTGTCTGCATCCGCAGCATGTTGAATTAAAATTGCGCGATAATCGTGATAACGGTCATTCGCCACCAAATAACGACCTGTCGCTTCTGGCAAACTGCTCACGATTTTCACAGCACAGGTCTGGCTTTCCTTGACTGCACGTAAGTTTTTCACTTCAGCTTCGAGAGTTGGCCCTGCATCAAAAATATCGACATACCCTTGATAACGCAGACCTTCCGACTCTAAAACACGAGAAGCTGGAACCGTCTGGGGATGAACTTGCGCAATCACTTGCTGTGCTGCCAATGGCAATAAATCGGTATACACAGGGAAGCGTGGCATTAATTCCGCAATAAAGACTTTTTGCCCAATACCACTCAAGTAATCCGCCGTGGAGAAATCCATATTGAAAAAGTGATAACCCAAGGCATCCCAAAAGGGTGATCGACCATTTTCATCAGAATAACCACGCATTTCTGCAATCAGGGTATTTTGAAATGCCTGCTGAAATGCTGCGATAAACAGAAAACGGATTTTAGAGAGCAATTTACCATTTTGATCTTTACGGTATTCAGGATCTAAAAATAGCGTACACAGCTCACTACATCCTGTATGGTCATTGCTTAAAAACAGGGTGTTTAAGGCCTTATAAACATTCAGAGCTTGTGAAGCATGAACTTGTTTGCCCACATGAAAGTTATAAAATGGTTCCGTCAAACCCACTGCAACTTCAATCGCACTCACGCCAACCACGCGCTGCAACTGGGTATCTTCTAAAACAAATAAATAACCTTGCTCATTTGGCGCCGCCTGACCTTGTAAGGTCTTTTGTGTGCGGGCAATTCGAGCCAATAAGATGTCTTTATTTTGGGGTAAAGAAGTCAGACCTACGCCCGACTTCCCCGCCAGAATGAAGATATCATCTAAATCTCGATGCTCTGCATGTCTAACAATCATCATCAGCGGTGACCTATCACGCGCCAACAAAACGTGCGAGCGCACGCTCAAAACGTTGTAAACCTGCTTCAATATCCGCTTCTGGAATAATTAAAGATGGCGTGAAACGCACGACATTTGGACCTGCAACCAAGGCCAAGAGGCCTTCTTCACCAGCAAGGGTGACGATATCTTTGGCTTTACCTGCATATTCTGCTTTGAGTACACAGCCAATCAATAAACCTTGACCGCGAACTTCTTCAAACAAACCAAAACGTTCATTCAAACGCTTCAAACCTTCAGCAAAGATTTGCGCACGAGTACGTACACCATTCAATACTTCAGGGGTGTTGATAAAGCCAAACACTGCATTTGCCACAGCAGATGCCAATGGATTACCGCCATACGTCGTGCCGTGATCTCCCACTGCATACATATTCGCGTATTTATCTGTGGTAATCATGGCACCAATTGGGAAACCGCCACCGAGTGCTTTGGCTGTGGTTAAAATGTCTGGCGTCACTTCAGTGTTCATATAGGCATATAGCGCCCCTGTACGACCTACACCTGTTTGCACTTCATCAAAAATTAATACTGCACCGTGTTGATCACACAGCTCACGTAAACCTTTTAAAAATTCAGGATCAGCAGTAATGACCCCACCTTCACCTTGAATCGGTTCAACAATCACTGCGCAAGTGTCGGCATCAATCGCTGCACGGGCTGCGTCCAAATCATTAAATGGCAGATGCTGAATACCTTCTGGTAAAGGAGCAAAATCTTGCGAATATTTCGGTTGACCACCTGCCGAAACGGTAAATAAGGTACGACCGTGGAAGGCATTTTTAAATGCAATAATCTTGTTCTTGCGCGCAGAGCCTGAAAGTAGGCCCACTTTGCGTGCAAGTTTCAAAGCCGCTTCGTTGGCTTCTGCACCAGAGTTACAGAAGAACACTTTATCGGCGAAGGTACTTTCAACCAATTGTTTTGCTAGAGTAAGTACAGGTTCATTGGTATAACCATTACCGATATGCCATAACTTTTGACCTTGTTCGACTAAGGCTTTGACTGCAACTGGATGTGCATGTCCAAGCGCATTCACCGCAATACCACCTGCAAAATCAATATATTCTTTACCTTGCTGATCCCACAAACGAGAACCTTCGCCACGCACAGGAATAAATTGAGCCGGTGCAAAAACAGGCACCATATACTGATTAAAATCTTGGCGATTCGGTTGGCTATTCTGGTTCATGGTCTGTTCTTCCTTAATAAATCTGATATTTTTCTTACTTGAATGTGCCCCGAAGGGCACGAAACTCCCCCTTAACCTGGGAAAATTCCTCGTTCTTTACGTGCTTTCAAAATGCGTTCACAAGCCAAAATGTACGCTGCAGTACGCAAGCTACAATCTTTGTCATCTGCTGTATGCCAAACATCTTCAACCGCTTTAATCATGAGCTTATCTAAGCGTTCATTAATTTCTTCTTCGGTCCAGAAGTAACTTGCCATGTCTTGAACCCACTCGAAGTAACTCACGGTTACACCGCCAGCATTACAGAGCACATCTGGAACAATCATGATTTGACGTTGTAAAAGAATATCTTCTGCTTCTGGATAAGTTGGGCCGTTCGCACCTTCCAAGACCAATTTCGCAGTCAATTTTTGCGCACGCTCAGCAGTAATCTGACCTTCTAAAGCAGCAGGGATTAAAATATCCATCTCTACTGTCCAGAACGCTTCATCTTCAATTACGGTTGCATTAGGGAAGCCTGCAACACCTTTATGAATCGCAACGTAGTCTTGTAATTGCTTAACGTCAAAACCATCTGCGTTGAAAATTGTGCCTGTGTGGTCTTGTACACATACTACTTTTGCGTTGGCTTTATGGAATAAATATGCAGCTTCGCTACCTACGTTACCAAAGCCCTGAACTGCAATACGGCTGCCTTCAAGTGCTAAGTTAATTTTTTTGGCAACTTCTAAACCTGTAACGAATACACCACGACCTGTTGCACGGACACGACCTAATGAACCACCTAAATGTACAGGCTTACCTGTCACGACACCTGTGACGGTATGACCTTTAATCGTGGAATAGGTGTCCATCATCCAACCCATAATGTCTGCATTAGTGCCTACATCTGGCGCTGGAATATCAATTTGTGGACCAATGATTGGGCTAATTTCAGTGGTAAAACGACGCGTTAAGCGTTCAAGTTCACGTGGTGACAATTTACGCGGGTCTACTCGAATACCGCCTTTTGCACCACCATACGGTAAGTTCAATACCGCAGTTTTAATGGTCATCCATGCTGAGAGGGCCATGACCTCATTCAGTTCTACATCTGGATGGTAACGAATACCGCCCTTACCTGGTCCACGCGACAAATTGTGTTGTACACGGTAACCTTCGAAATGCTGAATAGAACCGTCGTCCATTACAATAGGCACATCAACAATGAGCGCACGCTTTGGACGCTTTAAAGTATTGATAAATGGGATTAAGTCTTCTTCAAGATAAGGGGCTACACGGTTAATCTGAGCAAGGTAGGTTTGCCATGCACCACTATTTTCCATTTCATATGACAAAGACATTATTTTATCCTCTGAGAATTTAATTGAGCTAATCCATTCAAAATAGGAAACACCCCATCTATTGGACACCGCCTCAGCTCGGTGTTGTTCCAACTGGAGTGTTACCTAATACGCATAGTATGAAAAATCAAAACGACTCTAAAAAGTTGTAATTTTGATAAAAATGCAATAAATTTTATCAAAATGATAATCATGGAAATCAAAATGAATGATACTGACAGCCAAATTCTAGGTTTGCTGCGTGACAACGCCCGTATGTCAATTACCGACATTGCCCAAAAAGTGCGCGTTTCCCGAAATACTGTGCAGAAACGAATCGAATATTTAGAATCGAGTGGCATCATTACGGGCTATACCGTTCGCTTAAAACCCGGCAGTGAGAAAAACACCATTCGTGCTTGGATGAATATTATGGTGGAAGGCACCAAAACCAGTGCGGTCGTAAAAGAGTTAAGAATCGACCCTTCTGTACATACGCTGCATACCACCAATGGTAAATGGGATTTATTGGTTGAGCTGAAATCGGACAGTTTGGAAAGTTTTGATAAAACCTTAGAGCGCATTCGAACCATTTCGGGCATTTATAACACCGAAACCAGTATTTTGCTTTCGACTTATAAAGCATAAGCAATTCACTTATCGTGATTTTAAGTAAGAAACCCGCATACTCTTAGAAATCAAACCATCCTGATCAATACAGCCTGATTTGACTAAAATGTACAGTTCGCCCCCGTTTTCTAGGAAATTTGAACCGATTTTGACCCCATGAGTTTAATCGATTGCTCATTTTTAAATAGTGCAACTCTTTTAAAGTCTTGCGTGGCTGTGTATAACAATCGACGTACAGAAAAGTAAAAGCATAGGCAAACTGTCTAAAAAAGCGTTAGACTATGCCACAATCAGAAATGCAAAGACTTTGGTCATTTGCAGACGAATAGAAAGGTGAAGATTGATGCCGCTCAATACCGTTGAAGAGCTCGTAGCAGATATCCGTGCAGGGAAAATGGTCATCCTGATGGATGATGAAGACCGTGAAAATGAAGGCGACTTGGTCATTGCGGCGACACACGTCCGCCCAGAAGACATCAACTTCATGATTACACATGCGCGTGGTTTGGTGTGCTTAACTTTAAGCCGTGAGCGTTGTCAGCAATTGAATTTACCATTAATGGTCGATGCCAATGGTGCGCAACATGCCACCAACTTCACCTTATCCATTGAAGCAGCCGAAGGGATTACCACAGGTATTTCCGCAGCTGAACGTGCTCATACCATTCAAACAGCGGTTGCGGCACATGCCAAGCCTAGCGATATCGTACAGCCTGGACATATCTTTCCATTGATGGCACAACCTGGTGGTGTACTGCACCGAGCAGGACATACTGAAGCAGGCTGTGACCTTGCACGCATTGCTGGCCTAGAACCTGCTTCTGTAATTTGTGAAATTATCAAAGAAGACGGCACCATGGCCCGTCGCCCAGATTTAGAAATTTTCGCTGAAAAGCATGGCCTGAAAATGGGAACCATTGCTGACCTGATCCATTACCGAATGACCAATGAACAAACAGTCGAGCGTTTAGGTCAAGAAAGCATCGACACTGAATACGGTACATTTGAACTGTTCCGTTACCGTGAGATTGGCAATCCAGATATTCATTTGGCTTTGGTGAAAGGTGAGCCAAAAGATGGCATCACTACGGTTCGCGTACATGGTTTTAATCCGACACGTGACTTGCTCAAATTGAACAAGCAAGACGGCGAGCCCGCTTGGAACTTAGACCGTGCCTTAAAAGAAATTGCACAAAGTGATCGTGGCGTACTGGTCTGGATTGGTCAACGTCATCTACAAGATTTAGGCCCTGCCCTAGACAGCCTAACTGCACCAAAGAAAACCAAATCTAGTGCAGCTCTGTCTCAGCAATATCAAACGATTGGTGTGGGCGCACAAATTTTACGTGATTTAGGCGTCGAAAAAATGAAGCTGCTTAGTTCGCCGCTACGTTTCAACGCATTATCAGGTTTTAATCTTGAAGTGGTGGAATATGTCACCGCTCAACAAACATTAACGAAATAATCGAGGTTGCTATGGCGATTCGCCGAATTGAAGGTTTATTACATCTCGCGAGCGAAGGCCGTTACGCGATTTTAGTTGGTCGTTTCAATAGCTTTGTGGTTGAACACTTGCTAGAAGGTGCAATTGATACATTGAAACGTCATGGTGTATCAGAGGATAATATCACTGTTGTTCATGCACCAGGCGCTTGGGAACTTCCAGTGGTTGCAAAAAAACTGGCTGCTTCTGATCGCTTTGATGCCATCATCGCTCTTGGCGCTGTGATTCGTGGTAGTACGCCTCACTTTGACTTTGTTGCAGGTGAATGTGCCAAAGGTTTAGGCGTAGTTGGCTTAGACACTGGTTTACCAGTGATTAACGGTGTATTGACTACGGACAGCATTGAACAAGCGATTGAACGCTCTGGAACAAAAGCAGGTAATAAAGGTAGCGAAGCTGCTCTTACTGCAATTGAAATGGTTAACTTGTTAAAGGCTATTTAAAGCATGTCGCAAACACTTCAAGCCGCTTATGCTGCAAAACGTAAAGCACGTCGTTTTGCTGTACAAGGCATTTATGAATGGCAAATGAGCCGCAACCCAGTGCATGAAATTGAAGCACGTACGCGTGTTGAAAATGCCATGCATAAAGTGGACCTAAGCTATTATCATGAATTGCTGACTCAAGTGGTTGCCAATCATGAAGCTTTGGATGCGCTTCTTATTCCTGTGCTAGATCGCCAAATCGAAGCACTAGACGGTGTTGAACTTGCAACATTACGTTTAGGCGCTTACGAATTGAAAGAACATCTTGAAATCCCGTATCGCGTGGTTTTAGATGAAGCGATTGAACTTGCCAAACACTTTGGTGGTGCTGACAGTCATAAATACATCAATGGTGTATTAGACCGTTTAGCCAACAGCCTTCGTGCAGCAGAAAAGCAACAAGCACAATAAGACGTGTAGTAAGTAATATGGCTGAGTTTTCTATCATTGAAACCTATTTTAATCGACAGAAGCATACTTCAGTCGACTTAGGGGTCGGAGATGACTCAGCCGTACTTACCCCGCCTCCGCAGCAACAATTGGTGATCTGCACAGACACCTTGATTGCAGGACGACATTTTCCTCTCGATACTCCTCCCCATGCCATTGGCTGGAAATCTGTTGCCGTGAATCTTTCCGATATTGCAGCGATGGGCGCCAAACCGCAGAGTATCTTATTGGCATTGAGCCTACCCCAAATTGATCATGACTGGCTGAAAGAATTTAGTCGGGGACTTTACGATTGTTGCGATCAATTTGGCGTGAGTTTAATTGGTGGTGATACGACCCAAAGCCCTCACCTCACCATTTCCGTCACCGCCCTCGGTTGGGTAGATACGGGGCAAGCGGTAAAACGCTCAGGTGCTCAAGTCGGTGATTACGTTTGCGTCAGCGGTCAGGTCGGTGATGCGGCCTTTGGTCTTCAACATCCAAATCATACCTTAAAGCACCGTTTAGATTACCCAACACCACGTTGCCAGCTTGGACAGCAGTTGAAAGGCTTAGCTTCTGCCATGATTGATGTGTCGGATGGACTGGCACAGGATCTTGGACATATTCTTAAGGCATCACAGGTCGGTGCTCGACTACAATTGGAACAGCTCCCTATCGATGTCAGTCTGCAACATTTAACACAAGTACAACAATGGCAATACGCACTCGCAGGTGGTGATGACTACGAGTTATGCTTTACAATAAGCCCGCAAAATTACCAACAACTTTTGCAACAACAATTAGATGTAAAAATTACGGTGATTGGAACTATTACAACATCTACTGGGCTTACATTTGAAAAAGATGGCAAAGATCATCCGCTTCAATTTCAAGGGTATCAACACTTTGCATAAACCTCCAATTCAGTTTAACCATATGTCTTGGTCGAACCGCTGTATTGTATTTTGCGGTGTCGGTTTTGGCTCTGGTTTATTACCCAAAGCACCAGGCACATTTGGTTCAGCTTTTGCCCTGCTTTTTATTCCATTGTGGTTGAATTTAGGCTTTATCAACTCCATATACGCCATCATCTTCATGTCACTGATTGGCATCTATATTTGCGGTCAAACCGCCAAAGTGATGGGTGTACATGACGATGGACGCATTGTCTGGGATGAGTTTGCAGGCCAATCCATTACCTTGTTACCGTTGATTTATTTCGGACAAATGAGTGTCTTCTCTGCATTGATTGGTTTTTTGCTGTTTCGCCTGTTTGATGTATGGAAGCCATGGCCCATTCGCGTCATTGACCGCCAAGTCCACGGCGGATTTGGCATTATGCTCGATGACATTATTGCGGGGCTTTGGGCAGCGCTCTGTATTTTTATATACCTCAATATTTCTCTGGCTTAGCGCCAGCTTGTAAGGTGTGTTATGACAACTTCTGTGATTATTCTTGCTGCAGGTAAGGGAACCCGAATGCGTTCCCAACTCCCCAAAGTGTTACAACCCTTAGCAGGACGCCCCTTACTTGGACATGTGATTGATACAGCAAAGCAACTCCATGCTGAGCACATCATCACCATTTATGGACATGGTGGTGAACAAGTGCAACAGCACTTTAACCATGAACAAATACAATGGGTCGAACAAGCAGAACAACTGGGTACTGGCCATGCTGTTCAGATGACTTTACCTGTACTACCTCAAGATGGCATCTCACTGATTTTGTCTGGTGATGTACCCTGTATTACCCCCGCAACATTACAAAAACTACTTGATGCTTCACGTGGAACAGGGATTGGTCTCGTGACCTTAACCCTTGAGGATGCCACAGGCTATGGTCGCATTGTGCGTGAAAATGGGAAAATTCAAGCGATCGTTGAGCATAAAGATGCCAACGAACAGCAACGTCAGATTCGTGAAATCAATACAGGCATCTATTGCGTGAGTAATGCCAAGTTACATCAATGGCTACCACAGCTCACCAACAACAATGCTCAGGGCGAATACTACCTAACTGACATCGTGGCGATGGCACTGGCCGATGGTCTTGAGGTCGCTTCAGTTGAACCTGAGATGAACTTTGAAGTCGAAGGTGTGAATGACCGTATTCAACTTGCAGCATTAGAACGTCAATTTCAAAACTTCCAAGCTAAACAATTGATGCAACAAGGCGTGCATTTGCTTGACCCGAGTCGTTTTGATTTACGTGGCAAGCTTAAAGTTGGCCAAGATGTACGTATTGATATTAACGTGATCATTGAAGGCGATTGCGAACTGGGTGATGGTGTCGAAATTGGCGCAGGTTGCGTCATCAAAAACACCAAAATTGCTGCAGGTACCAAAGTGCAGCCGTATAGCATTTTCGATCAAGCCATTGTCGGTGAAGATACCCAGATTGGCCCTTTTGCACGTTTACGTCCAGGTGCAAAACTCGCCAATGAAGTCCATATTGGGAATTTTGTTGAAGTGAAAAACTCAAGCATCGGTCTGGGTTCTAAAGCCAATCATTTTACTTATTTAGGCGATGCCGAAATTGGTGAAAATTCAAATATTGGTGCAGGAACCATTACCTGCAACTATGACGGTGCCAACAAATTCAAAACCATTATTGGTGACGCGGCCTTTATTGGCTCGAACAGCTCACTGGTCGCCCCTTTACGCATTGGTCATGGTGCCACTGTCGGGGCAGGTTCGGTAATTACCCGTGATGTTGAAGATCATAACTTGGCCTTTGAACGTTCAAAGCAGATAGTCAAAGAAAACTATCAACGTCCACAAAAATTGAAGAAATAAGAGGATATTCCTATGTGTGGTATTGTCGGTGGCGTTGCAGAACGTAGTATTACCAATATTTTAATTGAAGGTTTAAAGCGACTGGAATATCGTGGCTATGATTCGGCAGGCCTAGCGCTAGTGAATCATGATGATATTTTACGTGAACGTCGTGTCGGTAAAGTTGCCAATCTTGAACAAGCCGTGAATGAATCACTGGTCACAGGTTCACTTGGGATTGCACATACTCGTTGGGCAACCCATGGTAAACCAACCGAAAATAATGCTCATCCACATGTCTCGGGTCATGTTGCTGTCGTACATAACGGGATTATCGAGAACTATCAAGAGCTGAAAGATGATCTTGAAGCCCTGGGTTATGTATTCACCTCACAAACCGATACTGAGGTTGTCGCGCATCTGGTACATGATGCCTTGAAATCAACCTCTAGCCTGTTAGAAGCGGTACAAAGCGTAGTACCACAGCTTAAAGGTGCCTATGCACTGGGCATTATTCACACAGATTATCCTGATGAACTGATTACAGTACGTGAAGGCTCACCACTTGTGATTGGCGTGGGTATTGGTGAAAACTTTATTAGCTCGGATCAGTTGGCTTTATTGCCAATTACCAACCGTTTTATTTACCTTGAAGAAGGTGACATTGCTCGCTTAACACGTGACAAGATTGAAGTCTTTGTGAATGGGCAATTGGTCAATCGCCCAGTGAAAGAACTGGATGCAACGGTCAGCAATGCATCGAAAGGTGAATTTAAGCATTACATGCTGAAAGAAATTTACGAACAGCCTGAAGCATTACAACAAACTATTTCTCAAGCTTTAGATGGTAATGCTTTACGCGCAGATTTCTTAAAGCATGCAGAAGCGGATTTTGCAAACATTCAACAAGTGCAAATTCTAGCTTGTGGGACCAGCTACCACGCCGGCATGATTGCCAAATACTGGTTTGAACAACTCATTGATGTACCATGTCAGGTTGAAATTGCCAGCGAATTCCGCTATCGCACTCCAGTCATTGTGAATAACACGCTTTACTTATGTATTTCACAATCGGGTGAAACTGCGGATACCTTAGCCGCACTGCGTGATACCCAAAAGCGTGCTGTATCAAAGAATATCAATATTGTGACTATGGCAATTTGTAATGTGGCCACTTCATCGATGATTCGTGAAACCAACCACAGCTTATTGACCTTGGCAGGCCCTGAAATTGGCGTAGCATCAACCAAAGCCTTTACCACGCAATTGGCCGCATTGATGTTACTGATTTTAAAAATTGGTCAAATCAAACAAACCATTTCAGAACATCAAATTCAAAGCATTGCAGCAGAGTTATGGCACTTACCTAAGGTTATTTTAGATACTTTGCAAAATAACGCAGCTATTTTGCGACTTTCAGAATTGTTTGTGGAAAAACAACACTGCTTATTCCTTGGTCGTGGCACACATTTCCCTATCGCCTTGGAAGGTGCATTGAAACTGAAGGAAATTTCCTATATTCATGCTGAAGGTTATGCTGCGGGCGAACTCAAACATGGGCCGTTGGCTTTGGTCGATAATGACATGCCTGTGGTTATTCTTGCTCCACAAGATGACATGCTAGATAAACTCAAATCGAACATGGAAGAAGTTCAAGCACGTGGTGGTGAATTGTTTGTCTTTGCGGATGAACATAGTGGCATTCACAATAAAGATCGCCAACACGTAGTGAGTGTACCAAGTATCAGTGCGACTTTAGCACCAATCGTGTATAGCGTCCCTGTACAGCTACTGTCTTATCATGTCGCAGTATTGCGTGGTACCGATGTAGACCAGCCTCGAAACTTGGCCAAGAGTGTTACTGTCGAATAAGAATAAAGGCTCGAATTTCGAGCCTTGTATTTAGGTAATAAAGTATCATCCTAGGTAATATAGTTTCATCTTTAGAAATAAAGTATCATCCTATATTGATTAAATAATAATCGCCCGCTATTCTAAATAAATGAAGAATAGCGGGCGATTTGTTATGGTTACAGAGCATCAGCAGAAACGCTGGATCAAAGAAGGACGAGGCCAAGGCTATTTAAAAGATTATAAGCCATGGATCACTGTACGAGATGTTAGTTCAAAAGGTCGTTCTCACCGAGTATTTGGCCATACAACAAAACGCACCCATCATTTATTATCTGATTTAGAACTTGCAATTTTTCTACTTTTAGACTGGAATCCGTTAATTACTGATATCAGAGAGCAATTTCCCTTGCCTCTCAACACTACTCTCGAAATTTCAGAAGAAGCTCAGATCTCTCACCCTAAAGTTAAAGACGCTCTACAAACTATAACTTCAAGTTTTTATGTAAATAGTCAAAGTACAAACCAACCAAGTTTTGTCATCCGAACTAAATACACAAATAGCTTACAGGATGAAAGAATCGTTGAAAAACTAGAACTTGAGCGTAGATATTGGAAAAGTACAGATACACCTTGGTATATCCTTACAGAAAAAGAAATTCCTTCAGTTGTTTTGAATAACATCAAATGGCTTTATCCAGCCATGAGACAATCTAATACTGAAATGTACGACCGCTTAAACGATTATATCCATATATTTACACAATATCCTGAACTTGACTTAATAACTTTAAGTAAAAAAATGGATCAAGCATATAATTTAACGATTGGTACGTCTTTAGCTGAGCTCCGAGAACTGCTTGCACAACGTTATTTCATTTTCGATATAACCAAGGACTATAAAAAGATTAAAGCCTCTGAGATCAAGTTAGGCAATTTTGAAATATGGGAGGAAATTCGCCATGTTTCGAATCAATAGTGTATATAAGTTTCAAGGTAAAGATTACCGACTTCTTAAAATTATTCCTTCTTATATTATCTGGATTGATTTAAATCACCCCAATGCCAATCCCTCTATAATTAAAAAAGAAGAATTGATTACAGCTATAGAAGCCGGCGAAGCAGAAATAATTAAAGATCCTTTCGCTGATATTTCCTTAATTAATGTGACAGAAGGTTCTGTACAGCAAAAAAAACGTGATATGGGAATGAACATTATAGATTTACTCATATCTAATGAACATTTCTATGATCCATCTGTTCGTTTTAGCCTTGTTAAAAGAATTATTGAGCAGCATAAAACAACTCATCAAACTATTTATAGATTAGCACGTCGATACTGGCAACGAGGTCAAACACCAAATGCACTTATTCCTAGTTATAACAATTCTGGTGCTAAAGGTGTTAAACGTATTGCAAAAAATAAAAAACTGGGTAGACCAAGAAAATATAGCGAAGGTGTTGGTGCATTAGTTGATCAGAATATCGAGCGACTCTTCAGAATTAATATCAATAAATATATGTTAACGAAGGATAAACATTCTTTGAGTTATGCCTATCGTAAATTTTCTACGATGTATCATTCATTATTTCCAGATACACCTGATAGCGAAATTCCGACCATCTGGCAGTTTAAATATTTTTATGAACGTGAGTTCCCAAAAGTAGCTCAACTTACTGCTCGAACCAATCCAATTATCTATGCAAAAGACATCAGAGGGCTCCATTCAACTGTCAACACCCAAGTCCTAGGGCCGGGTTCTCGCTATGAAATTGATGCAACCATTGCTGATGTTTATCTTGTCTCAGATTCCGATCGTGCCTGTATTGTTGGACGGCCAACTATTTATCTAGTTGCTGATGTATTTAGTAGAATGGTGGTTGGTTTCTATATTGGCTTTGAAAATGCTTCCTATGTAACCGCAATGCAAGCTTTACAAGTTGCCATGACGGATAAAGTTGAGTTATGCAAACAATATGGTTATGAAATTACACATGATGACTGGCCATGTATTGGATTACCTGATGCTATTTTGGCAGATCGGGGGGAATTATTAGGACATCAGATTGAAGCTTTAGAATATAACTTTTCTATTCGTATCGAAAATACAGCACCTTACCGCGGAGATTTAAAACCAATTGTTGAACGTTATTTCAGAACTGTTCAGGCAAAATTTAAGCCTTTTGCTTCGGGTGTAGTACAACAGGTTAAAGAAAAAAAACGTGGGGGCGCTGACTACCGATTAGATGCAACACTTAACATAACTGAATTTAAGCAGATCATTATTGGTTCAATCCTCACACATAATTTGTCACATCAATTGACAACTTATGATCGTGATATAGATATGCCTAGCGATTTGCCGTTGGTTCCTATTCATTTATGGAATTGGGGAATACAACATCGTGTAGGTCGGTTAAAACAGGTTTCAGAAAAAGCATTACGTATTGCTTTATTACCTAAAGTTAAAGCAACCTTGTCTGATCTTGGGTTGAAAATTTTTGGAGTGTTTTATCACTGTACTGAAATAAATGAACAAGGTTGGATGCATCGCAAAAAAACTATTTCTCGTCCACAATTTTTTCAAGTAGCTTATGACCCAAGTAATGCAGAAATGATTTATGTGTTTTATGAGGAGCATAGTTTAAATTATTGGGAAGCTACACTTTCTCCAAGATCGAGAGAGTTTTTAGGGTGTAGTTTTTGGGAAGTCTGGCAGGTTCAACACGAACAAAAGAAAATAAAAGCGGCTCAAGATCTAAAAACCAATAAATCTCAAGCATATCTTGAAGAACATATTGAATCAATTATTGCTCGGGCAGATGCCAAAAAACCTTCCACATCTAGCAAAAAACAACGTTTGACTGATCTTCGTAAAAATAAACAAGCTGAAAAAGATAGTGAACGATTGAAACAGAGAAACAACAGCCAAAAATCGTCAAAAGGTGCATTGACGGTTTTAGAACAATCTTCAGAAACTCAAAGTAATATTATTCAGATGCCTAAGTCTAGGCAATTTATAGATTTAGAAAATGATGAAGATTACAGACTACGTTTTGGTATTTATCAAGATTTGCTAGATGATCTTGATGATCCTAACGATGAAAGTTGATAGTCACGATATTTAGATAAGATAGGATAAAATTATGACTAATAAAAATTACCAAGCAGTGTATAAAGCAAGCCCTGTTTCTGATTATCAGGGAAATCCTTTTATCGAGGCATTACCCGAAATTTTTGAGGCAAATGATACTATACAAGCCATTAAAGGTACTGTCGAATTCAGATTATCGGATCGGCAACTTCCTAACAATACTCGTGCTCATATTATATCGCAGTTATTAAATAATTTTTTTCACCCTATTAAACGACATTTAACATTAGAACAAAAAATTTCTATTATGCTGAGAAAAGGGTATGTAGGGCGAAATATTACCACAGGGGATTTAAATCGGCATTTACAGAATAGTTTTGAACATATTAGAAGCAATGATTTTAATGCTTCTCGCCATACAGATTTAATATCAACAGCACAAAGTCTGGTTTTTATTGGGTTCTCTGGTAGTGGCAAAACAACCACATTAAATCGTATTCTTAAAAATTACAAACAAAAAATTTACCATCCTGAACATAATTTCACACAACTGGTCTATCTAAAAATTGACTGTCCATATAATGGATCACTCAAATCACTATATTTAAATTTCTTTAGTGCCGTTGATCGTGCTTTAGGAACTAACTATGAACAGCAATACACCCAAAAGCGACATAATGAACAAAAGCTATTGCAACTTATGGGACACATTGCTCATCTTCATGCAATCGGTCTTTTGGTGATTGATGAAATTCAACATCTCATAGCAAACAGATCGAAAAATTCTGATGAAATGTTAAATTTCTTTGTAACTTTAGTGAATGTTTATAGCTTGCCAATTATTATGGTAGGAACGCCAAAAGCCAGTAACATATTTGAACGTGATTTGCGTTCATCACGTAGAGCTGTAGGTTTTGGTTCAATTCATTGGGAACCTATAAAAAATGAACCTGCAATAAAAACCCCGGATGGAAAAGTACGAAAATCAGAGTGGATGACTTTTACAGATGCTCTTTGGAAATATCAATGGTTAAGGAAAAGTGATTCTCTATTGTCCGATGAGTTACGGCAATGTTGGTTTGATCTAACTCAAGGTATTTTAGATATAACTGTTAAGCTTTTTGTCCTTGCACAAATACGGGCAATTGAGTCTGGTTTAGAACGAATCACTGTTAAATTGCTCAAAACTACATATCAAGAAGATTTTAAACCCATTCATCACATTATAGATGCTTTACGTTCAGGTGATGCTCGACGGATTGCACAATATCCTGATTTAATTACACCTGAAATTGACAGACAATTGTTAAAACTTTTTTCTAAAATCGAAGAAAGTGCTGTTGATCAAGGAGATGAGCTTGCTGAATATCAGGGGCATGCAGAATCCATCCGTTTGCATAATCTGTTGCTTGAATTAGGTTATGACACCAATCTTTTAGTACCACTGGTCAAAAAAGTATTTGTTAAGCATCCCGATAAACACTTGACTGAGCTACTACCCATTATTATGGATTGGTTAAATCAGGATGTAGATTCAACAAAAAATTCCTCATTATCCAAACCAAAATTATCAAAAACCAAACTGCTTAAATATGATCAATGGCAAACATTGGATTCGGTTGACTTACGTTTTCAATTTTCACAAAAAGAGAATGATCAAAGCTTTTATGATCATTTAAAAACTCAAACTGATTTGATCTTTGATATATCTAATTGGATAAAACAGGTGAGTTAGTTATGCTAAATTTTCCTATGCCTTATGAACAAGAGTTGATTTACAGTACAGTGGCTCGAGCTGGAGTTCGTTTAGCATTTGAAAGTCCAAAGCAGTTACTTGACGCAGTGTTTCAAAATAGAAAGGTTATTGCTACGGTTGATTTACCCTGTCATCTGAATTCGATTGTTAATCAGTATACTGAGGGACAATTAAGTCTAGAAAATATAATATATAAACACACATTATTTCCTATATATGCACCTTTTGTACCTGAAGCAAGGCGACAACAATGTTTCAAATGGATGGCCAATATTTCACAAGGCTCGGTACATCTTTCTTTGGGAATTAATGCTTCACGAGTCCCTATTATTGATAGACTACGTTACTGCCCACAATGTTTGAAAGAGCAAGCACTTCAAAAAGGCGAATTCTACTGGGTACGATTATGGCAAATACAGGGAGCTTGCTGCCCGCAACACGGTAAGCTTGTAGAATCAACCCTAGATTTAAGATCATTACACAGACATGACTTCATGGTACCTTCAGATATTTTTTGTATTGAATGGAATCAGATACCAGCAACAAGTGATGAACTTTTCATTAGTTCTAAATTAATAGAATTGTTATCTATACCACCTTTTGTATCACCAAGTTATGAACAGTGGACGATGTTCTATAATGAATTAGCCAAGAGGAATAACTGTACTCGCGGGCAAAACCAAATTGCTTTTGATCAAATTTTAGAAAAAATATCGTTACGGTGGTCACAAAAATTTCTTAGTCAATATCATTTGGATGACTTAGCTTCTGAAAGCAGCTGGCTACATAATATTTTCAGAAAGCATCGCAAAAGCTTTAGTTATCTTGAGCATATTCTTGTAATCGAAGCGTTTCTAAATGCTGACTGGTCTTTTGCAGAGATATTCAATCAAGTTAAGTCTTTCAAGAAAGTAATTACTCAACAGAATAGTCGAATAAAATACCAGGATACTAATTTTGAAATAACTAGAGCTGAAAATCGTAAAAAATGGTTAGATTTAGTACAAGACCATGGGGTTAAACCGGCTCGTCACCTGCAGGCAGCTCTTTATGCATGGTTATATCGAAACGATAAAACCTGGCTATTGCAGACGAACCAAAATTTCCATCAGAAGTTTATTCCTCAAGGGACTAAAATTGATTGGCAAAAACGCGATCTTTTTTATGTCCGGCAACTTATCCAGCTCAATAATGCTTTAATTTGGGATTTAGAGGGATCAAGACGCTCCGCAAAATGGTGGTTAAAACAGACTTTAATGTCAAATACATTAGAGAAAAATTTACATAAATTACCTCTGATTCAACTTTTTCTAGAACGATATAGTGAAGATATCAGCTGTTATCAAATCAGGCGCCTAACAAAAGTGTTTATAGATATTAAAATCAATAAACAACCAATTCCTCAGTGGCGTATTCTACGAAAAGCTGGATTAAGTGAAGAACGAATGACATCTGAAACGAAAAAATTTCTAGAATACATCGTTCATGAGTTCTCTAACATTATGCAAAATTAATTTTATTAAATCGCTGGCTTTATAAAATTAAGTTTTGAGATTTCAATAAAATAAGCTTTAATATATGTAGTCATTTTTTGTCAATTCACCAAAGTTTAAAATGGTAAAATCCTGATGATAAAAATTAAAAATTTTCCTGAAAATGCGAGAATTACTTTTTTAGGTTCTATTTTCAAAGATATAAAGAATGAAGAATGAAATATCACTATTGGATTAGAAAATGATGAATATTCAACTAAAGATCAGAGATATTTGCTTAACCATGCTCGTTTTTCTAATATGCCATTATTAGCAAGAAATCGGAGATTCAATCAGAATAAAAAATTCACTCCTTTTAATGAGTCTATTATCACTATTAAAATAGATGACTTGCAAAAATGGGATGTTATAATTAATCAATCAAAGCAGTACCAATTTAGTCATATTGTTAGCGATATTCATGCAACACTAACAGACATCGAAATTGTTTTACCTCAAATAGAACTCGCTAGAGTATTATTCTTGCATACTGCCTATCTATCTCGTGCTGCATTGGATCAAAGGCGTTTTTTTCGGGAATTTGATATCATAAAAGAAGAGAATCAAACTCTGATCAATATTCTTGACTTCTGTAACTTCCCACCATCCCAATATGATAATATTGGGATGCGCCGCTTGCTCGCATGGATATTACTCGATACAGAGGCACGAGCATCCTTTGAAAGCATCTCCAAAAATTTTTTGAGTGAGAAAGTGCAGACAAAATTCCGAGAATTCTGGAACTTTAATTTTATCCCACCATCATTAAAAGGCGCTGAGCTCACATTAAAAGTATATTTTAGTCCAAAGACAAACAAATATTATGTAAATGAAATTCTGGCAATATCAAACTTACCCAGTGAAATTAATCATACTGTCATTTTTTGTAGTCCAAATTTTACTGTAAAAAATACTCAGGTAAGCTCTGAGCGCTCTTCTAGAGGTAGTAAGCACACACGAAATGAAGATCCTATAATTGATGATAAAAAAGAAGCCAATAGTGATAAACAAATAACAATCATTGATTCACCCAAAATTACACTATCACTCTCATCTCCTTTTGAAACGAAAAAAGCAGCAATTAAACATTCTGGTAAAAAGGGTAAATTTAATAACGATGATGTAACTATATTACCGGAACCTAACGTAGGTACAGGTGAATCCACTATTTTTGGAGAAATTGGTCGAGGGGAGTTTGAAAATTGTCAAGATGAAAGTGATGACCTTGAGCTATTCATGAAACGATTTGAAGCATTTAAAGCCATGATTGAGCAATTTACATTACAGCATAATATTCTATCAAAAATTAAATTTACCATTTCCAAGCTTCCCGCTGTCAATCGATCCAAGCTACATAAGACCGATGATGGCAACTTTCGGAGTATTGCGGAAGTCCAGCTAGAATTTCAAGATAAAAAATTTTCCATTGTAGAAATTGATACAAGTGACAATCACAAACCACTTTCAACATTAATTGTTAAGGTCGAAAGTTTTGAAGCGTGGGATCAAAATTTTCCAAGTTTTAAAGAACAAATTATTAGACGTTCTTTGCGTTGGCCTACTGCAGAACTATTAAAAAATATTGGTATTCCCAAAGGCGTTAACCATCCAAAAAACAAATTTGAGATAACTACGTCTGATAAAGAGTTTAAAGATTGGGTAAAGCGATTTACAGAAGTTTTAAAATCTATTTAATGGATTTTTCTGTAGCATGAGCTATTGAGGAAAATATGTTCTGTTATTTGGATATTTCTTAATTTTATGGTAATTAGTCTTTTAACTGTACCTCAATGACATCCGTGTTTTGGCTTTCGAATTGCATTTAGGATGATACTTTATTACTAATTTTTCTATAGGATTAAGAGTATACTATGGTTTAAGATGATACTTTATTTTTAATAAGGCAAATCATGAACCATGAAAATCAATTAGTTAGAAGAAATTTAAGATGAAACTTTATTACCATCTTACAGAGCCTTTTTTATCAAATAATATGAGTTAAAAATATGACCAGCCTTACCTGTTTTAAAGCTTATGATATTCGTGGCAAACTCGGCTCAGAATTGAATGAAGAGATTGCCTATAAAATTGGGCGTGCCTATGGGCAAATCTATCAACCTAAAACCGTGGTGATTGGTTGCGATATCCGTCTGAGCAGCGAAGGCCTAAAACAAGCCACCATCCAAGGGCTCATCGATGCTGGTGTCAATGTTCTTGATTTGGGTATGACAGGAACTGAAGAAGTGTATTTCGGTGCCTTCCATCTTGACGTACAAGGGGGTATCGAAATCACGGCCAGTCACAATCCAATGGATTATAACGGCATGAAACTGGTGCGTGAAAATGCACGCCCAATCAGTGCTGACACCGGTTTAAAAGATATTCAAGCACTGGCGGAATCAGGCGCATTTACCACAGTTGAGCGTAGAGGTACAGTTGAAAGTTACAATATTCTGCCTGAATTCATCGATCACCTCCTCACCTACATTCGCCCTGAAAAAATTCGCCCACTCAAACTGGTGGTCAATGCGGGCAATGGTTCAGCAGGACATGTGATTGATGCACTGGAGCAAAAGTTCAAGCAACTGCAAGTTCCAGTCGAGTTTATCAAAATTCATCATGAAGCCGATGGCACATTCCCGAATGGTATTCCAAATCCGATTTTAGTTGAAAATCGTGATAGTACCCGTCATGCAGTACTAGAACATCAGGCGGATATGGGCATTGCTTGGGATGGCGATTTTGACCGCTGTTTCCTCTTTGATGAAAAAGGGCAATTTATTGAAGGTTATTACATTGTCGGCTTATTGGCTCAAGCCTTCTTGTTAAAACAAAGCAATGAAAAAATTGTACATGACCCACGGTTGGTCTGGAACACCTTAGATATTGTCGATCAATATCAAGGGATTACTGTACAGTCTAAATCTGGTCACGCCTTTATTAAAGATGTCATGCGTGAGCATAATGCAGTCTATGGTGGAGAAATGAGTGCACACCACTATTTCCGTGATTTTGCTTATTGCGATAGTGGCATGATTCCATGGTTACTGGCGATTAGCGTTTTATCTGAAACACAGCAATCTTTATCTAGCTTGGTTGAAGATATGATTACCAAGTTTCCATGTAGTGGTGAAATCAACTTTAAGGTTGCAGATACGCAAGCTACAATTCAAAAACTGTTTGACCATTTTGCAGATCAAAATCCTGAGATTGATCGTACCGATGGGGTAAGCTTAGATTTCGGCACTTGGCGTTTTAACGTACGTGCATCCAATACAGAACCTTTGCTTCGCTTGAATATTGAAAGCCGTTTGGATCAAAATCCAAAGCCGATGCAAGCTTATGTAAATGAATTAACACAATTGATTCAAAGTTAAAAAAGGGAGCACTTTGCTCCCTTTTTAAAGTCTATTTTAAGCATATCCTTGCGGGTTCTGTTTTTGCCAATTCCAACTGTCGGCCAACATATCTTCCAAACCATATTGCGGCTGCCAGTTCAATTCTGTCACTGCACGAGTATTATCTGCGAATGAGGTGGCAACATCCCCCTCACGTCGTGGTGCAAATTCAAATGCAATCGCGATCCCATTGACTTGCTCAAAGGTATTTTTAATTTGCAAAACTGAGGCACCTTGCCCCGTACCGATATTCCATGCACGACAGCCTGTAGCCGCTAAACGATTATTCAATGCACATAAATGCGCATTAGCTAAATCCACTACATGGATATAATCACGAACGCCTGTACCATCTATTGTATCGTAATCTTGACCAAAAATAGCCAGTTTTTCACGACGACCCACAGCGACTTGCGTTACATAAGGCATCAAATTATTTGGAATTCCTTGGGGATCTTCACCAATTCGACCACTTTTATGCGCGCCTACAGGGTTAAAGTAACGCAACAAAGCAATCGACCAACGCTTATCTGCAACACTGAGCTTTTGTAGCATTTGTTCAACAATCAGCTTGGTATAGCCATAATTGTTAGATGGCATACCCGTCGGCATTTCTTCATTCAATGGCGAAGTATTTGCCTCATCATAAACAGTCGCAGAAGAACTAAACACCAACTTAAATACGCCAGCCCGCTCCATAGCTTTGACCAAATTCAGACTGCCCGTAATATTATTATCAAAATAAGTCAAAGGAATCTGCTGGCTTTCACCTACTGCTTTTAAGCCTGCGAAATGAATCACCGCATCAATTGTATACTGTGCAAAAAGTTGATCTAGTGTTTCACCATCTCGAATATCCCCCTCGACAAAATCGAGAGATTTTCCAGACAATTGTTGTACCCGCATTAAGGATTCAACCGAACTATTTGAGAGATTATCTAAAACCACAACGTCATGACCTGCGGTTAATAACTCAACACAGGTATGTGAGCCAATATAACCGGCTCCACCTGTGACTAAAATCTTAGCCATGCTTATTTCCTAACAAAACCTTCAGTAAACCCTGAGTCGAAGCATCAAACTGTGCAATATCCGTTTGCTGACCATTCAGTACGGGCAATAATTGATTGGCTATTTCTTTGCCTTTTTCCACGCCCCATTGATCAAAAGGATTAATATTCCAAATCACCGATTGCACAAACACTTTATGTTCATAGAGGGCAATGAGCATACCTAAAGTTTTTGGATTCAACTCATTCACCAATATTGTCGTGCTTGGCTGATTTCCCACATATTTTTTATATTCAGGCAGATTTTCTACCTCATTCTCGCACAATGCTTGATTGCCAAAGGCCAATAATCTAGATTGCGCTAAACAGTTGGAAAGTGCCAAATGATGTTGCTCAATTAAGGCTTCTGCATTTTCAACATAAGTAAATTGCTTGGCATTATAGCGCTGTACGGGTGCGATAAAATCACAACTGACCGCATGTGTACCTTGATGTAACAACTGATAAAATGCATGTTGTGCGTTTGGACCTACCTCTCCCCACACAATCGGACAAGTCGAAGATTCAACTTTTTGATGATCACGTTGTAAAGACTTACCGTTAGATTCCATCTCAAGCTGTTGTAAATACGCAGCAAAATATTTTAATCGACCATCATAAGGAAGAACGGCATGGGTTTGCATGTTCAGATAGTTGGTATTCCATACCCCCAATAACCCCATCAGCACAGGAATATTTTGCTCAAATGGTGCATTTTGAAAATGCTGATCGATCAAATGCGCACCTGACAACAATGCTTTAAAGCCTTCAACCCCAATTTGCAAAGCAATCGGTAGCCCAATACAAGACCAAAGCGAATAACGCCCCCCGACCCAGTCCCATAATAAAAACTGGTGATCTGGATGAATTCCCCAAGCCGTCATTTTGTCAGGTTTAGTCGATACACCAATAAAATGACTTTTTAGAACACAATCACGTTGCCCTAAAGTTTTCTCTAACCATAGGCGAACTGTTTCAGCATTCGATAAGGTATCAACAGTGCCGAAAGATTTGGAAGAGATAATAAATAAGGTGGTTTCAGGTCTTAGCTGATGCAAGAGCTCTGAAAGCTGACTGCCATCCATCGTCGAAACAAAATGTACATTTAAGGGTTTCGCTGTTTGGACTTTAAAATCCGATAAGGCATGAGAAACCATCAAAGGACCCAAATCTGAGCCACCTACCCCAATGTTTACCACATCTTGAATGACTTCACCTGTCACGCCACGATATTGCCCCGCATGAATTTTTTCGACCAAATTAAACATCCGATCTAATTGTTCATGCACTTGCTGAGATAATTCTGGGAAAACTTCGGAATCTTGAGGCAAGCGCAAAGCCCAATGCATGGCTGCACGTTGCTCTGTGTAATTAATAGCCTCAACGGAGAATAACCGACTGATCCAAGCTTTTAATTGTTTTGCTTCTGCTAATAAGAGCAATGCCTTTATCACAGGCAAATTGACACGGTGCTTACTAAAATCGAAAAGTAAATCTTCACAATACAGACTGAAGTTTTCAAAGCGTTGTGCTTGTTCTGCAAAAAGCTGGTTCAAATGAATCGACTGCATTTCTTCCGCTAACTGATGTAGTTTTTGTTCAGTAGAAGGAAATGCTTGCTTAGGAAAATTTTCGATATTTTCTCTCATATTCGACCAACTCCCTCATATGCAAAACCCTGCACTTTGACATATAGAGGATCATAAATATTACGTCCATCTAGAATAAGTGGATGACGCATCAATTGCTGTAGTTTTTTATAATCAGGACTAAAGTATTCTTTCCATGCGGTGATCACACATAAGGCATCCGCATCCTGAACTGCATCATAAACATCTGTACACAAAATTAAATCTTCACGATGACCATACTGTTGATATATTTCTTTCAGCGCTTGTGGATCATGCAGTTTCACCTTGGCACCTTGCGCCCATAGTGCATTCAGCATGGCATGAATTGGGGAATTATGAATACTCGAGGTATTTTCTTTGAATGATGCTCCCCAAATTGCAACAATTTTATTTTTTAAATCCGAATGGTAATAATTCCAGAGTTTACGAAATAAAATTTCTTTTTGCTGCTCATTGATATCCAAAACTTGCTGCAACAGACGGCTTTTTGCACCACTTTTCGAAACTTCACTGGATAATGTCAAAATATCGTGAGAAAAATTTTCGCCACCAAAACCGGCTCCAGGTGCTAAATAAGCCGAGCCTATTCGCGTATCTGCCCCCATCCCCTGTTTAACATTGGCAATATCAATACCTAATTTTTCAGCCACCATCGCCAAATCATTGATATAACTTATCCGAGTCGCCAACATGCCTGAAATACTCAGTTTAGTAAATTCTGCATCTAGAATCGGCATGAACAAATATTGATTAGTTGTACTAAACATTGGTCGTAATAATTCTTCAACCAAAGTTTTAGCCTGTTCTTCTTCCACCCCCACAATAATCTGCTTCAGATAAAGTACACTATTGATGGCATTACCTTCCTGAATCACATCTGGTAAGTAGACCCAGTAATCTTGAGGTGAAATCTCGCTAAGCTTGTTTGTACCATTTAATCCAAAAGTTGCAGCATTAATCATCAATCTTGGATGAATAATCGGTTTCATAGCCAATGCTTTAAGGGCCTGAACCGCTAATCCAATCTCAGTTGGGCTATAACAAAAGAAATAAACATCGACGTCTAAAGGAAGTTCAACGACAGAACAATAAAGAAGATGCCCAAGTTTATGCTGTCGGTTAAGACGAAAATTGACTTCTTCGTCTAAATACTGAACCCTTTTCTGATGGGAATGCTCATTATTTTTATGACTGCACCAATACACTTGATTGCCATATTCGGATAACAATACTGCCATGACACCAGCATTCAGTGTCGCACCTAATATCGCAACTTTCATGATTCACCTACAAAGCTTATTTTTATTCGACATTCAATTCGGCAATCAACTGCTTAAACTCATGTCCTAATTTTGGATGAGCAATACCATAATGTAAAACAGCCTTTAAGTAGCCAAGTTTACTGCCACAGTCAAACGTTTCACCTTTCATGCGATAGGCTTCAACAACATCAGTGGTCTGCAACATTGCAATGGCATCTGTTAACTGGATTTCATTGCCTGCCCCTTTGGGAGTCTGCTCTAAGAGCTGCATAATTTTTGCAGGCAGAATATAACGTCCCACCACTGATAAATTCGATGGCGCAGTTCCAACCGCAGGTTTTTCTACAATGCCCTGCATGGCAATACTTTCACCTTCTGCAGGAGATTTAGCTACATCCACAATACCATATTGATCTACCATATGCTCAGGAACTGCTTCAACCATGATTTGTGCTGCTTGCACAGCTTCATATCGCTGAATCATGCAGGCAAGATCATTTTGATCCGATTTTTCTTTGACCAAAACGTCTGGCAATAAAACTGCAAAATCATCACTACCAATAATACTTTTGGCACAAAGCACAGCATGACCTAAACCTAATGGTTGTGGCTGACGTACACTCACAACACTCACATGCGCAGGTAAAATTTCAGTAATTTCTTTTAGAAGATCGGTTTTATTTTTCTGTGCCAATGTCGTTTCAAGTTCAAAATTTCGATCAAAATAGTTTTCGATAGATGCTTTGGATGAATGTGTGACTAAAATAATTTGTTCAATTCCAGCCTGAACCGCTTCACGCACAACGTATTCAATTGCTGGACGGTCAACCACCGTGACCATTTCTTTAGGAATTGACTTACTTGCAGGTAAAAAACGCGTACCTAAACCAGCAACAGGTAAGATTGCTTTTTTAATCATGAAATTGAACTCGAATCATTACTAAATTTAAGACTTAACTTGATCTTCAGATTTTTTTGGTGCGTTACCTTGAAATAAAGATGGGCCCACATGACCAGGGGCATTAATCCCTTCACGCTTTGCCATCACTGCAACCGTTCTAAACATAATTTTAAAATCGACTAAGGTATTGTGATTGTCTACATACCAGACATCACACTTAAATCGTTCTTCATAATCTAACTCATTACGACCACTGACTTGTGCA
Source organism: Acinetobacter sp. ACNIH2 (assembly GCF_002934965.1). Classification (NCBI taxonomy): domain Bacteria; kingdom Pseudomonadati; phylum Pseudomonadota; class Gammaproteobacteria; order Moraxellales; family Moraxellaceae; genus Acinetobacter; species Acinetobacter sp. ACNIH2. The sequence goes on from NZ_CP026412.1 coordinate 1,361,446, forward strand.
AGGCCAGTCATGCCTGGTCGAACTTCTAAGCGACGTGCTTGTTCTGGTGAATAAAGCTCTACAAAGTCTTTCAACATTGGTCGTGGACCAACAACGCTCATGTCACCCTTTAATACATTAATGAGTTGTGGCATTTCATCTAAAGACGTTGAACGTAATTTTTGCCCAAATGGTGTAATACGTTTTTCATCAGGTAAAGGATTGCCATGCTGATCAAAAGCATCCTTCATAGAGCGAAATTTAATCATTTTGAAAAGTTTGCCATTTTTACCAGGACGTTCTTGGCAAAAAAAGATTGGCGACCCCAAATTTTTTCGTACTTTATAACAAACAATGAGGAAAATTGGAGACAATAATGTTAGTGCAATTAATGATATAACGATATCAACCAGTCTTTTCATTGCTATCTTACTCTGTTTTTTCAACTTTCTTACGTAAAAACGTATTATAAATTTTACCTAGCAGATTCGCTGGCATAAGTCTAAATGTAGACCGTACAATGAAGTAGATAGTAGCATAAAACGGAGACTGAATTTTGAGTTGTTTTTTTAAATCTAGTAACTGTTTTTCACTTTTAATATATTTGAAACCTTTACGTCGTCCATGCATACCATTATCTATTCGTGCATAAACAAGTACATCTGGCAAATTACTAATTTGGTAGCCTTTTGCAATAATTCTTAAGAACAAGTTGTAATCTTCCATCCATAAATGATGTTGATAACCTCCTACACCCAGAATTTTAGATTTACGATAAGCAATCGTCATATTATTAAATGGACTTTGTCTTTGAGCATAATTTATTAAATCATCATTGCTTAAAGGCACTTCACGTTTCCCTGAAGGGTTCGAAATGTCTTCTGCAAACTCTAAAATTTGGCCACCGACAATGACTACATCTTGATACTGTTCTAGGAAGTTAACTTGTTTTTCGAATCGATTTGATACATAAATATCATCTGTATCAACAATACAGACCACTTCATAATTACATGCTTGTAAACCGATGTTTTTTGCCTTACCTGTACCAACATTTTCAGGCAATTTAATGATATGTAACACATCACCTAATTTAGCTTTCCACATTGCAATAATGCTGTCTAAATCTGATGTCAAAGGGCCATCTTCTACTAAAATGATTTCAGTCGGTTTAAGTGTTTGCTTGTCCCAGATACTTTGCATACATGCGTCAAAATGAGCAGGATTTTCTTTATGATAAATAGAACTTAGGGCTGAAAACATAAACTTATCCTTTAAATACCTTATCAATCCACATTTGCAATATTTGCTCAGGTTGGTAGTTTGCGGCATTTAATAAAGAATTTTGCGAAAATTTCTGTAATAAATCTGGGGATGATGCCAATTTCAAGATTGCATCAGCAAGCTTTTGGACATTTTGATCTTCAACCAAAAGCCCATTTTCATTTGATGAAATGACATCACTTGGTCCATAGGGGCAATTATACGAAACTATTGGTAATCCAAAGCTCTGTGCTTCAATTAAGACCATCGGCAGTCCCTCATACTTAGAGGACATCACAAAAAATGCAGACTGCTCATAAACTTTTTGTATGTTTGAAGTAACACCCTTTAGCAAAACATTTTGAAGTGAGTTTTGTTTAATATAATCAGTTAAAAGCTGTAAGTGTTCACCTTCACCATAAATGATCAATTTCCAATCTGGAATTAAGTTATAAATTTCTTTCCAAGCTTTTAACAAATGAATATAGTTTTTTTGATCAGTTAAACGTCCAATCGTTACGATTTCTTTACTATCATTATTTCTAGTTTTAGCTACTGGAAATGGTGAAAAGTTTGGTATGACCATCACATTAGAATGAAACTTATCAAATTGAACTTTATCATTTCTAGTTAAAGTAACAACTTGATCAATTCTCTTATAGAAAATTTTACTTAAAAGTTGAATATTTTTAGGTCTGCTTACAAAAGATACGTGTTCTAATATTACCAAGTTTTTTAACTTTGGCAAAAAAGCACATAATAGTGATAATTTACCCATATTATGCACAACAACATGGTCGTAATTATTCACAGCGATATGTTTTTTAAGTTTATTATAAAAATCGAATAAATTTCCATTTAGAGAAATAATATTAACATTATTTGAAATTGGATATGCAGCATCGTTCCTATTAGTATCACGACTTAATAATGTAACTTTAAAATTATCTAATGTACCAAGTTTATTTGCCAATTCAATAGCGACACGCTCAGATCCAGATTTGTTTTTCAAAGAGTTTATTATAAAAAGTAAATTCATATTAAGTGAGCCTCAAAAAGAAAATACAAATCAGCATAAAAGCTAAGGTTCCAATTGAAAATACATCAGGAATTGATCCCACCAGTAAAATAGCTTGAATTTTGTATAAAAATTTGAAAGAAATGAAGCTAAATAATATATTTCTACACTGTATTCCCAATAGCAAGAAATAACATAAAAGTCCAAAAAATAAGCCCCATAAAAAATTTATTAATGCACCTAAAAAATATCCAAAAAAATATACATTATTAAAAAAACCTGACATCGTAAATTTACTTTTGGTTTCATATCTTGCATCTACTAATGACTTACTCGTTACTTGATCCATCAAGTAATAAGTACCCGAAACCCTGTCACTCACAAAGAAACCATAATATCTATCAAAAATTGTTCCTAAATCTCTTGGATAAGCTCCAGATTGCTCATCTAAAGCCCACCACATTTGTGGTTGTAATGCTGCACGCATAACTACATTCTCAACAGGGTTTGTATTTTGATCAATTGCTGAGAAACTTTTCAACACTGTAATCCCAAGTATAAATAATGCACATATTAAAAAAACTGTTTTTTTAAATGCACTAATTTTGATATTGATTTTTGTATTATTTACTAATATTGGTATAAAGAAAAAGAAGAAGGAGTAAAGAATCCCTGTAAATCGCTCTCCCATAAGAATAATTGTTAAAATCACAGTTCCATATAAAAACACATCAATTTTCGATTTTATTTTAGAATAATTTAAACCCAAAATAAAATTAAACTGAATCAAGAAGTATACTAAAGCGGCCCCCCATGATGGAGCAACAAATGTCCAGTAATCATTTCTATGAAGACCATGACTTATTGGTGTGCCATATTTAATCGCTATTAAATACAGTATAGAAATAATAATAATAACAAGGGATCTACATGACCATATTATTATTTGATTCAATGATTCATTTAAATTTATTACTCTTAATGAGCTCCTACTCAAGAAACTAAATAATAGAAATGCTCCCAATAAAAATGATGATAATTGAATCGTAGCTTTTACTGGTAAATCAATAGAATAAGATACTTGACCTATTTCAATCAAAAAAACTCCATTTTCAAGCAAGATACTAATAAACAATGTTGAAACCATTGCTAGTAAAGCATAAGCACTCACATATATAAAGTTTGGATTGTGTTTATATAAACACCATATTAATAAAATAAATGACAAAAAACTAATTACATATACCGCATTACTTAGTTGAAAAAAATACGACACTCCAATAAATATGAAATTAACAATGAAAGTTAAAATAAATACAAAAAAACCTTATTCATTAATTTCACCAATATTTACAAAATCTATATAAGATTTAAAATCAAAAACATGATACACGCTCTTATATTTTTTCATTAAATAATCATTAAATAAAACATAAGACTTCAAGTTTTCATCCATCATTCCAATATTTATAATTGCTGTGCTAAAAAATGTATAAAAATGCACTTCATAATTTCTAGAAATTTCCACATAATAATCTTCTAAAATTAAATTTGATTCTATGTAATTAAAATTACCATTTAAGCTCTCTCGAGGATGTGGAAAATAATAATCCACACCAATTTCACTCAACACTTTTATTAAAAATTCCTGTGTAAAGCAATCATCAACCTCATACAATGGTTGACCTATATAAATTTTTAAAACTTCTTTTTTACCCTTATAATCCAATATATTCGATGAGGTTTGTAAATTTATATAAGTTACCTCATTAATAATGTTATCCTTATCTTTATAGATAGAATAATGCATTTGGCTACTACTTTTAATTAATTTCAAAGACCAACTAACACCCAATATTCTTTTAATAAATTTCTGGATCTTTACTTCTTTATCAATATAATAGCCACTATCTTTATATAAATTTGCCAATCCATCATCAAATGTAAAGATCCGATAAAAACTCAATTCCTGCAATGCAGTATGTATTAATGCATTATTAATACTGGACACATATATATCTTCAAATTTTCTATTCTTAATTTTATTTATAAATTTTTTAATCTTAAATAATTCAAGCAGTCTCCCTGCTTTAGTTTTTGATTTTATTTCATAGAAATCATAATCAAAACCTTTCTTTTTCAATAAATTAATATAGTATTTATATTTAGTATTATCATTATAATAAAAAATTAGAAAACTACAATTTTCAATTTTTTTATCAGAAATAATACTTTTTGCTATCAGTATTTGAAGTGGTGTCATACATATAAATAATGCCTTACCCTTTAACATACTTTACACTCCACCACAAACCAAAAATTAGTACTAAATTACTTAAAATCAATGCAAAAGGGATATAAGAAATATTTATTGAGCATAAAATCCAAAGCAATATTAAATAAATACAAGATGATATTGCACTTAATGTTGATATGAGCTTATTCCTTGCATAGTAGAAATAATAATTAACTATCGTAAGGTAAGTTATGTTCATGCCAAATCCAAGCAAATACATTACTACATAGTACTTTGCTCCAATATAATTCCCACCCAAAAACCAAAGATAGAAATTTTCAGGAAATAGCCATGCTATACCAGCAGGTAATAAACCTATTGGCATCGAGAGCAATGCATATTCTTTAATTTTTTCAATCGTTAATCTATTATCTTTTAGTCCTTGATAATAGTAAGGGACAATAGCCTTATTTAATGCCATCAGTACAATAGGTAAGACTGCCGCAACTTGTATACCTGCAGAATACACACCTAGTTCTGTTTTTGAATACTGTTGATAAATAAGAATTCTATCTAGCTGACCTTTAACAAAAAAACTAGACTGATGCAGAATGAGTGGCAAACCAAATGAAAAAATATAAAATAAACCTAATTTTAGTCTCTGCCATGTGAAACGTTGGTTATCTCTAAACAAATTACCTAGCACTAAACTTGCTATCAAGAAAGTAATTAAGTTTGCAGCAACAATTGCTAATATTCGATAAGCTACTAACTCCTGACTAAAGTATTCAAGAGCAGCAATAGTAAAGAATACATTGGTTAAGGACAATATAATTTGGATTGTAATATATTTGAATGGTTGCTTCTGGCACTGCCGTAAAGCAAGCTGGACATTAACAAAAGACTGAAACATGGTTGCTAACACAACGTATGCCATAATCTCTGCTTTAAACCACCAACAACCAAGCAGAAATACAATAGAAATAGCAATATTAAATAAATACCCTGCTTTTACAACTGTATTTAAAGCTTTTTTCCCGTAAAAATAAAAGTAACGTGTAACTGCACCCTCTTGGCTTAAACCCACAAAAATACCAAATAGTGCTAGCATGGTTAAATAATATGAGAGTTCGCCAAAACCATCAGGTCCTAATTTTCTTGTTAGATAAGGTAACATGAGAAAAGGGAGACTTTTCGCAAAAAGCTCCCCAATCAAATAAATAAAGCTATCTTTTAATACACGCATAGTTAGCTGATAAATTCCAACTTTACTGGCATATTTACGCTTACATCAACAGTTACTTTTTTCCCTAAAATTTCATCATAAAATTTAGGCGGTATGCCATAACCTGGACGTACACTGCGAATACAAGACTCATCAATCACATCACCTGTTTTCAAGTCTTTTACAAAGTAAAGCGAACGTCTAAATTTGGCATTTCCTTGTTCACTTGACTTTCTTCCATAGTCTACTTGTCCAAGTGCCTGCCATGCAGTTTTAGCAGATTGACACAAATGTTTTAACTCTTTAGGTTCAAGTGAAAAACTATCATCAGGGCCCCCTCCACTTCGATCTAATGTGAAATGTTTTTCAATGATACATGCACCCAATGCCACAGCAGTTATTGCAGTAGTATTATCCAATGTATGATCTGACAAGCCCACTGGCACATTAAATGATTTTGCCATATCAACCATAGTAAGCAGATTGTAATCTTCTGCTGGAGCAGGGTAACCACTCACACAATGCAAAACAACCAACTCTTTACAACCACCATCATAAGCAGCTTGAATGGCTTCTCCAATTTCTTCTTTGTCAGCCATACCCGTCGAAATAATCATTGGTTTACCAGTTGCAGCCACATATTTAATCAATGGCAAATCAACCGCTTCAAAAGATGCAATCTTATATGCTGGAGCATTAAGGTCTTCAAGTAAATCAACTGCGGTACGGTCAAACGGTGAACTAAAAATTGTAATGTCTAAAGCGCGAGCATGGTCAAAAAGTGGTTTATGCCATTCCCACGGCATTTGTGCTTTTTGGTAAAGCTCATATAAAGACTGACCATCCCATAAACCGCCACGAATCATAAACTCTTCATTTTGGCTATTAAGCGTAATTGTGTCAGCACTATATGTTTGCAATTTGATGGCATCTGCACCACAACGTTTAGCCTCTTCAATTATTTTGAGTGCTGTTTCCAAACTCCCATTATGATTTGCAGAAAGCTCAGCAATCACATAAGGTGGGTATTGGATACCAATATTTCTCTGATTTATTTGCATTTACTTTACCTACTTATGTATGTTAGCTTAACAAAAACTCGGACTCACCTTGAGCAACAAGCCTATCTTCTTGGTAAACACCATACTCTATAGCAACATAACGCCCTATTTGTGTTTTTAATTTTGCCTTTCCTGTAAGCTCTACATTTGGATAAACGGGCGCTTTAAACTCTAAGTTTTGTCCCAAATAAATTGCATTTTTACTTGGATAGTCCATAGCCGCAACTTTTGATATCTCTGCGGCAAGTAAAGCACCATGTGCAATCCTATTTTCAAAGCCTAATGAAATCGCAACATTCTTATCTAAATGAACTGGATTTTTATCACCAGATAAAGTGGCAAATTGATCAATTTTCTCTTCTGAAATAGAAAAATTCCACACATAGCTTTTTTCTATCGGACTATAAGCTTGTGCCTTTATTTTTTGATAATCTTTTTTGAACAGGGCTAACTGATAGATATCATAGAATTTACCATCTCTATAGTAATCCTGTTTCTTAACGCCTTCCATTTTAAAACCAAATTTACGATGGAAATTAACAACAGTAAAATTAAACTCTAAAACTTCACAACATAATTTATTTAAGTTTAATTCATTAAAAGCGTAATCTAACGCTAATTGCTCCATCTCAGATCCAATACCTCTTACAGCGGTATCCCCAGAGTAAAAAGCCCAAGATGCTTTCTGATTTTTTAAATCTATATCATTAAAAGAAAGTACGCCGAGTGGCGTATTATTTTGTTCGTAAATAAAATACCGGCAAGAATCATTGACTAAAATAGAATTAAACCATTTCAGATGAGCATCCAACTCAATAACATCATGGTTATACATATTCATACGGACAGAATCTTGATTACGCCACGTTAAAATCATTTCTGCATCTGTCAATTGAACAGGTCTTATTATTCCTTTAAACATTACTTAACTCCAAGATTTTTTCACATGTTCTCACAGCACCAAGACCATCAACATGTTCCATTATTTTGATTCTTCTTTGGTGGTAATAAGTACTAGTGATGTCTAATTTATTTAAAAAATTGAATAATTGATCTTCAGATAAGTCATTCCAATCACCTAAATTATCAATCAAATCTTCCTCAGCCAAATATCCTAATAAGACACGTTGGTTATCTGCGACTTGTACCAGAGCGGCATTTAGCCCTAAACAAAAACGCTCCCAAACCGTTGAACCGCAAGCACCTATCGCAAAACTTGCACTGTTCATTAATTCAGCCATCTTTGATGACGACTGCATAATTCTGATATTCGCCTTATTGGCAACCAAACTTTCCAAATACTGAAATCGATCTTTCTCTAACATTCCCGTAATTAAAATATAATCATACTTATCTACATGTGTGATAACAGTGATAACTTTTTGTAAAAGTACAAAGTTTCCTACACCACCAAAATTAATCAAAATCCTATTACTATTAATTTTTTCTTTATTTTTCGACGATCTAAAGTAACTAAATTCTTTTTTAAGAAGACAGTACTCCGGCCCCAACAGTTTGATAGTTGTTGAAGGGGTAATAAAGTCATAGCGTTGTTTATAGTTCGGAAAAAAATTCTGGTCCAATAAGATGTCACATTCATGTTCACGAGCTAAATCGTCTATAACGACTAACTTCGAAACATGCTTACGAATAATCCGCTCCCAGTAAATATCCAATGCATAATGATCAACAATACAGATATTTATTGTTTTCTCATTTAGTTTTTCTATAAATTCTTGACTGTCTTGTTCTATAGTTACACCCAACCAGTCTTTTTCAGATTTTGGCAAACTGCCAATTTTTGTTTGACCCAAAATTTCTAGTTGGAAACCTGCATCCAATACTAAGTAATAAAAACCTTGTCCATAATCTCTACAATAGAAAATACATTCATGCCCTTTAGCCTTTAAGTAATAAGCCAAAGTTAAACACCGATGCAAGTGACCAGTTCCAATATGTTTAGCAGCATCAACCCTAAAACCTATCCGCATTACCATAATTTCAAGGCACCAAATAACAGCTCTGCCAATTGCCAATCTTCTAAAGTATCAATATCCTGCACATGTGTTCTAGGAAGCTCTACAATTCGGGACTTGCTTGAGAAAACTGGACATTTATCCAACCAAGCCTGAGTAATTCCCCAATAAAATTGTCCAGCATCATGCCAAGCTTCTTCCAAATCTTGAGAGCGAACGTTGAAATTTTCAGGACTAAACATTTCAACTGTCCCTTCTTTATTCAACTTTATTGCTCTTTGAATTGGAAACGGAAATGTTGTAGCACTAAATGCATAATCAATCGAATCATTCTTAAGTAACTGCAATCCCTTTTTTAAATCATTAACTTGAACAAAAGGAGCTGTGGCGTAAAGACAGCAAACATGTTCTGGACGCCGACCTGTTAAATGCTCAAATTCCTGAGTTGCATGCTGCATCACATCTGCGGTAGTTGCATAATCATCAGACAAATGTGCGGGACGCATAAATGGTACTTTCGCCCCATACTCTACTGCAATATCTGCGATTTCTTTATCGTCGGTCGAAACCCACACCTCATCAAAACAATTACTCTTAAGCGCTGCCTCAATTGACCACGCAATCATGGGCTTACCATAAAAGTGTTTAATGTTTTTCCGAGGAATTCTTTTACTTCCACCCCGCGCAGGAATAACCGCCAGTTGCATTGTTATACCAACACCTCTTTTAAAGTTTGGTAAACATACTGGATTTGCTCATCAGTCAAATCAGGAAACATTGGTAAGCTAATAGCCGCTTCGTAATAAGCCTCAGCTTCAGGGAAGTCCCCTTGCTTAAAACCAAGCTGCTCATAATAAGGTTGAGTATGTACTGGAATGTAATGTACGTTGACACCAATCCCTTTCTCTCGCAACGTTTCAAAGATTTCTTTACGCCCTTTGCTCAATTCATTTAGCTTCAAACGAATGACATAAAGATGTAATCCAGAGTATGTTTCTGGCAATTGATATGGTGTGATTAAAGGTAAATCTTTTAATAACTCATTATATTTATTAGCAATCTCATGTCGCTTAGCAACAAAAGCTTCTAGACGAGTCAATTGTGTAACACCCAGAGCTGCTTGTAACTCAGTCATACGGTAATTATAACCCAACTCTACCTGCTGGTAATACCATGGGCCTTCTGAAGGTTTAGTCATAAACTCAGGGTTACGAGTTACACCATGACTACGTAATAAATCGATTTTCTTTGCAAGCTCTTCATTATTGGTAAGCGCCATTCCACCTTCAGCAGTCGTAATAATTTTGACTGGATGAAAACTAAAAATTGTAATATCAGAATACTGATTGGAGCCGATATAATGGTCTTTATACTTCCCACCAATTGCATGAGATGCGTCTTCAATAATGCTAAAACCATATTCTTGAGAAAGCGCATAGATTTTTTCCATATCACAGGACTGACCACACAAGTGCACTGGCACCACAATTTTGGGTAATTTATTATTTTGTTTTGCAAATTCTAGTTTAGCTTTTAAAGCATTGACTGAAAGGTTGTAAGTATCTGGATCAATATCAACAAAATCAACATCCGCTTCACAGTACAATGCACAGTTTGCTGATGCTACAAAAGTGATAGGAGATGTCCAAAGGACATCTCCTTTCTTTAATCCCAATGCCAAACAAGCTACATGCAAAGCTGAAGTCGCACTATTCATGGCAAAGGCATACTCCGCACCTACCAATTCTGCGACCGATTTTTCAAACAGAGGAACTTGTGGTCCTTGTGTCAAAAAATCAGATTGAAGAACCTGAACAACCGCATCAACATCAGCCTGATTTATATTTTGTCTACCATAAGGAATAAACATATTAAATATTACCTACTTTCTCTGCATTTTTTACTAACCAAGCTTGTAAGTCTTCAGCGCTCATCCACTCAGCATTGTTATCACTTGAATAATGGAAGCCTTCTGGCACTTTTGTACCATCTTTAATACGTTCTTGAGTTTCCGCCCAATCATTGATTACAGGTAAAATTTTATAATGTTCTGGATACTCGTAAGTATAGTAAGCATCTTCAACACTAATCATTTGCTCATGCAACTTTTCACCTGGACGAATACCTACTACTTCTTGTTTAGCTTCTGGTGCTACAACTGTTGCTAAATCGGTAACTTTCATTGAAGGGATTTTTTTCACATAAATCTCTCCACCGACCATATCTTCAAATGCGTGCCAAACCAATTCCACACCTTGTTCCAAAGAAATCATGAAACGGGTCATACGATCATCTGTAATTGGTAAAATACCTTTATCTTTAATTGACATGAAGAAAGGAATAACTGAACCACGAGAACCCATTACGTTACCGTAGCGAACAACGGAGAATTTCGTACCGTGCTCGCCAGAATAGGCATTACCAGCAACAAATAATTTGTCAGATGCAAGTTTTGTTGCACCATATAAATTAATTGGGCTACTAGCCTTGTCTGTTGATAGTGCAACTACACCTTTTACTTTTTTATCAATACATGCATCAATTAAATTCATTGCACCATTGATGTTTGTTTTAATGCATTCAAAAGGATTATATTCAGCAGTCGGTACAATTTTTGTTGCAGCCGCGTGAACAACGTAATCCACACCATCTAAAGCACGATATAGACGCTCTTTGTCTCTTACATCACCAATAAAGAAACGTACACGTTTATCATCTTTAAATTTTTTCGCCATTTCCCATTGTTTCATTTCATCACGAGAAAAAATGATTATTTTTTTAGGATTATATTTTTCTAGCGTCATTGGAATAAATGTATTCCCAAAAGAACCTGTACCGCCTGTTACTAATATTGTAGAGCCTTGTAGCATTATTTCCTCGAACTTTTTTAAGCTAGATATAAAATTTCGTTAATTATAACCGAATATTAGATTCTTCTTTATCTAATATATATTTCAAGTCATATAAGACGTGATTCTGTTTACCTAATGCATGCATTTCTTGTGAAGTCATCGCCTTAAATTGATCATGTGCAACTGCGAGAATAATGGCGTCATATTGCCCTGATTCCAAATTTTTAACAGGCGCCAAACCATATTCGTGTTTCACTTCTTCAGGATCCACCCATGGGTCATAAATATCCAAATCGAGATCATAATCTTTTAGGGCATTGACCATATCAATGATTTTACTGTTTCGAATATCTGGGCAGTTTTCCTTAAAACTTAAGCCCATCACCAATATTTTTGAGCCGACAACCTGAATGCGTTTCTTCACCATTTCCTTAATCAGTTGTGTCGCCACATATTCACCCATGCGATCATTTAGTCGACGTGCAGCTAAAATAATTTCGGGATGTAACCCAATCGATTGAGCTTTATGCGTTAAATAATACGGATCTACGCCAATACAATGGCCTCCCACCAAACCTGGACGGAATGGTAAAAAGTTCCATTTGGTACCCGCAGCTTTGAGCACATCTTCAGTGTCAATTCCTAATTTATTAAAAATCAGCGCCAACTCATTAATTAACGCAATATTGACATCACGTTGGGTATTTTCAATCACCTTGGCTGCTTCAGCCACTTTAATGCTTGGTGCTTTATGTGTACCTGCCTCAACAATTAAATTATAAACCTGATCCACATAGTCAGCAGTTTCAGGCGTAGAGCCTGAAGTAATTTTTAAAATGTTGGTTACACGGTGCTGTTTATCACCAGGATTAATACGCTCTGGGCTATAACCTGCAAAGAAATCCTGATTAAATTGGAGTCCAGAAACTCTTTCTAATACAGGAATACAAACTTCTTCTGTTGCACCTGGATAAACAGTTGATTCGTAGACAACGACGTCACCTTTTTTTAATACTTTTCCAATGCTTTCAGATGCTTTAATTAATGGTGTTAAATCTGGTTGCTTAAAATCATCAATTGGGGTCGGAACAGTCACAATAAAAAAATTGCAGTCCTGTAAATCCAGTAATTCTGAGGAATAGCTTAATTGCGTTGCAGCCAACAGCTCATCAGGCGTGACTTCTAACGTATGGTCTTGCATACTTTTTAATTCATCAATCCGTTTTTGATGAATATCGAATCCCACAACAGGAACACTTTTCCCAAACTCTACCGCCAACGGCAACCCCACATACCCCAGACCAATAATGGCTATTTTTAACTCTGAATTCTGCAACATGTGTTTGCCTTGATGCCCGTGCTCATTGACTTTGGAATAAATTAAATGCCATTTTATCGGCTATTCGCTAATATAACAGAAATACATTTTGTCTTAACGTAAATGCGTATAAATAAATTATACAATTTGTTATAGTTAGCTAAATTTTGAATAGATACACTCAATCGCATCAAAAGATTGAAATATTTTTATAATAGGGTTCAGAGTGAAATTTCTACAATATATTGGCCTTTTAGGGTTCACACTTAGCACTGTCGGTTGTGCTTTAGCGCCCGGCCTACAAACATATGATTTACCTGAACAAGGAGTCTATCAAACCGAGCTTGGAAGCTCTGTGAATGTTATCCAGTTAAATCAAAACACCCTACGCCATTTACAGCAAAATCAAAATACTGATATACAAGATATTTCTAGCTTATTTCGTCACTCGCAACTGAACTATAAACTTAGCCCTGGCGATATTTTATCTATCTATTTATGGGCTTATCCTGAAATTACTCCGCCTATTAATACAGCAGTCAGTAATGATCAATCCATTCAAGCCAATGGCTTCCAAATTGATCAAGCAGGCTATATTCAATTCCCAATTATTGGACGCTACAAAGCAGCGGGGAAATCACTTAACCAAGTCAATCAGGAACTACGTAATCAACTTTCACGCTATTTAAAAACCCCTGACGTAATTGCCCGTGTCCTGTCTTATCAAGGACAGCGTTACTCTGTCCAAGGCAACGTGATGAAAGGTGGACAATTCTTCCTGAGTGACCAACCTGTAAGTGTTTATACTGCACTTGGTTTAGCTGGCGGGGTAAACACCCAGTATGGGGATAATACCTCCATCACATTAGTGCGTCAGGGGCGTACTTATCAGTTAAATAGCATTGATTTAGAAAAAGCAGGTTATTCGCTGCATAATCTTTTAATTCAACCCAATGATACGCTTTATGTAAATTCAAAAGAAAATCAAAAAATTTACGTAATGGGTGAGTCTGGCAAGAACCAATCCTTATTAATGCGTGATCAGGGTATGAGCTTAAGTGATGTCTTAGGTGAAAGTCTTGGTTTAAACCCCAATACTGCCAGTGCAAGTCGTATTTATGTGTTGCGTAGTGATCCGCAAACGCAGCAAACCGAACTTTATCATATGAATTTGTTAAGTTTAGGGGATTTTGGTTTAGCTAATCAGTTTAAAATGCGCCGCAATGATATTGTTTATGTTGACTCCACTGGCTTAGCGCGTTGGCAACGTATTGTGACCCAAATTCTACCTTTCTCTAATGCTTTATATAATATTGATCGCTTGGGGAACTAATGCACATTCAAAATATTCTCGTGGTCTGTATTGGAAATATTTGTCGTAGTCCGATGGCTGAATATTTTTTAAAACAGGAATTCCCTCAACTTCATGTTGAATCGGCTGGAATCTCTGGTTTAATTGGTCATAATGCCGATGATAAAGCCATCTTATGTATGCAAAGACATGGTATTGATATGCAGGCACATGTCGCCAAAAAACTAAATGCAGAATTAATAAAAAAATCCGACTTAATTTTAGTCATGAGTCAAAATCAGCAAAAACATATTGAGCAGACATGGCCATTTTCCAAAGGAAAAACCTTTCGACTTGGCCATTGGCAAGGTAAAAATGTCCCTGACCCTTACCAGCATGAGCAAGCCGTTTTTGATGATACCTGTCAGCTTATACAAAACTGTATAAGTGACTGGAAGAAACATATTTAACCCATTGATAGCACAATTATGAGCCAAAATACCAATACAGAAGACACAATTGATTTAAAAGAGCTGTTCTTTTCGTTAATTGCTCAATGGAAACTGATTGCATTATGTACCATCTTAAGTTTGGTGTGTGCATTACTTTATTTAAGAACAACTCAAGATATTTATGCGGTTGATGCACTGATACAAGTTGAAGATAGCAAAGGGGCAGGCACTGCAGCATTACTGGGTGATTTATCGTCAATGGTCGATCAGAAGTCCCCTGCTCAAGCTGAAATAGAAATTCTAAGATCGCGTTTGGTTTTAGGACAAGTTATCCAACAATTGCATTTAGATTTTAGTATTTCATCAACAGATGACACTGCCTTTCATCGTTTGTTGAATCAAGATACCTTCCAGACTGAGTATTTACCGCAGGCTGTTACTTTTTACAATAATGAACAGTCATTTCAGGTTCGAAAATTTGATGTCCCTGCTGAATATCTCGACAAACCACTACTTTTGAGTTTTGAGAATAAGCAATTTACCCTTACAGATCAAAAAACAGATGAAGTCGTTTTTAAAGGGACATTGAATCAGATCAACCAAAGTCGTTCATCTATTGGAACTTGGAATATTGGCATTTTTAGTCGTGATCCATTGAGTTCAAGTTACAATGTTCAGAAAATGTCTTTACCAGCCGCTGTGGATACGGTTCTGCAGAATTATTCTGTGGCAGAAAAAGGAAAACTTACGGGCGTACTTGGGCTTAATTATCAGGGAGCTGATAAAGAGCACATTACCAAAGTTCTGAATTCTATTTTGGTTGCTTATAGCAAACAAAACATTGAACGCCGCTCTGCTGAAACCGCACAAACTTTAAAGTTCTTAGATGAACAATTACCAGAGTTAAAACAGCAACTTGATGTTGCCGAACGTGAGTTTAACAAGTTCCGTGAACAGTACAACACCGTTGATGTCACGAAGGAATCTGAACTTTATCTCACTCAAAGCATTAGCCTTGAAACTCAAAAAATTGAACTGGAACAGAAGCAGGCTGAACTTTCAGAAAAATACACTGCTGAACACCCAGCAATGCAACAAATCGGTGCTCAACTGGCTGCAATTAACAGTAAAATTAAAGAGCTGAATGCAACGCTGAAACAATTACCCGACCTACAACGTCGTTATTTACAGTTATATCGTGAAGTTGAAGTTAAACAGCAACTCTACACTACATTGTTAAACTCTTATCAACAGTTACGTATTGCCAAAGCTGGTGAAATTGGTAATGTGCGTATTGTTGATACCGCAGTCTTGCCAATTGAGCCAATTAAACCTAAAAAATTGTTAGTACTCTTGCTATCGATTTTTGTCGGCGGGTTTATTGGTGTATTAGTCGCATTAATACGAAATATGCTGCGCACAGGAATTAAAGATTCTGGTCAAATTGAGACTGAACTTGATCTGCCTGTCTATGCGACTGTGCCACGCTCACCTGTGCAAGAAAGTCGTATTAATATTATCAAGAAGAAGAAAAGTATCCCGATTCTTGCTGTCAAAAATAGTGATGATATTGCGATTGAAAGCTTACGTAGTATGCGTACTGCAATTCATTTCGCCCTCAATAATGCGCGTAATAACATTATTATGATTTCAGGTCCTGCACCAGAACTTGGTAAATCATTTGTCTCAACCAACCTCGCGGTTATTTTGGCGCAAAGCAATAAACGTGTACTATTAATTGATGCAGACTTACGCCGTGGTTATTTACATAAGTACTTCCATCAAGATAACCAAGCAGGGCTCGCTGAATATCTCAATGGTCAACATCCGTTAGAGAAAATTCTCAAAATAACAGAAGTTGAAAATTTATCGGTGATTACTCGAGGCAAGAGTCCCGCAAATCCATCTGAGTTGCTCAGCACTGAACGCTTTAAAAGTTTATTGGAAAACTTGTCTACTCAATTTGACCATATCATTATCGATACGCCACCTATTTTGGCGGTTACCGATGGTATTATCATTTCTCAATATGCCGGTGTTAATCTTGTTATTGCGCGTTATGGTAAGACACAAATTAAAGAGCTTGAATTGGTTGTTAACCGCTTTGAACAGGCAAGCGTTAAAGTGACAGGTATTATCTTGAATGATATTCAACGTACAGCTGGCACAAGTTATGGCTATAACTATGCCTATGCCTATAAAAATGCGAAAGATGATTAATACTTAACAATCATTTTTTATTTAAAAGGATCAGCATCATGTTGGTCCTTTTTTTATTTGTATAAAAAATGTTTTAGGTAATCAGCCTGTTATAGCTTCTTGACCTATACAGGCATATAGTAATATCCGAATATAGAATCGGTTGAAATACCATCTAAGCATTAAAAAGTTTGCTAAAATAGCGGCAAATTTTTGATTACTACAATGAATTTTGGAAAACCCTATGAGTAAAGCCTTACCCATCGCTGTTGCTGTAATTTTAGGCGGTGCTGCACTTGTTCCAGTTTATTATGCAACCAAACACCCTGAAGCCATCACATCAAAAGCCTCTAAAAATGCTTCTGCTGTTGAAAAAATTAGTTATGCTTTAGGTTATGAAGTCGCACATCAAACACCTCCTGAACTTGATATCAACAGCTTTGTAACAGGCGTACGTGAAGGTCATGCTCGTACACAACCTGCATACACGGAACAAGAATTGCAGCAAGCTTATCAGCAATTCCAACAAGAAATGCAAAAGAAACAAGCAGATCAAGCCAAAAATGCACAGAGCGCAAGTGACAGCTTCCTGACAGAGAATGCCAAAAAGCCAGGGGTAAAAACGACCGCTTCTGGATTGCAATATATTATTACTCAAGAAGGTACAGGCAAGCAGCCATCGGCTGACTCTGTCGTGACAGTTCACTACACTGGTAAATTGGTTGATGGCAAAGTATTTGATAGCTCCATTCAACGTGGAGAGCCAATTGAGTTCCCACTTAATCAAGTGATTCCAGGTTGGACTGAAGGCTTACAATTGATGAAGGAAGGTGGTAAAGCCACTTTATTTATTCCTGCTAAATTGGGCTACGGCGAACAAGGTGTGCCAGGCACGATTCCAGCCAATAGCACACTAATTTTTGATGTTGAATTAATTAAAGTAAAGTAAGAAATTAAGGAGAGCTGAGCTCTCCTTCTTTGACTTTAGAGATTAAATTTTGCATAAAACGCGGGCATTAAATCGAATAGATTCGATCTACTCCATATGATTTTTAATCCTCACCCCATTCAAATTTAACGCAGAAAAAATAAAAAGTACTGTCGTCAATATTCCTTGGAGTTTTGAATATTCCGACACGAAAAAAACTTTAGGACGATTGAATGAAAATACACATGCTTTTGGCATCAACACTGTTATTCAGTGCAACAACTTTCGCGAAACCTATTACCACCAGCAGTCCAAGCGCAGAACAGATTGGGTATAGCTTTGGCTATTTAATGGGTCGCACCAATGCCGAATCGTTGAAAGATTTAAATCTTGAAGCCTTCATTCAAGGGCTCAGAGAAGCCGCTCAAGGCAAAGAAGCTTCATTGACTGATGAAGAAATGGCACGTGTCTTAACCCAATATAAAAAACAGGCAGAAGCCCAACAGTTGATTGAATTAAGAAAGAAAGCTGAAGAAAATAATAGAATCGGCGCAGCCTTTCTCGCAGAAAATGCCAAAAAATCAGGCGTACAAACCACTGCGTCAGGATTACAATATCAAGTCATTCAAGCCGGTACTGGAAAAACACCTAAAGTCAGCTCAAAAGTTAAAGTCGATTATGAAGGTCGCCTGATTGATGGTACTGTTTTCGATAGTTCAATTGCACGTCAACATCCTGCCGAATTCCAAGTCAATCAAGTTATTCAAGGCTGGACCGAAGGCTTACAATTAATGAAGGAAGGGGCAAAATATCGTTTCTTTATTCCAGCGAATTTGGCTTATGGACAAATTGGTTCGGGAGATATTATCGAGCCAAACAGTACCTTAATTTTTGATGTCGAATTATTACAAGTACTGCCTTGAAAAAAAGGGACTGAGATCAGTCCCTTTTTTGACTATAGATAACCTTTAAAAACAGCGAATGCTTTGATTTCAGCCTCGATCAAAAATGATCTTTATGGACGTAAATCGCGCGGACGGAAACCCATTACAATTAATCCGATCAGATACGCTATAACGCCCACTACACATAGGCCAATCACTTCTGCAACACGCATCCATTGTGACATAGTGCCATCATACCAAGTTAAACCATATGCCAAGGCAACAATCATGACAATGTTGGCCACAGCATATTGTAAAAACAGCTTTTTCCAATGCGGGCCAAAACGGAAAATATGGCGTTTATGCAAGTAGAAGTACAGCATTCCTGCATTGACTAAGGCTGAGCCAGATGAAGCCATTGCCAACGCCATGTGTTCAGCATGCCAATCTATCAATTTAAAGAAACCAATAAATACCACGTTTAAAATGGCATTTGCTGCTACCGCCATTAAACCCACGCGTACTGGGGTTTTGGTATCTTGCTGAGCATAAAAACCAGGTGCAAAAACCTTAATCAGCATAAAAGCAATGACCCCTGCACTCATACACTGTAAAGCCAGCGCTGTCATTTGTGTATCTTCTACAGTGAACTCTCCCCGCTGGAACAAGGCTTGAATAATTGGTGTCGAGAGCATAAACAAAGCAATACTGGCAGGAAGCCCAACCAACACAATAACCTTGGCAGCCCAATCCATCATGCCACGGAATTTATGTTGATCTTGCTCCGCATGTCGTGCTGACAACGATGGTAAAATAACCGTCCCAATCGCCACACCAATCAGCCCCAACGGTAATTCTGTCATACGTTCCGCACTATACAGCCACGACACCGAACCATCCTGCATAAAGGATGCCCAAATGGTATTCAGCAATAAATTAATCTGAGTGACTGAAACACCGAACAACGCTGGCAGCA
This sequence comes from Acinetobacter sp. ACNIH2, assembly GCF_002934965.1. Classification (NCBI taxonomy): domain Bacteria; kingdom Pseudomonadati; phylum Pseudomonadota; class Gammaproteobacteria; order Moraxellales; family Moraxellaceae; genus Acinetobacter; species Acinetobacter sp. ACNIH2. The sequence goes on from NZ_CP026412.1 coordinate 1,381,104, forward strand.
TCAACTTCATGATGCGGTCGACACCTTCGTGCTTAAAATCAACCTTCGGTGGAATTAATAAATTTTTGCGCCAAAGTTCTGGAATCTGAATCGCAAGCTGTAATACCCCCGCCACGACAACTGACCACCCCAAGGCCATAATCGGTTCAGCCATATACGGTGTAAGCCACCATGCTCCTGCAATCATTGCCACATTAAGCAGGACTGGCGAAAATGCTGGCGAAGCGAATGAACCATAACTGTTCAAAATGCTACTGGCAAAGGCGGTCAGAGACATGAACATTAAATATGGAATAGTGAGGCGGAACATGCTCACCGCAAGATCAAACTTCTCTGGATCGGCATGGAAACCAGGTGCATAGATATACAAAATTGCTGGTGCAGCCACCATCGCAATAAACGTCAGCAAGGTCATGATCGTCAGTAAGCCGCCAAATACACGACTGATGAGAATCTGGACTTCTGCATGTGCCTTACTGGTTTTATATTCAGTTAGTACGGGGATAAAGGCTTGTGAAAATGCCCCTTCTGCAAATAAGCGCCGAAAGAAATTGGGGATACGGAACGCAACCACAAATGTATCGAAATCCTTCCCTGCACCAAAGACATTGAGCAAGACGATATCGCGGACCAATCCGAGTACGCGAGACAACATGGTCATTGCACTGACAATAAAGGTCGACCGCCAAAGCGCCATCGTATCCACCCAATAAAAAAATTAGTCGCTATTGTAATGAAACTTGTGAAAAAAAATCGTTGTTAAATGATTAAACTCAACGGAAATGTCTTTTTATTTTGCATTCTTAATCTGATGTACCAAGCTTCTGAACTTCACCCAATCAAAGTAAGGACCTGGGTCCGTTTTACGCCCTGGTGCAATATCAGAGTGACCTGCCACATGCTGTTTTATCGCTGGATAAGCCTGTTGCAGACTCACCACGACTTGCGCCAAAACCTGATATTGCAGGCTTTCAAAAGCACAGTCATCGCTGCCTTCAAGTTCAATTCCGATAGAATAATCGTTACATTCCTGTTGCCCCAAATAGGATGAACGTCCAGCATGCCAAGCCCGGTGTGCTAAATTCACAAATTGCAGCACCTCGCCTGTACGCAGAATCAGCAGATGCGCTGAAACCTTCAGCTCTTGAATGGTTTCAAAATAAGGGTGTAGTGTTGCATCCAACTGGTTCTGGAAAAATTGCTGGATATAGCCTCCCCCAAACTGCGACGGTGGCAAGCTAATGTTGTGAATCACCACCAATTCAATTTTTGCCTCTGCTGGTCGCTGATTAAAATTCGGCGATGGAATTTGCTTCGCACCGATGAGTTGACCATCGACAACCTGAAAAGAGGAGAGCTGCTGCATAATCCATTCCTAACTATATTGAAGCTTTATTTATAACTCCACCATGCTAAAACTTTCATCATAAAATCTCAAATCTACGGCATAAACTATAAAGAACAATGTTAAGATAACGCGCAATTTTCATGGGTTAAAAAGACACGGAAAGACTATGAGCATTTCTCCAACGCTGCTTGAACAATCAATTCAAATCAATATTCAACAAGCACTCCAAGAAGACATTGGTGATGGGGATATTACGGCCTTATTAACCCCTGAAGATGAGCAAGCGACTGCGACCATCATTAGTCGTGAAGACATGATTCTCGCTGGTCAACCATGGGTAAATGCATTAATTCAGGCATTTGATGCTTCAGTTCAGGTGACTTGGTTAAAACAAGACGGCGATAAAATTGCAGCCAATGAAGCGTTTTTAAAACTCGCAGGCTCTGCACGCAGCTTACTTACGGTTGAACGTCCTGCACTGAACTTTGTTCAAACTTTATCGGCTGTCGCGACCAAAACTGCTGATTATGTCAAACAGCTTGATGGTTTAAACACCAAATTGCTCGATACTCGCAAAACCTTACCTGGTTTACGTATTGCGCAGAAATATGCCGTTGCAGTAGGCGGTGGACAAAATCATCGCTTAGGCTTATTTGATGCATTCTTAATTAAAGAAAATCATATTATGGCAGCAGGTGGTATTGCCGAAGCAATTGCCAAAGCCCATCAGATTGCACCAGGCAAACCTGTTGAAGTTGAAGTTGAAACTTGGGATGAACTCAATCAAGCGCTTGAAGCCAAGGCAGACATTGTGATGCTGGATAATTTTAGTCAGCAGCAAATGATTGATGCCGTCCAACATGTCGCAGGTCGTTGCAAATTAGAAGCCTCGGGTAACATCACCATTGATAATTTACGCCAAGTTGCCACGACTGGCGTTGACTATATTTCAATGGGTGTACTAACCAAAGATGTCAAAGCAATTGATTTATCAATGCGTTTTAATGGCTAATGATTAATCCAATTTTGGTGATCATTGTTTAGGCTGATCACCAATTTTGAATCTATATAAAGTGCATTGAAAATAATCTTGAAAGTTCTATAATTCCGAACTGCCTTTCTCCTCCCTCAACATGTGTTATGAATATCTGGAAACAGCAAATTCTATTTTTGCTGATGGCCCTCGTGTCTGTGGCTTTTTTCTGCCTTTATCCTGCCCTTCCTCGTATCCTGAATAATCCTGAGCAATATTTTCAGTTGAATGGCGCAAAAATCGTCATATCGGTGCTGATTAATTATGCCCTGATTTCCTTTATTTACTTATTGTTCAGAAAAACCTTTATTACCATTTTTTTTAGTCAGTTCATTTTTTTATTGATGATTTTTATCAATACACAAAAAGAAAAATACTTATCGGCCAGTTTGGTGCCTAGCGATTTCTTATTGATTAAAGAAACCTTTATTGTTGCACCTGGGTTGCTTAAATTTTCAGTACTCTCAGGGGTTGCTGTATGTATCGCTCTCATAGTCTTTCTCTACCGTAAAGAACAACTTGAGAAAAAGCGGTTGTTTTTGTCGAACGCATTATTATCCCTTTGTAGTTTGGGCGTTTTAATTAGCGCAAATTTCAGCAATAACTTTAGCCAGTTATGCCAACAGAACCAACTTGGCTGGCTATGTGAATACCGACAAGCCTTTCCTAATACCAAAGGCGATTGGATTGGTGATCATCTCACCATTCAAAAAATTGGTTTTATTCCCTTCTTTTTTTCAAAGTCGATGGATAGCCTGAATACTCGATTGTTTAATACCGAAAATATTCCAGAAGCGACCATCAAAGCCCTATATACACCTTATAGCACGACCATGCCTGTGCTTAAGCCTGAGCAACAGCCCAATATCATCATGATCATGAGCGAGGCACATTGGGATGCACGTCAATTAGGTAAAAGCATTCCCCAAAACATCACCCCAACACTCAATCGCTATCAAACTTCGAGTTTACTTTCACCAAGTTTTGGTGGCGGTACTGCCAATGTGGAATTTGAAGTCCTGACCAGTTTGAATATCTACTTAAATCATAATGAATTGATGTATGTGTCCAAACTAAAACGCCCTACCTATTCTCTAGCCACTTATTTGAATAGTTTGGGTTATGACACCACGGCCATGCACAATAGTGGTAAGTTTTTTTACAATCGCAACTCGGTTTATCAAAACTTAGGTTTCAATCGCTTTACTTCGCTGGAAAATATGACCAGTGCACAAGATCGTGCCAAATATATCAATCAGGCAGGTTGGGCAAACGATGATTTGCTCTATCAATCGATTCGTAACCAACTGAAACATACCGAACAACCGCAGTTTATCTATGCCATTACCGTCGAAAATCACTTTAACTACAATGATGATCGCTATGGCAAGGATCATTTCAACATTAATCAGCCACAATTGAGTGAAAGTTCCAAACGTCAACTGAATACCTATCTGACTGGCTTACAACGTGCGGATCAACATGTTGAAAAGTTGCTGCAAGATTTAAAACAACAGGAACGCCCAACCATTGTGATTTTCTTTGGCGATCATTTGCCGAATTTAGGTCAGGTCTATGATGACTTCCACTTCTTCGCTTCCGCGCAAGAAAAAGCAGAAAAGAAAGATGTGAAGTTTTTCAGCACACCTCTCGCTGTCTGGAGTAACTACCCAATTGATCGCAGTCTTTTTCAGCAAAAAAATATTGCAGCACATTTTCTTGCTCCTAAGGTGCTGACAGCAGCTCAATTGCCTCTGCCCCCTTATTACCAATTTATCCAAGCTGTAAACGCCTGTTATAGTGCCATTCATCAAACTGGGGTAGAGCTAAAACCTGAATGTAAATATCCGCATCCACAGTTGTTAAACCAATACAAAGATTTAAATATGGATGTGTTGAATGGAAAGAATCATAGTTATCAACTACTGACTCAAAAGGCATCGTAAGTTTTTATGATGCTGTTGAATCTTTTGACGTTTGCTGATCTTGTTGTGAGGGATGAACCGTTTGATCCCAAGCAGAAGCTGTTTGTTTTAATTCAGTCGGACGCGGATCACACGCCATGAGTGCAAAGGTCACCACTGCACAAAATAGGATAAAAAATTGAGCCATAAATCCATGCTCCAATAAAATGAATGGCATGGAGTTTACATCGCGATCATGGGTATAAAATTAAGTGCATGTTATGGATTGAGCTTGATTTGATTAGGTTTTGTAATAAAAAAGCACCCATCTGGGTGCTTTTTTTATTTTCGAATGATCAAACGTATTACCAGCCCAAAGCTTCTTGCTGCTTCTGGATCAAGGCTTGAATACCTTGTTCAGCCATTTCTAACATCGCATTGGTTTGAGCACGGGTAAATGGTTTATCTTCCGCAGTACCTTGAATTTCAATAAACTCGCCTGCTTGCGTCATGACAACATTCAAGTCGGTCTGACAATTTGAATCTTCTTCATAACATAAGTCCAATAAGACCTCATCCTTGAAGATACCGACAGAAATAGCTGCGACCAAACCTTTTAATGGATCATGCTTAATCTTCTTTTGTTCAAGCAAAACATTCATGGCATCCACTAATGCAACTGCTGCACCTGTAATGGCAGCAGTGCGTGTGCCGCCATCAGCTTGAATCACATCACAGTCGATAGTAATGGTGTTTTCACCCAGCTTTTTCAGGTCTACCATGGCACGTAAACTACGGCCAATCAAACGCTGGATTTCTTGAGTACGTCCAGATTGTTTACCACGCGCCGCTTCACGGTCACTACGGGTATGCGTTGAACGTGGCAACATTCCGTATTCTGCGGTTACCCAACCTTGTCCTTTGCCTTTCAAAAAGCGCGGTACAGAATTATCAATACTGGCGGTACATAGCACTTTGGTATGGCCAAATTCAACCAGCACAGAACCTTCAGCATAACGTGTGTAATTGCGGGTAATTTTTACATCACGTAATTGATCTAGAGTACGTTGGTCGATACGCATAATTCGCCTTTAATATTGCCAGAAATTCGTTGCGCACAAGTATAGCAGATGCAATCTCATCAAATGGTATATCCACAACCCTGTCATGAAAAAACTCAAGGCAATAACATGACACCGCTTTTAGCACCAAATTACTGCTGTTTTTCTGGTCAAAAAATTTGTTAAACTCCAGCAAAGCCATTCGAGAGTCCTTATGTCGATACGAGATGAACGTAAACAACAAAGCCGCCAAGCACTATTAGATGCCGTCTTAAGTTTAAGTTCATCGGGAATGTCTTTTAGTAGTATGAGCCTACGCGAAATTACTCGCCATGTCGGTTTAGTGCCAACCGCGTTTTACCGCCATTTCTTAGATAAAAATCAGCTTGGTTTAGAATTAATTGACCAGATCGCCCTACAGCATAAACGAGTCTTGCATGAACTCAAATTAGCCTCCTTACTGCAACAACCTAGGAATATCGAGCCCCGTTTGGATCAATTCTTTACCGCGGTACAACAGCATCCCGAATGGTGGATTTTTATTAGTGCAGAACGTTGGGGAGGCAATGCTTTATTGCGTTATGCCATTGCCCGAGAAATTGAATATCTTATTGAAGATTTAACTGATGAGTTGAGTGAAGTCGAACCAACTTATGCCTTGAATGACCTTCAGGTATTGTCCAACTTACTGATTAATTCATCTTTTAACTGGGCCATGTCTTGGATTAATTTCATGGTCGCAACAGACAATCCGCAGCAGCTACAACAACGCCAGCATTTTAAAGCTCAAACCATTGAACAAATTGAACTGCTCTTTCGAGGAATCATTCATAAGAAATAAAAGCTTTTGCCTATCCTTAACCTCGAAAAGCTCCCATAAAAAAACCTGCATCATTGCAGGTTTTTTTTTAACACTTCACAAATTATTTGGCTTTACGCTCTTTCTCAACCAAGTAGCTCACGACTTGGGTCACTTTGGCATCTTCACCTTGTACCACATATTTACCATTCACCACGACCGCAGGTACACCTGTTAACTGATACTGTTTTGCCAGTTGATTGGCTTGTGCGACTTTAGAGGTAATCATGAATGAGTTAAACATGCTGTTAAATTTAGCTTCAGGTACACCATATTTAGTAAAGAATTTCGCCTGAGATTGCTGATCAAAAATTTGCTGACCATTCACATGGATCGCATGAAACAAAGGTAAATGGGTCTTCTGACGCACACCTAAGGCTTCAGAAACATAGTAACCACGTGCACCTTGTTCCCACACGGGGTTCATTGCAGCTGGAGTACGCACAAAACGCACATCTTTTGGAATATTTTTTAGCCAAGTCTGCATATGCGGTTCTAACTTAAAGCAATGTGGGCAACCATACCAAAAGAATTCACGCACTTCGATTTTTCCTGGCACTTCAACTTTGCCTGGGTTGGCGACTACGGTGTAGTCCTTACCTGCAACAAAATTCGCTGCCATAACACTACCAGAAAATGCAAATACGGCCGTTGCAAGGCTACCCAAAAGGAATTTTTTCATTGCGTTTGTTGTCCTCTAAATCATTATGATGAGCTTATGCGAAAACTATAAAACAATTTAGTCGATTTCGTTTTCCTTCTGTGAACTTTTTTACTGCTTTTATCGCTTTTTTTAGAATTAACGCTACACTAGCCATATTGATCTTTATACCAAAACAACTTGATTGAGGTGGCGCAAATGTCGCAATTAAATGTTGATCCGCAAGAAATTGCCAAATTTGAAGCCTTCGCTGCTATATGGTGGGATCAGCATTCTGAATTCCGACCACTCCATCAAATTAACCCGCTACGCCTCAATTGGATTGATGAGCATGCCAATGGTCTTGCGGGGAAAAAAGTGCTTGATGTTGGCTGTGGTGGCGGCATCTTGGCAGAAAGCATGGCACGCCGTGGTGCAAATGTGCTGGGCATTGATATGGGTGTAGCACCACTCAATGTCGCACGAATTCATGCAGAACAAGAAGGCGTACAAAATATCGAATATCGCCAAATTCCAGTTGAAGAATTAGCCAAAGAACAAGCAGGTCAATACGACGTGGTGACCTGTATGGAAATGCTGGAACACGTGCCAGACCCTGCTTCCATTATTCAAGCCTGCCAAACACTAGTAAAGCCTGGTGGGCATGTCTTTTTCTCGACCATTAACCGTAATCCTAAGGCCTATTTATTCGCGATTATTGGTGCAGAATATATTTTAAGAATGTTGGCCAAAGGCACACATGATTATCATAAATTTATTAAGCCATCGGAATTGGCACATGATATTCGTCAAGCAGGACTTAACCTGAAAGACATGACAGGATTACATTATAATCCGCTGACGAAACGCTACTGGCTGGCACCGAATGTCGATGTGAACTACATGGTCTACACCGTAAAAGCAGGTGCAGAATGAAAGCCGTTCTGTTCGATCTCGATGGTACCTTAATTGATACTGCGGCGGACTTTGTTCGCATTATTCAAGACATGTGCCGTGACGCAGGGCGTGCAGTGGTCGATGCTGAACTGATTCGCACACAAGTCTCAGAAGGCGCACGCGCCATGGTCAAACTGGTCTATCCAGAACTTGAAGTGGATGATCCCGTGTTTCTGGCGCACCGTCAACGTTTTCTGGATCTGTACGGCGCAGATATTGCCGTGGATACCGACCTGTTCGCAGGCATGTATCCCCTATTGGAACAATTGGAACAGCAGAATATTCCATGGGGCATTGTCACCAACAAACCCCGCGGACTAAGTGAATCCTTATTGGCTGCGCTCAATCTCACTGCACGTTGCGCGGTTTTGGTCTGCCCTGAAGATGTCAGCAAAACCAAACCTGATCCTGAACCGATGTATCTGGCAGCAAAGCAATTGCAACTGCCTGCAGAACAATGTATTTATGTGGGTGATCACCCGCGTGATATTGATGCAGGTCGCCATGCCCAGATGTACACAATTTTAGCGGCATATGGCTATTTACCCTTGGCACATAAAGATGACCTCGCGGCATGGCAGGCGAATTGTATTGTGAACACCGTGACCGAATTACAACACGTAATTCAACAAAAACTCACGCTCAACAGTGCGATAAATACATAAACTTGATGAAGTAAAAATAAGAAGGAGGTGACCATGAAATATTCTGAATATCAGCCTCGCCCAGATCTACTTAAAGATCGCATCATTTTAATTACTGGGGCTGGTGATGGCATTGGTCGTGCGGCTGCACTCAGTTATGCCTTACATGGAGCAACTGTAGTCTTGCATGGTCGTACCTTAAACAAACTGGAAGTCATTTATGATGAAATTGAAAGTTTGGGTGCGCCACAACCTGCAATTTTGCCGCTGCAATTGTCTAGTGCTTCACCGCGCGATTATGAATTATTGTACGACACTTTAGAAAAACAGTTTGGTCGTCTGGATGGCATTTTGCACAATGCAGGCATTTTAGGTGAACGTACCGAGCTTGAACATTATCCGATTGATGTATGGGATGATGTCATGGCTGTTAACCTGCGTGCACCCTTCATTTTGACCCAAGAACTGTTACCTCTGCTGCAAAGATCTGAGCATGCATCTGTCGTATTTGCAAGTTCTGGAGTTGGGCGTCAGGTTCGAGAAAAATGGGGAGCTTATTCGGTGTCTAAAGTCGCGATTGAAGCGGTAAGTCAATTGTTTGCCAAAGAAAATCAGCATCCCAATGTCCGCTTTAATTGTATTAACCCTGGTGCAACACGTACAGCGATGCGCGCCAAAGCCTATCCAGATGAAGACCCAAAAACTTTGGCAACGCCAGAATCGATTATGCCAGCATACTTATATTTGATGGGCGATGACAGTCTGCACCTCAGTGGACAAAGCATTGATGCTCAAGATTAATCTCTTGAGAATTTCAGCCTGAACAAAAAATCCTTTGCTTTCGGCAAAGGATTTTTTTACAGCCCAATAATCGTTTTATTTTATCAATTTAATAAATATATTCGGTTTTATGAATCAAAAAATTCCTCCTAAACTCTATCGACATGCTCAACCACAGATTTAGGAGGCAATTTTCATGACCGATTTACAGCACAAAGCTAAATTGATCCGTTCAATTCAATCCCTGCAACTGCCTGAAACACTGATACACGCCTTGGAGGATGAACAACAAGCACCGAGCGTCATTCAGGCGGTCGACTATTTACAACACTGGACTGAACAGTGGAATTAGAGAGTGAACAATCTGCTAGAAAGATACGTCTACTGAAAATTGGCTGAGATATTTCCCCTGTAAATCGACAGTGCGGATAAAATTGCCCACGCAGAACGATTTCCAAAATAGATGATTTCATGGATAATATTCTTAATTTATCTGTTTTTTTAAAGAATTAATCCAATTCCTTCACAGTTTCTCTGCATTTTTTTCGTACATTAAGAACTGTGAAATGAATACATCTATAACGAGGGGTCAACATGAAAAAGACGATGGCGATATTGACCATTTCTTTCAGTGCATTGATGGCAAGCAGCCTGAGTTCTGCTGCACCCCACTTTGATCATCATGGCGATGACCATCCACGTGGTAATCAAGGTAAAGGGCGCGACTTTCGTGATTTTGATCAAGATGATGAACGCATGCAAGATAAACGCCGCATGCGTGAAGAACGTGGGGTAAAACGTTTACAGCAGCATCAATGGCAAACGGGTTATGTCATGCCACAGCATTATCGTGGTAACGGCTATAAAGTTGATTATAAAGACCATAGTCTCCCTAAGCCCGCACGTAATCAACAATGGTACAAAATCAACAATGACTACATTTTAATCGATTCGGGCAGTAATGATATTTTACGTATCGTGAATGATTAAATACTCAACTTAACGGTTCTGTTTTTGCCAGTCTTACATCACGTTAGACTGGTTTTTTTATAGCTGTATTTTTAAAACGCTTCGATTCACTGTGCTGAAAGGCTTGTGCTTAAACGCTTAGATGCTGTTTACAATCTTCTTTTTTTCTTCATTAAATTCACATTTGCACAATAGTGCTCTCATTGTTTCTCTGCTGTTGTTCGTTACTTTAATCTCATCGAAAGACATAAACAGACATTGAGGTACATCATGAATAAATTAGTTTCTGCTGTAATTTTTACCTTGGGTACTGCGGTGACCGCATCTGCGATTGCTGCTCCAGCTTATGAACATCGTTACGATGAGCGCCGCTACGCAGAACAACATCATGATTGGCACAAAGAAGATGGTCGTTGGCAAGATCAGCGCTATCAACGTATTAATCCAAGCCGCGATTGGCGCGTAGGTCAAACGCTACCTCGTGGTTATGATTCTTCACGTTATGCCGTGGATTATCGTGATGCAAAACGCTTACACAAACCTGCCCGTTATCAACAATGGTACAAAATTAATGGCGATTACGTGCTGGTGAACGAACGCAACAACCGCATTATTCGTATTTTGAACTAATACTTAGAGTCCATATAAATTCCTTCCCCTCCGTCGACACCTTAACCAAAGTTAAGGTGTTTTTTTATCTAAGATTGTTCGCCTGTCATTTTTTTGATTAGAATCTACTATTGATCGGCTTTTTTGAGATAGGCATGCAAGCGAATTCGAACGATGTTTCACAAAGCACAACCTTACAATATGTGCACTGGTTTCGACATTCTGCACCCTACATCAACGCACACCGTAACAAAACCTTTGTCATTATGTTTGATGGTGAAGCGGTTCAGCATGAAAACTTCCAACATATCATTCACGATATTGCCTTGCTCAATTCATTGGGTATTCGACTAATTCTGGTACATGGCGCGCGTCAACAAATTAATCAGAATTTAAAAAGCAGTGGGCTCAGTACACCATTTCATCAACACCGTCGCATCACCACCCGAGAATCTCTGGGCTGTGTGATGAATGCCGTAGGTTCGGTTCGCCTACAAATTGAAGCGTTATTGTCTATGGGTTTGGCCAATTCACCCATGTATGGTGCGCGCATTGATGTCGTTTCAGGTAATTTTATAACTGCTAAACCCTATGGCATCCGTGATGGCGTTGATTTTCAACTGACAGGAGAAGTCCGCAGTGTCGATACCGATGCCATTCAAAAACATCTGCAACAACACAATATTGTGATGCTCGGCCCAGTGGGATATTCCACAACGGGCGAAGTCTTTAACTTACCTGCCGAAGAAGTGGCGACCAAAACTGCCATTAGCCTCAAAGCAGATAAATTGATTTTCCTTGGCAAACAACATGGTCTGCTCAATGCACAAGGTCAGTTACAACGCGAAATTACTCCGCAAAGTCTAGATCAATACATTTCACAATCACAAGACACTAATTCTGAACTGGCGCAGCAACTCCGCAGTGCACAAAATGCCTCACTCAAAGGCGTGCATCGTGTGCATCTGATTTCTTATACCTATGATGGGGCTTTACTTGAAGAGTTATTTACTCGTGATGGTTCAGGCACGATGGTCACAGATGCACATTATGAAGATGTACGCATGGCGAATATTCAAGATGTCGGTGGACTGATCAATTTGCTGCGACCACTCGAAGAAGAAGGAATTCTGGTTTACCGTTCACGGGAACGACTGGAAACGGAAATTGAACAATTTGCAGTGATTGAACGTGATGGCATGATTCTGGCCTGTGCAGCCCTGTATCCAATCCCTGCTCAAGAACATGAATTACGTAGTGCTGAAATTGCCTGCGTAGCAGTGCACCCAAGCTACCGAAAATCAAATCGTGGTAGCCAAATTCTGCACTATTTGGAAGGTAAAGCCCGCAGTATGGGCATACAACAGTTGTTCGTCCTGACCACACGAACAGCGCACTGGTTTTTAGAGCATGGCTTTGAAACTGCCAATGTCGATGATTTACCCAATGCACGTCAGGCGTTGTACAACTATCAGCGTAATTCTTTGGTGTTTAAAAAGCGGATTTAAGTCGCTTTACCCATTTCAAGAACATTTCACCTGAATCACAATGACTTTACCCAGCTCACAAAAGGCGAGGTAAAGTCTATCTAAGATTGATCTTTGCATCCGAGCATTCACCTATTCATGTGCCATCGCCTTAGCAGCATTTATGCAATGTATATCGTCTGGTGTGCTAATTCAGGCTGAAAGCTATATTCCACTACAGCATAAACTTATACAAATACCTTAATTACAAAATAAATCTAATATTTTCAATAAATTAAATAAATACAAATTGATATTCTATTTTTCCTCTAAATCAGATTTAACGCTAAGTTTTGCATTTTTTTATTTATCTTTTTTTTTCATGATCAATCCCTGTTTTTTTATTTTTTTCGCAAAAGAAAGCGCTATAGCGTATCTGCTCAACCTTATATCAGCATTTATTCATTGCGGAGCACATCGAACATGAGCAAGCCATATTTTACTTCAACACGTCCATGGATTCTTTTGACTGTTGTGGCAGGTAGCATGCTCATGGCAGGCTGTGCCCCGAAAAAAGTTGAAACCACGACGTTAAATATTGGTTTTCAAAAGTACGGCATCTTACCGATTGTGAAAGCACGTGGCACTTTAGAGCAAGCTTTGGCAGCACAAGGCGTACAGGTGAAATGGGTCGAATTTCCAGCAGGTCCACAATTACTGGAAGGGCTAAATGTGGGTAGTGTAGCGTTGGGTGAAGCAGGTGAAGCACCACCTATTTTTGCCCAAGCTGCCAACTCGAATTTAGTTTACCTCGCCAATCAACCACCCGCACCACAAGCTGAAGCACTGATTGTGCCAAAAACCTCGAACCTTAAAACCATTCAAGATTTGAAAGGTAAGCGTGTAGTGCTGAACAAAGGCTCAAACGTACATTATTTACTATTAAAAGTCCTTGAAGCCAACCAGCTCAAACTCTCTGATATTGAAGTGGTATACCTTCCACCTGCGGATGCTCGTGCCGCCTTTGAACGTGGTGCAGTCGATGCATGGGTCATTTGGGACCCGTTCTTTGCCGCAGCCGAGCAACAGCTTGGGGCACGTGTACTCGCAACGGGTAAAAATCTAGTCAATAACCATCAGTTTTACTTAGCAGATCGCAAATTTGCACAACAACATCCTGACATTTTAAAAACAGTGGTCAATGAATTAAATCAGACCACCACGTGGGTCTTACAGCATCAGCAACAGGCTGCTCAGTTGTTACAACAACCGACTGGTTTGCCCGTCGAAGTCTTGAACCGTTCAATTTCTCGCATGGGATTTGGAGTTCAACCTATTTCTGAAGAAGTGGCAAAACAACAGCAATTTGTCGCAGACGCTTTTTATCAACAAAAGCTGATTCCAAACAAAATTGACATTCAAACTGCGCTCTTAAAAGCGACACCATAATAATGAGGAATAGCAAAAATGAACGCCCTTAAAACAATAACTTTCGTTGGCATTACTGCACTGAGCCTTGCACTGAGTGCTTGCCAAAAATCTGAATCGAGTCAGACCCAAGCTGCCTCCCAAAATAAAGCTGAATCGGTAGATACACTTTCTATTGGTTACCAAAAATCTTCCCTAAATTTGTTGGTAGCGCGTCAGCAAAAGTTGTTTGAACAGGAATTTCCTCACGCCAAAATTGAATGGAAAGAGTTCCCTGCGGGTCCACAAATGCTTGAAGCTCTAGCAGTAGGTGCTGTTGATTTTGGTGCCGTCGGCAATACGCCCCCTATTTTTGCTCAAGCAGCAGGTAAAGACTTAAGTTATGTCGGTTATGAGCTAATACCTGCCAATTCTCAGGCATTACTGATTCCCAAAAGCAGCGGCATTCAGTCCATTCAAGAGTTAAAAGGCAAACGTATTGCGGTACAGAAAGGTTCGAGTGCGCATGAATTACTCGCCAAAATTTTGCAACAAGCGGGCTTAAGTTGGCAGGACATTCAACCGATTTGGTTACCCCCTGCCGATGCACGCGCGGCCTTTGACAAACAGTCGATTGATGCTTGGGCCATTTGGGAACCCTACCTCAGCGCGGCGGAGCAAGATGCACATGCCAAAGTGCTGATTGATGGGACCGCTTTCCCAAAAACCTACTCCTTTTATATTGGTAACCCAAAATTCATCGCGGCACATCCTCAAGCGACTGCACAGTTTTTACATGGCTTGAATCAGGCCGATCAATGGGTATTAAAAAATCAGCCGCAAGCCTTAACCGTCTATACCCAAAGTACAGGTTTACAGACTTCAATTGCCCAACGTGTAATTGATAAACGCCTGAAACCATCGCCAATTCAGACCCTAACCCCTGAAGTGGTACAAGCGCAGCAACAAATCGCAGATCTGTTCCAACAGGTTCAATTGATTCCGAAAAACATTCAAGTTCAAACCACCGTTTGGGCAGCACCTAAAACCCACTAATCTGTAGAAATTGTAAGGATATTGATAATGAAAATTTTCTGGTTTATTCCCACCCATGGTGACAGTCGTTATTTAGGAACCAGCAAAGGCGCACGCCAAGTCGATCATGCTTATATGAAGCAAATTGCAGTTGCAGCGGACAATTTAGGCTATGAAGGTGTGCTGATCCCAACGGGACGTTCATGTGAAGATCCATGGATTACGGCTGCCAGTTTGATTGATGCAACCAAAAATCTGAAGTTTCTAGTGGCATTACGCCCAGGAGTGACTACACCTGCATTAGCTGCGCGTATGGCTGCCACGTTTGACCGTTTATCCAATGGACGTGTCTTGTTAAATCTGGTGACGGGTGGTGACGAACAAGAGCTTAAAGGTGATGGCATTTATGAAGACCATGCCACCCGTTATGAAACTGCCAGTGAATACACCAAAATCTGGCGTGAGATTCTGACCCGTTCACACACAGGCGAATCTTTCAGTTTTCATGGAGAACACTTAAAAGTTGATGATGCCAAACTACTTTATCCGCCAGTGCAACAGCCCTACCCACCTTTATGGTTTGGTGGTTCTTCAGAAGCAGCGGTTGAACTAGCAACCGAACAGGTTGATACCTATTTAACTTGGGGTGAACCACCCGCAGCAGTCAAAGAAAAACTTGAAAATGTCCGCGCGAAAGCCGCAGCAAAAGGACGCCAACTTAACTACGGTATTCGTCTGCACGTCATTGTGCGTGAAACCAACGAAGAAGCCTGGAAAGCGGCCGATGAGCTGATTCAATACGTCGATGATGCGACCATTGCTGCAGCACAACAAAAGTTTAAGCAAATGGACTCTGTGGGACAGCGTCGTATGGCTGAACTACATAATGGTGATCGTAGCAAACTTGAAGTATCACCAAACTTATGGGCAGGGGTTGGACTGGTACGTGGTGGAGCGGGTACAGCTTTGGTAGGTGACCCACAAACTGTGGCAGATCGAATTCAGGAATATGCCGATTTGGGCATCAGCACCTTTATTTTTTCTGGCTATCCGCACTTGGAAGAATCTATTCGTTTTGCTGAATTGGTTTTCCCACTCTTGCCACTTGAAACGCGCAAAAAATTGACGCAACCCAATTTGACTGGACCTTTTGGAGAAATTGTCGCCAACAATTATGTGCCGAATCAGACCACGGTTTCACGTCCAATTAAGGAGCCTGCCTAATGTCCAAAATAACTGCGACTGAAACTTTCCCAAAACAGAAAGTTTCACGTGGAACAAACTTTGGGCAGCGTTTGCTGCCTTGGTTGTTCCCTTTTTTACTGATTCTGATCTGGCAAATTGCATCCAGTACAGGTTTGCTACAGAGTCGCATTTTACCTGCACCTACAGCAGTGGTCAGTGCATTCTGGCATTTACTCATTAGTGGTGAGCTTTGGCATCATGTCAAAGTCAGTGCAGGACGTGCCTTATTAGGGCTGGCTATCGGTGGTGGCTTAGGGTTGTTGTTGGGCTTACTCAACGGCTCATCCAAAACAGCCTCAACCCTACTCGATACCACCTTGCAGATGATCCGCAATATCCCTGCCCTCGCCTTGATTCCATTGGTGATTCTCTGGTTTGGCATTGATGAAACTGCAAAACTGTTTTTGGTGGCGGTTGGGGTATTTTTCCCAATTTATATCAACACCTACCACGGCATTCGTTCGGTCGATCCCCAACTAATTGAAATGGGAAAAAGCTACGGTCTCAGCCGATGGGAACTGTATAAAAATATTATTTTACCTGGGGCGATGCCCTCCATTTTAGTCGGCTTACGCTTTGCTCTTGGCTTAGTTTGGGTCTTACTCATTGTCGCGGAAACTATTTCTGCCCAAGCGGGCATTGGCTATATGACGATGAATGCACGTGAATTTTTACAGACCGATGTGGTTCTGGTCGGCATCTTACTCTATGCCCTATTAGGTAAACTGGCAGATGTGCTAGCAGTCAGTTTAGAAAAATACTTATTGCGCTGGCACCCAGGCTATCAAAAATAAGGAGCCGAAGATGACAGATCTCAGTATTGGTCAGCATGTTGCTGAACAGATTCAGCACCCACCGTCACCACAATCAGATATCCAACCAAATGCCGTAATTGGCGCAGAAATTCTGATTGAACAACTCTATAAGTTTTATGGTGATGTCAAAGTTCTTGAAGATTTAGATCTCCATATTCAACCTGGAGAGTTTCTTGCCATTGTTGGACGGAGTGGTTGTGGCAAAAGTACCTTATTAAGACTGATTGCGGACTTAGAACAACCGAGTTACGGCGAAATTAAATTTAAATCGGCACGCCATTTGCGTGAAGGCATTACCAGTGACGACATTCGGGTTATGTTTCAGGACCCACGTCTGCTACCTTGGCGTAGTATTGAACAGAATGTACAGCTTGGTCTCCATAAAGACGCACATGCTCAAGCCACTGCATTATTAGAAAAAGTTGGTTTAAAGGAAAAAGCGCCGCTCTGGCCTGCACAACTTTCAGGCGGACAGCGCCAACGCACCGCACTCGCACGCGCACTCTCTCATCAACCTCGCGTGTTGTTATTAGATGAACCGCTTGGTGCTCTCGATGCCTTAACTCGGCTAGAAATGCAGAATCTAATTGAAAAGCTATGGCGAGAACAGGGTTTTACTGCCGTTTTAGTGACCCATGACGTTAGTGAGGCCGTACAACTGGCCGATCGTATTATTCTACTCGACAAAGGCCATATTGCCCGTCAATTTCAGGTTAACTTACCCCGCCCACGTGAAAAAAATCTACATTTCGCTGAACTTGAACAGCAAGTCTTGAATGCCGTTCTCGCCACTTAAATGATTTTTTTGCGCCAAGCTTAACCCCAAGCTTGGCGTAAAAACTCGAAGTTGATGCGATCGAAGGCATGCGCCGACCTGTCATCAAACTGTCACATTTAAAATAAAAAATGATCCAAATTGATGCATTTTGGTCTTTAGTTATCCTTTTGTTTTTTTTAATGGAATGAATATGAAATCGAGCAGTGTTTTTTTATCCGTAAAATACGCGATTTCATCAAATTACCTGATTTGTTGATGCACAAATCTGATGATTTGCCGTACAATTTGACCTTCCCTGAATTTTTTAAAGCTACGAATGGAACAAAAAAAGAGTACTCAAAAGCGCCATCAATTGCTGAATGCCGCACTTGATGTTTTTTCCTTATATGGATTTAACGGGGCTAGTTTAGATGAAATTGCTCAACTTGCAGAAATGCATAAGTCGAACATTTTTTACTATTATGAAAATAAAGAAGCACTGTATGTGGAAGTGCTGACGACCGTTTTACAAAAATGGTTAGCGCCACTGCAAATACTAGAAGCAGAGCTTGAACCGACGGAAGCAATTACCAATTATTTAATGCAGAAAATTGAACTGTCGCGCACTCAGCCGAAAGCATCACGTTTATTTGCCTTAGAAATTATCCAAGGTGCACCGCATATTTTAGAGATCTTAAAAGGTCCACTAAAAAAACTGGTCAAACGCAAAGCTAAGGTCATTAGCATGTGGCAAGAACAAGGGAAAATTTCAGCAGATATTGATCCTGAATTGCTCATTCTCAATATCTGGGCAGTGACACAAAACTATGCCGACTTTGCGACTCAAATGGAAATGGTGACCGGTAAAACCTTACGCAACCGCAGTATGCAACAACGCGTCATTCAACATACCGTCCATATGATGCTCTACGGTATTCTACCGCGTGAGCAACACAACTAAGCCCTATATTGATTTTGGCATACGACCATAGCCATCTATGGTCGCCGAGCCAATTAAGTCGTAATAGACTGATATAAAGACAATAACTTTTTCGCCCCAAGCATTAAATTTTCTTCCCAGTCGAGATGTGCACTGTCGTCTGCACCATCGGTGATATATTTTATCGAAATTAAACGCACACCCAGTTTTTTACACACTTTGGCCATCGCATAACCTTCCATGTCGACTAAATTACATGGGACTTTTGGCTGACCTGTCTCAAAGCTATCCCCTGTACCACATACACCTTTCGGTAAATGGGAAAAAAAAGGTTCTAAGTCAATTGCCCCAGGATGATCCTGATCCATCGGCGTCACCCCGACTTCAAAGCCGAGCGGTGAAACATCCATATCGCGTTGTACGAAGCTGGTGACTTCGACCAAAGCATGACGCTCAAAGTAAGAACTGCCTGCACTACCAAGGTTTAATAAAGTTTTACAGCCTGTCGCCTGAATCACCTCAAAAGCTTTAAATGCTGCATTGACCTTGCCAATGCCACTGTAATGCACATCAATCTGAGCTTGTTCAAATAAACCTTTCGATTCATTTGGTAAAGCCATAATCAGCGCCAAAGAGGATTTCATCGCATCTACTCAAAATCAGAACGGTGCTATTAAAAATCAAAACCACACTGTGTGCAAATTCTGTCATCCTCTATCTCTCAATGAGTTTTTTAGCCCGTGCTGTGCAACTTTATTTTTGTTGCAGATAGAGGTTTAAACACGGTGAAAAGAAAAGTCGTCCTGCATAAAACCCAGCCACAGTTTTGCTCATAACCAATCCCCATAACAGCATCAACAAGATTGCCAAGCCATAGCCTATATTCAGTAACCAATGAAGCTGCAATTGTTGGGCAAGCTGTAACGTTGCCAAACTGAATACGCCCAATGGGAAAGTCATGCCCCACCAGCCTAAATTAAAAACCAAATGTGAACCTGCGTGTTTCAGGGTAATCATGATCGCTATTCCTAACCACCACACTCCAAAACCAAGTAGCAACAAACTGCTCAAAAACCCTGCCTGATGGAGAAACTCACCCAGTCCGATGAAATGTGTTGCATGTAGTAAGCGTGTAGCCTGCTCACCCAAAAGTAATAATGCCAATGCACCTGTGCCAATCGGCCCGACCGCCAACCAGCCTGTCATGGCTAATTCCTGACTTGGCAATTGGTGCAAGGCCAATCGTAAAAATAAAATGCCCAAAATCAGCATGGCAGGAAAAACTGAAATGCCCCACAAAATATAGCTGCCAAATCTTTGTACACGACAAAAAAAGACAACTCATTGAAATAATGGCATAATACTTGTTTTCTGACGACGAATATGATGACACATTTCAATGAGTTACATCTCATCTTAAACAAATATCTAAAGTGGAACAAGTCACGTGTAAAATGTTTTACACTGATTATGCTGGCATTAATTGTAAAACAGACATGTAATCTTTCTTCTGCATCTAAAGCCTTACCCATCACGTGCTTACCACAATCATTTTATCGACGTATACAACGCTTCTTTGCAGATCAGTATTTCGATTATCGTCAAATTTCTCAGTTAATTTTCAATATATTTTCATTCGATAAAGTCCAATTAACTTTGGATAGAACCAACTGGAAATGGGGAAAACGAGATATCAATATCTTGATGTTAGCCATCGTCTATCGTGGAATAGCGATACCTATTGTTTGGACATTGCTCAATAAACGTGGAAATTCAGATACAAAAGAGCGTATTGCTTTGATTCAACGCTTTATCTCCATTTTTGGTAAAGATCGTATTGTGAATGTGTTCGCAGACAGAGAATTTATCGGTGAGAAATGGTTTACATGGTTAATTGAAAATGACATTAACTTCTGTATACGTGTTAAAAAAACTTTATTGTGACCAATCACTTAGCCAAGAATCATAAAATTAGTGATTTATTTCGTCATCTTCAAGTTGGTCAAACAGAATGTCGTAAACGACGTATTTGGGTTGGTCGAGTGAAACTGTATATTAGTGCGCTACGATTAGAAGATGGAGAACTTTTACTTGTTGTTTCTCCTATGTTTAATGCTTCTGCTATTGGTGATTATGCATTACGCTGGGAAATCGAAACCTTATTTAGTTGTCTCAAAGGACGTGGATTCAATCTTGAAAATACTCGTTTAACAGACCCTAGACGAGTCAAGAAATTGATAGCAGTGCTAGCGATCGGTTTCTGTTGGTGCTATTTAACAGGTGAATGGCAACATGATCGAAAAAAAGCGATAAAACTAAAGAAGCATGGACGACTTTCAGTAAGTTTATTTCGCTACGGTTTGGACTATGTTCAGATGGCTATTCTACGTTTGATTGGTTTTGGAAAAAAAGAAGAATTTAAGAAAGTGCTAGCAATTTTAAGAAAGAAAAAGCCTGATAGGACAAGGGCCCTATGAAATTTGTCGTGTACAGAGCTGCCAAATAAAATACCCACCGCATGAGGAGTTACTGGCAAATGCTGTAACAACACTGCACCCGAAGCTGCTGCCACTTCACAGGCAACTATCGGAAGTAACCAGACTGCAGTCATCTGTTGTAATTGGTGGCGCTGACAACTGAACATACAAAATGGCACCACAAACGCCACCATCACAGCCATCAATACGTCGAGATACCACACCCACTCTGCAATACCAATTATGGCTGTACCATACAGCACTACCCCATATTTCAAGGCACCATTAATCAGCGTCGCCAATGCCATTGGAATGGTCCCTAAAAATAAACTCATACTGGGATGGGCAAAAATCTGTTTGGCTTCCTGCGGGTACAGCAACCAACGCAAAGCATATAAACTGCTAAATAAAGTAAAAATCAGCCCATTCAACAACCACAATCCTGCACCGAATTGCCAAAACATAGGATGAACAGCACTAAATTCTGCCAATATAATCGACAAAATGCCGGTACCCATACAGACGGTAAACCAGTTCGGTGTGAACTGACGGATCACATCATGCCATTGTGGCAACTGATGAAAGGGCTTGTTCATACGGCGTCAACCCAAATTAAGAAGTTATATTGATATTACAACACACTAAAAATAAGTAAAATTGATTATTATTCATTTTTAAAATCAGTTTTTATGATATAAAAATAATAGATCAATAAATTTTTCTGGGTAAAAACACAACAACAAGACGAATGCTCAAGAATATGGCAATATATAAGCCTGATTATTTTTCATTTATTGATTAGCCCATGAAGCTGCTCCGCCTGAATGCTTTAGCGCCAGACTTTCAATTACCTCTAACTGCTGTGACCATTGGTAATTTTGACGGCGTCCATTTAGGACATCAAGCGATGATTCAGCAACTGAAACAGGTTGCTGCACAACAACAACTTAAATCTTTAGTCATGATTTTTGAGCCACAGCCTTTAGAATTTTTTCAAGGTTATGAAGCACCACCACGCATTAGCTCACTCCGTGAAAAAGTGGAATATTTAACTGAATTGGGAGTGGACTATATTGCCGTTGCCAAGTTCGACAATACCTTCCGTAGCTTAAGCGCAGAAGCATTTGCCAGTATTTTAAAAGACCAACTAAATGCACAAAGCCTGATCTTGGGCGATGACTTTCACTTTGGCAAAAACCGTCAAGGCAATAGTGAATTCCTGAAAAATTACGGTTTTGATGTTCATAATTTACAAACCATTGCACTTGAAGGTGAACGTGTCAGTTCAACCCGTATTCGTCAAACCCTTGCAGAAGGTAATTTAGCACTCGCGGCACAGTTATTAGGACGGCCTTATAGCATCACAGGTCGTGTGCAATATGGCGACCAAATTGGACGAACCCTCGATTTTCCAACGATTAATGTGCGCCTCAACCGTCATAAACCCTGTTTAAACGGCATATATGGCGTCGATGTGATTTGTGAAACTACATCTTTACAAGACAAAGTTGTGCAAGAGAATCCTGAACAAAAAGGAGTTCTGGGTTATCAGGAAACGGCTTTGTTTGGTGCGGGGCATGTCGGCACCCGACCGGCCATCAAACAAGAGCATCCAGAATGGCGATTAGAAGTACATTTCCCTAATGTTTCTGCTAATCTGTATGGCTTGTTAATGCGGGTAACTTTCTTAAACTACTTACATGGTGAAAAGAACTACCCTTCGCTGGAAGCACTGAAAGCGGGAATTGATGATGATGTGGAGAAACTACTTGAGTTTCGCCATAACAACCCAACTTTTCCCTTTTAAACACCGAAAAATTTTATGTAAAACGCGTCAGTCTAAACCCTGATAAAATTGGAAGATATCTTGCATGAGCGATAAGCAAACTCCTGAAAATGCAGTGGATTATAAAGCCACACTCAACCTCCCAGGTACTGAATTTGCAATGAAAGCAAACCTTGCAGTACGTGAAGCGAAATGGTTAGAAGAGTGGTATGCCGACAACATTTATCAGCAGATTCGTGCGTCGCGTATTGGCAAGAAAAAGTATGTCCTGCATGACGGCCCTCCATATGCCAATGGTCAAATCCATTTAGGTCATGCGGTCAATAAAGTCTTAAAAGACATTATTATTAAAAGCCGAGTCATGGATGGTTTTGATGCTCCTTACGTACCAGGTTGGGACTGTCACGGTCTACCGATTGAACTAAAAGTGGAAGAAAAAGTTGGTAAGGTCGGCGTAAAAGTCGATGCTTCAACCTTCCGTAAAGCGTGTCGCGAATATGCTTACACCCAAGTCGAATTACAGAAAAAAGACTTTGTGCGTATGGGTGTATTTGGGGATTGGGACAATCCTTACTTGACCATGAACTTCAAACAAGAAGCAGACATCGTACGTTCAGTGGGTGCAATTGCCAAAGCAGGTCACATCGAACCTGGTCTTAAACCTGTGAACTGGTGTTTAGATTGTGGTTCGGCTTTGGCTGAAGCTGAAGTTGAATATGAAGATAAAAAATCAGATGCCATTGACGTAGGTTTTACTGTCGTTGATTTAGCTGATCTTTCTGCACGTCTAGGCGTAGAAGTTGCTGACCGCACAGACATCGTGATCTGGACCACGACACCTTGGACTTTACCTGCCAACCAAGCCGTTGCTTTACATGCTGAACTTGAATATCAACTGGTTAAAGCACGTGGTGAAGAAAAAGAGCCGCAAAACTTTATCTTGGCGAAAAACTTAGTTGAATCTGCAACTGAACGTTATGGTTTCAATAGCGTTGAAGTCTTGGCCGAGTTCACAGGCAATAAACTTGAGCATGTCCGCCTGCAACACCCGCTGATCGCAGAGCGCCAAGTCCCTGTAATTTTAGGCGAACACGTGACTGCAGACAGCGGTACGGGTGCGGTACATACTGCTCCAGGTCATGGTGTGGACGACTATAAAGTTGGCTTACTCTATAACTTAAAAGTTGACAATCCAGTTGGCGGCAACGGTGTCTACTTACCAACTTCTCCAATTTTTGCAGGCGAGCATATTTACAAAGCCAACCCACAAATCATTGCCACTTTAGGCGAGGCAGGCAAGCTGTGGGCGCATAAGCCAATCAAGCATAGCTACCCACACTGCTGGCGCCACAAAACCCCAATTATCTTCCGTGCGACACCACAATGGTTTATCAGCATGGATGCCAAAGGTTTACGCCAAGGTGCATTGAACGCCATTGAAAACGAGATCAGCTTTGTGCCTGATTGGGGTAAAAACCGTATTCAAGCCATGATCGAAGGTCGTCCAGACTGGTGTATCTCACGTCAGCGTACGTGGGGTGTGCCAATCCCATTCTTCGTACATAAAGATACTAACGAGTTACACCCGCGTACAGCTGAATTGATTGAAGAAGTGGCTTTACTGATCGAACAAGAAGGCATTGACGCATGGTATAACCGCGATGCCAAAGACTTTATCGGTGAGGAAGCAGAGCAATATAACTGCGTACGTGACACCTTAGACGTTTGGTTCGATTCAGGAACAACGCACTATGCTGTGCTACGTGAACGCGAAGAACTGACTGATCCTGCCGATTTATACCTTGAAGGTTCAGACCAGCACCGTGGTTGGTTCCAGTCTTCATTGTTGACTTCTATTGCCATCAATCAACGTGCGCCGTACAAAGGCTTGTTGACCCACGGTTTCGTGGTGGATGAAAAAGGTCGTAAGATGTCGAAGTCTTTGGGCAACATCATCACCCCACAAGACATCATTAAAGATATGGGTGCAGATGGTTTACGTTTCTGGATTGCATCAGCCGATTACCGTTATGAAATGACCGCAGGTAAAGAAATCTTTAACCGTGCATCAGACGGTTACCGTCGTATTCGTAACACACTGCGTTTCTTATTGGCGAACTTGAATGGTTTCAAACCATCGACGGATGCCCTGCCTGTCGATCAATTGATTGCACTGGATCAATACATCTTGCAACGTGCAGCGGATGTACAGAAAACTATTCAACAAGCCTATGAAGATATGAACTTCCATATCGTCACCAATGCCTTGACTAACTTCTGTATTAACGACTTGGGTGGTTTCTACCTCGACATCATCAAAGACCGTCAGTACACTACCAAAGCAGACTCGCAAGCGCGTCATTCGGCACAAACTGCGCTGTATCACTTGGTGCAAGCTTTTGTTCGTTGGATGTCACCAATCTTGAGCTTTACCGCGCAAGAAGCATGGCCACTGATTCCAGAACAAACCGAGAAATATGTATTCACCGCGGAATGGTACGATATTCCTATGGCGTCGACTGCAAACTTATTGTCTGAAGCCGATTGGCAAACCTTGATTACCGTAAAATCTGCGGTGAACAAGCATATTGAAGTTGCACGAAACGAAAAACTGGTAGGTTCTAATCTCTCTGCCAAAGTTGAATTATGGGCAAATGAAGGCTTGAAAGCGGTACTAGATCGCCTAGGCGATGAACTTCGCTTCGTACTGATCACATCTCAAGTACAAGTTCACGCCTTTGCTGCAACTCAAGGTCAAGAAGCCGATTTAGATGGTTTACGCGTGAAAGTCTCAGCTGCGGAAGGTGAAAAATGTGCGCGTTGTTGGCATGTTCTTCCTGATGTGAATACACATCACGAACATCCAGGTCTGTGTGCACGTTGTATTATTAACCTCCCTACTGGTCAAGGCGAAGAGAGAAAATATGCCTAATCCACAACAGAAAGCGGGCCTGTTTCAATTCTACCCACACAATTTGCTGTGGGTGGGGTTATCCATTTTGGCGATTGTGTTAGATCAATGGACGAAATGGATTGCGTCTACGCACCTGAATTATGCAGATCCGGTACCTGTACTGCCTTTTTTAAATTGGACTTTGTTACATAACTATGGCGCAGCCTTTAGTTTCTTGTCCGATGCAGGCGGCTGGCAACGTTATTTCTTTACCTCACTTGCAGCCTTGGTTTCAGTGATTTTTGTGTTTTGGTTAATGCGTATGCCAAAGCACGTCACGATTTTACCCATGGCAATTGCGCTGATTTTAGGCGGTGCTGTAGGAAATTTAATTGATCGCGTGACCTTAGGTTACGTGGTCGATTTTATTCATGTCTATTACAACAATAGCCATTTCCCTGCATTTAACCTTGCCGACAGTGCCATTACTTTGGGCACCATTTTGCTGCTTATAGATACGTTTTTCCTAGAAAAACATCGAATTCAACGTGCGGATGCGCAACACCATGAATGAAATTATTAATCCGAATGAAGAAACCCGTATTGAACAAGGTTCGAAGGTTGATCTTCATTTTTCCGTTGCCATTGAAAATGGTGTAGAAATTGACAACACCCGTAGCCGCGCTGAACCGGTCAGCTTGGTGATGGGCGATGGCAGTTTACTCCCAGGCTTTGAAAAAGCCTTGTTTGGTCTACGTGCAGGTGACCGTCGTACCGTCAGCCTTCCACCAGAAGATGCGTTTGGACCATGGAACCCTGAAAATGTGCAAACATTTGATACGGTAAAATTCGAGCAACGCCCTGTTGAAGGCCACATGATCGAGTTTGAAGATAAAGCCAAACAAAGCCTGTATGGCATCGTTAAAACTGTCGGTGATGACATTACCGAAGTAGATTTTAACCATCCATTGGCGGGTAAAAACATTACTTTTGAAGTGGAAATCTTCAAAGTGACTCCTGCGGGTCAACAAGGCGTGAAATTTATGTAAAAGCCTACTTTTACAACATAAAAAAACCCTTCACAGATGAAGGGTTTTTTTATGTCATTCCGAAAACTATAGATATTTTAATAATGGAATCTGCTTATTTTGATGCTTAAATTTAGAAAACCACCGCATCAATGGATAAAGCACAATGGACAGGATAATCGCAATCCACCAAAGGGTGGATACCTGATTTACCCCAAAATAGTCACCATGATTTTGTCCCCAAAGCACCACGGCAACCACATACAACAGCTTTAAAACAAATAAATGCACAATATAAAAGAACATCGGCACTGACCCATAAGTGATTAAAGGACGTACCCATGCCTGCTGTTGCACTTTTTCCAACGCCACAAGCAGTAACAACCCCAAGCCAACATTCCATAAAATAAACAATAAGGACGGCGGATACTTGGTTAGGTTAAAAAAACTCATCAAGGTTTGCAGTGAAGTCGGGAATGTCTGCCAAGGGATATCACCATATACATTCAACATTCTCAGGATTACAAATCCAACAACGCTGCTACAGCCAAATACCCATAAATATGTCGTTCTTCGTTGTGGTGTTATCTGCACTTGAAAAATAGTTGCCCCTATAGAATAACCTAACAAAATTACCCCAATCCAAGGCAGTACAGGATAAGAAGTACGCAGTTTGAGGAATTCCCCCCATTCAATCCAACCACGCTCATGTAAAATCAACCAAATCGGCTGTAAAATTGGCATTTGTGGCAAGGAGACCTGATCCAATAGGTTATGCCCAAAAATAATCAATACAGCAATCAACCACAAAATTCGCTGTGGTAACCCTATCAGCAGCGCTAAAACAATCATGCTGATCCCAATTGCCCAAATCACTTGCAAATAAATCACGTGTGGTGGGAACTGTCCTGTCCATGCAAAATTGATCACCAACAATTCGAGTATCACTAAAAATAAACCACGTTTAAGCAAAAATTCTCGCGTCATACTCAAGCTATTGTGTTTCGCTTGATATAAATACGCCGATAATCCCGTCAAAACCACAAAAACAGGAGCACACAAATGTGCCAAAATTCGGCTAAAGAACAAACTGGCTTCCGTTTCCTCAATACGCATTGGATCGGGAACTTGATGGTGTAAATAAAAGGTTTCACGCACATGGTCGACCATCATAATTAAAATGACTAGACCTCGCAGTGCATCAATCGCCTGTAGGCGTTGAGAAAGTGCAGACATGAGCAAATGAATAGGTATGTTATAATATTACACATACTATTCAATTTTAAGCCCAAAATAAACCCAAGCGCACTATTTAGCACGCCTAATTTTTTAAGAAAAATTAAATAAAAAATGATTTAAGGGCGAATTTCTTTGAGCTCACGGCGAATAAAATGCTGAATCATTTCCCGATAAATCTGTTCAATTAAGTCTGGATCAGTGCCCTGTTGTGCCGCCTGTTGACGAACTTTGGCAATCACCTGTTCAACCCGCTCTGGCGATTGCACTTCATGTTCAGTGCGCTTAAAACGCACCGCCTGATCGACATAAAACTGTCGGGTCGTAATTAATTCAATCAGGTGCTGATCAATCAGATCAATTTTGTCTCGAACTTGCTCAAGCGACTCACATTTCTCTTTCTGCATTAGTTTTATCTTCTGTTGTTAAGCTGGAGGAATCCGCTTCGTTTTCAATTTTATATTTTTCTTCTAACACATTACTGAAAATACTTTCAATCATCCAGACCCGATATAAGCTATTAAAGGTATAACTTTGCCCATCGATACGTAATTCGAGTACAGGAAAATCAGGCTGTGACTTCATTTCACATAGAACATCATTTTCTTTCAACTTGGCTTGAATATCCTCCTGCCTTACTTCCTGCAACTCTAAGCCCAACTCGCGTTGTAGCTCTTGATAGTGCGCCTTAAAGGAAAGATCCTTTCCTTGGGTCCATACCGCTTGCAAAATACGGTGCATGGCTGCAATCCGCTGCTCTTCAGGCACAAGATAATACAGCTGTGCCATCGCATAAGTGGCTTCTTTAGTCGGACGACAAAATGGGGTAAATGCCACTTCTGTCCGTTTAGATAAACGGGTTGCCAAGCTCCAGTCAAACCAGTCTCGCCCATGATAACTGAGTGGGTACACGGTCAACTGAATATTATAATAATCTGCCAATTCCTCTTTAATATAGGCCAATAACAGCCATGAAACTGGGTCTTCTAACGCAATATATAAATCTAACTCTGGATCAAGTGCTTGAATTTCATTGAGTTCTTCTGCATCACTAATTGAATGCTCGCGCCATTCAATATGATTGATGAGAAAAATCGGATTGCCTGTCAGTAATTTTTGTTGCTTTAAACGGCGGGTTAGACGCAGCAGATCATCTACTGCATGATATTTACGGTCTGAAAATTCAAAATAACTGGCAAGGACGGCATCATCATTAAATACCCGCTCTGTAAAGTGCTGTTCTTGATGATGTTTACTCGCCATGGCATATAACGTGCGCAACTTGCCATACTGCTTCTGCCACAGCATATGAAACACATCTTCGAGTAAATAAAGAAAATCCTGACCTTGTAGCGGAGTATTTCTTAAAATAGTTTCCGCCTGCGCCAAGGCTTCTTGTGGTGGCTGTTCAGGGGTTTCGTGAAAACTGAATCGGTGCTGTTTCGATAAAATCTGCGCATCATTCAGACAATAGTGTTGCCATTCTTGCGCCGACATCTGATTCGGTGGCTCAGGAGCTTGACTGGAAATAATGACTTTGAGAGGTTTAAGTT
Source organism: Acinetobacter sp. ACNIH2 (assembly GCF_002934965.1). Lineage (NCBI taxonomy): Bacteria > Pseudomonadati > Pseudomonadota > Gammaproteobacteria > Moraxellales > Moraxellaceae > Acinetobacter > Acinetobacter sp. ACNIH2. The sequence goes on from NZ_CP026412.1 coordinate 1,410,546, forward strand.
CATCACTCAAAATTTCTTCTAATTGTGGCAACTGCTGCACAGCCAAATAGCTATAAACATCGTCTAAACGTAAATGAATATTGAGTCCATGCTCCGTAGGCAATACCTCTTGACGAGTTGGTTTTTGATAAAACCATCTCGATCGGATCGGATCAAACCAACGGCGTAACAGTGACATGAGTTGCCTCTAATGTAGAAAGAGCGAGTGATATTGTTTCTAACCCGCAGAAAATGACCAATATGGTGAACAGAATGTCTTAAAATACAATAAGTCTTGAGCAAAACGTAACATAATTCAAGACAAAATGTTCAATCCTTCCCGATAGCTTACAGTTCTAAGTTTAAATCAGTCACTGCACCCTTTTCGGCTCCAGTGGTCAGTTTAGCAAACTTCGCTAGCGCACCGTGGGTATAATTCGGTTTTGGCTTGACCCAACGGTTTTGCCGTGCAGCAATTTCTTGTTCAGAAACATGCCAAGTCATTTCCCGCGTTTCGGCATTAATCGAGATACGATCTCCATTCTGAACAAGACCAATTGGACCACCTTCATAGGCTTCAGGGGTCACATGCCCAATCACAAAACCATGACTGCCTCCAGAAAAACGACCATCGGTAATCAGCGCCACAGATTTGCCCAGACCTTTACCAATAATTGCTGAAGTCGGTTTCAGCATTTCTGGCATACCTGGTCCACCTTTAGGGCCTTCACCACGGATCACCACCACCTCACCTGCTTGAACTTCACCATCTAAAATGCCGCGCATGGCACCAATTTCACCTTCAAAGACCCGTGCTGGCCCTTCAAAATACAAGCCTTCTTTGCCTGTAATTTTAGCCACAGCACCTGTTGGAGACAAATTACCCTTGAGCACCACCAAGTGAGAGTCTTTTTTAATCGGGGCATCAAACGGTAAGATAATCTGTTGACCTTCGGGGTAGTCGTCAACCTCGGCTAAATTTTCCGCCAAGGTCTTTCCTGTGACAGTTAGACATGAACCATCGAGCATGCCAGCATCCAACATCCGCTTCATCAGTGGTTGAATGCCTCCTATCGCAATCAGCTCTGACATCAGATATTGACCAGAAGGACGTACATCTGCCACTACGGGAATATCTTGCCCGATACGGACAAAATCATCCAAACTCAGTTCAACCCCAGCGGTATGTGCCATCGCCAGTAAGTGCAGCACCCCATTGGTCGAACCGCCCAAAGCAATCAGCACTTTAATTGAGTTTTCAAACGCGGCTTTAGTCATGATATCGCGCGGTTTAATATCTAAACGCAGCAAATTCATCACCGCTTCGCCTGCTTTTTGACAGTCAATCCGCTTCTCATCAGAAACTGCTTCTTGTGCCGATGAACCCGGTAAACTCATACCCAAAGCTTCAATCGCAGAAGCCATCGAGTTTGCAGTGTACATACCGCCACAAGAACCCGGCCCCGGTAGTGCTACTTCTTCAATCTGTTTGACTTGAATGGCACTGATTTCACCTTTGGCGTGTTGACCCACGGCTTCAAAGACTGAAATCATGTCGGTATGCCCTGCGCCCGGCTTAATCGTACCACCATAAACAAACAAACCCGGACGGTTTAAACGTGCCAAACCCATGATGCAACCTGGCATATTTTTGTCACAACCACCGATCGCAATCACCCCATCATAGGCCTGACAACCCACCACGGCTTCTATCGAGTCTGCAATAATTTCACGGCTCAGCAATGAATACTTCATGCCTTCGGTGCCGTTAGAAATGCCATCTGAAATGGTGATGGTATTAAAAATAATGCCTTTTCCGCCTGCCTGATTGACCCCTTTTTCGGCTTCACGTGCCAAACCATCGATGTGCATATTACACGGCGTGACATTGGCCCATGTCGAAGCAATACCCACAAAAGGGCGAGTAAAGTCAGAATCTTTAAAGCCTGTGGCACGCATCATGGAACGTGCAGGCGCATTTTCAATGCCTTCATAAACGGGGGCTGAATGTTCGCGGATATTGTCTTTACTCATTGTATTTTTCCTTGGCGATGGCTGCGTATTGCTCTACGGTCTTGGCAATTTTTCTGTTTTTATTGTATAGAAAGTAGGCATGACATAAAAGTACAATGAGACCTTTGAGTCAATGCCGATCAATCTCTTCGCGGTCTTAACATATTGATCTTGAATCTATCCTGTTATCTGATACAGAGAAACCAAAGTAGGTCAAACCGAAGGTTATAAACTGCATTTTGAAAAACGTCTTTAAGACTCTACGGTGCTGAACCAATGACTTTTAAATAAAAAAGCACCCCCAAAGGAGTGCTCTTTCTCATCCGTAAAATCTACTGATTAAATTTCACGTACTGCACCTTTTGAAGCACTGGTAGTATGCATCGCATAGGCTTTTAATGCTTTAGACACTTTACGTGGACGCGGCTCAGCAGGCTGCCAGCCTTTGGCTTCTTGCGCTTCACGGCGCGCTGCCATCGTTGCTTCATCTACAGCCAAATGAATGGTACGGTTTGGAATATCGATTTCAATACGATCACCATCTTCAACCAAACCAATCGCACCACCTTCAGCCGCTTCAGGCGAAACGTGACCAATCGAAAGACCAGATGATCCACCCGAGAAACGACCATCGGTGAGTAAGGCGCAATCTTTACCTAAACCTTTCGATTTTAAATAACTGGTTGGATACAACATTTCTTGCATACCCGGACCACCACGTGGACCTTCGTAACGAATCACCACCACATCACCTGCGGTAATTTTTCCACCCAGAATCGCTTCTACCGCAGCATCTTGGCTTTCAAAAACACGTGCTGTACCGTTGAATTTCAAGATGGAGTCATCCACCCCTGCTGTTTTCACAATACAGCCTTCAAGGGCAATGTTGCCGTAAAGAACAGCCAGACCACCATCTTGAGAGAAAGCATGTTCAGCATTACGGATCACGCCATTGTTACGATCCCCATCTAAACGAGAGTAGTAACGGTCTTGTGAAAATGCGGTTTGCGTCGGTACACCACCCGGTGCTGAACGGAAGAATTGATACACTTCTTCATCTTCTGTACGGATAATGTCCCATTTGTCCAAAGCATCTTTTAAGGTTTTTTCATGCACAGTCGGTACAGATGTATCCAACAAGCCTGCACGGTCTAATTCACCCAAAATTGACATGATACCGCCTGCACGGTGTACATCTTCCATATGTACGTCTTGTTTTGCTGGTGCAACTTTACATAACACAGGCACTTTACGTGACAAACGGTCAATGTCGGTCATGGTAAAGTCAACTTCTGCTTCATTCGCAGCAGCCAATAAGTGAAGAACGGTATTGGTTGACCCCCCCATTGAAATATCAAGGGTCATGGCATTTTCAAAGGCTGCTTTGGTCGCGATAGAACGTGGAAGAATGCTGTAATCTTCTTGCTCATAATGGCGTTTTGCCAGTTCAACAATCAACTGACCTGCTTTTTCGAATAATTTTTTACGATTTGCATGTGTCGCCAAAGTTGAACCATTGCCCGGAAGCGATAGACCCAACGCTTCGGTTAAACAGTTCATTGAGTTTGCCGTAAACATACCCGAACATGAACCACAGGTCGGGCAAGCTGAACGTTCATATTCAGCCACTTCTTCATCAGTGAAGCTGTCATCTGCCGCGACAATCATGGCATCGACAAGGTCAATCGCGTGTTCATTGCCACGGATTTTGACTTTACCCGCTTCCATCGGCCCGCCAGAGACAAACACCACAGGAATGTTCAGGCGCATAGAAGCCATCAACATGCCTGGGGTGATTTTGTCACAGTTCGAAATACACACCATGGCATCAGCACAATGCGCATTGACCATGTATTCCACAGAGTCTGCAATTAAGTCACGTGAAGGCAATGAATACAACATGCCATCGTGTCCCATCGCAATCCCATCATCGACTGCAATGGTATTAAATTCTTTTGCTACACCGCCTGACGCTTCAATTTGACGTGCCACAAGTTGACCTAAGTCTTTAAGATGCACATGACCAGGAACAAATTGAGTAAAAGAGTTGACCACCGCAATAATCGGTTTGCCAAAATCTTCATCTTTCATACCTGTTGCACGCCATAAACCACGTGCGCCAGCCATATTTCTTCCATGTGTTGATGTTTTTGAACGATAATCAGGCATTTGCGTTTCCAACAAAGTTTGTGCTTGATATGAATCTGCGATTCACTCTGGCTAAATAAGACTGATGGATCATCTAGAATCAGTCGAAATATAGGCAACATCATACTACAGCGAAGTGTTTAACAGACAACCAGCATTCAACTTTCCTGCATTCAAACAACACAGGCTATATTCCGACACATGATCTCAAAGAAAGCTTTAATGAAACTACTATAAACCGAACACAGCAGATTAAATACAAAACTTTCATGAATATTTTTTTAATTTTGCATAACTAAAAGTTTTAAAATGCCGATACCCTTGCTATTTCTTTGCATCGCATATTCAACCAACCCATGATTGTTACAACGCATATTGTAGATTCGGCTTGGCGTTGCTTTTGACATATAATAGACGCAAGTTTCTATGGAATTTGATGTGTGAAAATCATCTTTGCCGGTACACCTGAATTTGCTGCATGTGCTTTGGCAGCGTTACTCAAAACAGAACATGAAATTGTTGCGGTATACACCCAACCTGACCGCAAAGCGGGTCGTGGTCAAAAACTGACTGCTTCAGCAGTCAAACAGTTGGCACTGGAACATGATTTACCCGTATATCAACCTTTACACTTCAAATCTTCCACTGAGGAAGGCTTAGCAGCACAACAACAATTAAAAGATTTAAATGCCGATGTGATGGTGGTTGCCGCTTATGGCCTCATATTGCCTCAAGTGGTACTCGATACGCCTAAATACGGCTGCCTGAATATTCACGGTTCATTGTTACCACGTTGGCGAGGTGCTGCACCGATTCAACGTGCAATTGCCACAGGAGATGCTGAAACGGGTGTCACCATTATGAAAATGGCGGCAGGCCTAGATACGGGCGATATGATGTATAAGACTTACTGTCCGATTGAAGCGACCGATACCTCAGCCTCATTGCATCACAAATTAGCGCTGCAAGGGGCAGAAGCAATTGTTGCCGTGTTGCACTCTGAACAAACCTTACAGCAATATTTAGCCGAGCGTGAAGTACAAGATGAAGCGTTCACGGTCTATGCACATAAACTCATTAAAGCTGAAGCGCAAATTGATTGGTCACAAGATGCGATAAGCATTGACCGTAATATCCGTGCTTTTAACCCTTGGCCCGTGGCATTTATTCCACTCGATGAGCAAAATAACTTAAGAGTATGGAATTCTGTCTTATCACCTGAAACGACAGAAAAGACTCAAGTGGGTGAAATTATTGCGATTGATAAACATGGTGTACATGTTGCCTGTGCCAATCATACCGTCATCATACTCACAACTTTACAATGGCCAGGTGGTAAACCACTGAATGCTGTACAAATTTTACAAACCCAAAAACTAAATATTGGACAAATTTTATAATGAAACAATCTCCCCACGCCTCAGGTAAGACTTTAAACTTACGTGCTCAGGTTGTTAAAACGTTATTGGCTGTCCAAAATGGTCAATCACTGGCATCGGTGCTTCAACAACACATGGCTATTGTGTCCGACAAAGACCGTGCCTTGTACCATGAATTAGTTCTTGGTTGTTTACGCCAATGGCATGCATTGAAACAAGTGACTTTACCTTTGCTGCCTAAACCACTTGAAAATCAAGTGGTTGAAACCTGTTTATACGTAGGTCTATACCAATTGCTGTGTACCCGCGTTGCAGCGCATGCGGCTATTTCTGAAACGGTAGATGCAGCAAAACAATTGGGTATGGAAAGCTTAAGCGGTGTGGTCAACGCCATTTTGCGTCGTGCAACCAGAGAAACAGAACAGTTCTACGATGTCTTAGAACAAGCATCGAATTTGCCAAGCTGGTTATCCAAACGTTTGAAAAAAGACTGGGGGGATCAACTGGCTGAAATCAGCTATGAACTAAAACAAGTTGCCCCCCTAACCTTGCGCGTCAATACCTTACAGGTCAGCCGTGACGAATATTTAGAAATCTTAGAAGATGAAGGCATTGAAGCACATGCATGTGAACTTTCGAGTGTCGGTATTGTGCTCGATGAAAGTATTCATGTGCCTAGCCTTCCTGGTTTTGAAGCGGGTGGTTTTTCAGTACAGGATGAACATGCGCAACTCTGTGCAACCTTGTTACCCGACTTAAATGGCAAGTTTGTGATTGATGCCTGTGCAGCACCTGGAGGCAAAACAGCACATATTTTAGAGAAATATCAGCCGAAAAAACTGATCGCTCTCGACCAAGATGAAAAACGCTTAAAACGTGTCGCTGAAAACTTAGAACGTTTGGCTTTAAGCGAAGAGTCTGTAGAAATTATTACAGCCGATGCTGTGAAATGGGCATCACCTGAACTTGCGGATTGTATCGTTCTCGACGCACCTTGTTCAGCCATTGGTGTGATCCGTCGCCATCCAGATATTCGTTTACTACGTCAATCAAGTGATATTGCCCAAACAGTTGAGCTACAAAAGAAAATTCTTGAAAATATGTGGCAACAACTCAAAGTGGGCGGCACATTGCTATATATTACCTGTTCAATTTTAAAAGCAGAAAATGAACAGCAAATGATCGATTTCTTTGCCAAACACACTGATGCGAAAGAAATTAAAATTAATGCTGATTGGGGGATTGAGCAGATTCATGGTCGTCAATTGTTCCCACAAATAGGGCATGGCGACGGTTTTTATTATTGCTTAATCGAAAAAACTGCCTAAAACTTTTCAGGAAAACAGAAACGCTCGTTTCTGTTTTTCACTCTCCAAGCTAACTCACATACTTAAACATCACCAGACTCAGTGCCAAACATGCCATACCTGTAACTAAACCATAGACTGTTTCATGCCCTTGCGCATATTTTTTGGCCGTCGGGAGTAGTTCATCTAAGGCCAAATACACCATCACCCCACCAATAATGCCAAATACGGTGCCATATACACTAAAACTTAAATACGGTGCCAAAAGAAAATAACCAAGCATTGCACCTAAAGGTTCAGCAAGCCCCGAGACCAAACTGGCAATTAATGCTGCACTTTTTTTCTGAGTTGCCATATAGACTGGCAAAGCAATCGCAATTCCTTCAGGAATATTATGAATACCAATCGCTACCGCAAGTGGTGCCCCAAGTGCAGGACTTTCTAAAGTCGCAAAAAAAGTCGCTAAACCCTCTGGCAAGTTATGTGCCGTAATTGCGAATAAAGTCAGCAATCCTGTTCGTAATAATTGTTGTTGATTAATGCCCTGCACACTTTGGTTTTCAATGGTTTCATGAGGGTTGGGAATACAACGGTCGAGAATTAAAACTAAAATCACACCCAGCAATAATGATAAAGTCCCAAAGGCATAGCCCGTTTTATCATCAAAAGCCAGACTAAAAGAATGGATAGATTTATTTAAAATTTCTGTCAAAGAAACATAAATCATCGCCCCTGCGGAAAATGCCAATCCAAACGAGAGAAAGCGATAACTCGGCTGTTTAAAGAATACAACCAAAATACCGCCCAGAACTGTCGCCAGTCCTGCAAGCAAGGTCACGCCAAATGCAACCCACACCTGATGCGGTAATAAGGTGTCCATAAAGTGATGCTCTAAATAAGAAAGCCACTATCTTAAATGATAATGGCTTTCATTTGCATATACTTGGTATTTACTGAAACAAATTATTTACAACGTGTGCTGATCTTTCACTTCGTCCAGCACTTCATCCAATTCTTCAGGGTTTTTCATCAAATGGAGAATCGACAATGCTAACCCGCCCCAGAGAAATACCATTGAGATAATCATCATTATGATAGCTTTAGTATTCATTCTGCTTCTCCTAGCGATCTTTGATTTTACTGAGGATAACGGCAACCACAGCGCAGAAAATCACACTGCCCCATCCAAATACGCCTTGTAAGCTCATACTATAAGTATCATAACCATTTTGAACTAGATTAAAAATAGTCATGGTCAAAGTCGTTAACAAGATGAAAGACGTAATGACGGTTAAAGTAAAGTCCCAGCCCTTGCCCAACTGAATGGTTGAAATGCGGTTCACATGATCACGGAGCTCAATCAGCGCAGAACGCTTAAACCATGCAATACTGATAATCGAGATTAAAGCACCACCGATAATCCCGATGTTGTTGATAAAGTGGTCAATGATATCTACCAACTTAATCGCATTTACGCTAGAGAACAAAAAGATCGAAACTAGCGCGCTACCGCCACCAATAATCGATACAGCTTTTGGACGGCTCCATTTTAATTTGTCTTGCATGGCTGCAATTGGAACTTCCAAAATACTCACCATAGAAGAAATACCTGCTACAAATAGCGAGGAGAAAAATAGAAAACCGAATAAATCTGCACCAGCACCCAAGCTCGAAATAATTTTCGGGAAGGCAATGAAAGCAAGACCAATACCACCACTCACAACATCTTTAACGTCTGTACCCGCAGCATGTGCCATAAAGCCCAATGCAGCAAAAATACCAATACCCGCCAAGATTTCAGTTGATGCATTGGCGAAACCAACAATCAAGCCTGAACCTGTTAAGTTGGTTTTCGGTTTTAAATAAGATGAATATGTCACCATGATCCCGAAACCCACTGAAAGTGAGAAGAAGGTATGACCGTATGCTGCTAACCATACCTTATAGTCCATCATTGCAGACCAGTTCGGGGTAAAGAATGCATTTAAACCTTGAGCTGCACCTGGTAAACGTAAAGCTTGAATCACCAAGAAAGTGAACAATACGAATAGCAAAGGCATAAAGATTTTATTCGACAGTTCAACCCCTTTCTTTACACCACCAAACAAGATGATGAGAGTCAGAGCCCAAATGCCTACAATTGGCCAAAACAAATGACTAACAAACTGTAAATCTAAGCCTGTTGCCTTTGTGGTTTGTAAATAAGTATTGAAGAAGAAGCTTTCTGGATCATTGCCCCAGGCTTGGCCAATCGAGAAGTAAACATAACTTCCTGCCCAAGTGAGTACGCTGGCATAGTACAAGCCAATAATGATACACACACAGACTTGCCACCAACCGAGCGTTTCACCTCCTTTAAATAAAGCGCGATACGCTTTTGGTGGAGAGTTATTGCTACGATGCCCGACAGCATAGTCTAAAAATAACAGTGGTAACCCTGCAGTAATTAATGCAAGTAAATAAGGAATAAGGAACGCACCGCCACCGTTTTCATAAGCAACGTAGGGGAAACGCCAAATATTACCTAAACCAACAGCCGAACCAACAGCTGCAATAATAAAACCAGATCGTGACGTCCAGTTTTCACGAGAATCTGCCATGAAACACACCTAAATCTTGGGGTAACTTTTATTGCTGCTTGTTATACGGATTAATATGGCTAGCAAAAAAGTACCATTCAAAAATATTTTTGTTGTTTGATTTAGCTTCCACCTTTTGGGTGTTTCGTTCTAAATTGCAAACAGATGAAATGCACACAAAATCTTGGTTAAAGTCTTTCGGATTGTTTTCACCTCTTAATCATTGAACAATACTCACTTTTGTTATTTTTTGCTGTAATTTCTGGATGAAAGTTCGTCCTTTTGTATTCTATTTTTAATCAATTGATCAAAATATAGCTCTTTTTTTATCATATTTTTTAAAATAGATTAACAAAGCCCAAAATGCAAGATTTTTAAAATAATGGAAAATTCCCTTAATTTATTGATTATTTTTTGTTTACATTTTATCTATCTAAAAATCTGTTAATTGAGTAATGTGGTTTAGCATCATAATCACACACCAAACTCCAAATTTTAAAGTAAATCCATGATTTAATTAAATTTTATTCCAAACCTCTCACCAAGCTCTAGCTCAGTTCAACCAGAGTAAAATTCAAAATCTAAAAAAGATGTTTGTCATTCACAATCATTTTGTACCTAAATCAGAAATCTGTGGCTAGCCGATTCATCATTCTCTGAACTTTTATGTAAAAAAGCACTTTGACTACTGTTTCTTTTTTCGCATCGCTATATCATGCTCTGAAATACAACCGAATAGCTCTTGTTTTAACCTTTTTTTAACACAAACACACAACACAATTTAGGATAAAAGCATGAAAGTAGCACAAGCAGGATTATTAGCATTAGGCGTAGGTTTGAGCGGCTTAGCTCAAGCAGATTTAGTCGCAGTTAAAGGCGATATCAGCTATTGGGCATATGATGGTCATGCCGAAATGAATAATACAGCCCCTTTTTCAAAGGAAAAACTAGATAATGAAGGTGCAGTCCAATTTTCTGTCGCTTTAGAACACCCAGTTCCAATTATTCCAAATGCCAAAATACGCTATGTTAATTTAGACACTCAAACAGAGAAAAGTGTTGCAGGGCAATCTAATTATGCAGTTAACCTTGATCACGCTGACTTCATTCTCTATTACGAAATTTTAGACAATGTTGTTGATCTGGATATTGGTGCAGGTGCGACCACTTTGAATGGTGATATCACCAATTTTGCAGGACAACGTACCAGTATTGATGAAACCTATCCGATTATTTACGGTACAGTCGGTGGTAAATTACCATTTACGGGTTTAAGTGCGAAAGCAGAGCTAACCTATAGCAACTTTGATGATGCGCAGTTAACCGATGCTTTGGCGGAAATTCAATACAACTTTATCGATAACATGCTTGTCGATGTTGGTGTAAAAGCAGGTTACCGAATTTTCACTGTTGATTTAGATGACTATAACCGTAATGACATTAAACTTGACTTCAAAGGTCCTTATATTGGTTTAGATGCACATTTCTAATTTCTGAAGTGCCCCTAAAAAAAGCTGAATGTAAACATTCAGCTTTTTTTTATTTTTCCGTCGATCCAGTTAAGACGTGGCATTAAAACTGGCATGATATTGAACATTACCTTGTGGAATTTCATTTTCAAATGTAAGTGCCTGAAAATACTCGGCAGGAACCCCTTCCAATACCAATAGACTCAGGGGCCGAAAGCCAAACCGTGCATAATAATCAGGCTCTCCCAACACCACACACCCTTTTGCCTGCTGCTTTTTTAACTGGGCTAATGCAGTTTCAATTAAATCTCGACCAATGCCTTGCCTCTGAAATTCAGGTAAAACTGAAACTGGGCCTAAACCATACCAACCTTCTTTACCTGATGAAATTCGCACAGGAGAAATCGCAACATGTCCAATGATCTGCCCATCAAGTTCGGCAACTAGAGAAATACTGAGTTGTCCTGACTGTCGTAATGCACGCAGGATAAATTGCTCATGATGATCGCTATAAATAGCCGATTCAAATGCCTTAATCGTCAAGTCTTCGATGTGATCAACATCTTCAGGTTGCTCAGCTCGAACTGACCATACAGACTTTTTATTTTGCATAAGCACCTCAATATTCAAATTCTTTGTGTACGTTTTTACTTACAGAGAACAACGATTTTTACGTCTATATACATTCCTTATTTCCTTTTATTATAAAAACATAGAGAAACAGGAAGTTTCTTTAAATAATAACAAAGATTGCAGGAAGCATCGTAATTGACAGGAGTTGATTACATCAAACCTTATACAGAAAAGCCCTGTCAGGATGATTGGGCTTTTCTTTTATATCAACAGTAGAATTCAGAATCTAAATAAACCAAATCAGATAAACATTACAGAATGCTTCTATTCCTTAAAATAACTCGTATTGACTCCCTATATTGCACTACCTAACATCTTAAATATTTTAATCACATCAGGAATTTTATTTTGTTGCACGTGCCCTCTCTAAACCATTTAGCCATATTGAAACAATCAACACAAATTAAATTCGGCATTATTGCGTTAAGCATCTTCATGATCACAGGCTGTTCAGGTTTAGGCGCTGGCTCTTTAGAAAAACGGGCAGCAAAGCTATCTACTGGTATTCAAAAGGCATATGCTGTTGACTCAAACACGGCAAACCGCGTTGCACCAATGATTGTACAAAGTGCCGAACTACATCAGGTTGATCCTTTACTGATTGCTGCCATGATTCGACAAGAGTCGAGTTATCGCAACTATGCAGTTTCACCCGTTGGTGCTGTGGGATTAACTCAAATTATGCCGATGTATTGGCAACAAACTTGCCCTGGTGATTTATTCGAAGAAGCCAATAATATCAATTGTGGCACCTATATTTTAGCCAAATATAATCAATCTGCAGGGAGCTGGAAAAAAGCCCTTGCCTATTATAATGTTGGACCTACAGGCTATGAGTCGAGTTGGAAAATGCGCCACCAAGGGAAAAAATATGCAAAACAAGTGAAGCAGCATGAAAATAAACTCAAAGATTCACTCTAAACTTTGATTTTAAGTATTTAAAAGCCCAACTTAAGATGGGCTTTTATCATAAAGCTATATTTACAAACTTTTTAAATACGCAATAACATCTTTATTTTCTGCCATTTCAGCTAATTCAAGTGCAGTATATTCTGAGCGATAATCGATTCTTGCCCCCTTACTCACAAGTAATTTAACCACATCTAAATGATCATTCTCCGCCGCAGCTTGTAGTGCACTATAACCCTCTTCATCTGTCTGATTCGGATCAGCACCATCTAATAACAACTGTTCGACTTGCTCAAAATCACCTAAAGATGACCAATAAACAAGTTCAGGAAGATGGAGTTCATCATCATTTTCAGGAATAGGAGTAAAAGAATTGAGTTCCATTAGATTTACCTTTTTATTTTAACCTTCGAATCCTCTATTAAAGCTTAAATTTTTAGAAGCATCTATATAGATTCAAGGACAATCATATACTTCAACCAGATAATAATCTGATTAACAATGTATTATATGATCTCTTAAGATTTATAAAAAATAGCAAGCCAGATAGTGATTTGGTTAGGATCTGTCTGAACCACTTTGTGTTTAACGTGTGCAGGAATATTGATGTAATCGCCCGTGGACAACTCACGTTTTGAACCGCCCTCAAATTCTAGTATTGCTTTCCCTTCAATAACCATGACCCATTCATTCTCATCCTGATCAAACCAACCTTTATCAGGAGAGCTATGTCCTTTAGAAATAATCCGCTCTATTCTAATGGCTGAAGTATGAATAATCTCCTCAAATACTTCTACGCTTAGATCTTTCGGCAATGAATCAAATATATTGGCTGAATTTATTATCATAGATTTATCTTATGTGGTGTATTTATCCAATTATATCTTATCCATCTATTCATTATTTTCCATATAAAAAAACACCCCCTTCTTATTAGAAGGGGGTGTTTGAATTAATGAGCTGGCGATGACTTACTCTCACATGGGTAACCCCACACTACCATCAGCGCTAAGAGGTTTCACTTCTGAGTTCGGGAAGGGATCAGGTGGTTCACTCTTGCTATTGTCGCCAGCACAACTGTTTATGGACTTGTTCAGGTTTTATGCTCAGATCATTTGATCTTGTTGCTACCCTACTTGGTACCAAATGAGTTATTAACGGATTAGTTAACTGAGTCGAATTTTATGTTCTAGCTTTCACTAAATCAAGTTTTTTGTTTCAGATCAGGGTTAACTGATCTTTTATGAATCGATTATAAGCTTTAAATACAACTGCTTGGGTGTTGTATAGTCAAGCCTCACGAGCAATTAGTATTGGTCAGCTTCACATATCACTATGCTTCCACATCCAACCTATCAACGTCGTAGTCTTCAACGGCTCTTTAGAGGACATAAAGTCCTAGGGAAATCTTATCTTGAGGTAGGCTTCCCGCTTAGATGCTTTCAGCGGTTATCCCTTCCGAACATAGCTACCCGGCGATGCGACTGGCGTCACAACCGGTACACCAGAGGTTCGTCCACTCTGGTCCTCTCGTACTAGGAGCAGATCCTCTCAAATTTCCAGCGCCCACGGTAGATAGGGACCGAACTGTCTCACGACGTTCTAAACCCAGCTCGCGTACCTCTTTAAATGGCGAACAGCCATACCCTTGGGACCTGCTTCAGCCCCAGGATGAGATGAGCCGACATCGAGGTGCCAAACACCGCCGTCGATATGAACTCTTGGGCGGTATCAGCCTGTTATCCCCAGAGTACCTTTTATCCGTTGAGCGATGGCCCTTCCATACAGAACCACCGGATCACTAAGACCTACTTTCGTACCTGCTCGACTTGTGGGTCTCGCAGTTAAGCGCGCTTTTGCCTTTATACTCTACGCGTGATTTCCGACCACGCTGAGCGCACCTTCGTACTCCTCCGTTACTCTTTAGGAGGAGACCGCCCCAGTCAAACTACCCACCAGACATGGTCCTCGTCCCGGATAACGGGACAGAGTTAGAACCTCAACATTACCAGGGTGGTATTTCAAGGACGGCTCCATTGGAACTGGCGTTCCAACTTCAAAGCCTCCCACCTATCCTACACAAGTAAGGTCAAAGTTCAATGTCAAGCTGCAGTAAAGGTTCACGGGGTCTTTCCGTCTAGCCGCGGGTACACTGCATCTTCACAGCGATTTCGATTTCACTGAGCCTCTGCTGGAGACAGCGCCGCCATCATTATGCCATTCGTGCAGGTCGGAACTTACCCGACAAGGAATTTCGCTACCTTAGGACCGTTATAGTTACGGCCGCCGTTTACTGGGGCTTCGATCAAGAGCTTCGCTTACGCTAACCCCATCAATTAACCTTCCAGCACCGGGCAGGCATCACACCCTATACGTCCACTTTCGTGTTTGCAGAGTGCTATGTTTTTAATAAACAGTTGCAGCGGCCTGGTTTCTGTGGCTGCCAATAGCTCAGGGAGCAAGTCCCATCACCGTCAGCAGCGTACCTTCTCCCGAAGTTACGGTACCATTTTGCCTAGTTCCTTCAGCAGAGTTCTCTCAAGCGCTTTGGTCTACTCGACCTGACCACCTGTGTCGGTTTCGGGTACGATTCCTGTGTAACTGAAGCTTAGAGACTTTTCCTGGAAGCATGGTATCAGCCACTTCACTGTACAAGTACAGCTTGCTATCAGTTCTCAGCATAGAGTACCCCGGATTTGCCTAAGATACATGCCTACAACCTTCCACCTGGACAACCAACGCCAGGCTGACTTAACCTTCTCCGTCCTCTCATCGCATTACACAGAAGTATTGGAATATTAACCAATTTCCCATCGACTACGCCTCTCGGCCTCGCCTTAGGGGTCGACTCACCCAGCCCCGATTAACGTTGGACTGGAACCCTTGGTCTTTCAGCGAACGGGTTTTTCACCCGTTTTGTCGTTACTCACGTCAGCATTCGCACTTCTGATACCTCCAGCATACTTCTCAATACACCTTCATCGGCTTACAGAACGCTCCCCTACCACTTGACTAATGTCAAATCCGCAGCTTCGGCACATAGTTTTAGCCCCGTTACATCTTCCGCGCAGGCCGACTCGACTAGTGAGCTATTACGCTTTCTTTAAAGGGTGGCTGCTTCTAAGCCAACCTCCTAGCTGTCTATGCCTTCCCACATCGTTTCCCACTTAACTATGATTTTGGGGCCTTAGCTGGCGGTCTGGATTGTTTTCCTCTTGACTACGGACGTTAGCACCCGCAGTCTGTCTCCCGGATAGTACTCATAGGTATTCGGAGTTTGCATCGGTTTGGTAAGTCGGGATGACCCCCTAGCCGAAACAGTGCTCTACCCCCTATGGTATTCGTCCGAGGCGCTACCTAAATAGCTTTCGGGGAGAACCAGCTATCACCAGGCTTGATTAGCCTTTCACCCCTATCCACAAGTCATCCCCTGGCTTTTCAACGACAGTGGGTTCGGTCCTCCAGTTAGTGTTACCCAACCTTCAACCTGCTCATGGATAGATCGCCTGGTTTCGGGTCTACACCCAGCAACTAAACGCCCTATTAAGACTCGATTTCTCTACGGCTCCCCTATACGGTTAACCTTGCTACTGAATGTAAGTCGCTGACCCATTATACAAAAGGTACGCAGTCACCGAACAAGTCGGCTCCCACTGCTTGTATGCATGCGGTTTCAGGATCTATTTCACTCCCCTCACAGGGGTTCTTTTCGCCTTTCCCTCACGGTACTGGTTCACTATCGGTCAGTCAGGAGTATTTAGCCTTGGAGGATGGTCCCCCCATATTCAGACAAGGTTTCACGTGCCTCGCCCTACTCGACATCATCATGTAAGCCCTTTCGTGTACAGGACTATCACCCACTATGGTTGCACTTCCCAGAGCATTCCACTAAAACTTACATGACTTAATGGGCTTTTCCCCGTTCGCTCGCCGCTACTGAGGGAATCTCAATTGATTTCTTTTCCTAAGGGTACTGAGATGTTTCACTTCCCCTCGTTCGCCTTGCAACACTATGTATTCATGTTGCAATACCTACCTTATAGTAGGTGGGTTCCCCCATTCAGAAATCTCCGGATCAAAGGATATTTGCCGCCTCCCCGGAGCTTATCGCAGGCTATTACGTCTTTCATCGCCTCTGACTGCCAAGGCATCCACCACATGCACTTAATTACTTGACTATACAACCCCAAACAGTCGTTATTACCTACAAGTAGTAATAAGACAGTGATCAATGATCGCTCATTCATCTCTTACAGTTTGTTGTCCGTGCACTTAAGCACTGTACAGCTTCAATCTAAATTCATATACCAAAACGCTTGATTCAGTGTTTTTGCTAGTTCTCAATCAACTTAGATCAAAGAATTACTTCTTCTCTCTTCGTCATTGAGTGAACAATTTATTTCAGACTCAATTTTCTAATCTGTTAATGATTAACTACAGCCTCGTCAGCTTGCAGTAAACTGTGATAAATCACAGAAGTTAACAAGACGCGCATATTACGCTAACTTCTTATTAATTTCTATAATCTAAGACTTCGTTTGCTTGTTTCTTAGCTCATTGCAATGCAATGTGATGGTGGAGACTAGGAGAGTCGAACTCCTGACCTCCTGCGTGCAAAGCAGGCGCTCTACCAACTAAGCTAAGTCCCCAGCTTATCAATAAGTCAATGTTTCTGATCTTCCGTACTTCGTCAGTAGTGGTGGGTCTGACAAGACTTGAACTTGTGACCCCACGCTTATCAAGCGTGTGCTCTAACCAACTGAGCTACAGACCCTCAGATACATCGTCATGAAGAACAACTTGTTGTGGATTCTTACCAATCGTCAATCTTTCGTTAAGGAGGTGATCCAGCCGCAGGTTCCCCTACGGCTACCTTGTTACGACTTCACCCCAGTCATCGGCCACACCGTGGTAACCGCCCTCTTTACAGTTAGGCTAGCTACTTCTGGTGCAACAAACTCCCATGGTGTGACGGGCGGTGTGTACAAGGCCCGGGAACGTATTCACCGCGGCATTCTGATCCGCGATTACTAGCGATTCCGACTTCATGGAGTCGAGTTGCAGACTCCAATCCGGACTACGATCGGCTTTTTGAGATTAGCATCCTATCGCTAGGTAGCAACCCTTTGTACCGACCATTGTAGCACGTGTGTAGCCCTGGTCGTAAGGGCCATGATGACTTGACGTCGTCCCCGCCTTCCTCCAGTTTGTCACTGGCAGTATCCTTAAAGTTCCCACCCGAAGTGCTGGCAAATAAGGAAAAGGGTTGCGCTCGTTGCGGGACTTAACCCAACATCTCACGACACGAGCTGACGACAGCCATGCAGCACCTGTATGTAAGTTCCCGAAGGCACCAATCCATCTCTGGAAAGTTCTTACTATGTCAAGACCAGGTAAGGTTCTTCGCGTTGCATCGAATTAAACCACATGCTCCACCGCTTGTGCGGGCCCCCGTCAATTCATTTGAGTTTTAGTCTTGCGACCGTACTCCCCAGGCGGTCTACTTATCGCGTTAGCTGCGCCACTAAAGCCTCAAAGGCCCCAACGGCTAGTAGACATCGTTTACGGCATGGACTACCAGGGTATCTAATCCTGTTTGCTCCCCATGCTTTCGTACCTCAGCGTCAGTATTAGGCCAGATGGCTGCCTTCGCCATCGGTATTCCTCCAGATCTCTACGCATTTCACCGCTACACCTGGAATTCTACCATCCTCTCCCATACTCTAGCTGACCAGTATCGAATGCAATTCCTAAGTTAAGCTCAGGGATTTCACATCCGACTTAATCAGCCGCCTACGCACGCTTTACGCCCAGTAAATCCGATTAACGCTCGCACCCTCTGTATTACCGCGGCTGCTGGCACAGAGTTAGCCGGTGCTTATTCTGCGAGTAACGTCCACTCATCAAGGGTATTAACCTTAAGAGCCTCCTCCTCGCTTAAAGTGCTTTACAACCAAAAGGCCTTCTTCACACACGCGGCATGGCTGGATCAGGCTTCCGCCCATTGTCCAATATTCCCCACTGCTGCCTCCCGTAGGAGTCTGGGCCGTGTCTCAGTCCCAGTGTGGCGGATCATCCTCTCAGACCCGCTACAGATCGTCGCCTTGGTAGGCCTTTACCCCACCAACTAGCTAATCCGACTTAGGCTCATCTATTAGCGCAAGGTCCGAAGATCCCCTGCTTTCCCCCGTAGGGCGTATGCGGTATTAGCATTCCTTTCGGAATGTTGTCCCCCACTAATAGGCAGATTCCTAAGCATTACTCACCCGTCCGCCGCTAAGCTAAGGTGCAAGCACCCTCGCTCCGCTCGACTTGCATGTGTTAAGCCTGCCGCCAGCGTTCAATCTGAGCCATGATCAAACTCTTCAGTTTAAAATCAATAGTGCTTTATTCTAAACACCAAATCTGGCTCATCAATTTTCTGACATTAATTTCTCAAATAAACTTCGAGTAATTTCTACCATCAATCAATGAAAATAATTTCGATCAATCAATCAGTAAAAATCCACACAAGTTGTTCTTCATAATCTCTTAATGATCTATCTAATACCTCATCAGTATTAGATGCTGGACTCAATATACTCAACAACTCAGTGCTTCGCACTTCGTTCGTTTCCGTCTATCTCGTCGGTATGGGGTGCATTCTATACGGTTTTATTTTCAGTGCAAGCACTTTTAACTGGCTGTTTTATTGAGTGTTGTATTTTTATGCACCATTTTAGCTCACCAACAAACCAAAAACCACATAAGTCATTAATTATAAAGCAGAAATACAAATAAAAATATTTCTGCTATTTTTTTTAATGATTTAGCTGTGCCTGCTTACTTAATATTCACACTGAGAATTTTCACAGGTTGTTTCGGTACATCTTGGTGCATTCCATAGCTCGCAGTCGGTACTTTTACAATTTTATCGACCACATCCATTCCCTTCGTCACTTTACCAAAGACCGCATAACCTGCATTCATAGACCCTTTATTTAAAAAATCATTGTCTACGACATTAATAAAGAATTGGCTGGTAGCCGAGTTTGGGTTATTGGTCCGTGCCATCGCTAATGTGCCACGCGTATTCTTTAAACCATTTGAAGATTCGTTTTTGATAGGTGCCTTGGTTGGCTTTTCGACCATATTGGCATCCATTCCTCCGCCCTGAATCATAAACCCAGGAATGACACGGTGAAAAATAGTGCCGTTATAGAAATTTGCTTTTGCGTAGTCTTCAAAGTTTTTGGCTGAAACTGGTGCCTTATCATTAAATAGCTCAATTTCAATATTTCCCATTGATGTTTTCATTTCCACCAGAGTATTGGCTGCATAGGTACACACACTGAATGTAGCAGCAGTCAATAACGCGAGGCTCTGTTTTAACATGTTGGGGGTTCCTGTAATGCTGTTTTATATTTGGTTATATTTAACACAACTCTTTAAATTCAGATACTTTTAAACTTTTTATTTATAAGATCTAAATCATTGTTTTAAATTTATGCATGGATATTCAAATATTTAAAACACTTTATTTATGTCTTACTTTAACTGTGTTTATCCCAAAATTTTCTGAATTTCTTACTCATTTCGATGTAGTTCTTCTTTGCAATCCGCGATAAGCCTACCATGTTAATGAAACCATGAGTCATACTTGGATAATCATGATAAGCCACGGAGACACCATGATGTCGTAGCTTATGGGCATAGATCTCGGCTTCATCGTGCAGTACATCATGCCCTGCCGTAACAACAAAGGCGGATGCTAATTTTCTTAAACTACCATAAGTCGGGGAAATAATTGGATCATCCAAAGCAACCTGATGCTGAGTGGCATAATGTGCGGTCACGGTATCAACATCGTCTCCAGTTAAGACTAGACCATCTTTATAAGCAAAAAAGGAAGGATGACGACTTTTAAAGTCTAATGCTGGATAAATTAGAAACTGGACTTGCGGTGCATAGGCTTTACCTATACTACGTTGCGCAACCACCGCACTTAAATTGCCACCTGCACTGTCACCAGCAACGGCTATACGATTTTTTAAAATTTTGAGTTGTTTTCGATTTTGGTATACCCATGCCAAGGCATCTTCACAACTTTGTACAATTTGATACGGCGAGGCTTCTGGTGCTAAGGGATAATCTATACTGAGCACTTGTACATGCGCATGTACAGCCAATAGACGACACACTTCATCATAACTATCGATACTACCAACGACAAAACCTCCTCCATGATAGAACACTAACATTGGAAGTTTTTTATTGGGTGCAGGATGATAGTGACGCGCAAAAATAGTTCCACTTTGCAAAGGTAAGCGTAAATCTTCGACTTGTTTAATGACTGTTGATTTTCCTGCAATAAGCTGGCTCTGCAATTCAAAGACTTTACGAGAGTGCTGTGCATCTGCAGAAATAAAGCCTGTTTTATTTTGTTTATATTGAACAGCAACCAGACATTTAAGAAAAGAGTCTAATTCGGGGTAGTGATAAGGATAGGCTAAAGCCTTGACGATATTCTCCTGTACAAAGTTAGGCAACTTATCGAGTAGTCGCGCTGCTGTCCCTTGATTTTGTTCCATCACTTTTTGTATTGATATGCCCATAAACGACTCATTCCTTGTTGTTTTATTTTTCGGTCAAACTTTACTAAAGATGTTCAACCTTAAAGTATGGCTTTTGCAACAAAGCTAATCTGCTTTAAGCATATTGTCATTAACATTGTTTCTGCAAGTTCAAGTCAAAATCATCAATAGAAAAGTTGAGTTCTTGAACACATCCTTAATTAATAAGAGCATCTATTGATTCAGACAGTACACCTCATTCAAGTACTGTCTTTTACTCTAAATATGCTGTTTTTCAACTCAACAACATAAACATTATTATTGAATCGATTGTGGTTGACCCTGCATATCATTCATTTGAGCCTGTGGAGCATTCATGTTTGCAGATCCATCTGCTTGCGCAGCAATCCCAACTTGTCCTTGTGCACCCACTTCTGCTCCAGTCGACATTTGAGCTGTTTCAGTCGCTTGTACAGGATCTTTTGAAGCACAACCCACTGCAAGCACTGAAATAGCTAACATAGAAATAGAAAATAAACCGACTTTTTTCATACATTGTTCCTTTTCAAATAAAAAATACAAAAACCAATCTTTAGTTTTGCCAAGTCATCATTCATTTTTTTTCAATGAATTGCGCACATATATGGTGAGCGTTTTTTATTTGTTGGTTGCATTCTGCAATGTTTTATTAAACTGATTGAGACGTTTCTTTTATTCTATGAGAATAAAAAAATCAATTAAGTGATTATTTTTAATCGTATAAAGTACATCGTTCTAGCCAAACACAATTGAAAAAACAAATTTGGTTAAAAGATATTGAAATGAAAAAACTTACTGCTGTTGCTAAGTATTTACAAAATGACCTGCCCATAACGTTTCTATGCTAATAAATCTATAAAAAGTCATAACTCTCAACAATTTCCCAAAAAAAAAAGCTTATTCAAAGGTTGAATAAGCTTAAAAACAGACTCCGACATGCTTATCAGAAACTACAGCAGCGATTACTAAGCTCTAGCTTAAGAAAATCTGTAACGCTTGTGAAATATTTAATTTCGTTTAACTTGATCGTTTTTTACTCTCAACTGCTTAAGGCCATTTCATCTCACTTTTCACTACTTTGGCACCCAATGCTAGGTTGCCAGACTCAGCTAAATCTGGATATTGTTGCTGCATGCTTTGAATTAACTGTGCAGAATTTTTGCTATTTTTCGCGGCTTTTTCATACTGTTTTAAATAATCTATGGAAAAGTTCACTGCATTTAAACCTTCAGCAGCGCCTGCCTGCATATGTGCAGGAATAACAACTTCAGGTTGAAGTGCTTTGATTGATTCTAAGGTCTTAACTACTTCTGCACGATCTTTCGAGCTTGGTGTATCTGCCATCCAAAGATGAATGCCTGATGAAACAGGAATACCACCAACCACTGCTTTAGCACTTGGAATCCATAAATAAGTCAGTTCCTTTTGCCCCTTAATTGCAATCACTTCATCTTCGAGTGTTAATGTTTTGGGAGTATATACCTCTGGCACAATAATTTTGCTGGGTGCATTCACGCCCATTTGTGGTCCCCAGTACTGCACTTTCAGGGCTTGCGTTGCCTGAATATGTTGCACGGTTTCAGGTGTTGCAATGATTTTTACGTTTGGAAAATATTGTTTAAAAACATCCAAACCAAAATAGAAGTCAGGATCGCCATAACTCACAAAAATCGTTTTTAAAGTTTTACCGCTGTCTAAAATCTCTGCTGCGATACGTAAAGCTTCCGATTTAGAAAATTGAGCATTCACCAACATGACTTCTTTATCCCCTTCAATAAGGGTAGATGTCACGCCAAAATGTTCAGGCTTAGCTAAATAGGTGTGAATTTTTAGGTCTTGCGCATAGGCAGTCGAGCTAAGTGCTAAAGCAGTTAAGGCAAGGGCATAAAACTTGGTTTGCATGGTATTCATCTCTTATTTGATTTTGAATACTTTAAATTTCAGTTTATGACAAATAAACAGCTCAACTTAAGATAAACTGTTACAATATACGCAACAATAAACATAAATATGGATACCCTAAAAGCCATTCAAGTCTTTGTCTGTATTGCCCAGCAAGGCAGTCTGACCAAAGCTGCAGACCATCTCAATGTTTCACGCGCCATGGTATCTCGCTACCTTGAACATCTGGAAAATCATTTTTCGACCCGATTGTTTCATCGCAATACCCGTAAAATCTCACTTACGGCTGCTGGCGAGCAGGCGCTGCATTACTGTGAAAATATTTTGCAACAACAGCAATTGCTGTTGGATATGACACAAGATCAGCAACAAACAGGAATGATTCGACTGACCACGGGGTTGTTTTTGCTACAAAATGGTTTAGCCGAATGTATTCAACGCTTTCGTGAGCAATTTCCATTTGTACAATTTGATATTGTGATTACCGAAGACACACTCGATTTAATTGATGCCCAAATCGATTTAGCCTTTCGGATTAGCCCTAAAATAGCTGAAGGTTTAATTGCCCGTCCGCTGTTTCCGATTGACTCTGTTTTATGCGCACACCCCGATTATTTGGCTCAAGCGCCCGAGATTCAACATCCTGAACAGCTGTTACAACATACCTGCCTGACCCATCACAGTATGCATTCAGTTTGGACGCTGAACGCTCCGAATCAACACCCCCAAAACTATAACTTGCATAGTGTGATCAAAAGCAATGATGCCTATGCATTATTAGAGATGTGCAAACAGGCTCAAGGCATCGCCATGTTACCAACCGCATTGGTACAAACTGAGCTGAATCAAAATCGGCTACATCAGATTCTGCCCGACTACGCCCTGCCACAAATGCAACTGTCTGTGGTGTATTCGTCTCGTCGCCATTTAAGTAAAAAAACGCAAGAATTCATCGCATTTGTAATTCAACACTTCAATTTATCTGAGAAAAAATAGAAATAGTGCAAATTTAATCAGGTATGCAACTTGAATTTTGCATTCCTGCCCCGACCTCTTTTACTAATCATGAATTTCATCACTCATGACAGTTCAGATTTAACCAGTGAACACTGACACCAAAGGACTGTACATGTTT
Organism: Acinetobacter sp. ACNIH2; assembly: GCF_002934965.1. Lineage (NCBI taxonomy): Bacteria > Pseudomonadati > Pseudomonadota > Gammaproteobacteria > Moraxellales > Moraxellaceae > Acinetobacter > Acinetobacter sp. ACNIH2. The sequence continues at coordinate 1,434,590 of NZ_CP026412.1, forward strand.
AAGAACTTTTTTCAACGGAGATCATCAATGGCTAATGAGCACAATGAGCAAGCTCAAGACATTCAAAATGAGCAACAGACAGAACAAACTCAAGCTGAAGGTGTAGAGCAAGCAAACGAGCTTAGCGTTGAAGATTTACAAGCGCAAATCGGCAAACTTGAAGAAAGCTTGAAATTAGAAAAAGCCCGTACAGCAAATGCCGTTTATGAAGCACAAAAGAGTGTTGAGCGTATTCAACGTGAAGCTGAAAAGCATAAGGAAACTGTGCTTGAAAAGTTTGCCAAAGAATTACTCGACTCTGTCGACAATTTAGAACGTGCCATTCAAGCCGCAGGTGAAGAAGAAACCCCTGTACTTGAAGGCGTAAAACTTACCTTGAAATCTTTACTCACAACACTTGAAAAATTTGGTGTGGTTGAAGCAGATACACAAAGCGGTTTCAATGCAGATTTACACCAAGCTGTCGGCATTGATCCAAATGCCAAAGCGAACGAAATTGGCACCGTTTTACAGAAAGGTTACACCTTAAATGGTCGTTTACTTCGCCCTGCTATGGTGATGGTAGGCGCATAAACCCTATAAATACGGGAGTTTGTGAAAAATTTTCAGAAAAATAACTTGAAAAATTTTGAACGGCTCTCATATCGGATAACAAGCAAAAACATTGCACAAGAATTTTTGAGGAACAGATCTAATGGCTAAAATCATTGGTATTGACTTAGGTACAACAAACTCATGCGTTGCTGTACTTGAAGGCGACAAAGTTAAAGTAATCGAGAACGCCGAAGGCGCTCGTACAACTCCATCAATCATTGCATATAAAGATGGTGAAATCTTGGTTGGTCAATCTGCTAAACGTCAAGCAGTGACTAACCCTAAAAACACATTATTCGCGATTAAGCGTTTAATTGGTCGTCGTTATGAAGACCAGGCGGTACAAAAAGATATCGGTCTTGTACCTTACAAAATCATCAAAGCAGACAATGGCGATGCTTGGGTTGAAGTAAACGATAAAAAATTAGCGCCTCAACAGGTTTCTGCTGAAATCTTGAAAAAGATGAAGAAAACTGCAGAAGACTATTTAGGTGAAACAGTGACTGAAGCAGTTATTACTGTTCCTGCTTACTTTAACGATGCTCAACGTCAAGCAACTAAAGATGCAGGTAAAATCGCTGGTTTAGACGTTAAACGTATCATTAACGAACCAACTGCTGCTGCACTTGCGTTCGGTATGGACAAAAAAGAAGGCGACCGCAAAGTTGCAGTTTACGACTTAGGTGGTGGTACTTTTGACGTATCAATCATTGAAATCGCAGACCTTGATGGTGACCAACAAATCGAAGTGTTATCAACAAATGGTGATACTTTCCTTGGTGGTGAAGACTTTGATAACGCGTTAATTGAATTCTTGGTTGAAGAATTCAAGAAAGAACAAAGTGTGAACTTGAAAAATGATCCACTTGCGTTACAACGTTTGAAAGAAGCTGCTGAAAAAGCAAAAATTGAGCTTTCTTCATCAAATGCAACTGAAATCAACCTTCCATACATCACAGCTGATGCAACTGGTCCTAAACACTTAGTGATCAACGTAACGCGTGCAAAACTTGAAGGTCTAGTGGCTGACTTAGTTGAACGTACGATTGAGCCTTGTCGTATTGCACTTAAAGATGCGGGTCTTTCGACTTCTGACATCTCTGATGTAATCTTGGTGGGTGGTCAATCACGTATGCCAATGGTTCAACAGAAAGTTCAAGAATTCTTTGGTCGTGAGCCACGTAAAGACGTGAACCCTGACGAAGCAGTTGCAATCGGTGCTGCGATTCAAGGTGCGGTATTGTCTGGTGACAAAACTGACGTTCTTTTATTAGACGTAACACCATTAACTTTAGGTATTGAAACAATGGGTGGTGTATTAACACCAATCATTGAGAAAAACACCACGATTCCTGCGAAGAAATCACAAGTGTTCTCTACTGCTGCTGACAACCAGCCTGCTGTAGACATTTCTGTTTACCAAGGTGAACGTAAGATGGCTCAACAAAACAAATTGTTGGGTAACTTCCAATTAGGCGACATTCCACCTGCTCCACGCGGTGTGCCACAAATTGAAGTATCTTTCGACATCAATGCTGATGGTATCTTGAAAGTATCTGCTAAAGATAAGAGCACTGGTAAAGAGCAATCGATCCAGATTAAAGCGAACTCAGGTTTGTCTGATGCTGAAATCGAAGCAATGATTAAAGATGCTGAAGCGAATGCTGAAGAAGATCGTAAGTTTGAAGAACTTGCAAAAGCGCGTAACGAAGCTGATGCATTGATTTCAAGCTCGAACAAAGCAGTTAAAGATCTTGGTGACAAAGTTACTGAAGATGAAAAAACAGCTGTAAGTACTGCGGTTTCAGAACTTGAAGCAGCAACTAAAGAAAATGATGTTGAAGCGATCAAAGCGAAAACTGAAGCTTTACAAAACATCTTGATGCCTATCACTCAACGTGCTTATGAACAAGCGCAACAAGCTGGTGGTGCTGAAGGCTTTGATCCAAATGCATTCCAAGGTGGCGATGCAGGTCAACAAAAAGCTGATGATGGCGTTGTAGATGCTGAATTTACTGAAGTAAAAGATGACAAAAAATAATTTGTCTCTTTAAAAAAAACCGCGCGTAAGCGCGGTTTTTTTTATTTTTAGCGGAAGCATATATTTCCACACCACACACTTTTCGCTACATTACACACAAATGAAAAAGAAAAATGATTTATGCATCGACTTGGATTCATCCTACTCTTCTTAGCGATACTCTGGCTCAGCTACCAAAGCCATGCACATTATCAATTACGCTATAATGCCTGGTCAGATCGGTTACTGCACCCCTTTGATCAACGACTACGCTTTAAAATTGGCAATGTAGATCCACGTTTTGGTCTTACTCAAGCACAGGTTATACAATTGAGCCAAGAAGCTCTTGAAATCTGGCATCAAGGTACACAACAAACTCTGTTTGTTTACGATCCGCATGCAAAACTCAGCATTGAACTGATCTATGATCAGCGCCAGCAAGATGCAAATGCGTTAAAACAAACCCAACAAAAACTAGATAAGAGCAAAAATCAAAACAATCGCTCTTCAGACAATATTGAACGCGCCAGAACTCAACTGGATTTCACACAACATCGTTTAGAACAGCAACAACAACAACTGGAAGCCGAATATCGCTATTTACAGAGCCAACAAGCTCAAGCGCAGTCCGTGGAACAACAACAAAATTTACGTGACCAACTCGCTCAACTACAATACAGAATTGCACAGTTCGAACAAGAAGCTGCTTATTTTCAACAACAAAATCAAAACTTTAATCAGCAGGTCGATCAACACAACTTGAGTATTCAACAACTAAATAAGGAAATCGTGCAAGCCCAACGACGTTTCCCAGCACGTGAATTCCATAAAGGCGTGTTTATGGGCAATAAAATTGAAATCTACCAATTTGATGGAAATGATGATCTGAGACTGACCATCGCACATGAGTTAGGCCATGCACTAGGACTGGCACACCATAATGACTCTCAAGCCCTGATGTACCCTATTTTGGGAGAACAAGATTTGCAGCATTTTAGGCTAAGAGCTGCAGATTTACAGTTATTGGCTACACGCCAATAACCCTGTGAAAAATACCCTTAAACTTTATAAGGCTTTTTGCTTGATTTGCGCAGCAAAAGATTGGATTTCATGCTATTGTGATAGAACCATCCACACAGCAAACTGAGCGGAGAACAATGTGAGTTACTACCATATTCTCATTGAAGTGAATGATCATATCAGCACAATTGAACAAACTCGTGATTTGGAATTGTTTGATATTATTGAAATTCAGCCTTATCTCCACTCTATTATTCTGCCATATTTCAATGAGCAAGAAATTGAACTGGAAGATGAAAATATTGAATTTCAGGATATCTTGCATTTAGAAATTAAGCAGACTTTGCTGCCAATTCAACACCTGATTGAAGAAGAACAACGTCTACTGCCAAGCGACACAGATGTCACCATTAGCGCACATGAAATTTTTAATAACCGCGATTTAAGCCAGGATGTCACTACTGTAATTTTTGATATTTTAGAAGCGGTGAAACTCGATCCAATTGAAGTCGAATAAAGCACCTAAAATGTGATGACGGTACACCCGCACCGTCATCTTTCCGTTTTACTTCATCATTAATTTGGCATTTTCATTACGAAAGGCCTGCAAAGTCTGTTGCCCTGCTCGTCCAGTCGGATTTAAACCCATACGAATCTGTTCATCACGAATCGCTTGTCGGGTTTTATCACCAATCAAACCATCTACTTTACCAATATCATAACCACGATTAAGTAAATATTGCTGAATTTCACGACGTTCTGCACGAGATGTACCTGCATCATTGGTCGGCCAACCTTGTCGGAAATTGCCTTTGCCCTGTAAGCGATCCGATAAATGCGCAATCGCTAAAGCATAACTTTCAGCTGCGTTATAACTATAAATAGCATCAAAGTTCTTAAAAACTAGGAATTTAGGTCCGTTTTCTCCAGCGGGTGCCATTAATCCAGCTGGGGTGCTTTCAGACAGATTCCCCTGAATTAAGGCACTACCATCCGCACGTGTCAGTCCTTGATTCATCCAGTAAGACAAACTTTTCTTATTACGGCGCCCTTCACCTGAAATAGACAAACTTGCAGGTGTCGTTACCTCAAAGCCCCAAGGCATACCTGTTTGCCAACCACGCTTAGTCAAGAAATTGGCGGTCGAAGCCAGTGCATCTGAGGTACTCAAGACCAAATCACGGCGACCATCGCCATCAAAATCAACCGCTAATTCTTCATAGGTAGACGGCATAAACTGAGTATGCCCAAATGCTCCTGCCCACGAACCACGTAATTGTTCTTCGCTTAAATCACCACGCTGTAAAATACGCATAGTGGCAAAAAACTCACCACGGAAATAACTTTGGCGGCGGCCTTCACAACTTAAAGTACCGAGAGCCTGTAATAAAGGATAACTGCCTGAAATATTACCAAAATTACTTTCAACGCCCCAGACTGCCACCACCGTTTCAGCAGGTACACCATAAGCTTGGGCAACGCGATTCAGAACCTCACGGTGCTGGACTAATTTTTGGCGCCCCATTTCCACTCGCTCATCATCGACCAGACCTGACAAATAATCCCAAATTGGAGTCGAAAATTCAGGTTGATAATTTAACTTCTCGATCACGCTATAATCAGGCGTCAAATTTTGGGTATAACGATCATAAGTACTCGCACTAACACCTGCAGCAAGTGCTTGACTACGCAAATTTGACAAGCAAGCTTGAAAATTATTCTCAGCACTGTAAGCACTTTGGTTTGTTAAGTTATTATTATAAGTCGAAACAGAAGAAGGCTGACCATTAATAATCAATTCCGCATGGGATGGTGCCGCAAACCAAAAAATGGATCCAAAAATAAAATAATTAATTCGTTTCATCATCACTTTCGTTTTAAATTCAAATTATGCGCTTACCTTAACATTCCAGTACAAAATTGACAGATAAGAAACGTAAAATTTGAATTCATTTTCTTAATTTTAAATTCATATTTTACTTTTAAATTCAAAAATAGTTATCTGCAACCCAAATCACGCTTTAATTTAAATTCAAAAGCACCACTTTAAATTTAAAACCAGAAATTTGAATTTAAAAGATGTTATCCACAGCCGTATTTTTTAAATTCAAAGCACACACACTAACAAATCAAGTAGACTCAGCATGAGTCATGAACTTTAATCGCGATTTTTGAATTCAAAAATGCCGATTTAAATTCATAACTCGCACTTTTAAATTTAAAAAAATGAATTTAAAAATGCTCATCGATTTTAAATTCAAATTATTTTATCCACAATTGATGATTTACACTGTATTTAAATTCAAAACTTTCACCCAACCTCAGTTTTAAATTCAAAGTTTTTATTATTTTTTAACAACCAAAAATACCACATACAGCTTATTTTTTATTCAAACCAGACACAACAAAAAGCTAAAATTTACGATAAAAGGCAATACTTCAATACAGGGTCGCGTAGCATGCCTGAGTCATTGACATAAAAAAAGCGATCCACAGAGTGATCGCTTTTTTGCTAAACAGTTCAGGATTTAAATGGTCATATCTTCGCTTAATGCTAAAGGCACAGGCAAAATTTTCGCCAATTGGCGGCATAAAGTGGTCAATTGAGTGCTGTCATTTGGCATTAAAGTAATGTGACCAATCTTACGACCTGCACGTTCTGTTTTGTTGTACAAATGCAGATGCGCGCCATTTAACGCCAAAACCTGTTCTGATTTTGGATATTGTCCAATGATATTGATCATCACAGTAGGGCGGACCACTTCGGTTGAACCTAAAGGTAGGCCTGCAACTGCACGAATATGATTTTCAAATTGCGAGCAGACTGCACCTTCAATCGACCAATGACCTGAGTTATGTACTCGTGGTGCCATTTCATTGGCAAATAGGCCTTGTTCTGTCACAAACAATTCCAACGTCAGTACACCCACATAGTTCAGATGATTGAGTAAGCGGGTAATGTAGTCTTGTGCCACAGGTTGCAAATCAGCACTGTTAGGCGCAGGAACAATCGAATGCGACAAGATGCCATTGTGGTGATGGTTTTCAGCCAAAGGCCAAGTTTTCACTTCACCATCTTTACCACGCACCGCAATGATGGAAACCTCACGCGAGAACGTCACAAAACTTTCTGCAATCAAGCTTTTTGCTGGACCCAATTCAGCCCATGCTTGCTCAATTTGATCTTCGCTACGCAGTACAAATTGACCTTTACCATCATAACCGCCAGTGGCTGTTTTCAGCACCAATGGTAAACCTAGCGTCTTAACAGCTTGTTGTAAACTTGCTAAAGAATCCACGGCTTGATATGGCGCAACAGGAATCTGCAATTGATCGAATAAGGCTTTTTCCATTAAACGATTTTGTGCAGTCGCTAAAGCTTGACGTGGTGGGTGAATGGCTTTGCTTTGCGTCAAAAGATCGACATCAGCCAATGGCGTATTTTCAAATTCCAGACTAAAAACGTCTGCGCTTTGAATAAACTGTTGCAGACCTTGTTCAGTCTGACTTGAAATCACCTGACCTAAAGCTGCGGAAGGGCAGTCTGTATCTGCTTCATAGAAGGTACATTGAATATTGAGTGGCAATGCAGCTTGCGCCATCATGCGACCCAATTGACCACCACCAAAAATACCGATGGTTTTGTTCATAACTGTGTCCCGTTTTAAGCTTGACCCGGAATATTGTTGCTTGCCACTTTTTCCGTTTGTGCTGCACGGAAATTTGCTACATTTTCAGCAATCTCTGGACGCGTCAAACCAAGAATTTGTGCTGCCATAATTGCCGCATTGGTTGCACCCGCAGGACCAATTGCTAAAGTACCCACTGCAATACCTGCTGGCATTTGTACAATTGAAAGCAGTGAGTCAACACCATTTAAAATAGAAGATTTTACAGGTACACCCAAGACTGGTAAGTCGGTTTTTGCCGCGCACATACCTGGTAAATGTGCTGCGCCGCCTGCGCCTGCAATAATCACTTGAATTCCGCGATCACGTGCAGTTTCAGCATATTCAAATAAACGATCTGGGGTACGGTGTGCAGAAACCACTTCAGCTTCAAATGGGACACCAAGTTGCTTAAGCATATTGGCAGTGTGTTCGAGAGTCGCCCAATCAGATTGAGAACCCATGATAATTCCTACGAGGGGTTGAGCGTCTTGTGCTGCGGCCGCATTCATTGCTAATGTTCCAGAGACTAGAGTGAAGGAGGATAAATCTCGACGAGAGCCAAGCTTTAAATGGTTCAGAAGCCCCATATTATAGACTGCTTTTTCATCTCTCCAAAACTTAAGCAGAGCTACAGCGAGATATTTTTAGTTTTTTTTCGATAAAAATAAGGAAATGATTCCCTTGATGAAAAAATCAGCCACTCAAAGTCATATTTAGACCATTCTATAGCGAACTGGTTGCAGTAAGTTTTTTACATCATCTCTGAAAACCACTCACTACAACCTTAATAGCCCTGAAAGCAATTATTGACTTCTAAATACGAAATACACACAACCTAATAAACACAGGCCTGCCCAAAGATAATCTAACTTAAATGGTTGTTTAAACAGATAAATCATAAATGGGACAAAAACCAATAAAGTCATGACTTCTTGGGTAATTTTCATTTGTCCTACAGACCAACCATCCTGTGCCAAGAGACGAGTAGCAGGAATCATAAAAGCATATTCTAATAGAGCAATTAACCAGCCAAATAAAATGGCTTGCCACAAGGGTGCACCATGTAAAAATTTTAGATGACCGTACCAAGCCAATGTCATAAAACAATTGGATATTACTAACAATGCAAACGGAATCAGCATGGTATTCATCATTACACCACATTCACAACTAAGACCTAAAATAGGCTCAAAAGTATAAGTCAAAGTGCTTTCTTTAGGTAATTTTATCAACTTTAATCTTGATGAAATTTGTCATGAGTGAACTGTCTAAATTGATACAAGAAAAACTATCTTTTCCCTAAGAGCCTTGATATCGTTGCTGTCAAATCGAATCAATTCTGACAACAACACCAATCATGAAGTGTTGTGTCAAAAAGCAGTGGAGTTAAAGATCAATGCATCTGCATATTTTGGGTATTTGCGGCACCTTTATGGGTTCATTGGCGTTATTAGCGCGAGATTTAGGACATAAGGTGACAGGTTCAGATCTGAACGTTTATCCACCTATGTCCACTCAACTGGAAAATGCAGGCATTACTTTAATGCAAGGCTATGATCGTAGCCATTTACAACCGCACCCTGATTTAGTCATTGTCGGCAATGCCATGAAACGCGGAATTGACGCGGTTGAATATATGCTCAATCAAGGTTTACCCTATATTTCAGGGCCACAATTCCTTGCAGATCATGTCTTGCAAGGTAAACATGTCCTTGGAGTTGCTGGGACTCATGGTAAAACCACCACCACCACCATGTTGGCGTGGGTATTGGATCAGGCAGGCTTAGAACCAGGCTTTTTAATTGGCGGTGTGCCTTTAGGTTTCTCTGAAAGTGCTCGCTTAGGTGGCGGAAAATATTTCTGTGTTGAAGCGGATGAATACGATTCGGCATTTTTCGACAAACGTTCCAAGTTTGTGCATTACCATCCAAAAACTGCCATTTTAAACAACCTTGAATTTGACCATGCCGACATTTTTGATGATTTGGCTGCCATTCAGAAACAATTCCATCATTTAGTCCGTACCATCCCAAGTGAAGGTCGCATTATTGCCCCAATTACTGAAAGCAACATTGATGAAGTATTGGAAATGGGCTGTTGGACACCTGTGGTACGCACATCTTTAACAGCACAGCCTCATGCAGCACTGTATGCAGAACAGCTTTCAGCAGATGGTTCACACTTTAAAGTATTACAATACGGTGTAGTCAAAGGCGAAGTGAAATGGAACATGACAGGGCAACATTCGGTGGCAAATGCTTTAGCCACGATTGCTGCAGCTGAACACGTGGGTGTAAGCATTGAAACTGCATGTGAAGCACTATCTCATTTCGGCGGTGTAAAGCGTCGTATGGAACTCTTAGGGACTGTACGTGGTGTTGAAGTCTACGATGACTTTGCCCATCATCCAACTGCAATTGACACCACACTGGAAGGTGCACGTAAACGTTTAGGTGAACGTAAACTTTGGGCAATCATTGAACCACGTTCAAACACCATGCGTATGGGTAGCCATAAAGATGGACTGGCATATTCAGCACGTCTGGCAGATGAAGTGATCTGGTATCAACCTGAAGGTTTGGATTGGGACTTACAACCTGTGATTGATGCAGCATCTAACAAAGCGATTGTGGCGCGTTCCCTTGAAGATATTATTCAAACCGTGGTGACTGAAGCAGGTGAGGGCGATGCCGTGGTGATTATGTCCAACGGTGGGTTTGGTGGCTTACACCAAAAATTGATTCATGCTTTAAATGCAGAATAAACGCTTACTACTCTCAAAAAACCCGCAGATTAGATTGCGGGTTTTTTTAAGGTTCTCCAACTAAAAAGCGGACATCGTGCCCGTATATTCAAAGTCTTTTAGTTTTGCCCAACCTTGTACTGTGTCACCCAAACGCTTGCTCATATACATGATCGAAACCCATTGTTCTTTGCCATCATCATAAGTGCTATAAGCGGTAATAAAATCATTTTTTATAATGAACAGATCCTTGATTTTACAGGCATCACTGGGTGCAGAGTGAAAATAGACACGTGATGGGGCAATCACTTTCATGCCCCAACGTGGAATCATCTGGACTTCTTTTTGTCCTGCCTTTTCCTCAAGTTTTGCACAATCTTCGGCAAATACTAAAGGGGAGAGCAAACTACATAAGACAAGAGATAAAAGCGTCTTCATTTACGTCAATTCAACTGCTTAAACACACTGTTCAGGCGACGTAACCATGTTGTTCTCATTAAGTTGTAATCCTTAAAGTACAATAAAATACGATGACTGTATTAAGCCGCGACATCCAACAAACTTTGATCACGTTTAAACATCACATCAACATAACTACACACAGGCACAATTTTTAACTGTTTTTCGCGTGCGTATTCGACCAAGACATCCAACAACTGACGTGCCACACCTTGACCACGTAAACAATCATCTACCCAAGTATGGTCAGCAACAATCGTAGATGCATCACGCCAAACATACGTAATTTCAGCAATACGTTGCCCCTCAGCATCATTTAGAAAAAACTCACCTTTTTCGGCATTATTATGGTGTTGGAATTGCATACTGCGCTTTCCTCTAAGTAGATGCATTGCAGTTAACATGCCATAAGCACCGTAGAAAAAACAGCCATTTTTCGACCAAAGTTTAAAATCTGGTTACACCTTAAGCAGGAAATCCCTAGTTCAAGGGATGAAGCTCACGCCTATTTATTTCTATGCTAAACAGATGGTACGCACAGGAGTAGCGGCATGTTAATTTATTTCGTATTAATGCTTTGTGGTTCGTTGTTGGCCAAAGTGATCGCTCAATACGACAATACAGTTCCATTTAGACCCTAAACTTTAAACCTAAGATAAAGAATAAACTTTTCTTTCAACTTCAGGGCAGGCATCTCATAATTTACATCGATCACATTCGCGTTAAATTTGCACTTTTATATAAAATATGCGATTCTTGCCACATCATTTGGATTCAATCCAATACAGAATTTGAACAAGGGGAGTAGCCTCCTCCAGACGTCAGCTACAGTACTCTGTGCTGACGTGTCAGAATATCGTCATTACACTTTGAAAAAAGTCGGTATCTGAGCATTACCTAAGGTAATGTAGGCAAGACCTTGATCATGTTGACACAGATGTTTATTTCATCTGGCAACAGGTCAAGGTTTTTTTGTGGCCAATTGCCAGATGTGGAGGATTTTTATGGAATCTATCGGCAATTTATGGCTGTATTTGGTCTTCTTCGGCATTGTAATTATCATGCTGTTGATCGACTTTCTCGGATTTAAACAAAAACAAGGGCAACAAGTTGCCATTAAAACTGCAGCCTATTGGAGTATTGCTTGGGTCACTGTGGCGATGTTATTCGCAGGCGGTCTCTGGCTGTATTTACAACAAACTGTGGGGGTTGCAATTGCTAACCAAAAAACCATGGAATATATCGCAGGTTATTTACTGGAAAAATCCCTTGCGATTGACAATGTCTTTGTTTGGCTCATGATTTTTGCGGCTTTTGCGATTCCACCAGCATTACAACGTAAAATTTTGCTCTACGGTGTACTCGGCGCAATTGTACTGCGGACGATCTTTATTTTTATTGGAGCATGGTTTGTCCAAGAATTCTCTTGGATTCTATATCTGTTCGGCGCATTCTTGGTTTACACAGGCTTTAAGTTCCTAAAAGGGCAGGATGACGAACCCGATATCGAGAACATGGCATTATTGAAATGGTTACGTAAACATTTGCGTATTACACCCCAACTGCAAGGCGATAAATTCTTTGTTCGTCAAAATGGCGTGTTGTGGTTTACGCCATTATTCTTGGTGTTGGTACTGGTTGAAGCGTCTGATGTAATTTTTGCAGTAGACTCAATTCCTGCGATTTTTGCTGTCACCAGTGATCCGTTTATTGTCTTAACAGCAAACCTGATGGCTATTTTAGGTCTGCGTGCCATGTTCTTCTTGCTCTCTGGCGCTGCATCGAAGATGCATTACCTCCCATATGGTCTCGGGATTATCCTGTTATTCATCGGCTTTAAGATGTTGATGCTGGATGTCTTCCACATGCCAATTTGGATTTCACTCGGCTTTATCGTGATTGTATTAAGCATTACCGCGTGGCTGTCGATTCGTCACAATAAAAAACAAGAAAATCCATCGGCTTAAGCCTGATGAATTGATTTTAAAGAAGACAGATTCAGTTCGCTGAATCTGTCTTTTCGACTTCTGCAAAACTCAAAATTCAAACGGCTTTTTCTCTTCATCTCATTTGTACTTCGGCTGCAAAAAAACTTCCTTATTGTATTTGAGCAAAATGAGATGCCGTAAAGGTTATACAGTTTAGTCAGTCATTTTCAGGTACAATCAACCGAAAAAAGTAAAAGTTATAGGGTTTTTCCATGTCTTCATTGTTGCAGACCACCGTCGTTCGTGGTCGTTTTTTAGATATCCAAAATTTAGTTACGCAAGCCGCGGACATCGCCGAGCAAGTACGTTATATAGAAGATGGCGTGCTAATCAGTGAAGCTGGAAAAATTCAATGGTTTGGTGCTTGGCAAGATGCAGCAGCACATTTGCCAGAAGGTGTCGAAATCCAACATTATCCTGAAAAGTTGATTGTGCCAGGTTTTATTGATACCCATATCCATTTTCCACAGACTGAAATGGTGGGTGCCTATGGTGAGCAACTGCTTGAATGGCTCAACACCTATACTTTCCCTACCGAAATGCAGTTTCAAAACCCTGAATATGCTGCAAAAATTGCTGAATTCTTTGTGCAAGAACTGTTAAAAAATGGCACAACTACAGCGTTGGTGTTTTGTACCGTGCATCCTGAATCGGTAGATGCTCTGTTTGAAGCTGCACAACGCCACCAGATGCGTCTCATTGCAGGCAAAGTCATGATGGACCGCCATGCACCCGAAGCTTTATGCGACACGCCTGAACGTGCTTATACAGACTCTAAGGCATTGATTGAAAAATGGCACGGGCAGGGGCGCGCGCTATACGCAATTACACCTCGTTTTGCACCAACCTCGACACCTGAACAATTACAACTCGCTGGGCAACTTAAAGCCGAATATCCAGATGTCTATGTACATACTCATTTAAGTGAAAATAAGAATGAAATTGCATGGGTCAAAGAATTATTCCCTGCACAGCAAGGTTATCTGGATGTTTATCATCATTATGGACTGACAGGTTCACGTTCAGTTTTTGCGCACTGCGTGCATTTAGAAGACAGTGAATGGGATTGCATGCATGCCACGGATTCAGCTATTGCTTTTTGTCCAACCTCCAACCTGTTTCTCGGTAGTGGTTTATTCCCCTTGAAGAAGACATGGGAAAAACAAGTGAAAGTCGGTTTGGGCACCGATATTGGTGCAGGAACATCCTTCAACCAACTCCAGACGCTAAATGAAGCCTATAAGGTACAGCAATTGCAAGGCAACAAACTGTCTGCTTTTGAATCGCTTTACCACGCCACGTTAGGGGGTGCCAAAGCATTAAGCCTTGAACAGCAATTAGGTAATTTTGATATCGGCAAAGAAGCTGATTTTATCGTACTCGACCTACAAGCAACTGCCTTGCAGGCATTGCGTCAACAACATGCCAAAGGCATTGAAGATGCTTTATTTGCCCTCATGACGATGGGGGATGACCGTAATATTCACGCAACTTATGTATATGGTCAAGCGGCGTATGTCCAGCCAAAATAACGCCATTACACCTCCAATATCCAAGTTAAAACTGTGCCTGCTGCTGCTTGCAGGCACGATCATACTTCGACACGACAGTCATGGTGCGAGCAAAAAACATACAACAAAAGATGCATCTCGATAGAAGATGTATTAAAATAAACGCATATTTTTAGGTGTTGCAGGTCAACGCCTTTTTTATTTTTGATTTTTAGGTATCTGCCCATGACCGTTCAAATGAGCGTAATGATTTCAGCTGAAGAGATCCAAGCAAAAGTGCAAGAGCTTGGTGCTAAAATTAATGCCCACTATGCCCAAAGTGATAAAGAACTTGTCTTAATAGGCTTATTACGTGGTTCCGTTATTTTTATGGCTGATTTATGCCGAACAATTGAAAAACCACATGAACTCGACTTTATGACAGTTTCGAGCTATGGCAAATCAACCGTTTCAAGCCGTGATGTAAAAATTTTAAAAGACTTAGACGGCGAAATTCGTGGTAAAGATGTTCTGGTTGTTGAAGACATTATTGACTCTGGACACACCTTAAGCAAAGTGCTTGAAATCTTGCAAACACGTGAACCCAACTCAATTGAATTGTGTACACTCGTGAGCAAACCTTCACGCCGTGAAATTGATTTAGAGGTAAAATTCTTAGGCTTTGAAGTCGAAGATAAATTTATTGTCGGCTATGGTCTCGACTACGATCAAAAATATCGCCATATTCCTTTTATTGGTGAAATTGGTCTCTAAGCTTAGCGTCGAATAACCCAATATTCAGCCTTCTATCTCCCGCATTGCTCGGGGTTTAGAAGGTTTTTTTATGTCTTTTTGCTATAAATCCCTCACACAAAAACACCACAGTTTTTTGCAGATCTGCTGTTTAATTCCAACCCTTTTCTCCAAAATAATAAGCAGTAAGTCAAAATCATTGATTCAAAACAAGAACAAGGAGAATACTTATGTGGTCACTCATTGTTGCAATTGTGGTAGGTTTTATTGCAGGTCTGATTGCCCGTGCACTTCATCCTGGCGATGATAAGGCAGGCTTCTTCGTTACCACCCTGTTAGGGATCGCGGGTTCTTTACTCGCAACTTACGGTGGACGCATGCTCGGGTTGTATGCCGACAATGTAGCTGCTGGCTTTATTGCCTCAGTGATTGGCGCGATTATTATTTTGTTTATTTATAATCTTATTATGAAAAAATCCCGCGCTTAATTTTTTGCACAAAAAAGCCTTTTCATGTGAACCATGAAAAGGCTTTTTTTTAAATTAATTTCTATCTCATTACAAACCCAACTCTTTCCAGATGAGTTCAATTTGTTCGGCAGGGAAGCCACCCGCCGCTTTAAAGCCATTCGAGAAAATCAGCGTCGGTGTTCCATTCACCCCAAGAGATTGACCTAATTTCAAATTACGCTCAATGGGATTGGCACAGCTTTTATTCCCCGCAGGAGCAGTCCCTTTAGCAATCAAGTTTTCCCAAGCATAACTTTGATCTTTTTCACAATACACCGCTTTAGACGGCGCAACCGATTGCGGTTTGATTGGATAAATGAAAGTATAAATGGTCACGTTATCCAGTTTTTTTAATTCAGCCTCAAGTTGCTTGCAATACGGGCAATTTGGGTCAGAAAAGATCGCCAATTGGCGTTTACCATTACCCCGCACGGTTTTCACTGCATCTTGTAATGGCAATTTTTTCCAATCAATCGAGTTCTGTTTTAAAATCAAATCTTTAGTCAGGTTGTGCTGATCTTTCAATCGAATCATCGATCCCACTAAAATATGTTGGGCATTTTCTCCAACATAAACCACTTGACCATCCATAGAGCCACTATAGATACCTAGCATTTCCGTACTTTGAATATTCTCAATTTTCAAATCTGGATGTTGTTTGGCTAAATTGGTTTTTACTGTCTCGACACTCGCAAAACTAGACCAAGAAATGAAACTCGCCAGCATCGCAACCATTGTTCTTTTCAACATGAATTCTGCTCGTTCACGTAAGTTATAAAAGTGAGTCAGTTTAATCCGAATTATGATGCTGATTGATAATTTTTATCAGGTATTTGGTAAAACAAATACCTGAGTGTTTCACGTGGAACTTAAACGGCAATATCAAATGAATTAATTTCTACCGAGATATGCACAATTTCCTCATGAATTGATAAAGCGGCACGCACTTCATCCGCCGTTAATGGAGAAGGGCTGTTCAATGCCAAAATACAGGCAAACTTACCTTTGGCGACTTTCCAGACATGTAAATCGGTCACTTCAACAACAACTGGCAAATCATGAATCACCTCACGGATTTCCTCCACGACAGGATGATTCATTTCTGCATCTAATAGGGTTTTCGCCGTGTCCCGCATCAATCCCACAGCCCAACGTGCGACCAAAATTGCTCCTAAAACCCCTAATAAAGCATCAAGGAATGACCACCCCATGTATTTCCCAGCAAAAAGAGCCACAATCGCAAAGACCGAAGTCACGGCATCGGCAACCACATGTAAAAAAGCTGCTTTTTGATTCAAATCATGCTCGTGATGATGCGAATGGGCCGATTCTTCGTGATGGTGATGGTGATGGTGATGGTGATGGTGACCATCATGTAACAACCATGCACAAATCAAGTTCACGACCAAACCTAAAATTGCAATCGGAATTGCTTGATTATATTGAATATCTACAGGATAAATCAGGCGTTCTACAGACTGAAATGCCATAAAAATTGCAACCACTAACAGTAAAATTGCGCTGCTATATCCCGCTAAAATTTCAATTTTCCACGTACCAAAGCTAAAACGATGATCTTGGGCATAATGACGAGCCGCGCGATAGGCAAAATAAGCCAGACCCAATGCCAACATATGCGAACTCATGTGCCAACCGTCGGCGAGTAATGCCATCGAATTAAAAATCCAGCCGCCAATCACTTCTAATAACATCATGACTGCCGTTAGAATAGTGGCCAGTAAAATACGTTTTTGTGCGAGCGGATTACCTTCATCAAATTGATGGGTGTGACTGCGTGAAGATGGGAAAATATTCATTTTAGGTCATTTTAAATATACTCCCCCATAGTATATTTATTTTTGGAGCAGCGTGTGGGCCATTTGCATCAGGATAAAAAGATTTTAAACCGCGTTAAGCGTCTACAAGGCCAATTGAATGCTGTGGAACAATCATTACAGCAGCCCGATGCAGAATGTATCGCAATATTACAACAAGCTGCTGCAATTAAAGGTGCTGTTAACGGTCTGATGAACGAATTAATCGAAGCACATCTACGCCATCATGTTATTGGGGAGCATGCAGAGGTTAATGAACAAGAACTGGCTGAATTTATGAAGTTACTTAAACGTTATAGCTAAGTTTTTATTAGATTAGATAAATTGACCGAAGAAGCACATCACCAGTACACTGCCAATAACATCTTCTCTTTGCTCATTGTTAGCTTTTTATAGCATGGCAATATGCACTCATTTGTGGTTGGCTTCATGACAAACTCTCAAACTTGGCGTCCATTTATCATGGTCAGCCTTGCCTTGATTATGGGAACTATCGGTACAGCTTTAGCCAGCCCACTGTATCCGATTTATCAAGAACTGTGGCATTTATTGCCCAGTCAGATTACCTATATTTTCGTTGCTTACATGTTTGGTTGTTTAGCAACACTGTTGTTTTTCGGCCGCGCCAGTAACAGCTTTGGTTTTTTGCGCACGCTACAAGTCGGTTTAGGATTTGTCATTACGGGATTAGTCCTTTCTGCTTTTGCCCATACAGCGATTTCGCTCGGCTTAGGACGTTTTATTATTGGGATTGCATCAGGACTGATCAGTACTTCCGCCATGTTAGGCCTAATGCTCACTATTCCAGACCGTTATAAACCTCATGCACCTCAGATAAGTTCCATTATTACTGTCATCGGCTTTGCTTTAGGCCCCTTGATTGGTGGTGTAATTGCTCAATTTTCAGCATTGCCATTACTGGTACCTTATCTCCCAGTGATTGCGGGGGCAATGCTCTGTTTGATCGGTCTCTTTCGCTTAAAGCCACTGACTTTTCAAGCACAAGCCTTTTCGATTGCACCGCATTTGGAACTTCCTGTCGCCTCAGCACGTATTCATTTTTTTATTGCAGGTTTAACTGCATTTTGTGCTTTTGGCGCATTCAGTCTGTTTGCTTCACTGTCAGCATCTTTTGTCAAAGACCTGATTCCTTGGCATGGTCCTTTGGTCAGTGGTCTGGCCATTTCCAGCATTCTGTTTATTTCTGCACTGGTTCAGTTTTTTGCCAAATCGTTACCCGCGGCACGTAGCTTAAATTATGGTTTGATTCTGATGATGGGCAGTTGTCTACTTTTAGCCATCTGTATGCAAACACATTGGAGTCTTTTGTTTTTTATCAGTGATATTGGCGTTGGCTTGGGACATGGTTTAGGCATCATGGGTTCTTTTGGTCTGATTCATCAAATGACCAACCCACACAATCGTGCTGCGGTCATTTCGACCTATTTGTTTATAGGTTATTTGGGGACGATCGTACCGATTATTGCCGTCGGTTACAGTGCCGATCTGTGGGGCTTAAATTTGGCAGTGAGCGGTTTTGGTATGGCTATGGCACTTCTATGTTTCACATTATTGTTCTGGCAGAAGAAAAATAACCTCCAAATTTAAAACCACTTTGAATAAATTTTTTCATTATTCAACAAACATGCCTTAACACTTTGCAAACTGCCTGCTTAATGTACATCATCATTATGATGTACTCAAAATCAATCACAAATTCAGCAACGACCAACAAAGAGATCACTCACGTATTAAAGTTCCGCTAATATCACTCAACATCTTCTTTACTGTTTTTTTCATTAGACTCAATGGCAATCTGAGACTGGTGACTATTAGATACAGTGGCACGATGTATGTCCCTATTTTCAGATCTTGTGATTTGTTATGATTGTGGTACAAAACGCGAATTAATGACAACATATTGAATACTCGCCCGACTAGCATAATCAAATAAGCACAATTAAATACTGAATAAAACAGATATTTTCACACCTTTCTTCAGTCATAGAGTCAATATGTCCTATCACTTACAGTCAACACGAGGAGGATCATATTTATGCAATCTCGTGTCAATCAAACAATCCAAATGCACTATACACGTCCCGATTTGGGAGACATCATCCTGAACGCACTGGAAAAAGCAGGTAAGAACATCAACCAGCTAACACCCGAAGATCTGGCACCGATTGATGAGTTTCATATCCGAGGACGGATAGCCACTCTGGAGCTGGCCCATGCTGCTGGACTTGATGCAACAAAACATGTACTGGATGTCGGTAGCGGTATTGGTGGAACTTCGCGTTGTCTTGCAAAAGAATTCGGCTGTCACGTCACAGGCATTGACCTCACAGAAGAATACTGCCGTGCTGCGAGAATGCTTTCTACCAAGATTGGTCTTGCGCACCAAGTTGATTATCACCAAGGAGATGCGACCCAACTTCCATTTCCCGATCAGACCTTTGACGTCGTCTGGACAGAACATGTGGCAATGAATATCTTGGATAAAGCTCGTCTGTATCAGGAAATGTATCGGGTGCTAAAACCAGATGGCACACTAGCAATTTATGATGTTCTTGCAGGCCCATCGGGTCCTGTCCTTTTTCCGGTGCCATGGGCACGCACAGCAAATACCAGCTTTCTGGTACAGCCAAATGAGCTACGTCAGCTACTCCAAGAAGCAGGTTTTACAATTACTGACTGGTTAGATACAACCGAAAGTGCACGTACATGGTTTGTGTCTCTGGCTGAAAAGATACAAAAGGAAGGCTTACCCTCCCTGGGGTTTCACATACTACTGGGGGCTGATTTTAAAATCATGGCGCAGAATCAAGGAAAAAACCTACAAGAGGGAAGGATTGTCCTGGCACAAATCATTGCGAAAAAATGACTTTGCTTAACTCAAGACAACCAATGCTTAAGTAACTCAGGATATATAAAATAAAGAAATAGATGAGGGCATGATCTCATAGAAAATGCCTTTACGAGATTAAAAACTTTCCTGCTATTTCAACTCGATTTATTGTAAAGTCAAATGATGAAACCCCATAGAACAATAAAAAGCATTCCGTCATTGTGAACTGAATGCTTTTTATTTTATAAATAGAATTTATTGCAGCTTATTCAACAACACTTAAGTTCTAAATTACTTTCCAATACAGAATGAGCCGAAAATTTTCCCAAGCAAGTCATCCGCACTAAATTCACCCGTAATTTCTCCCAAAGCATTTTGAGCAAGGCGTAATGACTCGGCAACCAATTCACCTGCATGAAACACCACCAACTGTTCATGTGCTTCTGCAAGATAGTGCTGAGTGCGCTTCATTGCATCTAGATGACGAGTTCGTGCAATAAAGGTGTCTTCCTCTGGCTGGAAGCCTGCATGCGCCGTAATCGCTTCTATAAGCGATTGAACACCTGTTTCCTGTTTAGCTGAAACCGTAATATGACGGAAACCGTGAAAATCGCCAATTTGAACAGTTGCACCAGTCAAATCACACTTATTCCCAATCAACATTAGACGCTTAGGCTCAAGATGGTGTTCAAAATATTCACGTGCCAATTGCAGAGGATCTTCGCCTTGACTCAAGTCATAGACCAATAACAGCAAATCAGCTTGTTCAATTTCCTTAATCGCACGGCGAATACCTTCTTTTTCCACCACATCGCCCGTTTCACGCAATCCTGCGGTATCGGTTAACGTAATCGGCAAACCATTCAAGCTA
Organism: Acinetobacter sp. ACNIH2; assembly: GCF_002934965.1. NCBI lineage: Bacteria > Pseudomonadati > Pseudomonadota > Gammaproteobacteria > Moraxellales > Moraxellaceae > Acinetobacter > Acinetobacter sp. ACNIH2. Next base: position 1,455,394 of record NZ_CP026412.1, read on the forward strand.
ATTTTTTCATGTAATACATCACGGGTAGTGCCTGCAATATCCGTTACAATCGCACGTTCAATACCTGCTAATGCATTGAGCAAAGAAGATTTACCTGCGTTCGGTTTACCAGCAATCACCACCTGCAAACCTTCGCGCAGCAATTGCCCTTGGCGAGCAGATTGTTGTACCGCAGCCACTGAGTGCTGTACGTCTTCCAATAAAGTTAAAATCTTGCCATCCGCTAAGAAATCAATTTCTTCTTCAGGAAAGTCGATTGCGGCTTCCACATGTAGACGTAAATGAATCAACTTTTCCAGTACAGCATTCACTTTATGTGAAAAGGCGCCTTGCAAAGAACGCACAGCTGAACGTGCAGCAGCCTGCGAAGTCGCATCAATCAAATCGGCAATCGCTTCGGCTTGGACCAAATCCAGTTTGCCATTTTCAAAGGCACGCATAGAGAATTCACCTGCCTTAGCAGCAGTTGCACCTAATTCTAAGCACCGCGCGAGCAAAGCATTTTGAATCACAGGTCCACCATGTCCCTGTAACTCCACGACATCCTCACCTGTAAATGAGTTTGGATTGGGAAAACAAATTACCAAACCTTCATCCAGTACTTCATTTTCAAAATCAAGAAACTGGCGGAACCCAGCCATGCGTGCTTTTGGTAATGCATTTTGCGTCAACTGTTCTGCAATCGCATAAGCTTGCGGACCAGAAAGACGAATCACTCCCACACCACCACGACCTGGAGGAGTAGCAATCGCTGCGATAGTGGTTTGATGTTGCATACAATTCACCTGACGTTAGTCCCAATCGAACCCAAAGAAAAATCCGCCTAAGATTACCATCTTAAGCGGATTTAATCAGCTAGTTGCTGTGAGAAGCTGCGTTATGCGGCTTCTTTCGAGCTACGTGCTTTTTCTACTGACTTATTAATAAACCATTGTTGTGTAATGGTAATCGTGTTGTTCACAATCCAGTACAGAACCAAGCCTGCAGGGAAGAACAACATAAATACAGTAAACATAATTGGCATAATGCGGAACACTTTCGCCTGCATTGGATCAGCAGGTTGCGGGTTCAACATTTGCTGAATGAACATGGTCGCACCCATCAATAATGGCAGGATAAACCACGGATCCATTGCTGATAAGTCTTGAATCCAGAGCATCCAAGGTGCATGGCGCAGTTCCACACTTTCCATCAGTACCCAATACAAAGCCAAGAAGATCGGCATTTGCAATAATAACGGTAAACAACCTGAAAGTGGGTTGACTTGCTCACGCTTGTACAATGCCATCATTTCTTGAGAGAAGCGCATACGGTCTTCACCGAATTCTTCTTTCATACGCTGCATTTCTGGTGCAATTACACGCATTTTCGCCATTGAGCGATAGCTCTTAGACGACAATGGCCACAGAATGAGTTTAACCAATACAGTCAGTAAAATGATTGACCAGCCCCAGTTTCCGACCAAGTTATGGAAGAATTGTAAGCCTAGGAACAATAATTTTGCGATTGGCCATAACCAACCATAATCAACGGTCTGATTTAAACCTACAGCCAAATCTTTCAATTCAGATTGAATTTTAGGACCTGAATAGAACGTCGCGTCAACCTCTGCCACAGTACCTGCAGGTACATTGATGGTCGGTGAAGTAAAACTGAGGATATTCATATCATCACTCGATTTACGCGATTCTAATTTAGCGGTATAAGCTTGACCATTGGCCTGAGTCAACTTCAACTCGCCTGGAATCCAAGCACTGACAAAGTAATGCTGAACCATTGCAACCCAGCCGCCTTTTGCTTCAACATTTAACTTTTCATCGTTAAAGTTGGCAAATTTAAGCTTGTTGTAATGTTCTTCAGGCGTACCCCAAGCACCACCCAAGAAGGTACCCAAAGTGAAAATTCCTTGATCCGATTTTCCTGGATCTTCTGAATTATCGCGTTTGAGCTGACCAAACATCTGGCCTTGCCAGTTTTGACCGCTGCGGTTAACCACTTTGTGATTGACCACAACTGGATATTCACCTTGAGTGAAGGTAAATGTTTTAATAATTTCTACACCATCAGTCGTTTTAAAGACCATCGGAACAGAAAGTACTTTAACTGACTTGCCGTCTTTATCTTTCGCTGCTTTTGCATCAGCTAAAGTATATGCAGATTTCTCAATTTCATAGACAGGACGACCATTACGACTACTGTCAGGTCCATTTAGACCAATTAAACCAGATTGTGCAACATACGTACGTTTGGCATCGCTTTCCAGCATAACAAACGGTTCATCGCTATCTTTGTTTTTATCATGATTGAGTAATTCAACACGAACAATATCACCACCTTTTGGACTAATCCAAAGATGATAAAGGTCAGTTTGAACTGAAATAAGCTGTTGACTTGCTGCCGCAGTCGATTCTGTAGTTTGCTGAGCAGTACTATTTGCTTGTGGCACATCAGAAGCAGCCGTAGCTGTCTGTCCATTTGGCAAGTCAGCAGAGACTTCATGTGAAACGACAGCAGCTTTTTGTGGCTGTTGTTGAGTTTCATTATGACCATAGTCCTTTTGCCATGCCAAAATAAGCAAATATGCGACGACAAACATGGCTCCTAGAATTGCAATCCTGGCCCATTGTTGCATATCTATTACCCCAAAAAGTTAGAGTGATTTTGATTCCATAAACATCCACGAAAGGGTACAGCAACGAGATGCATTTGAGAATCGATTTGCTGAAATGAAATAAAACGAATTGCTTTTGCAGGAACAGGATCATAACCTGAGCCGCCCCATGGATGACATCGACAAATACGATTTGCAGCCAACCAAACACCCCGTACAGCTCCATGCGTATGGATTGCTTCCAATGAATATTGAGAACATGTAGGTATATAACGACAGCGTGGTCCCAACATAGGACTAATCGCGATCTGATAGAATCGAATGAACCAATGCAGCACACGTACCATTGGCTTTCTCTACTTCTGTGGGGAGGGAGCTATTTTTGAATGCTTTTTGGCAATGCGTTGCAGCTTTTGCCAAGCAAATTGTAATTGCTGATGCAATTCTGAATTGGCGACTGTTTCTATACCAACTTTAGGCATAACAACAATATCCAAGGCATCCAGTTGCATTTGATGCAGGCGAAAGCTTTCGCGAGCAAGTCGTTTTACTCTATTTCTTTCATGCGCACGGCGCACTTTTTTCTTGGCAACAACAATTCCCAAACGACTGTTAGGTTGCTTGGAATGTGTGGCAAGAAACAAGAAATGGGGTTGATGCACTTTAAAAAGCGCACCATCAAATACAACTTTATAATCGGCAGCACAGCGAAGACGCCGCTCTGCGCCGAAGTCATAAAGTGTCATAACACCCAAAATCGTTTAAGCATTAACAGATTAAACAGTTAAGCTGTGACGACCTTTTGCACGACGGCGAGCTAATACTTGACGACCAGCTTTAGTAGCCATACGAGCACGGAAACCATGAACGCGTTTACGCTTTAATTCAGATGGTTGGAATGTACGTTTCATATCGAAACTCCAAAAATTGATCTTTCTATAAAGGTCCGCGATTTTAGTGTTCATTGCTTGAGCTGTCAATCAAAAACGCTCATTCAGAGCAAATAAACTTATAATCAAAACAGCTTGACTACAATAACCTCAATTGTTCTATTCACGAAATTAAAAAGTATTCACACCATAATAAGTTGTTAAATAATAAAAAATAAGTTATAAACAATATTATTCACAAATTTATCCACATAACGATAGACAACTAATGGTTTAAATTTAAATTTATTCTTTTGTTTGAGTTATCCCCAACAAAAGTTGGCTTTAATAAATAAATTCAAATTTTAAAATTTAAATTTATTCTTATTAGGGAGCAGTTTTTCTGTGGAAAAGCTATTTTTAATATATAAAAACAAGACTTAACCCTGTGGATATCTGTGTTTTTAAGATTTTAATCAATTGTGGATAACTTGGTGGTTATTTTTATCCACAGCCTGCGGATGCTTTTATCCACACGAGGTTTTGAATTTAAATTTAGATTGTTTATTTCTTTTTTGAGCAAATTTTGCAGAATTCTTCATGACAGATGTGGATAACTTGGTTAGAATGGCGACCCGCTTAGGCGGACAGTGGTGTTTTTAAATTTAAAAATGGATGAATAGGGGTTTCACATGCTTTGGACAGACTGCTTAACTCGCTTGCGACAAGAGCTCTCTGGAAATGTTTTTACAATGTGGATTCGCCCTTTAGTTGCTGAAGAGTTAGAAGACACTTTGCGACTATATGCGCCTAATCCATATTGGACGCGTTATATTCAAGAACATCATTTAGAACTTATTACTATTTTGGCAGAGCAATTGTCAGAAGGACGAGTACGTCATGTGGAAATCATGGTGGATTCTCGGCCTGGTGCAATTTTATCTCCAAGTGAACAACCTGCTACAACAACAGCAGCCTTGGAAACTTCAATCCCTGTACCAGCAGTAAAGCCAAAGAAAGAAAAAGATGATTTGTCGCTAAAAAACAAAAAGCGATTGCTAAATCCCTTATTTACTTTTTCACTGTTTGTTGAAGGTCGTTCTAACCAAATGGCCGCTGAAACTTGCCGTAAAGTATTGACTCAATTGGGAGCTTCTCAGCATAACCCTTTGTTTTTATATGGCCCGACAGGTTTAGGTAAAACTCACTTAATGCAAGCGGTAGGGAATGCTTTATTGCAAGCTAAGCCAAATGCACGAGTGATGTATATGACCGCTGAAAGCTTTGTGCAGGACTTTGTTAGCTCCTTACAACAAGGCAAAGTGGAAGAATTTAAGAAAAACTGTCGTTCTTTAGACTTGCTTTTGGTGGACGATATTCACTTATTGGCTGGAAAAGAAGCCAGTTTGGTCGAGTTTTTCTATACATTTAATGCCTTGTTGGATGAATCGAAGCAAATTATCTTAACTTCAGATCGTTATCCTAAAGAATTGACGGAACTCGATGCCCGTTTAGTTTCGCGTTTTTCTTGGGGCTTGTCGGTTGGTGTAGAACCTCCAGATATTGAAACGCGAATTGAGATTTTATTGAAGAAAGCTCAGAGTAGTGGCGTAGATTTACCACGTAACTGTGCGTTATTTATTGCACAACAAGTCGTTGCGAATGTCCGTGAGTTAGAAGGTGCACTCAATAAAGTGGTCGCTATTTCACGGTTTAAAGGTACATCAATTGATCTTGATGTGGTGCGCGAGTCACTTAAAGATGTATTGGCGATTCGTGCTCGAACCATCAGTACAGAAAACATTCAACGTGTGGTGAGTGAATATTTCCGTATTCCATTGAAAGAGTTGATTGGTCCTAAACGGACGCGTATTTATGCACGCCCTCGTCAATTGGCTATGGGCTTGGCACGTGAACTGACAGGGGACAGCTTTCCTGAAATTGGTATGGCATTTGGTGGTCGTGACCACAGTACTGTCATGCATGCGTGTGAAAAAGTGCAAAGCCTCAGAGAGGATGATCCTATCTTTAATGAGGATTACAAAAACTTGCAACGCCTGCTGCAAAGCTAATCTATATTGATCAAATTCTATTCTTGCAATGCGGTATATTCTGCCGCATAGTACACTGCTAAAAACACATTTATTTATATTTCATCTTCAGTTTTTTCGAGGAATGCATCGTGCGTTTAAAAATCGCCAAAGAAAGTTTACTTAATGTTCTTTCACATGTAGTAGGAGCGGTGGAACGTCGCCACACCTTAAACATTTTATCGAATGTTAAAGTACAAGTGAGTCAAAATGCTTTGGCGATTACAGGTTCAGATTTAGAAGTTGAATTGGTTGCGAGTACCAATTTAATGGAAGGTGCGTGCTTACAAGCGGGTGAAACGACAGTACCTGCACGTAAACTGATGGATATCTGTAAATCTTTACCAAGTTCAGCCTTAATCGATATTCAAATTACCGAAGATCAGCGCTGTATTCTGAAATCGGGGAACAGCCGTTTTGTATTGGGGACTTTGCCTGCCGAAGATTACCCGTTGCTTAATACAGAAAACACACAAGGCACACAAGTTGCGGTCACTCAGCGTGAATTAAAACGTTTATTTGAAAAAACGGCCTTTGCAATGGCTGTACAGGATGTTCGTTTTTATTTAACAGGTACTTTACTAGAAATTGATGAAAATCAATTGCGTGCAGTCACAACAGATGGTCACCGTTTGGCCTTGTGTGAAACATTGGCTTCTTCAAATACGCAACAGTTGATTCAAGCGATTGTACCGCGTAAAGCCGTGGGTGAATTACAACGTTTACTGAGCATTGAAGATGAGCAATTGTCGTTATTAATTGGTCGTGAACTACTGAATGTGACCATTAATACACCAAGCCGCGATAAAGAGCAGGGAACCATTACTGTTCGTTTTACCACGAAACTGATCGATGGGAAATTTCCAGATTATCGCCGTGTCATTCCTCGTGGTGGTGATAAAAATGTATTAATTGCTCATGATGTGTTTAAGCAGTCTTTACAGCGTGTTTCGATTTTAAGTAATGAAAAACTGCGTGGCGTATTCTTGAATTTCAGTGCAGATACTTTGCAATTGCGTGCCAATAACCCTGAGCAAGATGAAGCGATTGAAGATTTGGCAATTCAGTACAACGATGCACCGTTAGAAATGTCATTTAATGCACAGTATTTACTGGATGTGCTTGGTGTCCTAGATGGTGATGATGTATCGATGACCATGAGTGAGGCCAACCAATCAGTATTGGTTCATGATCCTGCACATGCTGATCAGACCTATGTTGTTATGCCAATGCGTGTGTAATCGCTAGATTTATTATGCAGATTACGCGTTTAAACATCGAACGTGTTCGTAATTTAAAAACGGTTGCACTCTCTGAGTTGCAGCCGTTTAACGTCTTTTATGGTTCGAATGGTTCGGGAAAAACTTCAATTTTGGAGGCGATCCATTTGCTGGCGACGGGTCGTTCCTTTCGCACCCATATTCCCAAACACTATATTCTGCATGATGCTCAGAATGCTGTTGTTTTTGCTCAATCTTCCAGTGAAAAAATTGGAATGCAAAAACATATTAATGGCGAGCAGGTTATGAAAGTGAATGGAGATCATATTGCCACACAAGGGCAGTTGGCCAAACTACTGCCTTTACAGCATATCGATCCGCAAAGTACCGATATTATTGATCAGGGTGCCAAGCCAAGACGACAGTTGCTCGACTGGCTAATGTTTCACGTGGAACCAGAGTTTTATCATGCGTGGCAATATTATTCGCGCGCCTTAAAACAACGCAATAGCCTATTAAAATCGCAGCGTCATTTAAGTTTAGAAAGCTTAGAACCGTGGAATAAAATGTTGGGTGAATATGGTGAAATTTTGCATTCACAGCGGGTTGCGATTGTGGAACAGTGGAATGTATTTTTTCAGCAAGATTTACACTATCTGCTGCCTAACTTAAGTGTTGAACTGCAATATATTGCTGGCTTTCATACTGAACATGGATTGCTACATGACCTATGCATTCATCATCAAAAAGATGTTGACCGAAGATATACAGAATATGGTCCACATCGTGCCGATTTACGCCTGAAAACCCCTAACGGGGAGGCGGATATTGTTTTATCCCGCGGCCAAAAAAAGCTACTGATTATAGCGCTAAAACTCTCACAGATTGCAATGCTACATGCCTGTAATAAGGAAACTGTGGTATTATTAGATGATCTGACAGCAGAATTAGATTTAGCCGCACAACAACGTTTAATTGAGCGATTAAGCCAACTTGGTAGTCAAGTTTTTATTACCACTTTAGAGCATGAATCTGTGCAAAAACATTTACATGACTTGTCTATTTCCCACCAATTGTTCCACGTGGAAAATGGCCAAGTAGCATGTGTTGTGCAATGATTTCCCATCTTTGGATAGACCGATTTTTCACTAGGGAGTAACCATGAGTTCAGAAGACCAATCTGTCACTCAAACAGAACAAAGCAACGAAAAGGCTTATGATTCCTCTAGCATCAAAGTGTTGCGTGGTTTGGATGCCGTTCGTAAGCGCCCAGGTATGTATATTGGCGATACTGATGATGGTTCAGGTTTGCATCACATGGTGTTCGAGGTGGTGGATAACGCCATTGATGAAGCTTTAGCTGGTCATTGTGATGAAATCTTGGTGACGATTCATGAAGATGAGTCGGTCAGTGTTTCTGATAACGGTCGTGGTATTCCAACCGATATTCACCCTGAAGAAGGGGTTTCTGCCGCAGAAGTTATTTTAACGATTCTGCACGCTGGCGGTAAATTTGACGATAATAGTTATAAAGTTTCAGGTGGTTTGCACGGTGTAGGTGTTTCCGTTGTAAATGCCTTGTCGAGCAAACTCGAGTTAACCATTCATCGTGCTGGGCATATTCATCAACAAGAATATCGTCACGGTGACCCACAGTACCCGCTCAAAGTCATTGGTAATACAGAAACCACAGGTACGATTGTACGTTTCTGGCCAAGTGCAGAAACGTTTAGCCAAACGATTTTTAATGTCGATATTTTGGCGCGTCGTTTACGTGAATTGTCTTTCCTGAACGCAGGTGTGCGTATCGTTCTTCGTGATGAGCGAATTAATTTAGAACATGTATATGACTATGAAGGTGGTTTATCTGAATTTGTTAAATACATTAATCAGGGTAAAAACCATCTGAATGACATTTTCCACTTTACCACTCAAGCTGAAAATGGCATTGGCGTGGAAGTAGCGTTGCAATGGAATGATACTTATCAAGAAAATGTCCGTTGCTTCACCAACAATATTCCGCAAAAAGATGGTGGTACACACTTAGCAGGCTTCCGTGCAGCACTGACCCGTGGCTTAAACAGCTATATGGAAAATGAGAGTCTGCTGAAAAAAGAAAAAGTAGCAGTTACGGGCGATGATGCGCGTGAAGGTTTAACTGCAATTATTTCAGTGAAAGTGCCAGATCCAAAATTCTCTTCACAAACCAAAGAAAAATTGGTATCGAGTGAGGTGAAACCTGCGGTTGAGCAGGCGATGAACAAATCGTTCTCTGAGTATTTGCTTGAGAATCCTGCTGCAGCAAAATCAATTGCTGGCAAAATTATTGATGCGGCTCGTGCTCGTGATGCGGCTCGTAAAGCCCGCGAAATGACTCGTCGTAAAAGTGCCTTAGATATTGCTGGTTTGCCAGGTAAATTGGCAGACTGTCAGGAAAAAGATCCTGCAATGTCTGAATTGTATCTGGTCGAGGGTGACTCTGCGGGTGGTTCGGCGAAACAAGGGCGTAACCGTAAAATGCAGGCCATTTTACCCTTGAAAGGTAAAATCTTGAACGTAGAACGTGCACGCTTTGACAAGATGATTTCTTCTCAGGAAGTGGGGACGTTGATCACCGCTTTGGGCTGTGGTATTGGGCGTGAAGAATACAATCCTGATAAGTTACGTTATCACAAAATTATTATCATGACCGATGCCGACGTCGATGGTTCGCACATTCGTACTTTGTTGTTAACTTTCTTCTTCCGTCAAATGCCAGAATTGGTGGAACGTGGTCATATTTATATTGCCCAACCACCATTGTATAAGTTGAAAAAAGGTAAGCAAGAGCAATATATCAAAGATAATGAAGCATTGGAAACCTTCCTGATTTCAAATGCGATTGATGATTTGGCTTTGCATATTAGTGCTGAAGCGCCTGCGATTCGTGGCGAAGCTTTAGCCAATGTGATTGCGGATTATCAAACCTCGCAAAAGAGTCTACAGCGTTTAACTCAGCGTTATCCTGCAAGCTTGTTGGATGGTCTGATCTCAATGGATGCTTATAAGTTTGATCATTCACAAGATTTGGCTTATGTGCAACAGTGGGGTGAGCAATTGCGCGCTGCTGTGGAAAAAACTCAGCCGAGCTTACGTCCAGAATTGACACTTGAAGCCTTCGATAAAGAGTTGGCAGATGGTCAAAAGGCAGTAGTGTATTTCCCACGTATCACGATTTATGTGCACAACCTTCCACACAGCTATTTGCTTGATGCAGGCTTGTTGTCTTCGGGTGAATATGTCCGTTTGCTGAAAAACTCGAAGAGTTGGTTTAGCTTGCTTGAAGACGGTGCATATTTAGAGAAAGGCGAACGCAAGATTGCGGTCAACAATTTCCATCAAGTATGGCAACACATTTTACAAGACTCGCGTCGCGGCATGATGATCCAACGTTATAAAGGTTTGGGTGAAATGAACGCCGAGCAGCTCTGGGAAACCACGATGGACCCTGACAATCGTAATATGTTGCAAGTGACAATTGATGATGCGATTGAGGCTGATCGCATGTTCTCTTGTTTGATGGGGGATGATGTCGAACCACGTCGTGCCTTTATTGAAGAGAATGCTTTAAATGCCGATATTGATGCCTAACAGCATGTCACCTTGAAAGCAGCCTACGGGCTGCTTTTTTATTGCATAGACTTTGTTGGTTTTTAGTGATGGTTATTAAACTGTCGTATTGTTCTGGCATGCTGACTAAAAATAACTGAGCGGAAAGCATATGGATTTAAGTTTGGAACAGTGTCGAGATCATTGGCTGAATGCTTTTTATACGGGACAAGTACAGGAATTGATGGTATACGAGCATCCAGAATTTAAAGTGGTATATGAGGCACAAGGGAAGGTAGAAAGTAATTTGAGTCGTTATGCATGTATTGAGCATGCAGTTCAAAACGGTGTCTGGAAGCCACGTCATTTAGACATTCAAACTGAAATATTTGAGTTTAACCCGACACAAACTGAATGCCGAATTTTGCTCCATCTCGCGCAGCCTGGACAGGTCGTTCAAGAAACTTGGTCCTTTCAAGCCGATGCATGGCAAATTATTGAACTACGGTTTTGCAAAAAGAAACTGGTTGATCTAAGTGATTGAGTTGATTTAAGCATAAAAAAAAGCAGGTCGTGTGACCTGCTTTTAATTTATTGGGGATTGGTCTTAGTCAGTAAAAGTCACTTTCGCGATGGCTTTTTTACCTGCTTGAACAATCACCGTGATATTTTCTTTCACAGAGAAGCTGGCATCGACCACATTCCAATCGACTTTAACGGCTCCACGTGAAACAGCGTCTTTGGCAGCAGCCGCATTTTTGGTTAAGCCCGCAGCGCGTACAATCGAAGCAATAAACATTTCACCACCAAACTCGGCACGTGAAATCGTAATTTCAGGTGTTCCTTCTGGTAATTCACCTTCGGTAATGATGTTGCCAGCACCTTTATGCGCATTGGCAGCTGCTTCAGCACCGTGGAAACGTTCGACCAACTCAAGTGCAAGAATCTTCTTCACTTCTTGTGGGTTACGGCCATCTTCAATTTCTTTCAACAAGACTTTGATTTCTTCAAGTGATTTAAAGCTGAGCAGATCAAAATAACGTTCAATCAAAGCATCTGGCATGGAAAGTACTTTTTGATACATTGCCCCAGGCGTATCAAATACCCCAATGTAGTTGCCTAAAGATTTAGACATTTTGTTGACGCCATCTAAACCTTCAAGAATTGGCACGGTAATACATACTTGAGCTTCTTGATCATAACGACCTTGCAAAGTACGACCCATCAGCAAGTTAAAGGTTTGATCTGTCCCACCAAGTTCCACATCGGCATGTAAGGCAACAGAATCATAGCCTTGTACCAGTGGATACAAGAATTCGTGAATGGCAATCGGTTGTTGATTATTATAACGCTTAGTGAAGTCATCACGTTCTAACATACGCGCCACAGTTTGCTGTGAAGCCAACTGAATTAAATCAGCCGCAGTTTTAGTCGCAAACCATTCCGAGTTAAACACTACTTTGGTTTTGTTCGGGTCAAGAATTTTAAACACTTGTTCTTGATAAGTCTTGGCATTTTCTAAGACTTGTTCACGTGACAACGGTGGACGAGTCGCACTTTTACCTGTAGGGTCACCGATCATTGCCGTATAGTCACCAATCAAGAAAAACACTTCATGACCAAGGTCTTGGAACGTTTTTAATTTGTTGATCAGCACGGTATGACCTAAGTGTAAGTCAGGTGCAGTCGGGTCGAAGCCCGCTTTAATTTTTAAAGGACGATTCTCTTTGAGTTTCTTTAATAGATCCTCTTCAGAGATAATTTCATGAGTGCCTCGTTGAATGAGGGCAAGTTGTTCTTCAGCCGGCAGGAAATTTGACATCACAAAACCCAAACACATCAGTTATTCAATTTGTGCGATATACTAACACTTTTTCAGCACATTGCAGGCTTTAGAATAATCATGACAGCAATCTATATTGGGGTAATGACCGGCACCAGCATGGATGGGGTAGATATTGTGGCCGCTTCATTCGACCCATTGCAGTTGCATGCCACGCTTACCTTAGCGTTTGACCCCGATTTACGGAATGAACTGATGGCACTCACTTTGCCTGATGATAACGAAATAGATCGTATGGGCAAGGCTGATGTGGCTTTGGCAAAAATGATTGGTGAAGGCATCAATACGCTGATTGAACAGCATCAACTTGATCGTAGCCAAATTAAAGCGATTGGTTCGCATGGGCAGACCATTCGACATCGCCCAGAGCATGGCTTTACTTTACAGATTGGCGATCCCAACATTATTACTGAAATGACTCAAATCCCTGTGGTTTCTGATTTCCGCCGTCGAGATATGGCTGCGGGTGGGCAGGGTGCACCCTTGGTCCCTGCTTTTCATCAAGCTTTATTTCAGCATGAAAGCATTCACCGTGTGATTCTGAATTTAGGGGGCATTGCAAATGTCAGCCTTTTACCTGCGGGTGCACCAGAGCAAGTTTCGGGTTTTGATACAGGACCAGCCAATATTCTGATGGATGCATGGTGCCATCGTTATACCGGACAACCTTATGATGAAAATGGCAATTGGGCTGCCTATGGTCAGCCAATTCGCAGTCTATTAGAGCGTTTACAGGCCCATGATTTTTTTGCCAAAGAGCCGCCTAAAAGTACGGGGCGTGAAGATTTTAATCTGGATTGGCTAGATGACCAAATCATGGACTGGCGCAATGACGAGCTGGCTTATGATGAATTGGAAGATACACCTGAAAATGTCCAAGCGACTCTATTAAAACTCACCACACGTGCCATTAAGAAAGCCATTTATCGCTCAGGAATGGATACAGGCGAGGTCTATGTCTGTGGCGGTGGTGCTTATAATTCACAACTATTAGAACAATTACGTTGGCGTTTACGCAAGCACCAATGGACAGTCCAAAGTACCGCAGATTTGGGCTTAAGTCCGACTTGGGTCGAAGCCACAGCTTTTGCTTGGTTGGCGATGCGTTTTGTTGAACATTTGAGTGGTAATTTACCTGCTGTGACAGGCGCTAAAGGTTATCGTATTTTAGGTAGCATAACTGCAGTTTAAACGTCCAGAACGCATGCATAAAAAAACCTCCTGAATAGGAGGTTTTTTATCTCTAATCGATTTAAATCGAGAAAGATGATCCACAGCCACAAGTGGTGGTTGCATTCGGATTTTGTACAATAAAGCGTGAACCTTCAAGACCTTCAATATAATCGACCACTGAACCGACGAGATATTGATAGCTCAGTGAGTCAACCAGCATTTTCACATCACCATTGATAAATTCTGCATCATCTTCATTCATATTATCGGCAAAGTTAAAACCATAAGAAAAGCCAGAACAGCCCCCGCCCGTTACATAGACACGTAACATGAGATCTTGGTTGCCTTCACTATCGCGCAATTGGCGTACTTTATTTGCAGCATTGTCGGTCAACACAAGCGCTGGAGCAGTCATGATAGATTCCTCTGTTCGGTTCATGGGTCTTTTAAAAATGAAAAAGACCATATGTCTAGTATAGCATACTCAATATATGGTCAATATTCGAAGATTAAAAGTCAAAGCAGAGTAATTTTATCAAGATTATTTGTAGTTTTCATCTTGTAAGCCGCATTCAAAATTTTTGGCATCTTCTTTACAGCGGAATTGCCACAGCAGTTTCATCATGCGTTTGTCGTATACGCCTTGCTGAGTCAAATTAATTCGCGCATCGCGCATCATTTTTTGATAGCCAGGTTTGTCGGTTGCGGAAACTTCCATCCAGTATTTTGTTGGAATATCGGCTTTCATCTTGCCTAAAATGCCAAAGGCACGAGGAAGCTGTGATTTCACCCATTCACGTGATTGCTGTCCGTAGCCTTTAGGGAAACGGTCAGGGCGGATAATGATGTTGCCAGTAACTTGCAAAATTGGGTAGTTCACAATTGCCCCTTTGTTGCCTAAACCTTTGTGTAATTCGAGTGGTTTAAAGGCCGCTGCAGGGGCACCAATAATATCGACCTGACCATTATTAAATTTGCTGCCAAAATTGGTGACATCTGAACTGACGGCTTGGGCACCAACTTGTTGCACCATGATTTTTTGCGCTTGATCATAATCCAGTACGGCAATTTTTTTGCCTGCGGCTTTAGCAACAGTATTGATGTTACGATCATTGACCAACAGATAGGCATCACCCACTGGAATGACGCCTGCAACTTCATATTTGCCTTTCACCATATATTTGCTAAAAGTGGGATTGGCTAAACCTTGCATGACTTTAACTGCTAGTTTTAGATTGGGAATGGCTCCAATCGCATCCAGTGAGCCAGTAAAATCATTAAACTGACGTCCGCGCATGCCAGTCACACTAATGCCATCGCATTTCCCTGCCTTAAAATCTTCGGCAATGACCGCTTCATTTTGGGCAACTCGTAATTCAATATCTGCCCCCCAGTTTTTGGCTGCCAATTGATAATCTTTCATTAGCGCATAGACATCACCACTTTTACCGACCAAGTCAAATACGCAGACCACTTGTTTGGCTTGTACAAGGCTGGTTGCAGTACACAGCCCGAGTCCGAGCAAAAGTTGTATTGATGATCGTTTCATCATATGAATTTTCCTTATTCCGTTCTTTTTGTATTGTTGGGATGATGTTTTTCATCATTTTAAGTGGTAAAGCAATCCGTTTTCCTGAGTTCAAGATTAGCGTGTTTTTATCCTTGAACATTGGCACTTTAGACTAAAACTTAAATAAAAAAGCCTAGAATAATCTAGGCCTTAGTTGTTGATTTATAGTCTATTCACCAGCCATCGAACATTCGAAATTGGCTTTATCGACAGAGCAACGCGCTTTTTTCAAAACACTCATCATGCCTGCATCATAAATACCTTGCTTGGTGAGATCGATACGACCATCACGTAACATTTTTTGGTATTTAATTTTATCTTCAGCATTTAAATTCATGCGGTATTTGGCAGGAATACCCGCTTCAAGACGATTAATCATCGAGAAGCTTTTTGGTAAATTCTTCACAAACCAGTCTCGAGATTTTTGTCCAAAACCAGCAGGGAATTGCTCAGGACGAATCACAAAGTCGGCAGTCACTTGTAGTACTGGAAAGTTAAACATTGCGCCGTTATTGCCTAAACCCTTATAAATTTCGAGAGGTTTATATGCATAGGCTGGGGCACCCACCATGTCCACTTGACCATTATTAAATTTAGCCACGAAATTTGAAACATCTGAAATCACAGCTTGGGCACCAACACGCTGTACCATAATTTTTTGTGCTTGGTCATAGCCTAAGACTGCGAATTTTTTGCCAGCGGCCTTTTCGATGGAATTGATGTTTTTGTCACGGACGAATATAAAAGCAGAGCCAAGGGGAGCAATGCCTGCCACTTCATATTTTTTGCCACTCAATGTGGTCACCATTTTGCTGGCATTACGTTGGTCTAAGGCAAAGCTAATGGCTTTTTGCGCAATTGCATTGCTGGGTACACCACCTAGGGCATCAATTGAACCAGCAAATTTATTGTATTGACGTGCGCGCATTGCAGTCATAAAAACGCCGTCACATTTACCTGCTTTAAAATCGTTGTCTGCGACAGCTTCATCTTGTCGTGGAATGAGGTTGACTTCTGCCCCCCAGCTTTTTGCTGCTAGTGCCCATTCTTGCGCCATTTGATAAGAC
Organism: Acinetobacter sp. ACNIH2; assembly: GCF_002934965.1. Taxonomy (NCBI): domain Bacteria; kingdom Pseudomonadati; phylum Pseudomonadota; class Gammaproteobacteria; order Moraxellales; family Moraxellaceae; genus Acinetobacter; species Acinetobacter sp. ACNIH2. Next base: position 1,471,425 of record NZ_CP026412.1, read on the forward strand.
TCACCTGACTTACCAAGCAAATCAAATACACAGATATCGACTTTAGCTGCTTGTGTAGTCGTAGAAAGACCCACAGCAGTCAAAGCAGCTAAACTTAACATGACTTTTTTCATTGTGTTCATCCTTTTCAGATTGGTTATTGTTTTAAGTGTCCTTACACGCAAACAATATTAAGCAAGTTTTGTATTTATAAATAGAGTATTTACTCCAATTTTAAATAAAAAAATGACACGCGCTGCCAAATTGCTGTCAAATTGTCCAATCCAAAGCTGTGTTTTAAATAAAATCAGTGAATTAAAAGGATTTAGGCCTAAAAAATTATCATTAAATTATTCCCCACCAAGCGAGCATTCAAAATTGGTGCGCTCAATGGTACATCTGGCTTTTTTCAATACCGTCATCATGGTGGGGTCATAGATGCCTTGTTGGGTCAGATCCATCCGTGCATCACGTAACAGTTTTTGATATTTCTCTTTAGCATCCTTATCGAGTTCCATGCGATATTTGCTTGGAATAGTGGCTTCTACACGCTGTACCATGGCAAAACTTTTAGGCAATTGACGGACAAACCATTGACGAGATTGAGCTGCAAAACCTTCTGGAAATTGCTCTGGTCGAATAATCAGGTCTGCTGTGACATTTAATACGGGAAAATTGACCATTGCACCGTTATTGCCCAGCCCTTTATAAATCTCAAGAGGTTTAAAGGCATAAGCTGGTGCGGGTACGACATCGACTTCATTCTGATTAAATTTTTTCACAAAATTGGAAATTTCAGACATCACAGGAACAGCATTCACGCGTTTCACCATAATTTTTTGTGCCTGATCAAACTCCATCACTGCAATTTTTTTGCCATTGAGTTTTTCAACGGTATTGATGGACTTATCCCGTACAAATAAATAGGCTGGACCAATCTGACCAATCCCCGCAACTTCATAAGTCTCTTTGCCTGATTTGGTGATGAGACGCTTTTGATTGCGTTTGTCTAAAACATAAGTAATGGCTTTTTGCGCAATTGCGTTATTGGGTACCCCACCCAATGCATCAATTGAACCTGCAAATTTATTATAATTACGGGCACGCATGGAGGTCATATAAAAACCGTCACATTTTCCAGCTTTGAAGTCTTGGTCTAATTTGGCTTCATCTTTGTAAGCCGTCAGGTCGATATTGGCACCCCAGTTTTTACTGGCCAATGCCCATTCTTCAAGAAACTTATAAGATTCCCCAGATTTGGCAAGCAAATCGAAAACACAAACATTAATATTTGCATGCGCTAAATTAGGCATATTGAATAGGGTTGCTGTAGACAAGACAAAAAAGGCTTTTTTCATTATTTCACCTCATTTTTTTGATTTTGCTGGAACAAATTTATATAAGCATGTTTTTTTTGAATAAAATAGAGCTTTTACTCTATTTCCGACCGATAACATTTCGGTGTGTAGGATGTTGGTCCTTTTTCTTTTCTAGGCGACTTCCTTTAGAATAGCGCTAACTTTTTATCTGCCAGTGTGTGTAATGATCCAATTAGACCAACTTTCAATACGTCGTGGAGGACGCGTACTCTTCCAAAAAGCCTCGATGCAATTGCATCCAGGTTGGAAAATTGGTTTAACGGGCGTCAATGGTGCAGGTAAATCCACATTATTTTCTGCGCTCTTGGGGGGAATGGAATCTGATGGAGGATCTTTAACCCGTCCTGCGGTATGGACCGTGGCCCATATGGCACAAGAAATCAAAGCTTTAGATATGAAAGCTATTGATTTTGTTTTATCTGGCGATGAGGAATTTTGGGAAATTCAGCACAAACTCGATCATCCAGAAAACTTAAGTAATGATGAACTTGCTCATTTATATGGTCGCTTTGATGAAATTCATGGTTATTCAGCCGTAGCCAAAGCATCGCAACTTATGGCTGGTTTAGGTTTCTTCGAACATCAATCCCAGCTCGATGTCTCAAGTTTCTCGGGCGGTTGGCGTATGCGTCTGAACCTTGCGCGTACCCTTATGAGTCGTTCAGATTTACTGTTATTGGATGAGCCAACCAATCATTTAGACTTAGATGCAATTCTGTGGTTAGAAGATTGGTTGAAAGCTTATGAAGGAACTTTGGTTTTGATTTCGCATGACCGAGATTTCTTGGATGCCATTACCGACCATATTCTGCATATTGAAAATCAAGAGCTGACATTATATACAGGCAATTATTCGACCTTCGAACGTACCCGCAGCGAGCGTTTAGCACAACAACAACAAGCTTATGAAAAGCAACTAGAAACTCGTGCCCATTTGCAAAAATATATCGACCGCTTTAAAGCACAAGCGACCAAAGCCAAACAAGCACAAAGTCGAATTAAGCAATTAGAACGAATGCAGGAACTTTCTGCTGCACATGTGGATACGCCGTTTACCTTTAGTTTCCGTGAACCATCAAAAATGAGTTCACCTTTATTAGAACTTGAAAATGCCGATATTGGTTACGGTGAAAAACTGATTGTCACCAATGTAAATTTGCAAATTACCCCAACCAGCCGAATTGGTTTATTGGGCATGAATGGTGCTGGTAAATCAACTCTGATTAAATCGCTAGTCGGTGATCTAAAATTATTACAAGGGACGCGTAAAGACTCTGAACTATTAAATATTGGTTACTTTGCTCAGCATCAAATGGATGCTTTGGATGGGAATGCCAGCCCAATGTTGCAATTGGCACGTATCGCCGATAAAAAAATCAGTGAAGCCAGCTTACGCTCTTTCTTGGGCAGTTTTGGTTTTAGTGGTGAGCGAATGGACACACCAAGTGAAAGTTTCTCAGGGGGGGAACGAGCGCGTTTGGCTTTGGCGCTGATCGTGTGGCAACGTCCAAATGTTTTAATTCTAGATGAGCCGACCAACCATTTAGACTTAGATATGCGTCATGCACTAACTATGGCACTCCAAGATTTTGAAGGTGCCGTTGTTCTTGTTTCGCATGAACGCCAGCTCATTGCCAGCGTTTGTGACGAACTTCTATTAGTACATAAAGGAACTTGTCGTGAATTTGATGGTGATTTGACTGCTTATGCCGAATGGTTACGCCAAGCAAGGATCGACATGATGAAGACAGGGCAACAACCCTCTGCTCCAGTTCAATCCCAAGTTGAAGTAAAAGCCACTATTTCAAAATTGGACAAAGAGGCGCAACGTAAAGAAGCAGCACGGCAACGTGAACTCAGTCGACCCATTCGTAAAAATATTGAAAAATACGAATTGCAGATGGAAAAAATACAGCCGCGTCTACAAGAAATTGAAACTCTGTTGGGAGGTAGCAGTTTATATGAAGCAGAGCGTAAACAAGATTTGCTGAAATTGATGGATGAACAAAATCAGTTAAAAGCAAAGTTAGAGCAAATTGAAGAAGAGATGCTGACGTTAATGATGGAATTAGAAGCATTAGAAAGCTCGTTCTAATACGTCGAATGACAAAATAGAAAAGCACAACATAAAAGTTGTGCTTTTTTTTACATTTCACGCTGATAATAAAAGCCAAAAAACACATCAAATGAAAATAAATATGCGATTTAGGTTCGAAAACGATTAAAAAATGAATGAAAAACTACTTATTTGCATTATTTTGTGGAAAAAACCAACACATGTGCAAAATAATTTAAAAAGGGTCTTGCAACGAGTTGAGAATGCTGTAGAATGCACATCCATCGGCGGTGATGCAGATAAAAACTTGTTGATTAACAAGGATTTAGCTTGGTGGTTAAATTTTTAGATTGATTGAATGAGTTTTAAAAATATCGAAATTACCTGTTGACTTTGATTTAGATTAGAGTAACATAGCCGACCTAGCTTGATGATGACGAATCATCGAGAAGATCATTAAGAGATTATGAAGAACAACTTGTGTGGATTTTTACTGATTGATTGATCGAAATTATTTTCATTGATTGATGGTAGAAATTACTCGAAGTTTATTTGAGAAATTAATGTCAGAAAATTGATGAGCCAGATTTGGTGTTTAGAATAAAGCACTATTGATTTTAAACTGAAGAGTTTGATCATGGCTCAGATTGAACGCTGGCGGCAGGCTTAACACATGCAAGTCGAGCGGAGCGAGGGTGCTTGCACCTTAGCTTAGCGGCGGACGGGTGAGTAATGCTTAGGAATCTGCCTATTAGTGGGGGACAACATTCCGAAAGGAATGCTAATACCGCATACGCCCTACGGGGGAAAGCAGGGGATCTTCGGACCTTGCGCTAATAGATGAGCCTAAGTCGGATTAGCTAGTTGGTGGGGTAAAGGCCTACCAAGGCGACGATCTGTAGCGGGTCTGAGAGGATGATCCGCCACACTGGGACTGAGACACGGCCCAGACTCCTACGGGAGGCAGCAGTGGGGAATATTGGACAATGGGCGGAAGCCTGATCCAGCCATGCCGCGTGTGTGAAGAAGGCCTTTTGGTTGTAAAGCACTTTAAGCGAGGAGGAGGCTCTTAAGGTTAATACCCTTGATGAGTGGACGTTACTCGCAGAATAAGCACCGGCTAACTCTGTGCCAGCAGCCGCGGTAATACAGAGGGTGCGAGCGTTAATCGGATTTACTGGGCGTAAAGCGTGCGTAGGCGGCTGATTAAGTCGGATGTGAAATCCCTGAGCTTAACTTAGGAATTGCATTCGATACTGGTCAGCTAGAGTATGGGAGAGGATGGTAGAATTCCAGGTGTAGCGGTGAAATGCGTAGAGATCTGGAGGAATACCGATGGCGAAGGCAGCCATCTGGCCTAATACTGACGCTGAGGTACGAAAGCATGGGGAGCAAACAGGATTAGATACCCTGGTAGTCCATGCCGTAAACGATGTCTACTAGCCGTTGGGGCCTTTGAGGCTTTAGTGGCGCAGCTAACGCGATAAGTAGACCGCCTGGGGAGTACGGTCGCAAGACTAAAACTCAAATGAATTGACGGGGGCCCGCACAAGCGGTGGAGCATGTGGTTTAATTCGATGCAACGCGAAGAACCTTACCTGGTCTTGACATAGTAAGAACTTTCCAGAGATGGATTGGTGCCTTCGGGAACTTACATACAGGTGCTGCATGGCTGTCGTCAGCTCGTGTCGTGAGATGTTGGGTTAAGTCCCGCAACGAGCGCAACCCTTTTCCTTATTTGCCAGCACTTCGGGTGGGAACTTTAAGGATACTGCCAGTGACAAACTGGAGGAAGGCGGGGACGACGTCAAGTCATCATGGCCCTTACGACCAGGGCTACACACGTGCTACAATGGTCGGTACAAAGGGTTGCTACCTAGCGATAGGATGCTAATCTCAAAAAGCCGATCGTAGTCCGGATTGGAGTCTGCAACTCGACTCCATGAAGTCGGAATCGCTAGTAATCGCGGATCAGAATGCCGCGGTGAATACGTTCCCGGGCCTTGTACACACCGCCCGTCACACCATGGGAGTTTGTTGCACCAGAAGTAGCTAGCCTAACTGTAAAGAGGGCGGTTACCACGGTGTGGCCGATGACTGGGGTGAAGTCGTAACAAGGTAGCCGTAGGGGAACCTGCGGCTGGATCACCTCCTTAACGAAAGATTGACGATTGGTAAGAATCCACAACAAGTTGTTCTTCATGACGATGTATCTGAGGGTCTGTAGCTCAGTTGGTTAGAGCACACGCTTGATAAGCGTGGGGTCACAAGTTCAAGTCTTGTCAGACCCACCACTACTGACGAAGTACGGAAGATCAGAAACATTGACTTATTGATAAGCTGGGGACTTAGCTTAGTTGGTAGAGCGCCTGCTTTGCACGCAGGAGGTCAGGAGTTCGACTCTCCTAGTCTCCACCATCACATTGCATTGCAATGAGCTAAGAAACAAGCAAACGAAGTCTTAGATTATAGAAATTAATAAGAAGTTAGCGTAATATGCGCGTCTTGTTAACTTCTGTGATTTATCACAGTTTACTGCAAGCTGACGAGGCTGTAGTTAATCATTAACAGATTAGAAAATTGAGTCTGAAATAAATTGTTCACTCAATGACGAAGAGAGAAGAAGTAATTCTTTGATCTAAGTTGATTGAGAACTAGCAAAAACACTGAATCAAGCGTTTTGGTATATGAATTTAGATTGAAGCTGTACAGTGCTTAAGTGCACGGACAACAAACTGTAAGAGATGAATGAGCGATCATTGATCACTGTCTTATTACTACTTGTAGGTAATAACGACTGTTTGGGGTTGTATAGTCAAGTAATTAAGTGCATGTGGTGGATGCCTTGGCAGTCAGAGGCGATGAAAGACGTAATAGCCTGCGATAAGCTCCGGGGAGGCGGCAAATATCCTTTGATCCGGAGATTTCTGAATGGGGGAACCCACCTACTATAAGGTAGGTATTGCAACATGAATACATAGTGTTGCAAGGCGAACGAGGGGAAGTGAAACATCTCAGTACCCTTAGGAAAAGAAATCAATTGAGATTCCCTCAGTAGCGGCGAGCGAACGGGGAAAAGCCCATTAAGTCATGTAAGTTTTAGTGGAATGCTCTGGGAAGTGCAACCATAGTGGGTGATAGTCCTGTACACGAAAGGGCTTACATGATGATGTCGAGTAGGGCGAGGCACGTGAAACCTTGTCTGAATATGGGGGGACCATCCTCCAAGGCTAAATACTCCTGACTGACCGATAGTGAACCAGTACCGTGAGGGAAAGGCGAAAAGAACCCCTGTGAGGGGAGTGAAATAGATCCTGAAACCGCATGCATACAAGCAGTGGGAGCCGACTTGTTCGGTGACTGCGTACCTTTTGTATAATGGGTCAGCGACTTACATTCAGTAGCAAGGTTAACCGTATAGGGGAGCCGTAGAGAAATCGAGTCTTAATAGGGCGTTTAGTTGCTGGGTGTAGACCCGAAACCAGGCGATCTATCCATGAGCAGGTTGAAGGTTGGGTAACACTAACTGGAGGACCGAACCCACTGTCGTTGAAAAGCCAGGGGATGACTTGTGGATAGGGGTGAAAGGCTAATCAAGCCTGGTGATAGCTGGTTCTCCCCGAAAGCTATTTAGGTAGCGCCTCGGACGAATACCATAGGGGGTAGAGCACTGTTTCGGCTAGGGGGTCATCCCGACTTACCAAACCGATGCAAACTCCGAATACCTATGAGTACTATCCGGGAGACAGACTGCGGGTGCTAACGTCCGTAGTCAAGAGGAAAACAATCCAGACCGCCAGCTAAGGCCCCAAAATCATAGTTAAGTGGGAAACGATGTGGGAAGGCATAGACAGCTAGGAGGTTGGCTTAGAAGCAGCCACCCTTTAAAGAAAGCGTAATAGCTCACTAGTCGAGTCGGCCTGCGCGGAAGATGTAACGGGGCTAAAACTATGTGCCGAAGCTGCGGATTTGACATTAGTCAAGTGGTAGGGGAGCGTTCTGTAAGCCGATGAAGGTGTATTGAGAAGTATGCTGGAGGTATCAGAAGTGCGAATGCTGACGTGAGTAACGACAAAACGGGTGAAAAACCCGTTCGCTGAAAGACCAAGGGTTCCAGTCCAACGTTAATCGGGGCTGGGTGAGTCGACCCCTAAGGCGAGGCCGAGAGGCGTAGTCGATGGGAAATTGGTTAATATTCCAATACTTCTGTGTAATGCGATGAGAGGACGGAGAAGGTTAAGTCAGCCTGGCGTTGGTTGTCCAGGTGGAAGGTTGTAGGCATGTATCTTAGGCAAATCCGGGGTACTCTATGCTGAGAACTGATAGCAAGCTGTACTTGTACAGTGAAGTGGCTGATACCATGCTTCCAGGAAAAGTCTCTAAGCTTCAGTTACACAGGAATCGTACCCGAAACCGACACAGGTGGTCAGGTCGAGTAGACCAAAGCGCTTGAGAGAACTCTGCTGAAGGAACTAGGCAAAATGGTACCGTAACTTCGGGAGAAGGTACGCTGCTGACGGTGATGGGACTTGCTCCCTGAGCTATTGGCAGCCACAGAAACCAGGCCGCTGCAACTGTTTATTAAAAACATAGCACTCTGCAAACACGAAAGTGGACGTATAGGGTGTGATGCCTGCCCGGTGCTGGAAGGTTAATTGATGGGGTTAGCGTAAGCGAAGCTCTTGATCGAAGCCCCAGTAAACGGCGGCCGTAACTATAACGGTCCTAAGGTAGCGAAATTCCTTGTCGGGTAAGTTCCGACCTGCACGAATGGCATAATGATGGCGGCGCTGTCTCCAGCAGAGGCTCAGTGAAATCGAAATCGCTGTGAAGATGCAGTGTACCCGCGGCTAGACGGAAAGACCCCGTGAACCTTTACTGCAGCTTGACATTGAACTTTGACCTTACTTGTGTAGGATAGGTGGGAGGCTTTGAAGTTGGAACGCCAGTTCCAATGGAGCCGTCCTTGAAATACCACCCTGGTAATGTTGAGGTTCTAACTCTGTCCCGTTATCCGGGACGAGGACCATGTCTGGTGGGTAGTTTGACTGGGGCGGTCTCCTCCTAAAGAGTAACGGAGGAGTACGAAGGTGCGCTCAGCGTGGTCGGAAATCACGCGTAGAGTATAAAGGCAAAAGCGCGCTTAACTGCGAGACCCACAAGTCGAGCAGGTACGAAAGTAGGTCTTAGTGATCCGGTGGTTCTGTATGGAAGGGCCATCGCTCAACGGATAAAAGGTACTCTGGGGATAACAGGCTGATACCGCCCAAGAGTTCATATCGACGGCGGTGTTTGGCACCTCGATGTCGGCTCATCTCATCCTGGGGCTGAAGCAGGTCCCAAGGGTATGGCTGTTCGCCATTTAAAGAGGTACGCGAGCTGGGTTTAGAACGTCGTGAGACAGTTCGGTCCCTATCTACCGTGGGCGCTGGAAATTTGAGAGGATCTGCTCCTAGTACGAGAGGACCAGAGTGGACGAACCTCTGGTGTACCGGTTGTGACGCCAGTCGCATCGCCGGGTAGCTATGTTCGGAAGGGATAACCGCTGAAAGCATCTAAGCGGGAAGCCTACCTCAAGATAAGATTTCCCTAGGACTTTATGTCCTCTAAAGAGCCGTTGAAGACTACGACGTTGATAGGTTGGATGTGGAAGCATAGTGATATGTGAAGCTGACCAATACTAATTGCTCGTGAGGCTTGACTATACAACACCCAAGCAGTTGTATTTAAAGCTTATAATCGATTCATAAAAGATCAGTTAACCCTGATCTGAAACAAAAAACTTGATTTAGTGAAAGCTAGAACATAAAATTCGACTCAGTTAACTAATCCGTTAATAACTCATTTGGTACCAAGTAGGGTAGCAACAAGATCAAATGATCTGAGCATAAAACCTGAACAAGTCCATAAACAGTTGTGCTGGCGACAATAGCAAGAGTGAACCACCTGATCCCTTCCCGAACTCAGAAGTGAAACCTCTTAGCGCTGATGGTAGTGTGGGGTTACCCATGTGAGAGTAAGTCATCGCCAGCTCATTAATTCAAACACCCCCTTCTAATAAGAAGGGGGTGTTTTTTTATATGGAAAATAATGAATAGATGAATGAGATATAATTGAATAAAATGATCATTTTTTTAGGCAAGATAACTTTGGTCTTATTGTTGGATAATTAAAAATTAACCTAATGATTTTAAATAATTAATTATTATTTATTTCGATATAAGTAACGTTTTTACTACATATTAAGTGCTAATAGCTACCCGAATTGCTGGCGAAACGTTCCATTTTAAGTATTAAATACTTTAAAGGTATTTTTTTATACCTTTGAGGTTTTAGACAAAAAATGAACGGCTATTCATTGTATGTTGACAATAAAAAATCTCACAATTGGAGGTGAGTAAAATGACAGCGACAACAATGAATGTAAATGCTGTGATTGATCAGGCTAAATTTAAACCTTTTCATTTAACGGTAGTTTTATGGTGCTTATTTGTAGTTTTGTTTGATGGCTATGATTTGGCAATCAATGGTGTGGCATTACCCTTATTGATGAAAGAGTGGGGAATGACTGCAGTTCAAGCGGGAATGTTAGCCAGTACTGCGTTGGCTGGTATGATGTTTGGAGCCATGTTATTTGGTATGTTGGCAGATAAAATCGGTCGTAAAAAGGTCATTATTATCTGTGTTACCTTGTTTAGTGGCTTCACCTTTGCGGGTGGTTTTGCATCTAACCCAACTGAATTTGGTATTTTACGCTTTATTGCGGGGTTAGGGATTGGTGGTGTATTGCCTAATTTAGTTGCCCTGACTTCAGAATATGCTCCACAAAAATTCCGTAGTACTTTAGTGACTGCTATGTTTAGTGGCTATGCGATGGGTGGAATTATGGCAGCATTATTAGGAGCAGCATTTACCCCTACATTTGGCTGGAAAATTATGTTTTTCATTGCTGGTATCCCGCTGTTATTTGTGCCAATTTTATGGAAATTCTTACCTGAATCGGTCACTTTTTTAGTTAAGGCTCAGCAAACAGAAAAAGCACGCCATATTATTCAACGTCTTGTTCCTGCTGAAACCGTAACCCAAAATACTGTATTGGTCCTGAATGAAGCGAAAGTTCCAGATGCTTCGGTTGTGGCACTGTTTAAAAATGGTCGTGCAATGGGGACCATTTTATTCTGGAGCTGTTTCTTCATGTGCTTGCTAATGGTTTATGCCTTAGGTAGTTGGTTACCAAAACTCATGATGGCAGCGGGTTATTCATTGGGCAGTAGCTTAATGTTCTTGCTTTCTTTGAACATTGGTGCAGTTATTGGTACCGCAGGTGGTGGTATCCTTGCCGATCGCTTCCATTTAAAACCAGTTATTATCAGTATGCTTATAGTAGGTGCATTGGCACTGGTTGGTTTAGGTTTTAACTCTCCACAGCCTGTAATTTATTTATTAGTGGCATTGGCAGGTGCAGCTTCAATTGGTTGTAGTATTTTGTTGTATAGCTATGTTGCGCAATATTACCCATTGGCAGTTCGTTCAACAGGTTTGGGATGGGCATCTGGCATTGGTCGTGTCGGGGCGATTGTAGGTCCGATTGTGATTGGGATGTTATTAGGCATGGAACTTCCACATAAAATGAACTTCATTGCCGTTGCGATTCCAGCGATTATTGCGGCTTTTGCGGTTTCTCTAATTAAAACGAATCCAGCAGAAGAATTGGTTGAAGTGCCTACAACATCTCAAGCGACCAAACAAAGATCATATAGTTAAGCTATTCCTGTGAATAAGGGCCTCTAGATGAGGCTCTTTTTATTCAAATAGAAAATGACAAAAATAAAAAAGCCCCGATATCCTATCGAGGCTTTTTCGTATTTCATGAAAGGTAAAACTCCTATAATACCTCAACATCCTGTTGTCGACTCTTTATTGTTATTCTAAGAAACATCCTGTTTCTGTATGCATTCAATTTAGCCTGAAATTTGATGCGGGGATAGGCGTATTAGCGGTATTTTCTGTACGTTTTGGCTGACAGAGAGTCACGCTTAAATAGGTTTGAATGCTACATATTGAATCTATTTATCAGGAGAGAGTTTGGTTAGATTGAATAGAAATAAGACAAACAGTGAGAGCATGATGAAGTATTCAAAATGTGGTTTCCTTTTGTGGCTAAGCTTTCTCAGCCCAGTGTCTATTTCCGCTTGTCATGCACAAGATAAAACAGTCGATGAACAACACCAACAAGCAGCAATTGCTCCACTTTCACAACCTTATCAAATTAAAAAAATAACTGAATTCAATGAACCTTGGGCATTAGCAGTCATGCCCGATCAGCGCTTATTGATTACTGAGAAAGCAGGGAAGCTGTTTGTGTTTAATCCCCAAACGCAGCAAAAAATAGCTGTAGAGGGCGTTCCGCAGGTTGCCTATGGTGGCCAAGGTGGTTTGGGCGATGTGGTGCTGCATCCAGATTTTAAGCAGAATCATAGAATTTATTTCAGTTATGCCGAACAAGGTCAGGGTGGCTATGGTGCAGTAGTTGTGCGTGCTGTTTTAGATGAGCAGCTACCCAATCAACCACGATTAATGGACTTACAACCGATTTGGCGACAAGTACCTAAAGTTTCGGGACAAGGTCATTATGCACATCGCTTGGCCTTTGATTCAGCAGGAAAATTATGGATTAGTTCAGGCGAACGACAGAAGTTTCAGCCTGCACAAGATATACAGAGCAATTTAGGTAAAATTTTGCGCTTGAATGATGATGGTTCGCCAGCAATAGGCAACCCATTTATAGCTCAAGGTCCGATTGCGGCTCAAATTTGGACTCTAGGACACAGAAATCCTTTGGGGATAGCGTTCGATGCACAAGGACAGCTTTGGGTTGCTGAAATGGGACCTCGTGGTGGTGATGAGTTAAATCGTATTTATAAAGCTGCAAACTATGGATATCCGATTGTGTCGAATGGTGATCATTATAGTGGGCGAGATATTCCTGATCATACGACTCGTCCTGAGTTTCAAGCTCCTGAGATTAGTTGGACTCCAGTCATTTCTCCATCGAGCTTAATGTTCTATCGAGGTTCTAAATTCCCGAAATGGACCAATAAAGCACTCATTGGTGGCTTATCTTCACAAGCAATTATTGTGGTAGATACGCAAACTGTGCCTGTACAAGAGGTACAACGTTTAGCCATGAAACAGCGAATTCGTGGTTTGGTTGAAGCAGAGGATGGTTCAATTTGGGGAATAGAAGATGGCAAACATGCCGCCTTATTCCAATTAACTGCGCCTAAACCGTAAGGTGCAATGTCTATTTCATCTTTATTTGTTTATGCAAATTATACTTTAGATATGCCAACTTTGAGTAAGCCTCAGGAAAAACCTGAGGCTTAGTACAAAAAAGCCTGATTTTTCTTTGTACTGAAGCGCCTTAGCATAGCACTGGGATGTTTTAAGGAAGAGAGCAGTGCTGAGTTTTATTGTGGTGGTTTTTCTGTTGGCAGGGATGGTAAAAGGCATGATTGGTTTAGGTTTGCCTGCCGTATCGATGGGACTATTGACCATGTTGATTAGCCCTTATCAAGCAGCAGCATTGCTGATCGTACCTTCTATGGTTACCAATATTTGGCAGTTATTTGCTGAAGGGCAGGTATTGCGGGTTTTAGCACGATTCTGGACGCTTTTGTTGGGAATTATTGTCGGTTCAATCTGGAGTATTTTTCCCCGCCTAGGTCAAAGTGAATTTCATAGTGAAGCGCTTTTAGGCGCCATGTTATTGCTTTACGGCTTATATGGTTTAGTTGCTAAACAAATACCAAACTTGTCGCGTTATGCTTGGATCTTATCTCCATTGATTGGGTATTTGGGTGGGGCATTGACTGTGGCAACTGGCGTTGTAGTCATTCCCGTGGTGCCTTATTTGCAGTCTTTACATTTACAGCGGGATGATCTGGTTCAATCTCTAGGTCTGGCATTTACCGTATCGACCATGTGTTTGGCTATATTTTTACAGCAGAATCCTGTGGCTCACCTCGAAATTGATTATCTATGGTCTGTTCTGGCATTGATTCCTGCCTTACTCGGTATGTGGTTGGGCACGCGGATACGCTATAAAATTGCAGAGCAGAAATTTCGCAAAGTCTTTTTCTGTGGTTTGATTACCTTGGGGGGGTATATGCTGCTTAGTCATTAATTGTGTTGGTTAAGCTGTCAAGCTGAGGACGTTGTTGAATTAAATATTGACTAAAATGTTGATAATCTAAACTTAAGGCATCAAAATTTTGTGCAGCCAATAGTAACTTTCGGTTTGCCCATGCACCTTTTAATTGAATTTGCTGGAATGCGTACAACTGTTGTAAGCGTTGGGCAGCCCGTTTTGGGATGATGGCAATGCCAACGCCATTGGCAACGACCTGTGCAATTGCACCAAAATTAGGAAGACGAAGACGATACTGAATGCTATAGCCCAGTAATTTGGCTTGTGCTTCAATCGATTGCTGTAAGGAGTGATATTGCATTAATCCGACAAAGGCATGTTCCAAGGTATCAACCAAGCTTAGTTCAGGATGGTGGGTTAAAGGATGGTGGCGTGGGCAGATCAATACCAGAGGATCATCTGCAAACTCTAGGGTTTGTAGGGTTTGAGCATTAAAAAAACTCGAGATTAAGCCCAGTTGTGCGATCCCTTTGCTTAAAGCTTGAATAATGTCATTGGATTCTGCTTCTTGCAATTCGATATGCAAATGCGGATTTTCCATTAAGTAAGCAGGTAGAACCAAAGGTAAATATTCACTCTGAGCTGAAGAATTACACCACAGGGTCATGCTGCGATGTTGTCGTTGAGAAAAAGGCTGCATTGCCTGTTCAAGTTGCTGATGTTGTTGAATTAAAGTTTGGGCATGTTGATTAAACATTTGACCTGCCAGTGTGAGTTTGACGCCAGTGGCATGGCGGGTAAACAGCGAGACAGAGCACTGTTGTTCGAGTTTTTTAATCCGTTCACTGGCGGCTTGTAAGGAGATTGCAGAACGTTCAGCACCCTTAGTGAAACTGCCTGTTTCGACAATATTCAAGAATAACGTTAAGTCAAAAAAGTCGAGGCGCATAGCCATAAATTCATCTTATATTGAGCTTTCCATCTTAAAAACTTGATTGACAAGAGGCAATGTTAAAGCCTGAAAATATAAAAAAAGCAGCCCGTAGGCTGCTATAAATGGAGCAATATTTATTCGCTTTTATCTTTTAAGCTGAAGAACCAGTTTAAAACCAAGGCTGCGAAGGTAGCCGTTCCAATGCCGCCCAAATTGAAATTGCCGAACTGCAAGGCAAAATCACCTGTACCTAAAATAATGGTCACTGCTGCAACCATCAGGTTTTTATTTTTAGAAAAATCGACTTTGTTTTCAATCCAGATTTTGGCACCCGCAATGGTAATTAAACCAAAGACCACAATTGAAGCACCTGTGAGGATTGCAGTGGGAATGGTATGAATAATGGCGCCAAACTTTGGAGATAGCCCCAAGAAAATAGCAAACACACCCGCAATCACAAAAACGATGGTGGAGTAAACGCGCGTAACAGCCATCACCCCAATGTTTTCACCATACGTGGTCATACCTGGTGCACCAACACCGCCAGAAAGCGTTGTTGCAACACCATCTGCCAAGAAGGCTTTACCAATTTGCGGGTCTAAGTTTTCACCCGTCATGGCACTGACTGCCTTAATATGACCTAAGTTTTCTGCCACTAAAATTAGCGCTACTGGAGCAATAATCAACATGGCATTCACATCAAACTGTGGCGAATGGAAGGTTGGAAAGCCAAACCACGCTGCTTGTTGAATTGGGGCAAAATTAATAGGTGTACCGTATCCCATGACATTCGAAACGATGAAATAGAGGAGATACGCCAGCAATAAGCCGATTAAGAGCAGTAAGCGTTGCAATAGGCCTTTGGTGAAGACAGCAATCGAACCCATACAAAGCACGGTCACCAGCGCCATCCACATATTAAAGGGATTGCCCGCTACACCTTTTACTGTCACAGGTGCCAGATTTAAACCAATAATCATCACCACAGCACCAGTTACTACTGGTGGCATGAGTTTTTCAATCCATTGGGTTCCCGTTGCCATGACCATCAGACCAAACAGTGCGTACAACACGCCACATGCCATGATTCCGCCAGCAGCGACGGCTAAATTGGCATTCGGTGCACCCGTTCCAGAAGCGGCATAACCTGTGGCAGCAATGACCACGCCAATAAAAGCAAAGCTTGAGCCGAGATAACTTGGAACACGTCCACCTGTCATTAAAAAAAACAGAATGGTACAGATGCCCGACATAAAAATCGCAAGATTGGGGTCAAAACCCATCAAGAATGGGGCAAGAACTGTCGCACCAAACATGGCAAAGGCATGTTGAATGCCCAACACAGCACTTTGTACAGGCGGAAGATACTCGTTTGTGCCGACAGGCTGCGTCTCGACATTGCCTGTATAAGGACGCCATTTGGGAAACCAATTGGACATAAATTGATCGCTTTAAAAATAAATTGTGCACATCATACTCTTTCTTTTCGAGTGATTTAATCATTGATTTTTAATTTTAGATTAAGTAGAACTATGATTTATAATAATTTTATACCAAGTGGTAAAATGTTTTGATTTTTAAATTAACAATAAATCAATATATTATTCTATGAATTATAGTCAATAAACGCTGTTTATTCGCTTTGCTTAGCGATAAATTTTTTTTATCAATCTTTCAAAAAAAATTTAACCATGCTCAAAAAAATCTGAAAAATAGACATAACAAGAAATATTTTGCCAATCGATTCAAACAAAATGCTGTTTTTGGCAACCCAGCACACGGCTGAGTTGCCAATTGAGAATACCTACATCAACCCGTATTGCGAAGACCTGCTGCAATGCCTGCAATACTGACCATTAAGGCATGATCGACTGGGGTATGTTCAGCTTGACGTTCTGCCAGATATAAGCGACGTCGTTTCATCAGTTCTGCTTGCAGCAAATGTAGAGGCAGTAAGTAAGGTTTACGAACCCGCATCGATTGATCCAAAACTTCGTTGCTGCTGAGCAATTTGGATTCATCTTTTAAGGTGAGCAGGGTTCCCACTGCATCTTGTAGACGTTGGCGCAATGTTGTGCCTAGAGCTTTTAAGTCTTCATCTTGGGTCAAGTGGGTTTCATAGTATAAAGCCACATGTCCATCAGCTTTGGACAGGACCATTTCCAACATATCGATCAGGGTTTGGAAATAAGGCCATTGCTGCAACATGTCCTCTAAGGTTGCTTTATGTCCTTGTTCAATCACTTGATTAATAGCCGCACCTGTGCCTAACCAAGCGGGGAGCATCAGACGAATTTGCGTCCAGGCAAACACCCACGGAATAGCACGTAAGGATTCAATCCCGCCACTGACTTTACGTTTGGCAGGTCGAGAACCCAATGGCAACATTTGCAGTTCCAGTTCAGGTGTGACGGTTCTTAAATATTTCACAAAGTGCGGATTTTCACGTACCGTTTGACGGTAAACCTGTACCGAAAGGTCAGTCATGCGATGCATCAGTTCACGCCATTCGGCTTTCGGCTCTGGCGGTGGAAGTAAGGTTGCTTCCAGTGTGGCTGCGGTATAAATTTCCAGATTTTGTAGCGCAATGCCTTCCAGTCCGAATTTAAAACGGATCATTTCGCCTTGTTCGGTGACGCGAATGGCACCAGAAATCGAACCTGGAGGCTGAGAAAATAACGCTTGTTGGGTTGGAGCACCGCCACGACTGATAGAACCACCACGACCATGAAACAGGGTCAGTTGGACCGCATGTTGTTTGGCGATGGCAGTCAACTCTTCTTGCGCACGGTATTGCGCCCAGTTGGCAGACATAAAGCCAGCATCTTTGGCCGAGTCTGAATAACCAATCATGACTTCATGTTTGCCCTGAATATGCTGTTTGTACCAATGCATATTGAACAGGGTTTGCATGGTATGTGCCGCACCATCCAAGTCTTTCAAAGTTTCAAATAGGGGAACTACACGTAAAGGCTGTTGAATGCCAGCTTCTTTTTGTAAGAGTAGAACAGCAAGGACATCACTTGGATATTCCGCCATGGAAATAATATAGGCACCGAGGCTTTCAGCAGGCTGTTCTGCCAAGGTCCGCATGGTGGCAAACACTTCTTGTACATCGGGGTGTAGAATCAGGCTTTGCTCAGGCTCATTCAAATGTTTTGGCAGCAACGGGCGTTTGCTTTGTAATTCTTGTAATAAGAAGTTTTGACGGGCTTGTTCCGTCCAAGTTTCAAAATTGCCTAAACCTAAATATTCGGTGATAGCGGAAATGGCTTGGCGATGACGCCCTGATTCCTGACGAATATCCAACTTTAATAATTCGATACCAAAGCAATTGACCCGATGAATAAAGTCCAATAATTTTCCATTGGCAATTTCAGGTAGGTTGCACGACATGAGAGAGCGATAACAGAGTAATAAAGGCTGTAATAGTTCCTGTTTACTTTTGATGATGCGACTGTCATCCAAGACCTGATCTTGTCCCTGAAGCTTATGGGCCAACCATTCTCGGGTGATTTTTAAGCGCTCGCGAGTGTCACGTAAATATTCACGATAAGGTTCAGGATGAGGTGCTCCCAAAGCCTGAACCAATTCATTGCTACAGTTTTGAATCGACAATTCCCAACGTAGGTCTTCAATATCACGTAAATATAAGTCAGCCGCTTTCCAGCGTGACAACCACAGCACTTCTTGGGTCACATTGTGGGTGACATTCGGGTTGCCATCACGGTCACCACCCATCCAAGAAGCAAAACGCACGGGAGCCACATGTAGCGGTAAACGTTGTCCACAATGTTCTTCTACCATCCTATCCAGTTCACGCATGAACTTGGGTACTGCATTCCACAAGGTTTGTTCAATGGTGGTGAAACCCCATTTGGCTTCATCGATAGGGGTCGGACGATGTTGACGAATTTCATCGGTTTGCCATGCAGAACAGATCAGTTGTTTTAAGTCTTCTAGTACGGCTTGGCGTTCACGCGGGGTGAGTTTTTGCTGATCGAATTTGAATAAACAGTCATTAATGCCATCATATTTTTGAATGAGGGTACGACGGCTCACCTCTGTAGGGTGTGCGGTCAACACCAGTTCAATTTTAAGTTCACACAGTTGTTGATAGAGCTGTTCTGCTGAGACTTGATGGGTTTTGAATTTTTGGAACAGATGATTGAGTGGATTTGGTGATGGGGCTTCAGGATCAAATTCACTTTGGCGACGGCTACGTACCACATGGTACTGTTCGGCGATATTGGCAAAGTTCAAAAAGTGCGTAAATGCACGGGTGAGCGGAAGAATCTCATCATCTTCTAGACTGAGAAAGAGCTGCTCTAGTTGTTTTTCGGCTTCAACTTGTCCATCACGTGCACCTTTGGCAAGTGCTCGAATCTGTTCTATCTGATTAAACAAATCTTGCCCGGCATGTTGTTTTAAGGTTTCCCCTAATAAATTACCAAGTAACCGTACGTCTTCGCGTAGTGGAGCATCAATTTGTTGAATCATTTTCCATTCTCCAGTTCTTATTCTTTTTGACTATACCCCGATTTAATCGAATGCCAAGTAGCAGGGCTACAAAAGTCGCAAGCTTTTGTTGATAAAACTAGCAATTGGATAATGGAATGGCGTTGGAAGGATCAAGGAAAAGAGGCACTAGGCATGCGAGCCATATTTCAGCATGAACAGTTCGATACTTTGTTGGATGATTTCCTGCTGTTGTTGAGAGGTTGGAATAGCACGTACACCCAGTAAAATTTCTAAATGACGTAGTCCAAGCAGTAAGGACAGTAGCAATAGGCGTTGCTGTTCCACATCCCCATGTTGAATAAAACCCAAGGTGGCAGCTTGCTGAAAAAACTCTTCCCAGCCATCACACATTTTTTGATGGGATGCATTATAAAACTGTAATGCTAAGGGATTTTGTTCGGCAGCCAGTTCAATCAGCAAATGTTCCAACTTCACTGCTTCGGGTAGGTACACAATGTTTAATGCGATTTGGCAAGCTTGAGCAAAAGCCTCAAGAAAATCACTGTCTGCATTCAATTCAAAGGGACGTGTTTCCATTAAATTTTCGCAGGTTTGTTCAATCGCACAGGTAAAAAGCGTGGCTTTGTCCTGAAAATGATTATAAATCGTTAGCTTGGTGACCCCAGCTTCTTGGGCAATTTGATTCATGCTCGAACCATGATAGCCATATTTGAGGAACAGGTTTCTAGCAGCTAGCAGAATTTGCTTATGCTTTTCTAAATCTTTGGGCCGACCGACATTCGTTTGCACAAAATTTTCCACTTTCGCTTAATTAAGACATTTACTTCAAACAGGGCTTTTAATTAATGTACCGCATGGTATATTAATTAAAAATTGTTCAAAGAACAGCATAGTATTTTGCCTTAAAAATGACATTTAGATAAGAGCACGACGAATGAACCTTGCCAAGACCCTAATCGCCAGTCTTATAATTTTATCCAGTTTGACCCTTTGGGGGTGTAATCGAGAACAGACGACAACAGAACAAGTCCCTTTTGTCATGGTGGTACAACCTTCCACCTCTTTAACTCAACAAAAAAGTTATGCGGGTGAAGTCAAAGCTCGACAACAAACGGATTTGGCATTTCGGGTGTCTGGGCAGGTTATGCAACGTTTTGTCGATGTTGGTGATCAGGTTCGGGTTGGGCAGGTTTTGGCAAAGCTGGACGTGAAAGATGCTCAATTACAATTAAATGCTTCCCGCGCACAATTGGAAAGTGCTCAGTCAGCAGCGAAAGTGGCTGAACAAGAGCTAACACGTTTTAAGCAATTATTGCCGATGAACGCCGTGAGTCGTTCGCAATATGATGCGATGAATAATCAGTATCAAGCTGCATTGGCCAGTCTGAAACAGGCGCAATCCAACTATGAAGTCAGTCAAAACCAGACTCGCTACAATCAGCTTATTGCAGACAAAAGTGGTGTGATTACCGCACGTAATATTGAAGTGGGGCAGGTGGTTGCAGCAGGGCAAGCGGCTTATCAATTGGCGATTGCAGGCGAACGTGAGGTGGTCATTGGTGTACCTGAACAAGCCATTAATGATTTACGCATTGGGCAGGAAGCATGGGTGACTTTGTGGTCAAAACCACAAGATAAATTTGCAGCTTATGTGCGTGAAATTTCCCCAGCAGCGGATCAGTCGCGTACTTTTAGTGTGAAAGTTGCCTTAAAGAGCCAGAGCCAAGACATTCAGTTGGGGCAAAGTGCACGAGTCTTTTTTAGCAGTTTGCAGCACAATATCTTAAGTGTGCCCTTATCCAGTGTGTCTGCGAATGAGCAGCAGGCCTTTGTTTGGGTGGTGCATCCAGACTCACGTGTCCATAAAGTTGCTGTCACCTTAGGTGCTTACGGGCGTGACAGCGTACCTGTATTGTCTGGGTTAAAGCCTGAAGACTATATTGTGGTGGGTGGTGTACACCTGTTAAGAGAGCAGCAAAAAATTCGCCCGATCGATCGGGAAAATCGTGCAGTGCAACTGTCTAGTACCAAGTCTACGACAGGAGCGAAATCATGAATTTCAACCTGTCAGAATGGGCATTAAAAAATAAAGGCTTAATCCTGTATTTCATGATCTTGCTAGGCATCGTCGGCATGGTGTCCTATTCTAAGTTGTCGCAAAGCGAAGATCCGCCATTTACCTTTAAAGTCATGGTGGTGCAAACCTATTGGCCAGGTGCAACAGCGAAGCAAGTGTCTCTGCAAGTGACTGACCGTATTGAGAAAGAACTCATGAGTACGGGCAATTATGAGCGCATTATGGCGTACTCGCGTCCAGGCGAGTCGTTGGTGACTTTTTTCGCGAAAGACTCGTTGCGCTCTGCACAAATTCCTGATGTCTGGTATGACGTACGTAAAAAAGTCAATGACATTCGGCATGAACTACCGAGTGATGTACAAGGCCCATTTTTTAATGACGAGTTTGGCGATACCTTCGGCAATATTTACGTACTCACTGGCAAGGGCTTTGACTATGCGGTACTCAAAGAATATGCCGACCGCTTACAACTGCAATTACAGCGGGTTCAAGATGTGGGCAAGGTCGATCTGATTGGGTTGCAAGACCAGAAAATTTGGATTGATTTATCCAATACTAAAGCCACGCAACTGGGCATTCCTATCACTGCGATTCAGCAGGCTTTGCAGCAACAAAATGCCATAGCTAGCGCAGGTTATTTTGAAACTCAGACCGATCGCATTCAAATTCGCGTGAGCGGTCAGTTGCATAACGTCGAAGATCTGAAAAAAATGCCCTTATTGGTGAATGGTCAAACCATTCAACTGGGGGATGTGGCAGAGGTTTACCGTGGCTTTAGTGAACCTGCCCAGCCACGCATGCGTTTTATGGGTGAAAATGGCATTGGGATTGCGGTTTCGATGCGTAAGGGGGGAGATATTCTGGCTTTGGGGGAAAACTTGCAGGCCGAGTTTGCAACCTTACAGAAAAGCTTACCTTTGGGGATGCAGCTAGAAAAAGTCTCTGATCAGCCCGTTGCGGTTGAACGCAGTGTGCATGAATTCATGAAAGTCTTGGCTGAGGCCGTGATTATTGTATTGTTGGTAAGTTTCTTTTCTTTGGGTTTTCGTACTGGCTTGGTGGTGGCATTTTCCATTCCGCTGGTACTGGCTATGACCTTTGCAGGCATGAATTTATTTGATGTAGGACTGCATAAAATTTCTTTAGGTGCACTGATTTTAGCCCTCGGTTTATTGGTCGATGATGCCATTATTGCCATCGAAATGATGGCTATACGCATGGAACAAGGCTATAGTCGCTTGCAAGCCGCGGGGTTTGCATGGAAAACCACGGCCTTTCCAATGCTGACGGGGACTTTAATTACCGCAGCAGGATTCTTGCCGATTGCCACAGCCGCTTCTAGCACTGGAGAATATACCCGTTCCATTTTTCAGGTGGTGACCATTGCTTTAATTGTGTCTTGGTTTGCTGCGGTACTGTTTGTCCCTTATTTAGGCGATAAGTTATTGCCTGATTTTCAGCAGCAACCAACTAGAGCACCTTGGTATCAAAGGCTTTGGGCTCGTTTCAGAAAACAACCTGAGCCACAGCCCATCAAGTTGCATAGTACTGAACATGATCCTTATCAGACCCAGTTTTATCAACGTTTTCGTGCATGGGTAAACTGGTGTGTGACCTATCGTAAAACCGTGATTGCCACGACCTTGGGTATGTTTGTGCTTTCAGTGTTGATGTTTAAATTGGTGCCACAACAATTTTTCCCGCCATCAAACCGCGCTGAAATTTTGGTAGATTTAAAACTTGAAGAAGGCGCTTCTCTTAAAGCCACAGAGGCGGCAGTGAAAAAGGTCGAGCATTTTCTTTCGAAACAACAGGGAATTGAAAATTATGTGGCTTATGTAGGGACAGGTTCGCCACGTTTTTATTTACCTTTAGATCAACAATTACCCCAAGCCAGTTTTGCTCAGTTTGTGGTTCTCGCATCTTCTTTGGATGATCGCAATGACATTCGCCATTCTCTGGAACAGCAAATTCGTCAATTACTACCTGAAGTGCGGACACGGGTTTCCTTATTGGAAAATGGTCCGCCGGTAGGTTATCCAATTCAATACCGTATTTCGGGAGAGGATCTTAATTCGGTTCGCCAATGGGCGCAAAAAGTTGCTGCTGTAGTGGGAGAGAATCCAAATACCACAAATGTGCACTTGGATTGGGGTGAACCCAGCAAGATTATTCAATTGCAGATTGATCAAGACCGTGCCCGCCAAATGGGAGTCTCGAGCGTAGATTTAGCCAATTTTCTGAATAGTTCAATTCAGGGCGCTGTATTGCATCCCTACCGTGAAAAGCGCGAGTTAATTGATATTCGGTTACGTGGTGATGAGGCAGAGCGTTTGAGTGTTGAATCTCTCGCCAGTTTGGCTGTACCGACTACCCAAGGGACTTTCGTACCATTGGCTCAGATTGCCAAAATTGAATATCGTTTTGAAGAGGGTTTAATTTGGCACCGTAATCGCTTACCGACCATTACGGTACGCGCGGATATTCGGACCAAATTACAACCAGCAACGGTGGTGGCTGAATTGTCAGATCGCATGCAGCAAGTCCGTGCAGAATTGCCTGCGGGCTATTTGTTAGAAGTTGGAGGCACAGTCGAAGAATCGGCCCGCGGGCAAAAGTCAGTGAATGCGGGCATGCCACTGTTCTTGGCTGTGGTCATGACCTTACTGATGATTCAACTTAAAAGTATATCCCGCGCCACCATGGTCTTGCTCACGGCACCGCTTGGTTTAATTGGTGTAGTATTATTCTTGCTGTTGTTTAATAAGCCGTTTGGTTTTGTGGCGATGCTGGGCACAATTGCCCTTTCAGGCATGATCATGCGAAATTCCTTGATTTTGATTGATCAAATTGAACAAGATCGTGCCACAGGACAAGCCATCTGGGAGGCAATTATTGAAGCGACAGTACGCCGTTTCCGTCCAATCTTGTTAACTGCACTGGCCGCAGTTTTGGCCATGATTCCATTATCACGCAGTATTTTCTTTGGGCCGATGGCGGTGGCGATTATGGGTGGTCTAATAGTTGCGACTTTGCTCACACTATTCTTTTTACCCGCTTTATATGCACAATGGTTTAAGGTGAAAAAGACCGTTTAGTACAAAATATTTTAGTAATATCAGGTGCGAAAGTTTGAAAATTTCAATATAGTAGCACCTTATATTTTTATTAAATTTCAGTTTAGGAATTTTGCTACATATTAAAAAAAACAAAGATGTAGTAATGAGGTTTAATCGCACATGAAGCAAGACAGTTTAACCAAGTATCGCCGCTCTATCGCGATTTCTTATGTCTTCATGTTTTTGGCATTATTTACCGTCATCAGCGGTATTTTTGCTTATTGGTTTGCCCGTAAAGTAACCCAAGTGGACACTGAAGTCTGGTTACAAGCGCAAGCCCTTTGGGTTATGCGAAATATCATTATTTATACCGTACTCAGTTTATTTGCTGCATTGTGGTTTATTCCTTTATGTTTTTTCACTTGGAATAGCGCACTTTGGGTTACAGGTTGTACTGTTGCAGGTGTGGTATTCGCATTGATTGCCTTTTTATATTTGCTCAATGCTTGGATTAAAGGCCTTTCTAAGTTTATAAAAAATAAAGCAGTTTTCTAGAATTTGTAAATTTTTTAACATTTTGCCCTTGTAAAATCACGCTTCACCCCCAATTTCAGAGCATTATTCAGTATGAAATGAAATTCCGTGAGGAGCATCGCCAGCTATGGCTAAACGTGATTATTATGAGGTTTTAGGTGTCGCTAAAACCGCTAGTGATGATGAAATTAAAAAAGCCTACCGTAAGTTGGCGATGAAATATCATCCAGACCGTAACCCAGACAACCCTGAAGCAGAAGAGAAATTTAAAGAAGCCTCTGAAGCTTACGAAATTCTTTCCGACAGCGAAAAGCGCAGCATGTACGACCGTATGGGACATGGCGCATTTGAAGGCGGTTTTGGTGGTGGCGGTGGTGGCTTCGGCGGTTTTAGTGCAGAAGACATTTTCAGCCAGTTTGGTGATATCTTCGGTGGTGCTTTTGGTGGTGGCGGTCGTGGTCAACAGCGTCAGCGCCGTGGTTCTGACTTACGTTATGTTATGGAACTCACTTTAGAAGAAGCAGTAAAAGGGGTGAAAAAGACCATTACCTTTACTGCGCCAGCACCATGCGAGAGCTGTGACGGTAAAGGTTCTAAAAACCCGAATGATGTTGAAACGTGTAAAACCTGTCATGGTGCAGGTCAAGTGCGTATGCAGCAAGGCTTTTTCTCAGTACAGCAAACCTGCGGTACATGTCGTGGACAAGGTAAAATTATTAAGAACCCTTGTCAGAAATGTCATGGTTCGGGTGTTTCTGACCGTCAGCAAACCCTAGAAGTGACGATTCCAGCTGGGGTAGACAATGGCGATCGCGTGCGTTTAAGCGGTAAAGGTGAAGCCATTCGTGATGGTCAATCTGGCGACCTCTATGTAGAAGTTGTGGTACGTGAACACGAAATTTTCCAACGTGATGGTGCAGATCTGTATATGGATGTACCAGTAAGCATTGCTGATGCTGCTTTGGGTAAAGAGATTGAGATTCCAACGCTAGAAGGTCGTGTAAGTTTGAAAATTCCTGAAGGTACGCAAACTGGAAAAATGTTCCGTTTACGTGGCAAAGGGGTTAAACCTGTACGTACCAGCATGCAGGGTGATTTACTCTGCCGTATTGTGGTGGAAACACCTGTGAACTTGACGGCTCGTCAACGTGAACTGTTGAAAGAACTGCAAGTGACTTTAGATGGTGAAGACAATAACTCTTCACCAAAGAAAAAGTCATTCTTTGATCGTTTGTTTGACTAATTCAAAGTAATAAAAAAAGGGCGTGTAAAACATGCCCTTTTTTTATGTCTGTTTTATTGTGCGATAGGTGCATCAATCGCTTCAATACTCACCGTTTCTTCAACAGATTGTTGCGTTGCACTCGCGGATGTTTGAGTAGCATTCGTTGCCACACGTTCGGCAAGGCTTCCAGGTTGACCATTAACGGTGGTCATAATTTTAACCCCTGCCAAACTGTCAATGCTGTCGCCAGATTGGGCAGCAGGTTCAGCATACACATGAGCAGCAACAGTACACAGTAAAGCGAGTATTATTTTTTTCGAATGCATAGAAAGTCTCCTGACAATTTTTATCTTGATGATTCGTGATGGCTAGTCTGCGTAAGCAAGATGTAAATTGTGTGAAAAAAGAGAGGCTTCATTTTCATTTTTAAAGATTTTTTTCGATATAAACCTACGCCATGATCTAATTCTTCACTATCTCGATGCGTTGAGATTGGGCAATTTGAAGTTTAAATCGATTCAACCAAGATTTTTGCGAAAAAATTAGATTACAACTTAGTCGTGTTCCAGAGTTTTGCTATAGTAAAGGCAATTTTAAATTCGAGATTAGGAACGGATTATGTCTACAAGTCCACGTATTGGGGTATTGGGTGCAGGCGGTCGTATGGGTCGCATTCTGATTCAGGCGGTACAACAAGCGGGCTATCAACTGGCTGCTGCAGTTGAGCGACCAGAAAGCAGTTTAGTCGGTTCAGATGCAGGTGAGCTTGCAGGCATTGGCAACATTGGTGTGAAGATTGTGGGCAGTCTGCAAGAAATTTTACCTGTATGTGATGTGGTGATTGATTTTACTGCGCCTGTTGCCACCGAACAGCACTTGAAGCTTTGCCGTGAAGCGGGTGTCGCCATGGTCATTGGCACCACTGGCATGAATGATGAGCAAAAAGCACTTCTTGATGAAACATCAACTCATACGCCAGTCGTCTATGCAGCCAACTATTCTGTAGGCGTGAATGTATCGATTAAATTATTGGAACTGGCATCAAAAGTCTTTGGCGATACAGTTGATATTGAAATCATTGAAGCGCATCACCGCCATAAAGTTGATGCTCCATCAGGTACTGCTTTAATGATGGGTGAAGCCATTGCAGATGCATTAGGTCGCGACTTGAAACAAGATGCTGTGTATTGCCGTGAAGGCCATACTGGTCCACGTGAACGCCAAAGCATTGGTTTTCAAACCATTCGTGGCGGTGACATTGTGGGTGAACACACTGCAATGTTTATTGGTGAAGGTGAGCGTGTAGAAATTACTCACAAAGCCACCAACCGAATGAATTTTGCTTCGGGTGCAGTTCGTGCCGCAGCATGGGTGGTTGGGCGTGAAGCACGTAAATATGACATGAAAGATGTGCTTGGTTTTAACGATATTCAGGTGTAAAACACGGCCTGAATTTGCGAAAACATTTGCATAAAATTAAAATAAGAAGCTGAATTAAATGAAAATAAAACTGATCACTTGCTGTGCTGTAGCCTTATTGGCTACAGCACAGGCCAAGTCTATCGACAATGCCAAACTCAGTATTAACAAGCAGAATATTAAAGTTTGGACCTATCAAAATAGTACAAACCCTGTGGTGTTGTATAAAGCCGAAACTCATTTTGATGTGCCGATTGAAAAGGCCGCTGCCCTGATTTTGGATGTGGAACAAGCGCCAAGATGGGTGCCTTATATGGGCAGCGTCAAAGTCTTATCTCGCGATGACAGCAAAGGCGAGTTTCTGTTGTATATGGTGCTGGATTTTCCCTTTCCTTTAAAAGACCGAGACTTGGTGGTAAAGGGGAAAATGAGCAAAGATGCTCAAGGCATGATTCATATTCAAAACAAGGCTGTGAATCAAGGCTATCCGTTGAATCCAAATTATGTGCGTTTAACCCGTTATGAAGGTGATTGGACTTTTCAGAAACTGGGGAAACAGAAAGTGAAAGTCTCGACCTATGGCTATGCTGATCCTGACGGTTCTATTCCGCTAAGCGCTGTGAATTTATTTGTCGAGCAGCAGCCGTATCAAATGTTGTTAAAAATGAAGGATGAGTTGGCAAAACCGCGGAATTATGCAGCTTTGCCAATCGCATTGCGCTAGTCAATATGATGTTAAAATCGACATGGATTTAGTGTTCAAGACATTGAGGCTCTATTTTCTGTATTTGGCTTTGTACAAGCTGTTTGTTTAGTAACATTTTTTGTAAGCCGACCAACAGCAAGGCTAGACCACTTAATAGTGCACCGATCCATGCCACCGCCGTATAGCTGAGTCCAAAACTGAGTGCGCTGGCACCCGCCAGTGCACCCAAGGCATTGCCTAAATTAAAGGCGCCAATATTGACCGAAGAGGCAAGTCCAGAGGCTTCATGCGCAACTGACATGACGCGCATTTGTAAAGGGGGAACCACTGCAAATGCGGCTGCTCCCCAAAGGGTTAATGCAATCGCTGCCCCAATGGCGGTTTGCGCCAGTAGCGGAAACAGTAGCATCATGATGCTGAGTAGGCTGAGAAAACCCAATAGCGTCCGATCCAGTGAGTGATCTGCGAATTTGCCCCCCAGATGATTGCCAATTGAAAAGCCAATCCCAACCAGAACCAACATGAATGTGATCAGGCTGGGTGTAGCTTGAGTGAAGTTTTGCAAACTGGGTGCAATGTAGGTATACAGTGTGAACATTGCGCCTGAGCTCATGACTGTGGTCAATAATGCCAAAACCACAGGTAAACGACGGAGTACTTTGAGTTCCTGAGCAATATTAGGTCGAGCACTGGCTTGACCTTCGGGAAGTGCTTTCCAGAGAGACAGCATGGTGATCACCCCGAGTAGCGTGATTCCCAGAAAAGCAATGCGCCAACCAATATGTTGCCCGACCAAAGTGGCAAAGGGAACGCCGCCAATATTGGCCAGAGTCAGCCCCATAAACATGGCAGCAACGGCACTGGCTTGTTTTTCTTTGGGTACCACACTGGCGGCAACTACAGAACCAATGCCAAAGAAAGCACCATGATTTAAGCTGGTCAAGATACGTGCCAGCATTAAGCTCGAATAACTATTGGCAAAATAAGCCAGCAGGTTGCCTAGTGTGAAAATGACCATGAGCAGGATCAGGGCACGCCGTTTGGAATAGCGGCTAAACCACAGTGTCATCAGCGGGGCGCCCAACATCACCCCAATCGCATAGGCACTGATGAGCATACCTGCTTGTGGAATAGAAATACTCAGATCACGGGCAATTTCAGGTAAAAAGCCCATGGGGGAAAATTCAGTCGTCCCAATGGCAAAGGCGCCTATTGCCAACGCCAATAACGGGTAATTCATTTTCATTTGATAGCCCTAATCCCACTCGGGAGCGAGTTGTTCAGGGTTTACCTCACGTGAGTTTCGGTCGAGCTCAGTAATTGCCTGTATCTGTTCAGGAGTGAGCTGTAAATCTTGTGCTTTTAAATTTGCCAACAAATGTGCCCGTTGTGTAGAAGATGGAATGACGGCATAACCTTGTTGCAGCGCCCATGCCAATGCCACTTGCGCGGGACTGGCATTGATTTGCTGGGCAATAGTCTTTAAGACAGGATCTTGCAGCACTTTGCCATAGGCCAAAGTCATGTAAGAGGTCACATCAATCTGTTGCTGTTGCAGATAACTAACCAAGGGGCGATTTTGTAAATAAGGACTCAGTTCAATTTGATTGGTGGCAATATGCTCGAGTCCAATACTGTTAATTGCCTGTTGGGTTAGGGCGATATTAAAATTTGAGATACCGATATGTTCGGTCAGTCCTAATTGCTTGGCATGCAGCAAGGCTTGCATGACTTCCTCAATTTGAATGCCCAGTAGTGGGGCAGGCCAATGAATTAAAGTCAAATTCACAGCATCCGTGCCTAATTTTTGTAGGCTCTGTTTTAAGCTCAGAATCAATTGCTCTGGAGCGTAATTTTCAGTCCAAATTTTGGTGGTCAAAAATAATTCATGTTGTGGTACACCACTGTTGGCAATGGCTTGACCAATTTCAGCTTCATTGCCATAAATTTGTGCCGTATCAATGGCACGATAGCCGACCTCAAGTGCAGTCTGAACCGCGTCAATTACTGTTGCACCCGTCAAGCGAAAGGTACCCATTCCCATTTTTGGAACAATCATGTTTTTCTCAACCGAACTTTTTTAAAGATGGAGCTATTTTGCTGAAATAACTGTTGTGGAAAAATCTAGGAATTTGCAAAATATTGTTGACCAATAATCAATAAAATGACGATGAAATCGACCATTGAAGAATTAAATGCTTTTGTTCAGATTGTCGAAAGTGGCTCGATCGTGAAAGCTGCGGAGCAATTAGGACAAACCACATCGGGTGTTAGTCGTGCCTTGCAGCGCTTGGAAAGCAAACTCAATGTGACCCTGTTGGAACGGACTACGCGCAAGTTGAAACTGACGCAAGAAGGGCAGTTGTTTCTGGAAAAATCGCGTAAGATTTTGAATGATTTGACCGAAGCTGAAGATGCTTTATTAAAATCTGATCATGATATTTCAGGTCTCATTCGGGTCGATTCTGCGACGCCCTTTGTGCTGCATGTGATTGTGCCACTGATTCAAGAGTTTATGCAGCAATATCCGAAAATTGAAATTGAATTGAATAATCACGATCAGATTATTGATTTACTGGAACATAAAACCGATGTGGCGATTCGTTTTGGCGAGTTAAATGATTCCAGCTTACATGCCAAACTGTTGTGCCGTAGCCGCCTATATATTGTGGCCAGTCCTGATTATTTAGCCCAACATGGCACGCCCAACCAGCCTGAGCAGTTGTTGCAGCACCCCTTGATCGGTTTTACCCAGCCTACACATTTAAATACTTGGCCCTTAATGTTGCAGGGACAACCTCTTAATATTCATCCAAAAATCAAGGCATCGAATGGGGAAACCGTACGTCAGTTGGTGCTGAACGGTGTTGGGATTACCTGTTTGTCGCGTTTTTTGGTTCAAGATGATCTCCGTGCAGGACGTTTGGTGGCGCTGTTTGAAGATCAGATTGAACTGCAATATCAAAAAATCCATGCGGTGTACTATCAACAAGAACACTTACCTAAACGGGTTCGCTTGTTCATCGAGTTTTTGGCGCAGAAACTTGCAATTTATCTGTAGTTTTAGGCAAGTGAAGCTGTACAGTGAGCAAGGCTTGTCGTGGTGCTCGGTTCTGATCATGTTGAGCAATCGCAAAATGCTGTGCGTCGTTCCAACAGACAAAGCGTAACTCTTTTCGCTGTGTTTCACCAATTAAGGTGGTGCGTGTTGAGCCAGATTGATAGCTAAACAGGCGCTGCGGGATGACGCTGTCCACGACATCACTTTTCTGCGCGAGCTCAAAATTCTGCTGTCCAGACGCTTTTAAAAAACCTTCAATTAAAGACTGACAAATAAAATCACGTTGCTGTTGCCAAACGGAGGTATTCGGTTGGCAAGCGGAAAGACACAGTGCGAGTGCGACCAAGCTAAAACGATACATGTTGATTTTCCCCAAGTAAAAATGAACTGTACGCCTAGCATAGGGAAGGTGTATTCTTGGTTACAGATACAAAATATATTAAAAAATGAGTACAGTAATGGGCATTCAGTATCGTGATTTGGCACACCAGTTAGCACAGAAAATTTATGCAGGAGAGTTGGGAGCAGGGCAGCGTTTGAGTTCGTTGCGTCAGTTTGCCCAGTCGCAACAGGTCAGTCTCAATACGGCTAAAAGTTGTTATGAACTATTAGAGGCGCAAGGCTTAATTACGGCCAAGCCTCAAGCGGGCTACTTTGTGCAACCACAAGCTTTGGCAGTCGCTGTTCCACAGCATGTCGATTTTGCGGTGACTGCCCGAGAAGTGTCTAATTTACAACTACAAATAGAAATTCAAGAGGCCTCCATTCATGACCAAATGATTCATTTGGGATCTATTCAGCTTTCGCCAAATTTAGTGCCTGTAGAGGCACTCCGCCGTTCTATTCAACGTGCGCTGAAGCACAGTAAACCTGAAGATTTTTTGTATAGTGATAAACAGGGACATCGACGTTTAAGAGAAGCATTGTCGGCGCATTGGGCAGAAGATGGCATTTATATGGCAGCTGAAGATATTTATATCAGCAATGGTTGCATGCCAGCTTTGTCGGTGGTGATCCAAACTCTGACCCAAGAAGGCGATAGCATTATTGTACCGACACCCAACTTTAACGGGCAGTTGCAATTGTTGGCGAGTCTGAATCGTAAAATTGTTGAAGTTCCAGCGCATGCCAATGGCTTTGACCTGAACCGATTTGAACAGGCGATGCGTGATTCGGGGGCGAAAGCGTGCTTACTCACCGCCAATTTTCAGAACCCTTTGGGCTTTTGTTTAAGCCCTGCAGAAAAGGAAAAAATTGCTCAGTTGGCAGCTCAATATCAGTGCTATGTGATCGAGGATGATATTTATGCCGAATGCAGTTTTGATTTAAAACGTCCATTGCCGATTCAATACTGGGATCGACAGGGTTATGTCATTTACTGTGGTTCGGTTTCCAAATCCTTATCTACTGCTTATCGGGTGGGGTGGTTTTGCATGCCGTCACGTTTAAACCATTTACGTGCACAACTTCTGACTCGACATGTTGCGGTGAATACGCCCTTGCAATTGGGCTTGGCTGATCTGATTTATAGCCGCGCCTATCGAGAGCATTTAAACCGTTTAAAACCCTGTTTAATGCAACAGGTCGAGCAATATCGGCAATTTTTAATACAGGCTTTTTCAGGTATAGACATTCGCTTGAATCAACCCAAAGGCGGCTATGCGCTGTGGTTACAGTTGCCTGAAGCCATTCATAGTTTGGATTTGTATCGTTATGCCCAACAGCAAGGCATTAGCATTGTGCCAGGTATCGTTTTTGGAGAAGAGCAGCGTTATAAAAATTGCATACGCTTAAATGCAGGTCATGAATTATCCACCGAGATCCGCCAAGCAATTGAATGCTTGGCGAATTGGACTCGGCGACAATTGGATTATGTTGTGCTGGATTCGAAGTCGGCTTGAAGCACAATCCGATAACGGGCTTGGCCTGAGTGCAAACGCTCGATCGCCTGATTGAGTTGTGACATCGGGAACAATTCAATTTGTGGCGCAATGTTTTTACGTGCAGCGAACTTGAGCAGTTGACGTAATGCAGCAGGTGAACCTGTAGGTGAGCCTGTGATTGACTTTGCTCCGCCAATCAGACTACCCACATTAAACTTGATGGGTTCTAGTGGTAAACCTAACAGATGTATGGTGCCATTTGGTGCCAGTGTACTGATATAAGCAGGCCAATTCAGCGTGACATTAACCGTACTGAGCAACAGGTCAAATTTGCCTCGTTGGGTTTTCAGTGCATCTACATCGCGGCTATTTACGACATGGTCTGCGCCCATCGCTTTAAGTTCATCGGTCTTGTCCAGACTTGAAGTAAAGGCGGTAATTTCACAACCCCAAGCTTTAAGTAATTTAATTGCCATATGCCCCAAGCCACCAATGCCAATCACACCGACATGATGCGTGGCTTGAATATTGTGCTTGAGTAAAGGATCAAAAACGGTAATCCCGCCACAGAGCAGAGGCCCTGCGCTTTCAGGGTCTAAATCTTCAGGCAGTGGAATGACCCATTGCCATGCTGCTCGGACTTTATCGGCAAAGCCACCAGCATGACCTACAATGGTCGCAGTGCTGCCACTGCTGCATAATACAGGCTGTCCAGCCACGCATTGATCACAGTATTGACAGCTTTCCGCAGTCCAACCCAACCCTATGCGTTGACCTATTTGTAATCCTTTGGCTTCAGAACCCATTCTTAAGATGGTGCCAATCACTTCATGCCCTGCGATTACAGGATAAACAGCATTGCCCCACTGATTCTCAATCACCGAAACATCAGAATGACAGAGTCCACAATATTCCACTTTAATTTCAACTTGATGGGCTTGAAGTTCGCCTGCATCAAATTGAAAGGGGACCAGTGCCTCGCCTGCATGTAGGGCAGCATAGCTATTGATCAGATTATTACTCATGATGGCATCCTCTATTTTTATGGGGACTATTTTGTTGTATTTTTGGCGGGGCAATGATCTTCGTGATCATCGACCATACCCACGGCTTGCATAAAGGCATAACAGGTCGTTGGCCCCACAAATTTGAAGCCTTTTTTCTTTAAGGCCTTAGACATTTGTTGGCTAATGTCAGTTTGTGCAGGTGCCGTTTTATAGTTAGGTACAGCATTCAAAATAGGTTTGTGGCTGACAAAACTCCACAACCAATCCACGACATTTTCTTGTTGTTTTAGGCTTTGCCAAGCGCGTGCATTCTCTCGAATGGCTTGTAGTTTGCCAATGTGTCGAATGAGTCCAGCATCTTGTAATTTGGCTTCTAGGTCAGCATCGCTCAGCTCGGCAATCTGTTGAATCGGGTGCTGAAAAAAATGTTGGCGGTAGCTTTCCCGTTTTTTCAGTACGGTAATCCAAGAGAGACCCGCTTGCTGTCCTTCGAGACAAAGCATTTCAAATAAATGTTGTTCATCATGCACAGGTTGTCCCCATTCATGATCATGATAGGCAATGTAGAGAGGATCCTCGGTACACCAGCCACAGCGTTGTTTATTCATTGTTCCTCTCTATGTTGTTGTCGATTTATAAAGTGAAGTCTACCCATTGATCCGTCTTGTTATCCCAATAAGACAAGGACGCTTGTTGTAAGTCGTTAAACGAAATCCAGAAATCTTTGCCTGATTTGTCTGCAAAACCTGTACTAATCAACAGGGCATCTTCGGTAATTTCCATGACCCAGCCCTGATAGCTTTGTCCTGCAACCACAATTTTTTGTTGATTGCCTGATTCTGCAAATTCAACCAGACGATTTATCAACACTTCAGACATGTGTATTTCCTAAAAAAATTAACGTAAATATGGAAAAGGGTTGACCGCACCGCGGCCTTTGCCTTCTAAATAGATGCCATAATGCAAATGGGGTGCAGTATGTCGAGCATTTCCAGTGTTGCCTACATAGCCAATCAGATCGCCTTTTTTGACATAATCCCCAACGGCCAGTCCACGTTTGTGCTCATTTAAGTGTGCATAATAATGCCAAGAGCCACTTGGCCCCAACACCCAAATTACTTTACCACCCAAATTGTTATCGCGTAAGTCAGCAATTAATCCATCGGTAGTGCTATACACTTTGGTTCCACGTGGAGCCAAAATGTCGATACCTTCATGTCGACGCCCTTGGCTGCGTGAAGCACCCCATGTATCGGTCAATTGTTTGGTTTTAATATTTTGCACAGGAATGGGTAAGTTCGATTTAAGCGGTGTGCGTTGTAGGTCTTGAACGGTAGAAAGCGGCAGCCCAGAGCCTGTTTTCTTGGGTGTCGAAGTACAGGCGGTGAGTACCAAAAAACTGATTGTTAAACTGCTAATCGCAAACTGACGAAGCACAATTTTTCCTTTTGATTATTGTGATTTTCAAGAAGCTAAACTTTCAGTTCCTGACTATGTCATATCTATAAGGCAGAGATCAATTTTTTCATGGCTGTAGGTAGTCCCATTTGTGTAGCTTTTTGTGGCGTGTACCATGTGCCTGAGAGTTCAATTGCAATATGCTCTTTTTGTTCTGGTTCCACGTGGAAACAAATCGCATCAAGTAACCAAGTAAAATGCGTAAAACTATGTGAAATTTGCGCATTCTTACTGTTTGGTTTTAGACCTAACATTTGTGTGGTTCGAGTCAATTCAGCACAGTCGTCATAGATGGGTAGACTCCATAATCCACCCCACAACCCAGTATTGGGGCGCTGTAACCATAGCCATTGATCTTGGCACTGCAATACCATGACTTGCGCCGATTTCACAGGAACGGCTTTCTTGGGTTTCTTATATGGCAGTTCTGTTTCTAAGCCCTGTTGATGAGCTTTGCAATGTTGCTGCATGGGACAATACAGACATAGCGGTTTTTTGGGAGTACAGATGGTTGCCCCTAAGTCCATAATGGCTTGGGTATAGTCATGATTGCGTTGTTCTGGGCACAGTTGTTCCGCCAGTTGCCACAGGGCACGTTCATGGACAGGTTTGCTAAGATCATCTTCAATGGCAAAGAAACGGGCGAGTACGCGTTTGACGTTACCATCCATAATCACGCCATATTGTCGTAAACCTAAGGACATTAATGCACCCGCCGTGGAGCGTCCGATGCCTGGCAGTGCCATCCATTCTTCTAAACTGGTAGGGAAATGACCCTGCTGTGCCACAATTGCTGCGGCCTTATGCAGATTACGCGCACGCGCATAGTAGCCTAAACCTGCCCAGTAAGGAGCAACATCATCCCAAGATGCACGACCTAAATCTTCAACAGTAGGGAAGCGTTGCACAAAACGTGCAAAATATTGGAGTACGGTTTTGACTTGTGTCTGTTGTAGCATAATCTCGGAAACCCATACTTGGTAAGGATTATCTACCACTTGCCAAGGCAGGTCATGTCGACCATGTAGATCGAACCAAGCTAATAGGGCATCTGAGAAAGAAAACGAAGACATGTGAACTCTATACAATTTCAAGCGACTTAGTATAGCGGAGCCGTACTGATTTTTGCTGAGTCCTGACAGGAAATTTAGGCATAAAAAAATGATGCGATCGCATCATTTTTTTATGGTGGCAGATTAAGCTTCGCTTAACATTCCCCAACGCGCATCGAGTTTTAGCGGTTGGTCATCGTAACGAGGGATAATGTGGATGTGCAAATGTTCAGATGCTTCACCAAACACCGAGCCATCGTTAAAGCCGATGTGAAAACCTGTAGGTTGATGACGAAGTTGTAGTTCATTGCGAGCCAGTTCTAAAAGCGACATTAAACTTTTACGTTCTTTGTTTGTGACATCAAAGAAAGAGCTGACATGGCGTAGAGGGATAATGACGCAATGTCCTTTAGAGAGTGCATTTGGCTCAGGTAGAATTACACCAAACTCATTTTTATCAATGATATCAAACTCATCAAAATTGCAGTATGGGCAGTTGTTCTCAGTCATTATCTTGTCCTCTTAATAAAGCATTCAAATTCAAAAATGATGTTGGATAAAACCAACATCCACGTTTCTATTTTTTTATTCAGCTAAACGACGTTGTAGTAGTTCATACATGGCTTCAAGCCCTTGTCGTTCCGCTTCAGCATTATAGCCTAAGTCTACACCATTGGCTTTGGCTCTTTCATCTGCTTGTGGGTTACTGAAACCATGCTTTGCATCTTCAAAAACAATGACTTCATGTGGGACTTGAGCGGCATACATTTCTTCACGGAAATGTGCAACATCATCTAAGCTGACCATGCTGTCGAGTTCACCGTGTAAGACCAAAATTTCAGCTTTGACTTGACCTGCTTGGGCAGGCACTTGTGCTGACAGATTGGCGTGGAAGGTCACGACAGCTTTCAGTTCAGCACCCGAACGTGCTAAATCCAAAATAACTTTACCTCCATAACAGAAGCCAATTGCAGCCAGTTTATCTGCATTTACTTCGGTTTGTGCAGCCAAAGTTGCTAAACCTGCTGACGCACGAGTCACAATGGTGT
This sequence comes from Acinetobacter sp. ACNIH2, assembly GCF_002934965.1. Classification (NCBI taxonomy): domain Bacteria; kingdom Pseudomonadati; phylum Pseudomonadota; class Gammaproteobacteria; order Moraxellales; family Moraxellaceae; genus Acinetobacter; species Acinetobacter sp. ACNIH2. Next base: position 1,508,935 of record NZ_CP026412.1, read on the forward strand.
CTGGCGCTTGGAAGGTTTGCATCATCCATTCGTTGGCTTGCGCCGCAGATGTAGTGACATTTTTATCGCCATACATATCAATGGCAAAGGCTGCATAGCCATGTTCGGCCAGTTCGCGTGCACGCTGTTCTGTATATTCATTGCGTCCCCACCATTCAGGTGCAACCAAAACACCTGCAACAGGTTCAGCCGTGCTTGGTGCAGCAAAATATCCAATTAAGCGCGTCCCATCTGCAGCAGTATATTCGATTTCACGCGTTTGAATTTTGGTGGTCATTCCTTAGTCCTTAGTATTATTGAGTATGAGAATTGAATGATTAAAGCATAAAATAATCCATGATTTTGAAAAAATCATGTCATGGTGCTGAAGAAGTGTAAAAAAACATCTATACATTTGGGTTGATTTATTTAAATTACTGAAAGTAAAACAAATGAATAAAAATCTTTGATTGGGTGAAAATAAAAAATATGACCAGAACGTGCGGTTTCTATGCTTAAACTAGCCGTTTAAACATAAAAAAGAAGGAAAAATCCTTCTTTTTTATGAAGTACATTTGATGGCCGTATTCTAAGCTTTCCCTCTAGAAATAAAGCCGATTATCGCCAAAATGACGGCAACGACCAATAAGATCACCGCAAAGTCTTTGGATAACCCTGCAACACCACCAAAGCCGAGTAAGCTCGCAATTAATGCAATCACTGCAAAAATAATCGCCCAACGGAACATAAGTCTTCTCCATGTTGTTGTTGTCTTGCACTCAGTATAGGTTTGGATAGCGCTTTAAAATGTTGATCTTTTGTCTAAAAAATGTTCGCATATTGGAGTAAGTCTATGATTTAACGTAAAAGAGATTGCTGCATTGTTGCAGGGATTTATTGATATAATGATCATGTTATTTTTAGTTTTTGCCCACCATGTCTAGTGAATTACGCCCGCAGTTCTGGAAAAAATATCCGCTTGAAGCTCTGAATACTCAAGAGTGGGAGGCTTTATGCGATGGTTGTGGCTTATGCTGTCTGGTGAAATTAGAAGATGAAGATACGCAAGAAGTTGCGTATACCAAAGTCGCGTGCAAACTACTGGATTGCACAACTGCACGTTGTAGTAACTATCCTGAACGCTTAGATTATGTCCCAGATTGTATTCAATTAACGCCAGAGAAATTAAGACAGATTCACTGGTTGCCTGCGAGTTGTGCATATCGGCGTTTAAATGAAGGGAAAAGTTTACCTTCATGGCATTATTTAAATACAGGTTCGCGGCAGAATGTCATTCAAGCCAGAAAGTCGGCAGCAGGTCGATGTATCTCTGAGACTGAAGTCGATGAAGAACAGATTGATGAATATATTGTGCGTTGGGTGCGTTAACCCACAGATAAAACAAGCTGTTTTAATTGATAATGATTCTTAATACAGATATTATTTGATCTCTTTTGTGGGTCTTTGAGGTCTGGTCGTGTTTCATTTCTCATGCAAGTCTGTACTGTTACTGATATGTGGCTTTAGCTTGCTGATCCATGTAGACGTACAGGCAAAACCGAATCTAGCCCCCTTAAAAGCCAATATTGCAGAACAGGGCTCCGCCTACTATCAGTTTCAGGTGAAGTATTTCCAATCTGCCGATCAGCAGCGTCGTTATAAAGTCTGGTTAGGGCTTCCGCGCCAACAAACAGCAAGAGTCTCTCCTGCATTATTCATGCTCGACGGTAATTCGGCGATGTCTTATTTGTCTGAAGATGTATTGCAGCATTTAGCAACGCGTGAAGCGCCTGTTTTGGTTGCAATCGGCTATGACACTGACTTGCCTTTTGATACAGCAGCACGCGCTTTGGATTATACTCCAACAGATGAAACTGGAAAAATTACAACAGATCCCCGTCGATCTGAGCGCTTAAGTGGGGGCAGCATACAGTTCCGTGAAGTCTTATTTAGCCAAATTCAACCTTGGGTGGCTGGACAGATTAAATTAGATCCTCAACGGCAAGCTTTATGGGGACATTCTTATGGCGGACTATTTGTATTAGATAGTTTGATACACGCTCAATACTTCAGTCATTATTTTGCTGCAAGTCCGTCTTTGTCGTGGGCGGATGGCCGTATTCTGAAAAATATGCAAACTAAGGCAGTGTCACATGATCAGGCCCAAGCCTTATGGATTATGGAAGGGGATTTAGCACAACATCATCCTGCGACAAAAAGCCCAAATTTTAATCCGAAAATGGTGCAAGATAATCGAGATGTGATTGCACATTTTCAACAACAAGGGGTACAAAGCAAACTGTTGCTTTATCCAAATTTAAGTCATGGACAAATGTTTGCAGCCTCTTTGTTGGATATTTTAAATTACCAGCTATTCTAGTGGGATCTTAAACATTCAGGTATTCAGTCTGCTTGGCATTCCAGTGTAGACTAGAATCACCTTCATTGGCTGAAATAACCGTATGTCAGACACCCAGATTCCGCTTCCAGAACGTCTTCGTCCTCGTGATTTATCTGAAATTATTGGGCAAGATCATTTGTTGGGCGAGCAGGCACCTTTACGCCAGATGATTGATCAAGGGCATTTACCTTCAATTATTTTCTGGGGACCGCCCGGTGTCGGTAAAACCACCATTGCCTTGCTGTTGGCACAAGCGGTAGACCGTCCTTTTGTTAGTCTGTCTGCATTAAATACGGGCGTGAAAGAATTACGTGAAATCATTGCAGAAAGTGGTGATTTGCTGACCCCTGTGGTATTTATTGACGAAATTCACCGTTTCAACAAATCACAGCAAGACGCTTTATTGAATGCGGTGGAAAAGGGCAAGATTACGCTGATTGGTGCGACGACAGAGAACCCTTCCTTTGAAGTTAATAGCGCCTTATTGTCGCGTTGTCAGGTTTATACCTTAAATGCACTCAGTAATGAGGCGATTCAGGAACTGATGCTACGAGCGATACAACAAGATCATTTTTTAAAACAACGCTTTATTCAAATTGAAGAATTTGATGCCTTGTTGCAGTTTGCCGCAGGAGATGCACGTAAGGCACTGAATTTACTCGATCTAATTGCCAGTACCTTTGAAGCAGATGTTGAAAATATCATCACCAATGCCATTGTCGTGCGTGTTGCACAGCAAAATATTGCGCGGTATGACAAATCAGGTGAACAGCATTATGACTTGGTTTCGGCCTTTATTAAGTCGATTCGCGGCAGTGATCCAGACGCGGCTTTATATTGGATGGCACGGATGCTAAAAGGCGGGGAAGACCCCGTATTTATTGCACGTCGCATGTTGATTGCCTCTTCGGAAGATATCGGCAATTCTAATCCGAATGCTTTGCTTTTGGCTGGAGAGTGTTTCCGTTCGGTTCAAGCCGTGGGTATGCCTGAAGCACGGATTATTTTAGGACAATGTGCCGTGTATTTGGCAACCAGTGCCAAAAGCAACAGCACTTATCTGGCAATTAACAAAGCCCTCGATTTGGCAGAAAGAACGGCGAATTTGCCAGTGCCGTTACATTTACGTAATGCCCCAACCAAACTGATGAAACAGCAAGGCTATGGGGTGGACTATTTATATCCGCATAACTACCCTGAACATTTTGTAATGCAAGAATATTTGCCTCCAGAATTGAAAGGTACCAAGTTGTACGAATCTGCGCGTAATAAACGTGAAGTGGAAGGTGAGCGTTTACAGCAACGCCGTTGGATGCAAGAACAACAGCAGCAATAAGGCTGTGTAGTCCAAATAAAAAAAGCCCGACATCCTGTCGGGCTTTTTCGTATGCGCTGCTTAGGTATAACTCCTGTCGTACCTCACATCCTGGTGGTGTCACTTATCATTATTGTTTTATGTTTTGGAACATCCTGTTCTCTATGTCTCCATCATATGAAAAAAATTCAACCTGATCTAGAAGACATCTTCCTGAATCTTTGTAAGCTGTAACTTACAAAGTGTTTATTTAAAATTGCCTTCAAGGAACTGTTTCAGTCGTTCACTTTTGGGATTGATCAGGACTTCTTTAGGGTCACCTTGTTCTTCAATTTTACCTTGATGCAAGAAAATCACATGGTTGGAGACATGCCGAGCAAAGCCCATTTCATGGGTCACCACAATCATGGTTCGGCCTTCTTCTGCCAGACTTTGCATGACCTTCAATACTTCTCCCACCAGTTCAGGGTCTAAAGCACTGGTCGGCTCATCAAACAACATGACTTCGGGTTCCATCGCCAATGCACGTGCAATCGCTACCCGCTGCTGTTGCCCACCCGATAAGAAGGATGGATATTTACCTTCTACACTTTCAGCCAGTCCCACTTTTCTTAAGTATTTGCGCGCACGCTCTTCAGCTTCCGCACGTTTTAAACCCAAAACATGAATTGGCCCTTCCACGATGTTTTCCAACACAGTCATATGTGACCATAAATTAAAATGCTGAAACACCATCATCAGTTGGGTGCGCATTTTCTGTAACTGTTTTGGGCTGGTCGCTTTTAAATTGCCTGATTTGTCCAGTACGGTATTGAGTTGCTCGCCATTCAGTTGAATGGAACCCTGACTAGGTTGTTCTAAGAAGTTGATACAGCGTAGGAATGTACTTTTTCCTGAACCCGAAGAACCAATGATACTAATGACATCGCCTGCGTTAGCATTTAGAGATACACCTTTTAGGACTTCATTGTCCCCGAAGGTTTTATGTAAATCACGAATCACCAGTTTTGCTGAGTTTTCCATCTATGTTTCTCCTAATGATTCGATGGTTTTAAAAATGCCAACCAGCGTTGTTCCAATTTACGAAAAATCCAAATCAAGATAAATGCCAAACATGCATATAAGATTGCCGCGATGCCAAAAGCATCAAACGTGGCATAGGTTGCCGCATTCACATCTCGTGCAATTTTCAAAATATCAGGCACGGTTGCGGTAAAGGCAATGGTGGTGGCATGCAGCATTAAAATGACTTCATTACCATAAAATGGCAATGCACGGCGTAACATGGATGGAATGATAATACGGGTATAACGTTTCCACGGAGACATGCCAAAGGCTTTGGCGGCTTCAATTTCGCCATAAGGAATAGAGCGAATCGCACCTGCAAAAATTTCCGTGGTATAAGCTGCGGTATTTAGTGCAAAAGCCAGAATGGTACAGTTGAGTCCCTCACGAAAGAATTCATCTAAACGTTCATGGGCATGAATATAATCCAGACTATAAATACCTGTGTAAATAATCAGTAGTTGCACATAAAGTGGCGTGCCACGAAATACATAGGTATAAAACCAAACAGGCAGGCGTAAAAATGGATTTTCTGATACACGCGCAATCGATAGCGGGACTGCCAGTACAAAGCCAATCGCAATTGAGAGTACCAAGAGCCATGCTGTCATGGCGACGCCTGTCATTTGAAAACCATCGGTCCAAAGGTATGACTGCCAATATTGTTGAAGAATTTCAATCATAGTTGTCCCTTTTTCACACCAACCGAGTAACGACGTTCTAACCACATCAAAATTAAATTCGAAATGGTAGTGATCGCCAGATAAATCACTGCGGCAATGACACTGAAGTAAAACACCTGCATGGTGCTACGACCTGCATCTTGAGTAATTTTGACGATGTCCGTCAAACCAATGAGTGAGACCAGTGCGGTAGCTTTAATCAGGACTTGCCAGTTATTGCCAATACCTGGTAAGGCAAAACGCATCATTTGTGGAAATAAAACACGACGAAAGACTTGAAATGAAGTCATACCATAGGCATAAGCAGCTTCAATTTGTCCCTTGGGTACCGCCTGAAATGCACCCCGAAACGTTTCGGTGAAATACGCGCCATAAATAAATGCCAAGGTAATCACGCCCGCAACAAATGGATTAATATCAATTTGTTCCATTTGCAGTGATTCAGTAATCGAGTTTAGTCCCAGTTGCAGGCTATAAAATAGCAGCAGCATGATGACCAGATCGGGAACACTTCGAATGAGTGTGGTGTAGGCAGTCGCAATATAGCGGACAAATTTAAGACTAGAGAGTTTAGAACTTGCACCAATCAATCCAATCATGATGGATAGTAACAGTGATAACAATGCAAGCTGTATGGTCATCCAAGTGCCTTCAAGCAACACGGGACCATAACCAGACAAAAACATACTCATCTACTCCGAACAAAAACTATAAATAGAATATTGATGAAATTCAGTCGTGTATAAAAAATGTCGGTTTAAAACCGACATTTTTGTCATCAATAAATACTGAAGGAGAAGTATTTTTTCTCGAGTTTTTTGTATGTTCCATCGGCAATAATGGCGGCTAAAGCACCATCAATGGCTTTTTTCAGATCAGCATCTTCTTTACGTAAGCCAATCGCGGCACCTACGCCAAGGGTTTTCGCATCGACTACGTTGCCACCTGCAAAGCCAAACGCTTTACCTTTTGGTGATTTAAGGAAGCCACCATCAACCATAATGGCATCTTGTAATGTTGCATCTAGACGTCCAGACACCATATCTTGATAAAGGACATCTTGGTTTGGATAAGGCACTACATTGACACCTTTAGGTGCCCAATAGGCTTTTGCATAACTCTCTTGAATGGTGCCCTGTTGTACACCCACACGTTTCCCTTTTAGGGATGCAGGGGTCGGCAATAACGGAGAACCTTTCTTCGCGACCATGCGGGTTGGAGTGTTGTAAATTTTATTACTGAAAGCAATCTGTTTTGAACGATCCGCAGTGACCGTCATTGAAGATAAAATGCCATCGAATTTTTTCGCTTTGAGCGCAGGAATCATCCCATCAAAAGAATTTTCCACCCAAACACATTTGGCTTTTAATTTGGCACAAATGGCATTACCTAGGTCGATGTCAAAACCAACCAATTTGTTGTCAGGGGTTTTATATTCAAAAGGGGCGTAAGCAGATTCCGTACCGAAACGAATGACTTTCCATTCTTTGGCTTGCACTGTGCTGCCAAGCGCTGTCAGCATTAACGTTGTTGAAAGTAATACTTTCTTTTGCCAGCTTTTCATCGTAAATATTAGCATCCGTAAAAAATCAAATTTCAAAAAATAAGACGAAGACAAATTTACTCCACCTTTTGCTTTGAAATAAAAGCAACATATATACCAAAATATCCATTTATTGGTGATTTATTCAGCTTTACGCCGTTGTAACGGTGGAAATTTGGGTATTTTCTACGGGCCAGAATAATTTTGTATTGCAATATCCTATTCACAATCCTTGATCATATTTAAAATATTCCATAGCACATAGTGGAAAAACTCGGGAAGCTTTGTGCGCTATGGCGTACACAGTTGCTGCTTTTTTTTACAGTTTTTCTTCACAATGGTTTTCGCTTAGAAATGTGTAGACCAAATATTAGGACTGTAATGTGATGAATTTAAAACATACAGGTAAAACTGCGATGAGTAATGCAATTGCCATGCTGAGATTAAAAATGAAGGCAAATTTAGCTTGTATTAACAATTGACGTAAAAATTTTCCTGCGATTGCCCAGATACCAACGCACGGAATCGAGATCAACATCAAAATTAAGGCGGCATAGGTAATGTCGATGAATTGTTGGCTGGCAGCAAAGTAGGTTGAGACGGTACTGATCGACATCATCCATGCTTTAGGATTTAGCCATTGGAAAACAGCGCCTTGTAAAAATCCCATAGCAGGTTTTTCATCTAGACGCGCGTTGAGTGGACCACTGGACGCAATTTTCCATGCCAGCCAGAGAATATAGGCGGACCCAATCAGACTTAAGATGGACTGGAATTGGGGAAAATGTAGAAATACTTGATGAAGTCCCAGACCAATTACCATAAGTTGGAAGGCAACACCAAAGGCAATCCCTAGAATTAAAGGTAGGGTTTTCTGGAGCCCAAAGCGCGCTCCTGAAATTAGCACAAGGGCATTATTCGGACCTGGGGTACTGGTCATGACCAAACAAAAAAGTAAATAAGAGATAAATAGAGAAGGAGACATGTGTTTTGCATCATAAATAAAAAACATTTTATTGTTCAGATTACGCAATTTGGTTGTATATTAATCTTAAAAATAGATAGTTTTGCAATAAATGATTGAGCTAGATAGATTAGACCGAAGAATATTGTGTGAGTTGGAAGCCGATGCGCATTTAACCAATCTTAAATTGGCTGAACGTGTCGGTTTATCCGCATCAGCATGTTTGCGTCGGGTACAGGAATTAGAAAAAATTGGGGTGATTAAGGGTTACAAAGCCATTATTGATCGATCACTTTTGGGTATTGGATTAATTGTCTATGTGACCATTGGCTTGTCTAGTCATTCCAAGGCATCTTTAAAGCATTTTGAGGAAGTGATTGAGGCTGCACCCGAAGTCACCGAGTGTCATACTATTACTGGGGCAGTGGAGTATTTACTTCGAGTCGAGGTGACTGATATAAAATCCTATAAAAAATTTCATACCGATGTCTTAGGCACGATTCCTTCAATTTCCTCCATCACCAGTTTATTGGTGATGGACACCACCAAAGATTTGCGTGTTCAAGTATGAACAACAGGAAAATTTACTTAAAGGATCCAATTTAATTCAAGGTATAGATATTGGAAAATCATTATTTCAGAGCATAAAAAACCGAGCCATCAGACTCGGTTTTTTTGTTTTGAAGTTTCAGAGCAAATTAGATGTCTGAAAGGTCGATGCCAATACGTGCAGCAACTTCTTCATAAGCTTCAACCACACCACCTAAACCTTGGCGGAAACGGTCTTTGTCTAATTTTTTCTTAGTGTCTTTATCCCATAGACGGCAACCGTCTGGAGAGAATTCGTCACCCAACACGATACGGTCATGGAATACGCCAAACTCAAGTTTGAAGTCAACCAAAATCATGTTGCCTTTGTCGAACAATGCTTTTAATACATCATTTACTTGATACGTGAGTTCTTTCATTTTTTCAAGTTGTGCAGCAGTTGCCCAACCTAAAGCAATGGCTTGAGATTCATTTACCATTGGATCGCCAAGCGCATCATCTTTGAAGAACAATTCGAAAGTAGGAGGAGTTAGTTCTTTACCTTCCTCAACCCCTAAGCGACGGCACAATGAACCAGCCGCGTAGTTACGAATCACGCATTCCACAGGAATCATGTCTAATTTCTTTACCAACACTTCGGTTGGAGAAAGTAATTTTTCAAAATGAGTTTCAATGCCAGCAGCAGCCAGTTGCTCCATGATAAAGGCGTTAAAACGGTTGTTCACCTTGCCTTTACGATCTAGTTGTTCGATTTTTTCGCCATTGAACGCAGAGGCATCATCACGAAATACTAAAATCAGGTGGTCTTGATTATCTGTTTCATACACAGATTTCGCTTTACCAGTATAGAGCAAGGTTTGTTTTAACATGGGGGAACCTTTTGCAAAAAAAAATGCCTAGTATGATCTAGGCCGGCCAGTTTTGGTAAATCTGGGTTAACAGTTCTGCAGCTTTTTGTTTATCTGCAAAGCTGTTATCGGCATTAAACACTGCCAAATTATGACTTGAACCTACTGATGTTAGTCGTAGTACGTAGATCTGCTGATCGATTTTAAGCGTTACTTCGTAACGGTTTTTACTTTGACCTACAATGTTCTGGTTCAGGCTGCTGAGCGTGGCAAGTGTATACTGCCAAATTGTATCAGAATTTCCGTCAATTTTGAGCAATGGATTTTGATTTCCATCAGTTAGTAATTGAGGACGACCTACCGCAGTGCTTTGTTCAGAAGCAGCAGTTGCTGCGCTGTTGGGTACAGCAACATCTGGGCGGGGTAAAGCAAAACGGTTGCCTTTGCTATTTTCGAGCTTTGGCGCGTGCTGAATTGCAAGGGGATCAACCGTTGGTGCTGGATACAGTGGCGTTGCTGGACGAACCATTGACCCTTCAGGATATTGTAGCGGTTCGAGGGTTGCTGTCTCTTTATAGTTCAAAGATTTGTTGCTAACTGCAAGTGAACTACAACCCGCTAAACTCAATACTGAAAGTGCAAGGGTTAAACCTAAACGTAACTGCATAATATAGTGCTCTTTATTTGATTATACCTGCCGCCACCAACGCTTCACGCAGTGGTGCGCGGTATTGTTCTGCAAGAGGTGTTAATGGTAAGCGAATGCCAGTACCAATTAAGCCCATTTCGTGTAGTGCCCATTTCACAGGAATTGGGTTCGATTCACAAAACAGAATATTGTGTAAATTTGCAACTTGAGCATTTAGTGCTTCTGCACGTGCAGCATCGCCTGCAATCGCAACCGCACATACTTCGCTCATTTGTTTAGGTGCAACATTCGCAGTTACCGAAATGTTGCCTTTCGCACCATGTTCGATTAACTGGTAAGCGGTTGCATCATCACCTGAATAAACCACCATGTCTTTACCACGTAAGCCTTCAATCAGTGCTTGACCGCGTGGAACATCGCCAGTTGCATCTTTAATGCCGATAATTTGCGGAATATCAGCCAGACGGATGACCGTTTCATTCGCCATGTCTACGCCTGTACGCCCCGGTACGTTATACAGAATTTGAGGTAAATCAACAGCTTCAGCAATCGCCTTGTAGTGTTGATATAAGCCTTCTTGTGTCGGTTTATTGTAATATGGTGTGACCAATAGGGCTGCATCAGCACCGAGTTTTTTTGCTTCTTTTGTGAGTTCAATTGCTTCGCGCGTTGAGTTTGCACCAGTACCAGCAATAATTGGAATACGTTTGTTGGCTACACGAACGACTTCTTTAATCACTTGTGTATGTTCAGCCATGCTTAATGTAGAAGCTTCACCAGTTGTTCCAACTGCAACAATACTGTTTGTTCCCTGTTCTATGTGCCACTCAACGAGCTTCTCAAGACCCTTCCAATCTACGCTGCCATCTTCAAACATTGGGGTGACGATTGCGACTATTGAGCCTTGAATGATCTGTGCTTGCTGAGTCATTTTGAAAAAATATCCTATTTGTCCATCCAGTGAAGTGAAAAAAATGAGGTTGGATGGGTGCGCATTTTGATTTATAGCAGTTCAATTAGAATCTGTCGAATTGAATAATGCTTACGCAAATTATGACTGAACAAGCGATGAAGAACAATATGCTTTAGTCAAAGCAATTCAAAACTTTAAAAAAGTGAAAATTAACTCGTAGTGAGGGGACGTATCTTGCACTTCAGAAGGTCAAAAAAAGACGTAGATTTACATAATTGAGTAGGAAAGATAAATAAGATTAAGAGCTTATAAAACTTACTAAAGAGCTTATAACTCTAGGTAACGTGCAAGAAAATATGAGGCTTCATAATAAAAGCCGCTGTCAATTATTGATCTGAACAATAACTGATTGAGCATCGCTTAATTTGAGCTATGGCTAAGTATTTAAAGTTTAACTGAATTGTTGACTATTTTAGTCAAATTTCGTTCGGATTAATTGTTTTTAAGACTATCGGTCAGATGTATTGAAAATGTGATTTATCTCATAATTTATAAAAAATTATCAAAAATCTTCAACTTAAGGTGGGTTAATTAAAATTTCTGCTTCACAGATGATGGGCTTCATTTTGGACGATGTTTAAACAAGGAGTTGAAATGAAGGCATCTTCTTCAGCGCGTAAGCACTCCGTGATTACGGTGGCAATTTGCTTTTTAATCGCCGTGATTGAAGGCTTGGATATTCAAGCTGCGGGTATCGCTGCGGCAGGAATTCGGGAACATTTTGCACTGGACAGTTCACAACTGGGTGTATTTTTTAGCGCAGGAATTTTAGGATTATTACCTGGCGCATTGGTGGGTGGACGTTTTGCAGACCGCATAGGACGTAAAACAGTCTTGGTCTGGTCTGTCGCTATATTTGCGATATTCACTTTATGTACCGTCTGGGTAAATAGTTTTTACAGTTTATTACTGGTTCGCTTTTTGGCTGGCGCGGGCTTAGGTGCTGCGATGCCGTTGTTAATTACGCTAGCATCGGAAGCGGTTACTCCTGCAAAGCGTGGGCAAGCGGTGGGGTTAATGTATTGTGGTATGCCTGTCGGAGCTGCGATTCTGTCCTACATTGCCAGTTTAGATTTCGGTTCGAACTGGAAAAATATTTTTTATCTGGGTGGCTTGTTACCTATTATTGTGCTGCCGATAATGATCAAGTTTTTGCCTGAATCGCGTGAATTCTTAAAGGCCCAAACACGTGTTGAAACCGCAGAGGTCGAGCAGAATGTCTCTTTTCAGGATTTGTTTAATCGCCATAATTTAATGCGTACTGGATTGATTTAGTTTAGTTATTTCTTCACCTTAATGGTGGTTTATATCATGCTGAGCTGGTTACCTTCGTTATTTATGGAGCTTGGTTTCTCGCGTAAGGAAGGCAGTACAGCGCAATTCTACTTCATGCTCAGTGCAACCGTAGGAACGGTGATTTTGGGTATGCTGACAGACCGCTGGAAAAAGGCTTATGTGATTGTGTTGATGTATGGCGGAATTTTGGCAGGCTTATTTGCTTTAAATGCTGCAGCTTCACTCACACAAATGTATTTGGCATCAGCACTGGTTGGGGCTTTTGTGATTGGTTGTCAGGGTGTGCTCTATGCGTTTGGGAGTATTGTTTATCCCACTGAGCTACGTGGCACGGGTGTAGGGATGGCTTCGGCTGTTGGGCGTATTGGGGCGATGTTGGGCCCGACCATTGCGGGACAGCTTTTGGCAGCAGGTTTTGGCGCGACAGGTGTTGTTTCAGCAGCGATTCCTTGTATTGTGATTTCTGCCGTATTGATGTTAATTCTGGTACAACGTCTACAGAAAGTCACCGTTTAAACAGCCTATAGTCTATGAGTAGCCCGTTAATACGGGCTATTTTTATGGGCAATAAATAATCGGTAACAGCAGGAATTGTTGTAGATCAAGTCAGTGAGACTGACGCGCTCACTACATCCTTGAACTTTTGTTATATGCTAGCGAACAATTAAAAAGAACAGTGAATGAAACGGACATGCAACAGATACAAAACAAAAAAGCGTTGATTGTGGTGGATGTACAAAATGGTTTTACCCCAGGAGGAAATCTTGCGGTTGCCCATGCCGACCAAATTATCCCCAAAATAAATCAATTGGGGAATTATTTTGAACAAATTATTCTGACCCAAGACTGGCATCCTGCGCAGCATATTTCTTTTGCCGACAATCATGTGGGTAAACAAGCCTTCGATCAGATTGAACTGCCTTATGGCACACAGGTGCTTTGGCCTGTGCATTGTGTACAAGGTAGCCATGATGCCGATTTTCATCCTGATTTAGCCTTACCCCAAGCCCAATTGATTATCCGTAAAGGCATGCATGTAAATATCGACAGTTATTCGGCATTTATGGAAGCAGACCGAAAAACCACGACAGGTTTGGCAGGTTATTTAAATGCACGCGGCATAGATACGGTGTATATCGTGGGTATTGCAACGGACTTCTGTGTGGCATGGACAGCGATAGATGCCTGCCGTTTAGGTTTTAAAACCTATGTGATTGCCGATGCAACCAAAGCAATTGATTTAAATGGTTCGTTGCAACATGCTTGGCAAGATATGCTAGCTGCAGGTGTACGACGGGTTTATATCAAAGATATTGTTACAGCCACGCCTGCATAACTCTCTTACCTCGCTTCACCTTCTCTAGTTTGCCGACCCATTGAGGACTGACGATGTCTGCATTATTGCAATTGAGCCGTTTGATTCAGAAAACTTTTGCTTTGTGGGTGGTGCTGTTTGCAGCCATTGCATTAATTGTGCCTGAAGCCTTTGTCTGGTTAAAAGCTTATATCCCATGGATGTTGGGAATTATTATGTTGGGCATGGGGATGACCATGCAACTGGAGGACTTTAAAGCGATAGCACAAACGCCGAAAGCGGTCTGTATTGGGGTAATCGCACAATTTGTGGTGATGCCGTCCTTGGCTTATGTCCTATGTTTGATTTTTCAATTGCCTGCAGAGCTGGCAGTTGGGGTGATTTTAGTGGGCTGTTGTCCCGGGGGAACCGCTTCAAATGTCATTACTTATATGGCAAAGGGCAATACGGCGTTGTCTGTCGCTTGCACTGCGGTTTCGACTTTATTGGCTCCAATACTGACCCCATTTATTTTCTATCTGCTTGCGAGTCAATGGATTGAAATTAATGCATGGTCGATGCTGAGTTCAATTTTACAGGTGGTGCTGTTGCCGATAGTGGTGGGCTTAATTTTAAGACGTTTATTGAAACAACGGATTCAGCAGTATATTACTGTGATGCCGCTGATTTCGGTGTTGGCTATCGTGTTGATTGTGGCGGCCATTATTGGTGGCAGCAAAGCACAGTTGTTACATTCAGGTTTACTGATTTTTCTGGTGGTGGCATTACACAATGGCCTAGGATATCTGTTGGGATTTGGGTGCAGCCGTTTATTCCATTTAAATTATGCAGATAGTAAGGCTGTGGCGATTGAGGTCGGGATGCAAAACTCAGGTCTGGGTGTGGCATTAGCCGCAGTTCATTTTGCAACAGCGCCATTAACTGCCTTACCCAGTGCAATTTTTAGTTTATGGCATAATATTTCTGGGCCGATTTTGGCGACCTATTGGGCAAGTCGACAGCATAAATCGGTTGCTGCACCAGAGTTGGATGCTCGAAAATCTGAATGAAATCAGTGTGATTTTTAATAAAAATTTGACCAAGTGTTTATAAAGTAAACAGTGAGTTCGCATATTCAAGCTGAGTTCAAGCGTGTAATAAAAATGTCATAAACACTACATAACATGCAGGCACAGAGGGTAAAGAGTTGATTAAAAAATCAACCATATTGAGTCAAAATGAAAAATTTTCAGCATTCATCAGCAACGTATTTCAATCGTGAATTGGCGCTCATTGAATTTAATCGGCGTGTTCTAGCTCAAGCGAGAAATCCTGATTTACCCATTTTAGAGCGCCTTAACTTCCTGATTATTTTCTCCCGCAATCTGGATGAATTTTTTGAAATTCGAGTTGCGGGGCTAATGAAGCAACAGGATTTAAACGCCATTACCCGAATGCCTGACGGTATTCCAACCGATGTAGTTTTGTCTGAACTTTCGACTATTGTGCATCAGGCGGTACAAGAGCAGTACGAGATTTTCAATCATTCCATTTTGCCGCAGCTACAAGACTTTGGGATTCATTTCATTCAATATCAAGATATTTTAGAAAAGCATAAGCCGTGGATTGCCCACTATTTTGCTAAACAAGTGCAGCCTGTGTTGACTCCAATCAGTTTGGATCCATCACATCCTTTTCCGCGTTTGGTGAATAAAAGCCTGAATTTCATTGTCAGCCTAGAAGGTAAAGATGCTTTTGGACGTGAAATCGAAATGGCGATTGTGCCTGCACCGCGTTCTTTACCACGTTTGATTCATTTGCCTGAGAGTGTGGTAGGGAACCATCAAGAACAGATTTTCCTGACCGCTATTATTCAACAACATATCAGCGATTTATTTCCTGGCATGAGAGCGACAGGTTGTTATGCTTTCCGCGTCACACGCAATGCGGATTTAATTTTATCTGAAGATGTCGATGATCTGGCGGTGGCATTAAAAGATGAGCTGTCTTCTCGGCGTTTTGGTCGCGCGGTGCGTTTAGAAATTGAAGATGATTGTCCTCGTGAAATTACGGATTATTTGCTGAATCAATTCGATTTAGATCAAGAGCATTTGTATTCGATTTCGGGGCCCATCAATTTATCGCGCTTAACCACCAGTTTTGATCGCCCAGATTTAAAATATCCAGTGTTTAATCCTGTTATTCCGAAGCCCTTTCGCAAGCAACAGTCCATCTTTGAAATTTTGAAAAAAGAAGATGTGTTACTGCATCATCCTTTTGACTCATTTCAACCAGTGATCAGTTTATTACGTGAAGCGGCAAAAGATCCAAATGTGTTGGCCATTAAACAAACGCTATATCGTAGTGGAGCCGATTCGGAAATTGTGCAAGTTTTAGCAGAAGCAGCGCGTAATGGCAAAGAAGTCACCGCGGTGATTGAACTGCGGGCACGTTTTGATGAAGAATCGAATATTACCGTAGCCAATGTCTTGCAAGAAGCGGGGGCGGTAGTGGTGTACGGCATTGTGGGTTATAAAACCCATGCCAAAATGATTTTAATCGTGCGTCGTGAAGATCGGCAATTGGTGCGTTATGCGCATTTAGGCACAGGCAATTATCATGCAGGTAATGCCAGAATATATACCGATTATGGCTTGATGACCACACAACCCGACATCTGTGAAGATGTACACCTTATGTTCCAAGAACTGACGGGCATGGGCAAGATGGCAAAATTAAAGACTTTGCTACATGCGCCTTTTACTTTGCATACAGAATTGCTGAAGTTGATTGATCAAGAAATTGCATACGCACAAGCGGGAAAAAACGCGCGCATTATCATTAAGGTCAATGCACTGACCGAGCCACAACTGATTGCTGCTTTGTATCGCGCCTCACAGGCAGGGGTGAACATTGACCTGATTATTCGTTCAATTTGCTGTTTGGTTCCACAACTGGAGGGCTTGTCCGAAAATATTCGAGTGCGATCGATTGTGGGACGTTTCTTGGAGCATACCCGAGTCTATTATTTTGAACAGGGCGGAGAAAAGAAACTGTACTGTGCCAGTGCAGACTGGATGGGACGTAATTTATTTTCACGTGTCGAAACCTGCTTTCCTATTTTAGACCCGAAGATCAAAAAGCGTATTCTGCAAGATGGTTTACTCAATTATTTGTCGGATCAAAAAGGCACGTGGGAGCTACAACCCACAGGAGAATGGATTCAAGCCTACGTTGCTCCAGATGAAGTACCCCATTCCGCGCAAGAGTTCTTAATCAGCAAGAGCTTACAAAAAATTTAATCTTTTAAAACAGCAATAAAAAAGCCTGACAGGAGTCAGGCTTTTTTATTACAGCAAGCTTATGAGGCTTTAGATTGTTTGCCTTTCAAAATCTCAGTTCTTAAACTTTGTGCCAATTCGGCTGTACTGCTATCCATCCCATTGACCATAAAGGCATGACGAGTCAATACATTGGTCGGATTCGGTAAGGACACCAAGTCATAGTGTTCGCTGATATCCTTTAACAATTCATTGTTTAGATGAACCGCACTTTCTTTGGCAGAAAGTTGATGAACCAGACGTTCAGCCGCTTGAACCGCAGACAACTGCATTGCTTCTACAGACGAAGAAATAGCACTGCGTGTTTGTAACACGAAACGTTTTTCTTCACGGTAGCGTTTATATAAAACTTCCGACAATAATTGGAACACTGAGCTAATCATCACTAGACAAGGCACGGCATTAGGCATGTCTGCCGTTAAGGTGATGGTTGCCCCTTGCGCACTGAATTGTTGTACCGTGGTAATGTCGGAGCGATTTAATTTATAGTGCTGAACAGCGAGTTCAATACTTTTATTTAAGAAAATCTGGCACAAATTGAAATAGGGTACAGATACGGTCTGATTGACGGAATCGAGGAGTTGCTTCGGATCATAATATTGAATGTTCAATGCGACTGAGCAATCATCCAAAACCACAGGCTTGATTTCTTTGGCTTTATTTTTATTTTGAAACTGCTGTTGGGCTTGCGCAATCGTTAATGCAGCATTATGTTTCTCTTGCTCCAGTGCTTGAGTTAAGGCCTGAATTTCGTGTTTTAAGCGTGATTCATTATTAATGCGTGCTAAATATTCTGTACGGCTTGGGCGAGCAATCGCACGGTAACCTAACCATAATAGACCATGAATAAAGAACGAGAACAAAATCGCTAACCATTGAGTCCGTAAAATTTCCCCAATACTAGGTTTGATCAGGGTAATTTCAATGGTGCCGACTTTTTTCTCATTTTGTAGGGCATCACGAACAAAAACTTCACCATCACGTGTTTTGGATAAACCACCTGTTGCCAAAACCTGATTGGCGCCGTCCAAAATTCGAATAGAGGCGACACTTGGATTGGTGGCATAACGATTCACCAACAAAGCCAGTGATACCGTATTGGCAGGATCGAGCTCAGATAAGCTGTCTGTGACCAATTGGCTGGTCATCAACTGTCCCTGATTCGCACGGTTCTCATTCAGTTGGTGAGTGGTTGCAATCACCAATAAAAAGGTATGAAGTGCAAAACTTATTATCAGTAGGCTAGCAAATAGCCCTTGTCTAGGCGCATTCAACGTAAACTTCCAAGGCAATTCTATTCAAATTCGATTATGATTCTCACAATAGTTGTAGCTCAGACCCGAGTCAATTCATGCGAGAAATCATTCTTATATCATTTTTGGGACCCGACCAGCCTAATCAATTCACTCGATTAATGCGGGTTTTGTCCACTCATTCCTTACAAATTCTAGATGTTGGACAAGCCGTCATCCATAATCAACTGACTTTAGGTATTGTTGTTTCGTCAGATGACCAGACTGCAACAGCATTAGCCATGAAGGAAATTCTGATTCTAGCACATGATATCGGCTTAACAGTGCGCTTTAAACCGATCTCTGCAACAGAATATGATCAATGGGTAAGTGAAGGTGGACGGACACGCTATATTGTTACGGCTTTGGCACCAGAACTGACGGCTGCACATTTACAAGCTGTTACCAATATTGTGTCGAACCAAGGTTTTAATATCGAAACAGTGACCCGTTTATCAGGTCGTCCGCAACTACAAAATCAGTTGGAAGGGCCAAAACGCTCTTGCGTACAGTTTGGTCTAAGTGGGCAAATGTTAGATGCAACCGCAATGCGTGCAGCTTGTTTACGTTTATCTTCTGAACTCAGTATTGATATTGCGGTGCAAGAAGACAATGCTTATCGTCGCAACAGCCGTTTAGTCTGTTTTGACATGGATTCGACCCTCATTGAACAAGAGGTGATTGATGAATTGGCGATTGAAGCGGGTGTGGGTGAGCAAGTTGCAGAAATTACTGAACGTGCTATGCAAGGGGAACTAGATTTCCAACAAAGTTTCCGTGCGCGTGTGGCGTTATTGAAAGGTTTGGATGCTTCGGTATTGCCTAAAATTGCGGAACGTTTGACCATTACAGAAGGTGCTGAACGCTTAATTACAACCTTAAAATCATTAGGTTATAGAACAGCAATTTTATCGGGTGGCTTCCAGTACTTTGCAGAGTATTTACAAGCCAAACTCGGGATTGATGAAGTGCATGCCAATGTACTAGATGTACAAGATGGTTACGTCACAGGTGAAGTCAAAGGGCATATTGTTGATGGTGCACGTAAGGCATTTTTGTTAAGTGAACTGGCAGATAATATGGGTATTTCACCAGAGCAAACCATTGCGGTGGGAGATGGTGCCAATGATTTACCCATGTTGTCTTTGGCAGGTTTAGGGGTTGCTTTCCGTGCGAAACCTTTAGTTCGTCAGAATGCCAATCAGGCGATTTCAAGCGTGGGACTGGATGGTGTTTTATACCTGTTGGGTGTGCATGATAAAGATCTTAACTGCGTGTAACCATTACGGTTTCATGAAAAAAACGCAATCTTAGGATTGCGTTTTTTGTTTTCTTCTGCGTGACTTTTGTATTAAAAAATCATCTAACGATTGGTCACAATCTGCTTCATATCGGGTATCTAAAAAATATTTTTTTCAGTGAAAAAACCCGTTGTTTTTTTGTAATGACACGCCAACTCATGGCATATCTTGCTTCCATTCAAGTCGAAATGACAGAAAATGTAATGACAAAATAATATTGCGACAATGTATGTCGTTTAATAAAAAAGCATGCCTTTTTTTCTGTTTAAAACTGCTCATAATGCTTGCATAGAGATGCAGATAAACAAATTTCACAAAATTAATATAGGTCGTGAGAATTAAGGGTTGAGTATCTGCCCAGACACGATTCCCATTGAAGACGGAGGTTTTTATGGTCACAGCGAATTTAGCAACCATAATTGGCTTGAGTTGTGTGGCTGTTGCATTGATTGCTGTTTTCTTCTCGCCTTATCGCCGTTGGCTGAGCTTTATGTTCGCAGGTATGATGTTCTGGGGCTTGTTAGAAATGATTCGACTCAGCATTCAGGTCGTATTTGATGTACCCATGGCGTATAGCTATTTGGCAGCGGTGAGTTTAGCCATGACGATGGTGACGCTATTATTGTTTCGAGAAGACCGTCGTGCTGAACGTGCTTTATCTAAACGTCGCTATATTGAACATACTCCTGTGTATGAGGATGATCAGCAGTACAGTAGTCGTTAAGTGTTTATTGCTCCTTTTCAGCCAAGGTGGGAAGGAGCTCAGTTTCGGTGAAGCTGAAAGCATAAGAAAATATCCATACAACCAGCTTATCTATATTCTTATGGTTGATACCAGAGTCGGCTTATCGCTTCATATGAATTTTTATTTTTAATGTTATGGCTGTGATTGAATCCATTTCACTTATACAGGCTGTAATTGCTGATTTAAGTATTAGTAAAAAGACAGCCTTTTTATGATGAGAATAAAAATTTTGTTTGTGACTTTGGTGGTCGGATCAGGATTGTTATACAAAGCCTAGCTTCCATCAGAATTAAGTTATGGTAGGATGGAGCAGTCAATTTTTCTACAATTACAATAGGCTTCAAACGTCATGAAACTGTCTTCAATTCCAGTTGTCAAACTACCATTGGTCGATGTGAGCACGGATCCACTTGATCTTTTAGTGGCAAGTTTAGTATTGCGCATGAAACAACTGGCTCGTACCAGTCCAAAATTTATCGAGTTAATTCATGAGCGTCAGTTCCGTATTCAAATTGGGACAGATCAAGGCGTAGCGCGTCAAATTATTGTCGACAATGGACAAATTGATACAGTTTCAGGCGATGCAGAGAAAGCTGATTTTATCTTGCAATTTGCAGACAGCGAGCAAGGGGTGAAAACCTTGTTGAAAGGAGACCCTTCTGCATTTATGACTGGGATGCAAAATGGCAGCATCAAAATGGAAGGTGACTTCAGCTTGTTGGTTTGGTTTAACAAAGTTGCAAAATTGATTCCACCAAAATTACCAAAACCAGTGAAAGAGAAAATTCAATTGGCACGTCAATTCTTAAAAGAAAAGACAGGCCGATAAGTCTTTCACTGCGAAGCAATAAAAAGCCTACAATTCACTGTAGGCTTTTTTATTGCGGAATATTTTATTCAACTTCAAGTTGAAAAGTCACAGGACCATCATTAATTAAATGGACTTTCATGTCTGCTGCAAAAATGCCTGTTTGTACCTGTTCAAATTGGGATTTGGTATAGTCCACCAATTGTTCATACAAAACTTTGGCAGCATCAGGCGGCATTGCAGGGCCAAAATCTGGGCGTAAGCCTTTTTGCGTTTGCGCCATGAGGGTAAATTGCGACACCAACAACAAACCACCTTGAGCTTGTGCCACGTTCCAGCCCATTTTACCTTGTTCATCATCAAAAATGCGGTACTTGAGGATTTTATCAATCAACTTTTTGCCTTTTTCCAGTTGATCTTCTTTCCCTAGCCCTAAAAAGACCAGCAACCCATGTTGAATTTCACCCGTGACTTGACCGTCGACGATCACTTTGGCTTCAAGTACTCGTTGTAATAATGCACGCATATAAAAAACTGATATCAAAACACTCAAAATCAGTTTATCAAAAGCAGATAACCGATTTCATATATTATGCTGAGAAAGATTAAAATAAGTGATCATTAAAACCTTAAAAGTAATATGGTTTTATTTTGCAGATTAAGTTATGCTAAATCACTATTCAATTTAAAGAAAGGCATGGATGAATTTAAATCTTGCCTTACAATAATGAAATGATAATGATATTATCATTTTATGTTAATAATATGATAGAAAATGGCTATGGAAAATAAAACTGCAAGATTGACAATTTTGATTGACCCTATAAAAAAAGAAGCTTTTGAAGTGTTATGTAGTCAGCAAGATTTAAAACCCTCACAAGTGGTTCGACAGCTTATTCGTGAATATTTAAATACGCATGGTGTAGATTACGCAACAAAATTGAAAAATAATGTGCAAAATTCATCGGAAAAATGATACCAAAAAAGCCATCTATGAAAGATGGCTTTTTTTTTTGCTCATCGCAAAAATTATGAGAAATCTAATTCTTTTTCAAACGCTTTTAATTCATGGCGAGCCATCGCAAGATTTGATTTGTGACGGTCTAAGACTAGATAGAGAAACAGTTCATCATTGCGGTCTAATGGGCGTAAAATGTGATATTGCTTACCTAAACTAATCAATACATCTTCAATATTATCTTTTAAATTTAAAGCACTCGCGACCTTTCGCTTTGCACGAATAACCTCTGTATTTCCCGCAGCTGCAAGTTCTAAATCTATTCCAGAACCTACCCCAGATAAAGATAAGCCACTTGAACTATCAACGAGTGCAGCAGCAACAAAACCGTCGATTTCAACTAACGGTTTTAAATCTAACTTAGCCATTGTTATTCTCCATACCAGCATGATTTATTGGGTAATATTATTAATTTTAATGGTGAATAATATTACTTTTTATTTGAAATTTGATGTTAATTTAAAGCAAATATAATTGCAATGAATGTTAATATAAATTTATTAAAAATGTATTTTATTATAACATTATGATAATAATATGCACATGTGGTCACGGCGATCTATTGGCCTTCCATAACTGGAATCATTATTTTTTTGTTAAAAGGATAAGAAAAAAGAATAAATGACACTGGATGTTATGTAACAATGGATTCTGTGATTTATCGTGAATGAAGAACATTCCGAACGGATAGGCTATGCAACCAATAATTCAATCCTTGCTGGATACTGATTTATATAAATTTACGATGCTACAAGTGGTGTTACACAAGTTCCCACAAACGCACAGTGTTTACCATTTTCGTTGCCGCAATTTGGACGAGACGGTCTATCCCTTGGTGGATATCCTGCAAGATTTGAATGAGCAGTTAGATTATTTGTGTCAGCTTCGATTTAAAGAAGATGAATTGCAATATTTGCGTGGCTTACGTTTTATTAAAAGTGACTTTGTTGATTATTTGGAATTATTTCAACTCAAACGCCGTTTCATTCATACAGGCATAGACAGTGAAGGCCGTTTGGATATTTGGGTCGAAGGTCCAATGGTTCAAGCGATGATGTTCGAGATTTTTGTCTTGGCGATTGTCAACGAACTGTATTTTCAACGCATTCGTACACCAGAAGTACTTGAAGAAGGTAAGCGTCGTCTTAAAGCCAAAATTGAATTCATTCAACAGTGTGAACAGCAGCAACAACCAGAAGATCCCCCGTTTCTGGTGTCTGACTTTGGTACCCGTCGTCGCTATAGTTTGACTTGGCAAAGACAGGTCATTCAGGCATTTCACCAAGCAGTACCGAATGTTTTCCGAGGGACCAGTAATGTGCTGTTGGCAAAAGAATTAGGAATTTCACCAATTGGCACCATGGCACATGAGTTTTTACAGGCCTTTCAGGCTTTAGATGTGCGTCTGCGCGATTTCCAAAAAGCCGCATTAGAGACTTGGGTACAGGAATATCGAGGTGATTTGGGTATTGCCCTGACTGATGTAGTGGGAATGGATGCTTTCCTGCGTGATTTTGATTTGTATTTTGCCAAATTGTTCGATGGCTTAAGACACGACAGTGGTGACCCTTTTGTTTGGGGAGACAAAGCCTATGAACATTACAAAACCTTAAAAATTGACAGCAGAACCAAAATGCTGACTTTCAGTGACGGTTTGAATTTACAAAAAGCGTGGGCATTACATCAATATTTCAAAGACCGTTTCAAAGTGAGCTTCGGTATAGGCACCAATCTGACCAATGATATGGGGCAGACTCCATTGAATATTGTATTGAAGTTGGTGGAATGTAATGGACAATCGGTGGCGAAAATTTCAGATAGTCCGGGTAAAACCATGACCGATAACGATACCTTCTTGGCCTACTTACGTCAGGTTTTTCAAATTACAGAGCTTGAGCATTAATTGATTTATATTGTTGATTTTCTGCAATGATCTCTAGGAAAATCGGCAGTTGGTAGACATGGGCTTATGCTAAGATCAAGCTGTTGCCAGAACAAAACGTGTAAAAAAGATGACGGAATCTACGCTAAATTTGGGTTTATTAATCGAGGTGGAAGAGCTACTTCCACATTTAGACAATGAAAAATTACGTATTGTGGATTTAAGTCGAAGTTCAGTCTATGAGCAGTTGCATATTCCACATGCGATTCCGCTTAAACCCGCGCAGTTGTTGCGTCAAGAAGAAAATGCAACGGGCTTGTTACCTCATGCTGAAGGTTTGCAGGCACTGATTCAGTATTTAAATATTAGTCCTGAACATCATGTGGTGGTTTATGACGATGAAGGTGGCGCTTGGGCTGGGCGATTGATCTGGAATTTGCATTGCTTGGGTTTTTATAATACCTCGCTGCTCAATGGCGGTATTCATGCATGGTTAGGGCAAGGTTTGCCCACGACTTCAGAACAGGAGCAATTCGCTCCTGTAGAATCCTTAGTGCAAGTCAATTTGGCTGCACAAGATCAAGTCCGTATTGAATATCCCGAGTTGTTGTCTTTGGTACAGCAACAGGCCATTCAGCTTTGGGATTGTCGAACTGAAGATGAATATACGGGTTTAAGATTAGCAGCACGACGCGGTGGTCATATTCCAAATGCGCGCCATTTTGAATGGAGTACTGCACTTAACCGTGAAAATCATTTAAAATTGCATGCTTTAGAACGCACACAACAACGCTTAGAACAACAAGGTTTCAATTTACAAGAACCTGTCGTGGTGTACTGTCAGTCACATCATCGTTCAGGTTTGGCTTATATTTTGGGTCGTGTATTGGGTTGGAATATTCGAGCTTATGATGGTGCGTGGAGTGAATGGGGCAATCGCCTCGATAGTCCAATCGTTACTGGAGAGTTACCGTCTTGAGCCTCACCTCGCGTTTAACAAAACAATTCTTTATTCAGGCGCAACGTGTTGTGCCACAACATCAACTCTCGCGTGTGGTAGGTAAGATTGCTGCCAGTGAACATCCATTGATTAAAAACACGGCAATTTCTGCATTTAAAGCGCAATATGGCATTGATATGTCAATTGCAGAGCAAAAAAATGCGTTGAAATACAAGTCATTCAATGAATTTTTTACCCGAGCTTTGCAAGAGGGTGTACGTGAGATTGATGCCGATGAGACAAGCATCGTGTCTCCTGCCGATGGGGCAATTTCACAATTGGGGCATATTGAGTCTGGTGAAGTGTTTCAAGCCAAAGGGCAAAGTTTTTCGGTTGAAAAACTGATTGCGGATCCTCAATTAGCAGAGCCATTCAAACACGGTGAATTTGCTACGGTATATTTATCTCCGCGTGATTATCACCGTGTACATATGCCGTTTGCAGGTACGCTCACAGAAACCTTATACGTACCTGGTGAATTGTTCTCTGTGAACCAGACAACGGCTGAAAATATTCCAGGTTTGTTCGCACGTAATGAGCGTATGGTGTGCCTGTTCGATACCGAATTGGGGCGTATGGCAGTGGTGTTAGTCGGTGCGATGATTGTGGCAGGCATCGAAACGGTTGCGACAGGCAAAGTGAAACCGACGGGGCGTTTAGAGTTGAACCAGCACAATCTATTCCTTGAAAAAGGTGCAGAGCTAGGACGTTTTTACTTAGGTTCGACGGCAATTGTCTTGTTTGAACAAAATAAAATGCAGTGGGATGCCCAGTTTAAAGCCAATTCGACAGTAGTGATGGGCGAAGCATTGGGGCATACCCTGTAATGATGGCTTTGAGATGGTTGTTAGATGCAACCATCTCAATCCTTATTTTTTAAATCATATAATAATCATTGCTGAGTAAAACAATTTTTAGCTCAAGTGGTACAGGCGTTCTTTGGGAAATACAACTTTAAAAGTCGAGCCTTGATTTTCTTTGGATTCAATTTCTAAATGTGCATTGTGCTGCATCAGTACGTGTTTCACAATTGCCAGTCCTAAACCCGTTCCACCTGTTTGACGACTACGTGCGCTATCTACACGATAAAAGCGTTCGGTTAAGCGTGGCAAATGTTTCGGATCAATACCAATACCCGTATCTTCAACCGTGAAATAACCATGTTCGCCATCATCATGCCAACCCATGGTAATGGTACCGCCTTTTGGGGTGTATTTAATCGCATTGGTAATGAGGTTGCTAAACGCACTGGCCAACTCGGTATCTGAACCAATGAGGTCGCAATGACTGTCGATGTCCAAATTCAGGGTATGGCCATAATCCACGTTATAGGCCTGCGCATCATCGAATAACTGATTCATCAGGCTTGGCATTTCAATAATCTGGTTTTTGGCAATTTGCTTATTATTTTCCAAACGGGATAACAGCAAGAGGTCATTGACCAAGGCATTCATACGTTTAGTCTGTGCCTGCATTTGCTCAAACGCACGCTTCCAACGTGGGTTTAAATCTTCTTGATCGGTAAAGGTTTCAATATAACCACTTAGTACTGTTAAAGGCGTACGTAATTCATGTGAAATATTATCGACAAAATCTTTACGCATTTGCTCCAAGTTATGCATCCGAGTCACATCATATGCTACTAAAAGACGGCTTTCACCGCCAAAGCGAGTCATTTTGATTTGTACGTAATGATCTTCAAACACTGAGGATTTCATTTTAATCCCATCAGGGATTTGATCGCTTTGTTTGAAATATTCAATAAAACTCGGCTGGCGTAGAATGGTCATAATATTGCGACCACGATCTAGCGCCTGAATGCCCAATAATTTTTCTGCCGCGGGATTCCACCATTCAATTTGATGTGACTCATCAATTAACACCACGGCTTCTGCCAGTGCCACCAAAGAGGATTGTGCACGGTCAATCAAGCCAACCATTTCGGCTTGAACAATACGTTCTTGGCGCTGTGCACGATAGACATTAAATAATAATGCTCCCCAGATGCCATTTAAATTGGGCGGAACATCATAAGGACGGTTAGAAATCCATTCATTGACCAAGTACAAAGAGCGCAGTTGGAAACCGAAGAAAATGGTAAAAGCAGTAAAAATACAAACCCAAAAATACCCGATGCCAAACCCGATCAAGCTTGCAATCAGCAATAGAAAAACCAGTAAACGTAAATCTTGTTTGGCAAATATCCATAAACTGCTGTAACGGAATTTTTGATGCTCACGCGCCAGTTCGGGGACAGGGTAGGGTTCATACATAAAACTAAAATTAACCTAAAGCTACATCAGCACGAGTGGAGAAGCGGTAACCCGTTCCACGCACGGTTTGAACAAAACGGTCTGCACCATAGGGTTCTAAGACTTTGCGTAAACGGCGAATATGGACATCAATAGTACGGTCTTCAATATAGACATTTCCACCCCAAACTTGATCAAGCAGTTGCGCACGGGTATAAGCACGCTCAGGATGTGTCATGAAGAAGGCCAATAAACGATATTCAGTTGGACCCATTTCTAGAATATTATTGCCAAAACTCACGCGTTGGCTGACTGGGTCAAGCAATAAACCATTGGCATCAATGGTTTTTTCTCCACTCAGAGCATTGGCGCGACGCAGAACAGCTTTAATGCGCGATACCAATTCGCGTGTCGAAAAAGGTTTGGTCATGTAGTCATCTGCACCTGCATCGAGACCTTGGACTTTATGGTCTTCTTCTCCGCGTGCAGTGAGCATAATCACAGGAATTTCAGATAAATTTTCATCGCGTTTAAGGCGACGACAGAGATCGACACCGCTGACACCACCAGGCATCATCCAGTCGAGCAGAATTAACGCTGGGCGTTGATCGACAATCATTTGATGCGCCTGTTTTGCATCTTCTGCCTGTAAGCATTGAAAGCCTGCCATATCCAAAGAGGTATGAATCATCTCTCGAATTGGAAGTTCGTCATCGACGATTAGTATGTAGTCATCTTTCACAACGCAATATCCTATTGATGATAACGGTAGGCCGTTTTTTATTTATGACAGGCTTATTACAAAGATTAATTATGACAGTATCATTGCAGAATAGGGCAGAATCCCAATTTTCGCAAAGTTTTGTGACAATTTTTAGTCGAATTCGTGAACAATTTTAGACAAACTTAATGGCTGCCTTAAAATCTGGTTCAATTCTTTTGTAAAAATTAAATTGCTGTAATTTAATTTTTTTTCTCAGAAAATGATTCGAGTAGAGCTAAAAAAACCACTCGACATGATGCCAATACATCTTCCATAGACTGTTTAAAGCCACTGATGACCCAACGAATCGCAATCTGGGTAACATAACCATTTAAGCCTGTAGAAACCCATGAAATTTCACGTTCTGAATGCGGGATATTCGGCATCATTAACATGACAAAAGCATGAATCATACGGTCAAAACGCAACATGGTTTCGTGAATGGTGGCTTGGTTATGCAGTTCTTGTACCAGCATAGCATCGATATAAATAATACGTGCCATACGTGGGTTATCTTTAAGCGTGGTAAGTAGGGCGGTTAAGCCAGCATCGACCATTTTTTCATGACTGTTTGAGGCTTGCATAATCGCTTGCATGACATTTTGTTGCAGTTCATCAATCAGTTTTAAAAAGATGGTTTGGAAGAGTTGATCACTCTTTTTAAAGGATTCATAAAAATAGCGTTCGGTCAGTTTGGCTTCATTGCAAATATCTTTGACCGTGACGGCAAAAAAACCATGGGTGCCATAAACTTCAATACCTGCCTCGATGAGTTTTTCACGGCGTGCCTGCTGACGTTCAGTCAAAGACAACCCTTTAAACTGGCGTTCTTTATTTTTTAACGGTTGGTTATTTTTTCCTGCATCGTTGGTATTGGAATAAGTCATAAAGATAAAACGTAGCAAAGACCGCTTATAGTTTAACAACAATTGTTGCAAATGCCTAAATTAAACGCAGGATTCGGCTCAAAGGAGATTCGTCAGACATTTATTGACAATGATTATTGTCAAATTTATATTGAGAGAGTCTTTCGCATTATGCATAAAAGAATGGGGGTAGCTTTGTCATACCGCCTTAGGAACCAATAAGGAAAGAAAATGAAAACATTTAACAATAAAGTCGCCGCTGTAACAGGTGCGGGTTCAGGGATTGGTCAACAGTTGGCATTGCTTTTAGCTCAACAAGGTTGTCACCTTTCTTTAAGTGATATTAATGAGCAAGGTTTGGCAAAAACCGTAGAATTACTCAAAGACAGCAATGTACGAGTGACCACCAA
The DNA here is from genome assembly GCF_002934965.1 of Acinetobacter sp. ACNIH2. NCBI lineage: Bacteria > Pseudomonadati > Pseudomonadota > Gammaproteobacteria > Moraxellales > Moraxellaceae > Acinetobacter > Acinetobacter sp. ACNIH2. The sequence continues at coordinate 1,538,172 of NZ_CP026412.1, forward strand.
AAAACTAGATGTATCTGACCGTGAAGCCATGCGTACTTGGGCAGAAGAAACGGTACAAAATCATGGTTCAGTCAATATGATTTTTAACAATGCTGGGGTGGCGTTGGGCTCGACAGTAGAAGGTGCGAGTTATGATGAACTGGAATGGATTGTGGGGATTAATTTCTGGGGCGTCGTTTACGGAACCAAAGAGTTTTTACCATTGATTAAGCAAACAGGCGATGGTCATATCATCAACATTTCTAGCTTATTCGGTTTAACGGCTCAACCCACCCAATCGGCTTATAATGCCACCAAATTTGCGGTTCGTGGTTTTACTGAATCCCTACGTCAGGAACTGGATATTGAAAATTGTGGCGTTAGTGCGTTGTGTGTACATCCAGGTGGTATTCGCACCAATATTGCCAATGATGCGCGTATGAATGACAGCTTGCGTAGCTTGGGGATGAATCCAGAAAAATCGGCACGTGCATTTAACAAGTTATTACGTATTCCACCAGAAGAAGCTGCACGTCAAATTTTAGCTGCGGTACAAAAGGATAAGCGTCGTGTTTTGATTGGTAATGATGCAAAATCTTTAGATCTGATTCAGCGTATTTTGCCAACAGGCTATCAAAAAGTGACGGCTATGGCGACGTCATTCAGCAAGCGTTTTAAATAACAAGCAGAGTAAATAAAAAGCAGGTGTCGATCTTCAGATCAACACCTGCTTTTTTATGTATGGTTTATCAAATTAAACTTTCTACGGTTTTCTTTTTCCAGACGAATTGGTAATACAGACCTTGCATCACACATAAGCACACAAAGGCAAGCGCATAGGCATACCATATACCTTGCAGTCCCCACCAGTCACTAAATAAATAAGCGCAGGGAACTTCAATAGCAATAATGGCAACAATGTTGATGATCATCGGAACGGTGACGGTACCACTGGCACGCATAATCGAAGCGAAAATTGCGCTGGCACCAAAGAATAAAATGGACCATAACACAATAAATAAAAGCTGTTGACCCAGTTCGACTACAGCATGATCTGTAATAAAAAGTGCCATCAGATATTTTGAAAATAAATAGCCCAAGACCACCAATAATCCTGTAATCGCAATATTCATCCCGAGTGCGGTACGTGTAACTTTGGAGAGTAATTCTGACTTTCCAGCGCCAATCGCTTGAGCGGCAAAAATCGATGCAGCAATCGCAATCGAAAGTGCAGGAAACTGAATATAATTCAGAACCTGATTCACAGCTCCATAGGCAGCAGTCGCATCAGCACCATGACGATTGACTAATCCTACAATCACCAAACCAGCAACCGAAGTCGTGACCATTTGTATCCCAGTTGGAATACCGAGGCGTAAAATAATTTGACACAGTTGGCGGTCAAAACGAATATGACGCAGCATCTGCACGTCGAGTCGAAGTGGATGTCGTTTATAGCCCAGATAAAAATATAAGAAAATGAGAACAGAAACAAAACCTAGGGTAGATGCAATCGCAGGTGCAACAATTCCCAGTCGAGGAAAGCCCCAATAGCCTGCAATCAAGACAGGAGTCACGCAAAGGCCTACTAAAATGGTCATGCCTGAAGCGATTAAAGGGGTAGTGCTATCGCCCACACCGCGTAAAATGGAGGTATAAATAATATAGATAAATAATAAAGGGCTACCTGCGAGCATCCACTGCACATAAGGCAAGGACAAATGCATGACGGCTTCATCCGTACCCAATGCCAATAACACATGGCGGGAAAATACTACCCCTAATAAGGCAATCATGCTTCCACCAATCAGGGTCATAAATAGGGTCGAGCCAACCACCGCCCGCACTTTTTCTATATTCTGTGCACCCCATGCCTGTCCGATCAGTACGGTTGAACCTGCGGACAAACCAATCACAAAGGCCATTAAAAAGAACAAAATCGGAAAAAATACCGCCACTGCGGCAATCGCTTGTACCCCCATCATCTGCCCGACAAAGACCGTATTAATTGTCCCTGATAGATTTTGCAGAATATTGGTGGCAATCAACGGCATCAGGAAAATAAAAAATGCTTTCCATAGCTTTTGATGTTGCACCAAAGGGTTGTGTGCCGACATAGATGATCCTGTGCTCTTTTTTATCGTATTGTTTCAGCTTACCCTAGCACAGTTAGCATAGAAAAAATGGATGTATTTCAGTAAGCAAAGCCATATTTCATCAGTTGTTTTTTACGCTTGGATTGGCTTTATACCGTACTGAGAATTTGGGTGGCTTGGGTCAAGGTCTGTTCGGTTTTGGCAAAGCAGAAGCGAATTAGTTTTAAATCTTCAGGTGGTTGCTGGTAAAACACGGAAATGGGAATCGCCACAATGCCATGCTGTTCTGCAAGGAAGTGGCACATGTCAACATCATTCAAATCGGGGCGAATTGCACGATAATCCAAATTTTGGAAATAGGTGCCTTGAGATGGCGTCAATGTAAATCGGGAAGCTGCTAAACTCGCATTGAATAAATCACGTTTCTGCTGATAAAAATAAGCAAGCTGCTGAATATGTTCAGGATGTTCTTGCATGTACTGTGCTAAAGCGGCTTGAACTGGAGTGACCCCACAAAAATTGGCAAATTGATAAACTTGACGAAAGACCCGCATCAACTCAGGGGCAGCTACACAATACCCTGTTTTCCAACCCGTCACATGGAAGGTTTTTCCGAATGAACCGACGACAAAACACCGTTCACGTAGCTCTGGAAAAGACAAGGCCGAGTAGTGCTGTTGTCCATCGTATACCAAGTGTTCATAGACTTCGTCTGAGAGCACCACAATATTGCGATTTTGGATCAGTTGAATCAGCTGTTGCCAATCTTGCTTGGACCAAATCGCCCCCGTTGGATTATGTGGTGTATTGACAATAATCATGCGGGTTTTGGCATTAATTACGTTGGCAACTCGGTTCCAGTCCACATGGAAATGCGGTGCAACTAAAGGAATATGAATTGCTTTAGCGCCGACCAAGGCAATACTTGGCGCATAGCTGTCATAGCTCGGATCAAACACAATGACTTCATCACCCGCATTCACAATGGCTTGAATGGCACTAAATAAGGCGATGGTCGCCCCAGGTGTAATGGTGATTTCATGGATGGGATCGATCTGTAGTTGATCGCGCTGTAGAAATTGTTGCGCGACTTGTTGGCGTAGGCTGAGTAAACCATCGCCTGCTGCATATTGATTGGAACCGTGTAAGGTCGCATGGCTTAAGGCTTCAACCAAGGCTTGCGGGGGAGCAAAGTCTGGAAAGCCCTGTGATAAATTGAGTGCATTCAGCCGTTGTGCCATGGCAGTCATCTGGCTAAAAATCGTGACTCCTTGGGCAGGAAGTTTGGAATGAATTTTAAGCATGACCGCAGACTCAAGGAAGAATAAACCGATTTAATTTAGCATGTTGCAAGGTTTGTACAAGTTTAAATCTATTTTTTCTTTGTCTGAACCGTGTCGTAAACTAGAGCAAATAATCGACCACAGCACGAATAATCCCCAGTGCGAGACCAATAAAGGCACCCACCACCACGCCATTCACGCGAATCATATGCAGGTCGCCACCGACCTCATTTTCAATTTTACCAATCATCTCGCGTGAGTCCCATTCATGAATGCGTTCGCTAATAAAACGAATCACTTTTTCACTGTATTGATCACTCAAATTAACCGCCAAACCGCTCATGCGATCATTTAATAACTGGCGAACAGCCTGATTGGCAATGATATTCTCTCCAACCTGTTGAATTGCCACGCGTAGGTTGGCTGCAATACCTGAATCAGGCTGCATCAAATCTGCTTTGATGGCATCACATAAAATCACTACCGCACCGCGAATAAAATTCAGCACTTGAGGGCTATCTAGTGAGGCATCTTTACCTTGATTTAAGCGTTGGCTTGCAACACTGTTCCGATCGGTCAATTGCAGCATCAGTTCTTGGGCCGTTTCTTCAATCTGTTGTCGCCAAGGATGCTCTGGATTGGCGAGCATGGATTCGACTCGTTCAATCAGTGAGTCAATGGTGCGTTGTTGTACATCAATGCCAATCCAACTGGCGCCTTTGGCGAGTTTGGAGACGCCCAGTTCTTTAAACAGCTTTTGCGTGAGTTCGCGGGTTTGCTCTGGATGGTTAATCATCCAGTCATGTACGATATCGAGGCCACGTTGTAATACATCTTGATGGAAGTCATTTTCAATCACCGCACGCAGCATTTCACTGGCCAGCATGTTGATATTGGTATTGCGCACCCATTGCACACTATTGTTTTGGATAAAGCGACCAATCTGCTCTTGCCCAACAAAGTCAAAGATTTTCGGGACGGTTTGCTGAATCACTTGCGTGACTTGCGTGTTGTTGTGAGGATTGGCTAACCATTGACCCACTGCCAGACTCAAGTCGATATTCTTGAGACTGCGTTCGACCACTTGAGGGGAAAGAAAATTCTCTTGGACAAAACGCCCCATAGACTCGGCAATACGCGCCTTGTTACGTGGAATAATTTCGGTATGGTCACGCAAAAAATTGGGAATTGGCATTTTGCCAAAAGGATTGCGGAACAATACGGTGATGGCATACCAGTCTGCCAACCCACCGACAACACCAGCTTCTGCAGACAACATGAAAATATGAATCAGCCATGCATACTCGGGCATGAATTTGGCGAGCACCATGAGCACAATCCATGTCATGACCGCCAGCAATAAAGCAATATTTGCGAAGCGTTTACTTCGTTGCAAGCTTTCAGAACTGGTGGTCGCTACATGCATAGAATTGTCCTAATCTTATTTTTGGGTTGGAGCAGATACTTCGGGTTGTGGTTGAATGACCTCGCCTGTAGAGGTCAGTCCATATTTTTTTCCCAAAGACTGTAAGATGAGTGTGGCATCAAAAGCATCGCTAGGTACTTTGTCTTTTTCTTTAAAACACTCAATGGTATACGAGACTTGCACAGGGTCAATATTCACCACCTGTGGTGTGTCGTAGAATGGGTCAGGCCAATATCCTGGATAGTGGCGGTAATAGCCACGTGGATGGTAACCATAAGGGTAAAAAGACGGTGAGCGATACACCACCGCTTGACGAGGTGGTTTATTGGTCAAATTACTGGGGTCATCTAGGACTTTAAAATAACGAAAGCCATTTTTGACTGTAGTTTGAGCTGCCTTGACCAAGGTAATTTCTTCCGCGACCCCATAGTTCATATTAGGGTCGGCTTCAAAACTGATCCGATAGGTCTGCGTATTCATGGGATAGGTATTAAACCGTCCCAACTGATCAAAGGTTCGAGGTTTGGATGGTGTAGAAGCACAACCCGCCAGTGCAAGTGTGAGAAGTGTCAGGGCAATAAGCTTAGTTTTCATGTTTATACTCCGCAGACTGCTGATGAAATAGGGGAGAAAGAAGACACGCCACTCAGGGTTAAAAATGACTATTCGGTTGTGTCAAAAATTCTAATTCTTCAGCGCTAGATGATCGTCCTAGAATGTGATTTCGGTGTGGATAGCGTCCAAATCGGTCAATAATAACTTTATGTTGTCGTTCAAATTCTAAGGCAATCGGATGTCCTAATTGTTCAAATAATTTTAACCCAAATTCATGTACACGTTGCGACTCACTGTGCATAAAAGGCATATATAAGAAATAACGGTGTTCTGGGCTAAGTTTTAAGTCATGTTGACCTAAAATGGCTTCTTGTGCCAACCCTAACGCAAGTCCATCTTGCGCAAAGGCCTGTGCTTGATCACGAAATAAATTGCGGGAAAATTGATCTAGAATAATCACTTCGGCAAGACGCCCTTCAGGCTGTTGACGCCATTCCCACAGTTCAGCTAAAGCAGCTTGCTGATGTATCTGGCCAAACTTTTCTGCTAACATTCGATCAAATTCGCTGCTTTTGGCAAACCAGTGCGGTTGGGTTTCGGGGGCAAACCAAAAGTTTAAAATATCCTGATAATTCATTTTTATTACAGATCCTTAGCACTTATTCTTCCATAAAATCATATTTTTTGGGTGTCTTATAGAGTAACTTTGTGATAAAAAATTGCCGCAATAGGTGCACTTTTTCAGAAATTTTTATATTGACCCGTTGAACATAAGCGATGTTACCCATATTAATGCTACTGATCTGATTTAGTGGATCTTTTTGACAGAAGCAGCAAATGTTGCGAATCTGTTTGAAAAATAGACAGCGTGTCATGTGGTGGCATCAAATCACAGTAGACTGATATAAACTGATGATTTTATTCTAGTAGTTCTTCCAAAAAGCGAGATGATAATGAATCAACCCGAATCGACCTCTCAAGCTGTACTTCCGACTTGGGTGGATTCTTCGCTGTTACAAGGGATGTTGCGTGGTATAGAACGTGAAAGTTTGCGTATGCAAAGTAATGGTTTTTTATCGCAGGCCGATCATCCTAAAGCTTTAGGATCGGCATTGACCCATCCGCATATCACCACCGATTATTCAGAAGCCTTGATGGAGTTTATTACCCCTCCACAAGACAGTATTGCCAAAACCTTGTCTTATTTGACCGATATTCATGCTGTGGTGCATCGTCACTTAGAGAACGAAGAAAGACTTTGGCCTTTGTCGATGCCTTGTATGTTGGACAACGAGGAAGACAACATTCGTTTGGCACAATATGGCAGCTCCAATATTGGCCGTTTCAAGACCTTATACCGTCATGGTTTAGGCATTCGTTATGGTCGCCGTATGCAGACCATTTCTGGGGTACATTATAATTTATCCTTCCCAGACAGCTTATTTGCCGCCTTACAACAACAAGAAACCGATCCTCATTTACGCCAACTCTCTGCACAAGATTACCGTAGCCATCGTTATTTTGGCTTAATTCGCAATTTTATTCGTTTAACGCCGTTGGTGATGTTTTTGCTGGGTGCGAGCCCGTCAGTGTGTAAATGCTTTATGACGGGGCGTGAGCATCATTTGCTGCCGTTGTTAAAAGGGACCTTATATTTGCCTTATGCCACTGCTTTGCGCATGGGACGTTTTGGTTATCAGAATTCAGCGCAGAAGCAACTTGGCATTCACTATAATGACATTCAGGGCTATTTAGACGGTTTACAAAAAGCGGTCAAAACTCCGTATGCAGACTTTAGCCGTTTAGGGTTAAATGATGCGCAAGGTGAGCCAACCCAAATTAATGACCATGTCCTGCAAATTGAAAATGAGTACTACAGTCTAGTGCGACCAAAGCAGGTGCCTCAGGCAGGTGAAACGCCTTCGGAAGCTTTAGCGAATCGTGGTGTGGGCTATGTCGAGCTGCGTGCGGTGGATGTGAATCCGTATAGTCCGATTGGGATTGATGAAAGCAGCGCTGGTTTTCTGGAAGTCTTGGCATTGTATTGTTTATTACAAGACAGTCCTGCGTTGTTAGATGCTGAGCAAGAGCAGATTGAACAGAATCAGGCTGAAGTGGTCAATCGGGGGCGTGCACCGAATGCACACATTGTGGAAGATGGACAGGATTACCAGATTGAAGCTTGGTGTCAAAAACATCTGGATGCGATGCAACCCTTCGCAGAATTGCTAGATCAAGCCAATACCACGCAGTTGTATGTTCAAGCTTTACAACTGATGCAACAACGTATTGATGAGGTTGATCATACCCTTTCAGCACAGGTGATCGCAGATACTTTGACCCATGGTGGAACGTGGAATTTTGGTAGCGTGATGGCTCAACAACATGCGGCAGTGTATGAACAGCATCAATTAAACCCTGAAACACAGGCCTATTTTGATGAACTGGCACAGACATCGCTACAACAGCAACAACAACTTGAACAAGATACTGACATCAGTTTTGACGAATATCTTGCACATTATCGATAAAAATTAAGAGGTTTGACCATGCAATGGAGTTTTCGCTTCGTGAGCGGGTTTTTAGTGATTGCCAGTATTGTGGGTATGGCGTTTGCGCTGTATCTCGAACATGTCCAAGGTTTGTCTCCATGCCCATTGTGCGTCTTTCAGCGTGTGGGTTTAATTGGGTTAGGTTTTATTTCCCTGATTGCGTTGATTCATAATCCAAAGTCTACGGTGGGAAAACGCATTTATGCCTTACTCGGTAGCTTGTCTATTTTATGGTCGGCAGGTGTTGCAGCACGCCATGTTTGGTTACAGAATTTGCCGCCCGATCAGGTGCCGAGCTGTGGTCCAGGACTAAATTATCTGATTGATGCCTTGCCGCTGAAAAGCGTCTTGGCGCAAGTGCTGACGGGTTCAGGTGAGTGTGCAGTGATTGACTGGACATTCTTGGGTCAGTCCTTACCTGTATGGTCATTGTTATTTTTCGTGGTATTGACCGTGGTGAGTCTGTGGCAATTGGTGCGTCGTTATCCAACCGCAGCGAAAGCGAAAAAATAATAGCGACTTTGTCCAATAGAGATAAAAAAGCCAACAGTTGTTGGCTTTTTTTATGTGGTTCAGGTCAGGGCAATGCCTTCAAAATCATCTAAACCAATTATATGTTCATGTGCATGCAGTTGGTGATGTTGTGCTTTTTCAGGATAGAACCAATGCACAATTTGTTCTGCCACGCTGGAGTGATATTGAATTTCTAAATGATTCAGACCGTAAAAAATGGCTTTATGTGATTCGGGCAATTTCAATTGAAAACGCGGATTGGGATGTTCACCTAAGGCACTTTTTACACTGACTAAATAATCGCCAATTACTTTTAGGGTTTTGTTTTTACGGTGTTCAAATTCGAGTGTGCCCGCGACCAAATAGGTATTGATATGTGAAGGTAGGGGAGCAGGTTTACGGTTATCGTCAAAGAAACCAATCCGTGCTTCATTATGCTCCCAATCGTCATCGCGTACACTGCCATAACGTAAATCTAAAATACCATTACTGCGAATATTCACCAGATGCCCGACCAATTTCACAATCGGAAAGCGCCCCAATTTTTCTTGAACTGCAAAACCAAATCGCTCCAGTACCGCACCATGATGTGGAGAGCCTAGACAAACTAAATTTTCGACCATGTGCAGCCATTGATGCATATTTTGTTTGCCATAGAACAAAGCACTGCGAGCAACCAGTCCGCCCATACTATGTCCAATAATATCAAGACTGGTAATGCGCGGGTTACGCTGAATCAGATCTTCTAAGGTATTGGCGAGGCTGCGTCCATTGGCTGAAATACGACGTCCTGTGTTGTAGTTTAAATACAACATGGTGTTGTGGTCCCGTTGTGCTAGCAGTTTTTCTCCAAAACCGCCATTATTGCGGTTGGTCCAGTCAAGATGGTTCATACACAAACCATGCACAAAAAGGACCACCCGACCCGATAAATCTCCACGTTGGATTTCACCGTAGTGATCATAGAGCACCATCGGTAGTGCCATCGGATTATGATATTTCAGCAAATAGTCACCCAAGACGCCATTCACCGCACCGACTAAAAAATGCAGCGTCGGAGTAAGTGGTTTTTCATGTAGTTTTGGGTATTTTTCAATAATTTGGCGTAGGCCTGGCGCTAAAAGATAATGTCCATAATTTTCCAACAAACTCATGCTTAAGCGGTTAAACCGAGCAATTTGTGGTCGATTTTGCAAATTTTTGAATTCTTGTTCATCAAGACCAAAAATACTTGAGAAGATTTCCCGCTGAATAGTACGCATAAAATCTTGCACCACATTGTTAAGTGGCGTACTGAGTAATTGGGCTAGACCTTCCAGTAAGTCGGCTTGGCTGGGTGGCGTGCGGTCCCATTTACAATAAGTTTCATGCAGCGGTGTTAAACTCGGCATTTGTTGTTATCCTTGATGCTTTGTTTGTCTCATCTCAACGCTTTCATTTTGATTAAGATAGAGGTATAACTTTTTTCAGTTTTCATCATATCGAGTACCACTCGAATAATTTTAAAATACCGATGAATATCATGAAATAGGGCTTATTTTGTCTAACAATTCGAGGCTTTCGACGAATTTAGAATAATCCTGCGTCAGAAAGATGAAAAATGGATGACGGGAATAACCTACGTAACCAGAAAATATGAATATTATTTATATCCATGGCTTTCAAAGTAGTCCAAAATCAATCAAAGCACAGCAGTTACAACAGTATTGTGCGCAAGATGATGAATTGACTGTCCATGTGCCCGACTTAAATATGCCGCCTGAGCAAGCCCTGCAAGTGTTACAGGATTTGGTGCAGAACTATCCAGATGTCGCTTTGATCGGCAGTAGTCTGGGGGGCTTTTATGCGACACAATTGGTCGCAAGGCATGCTCTGCCCGCTGTTTTGATTAACCCCGCTATGCGACCATGGCAACTGTTCCGTGATTTATTTGGGCAACAACAGTTACCTTATCAGGTTCATCCTGAATGGATCTTAGATGAGGCACAATTGGACTATTTAGAACAGATTGCTGTGCCAAATGTTCAGCAAGCAGACAAAGTGTTGGTGTTATTACAACAAGGCGACGATGTTTTAGATTATCGTGAAGCGGAACGTTATTATGCGTCGCAGCAGCCTCGCGCATGGGTCATGACCGAAGCGCATGGCAACCATGCCATGGATGATTTTGCTGCTAAAATCCCCATGATTTTACAATTTTTTTCGTCTTCCAGATTATAAGGAAATCGTACAACGTGTCTCAATATACCGCTCAATCGCTTGAAGTTTTATCTGGTTTGGACCCTGTCCGTCGTCGTCCGGGGATGTATACCGATACATCTCGTCCGAACCATTTGGCTCAGGAAGTCATTGATAATGCGGTGGACGAAGCGCTGGCGGGGCACGCCAATAAAATTACGGTGACAGTATATAAAGATGGCTCCTTGGCTGTTGCGGACAATGGTCGCGGAATGCCCGTGGATATTCATCCTGAATATGGGCAAAGCGGGATTGAAATTATTTTAACCAAACTGCATGCGGGCGGAAAATTTAGTACCGATAACTATCAGTTTTCGGGTGGTTTGCATGGTGTGGGTATCTCGGTAGTAAATGCTTTATCGACCCGTGTAGAAGTAGAAGTACAGCGTCAGGGTAACCTTTACCAAATGGCATTTGCGCAGGGTGAACCTGTTGCACCTTTAAACGTTTTAGAGGGTAAAGCACCTAAACGTGCTACAGGGACTTTGGTGCGTTTTTGGCCAGAAGCGAAATATTTCGATTCACCTAAATTTGCCCTAAAAGCGCTCAAACATAATTTAAAAGCCAAGGCAGTTTTAGCAGCAGGGCTACAAATTATCTACGTTGATGAAATCAACGACGAGAAAATTGAATGGCAATTTGAAAATGGTCTGGTCGATTACTTAATGGACGAGCTGGAAGACCGTGAGATAGTGCCTGCACCTGCATTTGTCGCTACAGGAGATGCTGAACGTGCCAGTGCAGAATTTGCCATTTGCTGGAATGCAGAAGGTGGTGAGCAAATTCAAGAAAGTTACGTTAACCTGATTCCGACTGCGCAAGGCGGAACGCATGTCAATGGCTTGCGTTCAGGGGTCACGGATGCTTTACGTGAGTTCTGTGAGCTACGTAACTTATTGCCACGTAACTTGAAACTGTCTGCGGAAGATGTTTGGGATGGCGTCAACTATATTTTGTCGCTGAAATTCCAAGAACCACAATTTTCAGGACAAACTAAAGAGCGACTTTCCAGTCGTGAAGCTGCGGGTATTGTACAAAATATTGCCAAAGATGCTTTTGCATTGTGGTTGAACCAGCATTCTGAAATTGCCATGCAACTGGCAGAAATGGCGATTTCCAAAGCAGGTCGTCGTTTAAAAGCTGCGAAAAAAGTAGAGCGTAAGAAAATCGTGTCGGGACCTGCTTTACCGGGGAAATTGGCGGATTGTGTCGGGCAAACCCGAGAAGATTCAGAACTGTTTATTGTGGAAGGCGATTCTGCGGGTGGTTCAGCCAAACAGGCACGTGATAAAAATTTCCAAGCCATCATGCCAATTCGCGGTAAGATTTTAAATACTTGGGAAGTCTCTTCCGATGAAGTATTGGCCTCTCAGGAAGTACATGATATTGCGATCGCGATTGGGGTCGATCCAGGCAGTGATGATTTATCTGAACTGCGTTATGGCAAGATTTGTATTTTGGCGGATGCCGATTCGGATGGTTTACATATTGCCACGTTGTTGTGCGCGCTATTTGTGAAGCATTTTCCAACTTTGGTGGAAGAAGGGCATTTATATGTAGCCATGCCACCGCTGTTCCGTATTGACGATGGTAAAGACGTGCATTATGCATTAGATGAAGATGAGCTTGAGTCGATTCTGAAAAAAGCCAAAACCAAGAATCCGCAAATTACCCGCTTTAAAGGCTTGGGTGAAATGAATGCCAGCCAATTACGTGAAACCACGATGGACCCGAATACCCGTCGTCTAGTGCAATTGGATTTAGACGATAGTCATTTCACTGCGAGCTTATTGGATAAATTGTTGGCCAAGAAGCGTTCAGGTGACCGTAAACATTGGTTAGAGCAAAAAGGCAATCTGGCAGATATTGCGGTCTGATGAGAAAGTATCCTTCACCTGATGATATTCAGGAAATGCGTAAAAATGGCTATGATCTGATCACAATTATAGAGGCTGAAGAACTCTTGCCACGCTGGCAAGAGTTAGAGCAAGTGAAACAAAAGATTTGTAGTGCTTTTGCTGGAGTCACCTTACAAGAGGGTGTTGGCTTATATCAGGCACAAGGGATAGATGATTATGCCAGCCAAGCACAGTGCTTGGCTTATCGTGCTAAAGATGAAAAATTAAATTGGAAAAATATTTCGATTGATGATTTGAATCGCTGTAACAGTAGCCTATCTTTTTTTGATGCTCAGGGTATGTTGTTTCATTTGCCTGCCTTTTTATTGGCAAGTTTAAATGATGAGTATCGATTTGACTTAATTTTTACGCTAACACAACTAGATCCTCATACGGACAGAAAATTTAGCTTATTCAACGCTGAGCAGCGCTCTGCTGTCAGATCTTATCTTTTATTCTTACTGGATGAACCAGATGAGGTTTATCACTATCCAGACATCTTGGAAGCTTTAGCGCAATATTGGCAAGGAGAGTAAAGCTATTTTTAAGAATCAAAAGCATTTCTTTATCAATAAATCCTATGAGGGAAAGCTGAATACATTTGCATCATTTTAGGTCGGCAAGCATTTTTTGTATGCAATGATGTATACAAGATTAACAAAATAAATCAAATTTTATAATTTAATATAATAAAAACAATATGTTATTCAATTGGCATGGAAATTGAATACTCAGGGCAGACATAACCAAAAAACATAAAATGCTTGGAGAACTGAAGATGTTCCAACAAAAATTATTGACTCAAACCCTTCTGGCGGCGGCGATAGCAGGGAGTATGGCATTAACAGGTTGTTCAAAACCCGCAGAAAAAAGCGAACCAGCCGCATCTGAAACCAAAGCACCCGTAGCCAGTGGCGATACCATTAAAGTGGGAATTTTACATTCTTTGTCAGGCACTATGGCCATTTCTGAAACTTCGCTGAAAGATACGGCATTGATGGCGATTAACGAAATTAATGCCAATGGCGGGGTATTGGGTAAAAAATTAGAACCTGTGGTGGTTGACCCTGCTTCAGACTGGCCGCTGTTTGCAGAGAAAGCCCGTCAGTTAATGACTCAGGATAAAGTGGCGGTGATTTTTGGCTGTTGGACATCGGTATCGCGTAAATCCGTCTTGCCTGTGGTTGAAGAGCTAAATGGTCTGTTGTTCTACCCCGTACAGTATGAGGGACAAGAGCAGTCGAAAAATATTTTCTATACAGGTGCAGCGCCGAATCAGCAAGCGATTCCAGCCGTGGAATACTTGATGAGTGAGGAGGGGGGCAAAGCGGAGCGCTTTGTATTGTTAGGCACCGATTATGTTTACCCACGTACCACCAACAAAATTTTACGTGCCTTCTTAAAGTCGAAAGGGATTGCCGACGCCAACATTATGGAAGAGTACACACCATTTGGTCATAGCAACTATCAAACCATTGTAGGCAATATCAAGAAATTTGCCGCGGGCAAGAAAACCGCGGTGATTTCCACCATTAATGGTGACTCGAATGTGCCGTTCTACCGTGAATTGGGCAATCAGGGCATTAAAGCCTCGGATATTCCAGTCATGGCGTTCTCGGTGGGTGAAGAAGAATTACGTGGTATCGACACCAAGCCATTGGTGGGTCATTTGGCGGCATGGAATTACTTCATGTCGGTGAAAAATCCGAAAAATACTGAATTCGTGAACAAAATGAAGCAGTATGCAGTGGAATATAAACTACCAAATGCAAATAAATTGGTGACCAATGACCCAATGGAAGCGACTTATGTCGGGATTAACATGTGGAAGCAGGCGGTAGAAAAAGCAGGTACAACCGACGTTGATAAAGTTCGGAATGCCATGGCAGGTCAAACCTTTGCTGCACCATCGGGCTACACCCTAAAAATGGATGAAAGCAATCATCATTTACATAAGCCTGTGATGATTGGTGAGATTCGTGGCGATGGGCAGTTTGATGTGGTGTATAAAACGGCCAGTACCATTAAAGCGGAGCCTTGGAGCCCGTACATTCCAAAATAATTCCCCTCAACCTGCTGTGATGGCAGCAGGTTTTTTCGTTTTATTTATCCCGATAACCGACCATTGGCCTTGTGAGGGGGAGTTTTTTCATGTCGATTAAGAGCTATTTTCTGGCGCTATTTTGCGCATGCCTACAAGTATTCTTCCATCCTGTTTGGGCCGAAACTTCTGTACAGGATGCACAACTGCAAGTTCAGCAGGCTGATCCGATTCAGCGTTTTGTTAAAGCTGATTTTGCTCAACGTCGTGCCATGTTAAACCAATGGCCTGCCAGTATTGAAAGCCTCGATCAGTTGGTGGCGTATATTGATCAAAATGAACTGTATCGAGATAGTGCAGGTCAAACTTATATCTTAAAAAATGATGAGAAGTTGTATCAATATCCTGCCATGCAAGAGCTGAGTACGTGGCCTGCCGATTTGTCTCAAGTTACTTTGGTGAATACGTTACGTAAAGCACTCAGTTTTGGGCAAGCCAAAATGAAATTGAAGTCGGATGAAACGAAACAACGTTTAGACGCCATTGATATTTTAGAAAATAATTTAGACGAACTTGATCCAGTCTGGATTCGTCAACTCTATCTGCAAGAACAAAACAATAAAGTCAAAGCACGTTTGCAACAGTTGAAAGCGCGTATGGATTTCAGCAGCCCTGATGCTTTGGTCAAGCTACAGGCTGTGCAGACTTTATCTGCATCGGATCGTCCCGGTGTCTTAGCCGTGATTGAACAAGAACTCAGTCAAGCAAACTTAAATCCTGAACTTGAAGCAGCTTTGCAGGCTGCAAAGAGCAGTATTAAAACTCGATTACAAGCCAGTGAGTGGGCGGGGCATGTCTTTTCAGGACTCAGTACCGCCAGTATTTTGCTGTTGGCGGCATTGGGTCTAGCCATTACTTATGGTCTGTTGGGCGTGATCAACATGGCGCATGGCGAGTTGATCATGATTGGTGCCTATACCACTTATGTGGTGCAAAGCCTCTTTAAAACCCATTTAGGTCAATATGTGGATTGGTACTTACTGGTCGCGATTCCCGCTGCCTTTTTGGTGAGTGCCTTAATTGGTATGTTGATTGAACGCACCGTGATTCGTCCCTTATATGGCAGACAACTGGAAACTTTGCTGGCGACCTTTGGGGTCAGCCTGATTTTAATGCAACTGGTGCGGATGATTTTTGGTGCACAAAATGTCGAAGTTTCCAATATTGCATGGCTTTCAGGTGGTATTTCCTTAACGCCAAGTTTAATGCTGCCATATAACCGCATTGCCATCATTGTCTTTACCGTCGCAGTACTCTTGCTGTTGGTCTATCTCTTGAATAAAACCCGCTTTGGTTTATTTGTTCGTGCTGTGACGCAAAACCGCCAGATGGCGCGTGCGGTGGGCATTCGTTCGGCACGCATTGATATGTTGGCGTTTGGTTTAGGTTCTGGTTTAGCTGGTTTGGCCGGCTGTGCTTTGGCACAAGTGGGCAATGTCGGTCCAGATTTGGGGCAAAATTATATTATTGATGCCTTCTTGGTGGTTGTGGTTGGCGGTGTTGGACAAGTGTGGGGTGCTGTACTGGCTGCCTTGGGGCTAGGGATCAGTGGTACGGTCCTAGAAATTGGTTTAGGTGCAGTACTGGCCAAAATTCTTCTATTGGTGCTTGTGATTCTGTTTATTCAGAAACGTCCACAAGGCTTGTTTGCTCTGAAAGGGCGTTTTGTGGAGTAAACCAGATGAAAATTACAACTTTATTTGCGGAAAATTCAGAGCGTACCTCGAACATCACAACAAAGTCCTATGGCACTTTGAGTATTGCAATGTGTTTCGCAGTGATGCTAATTGTGCCGTGGTTACATCTATTACCCGTTGAATCGGCATTCTATCTTTCCGCTTATTGGGTCACCTTGATTGGCAAAATCATGTGTCTTGCACTCGTGGCATTGGCTTTAGATTTGGTCTGGGGCTATGCAGGCATTTTAAGCTTGGGGCATGGACTATATTTTGCCCTTGGCGGTTATGCGTTTGGTATGTATTTGATGCGTGAATCGGCGGGGTCAGAACTGCCCGATTTCATGCGTTTTCTTAGCTGGACTGAATTGCCGTGGTATTGGGTCGGCACGGAACATTTTCTGTGGGCTTTGATTTTGGTGGTGTTGGTTCCAGGTTTAATCGCGTTCATTTTTGGCTTCTTCGCTTTTCGTTCCAAAATTAAAGGCGTGTATTTCTCTATCATCACCCAAGCTATGACTTTTGCTGCAGCATTACTGTTTTTCCGCAATGAAACAGGCTTCGGTGGCAATAATGGTTTCACAGGTTTTAAAACTATTTTGGGCATGGACATTACCTCGGCATCCATGCGCTCAACCCTGTGCTTTTTAACGGCATTGGTGTTGCTGCTGTGCTATTTGGGCCTACGTTACTTAATGAATCAACCTTATGGTCGGGTGCTGGGTGCGATTCGTGACAGCGAGAACCGCCTGCAATATTTGGGCTACCGTACCCTTTGGTACAAACTTTCGGCTTGGGTCTTGTCTGCGGTCATTGCAGGTATCGCGGGGGCGCTTTATGTCCCGCAAGCAGGCATTATTAATCCAAGTGAAATGAACCCTGTGAACTCCATTGAAATGGCGGTCTGGGTGGCAGCAGGTGGACGTGGCACTTTAATCGGTCCTATTTTAGGCGCGGGTTTAATTAATGCTGTGAAAACTTATTTCACTGTGGCTTATCCAGAAGCGTGGCTACTAATTTTGGGTGGTTTATTTATTGTGGTGACTTTATTCCTACCCAAAGGGGTAATTGGTCTGTTTGACCGTTTTAAAAAGGAGCATGATGCATGAGCGAAATCATTCAGCCGCATGGTGGACATGCTTCAGAAGGCTATGGGCGACCAAAAGAACAAGGTGCCGATTTTAGCCACGGGATCGCCCTGTATTTAGAAAAAGTCAGTGTCTGGTTTGATTCTTTTCGGGCCCTCAATGATTTGTCGCTATATATCGAACAAGGTGAGTTACGCTGCATTATTGGTCCGAATGGAGCAGGTAAAACCACATTGATGGATGTGATTACAGGGAAAACTCGCCCCACGGAAGGTTCAGCTTTTTTTGGACAAACCTATGATTTGGCCAAAATGAGTACCGAACAAATTGCCGAGTCAGGCATTGGGCGTAAATTCCAGAAACCCACCGTATTTGAAAACTTTACTGTACTGGAAAATTTACTATTGGCTGCACCCAAAGATAAACGGGTGAAAAAAAGCTTTTTCAGCAAATTGGATGCAGAGGTGCAGATTGCACTGGATCAAACCCTTGAACAGATTCGTTTAAAAGAATTGGTTAAGAAACCTGCGGGTTTGTTGTCTCATGGTCAAAAGCAATGGCTGGAAATTGGCATGTTGCTGATGCAACGCCCAAAACTGATTCTACTGGATGAACCTGTGGCAGGTATGACGGATGCGGAAACAGAGCGAACTGCGGAACTGTGTCTGGAACTAAAAAAAGAGCACACCTTGGTGGTGGTTGAACATGATATGAGTTTTATCGACACCATCAGTGAAAAAGTCACGGTCTTGGCACAAGGGGCGATTTTGGCAGAAGGAACGCTGGCAGAAGTGCAAGCCAATGAAGACGTGATTGAAAAATATTTGGGGCGTTAAGGAGCAGCACATGTTAGAAGTTAAGGCGGTAAACCAATATTATGGCGGTAGCCACATTTTACGTGATGTGTCGTTCCAAGCGCCGATAGGAGAATGTTCGGTGGTGTTAGGACGCAATGGTGTCGGTAAAACCACCTTACTGAAATGTCTGATGGGGATTTTACCCATCAAGTCAGGACAGATTGTATTGGATGGCAAAGACATTTCGAAATTGAGTCCTGAACAGCGAGTTCGGGCGGGTTTAGCTTATGTCCCACAAGGACGGGACATTTTTTCGACTTTAACCGTAGAAGAAAATATTTTAATTGGCATGGCGAAGTTCTCTGGTGCCAAAGCCAAGAAAGTGCCTGAATATCTGTATGAAATTTTTCCTATACTTCATGAAATGAAGCATCGCCGTGGAGGGGATTTATCGGGTGGACAGCAGCAGCAGTTGGCAATTGCCCGTGCACTGGCTTCTGAACCCAAAGTGTTAATTTTGGATGAACCGACAGAGGGTATTCAGCCGTCCATTATTAAAGATATTGGCCGTGTGATTCGTAAGCTGGCGGATGGAGGCGATATGGCAATCATCTTGGTGGAACAGTTTTATGACTTTGCTGAAGAACTGGCAGATGGCTATACCGTGATGGCACGTGGTCAAGTGATTGCACAGGGACGAGGTGTAGAAATGCCTGACAAAGGCATTAAAGATTTAGTGGCGATTTAAACAGGAAAGCCTCTGATGAGGCTTTTTCTTACTTGGTTTCTACCTTCAAATACGTGCCATTGGCCGAAACATTATGCCCAAAGCCACAGCCCGATGTATTTTGCTGTTCTTCCACCACAATTTGCTGTCCCTGCTGCGGGTGTGAGGTAAAGGTTAAATCAATCTGACAATCTTCATAATGGTATACGGCATGTTTCTGATTTAAAGGCATTTCTACATCAAAACTGCCGAGGTTTGGTCCATAAATTAGACCGCGTAAACCGAAGTAATAGCCTTCAAATTCAATTTGATAAGCATTTTTTAGTTTCTTTACGGTGATGGTGTCCCATTGTCCAAAGCCATTTTTCGCCACATAAGTTCCTGCCAATGATGTTGATTGTTGCATTTTGGGCAATTGGGACAAATTAAACTGGCTCATTTTAGAATCGGGGTTACGTAGAAACCATGCCCGTGCCCAAAGGGGCTTGCCCAGTTTGGCATACGTCAGCCCGACATTATTGTTGGCGATTTCGATATCACGATCTGTGACATTAACACCACTCTCTTCGGCATTGATCTGGCAAAAGTGAGACCAAGCTGCCTGATCTTCAAATTGGGTTAGTGCTTTGGCATATTGTTTTTGATCGTAATATTGCTTACCTAGACGCGCATATTGTTTTAGTTTGCCACAGCCTTGCTGTAATTGTTGTGTGTAGTCCAATTCAGCAGCTTGAGTGTTTGAAAATGAAAGCAGGAGGCTCATGGTACAGCCAAGTGTTAAAATTTTGAGAATATTCATTGTTATTCAAGTAGAAGAATAGAGTCCGGTTTATTCTACGGTAAATCGCATCAATTGAAATCTCCCAATGTTTGTAGAGGAAAGGTCAGACTCGACACAACCAAATCAAAGCCTTTGATTTTTAAGTTACAAACTACTGTTGAATTGACACATTTTAGCGAGTGTTTTGCAGTACAAATCGAGCTAAGCTAATTTCAATAAGTATAAGAAGGAGCTCATCATGGACGCGTTTCTTTTTAGCATAGCCCCGAATGATTTAGAAAACTTGATGCTTGATGCCTACAGCATGAAGGATATAGAACATGCCCCAAACTTACAGCAACAAATCGATTTGGGGAAACTATGGCCTGTGTTAGATCAGGTGTTAAGTCAACACAGTTCAGCAAGTTTGAGTTTGCATGATTTAATTTATGCTGAATATCCCATTTCAGAACATCCAAAACTAAAACCCGTCGCACGTTATAATCCTGCGGTCCATGTCATGGAATTAACACAGGCACTCGAACAAATCAGCACAGAAGATTTGCAAAAATATTGTCGGCAACATCGACCTACGTCTGATGTCGCTCAGTTATTAGGGGATAACACGGCTGAGTTGGATCAAGCTGAATTGACCTTATTGTTGACCCAATTAAAAAGCTTTTATCGCAATGCCATGCAACAAAATCACGCTGTTATTAGTCTGATTGCAGAGAATTTACGTCCAAAACGCTTAATTTAAACGATGGAACTTTTCATTTAGCCATAAAAAAAGCAAGACCGATGTCTTGCTTTTTTAACGTCAATTAAATTCTTAGAAATGGTATTTAATTAAAGCACTGACGTTATTTTCGTCTTTACCCGAAATACCGTATTTGTTATTCCATACTGACCATTCAGTACCAAGGTATAAACGTGTGTTTGGAGAAATGTGTTTACCTACATTCCATTTCCATTGTGTGGTCCAGTTCATTTCGCTCGCGTGATCACCTTTTTCAGCAGTTGACCAGTCTAAGAAGCCATCAACCAAGAAGTCTTCTGAACCCACTTTAAATGGCACACCGTAAACCAAAGTCATTTGGTAGTCATCTTTTTGCAAATCATTGTCGGCTTTGTAAAGGTTAACTTGCGCATATTGGAAATATGGAATCGCTAAATCTACACCAATACCATATAAGTAGTTATTGAAGCCTTCGCCACCTTCCCACGTGGTTGCAACCAATACATCTTTAATTGGTCCAAGCTCAAGTTTTTGACCAGAGACTGCACCGAGGCTCAAACGCGGTGAAACTTCGAAATAAGTTTCGTTGCCACTCACATCGTTATTGGTGCGGTCAGCAAAAGCGAAAAAATCACCGTATTGCAATTTTGCTGCGTATTCAAAAGTTACCGTACTTTGCTCGTCTTCACGTGCAATCAGTTGGTAATCTTCACCATATAAACCTGTGATACTAAAATCTTGCCAGATTGGCGCAGCTTGAGTAAAAGTTGCTGCAGTAGCCAATGCACATGTCGCCGCAATTTGAGTCAGTTTCATTAAAAATATCTCCCCCGAGAAAGCGTATAAAGGATACAGATTCTTTAGCAAAAATAAAGCCAAATTTGACCAATAATTTAAAAAATTAGCCATTGAAAAATAGCTTGTAAAAAGATAGTCAATGTTATTGAAAACATTGATCATTTTCCCAATCGGTGTATGTTTTATTGGTTTTTTTATACAGTAAAAATATGCTTTAAATTTTACGGATGTTTATTCATCAATATAAAAATGATATGCAACAAATATTTGCACCGATTCTGTGATAAATAATTAACCGAATGGTCAATTATGGGGAGTTTTGAATCACTATAAAAATATATAGGATTAAGATTGTTTTTTTAGCGGTTTAAGAGAATGGGGGTGTTCATCAACATCAAAGTTTCTTTATTGATTATGCAATAAAACTTATGAATGCACAGTCATCTCGGCAAATACCGTGTCACACAATCTGTTGATAATAAGTTCTTAACTTATACTCAAGCTCGTTTTCTCCAAAGCTTTTACCATTCGCTACAAATTGCACTGCGACACAGGTTTAATGCGACGATGTAGGGTGAATAATTTGACCGTAATAGCCAATTAAATTGTGGCAATAGGGCGCAGTGCGTATGGAGTTGATGAGTTCTTAACCATGCAAGTAAGGAGTTGTCATAATTGGTTATCCTTTTGCTATTTTTTTTAAAATAGCACTTGCATATTTTTGAGTTAAGCCCGATATTCAAAGGACAAGGACACGATTCTGCAGACTCAAAAGTGTTCATCATTTCAATGAGGAGATGAGTTCCAAAATTGATTAAAGATGTTCGAATGCTGTGTAAACAGCAAGTTACAAGCGTGCCAAGATAAAAAAGTTTTGCACAAAAAGATTCAGATAGATAAAGAGGATTAGATTATGAACATTGAAATCCGTACAGATAAAAACATTCAAAATAATGATCGTTTAATTAGTTATGTGCGTGCAGAACTGAATGAAGAATTCCAACGTCATAGTGAACGTATTACCCATTTCTCCGTACATTTAAGTGATGAGAATGGGGATAAAGGCGGCGATGATGATATTAAATGTATGATTGAAGCACGCCCAGCAGGATTAAAACCTGTGGTTGTGAATCACAAAGGACATAATGTTGATACCGCCTTGCATGGTGCTATTGATCGTTTGAAACGTAGTCTTGAGCATCTGTTTGAAAAAAGAGAAAATCCCCGAGGTGGGCAATTAGAATTTGCGGATGCTGATGCAGACAAAGATGCGATTGATGATGAAGATTAAGCTCAACTGATTGAGCCTAAAATAGAAAAAAGCCCTGCGGGGCTTTTTTTATATGAATTAAAAACTTTAGATATACATTTACATAAAACAAATGACCGAGAATTCGGCATAATATTCTGAAACTGATGAAAGAGTATGTTCCATGTTAACAGCACAACAACAAGTCTTTGTGCAGGCGATAGAAGAATTAGACCTGCCACAAGTACAACGTCTTTTGGCTGATGGTTTAGATCCAAACTTTATTGATGCTGAAAAAGGACCTGCTGTTTCAGTGTGGTCGGATGGTTTATTTCAATGGTGGGAACATGTCAGCGAAGCTTACGAAGCAGGTCAAGGACTCAGCGAAGAACAAAAACAGCAAGAATTAGCCGTTCATTTAGATATTTTGGAAGCCTTAATCCAAGCCAAAGCCAATTTTTATTTATGGGACAGTGAAGAGTTGTATGGCCCACTTTGGGATGCGGCGAGTTCAGCGTGTGTACCTGCTGTGCAGCGCTTATTGGCAATTAAAGTTGACCCAAATACGCGTGATGAGCAAGGGCTGACTATTTTATCTTCAATTAGTGATTTATTCTTTGATTGCGACTTTGATGAAATCAATTGGAGTGAAGCCTTACCAGAAGAACGTCAAACCCTAGAGTTGTTGCGTAGTCAGGGTGCAAAAATGTCGAAAGAATTAGCTTAATCACTGAGGCGAATCATGAAAAAATTACAACAATATGGCGTATTGGCACTGACTCTTGGTGCAGCTTGTCCAGCTTTTGCGGCAGACTTCTCTTTTGATCGACCAGGTTCGGGTATTGGGACAGGGATTACCCCAATTGGGCAATTGGCTTGGGAACAAGGTTTACCAAGTGCGAATTATGAAGAAAGTACGGTCAATGGTGTACAGCAAAAAACGACGACGCTAAATGCCGACATGTTACTCCGTACGGGGATTGCACATAACTTAGAATTACAACTGGGTTGGCAAGGGCCATCATGGAGCCAAGTCAAACAAGCGGGAAAAACCGTTGATGAAGATGGTTTAGGTGATGTGAGCATCGGTTTAAAAAGTGCAATTGATTTGAACGATGAAAACTTGACCATGGCTGTGCTTTTAGAAGCGGTGTTGGCCACAGGAAATGATGGCTTTACCGCAGAAGATGATATTTATGCCTTGGCGACTGCCGTTTCTTATAAGCAAAGCGATTTGGTCGATACGTCGATTACCATGCGCTATGAAGTTCAAAATGGGGATTGGGCTGTGACGGCAATCCCTACCATTGGCTATAAACTTTCTGACAAATGGTCTGGTTTTTCTGAATTTGTATATCGCAAAGCAGAGAGCCAAGATTATGAATATTCATTGGGCTCGGGGGTCATTTATGCATTGAATGACCGTACTCAGTTCGATGCCAGTGTGGGGGTCGTGCTCAGTGGCGCAGATAAGAGTTATCAATCAGGTTTAGGCGTTTCGTACTTATTCTAAGGGTGTCAGTCTTGTTTATGGAAAAGTCTCTGCTGCTTTCAAAATCTTATGGGCGCAGTGTGCTCTGGCTGTGTACTGTTTTGTTGGCTTTCTGTTCAACCTTCCTACATGCGCAGCAAGCCTTATTATCTGCCGAAGAGGCTTTTCCTGTTCAAGTCGAATCTGTAACTGCACAAGAAGTGCAGTTACATTGGGATATTCCCGAACATTATTATTTGTATCAGCATAAATTTGAAGTGCGGCAAGGGCAACATGTTTTGCCCTTAAAACTGCCAAAGGCAGAGGACTTGCATGATGATAACTATGGTCAAACTCAAGTTTATTATCAGCAGGTACAATTTAATGTGCCAACGCAGGCTTCACAAACATATCAAGTGACTTGGCAAGGTTGTGCCAAAGACCGTATTTGTTATCCACCACAAACCATTGAATTTAAAACCGATGCAGATGGTTTGGTGGCTTTGCAAAATCAATTTACAGCACCTAAGCGATTGTTAGATTTAAATTCGAATAACAATAGTGCTACCGTAGAAAATACAGATGCTTTAGATCAGACCAATGCAACATCTGCATCACAAACTGCTCAGGACCAACGCTGGTCTACGCAATTGGCACAGCGCTCACCGATTTATGGTTTATTGCTGTTCTTGGGTTTAGGCATTTTGCTGGCATTTACACCATGTTCTTTACCTATGATCCCAATTCTCAGCTCCTTGATTGTACGTGATCGGCGCGGAGTCAAAGCATGGATGATTGCTTTGGTCTTTGTATGCAGTATGGCGATGGTCTATGCAGTGTTGGGCTTGGTTGCCTCTTCCGCAGGTTTGAACTTTCAGCGTTGGTTACAACAGCCCTCAACTTTAATTGCGTTTAGTTTGCTGTTCGTGGTGTTTGCGCTCAATTTATTTGGACTATTCGAATTACGTTTGCCACATGCAGTGGTACATCGTTTAGATCATTGGCAGTCGATGCAGAAAGGCGGTAGCCTGATTGGCGCGGCAGTTATGGGCATGATTTCAGCTTTGCTGGTCGGTCCTTGTATGACAGCACCACTCGCAGGCGCTTTGCTATTTATTTCTCAAACCCAGAATCAGTGGCAAGGTGCTTTACTGTTGTTTACGCTGGGTTTTGGTATGGGCCTACCTTTATTGCTGGCCAGTATTCTTGGAGCTAAAGCCTTGCCAAAAGCAGGTTTATGGATGAACCAGATTAAGGTGTTATTTGCCTTTCTGATGTTAGCCTTAGCACTTTATTTCATTCGCCCCTTGCTTTCAGAAAGCTGGATGCAGGGTTTAAGTCTGTTATTGGGTCTTAGCTTTATCGGTTATGCGTTGTATCGTGCCCTATGGCAACAATCGCCTTTACGTCCATTATATCTTGTGATTTTGCTGTTGGTGGTACCTTATGTGTTTTATAGCCAATATCAACAAAGCCAGCGTTTCTTCGTAGAACAGGGGCAACAACAGATGCAGTGGCATGTGGCGCAAACCGCCGCAGAGTTTCAGCAAATTTTGGCACAAGCTCCGAAAGATCGGGCCATTGTGATTGATGTTTATGCAGACTGGTGCGTGGCATGTCAGCCGATTGAGCATCGCATTTTAAAATCCGCCCAAGTCCAGCAAGCACTCAGTCCATACACGCTGATTAAGTTGGATTTAAGTCATTACGATGCCAGTCATCAACAATTATTAAATCAATGGGATATTTTAGGCCCACCGACCTATTTATTTTTAACCCCTCAACAACAGGAAGTACGCGGACTCCGTTTAACAGGAGCATTTAGCGAAGCTGAGCTGTTGCAACAATTAAAACAATTCGGACAAGATCTAGGACCTTAATCATGTTAGAGCTTTATATTGCCAATAAAAATTATTCCAGCTGGTCGATGCGCCCATGGTTGGTGCTCAAAGCCTTTGAAATTCCTTTTCAAGAGCACATGATTTATTTTGATCGCGAACGCTCCATTGGCGCATTTAAGCAAAAATTATTGTCTATTTCGGACAATGCTAAAGTGCCGATTTTGTATGATCAAGAGGTCAAAGTCTGGGATTCTTTGGCTATTTGTGAATATTTAGCAGAACAATATCCTGAGTATGCGCTTTGGCCCAAGGATAAAGCTCAACGTGCCAGAGCCAGAAGTATCAGTGCGGAAATGCACAGTGGCTTTACCCAATTAAGAACCTTATGTGGCATGAATATTCGGGCACACTTGGCAGAAGTGGGTCAACGGCTTTGGGCTGAAAATAGCGAGTTAAGGCAAGATGTCGCACGTATTGAGCAAATCTGGGCAGAACGTCCAGATCTGGATGGGTTTCTCTGCGGAGCATTCAGTATTGCCGATGCATTTTATGCGCCTGTGGTGATGCGATTTAAAACGTATGCTTTGCCCGTGTCTGCATCGAGTCAGCGTTATATGCAAAGTATGTTACAACATCCTGCGGTACAGGCTTGGGTTGAAGCAGCGATGGTGGAAGGGCGTTGGGTCAATTATTTGGAAGCCTATCAAACCGAAGCTGAGTAAGTGAGAATAAAACACTAAGGGACAGACACCCCATTTTCTGTTTGCGCTTGGAAAATATGCACTTGATTACGTCCAGATGCTTTGGCCAAGTATAAGGCTTTATCCGCTTGGGTCAGTAACTGAAAGGGAGTTAAAGGGGATTGTGCGGTTGAAATTCCAAAACTGGCAGTCAGCGCAATACGGCTGCCATTATCATCCTTCAATTCTAAATGTTCAATTGCAGCGCGACAGCGTTCCGCCGTGTGTTGAGCCTGTTCAAGCGTGCTGTGATATAGCAGCAATAAAAACTCTTCTCCTCCAAAACGTCCCACAATATCGGTTTCACGTAAATGCTGCTTGAGCAGTTGCCCGACTAGAATCAAGGCTTCATCGCCTTTATGGTGCCCATGGCAGTCATTTATAGACTTAAAATGATCCAGATCAAGCAAGACTAAGGCATAATTTTGATTTTTCTTACGCTGGATGTGCTCTAAATATTGATTCAGACTACGCCGATTATAGGTATTGGTCAGTGGATCAATTCTGCTGAGTTGTTGAATGAGCTGTTCACGATTGCGCCATTGACTGAGTAGAATTTCAAATAAGATCAGACAAATCATGACCACAGGGGTAATGAAATACAGCATACTTCCAACCCAAAATGCATTGGCGTAGGTATCATTGGGTAAATTGAAAATGGGGGCATAAGGCAACATGCCATGTAAACTCAAATAACCACAAACAAATAAATATAAAGTTGAAGGGATTAAGGCGCTGTAAACAATTGAACGGGGAAATAAAATTAAACCTACCGTGAGTAAACTGACAAAAGAGCTTAAGGTCGCAGGGCTGAGTACGCCAATTAGATATGCATCTCGGCATAAAGAGGTAATAAAACACCACACCGTAATATAAGGTAAAAAACGTTTGACCCAAGCTTTGTGTTGCCAATAAATGCAAGGATAAATCAGGCTACTAAGCACGACGATAAAAATCAGATTCAGTACAATTTGTTGTTTAATGAGTCCTAAATTGGTCATGCTCCATAGGCTGGGGTTCAACCAAATAAAAATTTTCCAGAGCATCCAAATTAGATGAGTCACACAGCCTAAAATTAACATCAGAATACATTTATTCAATGTATTCCAGTTCATGATCACCCCATATTCAAGCACAATTTTCTTGAGTCTATGTTGAAGCGAGGCTGGAGATGGGGGCGGTGAGTTGGTCGTCATTGATTTTTATTCCCTCGACATCAACAATTCCTTTGTTGTTTTAAAGCGAGAATTATTTTTGCTAACCATAGCATAAATTTTAATCAAACTTTTGATTGCTTTACATTTCTCTTTTTCAGAGAGATTTAAATTTGTTCTAAAAATGGAACATAGTGTATTAACGGAAGTAATTATTCTATTTTTATAGATGGCCTAAACTTGCTTCTATTCCAAGAGAGCAAAAATTACGGTGGCATCATGAAAGTTTTACATATCGACTCAAGCATTTTAGGTACAGCATCAGTTTCGCGCCAGTTAAGCCAAGCGATTGTTGAGCAATTACAAGCGAAGCACGACAATGTACAGGTTGAGTATTTGGATTTGGCCGCACAGCCGATTCCACATCTAACTGCAGAAATCTTAATGGGTCAAAATGCTGAGCAAGCAGCTTTAGGTGAACAGATCATCCAGCAGTATTTAGCTGCAGATGTGGTCGTTGTAGGTGCAGCAATGTACAACTTTGGTTTGGCTTCAACCTTAAAAGCATGGATTGACCGTATTAGTGTTGCAGGTAAAACTTTTAAATATACTGAAAATGGTCCTGTAGGTTTGGCTGGCAATAAACAGGTTTATATTGCCAGCAGTCGTGGCGGTGTCTATGGTGATAATAGTCCTGCGGATTTCCAAGAAGGCTTTTTGAAAACGGTGTTTAACTTTACTGGTGTCGAGCAGGTAGATGTTGTACGTGCTGAAGGTGTCAATATGGGTGAAGAACTTAAAAATAAAGCGATTGAAGCAGCTTTGGCACAGGTTAAACTCATCTAAGCTTGAAGATTAAGAAACGAAAAGGTCAGCAGATGCTGACCTTTTTTATGGCATTTTAATTTTTATCTAGGCGGTGCGCGAATGCGGCTAAATCTGCTAAAGCTTGTTGGGCTTCTTCAAACCAAGCACTAAACATATGAAAGTTATGCCACATCCCTGTGTAAATCTTAAATTCAACTTGAACGCCTGCAGCCTCGGCTTGTTGCTGAAAGCGTTGCCCATCATCCATTAAAATTTCTTTAGAACCGACCTGAATCAGTGTCGGAGGTAAACCCGTCAAATCATCGAATAAAGGTGAGACGCGTGGGTCTCCACGATCAATGTCCGCAGGTAAATAGTAATCAATGCCTGCTTCGAGGGCTTCAATAGAAAGTAAGGCATCATGCTTTTGATTAAAGCGCAGTGATTCACTGGTCAGGGTCAAATCTAAAAATGGGGAAAGCAAAATTAAACCACTGACCTGTTCGAGTTGTGCTTGGCGGATTTTAATTGCCAAAGCAACTGCGAGGTTTGCACCGCAAGAATCACCCGATAAAATAATATCTTTGGCTAGAATACCTTGATCCAGTAAATTTAAATACGTGTTGAACAGTGCATCAATTGCTTCTGGGAACGGGTGTTCTGGTGAGAGTGGATAATCGACATGTAACACCTGCATTTGTGTCCGTGCTGCGATTTGGCTCAAAAATGCACGATGCGTATTTAGTGAACCCAGAAAAAAAGCACCACCGTGAATATGGAAGATGAGCTGGGTCGATTCCTTTTGTGGTTTAAGTTCTTCGGCATTCAATTGCCCTAAACGTAAAGGACGAACTTGGACATCTGCCTGAGTCGGGAAAATCTTACAGAGTTGTTCTAAGCCATGTCGCAGTATATTTGGGGGGAGATTGTATTGGCTCGGCGTACGGATGGTCGTTTTTAAAAGACTTTCTGTAATGAATTGTTTCCACGGTGCTGATATCTTCACGGTTCTTCCATTTTGTTATAAATTATGCCTAATAGTAGTATATTTACCCACAATAATTACAAGGGTACACTAAACAGTCACATTCAAGAATTGCAAATTTGCTGTGGCTTTACAATACTTAAAGACGTCTACAGACAGACTAGGGAAATCAACAAAAATGAAAAAAATTGCACTTGCATTAGGATTGCTCGGATTAACCGTACTTGCGAATGCGGCTGATCCATTAAATGGCACAGTTTGGAAAACCATTGATGATAAAACCAAGCAACCACGTGCGGTTGTGAAATTTACTGAGCAAAAAAATGGTGTTTTGACTGCCAGCATTCAAAGCATTTTGACACCAGGTGAAGAAAATGCTTGCAGTAAATGTGAAGGTCCATATCACAACAAATCATTGAAAGGCCTAACGATCGTTCGTGGTCTGAAAAATGTCGGCGGCACAAAATATGATGAGGGTACGATTTTAGACCCGAAAAATGGCAAAACCTATAGCTTAAAAGGTGAACTGACTTCGGGTGGGAAAAAGCTTGAGCTCCGTGGTTATTTGGGTGTAGCTGTATTAGGACGTAACCAAACTTGGGTTCGTATGAACTAAAGTGGTAAAAAAGATGTGATCAAAAGCCTGATTGTCTATCAGGCTTTTTTACATCTAAAAAGTGCCTTTTAAGCAGGAATTGCTCGATAAGCCGCTTCATCAAAACCGACCAGATAACCTTGAGCAGTTTGTAAAACAGGGCGCTTGATTAAACTCGGCTGTGCCATCAGAGTTTCGATTAATTGGTCTTGTGAAGCCAAGGCGTGTAGTTGTTCTGCTTCAGTCAGTTTACGCCAAGTGGTGCCTTTTTTATTGAGAATCAGCTCTTGTCCAACTTGGTCTAGCCAAGTTTTTAAGGTGTCGGCATCAATCCCTTGTTTTTTATAATCATGAAATTCATAGGTCAAGCCCAGTTCAGTCAGCAAATCGAAGGCTTTTTTCATGGAGCTACAGTTTTTAATGCCATAAATTTTTAGCATACAGAATACATTCCTGAAGATAATGATTGAGCATAGGGTAAACAAAAAAATCTGCTTTCTCTAGCATTGCAGGAAAATTAGGCGAAAGATGCTGATGTCATGGGAATTGTCATCGAATTGCAATCTAAACTTGGCATGCTATGTTCATGAAAAACAAGAATGTTAAAACAATCAAAACATCAGCGCTTAAATAAAAATAAGCAATAAAAAAGAGAAAACCCGCATTTAATCATCCTGATTATGCGGGTCTCATTACAACGTCCATTGTCACATCCTTGAAAACAAACTCAAAACGAGTTGTGTTTTATTCCATCCTACGGCTTCCTATCCCTTTGCTGTCATCCTGACATGTCCCTGTGCCGTGCCGCTATGATGCCGTTTCTGACCGAGGATAAAAAGACCACAAATGCGTCATGTGCTGTGAGCAAAAAGATAATATTGAGTGAACATTTGTTCACTCAAATGCGCAAACTATTTAAATTTGATAGTCAATAATGACGGGTGCATGGTCACTAAACCATTCATCTTTATACACCCAAGCATTGACTGTACGTGACTTCCAGTCAGGTGAACAGGCTTGGTAATCAATACGCCAACCGACGTTCTTGGCACGGGCTTGCCCACGATTCGACCACCAAGAATAAAGCTCAGCTTCTTTGCGTACTTCGCGGAAGGTATCGACATAACCGAGTTCATCATAAATATGATCGAGCCAGGCACGTTCATGTGGTAAGCAGCCTGAAGATTTTTGATTGCCCGACCAGTTTTTAATATCAATGCGCTTATGCACAATATTGTAGTCACCACACACAATGATGGATTTATTTTCAGCGCGCCATTGTTTAAGAATCTGTTGATAATTTTCTAAAAAATGATCTTTGCGTGCTTGTGCTTCGTCACCTGACGAGCCTGAAGGTAAATACAAAGAGCAAATATGAACAGGTTGATCTAAACCTAAATCAAATTCTGCACTGATAAAGCGTCCTTGAGAGTCGGCCAGTTCAAAACCTAAACCATCTGTTACAGACACAAAGGGTAAACGGCTATAAATAGCCGTGCCTGCATAACCTGCACGCTCCGCAGGAAATAAATGTGTGTACCAACCTTCAGGTTTAAATTTATCTGTCCATTGTGCATGAGTGATGCGACTTTCTTGCATGCACACCACATCGGCATCGGACTGTTCTAACCATTCCAATAAGCCTTTGGCTACGGATGAACGTAAGCCATTTACGTTAATTGAAACCACTCGTAAAATTTTTTGATCACTTGGGTAGCTACTCTTTGGTATCATGCGCAGTCATAACCTCAATGTATGAATTTCGGAGCACCTCATGTCAACGCCAGCTCAATTTAACCCACAAGCATTTATCGAACTCGCTTTATCACGTGGTGTGCTTAAATTTGGTGAGTTTACTTTAAAATCAGGCCGAGTGAGTCCTTATTTTTTTAATGCTGGTTTATTGAATGATGGTGAGGCTCTATCACTGTTGGCTTCTGGTTATGCAGATAAATTAACTCAGTGTGACAATGTCGAAGTGGTGTTTGGCCCTGCATATAAAGGGATTCCTTTTGTCGCAGCAACGGCTGTAGCATTGTCGCAAAATCATGGTGTGAGTGTGCCATGGGGCTTTAACCGTAAAGAAGCGAAAGACCACGGTGAAGGTGGCGTGTTGGTCGGTGCATCGGTTGCAGGCAAAAAGGTCTGGATCATTGATGATGTAATTACCGCAGGAACAGCGATTCGTGAAGTGGTCACCATTCTAAAAAATGCAGGTGCACAAATTGCAGGTGTATTGGTGGCATTAGACCGTCAGGAAAAAGGTCAGGGTGAATTATCTGCCATTCAGGAAGTACAAAAAGAATTGGAAATTCCTGTACATGCCTTAATTACCATGAAAGATTTAATGAATTATTTAGATGCCAAAGGTGAAAGCGAAGCCTTGGCGAAAATGGAAGCCTACCGTGTGAAATACGGAATCTAAGTCTATATGGACTTGAAAAAAAGGAAGCGATGGCTTCCTTTTTTCATTTATCAGCGGATTAAACTGTTGAGTAGATCTCATTAAATTTGTAAAAAATTGGTTACATCATAATCGTGGAACGTGAAGAATCATGAAAAAGCCGTTCTAGTGCGCTGAACCCTAGAATGGTTTTGACTAAGATGTTGATTATTATATGAAAATTTAAAGAACTTCGTATAACGACCATTATGTTGATTTTAAAAGAATTTAAGAACTGGTTACTTTAATATTTCTCAAATTCAGCGATTAAAAAGTCAATTAATGCTTTAACAGAAGGTAATAAGCCCCTTCTTGATGTATATGCTAAATGGATCAACTCAGGTTTTGGTTCCCAATCTGGAAGAACTTTTACCAATCGACCTTCTTTCAAATCATTATGAATGATTAATTCAGGTAACTTAGCGATACCTAATCCCTGTAATGTTGCAAGATGCAAAGCATTTAAGTCTGTTGTTGTTAATCGTGGCTCGCACTTCAAAAGATACTGTTCATTATTTTCATTGAATAACCTCCAGTTATATTCAGGAACAAAAGATTCCATCATAAGAATGGGCCACTGATTTAATTCACTAGGATGTTTTATTGAAAAGTGCTTATAAGCTAATTCTGGGCTAGCAACAATAAATTGCTTAGACAATGACAAGTCACGCACGACAAGATCGCTATCTTCTAAAGGTAAAGGCCTAATTCTAATTGCTACATCATATCGCTCATTAATTAAATCAACTTTCCTATTAGTAGCTTCAACATGTAATCGAACTTTAGGAAACTTTATCAAGAAATCGTTAAGCATCTTACTTACATTGAAATGCAATAAGTTGACAGGGCATGAAATCTTAACTGTACCGGCAGGTTCAATACTTAACATTTCTATAGCAGTATCGGCAGCTTCTGCCTCAATAATCATAGCTTGGCAATGCTGATAGTAGATTTTCCCCACCTCAGTAATAGAGATATTCCGGGTATTTCTATGTAAAAGCTTCACGCCTAAGCGCTTTTCTAATTCAGCAATTCTTCTGCTTAATAATGATTTTGTCACCATTAACTCATTACTGGCTGCAGAAAAACCACCATATTCAATGACTTTTGCAAAATAATAGAGATCGTTGAAATCCTTCATTCATAGCCTACTAAATAATCAAATTGTTCTTTAAATATGACAATGATTTCTATATTAGATATTTTTAATCAATTGTTATACCAATATTATAAGAATTACTAGCTAATCAAAATCTAAGGAAATAAAAATGTCTACTCCAGCGAACTTTAACGGTCAACGTCCTGTTATCGATCCATCTGATTCAGTAATGCTTTTGATTGACCACCAAAGTGGTCTATTTCAGACTGTAGGCGACATGCTTATGCCTGAACTTCGCCAAAGAGCTGCTGCATTAGCTAAAATGGCTACATTAGCAAACATTCCTGTGATCACCACAGCATCTGTACCACAAGGTCCGAATGGTCCACTAATTCCAGAAATTCATCAAAATGCTCCACATGCACAATATGTAGCGCGTAAAGGTGAAATCAACGCTTGGGATAACCCAGATTTTGTAAATGCGGTTAAAGCCACAGGTAAAAAAACCTTAATTATTGCAGGTACAATTACTAGTGTATGTATGGCATTCCCTGCTATCAGTGCTGTAGCGGAAGGTTATAAGGTTTTTGCAGTAGTCGATGCTTCTGGTACTTATACTAAAATGGCCCAAGAAATCACCCTAGCTCGTGTTGTTCAAGCAGGTGTTGTTCCTATGGACACAGCAGCTGTTGCTTCAGAGATTCAAAAGACTTGGAACCGTGAAGATGCTCAAGAATGGGCGCAAGTGTATACCAAAATTTTCCCTGCATATGAACTACTTATTGAAAGTTATTCAAAAGCCCAAGAAGTAGTCCAACACAACGAAATTTTAGATTCTAATCGATAATCTCCTGTCTTAGTTTCAAATGAAAAAGACACCTGATTAGGTGTCTTTTTCATTCCATTTAACATAATGGCGCTTATCCAACAGTTAGATAGTTTTATTGCTTATCTGAAAGAGAATCCAAACTATCTACAAAAGGGAATGGCCAAGAATGAAAAACTCGGGAGATGCAGAACGTATTCGAGCAGCTTTTAAGGCAACTAGAGGGATTGTAAAGTATGAGTTTGAACAGTATGTGATTGAACGGGTTGCTTCAGGAGAATCGGGTTTTGAGGAGAAAGAGGCTGTTTTAATGGTGAAGTGGTGAGCTATGAAATCCTTAGAGAATAAGGGTTCATAGCTTCGTATAAGGCGTGATATGGTAATTTTAGAAAACCTTAAATTAAAAGAAATCAAGTTCTTACTTTTGAGGTTTCTTAAATTTTATATATTCCATCTCAATACTTAATATAACTGAAGTATTTAAATATCGGTATAAAGCATTCAATTTTAGCGTTAATCTTGTAAAATATAAATATGATAAAAAAAGAGCAGCTATCACATTGGCAAGGTCAGATGGCTATTGGTTTGGGTTACGGTTATTTTTGTGGACAAGCAGGAGATAACAGACCACATCGACATCTTGCGCATCAGATCACTTTTCCCCTCGATCCAGTACAATCTATGCAGATTATTGAATCCGAGCAGTTATATACGGGTATGGGTTTTTTCATTCCAGCAAATACTGTTCATCAGTTACAGAAAGGCAAGTATTGCTCGATTTATTTGGATGGAACTTATTATTTAGGGCAGGCTATACATCAATTTTTTGCCTCAACATCTCAGATACAAATACTGCCGACAACGCTTCTGGAGCAATTGCGGCTTTATTTTTTGCATACTAATAATATTACCAAAGCCTTTGCTCAATTACAGTGCTATTTTGATTGTATGGTAGCTAGTGAACGTGCTCAATTAATGACTGGCTATATCTATCAACATCTATTATATAATTCTGTTCCTTCACGTCAGGAGCTGGCAGCGTTACATCACTTATCTGAAAGTCGTCTAACACATTGGTTCAATTCCCATTTTGATATTTCATTACGTAGTTATCGCAAGTGGTTACGCTTGATTATTGCACTTAAAAATCTACATGAAGAAAATAATTTAACTGCAGCAGCGCATCAGAGTGGCTTTACCGATCAAGCACATTTTTCTAGAACCTGTATGCAAATGTTTGGCATACAACCTTCGGCAATCAAAAACATCCAAAACAAGATGATCCTGTTGCCTGAATCTTAAGTAAATTCACTTTTTAAATAAAATATAGCCGTTTTATTCAATTTAAACATCAAACAATCCTGCATGGTAGTGATCAATCTAAATCGAGGACATCATCATGCTAAAGTATAGTCATTTTTTAATACGTTATTTGAGTTATCCGATTTTATCTGTTACAGCCTTAACAATAGTATTATTGATGGCTTATCAAAAAATACCCTATTGGCCGTCCGCACTAGTATGCATTGTATCCATTAGCGCTATGGTTGCAATGTTAGAGCACTTTTTGCCATATCAGCAAAAATGGTTACATGATCAAGAGGATACATTCACTGACATTTTTCATGCGATTTTTAATGTAGCACTTATTCTAATAACCGCAACAATTTTACAATTTATCCTGAAATTCGAGTTTTCTTCTAAATTATGGCCTATTCAATGGCCAATATGGGTACAATTTTTACTGGTGGGGATAATTATTGATTTTGGTTTATGGTATATGCATAAACTGAGTCATCGTCGGCGCTGGTTGTGGAAATTACATGCCATTCATCATCAACCTAAACGCTTATATTGGTTAAATGGTGAAAAACGTCATCCATTAAGTGCGATTGCACTAGCAACACCTAGTTTATTGGTATTAACGATATTAGG
The DNA here is from genome assembly GCF_002934965.1 of Acinetobacter sp. ACNIH2. Lineage (NCBI taxonomy): Bacteria > Pseudomonadati > Pseudomonadota > Gammaproteobacteria > Moraxellales > Moraxellaceae > Acinetobacter > Acinetobacter sp. ACNIH2. The sequence goes on from NZ_CP026412.1 coordinate 1,574,543, forward strand.
GGCACCAACCTTGCTGATAGGTTGTTGGCTAACCTTTACTGCGGTACATTTAAGTTTTCAACACGCCAACTTAGACTATCGGGCAGGGCCATTAAAACATGTATTTGCTGTTGCTGAAGTACATCGTTGGCATCATAAACAGGGCTTTGGCAGTAAAAATTTTGCCGAGGTTTTTGTGATTTGGGATCATATTTTTGGCACTTTTCACTATGAAGAAAAAGCAGTTTCTGCAGATAGTTTGGGCATTCGTACCCCTATATCGAATCGATATTTCAAGCAGTTGTTGTGGCCATTTAAAAAATAGCTGTAATCATAGTCCTTGGACTATGAAATGGTCTAATTAAATCATCAATAACTTTAGAATTATTAGGTATTGATGATTTAAATTTTCATGGATAGAAGTTGAAGTAACTAAACGACAAACTGAAGGGGTAGTGAGAAATCACAGCAAATGCCAATTGGTATATGACTTTTAATTTTAAAAAGTACCGTGCTGAGCTATCTAGAGTTTAGCCTTATTTAATAGTTCATTTAACATAATGGCGAATCTACGAAATCTTTCTCATCACATTTCTTACATTCTAGCATCATGCCTAATTTCTCTTTCCGTCCTTGTTTAGTCATCACCCAGGGACGATTTTGCCAAGGGGGAGTGTGGCGAACATGTTGAGTATGTCCGCAGGCTAAATCTGCCACCCAATGCTGCTCATCATCTAAATGAAAACCAATAATGGCTTGTTGCATAGCGGAAACCTGAATGAAGTTATACAAAATTATCCATAAGCGAAAATTGAAATTCAGAAATAGAACCGAATAATCTCCGTTATACTCCTAGCTGATTATATCTTTAAACAAGAGTTTTGATTATGCGCGTACTTGTTGTGATGGACCCCATTGAAAGTGTCAATTTGAAAAAAGACTCAACTATGGCCATGTTATGGGCGGCAAGCCGTCGCGGGCATGAACTGGGTTATGCATTACAACAGGATTTATATATCGAGCAGGGTAAAGCGTTTGGTTTAATTGCACCGTTACAGGTATTTGAAGATTACAATCACTATTATGAATTGGGTGAAAAAAAGAAAGAATCCATCGCGGCGTATGACGTGGTGTTGATGCGTAAAGACCCGCCATTTGATATGAACTTTGTCTATACCACCTATATTTTAGAGCAAGCAGAACGCGAAGGGGCGTGGATTATTAACAAACCACAAAGCCTGCGTGACTGTAATGAAAAACTGTTTGCCACCCAGTTCCCTGAGTTGCAAGTCCCGACTTTAGTCACTTCACAGCAAGGTTTAATTCGTGAATTTATCAAAGAACAAGGTGATGTGATTGTAAAACCACTTGATGGTATGGGCGGCATGGGAATTTTCCGTCTTTATCAAGATGGTGTGAATATTGGCTCAACCATTGAAATTTTAACCAACCATGGTACTCAGCCGATAATGGCACAGCGTTATATTCCTGAAATTGTCGAAGGCGATAAGCGTATTTTAATGATCAATGGCGAGCCTGTACCGTATTGCTTGGCGCGAATTCCGCAAAATGGTGAAGTACGCGGCAACTTGGCTGCGGGCGGCTTGGGTGAAGCCCGTCCGCTGACTGAAAATGACCGTAGCATTGCAGAAAAAGTAGGGCCTTTCTTACGTGAGAAAGGACTGATTTTTGTCGGTCTAGATGTGATTGGCAATTACGTGACTGAAATTAATGTCACTAGCCCAACGTGTATTCGTGAAATTGACAACCAGTTTGGTACTCAAATTGCGGATGATTTATTTGCTGTATTAGAGGCGGGCCGCCCAAGCGTTTAAGTAAATTTGAATATACTCAATGCCTCGATCACATGCGTGTGGTTGAGGATTGTGCAGTACGCTAGAGGCCCAAAATTAAGCAAAAGATCTTTCCAAAACTACAAGCGATTTGCGGTTTTTAACAAAGATAGCGGTTTTTTATACTAGATTAATAATAAAACTTGTTTAAACTTACAAAACTGAAGAAAAAAACAATGAAACGCTGGGTGAAACAAAGTAAATAAACTTTCGCGCCTCTGCGTTTGTGATTACAATTGTTAACTTAAATGAATTTTTACCTATTTTTTTGAACTGAAGAATTAAACCGTGACTGATGTACAGCAAACAAAGCCCAAACGCGTAATGATGATGGCCGCTGGTACTGGTGGACATGTTTTTCCAGCACTTGCCGTTGCAAAACAATTGCAACAACAAGGAACACAAGTGTCTTGGTTGGCAACACCTACAGGCATGGAAAACCGCTTATTAAAAAATCAAAATATTCCAATTTATCAAATTGATATTCAAGGCGTACGTGGTAATGGTGTGGTACGCAAATTATTGGCACCTTTTAAAATTTTAAAAGCAACCTTAAGCGCTATGCGCTATATGAAACAGTTGAATATTGACGCTGTTGCTGGTTTTGGTGGTTACGTGGCTGGGCCCGGCGGTTTGGCTGCACGCGTTTTAGGCATTCCTGTGCTTATTCATGAGCAAAATGCTATCGCGGGATTTACCAATACCCAATTGTCACGTGTTGCGACCACGGTGTGTCAGGCTTTTCCGCAAACCTTTGCAGAGCAATCTAAAATTGTCACCACAGGCAATCCTGTGCGTAAAGAAATTACCGAAATTTTAAATCCGTCTTGGCGTTATCAAGAGCGTGAAAAAGCCCATCAACCACTTCGCATTTTAATTGTCGGTGGTTCTTTGGGGGCGAAAGCACTAAATGAATGTGTACCCGAAGCTTTAAAGCAATTAAATGTGCCACTTCGTGTCTACCATCAATGTGGTCAAAACCATGCTGAATCGACACAGGCACAATATGCCAATGCGCCTACGAGTTTAGAAGTCGAAGTCCACCCGTTTATTGAAGATATGGCTCAAGCCTATTCAGATGCAGATCTCATTATCTGTCGTGCGGGTGCGTTAACGGTGACAGAAATTGCTACAGCAGGAGTCGCGGCTATATTTGTACCGTTACCAAGTGCTGTGGATGATCACCAAACGGCGAATGCCAAGTTTTTAGCGAATATTGGAGCTGCAAAAATTTGTCCGCAAGCCCATATGACGCCTGAAAGTTTAAAAGAATTGTTAGTGCCGTTAATGAATCGTTCATTATTGTCTGAAATGGCAGTCAAAGCGCGTCAACAGGCTCAACCCGATGCAACTCAACATGTCGTTGAGCTAATTCAAGAATTGTGATTAGAGTAAGCTATGTCTCCATCTACACCTGCTGATCAAGCAAAAAAGTTAATTAAAATCCCTGAAATGCGTCGTATTAAGCATATCCATTTCGTGGGTATTGGTGGTGCTGGGATGTGCGGCATTGCTGAAGTGTTGAAAAACCAAGGCTATAAAGTTTCTGGTTCAGATATCAAGGCGTCGAAAACCACCGTACAGCTTGAAGAAAACGGCATTAAAGTCTATATCGGGCATGCTGCGGAAAATATTCAAGGCGCTAATGTTTTGGTAGTTTCAACGGCGATTGACCCAGAGAACCCTGAAATTAAGGCAGCCATTGAACATCGTACACCTGTGGTTCGCCGTGCAGAAATGCTGGGTGAATTAATGCGCTACCGTCATGGGATTGCTGTTGCAGGAACTCATGGTAAAACCACAACCACTAGTCTTGTCACTTGTATGTTGGCTGAAGAAAACCTCGATCCAACGTATGTGATTGGTGGTTTATTAAATCGTACTGGTGTTAATGCGGCATTGGGTGCAAGTCGTTTTATTGTGGCTGAAGCGGACGAGTCAGATGCATCTTTCCTGCATTTACAGCCTATGGCAACCATTGTGACCAACATCGATGCGGATCATATGGATACCTATGGTGGCAGCTTTGATGTACTCAAAGACACTTTTGTCCAGTTTTTACAAAAAATGCCGTTTTACGGTTTGGCAGTGGTGTGCGGTGATGATGCCAACATCCGTGAAATTATGCCACGTATTGGTCGTCCATTGGTGACCTACGGATTTAATGAAGACAATGACATCCGCGCAGTAGACGTAGTACAAGAAGGCATGCAGTCACACTTTACCGTATTGCGTAAAGATCGTGAGCCTTTGCGTCTAACGATTAATTTGCCTGGTTTGCATAATATTTTAAATGCACTGGCTGCGATTGGTATTGCCACAGATGAAGGGGTGTCTGATGCTGCGATTGCGCGTGCATTAGAAGGTTTCAGCGGTGTGGGGCGTCGTTTCCAAGTTCAGGGTGAGTTTGAGTTGGGCGAAGGCAACGTAAAATTGGTGGATGACTATGGCCATCACCCGAAAGAAGTAGAAGCCACCATTAAAGCAGCACGTGCTAGCCATCCAGACCGTCGTTTGGTCATGTTGTTCCAGCCGCACCGTTTTAGTCGTACCCGCGATTGTTTTGATGATTTTGTTGATGTGTTGTCACAAGTGGATCAATTGTTGTTATTGGAAGTTTATCCTGCTGGGGAAAAACCAATTGTAGGTGCGGACAGTCGTGCATTAGCGCGTAGTATTCGTTTACGTGGTGAAGTTGAGCCTATCTTGATTGATCCCGTAGAAGGAAACTTGCCAAACGTAATGCGTAAAGTGTTACAAGCGAATGACTTGTTATTAACACAAGGCGCAGGTAATGTGGGAGCTATCTCGGTTGAGCTGGCACAGCATCAATTATATGTAGATTAATTGCCGTTTTCGGTTTCAATTAAAAAGTTATAACAGTTTAAGGATAAAAACGTGTCAAATGCTTCAAAGTTCGGCAAAGTTGCCGTGTTGCTTGGTGGTAAATCAGCTGAGCGTGAGGTTTCTCTCGATAGTGGTCAGGCTGTACTTGAAGCATTGATTCGTTCTGGGGTAAATGCCGAGGCATTTGATCCTCAGAATCGTAGCGTGACAGAATTGGTCAATTATGATCGTGCCTTTATTGTATTGCATGGTCGTGGTGGTGAAGATGGTCAGATCCAAGGTGTATTAGAGTGGTTAAACATTCCTTATACAGGAACTGGTGTTCAAGGTTCTGCTATTGGTATGGACAAAGTTAAAACCAAGCAAATTTGGCAAGGTTCAGACTTACCAACTGCACCGTACCGTATTATTGATAAAGACAGTGATTTAGCCGAAGTTGTAGAAAGCCTAGGTTTGCCACTCATTATTAAGCCTGTACACGAAGGTTCTAGTGTAGGCATGAGCAAGGTTGAAAAGGCTGAAGATTTGGCTGCGGCAATTGCTAAAGCCACTCAGCATGATGCTGTGGTCATGGCTGAAAAATGGATTACAGGACGTGAATTCACGATTTCATTCTTGAATGGTCAACCGTTACCTGTGATTCGTTTACAACCACCTGCGGATGTTGCGTTCTACGATTATGAAGCGAAATATCAACGTAATGATGTGCAATATGGTATTCCGTGCGGTTTAACGGAAGCTGAAGAACAACGTCTACAAGCCTTATGTTTACGCGCATTTCAAGCGGTTGGGGCAAGTGGTTGGGGACGTATTGATGCCATGCAGGACGAACAAGGCAACTTCTGGTTACTTGAAGTGAATACAGTACCAGGTATGACCAGTCACTCATTGGTGCCAAAAGCTGCCAATGCTGTAGGCTATAGTTTTGATGCGTTATGTGTTGCAATTTTAGAACAAACACTTACAGGTGTAGCACACTAAGTTATGGCTCAACTTCCAGCATCGATGCGCCGCAAACGCGCCGCAATTACCTCGATTCATGACAAACCACCCACGCGAAAAGAACAGCTGACTAACGTGGGTGGCTGGCTGCTCTTGGTTATTGCTTTTGTGGTCTTGGCTGCTGGAATATTTGGCTTATACAAGGTCATGACAGATGCACGTGTAGCAGATTTGGATGTGGTTGGAACACGTTCCGATGCTGAGCATCGTCAAGTGATGTTGCACGTGGCGCCAACTTTACAAAATAATTATTTTACTTCTGATTTAGAGCAAATCCGTGACCGTGCTTTAGAGTTGTCATGGGTAGATCGTGTTGTGGTTTCTCGTGCATGGCCGAATGCGATTCGCGTCCGTGTAATGCCTCGTCATGCGATTGCCCGTTGGGGAACTGGGCGTTTGCTAAGCGATAGCGGTGATGTTTTTGCTGAAGTGACACCCAAAAATTATCAACAATTGCCATTGCTTCATGGGCCGATCAGCCAATCCAAAACCATGATGCGTCGCTATAATGAAATTAACCAATTATTCCTTCCAGTCAACCTTCGGCTAAAAGAATTATATTTAACGGAGCGTATGACTTGGTTTATGCAGTTTGATTCTGGATTACGTGTTATTGTTGATCAAGATCAAACTATGAGTAAGCTACAACGTTTGAGTCATCTCGCACAAAGTGATTTGAAACCAGTATGGCCACAAATCTCTGCAATCGATTTACGCTATAGGAATGGCCTAGCAATTCAATGGAAAAGCACAGTCCCACCCAAAATTGTAAATGGTCACTTTGTTGTAACGATTAATGACACAGGCATTGCGGATGGGATAAGTGCAAAGCCATAATGATTGGCTTTATAAATAGAGGCGTAAAGCCATAAATTAAACAAACATGTAATGGTAGTAAATAATGAGTGAAGCTGTTCCCTCAGTTGTTGCGATTGACATTGGGACACATAAAGTTTCAGTTTTGATTGGTAAGGTGCATGCCCCAGACAAGATACAAGTCATTGGGATGGCGACTGCACGTAATCGCGGTATGAACAAAGGCAAAATCGTGAGCTTGGACAAAGTCATCACGGCGATAAAAAATGCCGTTCAGGAAGCGGAAGATATGGCTGAGTGCCGTGTGCATTCAGCTTGGGTTTCTATTCCAAGTGCAGAATTAAAAAGTTTTTATGCTTCGGGGCGTACCCCAATTGAAAATGCTGAACATAGTATTAGCACCAATGAAGTCGTGAGAGCCTTAGAGTTGGCCAAAGCCAGCCATGTCACTTCAGATCATTATTTGGTAAGTGCAGTTCCGCTAGGTTTTGAATTGGATGATTCTCCAGAATGGGTACAGAATCCAATTCGGATGTCCGCGCACACGATGAAAGGGCATTATCAGTTGATGATGTTACCGATCAGTACCATGCAGAATTTGGATCGCGCCATGAAAGGTGCAAACATCACCGTAGAGAAAATGGTGGTGTCTTGTTTGGCCACAGCAGAAGCCAGTTTGCTGAAAGACGAAAAAGAATATGGGGTTTGTTTGCTCGACATGGGCGCTGGAACCACCAATCTTGCTGTCTATTTAGATGGGCGTCTGGCGATGGCGGAAACGTTGCAGCGTGGCGGTGAACATGTGACACGTGATATTGCTGCCGTTTTGCAGACCACGACAGAAGAAGCAGAAAGAATTAAGTTGCTTTATGGTTGTGTCGATTTAAAAGTGGTCAAACCTGACCATATGATTCAAATTCAAGGGATTGATGGTCCGCAAACCATTAGCCGAATTGAATTGTCTGACATCATGATTGCACGCTATGAAGAAATTTTAACCCAAGTTCGAGAAGCACTTGAGCGTAGTGGCGCTATTCATGGGTTATATCATGGTGTTGTTTTGACGGGTGATGCTTGCCAAATTGAAGGCATGGTCAGCTTGGTGCGTCGCATGTTGGGTATTTCAGCGCATTTGGGCAATCCACCTGTACAAGTTTATGCCGATGAGCCTTATTTGGCATCATTACGCCGTTCCCAATATGCAACGGCGGCGGGCTTATTGATGTTCAGTCAAGGGGATCCACAAGAGACCTTGGTAGAAAGTGTAGATACTGAAACACTTTCGTTCTGGCAACGTGCTGGACGAGCATGGTCAGGGCTAAATGACAAGTTGAAGTCTATTTTTTAGTGGTATTTTTAAGGAATATTGTTTGGAAGTTGTACGTTAGGCGGTCAAGACTTGACAACCTAGACATTGAACAGCATTCTAAAACCAATTTTATTTATGCAGATCAAGGCAGTATACGGGCTTAAGTGACTGCCAATTACGAATTAGGAAATTTAAAGGTCATGGCCTCATTTGAATTTTTAGAAGATGATCAGAACGATAGCAACGGTCAAGCCCGTTTCACTGTATTTGGTGTAGGTGGTGCAGGCGGTAATGCCGTTCAACACATGTTGGAATCGGATATTCAAGGTGTAAAATTTGTTTGTGCCAATACGGACAAGCAAGCATTAGACCGTATGAATGCGCAATTTAAAATCCAGTTAGGCGAACAAAGTACCCGTGGTTTAGGTGCAGGTGCCAATCCTCAAGTGGGTCAAACGGCGGCCGAAGAAAGTCGTGAGTTGATCCGCCAGCATTTAGAAGGCACCGACATGGTGTTTGTGACTGCGGGTATGGGTGGTGGTACAGGTACAGGGGCTGCACCAGTCGTTGCAGAAATTGCCAAAGAAATGGGTATTTTAACTGTAGGTGTAGTGACCACGCCGTTTAATTTTGAAGGGAAACGTCGTCAACAGTCTGCTGAAAAAGGCATTGAGGCTTTAGAAGCGCACGTAGACTCACTTATTATTATTCCAAACCAGCGTTTGCTCAAAGTATTCCGCGATATCTCGATGAAAGATGCTTATAAAAAGGCAGATGATGTATTGTTGAATGCGGTACGCAGTATCTTTGATTTGGTGGTTCGCCCTGGTCACATTAACCTTGACTTTGCCGACTTGAAAACAGCAATGAGTACTCGTGGTTATGCCATGATGGGTGCAGGCTCAGGTCGTGGTGAACATCGTGCGCGTCAAGCCGCAGAACAGGCGATTCGTAGCCCGTTATTAGATAACGTAACGATTATGAATGCGAAGGGTATTTTGATTAACGTCACTGGTGGTGATGATGTCACCTTTGGTGAAATTGAAGAAATCACGGATGTCGTGAACCAAATTGTGGACTTGGATGAAGGTCAAGTCTTCTACGGTACGGTCTTTGACCCTGATGCACGTGATGAAATTAGCGTGACTGTGATTGCAACAGGTTTAACCCGCAATTCAGCAGATGCGATTGAACCTGTGAAGCGTCCAAATACGCAGGTTTCACGTTCTGCAACGACCCATGCTGTGGTTGAGGAAGATGATGTTCCTGCGATTCAACGTCAGCAGGCTGATGCTCCAGCAATTAATGCGGCTTCATCTGCTGGTGCATCACGCCCAACACCAATGAGTATTCAAGATTATTTGAAAAATCAGCAACGTAAGTAATTATTTTTCAATAACTTGCTTTTGAAATACTATAAAAGGTAGCGTTATCGCTACCTTTTTGTTTTTTATCAATGGCTAAATATGCTAACGTATAGCGGATTTATGGGCAGATGATAGAAAGAGCATGTTGAAACAGCGTACCCTGCAACGTGTCGTGAAAGCGAGCGGTATTGGTCTTCATAGTGGGCAAAAGGTATTAATGAACTTTGTGCCGCACCATGTGGATGGGGGTATTGTATTTCGCCGTATTGATTTGGATCCACCTGTGGACATTCAAGCCGATGCAATGCTGATTCAAGAAGCCTTTATGTGCTCTAATTTGGTTCAGGAAGATGCCAAAGTAGGCACCATTGAACATGTGATGAGTGCGATCGCAGGTTTGGGTATTGATAATTTAATTATCGAAGTCTCGGCTTCAGAAGTGCCAATTATGGATGGCAGTGCTGGTCCATTTATCTATCTGTTAATGCAAGGTGGATTGGTCGAGCAAAATGCAGCCAAAAAATTTATTCGAATCTTAAAACCTGTTGAAGCATTAATTGATGATAAGCGTGCAATTTTCACGCCGCATTCAGGTTTTCAACTGAATTTCACCATCGATTTTGACCACCCCGCATTTAAAAAAGAATATCAGTCAGCCACCATCGATTTTTCAACTGAAACTTTTGTCTACGAAGTTAGTGAAGCACGTACATTTGGCTTCATGAAGGACTTAGATTATTTAAAAGCCAACAATTTGGCTTTAGGGGCAAGTTTAGAGAATGCCATTGGTGTAGATGATACTGGCGTGGTCAATGAAGAAGGTTTGCGCTTCTCAGATGAATTTGTTCGTCACAAAATATTGGATGCTGTAGGTGATTTATATTTATTAGGACATCAAATTATTGCGAAATTTGATGGATATAAGTCAGGTCATGCTCTCAATAACCAATTGTTACGCAATGTTCAAAGTGATCCAAGTAGCTACGAAATTGTAACATTTGATGACATAGATCAATGTCCAATCCCTTATGTAAGTGTGACATAAGTCATTGTCTTATATGGGCTACGTTATAATATAACAAATTGAAATGTGAATTAAGTCACGTTCGTTGGCTGAGGCATTTTCCAAACCCAGCCCTAGGTTACTTTTTATTGCTTGCCAAACGTAGCATTGCTTGGCTAAGCTTAGGGTCGCTCACAAAGTCAGCAGCCCCTTTTAATAAATCTTGGGTTTCTGGGCTAAGAGATCGGGAAGATGATTCAGTTGTCTGTGTAGTTTTTGAGGATACTCTTAAACGAACCTGTATTTTTTGTAAGTCTTTCAGTTCTTCTAGTTGAGCCAATTGAACAATATAGTGCTTTTGTAAGTAACCAAGTTGACTCACCATCGCTTGATTTTCACCCGTTACGGTTAAAACACCATATTGATAACAAGCAACCTGCCATTGCTCTGGTTGAGGCAATAACGGTTGAATGAGTTTGCTAAGTTTCTGCCATGCAGCAACTTGGGTTGAGAGAAACGACAAGTTTCCTGTTTTTATGCGTTTTCTTGTTTGTTGAAAGAGATTCTCTGGTTCAGACATACATATTACCTTCATATTTGTGTCTTAATCTTATGCGCTCCTTTCAGTAGATATCAAGGAAGAGATCACGCAAGGAACTTTTGTAAGAACAGTTTAAAGAGGTTTTCATGCACACAAGACGTATTTTATTGGCATTTTCTTTGGCAGCTTCGGCCGCATCGGTGGCTTTCGCTGATTTAGTTCAATTAAATTCTAACACCACTGCTTCACCAGATCGTATAGAGCAACTGACTCAAACTTTAGCACAAGGTTCGTATGCTGAACCTGAAGATATTGATCTTCCTGCAAGTACCGAGTTATCAGTCAGATTGCGTGAAAAAACAGTTGAGCTAAATAACGAATCGATTGCTAAAAAATATGCCACTAAAACTTCGTATTCTGCATCTTCGAATAGTCCTTATTCATGGTTAGTCTCTCATCCATTACCAGACATGAAACGCATCAGCTCGGACTTTGGTGGTCGTACTATGGGTGGTCGTGCTGAACATCACTCTGGTTTAGATTTGTCAGCACCAAGTGGTACGCCAATTTATGCGACAGGACCAGGTGTTGTAACCAAATCGGGTTGGGGTTCTGGTTATGGTCAATATGTTGAAATTAACCATGGCAATGGTTATATCACACGTTATGCACATGCTTCACGTTTAATTGCACGTGTTGGTGATCGAGTAAATGCGGGTGAACATATTGCCAATGTGGGTTGTACAGGCCGTTGTACGGGACCACATTTGCATTATGAAGTTGTAAAAGATGGTCAGCGTAAAAATCCATCAACTTATTTAGCCATGTTGCCATAATTACATCTCGTTATTAAAGCTTCAAATCCTTCTAAAGGCAGTGTATTGGGTCCTACCTCTTTCCCATACACTGCCTTTTTATTGTTTCCAATATTTGCACCAAAGTAGTGACGTTTTCTGTATCTTTTTTCATGTTATCAGGCAGAAGAGTTTTGTTTGTATAAAAAAACATCATTATTGGCGATTTTTTGTTAATTTGAGTGTTAAATCGTCATTAATTATTTATTTTATAAATAGTGGTACCTGCCCGTATTCAGCTACAGCGATAACTTCTAATACCAAAGTATGGTACATATACATAATAGATTAAGCTTAAGGAATAGGTGGATTATGGCGTTTTATGGCGATACAGATGCGCAAGAAACCCAAGAATGGCAAGATGCTTTCGATTCGGTTCTAAAACACATGGGAACAGAGCGTGCTGCATTTTTATTAGAAAAATTATATCAACGTGCAATCGCGAAACATGTTCCTATTCAGCGCTTAAACACTCCTTATTTAAATACGGTTTCTGTTGAAGAACAACCAGCAATGCCAGGCGACCAAGATATGGAACGCCGTATTCGTGCATTGATTCGTTGGAATGCTTTGGCAATGGTACTTCGTGCCAATAAAACAGGTGATGACCTAGGTGGTCACTTGGCGAGTTTTGCATCTTCAGCAACTTTATACGATGTTGGTTTTAACCACTTCTTCCGCGCAAACAGCAATAACTTTGGCGGGGATATGATTTATTACCAAGGTCACTGTGCGCCTGGTATTTATGCACGTTCTTTCTTGGAAGGACGTTTAACTGAAGAACAGTTAAGTAATTTCCGCCGTGAAGTGGGCGGTAATGGTTTACCAAGCTATCCACATCCATACTTAATGCCGGACTATTGGCAATTCCCAACGGTATCAATGGGTCTTGGTCCAATCATGTCGATTTATCAAGCACACATTCAAAAATATTTGATGAACCGTGGCTTGATCAAAGAAGAAGATCGTAAAGTTTGGGCTTATCTGGGCGATGGTGAGATGGATGAGCCAGAAAGTACTGGTGCAATTTCACTAGCTGGCCGTGAAAAACTTGATAACCTCATTTGGGTTGTTAACTGTAACTTACAGCGTCTAGATGGTCCTGTACGTGGTAACGGTAAAATTATTCAAGAATTAGAATCTTTATTCCGTGGTGCAGGCTGGCGTGTCATTAAAGTAGTATGGGGTCGTCATTGGGATCCGCTACTTGCAAAAGACAGCACAGGCGCTTTAAAAGCAGTAATGGAAGAAACCGTTGATGGTGAATACCAACGCTATCAAGTGAAAGGTGGTGCATACACGCGTGAGAAATTCTTTGGCAAGTACCCAGAAGCTGCGGAACTTGTAAAAGATTTAAGCGATGAAGACATCGATAATCTTAACCGTGGTGGTCATGACCCGTACAAAGTTTTTGCAGCTTATGCAGAAGCAATGAAAGCCAAAGGTCAACCAACAGTGATTCTTGCGAAAACTGTTAAAGGTTACGGTTTGTCTGAAGAAATTGAAGCGGTGAACAAAACTCACCAAATCAAAAAAATGCAGATCGACTCTTTGAAATATGTACGTGACCGTTTCAACCTGCCATTTACAGACGATAAATTAGAAGAGCTTCCATTCTACCGCCCAAGTGAAAACTCTCCAGAAATGAAGTATATGAAGGCGCGTCGTGAAGCTTTGGGTGGTTACCTACCTGCACGTCGTAAAGAGAGTGAGCAATTAGCCATACCTGAATTGTCGGTATTTGATGCAGTATTAAAAGGTTCTGCAGGCAAAGAACAATCTACTACCATGGTGATGGTTCGTTTGATTGCTTCTTTACTTAAAGAAAAAGCAATTAAAGACCGCGTAGTACCAATCGTTCCAGATGAAGCACGTACGTTTGGTTTAGAAGGGATGTTCCGTCAGTTGGGTATTTATGCCGCTCACGGTCAAAAGTACACCCCAGAAGACCAAGAACAGTTAATGCATTACCGTGAAGCAAAAGATGGTCACATGCTTCAAGAAGGCATTAACGAAGCGGGTGCGATGAGTGCATGGGCAGCGTTGGCAACGAGTTATTCAACCAACAACTTGCCGATGATTCCAATGTATATGTACTACTCAATGTTTGGTTTCCAACGTATTGGTGACATTGCATGGGCTGCGGGTGATGCACAAGCTCAAGGTTTCTTGTTAGGTGCAACTGCTGGTCGTACAACACTGAACGGTGAAGGCTTACAGCACCAAGATGGTCACTCGCACATCCTTGCGAACACGATTCCAAACTGTGTGTCTTATGATCCATGCTTTGGTTATGAATTAGCAGTGATCGTACATGATGGTTTACAGCGTATGTATGTGAACCAAGAGCGTATTTTCTACTACCTCACCGTAATGAACGAAAACTACGAACACCCAGAAATGCCACAAGGTGTTGAAGAAGGCATTAAGCGTGGGATGTACTTATTCGAACAAGATGAGAAAGCAACAGTTCAATTGCTCGGTTCGGGTGTGATTCTACGTGAAGTGATTAAAGCGGCAAAAATCTTACGTGATGAATACCAAATCCATTCAAACGTTTGGAGTGTAACCAGCTTCAATGAGTTGGCACGTGATGGTATGGCATGTGAAGAATACAACCGCTTACATCCGTTGGCTGAACAAGCGAAAGAAGCGTGGATTTCTCAGTTACTTCGCCCAACTGACGGTATCGTTGTGTCTGCAACGGATCACATGCGCGCTTATAGCGAACAAGTTCGTGCTTACTTACCTGACAACCGTCCATTCGTAGCCTTAGGCACAGATGGTTATGGCCGCTCAGATACACGTGCAAACTTACGTAGCTATTTTGGTGTAGATGCTGCACACATTGTGGTTGCGACCTTGAAAAAACTAGCAGATGAAGGTGAAGTCGATGCGCGCCTAGTCAAAGATGCGATTTCTTCATTTGAGTTAGACACAGACCGTCCAGTGGCATGGGCTCCTCAGGCACACCCTGAAGTTCACGCAGTTGCGGACTACAAAGAACAATCAGGTGAGGAGAACTAAGCATGCAAATCACAACACCTGATATTGGCGTGGACAAAGCCACGGTTGCAGAAATTTTAGTGAAAGTGGGTGACCAGATTGCTGTTGATGACAGTCTAGTTCTCCTTGAGTCAGACAAAGCCTCTGTTGAAGTGCCAAGCACTTCAGCAGGCGTGGTTAAAAGCATCAGTGTTGCAGTGGGCGATGAAGTGTCTGAAGGCGCGGTACTGATTGAGCTTGAATCAGATGCTGCTGCAACTCCTGTCGCAGCAAAAGTGGAAGAAAAAATAGCTGAACCTACTCCAGTTGCCACACCAGAAGTAGTAACTCCTGTTGCAGCGACTCAACCAGCCACAAGTGCTGTAGTTGATGTACAAGTTCCAGACATTGGTGTTGAAAAAGCAGTCGTGGGTGAAATACTGGTCAAAGCTGGCGATACGATTGAAATTGATCAAAGTATTGTGGTGGTTGAATCAGACAAAGCGACAGTTGAAGTACCGAGCACGGTTGCGGGCACAGTTGAAAGTGTTGAAATTCAAGCTGGCGACACCGTGAAAGAAGGTGTTGTACTGTTAAAAGTGAAATCAACATCTGCATCAAGTGCACCAGTTGAAGCTCCTGTTTCTACAGCAGCTCCAGCGGCAGCGCCTGCACCAGTTCAACAAGAAACTGTAGCTGCGACTGCTACTCAATCTGGACCAGTTGATATTAACGTTCCTGATTTGGGCGTAGATAAAGCAGTTGTTGCTGAAATTTTGGTACAAGTTGGTGATAAAGTTGATGTAGACCAGAGCCTTGTTGTGGTTGAGTCAGATAAAGCGACTGTGGAAGTTCCAAGTACTGTTGCGGGCGTTGTGAAAGCGATTCACTTGCAAGCAGGCCAGCAGGTTTCACAAGGTATATTGCTTGCAACAATTGAAGCTGAAGGCCAAGCACCTGCTGCGGCACCAGCGGCAAAAGCAGAAGTAGCTCCAGCTCCACAGGCAGCAGCACCTAAAGCGGCAGCTCCTGCTCCGACTCAGGCTGTATCTGCTCCAGTGTCTGGTAGTGACAAGTTAACCAAAGAGCAAGAAGCCGAAAACGCTAAAGTATATGCAGGTCCTGCTGTGCGTAAGCTTGCTCGTGAACTTGGTGTGATTTTGTCACAAGTTAAAACTTCTGGTGAGCATGGCCGTGTTGTTAAAGAAGATATCTTTGCTTATGTGAAGACTCGTTTAACTGCGCCACAAGCTGCACCAGTTGCTGCGGCTGCACCAGCGGTTTCAGGTTTGCCAAAGCTTCCTGACTTTACTGCGTTTGGTGGCGTGGAAGAAAAAGTACTGACGCGTTTGCAGCAAGTATCAATTCCGCAATTGTCGTTAAACAACTTTATTCCGCAAGTCACCCAGTTCGATTTGGCAGACATTACTGAGTTAGAAGATTGGCGTAATGAGCTGAAAGGTAACTTCAAAAAAGAAGGTATCAGCCTGACAATTATGGCATTCATCATCAAAGCGGTTGCGCATTTGTTGAAAGAAGAGCGTGAGTTCGCAGGTCATTTATCTGATGATGGTAAATCAGTGTTGTTGCGCAATGAAATCCATATGGGAATTGCGGTAGCAACTCCAGATGGTTTAACGGTTCCAGTATTGCGTAATCCAGACCAGAAAACCATTAAGCAAATTGCAGTGGAGTTAGGTGTGATGGGTCAAAAAGCCCGTGACAAAAAACTTTCTCCGAAAGACTTGCAAGGTGCGAATTTCACTATTTCAAGCTTAGGTGCAATTGGTGGTACGGCATTTACCCCGTTGGTGAACTGGCCACAAGTAGCAATTTTAGGTATTTCACCTGCAACGATGCAGCCTGTATGGAATGGTCAAGGTTTTGATCCACGCCTAATGTTGCCGTTGTCCTTGTCTTATGATCACCGTGTAATTAATGGTGCAGATGCGGCACGCTTTACCAATAAGCTCACCAAGTTATTGGGTGATATTCGCAGTTTACTGCTCTAATCCAGTTTAAAACGTTACTTTGAACCCCGCCTCGGCGGGGTTTTTTATTGTGATAGGTTTGGATAAATCGTAAAAATCTGTTGTGAAGTCTCGTGCATTTGCATGATTTGGTTAAAATGCATAAAGATGTCAAAGATAAATTGAATGCAGGGAGTTGCATGCAAATGTTTGCCTTTTTTAAATTTATGCTGCCAGTCTTATTATTGGTTTTAGTGTTGATGGGACTTTGGCTCAGTGTGCTGCATTTTCCATGGCAATGGATCACCTATTTGGTGATGGGGTTGGAAATTTTCACCGCCACGATTGTCTTTTCGATGGAATATCAGGCACAGCATATTGGTGGTGCCAGCGGTTGGGGAAGTTTTGGTTGGTTGGGCTTTAATGTCGGTTTGGCGATGTTCTTGGGATTGTGTCGTGGTGCACTGTGGTTATATCAGCGTTTCGGTTTTTCAGTTTAAACAACCAAGCATGGCAGTGGGAAAACGAAAAACTACAATCAAAGATTTGAAAAATTGGTGGAATTTTATATAATACTCATGATTCATTGGGGAGTAGCCGCTTTTTACGCTATGTAAAAAGGTGATGATCAACATAATTGTTCCACAGAACATGGTCATCATAGCAAAGAACCAAATAAGCTTATCAAACAGCTTTTTTTGTTGGCAAGACCTTTGATTTACCACTCTGCATCAATCTATTTGATTTTGGCTAGCAGGAGGGGTAAGTCATAGGCAAATTTTGCTAGCCAGAGAAAAGATGTTATGCATGAGTTCCTCATTTCGACAGCAATTGTCGCACTCGCTGAAATGGGTGATAAAACCCAACTTCTTGCCTTATTATTGGCTGCACGTTTCCGTAAACCAGTTCCTATTCTGATTGCAATTTTAGCTGCAACGCTGATTAACCATGGCTTATCTGCAGTATTGGGTCAGTGGATTACGACTGTTTTGAGTCCTGAAGTATTAATCTGGGTACTTTCACTTGGCTTTATTGGTATGGCAGCTTGGATGTTAATTCCAGATGAGCTGGATGATGAGACTGATAGTATCAATAAGTGGCAGAGATTTGGCGTATTCGGCGCCACCTTCGTTTTGTTCTTTTTGGCAGAAATTGGCGATAAAACTCAAATTGCCACTGTAGCTTTGGCTGCGCGTTATGACAGCATTTTCTGGGTGATGGCAGGAACTACTGTAGGCATGATGTTGGCAAACGCACCTGCAGTTTTTGTGGGTAATAAGTTGGCAGATAAGCTACCGATCTCATTAATTCATAAAATTGGCGCAGCCATCTTCCTGATTATTGGGGTCTCGACCTTAGTACAGCATTATTTCTTCTAAGTGAGATTTTTTGGAAAACCCAGCAAATTAGTTGGGTTTTTTATTAGGTAAATCAGTCAAATAAGGACATAAAAATGAAAACTAGCTCTGTATATTTATTGTAAGTTTAGTTATTTCCATTTATGTTATAGGGAATTAAAAAATTGTACTTAATAGAATAGAATTATTGGGGTTTTGCTATGGCTTTTGATCGCACCACGTCACAAGTGTTATTTGATAATGGCACACATAAGTGCATCAGTTTTACCAGCTTGGTTAAAGGTGAAGGCGTACAGGCAAACCAGTTTCTGATTTTAGATCATGAGCGTGCTGCAGTATTAGATCCAGGGGGAGATTTGACCTATGTACCCTTAACCATGGAACTGAATAAATATACACGCTTGACCAATCTTGATTATGTGATGGCCTCGCACCAAGATCCAGACATCATTACTTCAATGCCACGCTGGCTGGTGTATACCGAGGCTAAAGTTGTGGCTTCAAAGCTTTGGGCACGCTTCTTACCCCATTTAAACTCTGCTTTTATGAGTGACCGAATGAAAGGTGGATGGTTAGAACGCTTGATCGAATTGCCAGACCACGGTGGGATCATTCCTTTGGGTGAATCCAGTATTGTTGTTGTTCCTGCTCATTTTTTACATTCAGTTGGGAATTTTCAATTTTACGACCCAATTGCAAAAATTTTGTTTTCAGGCGATATGGGCGCATCTATGGTGGATGATGCCAACAAGCCCTTGGAAAATTTTTCTTCACATATTCCTAAAATGAAAGGGTTTCATCAACGTTATATGTGTTCCAACAAAGTGATTCGCCTTTGGGTAAACATGGTACGCAGCATGGATGTTGAAATGATTGTGCCGCAACATGGTACGCCGTTTATCGGCAAAGAGATGATTAACCAATTCTTGGATTGGATTGAAACTTTAGAATGTGGCATTGACTTAATGGATGAAAGTATTTTTACCTGTCCAACCTAACGTCTTACTCAATTGAGAAATGAGATTGGCAGGCCAGCCAATCTCATTTCTAACATTAAAACGGGGGCTGAAAAATGCTTTACCGTGTACCTATATTTTTTAAATGATATTTTTTTAATAAAAAATGAAATTTAAAGCTAAATTTGTTTATAATAGCGCACGGAAATTACCAGTGAGACTGTTATGTTGACCATCGTTCAAGAAGCGTTAACCTTCGATGATGTCTTATTACTCCCTGCCTATTCTACTGTCCTCCCAAAAGATGTCTCTCTAAAGACACGCCTGACTCGTGGCATTAACTTAAATATCCCTCTCGTTTCAGCAGCAATGGATACCGTGACTGAGTCACGTATGGCAATTGCGATGTCACAAAACGGTGGTATTGGTATTTTGCATAAAAACATGGATATTGCTGCCCAAGCTGCAGAAGTACGCCGTGTGAAAAAATTTGAAGCAGGTATGGTCAAAGACCCAATTACAGTAACACCAGAAACCACAGTACGTGAGTTGATTGCGATTACGCAAGCCAACAACATCAGTGGTGTGCCTGTAGTAAAAGACGGGAAAGTGGTTGGTATAGTAACAGGACGTGATACGCGTTTTGAAACCAATCTTGAGCAACCTGTAAGTAGCATTATGACGGGTCAAGACCGTTTAGTGACTGTACGTGAAGGTGAATCTAAAGAACAGATTCAAGCACTCTTACAGAAACACCGTATTGAAAAAGTATTGGTGGTTGGCGAAAACAACGAATTAAAAGGTCTCATTACGGTCACTGATTTCCGTAAAGCAGAACTTTATCCAAACAGTTGTAAAGATGACCTCGGTCGTTTACGCGTAGGTGCTGCAGTGGGTACAGGTGTAGAAACACCAAGCCGCGTAGAAGCATTGGTTGATGCAGGTGTTGACGTGATTGTGGTCGATACTGCTCATGGTCACTCTGCAGGCGTAATCGAACGTGTACGTTGGGTTAAACAAAACTACCCACAAGTGCAAGTAATTGGCGGTAACATTGCAACAGGTGATGCTGCATTAGCTTTACTTGATGCAGGTGCAGATGCTGTAAAAGTCGGGATTGGTCCTGGTTCAATCTGTACTACACGTATTGTTGCGGGTATTGGTATGCCGCAAATCTCTGCGATTGATAGCGTTGCCAATGCATTAAAAGAACAAATTCCTTTAATTGCTGACGGTGGTATTCGTTTCTCTGGCGATATGGCGAAAGCGATTGGTGCGGGTGCAAGCACGATTATGGTGGGTTCACTGCTTGCAGGTACTGAAGAAGCACCGGGTGAAGTGGAGTTCTTCCAAGGTCGTTACTACAAAGCTTACCGTGGTATGGGTTCATTGGGTGCAATGGCGGGTGCGACAGGTTCGGCTGACCGTTACTTCCAAGACTCTAAAGCGGGTGCTGAGAAGTTGGTGCCAGAGGGTATTGAAGGTCGTGTACCGTACAAAGGACCAATGGGCAATATCGTACATCAAATGATGGGTGGCTTACGTTCTTCTATGGGGTATACGGGTTCATCGACTATTGAAGATCTACGTCAAAATGCAAAATTCGTGAAGATTACTGCCGCAGGTATGTCAGAGTCTCACGTGCATGATGTCACTATTACTAAAGAAGCACCCAACTATCGCGTTGGTTGATTTTTCGTAATTTAAATCCAAAGAGACCGTCAACACTATGACGGTCTTTTTTGTTTTGGTGTAAAGTATTTCACTATGACAAAAGGTGGATAACAGCACCTAGCTATAAGAAGTGAGTAAAACATGAGTTATTTTGGCACAGATGGTATTCGTGGGAAATTTGGAGAATTACCAATTACGCCTGAATTTGCATTAAAACTAGGATTTGCAGCAGGAAAAGTCTTAAAAAAAAATTCGCAGAAAGAAAAGCCAATCGTCGTATTAGGTAAAGACACTCGATTATCGGGCTATATTTTAGAAGCGGCTTTACAGGCGGGACTGAATGCTGCGGGTGTTTATGTGCATTTATTAGGGCCATTACCAACGCCTGCAATTGCCCATTTGACTCGTGCTTTACATGCGAGCTTAGGGATCGTGATTTCTGCATCGCATAACCCGTATTTTGATAACGGCATTAAATTCTTTTCTGGCGAAGGTAAAAAGCTGCCTGATGCATTGCAAGAAGCGATTAATCAAGAATTAGAAAATGACTTGCTGATTGAAGACACTGCCAATTTGGGTAAAAGTGTTCGTGTGAAAGATGCGAACGGCCGTTATATCGAATTCTGTAAATCGACTTTCCCATATCATTATGATTTGTCAAATTTAAAAATTGTAGTGGACTGTGCTAATGGTGCTGCGTACAACGTGGGACCTGCCGTGTTTAAAGAACTCGGTGCCAAAGTAATTGCACTTTATAATGAGCCAGATGGTCTCAACATTAATAAAGATTGTGGTTCAACCCATCCTGAAAACTTACAGAAAGCTGTTGTTGAACATAAGGCAGATGTAGGGATTGCTTTTGATGGTGATGCGGATCGCGTGATTATGGTCGACCGTAATGGTGAACAAATTACAGGTGACCATATTCTGTATATTTTGGCGACACAAGCCAGCAAAAAACCAGCAGGTATTGCTGGTACAGTCATGAGCAACATGGCGCTAGAATTGGCATTAGAACAAGCTCAAGTGCCATTTGTACGCGCTAAAGTGGGCGACCGTTATGTGTTGCAAGCTCTTGAAGAAAATCAGTGGGTCATAGGTGGTGAACCGTCAGGTCATATCCTAACGCTAGATAAGAGCACGACAGGGGATGCGATCATTGCGGCATTACAAGTACTGACAGTAATGGTTGAACAGAATAAGCCATTGCATGAACTGGTTGCAGACTTCAATCTATTCCCGCAAGTATTGGTCAATGTGCATTTGGAGCAGATGATAGACCCGTATGCAAACCCTGCAATGGTGGCTGAATTTGAAAAAGCGGAAGCACAGCTCGCAGGTCGTGGTCGACTTTTAATTCGTAAATCAGGCACGGAACCAGTGATTCGGGTCATGGTCGAAGGTGATCAACTAGAAGAAGTGACTACTTTGGCAAATCATCTTGCTGATGTTGTTCGTACCCAAGCCGCTTAAGGAATCATGTCATGAGCGATTTAATTAAAGATTTAAGTGAATTGCGGTTGAGTTATCAGAAAGGGGAATTACTCGAGTCGGAGGTTGAACAGCATCCGCATGAGCAATTTCTCAATTGGTTTAATATGGCGTTAGAGGCACGTTTACACGAACCTTATGCCATGTATTTGGCGACTGCCAACAGCCAAGGTCGTCCACACGTCCGTACGGTACTATTACGCGGTGCAACTGAAGCGGGTTATGATTTCTATACCAATTATGATAGTCAAAAAGGCTTAGATTTGGTTGAAAACCCTTATGCTGAGCTATTGTTTTATTGGCCCGAATTGGAGCGCCAAATTCGTGTCAGTGGTCGTGTCGAAAAAATTTCTGAAGATGAGGCAACAGCCTATTATCGAAAGCGCCCACGTGACAGCCAGATTGCTGCACATATCAGTACGCCGCAAAGTGGTGTGATTGCCAGTCGTGACGAGCTTCAGCAACGGTTCCAGAATTTACAAGAGCAGGTTGTAGATCAGTCCGAATTGGATAAACCTACTTTTTGGGGCGGCTATCGTTTGCAGCCAGACTATTATGAGTTTTGGCAAGGACGACCAAATCGTTTACATGACCGTCTGAGTTATGAAAGAATCGATGGTAAATGGAAATTACAACGACTGATGCCTTAAATGACTCAGATACAAATTAAACAACGACCTTATTTAACACGCCCTGAAAATATTCAGGGCGTGTCACCTTTTATTGCACAAATTTTGGCGCGCCGTGGGGTGCAATCTGAACAAGAACTGGAATTAAAGCTAAAACATCTTTTAGCTCCGAATTTAAAAGGATTGCCTCAGGCGGTTGAACTGCTCGATCAAGCCCTCGATCAGCAAAAAAAAATCGTCATTGTTGGGGACTATGATGCAGATGGTGCTACCAGTACGGCATTAATGGTTTTGGCATTGCGAGAAATGGGGGCACAAGTGAATTATCTGGTGCCTGACCGCTTCAAATATGGTTATGGTTTAACCCCTGCAATTGCAGATTTGGCTTTTGCGAAGTTTCAGCCTGATGTTTTGGTTACAGTGGACAATGGGATTTCTAGCCATGCGGGTGTGGCTCAGGCACAAGCACATGGTATGCAGGTGGTGATTACCGATCATCATCTCACGACCAAAGAGACGCCTGCTGCTGAGGCTGTGGTGAATCCTAATCAATTGGGCTGTGAATTTCCAAGCAAAGCCTTGGCTGGTGTAGGCGTTGCGTTTTATCTGTTGGCGAATTTAAGTAGTGGTCGTGCTCAGCAAGGTAAATCCAGTGCCAAAATGGCGCAGTATCTGGATTTGGTGGCTTTAGGCACCTACGCAGATGTCGCTGCACTGGACTATAACAACCGTATTTTGGTCGATGCGGGCATTAAACGGATTCAGCAACAACAATGTCGCATCGGGATTTCGGCTTTATTGGAAATTGCTGGTCGTGATGCTGCACAACTGAAAGCCCCAGACTTAGGTTTTGTTTTGGGGCCACGCATTAATGCTGCGGGACGCATGGAAACCATGGACATTGGTATTGAATGTTTGTTGGCAGAAGAATACAGTACTGCATATGCTTTGGCTCAGCAACTGAATCAGCTGAATGTAGAACGACGTCAAGTCGAAACTCAAATGAAGCAGGATGCTTTAAGCGCTCTGGCACAATTCAAACTTGAGCTAAGCGAGACACCTGCTGCGTTGATTTTATTTGAACCCCATTGGCATCAAGGGGTGATAGGGATTGTGGCGGGACGCTTAAAAGAACAGTTTCACCGTCCTGCCATTGTATTTGCTGCCGATGAAGATGGTGAGCATATTAAAGGCTCAGCCCGCTCAATTGAAGGCATTCATATTCGTGATGCCATAGAAAACGTGGCAGAGCAGTTTCCACATTTGGTCAGCCATTTTGGTGGACATGCCGCAGCCGCGGGCTTAACCATCAAGAAACAGCATTTCGATGAATTTAAACAGCATTTTGTTCAACTCATCCAAAGTATGGATGAATCACTGTTTCAAGCAACGTTGTGGACCGATGGCATATTACCGACTGAGGCATTGAATTTAGATACGGTTCATTTACTGCAAAATTTAACCCCTTGGGGGCAAAAATTTCCTTCCCCTATCTTTGAAGGGCAGTTTCAGGTGTTGGATTATCGTTGGTTAAAGGAAATTCACTTGAAATTACGTCTGGCTTTGGAGAACGGACAAGTGGTGGACGCGATTGCTTTTAATGCTGCGGATAAATTCAGCTTTGATCCAATGCAGTCCTCGGTACATTTGGTATATGAATTAGAACAGAATAGTTTTAATGGGCAAGTGAGTTTGCAATTGCGAGTTTTACATTTGCAATAATAAAAAAACCGCTGAATTCAGCGGTTTTTTTTAATTAAAGCTTAGGTAAATTAGAATTAGAAGCGGTATTTCGCTGCTACACCAAACTTGTTGTAGTCATTGTTACCAACTTCACCAAAACCTACACGACCTTCAAGGCTCACTTGCGGAGTAAAGAATTTACGTGCATTTACACCGAATTCATTGACATCGTTTAAGTCATTGCTGTAGTAGTCTGCACCCACACTGAAGCTTTTATCAATGAAATAGTCAGCAGCAAGGTTGTATTCGTCTAAGTCACCAAAAGAAGCACCTGCTTCAAGGTTGATGTCTTTACCATTGCTGAGTTGAGTGACATATTTTGCACGGATTGTAGGGTCTACACCGTCATCATGGTCATTGTCATAACCTTTAAGACCAGCAGCCACTAAGAAACCAGGTGCTGGTAAGTAACCCACTTCAGCGCTGTAAAGTGTGGTGTCAAAGTCAGCACCGTTATTGAATTTCACATCTTGGCGACCAACATTACCGCTCAAGTAGAAATCTGAGTTTGGAACAAAGTATTCAGCACCAACACCATAATTGTTGACTTCGTCATCACCTACTTCGTTATAAGCATAGTGCGCATTCACATTACTTGCGCGGTCTAGGAATGCAGCTTCGGCTAAAGGTGCATTACGGGTTTGAACTGGGTTGAAGTAATAGGTGCCATCTACACCAAAAGAACCGCTTGAGCTGCCGTTATCAGGATCGATTAGTCCAGCAGAAGCACCAACTTCGGCTTGGTATGCATGAGCTGTTCCAGTCATGGCAACGACAGAGAACAACGCTGAGGCAATTGCTAATTTTTTCATGGAAAGGACCCCTCTGAAACTTGGCTAAGAATAAATTAATTTTTTGTTACACTTTTAGTCTAGGGCAAAACAAGATTGCGTCAACAGCGTGAAGGTTACGGAATTGTTTCGGGCGTAATATTATGTAATTACCTTTTATTAAATATTTGATATATATTAAATTTAATAATTGTAGTGATTTATTAAAATTGTGGATTTTCTATGAATAGCATAGAAAATGGTGAAATATTCGACGAAATTGTAAGTAGAAAATACTAAAAAACACGCCGAATGGCGTGTTTTTTGGAAAGCTTTAAACGTCAGAAAATCTTAAAAACGCAGTGTGGCATTTAAATTAAAGCCTTGTATATCATCACCAAAACCAACTGCACCACCGACTGCAAAGTTTGGACTGAAGAAATACTTAGAGCGTACCGAGAAGAAGTCGATATCCTCATCGCCATCATCTTCTATGTTATAAGCCAGTCCAAAGCTAAAAGCAGGATCAAAGTAATAATCTGCGGCTAAGTTGATAGTGTCGACATCTCCCCAAGCACCCTCTGCTTCAAGATTGATAAACTGTCCTTGACCCACTGGTGCAACATATTTGGCTGCTAGCGCAAAACGGTTATCGTCATTGTCTTCATCTCCTTGGTAGCCATCAATCCCTGTAGCAAGGAGTAAGTTGGAGATTGGCATATAACCCACTAAGGCGCGGTAGGTCGTGGCATCGTAATCGTCTTTATATTTAGCACTACCCAGCACCGATTGAATTTTGGTTTCATCTTTTGCTTGCCCAAAACCCACTTGACCGTTCAAATAAAATTGTTCGACAAAATACTCTATGCCAGCACCAATATGATGTGCTTTACTTTCTTGAGAAATGCTATTGCCTAAACCATCGGACAAGGTTTTACTGTCCCAGTAATTATAGGTATAGCTCAAAGAAGCATTGCTATTGTGACCTAAGAAAGCCGCTTCATTAAGCGGTGAATTTTTTACTATAACAGGATTAAAGTAGAAGGTTCCTTTTAGATCAAACTGTCCTTCAGCATCAGTAATATCATCATCGCGGTCAAAATAACTAAAGCCTGTATCTATTTGAGCATCATAGGCAAAACTTGAGGATGTTATGAGTGCCAAAGCTAAACTCGTAAGAACTTTTTTCATGTAATAAACCCCTAAAGTGGTTGTCGTTATAAAAGTGTTATGTTTTTTTAAGTGGAGCTATTGTTGATAAATCCATCAGTGCCGTCAATTCCTAATTGCAGGTAGTGGCTAAAAATCTCCAAATGCTCTGTGCTATAATTGAGGGCTATTTAAGCTAATTATTGATTTGAGAGCAGCTCCCGTGGAAATTAATCCTTATTTAAACCAATTAAAAGATTTAAACGACCGTGGTCAAACACTACGGGGGTATCTTTGACTACGATCTAAAGAAAGAGCGTTTAGAAGAAGTTTTACGTGAATTAGAAGATCCTACAATTTGGAATGACCAGAGCCGTGCACAGGCTATGGCTAAAGAAAAAGGCGAACTTGAAAACGTTTTAAACGTGTTGGATGGTTTAGCCACTCAACTTGAAGATGCACAGGCAATGCTGGACTTGGCCGTAGAAGCCGATGATGAAAGTCTGTTGGCAGATGTACAAGCTGAATTATCTTCAGCCGAGGAAGAGCTGGCAAAACTTGAGTTCCGTCGGATGTTCAGTAACCCAATGGATCCAAATCCATGTTATGTGGAAATTCAGGCAGGTTCAGGTGGTACTGAAGCTCAAGACTGGGCGTCCATGCTGTTGCGTATGTATATGCGCTGGATTGAGCGTCATGGCTTTAAAGCTGAATTGATGGAAGAGTCTGATGGTGATGTGGCTGGAATTAAATCAGCGACCATTCGTGTAGAAGGTGAGTATGCTTATGGTTGGTTACGTACCGAATCAGGCGTGCATCGCTTAGTGCGTAAATCACCATTTGACTCGGGTAACCGCCGTCATACTTCATTCTCTGCAGTGTTTGTTTCGCCAGAAGTGGATGATAACATTGAAATTGATATCAATCCTGCTGATGTGCGTACCGATACTTATCGTGCTTCGGGTGCAGGTGGTCAGCACATTAACAAAACCGATTCTGCGGTACGTTTAACGCATGCACCTACAGGTATTGTGGTAGCGTGTCAGAACCAGCGTTCACAACATGCCAACCGTGACCATGCGTGGAAACAGTTACGTGCCAAGTTGTATGAGTTGGAAATGAGCAAACGTAACGAAGCAGCGCAAGCATTGGAAGATTCGAAGTCTGATATTGGTTGGGGCAGTCAGATTCGTTCATACGTTTTGGATGACTCACGCATTAAAGATTTACGCACTGGTGTTGAAAACTCGAATACAGGTGCAGTATTGGATGGTGACTTAGATAAATTTATCGAAGCCAGCTTAAAGCAAGGCTTATAAGTCAATTATCATCAATAACTTAGCTAAGTTTGATGCAGTTTTTTACAATATATCTAAAATGTTCGATATAAAAATCGAAAAAATACGATATATTAAAGAAAAGCTGAATCAAGCTTGCACATGATTGAACCTGTCTGAACTATGGATATTGATTTAATTTTTAAAGCACTGGCGAATCCGACCCGTCGACAAATTTTGGAATGGTTAAAACATCCTGAACAATTTTTGTCGAGTGACGAATGTGGTGACTTTAGACGAGGCGTATGTGCGGGGCACATTGAACGTTTAGGTAAAGTCTCGCAATCGACCATGTCCAATCACCTATCGGTGCTCCAGCAAGCAGGTTTAATTCAAGTCGAAAAATATGGGCAATGGTCTTATTTTTCCCGCAATGAAGCCTTGATTCAGCAATATATCGAACATTTGCAACGTTCACTTTAATTGAAAAAGTGGCGATCGAGGCGACTATGGCTGAATTGAATACTCCTTTAACTCTGGGTGATCTACACTTAAAAAACCGTGTGATTATGGCACCTTTAACGCGTAGTCGTGCAACAGCAGACCGCGTGCCAACTGCCATGATGGCGGAATATTATGCGCAGCGTGCAAGTGCAGGTTTGATTATTTCTGAAGCGACCGTGATTTCGGAAGAAGCCAATGGTTACTTGAATACACCGGGGCTATTTAATGAAGCACAAGTTGAAGGCTGGAAACAGGTCACTCAGGCGGTACATGCCAAAGCTGGCTTAATTGTGGCGCAGTTGTGGCATGTGGGTCGTGTATCGCATCCAGATTTACTCAACGGTGAAACCCCTGTTTCGGCAAGTAATGTGCAACAGAAAGGTTATGTCAGCTTATTGCGTCCAAAACGTGAATATGTGGTGCCCCGTGCTCTAGAAATCGCAGAAATTCAAGCCATTATTGAGCAATATAAACAAGCAGCGATTCATGCCAAAGCAGCGGGTTTTGATGGCGTTGAATTACACGCAGCGAATGGCTATCTGATTGACCAGTTCCTACAAAGTTCCACCAATTTACGCGATGACCAATATGGTGGCAGTGTCGAAAACCGCGCACGTTTGTTATTAGAAGTGGTCGATGCGCTGATTGAAGTTTGGGGTGCAGGTCGTGTTGGGGTACATTTGGCACCTCGTGGCGACGAACATGACATGGGCGATGCCAATCCACGTGAAACATTCGGTTATGCACTCGAAGAATTGGGTAAACGTAATATTGCCTTTTTCTTTACCCGAGAATATTTGGCAGATGACAGTATCAGTACTTACTTGAAACAACGTTCAGGTGGCGTACCATTGATTGCTAACATGCGTTTAAGCCGTGAAGATGCGATTGACTTATTGGCAACAGGACAGGCAGATGCGGTGTCTTGGGGTAAAGACTATATTGCCAATCCAGATTTGTTTGAGCGTTTGGTTCAAGATGCGCCTCTGAATGAGCTTAAGCTAGAAAACATGATCGGAACAGATGTAGCAGCAGGATATATTGATTATCCAACTTTAGCTGAAACTGAAACAGCAGTGGTTTAAATTGCTTTTCAGCTAAATTCACGACAAGATAACAGCGCAATTTACCCAGTGTGATAAATTGCGCTGTTTTATTTGTAATCGTTTTTTCGGAGCACGTATTTGGCTACTCCTTTTTGGTATAACGCAGCACTCGCAATGATTAAACCGCTGTATCAATGGCGAATCAAAAAACGGGCGCAAGATGAAAGAGCTTACCAACAAGAATGTCTTGAGCGTTTTGGGCCATTTCAAACGCCGAAAAACCGCAATGCGCTATGGTTCCATGCCGTTTCAGTCGGTGAAACGAATGCAGCACAGCCTTTAATTGAACATTATTTAAAACAAGGTCATCCTGTCTTGGTGACCAACACCACTAAAACAGGACAGGCACGAGCCAAATCTTTATTTGATAAAACACCTTATCAAGCCTTGTTTCAAGCGGTGTATTTACCTGCTGATCAAAAGGGTTTAGTACAGGGTTTTTTTCAAAAATATCAACCAAAGATTTTAATTTTAGTTGAAACTGAATTATGGCCAAACTTATTGGATCAGGCACAGTTCTTTAAAGTTCCCTCGATTTTGGTCAATGCACGTCTCTCGGAAAAATCAGCACAAGGCTATGCCAAAGTATCAGGTTTAACTCGCGCGATGTTACACGGGCTAGACCAGCTCTTGGCACAAGACCGAGCAACGGCTGAGCGCTTTATCCAGTTAGGCGCAGCTCAGTCAGTAACACAGGTGGTGGGCAGTATTAAATTTGATATTCATGCACCTGAATTGTTTGTGAAACAGGCGGCTCAACTAAAACAAGAATGGTCACTTGCTGAGCGAAAAATTATAACTATTGCCAGTACCCATGCACCTGAAGAACAAAAATTATTAAGTGCTTTAAAACCATATTTAGATGCACAGCCTGAACTGTTGTGCATTGTGGTACCACGGCACCCTGAACGCTTCGATGAGGTCTTTGCAATTGCACAAAGTTTAAATTTAAACACCACACGTCGAAGTTTAAAGCAAGAAATAGTGGCAGATAACCAAGTCTACTTAGCTGACTCAATGGGTGAACTGTGGTTGTGGTATGCCTTATCGGATGCCTGTTTTGTCGGTGGTTCGTTGAATGAACCCGGCGGTGGACATAATATTTTAGAGCCGATAGCCTTGGATGTGCCGACCGTATTGGGGAAAAACTATTTTAATTTTCAAAGTATTGTAGATGAATTTTTACATGCCGATGCAGTGAAAGTGGTTGAGAATGCTGAACAAGCCGCTGTCGTACTGATGCAGTTATTGGCAGATACTGGTCAAGCCCAACAATTAAATCAAGCAGCGCAGAAAATTATGCAGCTGAACAAAGGTTCCTTGGACAAGCATATTCAAGCCATTGATGGCTATTTATAAGTCTCTGAAATTTGAATGCGTTTGTCACAACCGCAAATATTGTGGATTCAGTTGATGCCTTTGTGTAGGTGATTCCTACTTTTCAGAGATGAAAAGTAGCAAAAATCTTTTGCGGTGCTGAAGGTACGTCCTGTACCTCAGCACCGCGGGCGACATCCCTGTCACCCTCTGCGATAGCATGTGCTGATTGAGCCTTTACTGATTGGATTTGTTCTCTTTATTATGAATATCGTTCTTTTAGACCCTCGCCAAACCCTATCTGAAGTCTGGTCAATTACATCCACTCGCCAGTTAGCGCACTTACGTACCCATCTGAATGTACAAGTTGGTGATCGCTTGAAAGTCGGGATCCGTGAAGGTCAACGCTATTTAACCGAAGTCCTGATGGTCAGTGATAGTGTCATTCAAGTGACACCCATTCAGACTGAACCTGTTCCTGCTAAATTGCCAGTAACCTTAATTGTGGCGATGCCACGTCCGAAAGTACTGCGGCGTTTAATCATGGACAGCGTGACGATAGGGGTGGAAAAAATTGTATTGCTAAACAGTTACCGAGTAGATAAAAGCTATTGGCAAACCCCTTTTTTACAGCAGATTGATCAATACGTGACCTTGGGATTAGAGCAAGCTGGCGATACAGTTGCACCGAAAATCGAAATTTATAAGCGGTTTAAACCTTTTGTGGAAGATGTATTACCGACGTGGATTACGGTTGAAAGACCTGCTTATGTGGCGCATCCTTATGCAGGCATGACTATGCCGAATGCGATTACACATGCCTGTACCTTGCTGATTGGGCCAGAAGGCGGCTTTATTCCTTATGAAATTGATCTACTTGAAAAAAATGGCTGCCAAGCGGTGAGCTTAGGCAACCGAATTTTAAGAACGGAAACCGCAATTCCCTATATTTTAGGGCGTTTGTTTACCTGAAGTTTCTGCGTTCATGTAAGGAAGGTTCTGGTCACGGTGGACTTTTACCTCTTGTACTGGATAAGGAATATTAATATTGTGTTCATTAAAGGCACGTTTGACTTCGGCCTGAATTTCACTGATTGATGCCGCAATATTGGTTTCAGTAGTATCAATCCACCAACGTACGGTCAGATTCACCGAAAAATCAGCCAATGCACTCACATTAACCGTAAAGCCAGGTTGACTGAGGACATTACGATTTTTATCTAAAATGGCTGTAATAATGTTTTTGGCTTTTTGCTCATCATCTTCATAACCAATCCCCACCATGAACTCGCAACGACGACGTTGGTAAGCGGTATTCACCGTAACAGGGCTGGTATAGACGGTTGCATTTGGAATCACAATGCGGCGTCCATCATTAGAGCGTAAGAAGGTTGCGCGAATCTGAATATCTTCAACGGTCCCTTCCATATTATTAACAATAATATCATCACCTATACGGAACGGTTCACCGAGTAAAATCAGAATACCTGACAGCATATTCTGGAAAATGTCTTTGAAGGCAAAACCAATCGCCACCGAACCAATTCCCAAGGCACTCATCAGTTGCCCTGGAGTAAAGCCCGGAATGGCAATGACCATGGCAATTAGAAAACCAAAGAAAATAATGATACTGGTTCCGACACGATTCAGTACCAGCACCAGATTTTGTCGCGTATATGAGCGATTTTCTAAAGTTTTACGAACAAAGAACTTAAACACCTTAGACAATAGCCAGAAAATAACTATAACAATCAGGGCAATACAGAAATAGGGCACACGCTCCCAAAAACTGGCCATGATTTTATCAATGGTGGTGTAGGCGTCATTATATTTCGCAGTATGTGCAATCACGGTTTCAGCCGTTTTTGCACCTGCTTCTTGTATCATTTGAGAAGTGCCCTGAGCAACTTCGCTCAGGTTGTGTTGTTCTGCCACAGGAGATCCGAAACAATTTAAATTTGTCGCTATTTTGCCTGAAAAGTGCCAGAAAGATAACCAAATAGAACTGAAGTTATACAGCTTTAACGATGTGGATCACCGTTAAAAATATTCAGTCCCTTTTTGAATGACTTCTTGTGGGGTTTCGAGCTCACCAGCTCCCATCATATAAGAGATGAAACTGCCTGAAGCCATAAAACTTAACACAAACAAAATGATCATCAGCCACGCTAGAATTTTCTCCCAAACAGGTGTGGTACGTGGCGCACCGTATTGATTTAATCCTGCTGTACCCGAAGCCAATAATACATAAAATGCCATAAAAAAATTAACAAGCGGAATCAAGAACAACAACAGCATCCAGCCTGATTTATTCAGGTCATGAAGGCGACGGATCATAATCACCAAACTGAAATAAAAATACAGAATGAAAATGACCCAAAAACCAAGTCCAGCCACGCTTAAAAAGGTTTGTAAGACATTGCTTTCTAAAGAATAGGTACTGAAATTAAAAATTCCAAGGAACAGGCTTAACGCCAATGTGGCAAAAAAGGTGATTAGATTGAGAAAACCACTCCAAGCAATCAAGCTCAGTCGACCAAAGCGCCCTTGCATAGACAAGGGATTCTCATTTTGAGGTGAGACATTACGTGAGAAAAATGGTGATGTTTGCGGAGTGCTCATAGGCTTTCCTAGTGTGGATTCGGTAATGAAATGTTGCGTTTTGCAAAAGAAGATACGTGGCATTTCAGGAAAATTATAAGATGAATTTAAGCGCCAAACACTGATTCATCGAAAGTTTTTCTAGAACTTAGATTTCATCTTTTGAATTTAAGCTGTATAAATAATATACGACCAAAGCATGATTGCAGTGTCTAAAAAAGAGCCGTAATACTGCCCAGATGCAGCAATAAAAAATATATAACGTGGCATGCATCTCGTGATGAGATGGAGAAGATCAAGGAAGTATGAATATGAAAGAAGTCTATCCTGTTCCAGAAGAATTTAAGAAAACGGCGCGGACCAATGAAGCCGAATATTTTGAACGTTATCAGCAATCCATTGAGCATCCCGAAGATTTTTGGGCAGAGCAGGCTCACAAATTGGAGTGGATCACCCCATTCACCCAAGTCAAAAATACCAATTTTGATAAAGAGAACTTTAAAATTGAATGGTTTGCCGATGGTGAATTGAATGTCTGTGCCAACTGCTTAGACCGACATTTAAAAGAACATCCGTATAAACCTGCCATTATTTGGGAAGGAGATCATCCTTCACGGCATAAAATAATTTCTTATATGGAATTGCACGATGAAGTATGCCGTTTTGCCAATGTCTTAAAGAAAAATGGGGTAAAAAAAGGCGACCGCGTGGTGCTTTATATGCCTATGGTCTCTGAAGCCGCAATTTCAATGTTGGCTTGTGCACGTATTGGTGCTGTACATTGTGTAGTCTTTGGTGGTTTTTCTCCTGATTCTTTAGCCAGTCGAATAGAGGATAGTCAGGCCAAAGTCGTGATTACTGCTGACTCTGGCATGCGAGGTGGCAAGCCTATTTTTCTGAAAGAGAATGTCGATGCTGCTTTGAGTCTGTCAGGTACAGAGTCGGTGCAAAATGTCATAGTGGTACACCGTACAGGTAATCCAATTGAGATGAAACCGCAGCGTGATTTGTGGTATCACATGGAAATTATGTCGGTGAATGATATTTGCCCGCCAGAACCCATGAAAGCTGAAGATCCATTATTTATTTTATATACCTCAGGTTCGACAGGGAAACCAAAAGGAGTATTGCATACCACAGGGGGTTACTTGACCTATGTGAACAGTACTTTCCGTGAAGTATTCGATTTAAAACAAGATGATATTTTCTGGTGCACTGCCGATGTGGGCTGGATTACAGGACACTCCTACGTGATTTATGGACCACTTTCGAATGGTGCAACCACGGTCATGTTTGAAGGTGTCCCGCAATATCCAAGTTGGGCACGTACGGGGCATATCGTCGATAAGCATAATGTCACTATTTTATACACTGCACCTACGGCTATTCGTTCCATGATGCGTGAGGGTGATGCCTTTGTGCGAGAGAGTGATCGGAGTAGTTTACGTTTATTGGGTTCAGTGGGTGAACCGATTAATCCTGAAGCATGGAATTGGTATTACACCGTTGTCGGCGAAAGCCGCTGTCCGATTGTGGATACATGGTGGCAAACAGAAACGGGTGGTATTTTAATTTCCCCTTTACCTGGTGCAACGGATTTAAAACCGGGTTCGGCGACCCGTCCTTTGTTTGGGATTCAACCCGCTTTAGTTGATGCAGAGGGTAAAGAACTGGAAGGTGAAGCCGAAGGCAATCTGATTATTAAGGATTCTTGGCCGGGGCAAATGCGTACTATTTGGGGTGATCCAGCACGCTTCATTGAAGCCTATTTCTCGACCTATCCAGGCAATTATTTTACTGGCGATGGCGCGAGAAGAGATAAAGATGGTTATTACTGGATTACGGGACGCGTGGATGATGTGTTGAATGTTGCAGGTCATCGTCTAGGCACGGCAGAAATTGAAAGTGCCTTGGTGGCACATGAAGCTGTTGCTGAAGCTGCCGTGGTGGGTATGCCGCATGAGATTAAAGGGCAGGGTATTTGTACTTTTGTGACTTTACAAGCAGATGTTCCTGAATCTGAAGAACTGAGAGCCGAGTTGGTGGCATGGGTACGCAAAGTGCTTGGTCCTGTTGCTACACCAGATGCGTTACATTGGGCACCTGCTTTACCTAAAACCCGTTCGGGTAAAATTATGCGACGAATTCTCAGAAAGATTGCCGCGAATGAATTGGATAGTCTAGGTGACACCTCAACCTTGGCTGACCCACAGGTGGTAGAGGTTCTGATCGCCAATGTTTACTCGAAAGCCCCCTCTTAAGTCCGTTTAGATTGGGTTCTAAATTTATAAAAATCTAAGGCAAGAAGTCGTGTAATACGCTGCTTCTTGCCGATCAGGTTAAATAATAATTTAACGTCTGGTTAAAACGAATCATTTTTAAGATTTTGTAAAGAAGATGTAAATATAAATTTTTTAAGTTGACGCCTCAGATTGAAATCTGTAGATTTTCTTTTTGTGAGGATCTTTTCAAATGATTTTTCAATCGATTTTGACCCAATTCCAAACGCTCTCTTCTGGCACTGATGCCTTCAAAAAACTCAAACAGCTTTGTGAGCAAAGTATTCCACTTGCCACAGATTCATCTGAACAAACCGCTTTATTTTTAATTTACGGGTTTGCTAAAAATTACGTTTTACTCTACGAAGATCAAGCGGTCACATCTGAGTTTGCCCAAACCGCCAAACAGCAGCTACTGGGCTATATGTTAAAGCTGGACAGTGCAATTCAGACGGGTCAAAAAGACCAGGTTTTGGATAGTTTGAATCAGGTAACTGCAGAATATATGCAAAGTTCTAGAGTATTCTAAGACCGAGTATTCAAACGGATATCACGGTGATTTAAATCTTATTTTATCCAAAAAAAATCCCCTAAGCCGAGCCTTAGGGGAAATTTGGTGTTGCCATATTATTGTTATTATAGGTACATGAAATCAGTCTGCTTAAATTGTAATGCAACAATTAAGCAGACTTTGCTTGTACACGATGTTGTGCTTCAAGTTCACGGACCAAAGGCAACACCTTTGCGCCGAAGTATTCGACTTCTTCAATAAAATGTAAGAAGCCAGATAAAACCAGATCTACCCCCACTTGTTTTAACTCAATAATTCGCTGGGCAATCTGTTCAGGTGTACCAATCAGATTGGTTTTAAATCCATCGTTATATTGAACTAAGTCTTCAAAAGTCGATTTTGCCCAGTTGCCTTCGCCTTCTATCGTTGCGGCGCCTGCTTCACGTGTGGCGTCACCAAAGGCATTAACGGCTGAAATATTGGCCTTGGCAATAATTTCCTGTAATACCGCTTGAGCCTCTTCTTCTGTATCACGGGCAATAATGAAGGCATTTACCTCAATTTTGACCTGATGACCATTTAGTTTGGCTTTCTCGCGAATATCATCAATTTGTTTTTTCAGTTCTTCGACGGTATTGCCATTAGTGAAATACCAGTCCGAAACGCGGGCAGCCATATCACGTGCGGCACGAGAGCTTCCACCCTGAAAGATTTCAATATGAGGTTGCTGCACAGGCTTTGGTTTTAAAGTGTAGTCATTAAATTGGTAATAACGGCCTTGAAAACTAAAATGATCCTGTGTCCAAATTCCTTTGAGGCTCCGAATGAATTCTTCTGAACGCGCATAACGTTGATCATGTTCGGGCCATTCTTCCCCAATGGCATCGAATTCACCTTTAAACCATCCACTGACCACATTAATCGCAATGCGTCCTTGCGATAAGTGATCAATGGTGGCTAATTGTTTCGCAGCTAAAACAGGTTTCCAGGGACCAGGCAAAATCGCAGCAATAACTTTGAGTTTTTCTGTTTTAGCCAAGAGACCATGGCTAAAACTCACCGACTCATGTTGATTTTCTGCACCATAACCAGCGGTAAAGCGAATTTGAGTCAGTGCATACGCAAAGCCATTTTGCTCAGCCGTTTGCGCCAAACGGACATTGTACTCATAACTCCAGTCAGTACGCTGTTCAATGTCACTAACGACCAAGCCACCACTGACATTGGGCACCCAATAAGCAAAAAGAACGTCATTATGTTGTGTCATGCGGAGACCCTCAAAAGGTTTAATTTTTATGCAACATGGCTTTGTAGCGGTTTTTTTGCATGGAGCCGAGACTCAGCCGCATCTAAACTTGGTACTGCGGCAGAAGGTAAAACTTCGGCCTGTTCAATTTGCGTATTAATGCCCAAAGTTTGATTAGCATGTTGGGATTTTTCTTTGATGACATCGGCACGTTGTCCTTTGGCTGGCGCCCATTCCAAAATTGGTAAGGCACGTGCAACAGCCAGAGTAATACGGTCACGCAACAGTTCACTGTGAATGGTGTATTCTGGAGTGAAATCACGGTCTGTGGCATACACGCCAATTGGAAGCGTTTGTGCTTGGAAAAAGCTAAACAGCGGACGTAGTTGGTGTTCCAATACCAAGGCATGACGGTCACTTCCGCCTGATGCAGCCAGTAATACAGGGACATCCACTAATGCGGTTTGCTCGACAAAGTCAAAGAAATGTTTGAAAAGTCCTGTAAATGAAGCACGATAAACAGGAGTCCCCACAATCAATGCATCGGCTGCTTCTACTGCCGCTAAATCATCTTGGATACGTTGTGGTAACTGATGGCGATAAATAGCGCCCCCTAATAAATGTCCAATTTCGCTGAACTTAATAAAATGTACATTGATTGGTGTGGCTTCACCCAGTTCATTCAGAATTTCTTGAACCAAAGCTTCGGTTTTAGAAGGTGTATTTAAACCACCTGAAACAGCGACAATATTGAGGGGTTTCGGTTGATGAGAAGATGACATAGTAAATAACCTAAAAGCAGTCTTAGAATGTTTACTATTTATCAACAGGAGCAAAGGCGCTGTAAAATAAGGAAAAACAGATTCATTATCTGATTTTAAGATATATCTAAAAAGGGTGAGATTTGTCGCAACAATCCTGATTAATTATTTGAATTTTCAATTTATATTGCAAATGAATAAGGATTTTTAACCTGAGAATTAGATTTATAGTAAATTCAGATTTGTTTTTCGACTTTTTTGAAAAACTTTATACGGGTGATTTCCCTATTTTTTGTAGTTATTTAAAAAATAGTTAATATTTGCATATCCTTAAGGGCACATGTATGGTTAGAATAAGAATTACTGTGCACTAGATCTCTTACGCTGCTTATGAATATTTTAATCGTTGATGATCATCCGTTGTTTCGTCATGCTTTGATTCAAGCCGTTCGCTATAGCTTACCTCAAGCCCAAATTAATGAGACTGCCGCAGTAAATGAATTTTATGAACGTTTAGAAAAAGGTCCTGAACCTGATTTGGTCTTATTAGACTTAAATTTACCTGGTGCTTCAGGTTTTTCTGCATTGGTTCATGTTCGTGCACAATACCCATCGCTGCCAATTATTGTGGTTTCTGCGCATGAGGAAGTGTCAATTATCCAGCGTGCCATTGCGCATGGTGCTATGGGCTATATTCCGAAGTCAGCACATCCGAGTCACATTGGTGAGGCGATTCGCCAAGTCCTAGAAGGTGAAATTTGGTTACCACCAAATTTGCCAACCAATACGAGTTTTGACCCTCGTGCAGCAGATGAAACTGAATTGGCAGAGCGTATTCAATCGCTTACGCCACAACAGTTCCGCGTGTTAATGATGGTTGCGGAAGGTTTGCTCAACAAGCAGATTGCCTATGAACTAGATGTATCAGAAGCTACGATTAAAGCGCACGTGACTGCCATTTTCCGTAAATTAGGCGTGCAGAATCGTACTCAGGCGGTCTTGGCCATTAATGCGCTGAATATTGATGAAAAGAAAATGTAATGCTGTGAAGTACAAAAAATAAAGACCTTTTAGAGGTCTTTATTTTTATCTGTATAAAATGATTTTAAGCTAAAAAGTCTTGTTTGTGCATGGTATTGTCACAATAAAGTGGGTTGAGTGCACATTCCAATTCATCAATTTGTTCTTGGTTAATATAACCTTTCGATTTTAAATATTCCGCGACGCGATCATCGCGTAGACTCAAAAATGCAGCGTCATAGACGCCCAAATCTACAAACAATGCAGCAGTTTCCAAACTGTTGAAGCGGTCGAGATAGATTTGATTGTCATACATTAAAAAGATGTGATCATATGGATCATTTACATCGACCATCAGCCAATTTGCTAATTCCATTGGTGGCGTTTTAATAAACAGTAGATCGGACAGTTCATCGAATTGACTGGTGTCTAATTGGTCTAAATTGGTTTTGACTTTACCTAACCATGCTTTGAATACTAGTACAGCACCTCCGCGAAGTAACATACTCCAAATTTGGTGACGAACAGCAGGATTTAAATTACGTGTCTCGGTCTGAAGTAACTGCAACAGTTTTTCTTCCTGTTGAGTTAGTTTTTCAAAGAGTCCTAGCCCTTGTGGTTTATATTCGGCAGGGGTAAACACATCAAAATTGAGTTCATCAAAAACTTGTAGCGCAAGTGGGACGGCATTTTGATAGAGGGTATTTAGTGCTTCAACATGAGTGGGGGTAATTTTACTTTGTTCAAAAACATGATTCCAATCAATATCGGGCAATAGTGCATTTACACCATAAAGTCGATGAAACTGTTGTGCTTGATGTAAATCATGTGGAACCATTTCAGAAATATTCATTGAGGTCTCCTGAAAGCTTGTGCAATGTGGGCGAGCATTGACAATTGAACTATTGGTCTTGTGAATTTTTTGCTCGAGGGATGTCCTCATTTATGGAATTTCTGCCTTGGAAAATGTATAAGACTAAAGTCGTATATGGTGGGAAATAAGTAATAAATATCAATAAAATGATGAAGTTGAAATTTTGTAACTAAGTGTACAACTGTGCATTAATGTAACCTGAATGAATCTGCCATAGCCAAAAAAATAAAATGCGAGAACGACTCCCTAATTTTTTATAATTTTATAATTTTCATTGAGTTAATTTTATATATGAGAGCAGCATATGAAGTCAGTTAAAAGTTTTTGTCCTTACTTAAGGTCATATTTGGCATTTTAAAGCAAAATGGTGTATCCAGAATGCTCTAAATACACCATCCTGTAAGTATTAAGACGCTTAGTCGCTGGAAATTTTTAGCCCAGATAACCATGATCGTAGAGATGCAGGTTTTAAAGGTTTTCTTAACAAGACAATATTGAGTTCTTTTAAGGTCTGTGGCAACTCTGGATCAGAGTCTGCTGTAATGAGTGCGACAGGTACTTTTTCCTGACGATTTTGTAAAATAAAGTCCAACCCCATTTTATCGTCATTTAAATGTTGGTCGACCAACCAGACTTGAATGTTTTCTTGTTGAATCAGGGCAAAAGCTTGTTCGGGTTCAGTGGCTTTAAACACTTGATAGCCCCATTTGGTCAGTAAGGTACTCATACCTTCCAAAATGGTTTCATCATTATCCAAACATAGAATCTTATAGGCTTTGGTTTTTAATGGCACCGCTTGTATAGGAGTTGCAATGACCTTAGGTGCTGCGACCACAGGCACTTCAATCATGAAGCAAGAACCTTTGCCCAGCTCGGAATAGACATGTACTGGATAATCTAATAATCCCGTCATGCGTTGTACAATAGCCAAACCGAGTCCCAGACCTTGTTCACCCCAAGGGGAGGTATGTCCGCAACGCTCAAACTCTTGAAACAGCTTAATTCGTTGTTCTTCGGCAATGCCTGGCCCTGTGTCCCAAACCCCAATCCGAATATGCTGTGGACGTTCTGAATCGCGCAGTACACCCACAATGACACGTCCTTTGGCGGTATAGCGTAGTGCATTACTGACAAAGTTCTGAATAATACGGCGAATCCATTGCGGGTCAGTATCAATCCAGAACTGAGCATCATGTACATGTAGTTGAATACCGCGTTGTGCTGCAATCGACTTAAACTGTAATTCTAAGTCGCTCAACAAGTCATGTAGTGGGTAGGCTTGACGTTTCGGTTGAATCGTACCGCCTTCTAAGCGGGCAATATCCAATAATGCCGACAACATACTTTCTGCTCCATGCAAAGCTCGGTCCAGTTGTTGTAAGGTTTTACGGTCTTCTTCAGATTGAACACTTTGTTCCAACGCCGTACTGAACAAGCGTGCAGCATGCATTGGCTGTAACAGGTCGTGACTGGCTGCGGCAATAAATCGGCTTTTCGACATATTGGCTTTATCGGCCTGCTCCCGTGCCAACTGTTGTTCTGTCAAAGCATCGGCAAGCTGTTGGGTACGATCTTGCACCCGTGCCTCTAACATCGCTTCATTTTCTCGGAATGCAGTAATGTCGGCGAAGGTCGTCACAAATCCCCCGCCTTCAATCGGATTGCCACGCATTTGAATGACACGACCATCTTTACGAATTCGTTCAAACTCGTGTGCACTGCCGACTTTCATCCAGTGAATACGTTTACGCACATGTTCTTCCACCGACCCTGGTCCACATTCGCCACGCTCTGCGTTATAGCGAATTAAATCGGCAATTGGACAACCGACATAAGCCAGATCTTTAGGATAATCAAATAATTTAAGATATTGATTATTCCATGCCACTAAGCACATGTTTTCATCCACCACACTCACACCTTGGGTCATGTGGTCGATCATGGTCATAATCAGGTTTTGATTAAAACGTTGCCATTGAGAGGCTTGGTCTAAGATGTTCGCCACTTGCCCTAAAGCTAAGCCATTATTGACCATTGCAGTCGTCAATAAGGTACGTGCAGATGCTGCACCAATGGTGCCAGCCAAATACTGTTCCGTAAAGCGCCACCACATGCCATTGGCGCTGCTGTTGGCATTTAAAACGACATTGTTTTGTTGACAGAATTGTTCAAATGCTCGGGTTGCAGGCCCATCTCCAGTAATGCGTTTAGCTAAGGTAATTAAGTCTGCAACTTTTAAGCGTGCGACATCATGATGTAAATAGTTGATTTCAGAAGATGTATTTTGAGCAGGTAGTGGTTTGGTTTCATAATAAAAGAAACTTTCTGCTTGAATTTGTTCTGCAATACTTGGTCTG
The DNA here is from genome assembly GCF_002934965.1 of Acinetobacter sp. ACNIH2. Taxonomy (NCBI): domain Bacteria; kingdom Pseudomonadati; phylum Pseudomonadota; class Gammaproteobacteria; order Moraxellales; family Moraxellaceae; genus Acinetobacter; species Acinetobacter sp. ACNIH2. The sequence continues at coordinate 1,616,692 of NZ_CP026412.1, forward strand.
AAAATACGAGAAATCCATATATATAACAGAATGTTAAGACCCAAAGCCCAAATGACGCCATGGGTTAAGGGCGCAAAAGATTCAAAACCCAGTAGGGCTTCAGGGCGTAACCAGCTTAGACCGAATGGGCCATGGAGTAAGAACTGCATGGTGAAGGTGGTATAATCTTCAGGGAAGCTGCGTAATATGGTGGGCAGCAGTAGGGTGTAAGCCCACATCATAAAACCAACAATTAAGCCTGCATAAACGCCTTGTTTACTCCCACCACGCCAATACAAACCTCCAATTAAGGCTGGGGCAAATTGTGCTACCGCACTAAAAGCCAATAAACCAAATACAGAGAGCTGATCAATATCGTTGAAGAAATGAAAGAATAAAAAGCCCAACAGCATGACCGCTAAGATACAGACCCGACGGGTAAATTTCAGCACCAAAGGCATGCGTTTATCATGTCGAGAAAGAAAATTGAAGCGCCATAGAGCTGGCATGATCAGGTCATTACTGAGCATGATAGACAAGGCAACTGAAGATACTAACAACATGCCTGTTGAGGCAGAAAATCCACCCAAAAATGCCAAGATAGTGAGCCAATCCTGCTGATAACTAATTGGCAGTGAGAGTACTGCAACATCGGGAATTGCTAAATACTCAGGTGCAGCATGTAATGCCCAACTGGCAATCGGAATAATTGCCAGTGTGGTGAGAATAAGATAAATGGCAAACCAGCGACGCGCGCCACGAATATGTTTTTCATCCCGTAGTTCGACCACAGCAACATGGAATTGGCGGGGTAAACAGATGATGGCTAAGGCGGCTAATAGCGTTTGAATCCAGAAGGTTTCGGGTACGCCAAAGAGTTGGACATCTTTGAAGGTTTTGCCGACATCATGTGAAATTTGCCCAAGGTTTTCAGGTTCAGCAAAAACGAAGAAAATGGCCACGCACAGCAAGGCGAATAATTTGACGAAAGATTCAAACGCTACAGCCAGCATTAATCCACCATGCTGCTCGGTATTGGCGATTTGTCGCGTTCCGAAAATCATGGCCAAAATAGCCAGAATGCCCGTCAGAAAAAGCACACTATTGGTGGTGCTTTCCAGCCCTGTGTTTTGCTGCAAAATAACGGTTGCACTCAAAGCAATCGCACGGAGTTGCAGCGCGAGATAAGGAATAATAGCAATTACTGCTAAAATGGTGACCAGTGAAGCCAAAGGTCCACTTTTACCATAGCGTGCTGCCATAAAGTCAGCAATTGAAGAAATCGCATGGTGTTGACGCACACGACCAAGTCTACGCCAAATGTCATAACCCAGCGCAACAAACAGTAAAGGGCCTAAATAAATTGGCAGGAAGATAATGCCTTCACGAACTGCGGCACCTGTTGCACCGTAAAATGTCCATGAAGAACAATACACTCCTAAAGTTAAGCTAAACAACAGCATCCGGCCACGTGTGCTTAGACGAGTTGCATGTTTCTCCCCATAGAAAGCGCAAATAAAAAGTAATACGATATAAAGTGCGAGAACACCAATAATAAGCCAACTGTTCATAGTGCTGAATTGTCCCGAGTTACGGGCTTATCATAGCCTATTCAAGTTCGTGTCAGTTTGATTTGCTTAAAATTTAACGACCAAAGTCTAAATTACAAGAACCCTACAACATTGTTAAGTTTGTATACGAAATAATTCAAATTAAAAATGCGTCTATGGCTGGACGCTTCACAGGAGCAAGATTATGGATGAGGTTCAGGTAAACCAAATTCTGCAAAATCCCAAATTTAAGGAAATGGTCAGTCGCAAAAGTAAACTCAGCTGGACACTGACGGTCATTATGTTGGTTGTGTACGTTGGTTTTATGCTGTTGGTCGGCTATAACAAAGAGTTTTTAATGACTTCCTTTAGTGGTGGTGTTACCACGATTGGTATGCCATTGGGTCTAAGCATTATTGTATTATCTTTTGTTTTATGTGGTGTGTATTCGTATATCGCGAATAACAAACTTGATGCATTAAATGAAGAAGCAATGCGTGAAGTCGAAGCAATTGCGCATGAGAAAGGACAGCACTAATGAAATGGAATTCATTGAAAGCACTTACAGTTGCTGCAACAACCCTAATGGCTTCAGGTGTCGCACTAGCAAGTCCAGACTTAGGTGCAGCAGAACAGCAAGCAACTAACTGGCATGCCATCATCATGTTTGCCATTTTTGTCGGCTTTACCTTGTTTATTACCAAATGGGCGGCAAAACAAACCACCAACACTGCAGACTTCTATACAGCAGGTGGCGGAATTTCAGGTTTCCAAAATGGTTTAGCGATTGCGGGTGACTATATGTCCGCGGCGTCATTCTTGGGTATTTCTGCAATGGTTTTCAGCTCAGGTTTTGACGGCTTGCTGTATTCATTGGGTTTCATGGTGGGTTGGCCAGTTGTATTGTTCTTGGTGGCTGAACGTCTACGTAATTTAGGTAAGTTCAACTTATCTGACGTGGTGTCATTCCGTTTGGCGGAAAAACCAGTACGTACACTTGCAGCAATCAGTTCATTAGTTGTGGTTGCATTCTATCTGATCGCTCAGATGGTGGGTGCAGGTCAGTTGATCAAACTTTTATTTGGTTTGAACTACAACATTGCTGTAGTGATTGTTGGTCTTCTGATGATGGCTTACGTAATCTTCGGTGGAATGTTGGCAACGACTTGGGTACAGATTATTAAAGCGGTAATGCTTTTATCTGGCGCTTCATTTATGGCATTCATGGTCATGAAAGGCGTAGGTTTTAGCTTCGCTGAAATGTTCTCTCAATCGATTGATGTTTTTGCAAAAGTACATGAAATTACTGTAGCTGAAGCAGGTAACATCATGGGCCCTGGTAAACTTGCAGCGAATCCAATTGATGCGATTTCTTTAGGTCTTGCATTGATGTTCGGTACAGCAGGTCTTCCACACATCTTAATGCGTTTCTTTACCGTTAAAGATGCAAAAGAAGCACGTAAATCAGTAGTTGTGGCAACAGGTTTCATTGGTTATTTCTATCTTTTAACTTTCATCATCGGCTTTGGTGCGATCCTTTATGTATCGAACAACCCACAGTTCCTTGATGTTGCGAAAATGGCAATGACTGGCAAGCTTGAGCTTGTTGGTGGTAACAACATGGCTGCGGTTCACTTGTCTGATGCATTGGGCGGTGACTTGTTCATGGGCTTCATTTCAGCAGTAGCATTTGCAACGATTCTTGCAGTAGTTGCAGGTTTGACATTGTCTGGTGCTTCAGCAATTTCTCATGACTTGTATGCAAACGTATTCAAGAAAGGTCAAACGACTCCTGAATCTGAACTTCGCATGTCTAAAATTGCAACTTTAGGTTTAGCTATTTTTGCCATGATTTTGGGTATTTTGTTCGAAAAACAAAACGTTGCCTTCATGGTTGGTTTAGCATTCTCTGTAGCTGCATGTGCGAACTTCCCAGTGCTTGTATTATCAATGTTCTGGAAAGGCTTAACGACACGTGGTGCAGTAATTGGCGGTTTGGTGGGTCTAATCACTGCGGTGGTACTCATTGTCTTAGCGAAAGCAGTTTGGGTAGATACTTTGGGTATTTCTGATACGCCAATCAACCCATTCAATGGTCCTGCAATCTTTGCTATGCCATTGGCGTTCTTCTGCTGCTGGTTGTTCTCTGTGACAGATAATTCTGCACGTGCCCAAGCAGAACGTAAAGCATTTGACGCACAGTATGTACGTTCGATGACAGGTGTTGGTATTTCAGGCGCATCTGATCACTAATTCTGAATCAAACAATAAAAAAGCCCCGTCAGGGGTTTTTTTATTGTGTACTAAAAGTTGTCAAATAATGAATACCGAATACCTGCTAGACCTAGCCCACTAAATACGCTAAAACAGAATAAGCAAAATAAAAGATTTCTCAAAAATAAGTACAAACAAATGTTTGAAGTGTCCCCATCAATTGAATAAGGCAGGCAGGTATGCAAGTGATGATCGACTTCTGGAAAGGATTTCGTTTATTGCCATCGGCATGGTTATTGTTGGTTCAATTCTGTATGTTGTGGCTGTCGATCATGGGATACCGTGGGTTGTCATATCGGGCATTTATGTGGTGTCTGGGGGTATTGGCTTTACTGATTATTGCCAAAGTGATTCGACAAACGCCCGTTTATACTTTTCTGGGCTTAAGTTTTGTTGGAGGGGCTTTTATTTTTTCCCTTCTGATTTTATTGGGCTTTGACACCATCACGATACAGGTGATTGCACACAGTTTTGAGAGTTTGGCTTATTTTCTGGCAGCCTATGGTTTGGTACGCTATATGTTTGCAGACCGTTATTTAACCAAAGATGAAATGTTTGCAGCAGGTGCTGTGTTTACCCTAATGGCTTGGGGATTTGCATTTTTATATAACATTTGTCAACTTCTGATTCCCCATAGTTTCCAAAGTCCAATTTCGGGTCTGCAATCTTGGTTGAACCTGTTATTTTTAAGTTTTAGTTTACAGTCGGCGACAGGACTGTCTGATATTATGCCCATGACGCCCGCCGCACGTATTTTAGCGATGTTGCAAATGTTTTGTGGTGTCATGTATTTAGCCTTAATTGTCTCCAGACTGATTGCACTACAATATATTCGGCATGACCCACGACATAATAATGAATAATGCAACGCGATAAATCGTTACAGGAATTGAACTGCCTCAACAGACAGAATTTATTATCATTATCAAGAATCGTTAAAATTTAACATATTCATTTCTTAATAAGATCCGCGAAATTAACCGAATTGGTTTTATCTTTTTTACATCTATAAAAATCTTCTGGGGGAAATTATGCCTTCCATCAAGACGTCTCCGTTTGCCAATGTCAAACGGAATGTATTTTTAAGTACTGTTGCGATTATCGTGCTATTTCTGGCACTCATTTTATTCGATCCAAGCGGTTTTGAACGCTTAACCAAGCATTTAAATCAATGGATTATTGATTCTTTTAGCTGGTTTTATGTTTTAGCCGTTGCTTTTTTTCTTATTTTATTGATTTTCATTGCCATATCGGACATGGGTAAAATTAAACTGGGGCCTGAGCATAGCAGCCCCGAATACAGTAAAGGCTCTTGGTTTGCCATGCTGTTTACCGCTGGTATGGGGATTGGGCTGATGTTTTTTGGCGTGGCTGAACCCGTCATGCATTATGTCAGCCCACCGACTGGAGAAGGGGAAACGTTAGCCTCGGCACAGCAAGCGATGCGGATTACTTTTTTCCATTGGGGTTTACATGCATGGGCTATTTATGCACTGGTGGGATTATCACTGGCTTACTTTTCCTTTCGACATAATTTGCCGCTAAAAGTCCGTTCAGCATTGTATCCATTGGTTGGCAAAAAAATATATGGTCCTGTAGGGGACGCGGTTGATACTTTTGCCACTTTGGGCACGATTTTCGGGGTAGCCACCACACTCGGTTTTGGGGTCACGCAAATTAACTCTGGCTTGAATTACTTATTCGGTATTCAGCAAAGTGTGGCTATTCAAGTGGGGCTGATTGTCTTTGTCAGCTTTTTAGCATCCTTATCGGTCGGTTTTGGGCTAGATAAAGGGATTAAGCGACTGTCTGAGTTGAATTTGATTCTCGCTTTAGTTTTGCTTTTATTCGTTTTTTTCGCCAGTTCCTCAATTTATATCCTACAAACCACGATTCAAAATGCTGGGCAATATGTATCTAACCTGTTTAGCATGACGTTTAATTTATATGCCTATCAACCCAATGGCTGGATTGGCGGGTGGACCATTATGTACTGGGCATGGTGGATTTCATGGTCGCCATTTGTCGGAATGTTTATTGCCCGGGTCTCTCGTGGACGCAGTATCCGAGAGTTCATTGTTGGTGTGTTGTTTATTCCGACAGGTTTTACTCTAATCTGGATGGGTTTTATGGGGAATGCGGCGCTGTTCAGTATTCTTCATGATGGGCAAACCTCCTTAATTGCAGCAGTACAGCGTGATTCATCTGTAGCATTGTTTGAGTTTTTGACCCATCTTCCTTTTGTCCAAATTTCGAGTCTGATTGCCACGGTATTGGTAGTACTGTTCTTTGTCACTTCCGCTGACTCGGGCTCTCTCGTGATTGATTATTTAACTGCAGAAAGTGAGAACTCACCTTTATGGCAGCGATTATTTTGGACAGTTTTAATTGCATTGCTTTCGATTATTCTCTTGATGGCGGGTGGCCTAGCGGCATTGCAATCGGCCACAATTATGAGTGCTTTGCCGTTTACCTTGATTATGCTATTGATGAGTTGGGGCTTAATCAAAGCGCTCAATTTAGATTTGACCAAAATGCAAGCACTGCAAGAAGCACGGATTACCCCACGAGCCATTCAAAATCCACGCAGTTGGCAGCAGCGTTTGGGGTTGATTATGCATTATCCACATACCCAACAAGAAGTTGAACAGTTTATACAACAAGATGTGCAACATGCTTTTCTACAAGTACAAAAGGAATTTCAGCGCCGTCAACTTGAAGTGACCATTCGACCCGTCGAACAGGGATTTCAACTGCGTGTTGATCATCACAACGAAATCAATTTTATTTATCAGGTGGTTTCACGTGAAACTCAACCGCCGAGTTTTATGGCAGATACACGAGAGCAAGATCAGCCGTTTTATCAAGCCGAAGTTTTCTTGCGGGAAGGTGGTCAAAATTATGATGTGATGGACTGGACCTTGGAAGATTTACTGCAAGATATTATTGATCAGTATGAACGTCATTTACATTTCTTGAGTTTGGTGCGTAGCCCGAATGCATAAGCATAAAAAAGGACGCATGTAGCGTCCTTTTTTGATTCCGTGTCTAATCAATTAGAAACGGAATTTAGCATTTAAGCCAACAGTTTGCGTATCAAGATCAACATCTTTTGCATTCGCATTAACATAGCTTGCACCTACAGCAACTGCTGGAGTGATGAAGTAGTTTACGTTTGCGCCCCAAGCAGAGTCAGGTGTGTTGTCAAAGCTTGATTTTACATAAGAAGCACCAACGCTAAGTTTTGGTGTTACATATAAATCAGTTTTGAATTGGTAAGCTGTGTCATCACCATAAACGATGCCAGACTCGAAACCTACAGCCATGTTTGTGCCGTCAATGTTACCTACATATTTAGTACGTGCAGTGATTGCATCTTGGTCATCACCAATAGTTGCAGTTTCACCTACAGCACTAACTACACCTTTGCTCATTACATTAAATGCATCTAAAGCAAATTGGTCAGCAACGCTGGTATAACCTACAGCAACCAAGAAATTCGGAGCAGCTAAAGCACCAAGTTCTAATGCATAACGGTCGCCTTGATCGTCAGAAGCATTGTTGTTTTTGCTGTCTAGAATTGTATGGCTGTAAGACGCGCTTGCATATACAGGTACAAATTTAGTTGGTACATAAGCTTCAGCTTTAGCGCCATAGTTGTGAGCAGTAACATCAAAACCGTTCGAACCTAATTCAGCATAGTTATATGCCAAAGAAACATTAGACGCTTGGTTTAAGAAAGCTGCTTCAGCTAAAGGACCTTTAGAAGAATCTACATCTTTAAAGTAGTAAGTACCTTGCACACCGCCAGTAAAGTCTTTGTCGTTTGCTGCAGATGCATCGATGTACTCAGACTGACCTTGTACTTCGAATTGGTATGCTTGAGCACCGGTCATGGCTAATAATAAAGCAGTGGCTAAACCGAGTTTTTTCATGAGTGTTACCAGTTTGTTAGAATGGATTAAACAAGTGGCATTGTATTGTAACAATTTATTTAGTCAATTAAGTGTATGTTACAGAGTGCAGTGGATTTTAATCTAAAAAGAAAATGTATAGAAATTAGACAAATGGAAAAAAATGTGTCAACCTTTAAAAAAAGACAAGGATAACAATTGAATAAGTGCATTCTTTCCTAAATTTTCGGTACAATAACAGTGTGGAATTAGATGGCTCTTTGATTGTAAAAAAGAATAATTTGTTAATATGTGATTGCCAAAAACAATGATAAATTTCATTAAATTGAAGCAAAATTTTGTAATTCATTTCAAATATTCGCTCAAAATTTAATTAAATATTACTATAAATGTAACAATTGGACTTTTTATAAGCTATTTTCTTTTATTAGTGTGACATGGTTCTCTTTATCTGTATTAAATGTGTTTTTATATAAAACAAAGGAATTTAATCGGCTTTACTTCTGAACAAAAGAGAGACATAATAATTGAGTAATCAGATCATGTTTCATAGAAATAGTGTGATACCTGCCTGATTCTCCACAAAAAGTTTTTAGTTTATCGCCCAACTTTCCCCAAGGTTGGGCTTTTTTTTCTTTTAAAAACATGATTTGTAATTTGAAAATATCAACATTCAGAGAAGGATTAAGGTATTGCATGAGCCATAGATTGAGTGATTACAAGTCAGTCAAATGATCTAATTACATTTTAACTAGGGTAATGAGTGTGAATATGATAGTTCAAGCCAGTATTTTGAATTATTTTCGCACCAAAATGATGCAGTTATTCTTTTGATTTGCGTGAATTTAATGTTGAGATTTAATTGCATAAGCAAAAAAAATCCCAGTTTAAATAAATAAACTGGGATTTTTTTGCCAAAAAACAGGGAAATTTAAAAATATCTGCTGAGGATGAAATTAAAAACGCCCTAATGTTGTGCATTATGCACCATAATGGATCAAAAGTAAACAAATTCAATGGAATTTATTCCGTTTGGTCAAAATCTGGCTATGATAGGTTTAAAAGTGATAGGACAAGTCAGGATGTGGATGCTAAAAGCGATATCTTGTTCAGTTTTAAGCTGGATGCTGTTAAGTGCATGCAGTCAGCAACCTCTTAAGGACCAAATGCAGCAGCCATTGATGATGCAACAACCACGGTTAGCTGAGTTGAATCATATGTTTCAAGCAGTGGGCAGTGCGGTAGTTTTTGTTACTTATGATGGGGAAAAATTGCAGCGTTTTGGCAATGATTTGCAAAGAGCTGAAACTGCCTATATACCTGCTTCAACTTTTAAAATGTTAAATGCTTTAATTGGTTTACAGCAGCGTAAAACCACGACCACTGAAGTATTTTTATGGGATGGAAAAGCACGCGCAATGAAAAGTTGGGAACGGGATATGACTTTGGCTGAGGCGATGCAAGTCTCAGCAGTTCCCATCTATCAAACCTTGGCTCGACGCATTGGTCTGCCGTTGATGCAAAAAGAGCTTCATCGAGTTGGTTATGGAAATGCTCAGATTGGTACACAGGTTGATCGCTTTTGGTTAGATGGACCCTTAAAAATTACACCGCAACAAGAAGCTGAATTTGCTTACAGACTTGCGACCCAGACCTTACCTTTTGATGCACATGTGCAACAAGAGGTGAAACAAATGCTTTATGTGGAGCGTCGTGGTGTTGCTAAGTTGTATGCTAAGTCAGGATGGGGAGCCGATGTAAAACCTCAGGTGGGTTGGTATGTGGGATGGGTGGAACAGCCCAATGGCAAAATTTTGGCCTTTGCTTTAAATATGCAGATACAGAATGAGCAGCAATTGGCAATGCGTAAACAGCTCACCCTAGATGCTTTAGATAAACTTAGTATCTTTCCTTATTTATAAAAATAAAAGACATACAATAGACGAGGTAATGAGATGAAAGCAGCCTAAGTTTGTTTACGAGTGCTTAATTGTTTATGTTAAATTTAAATACCTCAACACGAAGTCAAACTAACAAATTAAAATATCATTTTCAGAGTTGCATCTTTTATAAAGGTTGTGGTTTAACTATAAAGACGCAACGTAGAGAAATTTAATCATATTCATGGCAAGATTACGTGCAGAAAATATAAGTCAGCGATTATTGGGTGCAATGTTGGTCATTGTACTTTCGTTACTGTTTATTTCCGTACCCCTTATTTTTAAAAGCCACCAAAATTACCAGCATGCACAGCTTTCCTTAACAGAGATTCAGAGTCTCCGTGCAGTTGCCGAATTATCCAATAAAATTTCACGTGAACGTGCACCCAGCAACAAAGTCATGTCGAGTACCCCTGAAGAGTATGCACAAAACCGACAAGAATTAGTTGAATATCGTCGAGGTGTGGATCAGCATATTCAGAGTACTATTTTACGTCTGAAAGAAACGGGATTTAGTACTGAAGCGATTGAAATTGTGACGCAATTACAACCACAGTTACAACAAGGGCGTGAGGCGGTAGATTCGTATGCGGCTTTGCCCCGTTCACAACGCAATATGGAACAATTGGATGCCGCCATTTTACAGATGTTCTCGGCATGGGATGCAAGTCATAATGTATTGAAAAATATGGTAATTCACTCACAAAACCTTGATGAGCATACCTCGAATTATTATACCCTGATTTTAATTTTAGCGGATTTACGTGATCAAGCGGGGCGTGTGGCTTCGAATGTGATTGCCCCAGTAACGTTTAAACAGAAAATGCCAGATACCAATTTGGCACGTTCTTTACAAACCCAGCATCAGGCACATTATTTATGGGATTTGGTGAATACCGTCTTGCCTGAACAAGATAAAACTGCTGAATTCATGCAATTACATGACAAAGTCAGAACGGACTTTCTTGAACAGGGGATTAGTACGGTACAACATTTGATACAAGACAGCCTTTCGAGTCGACCTTATGGACTGTCGGGGACCGAGTTAACCAAGAAAATCGTCGATAAATTCAGTTCTGTTGTGAATTTGCAAACCTATATTTTAGATCTTTGTACACGACAAAAAAAGACAACTCATTGAAATAATGGCATAATACTTGTTTTCTGACGACGAATATGATGACACATTTCAATGAGTTACATCTCATCTTAAACAAATATCTAAAGTGGAACAAGTCACGTGTAAAATGTTTTACACTGATTATGCTGGCATTAATTGTAAAACAGACATGTAATCTTTCTTCTGCATCTAAAGCCTTACCCATCACGTGCTTACCACAATCATTTTATCGACGTATACAACGCTTCTTTGCAGATCAGTATTTCGATTATCGTCAAATTTCTCAGTTAATTTTCAATATATTTTCATTCGATAAAGTCCAATTAACTTTGGATAGAACCAACTGGAAATGGGGAAAACGAGATATCAATATCTTGATGTTAGCCATCGTCTATCGTGGAATAGCGATACCTATTGTTTGGACATTGCTCAATAAACGTGGAAATTCAGATACAAAAGAGCGTATTGCTTTGATTCAACGCTTTATCTCCATTTTTGGTAAAGATCGTATTGTGAATGTGTTCGCAGACAGAGAATTTATCGGTGAGAAATGGTTTACATGGTTAATTGAAAATGACATTAACTTCTGTATACGTGTTAAAAAAACTTTATTGTGACCAATCACTTAGCCAAGAATCATAAAATTAGTGATTTATTTCGTCATCTTCAAGTTGGTCAAACAGAATGTCGTAAACGACGTATTTGGGTTGGTCGAGTGAAACTGTATATTAGTGCGCTACGATTAGAAGATGGAGAACTTTTACTTGTTGTTTCTCCTATGTTTAATGCTTCTGCTATTGGTGATTATGCATTACGCTGGGAAATCGAAACCTTATTTAGTTGTCTCAAAGGACGTGGATTCAATCTTGAAAATACTCGTTTAACAGACCCTAGACGAGTCAAGAAATTGATAGCAGTGCTAGCGATCGGTTTCTGTTGGTGCTATTTAACAGGTGAATGGCAACATGATCGAAAAAAAGCGATAAAACTAAAGAAGCATGGACGACTTTCAGTAAGTTTATTTCGCTACGGTTTGGACTATGTTCAGATGGCTATTCTACGTTTGATTGGTTTTGGAAAAAAAGAAGAATTTAAGAAAGTGCTAGCAATTTTAAGAAAGAAAAAGCCTGATAGGACAAGGGCCCTATGAAATTTGTCGTGTACAGAGATTTTAGATTATAGTTTGCAAGTGGCAGAACGAGAGAAATTACAGGCGCAACGTCAATTTTTTCTGACCCTTTTTGTGACCACTGTTTCCTTGTTTGCTGCCTTATTCACCATGATCTACGCGCGCCGTAGGGTTTTTGAACCGTTAATTCAAGCGCGAGAAACGATTTTAAATTTGTCCCAAGGCTCAAAGCTTGAGACAGCTGAAACATTACAGCATGGTTCAGGGGTAGACTCACTGTTTACCGCAATACGTAAATTAGAAAGTATGTTGCAACAACGAGATGCTTTAGAGTTTCAATTAAAAAATATTGCCAATTCTGATGCTTTAACTGGCGTAGCGAATCGTTTGGCTTTAGAGAGTTATATTCGGCACTTAGAAAATCAGCCCAAAAAACTCGAAAAGTTGGGTTTGATAGTGATTGACATTGATGATTTTAAACAAGTGAATGATCAGTATGGGCATATGATTGGCGACAAAGTGATTCAGATGGTGGCCAATATTTTAAAAGCCCATGTGCGTAGTACGGATTTAATTGTGCGTTATGGTGGCGATGAATTTTTGGTCTTGCTTGAGCAAATGAACGATGTTGAAGCGCTGAGCATTGCCGATCAGATTCGTCGTGATGTAGATAAGACAAATATGCAGGTGGGTCTAGCCCCCGATTTACATGTCTCTGTCAGTGCGGGCTATGCCATTGGCGGTGCCAGTTGGTTAGAGTTATTTCATAAAGCCGATCAGTCTTTATTTAAAGCGAAGGCGAAAGGGAAAAATGCGGTACAAGGTTAGACTTATCACCGCATCATTAAGTGTTTATTTAGAATTATTCTTCATCTTGATAGCTGCTAAGACAACTATTGCGAGCACGAGGTTTGCCAGCTTCGTTCCAACATTGGGCTTGGATAATACTGCCTGCATCATAGGTTAAAACAGCTTCAGGTGTGCCATCTTCATACCAAATTTCATAACGGTTTTGTCTGAGACCATTACGGTATTCTCCGCGACGTTCCAATTTGCCGTTGTGAAACCATTGTTTGAGTTCGCCACGCATCACGCCATTTTCAAAACGGACATAGGTCCACGGTTTACCATCGGCATACCAACGCTGTTTCATGCCATCTTGCATGTCATCTTTGTATTTCATGGACAGTGCTAATTGTCCATTCGGGTGCCAAATGCGATATTCACCATCTGGAATGCCGTAGTTCATCGTTGACTCTTGTTCTTTTAAGCCGTTGGCATGCCAAAAAATGAGTTTGCCATGATAACTGCCATCTTCATATTCAATGTGGCTGCGTATTTTGCCATTCGGATAATAACTTTCGAATGTCCCTGACCCTTGCACCTGATCTGGAAAATGCACCAGATGTTCGCATTCGCTGGCTTTGTTCGAAGGCTTTTGTGTAGTGATAAATCCAGAGGTTAAGGGGCTTTGGTCGGAGTAGAAATATTGCACTAGCCATGATTTTGAAGAACCGCCTGCTTGAATACTGGGTGTGCATTTGGGATGGTCTTGCCATGGATCATCACTGCCATCCGATTCTGAAGTGAAAACAACCATATTTTCATTGATATAGCCATCGGCGAAGGTGTGTAGGGACACAAGTCCCAAAGACATGCTGAGAAGAAATGCTTTCATGATTTTGATAATGTAATTGAGTTATTGAAAAGTCATAGGGCTTCTGTTTTGATAAAAGCCGAGTCGGATTTTACGTGATTTGAATTTAAATTGAGAAATAGAATTTAGATTTTGGTGTTAAGTGATTTGAATATCCGTTTGATTCTTTACCACGTCCTCATATTCAAGTAGCAGTTTTGATTTTAGTTGTGTAGGAGTTGCCTCACTTTTGACTGGACAAAAGTGACAAAACCCATGTGTTTGACTGATGCTCAGTCCCTTGAGCACAGTCAAACGGGCGACATCGACATCCATGTCGCCTGTTTTATAACAGGACTTTATAAAATATTAATTCTTTATGGATTGATTACAATAAGGGTGACTTAATTGCCCATTGTTATAGCCAGCTGTACCACCATCTTCGACACGAATAATATGATCGTAAGAAATAGATTTAGGAGCATCTAAATAACCATTACATATTGGACATTTAAGTGCAGTCTTTAATGCTGAATAAATAAAGATTTGACTTTTTTGATCATCGGTAAACTTGGTAGATGAACTTTGATACTCGCCAACTAAGATTTTTCCTTGAAAGCCTGCAAAATTGATAAAATCTTGTTCAGTTACATCTTTATTTAATAACAGTTTTTTTATTGCTTCGGATAAAATTTCTTTATAAGTATTATTACGTTTATTACTTAAAGAGCGTTGGAGAATGCCCGCAATAAGATCTTTGTGTTCGATTAAGAGACGTTCAAGTTGTTCCCTTATTTTAATAAAGTTTTGCTTTGTACACGACAAAAAAAGACAACTCATTGAAATAATGGCATAATACTTGTTTTCTGACGACGAATATGATGACACATTTCAATGAGTTACATCTCATCTTAAACAAATATCTAAAGTGGAACAAGTCACGTGTAAAATGTTTTACACTGATTATGCTGGCATTAATTGTAAAACAGACATGTAATCTTTCTTCTGCATCTAAAGCCTTACCCATCACGTGCTTACCACAATCATTTTATCGACGTATACAACGCTTCTTTGCAGATCAGTATTTCGATTATCGTCAAATTTCTCAGTTAATTTTCAATATATTTTCATTCGATAAAGTCCAATTAACTTTGGATAGAACCAACTGGAAATGGGGAAAACGAGATATCAATATCTTGATGTTAGCCATCGTCTATCGTGGAATAGCGATACCTATTGTTTGGACATTGCTCAATAAACGTGGAAATTCAGATACAAAAGAGCGTATTGCTTTGATTCAACGCTTTATCTCCATTTTTGGTAAAGATCGTATTGTGAATGTGTTCGCAGACAGAGAATTTATCGGTGAGAAATGGTTTACATGGTTAATTGAAAATGACATTAACTTCTGTATACGTGTTAAAAAAACTTTATTGTGACCAATCACTTAGCCAAGAATCATAAAATTAGTGATTTATTTCGTCATCTTCAAGTTGGTCAAACAGAATGTCGTAAACGACGTATTTGGGTTGGTCGAGTGAAACTGTATATTAGTGCGCTACGATTAGAAGATGGAGAACTTTTACTTGTTGTTTCTCCTATGTTTAATGCTTCTGCTATTGGTGATTATGCATTACGCTGGGAAATCGAAACCTTATTTAGTTGTCTCAAAGGACGTGGATTCAATCTTGAAAATACTCGTTTAACAGACCCTAGACGAGTCAAGAAATTGATAGCAGTGCTAGCGATCGGTTTCTGTTGGTGCTATTTAACAGGTGAATGGCAACATGATCGAAAAAAAGCGATAAAACTAAAGAAGCATGGACGACTTTCAGTAAGTTTATTTCGCTACGGTTTGGACTATGTTCAGATGGCTATTCTACGTTTGATTGGTTTTGGAAAAAAAGAAGAATTTAAGAAAGTGCTAGCAATTTTAAGAAAGAAAAAGCCTGATAGGACAAGGGCCCTATGAAATTTGTCGTGTACAGAGAAAGTTTTGAAAAAAGGTTTGGTCGTTATTAGAGAGTTTCTCGTTAATTAATGAAAATGTGCCTAAGAACATTGAACTTGAATGTCTTCCACTAGGACCATAGAAGTAGACAGCAGGATGTAGTCCTAAGCTACCGTTATCATTACCAGTAATCCGTGATGCTAATTTTAATAGTTTATTTAGACAGGTAAGAGTCAGAGATCCAGTATCATCGTTTTCATCATCTTCAAGTTTTTTGATACTAGCTTGCTTGGATGAAGCCATTGCAAGTAATTCTATTAAGGCTCTAGACTAGCAGATTTATACTTAATTTTATCTAATGATGTTCCACAACTCAGTTGCTAACTCATTAGGTTCTCTCATCCAACGCCATTCAGACTCCTTCAGATGGTAGTCAAAATAATCTTTTGAGATACCATTGAACTTGGATAATCTTCGTTTACAGAAACTCCAAAATGATTCTATTCCATTTATGTGACATTGTCCTCTAGCAAACTCATTTGCTCCGTGATTTACCCTGAAATGCTTTGAATAACCAACATCAACTAGACCATTATAGCCTCGCCATCCATCACTATAAATGACACTTTCTAGTGCCACCTTACCTAAGATAACCTTTTGTAAAGTCTTCATTTTACAGTCAGGAACGATTTCAGTATAAACACGCCCATCCCGTTCAAATATTCCAAATACGGGTTGTTTTAAAGTGCCACGACCACGTTTTAACTTCCCATGAAAACCACGTTGTCGTTTAGCGCCAAAATAGCTTTCATCCACTTCAATAGAACCTACAAATTTAGTTCTTAAATCTGTTTGATGATCATAAATAGCTTCCCTAAAAAGCATGTACCAATAGTTGATCGTATTACGATTTAAATTGAGTAATAATGCAGTTTTAGAAGCGGGTATATCAATGCAAAAGCATTGAATGATTTTTTTAATCTTGTAGTGGCTTAATTTACTGTTTTTAATCATGATTACAGACCAACATAACTAGTCTGCTAGTCTAGAGCCCTATTAATATTTGAAGAGCATTTCTTACACCTTTAGATCCACTTAAGGGTAAGTCTAATGTTTTGATTGGTTGTGAGGCTTCTGGACTAAATAAAGTTGCATGTAATGATGCTGCTACGGATTCAATTTTTGATTGTATTTCATAGTCGAAGTTTGACCAGTATTTGTGACCTTGCCCAGCACGAATAATTGCTCGAGCTGAAATAGGAATTGGCTTGAATCTATTTCTTAGTAATTTCTCCTCTAGCTCATCAAGAGGAGTGCCTTTCATGTTGATATTAAAAAAAGATGTTTCGGCTTTTTTTACATCACCAGTAACCCATTGTACTGATAACCCTCTAGCTGTAAGAGTATTCAATCTTTTCTTTTTTTGAGGATCTAGTTGTGAGTGATCATCTAATTTTGAAAGAGATTGGTAACTTGCCCAGCTCCCTATTTTATCATTAATCATTTTGCGTACTTTCGTAGCAGCCTTCCTCTGCTCTAAAGATATATTGTCAGAGCCAAAATATTTAAATGATAAATGACCATCACCATAATCATCTTCAACCCAAGAGCGCAATGCACTTAATCTATGTCCACCATCAATTACGAACATATAAGAATTTGATTTCCATAAGATGACTGAAGGAATTAAATCACCATCTAAATAGCATTCTAATAATGATACTAATTGTTCGGGAGACCAATGATTTGTTTCACGTTGAAAATCAGGCTTCCTTAATAAACTAATAATAGGTTTACCAGTTTCTAACTCTCGTGCAGGAATACTATGGAAATTTTCAAAAGAAGTATTATCAGGACTTTCCTCTGCAAAGTCTTCACGCTTAATCATCGCATCTAAATTTACTAGATTAGATTTACTAGCCATTTATTTAATCCTAAGAGTTTATTATTTAGTAAGTATGTTGTGGTTTTATAAGATTAATTAACTCTCTTGATCTTGAATAATATTTAGTAGAAGAAAAAGAGAGTAATCCTCTTTTCCCAAAGCAGGGAATTCCCCTCTTTAAAAAGAGGGGCTAGGGGAGATTCTTATTTCAACAACGGTTTTAAAAACCTTGCTGTATGTGAAATTTTATTTTTCACCACTTCTTCGGGTGTACCTTCGGCAATAATCTGACCACCACCTGCACCACCCTCAGGGCCTAAGTCAATAATCCAGTCTGCGGTTTTAATCACATCCAAATTATGCTCAATCACCACAATGGTGTTCCCTTTGTTACGTAGCTCATGCAGGATGTCGAGCAACTTGGCGATGTCATGGAAATGCAGACCTGTAGTCGGTTCATCCAGTACATACAAGGTTTTACCTGTATCGCGTTTTGCCAACTCACGTGCCAGTTTTACCCGTTGAGCTTCACCGCCAGACAGCGTAGTTGCTGACTGTCCCAAACGGATATAACCCAAACCCACTTGGTTCAAGGTTTCCAAACGACGGTGAATCACAGGAATAGCATCGAAGAAATGCATGGCATCTTCAACCGTCATGTCCAATACATCGGAAATGTTTTTGCCTTTGTAGCCGACTTCCAAAGTTTCACGGTTATAGCGTTTACCGTGACAGTTATCACAGGGCACATACATATCTGGCAAGAAGTGCATGGCGACTTTAATCATACCGTCGCCTTCGCAGGCTTCACAGCGTCCGCCTTTCACGTTAAAGGAGAAACGACCTGCCGCATAACCGCGTGCTTTGGCTTCTGGCGTTTGGGCAAACAACTCACGAATTGGGGTAAATAAACCTGTATAGGTGGCAGGGTTGGAACGTGGGGTTCGTCCAATCGGGCTTTGGTCAATATCTACGACTTTATCGAGGAATTGTAAGCCATCAATTGAGTCGAACTTCTCCGCAGTGAGGGTGGTTGCACCATTGAGTTGAGTCGCAGCCAATGGCAATAAGGTACGGTTAATCAGAGTCGATTTCCCTGAACCCGACACACCTGTAACACAGGTCATCACACCCAGTGGAATGGTGAGGTCAACATCTTTTAGGTTGTGTCCAGCAGCACCCATGAGCTTAATTTGTTCGTCAGGACGTGGAGGTTGCGTACGCTGTTTAGGCACAGCAATTTTGAGTTTTCCAGACAGATATTGTCCTGTGAGTGAATCTTCATGACGTGCCAATTCATCTGCCGTACCTTCGGCAATAATCGCACCACCATGCACGCCCGCACCAGGGCCAATATCAATAATATGATCGGCTGCACGAATCGCATCTTCATCATGTTCGACCACCAATACGGTATTGCCGAGGTCACGCAAGCGCACTAAAGTTTCCAGTAGACGGTCATTGTCACGTTGATGAAGACCAATCGATGGCTCATCCAACACGTACATTACTCCCATCAAGCCTGCACCAATTTGCGAAGCTAGACGAATACGCTGTGCTTCACCGCCTGACAGGGTTTCAGCCGAACGCGACAGGCTCAGATAGTTCAATCCGACAGAAACGAGGAAGTGTAGACGCTCACGAATTTCTTTAAAAATCTTGTCGGCAATTTCGCCTTTAGCACCTGTTAAATTTAGGGTTTGATAATAGGCTTCCGCATCACCAATCGACATTTTGGTGATCTCAGCAATAGTTTTATCTTTGACACGCACATTGCGGGAAATTTCGTTTAAACGTGAACCACCACAGGCATCGCAGGCTGCATTGGATAAGTACTGTGCCAAATCATCGCGCACATAGTTACTCTCGGTTTCACGGTAACGACGCTCAAGGTGCGGTAAAATCCCTTCAAACGGTTGTACCCGATTGTGCTTGCGTCCACGCTCATCGATATAACTCAAATCGACCTTTTCTTTGCCTGTACCGTATAAAAACTTTTTCTGGGTGTCTTTATCCAGCTCGTTCCACGGGGTATCGAGTGACAATTCAAAATGATCCGCAACTTTTTGAATCATGCTGTAGTAATACGGGCGTTGTCTGTCCCAACCACGAATGGCACCCTGACTAATCGATAGCTCGGAATTTGGAATGAGTTTGTCTGCACTGAAATGGCTACGCGTACCTAAACCATCACAGACAGGGCAGGCACCAAAGGGATTGTTAAAGGAAAATAAGCGCGGTTCCAGTTCTGCTACAGCACGGTCACATTCAGGGCAAGAGTGCTTGGCTGAAAAGACGCGGTCAGGGTGTTCGCCTTTCATCCATGATAGTACTGCAATATCACCACCTAAACGTAAGGCAGTTTCAAAACTTTCTGCAATACGGTTGCCGAGGTCATCACGGACTTTAAAACGGTCGACCACCACTTCAATGGTGTGCTTTTTCTTTTTGTCCAGTTCAGGTGGTGAATCAATATCGATGATTTCACCATCTACACGCGCACGAACAAAACCTTGGCTTTGCAGTTGTTCAAACAGATTGCTGTATTCACCTTTACGCTCACGCACCACAGGTGCAAGTAGCATCAGGGCTGTGCCTTCTTCAAGGGCTTTGACTGCATCGACCATTTCTGAAATGGTTTGTGCCACCATTGGTAGGTCATGTTCAGGGCAAAAAGGCGTACCGACACGTGCATAGAGTAGACGTAGATAGTCGTAAATTTCAGTAATGGTGCCTACTGTCGAGCGCGGGTTGTGGCTGGTAGACTTCTGCTCAATGGCAATCGCAGGGCTTAAACCTTCAATCGAATCGACCTCAGGTTTTTCCATTTGCGATAAAAACTGACGCGCATAGGCAGATAGTGATTCTACATAGCGACGCTGACCTTCGGCATATAAGGTATCGAAAGCGAGAGAAGATTTACCTGAACCTGAGAGTCCCGTAATCACCACAAACTTGTCGCGGGGAATATCGAGGCTCACATTTTTTAAATTGTGGGTACGTGCACCTCGAATACGGATATGACTTTGGCTCATGAAAATATCTCAATTATTGTGCAAATAGAAACTTATATGATAGCGCTTTAAAATTGTTCAAGTCAGTGATCTGAATTTTTAAACGACAAATCATGACGGATGAATTATCTCTGAACAATGCAGCAGAGTATAGCTCGCTATTATTAACATTCATTTGTCGCAGTGACTATTTCTCGAAAGTAAAGCAATGTAAGTTACATAAATTAACTAGACGACTGGTCTAATAGTGGAATATAGTCAGCTCATGAAACGATCAAGTAAAAGTGAAGCCACCCGCCAACATATTCTCGACACCAGTTTCCCACTGGTATTACAGAAAGGCTTTGTCGGAGTTGGGCTACAAGAAATCTTAAAAGCCTGTGACGTGCCAAAAGGCTCGTTCTACCATTATTTTGCATCGAAAGAGGCTTTTGGCTGTGCACTGTTAGAGCAGTACATCACGGACTATAAAAATCAGGTAGAGCAGTTGTGGCAACTGACTGATGGTAGTGCCTATGCGCGATTGATAGCGTTATGGCAGGCATGGATTGAAGACCCGATTCATGGCGGTTGGGCGGAAAACTGTCTAATTGTGAAATTGGCGGCAGAAGTTTCTGACTTGTCCGAAGATATGCGTCAAATCCTGAATTTTGGTGTAGATAAATTAACCGAACGCGTTGCGACTTTGCTTGAGGAAGGGCAGCAGGAAGGTTCCATTCCTGTACATATCCAACCTTTTAAAATGGCACAAGTGATGTATCAACTGTGGTTGGGTGCAGCCTTGTTGGCCAAATTGGCACAAGACAAAGCCCCTTTGCATTTGGCGCTTGAAACCACACACAACCTCTTACAACCCATCAAGGATTAATCCATGCGTAGTATTATTCATCGTCGTTTTGACGAACCAGTTGATGTATTAGAACAAGCAGACATGCCACAACCTGAGCCAAAAGCAGGGCAAGTCCGTTTAAAAGTGATTTTATCCCCCATTCATAACCATGATGTATTGACGGTACGTGGTAGCTATGGCTATAAGCCTGAATTACCTGCTATTGGTGGTAGTGAAGCGGTTGGAGTAATCGATGCATTCGGTGAAGGCGTAACAGGCTTTGAATTGGGACAGCGTGTTTCGGTAGCGGGCATTCATGGTAGTTGGGCAGAATATTGTCTAGCACCAGCAGCAGCCCTCATCCCTTTACCTGATAGCATTCCCGATGAATTGGCAGCACAACTTATTGCCATGCCTCTTAGTTCTTTAATGTTATTGGATTATGCCAACTTAGAGTCAGGTCAGTGGATGATTCAAAATACTGCCAATGGTGCAGTAGGTAAAACCATAGCGATGGTGGCACAAGCACGTGGCATTCATGTGATTAACTTGGTGCGTCGTCAAGAAGCTGTTGCCGAAATGACTGCTTTAGGCATTCAAAATGTGGTGGCAACCGATCAAACCGATTGGAAAGCCCAAGTCAAAGCTATTCAAGGTGATCAGCCATTGATGGTTGGGGTCGATTCGATTGGAGGTAAAGCCAGCGGTGAGTTGTTGAGCTTATTGGGTGAAAATTCCTTATTGGTTTCCTTCGGTAGCATGACGGGTGAAACCATGCAGATTGAGTCGGGCGATTTAATCTTTAAACAAGCCACAATCAAAGGATTTTGGGCGAGTGTAGTGAATCAGCACATGCCTGCGGAACGTAAAAAAGCTTTGGTGGCTGAATTATTAACGCTCGCGGCACAGCAGAAACTGACTCTGCCTGTCGAAGGAATTTATACTTTTGATCAGGTGTCGCAAGCAGCGGAAAAAGCAACTCAAGCAGCACGCCAAGGTAAAGTGTTATTTAAACCTTAATTTTGAAGGTTGAAGTGGGCCGAAAGGCTCACTTTTGCCATCGCAAATAAAACAACAAGGAAAATAAAAATGCTCGGACAAATTTTAGTGGGACTCATTGCAGTTTTGCATGTGTATATTTTAGTGCTAGAAATGTTTTTATGGGATAAGCCCTATAGCTTAAAAGCCTTTGGCAATACCCCTGAAAAAGCCCAATTGACCAAGGTTATGGCACAAAATCAGGGCTTGTATAATGGCTTCTTGGCAGCAGGTTTATTCTGGTCGTTGTGCGCACCTGAAAGCTATGCTTTAGCTTTGGCCAATTTCTTTTTAGGCTGTGTATTGGTGGCAGGGATTTATGGTGGTTTGACCGCCAGTAAAAAGATTATTTATATTCAGGCGGTGCCTGCGCTATTGGCGTTATTGGTAGTCAATTTACTTTAAAAAATAAAACTCTAGCGAGGTGTTAGCACCCTGTGCATAACACCTTTGCTTGGGATGATTTAGCAAGCTCAGGCAAGTGGACGTTCAAAAATAGACTCAACCGATTCGACAGCATATTGCCTAGGAAGATCCTGATGTTGGCGGGCATAAACATTTATATCTTTTTCTAAAATTTGCAGAACGTCATTGTAGTGTTGAGCAAAATTTTACGCCAACAGAGCATCGTCCCGTCTATCTGGAAGCAGATAGATGAAGCGGAATTGGCTCGAAATCCAAATTTTATCCTAGATATTTCCACTAAATTCACATGCAAAGCTGCCTTTTAGAGCGCAGAATACGGGAGTGGGCTAGATAGTGAAAGTATTGGATAGAACCGAAGTATGTGGGTATTATTTTTAAAATGTATGTTGGGCGCAGCAGTCGTGTTGCTGATTTCAATTTTATCCAAAAGTAAGGCTTTTTATATTGCAGGTTTGGTTCCGCTGTTTCCCACTTTTGCCTTAATTGCACACGTCATTGTGTATCAGCAAAAAGGGGCGGAAGCCTTACAAAAAACTGCCCTGTTTGGCTTATGGTCTCTGATTCCTTATGCCATTTATTTAGCTGCCGTTTATGTGTTGGCGACGCGCATGTCGATGTGGTCATGTTTGGGCGTAGCGACACTGAGTTGGGTCGTGGCTGCGGCAGGTTTAATTTATGTGTGGCAAATATTTCAGCACTGAAAAGATTAAGTAAAGTGTCTTAATCTTTTCAAGCAGGGGCACTTATGATGCTTTCAGAACGCGGTCTTTGAGAATACGTTCAGCTATATGAAGCATTTTCTTACGAGATAGAATACGGGGCAATTGAGCGGTGAGATAGTTACTACACCCGACAATAATAGATGTTTTGTTTTGATCTAGGGCGACTAATGTGGCTGAAACGACGTCATCAACTGAAGAGCTTTTCATGCCGCGAGTATCGGCATTTGCCACTTCTGTAAAATTGGTTTCGGTATTGCCGGGACAAACTGCCAACAATTTAACCCCTGAAGATGCATATTCTCCTGCAAGTGCTTCAGTAAAATTAAGCACGTAAGATTTGCTTGCTCCATAGACCGCAATATAAGGTAAAGGTTGGAAAGCTGCTGTCGATGCGATATTGATCATGATGCCTTTTTTGCTCGCCAGCATCTGTGGCAAAAATAAGTAACATAAGGACGTTACACTATTCATGTTGAGCATGATCATTTCGTTGTAGGTTGCGGCAGATTGATCTAGAAATTGACTCCATTTTCCAAATCCAGCGTTGTTAATTAAAATGTCGACCGACAATTTTCGTGCTTGCACCTCATCAAACAGCTTTTGTGCTGCATGGGGTTGAGCCAAATCTAGACCAATGACTTCAACCTGAATGTTATATTTTTTTTCAAGCTCATTGGCTAACTCATTCAGTTTTTGCTCAGAGCGCGCGGTTAAAATTAAGTGGATGCCTAAAGACCCAAGCTTTTGCGCATAGGCTTTGCCGATTCCTGAAGATGCGCCTGTAATTAATGCTGTTGAATTTTTAAATATAGAAAGATGAGAACTCATTTTATAAATCCATAATAAAAGGAGTTATGACCATAAACCTTTCCCCTAGGGGCAGAGTCAAGCTTTAATTTGCAGATTTGTTGATTGACGCTGCTATACAGCATTGTTGTCGGTCATATAGGTTTGGGTAATTTCATCCTCCAATTGCTTTAAGTTTTCTTGTAAACGGTTTAAGGCCTGTTGGTGTTCTAAAATTTGCTGATGCTTGTTGGCGATTAAAGCCTTCGCCACTTCTACAGGAAATCGGTTCTGTTGATATTTTAAAACAGAAAGGTCGTAAAGCTCGGCAAGACTAAATCCAACCGCTTGGGCAAGACGAATCATTTTGACTGATTGGACATCAATCGCTGCATAAATACGATAATTTCCTTTTCTTTTTGCGACGGGCAATAAACCGAGTTTTTCATAATGCCGAATAGCTTTCGGGGTGGTGCCTGTTAACGCAGCCAATTCTCCAATATACATATTTTTCCCCATCACTTAAAAAGATGATCATGAGCCAACAGCCCTCATGATCAGTTTAATAGATACTTCAATTATAGATGGTCTAAACCCAACCATTGTCTTTGATCATAAGCACTGTCCCAGAATAACCATTCGAGTTTGGCGCCCATGCGATACGCCGCGTGCATTTTTTCTAAGGTGTCGGCATCGCAACGTGCGGCGACTTTATTTACAGTGGCAATGACATTGCGCACAGCGGTATGAAATTCTTCGCCTGCATAGGTATCAATCCAAGCTTGGTACGGATTATTCGGCACAGAATGCTGCACAATGTCTTGACCGACTTCGGCATAAATCCAGAAGCACGGCAACAATGCCGCTAGCACGACAGGATAACTTTCTGACCACGCCGTCGCACTTAAAAATGACGTGTAATGATGACAAGCCAAGGTCAGTGGTGTAGTTTCAAACTGTTGTTTAGAGACATCGAATTCTTGCATAAAGCTGTCATGCAAACTGCGCTCAACCACAATCGCAATTTTGGCGGCATCCGAAAATTGCATGACATCATCGGCTTCATACGCTTTTGCTGCACATACCGCTAAAGCACGGCCATATGCCAATAAATAATGCGCATCTTGAATGACATAATGAGAAAAGGCTTCACGGCTGAGCGTACCTTGTGCGAGTTCTTGGTTGAAAGGAAGCGCTAAAGTTTTTTGGTAGAGGTCGAGATTACGCTGCCACAATTGTTCAGAAAAAAGCATGCGGGTTTCCTGGTCTAGCTTTACAAATTATGGCGACTAGACTAACGCAAGCATGCTCAATAGACGACTCATTTTTTACAGGGCAAAGTTCTTCTCAGAAAAAATCGCAGAACAATTTTGGTTTGGCGTGTAAAAGCGTCATAATATCGCGCATGAATTTTTATGCTGTAGTCATGCTATAGCGCTCTTATTATCCAAAGGTCACTTCGTTATGATGAAACATTTTGGTTTCTCTATCTTATTTACGATTGTGTGTCTTGCCATTTCTGCTTATTGGGGCTTTACGCATGGTCCTGAAGCAGGCTTGAAGACCATGTTTACTGCGCTGACCATTACTGCAATTTTGGCGGTAATGGAAGTTTCATTGTCATTTGATAATGCGGTCGTGAATGCTTCGGTCCTCCGCGGATGGGATCATTTTTGGAAAATGATCTTCTTAACCGTGGGTATCATTATTGCAGTATTTGGTATGCGTCTGGTGTTCCCAATTGTAATTGTGGCTGTGACTGCCGATATGGGCATGCTCGAAGTGGTGAACATGGCATTGAATGAGCCACAACAATATTCAGAAAAACTGATGGCCCATCATGCTGAAATTGCTGCTTTTGGTGGTGCATTCTTGTTATTGGTGTTTTTGAATTTCTTCTTTGATGAAGGTAAAGACACGCACTGGTTCAAATGGTTAGAGCATCGTTTAGCCAACTTAGCCAATGTTCCTGCAATGTCTGTCTTTATTTCACTGATCGCATTGTTGATTATGGCAGCCAATGTTTCAGATGCTGAACGTTTGTTGGTGACGATGGCCGGTATTTGGGGCATCGTGGTGTATATCGGTGTGCAAGTGTTGAGTCATTTGTTAGGTGGTGAGCCTGAAATTGATGAAGAGGGCAATGCCGTAGCACATGATGCCAGTGGTGCATCTACAGGCGTGATCAAAGCAGGTTTAGGTGGCTTTATTTATCTTGAAGTCCTCGATGCCTCATTCAGTTTTGATGGTGTAATTGGTGCATTTGCGATTACTTCGGATGTGGTCATCATTATGCTGGGTCTGGCAATTGGTGCGATGTTCGTGCGTTCAATGACGATTTATCTGGTTGAAAAAGGCACCCTCGACGCCTACATTTTCCTTGAACATGGTGCGCATTATGCGATTGGTGCTTTGGCATTCATTATGTTGGCCAGTGGGACAGGTGTTCATGTTCCAGAAGTGGTCACAGGTTTAATTGGTGTCGCCTTTATTGTTTGGGCAGTCATCGCCTCGATTCAATATAGCAAGCGCCAAGGACAGCAAGGCTAAATCGTTCATGGGAACGAAATGTCCACATAGTAGAATTCAGGGTGCATTGAATTGCGCCCTTTTTTCTTGAGATAATTCCAGAATCACCACGCATTCATGTCTGAATGTTGTAGCATAACTTCCAAATTCAACGCATTTAAGTCTATTGATATGATGAATTCCTTAGAACGCCGTTCGACCTTTGCTTTAAGCAGTATTTTTGCATTGCGCATGTTGGGCCTGTTCATGATTATTCCAGTCTTTTCCGTGGCTGGTCAGTCGTATCAATATGCGACACCTGCGCTGATTGGTTTGGCTGTGGGCGTATATGGGCTCAGTCAAGCCATTTTACAAATTCCGTTTAGCTTAATTGCCGACCGTTTTAGCCGAAAGCCTTTGGTAGTATTGGGTTTATTGTTGTTCTCAATTGGTGGTGCAGTCGCAGCGATGTCTGACACCATTTATGGCGTGATTATTGGTCGTGCCATTGCGGGTGCGGGTGCGGTTTCTGCAGTGGTGATGGCTTTGCTGGCTGATGTCACCCGTGAAGAGCAGCGTACCAAAGCCATGGCGGCTATGGGTATGAGTATTGGTTTGTCTTTTGTGGTGGCATTTAGTTTGGGTCCTTGGCTGACCAGTCTGGTGGGTATTTCGGGCTTGTTCTGGGTTACAACCATTATGGGCTTGGCGGCCATTGCCATGTTGTTGCTGGTACCGAAAGTAACCCGACATCACAAAAACTTTCAGCAAGGCTATTTGGCACAGTTAAAGCAAGTGCTGAAAATGTCAGATCTGAATCGTCTGCATGTGTCTGTATTTACCCTGCATTTATTGCTCACGGCAATGTTTATTTATGTGCCATCCCAATTAATTGAATTTGCAAAAATTCCATTAGCCAAGCATGGTTTAATTTATCTGCCTTTGCTGGTGATTAGCCTGTTTTTTGCTTTCCCCAGTATTATTGTGGCGGAAAAATATCGAAAAATGCGTAGTATTTTCCTGACTGCAATTGCAGGCATCATTTTAGGTTTAATTACCCTCATTTTTGGCTATGAATCTAAATATATCTTATTGATCGGACTGGGTTTATTCTTCATTGCCTTTAATGTCATGGAAGCTTTATTGCCATCGTGGCTGTCTAAAGCTGCACCGATTCAGTCCAAAGCCACTGCGATGGGCGTAAATGCCAGCAGTCAGTTTTTAGGGGCATTTTTTGGCGGTACATTGGGTGGTCAATTATTAATGCTGAATAACACCGCATTCGGTTGGAGTATCCTCACCGCAATTGCTATAATTTGGCTACTCATCAGTTTTGGATTGGCTCAACCACGTTATCTTTCATCGTTGGTATTGCGCTTACCCGAGAATAAACAAACAGATGAGTGGACTTCTCAACTTTTAGCGATTCGTGGTATTGAAGAAGTTGTGGTGATGTCGGACCAACAAGTGGCGTATGTGAAAGTAGATAAGCAGCGGATTGATGAAGCTGCGCGACAACATTTAACGCACTTGTTGGGGAAAGAGGTAGCCATTTAAGCATAACTCTTATAAAGTAAATAATAGAAATAGATAGGAAGTAAACATCAGATGCGCGGTGTAAATAAAGTTATTTTAGTGGGCACATTAGGCCGAGATCCAGAGACGAAAACTTTTCCAAATGGGGGCTCGCTTACTCAGTTTTCAATCGCAACCAGCGATTCTTGGACTGACAAAAGCACAGGTGAACGTAAAGAACAAACTGAATGGCACCGAATTGTCTTGCACAATCGTTTAGGTGAAATTGCTCAGCAATATTTGCGTAAAGGTTCGAAGGTTTATATTGAAGGTTCATTGCGTACGCGCCAATGGACAGATCAAAATGGTCAAGAACGTTACACCACAGAGATTCGTGGTGAACAAATGCAAATGCTTGATTCGAACCGTCAGCAAGGTGAAGGTGTGCCAAGCGATAACGCTGGGTTTAACCAACCGCGTTTTAACAATAACCAGAACAGTGGTTATGGCAATAACACGGGTTATAACAACAATAATAATAACCAAGGTTATGGCAACGCAGGCGGTTTTAACAATAATCAGGGCGGCGGTAACCAAGGTGGTTATGGCAACAATAATCCAGGTGGTTTTGCACCTAAGGCAGCTCCTTCTGCACCAGCACCTGCAGATTTGGATGATGATTTACCGTTCTAGATCATAGATCTAAGGCAAATATTTTAATCCAATTGCCTACAAAACAGATAAAACCTTCTTGGCTTTGCTAGGAAGGTTTTTTTATTGAGTCTGACTACACAGTGTCAAGTCAGACCAAAGTTATAGAGAAGGGCGAACCGATCCCTTTTAACATATTGTTTATTCTAACTTGCATTTATTTTAACTGTATCTTAATGATAACAAATTGATATATATCTATTTTTATATTAAATATGCGTTGTATTCAACGGTTTAAAATATTGAAAAATAACATAAACGCACAAAATTGGTGCATAAAAGCAACAATTGGCTCTTTCCTTCATAAGAAAAATGGCTCTCGTTTCTTGAGCGCCAAAACGACAAATTAAGCCTATATAGAAGTATGCATACGGAAACGTCGGATTTGCCCACTCAATTCTTTCTCCTTAGGCGATTGGGCAGATTCACCAGAAAATTAGGAATATTGATGACCTAGAGTAAACTGACTTTGGGACAGCTATATTTCTATCATGTTAAGGAAAATTGTATGGCTGGACATCAAACGTCAGGAGCCAACGGCTCTCAAGGCTTACATAACGGGCTTAAATCTCGCCATTTGACCATGATCTCAATTGCAGGTGTCATTGGTGGTTCTTTATTTGTCGGTTCAGGCAGTATTATTTATAACACTGGACCTGTGGTCTTTCTCACTTATGCTTTAGGCGGTTTATTGGTTTGGTTCATCATGCGTATGCTTGGTGAAATGGCTGTTTTAAACCCTGATAGTGGTTCTTTTTCTACTTATGCTGACCGTGCCATTGGTCGTTGGGCGGGTTTCTCAATTGGTTGGCTGTATTGGTGTACGCTCGCCATGCTCATGGGCTGGGAAGCCTATGTTGCGGGCAAAATTTTAAATAATTGGTTTCCCTTTATCCCGATCTGGGCCTATATGACAGTCGTCATTGTTGCTTTGGTCGCGGTCAACTTACAAAACGTAAAAAACTATGGTGAATTTGAATTCTGGTTTGCGCTCATCAAAGTGATTGCGATTGTAATCTTTCTTGTGCTCGGTAGTTTAGCGATTATGCACTTATGGCCTTGGGGCAATCCTGCTGCATCAGGCATCAGTAATTTAACCGCACAAGGCTTTATGCCCAATGGAGCATCCTCGGTCATTACGGCTTTACTGGGGGTAATGTTTGCCTATATTGGCGCTGAAATTGTCACCGTTGCAGCCGCAGAATCAGCGGACCCTTCTAAGGAAATTCGGAAGGCTTCTAACTCAGTCGTTTGGCGTATTATTTTATTCTATGTGGGGTCAATGTTTGTAGCCGTGTGCTTGATTCCGCATAACAATGAACTTTTGAAAGATTCAACTTGGGGTACCTATAGCGTGACCTTGACGGCACTTGGAATTCCTGGCGCACGTCATATTGTCAACTTTGTCGTACTGACTTCGGTTTGTAGCTGTTTTAACTCGGCACTGTACACCTGTTCACGTATGTTGTTCTCTTTAGGCAAACGTGGTGATGCTCCGAAGAGTTTTGGTACGGTGAACCGTCATGGTAGCCCAGCAGTAGGCGTGATAGTCTCTTGTTTCTTCTCTGTGATTGCGGTGATTTTAACGGCAACCAAGAGTATGGATGTTTATGATGTATTCATGCTCACTACAGGTGCAGCAACGCTATACGTGTATTTGGCAATTGCTTATTCGCAACTCCGTATGCGTAAAAAACTTGAAGCAGAAGGGGTACAAATTGATTTTAAAATGTGGATGTTCCCTTATGTCACCTATGGTGTGATCATCGCTATTATTGGGGCAATTCTGACCATGTTGATTGAAGGCACTTATTTTAAAGAAGTGATTTATACGACGGTCTTGTTCGGTACGATTGTGTTCTTTGGATTACTTTCGGAAAAATTGGGTTGGGGAAAAGAGCGTAGGGCTTCTCATTTAGCACATCACAATACAGAAAAACTGGTTTAAGCTACGTTAAGCTGAATTGAAAAAAAGAGTCTCCAATTGGAGACTCTTTTTTTTTTGATGCTATTCAGATAATCAATTTACGGTGGGTACACCAGCTTCACGTAGACATTGTAATAGCACACCAAAAGACATCACCATATCGCGCTCATTCACACATGCAAAGCCCATCAGCAGTCCACGCTGTGCACGTGCGTGCGAGTGCATATAATATTGAGACAAGGGACGAACTTTAATACCACGTTCTAAAGCTTTAGACGCAATCGCAACATCATCGCACTGTTCAGGCAGTTTCATAACCAGATGCAGACCTGAATCATGGCTATATTCGTGGACAAATTCGGGTCCTAAATAGCGATGAATCAAATCGACCAGATAAGCACGACGCTTACCATACAGTAGGCGCATACGTCGAATATGTGCTTCATAATGCCCTTCACGAATAAACACCGCTAAGGCTTTCTGTTCGAGTAAATGTCCACCACGATAAAGTTCTGCGGCCAAAATCCGTAATGGTGAAAAGAGCGAACGTGGCACCACCAAGTAGCCAATACGTAGTGCAGGGTAAATGGTTTTACTGAATGTTCCCATGTAAATGACGGGAGCATCGGATTCCAAACCTTGCAGTGATGGATAGGGTTGACCCGAGAAGCGGAATTCACTGTCATAGTCATCTTCCACGATCCAGCTATTATTTTGCTTGGCAATACTCAAGAGCTGCTTGCGTCGTTCTAGGCTTAGATGTGATCCCAATGGATATTGATGTGACGGCGTCACAAAAATCAGTTTGGGTGGTTTTTCTGGATTTTGCTCTGGAATAATACCGTCAGCATCGACAGGCATGGGGTGAATGTCTAGGCCATTAATACGCAAAGTGTTGCGCATTCCCCAATAGGCAGGATCTTCAATCCAGACCTGATCGCCAATATCACACAGGGCTCGAGAAACCAGATCTATGGCTTGATGAATCCCTTCGGTAATAATAATTTGGTCGGTGTCGCATTGAACTGAACGGGCGACACGCAAATAATCGGCCAGCGCACTACGTAGTTCTAGGCAGCCGCCAGCATTGCTGTAAATTAATTGTTCAATATTGGGTTCACGGTTTAAACGTGCTTGAATCCGACTAAAAATATGATGTGGAAATTCAGTCACATCAGGTGCACCCGGTACAAAAGCACCCCATTGATGTGGAGATGCCGCGGCATGTCCCATCACTTGTGTACCACGTTGTGATAAAGATGCATTTTTTTTGGCTTTGGCAATTCCTTCAATTTTCTTGCCATGAATGGTATTTAAAAATACTTCGGGTAAGTGCTCCGCAACCCAAGTACCGTGACCCGTACGTGCTTCCAAATAGCCTTCGGCTTGCAGTTGCTCATAAGCAGACAGCACGGTATTGCGCGATACCTTGACTTCATTGGCCAAATCACGAGATGCAGGTAAGCGCGTTTTGGGCTGAATCACACCTTCGGTAATCGCACCTCTCAAGCAACGGAATAGGCGTTGATGTAGCTTACCCTCCGTATCTTGCTGGAGACGTTGTAATAAATGATCACCTAACAAACTGCGCAATTGGCTCTCTCCTACAGTTAAAAAGTGGCTCTGGTCAGTTGACCCAAGAAGCGCGAAATTACAGTCATAGGCAGTCATTGTAAAGCATCCTGAAATTAGGCGAACGGATGCATAGACCAAAGCTGTAATTGACAATGAAAAAATGAGGAAAAAATAATGGATGCTAATCATTCTGCACTCAATGCGCGTAAACAGCAAGCAACCCCACGCGGCGTAGGCGTGATGTGTCAGTGGTATGCGGAAAAAGCAGAAAATGCCACAATTTGGGATAAAGATGGCAACGAATACATCGACTTTGCGGGTGGTATTGCAGTATTGAATACAGGTCACCGTCATCCAAAAGTGATTGCGGCTGTGACTGAACAGTTAACCAAGTTCACCCATACCGCTTACCAAGTAACACCATACGAAAGCTATGTATCTTTGGCTGAGCGTATCAATGAACGCGCACCAATTGCGGGTCAAGCAAAAACTGCATTTTTCACGACAGGTGCAGAAGCAGTTGAAAATGCGGTAAAAATCGCACGTTCTTACACAGGTCGTCACGGCATTATTACCTTTGGTAACGGTTTCCACGGTCGTTCATTCATGACGATGGCAATGACAGGTAAAACTGCACCATACAAACGCGATTTTGGTGTAATGCCTGGTGGCGTATTCCATGCGCGTTACCCAGTGGCATCGAAAGGTATTTCTGTTGATGCAGCCATTGAAAGCGTTGAAAATATTTTCAGTGAAGATGTATCTGCACATGATGTAGCAGCCATTGTGCTTGAACCAGTACAAGGTGAAGGCGGTTTTAACGTTGTTCCTGCTGAATTCTTAAAACGTTTACGTGCCATTTGCGACCAACACGGTATTTTGTTGATTGCAGACGAAGTACAAACTGGTTTTGCGCGTACTGGTAAATTGTTCGCAATGGATCATTACGAAACTAAAGCTGACCTGATCACTATGGCGAAAAGCCTTGGCGGTGGTTTCCCAATTTCAGGTGTTGTGGGTCGTATCGACGTGATGGATGCACCAAACCCAGGCGGTTTAGGTGGTACTTATGCAGGTAACCCAATTGCAGTTGCAGCAGCACATGCAGTGATTGATGCGATTGAAGAAGAAAAGCTTTGCGACCGTGCCAATGTTTTAGGTGCAGAATTAGTTGCGGTATTGAAACAAATTCAATCAGAAACGACCATTGTGAATGATGTTCGTGCATTAGGTTCAATGGTTGCTGTTGAAGTTGAAAATGCGGATATCGCAAAAGCTGTACAAACTTTTGCAATGCAGAAAGGTTTGTTGTTGTTAACTTGTGGTAAAAATGGCAACGTGATTCGTTTCTTATATCCACTGACCATTCCAACAGAACAATTCCGTCAAGCTTTAGACATTCTAAAACAAGGTTTTGATTCTTTAGCATTGCCAGCAACTGTTGGGGCGCAAACTGCGGAGCAATCAGCATGATTCAACAAGGATTGCAATATTTATTGGCACATCCTGATATTGCCCTTGAAGCACCTGCTTCAAGCGGCTTTATTGAAGTTCAAGATGCAGCGACTGGCGAAAGTCTGGCATGGGTAAAAACCTATGACCAAGCGGGCGTTGAAGCAGCCATTAGTCGTTCTGAACAAGCACAAGCACTTTGGAAAAAGCAAACCGCTTTACATCGTGCCGACATCTTGTGGGCATGGTATGAATTGATGCTCGAGCATAAGGAAAACTTGGCGCAGTTGTTAACGGCTGAACAAGGTAAACCTTTGCTTGAAGCACGTGGTGAAATTGCCTATGCAGCCTCGTTTATTCGTTGGTTTGCAGAGCAAGCCCGTCGTATTGATGGTGCGGTTCTTCCTCCAACTCAAGCGCATCAGCGTTTGGTGGTGATCAAGCAAGCGATTGGTGTGACTGCGGCCATTACGCCGTGGAACTTCCCAGCAGCCATGATTACGCGTAAAGCAGCACCTGCACTTGCAGCGGGTTGTTCAATGTTGGTGAAACCAGCAGAACAGACCCCGTTATCTGCCTATGCATTAGAAGTATTGGCCTTGCAAGCAGGCTTGCCACAAGATCTTCTGTTGAACATTGTGGGTGATGCTGCTGAAGTGGGTCAAACATTGTGTAACAGCGATGTGGTACGCAAACTGAGCTTCACAGGTTCGACGCCAGTGGGCCGTATTTTGATGCAGCAATGTGCACCAACCATCAAAAAACTCTCTTTAGAGTTGGGTGGTAATGCGCCTGTGATCGTATTTGATGATGCGAATCTTGATCAAGCTGTGCAAGGCATCATGATGAGCAAATTCCGTAACAGCGGTCAGACTTGTGTGTGTGCCAACCGTATCTATGTGCAAGCAGGCATTTATGATGCACTTTGTGAGCGCTTAGTGGCTGAAGTTGCAAAATTAAAAGTGGGTGATGGTCGTGTCGAAGGCTCGACGCAAGGTCCATTGATTGATGCGAAAGCCGTAGCTAAAGTGCAATCACATATTGATGATGCGAAAACGAAAGGTGCGAAAGTACTGATCGGTGGTCAATTACATGCTTTGGGTAAAACTTTCTTTGAACCAACCGTTCTGCGTGATGTAACGCAAGACATGCGTGTTGCGAAAGAAGAAACCTTTGGCCCATTGGCACCGTTATTCCGCTTTGAAACTGAAGCAGAAGCGATTGCACTGGCAAATGACACTGAGTTTGGCTTAGCCAGCTATATCTTTACCCAAAGTGCTGCACGTCAATGGCGTGTGGGCGAAGCGTTAGAATATGGCATGGTGGGTGTAAACACGGGCGCGATTTCGAATGAAGTTGCTCCGTTTGGTGGTGTGAAACAGTCAGGCTTAGGTCGTGAAGGTTCAGAGTGGGGCATCGATGAGTACTTAGAAATGAAGTACATGTGTATCGATGTGACCGATCCTTCAGCATAATCTTTGCTGTTGATAGAAAATGCTGGTGATGGCTTTGGTGGTCACCAGCATTTTTATTTGTATCGGATAAAATCATTAAAAAGGAAAATAGCATCTAAATTTTAAATCTATAAAACCGATTAAAATTATAAAAAACTACGGTTTTACCTATATGGGAAAATTTCTTATTCTTGGTTTCAAGTTAAACAAATACAGTCACTGATACCGAGGAACCGCACATGAGTTTAATCAATACTGAAATCAAACCCTTCAACGCAACAGCTTATAAAAATGGTGAATTTGTTCAAGTGTCTGAACAGAATTTTTATGGCAAATGGTCGGTTGTGTTTTTCTATCCTGCCGATTTTACTTTTGTCTGTCCAACTGAATTAGGCGATTTAGCCGATCATTATGCTGAATTCCAAAACATGGGTGTGGAGATTTATTCCGTTTCGACTGATACCCATTTCACGCATAAAGCATGGCATGACAGCTCAGAAGAAATTAAGAAAATTCAGTACAGCATGATTGGTGATCCGACTTGGGTCTTGGCGAAAAACTTTGAAGTGCTGATTGAAGCAGAAGGCTTGGCTGATCGTGGCACATTTGTGATTGACCCTGAAGGGAAAATCCAAATTATTGAAATTAATGCGGGGGGTGTGGGGCGTGATGCGCAGGAGTTATTGCGTAAAGTTAAAGCAGCCCAGTATGTGCATGCACACCCTGGTGAAGTTTGCCCAGCAAAATGGAAAGAAGGTGATGCGACTTTGGCACCATCGATTGACCTGATTGGTAAAATCTAAGTCAAAGCACTTTGAATTTAAAAAATCCAGAACTTTGGTTCTGGATTTTTTTTGAATTCAAAGATAATTCAATTCAAATTGAACTTGCTGTTTAAGGTCTACTAAATGGCACAGGGTGATTCATTGGGGATAGATAGCCTGGTTGCTCCTGTGCCAATGCGCGTAAACCTGTCATGAGCACCTGAATTAATTTCTCTACAACTAGACGTTGTCCTTTACGAGAAGCATAAACTAATTGCACCGTACCAATGTTGGAACACCACTCAGGTAAAATATGAATCAGTTTTCCTGAAGCGATATCGTATTCAACAGTTAAATAAGGTAGATCTGCAATCCCTAAACCATCCAGTGCAGCAAAATAAACCCCCGCCAAGTCATTACATTTCAGGCGTGGCTGTAAGGGTATTTCAATGCTTTCATTACGACCCCGATGATGTAAATGCCAAGCATACTGATTTTTTTGTGTCCCTAGTACAACGCTGGGATAATCACCAAGTTCGGTAATCAGCTGAATGTGATGACCTTGTAATAAAGAGGGGCTAGCGACCAAGCAATGCGTGGTTTGCATCACATCACGTACGACAATGTTGGCATCTTCATTGACCGAAAAGTTGGTCCGTAGCGCAAGATCAATATCATCATGTAAGACATCAACTCGACGACTGGTTAATTCGAGTTCCACCTCAACTCGTGGGTAATCTTTTAGAAATTGGGTGAGAATATGACGGACTTGGTATTGCAACATCACGGAGGGACAACTGATTTTGACTAAACCTTGAGGTTCATTTTTCTGTTGAAGCAGGACATTTTCAGCACATTGGACTTGTGCAATTACTTTGCAGCATTCTTCATAAAATGCTTGTCCCAACGCGGTCACTTTAAAATGTCGGGTCGAACGTTGAATCAGTGTAATGTTAAATTGGTGCTCTAAATCAAGAATCCGTCGACTGAGCTTAGACTTGGTCATTTGACTGGCTTCGCTGGCTGCACTGAATCCACCATGCTTGACCACTAAATAAAAATAATAGTAGTCATCAAATGAACGCATTTGCCACCTCTGTTCGTGATGTTTTCAAGTACGTTACAGCATGAATGCGATGCTGTAACGTACTTTATTCTGGTTTATTTTTGCCCTGTATTTTGATTATAGCTATTTATAAGGTTGCGATAATCAGGAATATGGTTGGAGAAGAGAGTCCCCAAGCCTTCAATATCATTTCGCCAGTCACGATGCAGTTCACACGCCATGCCAAACCATGTCATGAGTTGTGCACCTGCTTGTGACATACGCTCCCATGCGGCATCACGGGTCAAGGCATTAAACGTGCCTGAAGCATCGGTAATGACAAACACTTCAAAATCCTCTTCCAGTGCAGATAGCGCTGGAAAAGCCACACAGACTTCGGTCACGACACCTGCAATAATCAGTTGCTTTTTACCTGTGGCTTTAATGGCTTTGACAAAGTCTTCATTGTCCCATGCATTAATTTGTCCTGGGCGGGCAATATATGGTGCATCGGGGAACATTTCTTTTAATTCTGGTACCAGAGGGCCGTTTGGACCATTTTCAAAACTGGTGGTCAGAATGGTAGGCAAATTAAAATATTTAGCAGCATCGGCCAAAGCCAGTACATTGTTTTTGAATTTATCGGGATCGATGTCACGTACCAAGGACAACAGTCCAGTTTGATGATCGACCAGCAAAACGGCAGCATTATTTTTATCTAAGCGAGTATAAGGTTTACCCATTTTCTTATTCCTTTAGTGGATGAATAGAAAACTCAGCCATGCTCATAATTATGTTTAGCGCATGGTTGCGTTGTTGTTATATTAAGCAGAGTTGTAATTAAGCTTAAAGGATGATCTTGGGAAAGATTGTCTTATTTTTGAGATAGTTTTGTTGTTGCACTCGATGCGAAAATAAAAACATATAAATTCAATACTCTGGAGAGATTGTTGTAAAAATAGGATGGTGTATCGCATAAGCTCACTATGTCCTGCACTTTAAAATGCTTAACATGACTGCATGTTAGATCCTAGAGATAGGAGTTTTGAAATGAAAAAAATTACAGGTGTGTACCGTAACCAAAATATGCATTGGGTCGGTGATGGTTTTCCAGTGAGAAACCTGTTTTCTTATGACCGTTTAGGACAAGCGATTAGCCCGTTTTTGTTATTAGATTATGCTGCGCCGTATCCATTTACACCTACCAAAGAGCAGCATGGTGTGGGTTCACATCCGCACCGTGGCTTTGAAACCGTGACCATTGCCTATCAAGGTGCAGTCACACATAAAGATTCTAGTGGCGGTGGTGGTACGATCCAAACGGGCGATGTACAGTGGATGACTGCGGGTTCAGGCTTGGTGCATGAGGAATTTCACTCGACTGAATTTGCGGAGCAAGGCGGTTTGTTTGAAATGGTTCAGTTGTGGGTGAATTTACCCGCAGCCGATAAAATGACAGCCCCGCAATATCAGGCCATTCAAGCTCAAGAGATTCCTGTGATTCATTTTGAAGATGAAGCTGGGCATTTACGTGTGATTGCGGGTACGTATGCAGAGCAACAAGGTGCAGCATCGACCTTTAGTCCAGTCAATGTTTGGGATGGCATGCTGAAAGCAGGTCACCGCCAAGATGTATTTGTGCCAGTCGATCACAACACCTTAGTGGTGGTGTTACAAGGTGAAATGCTGCTGAACAGTCATCAAAAAGTGTTGGATAACTCGATCGTGTTATTTGCACATGATGCTGAATCACACATTCAATTGGAAGCGCTTACTGATGCGAAATTCTTAATTTTGACAGGAAAACCTTTGAATGAACCAATTCAGGGTTATGGTCCGTTTGTGATGAACACCAAACAGGAAATTATTCAGGCCTTTGAAGATTTCAATCAAGGCAAGTTTGGTGAGATTCCAGTTCAGGAACATCATCACTAAGCGATTCAGCCAATCCGAAGGCAGTAACGGTTAGAAAAAAGAAGAAGCCCCGAAGTCATTCGGGGCTTTTTGCGCTTTAAGCTTTGTTGTGTATGGCACAGATGTTATCTAGATTTGCACAGTGCCATATTTTAGTTAGTGTGATACAGTTGTCATTTTTGTGTGGTGTATGATACCGACTTTTTTATTATTTGTAAAATTAGATATGAAAATGGAGTTCATCTAATTGATTAATTTTAAACAAAAAATGAATAATCTATTTTTTTAGAAAAGACTTCGTTTAAAAAGTAATCACGAATAAGTCGTAAAGCAGGCAAGCTAAAATTAAATTGTTAGCGAATTTTAAAAGCATGGATTCTGGCATTTTTTAATAGTCTGTTTTGTCGCCCTGTAGTACATAATTTCCTTAATGTGTAACTGACGGATAATAACTTTGGATATTGCAGTTATTGGTAGTGGCATGGCTGGACTGGCTACTGCGAGAATTCTTAAAGATGCTGGACATAACATTACAATTTTTGAAGCCTTACCAGGCCGTGGAATGGACAGTCACAGCACCGAATTTGAAGGTGGGTTGATTGATGCACCTTTGCGTGTCATGAATCCACATTTATGGAAAAATACCTTAAGTTTAGCGACGTATTTAGGTATTCAAACTTACCCAGTACGAACCTATATGGCATGTAGCTGGTTATTTGAAGATAAAACTGAAACATGGCTCACCACCACCCGTACCCGTATTGGTAATTTTCCAATTATCAATAACCGTAAAGGCATCAAACAATATGGTTGGCGCTTGGTTAAAGGCATGTTGCAGTTAAAAACCGCGATTTCTCAATTTTTTAAATCTGAGAATCAAGAGATTACTTTGGCAGAATTCATTAATCAGAATGATATTGAAGAAGTCTTCTGGCATGGTGCGGTGATGCCAGTGTTATATACCATTTGTACTTGTAATCCAAAAACCATTGGTGATTGGCCCGCAAAACCGTTGTTGACCTTCTTGCGTCAACTCACGGATGGGGATGCTTTATTGCGTATGCAGGGGGGTACACCAGCCTTGGTCGATAAGCTGATTCAAGGCATTGAGATCCGTAGTGGCTCTGCCATCACCCATGTGAAACAGCAAGGCGATAAAGTACAGGTTGAAAATTCGGCAGGTGAAACCTACCAGTTTGACCGTGCAGTGATTGCAACACCAACCAACAAAATTGACACTTTCCTTGATCAAGCACAATTTAAAGACGACATTGATTTATTAAAGCAATTTAAATTTGAACAAGGTCAATTGGTCATTCATACCGACACCTCTGTTATGCCACCGAAGCGTAAAGACTGGGCGGTGTTGAGTTATATGATGGATCGTAAGTTTACCCGTCAGCAATTCACGGTTTGGTTAAACGCAGTTGAGCCAAGCCTCGTGGGTAAAAATCCTGTGTTCCAAACTTGGCGTCCTGTGACTGAAATTGATCCGAAAAAGATCATTTCTAGTGTAACGTTAACCCGTGCGGTGGTGAACTCGGAAACCGTGGCATTGAATAAACAGTTGCAAGAACGTCATAAGCAACCTGATCGCAAAGTATTCTATTGTGGTTCTTGGTCGTGTGATGGTTTGCCAATCTTGGAATCGGCGGTGACCTCTGCTATGAATATTGCTGAGATTTTTGGTGCACCATTGCCGTTCGTTGGCTTAAAGCCTAAAGTAGAGGTTGCTCCGCAACTCGGCTACTAAGTTCATGAAATGGCTCCAACAGCTTCGCACAGAGGTTTCCCAACATAAATATGCCATCAATGCAAAATTATTAGGGGACAGCAGCGAACTGGCTTGGAGCAATCTGGGATATTGGTCTGAAACGAATCAGACCTATCCCGAAGCTTGCCGTGCCCTTGCCGATCATTTGGCCCACAGTGTGCAATTAACCGCATCCGATCATGTACTGGATTTGGGCTGTGGACAGGGGGCGAGCCTGTTGCATTGGCAACAACAGTATCAGA
Source organism: Acinetobacter sp. ACNIH2 (assembly GCF_002934965.1). Classification (NCBI taxonomy): domain Bacteria; kingdom Pseudomonadati; phylum Pseudomonadota; class Gammaproteobacteria; order Moraxellales; family Moraxellaceae; genus Acinetobacter; species Acinetobacter sp. ACNIH2. Next base: position 1,657,766 of record NZ_CP026412.1, read on the forward strand.
TACAACATATTGAAGCGGTTGAATTACAACCTAAATATATACAAAAAATTCAAACAGCCATTCCTCAGCTAAAGGCTATTCATGGCCAGTCTTTTTTAAATTTAAAATACATTTCCTTTCAGCAAGCTTTTGATGTGGTGCTGTGTATCGATGCAGCTTATCACAGTAGTTTGAATTCATTTTTAAATTCAGTTGCACCCGTTTTAAATTCAAAAGGGCGTTTGGGATTTCATTATCTAATTTTAAGCCCGAAGTTTTTGAATTTAAATGTCGCGGAAAAAATACAGTTGGCCTTGTTGCTTAAAGCTGCCGATGTGAATTTAAAAAACTTGTCTGATGAAGTTGCTGTACAGCAACAGTTGGTACAAGCAGGTTTTGAACAGATTCAAATTGAAGATTTTTCTGAAGCTGTATTGGGTGGTTTTTCCCAATATATTCAGCAGCAGACCACAGCACCGCAGACTGAAGCGCAATATACAGCTTTTGATGTAATGAAGATTCAGTTGACAGCAAAACTGTGTCAGAAATTATGGACGCAAGGTGTAGTGCAATATGTGCAAGTGACAGCACAAAAGAAATAAAAAATGTAGGTCTAAAAACAACAAAAGCCCACTAGTAAATAGTGAGCTTAAGTGAATGGTGCCGGCACACGGATTCGAACTGTGGACCTACTGATTACAAGTCAGTTGCTCTACCAACTGAGCTATGCCGGCATCTTGTGCTGTGCATTTTACATTAAGTTGTTTTGAATGCAAGCCAAAAAATGAACGATTGAATACTCAGCATTATGAATTGAATCTAAGTTTTGATTCATCATCTATTTTTGGATCAAAAGAAAGCTATTTTAGGCTGTAAATCCAAGTGTTAATACATTCACCTGTCTCGATTAAGGTGGCTTGTACTGGGCTACGGACATAACCTTCGCCTTCAAATTCATCGAGCATTGTCCAATGTTGGGCTAAATTTTCCGAGAAAAACACAAAGCCTTGTACAGCAGAAGCATTTTCATTGAGTACAATGCCTGGAAAGCCTAAGTCTGCGCCCCAACCTTTGGCATGTAATTCGCCATGTACATAGGCTGTTGCCCATGTCCCACCCATATTTTCTAAAATATGCGCATTAGGGCGGTTTGGTCCAAGGGTGCCATAAACAAATAAGCTCAACATGATAAAAATATGTTCCTCGATTGATTTGAAAAGTTAAGTCTGGTGTAGAGGGGAAACTTTAATGAGGCTGAGTCCAATACCTGCAAACACCAAGAGCATTGCCAAGAGAACAACGCCTAACCATCCTGCATGTAACCAGAACCATCCTCCTACCGAACCGATAATGCTGGAACCAAGGTAGTAAAACAGTAAATATAATGAAGTCGCATGTCCTTTGCTGTCTTGGGCTGTAGCACCGACCAAACCACTACATAAGGCGTGGGCAATAAAGAAACCTGTAGTAATCAATGCCACACCGATAATGATCATCCAAAGGTTCTGCGCTAAGGTACAGGCAATGCCCAATCCCATAATAACAAAGCCGAGAATTACCATACTTTGTCGGCCATAGCACTGTGCCAGGCGAGCGGCCAATGATGAAGACACCATACCTAAACTATAAGAGAGAAAAATTAAGCTGATTTGAGTTTGACTCAGAAAATATGGCGCTGCATCGAGACGGAAAGTAATGTAGTTAAATAGGGTTACAAAGATACTGGTCAACACAAAGCCCAACGCATAGAGACGCAGTAATGAGCGATTGCGTAAATGTGACCACCACGCTTGCACATGGAAATTTAAATTTAGCCCTTTTTTTACAACAAAATGGCGAGAAGGGGGCAGTAAATATAAGAAACCACAGGCACAGAATAAACACAATAGACCCAATAAGCCTAAGGCTGTTTGCCAGTTGACCCATTCAATCAGCATCCCCATGCCAACCCGTCCCATCATGCCGCCAAAAGCCGTTCCCGCAATATACAGCCCCATAGTTTGTGCCAAGGCTTTGGGGTCCATTTCTTCTGCAATCCATGCCATGGTGACGGCAGGAACCCCACCTAAGACAAACCCTTCCAGTGCACGTGTAGCGAGAAAGGTATGCCAGTGGGGAATAAACATCGCCAAGATATTCAGTCCAGCCGCACAAGCCATGGACATGAAAATGACATTACCCCGACCTAAAGCTTGTGAAAAAGCACTGGAGAGTACAATCGAAATGGCTAAGAAAGCAGTGGTCAGCGACAATGCGAGTGCACTATTGGCAGGGCTCACGGCAAAGGTCTGGGTAAACGCAGGCAGTAAAGGTTGTACACAATAAATCAGAGAGAAACTGGCAAATCCCACCAAGAACAGGGCCAGTCCTGCACGGTAATAAGTGCTCGTACCCGATTCAATCCATGATTTGGATAATGGGGAAATCGGCTCAAGTTCTGGACTTGAAGATGCGGGGCTAAGCATTTGAACTTCCAACAGCCAAACGGTTTGGCTAACATGATGATTTACAGAATAAGCCTAGCAGCGAGAAGGTCATCCTTCTAATATATTTAAGTCTATAGCAATATATGTTTTATATATGAATATTGAGCTGCGCCATATTCGCTACTTCTTAACCGTGGCAGAAGAAAAAAACTTTACCCGTGCGGCACAACGCTTGTGTATGAGTCAGCCGCCCTTGAGTATGCAAATTCGTGATTTGGAAGAGAGTATTGGCGCAGAGCTGTTTTTACGAACTTCGCAGGGAGTGGTGCTGACCGAAGTTGGACAAGCTTTTCTCACTGCGGTGGAACCGTTACAACATCAATTGGATGATGCGATTCAGTTGGCACGCCATGTTGCTAATGGTGAAGTGGGACAGTTGCGTTTGGGCTTTACAGGTACTTCAATGCTGAACCCTCTAATTCCAGAAAGCATTCGTCGTTATCAGCAGCAGTATCCCCAAGTTGGGTTAAAACTAGAAGAAGCCAATTCCCTCAAATTAATTGACTATGTACTGGAAGACCGACTAGATATTGCCATTATTCGGCCACCGCGACAAATTCATAGCAGTTTAGCCATGCAACAGTTGTTGAATGAAGCATTAATAGCCGCGGTTTCTGTACGTCGTGATTTAGCGCAGGGTGAACAACCGTTACAGGTGACCTGCTTACGTGAACATGAAATGATTTTGTCCCCGCGCAGCGTCAGTGCAGGCTTATATGATGCGGTGACTGATGCCTGTCAGCAAGCAGGCTTTGAACCCAAAATGGGTCAGAGTGCACCACAGATTGTCTCGATTTTATCTTTGGTGGCGGCTAATTTGGGGGTATCGATGGTGCCAGAATCTTCGCAGCAATTACAAATTCAGGGCGTGGTGTATCGGCCTTTTGCCGAGCCTGTACCTACAGTTGGGCTGGCTGTAATTTATAAGCAGCATTTAGCCACCCAACTGGCGATTAATTTCGCCAGCATTTTACAAATGGTTTGCCATCAGGGTGCTAAATATTCCTCAGAGTCGATTTAGAGTGCCAACCAGTCATAGTAATATCACTGAATCTGTGCTGAAAATGCTGAAATAAAATTTATATTAATTTAATTATTTCAGTATCTTAGTTTGATTTTATCATGTGATTTAAGCGGTGGAGTTGCTATAATCCCTTGCGCCTATCTGGGGGGATAGTATTGTGTTAAATCGTGTGCTGATCAGTTTTGTCAGTTTATTTTGGAGTGTGTTTGCATGTGCCGAGTGGACCTACGTCAATGCAAATTATGATCACTCGCAATATATTTATGTCGATTTTAATCGGGTGAGAGTACTTGATGCAAAAAGCAATGAAGTTGAATACTGGGTCAAGTATTTAATTAAAAATGACAAAGAAAAAGATGGCTTGGAACTGGGTGATTATTCCTTGGCCTTGTACCGTGTGGGCTGTGAGAGTGAACAATATAGCATTCGCTCCTCGGCTAATTTCAAGAAAAATGGTTCCTTAATGAGTAGCCAGAATTATGCTGCCAGTCAGGCTCGCCCGATTATTCCCAATACTGCACTCGATTATACTGCTGCAATGGTCTGCCGTGTTTTGCCACAAAGTCAGAAAGTCGATCGTCTGGAACAGCTCACCCGACGTATTGCAATGGGAGAATACTGATCAAGCAATCAACTTCGTCAGCTTTAATCCATAAGAATGCATTGATTAAGGTCTGCCTGTTTACGTAGATAATCCCAGACCAATTTAATCCGTGGCTCGTGTTGTAAATCGACAAAAGTCAGCATCCAAAAGGTATGGGTGAAGCGCACCTGCTCGGCCAGCACTTGTTCTAAATTGGGCTGATTATGGGCCAGAAATTGCGGCAAGATGGCCAAGCCTGCACCTGCATTGACCGCAATTTGCTGAGCTAAAATACTACTACTGCGAAAATTGGCGGTCAGTGGAATCGGCAGGCGTTCCAAACAATACAGTTCTGAGCTATAAATCAGATCCTCAATATAATTCACAAAACGATGGGTTGCTAAATCTTCCATGCGCTGTATAGGCGGATATTGTGCCAGATAGCTTTTGCTGCCGTAAATTTTTAAACAATAATCGGTCAGTCGGGTAATGATATAAGGACCCGATTTCGGACGATCAATCGAAATCACGATATCCGCTTCACGATGTGACAGCTTCATCATCTTGGGAACAGGAATCAGGTCGATCGTGAGCAGCGGAAATTGCTGCGACAGTTCTGCCAATAACTGGGTCAAAAACGCTGTGCCAAAACCTTCGGGTGCACCAATTCGCACGCGACCTTCAAGTGGCTGTTGCGGTTTTTGAATTTGCAAAAAAGCCTGTTCCATTTGCTCTACGCGCGGCACCAGTGCCATACCATCGACAGTAAGTTCATATCCTGTGGCTTCACGTTTAAATAAGGGTGTACCTAACGTGACTTCTAAAGACTGTATCCGTCGAGCCACAGTACTGTGTTCAACCCCAATAATCCGTGCTGCATTGGTCAATGTTTTGGCACGTGCCAAGACCAAAAAAAATTGCAGATGATCCCAATCTACTTTCATTTTTATTTTCCACATCCTGTGCAAAATTGCACAACCATCGTGCACCAATCTGCATTGGTGGTCAAAGTTTTCTTTGCTAGTCTGATTTGAAAATCACAAATTGAACATACGGTTTAAGTCGTAGGGTTCAGCAGCAACACAATAAAAATGAATGCCTATGGAGAGGTTATGAATACGGTTTCTAAGATCCAATTATCAACAGCTAAATTATTGATTAACGGTGAGTTTGTCGAGTCTAAAACCCAGCAATGGCAAGACATTGTTAATCCAGCAACTCAAGAAGTCATTGGTTTAGTCCCTTTTGCAACACCTGAAGAAGTACAGTCTGCAATTGCTTCGGCAAAAGCGGCATTTGCCAGTTGGCGAGAAACCCCGATTCAAGCCCGAATGCGCATTATGTTGAAATTGCAGGAACTCATTCGTGCCAATGCCAAGAAAATTGCACAGGTACTCACTGCTGAACAGGGCAAAACCTTGGCGGATGCGGAAGGTGATATTCAGCGTGGTTTGGAAGTGGTGGAACATGCGTGTTCAATTGGCACGTTGCAAATGGGCGAATATACCGAAGGGGTGGCACGTGGCGTAGATACTTATACCTTGCAACAACCTTTAGGTGTCTGTGCGGGGATTACCCCGTTTAACTTTCCTGCGATGATTCCTTTGTGGATGTTTCCCATGGCAATCGTCTGCGGTAATACCTTTGTTTTGAAGCCATCTGAACAAGATCCGCTCTCCACCATGATGTTGGTCGAGTTGGCAATCGAAGCAGGTATTCCCGCAGGCGTACTGAATGTGGTGCATGGCGGCAAAGAGGTGGTCGATGCGCTGTGTACCCATCAAGACATCAAAGCCATTTCCTTTGTGGGTTCGACTGCTGTCGGCACGCATGTCTATAACTTGGCGGGTCAACATAGCAAGCGCGTGCAATCGATGATGGGTGCGAAAAACCATGTGGTCGTGATGCCCGATGCGAATAAAGAACAAACCTTAAATGCCATGGTCGGTGCAGCCTTTGGTGCGGCAGGGCAACGTTGCATGGCGCTTTCAGTTGCAGTCATGGTCGGTGACAGTAAACACTGGATCAATGAATTGGTGGCAAAAGCCAAAACCTTGAGTGTGAATGCGGGACATGAGCCAAATACGGACATTGGTCCTGTGATTTCACCGCGTGCTAAAGCCCGTGTGATTGATTTAATTAACAGTGGTGTAGAACAAGGTGCTGAATTGTTATTGGATGGTCGTGATATTCAAGTCAAAGGCTATGAAAATGGCAACTTTGTTGGGGCAACGGTGTTTAGCAATGTCACCACGGATATGCGTATTTATAAAGAAGAAATCTTTGGGCCAGTACTCACGATTCTCTGTGTGGAGACTTTGGATGAGGCGATTGAACTGGTCAATGCCAATCCATTTGGTAATGGTGTGGGCTTATTTACCCAAAGTGGGGCAGTAGCACGGACTTTCCAAAACCGTATTGATATTGGTCAAGTGGGCATTAATATCCCAATTCCAGTCCCTGTGCCATTCTTTAGCTTTACAGGTTCACGTGGCTCAAAGCTCGGTGACTTAGGCCCTTATGGTAAACAGGCGGTACAGTTCTATACGCAAACCAAAACCATTACCAGTCGTTGGTTTGAAGACAGTCAAGAAGCAGGGGAAGTCAATACCACCATCAGTTTACGCTAAGGAGTAGCGAGATGAAAATAGCTTTCATTGGTTTAGGGAATATGGGCGGTTCGATGGCACAGAACCTGCTCAAAGCAGGGCAAACGGTGTTAGGTTATGACCTAAGTGAAAAAGCTTTGCAGCAGTTTTCCGAAAGTGGCGGAATCGTCTGTGACAGCCCCCAAGCTGCGGCTGAGCAGGCAGATGTGGTCATCAGTATGTTGCCCGCAGCTAAGCATGTACGTGACGTGTATTTGGGTGAGACGGGAATTCTGGCGGTAATGCGTGCAGGTAGTCTCTGTATTGACTCTAGTACCATCGACCCGCAAACCATTAAAGATGTTGCTGCTGAGGGTTTGAAGCATCAGGTTCAAGTCTGCGATGCGCCTGTGTCTGGTGGCACCATTGGTGCCAAAGCGGGGACCTTGACCTTTATGGTTGGTGCTGATGACGTGACCTATGAGCGCGTGCAGCCGATTTTAAGCTTTATGGGCAAAAATACGGTGCACTGTGGTGCGGTGGGTGCAGGGCAAATTGCTAAAATTTGCAATAACATGATTCTCGGTATTTCTATGGCGGCCGTGGCAGAAGGCATGGCTTTGGGCAGTCGATTGGGCATTGATACCCATGCGCTGGCAGGCGTGATCAATAGTTCAAGTGGTCGTTGCTGGAGTTCGGAAATCTGTAATCCTTGGCCCGATATTAGCCCGAATGCACCCGCAGGACGAGGTTATACCGACGGTTTTGCCTCACAACTCATGCTTAAAGATTTAGGTTTGGCCATTGAAGCGGCAGGCCAAGTCAAGCAACCTGTATTACTCGGTGGTTTGGCACAGCAGCTCTATCAACAATTGTGTTTGCAAGGCAATGCGCATTTAGATTTTTCTAGCATTATCCAGCAGTATTTACCCCGAGAAAATTGATTTAAAAGAAATGAAAGGGTGCAATGAATGCACCCTATAAAAAAACCCTTGTCGTGAATAACAAAAATGTGACTGAGGTGAAAGGATGGCTTCAAATTATCAACAAGCGCAGCAAAATTTTGATTTGCAACAGGCTGCGCAACGGTTTCTATCAGGTTCAATCGATGCACTGAATGCATGTTATGAATGTTGCGATCGACATGCTTTGCCGGGGCGGATTGCCTTGTTTTGGCAGGGTAAAGATGGTCGTAAAGAGCAATATACCTTTCGAGAGTTACAACAACGTGCCAGCCAATTTGCCAACTTTTTAAAGTCGCAAGGGGTGTCTAAAGGTGACCGTGTATCGGGCTTATTGCCACGTACCCCAGAGCTGATTATTACCATTTTAGCGGCATGGCGGATTGGTGCGGTCTATCAACCTTTATTTACTGCGTTTGGCCCGAAAGCGATTGAGCACCGCTTACAGTTGGCACAAAGTAAACTGGTGGTGACCGATGTGGGCAATCGTGAAAAATTGCACGACGTAGAGGGTTGCCCTGCAATTGTAACGGTCACGGGAGCCAAAGGCACAGGGCTGTATCAAGGGGATTATAGCTTTTGGGCAGAAGTTAATCGTCAGTCTGATCAGTGCGAATTGGAGATGATGAACATCCAAGATCCATTCTTGTTGATGTTTACATCAGGCACGACAGGCCCTGCTAAACCCTTACAAGTGCCACTCAAAGCGCTGATTGCATTTGGTGGCTATATGCAAGATGCAATTGGTTTAAGAGCTGAAGATTCGTTTTGGAATATTGCTGATCCGGGGTGGGCCTATGGATTGTATTACGGCATCACTGGTCCGCTCTTATTGGGTCATCCGACCATTTTTTATGAAGGCGCATTTACTGCCGACAGTCTATGTCAGATTGTAAATGACTATGGCGTGAATAACTTGGCAGGTGCACCCACAGCCTACCGTATGATGATGGCGGCTGATCCGAAGCAAATGGCGAAATTACATGGCAAATTCCGTGTGGTCAGCAGTGCAGGTGAGCCATTGAATCCTGAAGTGTTTCGCTGGTTCAAACAAGTATTAGATGCACCAATCTATGACCATTATGGCCAGACTGAAGTTGGGATGGTGGTGTGTAATCATCATGCATTGGAACATGAGGTTCGAGCAGGCTCGGCAGGTTTTGCCAGTCCCGGCTATCGTGTTGTGGCACTAGATGAACAGGGCAATGAACTGGGTGCAGATACCCCAGGAATTTTAGCGGTAGACATAAGTCAGTCTCCGATGATGTGGTTTGGTGGTTATCAAGAAAGTCGTAAATCGCCATTTATTGGACATTATTATTTAACGGGTGATACCGCTGAAATACATGCCGATGGCAGCATGAGTTTTGTCGGACGCAGTGATGATGTGATTACCACATCGGGCTATCGTGTGGGGCCATTTGATGTGGAAAGTGCCTTGTTGGAACATGATGCAGTGATTGAAGCCGCCGTGATTGGTGTACCTGACCCTGAGCGCACAGAAGTGATTAAAGCTTTTGTGATTTTATCAGGTGAAAGTGCAGCCAGCGCTGAGCTTGAAAATGAACTGAGCCAATTTGTGAAGAAGCGCTTATCTGCTCATGCTTATCCGCGTTTGATTGAGTTTGTGACTGAACTTCCAAAAACCCCAAGTGGAAAAATTCAGCGTTTTTTACTGCGCAATCAGGAAATTGCCAAGCAACAAACAACGGCGACTGCTGCAAGCTAAGATATTGTAAGGAAAGAAATTATGCAATTCACTGAAGGACAAGCTCACATGCAGGATATGGTAAAAAGTTTTGATCACGACCAGATAAAACCGATGGCCAGTGAGTGGGATCGACAAGGTATATTTTTTGAAGAACAACTCTTGATTCAGGACATGGCAAAAAGTTTTGCCCAAGAACAAATTAAACCCTATGCCAGTGAGTGGGATCGACAGGGTACTTTCCCAGCCCAAGCCTTACAGCAAATGGGGCAACTGGGTTTTATGGGGATGTTGGTGCCTGAAGAATGGGGTGGTTCGGCAACAGGCAACTTGGCCTATGTACTGGCGTTGGAAGAAATTGCCGCTGCGGATGGTGCAACATCGGCGATTATGAGTGTGCATAATTCGGTGGGTTGTGTGCCGATTTTGAAATTTGGTACCGAAGAGCAAAAGCAGCAATTTCTGGTGCCTTTAGCCAAAGGGGAAATGATCGGGGCTTTTGCACTGACTGAACCACACACTGGTTCCGATGCCGCAGCCATTAAAACCCGCGCTGTGAAAGATGGTGACCATTACATTATCAATGGTGCCAAGCAATTTATTACTTCAGGGCATAACGCAGGTGTGATTATTGTGTTTGCCGTGACCGATCCTAGCGCAGGGAAAAAAGGCATGAGTGCTTTTTTAGTCCCGCGTAATACACCTGGCTACGAAGTCATTCGGGTCGAAGAAAAATTGGGTTTACATGCCTCTGACACTTGCCAAATTGCTTTGACTGATGTGCGCGTGCACAAAAGTATGTTGTTGGGTAAAGAAGGCGAAGGTTTAAAAATTGCCTTGTCTAATTTGGAGGGCGGACGCATTGGCATTGCTGCTCAAGCCGTTGGATTGGCACGAGCCGCTTTGGAAGAAGCCACCCGTTATGCTAAAGAGCGTGTAGCTTTTGGGAAGCCAATTTTTGAGCAGCAAGCAGTGTCGTTCCGATTGGCCAGTATGGCAACAGAAATTGCCGCAGCACGTCAGTTGGTACATCAGGCGGCGCGTTTAAAAGAAGCGGGTCAACCATGTTTAACCGAAGCGTCGATGGCGAAGTTGTTTGCCTCTGAAATGACCGAGCGGGTCTGTTCAAATGCCTTACAAATCTTTGGTGGTTATGGCTATTTGAAAGATTTTCCGATTGAGCGGATTTATCGTGATGCTCGGATTTGTCAGATTTACGAGGGTACCAGTGATATTCAACGCTTGGTGATTGCCCGTAGTTTATAAACCCAATATCGAAACTGACCCTTGCACATGTGAGTGATCACGAGATGTGAAAGAGATATGTGTATTGGTCTATAGAAGAAGGATCGCAACATGCAGTGGGAAAAAACATTCATTGAAGACTTACAGTGGGACACGATTTTAGTTGAAAAGCGCAAGGGTGTCGGGGTCATTACCTTGAATCGTCCTCAAGCGTTGAATGCTTTGAACAGTCAACTGATTGCCGAAATTAACCAAGCCTTAGACCAGTTTGAACGCGATGCTGAAATTGGCTGTATGGTGTTGGCAGGTTCTGAAAAAGCCTTTGCCGCGGGGGCTGATATTAAAGAAATGGCCGAGCTGAATTTTCCGAATATCTATTTTGATGATTTTTTCCATTTGGCAGATCGGATTGCGCAGCGTCGTAAACCTTTGATTGCTGCGGTGAGTGGCTATGCACTGGGGGGCGGCTGCGAGTTAGCTTTGATGTGCGATTTTATCTATTGTGCGGATAATGCCAAGTTTGGTTTGCCTGAAGTAACTCTGGGGGTGATTCCAGGTATTGGCGGAACGCAGCGTTTAACTTTGGCCTTGGGTAAAGCCAAAGCCATGGAAATGTGTTTAACCGCACGGCAAATGGGCGCGCTTGAGGCAGAACAAAGTGGTTTAGTGGCGCGTGTGCTACCGAAAGAGGAATTATTAGCCTATACCTTAGAGGCTGCGGAGAAAATAGCACAGCGATCTCTGACTGCCACCATGATGATTAAAGAAAGCATTAATCGCGCCTTTGAAGTGAGCTTAAGTGAAGGATTACGCTTTGAACGTCGTACTTTCCATTCCATTTTTGCAACTGTAGACCAAAAAGAAGGCATGAAAGCCTTTGTGGAAAAGCGACCAGCCCAATTTAAAAATCAATAAATAAGGAGTCTGCGCATGGAAAATAATTTACAGATTAGCATCCAAGGGCATTTAGGCGTGATTACGCTAGATCGAGCGAGTCATCTGAATGCACTGTCCTTAAGCATGATTCATGGCATTAGTCAGCAGTTAGAACAATGGCGCGAGGACGATCAGGTTCAAGCCGTCTTGATTAACTCCAATAGCCCGAAAGCCTTTTGTGCAGGCGGAGATATTCGTTTCCTCTATGACAGCTATCAAAATGGAACCGCCAATTATCAGCGCTATTTTGCCGATGAATATCACATGCTAAAAAGCCTGCGCCAATATGCGAAACCTGTCGTGGTGTTTTTAGATGGCTATGTCTTGGGTGGTGGTTTTGGTTTGGCACAAGCTTGCCAGATTATTGTTAGTAGTGAGAAATCTCGTTTTGCCATGCCAGAAACTGCAATTGGCTTTTTCCCCGATGTGGGTGCAACCCATTTCCTGTCTCGTTTAGACGATATCGGCGTGTATATGGCGGTGACGGGTGAACAAATCAGTAGTAGCGATGCCTTGCATTTAGATTTAATTGATTATTTGGTGCCGAGTGATCACTTGGCGCAGTTGCAAACTGAGTTGGCACAGGCACCACAGTTGAATCAACAGTTAATTGAGCAGATGATTGTGCGTTATTTAAAAGAACCTGTGCCCAGTGAATTAAAACAATATGAAGATGCCATTCGGCAGCATTTTTCACATACTGAATTGGCTCAAATTGAAGACAGCCTAGCCAATACATTAGAAAGTGACTATATAGATTGGGCTGAAAAAATTTTAGCAAACTTGCAGCAACGCTCTTTGTTGGCCAAGCAAATCAGTCTAAAGCTACAGCATGTTGGGCGGGGGCTATCTTTAGAGCAATGTATGCAGTTAGAACGGGATTTACAAGATATCTGGTTTGAGCAGGGCGACATGATTGAAGGTGTACGGGCTTTGCTGATTGATAAGGACAAGCAACCGAAATGGCAAACTGAAAACCCTAAACTGATGCAGATGTTTGAAGAGCTTTTACCACCTTCACGCCAGCAAAAGCAGATGAGTGCATCAGTATAAGCCCCTATTTTTCTACGTGCTAATGATGAAATCCTCCTTTGTTGGGGGATTTTTTATTGGGTGGGTATAGCATGGTAATCCTCCCATAAATAACCGAAGTTAAAAGTAGAGGTTAAGCAGCCATTAGAGGTGGCCTTCCTTTGTTAGCTTGGTGTGGTCTTTCATGATTGTAATGCCACAGCCAATCAGTTGCGTAATCCTGAACTTCTTCTAACGTATCAAACAAATGCTTGCTCAGCCAACTATAACGTATAGTCCGATTATATCGTTCAATATACGCATTCTGCTGTGGCTTACCCGGTTGAATATATTCAATACGAATACCGTGCTCAGTAGCCCAGCGCACAAATTCGTGACTGATAAACTCGGGGCCATTATCACATCGGATCACTAACGGTTTTTCTCTCCACTCCAGCAATTGATTCAACGTACGAATGACCCTAATTGTGGGCAATGAGAACCCTGCTTCAATGGCTAGGCCTTCGCGGCGGTAATCATCAATCACATTCAATAATCGAAACTTGCGACCATCGGAAAGTTGATCATGCATAAAATCCAGTGACCAAACCTGATTTGCACGTATTGGCTCTTTCAGTGGTTCAGGCACATGTCGTTTTAGTCTTCTTCTCGGTTTAATACGCAGATTCAGTGCCAACTCACAGTAAATGCGATAAACCCGCTTGTGATTCCAGCAGTGACTCTCAACATGCCGTAAATACGAGAAGCATAGACCAAAGCCCAATCGGTATTTTCCTCAGTGAGTTCAATGAGCCGTTCTGCAATGAGCACATTGTCATCACTGAGTCTAGCCTGATAACGGTAGCAGGTTTCACTTATGCCAAATGCAGTGCAAGCTAAACGGATACTAACAGCATGTTGGGCCACTGCCTGTTGAGCCATCTGACGTCGACAAGATGGCTTTACCACTTTTTTGACATCGCTTCCTGAATAATTTCTGCTTTTAATCGCTCTTCAGCATACATTTTTTTCAGTCTGGTATTTTCTGTTTCCAACTCTTTCAGCCGTGCCATCAAAGATGTATCCATGCCGCCATATTTAGCACGCCATTTATAGAAGGTTGCATTACTCATACCATGTTCACGACAAAGGGCCGCAACAGGTGTACCAGACTCCGCTTGCTTCAAGATGGACATGATCTGGCTGTCAGTAAATTTAGATGTTTTCATGCAGAATCTCCTGCTTGTATCTTAAGAGAAAATTCTACTTTTAAGTCCTATTATTTTTAGGGGGGATTACCGACATTGCCTAATTATAGAATAAAAAGGTGAGTCTTTATGCCGAGAAAGTTCATCCATGGCAGAGTTGAGGTATTTATTATCGAGTTCATTATTACATAAGGGGCAACAAGCCATCTTTTTTAGCCTTTAACTATTTGTCTTATTTTAATTTTTAATTAAATTGGTTGCAAGCTTAGTGTGTAGCTACCATTCTATGCTTATATTACTCACTTAAAGTGAATACCAAGTCTGTTTATTAGAAGATTATGAATAAAAAAATATATTACTACAATCAAAATGCTGACCAGTTCTTTGATACTACTTATCAAGTGGACATGACCGGTTTGTACCAATCATTTTTAAGATACCTACCTGAACATGCTTCTATTCTCGACCTGGGGTGTGGCTCGGGTCGAGATACGCTGGCTTTTAAAAATTTGGGTCATCAGGTTGAGGCCATTGATTATTCAGAAGCGTTGGTTGCAAAAGCACGTCAGCTTACAGGACTACCAGTGCAGTTGGATAGTTTTTATGAATTGTCTGTACAGGAAAAATATGAGGGTATTTGGGCATGTGCCTCTTTGTTGCATTGTGAGAGGGAGAAGTTATCAGATGTATTGGACAGGATTTTAACGGCACTAAAGCCAAATGGTGTGTGCTATATATCTTTTAAATATGGCAATCAAGATCGTGAAAAAGATGGGCGTAGCTTTACCTTGTTGTCTTAGATGGTCTGCCTGATTTGGATGAATTTCTGTTTGCTCCCAACCGTAGCCAACTGGGGCAAGTTGCAAGCTTTCTGATTGATTTGCAAAAATGCCAGTGTTTCTACTGTGGGAAAAGCCTTAAAAATAATAAATACGTAGTAGATCACTTTATCCCCTGGTCACTTTACCCAGCAGATACTGGGCATAATTTTGTGCTGGCAGATGACAAATGTAATTCACTAAAAAGTAACTATTTGGCTTCGGAAGAGTTTTTGAATCAATGGTTAGAACGTAATCATTTACATGATCGACTGATCGGTCAAGAGATTTCTCAACTAGGTTTTTTAACCGATATGCAGCGTTCGCATCGGGTAGCAGATTGGGCCTATCAACAAGCGATTGAGAATGAATATTTGGTTTGGTTGGGTGGGAACGCAAAAAAAATCTTGAGCTGTTTATAAGCTATTTTATGGTAAAAATAACATTTAGCTATTGAAGAAAACCTGTAAACATTTATATTCAAAATCAGATACTAGTTTTTAACAATATTTAAATAATGACTTATACCAACCACCAAATAAAATATTTTGCATGGGAAATAACAAAAAAACGTTCAGCATCAGATGTTGATCGCTTATCTCAGTCATTGTTTGATGCTCAAGTCGATGTAAATCCTCACCAAATTGAAGCAGCACTTTTTGCTTTAAATAATCCTTTGAGTAAAGGCGTTATTTTAGCTGATGAAGTCGGCTTAGGAAAAACAATCGAAGCAGCTTTAGTGCTTTGTCAATATTGGGCAGAAAGACGTAGAAATTTGTTAATTATTTGTCCTGCATCTTTACGAAAACAATGGGCGCAAGAATTACAAGATAAGTTTAATTTACCTACCCAAGTTTTAGACTTAAAAACTTGGAACATGGCACGTAAAGATGGCATTTATGATCCATTTAAAAATGGAAAAATTTCAATTATTTCTTATCCTTTTGCAAATCGAATGGAACATGCTTTAGCACAAATTCCATGGGATCTGGTTGTGATTGATGAGGCGCATAAGTTACGTAATGCACATCGTTCAACTAATAAAATTGGAAATAGTTTAAAACGTTCTTTAATGGGTAAGAAAAAACTATTACTTACAGCAACGCCATTACAAAATACGTTGATGGAATTGTACGGACTCAGCACAATTATTGATGAACATTTGTTCGGCGATGAGAAAGCATTCCGGAGTCGATATGTGGTTGATGGCGATATTCAATCACTGAAAAAAAGAATCCAGCAATTTATGCAAAGGACATTGCGGAAAGATGTTTTGGAATATGTACCTTATACCAATCGCCATGCTCTAACTGTTCCTTTTAAGCCTACTGATGATGAGCAAAGCTTATATGATTCAATCAGTGAGTACTTACAAAGAGATGTAAGTTATGCATTCCCTCAGCAACAAAAGCATTTAATTTCAATTGTTTTAAGAAAGCTTTTAGCTTCATCAACTCCTGCTGTAATCGCAACATTAGAGGCAATTCAAGCACGTCTTCAAAAATTGTTGGAACAACAGACTTTAGATGACGATTGGTTAAGTAATTTTATTCTTGATGAGGATATGGATGAAGAGTTATTGGATGACATGGATGATGAAATAGGTCATGAAGAAATAGATACCAAATTAATTAAATCTGAAATTGCAGAAATTGAACGTTATATACAGCAAGCTTATAAAATTAAAGATGACAGTAAAACTTTTGCTTTACTTTCAGCTATTGAGCAAGGTTTTGCTCGAATGTTTGAAATGGGGGCTAAACGAAAAGCTGTTATTTTTACTGAGTCTAAACGCACGCAGGAGTATTTAATCACATTTCTAGAAGCTCGTGGTTATAACGGGAAAGTTATAGGATTTAATGGCAGTAATACATCTGCAATAAATACAGGTATTTACCAAAAATGGTTAGGTAAATATATGGGAAGTCATCATGTTACAGGTTCTCCTGCAATTGATCGGCGCACGGCTTTAATCGATTTTTTTAAAAATGATGCAGAAATATTGATTGCAACTGAAGCAGCAGCTGAAGGTGTAAATTTACAGTTTTGTTCATTGGTTATTAACTATGATTTGCCTTGGAATCCACAACGTGTAGAGCAACGAATTGGGCGGTGCCATCGTTATGGACAAGAGTTTGATGTTGTTGTTGTAAATTTTTTAAATGAAAGAAATGAAGCAGATCAACGAGTTCTAGAGTTGCTTAAGGATAAGTTTCAATTGTTTGATGGTGTATTTGGTGCATCGAATGATATCTTAGGAACGGTTGAAAGTGGTATTAATTTTGAAAAGCGGATTTCTGAGATTTATGATCAGTGTCGCAGTCCAGAAGAGATAGAACAAAGCTTTAAGCAATTAAGAGATGAACTTGAAGAACAAATAAATGAAAAAATGAAACGGACTCAAGCATTATTACTTGAGCATTTTGATGCAGATATTCATGATTTGTTAAAGATTCAAAAAGAGCGAGCTGAATTTCAGCTAGATAAAATTAGTCGGTTATTTTGGCAATCAACAAAGTATATTCTTGAAAGATTTGCTAAATTTCACGACCACAATCTAAGTTTTGATTTAACTAAATCTCCAGTTTTGAATGCACCTTCAGGGAAGTATCAACTTATACGTAAAGGTGAGCGGATTCCTGAAAATACCTTTATTTATCGTTTAACTCACCCGTTGGGTGAATTTGTACTAGATAATGCTAAAGGACTGTCGACACCTAAACAACTGATCAAATTTGATTATAGTCGGTATGGTCAAAAGGTAACTTTACTGGAAGAGTTAAAAGGGCAAAAGGGCTGGCTATCTATTACGGTATTAAGCTTAGATTCCTTTCAGGAAGAACAACATCTTGTGATTACTGCAATGACAGATGCTGGCAAAGTTTTAGATAACGACCTATGTGAGCGATTACTTCAAGTCAATGCCACAGTTACTTGTGATATATCAGATAAGGTCCCTGACATATTTCAAGCCAATATAGATAAACAATACCAAGTTGCTTTAAATCATGCTTTAGAACTCAATGATGATTTTTTTAAAAAAGAGCGAGATAAGTTGGAACAGTGGGCAGAAGATAGCTTACTGTCGGTAGAAAAAATGCTTGAAGATATAAAGTTAAAAATATCTAGTCTTAAACGAGAGTCTCGAAAAGCACTTGATATTGAAACTGAAAAACGACTACAGGAAGAAATACAAAAAGCTGAAAAAGAAAAACGACGGATGAGACAACAAGTTTTTGATGTTGAAGATGAAATAGCGGATAAGCGTGATGCAATGATTGACGCACTAGAACAAAGGTTGCATCGTTCCAGCAAAGCTGAAAACTTATTTATAGTTCAATGGAAAGTTGTTTAAAATAAAAATGGATTATTAAAACTTTTGAGATTGAGAGTAAAATGGGTATCTTAGATAAATTAAATAACTTCGCAACTAAGTGTGCTGAAGGTGCTTCTAAACTTGAAGAAAAAACAGCAAAGCTGGCTGAAAATGCTAAAAACTATGCTGAGGAAGAAAAAGTTAAGGATTTTTATAAAATTAAAGCTGAATTAATTGAGATAAATAAAAAGCAGAAAGAAGTAGGTATTGAAGAAACAACAATTTTTGATTTCTTTAAAGACCGTCCTGAATATGCAGATTTATTAGAGTTGGAACGAAATAAACAGAATTAAATTTTTAATTCAACTAAGAGCGAATAGAATTTATTGAATTCTATTCGCTCTATGAGTTTTAAGAAAGTTGCTTCTCAAAGAAATTTTTATATACGTTGCTCGTATCTAAATCAATAATATATAAGTTGTTTGCTGCTCTTGTCAGTCCAGCATAAACAATTTCTGGACTATCATTAGGTTGAATGATCAGAAAAGTGGTATCAGCTTCAAAACCTTTAAAGCTATGAGTCGTTGCAATCTTCATTAAACCTGAATTGGCATTAAAATGTCTTTTTTTGAGTTTGCGAAACTCATCTAGTGCTTTTAATTTCTGTTTTGCTGCATTTTTCATATAGCTCGTTAATTTTTGGATTTCAGAGCGAATATGGTTAATATCAGATGGATGACAAGACTGTAGTTTTTCTTCTAATTGAGTTTTCTTTTTTAGAAAAGTTTCAACTTTTCCATCAAATTTTTTTTGAATCATTTCATATTCAGTAGGTGTCTCAAAAGTACTATCTGTTCTCTGAAACTTAAAATTATTTTGTAAATTTCTTAAAAATTCAATTTTTGAAGAAAGGATAGCAATATCGTTTGGACTAAGACTTAACATTTTTAATGTCTGAAAGATAAAGTCATAGATTGCTTGAATACTATTTGCCTGAGGGATTTGTAAATACTTTTTATCTGAAAATGAAAAAGCTAGGTTTTCAATAATGTCATGCTCTAACTGGTCTGGATATTCCTTTAGAAAAGTATCTTTATATGCATTACAGAGATCAGCAAAATCCTTATCATCTTGTCTATGTGAGATTTTTAAATTTTTCCAATGACCAAATCCACGTGTAACAGGATAGTCCTGCTTGTTAATTAGTCTATTATAAATATTTTGATTTTGATCACCGAATAATACCATTTCGCCATCTTCTGCTAAGAAGTTGGAAATTATGATTTCTAACCACTCTACTTCAAAATCTTGAACTTCATCAATAAAAATAGTTTGGTACTTTATTGGCTTTTCATTAGCTTCTTTAAACAGATCTGTTTTAAATACTATTTCAAAGAAATTTTCCTCTGTACACGACAAATTTCATAGGGCCCTTGTCCTATCAGGCTTTTTCTTTCTTAAAATTGCTAGCACTTTCTTAAATTCTTCTTTTTTTCCAAAACCAATCAAACGTAGAATAGCCATCTGAACATAGTCCAAACCGTAGCGAAATAAACTTACTGAAAGTCGTCCATGCTTCTTTAGTTTTATCGCTTTTTTTCGATCATGTTGCCATTCACCTGTTAAATAGCACCAACAGAAACCGATCGCTAGCACTGCTATCAATTTCTTGACTCGTCTAGGGTCTGTTAAACGAGTATTTTCAAGATTGAATCCACGTCCTTTGAGACAACTAAATAAGGTTTCGATTTCCCAGCGTAATGCATAATCACCAATAGCAGAAGCATTAAACATAGGAGAAACAACAAGTAAAAGTTCTCCATCTTCTAATCGTAGCGCACTAATATACAGTTTCACTCGACCAACCCAAATACGTCGTTTACGACATTCTGTTTGACCAACTTGAAGATGACGAAATAAATCACTAATTTTATGATTCTTGGCTAAGTGATTGGTCACAATAAAGTTTTTTTAACACGTATACAGAAGTTAATGTCATTTTCAATTAACCATGTAAACCATTTCTCACCGATAAATTCTCTGTCTGCGAACACATTCACAATACGATCTTTACCAAAAATGGAGATAAAGCGTTGAATCAAAGCAATACGCTCTTTTGTATCTGAATTTCCACGTTTATTGAGCAATGTCCAAACAATAGGTATCGCTATTCCACGATAGACGATGGCTAACATCAAGATATTGATATCTCGTTTTCCCCATTTCCAGTTGGTTCTATCCAAAGTTAATTGGACTTTATCGAATGAAAATATATTGAAAATTAACTGAGAAATTTGACGATAATCGAAATACTGATCTGCAAAGAAGCGTTGTATACGTCGATAAAATGATTGTGGTAAGCACGTGATGGGTAAGGCTTTAGATGCAGAAGAAAGATTACATGTCTGTTTTACAATTAATGCCAGCATAATCAGTGTAAAACATTTTACACGTGACTTGTTCCACTTTAGATATTTGTTTAAGATGAGATGTAACTCATTGAAATGTGTCATCATATTCGTCGTCAGAAAACAAGTATTATGCCATTATTTCAATGAGTTGTCTTTTTTTGTCGTGTACAAAGGAAATTTTCTAAAACTAATTTTTCATCTCGGGCACTTTTTTCAATTTCATATAAGTCTTTGCTTGATATACCAATAATTTCAGCATTTGATTGTTCTTGAAAGTCTAAGTCAAGAATTTCATTATTTTCAAAGTTTTCCAGATCCTCATCTTGATCACTTGATGTTGGAAAAGGGATGCCTAAATTGTTTAGTTGGGATTTAAAAAAATAATGATAGTTGCTTATTTCAATTGATTTATTATCAAACTCTAGCTCATTAAAGCGGAATGCTTTTTTAATTTTATCGCGTATTAGGTTCCGAAGAGCTAAGTTATATGTTAACACAAGCACAGTACTATTGTGTCGCTTAAATGCGCGAGCAGTTTTTTCGGCTAGTAATGTTGTTTTTCCACTACCAGCAACACCTCTAATTTTCATTTTTGTATTTGGAATACTATCAAGTAACTTATTTTGATATTTATCAAAAGTGTAGTAATGACCTTGTTCTTCAAAATGCTTTGGTGGAATTAAAATTCTCGTAAAATCATCGTAAATATGATCTTGAAATATTGGATTTTTTTTAAGGCTATTTATTTTTTTAATTAAACTAAAGATATTGTCTTGAGCAAACGTATTAAATCTGTCCCGTTCTAGTTGGTATTTTTTTGAACTGTATTTTTGCTCATTTGCTGAATTTATAAGTTGTTTTACTTCATTGATAGGACGGTCGTATAGTGCAGATAATCTATCTTTTGTTGTAGTATGTAAATATACAAAGCATTGAATTGTTTTATAAAAGTTAGAATTTAATATATTTGCAAAACCTAATGAGGGTATATGGAGTTCAAATAAATGTGACTTATATTTGAATGCTTGTTGCATTGGTGCGCTTGTTCTTATTTTTGGATTGTGAGTTGTGCGCCAATGATTATTTTTATCAATAAAATAATTTGACATATCCCAGTCTTTGACTTCAATAATAATTGCACCATGCCCTTTTTTTAAAATCAAGAAGTCGGGACGATCTCCATCAAGATAAGGATTGAAATAAACATCGAATGTGTCATCTAATTCTTGTGCCAGTTTATTTAAAAGAAATGATTCACCTTCAGTTGGTTTGACCGTGAGTTGATCAATAATTTCTAAACTTGGGAAAAAGTTAGCCATTCGAATATTTATTTGGTGTAAATTGTTAATATATAACATTTATTTATATTTTTATCAATTGTTGAACTAGTTTAAAAACGTGGTCGTGCATCTAAAAATACTATAAAATACTACCCAATTTTGCTTTTGCAATTTTAATTCGTTTCACCAGAACCTATTTATCATAAGGTTTTGAAAAATAGGAAATATTCATGAGTACCCAGTTTTCTGCACTTGTTTCTAAACTCAAAGAAATTTTTCAGATCAATCGACCTGATTTGGATTTTGGTGTTTACCGTATATTAAATGCACGTAGTGATGAAATTGCTGAATTTCTGGATAAGCGTTTAAAAACTAAAGTAGAGCAATACCTTGGCGAAGCAAAGTCGAGTTTTGATGAAAATGCAATAAAAGAATTAGAAGCTGAGCTCAAAGCGGAATTTGGCAAACGTGCGTTTAACGATCAAGGACAACTCATTGATGCTGAAGCAATTGAAAGTGCCTTAGGACAAAAATATATTGCGTTAACTCAAGTTGATGCCGATGAAATGACAGATCAATCGCAAGTGTATAGCCATTTGCTGACTTTTTTTAGTCGTTATTATGATAATGGTGACTTCATTAGCCAACGTCGTTATAAGGGTGACACCTATGCTATTCCTTATTCTGGTGAGGAAGTGATGTTGCATTGGGCAAACAAAGACCAGTACTACACTAAGTCTGGTGAGATGTTTAGCAACTATCGTTTTAAACTGAATGATGAGCGTTCAGTTTTATTTCGTTTGGTGAGTGCAGATACAGCACGAGAAAATCGTAAAGACAATGATAAAGACCGTCGTTTTATTATTGTGACAGAACCAAAGACTTTCACTCGTATAGATGAAGAAGGTGAAGAGTTTGAAGAAACTATTGTTCCATTCTCTATTCAAAATAATGAACTAACCATTCTTTTTGAATATGCGACTTTACCTAAAGGCTCAAAGCAAGAAGCACTAAATACGGAATCGTATAACAAAATTGTGAGTGCAGAAGTTTTAAGTGCTGACTGGCTAAATGATTTAGTACAACTTGCACCAACAGAAAAAGAACCAAAGCGTACAGTGTTGCAAAAGCATTTGAGTACTTATACGCAGAAGAACACAGCAGATTATTTTATTCATAAAGACTTGGGTAAATTCTTGCGTCATGAACTTGATTTTTATATTAAAAATGAAGTGATGCATTTAGATGATGTGGTGAGTACCGATCAGTTTATTCAGATTGAACGTCAGCTCAGTATTATCAAGTGTTTACGCCAAATTGGTTTAGAAATCATTAGCTTCTTGGCTTCGCTTGAAGATTTTCAGAAAAAGTTGTGGTTAAAGAAAAAATTTGTCGTTAGTGCTGAATATTGCATCACTTTAGACCGAGTAGATGAGTCTTTATATACTGAAATTGCAGACAATACAGCACAGTGGCAACAATGGGAAGATCTAGGCTTTAAAGGAACAGATGCAGGTTGGGGAACTCTTGATTACTTAAAAAAACATCAAGCCTTGATGGTGGATACATCTTTGTTTAGCATTAATTTTAAAGCAAAGCTTTTGCAAAAAATTGATGATTTGGATGATCAAACAGATGGTTTGATTATCCATAGTGATAATTTTCAGGCTTTAAATTTATTAAAGTCGAAGTATTATGAGAAGGTGAAATCTATTTATGTAGATCCTCCTTATAATACCTCAGCATCTGAAATTTTATATAAGAATGGTTTTAAAAATTCTTCATGGTTGAGTCTGTTGGAAAATAGAATTTCATTAGGTAAAATTTTATTAAAAAATGATGGAATTCAATGTACAACAATAGATGATGTTGAGCAAAAAGTCTTATCAATATTACTGGAAAATATTTTTTTAAAGGATAATGCAGGGACTTTGAGTATTAGAATAAAACCTTCTGGTAGACCAATTCCCAATGGTTTTGCTTTAGCTCACGAATATGCAATTTTTTCTAGAAAAAATGAAAACACAGCTATACAGCGATTAGGCCATTCTGATGAGCAGATAAATCGTTATAAAGATATTGACGAAAAAGGACGCTTTTTTTGGGAATTTTTTAGAAAAGCTGGTTCTAACTCACATAGAGTAAATCGTCCTACTATGTACTATCCTTTTTTTGTTAATACAGTTACTAATGCCGTTAGAGTTCCTAAAGTTGAATATATTGATGATCAATTAGGATATAAAATTCTTGATAAACTCCATGCTGATGAGACAATTGTTTGGCCACTAAAGGATGATGGAACCGATGGGTGTTGGTATTTTGGTTATGAAAGAGCAAAGCTTTTAGAGAATGAATTTAAGGCAGTATTTTCTGATATTGGGTATAAAATTTATTATAGAAGAAGACCGAATGATGGAATTCAACCTACAACTATTTGGTCTGATGCTAAGTATTCTGCTACAGAACATGGTACAGCTTTAATTAAAAAATTATTTAATAAGCAAGACTTTTTTTCATATCCTAAATCTATTTTTGCAGTTGAGGATTGCTTAAAAGTTAGTGGTGTAGAAAAAGATAATTCTTGTACAGTTGCTGATTATTTCGCAGGTTCAGGAACAACGGCTCATGCTGTCATTAATATTAATCGCCAAGATAAAGGTTTCCGTAAATATATTCTTGTAGAGCAAGGAGAGTATTTTGATACAGTTTTGAAACCAAGAATTCAAAAAATTGTATATTCCGAAGAATGGAGCGATGGTAAACCTATAGATCCTAATTCTGGTATCAGCCATTGCTTGAAGGTAGTTAAACTTGAAAGTTATGAAGATACTTTAAATAACTTGGAGTTGGTTCGTAAAGGTGCGCAGCAAACTCTTTTAGCAGAACAACAGGTTTCAACGAAACCTGAAGATCAACAAGCCTATAGTGATTATCTCATGCACTATATGCTTGAGTTAGAAGGCAAAGACTCCTTGCTCAAAGTTAAAGACTTCCTAAAGCCATTTAACTATCAAATGAATATCACGACTGATAGTGCTGGTGCTTTTGAACGTAAAAATATTGACTTAGTTGAAACCTTTAACTATCTCATTGGTTTGAATGTCCAATATGCAGATTACCAGTTAGATAAAGGCTATGTGCAAATTACAGGTAAATTACGTACAGGTGAGTACACCACAGTTTTATGGCGTGACTGTGAAAAGATTGGCTATTCAGAACTCGATCAATTACTTGCAAAACTCAAAATTAATCCAAACGATGGTGAGTACCAATTGATTTATATCAATGGTGACCACAACGTAGCAAGCAAATACACTACTAAAGAAGGTGAAGAAAAACAGCTTAAAGTCCGTTCAATTGAACAAACCTTCCTAAAAAATATGTTTGAGGAGTAATGCACTGTGGCAAAAGCTCCTAAAGCAAAAACTAAAGCAGTTAAAGTCAATTTCCATGAGCAATTGATTTTAAGTAAATGGTTGTGGTCAAAGTTTAATCCAAATCGTTTGGAAGGCATGAAACAACAGCTGGATTATCCTCAGTTTGAGGGAATCGAGCATGAAGGTGATAATGCAGGTCAAACTAAATTCTTTGGTGTGATCAGCAATACCTTGTTTAACAAACAGGTTGTTGATATCGATGTTCTACGTCGTTATGACTTAAACATTGTGAAACATTGGCAAAAAATCACTGAAAAACGTAATGAAATAGAAGGTCATGTTTTAAATCTCAAATATTTCCAATACCTTTCATTGCTATTTACAGAACTGTATTTAGATCAATATTTTAATCATCAAGCAGACATACTAAATGAGCTGAATATTGAACTTGAACAATATAATGATGATCAGAAAACTGATGCAGATAAATTTCAGCAGTATTTACCTGAAGATCTCAATAAAATCGGTTATTGGAATGCGACAGGTAGTGGTAAAACACTGCTTATGCATGTCAATATTTTGCAATATTTGGACTATTTCCAACATCAAAATGGTGATAGTACTTTTCCAGACCAAATCATTTTACTTACACCGAATGAAGGCTTGAGTGAACAGCATTTACAAGAGCTGACGGATTCTGGTTTTCAAGCAACTTTATTTGATAAGCAAAAAAGTCGTAATAGCTTGTATCGAGATGAAATTCAAATCATCGATATGAATAAGCTGAGTGATAGTGATGGTGATAAAACTGTTGCGACGATGAGCTTGGAAGGTAAAAACCTTGTACTGATTGATGAAGGACACCGTGGTACAAGTAGTAGTGCTGGTGCTTGGATGGAACGACGTGATATTCTTACCAAAGATGGCTTTAGCTTTGAATATTCGGCTACCTTTGGTCAAGCTGTGAGTAAGGCAGACAACGTCTATAAACGCTTTGAAGATGCAAAAAAACAGAAAGCAAAAATGCTGTATGGTGTGGCGATTAATAAGCTAACCGAAGAACAGAAAAAAAATATTCAGCTTGATGATTTAGAACAGCAAAAATACCGTCGGGAAGCACTTCGAGAAGTGTATGCTAAAAGTATTTTGTTTGATTATTCGTATAAATACTTCTATGCAGATGGCTATGGTAAAGAAGTCAATATTCTTAACATGAAAGAATATCATGAAGATGATGAGCGTAATCTTTATCTTACAGCTTGCTTACTTTCATTTTATCAACAACAGTACCTGTTTAAAAAGAATCAGGTAAAACTAGCGAAGTTTAATATTGAAAAACCACTGTGGGTCTTTGTTGGTAACAAAGTTAATGATGATGACTCTGACATTTTAGCCATTGTTAAATTCTTGGCAGACTTTTTGGATTCATCACGTAAACCTAAGGTAATCGGTTGGTTGAATGATTTGATCACCAATACATCTCGTTTGGTCGATACAAATGGCATCAATATTTTTGCTAATCGATTTGTACCATTACATGGTCAAGATGCAACTGAGCTTTACCAAGATATTTTAAAAAGCTTCTTTAACTCCACAACCAATCAACGATTGAATGTGGTACGTGTCACGGCAAACAAAGGTGAACTACGTTTACAGGTTGGTGAAAATACACCTTTTGCGGTGATTAATGTCGGTGATGAAAAGGGCTTATATGATAACTGTGAAGAATCAAGCCAGACACATTATCTAAATGCACGTACCGATGATTTTGCTGAGTCATTATTTCCTACATTAAATAATGATGATAGTGAAACACATCTTCTGATTGGTTCTCGTAAATTTACTGAAGGCTGGAGTAGTTGGCGCGTATCGACCATGGGCTTATTGAACATGGGTACAGGAGAAGGTGCGCAGATTATTCAGCTCTTTGGTCGTGGTGTACGTTTAAAAGGTGAGAATTTTTCTTTAAAAAGAACACCAAGAGAGATTTATAGTAAGGCTGAATATAAAGGTCTGCATTTAGATTTAATGCAAACGATTAATGTTTTTGGTTTACGTGCTGACTATATGGAGAAATTCCGTGATTATTTGAATGATGAAGGCATTATCCTGAATCAGGATTTGGTCACATTGGATTTTCCAACCAATAAAATTAAAACACCTCGCTTAAAAACTCTTACTTTAAAAGATGGTTATAAAGATAATCAGGCTAATGGGTTTAAGGCTCAGTCAAAACTTTCAATGTTTAAAATTCCAAAACACTATGAAGGTAAAATTAAAAAACCTTTTGTTGTCTTGGACTTGTATCCACGTTTGCAAGCCTTTCATACAGATAAATCTAAGCGTCAAACGGATGTAAAAGATAAGCGTCAAGAACATGAGATTTCACCAAAAATCATGTGTATGTTTGATTTTGATGAAATTTACTTGCAACTTCAGCAATATAAGTTCCAGCGTGGATATAGCAATTTACAGTTGGATGTTGATGAGTTACAGGAGTTTTGCCTAAGAGATATCAAGTTCTCTATGGAAGATTGGTACAAGCTTTTGGTTGATTCGTCAGAATTAACCAATGACGTGAGTGGAATCAAAAAACAGCAAGCGATACTAATTGAGCTGTTACAGTCCTATATGGATAAGTTCTATCATGCAATTAAAAATGCCTATGAAGGGCAGTTCTATGAAGTGACAGAATTTAGTCTCGATGATAAAGAGTTACCTGTACAAATCTGTGAGCAATATACACTTACAGCAAAAGAAGGCAAAAATAACGAAGCACAAGAAGTATTTGACCGATTAGAAACTTTGAAAGAATTGGTCAGTAAAGGCGATGTTGAAAAGTTAGTGCCTTGGAAAGAAGATGGGAGCTTTAGGGCAATTACATTTGATCGTCATCTTTTCTACCCTTTACTGGATAAAAAGGATGAAAGTCTTCCATTTACATGGTCGCCAATGTTGTTTGACTATACAAGTCATACGCAAAGTAGTGAAGTAAAGTTTGTCGTAGATTTACAGGCTTATATCAATACATCAGATGCCAATGAATGAACCGTACCGGGTTTGTCGGAGAGTCAATATTCTGAGAGACTATCCCGATGACAAAATTAAAATATACCCCTGAAATCAGAGAAAGATCGGTTCAATTATTGATTGAATCTGAAAAAGATTATCCTTCTACTTGGGCAGCAATCACAGCAATTGCGCCTAAAATTGGCTGTACTCCTGAAACACTTCGTGCCTGGCATCAAAAGCATTTAGATCAGCAAAATCCCGCCAAAGTACAACAGGTATCTGACCAAGAAAAAATGAAGCAAATGGAACGTGAAATTAAAGAATTAAAACGTGCCAATGAAATTCTACGTAAAGCAGCCGCTTTTTTCGCCCAGGCGGAGCTCGACCGCCCACACAAATAATGGTGGATTTTATCCATAACAATAAAGATCGATATGGTGTTGAAGCGATTTGTAGAATTTTACCGATTGCAGCTTCGACCTATTATCGGGCTTTAGATCTCGCTGACAATCCAGAACATCGAGCGAAACGAGATCTACATGATGAGCATCATGCTGAACAAATTAAACGAATTTGGAAGGAAAGTTCAGGTCGATATGGTGTGCGTAAGGTCTGGCAACAATTGAAACGTGAAGGTTATGTTATCGCACGTTGTACAGTTGCTCGATTGATGCAGAAGCTAGATATACAAGGTGTTTGGCGTGGTAAGAACAAACAAACCACCCGTAGCCGAGATGACCAAAAACGGGCAGATGATTTAGTGAAACGTAATTTTAGAGCTGATCAGCCTAATCACTTGTGGGTTGCTGACTTTACCTATATTCAAACTCATTCAGGCTGGGTCTATACCGCCTTTATTATTGATGTGTTCTCACGAGCAATTGTTGGCTGGAAAGTATCTACACGAATGAATACAGATATGGTGCTCGATGCATTAGAGCAAGCATTGCATGATCGAGGCATGCCAAAGAATGTGATTCATCATTCCGATAGAGGTGTGCAATATCTTTCCATTCGCTATACCAATCGTTTAGAAGCAGCAAATTTACGAGCATCAGTCGGTACGACTGGTGATTCATACGATAATGCTTTGGCTGAAACAGTGAATGGCTTATACAAAACAGAGGTGATTGAATATTTAAAAGCAGATTGGCAAGGTTTAGCGGATGTACAACTTGCGACATTAAACTGGGTAGATTGGTTTAATAAAAAGCGTGTACACAGTGCACTAGGTTATGTGCCACCTTTTGATTTTGAATCAATGTACTATGATAAGATTAACCCGTTAGGTCAGGTGGCCTAACTTAAATAAAAAAGTCTCCGACAAACCCAGTACGGTTCAGAACTCTTGAAGGATCATGAGCTTTATTTATTGCGTAATGCTGATAATAAGTACCGTGGATTAGGTTTTGCTTTGGCTGGGAATTTTTACCCTGACTTTTTATTGTGGCTAGTGAACAAACAAACAGGAAAGCAATATTTAACTTTAGTAGACCCTAAAGGCATTCGAAACATGAATCATGATGATGCTAAGGTTGAGTTCTATAAATAGATTAAAAATATTGAGTCTAAACTTGAGCATTCTGGCTTAACATTAAATAGTTTTATTTTGTCTATTACACCAATGAAAGACATTTTGAATAATTCACTTTCTGAAGATGAATTTGCTGAGAAGAATGTTTTATTTATGGTGGGTAATGGCACAGCATATCTTGAGAAAATGTTCAAAAAAATACTTCAATTATAGATTGAAGTATTATTAATTCTTAAAAATTTTAGAAAATTAATTCAATATATTGCTTCTAAGGGGAAGTTATGTCTGGACAATATGAAAAACCGTTGACGATAAAAGAAGCTGTAAATGCTATTCAATCAAATGACTTCTTATTACCTGCAATTCAGAGAAAATTTGTTTGGACAAGTAATCAAATTTGTCAGCTATTTGATTCAATCCTAAGAGGGTATCCTATAAATTCATTCATGATGTGGGAAATTACTGATTCTGAAATCAAAAAAAACTATAAATTTTATCAATTTTTGACAAAGTATTGTCAACGGTTTAATGAGGAAAATCCTTATATTGATATTAATGCAAGTAGTAAAAACTTCAAAGCAATTATTGATGGTCAACAACGACTAACATCATTATATATTGGTTTATGTAGTACCTATGCTTATAAGCAGCCTAGAGTGTGGTGGCCAACAGCTTATGATGAAAGTGTTCTGCCATCACGCAAATTATATTTAGATTTATCTCAACCTTTGGATGATGATGAGTCAATGATGCACTACAACTTTAAATTCTTAACAGATGTTCAGTTTGAACAATTAAATAACTCAGATGTTAAAAGTTGGTTATGTTTACATGATGTGCTAAATATGCCAAATGTAGATCTGGCTGATGCTATTCTGAAAGTAGTTTTCCCTGAACTTAATCGTCGAAACTTGGCCACAAATGGATTTGCTTCAGAAACACTTTTGAAGTTATATATGGCTGTTCATAAAGAACAATTAATTCATTATTTTAATGAAAAAAGTCAGGAAGTTGATCATGTACTAGATGTATTTATCCGCACAAATAGTGGTGGTACAAAGTTAGCTTTTTCAGATTTGTTAATGTCTATTGCAGTTGCTAACTGGGAGGGTGACTTTAGGAAAGAAATTGAGAATCTAACGAATTGGATTTATCAATCACAAGATTTGGGTTTTTATATTGAGAGAGATTGGATCTTAAAAACAGCATTAATGTTAATAGATGAAGATGTTCGTTTTAAAGTGAAAAATTTTACTGCTGATCGAGTACAACAAATTCAAATTCAGTGGGAGCAAATTAAAGACTGTATAAAAGAGACATTTAAGTTAGTAAGAAAATTTGGAGTAAATGCCCAGTCACTTACATCTAAAAATGCCGTAATACCAATTTGCTATTATTTGTATAAAAAAAATGATGAGTCTAATAAACCTTTATATTTAACAATTAATGACTTGGCTAAGCATAATGAAGAACGAGATAAGATAAGTCAGTGGTTCTATATGGTATTGTTAAAAGGTGTATTTGGTGGTCAAGCAGATTCGATTATTTCAAGTATGAGACGAATTATAAAAAATAATTTGTCAGAGTTTTTATTTCCATTGGAGCAAATTATTAAAGTCTACGAGGCTACGAATAAGGATTTAAGATTTGATGATGCATATATTGAAAATATGTTGAATATTCAATATGGAGAAGCTCGCTGCAGAACAGTGTTACATCTTTTATTTCCAGAGTTAAAAGCAACAGAAATTTTCCATATTGATCATTTACATCCTCAAAAAATGTTTACTAAGAAAAATATTGCAAAGTTAGAAAACCTTACTGATGAGCAAAAAGCATTTTATGTTAATGCCAGTCATTGGAATTCTATTGCTAATTTACACTTATTAAATGACTCTTTAAATCTTTCCAAAAGAGATAAGTTTTTGGATGACTGGATAAAAAACAATAATAGTGGTTTTACAAGCAAAGACTTACTTGTAGATGATTCAGTTTCATTAAATTTTAATTTTTTTGAAGATTTTTATCATGCAAGAAGAAAAGCTTTAAAGCAGCGGTTTATTGAAAGAGTTTACATTCAAAGTGATAATCAAAAATTTAATTCAAGAGACTTAGAGATTGGCGAATTTGATGATTTAGAAATAGATGATGATAACTTATTAATCGCTTAACCCATTAATTTAAAATTAAGCCTTGTATTAACAAGGCTTAATACCCATGACTAATAAAGTTTTGCTAACTTTTCATACTCTTTCGACTCTTCCAACATTGGCATCATTGGAAGGTTTTTATATCTAAAAAGTGTTGGCTTTTCATGAAATAAGTCAAAAAAGAACGAGACAGATTCTTTATACATTTCTTGTTTTAGTTTAGAAAAGTCCGATCTATAGAATTTACCTGAACCAAGTATAGGTGTATAGAAAATTTTAATATAGTTGATGTGAAGACCAGGTAAATGTTGGCTAATGAAATGATTAATCATGTCCTCAAAATTAATTTCATCGAAATTAATTTTGATGTCTTCATCATAGTCATCTCTCACATTAGTAATAATGAGCCATGTCTCTAGGCCATAGGGATGATAGATATAAATATCAGATGAGATATCTTCGCCATCTTCATTTTCATAACCCGCAGGCAGTGGAGTATAAAAACCATCAAAGGCATTAGTTATAAGTTGAGCCTGTGATTTTTCTGAGTCATCAGCTAGGCTATGTATCGCATCAACTGTATTTTCATGTAGCTTAAATGCTTTATTTACAATGCCACGGCGCTCATTACTTTCTTGATTAATTTCAGCTCTTGTCTTGACTATGAATAATGTCCATACATTTTATTATTAAAAATAATGTAGGGTATCCTACAAATTTAAGTAAGTTAATCAAGAAAATATTATTAAATTTATAGCCTAAGCTTGCTTGTATTTAGGAAAAGGCACGATTTTGTTTCTCAAACTATCAATAAAGTCTGACCATTCCTGCATCATCTTAGTTCTATATTCTAAATGTTGTGCATGGTTGTAGGCCTGAGAGACGGCATTTCCGACAGTATGCGCTAACTGTATTTCAATTGCATCATGCATATAGCCTTGCTCATGTAGTGTCGTAGATGCAAGTCCACGGAAGCCATGACCAGTCATTCTTCCCATATATCCCATGGTACGAATCGCACTTAACAGAGCATTGTTGCTTAAAGGCTTAGCTGTACTGTGGTTATAAAAAACAAATTGCTTATTACCAGTAATGGGCTGTAACCCTTTGAGTAATTCAATAGCCTGCTTAGATAAAGGAACAATATGTGGTAACGCCATTTTCATCTTATAGGCTGGAATGCGCCATAGTTTATTTTCGAAATCAATTTCATCCCATTCCATATTGATCAGTTCAGCAGTTCTCACGAAAGTTAAGCTCATAAACTGTAAAGCTGTTTTAACGAGGATATTGCCGTGATAACGGTCCATACGTTCTAAGAAAGGTGGAAACTCGGAAATATCTAAACGGGCCATATGCTTTACTTTCCGTGGCTTGAGAGCTTCTTGAAGGTGAGGGGTCGGATCATTCTCAATTAACCCTTTACGAATCGCATAACGGAAAATACGTCCAGCTAAAGGAATAGAGCGTTTAGCCATCTCTTGAGCACCGCGTGCTTCAATTTGCTTAGCACAAGCAAGGACATCTTTCCCTTTGATTTGATCAATAGGCATATTACCTAACGCAGGAAAAAGATCTTTTTCAAATACAGATAAGTCGCGTAAGTAAGTCCCTTCTTTAATGACAGCCTTACGATCCTCCATCCATTCCATAGCAAGTGCTTTGAAAAGAATACTTTCATCAGCTTGTTGTTTCTTTTGCTTTTTCTCTTCATTGGGATTGATCCCATCTTTAAGCTTTAATCGTGCTTCATCTCTAGCACGGCGAGCCTGTGCAAGCGTAGTTTCAGGGTATGTACCAATACTGAAGATATTCTCTTTTCCATTCAAACGAAACTTCATTCGCCAATGCATTCCTCCAGAAGGAGTGACCTCTAGATACATGCCTTTTTCATCAGAGTATTTAGTTTTCTTTTCTAAAGGTTTTATTTTTCTAACTTGAGCATCTGTAAGCATGGCAATAATTTCGCAGAATTGGGGGTATAATTTTAGGGGTAAAATATTATACCCCCAGTTATACCCCCAACAACATCAAGCTTGCAATAGATCAAGTAGATTGTATGAGACGTAAAAAAAGCTTAAACCCTTTAGATTTAAGCTTTTTTAGACCTTATGAGATTCCATAAGAATTGAATTTGGCGGTGAAAGAGGGATTCGAACCCTCGAAACGCTATAAACGTTTACACACTTTCCAGGCGTGCTCCTTCAGCCACTCGGACACTTCACCATGGCGGAGGATAATATCGAAAAACATAGCCATCGACAAGGTGAAACAATTGAATTCGAGCAAAAGTTTTAGCTCAATGATATGATTTGCAAAAATAGTGTCGATAATTGAAGACAAGCTTATGCAAAGTTCTGCAAAAAAAGCCGCATTGCCTGCGATTACCTTGGCAGCATTAGGGGTTGTGTTTGGGGATATTGGAACCAGCCCACTCTACGCATTAAAAGAATCTTTCCATGCCGCGCATGGATTAGGGATTAATCCTGAGAATGTTTTGGGTATTTTGTCGATTATCTTTTGGACAATGACATTGGTCATTACCATCAAATATGTCGCAATTGTCATGCGTGCAGACAACAATGGGGAGGGGGGCATTATGGCGTTGCTTGCCCTAAACCTGCGTAATACCAATTTTAGTGATCGCAAAAAATTATTGTTAATCGCAATTGGCTTTATTGGGGCCTCCTTGTTTTTTGGTGATGGGATTATTACCCCTGCCATTTCAGTGTTGTCAGCAGTAGAGGGTTTGTCCATCGCGACGGATGCACTTGATCCTTATATTGTGCCCATTGCGATTAGTATCGTGACCGCTTTGTTTGTGATGCAAAAATATGGCACAGCTTTTGTCGGTAAGTTTTTTGGCCCTTTGACCTTATTATGGTTTTTTGCCCTTGGACTATTAGGTATCTCTAGTATTATTCAAACCCCTTTGGTTTTGGGGATGCTGAGTCCACACTGGGCTATTCACTTTATTGTATCTAATCCACTTATGGCATTCTTTATCATGGGTGCGGTCGTGTTAACCGTAACGGGTGGTGAAGCTTTATATGCCGATATGGGGCATTTTGGTCCTGTTCCAATCCGTTTGGCATGGTTTGTTGTGGTTTTACCTTGTTTATTGCTTAACTATGCAGGGCAAGGCGCATTATTATTACGTGACCCAAATGCCATTGAAAATCCATTCTATTTATTGGTACCAGAATGGGCGTTGTACCCAATGATTTTCTTGGCAACTATGGCTGCTGTTATTGCATCTCAAGCGGTCATTTCAGGGGTGTTTTCCTTGGCACGCCAAGCCATTCAATTGGGCTATTTGCCACGTTTAAGCATTAAGCATACCTCAGATTCGGAACAAGGGCAGATTTACGTACCTTTACTGAACTGGATTTTGCTTGCAGCGATTATTGTTTTAGTTCTAATTTTCCAAACCAGTTCGCGTTTATCCCATGCTTATGGTTTGGCCGTGACTATGACCATGCTTTGCGATACCTTATTGATTGCAGTTTTCATACGTTACACATGGAAATGGAGTAAGCCAAAACTAACATTACTGATTACACCATTTCTATTGCTGGATTTGGTCTTGGTGAGTGCGACCTCGCTAAAAGTTCTGTCAGGTGGTTGGGTGCCATTATTGATTGGCGGAATTGCATTTATGTTGTTAATGACATGGAAAGATGGGCGTGAACTTACTTTTTCCAAGCTACAACAAGATACGCTTCCGCTCGATTTATTTGTGCAAAGTATTGGTGAACAGGCAAACTGGGTCGAAGGGGAAGCTGTCTTCCTGACAGGGACGCCAACAGTTGTGCCACATGCCATGTTACACAACATGAAGCACAATAAGGTTTTACATCAAAAGAACATCATTCTGACGGTAAAAATTCAGGATGTACCTTATGTTACAGATCAAGATCGATTCCACGTGGAAACCATGAATCAGCATTTTTATCGCGTTGAATTGTTCTACGGCTTTAAAGATGAAATGAATATTCCAATGGCGTTGGAAGCAGTCTATCAAGCGATAGGACTCGAATATAACTTAATGCAAATCAGCTTCTTTGTTTCGCGTGAACGTATTATTAGTACTGTCGGAGATGGCTTGGCGCCGTGGCGTGAAAAGTTGTTTATTTCGATGCAGCGCAATACCAGTCCTGTCAGTGACTTTTACCAAATTCCACCGAATCGTGTAGTGGAATTGGGAAGCCAAATTGAAATCTGATGATTTCATTCTTTCATTAGTCTAAGTGCTAAAAAACCAAGGCATAGTCCTTGGTTTTTTTATGCGGATTGAAATGTTTTTAGAATGATATTCCTTATTGTGAAACTTCAGATGGAGCTTCAGTAGGCATCTGTTCTGAAGGGGCTGGCATAGGCTGTGCTTCAAGATTTTGCTCAGATTGTGGCAGATGATTATTTGTGACGTCTGTATCTGGACTATTGATTGGATGGCTCGCGGAAGAGCTTAATTGTGGTGCTGGGGGAATGGCTTGATTAGGTGTTGCTGCGGATGCATCCTCGATACTATTCGGAGTTGTACTCATATTGGATGCTGTAGGATTATTTTCAGTATTGAGCAAACGTACTTGTCCAGATTGTATTAAGTCTTGAATGGATCCTGGTTGTCCATTAATCGTGGTGCTAATTTTGGCTTGTGACAAACTTTCTAGCGTTTCACCAGCTTGTACTGCGGGTTCTGCAAATGCGTTGACGCTACTGAAACCGAGTAATAATCCAGAAGCTAAAACTATTGCTGAAATTAAATTATGTGAAGACATCATGACTCCATGATTTATTGTGACTGTTCGTTGTGCCATTACCTTGGCATATACAAAATCGGGCTGACAATTGAATCTACCCAATTGCATCGATAAGCTACTTAAACACCTGATGAAATCAGACAATTTGTTACAACCTTCACTTGCTTGTCACGATTTTGTTGAATTGTTAAACGATCAGTCACATCTAGATATACTTCTACAGAAGGGCTTTGTTAAGCTCCTGCAAAATCAGTCGTTTGATAAAGTAATGGCCAGTAAAAAACGTAGTTCAAAGCAATCCTTTCCTTGGTTTTTTAATCAGCACAGTTCAAAAGTGGTGTTGGGAGTGGTTGCCGCAGGGAGTTTTGCCATTGCCTTTGGACAAGAGCGAATTAGCCAGTTTTTGTCTTTACCGAGTGCATCAAACTCGGCCTGTTTAGATCAGTTTTATCGGGATGTTCCCCCTTATTTAAATAAGGAAAGCCTCCAAAAGCAGAGCTATGCTTTGTGTTTTAATGGCTTTAACGTCATGTATTCTGGGGTGTCTAAAACGCCACTCTGGGTGGCAGAAGCTTTAACACCAGCGCGCTTAAGCCAGAAAATTCCACGTGAAGACAGTTTCCATGAAGAAGAGCGGATTCCAGCACAATATCGTGCCACTTTGTCGGATTATCGCGGTTCAGGCTATGAC
Organism: Acinetobacter sp. ACNIH2; assembly: GCF_002934965.1. Taxonomy (NCBI): domain Bacteria; kingdom Pseudomonadati; phylum Pseudomonadota; class Gammaproteobacteria; order Moraxellales; family Moraxellaceae; genus Acinetobacter; species Acinetobacter sp. ACNIH2. The sequence goes on from NZ_CP026412.1 coordinate 1,694,848, forward strand.
CGTGGGCATATGGCTCCGAATGCCGATATGCCGAATAAAACCTCACAGTTTGACAGTTTTTCTCTGGCCAATATGGTGCCGCAAGCACCTAAAAATAATCAGGAAGTGTGGCGTAAACTGGAAGAAGCGACACGTGCCATTGTGACTAAACACCAGACTGAGGTGTATGTGGTGTCAGGTCCAACTTTTACCAGTAAAAAATTAAAAGTGATTGGACAAGGGGTTATCGTGCCAACTGCCGTGTATAAGGCGGTGTATATTCCAAAAACGGGTGCAATCGGGGTGTATTATGCGCCGAACAATAATTCACAAGAAGTGAAAATTGTCAGCGTATGTTATTTGGAAGAACAAATTGGTGTGAATGTATTCCCCCAATTGACTGAAGATCAAAAGCGAAATACCTATCAGTTGCCACTGACTGCAAATGCAGTCAAAGCCAAACAAGAAATTGCCTATTCGCATTGGGATGCAGAGAGTCAGTGTGCGGAAGATGTATCCGCAGAACAGATCAAAACTGCACAACAAAGCTTTAGTTCAGGTAGCAGTAAATCTACTGCAAGTTCGAAGCCAAGTTTAGATGCAGAGACACAGGATGCCATTGTGAAACAGTTGATTGAAGCGTTATTGCAGTATATGTTGCAATTGGTGAAGTAGAAAAATACCCGTCCATTTGAAGTATTGGCTTCGAGGTGATTATGTTTAAACCTTTTGAAAATGACACCGAATCACATGCAATTCATGATTTAACCTTAGAAAATCAATGCGATCGAGTCAATATTTATGGCAATTTGCAAATAGGCAAAGATCAGGCAGGTTTAGCCGCAGCAAAAGCTTTGCAAGCGTATTTAAATGCGATTGTGGCAAAGTTGGAAGCAGAAGCGGAGTTGCCAGAACAAATCATTGATGCTGCGACTCAGGAAGTTGAAAATCCATTTTTATAAATACTCAAACTTGAATAAAGCCAGTCGCTCTTAAGATCGACTGGCTTTATTTTTAGGATGTGGTTTTAGTTTGTGCAACAAATTTATAAATTAAACTGCCGATGACTGCACCTAGAATTGGAGCAAGCCAGAATAACCACAGTTGTCGCAATGCTTCAGTTTCTGCGAACAGTGCGGCCCCTGTGCTGCGAGCGGGATTCACCGAGGTATTGGTGACAGGGATACTGATTAAATGAATGAGGGTGAGAGCTAAACCAATGGCAATTGGAGCAAAACCTACAGGTGCACGTTTATCAGTAGCTCCCATAATAACAATCAGGAAAAATGCCGTCAGTACTACTTCAATAAGTAGTGCTGAAAGTAGGCCATACTTTCCAGGGGAAAGTTCTGCATAACCATTACTGGCGAAAGCACCTGTACCTGTAAAACCAGCTTGTCCTTGTGCAATCAGGAACAGGACAAAAGCCGCTAGAATCGCACCAATGACTTGAGCTGCAATATAGGGCAAAAGGTCTTTACCATCGAAGCGTTGTCCAACCCATAAGCCAACACTGACGGCGGGGTTGAAATGTCCGCCAGAGATATGCCCAAAAGTATAGGCACCCGTTAAGACAGTTAAACCAAAGGCGAGGGCAACCCCCGCAAAACCAATGCCAAGTTCAGGAAATGCCGCGGCAAAGATTGCACTACCACAGCCACCAAACACCAACCAAAATGTGCCGAGAAATTCGGCTAGATATTTATTCATCTTCATCTCCAGTGTTATTCGTTATGATGAATTTTTGTTCTAAAGCACGACAGTCTATCTTTAACGAAAAATATAAAATGACTCAATGTGAAGATGATTAAAAAATGTGCTTATTTTTATAAATGCTTATATTGCTTGAAGATATAGTTTACGGAACTGCTGCGGTGTTTGCCCTGTCCAGAGTTTAAACGCACGTTGAAAAGCACTTTGTTCGGAATAACTCAAAAGTAGGGCAATCTCTTGTAAGCTGAGATGGGGGTCCTGTAAGTATTGCTCTGCGAGCATTTGGCGGACTTGTTGAGTACGTTGTTGATAATTACTGCCTTGAGCCTGTAAATAACGTTGCAGTTGTCGCACAGAAACGTTGAGCTGTTGGGCAATTAGCTCGATTTGGTATTGGTTTTTCTGTAAACCCGTCAAGATGGCTTGCTGGAGACGTTGATCTAACTGGGTTGAATGTGGCAACTGCTTTAACAGGGCTTGTGCTTGCTGCATTAATAACTGCTGTAAGGTGTGGTCGCCTCGTTGCAAGGGTTTATTTAATTCGGCAACTGGGAGCAAGACCTGCGTGACAGGTTGAGAAAAGCGCACTTTACAATGAAAAAACTGTTCATAGCATCGGCTATTTTTCGGAGCAGCATGACGGAAATGTACTTCATGAAGTTGAATAGGCTGCGTAGTCATATTCTGATTTAAGAACTGCACCATCAAGGCAATCGCAATTTCGTCGGTGAGTTGCGTGGTCAGATGCTGTGGTAATTCACCCCAGCGAATAGCAAGGTAATCAGTAGATAGATCAATTTGCAGTGGGCTACCATCATAAATCAGACGATGAAAGTCATGATAACGGTTGAGTGCTTCGCCCAAAGTGTCACAGGCGAGGGCGAGATAAGCCAGAATGCCCAAATGTTTTGTTTGTACATAGGTGGAGATTTCTAAACCGAGGGCGGGGCGAGGCACTTGTTGCTGTAATTCATTTAATAACTCATGCCAAATACGATAGTCAAAGCGTTCGAGGTTTTGTACTTTCAGCAATTGCGGCTGAATGACAAGACCTTGAGCTTGACTATAAGCATACAGTAGGTGTCCCAGTCCACCATAGACGGAGCCTGTATAATCATTCAAGGTAAGCATCATCTGTTTTTTGTTGTCGTGATTTGTCAATATTAAGGGTGTGGATGGTCAATATTTATCACATTCAGTTTTCTATATTCAAGTTATGAATGGAGAAATAAATTATGTGGAAAGGATTTTTAGCAGGATTGGTCGTTGCAAATGGTTTTGAATGGGTGGCGCATAAATATGTGTTACATGGTACTCATCGTGCAGGTCAGCCTCGTTATAGCCCAGTGCCTTTAAGTATGAAATCGCATTGGGAGCATCATCGAGAGGTGCGTAAACAGCAATTTTATGATGATAGCTATGTGGAAGGTTTGCCACATTGGCGTACCAAAAATGAAGTGATGTCATTAGTGGTTGCTGCAGGGGTGAGCAGTGCCTTGTTTTATCCTATTTCAAAAGGGATGGCAGCCGCTGCGGTATATAGTGCCTGTAATTATTTTTATATCCATCGTCGAGCGCATCTGGAACCTGAATGGGCCATGAAGAAAATACCGTGGCATTATGATCATCATATGAATGCCAATCAGGATGCTAACTGGTGTGTGACTAAGCCATGGTTTGATTATTTGTTGGGCACACGAGTGATTTCGGCTGCGAATTTGCAAGAGCAGAATCCATTAGGTATTGCCTTGCCACAAGTGCTTGCGAAGCGATTGAATCAAGTGGCACAACGTTATTTCCCTGCCAAATGGGTGGAGAAAAACAATAGGGCAACGGGGTTAGAGTTAAAAACTGAAGTAAATGAAGCTGTACAGCAGCAAGATTCAGATTCTGTCGCAATCGCTCAATGATCTTGGCAGCAATCATCATGCTTAATGATATTTAAAATTGTTTTATTGGCTGCTTGATTTGTTAGGCGCCATTAAGAAGCGTTTTTATGCAGGATCGGTATATAAAAAAGAGCACTCTAGGCGCTCTTTTAGATCATTAAATACCTGCTCTGCTTACAGGCGCATTTCAATGCCTTGTGCTGCCAAATATTGCTTCGCTTCAGGAATAGTATGCTGTCCAAAGTGGAAAATGGATGCTGCCAGTACGGCATCGGCACCACCTTTTAAAATTCCATCTGCCAAATGTTGCAATGTTCCTACACCACCAGAAGCAATGGTTGGAATGGTCACGCGGTCATTAATGGCACGCATCAGCCCAAGGTCATAGCCTGCTTTGGTCCCATCGGCATCCATCGAGGTAATCAGTAATTCACCTGCACCGTAGTCCGCCATTTTCACCGCCCATTCAATCGCATCAATCCCAGTTTCTTTACGACCGCCGTGGGTGAAAATTTCCCATTTGTTTTCTGCAGTTTTTTTCGCATCAATGGCAACTACAATACATTGTGCGCCAAAGCGTTGAGATGCTTCTTGGACAAACTCAGGGTTATAAATGGCTGCGGAGTTAATGCTGACTTTATCTGCGCCCGCATTTAATAATAAGCGAATATCTTCGACTTTACGGACACCACCACCGACTGTAAGCGGAACAAACACGCTTTCTGCCATACGTTCTACTGTACGGTAAGTGGTGTCGCGTCCATGATGTGTAGCAGTAATATCAAGGAAGGTAATTTCATCGGCACCTTGTTCGTTATAGCGACGGGCAACTTCAACAGGGTCACCTGCATCACGAATATCAAGGAACTGTACACCTTTCACCACACGACCGTTGTCGACGTCGAGACAAGGAATAATACGTTTAGCTAGCATAATTTTTTCCAATAATTACAGCCGATTATGAAACTCACCTACACAAGCGCTACACCTTGGTAGATTGAAACGGTATTCTATCAAACTTATGTAAGATTTTTCGCAGGTTTTCTATGTCGGTTTATACCACTTTGACTTTAAAGGAAGTTCAGGACTTCGCAGCCCCTTATGGATTAGAGGTGATTGACCTGATTCCCATTCAAGGAGGTATCCAAAATACAAACTATTTTCTGGTCTGTGAAGACCAAAGCCAATATGTATTAACCGTATTTGAAGAGATGGATGAACATGGTGCGGGTGAAATTGTGCCTGTATTGGAACATTTAGGACAACAAGGTCTAGCTGTGCCTGTGCCGTTAAAACATGCAGGACAAGCCATTCACTTTATTAAACAAAAGCCTGCCCAAATTGCACCGCGTTTAATGGGTAAACATCCGATGCCAGCCTCTGTGGCACAGGTGGAAGCGATTGCGGTAGCACAAGCGAAAATGCATGTGGCCTTGCAGGATTTTCCACTTGAACGTGCCCAATACCGTAACCATCAATACTGGCGTCAGGTGTCGCGTGAAATTAAACCGACGCTGAATGCTGCGGATACCGCATTACTGAATGAATTGCTCGGTTTGTATGATGCCATGACTGCAGTTTATCCAGACCGACCAAAAGGTTTTATTCATTCGGACCTGTTCCGTGACAACACTTTATTTGAAGGGGAGCAACTCAAAGGCATTCTCGATTTTTACGAATTGAACAAAGATGAGTTGTTGTTTGACATCGCCATTACCCTAAATGATTTCTGTACTGAATATCCAGATGTGCATTTAGATGAAGAAAAAGCTTTGGCCTTCCTTACTGCCTATCAAACGGTGCGTCCTCTCACAGAAGATGAGAAAGCCTGTTTGGAGCTTTATTTGGCGATGGCAGCAGGACGTTTTTGGATGATGCGATTACAAGTAGCTCAGAAAAATGCGGCTGAAGGGCGTACAGGTGATGACATTTTGCAGAAAAATCCTTTAGAAATGCGTAATATGCTGATTGAACGCTTAAAATTTGTAAATGGTTAAACAAGGAAGATCACATGCGAGATCAGGGACGCTTGGTAGAATGGTTTGATGATAAAGGCTACGGCTTTATTCAACCCAATGATACCAATAAAGAGCGGGTGTTCTTACATATTAAGGACTTCGCACGACCTGGTCCGCGTCCAATTGTTGGCTGTGCTCTGGAATATATTGTCTTATTGGATGGTCAGGGGCGCTTTCGGGCACAACAGGTCACTTATTTAAAAGCTTCACAAACAGGTCTGAAGCCCAAAGCTAAGCCGACTCCGCCACAAAAGCATTCCATTATGCAACTGGCATGTATGGCTTATTTTGTGGTTTTGACCGTTTTGGTGATTGCTGGGCTGCTCAGTGGTTTAGTGTTGTTATTGATTTGCTTGATGAATGCGGCAAGTTATTGGTTCTATGCACAAGATAAAGAAGCTGCACAACTGGGTGGGCGTCGTGTGCCCGAACAAACACTGCATGTTTTGGCCTTCTTGGGTGGATGGCCAGCGGCATGGTTAGCCCAACAAAAGTTGCGACATAAAACACAAAAACAACCTTTCAGGAAGGTGTATTTCTGTACCATAGCCTTAAATCTATTACTTATTTTATGGCTGATCTCTCCTTTAAATAGCTTGCCAATTTAGAAGGAGAGTTTTCTAACAATAAGGGAAAAAAATGAATAAACCCATTGATCAAGATCCTAATCGTAGCTTAACGCTGGTTCTATACGTCCTTTATATCATTGCGATTTTTACTGGTGGTTTATTGGCACTCATCGCCTTGATTATTAATTATGTCAAACTCAATGATGTTCGTGGCTCTATCTTCGAAAGCCACTTTCTCTGGCAAATCCGAAGTTTCTGGTGGTATTTGTTCTGGAATGTGATTGCATTTGTGCCATTTTTTTTCTTGTTCTTTACTGGGAATAGCCCAGATTTGTTTGCGGGTGTTGCTTTGGGCAGTACCATCTTTTGTATTAGCGTGATTGCACTCTCATGGATTTGGATTGTCTATCGAGCCATTCGAGGCATTATCACTTTAAATGATAATCAGCCTATTTAAAACTTCTGGCAAATGATGAGTCGAGAGTTTTAGATTTGGCTTGAAGTAAAATGAAATCTCAAATGAAAAAGAGTGGCGTTTGCCACTCTTTTTTTTGCCCGATTCTGAGACCCAGTGCACCACTGCTTGGCAGTATTGTGCCCCAAGCTGGACTTTTTTGGCATGAAAATGTGACATGATCGTTTTAAAGTTTTGAAATTGTTATTAAATAATTTACTTTTTTAATAATTATAATTTACATTTTTATATTAAATAATTTACTTTTTTAATAATTAAAGTTTACATTTTTTTATTTTAAAGTTTATATTTTTAATAATTATAATTTACGTTTTTAATAAATTAACTTTACATATATGTACAATTATTTAATTAAATAAGTAAACTTAATTTATTTAAAAATGATTAAGAATAAAACCGACCACGACGTCGGCGTAAGCCCAAAACATGAATCGCACGGACCAAAACCGCATACGAAACTGCATAACCAAACTCTTGTTCAAAAAGCGGAACTAGATCACTAATATTTTGAAATTTTGTTTTTTTAACAAATACTTGGAAGCTATTCCAGTCCTTGATATGATTTGGAGCACCACGCTTTTCACTCGGCTTGGGTACAAGATCTCCTGTCTCTTCTTCAAGCTTGATCCAAGCATCTAGGGTGACGCGGGAAATGTTAAATTGTTTGCATACCGCTACTTTGTAGTCGGTTATCTTGTAGGCTTGAATTGCAGCTTTACGTAGTTCAACAGAGTATCTAGGCATTAACTTGTCTCATTTTAAAATAAGATTTTTTATATTATATGGCATAGTTGTTGCAAAAAAATAATTAAGTTAAATAAAATATGTAAATGGAGTTTAAATGAAAAGAACAGAGGTTTCTTTAAGATCGTTGTCCTTGTGGCAAGTCATTATTATTGGTGTAGCGTACATGACCCCTATGGTGGTATTCGATACCTTTGGTATCGTCTCGGGGGTGACTGAAGGTCGAGTACCACTCGCCTACATATTGGCGCTATTTGCGATGCTCTTAACGGCGTTTAGTTACGCACGTTTCAGTCGAATTAGTGAAGATTCGGGTTCAGCTTATAATTACACTGCTCAGTCCTGCGGAGCAAAAGCAGGTTTCTTTGTGGGTTGGTGTTCATTGCTGGATTATATTTTGCTGCCTTTGGTGAATGCTTTATTGGCAGGCATTTATTTAGAAGCTGTGATTCCAAGTGTACCGTATTGGGTTTGGGTTGCTTTGTTCACTGGCATCGTGACGCTGATTAACTGCTTCCGCATTAATTTCTTGGCAAATTTAAGTCTGCTTTTTGTATTTATGCCGCTATTGCTCATGGTGGTGTTTATTTATTTGGTTATTCAGGGCGTGGGTTCAGAACAAGGTTATGCCCATGTATTGACCTTGGCTCCTTTATTTAATGGAGATACCACGGTTCTACCTTTGATTGCAGGTGCATCTATTCTGTGTTTTTCATTTTTGGGTTTCGACGCCGTGACTACACTGGCACATGAAACCAAAGATCCGAAAAAGAATATTCCACGTGCGGTGTTGCTCACCACATTGGTGGGAGGTGCCATCTTCTTCACAGCTTCATGGTTTATTCAATTGTATTTCCCAAGCAATGTTCGCTTTAACAAGCCAGATGAAGCCTTGCCTGAAATCGTACTGTATGTCGGTGGAACTTTATTCCAAGCAGTCTTTTTATGTGCTCAAATTATGAACACATTTGCTTCAGGTTTGGCGACCCATGCCAGTGCTTCACGCTTAATTCATATCATGGCGAAGGACGGTATTTTCCCTAAAGCAACATTTGGGCAGTTACATGCAAAATTAGGTACACCGTTGTATGCCGTATTGACCATTGGATTGATTTCACTGGCGGCTATTTTCCTAGAGTTGGCGACAGTGGTGAGCATGATTAGTTTTGGCGCTTTAATTGCCTTTACCGCAGTGAATTTCTCGGTCTTTGCAAAATTCTATTTGCGCGACAAACAAACACAAGGGTTGAAGAACAAATTTTTCAACCTGATTCTGCCGCTTTTATCGGTGACGGTCATGATTGGGCTTTGGTTGAATTTAGAGCGTAATGCCTTGATGTTTGGATGTTCTTGGTTGGCTGTCGGTATTGCATTATTTATCTATAAAAGACTGAAAAGACAAAACATTGTGATTGAAAATGCCTATTAGGCCTGACATGAAAATAAAGTAAATGAGAGTGTGAATGACATGAAGATAAATAAACCAATATTTGAAAATGACGTGGAGTATAAGGCTAGTCATGCTTTACACAGTGGTAAAGAATGGAATTGGCTTAATCCGAAGCGGGGCGAGTTTAGTCATCCTGCAAATTACTATGAAAGTTCATTAAAAACATGGCATGAATTTGAGACTTTAAATGCCGATCTGGTCTGTGATGTACTGGTAATTGGTGGAGGATTATTGGGGACATCGACGGCTTTGCATTTGGCAGAGCAAGGTGTAGACACTGTACTGGTCGAAAAAAACCGTATCGGCAGTGCTGCATCTGGACGTAATGGGGGACAACTGACTCCCGGTTTGGCACGTTGGGAAGCTGAAACCATGGTGGAACACTTTAGTTTTGAAGATGCTAAAAAGTTATGGCATTTCACGTCCACCGAAGCCATGTCCTTAATTGATGGCATCAGTGAAAAATATGAGTTGGAATTGCAACGCAAACGCGGTCACATTACGGCTGCGGTACACCCTGGGCATTTAGATGCTTTGTGCGCAGGAATGCAAGCACGTGAGTATTTGCAAGAAACAAATACGTCGCTCTTAAATCAGGATGAATTGCGTGAACATGTCGCTTCTGAACATTATTTTGGCGGTTTGTTGGATCACCTCGGGGGACACATTCATCCCTTAGCCTTGACCCGTGGTTTGGCATATGGTTTTTGTCAAAATGGTGGCAAAATTTATGAGCAAACTGAAGTGCAATCTATACAAGAACGTGCTGATGGTATTTATGTCACTACGGCCAATGGAGTCATTAAAGCACGTAAAAGTGTGGTGATGGCGGTACATCATGCATCGTTTAAATTGCTAGAAGAACAAAAACAAACCACTATTCCGTTTTATACCTATGTGTGTACTACAGCGCCATTAGAGCTTGATTTAAAAGCATTGCTCCCGACTGATCTCCCTGTCTATGACACACAGTTTCAGATTGACTATTATCGTGGTGTATCAAAAAACCGCTTATTGTTTGGGGGAGAAGGTACAGGCTCATGTTGGGATGCAGCACAAACACATGATTATTTGTTAGGGCGTATTCAACATGTATTTCCGCAGCTTAAGCAGGTCGAGCTTGATTTTGTTTGGAGCGGAACCACTGATTTAACCGTGAATGGGGCTACTGACAGTCGTAAATTTGGCAATCAATATCCGATTTACGCAGTACATGGTTGGAGTGGACATGGCGTGGCGCAAACCGTACGCATTGGGAAAGCCATTGCTGATGATTTCTTGGGGCTGTCAGATGATTTTGAAATGCTGACCAAAATTCAACACATGAATATTCCAATGGGTCGTGCATTGGCACCGATTGTCATTCCGATTGCCAAGAGCATGTATGGCATCGGCGCCATGATGAATCCAGGAAAAATGGTGTCATTCTAAATAAATCGCGTGATGATGAAGTCGATTGAATGTAGCAATCGACTTCATTCTTTTAAGTCATTAGAGTTGTTCAATTTCTGTTTTGGATTTCAAGCGTTTGGGTTTCCATTCACTGATGAGGATACCAAAAACCACCAACACACCACCCAACAAAGCCAATGGTGCCAAGCGTTCACCTGCAAGGCGTCCAAAAAGTGCTGCCCAAACGGGTTCGCCTGCATAAATAATGGCCGCTTGTGAAGGGGCTACCGAACGTTGTGCCCAATTCATGACGTACTGAATCAAGGCACTGGCGAGACCCAAACCCATCGCAATACTGAGCAAAGGCCATGAAAAGCTTGGAATGGTATGTTCACCGACCAATGGCATTGAGGCAAAGGCCAGTACAGAAGCCACCGCCAGTTGAATAACTGTCACCCGACCTAAATTTACTTTTGGGGCAAAATAACCAATCAGAATAATTTCCAGCGCGATCCCAATTGCACCAAGTAAAGTCACCACTTGACCAAAATTCAAAGCAATTGCATGGAAACTATTACCCGTCAGTAAAACCAAGCCTATAAACGCACAAAGCGCGCCAATCCAGATCATAAAATGTGGGGCTTTACGGAAAATTAACCACAACAATACAGGGACTAAGGGCACATACAATGCGGTTAAAAATGCCGACTCACTGCTACTAATGGTTTGTAAACCCACAGTTTGCGTACCATAACCGATAGTGAGCATACAGCCGATCATACAACCTGCGAATAGGTCTTGCGCGGTAATCTGTTTGAGTTGCCTAAAAGATAACAAACCAATAATGGTTGCTGCACAGGCAAAACGGCAACCCACAAAAAACATTGGTGAACTAAAATTAAGGGCATATTTCACGGTCAAAAATGTACCGCCCCAAATAAAAGTAATAAGTATCAGGGCAATCACAGGAGCATTGGAGCCAAAACGTGCATTGAGCATAGCGATCATTGGAGTTGTGTGCAGTATATTGCACATAGCTTGTCATGCTTTTATTTTTTGTGCAATATATTGCTCAAATTTTTCTTGAAATGCCATTATGAAGCATCCTGCGGTTTTACAATATGTGAGTCAAAATGTTCGCCATTACCGTAATCTAAAAGGCTTAAGTCAACAGCAATTGGCAGATTTGGCAGGTTTAAGTCGGCGCATGGTGGCAGGGGTGGAAACTGGGCAAGACAATATTAGTCTGGCGAAACTGAGTTTAATTGCCGATGTACTTGAGGTAGATTTTGCCCAGATGATTGCTGCGCCTGAACAACACGGCCAAGCGGTTGTGAATGCGTTGGCATGGCAAGGAACACAAGCCCAAAGTGAAGCAATACTTTTGGCTTCTGTATCTGCCAGCAAAAAGGTAGAGCTCTGGACGTGGACTTTGGCACCCAATGAACAATATTGTGCCGAACCCGACCCAGAAGGCTATCGTGAGATGTTGTATGTGATTGAAGGGGAGCTCACCTTAGATTTGGCAGGTGAAGTGCAAGTACTCCATGCAGGCGAATCGATCGTGTATGCCAGTACGATTGAATACCGTTACATTAATCAGGCCGAAGTTCCGCTCAAATTTATTCGTAATGCGATTTACTAAAGCGAGCATATGGGCTGAATCTAATTTTCAGCGAAAAAAGAGGTCATTTGACCTCTTTTTTATTGCTTAGACTTAAAGCGATTGCTGATCCAATAACAGTTGTGCTTCACGTAAGTTCAATGAACCTTCGTAAATAGCACGACCTGTAATTGCACCTAAAATACCAGGTTGACCTTTTAAGTGACGGACATCATCTAAATTCGTCACACCACCAGAGGCAATCACAGGCAAGCCTGAGTATTGTGCCAAATGAACGGTTTGTTCCACGTTTACACCTTGCATCATGCCATCACGGGCAATATCGGTATACACAATGCTCGATACGCCAGCATCTGCAAAACGTTTTGCGAGATCAGTGGCTTTCACATCTGTCACATTAGCCCAACCATCGGTTGCGACCATACCGTTCATGGCATCAATCCCGACAATGATATGACCAGCAAATTTCTTACATGCTTCTTCGACAAACTCAGGCTCTTTCACCGCTTTGGTGCCAATAATCACAAATGACACGCCTGCATCAAGGTAATGCTCAATGGTTTCCAGTGAACGAATACCGCCACCAATTTGAATTGGCAGCTCAGGTTGTGCTTTGGCAATCGCCTCAACCACAGGTTTATGAATCGGGGTACCCGCAAAAGCACCGTTTAAATCGACCAAATGCAAGCGACGTGCGCCTTCATTAACCCAATGCTGTGCAGTTGCTACAGGGTCATCAGAAAATACGGTATCGTCTTCCATACGGCCTTGTTTTAAACGGACACATTTGCCATCTTTCAGGTCAATTGCAGGGATGATCAGCATGCTTTCGCTCCTTACCCGATCTTTTAGAATTTATTCGCCGCAATCTTAGCAAAGTATTGGCAAATATCTAAGCAAGATGTTGCTTTTATTTCGTTCTATGTTGTGCAGCAGGCAAAGTTATACCTAAACGTTGTAATTCTTGATAAATCAGCACAGGGGCATAGGCATCGGCAGCCGCATATTGGATTTGTGCCGCGCTTAAAGGAAATTTACTCCAGTTTGAGGTGCTGACACTTTTACTTTTTGGAAAATTGACCTGAAACAGCAAGGCCATCGCATTTTTAACACCTACGGGAGTCGTGATGCCAAATGCAGTAAAAGCTTTGGCAAGATCAAGCACTTGATTGAAATGAATACCTTTTTTACGAAACAGATGGGCATCATTTTTTAAACCAAAGCCAACTTTAAGTTGTTCAGGATTTTCAAAAATTGGAGTTAAAAAGTCCAAAATAGCAGGGCTAATTTGAAAAACATAGGCCTGATCGGCTGTTGCCAATTGAATGACATGAGGCCCTGTCGCAACTTCACCTTTACGAAAAGTGGGTTTAGATTCGGAATCAAAGCCAAACAACGGGGCAGAAAATAGTTCATCTTGCAGAGCATGACACTGTTCGAGCTTGGAAATTAGTTGAATCTGATCGGGTAGCAAATTTTGAAAAACAGGTAATTGCTGAATTTGTTCTTTACTGGGTAGGGGAGAAAGTGAATGCAAGGTCATAGGCGATAGCCATGTAATTCGGCAAGGAGCTAGACACTATCATCTGGTAAAAATAAAGCCTAGGTCAACTAGGCTTTAAGTGTGGATGCTGAACAGGGTAGTTTTAAATATCCCATTCCACAAAATTTTTCAGCAATTGTAGTCCAGCCGTATGGCTTTTTTCTGGATGGAACTGTGTCGCGAACAGGTTTTCTTGATGAATAGCAGTGCAGAACTGAATGCCATAATCACAGGTTGCCGCGACAATATTGCTGTCTTTCGGTTCGACATAGAAACTATGTACGAAGTAGAAACGTGCATCTTGTTCAATATTATTCCACATTGGGTGGCTTGGATCGGCCTGATGCACTTGATTCCAGCCCATGTGAGGTACTTTTAAGCCATCCATGTCTGGAAAGCGTTTGACGGCACCTTCAAAAATGCCGAGTGCATCCGTACCACCATTTTCTTCAGAATGCTGCATCAGTGCCTGCATACCTACGCAAATGGCCAAAACAGGTTTGTTAAATGCGGCTTGACGTACCACTTCATCAATCCCTGCTTCATGCATGCCTTGCATACAGTCTCGCATCGCACCGACACCTGGGAACACAATTTTGTCTGCTTGAGCAATCAGTTTCGGGTCATTGGTGACATCCACCGTAGCACCGACATATTCCAGTGCTTTTGCAGCTGAGTGCAAATTGCCCATGCCATAATCAAGAAGTGCAATACGGGTCATTACAAACTTCCTTTGGTTGACGCAATGGTATTGGCAGCACGAGGATCAACCTCACATGCCATACGCAATGCACGAGCAAATGCTTTGAACACACTTTCAATTTGGTGGTGGCTATTTTTACCCTTAAGGTTGTCAATGTGCACTGTCATGAGGGCATGATTGACGAAACCTTGGAAGAATTCAGAAAATAAATCCACATCAAAACGACCAATCATAGCGCGAGTAAATGGAATATCCATAAATAAACCCGGACGACCAGAAAGATCGACCACCGCACGGCTTAAAGATTCATCAAGTGGCGCATAAAAATGTCCATAACGACGCAAGCCTTTTTTATCACCTAATGCTTGGGCAAAGGCCTGACCTAGCGTAATACCGCAGTCTTCCACCGTGTGGTGATCATCAATTTCTAAGTCGCCATCACAATGGATATCAATATCAAATAGTCCATGCCGCTTGATTTGATCAATCATATGGTCTAAAAAAGGAACTCCAGTGTTTAAAGTGCCTTGACCAGTACCATCGAGATTTAAGCGTACTCGAATTTTGGTTTCGTTGGTATTTCTTACCACTTCACTGATACGTTCTGTCATAGACACGTTCCTCAAAAACGTCAAAAATGATTGATGTAAAATGTTTTTCGCCGTGACGAAATCACCGCATATTAGATTGCTCAGGAGGGTTTATCAATGCCTATTACCGTACATGCTTATACTTCACTAGAAAATGAAGAAATGCGCAGCCAGCTTGAGCGACTGTATGACACCAGCCCAGAATTTGGTGATGGGCAAGATGCGATAGAACAACTTGAACAAAACTTAGCTCAGTATACCCTAGTTTACACCGCAGAATTTAATACTAAAGTGATAGGTGCGATTTGGTGTACAGGGCAGGGTGAAAGTAAGACGCTGGAGTATATTGTGGTGCATCCTGCGAATCGTGGTCGTGGCGTTGCAGAACGGTTGGTCGCAGAAGTTTGCCGTATGGAAGAGGCCAAAGGGGTGAAAATATTTGAACCTGGTTGTGGTGCGATCCATCGCTGTTTAGCCCATTTAAATAAATTACCTAGCTAAACAGAATTAATCATGAAGCAGTAATCCGATTGCATCTGTATAGATTGAATAAAAGGGCAGCATTGATGCTGCCCTTTTATATGTAAGCCTGAATGGTGTATGAGAATGGGGGGAGTTTATGGCGATAACTCAAAATTTGTTGAAAAACCCATCATTTGATACAAAATTTGTAAAAATGTGCTTGACGCTTGTGGCTTAAACCGCTTTAATACGCCCCATCGGCGTGATAGCTCAGTAGGTAGAGCAACGGATTGAAAATCCGTGTGTCCCCAGTTCGATCCTGGGTCTCGCCACCATATATTTTAAAACCGTATATGTGTTTTCAATCCCTGATCCCATCAGGGATTTTTTTTGGCTGAAAAATATCCGATTGATCAAAAAGTTATGGATTAGGATTGACTAATCAGCTGAGATGAGGCTTAATACACGGCATCGGCGTGATAGCTCAGTAGGTAGAGCAACGGATTGAAAATCCGTGTGTCCCCAGTTCGATCCTGGGTCTCGCCACCATATTCAAAAAACCCTTAAACAATGTTTAAGGGTTTTTTTATGCACAAAAAAAGTTGTGCTCTGTACAATCATGACTAAATTTAAAATAAAAATGGCGGGGAGCGAGGGGAAATGGCCAAGGATTTATTTTCTGCAAACAGTGAATTGTATCAACAAGCACGTCCTCAATATTCGACAGAAATTCTTGATGCCATTTTGACTTATGTGCCCGAACGAGCATTGGCTTGGGATTGTGGGGCCGGTTCGGGCCAATTTACCCAGTTAGTTGCACCTCATTTTGCGCAAGTGCTCGCGACAGACTTGAGCGAGCAGCAACTCCAACAGGCCCCTGTATTTGCGAATGTACGTTATTTACAAGCCACAGCGGAACACAGCCCTTGTGCGTCTGCGTCAGTGGATTTGGTTTGTGTGGCGCAAGCCATTCACTGGTTCGATTTTACGACCTTCTATGCTGAGGTAAAGCGTGTATTGAAACCAGAGGGTGTACTTGCCGTGATTGGCTATGGTCTGATTCAATTGCAGGATGCTGAATTGCAGCATGCCTTACAGCAGCTCTATTTCAAAACGTTACAAGGTTATTGGGATCCAGAGCGGCGTTATATTGATGAGCATTATCAAACCATTCCTTTCCCTTTTCAGGAGTTGGCTGTTCCTGCTTTAGCCTTACGCTATACATGGAGCAGTATGCAACTGTTACAGTATTTAGCGACATGGTCAGGCGTACAGCACTATCAGCAACGACACCAGCAAGATCCATTGCTGAATATACGTCAGTGTTTGGTAGCAAAGAGAAATCCTACAGTGAAGCTGAGTTTTCCTGTCTTGTTACGGGTAGGGCGTCAATTTGCGAGTGAAGTTGCCTAAAAGGCTGTTTTACGTTGAAACAACTGTTTAATCATTTGCCGAGTTTTAAAATAAAAAGGGTAGAAATCTAAATGGACATTTTGCCATGTATTTCTCTCCCAAAATATTCAATGCACTGGCTTTGGGTGTATTGTTGATGAGTCATGGCTATGCCGCCAATGCCCCATCTGATCTCTCCGCACTGACAGAGCAAGATTTACGTCTTCAAACTGGGGATATTCAAACCAAGCCCGATGACGTGAGACAACAAATCTTTGACCATTATTTGATAAAACTTGAGACTACTCCGCAGCAGTGGACATTGATCGACACGGCACGTGTTTCACAAGAAATTTTACCCCCTGAACGTATTCCAACTTTTGATTTGCCTTTACCGATTTTGTTACAAGTCTATTCAATTGCGGATGGCTTACAGTCGGATGACCCGAGACTGGGGCTATATCGAATGATTGATCCCGTAGTGAATCCGAATAGTCCTGTTCAGTATTTACAACAAGCACCCCAAATTCAGTTGAATTTGGGCGTGGTTTCAATTGGGACAATTGAGCAGCAGATGAACGTCGATGGGTTAATGAAGATGTTTTTATTGACGCCACATTAGGTTGTTATGGTTTAAATTCTAAACTTAGCCAAGAAAAAACGCCCCATCGGGGCGTTTTTTATGGTCATTCGAATTAAGCAGATTTTGCTTGTACTTGAGGAGCAAGCATATGGCCTGTCTCTTCGAAGTTAGAGTGCCAAGAAAGCGCTTCACGAAGTAAGTGAGGAGTATGGCCACCTTTTGCACATGAACGATCAAAGTAGTCGTTTAATGCATCGCGGTAAAGTGGGTGTGCACAGTTGTCGATAATCGCACGAGCACGCTCACGTGGTGCTAAACCACGAAGATCTGCCAGACCTTGTTCAGTTACAAGGATGTCTACGTCGTGCTCTGCATGGTCAACGTGTGATGCAAATGGAACAACAGAAGAAATGTCGCCACCTTTTGCAATTGATTTGGTCACGAAGATTGCCAAGTGTGCATTACGTGCGAAGTCACCTGAACCACCGATACCATTCATCATTTTTGTACCACAAACATGTGTTGAGTTCACGTTACCGTAAATATCAAACTCAAGTGCAGTGTTGATACCGATAATACCTAAACGACGTACAAGTTCAGGATGGTTCGAAATTTCTTGTGGACGAAGTACCAGCTTGTCTTTATAGGCTTCAAGGTTGTTGAACACTTTCTCGCCGTATTTTGCAGAAAGTGTAATCGAAGAACCTGACGCAAAAATCATTTTACCTGCATCAATCAATTCGAAAGTACAGTCTTGAAGAACTTCCGAATACATGATCAGGTCTTCGAAGTTTGAATCTTTCAAACCAGTCAATACTGCGTTTGCGATTGAACCGATACCTGCTTGAAGCGGACCTAAGTTTTTCGGTAAACGTTCTTCAGCCACTTCTTTTTCAAAGAATGCGATTAAGTGGTTTGCGATTGCTTGAGTTTCATCATCTGGAGCAGTCACAGTTGATGGAGAATCATGTAATTCGCTGTTGAATACGATACCGACAATTTTAGATGGATCGATGTTGATCGCAGTTGTACCAATACGCTCGTCCACTTGAGTTAATGGAATTGGTTGGCGTGTTGGGCGATATGTTGGAATATAGATGTCGTGTAAGCCTTCAAATGCTGGGCTTAAGTTGGTGTTGATTTCAACAATTACTTTCTCAGCAAAAATTGCAAAGCTTGCAGAGTTACCTACAGATGTTGTTGGAATGATGCCGCCATCTTCAGTAATCGCTACGGCTTCAATCACCGCAACATCAGGCTTTTTCAACTGAAGGTTACGCATTTGTTCAACAGTTTCAGACAAGTGTTGGTCAATGAACATCACTTCGCCATTGTTGATGGCTTTACGTAAAGTGTTGTCGACTTGGAATGGAAGGCGACGAGCTAGAACACCCGCTTCAGTCAATTGTTTGTCAAGGTCATTCCCTAGACTCGCACCCGTAATTAACGTGATTTTTAATGGGTTCGTGTGAGCACGTTTTACTAAAGCCAATGGAACAGCTTTTGCTTCGCCAGCACGGGTAAAGCCACTCATACCGACAGTCATACCGTCCTGAATGAATTCCGCAGCTTGTTCTGCGCTGATGACTTTGTCGTGTAGTGAAGCTAAACGAATGCGATCTAATGACATGGTTTACTCTCGTTGGAATTTTGAAACTGATAGGGATTGTACCCATCAGAAAACGCATTTTGCATACCTGTTAGGCTAAGGTCTAATTTTTTAGAAAAATGCGGGTATAAAAAATTTTGATAATTTTTAATCAATTGATTTTATGAGGGATATTTCTTAACTGTTCGGTTGTTTTTAATACTGACTGTACGGTTATTGATCAAAATTAGTGCAAAATTTGTTACAAATGGCATGTTTTGAAGATCACAACATCACGATACAGAAAAATTTTGATTAAAAAGTAGAGTAAATCATTTTAAATAAGCTGGAAATTTCACTCAATCGCTGTTGAAGGAATGATCAGGAGAGGATGGGTAAAAACATTAATTACAGAAAGGTGAAAGTCCATAATTTAGAAATACGGCTTTCACCATTCCAGGATAAGCAAAGAAATTAGAAGTGTTCGCTAATACTTTGTTTTAATTTTTCTATGGGATTAGCGGTGCTTAGTTCTTCAGGTTCGTCTTTGGGCAAAGGCAGTAAAATAATGGCTTCAAGCCCACCTTGCTCACGATTATGAATGAGGAGTTTACCCTGATGAATGTCCACAATGCGCTTCACAATTGCCAGTCCTAAGCCACTGCCTTGCACTGTTCGAGCAGCATTGCCTCGCACAAATGGTTGCATCAGGTCTTCAATTTGATCTTCTGGAATCCCTTCACCATGATCGGCCACACTAATTAAAATATGTTCGCCTTCCACCCGTGCGGATAACTCAACTGGCTCTGCGCCATAACGTTTGGAGTTATTAATTAAATTACCAATTAAGCGTTTCAGGGACAGACTACGTGCTTGAATTAATGGCAGCTCTTGAGGGCTAAAGCGAACATCAAGAGGTTTAAATTGAATGACCAATTCCTGCAATAAATTATTGATATCCGTAGCTTGTAGGACTTCATCTGAGCCATCGCGCATAAAGGAAATGAATTGATTTAAAATGGCATCCATATCTTCTACATCATAAATCAGACCTTCTTTCAGGAAGTCATCATCTGGCATCATTTCTGCGCTGAGGCGAATACGTGTGAGGGGCGTGCGTAAGTCATGTGAAATACCTGCCAGCATAATACGACGATCTCGCTCTGTCTGATCTAGTGTATAAATCATATGGTTAAATGCCTGATTTACCTCACGAATTTCTTGCGGACCATGATTGGTTTCTAAGTACGGTGCAGTACCTGTTTTACTGTAGCTGTTTGCCGCATTTTGCAAACGACGCAATGGGCGGTTCAACTGACGCACCAGCGTTAAAATAATTACAGCAGATATGAGTGGAACCCCAAACAGCCAGCCGAAAATGAGTTCTGGACTGTAGTTAGCGTAGGTTTTTAAGGGTTCACGTACCCAGTGTCCATTCATTTCGGGGGTTTGCACCCAAATTCTGGGACTTGGTTTAAACTGAAAATATACAGTGACGTCTTTGATATTTAATTCTTTGGCAAGCTGATGCTCAATGCGGTTGGTAAAGAAGTCGGCAATCAGTTTATCTTTGACGTTTGGATATTCATTAGGATCGGTGACATATTCAACCCCAACGCGTTGTTTGAGCCATTGGTCAATGTCGAGTTGAACATCATCGTGATAAATCTTTAAGCGAGGGTTGTTGATCATTTCTAATTCAACGGCAAGAAATCTCGCGTGCTGTTGAATTTCAGGTAAATACAGGGTTTTCCAGAAGAACCATAACGACATAAATAAGCTAAAGAACACCACAAACAACACCAGTACCGTGGTGCGCATGGCAGCAGAACGAGGCTTAATTTTATCGAAAAAACGTTCCGAAGAAGTGCGTTTCTTTTCAGAATAGGCGACAAAATCGGTAAATTCTTGCGGGTCGATCGGATCTAGTTTCACGGTAATTCCCCATAATTTAAGAACAGGGTTAAGTTTGTGCAGGGTCTTACTGTGATTAATTGAAATTCCAGTTTTAACCTTCAGTTCGACCTACTTTTGTTTTGGCAAAAGTAGGCAAAACCATTTCCATTTGCAAAACTCGACAGATACAAACATTGATCTGAATTCTCGCAGAAACATTTTTATTTAAAATCTCCTGCCTCGAACAGTTGCGAATGGTTATGTCACGAAATTCTTAAACATGATTTAAGATATTTCTTTGAGTTTTAATTACTCAGCACCATCTGGAACAAAAACATAACCTACACCCCAAACCGTTTGAATATAACGGGCACGGGCAGGGTTTTCTTCAATCAGGCGACGTAAGCGAGAAACTTGTACGTCAATTGAACGCTCCATAGCCCCCCATTCACGTCCACGCGCTAAATTCATTAATTTGTCACGAGTGAGTGGTTCGCGCGGATGTTGTACGAGGGCTTTCAGTACTGCAAACTCACCCGTAGTCAGTGTAACCACTTGACCTTCACGCGTTAAAGTCCGGGTTGAAAGGTCTAATGACCAAGGCCCGAAGCTGACTACTTCCATTTGCTGACTTGGTGCACCAGGCACTTCGCGAACTTGACGACGCAACACTGCACGAATACGCGCGAGTAATTCATTTGGATTAAATGGCTTTGGTAAGTAATCATCGGCACCCGCTTCAAGACCCGCAATACGGTCTGAATCGCTACCACGTGCGGTCAGCATAATAATAGGCGTATCAATATTTGAATGACGCAAACGACGACAAATACTTAAACCATCTTCCACAGGAAGCATAAAATCGAGCACGATAAGTGAAAACAGTTCACGTTGAAGTAAGCGATCCATTTGGGTGGCATCGTGCGCTGTTTTCACCACGAAACCTTTATCTTCCAAGAATCGCTGTAATAGCGTACGTAAACGCACATCATCATCTACGACGAGAATGCGTTCAACGCGGTCAGTGTCTGCATGTACAACATCGCCATGTTCCGCAGGTACAACTAAACTCATGATGTGTGCTCCTTATTCTTTATTGTCATCGTATACGGGGTCAAGAGATCACAAGGAGTATACGATTCATTTATATCGATTTGCTATGTTCTAAAGCAACAAATATTGCAGATAAAATCAAGGCATAGATACCAAATATATACATCTAAAATAACGGATTAATGACTGATTTACTGTAGTTCTTTGCTTAATTATGAAAAAAAAGTGTGCGATTGATGAAAAAATCGAAAATTGGCAAATTCGACCAGAATGAAATTTAATAAAACAATTGTGGATTTTATGGTCTTGGTCTTTATAATCATGGCTTTTAGAACTTATCCTTGTGGGATCAAACACGATGACTGACTTAGTTCAGCAGTTGGCAACAGAGCTTGCCGTACGTTCAAATCAAGTCGAAGCTGCGATTAAACTAATCGATGAGGGCGCAAGCGTTCCATTTATCGCACGTTACCGTAAAGAAGTGACGCAAGGTCTAGACGACACTCAGTTACGTCAGCTCGATACACGTTTAGCTTATTTAAGAGACTTATACGAGCGTCGCGACAAAGTCATTGAATCATTGAAAGAACAAAATAAATTGTCAGATGATTTATTGGCACGCGTGAATGCTGCTGAAACCAAAAATGCTTTAGAAGAAATTTACGCGCCTTATCGTCCAAAGCGCACCAGTAAATCATTTAAAGCGAAAGAAGCGGGCTTGGGTCCAATTGCAGAAAAAATCTTTCAAGAAGCAGTTGAGCCAAGTGAAGCATTGGCGGGATTTAGTCATGAAGAATACCCAGATGTGGAAAGCCAGCTTGATGCAATCCAGCACATTTTGATAGATGACTGGGCACAAAATATTGCGTTAACCACCGAGTTAAAAAGTACTTTTGCCAAAACAGCCGTATTAAAAAGCTTAGTCGCAAGTGAAGAGAAAAAAGAAGTCGGTAAAAAATTCCGTGATTACTTCGACTTCTCTGAAAACTTGAATAAAGTTCCTTCACATCGTTTATTGGCGATGTTACGTGGCCGTCAAGAAAATGTCTTGGGCTTAAAGGTTGATGGTGACGATAACGCACCATTGGCACGTATTGAAGTTGAATACAACTTAGATCAAGTTCAGCCACAAGCACGTCAAGACTTTTTAAAGCAAACTGCAAAACTGTTCTGGTTAGGTAAAGTACGTCCAAGCATCGAACATTCATTATTGACAGAAAAGCGTTTGAATGCCGAAGCTGAAGCGATGCAAGTGTTTGCAGAAAACCTACGCCACTTATTGCTTTCAGCACCAGCAGGCAGCCGTTGTACGCTAGGTGTCGACCCTGGTATTCGTACAGGCGTGAAATTGGCTGTAGTCAATGAATCAGGTGATGTGGTTGCACATAGCACCATTTATCCATTTGCACCGAAAGAAGATAAAGCAGGTTCAATTGCTGAATTAGCGCGTTTGTGCCAAGAGTTCAATGTTGACTTGATCGCGATTGGTAATGGTACAGCCAGCCGTGAAACAGAAGCTGTCGTTGCTGAAATGATGGCACAACACCCTGAACTTAAGGTTACCCGTGTGACCGTGAGTGAAGCTGGTGCATCGGTTTATTCAGCATCTGAATTGGCTTCGGCTGAATTGCCAGAGTTGGATGTGTCGATTCGTGGTGCGGTTTCAATTGCGCGTCGCTTACAAGACCCATTGGCTGAATTAGTCAAAATTGATCCAAAATCAATTGGTGTTGGTCAATATCAACATGATGTGAACCAAACTGGTTTAGCTAAAACCCTAGATGCTGTGGTTGAAGACTGTGTGAACGCAGTGGGTGTAGATGTAAACACTGCTTCTGCTGCAATTTTGGGTTATATCGCAGGTTTGAATAAAGCGATTGCACAACAAATCGTGGAATTCCGTAAAGAAAATGGTCGTTTCGACAACCGTCAAGACCTGAAAAAAGTGCCTCGTTTAGGCGATCGTACTTTTGAACAAGCGGCAGGTTTCTTACGTATTCAAAATGGTAGCGAACCACTAGATGCTTCTGCGGTGCATCCTGAGAGTTATGGTTTAGTCGAAAAAATGGTGACTGCCAAAGCGACTACCGTAAAAGACTTAATTGGCAACAGCGAAATTATTCGTCAAATTAAGGCAGAAGATTTTGCTGATGAACAATTTGGTTTACCAACGATTCAAGACGTTTTAAGCGAATTGGAAAAACCAGGTCGTGATCCGCGTCCAGAATTCCGTACTGCTAAATTCCGTGAAGACATTACAGAAGTTGCGCAACTCACTGAAGGCATGCAGCTTGAAGGTGTCGTGACCAATGTGACGAACTTCGGTGCTTTCGTTGATGTGGGTGTACATCAGGATGGTTTGGTACACATTTCTGAATTGGCGAATGAGTTTGTTTCTGATCCACACAAAGTTGTGAAACCTGGTCAAATTGTTCAGGTGCGTGTACTACAAGTTGATGCAGAGCGTAACCGTGTGAACTTGTCAATGCGTCCAGAAGGTTCTGAAGCTCCAGCTAAAGCACCGCGTCAACCACGTCGTGAGCAAAATCAAGAACAGCGCGCTGAACGTAAGCCACAGGGTAAACGCCCACAGCAAGCGCGTCCACAAGGTGACCGTCCACAGCGTCAAGGTGGTCAAAAACCGCAAGCCAATAAACCACAAGAGAACAAGATTGGTGGTTTGGGTGCATTGTTATTACAAGCAGGGATTAAAGGCTCGAAATAAGCCTGAGTTCAACTAAGAAAAACCTCCCAATCGGGAGGTTTTTTTATGCTTAAAATATATCGAGATATATTTTGAACTGATATGTAGTGGCATTTTTAATTTCAAGATGAGCCGAATCTGAAGATCAACAAAAATAATATTAAAAGCTGTTAAACCTTCACAACAGCACAGCAGAACTTCACTTTTCACCCAGCAGATTGTCCGACAAGATTGAGAGCGTCTGGATATTAATATACAGACGTAAACTTTTTGCTATTTAATCATTATAAACGGTTTAACTATGTTGACTTTAGAAAGAAAAAACCGATTCCATATCAGGGATGCTTTGTCGGGTTTAGTGGTGTTTTTGGTGGCATTACCGCTGTGTTTAGGTATTGCTCTTGCATCAGGTGCTCCCATTATTTCAGGGATTATCTCAGGAATTATTGGTGGTATAGTTGTTGGGCTTTTGAGTGGCTCACACATTAGCGTTGCAGGTCCAGCAGCGGGGCTAACGGCAGTGATTCTAGTGCAATTGGATCAATTAGGCGGCAATTATGCCGCTTTTTTATTGTGTATTATTTTTGCAGGTCTACTGCAAATTGGTTTTGGTTTACTCAGGCTTGGTTTCTTTGCCAACTTTATTCCCAATAATGTCATTTTGGGGTTATTGGCGGCTATTGGAATTATTCTGATTCTCAGCCAATTGCCCTATCTATTGGGTTTCTCCAATTTCTCATGGCAACAGCTCTGGGGAGGTCAAATTCACACTGTGTTTACCACAGTCGATGCTGGTGCGGCACTGATTGGCTTATTCAGCTTATTGCTGATCTTGATGTGGGATTGCAGCCCACTGAAAAAATACAATATTCCTTCCGCATTGATGGCTGTCGTTTTGGCCGCAGGAATCAATTATCTGTTAGTCGCTACTCAATCTCCTTGGGCAGTGAGTACGTCAAATTTAATCCAATTACCCAACATTTGGCAGGCACCTGAGCAGGTATTGATGGGACCTGACTGGCGTTATTTAACTGAACCCTTAATTTATACAGGAGCACTGACTTTAGCCGTGGTCGCTTCTTTGGAAACTTTGCTCAATCTGGAGGCGGCGGACAAGTTAGACCCATATAAACGCTCGTCACCTCCAAATCGTGAATTGTGGGCACAAGGCATTGGCAATGTGGTTTCGGGCGCTGTTGGGGGGATGCCATTGACTTCGGTGATTGTCCGTAGTTCGGTCAATGCCAATTCAGGCGCGCGGAGTAAGTACTCCAGTGTGATTCATGGGCTATTGCTGTTGTTGGCCGTGCTATGTTTTGTGCCGTTGATGAATATGATTCCCTTATCGGCATTGGCTGCCATTTTATTAGTGACGGGCTTTAAACTCACGCATCCAAAGTTGTTCCAACAGCTATATCAAAAGGGTTGGAAGCAGTTTGTGCCATTTATTATTACCCTGATAGCGATTTTACTGACTGATTTGTTGATGGGGATTCTGGTCGGGTTATTCTGTAGTGCGGCTTTTATTCTGTACGGGAACTTTTATAAAGGTGTCAGAATTTATAAAGAGCATCATTTGCATGGTGTCGTGACTCGTATTGAACTACCGTCTCAAGTCACTTTTTTGAATCGTTCAGCCCTCATTTCAGCGCTGGAGCATATTCATGCAGGTGAACAGTTAATTATTGATGCCACACAGTCGGAATCGATTGATGCGGATATCTATCAGGTCATTCAGGATTATCAAGCTGAAACAGCACTGAAACGTCAAGTTGATGTGAAATTGATTGGCTTTAAACAACATTATCAAGAACTGGATGATGCGGCTCTCGATATTGATATCAGCACTGCCGAATTACAGCGTCAATTGAGTCCAGCACAAGTAATTGATTTACTTAAAGCAGGGAATGAACGTTTCGTTCAAAATGACCGCTTGCAACGGGATATCTACCGTCAGCTCCGTGTCACGGCTGATCAAGGTCAGCACCCGATTGCAGCAGTATTGGGCTGTATGGATTCGCGTGCGCCAACAGAAATGTTGTTTGATGTCGGGATTGGAGATCTGTTTAGTTTACGGATTGCAGGGAATATTGCGGGGCAAAAGGTGTTAGGTTCGCTCGAGTTCGCCTGTCAGGCCAAAGGCTCTAAAGTGATTGTGGTACTAGGGCATACCGACTGTGGTGCAGTCAGCAGTGCTTGCCAATTACGCTTACAGCAGAAACAAATTGCAGAGGTGAAAGAGATGCCGCACATTCAATATGTGTTGGGGCCTTTAATGCAATCGGTTAACAGTGTGTATCAGATTATGCAGCCACGTGAGCTGAATAAAGCTTTCTTGGATCAAGTTACGGCACTGAATGTGTTGTACAACATGCAATATATTCAGCAACACAGTAGCGTGTTGGCGGAGATGTTAGAGCAAGGACAAATTGCAATTGTCGGTGCAATTTATGATGTGCAAACGGGTCGGGTCAATTTTCTGGAAACCTAAAGGCGTATTAAGCGTTTAAGGGAGATGAATTACAGAATGTATGCAGTTTGAAATCTAAATACAGCCATAAAAAAGCCTGTCATTGGACAGGCTTTTTTATATCTTTGGAACTTACCAATGTTCTCCTGGGAACAGGCGAGCATACGCTTTTTGTACCCAATTGAGGCGTTCCTGTTTTCCAATCGATGCAGAAGAGCTTGGGAACAAGTTATAGCCAATCGACATAAACATATTGTTAATATCTGGGGCAATGGCATAGGTAATCGATGCTAAACGACCAAGATTTGTCGCAATTTTCTTCGGACGCTTCACAATCGCATAAGCAATTAGGTCAGCCGCTTGTTCAGGAGACAGCGTAGGCACATATTTATAAATTTTGGTTGGTGCAATCATCGGTGTGCGAACCAATGGCATATAAATTGAAGTAATAGCAATTTTATGTGCATGTGCTTCTGCAGACAGACAGCGACTAAATGCATCTAGAGCTGCTTTAGAGGCGACATACGCCGAGAAACGAGTTGCATTGGCTAATACACCAATCGAGCTGATATTAATGATTTGACCGCCTTTACGATCCATCATATGAGGAAGTAAGTTCAGCACCAAACGGACAGCACCAAAATAATTCAATTGCATGGTACGTTCAAAATCATGAAAGCGATCAAGTGATTCGTGGACGGCACGACGAATAGAACGGCCTGCATTATTAATTAAAATATCAATATGTTCCACAGATGCTAAGATTTCTTTAGAGACAGCATCAATGGCTTCCATGTCATTCAGGTCACATGGGAATACTGACGCCTTGCCACCTTTGGCTTCAATTTCGGCCTTGACTTCATCTAAAGTTTCTTTGGTACGTGAGACGAGGAGGACATGTGCCCCTGCATCGGCAAGACGATGTGCTGTAGTTAAGCCAATGCCGCTAGATGCGCCTGTAATGAGGACGGTTTTACCGTGGATACGGTCCTGAAAGAGTTTCTCTAATTTTGCTTTCACGCTGTGTTTCCCTGATTAGAATTTAGTTCACTTAAATCCTAAATTGTCTTTATTTTATTGGAGAACTTAGTTCACATTATTCCATGAGTTGACTAAAACTCACACGCATAATGATAACCAATATAATGAAAAAAGCTATAAATAAGTCTTTGAATTTACAAATAAAATTAGAGTAATTGCTCTATTTTAAATCTATCTTTTCTTAATTATTAACACGATTTTATTTAAATTCCAAGAGATAATGTTGAAAAATCAAGACCTCTGTTGAGGTCTTGATCGGTTATTTAGACTTTTGCCAAAGCTTGCTCTAGATCGGCAAGTAGATCATCAATATGCTCAATCCCAACAGATAAACGAACCATATCGAGACTGACACCTGCTGCTTTCAGCTCATCTTCATTGAGTTGACGATGTGTGGTCGTTGCAGGATGGCAGGCTAAGCTTTTTGCATCACCAATATTGACTAAGCGTGTGAAGAGTTGTAGTGCATCAATAAAACGCGTCCCACCTTCACGGCCATCTTGTACCCCAAAGGATAAAATCGCAGAGGGCTGACCTTTGACATATTTTTGCGCCAAGCCGTGTTGAGGATGATCTTTCAAGCCTGCATAGTTGACCCATTTCACTTTTGGATGATTCTGCAAATATTCTGCCACTTTCTGAGCATTGTACGTATGACGTTCCATACGCAGGTTCAGCGTTTCTAAGCCTTGTAGAATCAAAAACACACTGAGTGGACTGATGGCGGCACCTGTATTGCGTAGTGGTACCACACGTGCACGAGCGATATAAGCGGCTTCACCTAAAGCTTCGACATAGTTCACGCCGTGATAACTTGGGTCTGGCGTATTCAGCACTTTAAAGCGTTCAGGATATTTACCCCAAGGGAACTTGCCACTGTCGACAATTGCACCGCCAATCGAGTTGCCATGCCCGCCAATATATTTGGTGAGTGAATGAATCACAATATCCGCACCATATTCAAATGGTTTCAGCAGTGCAGGAGTCGCAACGGTATTATCGACAACAACAGGCACACCATATTCATGCGCGATTTTGGCAATGGCTTCTAGATCAATAATATTTCCGAGTGGATTACCAATCGATTCAACAAAGACCAGTTTGGTTTTTTCATCAATTAAACCGTGTAAAGCTTCTGGGTTTTGATAATCAAAGAAACGGACTTCAATACCTTGTTTCGGCAAGGTATGCGCAAACAGGTTATAAGTACCACCATAGAGGGTAGAAACTGAGGCGATATTGTCCCCCGCTTCGGTAATGGTTTGTATCGCATAGGTAATGGCAGCCATACCAGAAGCTAACGCCAATGCACCAATACCACCTTCGAGTGCGGCCAAACGCTGTTCCAGCACTGCCGTGGTTGGATTCATAATTCGGGTGTAAATATTGCCTTGGACTTTAAGGTCAAATAAATCTGCACCATGTTGTGTATTATCAAAGGCATAAGAAGTCGTTTGATAAATCGGTACGGCCACAGCTTTAGTAGTGGCTTCAGGGCTATAACCTGCATGAATGGCTAAAGTTTCGTCTTTATAGGTCATGAACTTCATCTATGTGAGTTAAATTTTGCACAGTCTATCATTAATGAATATGATGGAAAGCGTGAAAATAATGAATATTTATCTAAAAAATTCATAAAGATGAGCTTTAAGTCACTGTTTATCTATAGAAGAGTGGGATAAAGGCAGTGTTTAAAAAATCAGCGTGATCAAAGTTGTAACATTGCATTGAAGATCGGTTTGATGCCTTATTTTTTCAACGTATTCATCGTATAATGCCCGCAAATATTTTTCGCTTCTGGCGATTTTTTGGTTTTTCTATTGAGGAGTCCTACGTGGCCCAATATATTTATACGATGAACCGAGTGTCTAAAATGGTTCCGCCTAAGCGCGAAATCTTAAAAGACATCTCTTTGTCATTTTTCCCAGGTGCAAAAATTGGTGTACTTGGTTTAAACGGTGCAGGTAAATCGACCTTGCTTCGTATTATGGCGGGCGTAGACAAAGATTTCTCTGGTGAAGCGCGTGCTCAACCGGGTATCAAAATCGGTTATTTAGAGCAAGAACCACCGCTCGATCCAAATAAAGATGTACGTGGCAACGTTGAAGATGGTTTACGTGAACCATTGGATGCCTTGGCGCGCTTGGATGAAGTATTTGCTGAATATGCAGCTGAAGATGCAGACTTCGATAAGCTTGCAAAAGAGCAAGAAAAATTAGAAGCCATTATCCATTCATGGGATGCGCACAACCTCAGCAACCAAATGGATCAAGCAGCAGCAGCCTTGAACCTTCCAGCTTGGGATGCAGATGTAACGTTGCTTTCAGGTGGTGAACGTCGCCGTGTTGCACTTTGCCGTTTATTATTGTCTAAACCAGACATGTTGCTTCTCGACGAACCGACGAACCACTTGGATGCAGAGTCTGTATCTTGGTTAGAACGTTTCTTGAAAGACTTTCCAGGTACGATTGTGGCGATTACGCATGACCGTTACTTCTTGGATAACGTTGCTGAATGGATTCTTGAACTTGACCGTGGTATGGGTATTCCATATCAAGGCAACTATTCTGCTTGGTTAGAGCAAAAGAATGCCCGTTTAGAGCAAGAACAGAAACAAGAAGAATCTTTTGCGAAAGCATTGAAAAAAGAACTTGAATGGGTTCGTTCAAATGCCAAAGGCCAGCAAAAGAAAAACAAAGCGCGTATGGAACGTTTTGAAGAACTTAACTCGCGTGAGTTCCAACAACGTAACGAAACTTCAGAAATCTATATTCCACCTGGTCCACGCCTAGGCAATAAAGTGGTTGAAGTAGAAGGCATCAGCAAATCATTTGATGGTCGTTTGTTGTATAAAGATTTAACCTTCACGGTTCCACCAGCGGCAATTGTCGGTATTGTGGGGCCAAACGGTGCAGGTAAAACCACACTATTCCGTATGATGACGGGCGAACAGCAGCCTGATACGGGTACTGTGACTCTAGGTGAATCGGTTAAAGTCGCTTATGTGGGTCAGATCCGTGATACTTTGGATAACAACAAAACTGTTTGGGAAGAAGTGTCTGGCGGTTTGGATATCTTAAGAATTGGCGAATACGAAATTGCATCACGTGCTTATATTGGTCGTTTTAACTTTAAAGGCCAAGATCAGCAAAAACGTGTAGGTGAGTTGTCTGGTGGTGAGCGTAACCGTTTACAATTGGCGAAAATCCTGCAAATGGGTGCGAACGTAATCTTACTGGATGAACCATCGAACGACTTGGATATTGAAACTTTACGTGCGCTTGAAGATGCAATTCTTGTATTCCCTGGTACGGTAATGGTGGTATCGCATGACCGTTGGTTCCTTGACCGTATTGCGACACACATCTTGTCATTTGAAAATGAACAGCCTGAATTCTTCACAGGTAACTATGCTGAATATGAAGCATACCGTTTGGCTCGTTTAGGTGAAGATGCGGTACAAAAACGCACCAAATACAAAAAGATTGGTGGTTAATTTCCACTAATAAAAAACCAGCCTTCGGGCTGGTTTTTTTATGCATGTGTTTTAAGAAAAAGCCAATTCACTATAGGCATCATACAAACAGCGTTTTGCGTCAGGATGACCATCTTGTGCGGCTTTTTTTAACCACTGCTCGGCTTTATCATAATTACGATCTAAACCCAGTTGACCATTTAAATAGCCAATCCCCATTTTAAATTCAGCTTCGGGGTGACCGCGTAAAGCAGAGCGGAGAAAATACCACATCGCATTACGGCTGTTACTGGACGACATTGGGCTATGGTCGATCTGTATAGGGGCTGCCATTTGCAAGACATTTTTTTGCATGAACACATGGTAATGTTCACATAATGCCAGTTGCTCAAAATGCAATCCACATTGATATTCGTGTTCACCTGCATGATCAAATACAGGTGTTACCAAGTCGTGATAGGAAGTGTGAAATAACAGTGTCCATACTGTTTTGAGGTATTCCATATTCATCTTCGCCTCCTTGTTACTGACAACATTAGTGGTCATTATTTAATTTAAACGTTTTGGCACTCAGATGTATTAAATTATTGTAACAAAATGGTTTTTATTGGTGTGTGCTGTGAATAGCATGATGAATATTGGTGGTGTAATTTTATTACATCCATGAAGCTGCTATAGTGTCGGCAAGTTGTAATGATCGTATTTTATCTTGTGAAACGCTCTCATGTTTTTATCACCTTATTGCTGAGTTTGTTCATGTTTCAAAGTCTTTGGAACGTGGCAGCGGCATTTTGTGTGCATGAAGAGTCAAAGAGCGTGAGAGTGATGCCACATTTTGGACATCATGTTACTGCCAGTTGCGAGTCAAAATCGCATGGAATGGCAAAGAAAAGTACGACACAACCTACATCTTCCTTCGATTTAGCTGACTTTACGCAAGATGATCATAGTGATCATTTACCTTCTTTTGCACATATCATGCTGACAGAAGCACAGCATTCAGCTTTATCTCCTGTCTTTATTCCCAAATTGGTTCAGGTTCAGTTTAACTGGCAAAATCTGTATCAATCGCCCCATTTATCCCTCACTAACCCACCTCCTGTTTTAACCCCGCTATAGGTGGGGTAGCCGAAAATATTGCCCACCACTAATTTTTAACTTTAGTGGGGCATCAACATGTCTTTTAAAACTTCGAAAGTTCCAGATTTCGATCCTATACGTGTGTCTATGCGTGCAATAGGCTTGGTACTGAGCGTAGCACTTTGCAGTTCGCCTGTATGGGCAGGTGAGCAGCCACAATTACTCACTTTGTCACAAGCCATACAACGTTCAACAGATTATCAACAGACTCAAGGTGTGTGGAAAACGCAACAACAAATTGCGACTGCGCATATAAAACAGGCAAAGCTGTGGATAAATCCAGAGTTGTCCATAGAGCAAACGGGCTTTAATTCCGATCAAGATCGGGAACTGGCATTGGGTCTTTCTCAGCGTCTGGATATTTTTGGCGAACGCAAAGCGAATCAGAAACGCGCCAAAATTGCTGAACAGCAAATCGGACTAAAACAGCAAATCTATTTAGCACAGTTAGAGTTGGCTGTTAAATATTTATGGTCACAATTGGCGATCTATGAATTGGAACGTCAGGTTATTCAAGAGCAATTACAGGTCAGTGAAGAAAATCTAAATGCCATTACAAAGCGTTATCAGGCAGGGAGTGTAGCGCAGGTTGATGTTGATCGTGCTTGATTAAGTCATGCCGAAAGTTTGCATTTATTCCGACAGGCTGATTTACAAGTCCAACTGGCAAAACAGTATTTATCGAGTGCTTGGGGAGAGCGGGATCAGTCGGTGGCTGTTGCTCTCAATCCGTCACACTTATGGCCTACAACGACAGCTCAGCAAGTCCAGCAGCATTTAGCCGCCAATTTAATGGAAAAAAATCGACAATTATTGTTGCTTGATTCACATGCCAAAATTGAGCAATTGAAAGCCCAAGCACGTCCTAGCCCTACTGTGAATGTGGGTGTGAATCGCAGTCGATCAGTAGAAACGAATGCGGACAATGCATTAGTGGTCGGTGTTTCCATTCCTTTAAATCTCTTTGACCGTCAGCAATATAGCAAGGAAATCGCACAGGCGCAGCAAACTCAGCTAGAGCAGCAACAGGAATTTTATCTGAAGCAAAATGCCTTGCAGGTTGGGAATTTATTGACGGAATTGCAAGGTCTAGACGTACAGTTTCGTGCATTGCAACAGACGCAATTGCCTTTGGCTCAAACAGTTCAACAAAAGACGTTGCAAGGGTTTAAGGTCGGTAAATTTGCACTTTTGGATGTGCAGCAAGCCACTTTACAGTTGCAAGAAGTTCGTATGCGTAAAGTTCAGTTGTTGAAAGATGCTTGGCAGTGCGCCCTTGCAGCAGAAAGCCTCAGTTTAGGTATTGATCCTAGTCAGGTCATGAACAAAGATGCGATTGCACAATTAAATCAAAGCCTGTGGCAAGACACACAGGCATTATCAGATATTGGTGGGGGAAATTAACATGTTGAATTTTAAAAATAAGAGATTGAATCAACAGGGAAAAATCTCCCAAAAACTGTTAATGATATTGGTCGTTATGATTACGGCAGTAGTGTCCATAGCGGTGTTGTTCTTTACACAAAAGTCATCTACGAAGGAAGATGAGCACGGACACGCTGAAGCAGAAGAACATGCAGATGAAAAAGGTCATGAAGAATCGGAGGAACATGAAGCCGCAATTGCCTTAACGGTTAAACAGGTGACTGAACAAGGGATTCAACTGGCTGTTGCAGAGTTGGGTCCTGTCGTGAAATCGGCAGCCTATCCTGCCAAGTTGGTGGTAAATACTGACTACCAAGCACATGTAGCACCTGCATTTGCTGGGCATGTCGAAGCCGTCTATGTCGAATTGGGGCAGCAGGTCGCGAAAGGACAAGCACTCGCCAGTTTATTGGTCCCAGATTTGGTGGATCAGCAAGCCAGTTTACAAGTGGAACAAGCCAATTTGGAATTGGCACGTCAAGACTACGAGCGCGAGAAAAAGTTATGGTCAGAAGGTATTTCTGCCAAGCAGGATTATCAACGTGCCTATAACGCTTATCAGCAAGCGCAGATTCAAGTTAAGGCAACACGCTCTCGTTTATCTGCTTTTGGTGCTCAGGTAAATAGCCAAGGGCGTTATGTACTCAAGGCACCCATCGCAGGAATGATTAGTCAGAAAGATCTGGTGGTGGGCGAGAATGTCCAATTGGCAGATCAATTGTTTGTGATTGACCAGTTGGATCAATTGTGGCTGGAATTTATTGCGCCAAGTAGTGAATTTGCCACAATTGTGCCAAATCAAAATATTGAGTTTAAATCCTTACAAACAGGGAATGTATTTAAGGCACAAATTCAAAGCTTAAATAGTCAAGCTGATGCGCAAACGGGGCGTCTACAAGTCCGTGCAAAAGTCTTGTCCAATGCAGCAGAATTACGTCCAAATTTAATGGTGAATGTGCAGTTACAACAGCAACAAGTGCAGCAGGGTTTACGTATTCTTGCTAGTGCGGTACAGCAAGTGGAAGGGAAAGATGCGGTGTTTGTGGCAACGCAGCATGAACAAAAGCTTGAATTTATGCCTCAAGCTGTAACTTTGGGCGCTCGCTCTAGTGATGGTCAATGGATAGAGGTGCAATCTGGTTTAAATAAGGGACAACAATACGCAGCACAAGGCAGTTTCTTACTCAAGTCTGAATTAGAAAAAGGAGAGGCGAGCCATGCACACTAAACCACCGCTTCCGCCAGAGGTTGAAACGGCACAGCTTACTTCAGACGGTTTACCTCCGCCAGAAGGATGGTTTGACCGTATTATCCAGTTTTCTATTCGCAATGCCATTTGGGTCATGCTCTTTGTATTGACTTGGATTGGGGTTGGGATTTACAGCTATCAACAATTGCCAATTGATGCTGTGCCCGATATTACCAATACGCAGGTGCAAATTAATACCCAAGCCACAGGTTTTACCGCATTAGAGGTCGAACAACGAATTA
Source organism: Acinetobacter sp. ACNIH2 (assembly GCF_002934965.1). NCBI lineage: Bacteria > Pseudomonadati > Pseudomonadota > Gammaproteobacteria > Moraxellales > Moraxellaceae > Acinetobacter > Acinetobacter sp. ACNIH2. Next base: position 1,730,257 of record NZ_CP026412.1, read on the forward strand.
CCTATCCCATAGAGAATGCCATGGCAGGTTTGCCTGAATTACAGCAAACCCGTTCCATTTCACGTTATGGTTTGTCTCAGGTCACCATTATTTTTCAGGATGGCACCGATATTTACTGGGCAAGACAGTTGATTAATCAGCGTCTACAAGAAGCACAGGCGGAACTTCCTGAAGCCATTATTCCGACCATGTCGCCTATTTCCACGGGATTGGGGGAAATTTATCAATGGGTCATTAAGGCAGAACCGAATGCGCGTAAGGCAGACGGTACAGCGTATAGCGCGATGGATTTACGTGAAATTCAGGACTGGATTGTTCGTCCACAATTGCAACGTGTCGCAGGTGTTGCGGAGGTCAACTCAATTGGTGGGTATAACAAAACCTATGTGGTCACTCCAGATTTACAACGCTTACAGCAATTGCAAATTCCACTCAGTGAGTTACAAACTGCGCTGACTGAAAATAATGAAAACCGTGGTGCGGGTTTTATTGAACAGAATGGGCAGCAGCTTACGGTACGGGTGCCAGGTACACTCACGGACATCAAAGCGATTCAAAATGTCAGCATTAGCAATAAAAATGGTTTTCCAATTCGGGTGGCTGATGTTGCTACAGTGTCCATTGGGCATGATTTACGTACAGGTGCAGCAACCTATAACGGAGAAGAGACGGTATTGGGCATCGCCATGATGATGATGGGCGAAAACAGTCGCACCGTCGCCCAAGCCGTAGATGCCAAATTGAAACAGGTTCAACAGTCTTTACCTCAAGGTGTGGTCATTGAAACCGTCTATGACCGTACCAGTCTGGTCGATCGTGCGATAAAAACCGTACAGAAAAATCTGGTCGAAGGCGCGATTTTGGTCATCGTGATTTTGTTTTTATTTCTGGGGAATTTCCGCGCTGCACTGATCACCGCCTGTGTGATTCCACTTTCCATGCTATTTACCTTAACAGGAATGGCGCAACAGAACATCAGTGCCAATTTGATGAGTTTGGGTGCACTGGATTTCGGCATCATCGTAGATGGTGCTGTGGTGATTGTGGAAAACTGTATTCGCAGATTAGCAGAAGCCCAGCATCGACATCGACGCTTACTGACTCGCTCCGAACGTTTCCGAGAAGTATTTTTAGCAGCGAAACAGGCACGACGACCCTTAATTTTTGGGCAACTGATTATTTTGGTGGTGTATTTCCCGATCTTTGCGTTGTCTGGGGTAGAAGCCAAACTGTTTCACCCCATGGCAATGACGGTTGTGTTAGCCCTGATCGGTGCCATTCTTCTCTCGATCAGTTTTGTCCCTGCCGCGGTAGCATTATGGGTCGCAGGAGAGATCAAGGAAAAGGAAAGTCGCTGGATGCTCTGGCTCAAGCAGCAGTACACACGATTACTGAATTGGGCGTATGAATTCAAAGCCTTGGTACTGACCCTTGCCTTGTGTATTTTATTTTTTACAGGTGTACTTGCCACACAGGTGGGGAGTGAGTTCGCACCGCAATTGAGTGAAGGGGATTTTGCGGTACAACAAATGCGTTCACCCAGTACAGGCCTAGAACAGTCTTTGCGTATGCAGGAAAATACTGAAAAGCTACTGTTAAAAAAATTTCCTGAAATCAAGGCAATTTTTGCGCGTACAGGAACCGCAGAAGTCGCAACTGATGTGATGCCACCCAATATTTCCGATGCGATTGTATTGTTAAAGCCACGTGAGCAATGGCCAGACTCCAAAGAAAACCTCGATGAGCTACGTCAACGTATGATCGCTTTTCTGGCGACTTTACCTGGCAATAACAGTGAGTTTTCTCAACCGATTGAACTGCGTTTTAATGAGCTGATTTCGGGTGTACGCAGTGATGTTGGCGTTAAGATTTTTGGCGATGATATGCAGGTGCTGAATCAGCAGGCGACGCAGATTGCAGAAAAAATTCAGCGGATTTCGGGCGCAACGGCGGTCAATGTTGAGCAAACTAGTGGTCTTCCTTTATTGAATGTAGAGGTGAACCCAGCCTTAGCGGCGCAATATGGTTTGTCGGTCAAAGCGATTCAAGATTTGGTGGCGACCAGTGTGGGTGGTCAAAATATTGGACAAATTCTACAAGGTGATCGACGCTTTGATTTTGTCATTCGTTTAGACGATCAACAGCGAACGCCTGAACATTTAGCCGTATTACCGTTACAAACCGCAAATGGAGGACTCATTCAACTACAAGACGTGGCTAAAGTTGAAACCATTTTGGGCATCAATCAAGTGAGTCGTGAAGATGGTAAACGCCGTATGGTGGTGACCGCCAATGTCGAAGGGCGTGATTTGGGTTCATTTGTACAGGAGCTGCAAACGACGCTGGCAGAGCAGCCTTTACCTGAAGGTTATTGGTTAGATTATGGTGGGCAGTTCGAAAATTTAATCTCGGCTAAAAACCGGATGCTCTGGGTAGTTCCGTTGGCCTTAATTGCAATTTTTATTCTACTCATGGCCGTGTTTCATAACATCAAAGAGAGTTTGTTGGTGTTTACTGGGGTGCCATTTGCGCTGTGCGGTGGTTTGATTGCTTTATGGTTGCGTGATATTCCACTTTCAATGTCAGCAGGTGTAGGTTTTATTGCTTTATCAGGTGTTGCCGTCTTGAATGGTCTGGTCATGCTGACCTTTATCAAAGAGCTAAGACAGCATTTAGATATTTACCATGCTACATGGCAAGGTGCAATTTTGCGTTTACGCCCCGTGTTGATGACGGCTTGTGTTGCTTCATTGGGGTTCATTCCCATGGCTTTGGCGACAGGAACAGGGGCGGAAGTACAACGGCCTTTAGCAACAGTCGTGATTGGTGGAATTTTATCTTCGACGATGCTGACCTTGGTGCTGTTGCCAATTTTGTATCGTTGGATGCATGAAACCAAAGCACCTTAAATGAAAGATGCCTTGATTCGTTTTGAATCAAGGCATTGTTGAGTCTTAAGAATTTGCTTGAGCAACATGGACACTGATAATAGTTGCGTACTGATTTTTCGGCGTCGCTTTGTTATCGAATTTTTCAGACACTTCGATCAAGTAATTTCCTGCATGTGGAAAAGTAATATTGGCACTGCCATTATTTTGTACAGGAATGCTGAGTGCTTGAGCTTCTGTTGCACCTTGGGCACGAACCACTAACTCAGCCTGAGCTAAAGGTTTGTTGGCTTTATGAATTTGGAGCTGAACCGCTTGCTGCGCGATGAGTTGATTTGGATGGGTAGAAAAATTGACTTGAATCGGTGCTGAACTCGCAGCAATCGCAGAAGTCAATTGTTTACTGATATAAGTCTGCAAGGTCCATTCACGAACGGTGTCTACTTTTTTGGGTAATTTGCCCTTAAAGTCGCTAGCAATCACATAATCACGCTCACTTAAAGGCGGGACTTGATCTGTTGTAGCATCGGCTAAAATTTTCCATTGTTTATTATGCTGAACATATTGGATCGGGTAACTGGTCTTGGCAAAAACTGTATAGGTGCCTTTTTCGGGTAGAGGTAAATCAAAGATGGTGGCCGATTTTAAGGTCGTTGTGGGCTGTAAGGTGGCTTGCTTTTGGTCGGGTTGAATAATGGTAAATTGTGGATCTTGGACTGCATATTCTGCATGTAGGGCTTGCTCTGCATAAGCTGCAATAATAGGAATTTGGGTGTTATCTGTGACAAAGGCCAATGGAGCGACATAAGGTTCATGTGCAAAACTATAGCTGTTCAGCATTACCGCAGAAAGAATAACAATTTTTTTCATAACAGAATTCCAATTTCAAAAATGATGCGAGAAGATGAATGAAGATGTAGCCAATAAATTAAATATGCAAATGATAATTATTTTCATGTATTTTGCAAAGTAAAATATAGGGTGTAGGTCGAAGCTGGCCACGTTGACTGAAATAAGAATGAATAGAGGCAACAATATGAGTGGATCGCATGGGCATGATCATACACATGCAACCGTGACTGAAAAAAATGCAAAGAAGTTAAGTTTTGCTTTAGCGCTGACCAGTATTTTTTTAATTATCGAAGTCATTGCGGGTTTTATCACGCAGAGTCTGGCATTGCTCTCGGATGCGGCACATATGTTTACCGATGCAGCAGCACTCGCGATTGCTTTGGTTGCTATTAAAATTGGTAAATTGCCTGCGGATAACAAACGGACCTTTGGTTATCAGCGTTTCGAAATTTTAGCAGCTTTATTTAATGCACTGATGTTGTTTCTGGTTGCCATGTATATTTTATACGAAGCCTATCAGCGTTTTAGTCATCCTCCAGAAATCCAAAGTATGGGGATGTTGGTCGTAGCCGTCATTGGTTTGATCATTAATTTAATTTCCATGCGCATCTTGTTTTCTAGTGCGCAGGAAAGTCTGAATGTGAAAGGTGCTTATTTGGAGGTTTTGAGTGATGCCTTGGGTTCAGTCGGCGTGATTATCGGGGCAATTGTGATTTATTTTACCCAATGGTATTGGGTGGATACGCTGATTGCGGTCTTGATTGGTTTTTGGGTTCTGCCCCGGACATGGATTTTACTCAAACAGAGCATTAATATTTTATTGGAAGGGGTACCCGAAGAAATTGATATAGAGCAATTACGCCAAGATTTGCTGCAATTGCCTAACGTTGAAAGTATTCATCAACTTAAGGTCTGGGCTATCAGTTCTAAAAATATTCATCTTACTGTACACCTTTACGCCCCACAAGCCGATCAAAAGCAGTTGTATCAGGTAGCTTCCGCGATGCTGCATCAGCAACATGGCATTGCCGAAATGACCTTACAGATTGAAGATGATGAATGTCTGGCACATGCACACAGCCAGCCACATACGCATCAGTCGCATGAGCATGTTCACACGGAACACGAAGTAGAGAATCCTTCACATCAGCATTAAGCTGATGTGAAATGCTGTGGATGAATAGTTAGATTTCCCACTCATGCTCGCATTCGCGGCATTTCCATTTTTTCTGTGACTGCATGAAGGCTTGCATCGAAATTTTAAAATCAGGTAAATCACGATAAAATAGAAAGCCAGCAACGGCACAGATCACAAATACCACAACCGTTGCAATTTGCAGGGTTGAGCCTGCACCATCACCAAATAACCACATGGCAATGCTGATTAATACCAAAAGCAACAAGACAAAAATAGAAGGAACAAGAAAGACTAAACTTTTAGGGACAACTGGACGTGCCGCAGGTGCATTGGCTTGGGCAACAGGCATAATCTTCGGACTTTGGCATTTTGGGCAACGGTATTGCATTTCAGCTCCATCATTTTTATCTGGGTTTATTTTAGCGGAATGTTGCACATAGCCAAAATAATTCAGGCAATTTTATGTTGTGTTGAGGCAATAAAAAAGCCACTGTTGAACAGTGGCTTTTTTGAATTTGGCGTCCCTACGGGGATTCGAACCCCGGTTACCGCCGTGAAAGGGCGATGTCCTAGGCCTCTAGACGATAGGGACTTATGAGGCAACACAGGTAAAACGATTTTTGGTGGAGTCAAGCGGGATCGAACCGCTGACCTCTACAATGCCATTGTAGCGCTCTACCAACTGAGCTATGACCCCAGTCTGTGTGAGCGCAATATTAGGGATATTCTGCCCACACGTCAACAGCTAATTTAATTAGGCTTGTTCAATTGCATCATTTTTCGGCAATTTCAGGCTTTCATTTAATTTTTCCCATACTTTCGCTTCTTTTTTGCTCGGTGCACCCACAATTTCCAGTGCATGACGTAAACGAGCGAAGGTTAAGTCTGGGCCTAAAGTCACCATCGATTGCATAACTGGGGTCGAAGAAGTCGAACCTGCAATCGCAATAAAGAAAGTCGGCATGAAGTCACGGAGCTTAATGTTCATCTGGTTGGCTAAATCCATCAGGATTTGACTCACCGTGTCATTGTTCCATGTGAACTGGCTTTCTAAACGCCAAATGGCAAACTGTAAACTTTGACGCACTTGTTCTTCAGTCAATTTCTTGCTTTCAAACTGTTCCTTGCTAATTTGAGGCATATGATTGAAATAGAAACCTGCCCAATTCACAGCTTCAGAGAGCAAGTGAATACGTGGCTGAATTGCGGCTGCAATATCTTCTAAGGTGTTGCGGTCACTTTTCCAGCTCAACAGACGATCGAGTAACTGACCAGGAGTGAGGGATTTAATCCATTGACCATTCAGCCAATTAAGTTTTTCCACATCAAAAATTGGACCACCTAAAGACACACGTTTCACATCAAAGTGTTCAACCATGTCATTTAAGGTAAAGACTTCACGTTCGTCAGGCATTGACCAGCCCATACGACCCAAGTAGTTCAAGAGTGCTTCAGGCAATACACCGATGTCACGGTAGTAGTTGATTGAGGTTGGGTTTTTACGTTTAGACAGTTTTGATTTGTCTGGGTTACGCAACAATGGCATGTGGCACAGAGTTGGCATCTCCCAACCAAAATATTGGTAAAGTAACTGGTGTTTTGGTGCAGATGGCAACCATTCTTCACCACGAAGTACATGGGTGATTTCCATTAAGTGATCATCAACCACGTTTGCCAAGTGATAAGTTGGCAAGCCGTCGGTTTTTAATAACACTTGCATGTCGACTTGCGCCCAAGGAATTTCGACCTCACCGCGCAATAAGTCATTAATTTTACACACGCCTTCTTCAGGTACTTTCATACGAATTACGTGTGGTTCACCCGCTGCAAGGCGACGTTGCACTTCTTCTTGGGTAAGTTTTAAGCCACGACCATCATATTTTTGTGTTTCGCCGCGTGCTTGTTGTTCTTCACGCATTTGATCTAGTTCTTCAGCCGTGGCGAAGCAGTAGAATGCATGACCTTTTTCGACCAAATCTAAAGCATATTGTTTGTAGATATGCATACGCTCCGATTGGCGATAAGGTGCGTGAGGTCCGCCCACGTCTGGTCCCTCAGACCAATTCAAACCTAACCAGCGTAAAGAATCTAAAATCATTTTTTCAGATTCAGGCGTTGAGCGAAGTTGGTCGGTATCTTCAATACGTAAGATAAATTCGCCGCCGTGTTTTTTAGCAAAACACATGTTAAATAACGCGATGTAGGCAGTTCCTACATGAGGAAACCCTGTAGGGGAGGGAGCAATACGGGTACGAATAGTCATAACAATATTTTCAAAAGATAAACTGAGGCTATTATAACGAAAAAGCCCAATCACTTAATGCTAAATTCAACATTTGTGATTGAGCTTTACACCAATTTTTAAGGGGGGAAAATTGGTAGTTCAGATTAGGAATTATTTTGCGGGAAAATTGATTGTAAGAAACGAGAGAAGCGTTCGTTCTGTGTGGCAAAGAAACTTTGGGTCGGTGCAACTTTAATTGCGGTCAACATCTTCAAGTTATTGTCTGTCTGCAAATAATTGTCACCTTGCTTTTGCTGATTGAGAGCTTTCTCAATCAAAGAGACTTTTTCAGAGGCAACGCTTTTATTCATGGTTGCTTTAATGGCAGCCGTATGACCAGTCTGCGCCATCAGACCTAAGCCAAGGCTGAGGCAAATAGCTTGAAAATAGTGTAAGTTCATCTCGAATTCCCCTTTAACTCAATATGTTGAGAACTTTTTTATAAAATAGTGTTCTACATACTATAGCTACAATTTAAACATCTTTAGAAACAAAAAAGTAGACTTACGTCACACTTTTTACAAAAAGATAAGAAAATCTAAGCGATTCTACGCATCATTGTTACAGTAATGTTGATGTCTTGCTGTTTTAACAAATAAATATGAAGACATCATGAAGATTGTAATATTGTGACAAATTTTAGACCATTTCATGAAATGATTTCAGCATCTTTCTTTGTATATATTGCAACATTTGGTATATCTGAAAATTAGAAAAACTATGAATAAATGCTTATAGCCACATGATTGTGAAAACTGTTTATTAAAAATATAGTGCAAAAAACAGTCATTAGAGTCCAAAAATGAATAAATCTCTCTTTGCATTAGGAATTGCGTTTTTAGCTGGGGTTTCGGGGCACGTCTTTGCAGCAAAAAGTTTCTTGAATGTATCTTATGATCCGACCCGCGAATTTTATCAAGAGTACAACAAGGAATTTGGTCAATACTGGAAGCAGCGCACGGGTCAGGACATTGAATTTAAACAATCTCATGGGGGCTCTGGCAAGCAGGCACGCGCTGTGGCAACAGGTTTAGAAGCCGATGTCGTAACTTTGGCCTTGGCCAATGATATCGATGAAATTGTGAAGGTGGGTTATATCGATAAAAATTGGCAAAAAGAATTTCCAAACAATTCGGCTCCCTATACTTCAACCGTCGTTTTTTTGGTGCGTAAGGGCAATCCTAAGCATATTAAAGACTGGAATGATTTGGTAAAGCCGGGCGTAGAAATTATTACGCCTAACCCAAAAACTGGTGGAGCACCACGTTGGATTTATTTGGCGGCATGGGGTTATGCCTTGAAACAACCTGGAGGCAATGATGCCAAAGCACGTGAGTTGGTCAAAAACCTGTATCACAATGTCAAAGTCTTAGATTCAGGCGCGCGAGGTTCTTTAACCACCTTTGCTGAACGTGGTATAGGTGATGTGTTGCTGTCTTGGGAAAACGAAGCTTTGTTGGCAACGAAAGGTTTGGGTAAAGGCGAGTTTGAAATCGTTTATCCTTCGATTTCTATTTTGGCGGAACCTTCAGTCGCGATTGTTGATCGAACCGTTGATAAAGATGGTAATCGCAACTTAGCCAAGGGGTATTTAAATTATTTGTATTCCCCGAAGGGGCAAGATTTAGCAGCAAAATACTATTTCCGGCCACGCAATGCACAGGCAGCAGCCAAGTATGCAGCCCAATTTCCAAAAATCAAATTATTCACGATTGGTGATGTATTTGGTGGTTGGGCAAAAGCGCAACAAACACATTTTGTAAATGGTGCGATCTTTGATCAGATTTATAATCAAAACAATTAAGATAGCTTAAAACTGTATAAAAAAGTCTCGACCAGAGGCTTTTTTTGCTTGGTGAATACAATAGAAACGGTTTTCTCTATAGAAAGTAATATTTCCCTACAAAAAGACGTTTGGAGCTTTACTAAAACAAGGTAATAATGTGCAGTTAAATTTTTGGTACTTTGATTGCACTGTTATGTCTCATATTTCTGTATTACTTCATGAAACTGTGGATGCCTTATTGGCAGGCCGAAATACAGGAATTTACGTCGATGGCACCTTTGGTCGAGGGGGACATACCCGATTATTGCTTTCAAAACTCGACGCTAATGCGAAAGTTTATGCTTTCGACAAAGATCCACAAGCGCTTGCAGTGGCGGCTGAATTGGCAGCAGAAGATTCTCGTTTTCACATTATTCATGCTAGTTTTGCAGATTTACAACCAGAGCTTGCCACTTTAGGGTTAACGCAAGTCGACGGTGTCATGGCAGACTTGGGGGTTTCTTCACCGCAGTTAGATCAGGCTGAACGTGGTTTTAGCTTTATGCAGGATGGTCCTTTGGACATGCGTATGGACAACTCGCAAGGACCGACTGCGGCAGAATGGCTGATGCAGATTGAGGAAGAAGCTTTAGCGAATGTGATTTTCCAATATGGTGAAGAGCGTTATAGCCGTCGCATCGCTAAAGCAATTAAAGCAGCAGGTCAAATTGATACCACGCGTCAGTTGGCAGAAATTGTAAAAGTAGCACATCCAAAGTGGGAAAAAAATAAACATGCTGCAACGCGTACATTTCAGGCAATACGTATTGCGATTAATAAAGAATTAGAAGATATTGAAGCTTTCCTACCTCAAGCGGTTGAGGTGTTAAAACCAGAAGGTCGTTTAGCAGTCATTAGTTTCCATTCCCTAGAAGATCGACTGATTAAACAATTTATTCAAAAAGAATCGACTTTGGCAGAAGACACAGGATGGGGTCTACCACAACAACAGCAAGATACCCGTCGTTTGAAAAAAATTGCACGTGTGCGTGCGAGTGAAGAAGAAGTGAAAGCCAATCCACGTTCACGAAGTGCTTGGCTTCGTGTTGCGGAACGCTTAGTTTAAAAGGCAAACAATGAAAACTGAAGCAGTCGAAAAGAAAGCGGAAAAATTTCGGACGAAAAAATATATCACTTATGCTTGCCTGTTAATTTTGGTTTTCATTAGTGCAATTATGGTGGTCTTTCAGGTATTTGAATATCGACATGACTATCGTGAGCTAAGTTCATTTATGCGCGAGCGTGATGACTTAAATGCCGAGTGGGGGCGATTGTTAATTGAGCAGCAGACCTTTGGTGCAACCGCACAAATTGGAACTCGTGCAGTGACTCAGTTACGTATGTATTCTCCGCCTGCCGCACAAACGGTTGTGATTTCTTTACCAATGACTTCAGATGAAAATAAATAAGGCTAGCTGTATATGGTAGACAAGCAGACTAAGCAACCACGTAAAAAACAGCAGTCAATTACGGGTAAAAATGCCATTAGTGTAGAGATGTGGCGTTTTTATCTGATGTGGGCCGTGGTGTTACTGTGCTTTTTGGCATTGGTCGGTCGTGCATTCTATGTGCAAGTGATTAACCGTGACTTTTTACAAAATAAAGCCAATGCCAATATTTTACGGACTGAAAAACTCAAAGCAATGCGTGGCGTGATTTATGATCGTCATGGTGTGCCTTTGGCAATCAGTACCCCTGTAATGAAAGTCGTGATTGATCCACGTGACTATTTTGATAATAAAAAATTATTTGATGACATTACTGCTGAATTGGCGAAAGATCCGCATAACCGAAAATTAAAGCGCCAATTGCCAGAAAAGAACCTTAATCTGGATGAGTTGGCTGATGCTGTTGGGATGGATCGGGCAGAGCTTAAGAAAAAACTATATGAACGTCCTCGCTCTCGCTATTTAGTGCTACAAAAAGAAATTCCGCCACAGCAGGCTGAGTTGATTGAAAAGCGCGAATTCCAAGGCGTCTATACCGAAAAAAATTATAAGCGATATTATCCGCAGCCACAGCCGAATGCACAAATTATCGGCCTGACCAATAGTGAAGGCGTGGGTATTGAAGGTTTGGAAATGCAGCTCAACAAACGCCTTGCGGGTGTGGATGGCGAGCAGCAAGTGGTACGTGATAAGAAAGGCAACCGTGTAAAAGACCCAGAGATCGTGAAAGAGGTGGAGTCAGGGGAAAATATTACCCTGAGTATCGATTCACGCCTGCAATATATTTTATACCGTGAACTGACTGCCGCGGGTGTGGCGAACAATGCACGTTCGGCATCAGCAATTGCTGTAGATGTAAAAACGGGTGAAATTTTGGCGATGACCAGTTGGCCATCATATAACCCAAATGATAAAAATGGTTTGGCAAACAAGGATGCTATGCGTAACCGTGGTGCAACAGATATGTTTGAACCAGGTTCAACCATGAAACCATTAACAGTGGCTATGGCATTGGAAACAGGGAAATACATGCCAACAACCGTAGTGAACACATCACCAGGGTCTATGCGAGTAGGTAACCATACTATTCGTGATACTCATAACTACGGACAACTGACTTTGGCAGGGATTATTCAGAAATCGTCTAACGTAGGTGTGGCGAAAATTGCCTTATCTTTACCTTATGCAACTTTACCGACTTTTTTAAAGCGAGTGGGTTTTGGTCAGCGTTCAGCAGTCAAATTTCCGGGTGAAAGTTCAGGTATGGTGCTTCCACCAAGCAAGTGGAATGTATCTGAGGTTGCGACCATGGCGTATGGTTATGGGATTAACGCAACTGTACTGCAAATGGTCGATGCGTATGCCATGTTAGCCAATCATGGGGTAAAAGTTCCACTTAGCCTGTATAAGTTAGAAGAACCGCCTAAAGGTCAACAAATGATTGATCCGAAAATTGCCGATCAAGTGTTGTTGATGATGGAAGCGGTGACACTACCAGGTGGTACAGCACGTCAAGCCAATATACCGGGTTATCGTGTAGCGGGTAAAACAGGGACTGCACATAAATTACGTGCGGACCGTAAAGGTTATTCGGAAAAAGAATATCGTGCATTATTTTCAGGGGTTGCGCCTGTGAGTGATCCACGTCTCGCTATTTTTGTAGTCGTGGAAAATCCGCAAGGTCAATATTATGGTGGCTTAGTTGCTGCACCTGTCTTTGCTCGAGTGATGCAAGAGTCACTCCGTTTAATGAATGTGCCTTTAGATAAGCCTTTAGACACACCAAAAATCCAGTAATAGGTGCTAAATGTCAATTACATTTCAAGAACTGCATCCTTCTGATCAGATCGCTGGATGGATGAATCAACCTTTTCAAGGCTTTTGTTTAGACAGCCGTTATGTGCAAGCAGGGCAAATTTTTATTGCCCTTAATAGCTTGAGCCAGCCTGAGAAAACTGTGCAATTTGCTCAAGCAGCATTGGACAAAGGTGCTGTGGCTATTATTAGTGAAACTGAGCTGGGGCTTTCTCCAAGTTTAGTGGTGCCTGATGTGCGTCATTTAATGGGCACATGGCAAAAACAATATTTGCAAGCGGTATCGCCAACCGCAGCACTACAGATTTTGGCTGTGACAGGTACAAATGGCAAAACGACAATTTCACGTTTGGTTGCAGAATTGTTGATGTTGCAAGGACAACCTTGCGCAGTGATGGGTACTACAGGCAATGGCATACTTCCACATCTGGAAAGCTCTTCACATACCACCTTGGATGCCTTGCAGTTGCAAAATGCTTTGCATGGTTATGCGAAACAAGGTGCAAAATTTGCTTCAATTGAAGCAAGTTCGCATGGTTTAGAGCAAGGTCGTTTAACGGGTTGTGCAATTGAAATTGCAGCGTATAGCAATTTAAGTCGTGATCATTTGGATTATCACGGTACGCTCGAGGCCTATGCTGAGGCGAAGGCTCGACTATTCCAATTCACCTCATTAAAAGTAGCCGTCATTAATCTTGATGATGAATATGCGCCTATCATGCTCGCCGCCGCACAAGCTAATCCAGCAAAACCGCAGATTTTGACGTATTCCATGACGCAAGCCGCAGATTATCAAGTTCAAGATATTGAATATAGTTTGTCTGGCGCGCACTTTAGTTTGATGACCACTCAAGGCCAGTTCACAGTACAAAGCCCATTGCTTGGACATTTTAATATCGAAAATTTAGTGGCGAGTTTGATTGTGGCACAACAAGCAGGCTTTGATTTGGCGCAGTTGATTGCAACAGTCCCTCAGCTCAAGGGTGCACCAGGACGTATGCAGGTGATTCGTGATGATGCACGCCTATTTGTGGTGGATTATGCGCATACACCAGATGCCTTGGTACAAGTCTTAACTACTCTAAAACGTCATGTAGAGCAGAATTTATGGGCGGTGTTTGGCTGTGGTGGTGATCGAGATCGGGGGAAACGCCCACTGATGACTCAAGCAGCTTTAAATGGTGCAGATGTGGTGCTGTTAACCTCAGATAACCCACGGACGGAAAATCCTGAACAGATTTTTGCCGATATGAAGGCAGGTATTGATTTCTCTGGCCATGTGGTACATGAGATACATGACCGTCGTGAAGCAATTAAATTTGCGGTAAAAACTGCACAAGCAGGTGATATTGTCGTAATCGCGGGCAAGGGGCACGAGAACTATCAAGAAATTGAAGGTGTTCGTCACTGGTTTGATGATGTGGTTGAAGTACAGGCGGCGATTGATGCACAACATCTCGCCACAAATTCAGCATATCCCGCGCAATAGGAAATTAAGATGCATACTTCAACCACCAGTACGGTTCCTTTAGAACCTTGGACTGCGACAGAATTACTAGAAGCAACTCAAGGCTATTGGCTGCATGATCGGCAGCCAAGTGGTGAAATTAAACGAATTTTGACTGATTCACGTCATGCGGAACACGGTGATGCATTTTTGGCGCTCAAGGGTGAGCGTTTTGATGCACATGATTTTGTTGTGAAAGTTGTGCAGCAGGGCTGCGAGGTAGCAATTGTCAGTCATCCTGTAGATGCTGATATTTGTCAGTTGGTCGTGCCTGATACGCGTTTGGCTTTAGGGCATTTGGGAGCTTATCGACGTTCGCAACAGCAAGACTTAAAAGTGATTGCTTTGACAGGCAGTAGTGGTAAAACCACGACCAAAGAAATGCTTGGTAGTATTTTATCGCGTCTTGCGCCAACTTTAATTACACGCGGTAATTTGAACAATGATTTGGGTGTTCCGATGATGTTGTTGGAGTTACGTGCAGAGCATCGTTACGCTGTTATGGAGTTGGGTGCAAGCCACCAAGGCGAAATTGATTACACTTCACAATTGGTTCAACCTCATGTAGCAGGTATTCTAAATATTGGCACAGCGCACTTGGGCGAGTTTGGCGGACGTGAAGGCATTTGCCGTGCCAAATCTGAAATTTATGCCCATATTGCACCGACAGGTACTGCCATTGTACCCGCAGCTGACGATTTTACCGATCAGATTCGCCAAGTCATACAAACTGAGCATGTGTTGAGTTTTGGTCAGGGCGGCGATGTCTATGCTTCAGATGTAGAGTTACAACCGCAATCTGCACGTTTTAATTTGCATACACCACAAGGTGAACGAGTCGTGAATTTACCCTTTGCCGGTGAGCATAATGTGCAGAATGCGACAGCCGCTGTTGCCTTTGCGCTCGCGATTGGTATTGATTTAGATGACATCGTGCTTGGTCTTGAGCAAGCACAAGGTGCTAAAGGTCGCCTGAATTTTATTCAGAAAGCACCTTATTTATTCATTGATGATACCTACAATGCCAATCCTACTTCGATGCGTGCAGCAGGTGAAGTGCTTGCACAGCAAGAGGGTATACGTGTGATGGTGATTGGTGATATTGGTGAGCTTGGTCAAAGTGCGGCACAGCAACATTATATGCTGGGGCGCGACTTGGTCTCGATCAAGGGGATTAACTTTGTTGTCGCAGTCGGTGAATTTTCACCTGCAACGCAAGAAGGTGCGCGCAGTACCCAATATGGTAAAAAATTACAGGCATTCTTGAGTCAAGAACAAGCCTTACCGTTTTTAATTAGTTTAGTCGAAACACATCAACCCCAGTCGATGAGTTTCCTGTTTAAAGGTTCTCGTTATACCCATATGGAAACCTTAATGACTGACTTGATGGAGAAACTCTAAAATGCTGTTATGGTTATTTGAACAGCTTGCGGGCTATCACAGCTCATTCCAAGTAGTACGCTATTTAACATTACGTTCATTACTCAGTGTTTTGACCGCACTTTCCATTGGATTGGTGCTGGGTCCAGTCATGATTCGTAAGTTACAAGCGTTAAAATATGGTCAGGCGGTGAGTACGTTTGCCCCAGAAAACCATGCCAAAAAGATGGGTACGCCAACCATGGGTGGGGTACTGATTCTGCTTTCGATAGGGATTTCCACTTTACTCTGGGCAGATCTATCGAATCCTTATGTCTGGATCGTTTTGGGCGTGATGGTGATTTTTGGTGCTGTGGGGTGGGCAGATGACTGGATTAAAATCCGTTATAAGGACAATGCCGGTTTGCCAGCACGAAAGAAATTTTTCTGGACGTCAGTTGCCTCTTTAGGTGCAGGAATTGCCTTGTATGTAATTGCCAAGCAACAAGATAATCCAATTCATACTGCAAATATGCTGGATTTGCTCATTCCATTCTTCAAGAACCTCAGTATTCCATTGTCGGTTATTCCTTTAGGAATTGGATTTATTCTCTTTACCTATCTGGTGATTAACGGAGCTTCTAACGCAGTCAACTTAACGGATGGTCTGGATGGTTTGGCGATTATGCCAATTGTCTTGGTTGCTGCAGGTTTGGGTGTATTTGCTTACTTGGCGGGTGATGTTCGTTTTGCCAATTATTTGCATATTCCTTATGTAAAATATTCGTCTGAATTGGTAGTGATTTGTGCTGCTATGATTGGCGCAGGCTTGGCTTTCCTCTGGTATAACGCGCATCCTGCGCAAGTATTTATGGGTGATGTTGGTGCTTTATCACTTGGAGCGATGCTAGGTACGATTGCGGTCATGGTACGTCAAGAAATCGTATTTGCGATTATGGGTGGTGTCTTTGTGGTGGAAGCAATTTCGGTATTCCTGCAAATTGGTTCGTTACGAATGCGAAATAAACGTGTTTTCTTGATGGCACCTTTACATCATCATTATGAAAAGAAAGGTTGGCGTGAAACCCAAGTGGTGATTCGTTTCTGGATTATCACAATTATGCTGGTGGTTTTGGGGCTAATGACCTTAAAATTGCGTTAAGCAAAATCCGTGAAAATCAGGTCGGCATATGCCGACCTTTTTATTTTTATGGGCAATTTTTGGAGAATATGATGAATCTACTCATGTGCCCTGTATGTCGTGAGAAATTAAGTTTAGTCGAAAAGACGTGGCAATGTGAGAATCGTCATAGTTACGATGTAGCTAAACAGGGTTATGTGAATTTACATGTGGTGCAACACAAGCACAGTAAAACCCCTGGAGATACAGTTGAATCTGTACAAGCGCGACGTGCATTTTTAAGTGCAGGGTTTTATGCGCCTTTGCAGCAAGCCGTGGTTGAAAAACTGCGTCAACTGCGCATTGAAAATCTTTTGGATATTGGTTGTGGTGAAGGTTATTACACTGATGCGATGCAGACAGAGGTGTTGCAATGTGTTGGTGTGGATATTGCGAAAAATGCAGTGCAAGTCGCGGCTAAATTGAATTCGGAAGTGACATGGGTGGTGGGTACGGGGGCGACTTTACCTGTATTAGATCAATCTATTGATTTGTGCAGCAGTTTATTTAGTCCAATTCCTCAGCAAGAAATATTACGTGTACTGAAGGATAAAGGGTATTTGTTGGTGGTCACACCAGCACCTGAACACTTATTTGCTATTCGAGAGGCTTTATTTGAAGAGGTAAAGCCACATGAGCCGAATAAGTTTGTGCAGCAGTTGGCGCATGACTTCGACTTGGTTGATTCGCAAGTGGTGAGTGCAGATTTAACACTGCCACAGCAGCAGCTTAAAAATTTGATTGCAATGACCCCTTATGCTTACAAGGCGAAAGTAGAGCGCAGGAATGCCTTAGAAGCTTTAGTTGAATTTAAAGTGACTGCACAATTCCAACTCTATTTATTCCAAAAGAAATAAAGCAATAAAAAGCCCTTTTTGAAAAGGGCTTTTTATTGCGTAAGTCTATTATTGAAATTGATCAATCAGATGTTCAATGGCATCTGATTTCTTACTTGGAGCATTCGGTTGCATTGTCGGAGGAGTTTGATTACTTGGAACCAAGGCTTCATCATCAGGCAAATCATCAAAGTCACGCTCAGGAGCACGTGCAGGAGCGGCTGGTTTAGGGCGATATAACGGCTGAGCCAATGGTGGTGAAGAGCGGTAATCTTTTTTGGTCTCGCCCTCAATAAATTGGGTTTCGTTATGTAATGTAGGCGCTTTAGCATCTTTGTCAAAATGTACCCACGCCGATGGTGTGCCTTTTAACGCGTTGTCCATAAAACTGGTCCAAATTGGTAATGCGGCAACGCCACCATACTCACGTCGACCTAAGGTTGCAGGTTGGTCAAATCCGACCCACGCGACTGTGACTAATTTGCCATTAAAGCCTGCAAACCAAGCATCTTTGGCATCATTGGTGGTTCCTGTTTTTCCGCCCAAATCATCACGGCCAATTTTGAGTGCTGCACGCCCTGTACCATGTTGGATAACATCTTTAAGAATGTTAGCCATATCAAAGGCAGAGCTAGATTTTAAAATTCGTTGTGCTTGACGGTATTCTGGATTGGTCGCACTTGGTTCACTGATTTTGGCTTCAGCAGCTTGATTGGTGACTTCAATCACTTCATCATCAGGTGTCACAGGATCTGCCGAATCAGATACATCATCTTTTGCATTAATGCATTCAATA
Organism: Acinetobacter sp. ACNIH2; assembly: GCF_002934965.1. NCBI lineage: Bacteria > Pseudomonadati > Pseudomonadota > Gammaproteobacteria > Moraxellales > Moraxellaceae > Acinetobacter > Acinetobacter sp. ACNIH2. The sequence goes on from NZ_CP026412.1 coordinate 1,748,185, forward strand.
CAAGCATATTCTGGGTTGGCTTGATAAATGACTTTGCCATAGGCATCTTCAATACGGTCAATAAAATGCGGTTGAATACGGTAACCGCCGTTTGCAAATGTGGCATAGCCTGTCGCCATTTGAATTGGCAGGACCTGCGGTGTACCTAAGGCAATGGTGTAGTTATTTGGAATTTGATCTTCTTGCAAACCAAAATCCATAAACAATTGGCGAGTACGCTCAATACCGACAGCTTGGAGTAAACGTACTGAGACCGTATTTCGAGATAAATATAAAGCACGACGCAATGGGATCATGCCCAGATAGCGCCCATCTGAATTTCGGGGTGACCATTTGCCAATAGTAATAGGACTATCATTAACCATGGTAAAAGGCGTCATACCGCGTTCTAGAGCCAAAGCATAGACAAAGGGTTTAATGGTCGAACCAGGTTGACGCCAGCCTTGTAAAGCTCGGTTAAATTTAGATTGATAAAAATTATATCCTCCGACGACAGCCTCAATTGCACCATTATTTGGATTTAATGCAATCAGTTGTCCTTGGACTTTCGGGATTTGTACCAGCGACCATGAGGTTTTGTCTGCATTCGGTCTTAAGCGAACAATATCTTTGACCTTAACAATTTGAGAAGCACGACTGGGTGCTGGACCAACGCTGTTGGCATTGCGATAGGGGCGTGCCCAAGACATTCCTGACCAAGGAACAGTTACCGTAGAGCCATCTTGCATAAAGGCTTTAAAAGAGTTGTCATTTACTTTGCTGACTTTGGCAGGATAGGTATTGGCATAAGCGGTAAATTGTTTTAAATCTTTATCGTGTGCTTCGGCACCACGCCAACCATGGCGTCGATCATAGGCTTCTAAACCATCTTGTACAGATTGTTCAGCAAATAATTGGCGCTGGCTATTAATCGTGGTGTAGACCTTATAGCCAGAATCTATCGCTTGTTCGCCAAATTTACTGACTAGTTCTGCGCGGACCATTTCACCGACATAGGGAAATTGATTGCTGATACCGCGTTCGGGCATATCTAGGTTGATGGGTTCAGCAATCGCATTTTGATATTGCTCTTGATTGATATACCCCAATTGAAGCATACGACCTAAAATCCAGTTGCGACGTTCTAATGCACGCTCAGGATTAGCAACGGGATTATATTTTGAAGGGGCTTTGGGAAGCCCCGCAATCATGGCCATTTGGGCGATGCTTAAATCTTCTAAATTTTTGTTGTAGTAAATTTTTGCAGCAGCCGCAATGCCGTAGGCATTTTTACCCAAAAAAATCTTGTTCACATACAGCGTTAGAATTTCTTCTTTACTCAGATTTTGTTCAATCTTTCGGGCGAGGAAAACTTCGGTCAGTTTGCGTTTGAGTGTGCGTTCAGGACTCAGATAATAGTTTTTTGCCACTTGCATGGTAATGGTCGAGCCACCCGTTTGCACATTCGAGCCAGTAATGCTCTCACTCACTGCTCGTCCTAAGCCTTTAAAACTAATTCCACTATGTTCAAAAAAAGCTGAATCTTCAGCTGCTAAAAAAGCATGAATAAATGTAGTTGGGATTTGATCATATTCAACTGGAACAGAAAGTTTGCCACCGTATTCTGCAATAAGTTGCTGATCTGCACTATAAACTTGTAATGGTTTTAATAAAGGAGCCTTTTTTAAGATGCTCATTTCAGGCAAAGAGGGGGCAATATAGAGATACATGCCATAAAACCCCATAGGAATTGCGACCAAAACTATAATTATGATCAAAAAAAATGGATGAACACGGCCTGAACAAGATAGCTTTTTCATAACAAGTAAGTTTTAATAGGAGCTAATGGCAAACTAATTGGTGGTCAGTATAGCCGTTTACAGATACGGATTGTTAATGAGTTATTGTATCCGTATAAAATTATAGACCGCAGCCAGTTAGTTAGTTACTTCTATTGGGGATAAAAAAATAATAGGAATAGTATTGTGCTCAGGTTATATCGTAAGCCAAATAAGGGGTTAATAGGAGTAGATATTAGTTCCACTTCTGTTAAGTTATTAGAGCTGTCTGTAAAAAACGGTCGCTATTGGGTAGAAAGCTATGCTTTGGTCCCGTTACCAGAAGGCAGCGTTGTTGAAAAGAACATTTTGAATCCTGAAGCTATTGGGGAGGCTTTGGAGCGCGCTTTAAATTTAGCAAATGTTCAATCATATGCAGCAGCAATTGCCATTCCGACGTCTATGGTGATCAGTAAAGTCATCGAGATGGATGCGGATATGACGGATGATGAGCGTGAAGTCCAAATCCGTATGGATGCTGAACAATATATTCCGTTCCCTTTAGATGAAGTCAGCCTTGATTTTGAAGTTTTGCCTGGTCGTTTAGCCAACCCGAATCGGGTCAATGTGCTTTTGGTGGCAACACGTCTGGAAAATGTCGAAGCGCGTTCAGAGGTGCTAGAACTGGCTGGAATCACACCTAAAATTGCGGATGTTGAAAGCTTCGCAATGGAAAATGTCTATAAGGTCTTTTCTGATACTATGCCGATGGGGGTGAATACTGTCGGTATTTTAGATATTGGGCATACCATGACCACTTTATCGGTCATGCAAAATGACAAAATTATCTATACCCGTGAGCAGGTTTTTGGTGGAAAGCAGCTGACCCAAGAAATCCAGAATCGTTATGGACTGTCATTTGAAGAAGCGGGACGTGCCAAAAAAAGTCGTACGCTTCCTGATGATTATGATGTAGAAGTGCTAGAGCCGTTTCTTGAAGCGGTGGTGCAACAGGCTGCCCGTTCTTTACAGTTTTTCTTTTCATCTTCGCAGTTTAATGAAATCGATCATATTTTATTGGCGGGCGGAAATGCCAATATTCCTGGTTTGGCTAAATTATTGCAACAAAAACTCGGTTACCGCGTCACGATTGCGAACCCATTTTTGCAAATGGGTTTCTCTCCAAAAATAGATATTAAAAAAATTGAAAATGATGCTTCCTCTCTCTTGGTGGCGTGTGGTCTAGCATTGAGGAGTTTTGATTAATGGCAAAAATTAACCTGCTCCCTTGGCGTGATGAGCTGAGAGAGAAACGAAAAAAAGAATTTATTGCGATTTGTATTGGGGCGGCTTTAATTGGGGTGTTATTGGTTGTAGGGGCCTGGTTCTATTACAACTATAAGCTTGAAGACCAAGAACAAGCGAATCAGCTTATTATCAGTACCAATCAAAACTTAGATGTACAACTAAAATCTTTAGAAGGTTTACAAGAGCAACGTAATGCAATTGTAGAACGTATGAAGTTGATTCAGGGACTGCAAAGTCAACGTCCAATTGCCGTGCGTTTAATTGATGAAATGGCGCGTGTCGTCCCTGCGAACTTATATATTACTAAGTTCAGTCGTATTGGCGATAAATTTACTATTGAAGGTAAGGCAGAAAGTCCAAATGCAGTAGCTGAATTTTTACGTAATTTAGAAGCTTCAGCTTGGTATCGTAATGCCTTTATGGATTCCTTCGTGGCTGTGGAAGATAATAAAAATAAAGCGCCGAGTTCGATTGTTCCTCGTGTTGAGGATAGTTATGGCAGCTTTGTGGTAACTGCAGATCTGGATGAGATTGCTATGCCGACGGATGCAGCGAATGAAGCTGCAGGTTCAATGGCGGTAGCGGCAAATGATGCAAATGCAGCAGCTAGTTCAACAGCGGGGGCAGCACAATGAGTCGTGATGAGTTTGATGATCTAAATCAAGAAGCCGTTGTTAAAACTAAGAAAAAAATGACAGTAGATAAGTTTTTTCAACAATTTAACACGTTGGACCCGAATAATTACGGCAGTTGGCCTTTATCAGTCAAAATTACCTGCTGGATTTTTATTGTCTTTTTAATTTGTGCGGTTGGCTATTTTGTTGTAATCAAGCCGCAATTAGATGCGATTTCTAGCGCACATGCGCAAGAGCAAAACTTGCTAAATGAATTCAGAGAAAAGGATTCTAAGTTACGTAATTTGCAACAATATCAAGCTCAGTTGCAGGAAATGGAGGCGAACTTTAATCAGCAATTGGAGCAATTGCCAAAGGAAACTGAAATTCCAGGTCTAGTTGAAGACATTAACGTGACAGGTGTGAATTCTGGGCTGAAATTTAAAAATATTCGTTTAGAGCCTGAAGTCAAACAAGAGTTTTTTGTAGAGCAGCCAATTAGTATTGAAGCGACAGGCGATTATCATGCCTTTGGTTCTTTTGCGAGTGGCATTGCAGCATTACCTCGAATTGTGACCTTACATGATTTTGATATCAGTTCTTCAATTAGTACGGATAAAAAATCTGAAATTCCACAAGTGACTTATGTTGCGAAGGCGCGTACCTATCGCTATATAGGTAATTCAGATGATCAAAATGTTGCAGCTGGTGCGAATGCTACAACTCCTCCTGCTCAAGTTACTCCAGAAGGAGCGAAGAAATGAAATTTGAGAAAATAGCATTTGCTTTGATGTTCGGGCTGGTTTTGGTGGGGTGTGATTCACGTATTGATGCGGTAAACATGGAAATGGTAAATATTCGTAATCAGCAACCTTTGCCGATTGAACCAGCGCCTGTTTTCCCACCTGTACCGACATTCAATTATGCAGCGCATCAATTGAAAAGTCCGTTTATGCCGAGTTCTTTGGCAGCAGAATTAAAAATTATGTCGGGTAAGCGAGTGTATCCGAATTTTTCGCGTCAGTCGCAGCCATTGGAAAGTTATGCTTTAGAATCCTTAAATATGAAGGGGAGTATGCGTAATCAGTCTGGGCAAATTTTGGGGTTAATCCAAACGCCTGATGGTGAAATTGAGCGTGTGCAAGTCGGAAATTACATGGGGATGAATCAAGGGCGAATTGTGAAAATTACGCCTACACAGATTGATCTTGTGGAAATTATTCCCGATGGTCGAGAGGGGTATGTTGAGCGCCCGCGTAGCCTTGTCTTAATTGGACCCGCACCTTAATTCAAAGGAATAAAAATGAAAAACAGTATTCAAGATTTTATATTTGGGGATGGTAATACAATGAATCATATTTTCCGTCAATTCTCTATGGGTGCGGTTGCCATGGCTGTCATGCAAGCTGCCAGTGCACAAGTTAGCATCACGAATGTCGTACCTATGCAAGTACCTGGACAAGGGACTGAAATTCGTGTGATGTTTAACGGAATACCACCACAGCCTCAAGCTTACCAACTTGAACAACCATCAAGACTGATTTTAGATTTTGATAAAGCGCAACAAACACTAAAGCAAAATAATATTCAGGTTGCGACAAAAGAAGCCAGTTCTGTCGATGTATCTTCAGACGCGCAGCGTTCTCGATTAACCATTAATCTTGCAGATGCAGGTGCTTTCACTACCCGTGTTGAAGGTAATACCTTTATTCTTAAAATAAATGCGACTGATAATAGTTTTGCGACTCCTGTAGCAACAACGGCTAAAGCACCATCACAAGGTGTTTCCAATATTGGCTTTCAGCGTGGTTCAGAAGGTGAAGGTCAGGTTGTTATTGATTTGCTCGGCAGCAATACGCCAGCAGATGTGCAGCAACAAGGGAGTAAAATTGTGGTCCGTATGTTGGGAAGTAAAATTCCGGCACATTTGACTCGCCGCCTCAATGTCAATGATTTTGCAACACCTGTGGCAACAGTAGATGCTTATAATGATGGTAATAGTGGTGTAATTACTATTCAGTCCTCTGGTAGCTACGAGTACATGGCTTACCAAGCTGAGAATAAGTTAACGATCAGCTTAAAGCGTCCTGTCGATAAGAATCCAATGAAACCGCGTACAGCTAATAACTACACGGGTAAGAAGATTTCATTGGATTTCCAAGATATTGAGGTACGTCGTGTATTGCAGTTATTGGCAGATTTTACTGGTATTAACATGGTGGCTGCCGATACGGTACAAGGCAATATCACCTTGCGTCTGAAAGATGTTCCATGGGATCAAGCTCTTGATATTATTTTAAAAACAAAAAATTTAGACAAGCGTCGAAATGGTAATGTGATTTGGATTGCGCCAGTTGCTGAATTGATTAAGTCTGAAGAAGACGAAGCCAAAGCGATAGCGCAGAGTGTTAAGTTGGCACCAATTCAAACTGAATATTTGCGTTTAAGTTATGCTAAAGCTGCGGATGTTTTTAAACTTGTAACAGATTCTAGAAAGGAAGCTGGTAAAAATACAGGTGTAAATAATCAAGACTCTTTAGCTTTAGAAAGTTTATTAAGTTCAAGAGGAAGTATTGTTTCAGATGATCGTACGAATACGTTAATCGTAAATGATACAGCGCAAAACATAGACAAAATTAGAAAAATGGTTGATTTGCTGGATGTACAAGTACAGCAGGTTATGGTTGAAGCACGCATCGTACGAGCATCTACTTCATTTACTAAAGAGATGGGAGTGAAGTGGGGGATTCTTTCACAAGGGATTAATAGCAATAACGATCTCTTAGTGGGTGGTAGTGATCAAACTTTATGGGATTTAAAAACCCCAGATGATGATGGAAAATACACTATTCAGCGTCCGGATAACTTAAACGTTGATTTGGGGGTGACCAATCCTGCGGGTCAAATTGCTTTTAGCTTGATTAGCCTGTCCGATTTTATGTTGGATCTTGAGCTCTCAGCTTTACAAGCAGATGGCTATGGTGAGGTGATTTCAACACCAAAAGTTTTGACTGGAGATAAACAAAAGGCCAAGGTAGCGACAGGTCAAGAAGTACCTTATCAAACCACAACGAACTCTGCTTCTGGCTCAACAGCAACTACCTCATTCAAAGAAGCGCTGCTCAGTTTGGAAGTTACGCCAAGTATTACCCCAGACGGTAAAGTGCAAATGCAGCTTGATATTGCGAAAGACTCGATTGCAGGCGAAGCGCCAAATGGTGAGTTGATATTAAACAAAAACACAATTACGACCAATGTTTTGGTCAATAATGGCGAAACAGTGATTTTGGGTGGTGTATTTGAGCAGACAACCAGTAACTCGCAAACTAAGGTGCCGTTCTTGGGGGATATTCCTTATATCGGAAGATTGTTTAGAAAAGATACCAAGTCGGATGACAAGCAAGAGCTGTTGATTTTTGTGACACCACGAATTGTTAATGACAGTGTTTCAAGAAATCATTAATATATTTTCAATTTAAACAAAATTAATAGGTGACTCCTTGCCAAGCAAAGAGTTTAATTCCCTACCAAATATCTATTTGGTAGGGCCAATGGGGGCAGGAAAAACAACAGTCGGACGGCATTTGGCAGAATTGTTGGGCCGTGAATTTCTCGATAGTGATCATGAGATTGAACGAAAAACAGGTGCGACCATTCCTTGGATCTTTGAGAAAGAGGGTGAAACAGGATTTCGTACCCGTGAAACTATTGTGATTGATGAGTTGACTGCCCGACCAAATTTGGTCTTGGCCACTGGTGGTGGTGCAGTGACTCAGGCTCCCAACCGTAATTTTTTAAAACAACGTGGTATTGTTGTTTATCTCTATACTCCTGTTGAAATTCAACTTCAGCGTACTTATCGCGATAAAAACCGTCCTCTCCTACAGGTTGAAAATCCTGAGCAAAAACTGCGTGATTTACTTGCGATTCGTGATCCTTTATATCGGGATGTGGCTCATTATATTATTGAAACCAATCAAGGTGCCGCACGAGATCTTGCACATAAAATCTTAACGATGATTACCACACAACCTATTGATTGAATACCGAAGTAATTGAACTCATGCAAACTTTATATGTAGAACTCGGTGAACGCCGTTACCCTATCTTCATTGGTAGTGATTTAAACCCTCATGATTTACTGGCGCCGTATATTCTCGGGCAGCAAGTCATGATTGTGACCAATACCACCGTTCAGCCTTTGTATTTAGAGCATTATGTAAAAGCTGTTGACGCATTGGGTAAAAAGGTTGCTACTTGTGTTTTGCCTGATGGTGAAAAATATAAAGATATTCAACATCTTAATTTGATTTTTGATGCTTTGCTTGAAGCAGGCTTTAACCGCGATTGTACAGTATTGGCTTTGGGTGGTGGAGTGATTGGTGATATGGCGGGCTTTGCATCAGCATGTTTCCAGCGTGGTGTATATTTTATCCAAGTCCCAACGACATTATTATCACAAGTCGATTCTAGTGTTGGCGGTAAGACGGGGATTAATCATCCTTTGGGTAAAAATATGATTGGGGCATTTCAGCAACCACAAGTGGTACTGGCGGATATGTCTCAATTGAAAAGCTTGCCTGATCGTGAACTGTCTGCTGGTTTAGCTGAAGTGATTAAGTATGCCTTGCTCGGAGATGAGGATTTTTTAGTCTGGCTTGAAACAAATATGGATGGCTTGGTCGCACGTGATCCTCATTTATTGGCTGAAGCGGTTTATCGTTCTTGTGCACATAAAGCGCGTATTGTAGCAAATGATGAAAAAGAACAAGGCGAGCGTGCATTGTTGAATTTAGGTCATACCTTTGGTCATGCGATTGAATCCTATCTAGGATATGGGGTGTGGTTGCATGGTGAAGCTGTTGCAACGGGAATGGTCATGGCAGCAGATTTATCACAACGTATGGGTTGGATTTCTGTAGCAGACTCAGAGCGTACAAAAAAAATCATACAGCGTGCAGGTTTGCCGATAGTATGTCCGGCAATTCCATTGGATGACTTCTTGGGTTATATGGCGCATGACAAGAAAGTACTGAATGGTCAGCTTAGATTGGTGCTGTTAAAACAGTTGGGTCAAGCAATCATTACCAAAGAGTTTGATGTTGAACTGATGAAACAGGCGATTCTTGCCAATCAAACAATATAAAGGTGAAATTATGACAACACTCCGCAAATATTGGAAAAATACACAGGGTTATATCTGGCTTGTGGGCGGAGTGTTATGTCTTTTTGTGGCATTGATATTTTGGGCAGGATCGGACAGTAGTGAAGAGCTGGTCGAAGTAAATAAAAAGGTGGAGTCTGATGCTGAGCTGCAAATCCAACCAGCCCGTGTCACAGCTACAACCAATTTAGGCACCTTACAAGAAGAAGTTCGCCCTATTACACAGACTACTCGAGTTATTGCTACGGGAAATCATTCGAATGAATTCCGAGGAAGTAAATTCATTGAGGAGCAGAAAAATAAGTCAAGCTTAGAATTATTTAGTGTGACTGAAGAAGACATTATTAAAAGTTTTTTAAATAAACAGGGTGATCGAAAAAATTATTTTTATTTGCGATTGGCTGGGGATCAACAACAAGAGCGATATGTTTTATTTTACGGTTTATATTCGAGTGAAAGAGAAGCGAATCAAGTACGCGAGCAACTCAATTTTAAATTGCCTGCTTCTGTCCACCCTAAAGTGATAGCCTTGGAAGATTATGCATCACAAGTCAATGATATGGGGATGGAGGAGTTACAAGGTTCCTCAGTTTTGTATGAAGTTAAATTAAGTCCTGCAGCTTTGCCAAAACCAGATGCAGCTTTAATGGATTTAAGTAAACCGAAAGCTGCGGGTACAACAGCGAATAGCTCAGATACGGGTAATGTATCTACCAGTACAACTGTGACTCGTCGAGATGCTGAAGGCAATGTGATTGATGTGCAAAAATCTCAATCGCATGCAGAGACAGGAACCAAATCAGCCACTTCATCGACCAATTCAAATTCGCCTGTGCGCCAAGAAATTGCAGATCCGTTTAATTAATCGTTCTAAAATAGAGCACATTGTGCTATACCAATAATTAAATGCGCAAAAATGGTGCAATTAATATAAAGCTTCAAATGCTCTAATTCAGGTCGAACACTTGATATTTCTGTATTTAAAAGAATTAGATTTGATAATCTCAAGTTGGCATATTTTTTGCTTAAATGGTGCATGATTTGAGTTGATGTCACTATTTTGGCGCGAAAAGATTCAAAGAGTGTGCGAAAACATCAAGATTGCTTGCTTTAAAAGAGTGCGCAAAAGTCGCAATAGTTTTTTGCATTTCGGTCATGTACAAAAGATAAATTCAGTCTATCTTTGACATGAGAGTGCAAGATGATTGCATTAAATTGATCTTAGTGTGAGAAAGTTAGACTAAGTCGCAAAGAAGTTAGATAGTCAGCGCCCGATTCAGGGCCAAGTAGAAAGAAGGGTACGCTATGCACATGCCATCGCCTAATACTGTAGCTCCCGCTCAAGGTTTATACCAACCGGATGAGTTTAAAGATAACTGTGGTTTCGGCCTTATTGCACATATGCAAGGGGACGAGAGTCATGATCTGGTCAAGACCGCTATTCATAGCTTGAGCTGTATGACCCACCGTGGTGGTATTGCCGCCGATGGTAAGACCGGAGATGGGTGTGGTTTATTATTGGCGATGCCGAAACAGTTCTTCCGCGAAGAAGCAAAAAAACTGAGCGATATTACTCTCAGTGAAATTTTCGCTGTTGGTACAGTTTTCCTTAACTTGGACCCAGCAATCGCTGCACATTCAAAGCAAATTCTAAGTAAAGAAATTGAAGACGAAGGTTTGCGCGTTCTGGCTTGGCGTATAGTGCCGACCAACAATGCAGCACTCGGTGAAATTGCGATGCAATCTTTGCCAGCCTTTGAACAAATTATTGTGAACTGCCCTATGGGAGTTACTGAGGTTGAATTTAACCGTAAGTTATTCTTGGCACGTCGTCGTGCAGAGCAGCAACTTAGCAATGATCCATCATTTTATGTCACAACACTGTGTTCAACTGTCATCAGCTATAAAGGTTTGATGATGCCTGCTGCAATTGCAGACTTCTATACAGACCTTGCAGATGAGCGTTTAGCATCACATATCGTGGTATTCCACCAACGTTTCTCAACCAATACTTTACCGCGTTGGCCATTGGCTCAACCATTCCGTTACCTTGCACACAATGGTGAGATCAACACCATTACTGCAAACCGTAACTGGGCAATGGCGCGTACGCCGAAGTTTGAAAATCCATTATTGCCAGGTTTAACTGAGCTTAAGCCGATTGTAAATCGTACTGGTTCTGACTCTTCAAGCTTGGATAACATGCTTGAGATCCTTGTTGGCGGTGGTATGGATCTGTTCCGTGCACTGCGTATGTTGGTTCCACCAGCTTGGCAAAACGTTGAAACTTTAGATGCTGACTTACGTGCATTCTATGAGTTTAACTCGAAGCACATGGAAGCTTGGGATGGTCCAGCAGGTTTAGTTATTCAGGATGGTCGTCATGCAATCTGTATGCTAGACCGTAATGGTTTACGTCCAGCGCGTTGGGTGATTACCAAAAATGGTTACATTACTTTAGCCTCTGAAATTGGTGTTTGGGATTATCAGCCTGAAGATGTAATTTCTAAAGGTCGTGTTGGTCCTGGTCAAATTCTTGTAGTAGATACCTTTACTGGTAAATTGCTTGATACTAAAGATGTCAGCAACCACTTGAAAAAAATGCGTCCATATCGTGAATGGTTGCGTGAAAATTCAATTCGCCTGCAAGGCAGCCCAGAACTTGAAGAATATTTGTGTGAGCAAGGCTTAAAAGGTGATGACCTGAAAGCAGCGCAAAAAATGTTTATGGTGACCTTTGAAGAGCGTGATCAACTACTGCGTCCGATTGCTGAAAGTGGTCAGGAAGCTGTAGGTTCAATGGGTGATGATACCCCTATGGCGGTGTTGTCGCGTCAAGTACGTCATGTATCAGATTACTTCCGTCAACAGTTTGCGCAAGTAACAAATCCGCCAATCGACCCATTACGTGAATCAATTGTGATGTCATTGGAAACATGCTTTGGTCGTGAGCAAAATGTGTTTGAACAAGGTCCAGAACATGCAGATCGTTTAATTGTCTCAAGTCCTGTACTGTCAAACTCGAAAATGCATCAAATCCGTACTTTAGGTCGTAAGGGTTATGAAATTGCAGATATCGATTTGAACTACGCTGAGAGTGAAGGTTTAGAGGCAGCAATCACGCGTATCTGTGAAGAATCTGCACAAGCAATTCGTGATGGCAAAACTTTATTATTACTTTCGGATAAGAAAATCCGTGAAGGCTATTTACCTGCAAATGCTGTAATGGCAACAGGTGCAGTACATCATCACTTGATTAATGTCGGTTTACGTACAGATGCCAACATTATTGTGGAAACTGGTTTTGCTCGTGACCCACATCAATTTGCAGTGATTTTAGGTTTTGGTGCAACAGCAATTTATCCATATTTAGCTTACGATGTAATCAATGACTTGATTGCAAAAGGCGAGTTATTGGGTGATCCAATTCATGCCCAAGCAAATTTCCGTAAAGGTATTGATAAAGGTTTACTTAAAGTCCTATCAAAAATGGGGATTTCAACAGTAGCATCTTACCGCGGTGGTCAGTTGTTTGAGGCAGTAGGTTTGTCTGAAGAAGTTGTAGGCAAATGCTTTACTGGTGTGCCAAGCCGTATTAAAGGTGCAACTTTTGTTGACCTTGAAAATGATCAGAAAAAATTGGCTGATACTGCTTGGAAATCACGTAAGCCAATCGATCAGGGCGGTTTATTGAAGTTTGTATTCGACAAGGAATACCATGCATTTAACCCTGATGTGATCAATGCTTTACACAAAGCAGTACGTTCAGGTAACTATGCTGACTTTAAAGAATATGCTGAGCTGGTGAATCATCGCCCAATTGCAACCATCCGTGACTTATTTAAGTTAAAAACAGATAACTCGATTGCTTTAGAGCAAGTTGAGTCGGTTGAGTCAATTTTGCCACGTTTTGACTCTGCGGGTATGTCTTTGGGTGCATTGTCTCCTGAAGCACATGAAGCAATTGCAATTGCTATGAATACGATTGGTGGTCGCTCGAACTCAGGTGAGGGCGGTGAAGATCCTGCACGTTACGGTACGATTCGTAACTCAAAAATCAAACAGATTGCATCTGGTCGTTTTGGTGTAACACCAGCGTACTTAACTTCTGCTGAAGTGTTGCAGATTAAAGTGGCGCAAGGTGCAAAACCAGGTGAAGGTGGTCAGTTGCCAGGTGGTAAAGTGAATGGCTTAATTGCACGTTTACGTTACTCGGTGCCAGGTGTGACATTGATTTCACCACCTCCGCACCACGATATTTATTCGATTGAAGACTTGTCGCAATTGATCTTTGACTTGAAACAAGTCAATCCAAAAGCGATGGTTTCTGTAAAACTGGTTTCTGAGCCAGGTGTAGGTACAATTGCCGCAGGTGTTGCAAAAGCCTATGCCGATTTCATTACCATTTCAGGTTATGACGGTGGTACAGCAGCATCTCCACTTTCATCAATTCACCATGCGGGTTCACCATGGGAGTTGGGTCTTTCTGAAGCACATCAAGCGCTTCGTGTGAATGACCTGCGTGGGAAAGTTCGTGTACAAACCGATGGTGGTTTAAAAACTGGTTTAGACGTGGTTAAAGCTGCGATTTTAGGTGCGGAAAGCTTCGGCTTTGGTTCAACACCAATGATTGCTTTAGGTTGTAAATACCTACGTATTTGCCACTTGAACAACTGTGCAACTGGTGTTGCAACACAACAAGATCATTTACGTCAGGAACACTACATTGGTGAACCTGAAATGTTGATCAATTTCTTCCACTTTATTGCGGAAGAAACACGTGAATGGTTAGCGGCATTGGGTGTAGCTAGCTTGAAAGATTTGATTGGTCGTACTGACTTGCTCGAAGTATTGCCAGGTGAAACTGAAAAGCACGCTCACTTAGATTTAAGTGCACTGCTTGAGTCACATCCTGCGGCTGAAGGTAAGGCACAATATTGTCAAGTTGAAGGCAATGCACCATTCGATAAAGGTGTGTTAGCAGAGCAGATGGTGACAGAAATGTTGCCAGCAATTGAAGCGGGTACGGGCGGTGAATATAGCTTCACGGTTGGTAACTGTGATCGCTCAATTGGTGCACGTATCTCTGGTGAAATTGCACGTCGTTACGGCAATTTAGATATGGAAGCGCATCCTGTTGTGATGAACCTGAAAGGTACTGCGGGTCAGTCTTTAGGGGTGTGGAACGCAGGTGGTTTGCATATCAAGCTTGAAGGTGATGCGAACGACTATGTCGGTAAAGGCATGGCGGGTGGTCGCGTATCGATTTTCCCACCAAAAGGTTCACCGTTCCAAACACAAGAAACTGCGATTATTGGTAATACTTGTTTATACGGTGCGACAGGCGGTAAGTTATTTGCTGCGGGTACTGCGGGCGAGCGTTTCGCAGTACGCAACTCAGGTGCCTTTGCTGTCATTGAAGGTGCAGGTGACCACTGCTGTGAATATATGACAGGCGGTGTAGTGACGGTACTGGGCAAAGTTGGCCACAACTTCGGTGCGGGTATGACAGGTGGTTTTGCTTATGTACTTGACTTGGATAATGACTTTGTCGACTACTACAACCACGAGTTAATTGAGTTGAACCGTATCTCAACAGAATCGATGGAAGAGCATAAAGAGTTCTTATTGCGTATTCTAGATGAGCATATTGCTGAAACAGGTAGTGCGTGGGCGTACAAGATCCGCAACGAGTTCGATTTTTACAGCCGTAAATTCTGGCTTGTAAAACCAAAAGCTGCTAACTTGCTTACGCTTTTGAAAACGACCAAAGCTGATCCACAATAATTCCACTACTGCAGATATATAGGCAGGTGCAGCAGAGAAAAATGACTGCACCTACCCACGGAGAGAGACATGGCAGAGCGCCTAAATAATGACTTTCAATTCCTGGATGTCGCACGCCAAGACCCAGAGAAAAAAGATATTACTGTCCGCAAAGCAGAGTTTGTGGAAATTTATAAACCCTTTACTGCGGAAGTGGCTGCCAATCAGACCCACCGTTGTTTAGGCTGTGGTAACCCATATTGTGAATGGAAATGTCCAGTCCATAACTACATTCCAAACTGGTTAAAATTAATTGCTGAAGGTCGTATTTTCCAAGCAGCGGAGCTTTGCCATCAAACCAATACCTTACCAGAGGTGTGTGGTCGAGTTTGTCCTCAAGACCGTTTGTGTGAAGGGGCATGTACCTTAAATGATGGCTTTGGTGCAGTAACGATTGGTAATGCCGAAAAATATATCAATGATACGGCTTTTGCTTTGGGCTGGCGTCCAGACATGTCCCATGTGAAATGGACCAACAAAAAAGTTGCGATTATTGGTGCTGGACCTGCGGGTTTAGGTTGTGCTGATATTTTGGTGCGTAACGGGGTAAAACCAGTAGTATTTGATAAACGTCCTGAAATTGGTGGTTTATTAACCTTTGGTATTCCTGAATTTAAAATGGAAAAAGACGTGATGAAACGTCGTCGTGAAATTTTCACGGGGATGGGCGTTGAGTTCCGTTTAAACACCGAAATTGGTACGGACATTACCATTGAACAGTTACTTGCAGATTATGATGCTGTGTTCATGGGGATGGGGACTTATACCTACATGAAAGGTGGCTTCCCAGGGGAAGATCTGGATGGTGTTTATGATGCTCTGGACTTTCTGATTGCCAATGTGAACCGTTGCCAAGGCTGGGAAAAAGATCCAAGCGAATACATCAGTGTTGATGGTAAAAAAGTGGTTGTGCTGGGTGGTGGCGATACTGCAATGGACTGTAACCGTACCTCATTGCGTCAGGGCGCGCATGATGTAACTTGCGCATACCGCCGTGACGAAAGCAACATGCCAGGTTCTGCGCGTGAAGTTAAAAATGCCTATGAAGAAGGTGTAAAGTTTCTATTCAACCGTCAACCAATTGAAATTGTTGGTGAAAATGGAAAAGTGACTGGTGTGAAATTTGTAACCACACAAATGGGTGAGCCAGATAGTCGTGGTCGTCGTAGCCCAGAACCTGTTCCAGGTTCTGAAGAAATTTTACCAGCAGATGCAGTATTACTTGCATTTGGTTTTCGTCCGAGTCCTGCTGACTGGTTTGCAGGGGCGAATATTGGTTTAGATGGTTCGGGTCGAGTTGTTGCTATTGAAAAACAACAATATAAATTCCAAACGTCTAACCCGAAAATCTTCGCGGGTGGCGACATGGTGCGTGGTTCTGACTTGGTTGTAACCGCTATCTGGGAAGGTCGTCAAGCCGCAGAAGGTATTTTAGATTACCTAGATGTGTAAGAAGGATTTACCTCGTTCAACATTCTAGATTTATAAAAACCCACTTCGGTGGGTTTTTTGTTGGTTTATAAATCGCTTACCAGTGGTCAGGTTGACTCTTTTGGTTAATCAGCTAAGCATTTTTGCCATTTAGTGAAGGACATGACCTTTAGATACTGAGTATCTGAACTTTGCTAATGTTGAGAATTCATCATGCTGAAACAGACGACAGAAAAATCATACTTAAATCGTCCTAAAGCGCACGGAATTACTGTTCGAAAATTGCAGTTTAATCCCAAAGCCATTCGTCGCCATTATTTTGCTAACTCACCTGTGATGTCGCATTTATTGACTGCGCTGTCTTCCACCTTTCCAATAGGCGAGCAATTTTTTGTACATAGCGTGCGTAATGTAAGGGATCAGGTAACCGATGCACAGTTGCAAGCCCAAATTGCTGCATTTATTGGACAAGAAGCTATGCATTCCAAAGCACACATGGAGTTTAATCAAGCGTGGCGACGTGAAGACTATAATTTAGATCGTTTTCAAGATTGGTTGGCACGCAAAGACCATCATGTCAAAAACTTACATCCCAAAATCCAGTTGGCAATTACCTGTGCCTTTGAGCATTTTACCGCGCTATTGGGAGGATATATTTTACGTCATCCTGAAGTTCTCAGTACTTTGGAGGAAGATGCGCAAAAATTATGGGTCTGGCATGCCATAGAAGAAATTGAACATCGGTCAGTAGCATTTGATGTTTATCAGCATGTTTATGGGGATGATGCAATCCGTCGCATGATAATGCGCAGTGTCACTACAGGTTTTGCCAGTTTAACTTTTTATTCGGCTAGTCGTTTGTTTTGGCAAGATCGTAATAAAAGTTTACTGAAACTGAGAGGGAATCTTTTTGGCGGCTATTTGTTACTGAAAATGCTGATTCAATTAGCACCTGAATATTTGAGCTATTACCGAAAGGAATTCCATCCTGCGGCACATGACTATAGTCAAATTGTGAATTACTGGAAGCAGCGTTTGGTAGAGGATTATCAGATGCAAGAATTCTTGATTGAGACGGAAGCTGTGTCATGATTAAAGATCAAAGTCGGGAATTTTCTCGACTTTTTTGTTCGATGGGCGATTAAATAAATCAAACACAACGAAAATCAATTCGGTCTACAATATTTGCATTCAATAAGAAATGACATGCCAAGAAAAAGATGAGGATTGAACGATGCTGTGGATTAAAAAGAGTACGCTAGTTGTGTTGTTGAGCGGGAGCTTGATGTTAACAGGCTGTGGCTATAATACTTTACAAGTTAAAGATGAAGCTGTGACTGCATCTTGGTCAGAAGTACAAAACCAGTATCAACGTCGTGCAGACTTGGTACCGAATTTGGTGAATGTGGTTAAGGGGTATGCTAAACATGAAGAGCAAGTGCTTACTGAAGTCACACAAGCCAGAGCCAACGTGGCAGGTTTAAAAGTCGATAAAGAAGTTTTGGAAGATCCAGCACTCTTTCAAAAGTATCAAGAAGCACAAGGTCAGCTAACAGGTGCATTATCACGTTTAATTGCGGTATCCGAAAATTATCCTGATTTAAAAGCCAATGAGCAATTCCGTGATTTACAAGTGCAACTGGAAGGTACTGAAAATCGGATTGCTGTGGCGCGTAATCGCTATATCACCACGGTGCAAGATTACAATGCCTATGTACGACAATTCCCGCAGGTGATGACTGCAAAAGTCATTGGCATGCACACCAAGCCAAACTTTAGTGCGGAACAAAGTGCGCAAACTGCCCCCAAAGTTTCTTTTGATTAAACATTTAACTTAACTGGAATAAGTGAATGTATTGCTTAAAGTACCCAATCCAACAGGCTATACGTTTCCTGTTAGGTGCTTTGCTGTCTTTAATTTTCTGTTCAATCTGCTGGGCTGAAGCATCTTCCACGGTCAATCATGCAGAAGATGCTGTGATGATTGGTCAGGTTATTCAGCAGGCAAAAAAAGGCACGCAACCTTTAGATGCTCAACAACAGGCAGCATCCTCAGTACAAGTAGCAAATGATTTGGCTGATGGGCAAATGCGCCAATTGCCAAGCTTGAATACACCTGTGATTGATCAAGCCAATATCTTGTCTGATTTGGATAAACAGGCCTTGAGCCAACACATTTTAAAATTGTATGAACAAGGTAAAGCGCAAATTGGTGTGGTGATTGTGCCTACCACGGGGCAGGAAGCCATTTTTGATTATGCCATGCGAGTGGCTGAACAATGGCAGTTGGGAACGGCCAAGCGCGATAATGGCTTACTCATGGTCATTGCAATCAATGATCGTAAAATTCAGATCTTAACGGGTTACGGTTTAGAAGGGGTATTACCTGATATTGTGGTTGGGCGCATTATTCGTAATGAGATCTCGCCATATTTTAAACAAGCCCAATATGCTCAAGGCATTCAATCTGGACTCAGTGAGATTGAGCGGATTCTGAATCTAGACCCTGAAATTGCGCAACAAGCAGCACAAGAATTACAAGAGCAACAAGCTCAGGCATTACATGAACAAAACGCACGATCACAACTCTGGACCTATGCTTTAATTATTATTGTGGTTGGAGCCTTTGCATCGATGATGATGGGTAAACGCCTCAGTGCAGCGACTGCGGGTGTGGCAGGTGTGGTTGCAGGCTTGGTCAGTGGTGTAGGTGTATTGACCAGCCTCTTGGTTGGATTAGGTATTTTCTTACTGCTGGTGACCTCATTGGCGCAGTTGATCTTACAAATACTGGCTTCAGGCTCTGGACGAGGTTCTGGCGGAGGCGGCTTTGGTGGAGGTGGTGGCTATCGAGGCGGTGGCGGCGGTTTTGGTGGAGGAGGTGCTTCAGGCTCATGGTAACAAAAACAGATTCAACTCAGATAGTCACAACACCGAAATTACAGGAACATGTTCAGCCTAGTTTTAAGCGTTGGCTCAAGCACTGTTGCTATTTTTCTCATACGCACCGCTATTTCAAAGCTGCTGATTTACAAAGCATTGCAACGGCCGTACAACATGCCGAACAAGGGCATATTGGTGAAATTCAGGTGGTGATTGAAGGGCATTTACCATGTTTGCAAGCCTATCGGCAAAATACACGAAAACGTGCAGAGCAGTTATTTGCGGAATTGGGTGTTTGGGATACGGAACATAACAGTGGGGTGTTGTTGTACTTAAACTTATGTGAGAAACAGGTCGAGCTAGTCTTTGATCGTGGATTACAGCAAATGACGGGGCAAGAGGTGTGGAATTCAATTTGTCAGAATTTGGTGCAGCAATTTGGCCAACATCAGTATAATGAGGCAGTCATACACGCAATTTCTAGCATCGGAAAATTATTACAAAAATTTTATGCTGAAAAAGAAATTGAGCAAATGAATGAATTACCCAATGAGCCCATTATTCTAGATTAAGCATGAGAACAAAAGGATGAATATGATCATTATTAAATCATGATCTGTCAATTTTTGTCACTTATGTGTGTATTTTGTCAAAATTGAGAGAATAATGAGTGAAATTTATTTAAAAAAAACATGGCTAAGGTGCTGTTTTTTTGTTGGATTTAACTATAATAAATCTTGGCACATTCCGTGCTCATTATAAACAAAGCATACAAAAGCGCTTCTTGCTTTACAAAGCTTAAAAAAAACTAAACAAAACATTTGTGGAGAATGTTATGAACGCTCAAAAGGGTTTTACTCTTATTGAATTAATGATCGTAGTTGCTATTATCGGTATTTTGGCGGCTATCGCGATTCCTGCTTATCAAGATTACATCGTACGTTCAAAAGTAACAGAAGGTTTGAACTTGGCGTCTTCTTATAAAACTATTATTGCTGAAAATGCAGGTAATGGTGCGTCTAATTTAACTTTAGGTATTCCTAATTTTGCTGCGACAGATAACGTTGCAAGTATTACTCCTAATGCAACTACTGGTGCTATCGTTATTGTATATACTGATAAGGCTAAATCTGTTGAATTAACATTAACCCCATTTGATGGCAAAGAGGGTGGTACTGCTATCAAAAATAAAACTGTTCCTACAAACCAAATTACATGGGTATGTAAAGTTAAACAGCCAGCGGACAATGCAAAATATGTTCCTGCAAACTGCCGCGGTTAATTGGATTTAATCCATTAATTACAAAAGACCAGTTAAACTTAGGTTTAGCTGGTTTTTTACAGCTATAAAATTGTCAAATAGAAATGACACTATATGGATGTAGTTGACTAAAAATGTCACTTTGTGATAATAAATTGCATAAAAATATATAATAATCAGTATGTTAGTGTTTGGTATGATTCATGTATAATAATATTATTAAAAAAATGAGTAAGGTGAAAAATGCAAAAAGGATTCACTTTAATTGAACTGATGATCGTGGTTGCGATTATCGGAGTATTAGCAGCCATTGCAGTCCCAGCGTACCAACTTTATATGGTTCGCTCAAAAGTCACAGAAGGACTGGAATTAACTATTCCATACAAAACCATTATTGTTGAAAATGCGGGTGCTGGAGCTTCAGATTTAACCCGTGGACTTCCTAACTTTTCACCAACAGAGATTATTGCAGATATTAAAACGGCAAAAGATACAGGTGAAATTACCATTAGCTATACAGATAAAGCACAAAATATGCAGCTATTCCTTACTCCCTACGATGGTACGGAAGGTGTTAAGCCTATTGCTGCAACAGTGGTTCCGGAGAAACAAATTACATGGGTGTGTAGTGTAGACAAACCAGAGAATGAGAAATATGCGCCTGCAAATTGTCGAGGTCATTAATTTTAATGTTGCGTAGGATAGATTTGAAGTCGATGAAAAGACAAGGAAAGATATTGAATTAACTGATATAGTACATTCATAAGAATGAATTTTTAAGCAGTTTAATATTAGATCATGAGCTTCAGTCGATTATTCCAGCCATTATTAATTATTTCCTTTTTGTTCTTTTGCTTATCTATTTTAAATCCTGTTCATATGCGTCCTTGGCCAGGATTTTTTTCTGAGTTATTTGCTTTTATCGGTGTAATTCTTTTATTGCCTATTTTGTGGCAAAAGAAAATTGTTGTGCCTAGAATTTCACTTCCTTTTTTATTTATTGCATTTATTCCGTTAGTGCAATATGGTTTTGGGCAAATTTTCTTTTATTCAAATGCAATATTATCTTTTAGCTATCTTTTCTATTTCTGGCTTACTTTGGTTATAGGTTTTAATTTAACCATAGATCAAAATAAGCTAAATGGAGGGGATAGTTTCAATTTATATAACTTCCTTGCTTATGTCTTTATATTCTGTGGCTTAGTCTCCAGTGTTATGATGTATTTTCAGTGGTTGGGTCTTGCACAAGCATCATCTTTTATTATGAGCTATGTGGGTAATCGACCTTATGCGAATATGGCTCAACCCAACCATTTAGCTACTTTTTTGTATGCGGGTATTTGTTCATGTTTATACCTTTTTGAAAAATATAGAATTAATAAAATACAATTAGTTTTTTTGGGTGGCTTGCTATTATTTTCAATTGCATTAACCCAATCAAGAACAGCATGGTTAATTACAGTATTCATATCATTTTTTCTTTTTTATTATGTTAGAAAAAAATCACTACGGTTAAGCAAGAAAACAATTTTATATTCAATTGTTTATTTTATCTTTGTGAGTTTGGTTTTACCTTATTTGAATTCATTTCTAAGTCATTACTTTAGTATAAATTCGACTCATACTGTTTATGATCGAGCAACTACGGGCTTTGGGCGTTTAAATATATGGAACCAAATGTATCATGCTATAGTTCAGAGTCCGTGGATTGGTTATGGTTGGAATCAGACTACAGCAGCTCAGTTTAATGTCGTTGATGCAATATCGGGTAGAGAGTGGGCTACGAGCGCGCACAATTTATTTTTAGATATCTTGGTGTGGTGTGGTATTCCATTAGGTCTGTTGATTATTTTATTTTTCACATATTTCTACTTTAATCTCTTTAAAGGTATATCAAACATCGAAGGAGCTTTTGTATTTCTAATCATTTCTAGTTTTATTATTCATGCTTTATTAGAGTATCCACTTTACTATGCATATTTTTTATTACCTTTTGGTTTAATGTGCGGTACTTTGATAATCAATAAACAGCATAAAGAATTAATTATTAAGAAAATTTATATTATATACATATTTGTATTGAGTCTATTGGGACTGACGTTTATTGCATCTGAATATGTGAAAGTTGAAGATAACCTTTTTGCAGGACGATTGCATGCAATGGGGAATTTAAAATCAAATGTAGAATTGCCATATCGACTTTATTTTTTTGATAATTTCAATCAGCGTGCTCATTGGTTGGCACTTTATCCTAAAATGAAGGTTAATCAGCAGCAAATCCAAAATTCACAGTATATGGTGAAATCATATTTGAAGCCTTATGATCTCCATAAGTCAGCTCAACTTTTGGCATTTAATGGTTATTCTGATGAGGCAAGACGTCAATTGAAGATATTGCAGATAATGTATGGCCTAGAATTTTCATATCAGTCTTTACTGGATGGAAAAGAAGAGCAAGTTTTAGAAAAGTGAAATTGAGTAAAGGAAATGTTTGAATCAATGTTGAATTTAATTAGATGCTAAAAGAATATTGATTAAAATGAGCAGGACGTTGAGTAACTTGCTTGTATTGAAAGAACTCAATAACGCAGAAAAAACCAACATTTTGAATTACACTATGCGCAGTCCTGCAACTGTAGCGCCCCATGAAATTTATTCTTTCTCTACTTGCTAGTGTGCTGATTGCACTAGCTTGGCTTTTGCCTGTTCACTATCGCCCGTGGGTAACCTATACAGGTGAATTGTTTGCTTTTCTATCTTTGTTTGCGCTCACCGCCATTTTTCTTCAGCAAAAAATAAAAGTACCAGTTTTGACACTTCCACTAGTTGCTATGGCATTTATTCCATTGCTGCAATGGGTATTTGGGTTGGAGTTTTTTTTTAGTATTGCTTTAATTTCAAGCCTTTTTGTCTTTGCTTTTTGGTTAAGTGTGGTGCTGGGTTATAACTTATCTTTAACCTTAAAAGATAGAGAACAAGTATTTACGAATTTGAGTTATGTATTGTTGGTTGTCGGTACACTCTCAGGCTTGATGGCGATCTGTCAATGGTTAACGATCGAAAATCATATTCCTGGGATAGCCAATTTACGCAGTAATCGTCCTTATGCGAATTTTGCCCAGCCAAATAATATGGCCACTTTCCTAATCCTTTCGTTAATGGCGAATCTGTATTTATTCGAGAAAAGTAAGCTTAAGGCGTGGATTTTGAGCTTATGTTCATTGACGATCTTGATCGCATTGGTTTTAAGCCAGTCTAGAACCTCATGGGTGGTCTGCATTCTATTTTTAGCTTATTTCCTCTATCAGCAATATAGAGGGTATTTGCGTCTCAAGTGGTATGCAATGCTGACTTGGGTTGGTTTATTTATTGGGCTAATTTTAGTCATGCCAACCATTGACCATTGGGTGGCACAAGCTGCACATTTGGCAATTGCGGACTCGCCAACAGCGATTGAGCGGGCAAGTACAGGGCATTTGCGTTTGGGTATATGGCAACAAATGCTTTATGCCATTTCAGACCGACCATGGTTTGGTTATGGTTGGAATCAAACCAGTGTGGCTCAGGTTGCTGTAAGTGAATATTATCGCATTCCTGAATGGGTGCGAAGTTCACACAATTTTGTGTTGGATTTCTTAGTATGGAATGGATTGTTAATTGGTATACCATTTTTGGGGTATTTAATTTATCTCGGATATCGCCTAATTAGTAGAGTGAATTCTACAGAATCCGTGATTGGTATTTTGATGATTGTGGCAGTATTGGTGCATGCCTTATTGGAGTATCCACAGAACTATGCTTACTTCTTATTACCATTGGGTTTTATCGTAGGTTTGGTGCTGTCGCAGGAAACTCAACTGAAAGTCTGGACTTTAGCGCCTAAATATACACAAATGATGTTTGTTGTAGGGGGCTTGCTTTTGGTGTTAATTCATCGTGATTATATGGTTGCGGTGCCAAAACTGAATCAATCGATGCGTTATGAACATACCCCTGAAAAAATTACCAATCATGATCGCATTTATGTCTTAGATGAGCTCAGTCACAGAATTGCATGGATTCGATTGAACCCGAACACGGTATTGAGTAAAGCTGAATTACAGCAAATTCATGAGATGGTACAGTGCTATCCAACCAAATATGATTTGTTGAAATATGCACGTGTTCTTGCCTTTAATGGGGATGAACAGGGGGCACGTCACCAATTATGGTTATTAAAAGAGTTGAAACATGTCGATGTGAGCTATGAATCTTTGTTAGAACCAGCTCAATAAAAGACCTAAAAAAGCCAGCAATACGCTGGCTTTTTTATTGATTAGAGTTGGCTTTGAATATAGTTTTCAATGCCAACACTTTCGACTAAATCAAGTTGAGTGGTGAGCCAGTCCCAATACTCTTCTTCTTTCTCTAGAATTTCTTGAACCAAATCACGCGTTACATAGTCTAAGGTTTGTTCAGCCAAAGTCACAGCTGTTTTAATACTTTCAATGTTCTCTTTCACTTTGCGAATATCACAATTCAGAACTTCAGCAGTGTGTTGACCGATATAAAGTTTACCGAGGTGTTGTAAATTTGGTAAGCCTTCTAAAAATAAAATCCGTTCAATAATTTTATCGGCATGTTTCATCTGACGAATCGATTCTTTATATTCGGCAGAACCCAATTGTTCAATGCCCCAGTCATTAAACATTCTTGAGTGCAGGAAATATTGGTTAATAGCAGTTAAATGATGATAGAGCACCTGATTTAACTGGTTAATCACATCGCGATTGCCTTTCATAGCATAAACTCCATCAATCAATGCTGATTTAAAATTGTAAGTTAGACTATAACAGCCTGTTATTCTGTAAATCTTAAACAAGAAAATACTGAAAGGCGAGTGCTTTATTGAACGGCAAATGAAAATCGCAATCAAAAACAATTGGATATTAAACTAGAAAAATAAAACCCGCTTAGAGTCAAAAGCGGGGGATAGAGACCATTACATTTATAAATATTGTTATTCTTAGGCAGCGACGGCAATACGTCCCGCAATCTCTGCAATTTCATCACTAATGATGGCACGAGCTTCAGGCGCACAACGACCACAGCATGTACCAAGATCAAGCAAATCACGGATTTCGCGATAGCTTTCTGCACCATTAGCAACGGCATCTTTAATATCTTGATCTGTAATACCACGACACAAACATACGTACATGACTGCGAGCCAGATAAATTTAAATACGATAAGTAATATTATTGATAATTGTTATCGTTTGTCAATAACATTCATTTAAAAAGAGAATTATTATCATTGGGAATTTGAATAGAAAAACATCATCTGAGCGGAAATCCGAGTTCTGCTCGGATTTCACGCAAGAGATTTATATAGTTTAGAGCTAAATATTGAAGGTGGTGATTGAATTAATTTTATAAATTATTGTGGAATAATCACAATGCCATCCATCTCGACCAACGCTCCTTTAGGTAGACTTGCCACACCTAACGCAGCACGTGCTGGGTAGGGTTGAGCAAAATATTCCCCCATAATTTGGTTGACCAGTTGGAAATTAGATAAATCCGTTAAAAAGATATTGAGTTTAGCAATATCAGCCAGAGAGCCACCTGCGGCTTCACACACGGCTTTTAAGTTATCAAAAACTCGGCGAATTTGCGCCTCAATGCCTTCTACCAATTCCATACTGTACGGATCTAAACCGATTTGCCCTGAAAGATAAAGTGTTTCACCAACGAGAATTGCTTGAGAATAAGTACCAATCGCAGCAGGGGCATTTTCAGTATGAATAACTTGGCGGGACATCGATTTCTCCTTTTATATCTGAATACATCTTAAAGGATTGTATCCAGATACAGAAGCCCTATCGATTTAAATGATTAACTTGCTATAGAAGCTTCAGTCATATTCATTGGTATGGATAGACGGGTAATACGTGGAAAGCCATAGTGCATGCGTAGATCACGAATAATCTGGGCGATTTGTTTACGGTTATTCACTACAATATTGACATAGGTTTTATGGTCATAATTGCGCACCATTTCCACCCCTGTTTTAGCTTTACGGCATTGATAGATTAAATCTGAAATCTGTTCATCATCCATCTCCATATCAATGCAAAGATAGGCGGTAAAGCTAACATCGTCGAGGTCTTCGGAAGACCATTGCAACGGCATAATATTTTCAGGATGTAGATGTTGTTCATGTAACAAGTTGTGGCATCGGGCACGATGCACGATTAGTCCGCGACGTGAAAGATGTCCTTGAATTGGATCGCCTAACACGGGGTTGCAACAATGTGCATATTTGACATCAACACCCTCTGTACCTTGAATGAGACGGTCAGAGTTATGATCTTCAGCGGATTGATCTTGAGCAAATAAATGATTGGCAACCAATTGTGGTAATAAGTCACCCACTGCAATTTGCTGAAATAGACGCTCTTTGGAATCCAAATGACGCCATTCTAGCAAGTCGAGCCAATCGTCTTTGGTCAAGTCATCTGTAGAGCGATGAAAGAGTTTTAAAGCACGGTTGAGGGCTTGCTCTCCAACCAATTGCTGTTCTTCTACATCCTGATCTCGTAGGATATTTTGAATGGCACGTCGGGCCTTTTGCGTATTAATAAAGCTGAGCCAGTCTGGATTTGGCGTGGCGAGTACATCGGTAATAATTTCGATGACTTGTCCACTCACAAGCGGCGTAGATAAAGGCTTAGTTTCGCCATTAATCTTTGCTCCGATCGCATGGTTGCCTAAAAAAAGGCTTGCTGAATAAGCAAAATCGACGGCAGTTGCACCTTGTGGTAATTCATGTAATTGCCCGTGTGGGGTATACACCCAAATTTTTTCTTGATGTAGATAGTCAAGCAAATCATTAAACGTAGTTTTGGCACAACTGCTATCTATCAGTACGTTTAAGTTCTGCATAGAGGCTTGAATAGCTGAGCGACAAGCTTGAGGGGCATTTTCACCCAAGACCACACCAAAACGCGCAGCTTTACGCATCAATTCGGTCTGTAGGGTAAGGGAGAGCGTGGTTTTCTCGCCTTTGAGGCGCAGCATGAGTGACTGGTTACCACCCGGCAATGGTCGTCGAATATGGTCTTGATAAGACAGAACTTGGAAATGTTCTTGTAAAATTTCGGCAAGATTATCGCAATCCGCAATGCTTTGCAGAATAATTTCAAAAGCATGACTATGAGTCAGTTCTTGCAAATCAATGTCGTTTTTAACGAAGTGACGAAGTAATTCAATGTTGTTATTTTTCTTTTTAATTCGCCCACTGATTTGATTCTGTTGTAACAGTCCAGTCAGATTTTTTTCCCATAAAGCTTGATATTCACAGCGTTTGGGCTTGGTTTTAAGTAAGGCTTCTTGGACATTATTAAACATGTCTAAATCAAGATTTTGATAACAGAGATGTTCAAGATTATCAGCCATTTCATTCATGCCCACCAAACGAGCCATCGGCACGAACACATCAAACGTTTCTTGAGCAATTCGAGCGCGTTTATCTGGGCGTAAAGACTCCAGTGTGGTCATATTATGATAGCGGTCAGCCAATTTAATAATAATGACACGTGGGTCTTGTAGGGTAGCTTGTAAAATTTTTCGGAACGAAGCAGCTTTGTTATATTCTTTATCACTAGAATGGCTGAGTTTGGTGACACCGTCGACCAGTTCTGCCACAGTTAGTCCAAATTTTTCTTTAATATCTTCTTTGCTAAAATCGGTGTCTTCAATCACATCATGTAGCAATGCAGCCATCAGAGTTTCTGCATCTAAACGCATGTGTGCCAAAATGCAACTGACGGCAATCGGGTGCAGTATGTATGGCTCACCACTTTTCCGCGTAATTCCATCATGCGCAATATCGGCATAATCGCAGGCCGCAAGCACTCGTTCGACTTCACTTTCATTCAGATAAGCGTCGATAATCACTTTGAGTTGTTGTTTGGCTTGGCTGACTTCTGCGCCTGGCATATAACACCTGTACCTATACCATGAGGAATCTATTCGTTAGTTCAATTTTTAATAAAAAGCAAAGTGCGAAACTTGTCAAATTTTTTATGCAAAAATCGCAAATCGGCAGTTTAAAAAAATAGCGTAATTTAAGTTAATGTTATAACTGTTCTTGAAGAAATATTAAAGTTCCAAGCATAAAAAAGCCTAGTTAAAAACTAGGCTTTTATGTAGTTTTTCTTTCTTATTGGAAAGAGAAACCATCTAAATTCAAATTGTTTGCAGAAAGTGCAAGATCAAGGCTTGAAGTTTGGTAGTCTTGCTCACGTTGTTTCAAAATATCTTTTGAAACGTGACCAATTGCGATTTCACGCAGTGCGACAACTGTTGGTTTATCGTTGTCCCATTCTACAGTTGGTTCAATACCTTGGCGTGCGAGTTGGCGCGCACGTTTGCTTGCCACTAGTACAAGCTCAAAGCGGTTGTCTACATGGTCTAAACAATCTTCAACGGTTACGCGTGCCATATGTGCTCTCGTATAAATGCTAAAATTCGGAAACAGACTGTGCAGTATAAAATGCTTTCAGTTCAGACTCAAGTTTTAATCATGATTCAACTGGAGTGATCAACTTTTGAATTAAGTCTTGATGGCGGTTGGCTTGCTGCGTTAGAACCAAACGGTTTGCTGTAATGACAGATTCAAGATCATGCAAGGCTTTATTAAAGTCATCATTAATAATGACATAGTCAAAATTAACAAATTGTTGCATGTCTTCAACTGCACAGCTTAAACGATGTTCAATCACTTCTACACTGTCTGTACCACGATTAGATAGACGTTGACGTAAATCAAACTGACTTGGTGGTAAAATGAAAATCTGTATTGATTCTGGGAACAATTTGCGAACTTGTTCTGCACCTTGCCAGTCAATTTCTAGTAAAACATCATGTCCTTTGGCGAGTTGCTCTTTTACAGTCGCTTGCGCAGTGCCGTAATAATTGCCAAAGACTTCTGCATACTCAATAAAACCGCCTTGATCCACTAAAGTCAGAAAGTTTTCTTTTTGAGTGAAATGGTAATGCACACCATCAAGTTCACCAGGACGCTGCCCACGAGTGGTATGAGATACAGAAACATGTAAATTACTTACACGCTCAAGCAGGGCTTTTACGAGAGATGTTTTGCCAGTTCCTGACGCAGCAGAAACGACAAACAAGAGACCCGACATGATATTTTTCCTGATATGATAAAATATCCTCTCTATTTTAGAGTAGATGTGTTGCAAACTAAATAGCTAGTCGAATTTTAGTTTGCATAAATTTAGTTTCGCATGACGTGCATTTAAGTGAGCAATGAGGATCTTATGGAAATTGTATTGGCTAATCCGCGTGGTTTTTGTGCAGGGGTCGATCGAGCCATTGCGATTGTAAATCGTGCACTTGAGTGTTTTCAGCCACCAATTTATGTACGCCATGAAGTGGTACACAACAAATTTGTCGTGGATGATTTACGTCAGCGTGGTGCGATTTTTGTTGATGAGTTAGATGAAGTACCTGATGACAATATCGTGATTTTTAGTGCACATGGCGTATCTAAAGCGGTACAGCAAGAGGCAGAACGTCGCGGTTTAAAAGTTTTTGATGCAACTTGTCCTTTGGTCACCAAAGTGCATATTGAAGTCACTAAATATGCCCGTGAAGGGGTGGAAGCCATTTTGATTGGTCATGAAGGTCATCCTGAAGTGGAAGGCACAATGGGGCAATATGATAAACAAAATGGCGGCGATATTTATCTGGTTGAAGATGAAGAAGATGTCGCTCAGTTGAATGTGCGTCATCCTGATAAAGTGGCTTTTGTAACACAAACGACATTGTCGATTGATGACACTGCTAAAGTGATTGATGCGCTGCGCAAAAAATTTCCGAAGATTCAAGGGCCTCGTAAAGATGATATTTGTTACGCTACACAAAACCGTCAAGATGCGGTACGTGATTTGGCTGAGCAGTGTGATGTGGTTTTGGTTGTTGGATCTCCAAACTCATCAAATTCGAACCGTTTACGCGAACTAGCAGAACGTATGGGTAAAGCAGCTTATTTGGTCGATAATGCTGAACAATTGCAGAAAGATTGGTTTGATGAGAATACTAAAATTGGAGTAACAGCTGGTGCATCTGCGCCTGAAATTTTGATTAAACAAGTCATTCAGCGTCTGCAAGATTGGGGTGCGAAAGTACCTGAAGAGCTTGCGGGGCGTGAAGAAAACATTACTTTTAGTTTGCCGAAAGAGTTACGTATTCCTGTAACGCAAGGTTAAATTGTTAATTACTTAACATTTTATTTTTATTAGATATTTGACAGATGATGGCTTTTTGGCAATCATCTGTTTTTTTATGCCATTTATCCTTTTTGTGTTCGTTTTGTAAAAAAAAGAAATATGATTTTAAATAGGGTAAAAGATTAATTGCCTTGGGGAGGGCGTATGCGAACAAATCGAGGGTTCACCTTAATTGAGCTCATGGTGACAATTGCTGTACTGGCGATTATTGCCATGATGGCAGCACCTTCTTTTGGGAATTTGGTTGTAAGACAAAAATTGAATGGTAACGCACGCGACTTTATTACAACGCTTAATCAAGCCAAATCGCAAGCGGCACTATTGCGAACAACAGTTGCAGTATGTCCAAATAAAACCAATAGTGATGATAATTTTACAAAAGATGAATGTGCATCTGCAGTAATTCCAAATTATGCATCTATGACGAACACGCAGAAACAAACAGTGCAAATTGATCGCGTTTTTCAAGTCATGGTGGATCCTGCTGTGACAGTACAATCAACAAGTAGCACTGCAGCATTATTTAACTCTACTGGCAGCGCTAATGCTCAGGTCTCATTTAATATCTGTGCTTCTGGAAATTCACGGGCGATAACCGTGCAACGTTTAGGTGCAGTTAGTCAAAGTTCAGGAACCTGCTAATGAACTACAATAAATATCAAGCTGGCGTAGGGCTTATGGAAGTGCTGGTTGCTTTATTGCTATTGGCAATTGGTGTACTAGGCTATGTTGCCTTGCAACTACGTGCAATTGATGCTTCATCTGAAGCTTTGACTAAATCTCAAGGGATATTAATTCTAAGAGGTTTGGCTGAAAATATTCGCGCAAATGGCGCAGGTCAAGCTAGTTATGCTACTGCGGTTCGTGGTTATACTTCCATTACGACAACTCCAACAGCTCCAACTCCATCTTGCTTCAATCCTTCAACATTATGTACCCCAGCGCAAATGGCGAATTACGATGCCTATAATGCAGCAAAGTCAGCATTTGAAATTGGGATGAAAATTACGATGGCGGAATGTCCAGGTGTTTCAAGTGCGCCTGTTAAAAGACAATGCTTATATGCTGCATGGGATAATACAACCATAACAGCAACGTCATCTGCGGCTGATGTTAGTCAATGTATGTCATCCAATGGAATTTATGTAAATACTGCACGTTGTTTGATGATGGAGGCATATTAAAATGAATAACAACTATGTTTCTATGACAAAACAACAAGGTTTTACCTTAGTTGAATTGATGGTAGCCCTAGTTTTGGGGTTATTGATCAGTGCTGCTGCAATTCAATTATTTACTGGGGGATTGCTGTCCTCTCGCATGCAAGAGGCAAGTGCAGAGTTACAAAATAGTGGTGTATTTGGTTTGGATTATATTGCCAAAGACATTCGTTTAGCCAATTATGCTAACACGACCAATCCTGAACTAAATGAACAAACCTCATGGGGTGGGGTAGTCCTGACTGCAAGAACGGCTACAGTCACAACAGCGAATATTCCTATTCCAGCTTCTACTCCATTTGTTTCAAATGGCTTATTAAGCCACAGTCAAGGCGACACCTTAAGTACTGTAACAAATGAATGGCGTGGACTTTCGAATGTTAACCTTACTAGCGACCAGTTGACCATCCAATTCATTTCTCCAAATGCGATGATAAATTGCGAAGGAGCAAATGTTCAAGCCGGTGACTATGTTATACAACGATATTTTGTTAGACGAGATCCTGCAACTGCTACCTCTGGTACAGACTATGGACTAGCTTGTGATGCAAATCAACCAACTGCTGCTGGAACAACGCCAGTTTTGCCACCCACAACAATTAATGGTTTTGGTGACGCGGGAGAAATTATTATTCCACGTGTAGATCATTTTACAGTGCAATTAGGCGTAAGAAATAGTTTGGGGAACTTGGCATATTACACAATTAATCAATATCGGACACTTGCAACAACTGAACGTGCAGCAGCTAGAATTCCACCACGTATTATCTCTGTAAAACTTGGGGTCTTGGTGCGATCAATGGACAATACTAATAATTCGGCTATTGATTTAACGAAGCAAATTCCAATTTTGAATCAAAACGTTACGTTAAATAATACAACCACAAAATTTGCTCGTCGTGTATATACCACCAATATTACATTGCGCAATGGTTTAGGAGAAGCACTATGAAACACAGTACTTTAACTCACCAAGCACAGCGTGGTGCGACATTGATAGTTGTGTTATTCATGTTATTGCTCATTACGATTGTGGGCATCATCGGTATCCGTGTGGCAATCACATCCTTAAACATTGCGACCAATAGTCAAGTGGGGCAGCTTTTATTGCAAACAGGTGATACACCGACTAATCAATTTTTAAACGTCTCTAATTATAATGATTTAACGGTTTTGAGTGGTGCGATAGGTAAGGCGATTGAAGAAAACAAGGTTGCACCTGGTAAAGAAATCATTTTTTGTTATAAACCAACATCTAATCTCAAATTGGGTTCAGCACTTGATACGACAGTGCTAGTGCCACCTGCTAAAGGTGATCCTGCAGATAGCAAAGCGACAATAGATTCGACCCAGACCAATCGTAGTGGGTTTTGTGATTTAGAGGCTGATTATGGGAGTGCTCGTCAGGCAGTAGTCACACAAGTTGCTGTGCGCATTCCTACTGACGCCATAACAGATGCAAATCCAGGTTCAACACTTGCACGAGATACAGATGTAAGTTTGCAATCAAATACGTCTAAAGGAAAAGTTGAAGCTCGAGTACGTGTTACGTCAACAGCAATTATGCCAGCATATTCAACAGAAAATCTTGCGACGGTACAAAGTGAATGTATCGGCTCTTCAAGTACAGTGGGGTATATCAATGACAATATTGATGATGCCGTTTCTGGAAAAAGAACGGTTGCTGATTGTTTAAGAAGTTATGGTATTCCTGTGAATACTCAAGTCCAAGAAATTGATTTACGTAAACGTGATATTCAAATCACAGCACCATGATGAGTGGGAGAACAATAATGAAACCAAATAAGTTTGAGCGAAAAGATCGCACCCAAATCCATACTGGTGCTGTATTTTCAGTAGTATTTACGGGGACGTTGCTCATTGCATCATCTGTGGTTCAAGCGACAGATTTACAAATTTATGCAAAACCAAGTGCAGGTAAAAAAACCATTGTTATGATGTTGGATACATCAGGCTCTATGGGTAATTCAGATTCAGGACAAACAGGCTCACGTTTATACCGTTTGCAACAAGGGATGTATGCATTTTTGGGAAGTAATAACCCTATTTTGACCGATGTGCGAGTTGGGTTAGGGAATTATTCTACAGGGGGTGATGGGCAGACAGGTAATATCTTGGTCCCTGCTGCTCCATTAGGTGATGTGAGTACCTTAAATACAGTCGGTTCTCAACGTTATAAACTTAAACAGGCTGTTCAGAATTTAACGGCAAATAGCTATACACCTACAGCACATGCGTATGCTGAGGCGGCAGCGTACTTAATGGGAACCACTACATATTCAGAAACGAATTATGATATTCGGAAAGACAGTTTTATTAAGCGAGTCAGAAGATCAAATAACCAGACCAATTATAGCTATTGTACCCAGTATCGGGACAGTGGCATCGATTACACAAACTTATGGCAAAGTTGTAGAAGTAATAGCTATTGGTCAAGTTGGGCTACATCCCAACCGTCAGGTTTTGTTAATGGTGTCCAATATGACACTTATTATGATGGTACTTATGACTATTATTATTATTACGTGGTTGAAACAAAAACACTATATGATAGTAACAGTGGTATGCCAAGCTCCAAGGCGAACGATACAACATCTAATCCGGGAATTGTGGTTGATCGTACTGCTTCAAATGCGAATGCAAGATATAAATCACCATTACCAGCTGTAGCAGACAGAGTCTCATGTGATGGACAAGGGGTTTATGTCTTATCGGATGGTGCAGCGAATAATACTTCAGTAAGTGAAGCAACAAAAATTATGTCTACTGCATTAGGTAGTACCCATGGAGCAAATTTTAGTTGTTCAGGTGGCTTAACTGGTGGGGGCAGTGATTCTGGTTGGGACTGTATGGGGGAATTTGCTAAGAAGCTCTTTAATGCATCTACCAATCCAGCAGGTGTTTCTATCCAAACTGCTTTTGTAGGTTTTGGTAATGAAATGAATAGCTTGAGTCAGTCTTATGTGCAGAATGCATGTAAGCTAAGTTCACGTTCGCAGCTTGATAGAGCGGGTGACGATGCTTGCTCTCCGAACCAAGGAGCATACTCTGTAACTTATCCTGGTTACGGTAATGGTGGATTCTTTACAACACAAAGTTCGACAGGGGTAACTGATAGTGTAATTGCCTTTATTAATAACTTGGGTGCTGCACCTTTGGAGCCATTAACTACGGGTGCGATTTCAGTACCAGTGGATAGTTTGAACCCAAATGGTTTGCAACCTTATGGTTATTTGCGTGCTTTAGAGCCAAACCCTCAGAGTAATAAAGTTATTTGGGCTGGGAACTTAAAGAAATATCAAGTTTTGCTTTCTGGTACGAATGCTGGTGCTTTCGCTGCGGCGAATGGTACAACCTTGGTTTACAATACAGATGGTGGTTTCCAAGCCAACACCAAGGACTTATGGAACAGTGCAAGTGTTTATCAGAATGAAAGTTATAATGATGGCGGCATTATTACTCTAGGTGGTGCTTATTCCAAAGTTCCAATGCCAATTCTAGGGCAATCTCAAAATTTAAGTGTGACCCCAAAACAATATGCTTATACAGCAAATGCTAATCAACTACGTCGCTTGTATACCGATGTATCTGCGACTGGGGGATCTACTTTAACGAATGCTGCAAATGGCGCGAGCTTGCTTACTATTCCAAGTGGAACTTTACCCTCTTCTAATATCACAACCTATATTTTGAGTCAGTTTGGTACCCAAACAACGCTTAAAGATTTCCCATTATTGGTCAAGCAAAAGTTATTAAACTATTTGGGTTATAGTGTTCCTCTAGACGAGACGGCTACAGCTCTGCCAACCACGTTGACTACTCCAAATTCGCCATATTTAGCAATGGGCGGAAGTATTCACTCTTTCCCAGTTCAGTTGACATACTCAGGTACGCTAGACAGTGCTGGAGAATTAACTAGTACCCGAAGTCAATCAGTATTGTATGGAACAATGGATGGCGGTTTGCATTTGGTCGATAGTGAAACTGGTGTAGAGCAAATGGTATTTGTTCCTGCTGAAT
Organism: Acinetobacter sp. ACNIH2; assembly: GCF_002934965.1. Classification (NCBI taxonomy): domain Bacteria; kingdom Pseudomonadati; phylum Pseudomonadota; class Gammaproteobacteria; order Moraxellales; family Moraxellaceae; genus Acinetobacter; species Acinetobacter sp. ACNIH2. Next base: position 1,783,988 of record NZ_CP026412.1, read on the forward strand.
TATTAAGAGGCACAGTATCATCTAAAGCATTGGTAAAAGGACAAGATGACACCAATGCGCCTGTAGATGGCGTGGATGGTGCATGGGTGGCAGATCCTGCTTATAAAACTCAAAAAGCTGCATCATCTTCAGAAAGTAGTATGGTTAAAGCACGCCAAATGAATATTTATGGCGGGTTACGTATGGGGGGGAGCAGCTATTATGGTTTAGATGTGTTGACCCCTACGAGTCCGAAGTTATTATTTAGAGTTGGTCCTGATATCTCTAATTACAGTCGAATGGGACAATCTTGGTCTAAACCAGTATTGGCAAATATTCGTTATAACGGCGCAATTCGTCGCGTTATGATTGTTGGTGGGGGCTATGATCAATGTTATGAAAACCCTAGCTTCCGTTTAGGAGCAACTGTTGCAACAACAGATTATCCTGATACCACTTGTAATAATAAGTCAGCTGCTCAAGGAAATGCAGTTTATATTATTGATGCAAAAACAGGTGAGCGTATCTGGTGGGCAAGTTCGACTGGTGCAGACACAAATAATGCCAATATGACGCACAGTGTGGTAAGCCGCATCAGTGCACTGGATCGTGATGCAGATGGTCTGATTGATCATCTTTATTTCGGTGATTTAGGTGGGCAAGTCTTTCGTGCTGACTTAAATAATAGCCAAACTTTATCTGGGTCAACTTACAGTGCATTTGGTGTGCGTGTTGCTCGTTTAGCAAATCTTGCAACGGATGGGACGACTGGTGCGGCATTGACTTTAGGTAAAAATCCACGTTTTTATGAGGCACCAACCGTAACGATTCATGATCAAGGGGCGACCACATTTATTCTTGTTGGTTTGGCATCCGGTAACCGAAGCACACCACTTGATGTTTATCCGAGTGTAGGTCGTGATGGTATGTTACCAACTACAGCCTTGACTGATCGGTTGGTCAATAACGTATATGGTATTATTGATCGTGACTTTATTAAGCGTAATTTAATTACAGGTTCTCCAACCTTAGAGTCTCAAAATAAGACCCTCGCGAATTTGCAAAAAAATCCACAATTATTATCAGGTGTTGTTGCATCTACCTTTATTGGTACAAGTGCAAGTAAAGATGGTTGGTATCGTTCACTTTCAAGTAATGGAGCTGGTACAGAGCGTGCTGGAGGAAGCTTCCGTGTACTAGGTGGAATGAAGGCCTTTGAAGAACCAATGGCGATTACGGGAAATCTAATTGTGCCAGTATATGACCCGCAAGGTACGGGTATTGCACCACAAAACCCATGTTTACCGCGTGTGGTGGGTGAAACAGACCGTCAAAAGTATTGCTTACCATTTGGTGCATGTTTGACTACGAGCGGTGCCGTTGATATTACTCGAGAAGGTGGGACAGGATTTGTTACAAAAACGACAGGATGCCCTGCTGGTGTGGCTGAGTGTAATGATAATCCAATTGGTTCGGGTATTCGTGGTATTGCTTTAGTGCCAACAGGTTCGGGTACTGGCGGACCGGACTGTGAATCAACTATTAGTACCAGTCAGGGTGGGGTGGGTAAATGGGAATGCCGTCGAATTGTCAATCCAACACGGTGGTATGAAAAATGGGTGCAATAAATAACAATAAAATCCCTAAATTACATTCTGTTTGGCGTAATTTAGGGCGGAGACCACAAGGTTTTACCTTAATTGAATTAATGTTAGTTGTTGTGATCGTGGCAATTTTTGCTGCGATTGCAATACCAAGCTATTTGAATTATGTACGCCGTGCAGACGCAGGATTAGCGCAACAAGAACTGCAAAAAATTGCGGAACAATTGGAGCGCCATAAATCACGTAACTTTTCTTATAGAGGGTTTGATCCCAATTTTATTTATGGGGATACAGGTGCGATGAATTCTGTAACCTTGCCACGGGGGGCAACTAGCTCAGGCATTAAATACACCATTACTATTCGTGATGGTGATGATCCGACCAAGTTATTAACAGATACGACCGCTTCGCCAGCAATTAGAGCACGGCGTTGGGCAATGATTGCTGAAACCAGTGATGTAAAAAACTATAATTTTTTAATGACCAGTTCTGGTTTACGTTGCAAGAATAAAACAAGAGCAAATGTCACATATTCTGATTGTGGAACATCTGCAACAGGGAGCGAAAGTTGGTAATGAAGGGCTTTACACTTATCGAGTTAATGATTGTTGTAGCAATTATTGGAATTCTTGCGGCAATTGCTTACCCATCTTATACAGGTTACAAGGTTCGTGTGCAAAGAGCAGATGCACAAACTGAAATGTTGCAAATTGCCCGTACTTTGGCGAGTTATAAACTCGCCAACAGTAACTTTGCAGGAAGGACATTATCGAATGTTTATGGTTCAGCTCAAACCTCTGATGGGATGTATGATTTCACGCTCACAGATAGAAATAATGTTGCATTAACAAATAGTTCTGCTAATACGAATGGTTGGTTGTTGATTGCTACACCTAAATCAGGGACAGTTCAAGATGGTAATGGGGTTATCTGTTTAAATGATCAAGGACAAAAATACTGGTCAAAAGCTGCAACCACATGTGTGCTGTCAGCTAGTTCAACTTGGGAAGGTCGCTAGTTAGCTCCCAAATTCAAAACTGTGGATAAATCATTTTTTGATCTTTCCCTCTAGCAGAATTTAGCGTAGAATGTCGCCCTCTATGAAAGGGGTTTGAAGTGTATCGATGGTCGGTACAGGGATAATCCGTAAAAACTATAAGGTTGTATCATGGTAGTTATTCGTCTTGCACGCGGTGGTGCTAAAAAACGTCCGTTCTATCAAATCATTGTGACTGATAGCCGTAATGCTCGTGACGGTCGTTTCATCGAACGTATTGGTTTCTTCAACCCGACAGCTCAAGGTAAAGCAGAAAAACTTCGTTTAGATGCTGACCGTTTTGCTCACTGGGTAGCACAAGGTGCTCAACCTTCTGATCGTGTTGCTTCTTTAGCTGCTCAAGCTAAGAAAGCTGCAGCTACTGCATAATTTTAGATTAAGTAGTAGGTAGCCCATGACACCAACACAGAATGTTCCCGAAGATCGTATTCAGATTGGACAGTTACGTTCAGCATATGGATTAAATGGGTGGCTCTGGGTCTATTCCAATACAGAACCTATGAGCAACATCTTTGACTACCTGCCTTGGTACATTGAGACTAAAGCAGGTTGGCAAACAGTAGATGTAAAACGTTGGAAACCACATGGCAAAGGTCTGGTTGTTTCGCTGAAAGGTGTGATTGATCGCACAGCAGCAGATAATTTGGTTGGTGCAAATGTTTGGATTTCAAAATCGCAACTGCCTCAAGCAGGCGTGGACGAGTATTATTGGTCTGATTTAAAGGGCTTAACGGTGTTAGGTCTGAATGATGAAGAACAAGAAGTCAATCTTGGTCAAATCCATGAAATGTTTGAAACAGGCGCTAATGATGTGATGGTGGTTCGCGCAACTGCTGAAAGCATCGATAGTGAAGAGCGGATGATTCCATGGCATAAAGATGTGGTACAACGCGTTGATCTCGAAGCTGGTCGTATTTACGTGAATTGGGGCGTAGATTACTAATTATTTTTGGAAATACGGGAGTCTGCGATGTTTTTTGCAGTCATTACGCTTTTTCCTGAAATGTTTGAAGCGATTACAGCCTATGGTATTAGCGGGCGCGCAGCAAAACGTGACATTGTGCAAGTCCATTGTATCAACCCACGTGAATTTGCTGAGGGCAACTACAAAAGAGTGGATGAACGTCCCTTTGGTGGTGGTCCAGGTATGGTGATGATGGCAGAGCCTTTGGCAAAAGCGATTCAACGTGCCAAACAACTTGCAGAGCAAGCGGGAGCCATCCATGTTCCTGTGGTGTATATGTCGCCACAAGGCAAAACCTTAAATGAGCCTGCGGTGCAACAGTTTGTCGATTATGACGGATTGATTGTGCTATGCGGTCGTTATGAAGGGGTAGATGAACGTTTAATCCAAAAATATGTTGATCAGGAATGGTCAATTGGGGATTACGTTTTATCTGGTGGAGAGCTTCCAGCGATGGTCTTGTTGGACAGTATTATTCGACGTTTGCCGAATACCATGTCTGATGAGCAGTCAGCTGTGCAAGATTCTTTTGTGGACGGTCTGTTAGATTGCCCACAATATACCAAGCCAGACCATTTTGAGGGTTTGGATGTGCCCGATATATTAAAGTCGGGACATCATGCCAACATTGAAAAATGGCGGTTTTTGCAGCGATATCAGCGGACTCTTGAACGCCGACCTGAGTTGGTGGAAAAGGTAGAGTTGACCAAGCAGCAAAAAAAATGGCTCAAAGATTTATAAGGGAGATAACTTCAGGTTATTTTCCGAATCCAATGCTTGAACGGTTGTGTTGAAGTGTTGTTTATTAGGCTCTTTATGTCTTGAAGCGGTCAAGCATAAAGGGAAAGTCAATCGGGTCTATGCGCTTTAGCCTCTATACCCAGTGGATCTCAGACCTCTTCTGACCCACACATATTGGAGATACCCCATGAGCGGTAAGCATCCTTTAGTACAAGCTGTTGAAAATGCACAGCTTAAACAAGACATCCCTGCTTTTGCACCAGGTGACACTGTTATCGTTCAGGTAAAAGTAAAAGAAGGTGATCGTGAGCGTCTTCAAGCATTTGAAGGTGTTGTAATCGCGAAGAAAAACCGTGGTTTGAACTCTGCGTTCACAGTACGTAAAATTTCTAGCGGTGTTGGTGTTGAGCGTGTATTCCAAACTCACTCTCCAATCGTTGCTAAAATCGAAGTGAAACGTCGTGGTGACGTTCGTCGTGCTAAACTTTACTACCTACGTGAATTGTCTGGTAAAGCTGCACGTATTCGTGAAAAGTTACCAGCTCGTAAAACTGTTGCTTAATCAGTTTTATTTGAGTGAAAAAATGCGCCGTTTGGCGCATTTTTTTTTGGGTTAAGCTTTAGAGCCCTTGAAGTTTTAAACGGTTGGCATGTTGACGATAAACATCGACTGGATTTGGTGAGAATACCGAACGCAAAGCAAAGAATTGATTAATCACATCTAAGTGGTTCCAGTTGTAATTATCTCGAATGGTTTTGCCATACTTTGCGCTACAACGTGAGACCAAGCCATCATTGTCATTCGGAGCTTGCATCAATAAACCTGTTGCTGCCAATAATGAATCAGGATCAAGGATATTGGTTAGAGTTGAATTACCAGAGAACGAATAGAAGTAAATGCCATTTTCTGTTGCAGCACCTTCACCGCAGGCAGTCTTCGGCATACCTAAAGCATACTTTTGACTAAATGATTTAGATCCTGCCTGACTTAAGCTTTTTCCAGCAGCAAGGGCATCATGCGGGAGTGAATTAGGATCCTGCTGTTGTGCCCATACAATCGCTTTAGAACCAAAGTTAATCAGGCTAACTAAGGGCTGCTCTAATGGTGTACCTTGAGCTGAAATAATCAGATCAGCCACAGGTGAGCCTTTTAAAGGGCTTGATATTGCAGTCGATGACGCAACTTTAGAGGGGGGGCAACATTTGAAACATAAGCAATACTATGCCCACCGTGACTATGCCCCAGTAAATTGACTTTGCTTGCACCGGTAATTGCTAAAATTTCATCGACTTGTTGTAGCAGTTGTTCCCCACGAACTTCGGAGCTATTAAAGGGCGAAACGCGTGTTGCCCATGCGTTGGCACCATTACGTGCTAAATCAGGCAAAATTTGATACCAATAATCTACACCCAGCTCATCTGTGCCTGCACGAATCCATCCTCCCATACCATGTGCAAAGACCAATGGATATTTGGTTTTTGCATAGTTTGAGGTGACGTATTTAGCTTGAATTTGTGAAGCGCTGGCTTGAGTTTGGGTGGTGCTTAGTACGCAGGTTGATAGCAGTCCAGCTATCAATAGTTCATATTTCATTGATCTTCCTCTATTTTAATTTTTCTATCGACAAAAATAATTGTCAAAATGAGTATAAAGTTGGAGTGAGGATTGGGCTGATAAATCCGATTAAATTAAATACAAATTGTAACTTTATAATTCTAAATAAATCCCGCTAAGTCATCTGCTTAGCGGGAGGGTGTATTAAAGCCCTTGAAGTTTTAAGCGGTTGGCATGTTGACGATAAACATCGACTGGATCGGGGCTGAAGAGACCTCTTAATCCCAAAACTTGGTTGACTTCATCTAAGTGATTCCAATCGTAATTATCACGAATGACTTTGCCGAAATGGGTGCTGCAACGCGCAACCAATCCGTCATTGTCAGTGCTGATATAGGAGATTGGAGCCAGCAGCGAAATGGCACTGTCTGCAACATCAATCACGTTGGTCACTTGAGAGGTTCCTGTCCAAGAATAATAGTAAATCCCATTATTGGAGCTGGCTCCACTTTTACTACAGTCCGATGCTAAGGCTGTGGTTGGGTATTTTTGATTGAAAACTTGAGAACCTTTTTCACTGATCGAGGTTAGCGAAGCCTTCAGATCGCTTTTCAGCGATGGGTTCCCCTCGGCAAAGGTAATAAGTGGTCCAATAATATAATCCGTAGCGATGCTCAAGAGCTGTGAACCTGTTTGGCTTGACAGTAAATCGTCTGCGACTTTGGAGCCTCTGAATGTTGCACCAACCCCCGTGAGTGATGCGACATATTGTGGTTTAACTGCTTCGACATAGCGAATCGTCGGTCCCCCATGACTATGTCCAATTAAATTGACTTTGGGTTTTCCCGTAATAGCCATCACTTCTTCGACTTGTTGTAACAGTTGTTCGCCACGAACTTCGGTCGATTCTAAAGGCGAAATTTGTGCGGCAAAGGTGGTTGCACCATTACGTGCCAAATCGGGCAGAATTTGATACCAATAATCTAAGCCGAATTCGGCGACACCAACACGGCTAAAACCAAACATCCCATGAGTAAATAATAATGGGTATTTGGTTTTAGCATAGGTACTTTGAGCAGTGGTATTTACGCTAAGCACGCCCGCAGTTACCGAACTGGTAGTGAATCCGATGCATGCGACTAAACCCAGCAGTGAAATGCTATGTGCTATTTTTTTCGTTTTATACATATTTTCATCCTGAAAAAAGGTTTGGTTGGGCAGAATTATTCTGCGAAGGGTAGTTTTCCTCCTGAGTCATGTGTGGTTTCAAAAGTTCCAAGTCGAAGTTGTTCTTGTGGATTTTTAAATTGTTGCTGGCGTAATTGAGCAATGGCTTGTTGTTGTGCAGATTCGCTCATCTGGCTCTTTAGAATTTGGTCACGCTGCATTAAGTAGTCATTCACACGTGATTTCCATTGACCTCGATCTTGGTCTAGTTGTTCTAGTCTAGCGGTTGCATCAGCACCGACTAAATTCATACGCATTTGGCGAAGTTCATCAGCAGAACCACCGCGAGCTTTAATATCACTGGTCAATTTGCGTAGATCTTCCAACTTAGACAATTGTTCCAAATTTTCACGCCAATCTTCAGGCAACTGGGCAAATAGTTCTTTTAGTTTTTGTGCCTTTTGAACTTCATTTAGAGATGAATCTGCCATGATTGACATGCGGTCTAAGGTATATTCATGGTAGGTATTTTCTGCACCAAATAATCCCTCAATTTCAGTAGGGGAAAAAAATTGTGTGCGTAAGTTTTTCATCAGTGAAAAAACTTTTCGATAGTACTCTGGGTCTTGTTTATCTAGGTTGGGTTCTTTTAAGTTACCTAACTGAATACGGTAATCAATATAGCGATTCCATAAATCAATAATTTGGCTTAAAGCAGGCTCTTTGTAGCCTTTTTGCATGTAACGCGTGAAATCTTGCTTAATTTGATCAATCTGCTTTTCCCCGTATTGAGTAATGAAATATTCAAAGCAATTTCGCGTTTGTTCATTCACGATTAAATGCTGACTTTGATCTAAACTAAGCTGACAATTCACTTCGGTATCTTGTTGGCTTGTGCTGACAAAAGGCTGTGTGGAGCTATGCGATAATACTGTATTCCCTGAAAGAGTCGATGTCGAATTCGACTGCCCATCTGCGAGTGAAGAGGCTGTGGTGTTGGAGCCAGTGGTTGCACTCGGCGCAAGCCACACTAAAAAAACAAGTAGAATAATCACTACAACGGCAAGTATCAGCCATAATTTCTTTTTTTGCATATCCTATGCCCAATATCCATTTTTAATTTTTATGCGGTTCATTTGCTGAACTTGTTTTATTGTGCAATGCGAGCGCAAATAAACAACAGAAAAGTTGTAAAAGTAGATGAGCGGTTGTTAGTATTGCGGCAGTTGAAATACGTGTTTTGAGTTATGAAATCATCTGCTGCAAAAATCCAGCGCCGCGCGGTTAACGGGGTGTTTTTATTAAATAAACCCTTGGGTATTAGTTCAAATGCGGCATTACAAAAAGTGCGCTGGTTATTGAGGGCAGAGAAAGCAGGACATACGGGTGCTTTGGATCCCCTGGCATCTGGTTTATTACCCATTTGCTTTGGTGAAGCAACGAAGTTTTCTCATTTCTTATTAGATTCAACCAAGCGTTATCAAACCACGATCCAGCTTGGCCACAGCACAACGACGGGTGATGTGGAAGGGGAGATACTGCTTGAACAAGCGGTGCCAGAACTGACAGAAGCTAAAATTCAGCAGGTATTGAATCAGTTTGTTGGAGAAATTCAGCAAATTCCTCCAATGTATTCTGCCCTCAAAAAGCAGGGTCGTCCGTTGTACGAATTGGCACGTAAAGGCATTGAAGTGGAGCGTGATGCACGGCCAATAACCATTGAAGCCATTCAGCTCCTTTCCTTTACTGAAAACAGCATTACTTTAGATGTGACTTGCTCTAAAGGCACCTATATTCGTGTGTTGGGGGAAGATATTGCCAAAGCTTTAGGATCCTATGGGCATTTAACCTATTTGCACCGCATTCAAACGGGTCATTTTGAACTGATTCCAAGTTATACCATTGAATATCTAGAAGGCCTAACAGAACAAGAGCGCGAAGCGCTGTTATTGCCTGTGTATGCACCCGTACAGCATTTTACTCAAATTCAAGTCCCAGAAGGTCGGGCAGAATATTTTAGTCGTGGCATGGAAAGTAATATTGATCATGCTGCCGAAGCACAAGTGTTGGTTTTTGATGGTGAAAAGTGCTTGGGTCTGGCTGAAATCAACGATCGAAAGCGTTTAATTCCTAAACGTGTTTTGAATCTGTAGGAGACCCAATATTATGGAACTTGATCTTATTCTGAGTTTGGTCTTCTTTGCTTTTTGTGCGGGAGCAATCGATGCTGCTGTGGGTGGTGGTGGACTCATTCAAATCCCTGCCATTATGGGGGCAATGCCACAGTTGGCGCCTGCTACAGTTTTTGGCACCAATAAGCTCTCTTCTATTTTTGGTACGGCATCTGCGGCATTTTCATTTATGCGCCGCGTATCCTTATCATGGAAATTGCTATTGGTGATTGGAGTGGGGGCTTTTATTAGTTCCTACTTGGGAGCCGCCTGTGTTTCCATGATTCCCACCCAAGTACTGAAACCCTTTGTCCTGTGTATGTTGATTATTATCGCAATTTACACATTCATGAAGAAACAATTTGGTCAGGTACATTTTCAACAGGAAATCACCACTAAAATACTAGTCCTTGCAGCGGTCGGCAGTGTCTTGATTGGCTTTTATGATGGAATTTTTGGACCAGGAACGGGCAGCTTCTTTATTTTCTATTTTATTCGCTACTTAAAAGTCGATTTTCTTCATGCTTCGGCGCTCTCCAAAATTGCCAATTTCATGACCAATTTTGCTGCACTGAGTTTTTTCGTGCCTGCAGGTCATGTGTTGTTTGGCATCGGTTTAACTATGGCTGCTGCCAATATAGCAGGCTCTTTGGTTGGGGTTAAACTGGCTTTAAAATATGGCAGTGGTTTTATTCGCATCATCTTTTTAATATTAGTGTCTATTTTAATTGTCCGATTGAGTTATCAAATTTTATTTCCTGCTTAATAGCTCAACGGATGCAATGTTGTATCAATAGCTAAATCCAATTTTTAAGCTTACCCTTGCCTCAGCAAGGGTTCTTTATTTATAGAAGCGTAGGTTGGCAATGAGTCGTGCCTCTTCGGAAACTGGATACTTTTGCTCCATCAATAATTTGAGGATGGCTTTTTTACCTTCCTCTTTATAGTGTGGGCAATAAGATGCTGCAACACTCAGTTCATCCAGCGCACGCCATGTGTAGACACTGTCATCGATAAATAAAATGTCACTTGGTCGTTTGATCTGGCAAGCTTGCAAGGCAAATTGACATGCAGTTTCAAATTGCTTTTGTTCACGATAGTAGCGTGCAAGCTCATATAAAGGTTCTGCGCGTTGTGGACGGCTCACCCAAGCTTGCAAATAAGCGTTACGAATGTCAGTTATCGGTTTGTTGAGTTTTTCCATGAATTTTGCTGCACGAAATTGTGCTGTCCAGCGTTCTTCTTCCCATCCTCCTGCATCGGCGCGTATTTGATAGGCTTGCAGGGCTTGTTCGGGTAAATTTGCATCTTGATAACTTTGTGCTAAATAAAATTTATATCGGAGATTGTTAGGTTCATCTTTGATCCCTTGTTTTAGAATTTCAATATCTTTGAGATAAGTTGTGGGATCATGCCCTCTGGCACCATCATGTTGTACAAAAACATGAAGACCTTTGAGTAGCTGCCATTGATGGGGTTTTGGTGAGTTTAAATATTCGTGTAAAACACCTTCCCATTTCCATGGCACTTGGGTTGAAACAAGCGAATTTAATTGGTAGCGGGTATTCCCGTAAATATATTCAAAATAATAGGCTAAGCCCGATAAAGTGCCCCATTGAAATTCAGGATCTACCATGAGAGTTTGGTCGGCATCAATAAATATCAGGTAATCGGCATGTGGTAGGGATGGATCTTGTGCCAGTTGTAGGGCTTCAGTACGATTAAAACCAAAATTGTGCCAAGGGCGCTCAAATAACTTGCCAGGCAGATCTTGCATAAAGTCTTGAATCAGTTGTTGTGTACCATCTGTTGATCCTGTATCAACAATCACCCAAGAATGAATCCACGGTTTGACCGATTTTAAGCAACGTAAAATCACCGCGGTTTCATTTTTTACAATCATATTGAGGCGGATATGTGGCTGCATTGTTCTTCTTATCTTCTCTTCAATCCTTTTGATTATAGTAGTTTTTCAGCACATTGAATTCAAGGGTCTTCCCGTAAGCGTTATTTTAGTTGAGGGCACTTGGCTAGATGAAATATTGTCGTTTAAAGAACAGTGGCAGAGATTAAACTTCAGCAACTGTTCTTGATGGGTTAAATTGGGATTTAAGAGGCTGATACTTCGCTAGATTCAGGTGCAGTGCGACTGGCACGGTAGGTGACCCCGACCGAAGCGGTCATAATGCAAATCAGCGCTAAAGTTTGCCATAGGGTGATATGTTCTTTTAACAGCAGCATACCTGCAATTGCTGCTAAAGCAGGAGATAAGCTCGACAGTGTGCCATAGCTGAGTTTACTCAGACGTTTGAGTGCCATTAAATCAAGAGTATAAGGAATTGCAGTGGCTAAAAGCGCAATGATTAAGGCTTGTGGCCAGTATTGAAATTGCAGCATCGCATCAGGATTACGCACGCTGTTAATCGGCAATAAAATCAGGGTTGATAGTACGATGGCGATACTCAATGCGTGCATCCCCATATTTTGGCGTGCAACTCTTTGACCAAAATAAATATAAAATGCCCAACAAATACCTGCACCTAATGCATATGCTGCACCGATATAAGAAAAATTGTGAGCATGGGTATCTTGCCACGGTACCATTAGAGCAATCCCCGCAATTGCGAGTCCGACCCAAATATAATCACTTTTGTGTTTAATCGAGAGCAGTGCTAAGGTCAGTGGTCCTAAAAACTCTAATCCGACGGCAATGCCTTGCGGTAATTTACCTAAAGAGGCATAAAACAAAACATTCATGACACAGACTGCGGCGCTGTAAAATAATAAGTCTCGCCATTTTAAATGAGGTAGGCGTTGTATGATTTTCCATGAACGGAACATCAACACTACCAAAATAGACGCAAAGCTAAGCCGTAAAGTCACCACAGTAAAAGGGTCTAATGCTTGCATGAGCTGCTTAGCATAAGAGGCACTGACTTGATAGGACAACATGGAAAGTACCATAAATAAGACAGCACTGAGTTGACTGTTGCGCATATCGCTTTTTCTCTACATTTGGGCGGTGGGTCTAATATGAAGTTATTGAGATAATTGGTACGGCTCATCTCAATCGGTTTGGCTTGAAGATGCTAAACTGCTTTGTTTAGCACGTTTGGCTTGTTGGGTCGTATAGGTACAGCCAATCGAAGCTATAATAATGGTGCTTAGGGCTAACCACTGCGTCCAGAGTAATTGTTCATTTAGAAAGACGAAGCCTGATAATGCTGCAATCGCAGGCTCTAGACTCATTAAAGTCCCAAAGCTCATTGCCGTAAGGTTGCGTAAGGCAATCATCTCCAAAGTAAAAGGTAAGGCACTCGCCAGAATGGCCAAGCCAATAAAATAGAATAAATTGGAGGGGAGGAAAACATCACTGGTCATACCTGAAAACATCGCGACAGGCATTAAACACAACATGCCGACAAACATACCCAAACATACCGTATGATTGCCTGAAATGCCCGATGGACGTTGACCTGCAATAATATAAACCGCCCAACATGCCCCTGCACCAATCGCGAAGGCAATGCCCGTTAAATCGAGTGATTGTGTGGCTTGGTCAAAAGGAAACAGCAAGATTAAGCCTAAAATTGCCAAACTGACCCAAAGGAAGTCATATTTTTGTCGAGCATAGTACAGGGCGACGCTTAAGGGGCCAATAAATTCAAATGAAACTGCAATGCCCAAAGGGAGCCGCTCAATCGACAAATAAAACAGGCCGTTCATACCTGCCAGTGCGATGCCATAACTTAAAATGGAAGACCAGCGCACGTTTTTAAAATTAATTTTCCAGATTTGAAAAATAATTGCCAGAATGAGCGCACCAAGCAGCATACGCATGGCAGAAACGGTAAGAACTGGAAATTGCTGAAACAGAATTTTGGCTAATGAACCGCTACTTTGCACACAGAGCATGGCAATAAAGAGCAGGAAAACTGCTTGTAAATAGGAGGGCGTTTTAAAGTTCAGCATGAGTTAGGACATTTTGTTTTATATCAGATGATCAATTTGTATATTTTTTTCAATCATAACACTGTGCTGGGGAAATAGCTTGTTAGGGATGAACTAAATTAGTGCAATAGATGTAGAACAAAGCATGAGCATGTTGGTTGGAATACTGAGCTGAAACAAAATCGATCTATTCCCTGTAGGTAATAGATCGATTTTAAGTTGTGAAATGCGCTTTATTGATTCAATTAAGCGGAGGATGAATCAATAAAAAACCACAGACACAAGTCTGTGGTTTTTCACATCGAATAACTTAGAACAATACGCGAACGCGGATTGTACCTTCAACGTCTTGTAATGTATCAAGTGCTTCTTGAGATGCAGTTGCATCAACATCCATCACTAAATAGCCAACATCACCTTTGGTCATTAAAGACTGACCAGAGATGTTGATGCCGTGTTCAGCAAACAAGTTGTTGATTTTTGAAAGTACGCCAGGCACATTCTTGTGAATGTGAAGTAAGCGGTGTTTACCTTCAGTTAATGGCAACGCAATTTCTGGGAAGTTTACAGCAGATAAGGTCATGCCTTTGTCTGAGTAAGAAACGAATTTCTCAGCAACTTCTAAACCAATATTTGCTTGCGCTTCCATGGTCGAACCACCCACGTGCGGGGTTAAGATCACGTTTGGTAGGTTACGTAATGGAGAAATAAATTCTTCACCGTTTGCTTTAGGCTCTTTCGGGAACACGTCAACCGCAGCACCTGCAAGATGGCCTGATTTTAAGGCATCTGCTAAGTCTTCGATGATGACACATGTACCACGTGCAGCATTGATGAAGATTGAACCTTCTTTCATTTGTGCAAATTGGTCTTTACCGAAGAAGTTACGTGTAGATGGAACATCTGGAACGTGTAAAGAAACCACATCAGCATTAGCAAGAAGTTCACCCATGCTACCGACTTGACGTGCATTACCTAAAGGTAATTTGGTCACTGTATCAAAATAGATAACTTTCATACCCATGCTTTCAGCCAAAACTGAAAGTTGAGAACCGATTGAACCGTAACCTACGATACCTAAAGTTTTACCGCGTGTTTCAAATGAACCTACAGCAGATTTGTTCCAGCCACCTGCATGTGTATCTGTCGATTTTTCAGGTACACGGCGAAGAAGAAGAATAGCTTCTGCAAGTACAAGTTCAGCCACTGAACGAGTATTTGAATATGGTGCGTTAAAGACTGGAATACCGCGAACCATCGCAGCATTTAAGTTCACTTGGTTAGTCCCGATACAGAAACAGCCCACAGCAATCAGTTTGTTTGCTGCTTCAAAAATTTCTTCAGTCAATTGAGTACGGGAACGAATACCAATGAAGTGTGCATCTTTGATCGCTTCTTTCAACGCTTCACCCTCAAGCGCAGTTTTACGATAATCGATGTTGGTGTATCCAGCAGCATTTAAAGTGTCGACTGCGTTTTGGTGAACGCCTTCTAACAACAAGAAACGAATTTTATCTTTAGGCAGGGAAAGATGTTGGCTCATTACGGCTCCGCTACAAAGGCCAAATTTGGTCGCGGTATCATAACATAGGACTTAGGTCGATATACATTTCCTTTATGACCCAGCGATCAGGTATTTTGGTGAAATATGCGTCACAACCTGTCGTAATCGGTCTAACTAAGCCTGTAATTTACAAGGTAACCTTGTTAAAACGTGATTTTCTGCGGGTTTTATCGAAAAATGGCTTATAATAATGCTCCGTGAAAAATTATGGTACAGATAAACTGTCCGTTACTTCACGCGCAGTCTAGTTATTGTTCCTTTGTTACGCAGTTTCAGCTGAATAATGCATTAGATTCGACACCACTTGTTTACTTCATTGCAAGGTCTGAAAACGATGAATGCTCCAGTCGCTTTAACCCCAGAGTTGTTGACCCAATTGACCGAAATTGTTGGCGAAAACCGTATTAAAACGGATACCGATAGCCTGCAAAATTGGGGTCGGGATTATACCAAACACTTTGATCCAAACCCATCTGTGATCGTTTTCCCTGCAACGACTGAACAAGTTCAAGCCATTGTTAAGCTTGCGAACCAATACAATGTTGCGGTAACCCCATCGGGTGGTCGTACTGGTTTATCTGCGGGTGCTGTAGCAGCCAATGGTGAAATTGTAGTGAGCATGGACAAAATGAACCAGATTCTGGAATTTTTCCCTGCCGACCGTATGGTGCGCGTACAAGCGGGTGTGGTCACTGAACAATTACAGCGTTATGCCCAAGAACAAGGCATGTACTACCCAGTAGATTTTGCTTCTGCGGGTTCTTCACAAATTGGTGGCAATATTGGTACCAATGCGGGCGGCATTAAAGTCATTAAATACGGCATGACTCGTAACTGGGTGTTGGGTTTAACCGTAGTGACGGGTAAAGGCGACATTTTACGTTTAAACAAAGGCATGATTAAAAATGCTACGGGTTATGCGCTACAACATTTATTTATTGGTGGCGAAGGGACTTTAGGTTTAGTCACTGAAGCTGAAATTAAATTAGAGCGTCAACCGCAAGACCTTCAAGTCATGGTGTTGGGTGTGCCTGATTTTAATGCGGTGATGCCTGTATTACATGCCTTCCAAGCTAAAATTGACCTCACTGCATTTGAATTCTTTGGTGAATTGGCAATGCAGAAAGTACTGGATCATGGTCATGTGCAACGTCCATTTGAAACACAATGTCCATTCTATGTGTTACTTGAATTTGAAGCGCCATTTGAGCCAATTATGGACAAGGCGATGGAAATTTTTGAGCATTGCATGGAACAAGGTTGGGTGCTGGATGGCGTATTGAGCCAAAGCCTAGAGCAAGTCGAAAGCTTATGGCGTTTACGTGAAGACATTTCTGAGTCGATTGCGCCATTTACTCCATACAAAAATGATATTTCAGTTTTGATTACACACGTGCCTGCGTTTATTCAAGAAATTGACAGTATTGTGGCAGAAAACTACCCAGACTTTGAAATCTGCTGGTTTGGTCATATTGGTGATGGTAACTTGCACTTAAACATTCTTAAACCTGCCGATTTAAGCAAAGATGAATTCTTTGCAAAATGTCAGGTGGTGAATAAATACGTATTCGATACTGTGAAAAAATATGACGGTTCTATCTCTGCCGAGCACGGTGTGGGCATGACCAAAAAGCCATATTTGGAATATTCACGCAGTCTTGAAGAAATTGAATACATGAAAGCCTTGAAAAAAGTTTTCGATCCAAACGGTATTATGAACCCAGGTAAATTATTCGATTTATAAGTTTACATCGAATGAAATATTAAACACCGCAATGGCAACATTGTGGTGTTTAATATGCATTAATGAAATCGATAAGAATCTCAATCAAGAAAAACAAATGCTACATTGTTGCCATAGAGTTATGTGGCTAAGCCATGCATCATTACGAGTAAGTAATGATATCTATGGGGAATTTGTCATGTTGCGTTTAGTTTCGGTTTCAGCCTTATGCTTAGGATTATTGGCAGGCTGTGCGACAACAAAAAATTTAGTCAATAAAGTCAGTAGTCCAGATACGCCATTAGCAACAGTATTAAAAGAGCGTCCAGATTTAGTCAAAGAGTTATCTACTGTGGAAATTCGTCAATTTTTTAATAGTGTAGAAGCACCAACGGCTGCACAAGTGAAAGTGACGGAAACAGGTTTAATGGACGATTCTATTCGTTCGGTTCGTACCATCTATAGTTTTAAACATGTGGATAATCACTGGAAATTGATCGAAACTGAAAAATCGTATCAATGTATGCGCGGTAAAAATACCAAGAATTTCCAAACGGAAAAGTGTTCTTAATTTGGCTTAATATGGATTTCAATAGATATAAAAAGGCGTATTAATTTACGCCTTTTGTATTTGGGTTTTACTGAAAAATAAATAAAAATAATTACTTATGATGTATCAGATTATTTTGAATAATAATTTTGGAACTAAGTTCATGTTTAGAATGGACATCGAGTTTTTTCATTAAATTGGCTTTATGAGCTTCTACGGTTCGATGCGAGAGTGACAACTTCCGTGCAATTTCTTTACAAGTTAATCCGTTGACAATCAGTTGAGTAATCTCAGACTCTCGTTTCGTTAACTTTTGCTTATTTACAAGGGGATGTTGTTCAATACGTTCAAAATGCCACACCATTAATTTAAAAGGGTCTTCTGGCGTGAGCGTACGCCCATGAGTATGTGTCCAGAAAATTTCTCCACTTTTATGCTGCATAAAACGTTGATCGGAATAATACAGGCTATTTTTTTGCAATAAACTTTGCAAAGCATCATTTCCAACTTTCTCATAGTCTTCGATACTGGGGAAAATTTTAATAATCGAGTGATGCATTAGCTCTTCACGTTCATAGCCAAACATCTGTGAGAAAGCGCTATTCATTTCGACCATGTGCCGATTGCTAAGCACTACAATTGGTGCAGGGCTAAAAGCAAAAGCCAATTTATTATAATTCATCATAATAAGTATCCATACTTAGTATATTAAGCAATATAGTAAATTACGCTGAATTGGCAATTGTAAAAAATGACCTTTTTACCCTTTTGGGTGTGTTTAGCGCTGAATTTTTTAGGCTCTAGACTAGCAGATTTATACTTAATTTTATCTAATGATGTTCCACAACTCAGTTGCTAACTCATTAGGTTCTCTCATTCAACGCCATTCAGACTCCTTCAGATGGTAGTCAAAATAATCTTTTGAGATACCATTGAACTTGGATAATCTTCGTTTACAGAAACTCCAAAATGATTCTATTCCATTTATGTGACATTGTCCTCTAGCAAACTCATTTGCTCCGTGATTTACCCTGAAATGCTTTGAATAACCAACATCAACTAGACCATTATAGCCTCGCCATCCATCACTATAAATGACACTTTCTAGTGCCACCTTACCTAAGATAACCTTTTGTAAAGTCTTCATTTTACAGTCAGGAACGATTTCAGTATAAACACGCCCATCCCGTTCAAATATTCCAAATACGGGTTGTTTTAAAGTGCCACGACCACGTTTTAACTTCCCATGAAAACCACGTTGTCGTTTAGCGCCAAAATAGCTTTCATCCACTTCAATAGAACCTACAAATTTAGTTCTTAAATCTGTTTGATGATCATAAATAGCTTCCCTAAAAAGCATGTACCAATAGTTGATCGTATTACGATTTAAATTGAGTAATAATGCAGTTTTAGAAGCGGGTATATCAATGCAAAAGCATTGAATGATTTTTTTAATCTTGTAGTGGCTTAATTTACTGTTTTTAATCATGATTACAGACCAACATAACTAGTCTGCTAGTCTAGAGCCTTTTTTATTAAAACACTGTGATGGCCAGATACGTGTTATGGAATAAAAATTAGATATTATTTTTTTAAGTTACTGTAGTTAAATGGAAAATTTAGTATTAAAAACTACTTAAGTAATTAAGTAGATTGACTCTGTTGAAGGATTAATCCACATTAATTAATTAGTGAATTTTAGTTCACTTTTATAATATTTCATTTATAAATTAGGAAAATCCTCGGCATTCAATTGCGTATAACAATGTAGCAGTCATCACTTTATTTAGAAAAATCAGGATCGGTTTTGAAAGTGAAAACAGAAGACAATATTATAAAATACAAGAGGTAAATATGGAGCAGATACAAGGATCGGGTCTTCCACATAAAAAGTCTTCACACCGTTTGGCAGGAATCTCCAGCATGGTGGGAACGACCATAGAATGGTACGATTTTTTCATTTATGGTGCCGCAGCGGCACTGATTTTTAATAAATTATTTTTCCCCAATTTAGACCCATTGACAGGGGTTTTGGCAGCCTTCGCCACCTATGCGGTAGGATTTATCGGACGACCTTTAGGCGGGATTGTGTTTGGTCACTTTGGTGACAAAATTGGTCGTAAAGCCATGCTATTAACAACGCTGATTATGATGGGGATTCCCACTGTATTAATTGGCCTATTGCCAACGTATGAAAGTATTGGTTACTGGGCAACGTTTTGTCTCGTGGTACTGCGGTTTATTCAAGGTATGGCAATGGGTGGAGAGTGGGGTGGTGCAGTGCTAATGGCTGTTGAGCATGCGCCTGAAGGTGGTAAAGGGTTTTGGGGAAGTTTACCGCAGGCCAGTGCAGGAGGAGGCTTACTCTTGGCTTCACTTGCTTTAGGTGCTGTATCTTTACTCCCTGAAGCGACGCTATTTAGTTGGGGATGGCGGTTACCTTTTTTAGCCAGTATTTTGTTGCTCGGTGTGGGTTGGTACATTCGGGTCAAAGTACCTGAATCACCAGATTTTGAAAAAGTGAAAGAGCAGGCTCAAGACATTAAAGTGCCTGCAATGCGAGTTTTTAAGAATCATCCTCGTGAATTACTGACCATCATTTTTGCACGTGCGGCGGAGAATGCTTGGTTTTATATTGCTTCCACATTTACCTTGGCATATACCACGACTAAGTTAGGCATTCCACGTCAGGATATTTTATTCGCCACAATTTGTGGTGCTGGCCTAATTATGGTGATGACACCTTTGTGTGGACATCTTTCAGATAAAGTCGGGCAACGGAACATGTTTATGTTTGGGTTGGTGTTGTTAGGATTATATTGCTATCCATTTTTTACTATGCTGGATACCAAAGATCCTGTGCTGGTTTGGACTGCAATTGTATTGGCAATCGGTGTCGTGTTTCCGATTATGTATGCACCACAAGCTCAATTGTTTGCACGCCAATTCCCTGCTGAGATTCGTTATAGCGGTATTTCAATTTCGGTGCAATTTGCGGGTGTATTAGGTGGTGGTTTAGCTCCACTGATTGCAACCAAGCTGTTAAGTATTGGTGATGGTAGCCCACATTTAATTATTGGCTATATTGCGAGTATGGCAGTCTTTGCGATTAGCTGTTCGTTCTTTATGAAGCCCGATTTTGCAAGCCGAGAAAAGAAGACTATAAAAGTGAAGACAGAAATCTCTGCTTAGTGATAACAACAAAAATTACAATTCCCAACGCATAAACTGCTAAACTACACCCACTTGACCTAGTGGGTGTACTAGCTTGAGTGATAAAAATCTCACAACTGAAATTGATTAAACTGTCTTAGACACCTTGTGAATACGGTGTATTAAGCCGCTAAACCTTAGCGCATTCAAAAAAACGTAATTTAAATAAATCTCTCAGTGCTGGTCATTGGGCTGACGTTTATCTCCCGAAAAATAGCGTAAGACCTCGACCAGACCATCATGATCTGTAGAAAATAATGCAAAAAGTTCAAACGACCACGTTGAACCGCACTACGCTGATGTTTCCTTTAGCTTTGGTGCTGTTCGAATTTTCCGTTTATATCGGAAATGATTTAGTCCAACCTGCCATGCTAGCCATTACCAAAGAATTTGGTGTCAGCAGCAGTTGGGCACCATCATCCATGTCTTTTTATCTGTTGGGTGGAGCCTGTGTGGCATGGCTGTTGGGTCCATTATCAGATCGACTTGGGCGTAAAAAAGTACTGCTCACAGGCGTACTGTTTTTTAGCGTCTGTTGTTTACTGATTTTACTGACCCACAATATTGAGCAATTCCTGGCCCTACGCTTTTTACAAGGCATTGGATTAACCGTGATTTCAGCCGTGGGTTATGCTGCCATTCAGGAAACTTTTGAAGAGCGTGATGCCATTAAAGTCATGGCACTGATGGCCAATATTTCCTTACTTGCACCTTTGCTCGGCCCAGTTTTAGGGGCATTCCTGATTGACCATGTGTCATGGCATTGGGGTTTTATCGGGATTGCTTTATTGGCCTTTCTGAGTTGGTTTGGTTTAAAAGCAAAAATGCCTGCAACACAACCAACCGTGGTGAAACAGCCATTACGTTATATTTTTTCGGACTTTAAACGCGTCTATCAAAATAAACGTTTTCTTGGTTTAACCTTGGCATTGCCAATGGTCAGTATGCCTTTGATGTTATGGATTGCACTTTCACCAGTCATGTTAGTCGAAGAGCTAGGGCTCAGCAGTTTGCAATATGGTCTAGCACAGTTCCCCGTATTGGGCGGGTTGATTGCAGGCAATTTAGTGTTGATTAAAATCATTGATCGACTGGCTTTGGGCAAAACAGTGATGATGGGCTTACCGATTATGCTGTTGGGCACGTTGCTGATTCTGGCGGGTATCTTCTGGCGGGATTATTTCTTGCTGTGCTTAATTGTCGGGATGACCTTGATCAGCTTTGGTGAGGGGATTAGTTTTTCGGTACTGTACCGTTTTGCTTTAATGTCTTCTGAAGTGTCGAAAGGCACTGTGGCTGCCGCCGTGTCGATGCTGTTGATGTTTAGTTTCTTTTTTATTATTGAAGGGGTGCGTATTCTGTATGAGCAGTACCACTTACTGGCCTATGGCTTGGCGTGTTTTGTTTTGATTGCACTCTGGTTTAGTTTTCCACGACATATGTTGCAACAAGTCTTGTTGGAGCGTAAAGCCAAAGGTGAGTTTTAATTTGCTTAAAACTTTTTGTTCAAACAGGCAAATATTTGCCTGTTTGACTTTTATTGATACTAGGAACATGCAATTGTTTAAGATTCAAATTTCTTTAATTTGTGATCAAAAACAAAGGGGCCGAAGGGTAAAATTGAGGCGATAAAACCGAGAATAAACATTTTAATCGACCATTTCTGTTTTTCGCAGACAATAAATAGCACGGCCAAAAATAGAATAAACAGAATGCCGTGTCCCATGCCGACGAATTTCACTAAGATTGGATTGCCCCAAATATATTTTAAAGGCATGGCAATAAACAGGAGAAGTAGAAAAGATAAGCCTTCTAGAAAACCAACAATACGCAAGGTTTTAATATTCATATTCAAAACAATAAAATTGAGAATGAATCTCGATTCTAGCTGAATCGGGTGAATCTTTATACATAAAAAGTGAGGCTAATCGACAAAACTTTAGCTGTCTTCAGTGACCAATCTGAATGAATCAGCACAAAATTTTGAATGTTTTGTATGATTCATATTTATTTAATTTCTAATGCCAATAAGCGTTGTTTCAGTCTTAATAATTCAGGCAAGGTTTCGAGTAATAGACTCATTTGCTTGAGCACCAATTGCCAATGTTCAGGCAGTTCAGAGTCATTACTCATATATTGAAGTTCATCCAGTTTGCTTTGGATGTGTTGTTGATCCAATTCGTGTTGTAGGATTAAGCTATCTTGTAAGGTCTGTAAACACCATTGCAACAGTTCCAAAATTTTAGGATCTTGAACCTGCTCACGATGGCTGCCCAAAGCAGCAATATAACTGAGTTGGCTATGGCTATAGACTAGATAACGGAAGGCGTGTTGAATCAGTTCAGGGTTTGGCTGTGGTTCAGCACTTAGACTGGAAATCATGCTAGACAGTTCAATTTGCGCGTCATGCGCTAAGCGACGCGCCTTACGGTAAGCCATACTGTTGTTTTTACCCTGCTGATATTGCTCCACAATGGCCGTGAAATAATCCAAGGTTGCGTTGCTGCTGTTCAGAATATTTTTAGAAATATTACGGAAATTCCAATCTGGCCAAATGGTGTTGACTGCAAACCATGCAATAAAACAGCCGAGTAGAGTATCTATAATGCGTGGCAAAATGATGTCATAACCTGCACCTTTGAGGTTGAAAATCAGCAGTACCATCAAGGTTGCCATGAGTGTGGCTATGGCATATTTTTGTGAGCGTAAATAGAAAAAGGCCACCCCAGATAAAATGGTCAGGATCAGTTGTCCTTCTATACTGGGCACAAAATACAACAGTGGTATACCCAAAATCACGCCCAAAACTGTTCCGAGGGTTCTCAGCTTTAAACGGCTCTTGGTGGCAAAATAACTGATTTGGCAGACAAATAAACTGGTAAGTAAAATCCAGTAACCATGTTTGGCAAATGGTAATAAAGAAATGGCATAGCCTACCGCAAAGACAAAGGCGATACGCACTGCATGACGAAACAGAGCCGATTCTGGGGTTAAATGTTGACGGAGTTTGAGCCACAGGTCTTGTATGCCATGAATGTCATCATCTAACAGATTTAAATTGTCTTGATGCGTAGAGTAATGCTGTTGGTAATGGTCTTGTTCAATGGCTAAGTTGGAAAATTGTTCTTGGACACTGCGTAAATTTCGTAACACCAAACTCAAGTTTTTGACTTCAATATTATGAGGATGATCTAAAACCCAATGGTGCATGGAATCTTCTAGGTATTGCAAAGCGGATGCATGTGTCGAATCCAATTCAAAAGCCTGTTGCTGCAATATACATTCTGCCAATTTTTGACAGGAGTTGGCTTGCAAACGAATATTTTTTTGAATCCGAAAGATTAAATCGGTGCGGCTAAAGTTGCGATGAATATTCTCGTAATGTAAATAATTGGACGTGGCTTGTTCGTGGATGTCTTGCGCCAGAAAATAAAGATTGAGCCAGTACATGGTTTTTTGATTGGCCCGTGAAGCTTTTAAACGGGTCAGCAGTGAGGCTTTGCAATGATTTAAGCGTTGCACCACTTGCGCATTTTTCAGGGAAACCTCAAATAACAGCGTTTCGACATTCTCAATATTATCAGGATCAAACAGTCGCGCTTTTGCTTGTAATAAAGCTGCGAGTTGCTGAAAACTTTGCGCTAAATTATCTTGTACGGCCTGTGTGGGTTTGAGCAAATAGAACAGTATCGAACTGAGTCCATACCACACCGCACCTAAAACAAAATAACTAGGTTGTTGATACCATGCTTGATATTCACCGAGCCCAAACATGGTGTAAATGGACAGTAAAATGGTGCCAAAAGAAATCGTGGCATAGCGTTGCCCTAATGCACCCATCAAAATTAGGAAGGCACTGGATAAAGATAGATAAAGAATAAACAGCAATTTATACGGGGCAAGAAATTCCAGAATACTGCTGACACTAAAAAATAAAATACAGACATAGAACAAATTGCGCAGACGAATACTAAGCCGATCATCGAAATCGGTAAGAGCTGCGGCAATCGCACCCAAAGTGACAGGGACAATTAAAAGTTGATGTCCTGTATAGAACAAACCGAGCGTTGTTCCAGTTAAAACAATCAAAATTTGTAAGCAGTAGACCCAAATAGAATTGGTGAAAAAAGGATGCAGAAACTGACGTAAAGGATTCACAGTATTGTTCTTTATAGAGTGTTATCGTTTTCCACTAGCCTGAGCTTTTTTAGCTCAACTGTCAATTCAGGAGTCATTATTGGTCAAGGCTTAGAGCTATTTTTTCTTTGGCTCTGCCGATTTTATCGCAATTATTTTATCAAAATGCATGTGAATGAGACCAAATTGTGGATAAGTCTAGGTTTATCAACACTATCGAAATGGTGAACTTGCACTTGTGCATAACCCCGAACTTATCCACAGTTGTGTTTAAATGACACCACAAGCAATACGTTCTCCACCACCACCTAATGGTTTAGGTTGATCGGCATAATTGTCACCACCTGCATGAATCATCAGGGCATGACCTTGAACATCTGCCAATTTTAAGCGTGGTGCAATCAGTTTGAGCTGTGATTGTCCCGCAGAATTGACATGTAATACAGGTAAATCTCCCATGTGACCTGTCATAGGGGTTCCATGGTGGGCAACTTGAGTTGGATTGTAATGCCCACCCGCAGCTAAAGCGGCCACCATTTTGCCGTCTTTTTCAGCAGGTTCGCATGAACCTTTTTCGTGGATATGAAAACCATGTGGGCCAGCAGGCAGGTTAGTTAATTGTGTTTGAATGATTAAGCCGACGGGACTGTCCTGTAAGGTCACAGTTCCCACCGAAGCACCAATGCCTTGGGCAGATACACTGTTTATTTGAACAGTACGCACATTAGACGTAGGTTGGGTGGGGGTGGTACTACAACCTACAATCAGCAGAGTAGTACAAAGCGTGAGTATTCCAGTATTAAAGTAAGCAGTTCGCATCGATGTTCCTTATTCTGTGATATATAAATGATCACTATTTAATCAGATATCTGGCTTGAATAAAGTATTGATTACGTTTGGGAATGTATAAGTTTCATCAATAAAAAAGCCAGTTGATATATCATTGGCTTTCAAAGATGGTTTTATTTAGGAGGATCTTTTGGGGGATTAAAGTCATTATCCAGATCATAAGCGAGACTCGCTTTAGGCATCATGAGTGCTTCTTCTTCATGGGTTTCATGCAACCATTCACGCCAAATGGCGAGGAGTACCGCTAAAATTACGGGACCAATAAAAAGTCCAACCAAACCGAAGCTGGCGATACCGCCCAATACCCCAAACATAATCAGTAAGAACGGAATCTGGGTTGCGCCAGAAATGACCAAAGGACGAATCACGTTGTCCGCAGTACTGACAATACAGACGCCCCATGCCATGACACCAATCGCTTCAATGGTTTGTCCCTGAGCAAACAGCCATAGAGCAACAGAGGTATAGGCCAAAGGAGGACCGAAGGGAATGAGTGCCAATAAGAAGGTAATAATGGTCAGTACCATAGGATTCGGCACACCTGCAACCAAATAGCTTAGACCTGCTAAGAAGGATTGGGCAACGGCAGTTAAACCCACACCATAAACCACAGCACGTGTGGTCTCGGAAATGGTGTCAATATAATGGTGTACACGTGGACCAATCACCATTTCCAGTGCTTTACTGACTTGATTTAAAATGGTTTGTCCATCGCGGTAAAAGAAAAACAGCGACATGATGGCAAAACACAGTTTAATAATATTTTTACTAATTTCATTCAGTACAAATTTGCCATAATTCAGATGACCTTGAATCCAATTGGAAATATTCTGAATAATACTGTTTGGGTCTTGATTTAATTCTTTGAGAGTCCGTGTAATTTCTTTACCAATTACAGGCAAGTCACGGATAAATTGCGGTACATTAAAATGCCCAGAAAAAACCTGCTTTTGTAGTTCGTAATAGAGATTACGTCCTTCATGCTGCAAAATAAAAATGGCAAATGTAAGTGGAATTCCAATGACCAAGATAATAAACAAGATCATCAGTGTGGCACTGAGAGTAGAGCGTTGACCACAGGACCGGTAAATTGACTGGTACAACGGCCAAGTCATATAGGCAATAATCGTGGCCCAAAGCACAGGCACAATAAAGTATTTGAGCACATGAAAGCCCAAAAACATCAAGATAAAAAACAATCCAAATAATAAGACTTTCTGTATTGTAGGCGCGTATTGTTGCACTATTTTTCACTGATTAATATTAAAGGTCAAACTCATCTTAACCGAAAACAGCACACTCGAAAATGAGTGCTCGGCAAGTTTCACATAATCTCGACGTGGTTGTCTTATTCCTAAAAAATCAAAACCATTCGCTTGGATCATCAATAATAGCGTTCAATACAGGCTGCCATTGGCTTTGCAGGGTTAAATAGTTTTTCTGAGATTTATCAAATACGCTTAAACCTTGCATCGCCAGTTGTCCATAAGCAGTGCGTTCTGAAATCCATGCGATAGGTTGCTGTTCAATTTTGCTGAAGAATTCTTGAATTTCTTTTGAACCCGAAGTATTGGCTTTTACGCGGTTTGCCAATAGCAAAATCTGCACTTTTCCTTTACGAATCCGCTTAATCTCTTGCAAATGCTTTAAGAAGCGACGGGTACTATCAATATCGAAAAATGAAGGCTGCAATGGTGTGATAATGGCGTGGGCTTCACTGATTAATTGTTCGGCTTGACTGTCTGATAACGCCCCAGGCGCATCAATGACCAGATACTCAATGTTTTTTGGACTTTCGCCCACGGACTTGTCTTGACGCCAATCCAGACTTTGAATATTCGCAGCAGTTTCAGGGCGTTGTTTCAGCCACTGACGTGCGGATTTCTGATTATCCGCGTCGGCAAGAGCGACTTTATAGCCTTTTTGAGCTAATGCTGCGGCAAGACTAATCGCTGTGATAGTTTTCCCACAACCCCCTTTCTGATTGGCAATTAAAATTGTTTTCATGACCCTAAAGATTTAATTCTGTTCAGTCCTAGCATATCATTCTTTTGTGCGAAGACTAGGGCACAGGACAAAAGTTGTAAGTCAAAATTTATTTGAAATTAGGATGAATGCATGTCGATTTGGATGGCTATGCTGATAGGGGCATGTATTGGGGTTGTACTGACGACATTAATTTTAAGTCAAACTCGTAACGGTAAAATTAAAGCTGAATATGAACGCTATATTGCAGAGTTGCAATTGGAACATCAGCAAGCCCTTACTCAGGCACAAAAACGCAGTGTAAATACCAGCCGTGCAGTATTAAAAGGCAAAATGGCGGAACAATTTGCCCCGATTTTACCTGAGTTTCAATACTTACCCAGTGATGCCAAATTTTTAGGTGATCCCGTAGATTATGTGGTCTTTGATGGTTATACCGATTTGCGCGATGGACAAGGCAAAGTTGATGATGTGGAGATTGTACTCATCGATATTAAAAGTGGAGGCGCGCGACTTACTAAAGGTCAGCAAGCGATTGCACAAGCCATTCAGCAAGGTCGAATTCGTTTTGAGACCATTCGGATTGATTTTGAAGACAGTTAACGCAACATCTTAAATATTGTAAGCCTTGCATTTAAGAAGACGGTAATTTTTGCGCACGTGCAAATAACATTTGTTGCCCAATTTTTGGAATACCTTCAGCATAAAAATAATCATACTGATCGAGCTGAAAACCTGCTTTAGCTAATGCCAGCTCGATATTGCGATTTAAGCGACAACCATCGGCCAAACGTTTCTGAATAGGCGTAATCAGATGTTGTAGTTGGCGAATTTTTTTATTTTCGGTATTGAGTACATGCTCGACCAAATGCAAAGTTCCTGTCGGTTTG
This sequence comes from Acinetobacter sp. ACNIH2, assembly GCF_002934965.1. Classification (NCBI taxonomy): domain Bacteria; kingdom Pseudomonadati; phylum Pseudomonadota; class Gammaproteobacteria; order Moraxellales; family Moraxellaceae; genus Acinetobacter; species Acinetobacter sp. ACNIH2. The sequence continues at coordinate 1,812,089 of NZ_CP026412.1, forward strand.
AGTACGCGTTGAATTTCTTGTAAGACTTGATCAAGTCGTTTTACGCTACACAAGGTCCAAGTACTGACTACATGGTCGATAGAGTGATCGGCTAAGGGAATATGTTCCGCACGGGCTTGTAAATGCTGAACGTCAATATCACTTGCAAAAATTCGGTTCGAGGCTAATTTGAAAATATCTTGATTAGGCTCAAGGGCATACAGTAAATCTACATTTTGATAAAATGGTAAATTGATGCCTGTACCAAAGCCAATTTCGAGTACTTCACCTGCAACAGGCAGTAAAAGTTCACGCCGTTTATCCATTAAACTGGGCGTTTGCATCACCTGATTGAGCAGGTGAGGGAAAATCTGTTGTTGATAAAACTGATAAAGCATGGTGGTATCTGTCCAATTTAAATGGCTGATGAGTTGGCAGGTTGTGACCAAACTCTTCTATATTGTTACCAATTTTGCAAATTTTAAGCTGTTATTCAGGCGTATGATTGACACTAGAACAGGTTTAAAAGCAATACAAGAGGTCGCCATGAACATTCGAATGATCGCACTTTCATTATTCGGTTTGAGTATGTTGAGTACAGGCTCAATGGCATCTTCTGTCGAATATAATATTGCTAAAGGTTTGGCACCAATTATTCAAGATCAATCAATTTCGGTATTGCAGCCCTTTAAAGGTGATTTTCGGATTTTAGGTTCTAAAACCTATACTGATGATGAGCAAGCCAAGTTTTCACCGATTGATTATGCAGTGAGCTGGGGGCTGTTTGCGGAACCTGAAATTGCCCGTCATATTTCGGTTAATCAGTATGACCGCTACTTGAATTGGAAAATGGATAAAGTGCCAGTGCCAACTGAGCAAGCCATGCAAATGGTATCGAATATGCATATTATTCCTGCCAATCCTAAGGTTGCACAGCAAATCCAAAAAGTAAAACGAGGAGATTTGGTGCGCTTACAGGGAGATTTGGTCGAGGTTAAAGACAAAGATCTGGTTTGGCGCTCATCTTTAACGCCAACAGATACCGGCGATGGTGCATGTGAATTATTTCGTGTGAAATCTATTGTTTGGATTGAGAAAGTCAAAGCTTAATTCGATGCGCTCGGGCACTGTTCAACCTTTATTTCATCGCGAAGTGCAGGACAAATTTGAACAGTGCTTTTATTGATGAACGAGCAATTATTTTGCAGTTAACGCTTGCCCTTCAAACTCAATACCTGCCCAGCCATTTTGCATGAACTGGCGAATGTTTTGATGATCTGTTGCTTCAGGCGTTGCCAGTACCGCAGCATAGTGCTCTGCAAATAAAGACAAGGTTTGCTCAGGGTTTAAATCATTGAGCTTGGCAAAAGAAAAAACTTTAGCACTGCCTTGGTTTTCGCTTGCGGCATTGCTGTGTTGTCCATTTTTAAACGCAGTTGGGGTGTGGGTATAACGTGCTTCGATATAAGCCAATACATCTGAAAATTTAGCTTCGCCAGATTGTAATTGCGCCAGTAAGTCCTGAGCCATAATGTCCTCAAACACAGTAGAAAATGGGTTCTGACTATAGCAAGTTTTGTCTAAATTCGGATGCTTTTTATGTTGGCTCTGTCATGATTTTATCAGAGTGAGCGTTGACAATACGGGATGGGAAGAGGATAACAGGGTTTATTTGAACGAAGATGATCAAGGCATGAATTGGCTATTAGTGGCACTGGGGGGAGCAATCGGTGCTGTTTCTCGTTATGGTCTGGGCAGTTATTTCATTAAATCCAGTTCAACCTTTCCGTGGGCAACATGGTGTATTAACTTGATGGGTTGTTTTTTGGCAGGTGTATTTTTTGCCTTTAGTCAGCAATATCCAACTTTACAGAATAATGCACGTTTATTTTTAATGGTGGGCATATTAGGAGGCTTCACCACATTTTCTAGTTTCGGCTTAGAAACCTTTAATTTACTGCGCGAAGGACAAGCCATGTGGGCAATTGGCTACGTTGTTTCGAGTGTGATACTTGGAGTGGTTCTTCTGGCTGTAGGTTATGTTATTTTTTCCCATCTATTGCCATTAAAAACTTAAGTAAAAAAAGAAGTCTAAGTGGAGGATAGAGACTTAGACTTCTGAATAGTTGTAGTTTAGAACGTCAAACTTAAAGCAAGATTAATTTTTAACGATTGCGCTGAAAACGTGAAAAACGTTTATTGAAGCTGGCAACGCGACCTTCATTGCTGGCTTGACGAACTTCACCTGTATAAAACGGATGTGAGGCGCTGGAAATATCTAAGCTGACATAGGGATAAACCTGTCCCTGATATTCTTTTTGCTGCGCTGTATGCATGGTACTTCCAATAATAAAGTAAGCATCTGCATTGGTATCATGAAACAGTACTTCACGATATTCGGGATGAATGTTCGGACGCATTTTAAGACTCCTTATTGAATTTAAATTGATATGTTATAATATAACATAAATAATCTAAATAAAAAGACTGATATCATGATCAGTCTTTTATGGAGTTTTATTGGATATGCGGGGAAGGGACAAGTTCTTCAAAAACATCATTTAAATTATCATTTACTTTTAAATGAATCAGATTCCAATAATGTCCAGAGACGGTGCGATTGACCATTAAGGTGTCAGGAGAAGGTTTAAACACATCCCAATATTTCAGGGATGATTTCACCAGTTCCATGCCATCATGATGCGCTGAATTTTCTGCAAAATCATAATGTGTTGTCAGTGGACGCATCAGCACTTCTAACCAAGCTTGATATAGAGGTTCTGGGAATTTGCCTTGTTCAGCAATGGCATGTAAGGCATTCAGTTGCTGTTCAATTTCGGAAATATCCTGTCGACGTGAGGCTTGGATCAATTGTTTGAAATGATGCACAATTTCATTAGACAGTACTTTCACACCGCCGTAATCATAAATAATCACACTGCCATCTTCACGAAATGCGAAGTTACCTGGGTGTGGGTCACAGTGAAAGCGTTTCAGATAAAAAATTTCCTGCCCAATCGCACGTAGTAAGCGTCGTCCCAATTCATTACGGGTTTGTTGTGGCCAAGTACTGGCAGTTTCAATACTGTCACCAGCTTCTAAGCTCAAAGTCAGAATATGTCGTGAAGAGTAGTCGGGATAGACCTTGGGAATAATAATTTTACTGTCGAGTTTTTCATGGAAAGTACGTGCGACTTCCAAGTTCTGCGCTTCAATCTGATAATTGAGTTCATTGTCTAAACTGTGTTGGATTTCTTTAAATAAACGATCTTGTAATTTACGATCAACCTTTAATACCCCCATAAGGCGTAATGCCAGTCGCACCTGTTTTAAATCACTTTCACAGGCTTCATCTACCCCCGGATATTGCACCTTCACCACCACTTGTTCACCATGCGGCAAGATGGCTTTATGCACTTGACCAATCGAGGCCGCGGCAAAAGGCTGTTCATCGAACTGTTTAAAGATTTGATCTAAGGGTTTGCCTAGTTCTTTTTCGACTTGTTTTTTGATTTCGCCAAATGGCATGGCAGGGGCTTGACGTTGCAGTTTGGCAATCGCGCGTGATACTTCAGGCGGAAAAATATCTTTATATTGTGAGGCAATTTGACCCACTTTCATCACGGCGCCTTTCATCTCACCGAGCGTGTCTGCAATTTGAATCCCAATATCCTGAAACAACTGGCTACGTGCCGCATTTTTTTGTTCTTCATCGGCATTAAAGTTTCTAATAGAGTTGGACACGGTTTTGGTGGCAATACTTGCAGTCATACTGGCAAGTTTCATAAAGCGACGACCAGGTGTACGAGTCGTTTTGGCCATGCAGTGTACCTCGGAAAGATCTTAATCTTGAGTGTTTTTGATCATAGGCGTTAAAACTAAGTTTGCCTATTTTAAATTGTTAAAAATGCGTGAATATATTTAAATTTTTGCTTCAAATCTTCAACTTCTATGGTTGTTGTTCTGTATTAAAGGCTCAAATATATTGAATTATTGGGCATCAATACAGGATAAAAAAGATCAATAGAATGCTGAAAGCTGTGAAGAGTTTGATTGGAGCAACAGATTGATAGATTTAAAATAAAAGTATTCCCTCGTATTCAAGCTACAAGGGAATATAGTCTTTGATTAAGCCGATTGTTTGAGACGGTGATTATTGAGATAAAGACGGCTGAGCAAGAGCACACAAGCCACAGTTAAACCAACAATCAAGCCTACCCATACGCCTGCTGCTTGCATGGACGTAAAGCGCGCCAAATAAATACCGACAGGAAAAGCCACGACCCAATAGGCTATCATGGTGATCCACATTGGCCCTTTGGTGTCTTGCATACCACGCAAACAGCCCGCAGCACTGACTTGCCATGCATCCATGAGTTGATAGGCGATCGCAAATAAAACCAGATACATTGCAATTTGTGCCACATCATAGTCCGATGTATAAATCGCAATAATTTCGGCACGGAACACCCAAAGTAACAACATGGTAATAAGGGCAAAGCAAGTGCCCGCCGTCAATCCGACAGTTTGAACTTTGCGCATGGCTGCCCAGTTTTTCTCACCATAATAGGTTCCAACACGAATGGTGAGTGCAATCGCCAAGGACATTGGAATCATAAACAATTGTGAGGTAATCGAGATTGCAATTTGATGGGCGGCGACAATCGTATCGCCTAATGGACTGAGAATAATCGCTGCAGTACTGAAAATACTGACTTCAAAGAAAATGGCTAAACCAATCGGCAAACCCAATTTTAAAATGCGTTTGATCCAGTAAGGGTTAATTTTTTCCCATAGGGCAAAGACTTGAGTCGATTTATATGCACTGCTTTTAAAAATATAGGTGGCAAGGGTCAAGAACATCAACCATTGCAAAATGGCCGTTGCAAAGCCGCAGCCTGCACTACCCAATTCGGGCACAGGTCCTAAGCCATACATAAACACAAAGTTCAACGGAATCAGTGCGACTAAAGCTAGAAGGCTAATGGCGGTGACAGGTCGTGGATAGCCTAAAGCTTCGGAATAGCCGCGCAGTGCCGCATACATGGTCACGGCAGGCATACCAAAACCAATTGCATGTAAAAACAGGCTGGCTTTGGGTTGCAGGCTTTCAGGTACACCAAATAGTGGCAGTAAAAACGGCATAACCTGTAAAACAAGTCCTGCAATGGTTCCTAAAATAAAAGCGACCCATAGGGACTGCCGAGCAATGGTGGCAATTTTTTCAGGCGTACGAGCGCCTTTGGCTTCCGCCACCAAAGGTGTGGTCGCAATCATGATGCCACTAAACAGCAACATGACAGGAATCCAAAGACCAACCGCAACAGCAATCGAGGCTAAATCGTTTGGTGATAAATGTCCTGCCATAATGGTATCAATTAATCCCAAACCAGCTTGGGCAAATTGCGTCACCAAAATGGGTAACATTAAATGGAAAAGTTGTTTTAATTCATAGCGGGTAGATATGACATTCGACACAAAAATTACTCATCTTCATTATGTGCTTGGTCAGAATAGATTTAGCGTTGTAAAGTGAGAAGCACACCAATAAAAATTACGACGCCGCCGAGTAAACGCTGCCAATTCACAGGCGTTTTGTCGGTACCAAGTAGACCAAAATGGTCAAAAATCATCGATGTCAGAATTTGGCCAAAAATAACCAAACCTGAGAACGTGAGAAAACCTAATTTAGGGGCAGTATAGATGCTTATACTGATGGCATAAACCCCTAAGCATCCACCTAGCCACAAGTACCAAGGAATACTGGAAAAATCTTGTAAATTAGGTTTAGGTACAGGTTGGAATAGCACAAACAACGCTAAGACGATAGTTCCCACAGTAAATGACAGTAATGCTGCTTGTAGTGGGGAATGTAAATGTTCTCTTAATTGACTGTTAATAGCAGTTTGAAAGGTCATTGCAATACCAATACCGAATGCAAGCGGTAAGAAAAACAGCAATTGACTCGATATTTTCATCATTTTAACCCATTCATTCTTCTTGTCTTTTTATCAGTCTAATCCAAATACACATAGATTTCATAAGTGTCTTGATGCAGTCATGTTAAAATATGCAAGATTCCCGTTGTGCTTTAGAGTCTTTTCCTTGACTGATTTACATCCTGAAAATATCCCGTTGTCTTTATATATTCACATGCCTTGGTGTGTGCGTAAGTGCCCGTATTGCGACTTTAATTCTCATGCGGTGCCAGATGGCAAACTGTCTTTGGATTTGGAGCAACAGTATTTACAGGCTTTGGTTGAGGACTTTAAGACCCAAGTTGAATTTGCTCAAGGTCGAGCCATTCATAGCGTATTTATTGGTGGTGGAACGCCCTCGCTTATTTCTGCACAAGGTTATCAATGGTTATTTAGCCAATTAAAAGCCTTGTTGCCTTTTGAGGCCGACTGTGAAATTACCTTAGAAGCCAATCCGGGTACGGTCGAGCATGATCCTTTTGCCGATTACTTGGCGGCAGGCATTAATCGCCTCTCAATTGGGGTTCAAAGCTTTAACACCGAGCATTTAACCAAGTTGGGACGAATTCACAGCAATGCCGATGCGATTTCTGCGATTGGTTTGGCACGTGATGCAGGATTTCAGCGGATTAATGTGGACTTAATGCATGGTTTGCCTGAACAGACTTTAGAACAGGCTTTACTAGATTTAAAGCTGGCGGTGGAAAATGGTGCAACCCATATTTCATGGTATCAATTAACCATTGAACCGAACACGGTGTTCTTTAGAACGCAGCCTATTTTACCTATAGATGATGTACTTGAAGAAATTCAAGTGCAGGGTGAAGCTTATTTAAAAGCACAAGGTTTTATTAACTATGAAGTTTCGGCATGGCGTAAAGAATTGCCTTCGGCACATAATTTGAATTACTGGCAGTTTGGCGATTACTTGGCAATCGGGGCAGGCGCACATGCCAAAGTTACCCAGCCAGATGGCGTGTACCGTTTTCAGAAAACCCGTTTACCTAAAGATTATTTAGCCAAAGTTCCTGCGGAGCATGTGCAGTTTAAACGGATTGAAGCAGATGAATTGCCGTTTGAGTTTATGATGAATGTGTTGCGTTTAAATGATGGAGTTGCTGCTGAAAATTATGCGCAGCGTACAGGTTTGAGTTTGACTGGCTTGGATGAACTTTTAAGTTCTTTACGTGCACGAAAGTTGTTGTCGGATGATGCAACACGTTTAGCGTGTACTGAGCAAGGGCATGTATTCTTAAATTCGGTATTGGAAGAATTTATCTAAGTTTTATCAAGCCCAAAAAACTCCAAATTATGATGATTGGAGTTTTTAAGTGATCTACCTTTTAATGAGGCATATTTATTCATCGATATAGAAGGAATGAATATGCCTTTTTCTATGGAATCAAAAATTTAATAATAAAGACTCATTGTTTAACAGAAGAAAATAGCAAAGACTGGGTTTAGAAGAAATGATAGAACCTTGGATGAATAATCTTTCAATTTGAATTTAACAACCATTCGTTTGAGTGGCGAAAAAGAATATTAAAAAGGATAAAAGTATGTAGTAATTTATAATGCTAAGGGAATAACATGAAAAAAATAGGACTATTATCACTCATGATGCTTGGAGTGGTAAGCTCTATGTCAAATGCAGCGATTCCAGATCAAGTTGCTGAAGATGCTTATCTTTATGGCTACTCCATTGATGAAGCCTATAAATATTTCTATAAAACAACGATTGAAACTAACATCCCATTAAATCGGTTCCAAAATATTCGCCAACTCGCGGATGATACTTATACTGCTCACCCAACCATTAACAACGACACGCTACATTTAATGGGTTGGTTAGATGTTGGGGCAGAACCTGTTATTGTCAGTATTCCAGACTTTGATAAGGGGCGTTACTGGATTTTACATACCATGGACATGGGACACTACACGACTGCCATGATTGGCGCTAGAACGCGTGGCATCAAAGGTGGTCGTTTCATGTTCGCATCAAAAGCATGGAAAGGCACAGTACCAGATAGTGTAGATGAAGTGATTTATGTAGATTCTGATTTGCAGAAAATGATGGGTCGTATTATGGCGACCAATAAAGAAGATGAGAAAAAAGCCTTAAATTATATGGATCAATGGAATATTCGGACTTTATCTGAGTATTTAGGTGTGGCTGGACCAAAGCAAAAGAAAAGAACCTATTTAGACCCAGCAAAAACCTCATGGTTAGAACGTGTGAACTTTATGCTCTGTGAAGGCACCATGGCTGAAGCCGATAAGAAATGGGTCAGCCAATATAAAACAATGGGTATTGCTCCATGTAGTTCTAAATTGACCCAAGAACAGCTTGCAGCCGCCCAAGTGGGTGAAAAGCTTGGGATGCAGCATATTAAAGACCTTGTGCCGAAATTAACCCACTCACGTAACTTGCTTGGTACACGTGAGCAATTGAGTGATGGTGCCCGTGATTTATTTGATATTGGGACGTATTTAGGTCAATGGGGTTTACCCGCAGATGAAACTGTATATTTAAAAGCAGACGTCGGTTCAGATGGTCAAAAGATCAATGGTTCGAATGGTAAGAAATACCAAATGCGTTTTAAAGCACCAGAAGTCAGTCAATTCTGGTCATTTACCGTCTATGGTTCCGACAACCGACTGATGGTGTATAACGAAATGAATCGTCATAGTCGTGGTGACCGTACACTGAAAGCGGGTGCAGATGGTATGTACACTATAAACTTAAGTTCTGATGAAAAAGCCAATGCCAACAATCCAAACTTTCTACCAATTCCAAATAAAGATAGCTATATCATTTTAAGAATGTATGGCCCAAGTAAAGCCATGCAAGAGGGTCAATGTCCAATGCCTGTGATAGAAGTGGTGAAGTAAGACTTTTATGTAATAGCCTATTAAAAAAAGCTCAGACTTCAGTTTTGGGCTTTTTTTGTCAATATGGTATTGATTTCAATTATTTTTAATTTACTAACTCGTCATCATAGATCAGATCATCTTCATGCACATTGATAAAGTCAGGTTGTGGGTTTGTATCAAATTGAACCGCAGAAATCGACTCCTTGCCTAAAATCTTCGCTTTTCCCACTCTGTGCATACCATCCATTAATCTGCCTTGAGCACATAAAATGATTGGATAAGATAAATCTGCCTCTAGAATGAGTTGCATGTGCGCAATAATGTCTTGAGTGGTTGGGTGAGTATCTGGATACCAATAAGCTTCGTCTAATTCCTTGATGTCTGATAGCGGAACTTGCCTGACTTGAAAAGATTGAGTGAATTCGATCAAGCGATCGACATCCCAAATGTAGGTATCGTTTTCAACTTTTCTAAAATGATATTGCTTTCTCATCAGGATTAAATCCAGCAAAAAATACAAAAGAATTAAAACATAAAGTCTAAAAGAATACCTGCGTATGAAATTAAGCGAGTTAATAATCATCAGATTTTAAATGATCAGTCATTTTTGATTCAGCCGATAATGAATAGTGTTGATTCATTTGTACGAATTAGCTTACATCAATTCCCGCTTTTTGCGCCTATGTGCCTCATCATGATTTTCATAATATAGAACCATAGAAAGCAGGATGCTCCAATAGAATAACAATAAAGATCTGCACAAGGACGAAGGTAAGACAGGAGTCATACCTCAGCATTGAATGTGAAAAACCCCGACAGGATGTTGGGGTTTTTTATTGGCCAAATTTTTATTGATTGCAAAGAAAAGCTTCGAATTACATCTTAAAAACAGTGCCACTGTGAAACTTTGCTATGCTGAATAAATGAGCTGCGGTACAGGACTCTAAGTTTCGAAAAGTTGAAAATAACCACGCAATAATAAAGGAGAATTCGCATGGTACAGACCAGCCAAGACCGTAATCCAACCCCTGATTTAGCTGAAGATAATGCCTTTTTCCCTTCGCCTTACTCACTTTCTCAATACACTGCCAGTAAAACTGATTTTGATGGCACGGACTATCCAACGCCTTATACTGGGAATAAAAAAATTCTGATGATTGCAAGCGATGAACGCTATTTGCTCATGAAAAATGGCAAATTCTTCTCTACGGGCAACCATCCTGTAGAAACCTTGTTGCCGATGTATCATCTAGATCGTGCAGGTTTCAAAATTGATATTGCGACCTTATCGGGCAATCCCGTCAAGCTTGAAATGTGGGCGATGCCTCATGAAGATGCTGTGGTGCCAGCAACATTCCAAAAATATTTAGCCCAGTTTAAAAAGCCTTTAAAACTTGCAGATGTATTGAAAAATAGTTTAGGTGAGGACTCTCCCTATTTGGCTGTCCTTATTCCCGGTGGGCATGGTGCTTTAATTGGTTTACCTCAAAGTGAAGACTTAAAAACTTTATTGAAATGGGCGGTAGCCAAAGATAAATTTGTGATTTCTTTGTGCCATGGGCCAGCAGGATTATTGGCAGCAGCTGTAAATGAAGCACCAGAAAATTATATTTTTAAAGGCTATAAAATGTGTGTTTTCCCTGATGCACTAGATCAAGGAGCAAACCTAGATATTGGTTATATGCCGGGGGAGTTACCTTGGTTATTGGCGGAACGCCTCGAACAATTGGGTGTTGAGGTGGTCAATAAAGAGATGTCGGGACAATGTATTCGTGACCGTAAGTTAATTACAGGCGATAGTCCATTGGCATCGAATACCTTGGGTAAAATGGCAGCTCAGGCTTTATTGGAAGAAGTTCAGTAGAGAAATGAAAAGAGATGCGAAGAATAAAAAAGACCGCTTTAGCGGTCTTTTTATTGAGTTTATAACTTAGTAATCAAAACTAAAATGTTCCGCAGCTAATGAGGTCATGGTGCGTGAAGGGTTGACCATCGCTTCAGCATGACCTTGTGTACGTGGTAGCAAACGTTCAAAGTAGAAGTCTGCGACTTTAATTTTAGCTTTATAAAATTCTGGGGTTTCTTGACCTTCACCTGCTGCAAGTTTAGCAGAAGCTACTGCCGCTTGTTGCGCCCAGAAATAAGCCATCATCACATAGCCCGAGAACATGAGGAAGTCTACAGATGCACTTGATACGATATCGCGGTCTTTACGTGCTGCAAGCATAATACGCACAGTTAAAGCATTCCACTGTGCGCAAAGCTTGGTTAAATCCCACGCAAAACGGCGCATGTATTTATTGCGTGCATGTTGACCACAGAATTTTAAAATTTCAGCCGTATAGTCACGAATCACTTTACCTTTAGAGGTCAGTAAAACTTTACGACCAATCAAGTCCAGTGCCTGAACACCTGTAGTTCCTTCGTATAGGGTTGAAATACGTGCATCTCGTGCAATTTGTTCCATCCCCCATTCTTTAATATAACCGTGACCACCATAAACTTGCATACCATGATTGGCTGCTTCTAAGCCTAATTCTGTTAGAAAGCCTTTTAAAATTGGGGTGTAAAAACCTAAATGATCATCGGCTGCTTCAAATGCGGCTGTATCGCCCAGTGTTAATGCATCGGCCATTTTGTCGGCAATTTGTGCAGCATGATAAATCATGGCACGGCCACCTTCAGCAATCGCTTTTTGAGTCAACAACATACGACGCACATCGGCATGGTGAATAATCGCATCCGCAACTTTTTCAGGGTCTTTTTTACCTGAAAGGGCACGCATTGACATACGTTCTTTGGCATAAGGTAACGCGCCTTGGAAAGACAGTTCAGCATGTGCAATACCTTGAATCGCGGTCCCAATACGTGCAGTATTCATAAAGGTGAACATGGCATGTAAGCCTTTGTTCGGTTCACCGATTAAATAACCTACAGCATTGTCAAAGTTTAAGACTGCTGTTGCAGAAGCTCGAATCCCCATCTTATGTTCAATTGAACCACACGTTACAGGGTTGCGTTCACCGAGGCTGCCATCCTCATTCACCAAAAATTTAGGCACAATGAACAGAGAAATACCTTTGGTGCCAGCAGGTGCATCTGGAAGGCGGGCGAGAACGATGTGAATGATATTTTCAGTTAAATCTTGTTCACCCGCAGAGATGAAAATTTTGGTGCCTGAAATATTATAGGTACCATCGCTATTTGGCTCTGCTTTGGTTTTGACTTGGCCTAAGTCTGTACCACATTGTGGCTCTGTTAAACACATGGTACCTGACCATGTCCCTGCAACCAAATTTGGCATATACAGATTTTTTTGTTCATCTGTACCAAACTGTAAAATGGTGTTCATACAGCCAATACTTAAACCAGGGTACATCTGGAATGACCAGTTTGCCGTCCCCATCATTTCCGATTTAATCAAGTTTAAAGATTGTGGTAAGTTTTGACCGCCAAATTCCTCAGGGAAAGATAAACCTTGCCAACCACCTTGGACAAATTGGTCATAGGCTTCTTTAAAACCTTTTGGCGTTTTCACTTCACCATTGTCAAAATGACAGCCTTCTTCATCGCCAGATTGATTAATTGGCGAAAGTACGTTTTCACAAAAATCCGCTGCACCTTCTAGAATCATGTCTACAGTGTCAGCATCAGCGAGTTCGCCGTTGGATAAAGTTTTGTAATGTGCAGGATAGTCAAACACTTCATTCATTAAAAAACGAATGTCGTGTAGGGGAGCTTTATATGCTGGCATGATATTAATCCTAATTTAGAAATAGTTTTGGATTATCCGAATCGATAATTTGATTATTCACATTAGTTATAAAAATACATTGATAGTGTAGCCCAATAGAAATGTCAGAAAGGCTAATTAAAGTAAAAAATGTTATCAAAATATTGTATTTTTTTGCTACAGTATCTGCGGTCTTTTGATCATTTAATCAATTTTTTTGATGTCTTAAAGTATAAATAAATAAGGGGTTTAAAAAAACCTATGCGTTTAAAATATTTAAGTTGCTGTCTTTTAAGTTTGAGCATAGTCGGTTGCTCTCAGCATGTCATAAAATCCAATTCGAATACATCTAATTCGACCAATACCTCTTTGGAACAACAAGCGGTTACTGGCGTCAATGCGATGTATGAATATCCGAGTTACGATTATCGCGGTAACATGGGTTTCCAGTTTGATACCAGTAAAGGCAAAGTTGCCAATACCCAAACAACTTCTAATTCGACGCAGAATTTAGACCCCGCCATTCAAAAGCAGTTAGATCAGTACTTAAAACAACAAAAGTTGTCGTTGAGTAAACAAGAGAAGCAGGCCTTGTATGAGGCGATTCTTGCAGAGCAAAGCCCGTATTCTTACGGTCAAGGTTCGGATTCATCATCTGCCCGCATTGCTGCAGGTCTGATGAATTTTATGAATGATTTAAAAATTAGCTATGATGGTTCGGTACATTATCGAGACAAAATGGCATCTTTAAATCTGGTGGCCAAGTATCAAAAACCAACGCTATTGGTTGAAGCGAAGCTCCCAATGGTGGTGGATTTTCAAAACTATAAGTTCTATGCCAATTATTTTGCGTTCATGCCTTACTTGGTCAATAAAGACAGTCAGGCATCTTATGCATATTTAGATTTTTCTAAATATAAACAAGATCTTGATCGTGTAAATGTGCCTAAACTGGTCGATTACCTGAAACAGATGAATGCTTTGCCTTATGTATTGGCTGATACTAAACAATTGCAGCGTATGCATGTTTCAGCATCAGAAAAACAACAGGGCATCAGCAATAAAATCCGCTATCAAGGTGATTTGGGCAATTTAATGCTGCAAATGAGTCTGTTTGAGCAGATTAATAAACCATACCTTACTCAGCGAGTCATGGGCGTGGTTGAAACTGATACCGTCAGTGAAGATGCTTCAACTGTAGCAGAAGAGGCCGAAAAAGCTGCAGACGCAGCGGTTGCAGCAAGCAGTGAATCAGTGAGTGCACAAGCCTACGCATCTTCAGAGCGTGTAGCAACCTTAATTAATAATCGTTTGGATGAGTTGTTATATCCAGAGCAAGAATCAACTGATGCATCTGAACATACAGAAGAGGTTGCCGAAGCGCAGGAAGAAACTGTTGAAGATGAAGTAGCAGAAGATGTTGCTACGGGTGCAGTTGCTGCAGCATCATCAAGTCAACTTTTATCGGAACAGGCATGCGAAGCGTTGTTGGGTAGTAAAAAGCATCTCGCAATTGGTGATGTGACTTACTGTCAAGATATCTATGGCATCAAGTTGCTACAAACAGCGCAAGGTAAAGCGAAATCAACCGCTTCTGCTTCTGCACTGGAGCAAAAAGTGTTGGCGATGCAAGAGGTACAACAAATTTTTGAACCTTATGTTAGCGATCAATTAACCGATGTGCAGGCGTTTAAAGCGCTTTGGATTAAGCATCAACCTGAAATTCAGGCTGCTTTAGCGGAAAGTGGACAGGCTATGCCAGTCACTATAGATGTGGCGTTGGATAATCAAGGTCGTGCAGTAGATTTGGCATATCAATTACAATTTGCTGATGAGACCATTGGGAACTTCGGTATCAATCTAGATATGCAAGTCTCGAATTATGGACATGGTACACCGATTGATAAAAAAGCATTACGCGATGCCAAATCGGTTGAGGAAGTCACCAAAGGCTCAATGCTAGAAAATGTAGTGACAGGCTTTACCAAATCGTTAGGTATGTCTGGAACTGGTGTAGATGGACAGCAGGGAGAACAGTTGAGCTTTGATCAGCAGTTGTCGGACTTGGCAGAAAAAACTTTTGCAAACACAGGTTCTTATATTAAGACTTACCAATCGGTCTTCGTCTTGATGCTGTCTGCAAACCGCCCTGAAATAGTGAAGCATTATAGCAATAGCGAATTAAATGAAATTGCAGAAGTCTATGCTTACCGTTTCAATGACCGTTTAGAAGAGCCGAAAGGCAAAGCTTTAACTCGTTTGAATAGCCTGAAAGCAAAGCACAAATTACTAGATCCAGATCAGTTTGATGAGTTGGGTTATAGCGCTGCGCGTATTGTTCAAGACGCTTCGGAAGGTGCGAAAGAATATCAGGCATGGAACAAGCGGATTCAACAATTCAAAACCCCACAAGCGGTATTTGCAGATTATTATATTGAATTGTTTAAGGATGACTATGAGCTCAATGCTGAGCAAACCAAAACTTTAAAAAGTGCGGCAGCCGTACTGGGTCAAGCATTTGCAGATGATCGTAAGGATAAACTTTCCGAGCAATCTATTGCCAAGTTAAACAAAGACCACGATGGTTTTATGGATTATGATCTGTATGAAAAAGCGTATGTCGCTGTGGTTAAGCATTTGAAATAAAGTCATGTATTCAAAAAAGCCAACCCAAGTCGGTTGGCTTTTTTATTTTCCCAAGGGTGTTCTTGAGTAATTAAAGGAAATCTTTTAATTCAGGTTTCACCCCATTCCAAATGGAAAAGGCTTCTATGGCTTGTCCAACTAACATGCCAAACCCTTCAGAACTTGGGATACCGCGTGCTTTGGCTTGGTCAAGAAAACTGGAGGGTTTACCGTAAGCCATTTCGTAAGCATGGTGAAAAATCAATTGCTCTGGAAGGGTTAAGGCTTCACCACTCAAACTGGCAGAAGTGGCATTAATCACCAGATCAAATTCTCCAGTTAAGGTAGTGAGTGTTGTCGCACTGAGTTCAGCTTGCGGCACATGCTGTTGTAAATCTGTCACCAGTTGTTCCGCACGAGATAGCGTACGGTTGGCGATCACGATGTGTTTCGCGCCTGCTTGTACCAAAGGATAAATCACACCACGTGTTGCCCCACCTGCACCTAAAATTAAGATGCGGCTTTGCGTGAGTGACCAACCCAAAGCATGGATCGCATCGACCAGACCTTGACCATCGGTATTGTCGCCATGAAGTATGCCATCTTGCATCCATAGCGTATTGACGGCTTTGGCAATCTTGGCTCGTTCGGTCAGTACCTGACATTGCGCAAAGGCTTGCTCTTTAAATGGAACAGTGACATTCATACCACAGCCACCTTGAGCGAAAAAATCTTGCACACTGGCTTCAAAGCCATCTAGAGGGGCTAAGCGTTTGCTGTAGCGGAGGTCGATGCCTGTTTTTGCTGCAAAGGCATGATGAAGTTCAGGGGAACGAGACTGTTCAATCGGGTTGCCGATGACAGCGAATTGTTTGCTCATCGCACAAAATCCATGTGAGAAATGCCGTTCAATATACGGCAAATTGCACTCAGGCTAAAGCGCTAACCTATTTTTTCTGGGGTGGAAATCAAGTGCTTATGGATTACAAATATTGTGAATTGTATCAAAGATGAGTTTTGCAGTAGTCAGTGCTAAGCCAATCGCTGCAAGTACGGCAATACTGATCGAAGCATTATCATTGAATGCACTTTCAGAAAAAATAGTCGTACTAATTGAACTCAGGAAGACAATAGCAAAGCAGGAAAAAACCATGATGGTTGAACTAACTCTTTTTGTGAACATGTTAGAGACCTCAGATGACAGCACAGAACGATACGAGATTTTCATGTCATTAAAATGAATATATTAAAAATACCTTCTTTTAGTTTATGTATTTTTAAACCGTAAAGAGCGGGAATGCTGTTTTAAAGCGGTGACAGTATTTTTGATAAATGCAAAGAATAGACATTTTTGTAGAAGACATTCTACGGGGAGTTTGTGGGGAAATATACCAATCTAAGCTATAAGTCGCCCTGATCTGGTTAAAAAGGGCGTACTTAAGGTTTCAAAATTGTAAGTGCGTGTGTCTATTTGAGTAGATTGAGCCAATCTTGAGGTTTTAAATAATAATCCGTGAGTTTTTTCTCGGCAGAGTCTGCCTCCCATTCAGGGCGATATGACCAACCCGCTAAATTAGGCAAACTGACCAAAATTGATTCAATTCGTCCGCCTGTTTGTAGCCCAAATAATGTGCCACGGTCATAAACCAGATTGTATTCGACATAACGACCACGACGGTAAAGCTGGAATTCGCGTTGTGCTTCAGTATAAGGTTTATCTTGATTTTTTTGGAAAATTGGCAAGATCGCGTTTAGGTAACCATTGCCCACCGCTTGAATGTAGTTAAAACAGGTTTCAAAGTCCCATTGATTTAAATCATCAAAGAACAAACCACCAACACCGCGTTGTTCATCACGATGTTTTAAATAGAAATAGTCATCACACCATTGCTTATGTTCGGCATAAACGCCATCGCCAAATGGAGCACATAAGTCATACGCGGTTTGATGCCAAGACAGTACATCTTCATCGTTCGGATAAAATGGGGTGAGGTCAAAACCACCTCCAAACCACCAGATTGGGTCTTGTCCTTCAGGCTCCGCTACAAATAACCGTACATTGGCATGTGAAGTCGGCACATTCGGATTTTTAGGATGAATCACTAAAGACACCCCCATGGCTTGGGCTTTTGCACCTGCAATCGAAGGATGACGTTCTGTAGCAGATGCAGGCAGTTTGGAAATATTGATGTGCGAGAACATCACGCCGCCTTTTTCAATCACTGTACCATTTTGTAATACGCGTGAACGTCCGCCACCGCCTTCAGGGCGTTGCCAATCATCAATGATAAATTCAGTAGTTCCACCGCCAGCACGTTCTTGTTGTTCTAAGCTAGCACAAATACGGGCTTGTAAATCGAGAAGAAAGTCACGAACACGTTGAATATCTGTGGACGTTGGATGTTGCATCTCAACCCTCTAAAAAAATAATAAAAGTTGCCCTAACATGTAACATAAAATCATAAAAAAATTAAGGTTTTTTCTTATTTGGATAAATAAGTTGGTTAGTTTGAATGACAGTATCTGTCTGATCTCATAGAAATTATCCCGACTAAAAGGCTAGGTTGAATTCTGAATTTAAGCTCCGCACAATAGAGGAAACACGCCTGTTGTATCAGGCAGAGATTCTGATGAGGCATCCATGACTCAAGCCAATTCCCTTATTCAAAAGTACAATGTTGCAGGTCCACGCTATACCAGTTACCCAACTGTGCCTTATTGGGAAGAGCAAGATTTTAGTTTGGTGCAGTGGAAGCAAAGCCTAAAGCGAGCATTTGATGAATCGAATGCCCGAGAAGGCATTAGTTTGTATATCCATCTGCCGTTTTGTGAAAGCCTATGTACCTTTTGTGGCTGCCACAAACGCGTCACCAAAAAGCATGAGATGGAACAGCCTTACATTCAAGCAGTGTTAAAAGAGTGGGACTTGTACTGTCAGTTGTTGGTCGAAAAACCCATCATCAAAGAAATTCATTTGGGCGGTGGCACACCGACTTTCTTTTCGGCCGAACATTTAACTCAACTTATCCAAGGCATTTTGTCGCAAGCGGAAATCGCGGACGAATATGAATTTAGTTTTGAAGGGCATCCGAACAATACCACGCGTGAACATCTGCAAGCCCTATATGACCTTGGTTTCCGCCGTGTCAGCTACGGAGTGCAGGATTATAATGAAAAAGTACAAAAAGCCATTCATCGCATTCAACCCTTTGCGCATGTACAACAAGTGACGGACTGGGCGCGAGACATTGGTTATACCTCTATCTCTCATGATTTGGTGTTTGGCCTGCCTTTCCAAGATTTAACCGATGTTTTACATACCATTGATCAAACCAATCTGTTACGTCCAGACCGTTTGGCATTTTATAGTTATGCGCATGTGCCTTGGATTAAAGGCAATGGACAACGTGGTTTTAAAGATCAGGATGTCCCCAAAGACGAATTAAAACGCCAGCTCTATGAAGAGGGTAAGAAAAAACTGCTGGCACAGGGTTATTATGAAATTGGCATGGACCATTTTGCTTTGTCACACGACAAAATGTATCAAGCATTTCAGCACGCAAATTTACATCGTAATTTTATGGGGTATACCTCATCCAAAACTCAGGTCATGATTGGTTTGGGGCTTTCGTCCATCAGTGATAGTTGGTACAGCTTTGCGCAAAATGAAAAAACTTTAGAAGATTATTATGCGCGTCTAGAGCAAAATGAAATACCTGTCTATCGTGGGCATATTTTAAGCAATGAAGACTTGGTCATTCGGCAACATATTCTGAATTTAATGTGTACCTTTACGACGTCATGGCAGGACAAAGCTCAGCGATTTCCAGAATTACCGCAGGTATTACAGCAACTAGAAGAAATGCAAAAAGATGGCTTGTTAAGGATTGAAGCAGATCATATTCAAATTACTGAGCAGGGCAAACCTTTTGTGCGGAATATTTGTATGGCATTCGATTTGCGTTTAAGTCGGAAAATGCCGAATAATCGTATTTTCTCGATGACGATTTAGCTGACTTAAATGCTGTTATTGATTGAAAAATGTGCAAATAAATCAGGCGAGGATGACTTAAAAGTCATCCTTTTTATACATATGTGCCATGCGTTCATGTTTGGTTTTTAAATAATCTTCATTGAACGGATTTAAACCCACCGTTAATGGTACACGGTCTATTACATTAATCCCAAGATCGGTTAATGCTTTAATCTTTAATGGATTATTGGTAACCAAGCGAACTTCTTTGATATTGAGATGATCCAACATAATGCTACACATATCATAGCGACGTGCATCGGCAGGTAAATTCAGCATGAGGTTGGCATCGACGGTGTCATGACCTTGATCTTGCAGGGCATAGGCGCGAATTTTATTGGTAAGACCAATGCCACGACCTTCCTGACGCAAGTAGAGAATGACGCCTTGTCCGACTTCATTAATGAGTTTCTGGGTGGCTTGTAATTGCGGGCCACAGTCACATTTTAATGATGCGAAAGCATCACCAGTCAAACATTCCGAGTGAATGCGAACCAATACTGGACCCGTTGGTGGTGTATCGAGTCCTTTAGAGAGCGCAACATGTTCTTCACCCGTTTTCGGGTCTTGAAAGACCGTAATTTTAAATTCACCAAAAGCAGTGGGAAGGCGAGACGTTGCGACAAATTCTATAGGCACTGTTTAACCCGTTAAATAGTTTATAAATTGACTAAAGTATAGCGTAATGCTTGGACATTAGTAGAATAGTCACATTGAAAATGTATGCAAGATTTTCTTTTTTGTAGAAAGCGAACGATAATAGTTGATAAATAGCTATATTATTCAGGATAATCTACGCACCAAAAAACGCCAATTGAGTTTTGTACTCAAGTACGCATCGCCAGAAATGTGGCTGATTGAAGGTGATATCATCCCACGATGATCGAGTAACCCATTTACCTAGCTTAGGATTTGCCAGGCTTTAGAAGGCTTTGCCACATATGTTGTATACAGAAATACCAACTCAACGCCCTGTAACACCGTTGCTGGATACGATCGATCATCCACAACAACTACGTTTGCTCGCGCGTGATCAACTACCACAAGTGGCGGATGAGTTACGTCAATTTATTTTGTATGCAGCTGGACAAAGCGGCGGACATTTTGGCGCGAACTTGGGGGTCATTGAGTTAACAGTTGCCTTGCATTACTGTTTTAATACGCCAGATGATCGCCTCATTTGGGATGTGGGTCATCAGGCTTATCCACATAAAGCCTTAACAGGTCGTCGTGAGTTATTAACCACCATTCGTGCTAAAGATGGTCTAGCAGCATTCCCTGCGCGAGAAGAATCGATTTTTGATACTTTTGGGGTTGGCCACTCATCTACTGCAATTTCAGCGGGGCTGGGCATGGCGTTAGCGCGTCGCTACCAACAAAATCCTTGTGATGTGGTGGCGATTGTGGGTGATGGTGCTATGACTGCGGGCATGGCGTTTGAAGCCATGAATGATGCCGTGGCGCATAACGCTGACTTGATGGTGGTACTCAACGACAACGATATGTCGATTTCGTGCAGTACGGGTGGTTTTGCCAAACATTTGGCAGCAATTTGGGAAAGTGGTCAGTCAGTACATATTTCAGAACAAGGCGAAGCCTACGTACAACCACATCCAAAATGGTCATATAACTCACGCTTGCATCAATCCGCAACAGAAGCTGCTGATAATCTGTTTAAAGCGATTGGTTTTGATTATTTTGGACCCTTTGATGGCCATAATGTCAAAGAGTTGACACAAGTTTTTGAAGCGCTGAAAAAACGCAGTGGACCGCGCTTAATTCATGTCTATACCAAAAAAGGCAAAGGCTTTGCACCTGCTGAAGCAGAACAAATTAAATATCACGCCATTAGCAAAATAAATGCCAAGGCGGCACCGCAAACAGCGCCTAAATATTCAGATGTATTTGGTCAGTGGTTATGTGATCAAGCAGCACAAGATTCGCGTTTACTGGCCATTACACCTGCGATGTGTGAAGGTTCAGGTATGGTCAAGTTTGCGCAGCAATATCCAGAGCGTTTCTTTGATGTGGCAATTGCAGAGCAACATGCAGTGACCTTAGCTGCGGGGATGGCGTGCGAAGGCTTAAAACCTGTGGTTGCGATCTATTCCACCTTCTTGCAACGTGGTTATGATCAGTTGATCCATGACGTAGCATTGCAAAATCTGGATGTGACGTTTGGTATTGATCGTGCAGGTTTGGTCGGTGAAGACGGCCCAACGCATGCAGGAGCATATGACTATGCCTTCATGCGAACTGTGCCGAATATGGTGATCATGGCACCGAAAGATGAAAATGAATGTCGTCAAATGTTGCATACGGCCTATTTATATCCTGGACCAGCAGCGGTACGTTATCCGCGTGGTAATGGCCTTGGTGTGGAAATACAGCAGCACATGACTGAACTAGAAATAGGGTGTGCTGAAATCATCTTGCAATTGAACGAAACTGCTGATGAACAGATCAGCATTCTGGCCTTTGGTAGTCGTGTTGCGGCATCTGTAGAAGCTGCACGTAGTCTGGCACAGCAACTGGATGTTGGCGTGCGTGTGGTGAATATGCGCTTTGTGAAACCTTTAGATGAACAGATGTTATCGCGCTTAGCCGATCAAACTCAATTGTTTGTCACAGTGGAAGAACATGCGGTAATGGCAGGTGCGGGTAGTGCAGTGAATGAATATTTGGCACAAGCGCAAATTGTTAAGCCGATGTTGAATTTAGGTTTGGCTGATAACTTTATGCATCAGGAAACACATAATCAAATGTTGCAACAAGCAGGCTTAGATGCACAAGGCCTTGTTAAATCAATAGAATCAGCATGGTTAAAGCTTGTACAAAGTATAGGCTGATCAAAAGCTAAATTTTCGAAACATTTTTTCCCTAAAAGCGCTTATATTTGTTAAGATATAGGGGCTTTTATGCATTATTCTTTAATCAATATCTTCAAATTTGTAGTGGGTGTTCAATGGAACCTATGGTGGTGATGGCTGCGCGTGCGGCTCAAACAGTCGGTCAAGAGCTTTTAAAAGCGCATCAAAATCGTCATAAACTTGATCTACAAGTCGAAGAAAAAGGAATTGATGGGCCAGTAACGCGTGTAGACCGTTATTTGGAACAATTGACCATCGATACGCTACGTAAAAGCTATAAAAACCACAGTTTTCTTGGTGAAGAGTTTGGTTATCAAGAAGGTAAAGGTCACGACGCAGATTGGTGTTGGATCATTGACCCACTTGATGGCACTTTAAACTTCATTAACGGTGTTCCTCATTTCTGTATCTCTATTGCAGTTCAACATAAAGGCATTACTCAACATGGTGTAATTTACGACCCTGTGAAAGATGAATTGTTCTCTGCAAGTCGTGGTCGTGGTGCCATGATGAATCAACGCCGTATTCGTGTAAATGTGAAAGACAGCCTTGAAAATACATTCATGTCTGTAGGACATGCTTACCGCGCAAAACGTAATGGTGAAGTGATTTCTTATGCAAAAAATCATTTTGCTTCATTGTTAAATGTAACTGAAGCTGGTGCACAATATCGTCGTACAGGTTCAGCAGCATTAGATTTGGCGTATGTAGCAGCGGGTCGTTTCGATGCTTATTTCGAACTCGGTCTAAAGCCTTGGGACATCGCAGCAGGCGAATTGATTGTGAAAGAGGCAGGCGGCACTGTGGTTGATGCACGTGGCGGTAGCGACTCTATGGAAAATGGTCAAGTACTTGCATGTTCAATGAAAATGTTAAAGCCATTAATGCAGGCAGTCGTGCCAGCGTGGGGTGAAGCAGCAAAGTAATCGAATGATTACCTGATCAAGTGACGATAAAAAAGCTCTCAATTTTGAGGGCTTTTTTATATAGAATTCCAAGCTTTAATTGCATCTTTGAATAATATTTTTAAAAAAATGGTAAAAGTCGATTAAAAAAGGTGACTTTTAAAAATATGCTGTTATAATCTCGCCACGCACTAAATTTCGTTCATTACCTGAACATTCTCTTCTATCATTGTGTATGCGCGTCCGGTCCAAAGAGAGGACATTATTTCGCG
Source organism: Acinetobacter sp. ACNIH2 (assembly GCF_002934965.1). Classification (NCBI taxonomy): domain Bacteria; kingdom Pseudomonadati; phylum Pseudomonadota; class Gammaproteobacteria; order Moraxellales; family Moraxellaceae; genus Acinetobacter; species Acinetobacter sp. ACNIH2. Next base: position 1,835,361 of record NZ_CP026412.1, read on the forward strand.
CCCCACCCAATCGCTTAAGCGATTCCTTCAGGTTGCGGCTGTAATCAAATGTGCGTTATACGCATCGTCGTTCTCGGATCGCCGCTGATTCTATATTTTCAGCGATTATTGCTGTGCCGCTTTTTGCCGATGTCCATCTGACTTTATTTTAATGGAGCACCCAGTTTTCGGGTGAAAAACTCTATGAGCAAAACTTTTGCTGAATTTTCTTTACATGAATCGTTACAACAAGCTCTACAAAGCCTAGGTTTTACATCTCCTACGCCTGTACAGGAACAATCGATTCCTGCTGCTTTAGAAGGTAAAGACCTTCTTGTATCAAGCCAAACAGGTTCAGGTAAAACTGCGGCGTTTTTACTTCCAACGTTAAACGCACTTGCAGGTCAAGAGACTTTCGTTCCGTTCAAAGAACGTATGAAAGCAATTACCCAACCAAATATTTTAGTACTTTGCCCAACACGTGAGTTGGCGCAACAAGTAAGCCAAGACGCAATTGCATTTGTACGTCACATGAAAGGCGCACGTATTGCTGCGATCATGGGCGGTATGCCATTTGGTAAGCAAATCCAACAATTAAAAGGTGCACAAGTTGTAGTTGCAACTCCAGGTCGTTTACTTGACCTTGTGAACCGTCGTCAAATCAAACTTGATAAAGTTGATGCATTAATTGTTGATGAAGCTGACCGTATGCTTGATCTAGGCTTCTCTGAAGACTTAGAAGCGATTAGCGATCTTGCGGCAAACCGTAAACAAACATTAATGTTCTCTGCAACATTTGCACCACGTATCATCACTCTTGCTGAACGCATGATGAATGATCCTGAGCGTATTGCAATTGAAACAGGTCATTCTACCAATACAGACATCACTCAGACTCTACACTGGACTGATGGTTTTGAGCACAAGAAAAAACTTTTAACTCACTGGTTGAGTGAAGAAGATCTTGATCAAGCTGTTGTTTTCGCGTCTACACAAGAAGACACAGACATGCTTGCTGAAGAATTGGCTGAAGCGGGTCACTCAGTAGTTGCACTTCACGGTGCAATGCCACAAACCGTGCGTAACCGTCGTTTACGTAGTATTCGTGAAGGTCGTGCAAAAATCTTGGTTGCAACTGACGTTGCGGCACGTGGTTTAGACGTACCAACAATTTCACACGTAATCAACTTTGGTCTGCCAATGAAGAACGAAGACTATGTACACCGTATTGGTCGTACAGGTCGTGCGGGTCGTACAGGTAAAGCAATTACTTTGGCAACTTACCGTGAACGCGGCAAAATCCGTGCTTTAGAAGATTACTTAGATGCTCGTTTAGAAGTTTCTGAAATCGAAGGCTTAGAGCCATCTCCACCTCCAGCACGCTCTGGTCGTGATGGTGGTCGTGGTCGCAATGGCGGTGGCGGTCGTCGTGAAGGCGGTCGTGGCGGTTTCGGCGGTGGTCGTCGTTTTGAAGGTGAATCTAACTTCAAACGTCGTGAAGGTGGCCGTGATGGCGACCGTCCACAGCGTTCTTTTGGTGGTGAAGATCGTCCACGCCGTGAATTCAACAATGATCGTCCACGCCGTGAAGGTGGTTTCGAAGACCGTCCACGTCGCGAATTTAACAATGATCGTCCACGCCGTGAAGGTGGTTTCGAAGACCGTCCACGTCGCGAATTTAATAATGATCGTCCACGCCGTGAAGGTGGTTTTGAAGACCGTCCACGTCGCGAATTTAACAGCGATCGTCCACGTCGTGAAGGTGGTTTCAATGATAAGCCACGTTTTGACTCGAATGATGATAACCGTGGTAACCGTGTAGATTACAAACCACGCCGTGAAGGTTCTTTTGGTGACCGTCCTAAACGTGATTTCGGTGATCGTCCACCACGTCGTGAAGGTGGTTTCGGTGACCGTCCACAGCGTTCATTTGGTGGCGAAGATCGTCCTAAGCGTTCATTCGGTGGTGAAGATCGTCCACAGCGTTCATTTGGTGGCGAAGATCGTCCTAAGCGTTCATTCGGTGGTGAGGATCGTCCACGTCGTGAAGGCGGTGACCGTCGTCGTAAGTTTAACGACTAAATCATCCCTTCTAAGAAACCAGCGCAAAAGCGCTGGTTTTTTTATGTTTAAAGATTTTGTTTATTGTTTAAAAAATGTATACTAAGTCAAATTTATGTTGAAATATGACAAATATGAACAACAATATAGAACAACAACCTCTGTTAGGGTATTCGTTAAAAGAGGTCATTATGCCTTATTTGGGTTTTATTCTTTTGCTGAGCAATTTGATCTTTTTCTTTTACGCTCAATTTATATAACACAGTGTTCTAATTTCTATGCTGTGCGCCTTGGTTCGTATAATTAAAATGACAGAATCAAAAAACAAATTGCACACAGTTTACCCGACGTAACTAGGTAACATTTTATAGTTCAATCCTTTATAGTATGCGTGCTGAAAAATTGCAGGAACTTTCTCCGCTATGAATAATCAAGCACCCCTTGAAAATTCAGCTTTGATTGAAGTCAAAGAACTGAGTTTTAAGCGAGGGGAACGAATCATTTATGACCAAGTCAGTCTGAAGATTCGACGTGGTCAAATTACCGCCATTATGGGGCCATCTGGAACAGGTAAAACGACACTGTTGCGTTTAATTGGGGGGCAGTTAACCCCAGATCATGGGCAAGTGCTACTTGACGGTAAAGATATTGGTCAGATGTCGCGACATGAGTTGTTTGCGGCACGAGCACGTATGGGCATGCTGTTCCAAAGTGGTGCTTTATTTACCGATATGAGCGTTTATGAAAATGTTGCATTTCCATTGCGTGCGCATACCCAATTACCTGAGCATTTAATTGCAGAATTGGTCGCATTAAAGCTGGAATCGGTTGGCCTGCGTGGCACAGAGCAGCTCATGCCTTCTGAACTTTCAGGGGGGATGAACCGACGTGTGGCTTTGGCACGTGCAATTGCATTAGATCCAGAATTGATTATGTATGACGAACCTTTTGCGGGTCAGGACCCGATTGTGAAAGGTGTACTGACTCGATTAATTCGTTCTCTACGTGAAGCATTGGAATTGACCACGATTATTGTATCGCATGATGTAGCAGAAACGCTTTCGATTGCAGATTATATTTATGTGGTTGCGGAGGGGAAAGTGCAAGGTGAAGGTACGCCTGCTGAATTACAGGCGAATGCATCACCATTTGTGCGTCAGTTCCTGACAGGTGCGGCTGAAGGGCCTGTAGAATATCAGTTTAGTCATCAAGCGTATTTGGCGGGCGAGGTTCGTGCATGAATGCTATTGCCTCATTAGGTAGACGCGTTATTCAGAGTGTTCAGGGTGTCGGTGTTGCAACCATTATGTTGCTACAAATTCTATGCTCAATGCCGACATGGTTAGGGGTCAAACTGTTTGTTTACCAAATGTATCGTGTCGGGGTGATGTCCTTACTGATTATTTCGGTGTCGGGTTTGTTCATTGGTTTGGTTTTAGGTTTACAAGGCTATTCCATTTTGGTCAACATTGGTTCAGAAGCCATGTTGGGCACCATGGTGTCGTTAACTCTGTTACGTGAATTGGCTCCTGTGGTTGCCGCATTATTGTTTGCTGGGCGTGCAGGTTCTGCACTGACCGCGGAAATTGGATTAATGAAAGCCACCGAACAATTATCCAGTATGGAGATGATCGGGGTTGATCCATTAAAACGTATTGTTTCACCACGTCTGTGGGCCGGTATTGTAAGTTTGCCGATGTTGAGTGTTGTGTTTGCTGCGATTGGTATTATTGGCGGTAAAATGGTCGGCGTAGATTTTCTGGGCGTAGATGAAGGTTCTTTCTGGAGTGGCATGCAAAGTAATGTGCAATTCTATAAAGATATCTTTAACGGCACGATTATTAAGAGTATTGTTTTTGCCATTTTATGTACTTGGATTGCGGTTTACCAAGGCTATGCTTGTGTACCGACATCTGAAGGCATTGCAACATCCACAACGCGTACCGTGGTGTATTCATCGCTTTGTGTATTAGGTTTTGATTTTGTGTTGACTGCGGTCATGTTCGGAGGGGTTTAATGAAATCACGTGCAAGTGAGCTGGCCGTAGGATTATTTGTGATTGTCTTCGGTGTTGCATTGTTTTTCTTGGCAATGAAAGTGAGTGGCTTAGTCGGCACTAACTTACGTGATGCCTATAGCATGACGGCACAATTTGATAACGTAAATGGCTTAAAGCCTCGTGCCAAAGTTACGATGAGTGGTGTCACGATTGGTCGTGTTACAGATATTACTCTAGATCCAGTAACACGTTTGGCAACGGTGCATTTTGAATTGGATGGCAAGCTAACGTCTTTTAATGCAGAACAGTTGAAAACGGTTGAAAACAATGCGTTGGATGAGTTGCGCTATAGCACAGAATATACCGAAGCTACACCAGCGAAACAAAAAGAAATGGAACAGCAACTTATTGCGAACATGAAATCCATCACCAGTATTGATGAAGATGCTTACATAATGGTAGCAACCAATGGCTTGTTAGGTGAGAAGTATTTGAAAGTTGTTCCAGGTGGTGGCTTGAATTATATCAAGCGTGGTGCATCAATCGCTAACACTCAGGGTACGATGGATCTGGAAGATTTGATTAGTAAATTTATTACAGCAGGTGCCGGTAAGTCATCGACTCCATCGGCAGAAGCTGAGGCACCAACTGAAAAAACAGATGCTGAACCAGCATTTGTTGAATAATTGAAAGAGGAATTTAGAAGTGAATATGTTGTTGAAACAAACATTAACGGCAAGCATTTTATCAACCATGATTGCAGGTACTGCATTTGCTGCGCCAGCTGAAGCTCCTCCTGCATTTATTAAGCGTGTGGCGGATGGTTTAATTGGTCGCTTAAAAGCAGACCATGCAAAATTGCAAAATAACCCAGCAGCGGTTAAAGCAATCGTGCGTCAGAACTTAGACCCGTATGTGGATTCACAAGCGTTCACTCGTATTGTCATGGGTACTTATGCAACCAATCAGTACAGCACTGCAGCGCAACGTGCACAGTTTGAAAAGAACTTCCGGGAAACATTGATTGAAAACTACGGTACAGCTTTTGCCAAGTTTAGCAACCAGACCTATAGCATGCGCCCTTATAAAGCAACAGGCAGTGCTAATCCTGTAGTGACGATTGACTTTAATAACAACGGTGAAAAGATTCCTGTATCGTTCCAGTTGGCGGATAAAGGTAGCCAATGGAAGATTCGTAACATCAACGTTTCTGGTATTGATTTAGGTCTACAATTCCGTAACCAGTTTGCGGCGACTGTGAAACGTAATGGTGGTAATCTGGATAAAGCGATTGCTAACTTTGAACCAGATGCTGACGCAGCTGTAAAGAAAAAATAAGATAGGTGAACGGTGATTAGTCTCGTCAATCAGGAATTGCAAGTCACTGGAAAAATTGACTATGACAATGCTGAACAATACTATCAGCAGGGTCTAGCATTAATTCAGAAACAACAGTTGCCTATGGTGGTGAACTTGGCACAGTTGCAACAGGGAAGTACCTTGGCATTAGCGGTACTGGTACGTTGGTTGCGCCAAACGCCTCAAGCACAAGGTTTACACTTTAAGGCTGTGCCTGACAAAATGATGAAGATTATTCAGGCTTGTCATCTGCAAGATGATCTGCATTTGATCTAAAATAAAAAGCACCGCAATTGCGGTGCTTTTTTATGTTGAATCTTATGCTCAAAAAGATAGTGTTCTGTTGTACTTCGCGGATCACACCATGTAAAAAAGAATGTTCAGATCCATTTTTTCCAGCGGAAATAAATCAGTGGCCCAATAAAGAAGCCAACAATAATCATACTAACGGCGATAAAGCTGGTGGTGCCGTGGGCAAAGGGTAAAACATCCGTATTCATGCCGTAAATACTTGCCACTAACATTGGGGGTGCCAACATACTTGGTAAAATCGAGAAGCGACGAATGGTATCATTCTGCTCGGTGTTAATGAATCCTGATGTCGTATCTAGCAAGAAGCGCACTTTCTGGAACAAGAAGGCATCATGTTCGACCAGTGAGCGTACATCTTCACTCAACTCTCGAATGTCTGCATCATAGATATGACTGCCTAAGGCGCGAGGACGAGATAAAAAGGTCAGCACACGACGCAGGTCAATTAAACATAATTGTGCCTTACCTAGCATATCTTCTAACTGCGCCAGACGGGTAATCATGTCATCAAGGTCGAGAATTTGTTCACGATGGCGGTTATTCAGCACTTCTGTGGAGTATTTTTCCAAGTCCTTGTGGATATCTTCCAAGATATCCGCAAGCTCATCTAGTTTGGCTTCTAGTAAACCTAAAAGTACCCAAGTCGGGTCTTTATAGTCAATTTCATAATCATTGCGACGTGCGCGTGCGCGAAAGGCACGGAAAGCCACCAGTTTTTCACCACGTAGAGTAAACAAACGCTCTTTATGTAAAATAAAAGCAACTGTTTGTACTGTGGCTAAAATACTGGAATTATCATCTGCTTCACCATCCACCTGATAATTTTTATTTTTCGTTAAAAAATACGTGCTGATATGCAAAATACCATCATCATCACGGTAGAATCGGGCAGATGAAGAGATGTCTTCCAATGATTTTAGTGTTGGTAGATTTTGATCATACGCATCTAAAACCCATTGCTGTTCTTCTTGTGAAGGTGCAATCAGGTCGACCCAGACCAGTTCTGGATGTAAATCAAAACCGCCATTAATGGTGGCGTCTTCTAAACTACCGCGCTCTGTGGCGTAAAAGGCTTCAAGCATAGATGTCTTTTCTCCCTTACGCAGTATGGGGTTAAATCGATGGGTGTATTTTAGACAAGGATTTCATGAAAAACACTGATTGAATTGCTAATTTATGAAAAAATCTCTATCTACTTTACTCTCGCGGTATGACAAGATCATAACATGGTGAAATAATGACACATTCTATTGCGGTTTTTTGTGGTTCAGCGGTTGGTACAGACACCATTTTCTTAGATACAGCACGTCATGTTGGGCAAACGTTAGCACAACAAGGTAAAACACTGATCTATGGTGGTGGGCGCTCAGGTTTAATGGGTGTGATTGCAGATAGTGCTTTACAAGCAGGTGGGCGAGTGATTGGCGTGATTCCACATGCTTTGGTAGATCGTGAGTTGGCTCATCCTGATTTGACTGAGCTGCATGTGGTAAAAAACATGCATGAACGTAAAACCAAAATGTCTGAACTTTCCGATGCCTTTATTGCACTGCCAGGTGGTGCGGGAACTTTGGAAGAAATTTTTGAACAGTGGACTTGGGCACAATTGGGCATTCATTTAAAACCGTGCGCCTTTTTAAATGTTGAAGGGTTTTATGATGACCTGATTAACTTCATCAACTTAACGACTGAAAAAGGCTTTACGCATTCACGTTTCACAGAGACCTTAATTGCTGAAAACTCGGTTGAAGCGATTCTACAGCAGTTTGATGTATTTACTGCACCTACCCCGAAATGGGGCATGACCGAGCAGCAAGACTTGGTGAAACACGCCTAATGAAACAAATTACTGTCGCTGCGGGTATTGTGTTAAATACACAACAGCAGTTGTTATTGGTGCGTAAGCACAACACTCGTTTTTTTATGCAGGTAGGTGGTAAGCTAGAACCAGATGAAGCACCTGAACATTGTATCTTGCGTGAAATCGAGGAAGAAATTGGCTGTCAGGCGAAAATTATTCAGTACGTTGGACGTTTTGAAACCGCTGCGGCCAATGAGCCTGATCATCTATTGGTGAGTCATGTATTTCAAGTGGAGCTAACGAACTCGCCAAAAATTGCAGCTGAAATTGCTGAACTCAAGTGGATTGAGTTGGATGATCAGAGCACGCCTTTGGCACCATTGACTCGAGAAATCGTGTTGCCATGGGTGCGTCAGTATCTAAAGATACAGGCATAGCTTTTTCAAATGGATTGAATCAGTACTTCTATAATTAACATTGAGCTGCTGCAATACAGGCAGCTTCAATTTTTCGGCAGCCCAGTTCATTTAGAGCTTGTTGCAATGCTTTAAGTGAGCTGCCTGTCGTCACCACATCATCTAGCATTAACACGCGACGATAACGCAGAGCGTTTGTTGGGGCGATTTTAAATTGCTGTTCTATGCTATCCAGTCGTTCTAAACGGCTTAAGCCTTTCTGTGAATGCTGATGTTGCCGTTGAATAGGTTGCCAAACAGGAATATTTAACTGCTGACTCAAACGCTGTGCCAGAATGACACTTTGGTTATAACCTCGTTCAGCCAAACGTTGAGTGGAAATTGGCATGGGAACGATGGCTTGAATTTGACGATAGTCCAGTTGTTTGAGCAGTCCAGTCAGCAAAATTTGAAAATGTAGTTGTTGCTCATATTTAAATTGCTGAATCACACGATCAATGGGATAGTCATAATGACAGGCGACTTGAACCTCAATTTCTTGACGTTGCACGTATTGTTTGAGCCAAGGTAAATGGTTCCAGCAATCTTGACAGAGACTCGCATGGCGGCCACGCTCAAGTCCACAAAACTGACATGGTAGTACTGAATGTAGCCATTGCTGAGCGCTAGATAAAAAAGGTTTAAACATAGGCATAGCGAGGGGCTTCAGGCAGCCAGCGTTTGAGTAAGGCATCTGCCTGAGTTGGATAGTCTTTCAGGATTTGTTGTGCCACATAATGCGCCTGATTGAGCAAATGATCATCCCGTTCTAATTTGGCAACGCGAAAGCCCATATCTCCCGTTTGTTTAGTGCCGAGTAATTCCCCAGGGCCGCGAATCTCTAAATCTTTCTCTGCAATGATGAAGCCATCATTGGTTTCACGCATGATGCGTAAGCGTTCTTGTCCATTTTGTGACAGTGGATTTTTATACAGCAGGGCACAAAAACTAGCCTTAGCACCACGTCCAACACGACCACGTAACTGATGCAGTTGTGATAAGCCCAGACGCTCGGCATTTTCAATGACCATAATAGAGGCATTCGGCACATCCACGCCGACTTCAATTACCGTGGTCGCAATGAGCAGTTGTAGTTCGTTGTCCTTAAACTGTTGCATGACGGCTTGCTTGTCATCGGCTTTCATTTTGCCATGCACCAGTCCGATATTGAGTGTTGGGAAACGTTGTTTGATTTCGGCATAGGTGGCTTCTGCGGCTTGAGCATCTAAAGTTTCTGACTGTTCGACCAATGTGCAAACCCAATAGGCTTGTTTGCCTTCGGCGCAATTACTGGCAATCCGTTGTAAGACTTCTTCACGACGGTCCAAAGGAATAGTCACCGTTTGAATCGGGGTTCGACCTGGTGGCAATTCATCAATCACTGAGGTATCTAAGTCCCCATATGCGGACATCGCGAGAGTACGCGGAATAGGGGTTGCGGTCATCACCAGTTGATGTGGCGTGGTTTGCTGTGCGCCTTTATTGCGAAGTGCTAAACGCTGATCAACCCCAAAGCGGTGTTGCTCATCAATAATCACCAAACCCAATTTATGAAAGGCAACACTGTCTTGGAATAAGGCATGGGTACCAATGACCAGTTGCGCCGAGCCTTGTTGGATTTGTTGCTCTGCCAAGGCACGGGCTTTACCTTTTTGCTTGCCTGATAGCCATGCCACAGTTAAGCCTAAAGGTTCAAACCAGCGTTTAAAATTCAAATAATGTTGTTCTGCGAGAATTTCAGTTGGTGCCATGAGGGCAACTTGCCAACCTTCTTCTAAGGCATGACAAGCAGCAAGTGCTGCCACGAGTGTTTTACCTGCACCAACATCGCCTTGTACCAGACGCAGCATTGGCTTGTGTTGCTTTAAATCATCGGAGATTTCTTTAGATACGCGCTTCTGTGCTGCGGTCATTTTAAAGGGCAACGCAGCCAGTAATTGTTTGGATAGGATTTTACTGTGAGTAAAAGCGGGAGCTTCAATCTGTTGGATGTAGGCGCGGCGCGTCAGTAAGCTGACTTGATGCGCCACCAATTCCTCAAAAATCAGGCGTTGCTGTGCAGGATGTGAGCCTTGGCTCAACTGCAACATATTGGCATCGAGTGGCGGTTCATGAATGTAATACAAGGCTTGCTTTAATGCATAGCCATTGGTGAATTTCTGCGGCAGGAGTTCTGGCAGATCATCACTGTGCTGTTTTAGGGCATGTTTAACGTAGTCACGTAGTTTGGTTTGAGTGAGTCCTTCAGTCGCAGGGTAAATCGCCGTGAGCTGGGTTTGTGGCAATGGCGTATGTTCGCTAATTAACTGAATTTCAGGATGATACATTTCCAAGCCACGAGCACCGACACGGACTTCACCAAAAACCCGTAAACGGTTGCCCACCTTGCCGCGATCAGTCAGGGCTTTATATAGGTGATAAAAGCGTAGCGTGACTTTACCGAGCTCATCATCCAGTAAAATGGCCATGGATTTACGCTTTCCCGGAGGAAAGTCCACTGATTTCACCGTACCCTCAAGCAGATAGCTACGCCCAACCTCCAATTGGTTCATGGGGATGATCGTGCTACGATCTTCATAATCCCGCGGCAGATGAAACAATAAATCATCCGTGGTGAAAATATTCAGTTTTTCAAGTAATGCAGCAGAGGCACTTCCAACCCCTTGCAATTGTTGGACTGCGGCCATGTCCCCTCAACTAAAGTGCTCATTAGGTGCTAAATGCATATTTTATTTATAGGTTATGGTAAAACATCTCAACGGGTTGCTAAACAATTATTTCAACAAGGCCACCAAATTACCACAATAAGCCGTACTGCCAAACCACAAGATTTTGCTACACATTTAATTCAAGATATTCATCAACTTGATTTGAGTCAAATTACTCCTGTCGATATCGTCTATGTCTTGTTATCTCCCACATCGAGCACGCCTGAAGGCTATCAAGCGACTTTTGTGGATGCCATTCCTGCGATGCAGAAGGCCTTACAAGCTCATCCTGTCAAAAAAGTCATCGTAGTGTCTTCAACCCGAGTTTATGGTGAACAAGTAGGGGAGCGTGTTGATGATGCGAGTGTGCCTAAGCCAATTGATGCACAAGGCGAGATTCTACGGCAGATGGAATTGTTATGGCAGGCTGCATATCCTGAGCAAAGTATTATTATTCGCCCAACAGGCATTTACGGAGCTTCTGTTGCGCGTATGGTGAAGTTGGCACAGCAGACGTCGACATATCCGAATATTCATTATAGTAATCGTATTCATATTGAAGATTTAGCCCGCTTTTTGGCGCATTTGATTCACGTGGAACATCCTAAAAGTTCTTATATTGTCACGAATAATCAACCCATTCCTTTACATGAAATTATTCAGTGGTTTCAGCAGCAGTTGGAGCTGCCAGTTTTAGTTTTGGAAAGTGATGTGGTGTCTGGTAAGCGAATTTATGCTTCCAACATGCAGCAGATGGATTTTGAATTACAACATCCAGACTGTTTTGAGGATTATTCGGTGTTGTTAAAAAAATGATTGAAAAATATTTTGTACTTTGTTCGATGAAAGATGTGGAACATTGATTGGAAAATAGTCGTGGAATGTGAAAAGTAATGTAAAAGTCATTCTAGTATACTGCTCACTAGAATGATCTAATTTAAGATTATGATTTATATTAAATAAATAATTTTGCATAAGTTTTTTATGCTGATTTTAGGAAAAGTTAAAAATATGAGAAAAGAGCTAAGAGAACGATTTATCAGTGGATGTAATGAGAAAATTCAAAAAAAGGGAGATAGTGTAGGTTTATCTTTCTATGCTTTTTTCAAAAATAAAAATGATGATCCTGAGCTTTTAATGGAAGCCGCAACTTGGTGGATCATGCAACATCAATTAGATCATTTTGAAAAAGCTGTAAAAATTAAAGCCCTTGTTTTGAGTGAGTCTTCGTCCATTTAATATCATGGTTGTTGTAATAAGTAACAATCCTAGATCAAGATTTAGGATTTTTAAATTTTTTAAAACAGATAAAAATTAAGACATAGCCTCAATTTTCACGTTGGTATAAGGTATTTATGCTAATTTTACGAAACCTTAAAATGATCCACTCAATTCAGGACTGTTTTTTAAAATTATTTTAGATATCTCATCGTAGACGAGTCTAATTCGTGGAGTTGAAATATTGGATGCATGTGTGACTAACCATAGTGATTCTTCTAGTAAGTAAGGATGTTCGATACGTTCTAGTCCTGTTGCGATAAAACTTGGAAGAATTCCGATTCCTAGTCCTGATTGAATAGCTACTTTTTGTGTTGCTAAGTTATTGAATTTTAAATCAGGTTCTCTTCCTGTAATTTTTTTCAACCAACGTGATGATGGTAAATCGATATTTGAGTCCCACCCTATCAATTTAGATTCTTTAATATCCTCCATAATCGACGAGGCTCTATATAAACCACTGGACATCACTCCAACTTTTTTAATGGTTAAAGCTCCTTGTTCTGGTCGAACTAATCTCAAGGCAATATCGGCCTCACCCTTTGCAATACCAACAGAATTAATTCCAGTAATTAATTCAATATTGATTTCAGGATACTCATCTAAGAATGGTTTAAGCGATGGTATCAATATTTCTGTGGCTATTAATTCTGGAGCGGCAATACGCACTACACCACTCAAATTTTGAGATTTATTGGTAAATTTTCTTTGTAATGTATTTAATACTTTTTCTGCATTTTTAACCTCTTCAATAAGGTTCATAGCATCTTTTGTAGGCTTATATCCTCGAGGATGTCTAAGAAATAGAGTTGTTCCTAACTTTTCTTCAAAAACTGTAATTTTTCTAGAAACAGTTTGTGGGCTTACACCTAATTCTTTTGCTGAACGACTTATATTTTGATATTGCATCACTGCTGTAAAAAAGCGGAGATCATCCCAATTCATTTTTTCTTTCCATTTTTGGAAAATAGTAAATTATTTTGATCCATTTATGCATGGAAAGTGAAGCCGTAATATTAAAACTCATAAAAATTTAAGGTCTCCCATGAATACTTTCATTAATCTAGAGAATAGCTCAGTTGAAATAGATATTGTGCGTCAATATTTGTCCGCCTTTTCTCAGAATGATATTCAAAAAGCATTGGAATGTATCCACCCACAAGCCATATGGCATATAGATGGAGATCCAATAGTTAAAACTGTTGGAATCATACAAGGACATATAGCTATAAAAAAATGGTTAGAAGATTTCCCTAAAGCGTTCCAACCTCTACAATTTTCTATGAATAAGTTAATTAGCGCGGGAAATACGGTTTTAGTCATTGGGCGATTTAGACACTTAGTTCTTAAAACCCAGACTACTGTTGATAGCGACTATATAATTCAATTTACAATAAAAGAAAATAAAATTATTCATTATCAAATATTTGAGGATTCGCTTTTACTCTCAGAAGTGCATAGAGATTCTAGTCATAGTCGGAGAGTGATGATCAACGGAATCACCTATGAATGGGATGATATTGGAGATGGTTCCCCGATTATTTTTTTACATGGCTTATTTTTAGATAGAACATTCTGGACTCATATTACTCAAAACCTTCCACAAAATCGCTGTATTTCATTTGATATGCCGGGTCATGCTAAAAGTGGCTGGCGTGACCAATTAGATCTTGATGGAATAGCTGAAGATATTGCTATTTGGATGAAAGAGTATTGTATTGAGAAAGCAACATTAGTTGGACATAGCCAAGGTGCTATGATTGCAATGCGAATAGCTGCTCAGCATTCAGAAATGGTAGAAAATCTTGTATTAGTAAATTCTTCTGCTCGGAAAGAATATAATGATCGTATTTCAATTTGGGTTGAACGAGAAAAAATTTTACTTTCTAACCCTTCGAAGAGATTGGAAATTTTTAAGGATATTCAAAAGTTAAAGTTAACACCTCAATGGTTAGAAAACCATAGTAATGAAGCAACTCAAGAATTAACTAGAATGATGGATCATGATCCATCTAATTTAGCTAAGGCAATGAAATCTGCTGTAATAGACCGATCAGATATTACTGAAAACCTTTCAAAAATTACGGCAAAAACCATTGTACTATCTGGTGAATTAGACAAAGCTACTCCGCCTGAACTAGGGGAAGAGATAGCTAAGCTTATTCCAAATGCTCAACATATTTTATTAGCTGATGTTGCTCATTCTATACCGTTAGAGTCTCCTCAAGCGCTATTAGATGTAATGCATAATTTATTTGAAAATCCTACCATTTAATATAATAGCGATTATCCAAAATCGACCAAAATGTCTTGTTATACATACAGCATAGGTATCTAAAATCGCAGATACCTATGCTTTTTAAAATTACTTCTTCTTACGCTTCAAACGACGTTTCGCTTGCTGAGCAGCAACTGCATCTAACACCTGCTTTAACTCTTCATCGCTAAAGGTGGTAATGTGCTGCAACATTTGCAAAGTCACATCATCCAGTACCAAATTGGCATTGGCAGCAATATTGCTAAAGTTGCTGTCAAACACAATCGAGCCTTCGGCATTGGTGCTGATATAGCCTTGCTGTGTTAGTACGCGGATAAAACCTTGGAATAAAGCTTTATCAAAGAACTCTGGCGAATTGAACTCATACAGTACAGAGAGGCGCTGACCCACCAAGTGACTCAACTCTTCCACTTGACGCGTCGAGATGTTGCCAGAACCACGCTGTGTAATCAGTGCCAAAGTCATGTAATAGCGCTCTAGGCTCTGCATGACAGGACCTGCAAGGACTAACAATTGATTGTGTTCTTCGCTGTTCGGTGCAGGGGAAATTAAATGTCCTTCCGTATCTTCAGTGATGAGTTTTGCACTAATTAAAGCATCTGCATAAGCTGCAATTTGCGCTTTTAAGCCCTCATCATCCCATTTTAGGAATAGCTCAGCTTTCAAGAATGGATAGAGCGTACGAATGACATTACATAAATCGTGACGCTTGATACTGCCGTTATGTTCAACCAAAGCCGCAATCAAAGATGGCAAGACAAAGGCATGCACAATGTTGTTACGGAAGTAGGTGAGTAACACCGCTTGATTGTCTTCAATCGCAATGATATCGCCTAGAACGTGCTTCACGCGCTTAATCAGTTTCAGTTTTAAACCGTAGGCAATAATTTCTTTGCCTGAAAGCGGCGTCACTTGGGTACGTTCATCATAAGGCAGTGCGGTGAGCAAATTACGATATGCATCTAACTGTTTAATGCACAGCTCTTCGTCCAGAGTATGTTTTGGTGTCGCTAGTAAAATCAGAGACAATAACGATACTGGGTTAATCACTACGGCACGGTTGATGTTTTCTAAAATGGTATGTGCCGCACTGTTCACTGCATCAGAGACCTCATTTGGAATTGGATCATCATTTTTTGCAATGCGAATCTGGTCAGCGCCAAAGGCTTTGAGTTTGTCATCCAAGAATACAGGCTCACCAAAGTTTACGTGCACTTTACCGAAGATGCGTTCAATTTTGCGTAGAGTTTTCACAATCCCAAGCACAGATTCTGCTTCTTTTGGTTTACCTTGCATTTCACCGACATAGGTCGAACCTTCCATCAGGCGTTCATAGCCGATATAGGTTGGCACAAACACAATTGGTTTGGCACGTCCACGTAAGTGACTATGAACTGTCATGGCAAGCATACCTGTCTTAGCAGGTAACAGGCGTCCTGTACGTGAACGTCCGCCTTCAATGAAATATTCCAAAGGGGTATTACGCGACAGAATGCTGTATAAATATTCTTTAAATACGGTGGTATATAAACCATTGCCACGGAAAGTACGGCGAATAAAGAACGCACCACCACCACGTAGTAGTTGCCCCACAAATGGCATATTCAGGTTATCGCCCGCCGCAATGTACGGTACCATCAAACCACGTTTATAAATCACATAAGACAGTAACAGATAGTCGATATGACTACGGTGACATGGGGTATAAATAATTTCATATTCTTTTGCCAGTTCACGCACGGTACTGAAGTTATGTACTTCGACGCCATCATACAACTGTGTCCACAAGCGGGTGAGCGCCATATCCGCAAAACGAACGGCTGAAGAGGAATAATCCGAGACGATTTCATTTAAATAACCAATCGCACGACGTTCTGCTTCAAGCATACTGATTTTGCTACGGATACTTTCACGACGAATTGCATCTTGCACATCTTGTGCTTTAATTAGGCTGTGCATGACGTTACGACGGTCAGATAAGTCAGGACCGAGCACGACTTCACGTTGCGCATCCATGTAGTTATTCAAGCTGCTAATAATATACGTTGCAGGCGATAAATTTGGATGGGTGGTTTTAGCGTACTGAATCAGGTCACGTAAAGACTGGGCTTCGTGAAATTCCAGATAAGATTCACGTCCATGCAAGCCAATATTTACCATCTGTTTGACACGGCTTGGCGTTGCCCATGTATCGGTAAATAACAATTTAAACCAAGAGTCTTCCTTGTCTGGTGAACGACCCCACAGCACCGTTACAGGCACCAGTTCAATGTCTAGTTCAGGATGCTTTTCGAGTAAATCGATCAGGCGTAATAGACGGGGTGGAAAGGTATTGGGTGGCGGATTAAGTAGGTTCTGCTCATCATGATGTTGTAAAAATAAGATGGAGGCTTTTTCTTTATGTTCGCCAATCAAGAGCGAATCCAATGCCGCAGGCAGTTTTAAACGACGGGTTTCACCATCGACCACCAAGGCATTACTACGCGAATAGTTTTGTAAGACGTAACACACCACTTTCTTACTCGGTGTGTTGGCAACATGAGGATCTTCGCTGGTGGTTGGAGCTGTCGGGTTGCTGGGTACTTCACCCAAAATATGAGGGGTTACCACAAGGTCAAGTAGCTTGCTGGAAAGCTGGCGATACATTTGACCAAAGCCACGCTTGGACATAAACACTCCTAATACGGTACGAAGCCCCAAAATGCACAGGGGAAATTATTCTGCGTAATTGTAATCAAAAACTAGATGTCATTTTCTGACAAATTTACTGCTTATGCCAAGATTCTAGCGTTAAACTGCATATTTTTAGCAATTAAATTTGAAAATTACAGTGACAGTGCGGTCAATTAATCTCTAGGGGATCGGTCAACATTTAGGTAATATAGTTTTAGAGCAAGCGCTCTATGGTTATTTCTAATGAACACCAACATGGGTGTGTCTAAAATTTAAAACGGGTCTGCTATGAATGCCTTAACTCAAGAATTGGTTGAACTCCTTAGCCTTGAAAAAATCGAAGAGAATATTTTTCGCGGTCAAAGTCGTAATTTGGTAGGTAAGCGTGTTTTTGGTGGTCAAGTTTTGGGGCAGGCTTTACGTGCCGCATCTTATACGGCAGACCGTCCTGCACATTCTTTACATGCTTATTTTCTCTTTGGTGGTGATGTCAATGCTCCGATCATTTATGAAGTGGATCGTTTAAGAGATGGCAAAAGTTTTGTCAGCCGTCAGGTGCGTGCCATTCAACATGGACGTACCATTTTTACCGCAATGGTATCGTTTGCTCAGCCAGAAGAAGGCTTGAATTATCAGATTCAGGAGCCTGATTATCCCGCACCGATGCAGGTGAAATCGGAAGCGGAACTGAAAAAAATGATGGTGGAGTTTGTGCCTGAAAACGTACGGGCTAGTTTTATGCGTGATCGTCATGTGGAGATTCGTCCGATCGACCCAGCGAATCCATATCAGCCACAACCAGCGGCACCTTCTTATGCGCACTACATTCGGACTCATGATCGTATTGCAGCGGAAATCGATGAAGTTTCACTGCATCAAGCGATTGCTGCATTTTATTCAGACTTTACTTTAATGACCACGGCATTACGTCCACATGGTTTGAGTTGGTTATCACCAAGTTTGCAATGTGCCAGTATTGACCACGCTATGTATTTTCATAAACCTTTCCGTGTGGATGACTGGATGTTGTATGACATGGATGCAACGGTAAGTGCCAACTCGCGGGGACTAAATTTTGGACGTATGTGGCAAAATGGTGAGTTGGTTTGTAGTACGACTCAAGAAGGCTTGATTCGGCTCAGAGAAATTGAAACGCAATAAGATTTAAATGTTAGAAAAGCCTCATGTAGATGAGGCTTTTTTTTTGATATTTTTGCAATACGTACGCTCCATGCAAGTGATCAATTACATAAGGGGTGGGTTAGACGGCTTTATTTTTTGGATAAGAAAAATTCGATTTTTACACACAAGATATGCCATAGTGATGTGACTTTAAAAGATAAAATTACAGCAGATATGAGCTTAAATACCCAAATCCTGATTGCTGCCATTCTGGGGATTGCTTTTGGTTTTCTACTCAGTGTCTTTCCACAGAGTAGTTTTTTTACCAGCAGTTTATATGGCTTGGGCATTATCAGTAGCATTTTCATTGGCTTACTTAAAATGCTATTAATTCCTCTGATTTTTAGCTCGATTGTGGTTGGGGTGTCCAATTTACAAGCAGGTGGGCAACTTGGAAAAGTCTGGAAGATCACGGTTGCCTGCTGCGTCACGACAACCACATTGGCATTAATTCTAGGCATCGGCTGTGCACATTTATTCGATGTGGGTAAGGGCGTAGATATTGCCTTATTCCAGAATGACATGAATCAATATCAAACGCCTGATACCTTAACGCCAATATCTTTCTTTACCAATTTTATTCAGAATACGTTAATTAATCCATTTAAAGCCTTTGCAGAAGGCAATGTCTTGGCTGTGGTGGTATTTGCACTGTTTATTGGTGTGGCATTGGTACATGGTGGTGAGCGTTTTAAAGCGGTACGTCAGCTCGCAGCACAATTTTTTGAAATTATGATGCTGATGATTCGTTGGGTCATGAAACTTGCACCATTGGGGATTTTTGCCCTGTTAGCCAAGTTGATTGCCACAGAAGACCTTTCTGTACTCAGTCGTTTAGCCGAATTTGCTGTGGTGGTGACAGGAACCACCATTTTCCATGGTGCGGTGGTATTGCCGTTACTGTTATGGATTTTTGGCAAGATGGACCCTGTAACCTTCTTTAAAGGTACGCGAGCTGCGTTGATTACAGCATTTGCCACCAGTTCCAGTTCAGCTACCATGCCATTATCCATGAAATGTGCACAAGAAAATCTCAAAGTCAGTCCTGCAACCGCAGGCTTTGTGATTCCGCTGGGTACGCAGTTGAACATGGATGGTACCGCTTTGTACGAGGCTGCAGCGGCGTTGTTTGTCGCCAATTTGATTGGTTTGGATTTAAGTCTAGGTCAACAACTGATTGTTTGCTTAACTGCGATGATCGCATCATTAGGTGCCCCTGGTATTCCAAGTGCAGGCATGGTCACGATGATTATGGTTTTGCAATCGGTGGGTTTACCTGCGGAAGCCATTGCGATTTTACTGCCGATCGACCGTTTATTGGATACGGTCCGAACCGTGGTCAATGTACAGGGAGACATGATGATTAGTGTGGTGGTTGATCGTCATACTCGTGAAACTGTGGCGGAACCAAACAGCTAGCTTTATTCCCAACAGGGATTCCAGACAATTTCCCAAAGATGTCCATCTAGGTCTTGAAAATAGCCGGCATAGCCACCGTAAAAAGTGGCTTGTGCAGTTTTGGTGATGGTTGCTCCAGCTCTTTTAGCGAGTGCCATAATGGCATCCACTTCGGTTGCTGAGCCGACATTGTGTCCTAGCGAAAATCCAGTCGGACAGAAAGGCGTTAAAGCCAAGCCAGAATCCTGACTTAAACTCTGTTGCGGCCAAAGAGCCAGTTTTAAACCTGATTGCAGTTCAATAAAGGCAACGGCACCATTTTCATATTCTTGTCCAATAATGCCGTCACTTTTAAAGCCCAGTCCTTGGCAGTAAAAATCTAGCGCTGCTCGGAGGTCATGAACTGCAAGTGTTAATACACTGAGATGAGGATGCATAAGGGGGTACTCAATCGGAAAGTGACTTTCAGCATGAGCAAAAAAGCAGGCAAATTCAGCCTGCTTTTTGTAGTGTTCCGACATATGGGTAATTGATTTATGCGACCTTAAGCATCGCGCGAAGTGCAGCAGGGGATTGATTGAGATAAGCAATCGCATCTTCAGTTTTGGCTTCATGTACAGGGTCGTACCATGGCATCAGATAGCCCAATTGTTGCGAGATAAGCCAGAGTGGATTTGGTAATAAACCATTGTTACGTTGAGAAATAGCATACCATTCACGCCAAATCCATGGTTTGTAGATAGCAGGACGGATTGATTTAAAACGAGGGTCTTGTTGCATGATATGAGCCGTACCATCCACCCACAAGCCGAGTACTGCAGCAATGACCACAACACTGAGGTAATAACGTGCCAGATAGCCTCCGCCTAAATGGCGATATAAATCAAATGCGACAGTCCGATGCTCAATTTCTTCTGCCCCATGCCATTTCACTAAGTCGAGCATGGCGGGATCTGCACCACGTTTTTGCCACTCAGTATTGTAGAGTGCATATTTACCCAAGACGCAAGTCATATGCTCAACAGTGGCGATAATACCGAGACGGAATAAATCCCATTGATGTTGTAAGGGTTTAGGAACATTCAAACCTAAAGGTTGGTCCGCCAATAATTTGCCAAATAGGAAATCCATAACATCAAGATTGCGTTGAATATCGATGTGGCGTTCGCATAAATATTCTTTGTTAGCAGAGTTATGCGCCTGCGCGTGCATGGCTTCTTGACGAATAAAGGCTTGCACATCCTGTTTGAGTTTTTCATCTTGAATTTGCGGTAGAACTTTATTGTACAGACGGCAAAACCAGAACTCGCCAGCAGGTAAAATCATATTAATTTCATTAATAAAATAGCTGACAAAAGGTTGTTCTGGCACCCAGTCCACGGGTGTATTGTGCCATTCAAATTTCACTTTGCGCGGTTGAATACGATATTGAATTGAAGAGCCAATTTTTTTTTTCAGGCGTTGTAACAGTTTCATACTACGGTCTCAAGCATTTTTTGATGCATTCGAAACAGTATGAAAAAATGTCCCGCAATGTGTTTAGCAATGCGGGACATTTCAATGTCAATTCATGATGAGTTGATCTTGGTTTGGCAGCACTTAATCTGGTTTCGGTGCTTGCTCAGATGTTTCGGCTTCAAGTTCTTCTACTTCAAAAGCCTCGCTCTCATCATCGTCCAAAGTATCTTCGAGTGTATCGGCTTCTGCTTCAGGTATGAGCGCGAGGTCAAACTCGGCAGCTTGTTCAAGGGTGAAATTCAGACGCCCGCCCATCACACTGGCAAGTTCTTCTAAACCTTGTTTGTTGAGTGAGGAGAACAATTGAATTGAGAAATCGAGTTTCATTTTCTTCAATTGTTGTTTGACATCTAAGAGTACTTTGTTGGCAGGGCCACGGTTCATCTTATCGGATTTGGTCAACAACACATGGACAAATAGTTTACGTGAGTATGCCCATTCCAACATCATCACATCGAAATGTTGTAGGGGATGGCGGATATCCATCAACAATACTAAGCCCTGTAAACTTTTGCGATGAATCAGATAATTTTCAAGCTCTTTCTGCCACACGATTTTCATGGCTTCAGGCACGGCCGCGTATCCATAGCCTGGTAAATCGACCAGACGTTGATTGGGATTGCCTAGACTAAAGAAGTTTATCATTTGGGTGCGACCAGGTTTTTTTGAGGCGCGTGCCAATTGCTTTTGATTGGTTAATGCATTAATTGCACTAGATTTACCCGCATTGGAGCGTCCAGCAAAAGCAATTTCATAACCAGTATCTTCTACACAGATACTGAGCTTGGGTGCACTCATTAAAAAAGCGGCTTTACGCAGCCAGTTGAGTGCACGTACAGCATATTCAGTAATCGCAGGATCAAGCTTTTTTTCATAGCTGATCTTTTGCTTAGGCGCCTGCGCGGTTTTACTGTTTTTTGATTTTCCTCTGCTGTGGTGCATAACTCAACTTCATTCACTGGTTTTCAAGTGCCTAGTATAAAGGAAGTCGCCCACGCACGCGAATTTTCCTCTTAGCGCTTGAAAATGTTATAGGTTAAGTAGCTCAATACCATTTTTAATGGTTTTAGTATTGTTAATGTTCGAACGAGCAAGCACTTCGCCTAAAGTGTATTGATTTAAATATTGATAAAACTGTTCGAGTGCCTGATCTAAGATACCTTTTAGACCGCACTGGCTTCTAAGTACGCAAGGGGGATTGTTGCATTCAACAATCTGGTTTTCACCTTGTAAAGTTCTAACTGCCTCACCGACTTTTAGATGTACAGCATCTGGGTGTAATCGAATACCACCACCTTTACCACGTGTGGTAATCAACCAGTTTTGTTTGCCCATAAAGTGGACGACTTTGACCAAGTGGTTTTGAGACACTTGCAGGTCAGTCGCAATTTCAGCAATGGTATATGCACTTTCTCTTGGTCGCGAAATATACATTAAAATGCGCAGGGCATAATCGGTAAATTTATTTAGCTGCATGATTGTGCTCATCTTTTTTGAGATGAAAAGATAAGGCTAGTCTATCATAGACTAGCCTTATAAGGTATGTATGCGAGGGTGGGTTTAAATACGAACCCCGCCTGTACCAAATGCTTCACTATGAATTTGTTCAGGTTTAATGCCACGAGCAACCAGTGCTTTATGCTGTTCAGCCATAAATGGCATTGGACCACAAAGATAGTAATCTGCATTGACAGGTAGAAGAGCTGCATCCATTGTGCCGAGGTCTAGGCGTCCAGCGACATCATAATCTTCACCTAAGACATCAGTTGCATGTGGAAACTCATAAGCTGTAAATGTACTGAGGCGAGGGAACTTCGATTTCTGTGCATGAATATGTTGTTTCATGGCATGTACTTCGCTGCTACGACAAGCATGAATAAAACTCACAGGTTGTGGCATATCCAGTGTAACCAATTGATTAAGCATGGCAATCATTGGGGTTAATCCAACACCACCACTGATAAAGACATTACGTTTGCTGCTATCAATTAGGTAGAAGTTACCTGTTGGTGCAGAAACTTCAATTTCAGCACCTTCGTCTAAGCCGTGAAGCGTATTAGAAACCCATCCGCCCGCTAAATCACCTTTTTCATCTTCACGTTTTACCGAAATACGTAAATAGTCAGCTTGTGGGCTAGTCGATAACGTGTATTGGCGAGGTTGTTTTAAGCCTAACTCTTCGACAAAGACGCGAACTGAAATATATTGACCTGCTTGATAGGTTGGTAATTCACCACCATCGACAGGAGCGAGATAGAAAGAAGTGATTTCATCACTTTCAACCACTTTTTTGGCAATTTTGAAATTACGCCAGCCTAACCAACTGCCTTTTGTTTGTTGGTGCAGATCATAAATTGCTTTTTCAGTGCGAATAAACAAATCAGCTAACTGACCATAAGCCGTTGCCCACGCATCAATTAATGGGTCTTCCATTGAGATATTAAGGACTTCACTGATTGAGTGCAGAAGGTTTTCACCCACAATATTATAGTCAGGGGCTTGAATATTCAGGCTGACATGTTTGTGTGCGATTAATTCAACCACAGGCAGAAGAACAGATGGGTCTTCAATATTTTCTGCATAAGCCAAAACAGCACCTGCAAGTGCTTGTGCCTGTGCGCCACTACGTTGGTGTCCCATATTAAAAGTTTCTTTCAATTCAGGGTTATTACCTAGCATACGGTTATAAAAATAGCCGGTTAATGCAACGCCATTTTCACGAAGTACAGGAACGGTGGCTTTGACAAGTTCAATTTGCTGTGGAGTCATGAGGTGATCTCACTTGGCTGTTATTTATAAGATGTATTTAAAATACATATTTAATATTTTAATTGCAATCTATTTTTAACATAAAACCATATTTATTTTATGGAATAAAAATTTTATGGGTTTATGCTGAAAATAAAATAATAGAAATGATATGATTTTCCTGATTTTTTTATCTGTTGAATGCGCTCTAAGGTGATGGGAAAGCTATTTCCCACCAAACAAAGAGCCCAATAAACCACGCACAATTTTTTGTCCAGTCGAGCCACCTAAACTGCGTGCGGCACTTTTGGCAAAAGTTCCGACCGTGTCTTGAATTAACTTTTCTCGCTGTTTGGCAGCACGCTCTACTTCTTTTTGTTGTTCTCTTGCAATCCGTTCTTCCTCACGTGCTTGCTGTTTAGCCAGTGCTTCAGCTTCTTTGGCCTGTTGTTTCGCAAGGTTTTCTTGTTCTTTGGCAAGTTGTTTCTCTTGTTCAACTTGTATAGCTTGCTGTTGGCGTTCAACAACTTTTTGCTGTAAACGTTCGTAAGCACTATCTCGGTCTACGCTCTGTTCATAAACACCAGCAACAATACTCTGTGAAATTAACACTTGACGTTGTTCTGGGCTGATGGGGTTGAAAGATGAGTAGGGAGGCATCACCCATGCACGCTCGACAACTTGTGGTATACCCTGTTCATCTAGACAGCTAATTAAGGCTTCGCCTACGCCCAATTCGGTAATAGCTTGTTCAACATTAAATTCAGGATTGGCACGGAATGTTGCAGCAGCAGTTTTAACCGCTTTTTGATCTTTAGGTGTGAATGCGCGTAAAGCATGTTGTACCCGATTTCCTAATTGCCCAAGTACGGTTTCAGGTAAATCCAGCGGATTTTGAGTGATAAAATAAATTCCGACACCTTTGGAGCGAATTAAGCGCACCACTTGCTCGATTTTTTCTTGCAGCGCGGTACTGGCATTATCAAATAATAAATGGGCCTCATCGAAGAAAAACACCAGTTTCGGTTTGTCCATATCACCGACTTCAGGCAATTGCTCGAATAATTCAGAGAGCATCCAGAGTAGAAAGGTGGCATACAGTTTAGGGGTGTTCATCAATTTATCCGCTGCGAGCAGGTTGATGTAACCTCGGCCATCAGCATCGGTTTGAATAAAATCAAGAATATTTAAACTAGGTTCACCAAAAAACTGATCTCCACCCTGATCGGCAAGAGCTAGTAAGTTACGTTGAATGGCACCTAAGCTGGCAGGGGAGAGATTGCCATATTCAGCTTTGAATTCTGCGGCATGTTCGCTGACATAACCGAGCATGGCTTTTAGATCTTTAAAGTCAATCAACAATAAACCCTGATCATCGGCAATCCGAAAAACTGCTGATAAAACTCCTTCTTGAGTGTCGTTTAAATTCA
The DNA here is from genome assembly GCF_002934965.1 of Acinetobacter sp. ACNIH2. NCBI lineage: Bacteria > Pseudomonadati > Pseudomonadota > Gammaproteobacteria > Moraxellales > Moraxellaceae > Acinetobacter > Acinetobacter sp. ACNIH2. The sequence continues at coordinate 1,860,540 of NZ_CP026412.1, forward strand.
GCATTTGCGCCAATAAAAGAGGCCCAATTTCGGAAATTGTGCTGCGAATTGGATGTCCTTGTTCGCCAAATAAATCCCAGAACACTACAGGCGAGGCGGCAAAGGGAATAGAATCAATTCCGAGGCTTTTAATACGCTCATCAAATTTTGGATTGCTACTGCCTGCTTGGGCTAGACTCGAAACATCTCCCTTGGCATCGGCAAGGAAAACGGGCACACCAATGCGTGAAAAACTTTCTGCCAAGACTTTTAAGGTCACGGTTTTACCCGTACCTGTTGCACCTGCAATCAAGCCGTGTCGATTGGCAAATTGAGAATGTAAAACAATAGCTTGTGTGGTATCAGTAGTTTTTTTTGCAATAACGATTGGTGTACTCATTTTTCACCTATTTTAGAATTTATTCGAGCTGTTTTAATGCATTTTGAATATCTTGGACTAAATCGTCAGCATCTTCTAGTCCTATACAAAAACGGACCAATAAACCTTGTTGTAAATGTGTATTTTTCAGTGAACGCATGTGGTTGAGTTCATACAGCATGACCAAGCTGATTGGACCACCCCAGCTAAATCCGAGTTTAAATAAATTAAGATGATCACAAAATTTACGCACTGCTTTTAAGTCATATTCGGGTTTGAAAATGACACTCACCAAGCCTGCACTTTTTCCTGTTGTGCAGACTTGTTTCCAGTGAGTATGTCCTGCGGCATCTGGATCACTAGGATGTAACACCTGACTAAATTGTGGTTGCTGTTTTAACCATGCGAGCAACTTCAAGGCGGATTGAGCTTGTTGATCATAACGGATGGACATGTGTGCCAAACTGCGCTGAATTTGAGCAGTATCATCGCCAGACACCGCGATCCCTTGTATGGCATGCATACGGAACAATTTGTGATGCAATTGCAGATCACGCGTCACGACTGAGCCCATTAAAATATCACCACCACCACTTGGATACTTGGTTAAGGCATGCACACTAATATCTACAGCCAAATGTTCATCAGAAAAATCGAAAGGATTAAATGCTAAACCTGCACCCCAAGTATTATCCAGTACGGTCAAAATCTGTTGAGCTTGTGCTTTTTGAACTAAGCCAACCAAATCAGGAAATTCTAAGGTGACTGATCCCGCAGCTTCGAGCCAAAGGAGTTTGGCATGTTCAGAGGGGGTGAAACTGGTTACATCTATAGGATTATAAACTCGAACCAGAATCCCATAGCGTTTTTCCAAATTACTCAGATGCTCCATATTTGGACCATAGACATTATCGGGTACCCAGACTTCATCTCCTTGTGCCAGTAATGCAGAATTGACCAAATTAATTGCGGATAGTCCACTAGGTGCCAATAAGCAGTATTCGCCACCCTCGATTTGAGCGATCTGATCGGCTAAGGTAAACGTGGTGGGTGTACCATGTGTGCCATAACTGTAGTCATACGGGTCAGTCCAGTGGCGATTAAATAGTGCATCAGTATTTTCAAAAATAATGGTAGATGCACGAAACAGGGGAGGTTGAACGCTGGAAATATACTGAGGTGCTTTTCTTGGTGCATGAATTAGCGCAGTTTGAAATTTCTTGTTCAAGATGTGACTCATCTAAAGCGTAAGATGTCATCTAGATTAAGAGAATAAGTTAATTTTCGCTACCGAATTGGGAAGAACTGTAAAAACAAGCAACCAAATCAAAAGTTGGCTTCAATTTTGCTAAATCTAAGCAAAGCTACAACAATAGGTTACAGCGCATGAAGTCGCATTTAAAAGTACATTATTTTCAGCATATTGCTGGTGAAGGGTTCGGTAGTTGTTATGAGTTTTTAAAAGCACATCAGGCACAAATTACGGCCACAGAATTCTTTGCCTTGCCTGTGGATTTACCTCTAGAGATTGAGGCCTTACCACAAATTGAAGATGTAGATCTTCTCATCATCATGGGGGGAACCATGAGTGTAAATGATGAGGTTAATTATCCATGGTTAAAAATCGAAAAACGCTGGTTAAGACGTTATTTGGCATTGGGTAAGCCAGCTATTGGACTATGCTTGGGTGGTCAATTGATCGCGAATGCTCTGGGCGCTGCAGTCAGCAAAAATAGTATGCAAGAGTTGGGGTGGACTACGGTCCGAAAAGTAAAACATGTACCACAAGATTGCTTTGAGTTACCTGAGTATTTTAATGTTATGCAGTGGCACAGTGAGACTTTTGAAATTCCCAAAGGCGCCATTCATTTGGCGGAAAATGATGTGTGTCGTAATCAAATGTATCAGATTGGAAAGAATGTTCTTGGCTTTCAGTTTCATCCCGAAATCACGCCTGAAACCCTAAGTTTGTTTTTGGAAAATGATGAAGAGCTGGCTCATTTTTCTGGGGCTTTCGTGCAAACTGAGAGTGAATTAAAACACTCTTCAAAAGCACACTTTTTGCAAGGAAATCAATTGCTCAATCAAGCCATTGAATATGTCTTGCAAAAAACAGCATGATGATTAAATAGTAAACAAATGAAAATCATCAAAATTTGAAAAAAAGACCAAAAAAGACAAAATGGATTTGCTTAAGCGTTAAACAATCGATATAATGACTCACCCTTCAAAGGAAGGGGGTTAACTGCGAAGAAAGTAGTTAGCATCGTGACAGTCATGGCATCGATCATGACCTTAGTGATTTTCACTGCCTTTGACACTTACCAATAGGTGAGATGCGTCAAGGGTGATTCTTTATATATTTGGCTTGGAGTTAACTGGTATGTCTAACCAGAGAATTCGTATCCGTCTTAAGTCTTTTGATCACCGTTTAATTGATCAATCTGCTCAAGAGATCGTAGAAACAGCAAAACGTACTGGCGCACAAGTTTGTGGTCCAATCCCGATGCCAACACGCATCGAACGTTTTAACGTTTTAACATCACCGCACGTAAACAAAGATGCTCGTGACCAATACGAGATCCGCACTTACAAGCGTTTGATCGACATCGTTCAACCTACAGATAAAACTGTTGATGCATTGATGAAGTTAGATCTTGCTGCTGGTGTTGATGTTCAGATCGCTTTGGGTTAAGGCTTTCGGTTAATTAACGTTTTTAGTTAATTAGGCCGCTTTTTTAGAGGTTATGCACATGGCTATTGGTTTAGTCGGTCGCAAGTGCGGTATGACCCGTATCTTTACAGATGCTGGTGTTTCTGTGCCTGTAACAGTGATTGAGGTTGATCCTAACCGCATCACACAAATCAAAACGCTTGAAACTGATGGTTATCAAGCGATTCAAATCACTACTGGTGAACGTCGCGAATCTCGCGTAACTAACGCTCAGAAAGGTCACTTCGCTAAAGCGGGTGTTGCTGCTGGTCGTCTAGTTCAAGAATTCCGCGCTACAGAAGCTGATCTTGAAGGTCGTGAAGTTGGTGGTGTTCTAACTGTTGACTTGTTCACAGTTGGTCAAATCGTTGACGTTACTGGTACGTCTAAAGGTAAAGGTTTCCAAGGTGGTGTTAAGCGTTGGAACTTCCGTACCCAAGATGCTACTCACGGTAACTCAGTTTCTCACCGTGTTTTAGGTTCTACTGGTCAAAACCAGACTCCTGGTCGCGTATTCAAAGGCAAAAAAATGGCTGGCCATTTAGGTGCTGAACGCGTAACTACTCAGGGTCTTGAGATCGTTGCTATCGACACAGAACGTTCAGTTCTAGTTGTTAAAGGCGCGGTTCCTGGTGCTACTGGTGGCGACGTTACCGTTCGTCCTACGATCAAGGCCTGAGGGGAAATAACGTGAATTTAAAAACTGTTTCCGGCTCTGCTGTTGAATTATCTGAAGTTGCTTTCGGTCGTGAATTTAACGAGGCTCTTGTACACCAAGTTGTTACAGCTTACTTAGCTGGTGGTCGTCAAGGTTCGAAAGCTCAGAAATCACGTGCTGACGTATCTGGCGGTGGTAAAAAGCCATTCCGTCAAAAAGGTACTGGCCGCGCGCGTGCTGGTTCTATTCGTAGCCCAATCTGGGTTGGTGGTGGTAAAACTTTTGCTGCTCGTCCACAAGATTGGTCTCAAAAAGTAAACCGCAAAATGTACCGCGGTGCAATGCAATGTATCTTAGCTGAACTTGTTCGCCAAGATCGTCTTGTACTAGTTGAAGAGATTGCTGTTGCAGCTCCTAAAACTAAAGAATTGCTTGCGAAACTTAACGACTTGAATGCTACTCGCGCATTGATCGTTACTGATGCTGTAGATGAGAATCTATATCTAGCAGCGCGCAACATTCCACACGTTGATGTGGTTGATGCTACTGCAATCGATCCTGTTAGCTTGATCGCGTTCGATAAAGTTGTTATGTCTGTTGCTGCTGCTAAGAAAATTGAGGTAGAACTCGGATGAACAACGAACGTATCTATCAAGTCCTAAAAGGACCTGTATTCTCAGAAAAAGCACAAGTTTTAGGTGAGACTGCTGGTGTTCAAGTTTTCAAGGTTGCACTTGATGCAAACAAACTTGAAATCAAAAAAGCAGTTGAACAACTCTTTGGTGTTCAAGTTGTTAAAGTTAACACAACGATCACTAAAGGTAAGTCTAAGCGCTTTGGTAAAACATTAGGACGTCGTTCTGATGTTAAAAAAGCATACGTCACCCTGAAAGCTGGCCAAGATGTAGAAATGGCTGACTTGGGCGATACCGCTGAAAGCGCAGCGGAATAAGGACGAAAATTATGCCGATTCAAAAATGTAAGCCAACGTCTCCTGGACGTCGCTTTGTAGAGAAAGTCGTTCACGACCATCTTCACAAAGGCGCTCCGTATGCTCCGTTGGTTGAAGCTAAAAAACGTACTGGTGGTCGTAACAACAACGGTCACATCACGACTCGTCACGTTGGTGGCGGTCACAAGCAGCACTACCGTCTTGTTGACTTTAAACGTAACAAAGATGGTATTCCTGCTGTAGTTGAACGTATCGAATACGATCCTAACCGTACTGCACACATCGCTTTGTTGAAGTATGCTGACGGTGAGCGTCGTTATATCATCGCACCTAAAGGTTTGCGTGCTGGCGATAAAGTACAATCTGGTAACGATGCTCCAATTCGTCCAGGTAACTGCTTGCCACTTCGCAATATGCCTATCGGTTCTACACTTCACAACATCGAACTTAAAATCGGTAAAGGCGCGCAATTAGCTCGTTCTGCTGGTGCTTCTGTTCAGTTGTTGGGTCGTGACGGTTCTTATGCAATCATCCGTCTTCGTTCTGGTGAAATGCGTAAAGTTCATGTTGAATGTCGCGCTGTGTTGGGTGAAGTTTCTAACCAAGAAAACAACCTTCGTTCACTAGGTAAAGCTGGTGCAGCACGCTGGCGTGGTGTTCGTCCTACCGTTCGTGGTATGGCGATGAACCCAGTTGACCACCCACACGGTGGTGGTGAAGGGCGTAACAAAGGTATTCAACCTGTAAGCCCATGGGGTCAAAAAGCTAAAGGGTACAAGACACGTACCAACAAGCGTACGACTAAGATGATTATTCGCGATCGTCGCGTCAAGTAAAGGAATCTGATTAATGCCTCGTTCATTGAAAAAAGGTCCATTCGTCGATGCGCACTTGTTCGCTAAAGTTGAAGCGGCTATTGCTGCTAACAACCGTAAGCCGATCAAGACTTGGTCACGTCGTTCGATGATCCTCCCGGATTTTGTTGGTTTAACAATCTCTGTACATAATGGCCGTAACCACGTTCCAGTAATTGTTACTGAACACATGGTTGGTCACAAACTAGGTGAATTCGCGCCAACTCGTACCTATCGTGGTCACGGTGTTGACAAGAAGTCTAAACGTTAATAGGTGCTATGATGGAAGTAACTGCTAAATTACGCGGTGCCGCTATCTCGGCACAGAAAGCTCGTTTGGTTGCAGATCTTATCCGTGGCAAATCAGTTGCTCACGCGCTTAATATCTTAAACTTCAGCAACAAAAAAGCTGCAGTTTTAGTTAAAAAAGCATTGGAATCTGCAATTGCGAATGCTGAACACAATAACAGTTTAGATGTAGACGACCTTAAAGTTTCTACGATTTACGTTGATGAAGGCATGAGCCTTAAACGTATTATGCCACGTGCTAAAGGCCGTGCAGATCGTATTACTAAGCGTACTTGTCACATCACCGTTAAGGTAGGGGTTTGATATGGGTCAGAAGGTTCATCCAATCGGTATCCGCCTAGGTGTTGTGAAACGTCATAACGCTAACTGGTATGCGAATCCGAAACAATACGCTGAATACTTGCTTAAAGATTTGCAAGTTCGTGAGTTTTTAACTAAAAAACTTAAGAATGCAATGATCAGCAATATTCTTATCGAACGTCCAACAGGCGCTGCTAAAGTAACTATTAGCACTGCTCGTCCTGGTATCGTTATCGGTAAAAAAGGCGAAGACATTGAAAAATTACAGCGCGAACTTACCAGCATTATGGGTGTTCCAGCGCAAGTAAGCATCAACGAAATCGATCGCCCAGACTTAGACGCTCGTTTAGTTGCTGAAGCAATTGCTTCTCAATTAGAAAAGCGTGTTATGTTCCGTCGTGCTATGAAGCGTGCGGTTCAAAATACGATGCGTGCTGGTGCTAAAGGTATCAAAGTTGAAGTTTCTGGCCGTTTAGGTGGTGCAGAGATCGCTCGTACAGAATGGTATCGTGAAGGTCGTGTACCTTTACATACGCTTCGTGCGGACATCGACTACTCAACTATGCGTGCTGAAACGACTTACGGTACGATTGGTGTTAAAGTTTGGATCTTCCGTGGCGAGATCTTGGGTGGCATGAAACAAGTCATGAACCCAGCTCCAGCTGAAGAGCGTCCAGCTAAACGTGGTCGTGGTCGTGGTGAAGGTCAAGAGCAACGTCGTGGACGTCGTAATGACCGTGCTGCTGACAAGGGAGAATAATCCATGTTGCTACCTAAACGTACCAAATTCCGTAAAGTGCAAAAAGGCCGTAACACTGGTCTAGCGCACCGTGGTAGTACAGTATCATTTGGTTCAATCGCGCTTAAAGCAACTGAACGTGGTCGTATGACTTCACGTCAAATTGAAGCTGCGCGTCGTACCATTAGCCGTCGTGTTAAGCGTGGTGGTAAGATCTTTATTCGTGTATTCCCAGACAAACCAATTACTGAAAAGCCATTAGAAGTTCGTATGGGTAACGGTAAAGGTAATGTGGAGTACTGGGTTTGTGAAATCAAACCAGGTAAGATCCTGTACGAAATGGAAGGTGTGAACGAAGAATTGGCACGTGAAGCATTTACGCTTGCTGCTGCTAAACTTCCGTTTAAAACCACTATCGTGACTCGGACGGTAATGTAATGAAAACTAAAGATCTACGTGAAAAGTCGGTAGAAGAGTTGACAGCTTTGCTTGATGAGCAACAGCTTAACCAATTCCGTCTTCGTATGGCTAAAGCAACTGGTCAATTGGGTAAATCGCACGAAGTTGCGCTTACTCGTAAAACTATTGCTCGTATTAAGACCCTCCTTACCGAAAAACAGGGGAACGGACAATGAGTGAAAAAACAGTCCGCACGTTAACCGGCAAAGTCGTAAGTGACAAAATGGACAAGTCTATTGTTGTGCTTATCGAACGTCGTGTTCAACACCCGTTGTATGGCAAATCAATCCGCCGTTCAACTAAATTACATGCTCATGATGAGAACAACACAGCTAAATTAGGCGACGTTGTGACAATCAAAGAAAGCCGCCCAATTTCTAAAACTAAGTCTTGGACATTAGTTGAAGTTGTTGAAGCTGCTGCTGAGTAATTAAACGTTCTTGCATCATCGGTCAATTTCGAGTACTCTTTGAGCCTTTCGAAATTGCGACCGGTGATGCACGGTTTTGGAGTAGGGCAATGATTCAAACCGAAACTATGCTCGACGTAGCAGACAACAGTGGTGCCCGCCGCGTACAATGTATTAAAGTACTTGGTGGTTCGCATCGTCGTTATGCTTCAGTTGGCGATATTATTAAAGTTACTGTAAAAGAAGCTATTCCGCGCGCACGTGTTAAAAAAGGTGACGTGATGAATGCTGTTGTAGTTCGTACAAAATTCGGTATCCGTCGTCCAGATGGTTCTGTGATTCGTTTCGACGATAACGCAGCTGTTATTTTGAACAACAACAAAGCGCCGATTGCAACTCGTATTTTCGGACCAGTGACTCGTGAACTTCGTACTGAACAGTTCATGAAAATCATTTCATTGGCTCCTGAAGTTCTATAAGAGGCAATCATGGCTAAGATTAAAAAAGGCGATCAAGTAATTGTGATCGCAGGTAAGGAAAAAGGCAAACAGGGTACTGTTCTGTCTGTTTCTAATGACCGTGTTATGGTTGAAGGCCTTAACTTGGTTAAGAAGCATCAAAAGCCGAACCGTGCAACAGGTGCTGAAGGCGCTATCGTTACACAAGAAGCTTCGCTTCATATCTCTAATGTGGCAATTTTTAATGCTACAACCCAAAAGGCTGACCGTGTTGGTTACCAAGTGATTGAAGGCGTGAAAACTCGCGTTTACAAATCAAATGGTGAATCAGTGGCGGTAGCGAAGTAATAGGTTGAGAAGGCAATGGCCAGACTTAAAACGCGTTACAATGACGAACTTAAAGCTCAGTTACAAGAGACTTTAGGCGTTAAAAATGTGATGGATATTCCTCGCATCACTAAAATCACGATCAATATGGGTGTTGGTGCAGCAGCTGCTGACAAGAAACTCCTTGATGGTGCTCTTGCTGATATGCAAGCAATTGCTGGTCAAAAACCAGTGCTTACATTAGCTCGTAAATCAATCGCTGGTTTCAAAATCCGTGATGGTTGGCCGATCGGTTGTAAAGTTACTTTACGCGGCGAACGCATGTACGAATTCTTAGACCGTTTGATCTCTATTGCAATCCCTCGTATCCGTGACTTCCGTGGTTTCTCTTCGAAATCATTTGATGGTCGTGGTAACTACTCTATGGGTCTTAAAGAGCAAATCGTTTTCCCTGAAATCGATTTCGATAAGATTGATCGTATTCGTGGTATGGATATTACTGTTACTACGACTGCTCGCACCGATGACGAAGGCCGTGCGCTTATGCGTGCATTCGGCTTCCCGTTCAAATAAGAGGTCGATATGGCTAAGAAAGGTATGATTAATCGCGAATTGAAACGCGAAAAGACAGTTGCTAAATTTGCTGCAAAACGTGCTGAATTAAAAGCTACGATTGCAAATGTAAATGCAAGCGACGAAGAGCGTTTCGAAGCGATGATGAAGTTACAAGCATTACCACGTAATGCGTCTCCAGTGCGTCTTCGTAACCGTTGTGGTTTAACTGGTCGTCCTCATGGTTACTTCCGTAAGTTCGGTTTAAGCCGTAACAAATTACGTGACACAGTAATGCAAGGTGATGTACCGGGCGTTGTTAAGGCAAGCTGGTAAGGAGCGACTATAAATGAGTATGCAAGATACCGTTGCCGACATGTTAACTCGTGTTCGTAACGCACAAATGGCTAAGAAACAAGCAGTTTCTATGCCTAATTCTAAGTTGAAGGTTGCAATTGCTAACGTACTTCAACAAGAAGGTTATGTTTCAAACGTAGAAGTTGCTGACGTTGAAGGCAAAGCTACTTTGACCATCACTTTAAAATATTTCGAAGGCAAGCCAGTTATCGAAACTGTGAAGCGCGTAAGCCGTCCAGGTCTTCGCCAATATCGCGGTAAAGATGCACTTCCGAGCGTTAAGCAAGGTTTAGGTATTGCAATTGTTTCTACAAGCAAAGGCATCATGACTGATCGCGCTGCACGTGCTGCAGGCGTTGGTGGTGAAGTTATTGCTTTTGTTTCTTAATAGGTGATTCCTCATGTCTCGTGTGGCTAAAGCCCCAGTAACTGTACCTAACGGTGTTACAGTTACTCAGAACGGCCGGCAGGTCGAAGTGAAAGGCAGTAAAGGTACATTGTCTTTCAACCTGCATGCGCTGGTCGAGCTTAAACAGGAAGACGGTATTGTAGCTGTTGCTCCAAAAGCTGAGTCGAAAGACGCTTGGATGCAAGCTGGTACTGCTCGCGCTGTTCTTAACAACCTTGTAAAAGGTGTTAGCGAAGGCTTCGAACGTAAGTTACAACTTATCGGTGTTGGTTATAAAGCTGCGGTTAAAGGTAACGTTGTTAACCTTAACCTTGGTTTCTCTCACCCGATCGACTATACGCTTCCTGAAGGTGTAACTGCTGAAACTCCTACAGCAACTGAAATTATCCTTAAATCTGCTGATAAAGCACGTTTAGGTCAAGTTGCTGCGGATATCCGTGGTTACCGTCCGCCAGAGCCTTATAAAGGTAAAGGTGTTCGTTATTCTGACGAAGTTGTACTTCGTAAAGAAGCTAAGAAGAAATAAGGCGCGAGGTTCTTATGAACGAAAAGAAACAATCCCGTTTGCGTCGTGCGAAAAGCACACGCTTGCACATTCGTGCATTGGGTGCGACTCGTTTGTGTGTAAACCGCACTCCGCGTCACATCTATGCTCAAGTTATCTCAGCAGATGGTGGCAAAGTTTTAGCGCAAGCTTCAACTTTAGATGCTACTTTACGTGCTGGTGCAACTGGTAATATTGAAGCAGCGACTAAAGTAGGTGCTTTAATCGCAGAACGTGCTAAAGCAGCTGGTATTACTAAAGTTGCATTTGACCGTTCTGGTTTTAAATATCATGGTCGTATCAAAGCCTTGGCTGATGCTGCTCGTGAAAACGGCTTGGAGTTCTAATCATGGCTAAAGTTGAACAAAACGAAGGTCTTGTTGAAAAGCTGGTTGCCGTTGATCGTGTAGCCAAAGTTGTTAAGGGTGGTCGTATCTTCTCTTTCACAGCATTAACTGTTGTGGGTGATGGTAACGGTCGTGTAGGTTTTGGTCGTGGTAAAGCGCGTGAAGTTCCAGCTGCTATTTCTAAAGCACTTGAAGCTGCACGTCGTAACATGATTACTGTAGACCTTGCTGGTACTACTTTACAACACCCTGTGAATGCACGTCATGGTGCAAGCCGTGTGTACATGCAACCTGCTTCTGAAGGTACTGGCGTAATCGCTGGTGGCGCTATGCGTGCCGTTCTTGAAGCTGCAGGTGTACATAACGTACTTGCTAAATGTTACGGTTCTACAAATGCTGCGAACGTTGTAAATGCAACTTTCAAAGGTTTGCGTGATATGACTTCTCCAGAGAAAGTAGCTGCTAAACGTGGTCTTTCTGTAGAACAAATTCAAGGGTAATCAATCATGAAAACGATTAAAGTTACCCAGACTAAATCTTCTTCTCATCGCTTGAAAAATCACAAGCTTTGTTTACAAGGTTTAGGTCTGCGTCGTATTGGTCATACTGTAGAAGTGCAAGATACGCCTTCTAACCGCGGTATGATCAACAAAGTCTACTATATGGTTAGTGTAGAGGAATAAGCCATGACTCTGCGTTTAAATGAACTTGCACCTGCAGAAGGTGCGAAGCGTGATAATCTTCGTCTAGGCCGTGGTATTGGCTCTGGCGTAGGTAAGACTGGTGGTCGTGGTATCAAAGGTCAAAACTCACGTAAAAGTGGTGGTACTCGTCCAGGCTTTGAAGGCGGTCAAACTGCGTTATATCGTCGTTTACCTAAATTCGGTTTCACTAGCCAAATCGCTCTAAAAACTGCTGAAGTACGTTTATCAGAGCTTGCTAAAGTTGAAGGTGATATTATTTCACTTGAAACTTTAAAAGCGGCGAATGTTGTACGTAAAGATATGCTTCGTGCTCGTATCGTACTTTCTGGTGAAATTACTCGTGCATTCACTGTACAAGGTGTTGCATTGACTAAAGGCGCTAAAGCTGCTGTTGAAGCTGCTGGCGGCAAAGTCGAGGAGTAATCGCGAGTGTCTATGTCTCCTAGTTCTTCAGGTCATGTTCACATGATGAAAGGGCAACCATTTTACGTGAAATATCGTGAAATTATTCGCCGAATGACATTTCTCTTCGGTGCATTGTTGGTTTTTCGACTAGGAGCGCATATTCCAGTACCGGGCATTAATAATGCTGCACTTGAAAACCTTTTTAATGCAAACCAGGGCACAATCCTTGGTTTGTTTAATATGTTTTCAGGTGGTGCTTTAGAAAGAATGTCAATTCTTGCCTTGGGGATTATGCCGTATATTTCTGCATCAATTATTGTGCAGTTAATGTCGACTGTGATTCCATCACTCGAAGCTTTGAAAAAAGAGGGAGAGCAAGGGAAGCGTAAGATTAACCAATATACACGTCAAGGTACGTTGCTTTTAGCTTTGGTGCAAGCAACTGGGATGTGCGCAGGTTTGATCAGTCAAGGGATTACCCTTTCAGCTGGTTTAGCCTTCTATGTTCCTGCTGTAACCTCACTGGTTGCAGGTACTATGTTCTTAATGTGGTTGGGTGAACAAATTACCGAACGCGGAGTGGGTAATGGTATTTCCATGATCATTTTCGCTGGTATTGTTGCTGGATTGCCTAATTTAATTATGCAATCTATTTCATCAGTAGATAATGGTCAAACTAGTCTGATTGGCTTGGTTATTTTTGGCTTATTGTCTCTCGGTGTATTAGCAGCAATTGTGTTTATTGAGAAAGCGCAGCGTCGTATTCCAGTAAATTATGCTCAAAAACAACAAGGTCGTCGTGTATTTACTGCACAACAAACGCATTTGCCATTAAAAATTAATATGGCAGGTGTAATCCCAGCAATCTTTGCCAGTTCTTTGCTTTTGTTTCCAGCGAGTTTAGGACAGTGGGTAGGTAGCTCAGATCCGAGTGCAGGTATAATCAAACGCAGTCTTCAAGATTTGGCTCTTTTATTGTCGCCTGGACAGCCGTTGTATTTGGTGCTCTTTGGTGCGTTAATTATCTTTTTCTGTTATTTTTATACGGCGCTAGTATTTAGTCCTAAAGAAGTATCAGAAAACTTAAAACGCAGCGGAGCTTATGTGCCTGGTATTCGCCCAGGTGAGCAAACTGCTCGTTATTTAGATCATATTCTCAATCGTTTGACGTTTATTGGTGCGATTTATATTGCGATCGTGTGTTTAATGCCAATGATTTTGCAAAGTTCTTTTGGTATTCCATTCTATCTGGGTGGTACATCTTTGCTAATTGTTGTTGTTGTTGTTATGGATTTCATGGCGCAATTGCAAGCACATCTCACATCTCATCAATACGATAATCAAACGTTAATGAGAAAAACGACTGCTCATCCGAAGGGATAAGCGCACTTAGAGGTTTCATCATGAAAGTACAAGCTTCTGTAAAGAAAATTTGTGGTAGCTGTAAAGTTATCCGTCGTAATGGGGTTATTCGCGTAATTTGCAGCGCAGAACCTCGTCATAAGCAGCGTCAAGGTTAATCTGATCAAGACCTGTTGATTTCAGTAGGCTAATTAGGTTATTATCCGCCCCTCAAGATTTTTGTGGGGCGGTTGATTATCTCTACTGCCTTTTTGGAGAAAATTGAATGGCTCGTATTGCCGGTGTAAACATTCCGGATAACAAGCATGCTGTTATCTCTCTCACTTATATCTTTGGTATTGGTCGCCACACTGCTAAGAATATCTTGGCTGCTGTTGGTATCGCTCCAACAACAAAGATTCGTGAATTAGATGATGCTCAGCTTGATGCGATTCGTGCAGAAGTTACCAAGGTTCCAACCGAAGGTGATTTACGTCGCGAAATTTCCATGAACATTAAACGTTTAATGGATTTAGGCTGCTACCGCGGTCTTCGTCATCGTCGCAGCTTGCCTGTCCGCGGACAACGCACCAAAACTAACGCACGTACCCGTAAAGGTCCGCGCAAACCTATTAAGAAATAAGATTTCTGGAAGCTAAAAGATGGCTAAAGATACTCGCGCACGCAAGAAGGTCACTCGTACCGTCTCTGAAGGTGTCGCACACATTCACGCTTCTTTTAATAACACCATTGTAACGATCACTGATCGTCAAGGTAATGCATTGGCTTGGGCTACTTCAGGTGGACAAGGCTTCCGTGGATCACGTAAATCAACTCCGTTCGCTGCTCAGGTAGCTGCTGAAGTTGCTGGTAAAGCTGCTTTAGATTACGGTTTGAAAAACTTGGACGTCCTTGTAAAAGGTCCTGGTCCTGGTCGTGAGTCTGCGGTTCGTGCATTAGGTGCAGTGGGTTATAAAATTAACAGCATTACCGATGTGACTCCAATTCCGCACAACGGTTGCCGTCCACCTAAAAAACGTCGCGTGTAAGGAGAAACATTCATGGCTCGTTATATTGGTCCAAAATGCAAACTCTCTCGCCGCGAAGGGACAGACCTGCAATTAAAATCTGGCGTTAAACCATTTGACGTTAAGACTAAAAAACATGCTAAAGCTCCTGGCCAACATGGTCAAAGCCGTGCAAAACAATCTGAGTATTCACTACAATTACGTGAAAAACAAAAAGTACGTCGTATGTACGGTGTTTTAGAGCGTCAATTTAGTAACTACTATAAAGAAGCTGCTCGTGTTAAAGGCGCAACAGGTGAAAACTTGTTGAAATTGCTTGAAAGCCGTCTAGATAACGTTGTTTATCGCATGGGTTTTGGTTCTACACGTGCAGAAGCTCGTCAGCTTGTATCTCACCGTTCTATCACTTTAAATGGTCGTCGTGTTAACATTGCGTCTATCCAAGTTAAAGCTGGTGACGTGATTGCAGTTCACGAAGGCGCTAAGCAACAATTGCGTATTAAAAACGCAGTTGAATTAGCTGCTCAACGTGGTATTCCTTCTTGGATGGAAATTGACCATTCTAAGTTGGAAGGTACATTTAAAGCTGCACCAGATCGTTCTGATTTACCTGCTGAAATCAACGAAAGCTTGATTGTAGAATTGTATTCTAAATAATCCTTGAGGTAGCAATAATGACGCGTACTGCAAATGAGTTTCTAACTCCGCAAGCGATCAAGGTCGAAGCGGTTAGCGGGACCTCGGCAAAAGTTATTCTAGAACCCTTAGAGCGTGGCTTTGGTCATACTCTTGGTAATGCTTTACGTCGCATCCTTCTTTCTTCTTTACCTGGCGCAGCTGTGGTTGAAGTTGAAATTGAGGGTGTTGAGCACGAGTACAGTACTTTGGAAGGCTTGCAGCAGGACATCGTCGAGCTCTTGCTGAACCTAAAAGGATTGTCTATTAAGCTGTTCGATCAAAATGAAGCTTATTTGACATTAGAGAAACAAGGTCCTGGCGATGTTACTGCTGCTGACCTTCGTTTACCTCATAATGTTGAAGTGGTTAACCCTGAACACTTGATCGGTACATTAAGTGCAACTGGTTCATTAAAAATGCGCCTTAAAGTTGCTCAAGGCCGTGGTTATGAAACTTCTGATTCACGTTTCCCAGAAGGCGAAACTCGCCCAGTGGGTCGTTTACAGTTAGATGCTTCTTATAGCCCAATCAAACGTGTGTCTTACATCGTAGAAAATGCGCGTGTAGAACAACGTACTGACCTTGATAAACTGATCATTGATCTTGAGACCAACGGTACAGTTGATCCTGAAGAAGCAATCCGCAAAGCGGCGACAATTTTGCAACAACAAATTGCAATTTTTGTTGACCTTCAGAAAGATCAAGCTCCTGTTGCTCAAGAACCTCGTGAAGAAGTTGATCCAATTTTGCTTCGTCCAGTAGATGATCTAGAGCTTACTGTTCGTTCTGCGAATTGTTTAAAAGCAGAAAATATTTACTACATTGGTGATCTTGTACAGCGCACTGAGGTTGAGTTACTTAAAACTCCTAACCTTGGTAAAAAATCGCTTACTGAGATCAAAGATGTTCTGGCTTCTAAAGGCTTACAGCTCGGCATGCGTTTAGAGAACTGGCCACCAGCTAGTCTCCGTATGGACGATCGTTTCGCCTATCGTAGCCGTTAATTAAGTAGGACTATCACCATGCGTCATCGTAATAGTGGTGTGAAATTAGGCCGTACAAGCAGTCATCGTAAAGCGATGTTCCAAAACTTGGCTAATTCTTTGTTCGAACACGAGTTAATTAAAACTACTGTTCCTAAAGCTAAAGAATTACGCCGCGTTGCTGAGCCTTTAATCACTTTAGCTAAAAACGATACTGTTGCAAACCGTCGTTTGGCGTTTGCTCGTACTCGTTCAGCAGCAACTGTTGGTAAATTATTTACCGTTCTTGGCCCTCGTTACAAAGAACGTAACGGCGGTTATCTACGTGTTCTTAAAGCGGGCTTCCGTGCAGGTGATGCTGCACCGATGGCTTACGTTGAACTAGTAGATCGCGAAGTTAACTAATTTCGCAGGATAACTCAGTTGTTCTTAAAAAAAGGTCGGTTTTTAACCGACCTTTTTTATTGTCTTTTGTTTGACAATATTTACTTTTGTCCTGAAATGACATGATTTCTATCTGAATTTACTTAACTTGACATTGATCATTGTCAGATTTGTGTTTTAATAAAATGGAATTATCAGTCAGGTTATAAAAACAACATGGAAAAGCAAATTGATATATTGATTATTGGTGCAGGTATTTCAGGGATTGGTCTAGCTGCTCATTTATCTAAGAATAATCCAAATCGTTCTTATGAAATTATTGAACGACGTGAGAGTATTGGCGGAACATGGGATCTGTTCAAATATCCTGGTATCCGTTCTGATTCTGATATGTCTACCTTTGGTTATAATTTCAAACCTTGGCAGCAATCTAGTGTATTGGCTGACGGAGCTGCAATCAAAGGCTATCTGGCAGAAGTAGTAGAAGAATATCAACTTGCTTCTAAAATTCATTTTAAACACAATGTCATTTCTGCCAATTATGATTCAAGTATTCAAAAGTGGGTGGTTGAAATTGAAGATGATCATCAAAAGAAGCAGACTTGGGTGGCCAATTTTATTTTAGGTTGTACGGGTTATTATAATTATGAACATGGCTATCAACCGAAATTTCCGAATCAGCTTGAGTTCAAAGGTGAGTTTATTCATCCCCAACATTGGCCAGAAAATCTAGATTATCGTGGAAAAAAGGTGCTTATTATTGGGAGTGGTGCTACAGCAATCACTTTAGTCCCAGCCATGGCAAAAGGTGGAGCAGGGCATGTGACGATGCTACAACGTTCACCGACTTATATCGCGTCAGTTCCTTCAGTTGATATTCTTTATAATAAAATGCGTAAAATTTTACCTGAAGACCTTGCGTATAAATTGACTCGTGCACGTAATATCGGGATGCAGCGTGGTATTTATGCATTGGCACAAAAGCAACCAAAGCTCTTGCGTAAATTGCTATTAAAATCAATTGAGTTGCAACTGAAAGGTAAAGTCGATATGAAGCACTTTACCCCAAGTTATAATCCTTGGGATCAGCGTTTATGTGTCGTGCCTGATGGTGATTTGTTTAAAATTTTACGTTCTGGTCAAGCCAGTGTAGAGACCGATTTAATTGAGCGATTTACTGAAAATGGGGTTTTGTTAAAGTCGGGTAAACATCTTGACGCAGATATTATTGTTTCAGCGACAGGCTTGGATATTCAAATTTTAGGTGGTCTCAAGGCAACACTGGATGGTCAGCCAATTGATACCTCAAAACATATGCTCTATCAAGGGGTGATGGTAAGTGATGTACCGAATATGGCGATGATTATTGGTTATATTAATGCTTCATGGACTTTAAAGGTGGATATTGCGGCTGATTATATTTGTCGTTTGATCAATTATATGGATCAAAAGGGTTATGTAGAGGTGATCCCACAGGGTGATCAAACAGAACGACTTGAAGATACGGTGATGGGGAGTTTAACTTCTGGTTATATTGCCCGCGCAGCGAATGTGATGCCAAAACAAGGCAAGCACGCACCATGGAAAGTTACCAATAACTATTTGGCGGATCGTAAGGAGTTAAAAAATGCAACTTTCGAAGATGCTGTATTAAAGTTTAAGAAAGCATTACCGCACGATCAACGTAAGCCTAAATTGGTCTCTTGAGCTATGAAGTAATCAAAAAGGAGCATTAAGCTCCTTTTTTTATAATGTTATAAAGTTCGTGAAATTAGCTCTTTCATAATTTCATTGGTGCCTGCATAAATGCGATTGGCGCGGTTATCGATATACGCCCGTGCAATTGGATATTCCAACATATAGCCATATCCCCCATGCAGTTGTAAGCACTCATCGACCACTTTAGAAAACATCTCTGAAATTTTGTATTTTGCAGCTGCTGCGGCATCGACACCTAAGTTTTCTGTGAGTTGTAACTGCATACAGCGATCAAGGTAGGTACGACAGAAATCGATTTCAGTTCTGAGTTCAGCTAATTTAAAGCGAGTATTTTGAAAACTGGAAATGCTCTTACCAAAGGCCTGTCGTTCTTTCGTATATTTAACAGTATGTGCAAATGCTGCCTCGGCACCAGCTTGGCAGATAATAGCAACTAACATGCGTTCCCATGCCAATTCTTTCATCAGCATTATAAAGCCCATTCCCTCGGCGCCAAGTAGATTTTGCTTGGGTACACGAACATTATCAAAGAACAACTCGCAAGTATCTTGCCCTTTCATGCCGATTTTATGCAGTGGCTTGCCTTTACTAAAACCGACACGATCAGCTTCAACAATAATAAGTGATAAATTGGCAGAGCCTTTATCACTGTTGCCTGTTTTACAGACGACAATTACCATGTCGCACAAATAGCCATTGGTAATAAAAATTTTGGAGCCATTAATTATATATTCATCACCATCAAGGACTGCTGTAGTTTTTATCGCTTGCAAATCAGAGCCTGTACCTGGTTCGGTCATTGCAATCGCGGTGACCACTTCACCTGTCGCCATTTTAGGGAGCCAATGCTGCTTTTGTGCTTCATTTCCAAAGTTCAGAATATAATTAGCGACAATGTCCGAATGTAGTGAAAACCCTGTTGCAGAGTCCATCGCATAAGCTTGTTCTTCAATCAGGATCATGCTGTATAGGCGGTCGACACCAGAACCACCATACGCTTCGGGCATGGTAGCACAGAGTAAGCCTAAATGTCCTGCCTTAGTCCATAAGTCCCGATCAACATGTTGTTGTTGTTCATATTTTTCAGTATTGGGGATAACTTCTTGAGTATAAAATTTCCGTACGGTGTCACGGAAGGCTTCATGTTCCGCATTGAACAGTTGACTTGGTAGCATGTGGGGCAGTGGGCGAATGGCTCCAGATTGCATGATGATGTCCTTTAATTATCATTGTGAGGTTGAACTTAAAAGATCTGTTGTGACTTGGGCAATGTGAGCAATGCTCAATTCCATGAAAAAAATGGTAGATTTGGTCATTCAGGGGAAATGTCTCGAAATTTCGCCAATGATTCGGTTAAACTAAGGCACTTCTGTTTGGTCTAGGGGAAATACAATGAGCGAAGAAATGACGCTTGAAGAACGCAAAGTGATTTATCGTGCGCGTCGCGGTTTAAAGGAAATTGATGTGTATTTTGACCCATATGTTCGAAATTATTATTTAGCTGCATCTCCTGAAGAAAAAGCGTTATTTGCAGAATTAGTTGAACAAGAAGACCCTGATTTACTCGATTGGTTTATGGAAGTCGGCGAACCGCCGCGTGCTGAAATTAAGACGTTTATTCTTAAATTAAAGCATTACGTTCATGGCTAATACTGCATATTATTTGAAACGCAGTCGCATGGCGATTGTGTTTCAAATAGGTTTGTTGCTTCTTATTCAATGTTTAGTTTCAGTTTTACTGCCCGTTTGGTTGGCAGTTGTTATTTTGATTATTTTGCTATTTTCATGGTGGATGCAATTTAAGCGCTCTACACTGCATTATTTTCAAGCATTTTCGGCTGATGAATGGTCCATTCAGTCTACAGATCAAGCTGTAAAGCACATGCGGCTCAGGCGAGTGGTTGATCATCATTTTTATATTGTGCTTTATTTCCAACAGCAGTCATCTTGTAGTTATGTCATCTGGTATGACCAACTAACGCTTGTGGAGTGGAAAAAACTGAAATTGTTGGCAAAAATGTTCTAATTGTTAGACAGTTAATAATTTTATTAAATTAATTAAAATATAAAAAACAAATATTTAATATTAATCCATTGATGCGTTGTTAGACAAAAAATAAATTTATTGGCATAAAGTATAAATTGTTAGACAATTTTTGCAGATACATTTGTGTTTTCTCTGTACATTAAAACCACCAAACAGCGAACGAGGAGATCAGTATGATTTTTCCAACGTGGTCGTTTCTAATGGTAGCGATTGTCTTGGCAATTGTTATAGGACGTTTAGGAACTGTGCTGAAGGATCGATTTGCACAAACATAAAGCCCATTGGGCGTTCATTTAATAGGTAGCATGTGCTGAACCGTCGCAATGCTACTTTTTTTTGCCCAAAATTTAATAATCCTGCCGCTAGAGTCAATTTTTCTCTTTATTTTTCATGGCAAAGTAATCCTTTGAATTAGGGTAAATACTCTTTTCTTCGAAAATAGCTTCTGCTATGTTTACTGCGAAGGACACAAACAAAAAATATAGAGGACAGGAAGATGTCACAAGTCCAGAAAATTGGCCAAGGTATGGCGATTTTAATGATTACAACAAGTGTACTTACAGGATGTTCACATGTAGTGAAATCTGGCGCGAATGTCGCTTTAGGATTTAGCGAAAAGCATATTGTTCCGCCCATTTTAGCCATGGAAGATGCGGATATGGTGTGTAATTCGGGGAATGCGTTAACACCTGCAATTATGTCGACCCAAGAGATGGGGGCAGACCCGACACGTATTGCAATTTTACTCTATTCTGCTGCGGGCACATGTGCCGAAAACAGAGCACTCGATGCTGAACTCCGTTATTTGCGTGCGTCTAAAGCAGGACAAGTCACAGAAGCACAAGATGCGCGTATTGAGCAAAAACGTTGGTCGGCTGTAGCGGCACAGCGGCAATATGCAGGTTATCAACTCTTAGAGAAGCGCTGGCAAGCCAAGTATAAGCAAGAATTGGGTGAGAGTTGCCCAAAAATGAAAAGTGACATTGATCAGACCGTGTATTTGCTGGGTTTGCTCAGTGGCGTACAAGCCATGACCAATGACATTAATGCAGGAGGTTCGGTGAATGTACCGAAAGATATCGCAGCAATTGTAGAGCGCGGGATGGTTTGCTTGAACAATGAAAAGTTCTGGGGTGCACCAGAAGCAACACGTGCGGCCATTTGGACCTTACTGCCAGGGGCGGGAGATGGTAAACCAGATCCATACCAAACCCTAAAACAATCCATGCAAATTGGTGAGCAAAAAGGTGTACGCTTATCTCATGCCCTATATGCGGTAGCAGCACAAGCCAGTGGCGATGATGCCAAAATTCGTGATGCTTTAAAACATTTCGTTGCAGCGCGTTCAGATGAAAAGCCTGTTAATCCTCAGTTCAAGTTGATTGATAGTATGGCGGCGAGTATGGTGCAAGGTATTTCAGACCGCTACTGGACAGAACACACAGGCAAACGTACAGCCGATGATGGTATGCAGCAATTCTGGGATGAACAGGACGTTAGCTCGGGTCTGGATGATTTATTTAATGCCTCGGAGGATGCTGCAAGTACTGCAAAAGAATAGGCTGTGGCGTGAAACAGAATGAAGCAAAGGATTTGCTGAGAGATCGAGGGAGATACTGATGAATGTCCCATATTTTGTTCGAAAGGTGGTTTTTATTGCAGGAGTTGCCTCAATATCTGCCTGTTTACAGATTTTTGCAGACTATTTTATCTACTGGCGCCCAGATTTGTTAGAGCAATTCTGGCGTCTTTGGACGGCACATTGGGTGCATGTCGGATGGATACATTATTTGCTGAATATGCTTGCATTTGCTTGTTTTCCTTTTATTTTTCCTCATGTCCGAGTTTGGCAATTGGCTGCATTACTGCTAGTGCTTCCAGTGTGTATTAGCTTAAGTTTCTATTATGCTTTTCCTGACATTGAAGCTTATGCTGGGCTTTCAGGTGTATTGCATGGTGCTTATGTTGCGGTCGCGCTTGTCCATTTAACTTATGCACATGAACGTAAGTTTGCTGCGGGCGTGTTGGGGTTAATTGTGCTGAAGTTAATTTGGGAAAATACAATAGGCAACACCAGCACCGCAGAATTGATAGGAAGTCCTGTTCTGATTGAAGCCCATTTACTTGGTGCACTCTGGGGCATGCTATTAGCTGCCGTCTATTTTCCTTTTCATTTACAGTCACTTCAGCCAAAGAGTTGACATTTTAAGCAGAAAGAAAATAAAAGCAGTCATTTTTTTCAATCTGAAAGTCATGCAGAGTGAAGTTGAAAAATAAAGATAGAACAGAATATGGAGATGTTCTGTTCATAGAGGATCTCTACATCATCATTGATGATGAGTAAAATAAAAATAGGAACACATATGTATGATGCAGGACAGAAACGGTCTGGATTAGACCTGTTTAAATATATTTGGACAGAATGGATCTCTGCCTTTGTGATTTTGGTGTTACTGGTTTTGACACTGATTATTGGCACAGGTGAAATGATTCATGGACAATTATTGCGGATGGGTGAAAGCCTATATGGTGACCCTGACAAGGGCATGCAATATTCTTTTTTGAGAGCTGAGCCAAGCAAACCCGATTGTGACCGAAATCCGAATGTGGATGCTTTGGTTCAAACACAAATGAAAACCAATGCAGCTGATGAATTTGCTGATATTTTTGGTACAGCATCTGAGTCAGATGTCAGAGCCTCGATTATTGCGGCACGAAATTTATGTGAAGAAAAATATCAGTTTTATGATAAAGCAATGCAACATATGCAGGCACATCCAACCTTAAGAACCTACCGTACCGTGGAAACGACGTTCTTTGGTGTGTTTAAATTTGGTAGCGAGAATCGCGCCATTTTGTTGGTATTGATGGTGGTATTTGCGGCAATCAGTGCAACTTTAAAAACGCACCATATTGGCTTACGTAGCCCGACAACCAAAATTGATTTTCGGGTTTATAGCCTTTTTATGTTGCTGGCAAATGGTTTCCTGGCGGCCTCTAGTTTAAGTCAGTATCACTCTGTACAAAACTCGGGTGTCCCAATGACAGGTGAAATGTTCAGTATTTATTGGATGTGGATCATTTTATTTGGTGTGTTGACAGTCATTAGTTTATTCCAAGTCGTGAAACAACCCCAGCCGACTCAAGAGGGTGGGCGCTTGAGCATGGCATTTTTGAGTGTCCCTTTATATGCCTATATGGCGGTCATCACAGGAGTTGCCTTTACTTTCTTCATGGATTACCCGATGGGGCAAGGGATTTACTTAGGACAATTGGTCGAGTTTTCCAGTATCTTCCTAAATCTTGCGCTCTTTATCTGGGCAGGGATGCTGTTAAAGCAAACTCGAATTGTGGATTTATTCCTGAATATTTTACGTCCATGGAATCTGGCACCTGAGACTTTAACTTGGCTCATTCTGATCGCAGCAGCATTACCAACAGCTTACACTGGTGCATCGGGGATTTTCGTGATTGCCGCAGGAGCAATCATTTATAAAGAAGTCTGGAATGCAGGTGGACGTCGCCAATTTGCTTTGGCTGCAACAGCCATGTCAGGTTCTTTAGGGGTGGTATTAAGACCATGTTTGTTGATTGTCGTAGTCGCATCACTCAATAAAGAAGTCACCACAGACTGGTTGTATCAATATGGTAGTTATACCTTTTTGCTCACATCAACGCTGTTTTTAGTGGTGTCTTTGTTCCTCGCAGAACAGAAGTTTCGTATCGCACCCTTGAATATTGCTGCTCCAAAGTCGGTGCGTGCGATTGCACCGGTCTTGCCTTATATTTTAATTTTTGTACTGATCTGGCTGTTTTATAAATATGCGTTATCGACAGATTTGAATGAATTCACAGCCCCAGTCATGATGCCAATCATTCTATTGGTTATGGTGTTATTCGATAAGTTACGCCATGAACCAGCGCCGATTCAAGCTGTAGGGCATTGGGATGAAACGTTGGATTTGAATTATGCATCGTCTACACAACCTGCTATGGCTGGCGCAGATTTACTCAATACAGCAGAATATCGAGAGGGGATTCATCCTGCACATGCAGCAGATGAGCTGGTTGTCAATCATACGGTTCAGCATTCAGAAAAATTAACCCCGATGCGTCAAGTGGGTTTCTGGAAAGCGATGCATATTTCGACCAGTGAAACGGTTGGGCATATTGGGGCGTTGGTCATCCTTATGGCGCTGTCAGTCAGCGTCGGAGGTTTCCTTGAGCGGGTGGAAGTCATGAGCCTGTTCCCAACAGATATTGGTAATATTTATTTGGTTATTACCATGATCGTAGCTTTGATGATTGTTGTTGGTATGATTATGGATCCGTTTGGTGCTGTTATTTTAATTTCTGCAACCGTTGCTCCTGTAGCCTATCAATATGGTATCCATCCTGTACATTTCTGGATGATTACCTTAATTGGTTTTGAGTTGGGTTATGTGACTCCTCCAGTGGCACTTAATCATTTACTGGCACGTCAGTCGATTGGTGATGCAGAAGTGGCTGAAGCCGATGCAGAAGTGCGACATGAATCGTTCTATTATCGATATGAACGTTGGATCTTACCGTTATTGGTATTATTCCCTGCCATGCTTATTATTGCTTATATCCCTTACTTATTTAAATTGTTCGGTTGGTATCATTAAGCGATTCGAATAACAGATAAAGCACCTTCGGGTGCTTTATGTTTTCTTGCGTTGTTGAAATAGGGGGCTACAAAACAGAATGCCAGCTAAGATTAAGCTGAAGCCAATTAAACTGTAATGATCAGGAGTTTCCTGCCAGAAAATATAGCCCCAAGCCCCTGCAAAAATAATGGCAATATAGTTTACAGGACCGATCTGACCAGCGGGTGCCAATTGGTAGGCTTTAGACATAAAAATCTGACTGATGTTCGCTAATACGCCTGCAGTTATTAAAAAACCAAGTTCGTACAGTGTATAAGGTCGCCATAACCAAAACATTGGCAGCATCGAAATGAGCGTGCCAATGAAGCAGAAGTAAAATACAATTCGTTCTGGAGGTTCAGTGCTGAACAGCGCACGCACAGTGACAAATGCCATTGCTGCTAAAAAGCTTGCGATTAAGCCAATTAGGGAAATTTGGTTAAATAGCCCTGAATCTGGCTTTGCTACAAACAAAACGCCACCTAGCCCAATTGCCGCTGCCAATAACATGGAGTGAGTAATTTTTTCTTTTAAAAATAGCCATGCAATCAGTGGAATAAAGATGGGCGAGGAATAGGTGAAAACCATCGCATTGGAGAGTTTTAAGTGAGCAATTGCATAGAAAAAGCCATACATGGCAATCAGACCAACGACTGCGCGCCAAGTATGCATCCAAATTTTGGTGGTTTTAAAAAATCCCAATCCTTTATTGAACATGATTGGCAGAAAGACGAATAAGCCAATAAAGTTTCGGAAAAAAACGATGGTGGGATTATCTACGCTATGAGAAGCATAACGAATACATACTCCCATCAGCGAAAATAAAAAAGCAGATAGGGTTAAAAAACCAAGCGCTTTGACCAGATTGCGATTGGTTGGGGAGAGGTTCATACGAAAATTCGGCATAATCATAAGCCGATCTATTCTAGCCGAATTTGAAGAAATAAGTTATTGAGCTTGCGCGAGTTGTGCTTCGAGTAACTTAATTTGTTCTTCTTTCAAGGCAATTAGGTCATCTGCATCAGTATGTTGCGCTTTCAATGTTTTCTCTTGTTCATTCAGTTGTGTCTGGATATCATCCAATTTGGCAATTTCTTCTTTGGCCAAGCTGGCATTTTTCGGTACATCTTGTTTTAAAATGGTTTCATCGACCAATTGAATCGGTGCTTCAGCCGTCGTATTTGCAACCGCCGTAGAAGCCGAATTTTCCACCACAGGAGCAGCCTCTTTAACGACTGGTTTTGCAGGAGCATGTACAACTTGCTGCTCAATCTCATGTTTTGGTTGAGGGCTCGACATCCATTGATAAGCTAAAAAGATAGCCACCAATACCACCAGTCCAGCAATAATCCCCATTAAAAGTTTTGAATTTTGTCTTTGATCTAACGTCATGACTTGAACCTTGTTGTTATTCAGGCTGACGAGGTTTGAATTGAATGACCCCAATTTCGTCTGGATGTTCAGGTTCAGCAGACTCGACATGGGTCGGGCGCTTTTCTGTATATTCACACGTTATACATTCAATCCACTCGTCATCCACAGTGATGATTTTAACCACACGATCTAAAGCTCCGCATTTAGGACATTTTGCGCCTGCGATAAACTGTCTTTTCATGTCAGTTAATAACACCCTGTGAACAATAATGACGTAGTTTAAGCGGTTTTATCTGCGTTCGTCCAACCCTGATGGCGTAATAATGCATCTATTTTTGGTTCGCGACCGCGGAAATTGATAAATGCATCAAGTGCCGTATCTTTTCCGCCAACTGCTAGAATAAACTGTCGAAACTCTTTGCCAGTCTGGGTATTGAAAATACCTTCTTTTTCGAAACGATCAAAGGCATCACTGGCTAAAACTTCTGCCCATTTATAAGAATAATAGCCCGCAGCATAACCTCCCGCGAAAATGTGACTAAAGCTATGTTGGAAACGGTTATAAGATGCTGTTGGGGCAACGGCATAGTTCTGACGAATTTGATCTAACGTTGTTTGAATGCCTGCTGCATTTAATGCAGGCGTGGTGCGGTGAATGTTGAGATCAAATAAGGCAAATTCGATTTGACGAAGAGTTTGCATCCCTGACTGGAAGAAACGCGCATCAAGTAATGCTTTGAGCAAAGATTCAGGAAGCACGTTTTTGCTTTCAATATGCTCGCTAAGCAAATCTAAACTTTCTTTGTCCCATGTCCAGAATTCCATAAACTGACTTGGCAGCTCTACCGCATCCCAAGCCACGCCGTGAGTACCCGCCACCGAAATATGATCCACTTCAGTCAGCATGTGATGCAAGCCGTGCCCAAACTCATGAAATAGCGTGGTGACTTCATCATGAGTGAGTAAAGCTGCTTGTTCTGCAACGGGTGGAGTAAAGTTACATACCATATAGCAGATTGGTTTTTGTAAACCCTGTGCAGTTTGCATGCGTGAGCGGAAACCACTCATCCATGCGCCACCGCGTTTTCCACTCCGCGCATAGAGATCAAAATAGAATCCACCCACCACTTTACCTTGATCTTCCAGTTCAAAATATTGTGCATCTGGATGCCAAACAGGGGCTTCACGTTGCACAACTTGAATGCCATATAAGCGTTCAACAATGCTGAATAAGCCTTGTATGATTTTAGGTGCTGGGAAATAGGGTTTTAAATCTTCCTGAGATAGATTGAATTGCTGAACTTTAAGCTTTTCTGAGTAAAAACCTGTATCCCACGGTTCTAGGATTTGAACCCCATCTTGTTGTGCAATCGCTTTCAGCTCGGCAATTTCCTGCTCAGCAGGGCGACGTGCATGTTCAGCCAACTCGATTAAAAAGTTGGCGACAGTGTCGACATCAGGTGCCATTTTGCTCGCAAGGGACAATTCTGCATAGTTATTAAAACCGAGCAACTGTGCCATTTCCTGACGTAGGCTCAAGATTTCTTCCATCACCGCCGTATTATCAAATTCAGCTTGTTCTGCCTGATCGGAAGCGCGAGTGGTATAAGCACGATATAATTCTTCGCGCACAGTACGATCTTCTGCATAGGTCATAATTGCCAAGTAAGCAGGAATATCTAAAGTGGCAACTGCTTGTTCAAGTTCACGTTGTTGACCATATTGTTTTAATAATTCAATACTGCTGGCAGGTAGACCTTTGAGTTGGTCTTCGCTTAAAGGCTTGAAATAAGCCTGAGAGGCATCTAACACATGGTTGGAGAAGTCTGAAGATAACTGTGATAAACGTGCTGAGATTTCAGCATAACGCTTTTTCGCTTCACCTTCTAAGGCTACACCAGAGAGTTTGAAATCACGTAATGCCAATTTGATGGCACTTTGCTGCGCCGCAGGCAGTTGATTAAATTCTGTCGAATCTTGAATCTGTTGATAGGTCTGATAGAGCACCGTATGTTGCCCAAGCGCTGTGTAATATTCACTTAGTGCAGGCAGTAAAGACTGATAGACATCACGAGTTTCAGTATTATTCATCACGGCGTTCAAATGGGATAACACTCCCCAAGATTCGCTCATGTTATTTTCAAGTTCATCGATTTGGCTCAAGACTTGCAGTTGTGCTGCATGTTGTTCAGGTACGACAGTAAGTTCAGCTAAAAATTGCTGACCGTGTTGAATGGCTTGTTCGATTTGTTGTTTTAAGTCGCTAAGTTGAATTTGATCAAACTGAGGAACAGGTAGTGTTGCTTGATCTAAGTGCATGTGCAGTCGCCATTTCATTTTAAACTTAATCTAGATTTAGGGACTCTTGGGCGGGAAATCAAGTTTTAATTGATCGAGTTTGCTGTTCAGAGCTAAATTCAGTCCAAGAGCTAAAAGATTGATCTATATGCTGAGGAATATACAAGACTTTGGCAAAGTTACGGGTCATACATTCCGTTTCCAGAATTTCACCACTTTTATATTTCTCTTTGCGATGGCGCCAGATTTCATTCTGTCGATAGTAGTCTTGCCCAATTTTTAAGAAAGCATGCTGTTGTTCAAATACATGATAGACGTAACCCAAATCTGCCGAACAGCGTAGCTCTCCTTCCAAACATTTGTCACTAAACCATAGGCGAATTTGAAAGGTATGCGGCGTTGGATTATAAAATTGATAATCAATATAGTTATAAAAAATCGCGGCACCACTGCCAAAAGGTAAAACTCGTCCTTGATCGGGGAAGGGGTCAAAAGAGTGCTGTGCGCGTTGTACCACCTGTAGTGGACTATGGAGTACCAACCAATGAATCAGATTGGCAATTTGGCAAATTCCACCGCCAATCCCGCCTCGTGCTTGGCCAAAACTCAGCTCCATTCCTTCAACATAGCCTTTGGCTTGTGTAGGTTGTCCAACCAATTGGCAGAAAGAAAATGTTTGTTTGGGCGCAATCAAAATGCCTGAAATACAAGGGCTGGCTATTTTTAGATTAATGACTTTGTTGTGTTGCCAGTGCTGCTCACTGTCACCTAATTTTCGGATTAAAACTGATTGATGCTTTTTAACTCGATAGGGCAAAGGAGTTGGGCACTTTTGTTGAGCATAATCTTGACCATCAGTTTTCCATTGCCAATAGCGTAATGCCCGTCGGGTGCGGGTCGATAAAAAGTAAAACAGTGGATGATACTGGCTAATCGGTTTATTGATAAAACGTCGAATGAATTTCATACTTTTGGAGTAAAAGGTGTTAAGCCTAGAGACTTAACACCTATCTGAAGTTATTCGCTACGCACTTTTGCGTTGGCTTTTTTCTTTTTGGCCTTTTTCTTCTTGGCCTTGTCTTTAGCTTTTACATCAGTCTTGGTTGATGCTTTCTTATCGGCTTTTTTAGCATAAGAACTTGGCTTAGACTTGGCTTTCTTCTTCGCAACAGGTTGATCGCCAGACTCACGTGCTTCAGCAGGCGCTTTTGCTGTGCGAGGATTAAAGGTTTCCTCCTTCACTTGAGCAGTCCCAGCTTTGGCAACGCGCGGTGCACGGCTACGAATCGCACGTCCTGCATGCGTCAATTGTTGAATTAGCTCAAAATCAATCTTACGCTCTTCCAAGTTCACACCAGCCACTTTAATTTTGACTTCATCGCCTAAACCAAACGTTTGCCCACGGTTTTGTCCCACTAGACTTTGGCTAACTTGATCAAAGACAAAGAAGTCATCGCCCAATTGACTGACATGTACCATACCATCCACATACAAGTCTTTTAGGGTGACAAATAAACCAAACTCGGCTACCGCAGAAATTACACCGACAAATTCATCGCCCAAGTGCTGTTGCATATAATGACATTTTAACCACATGGTCACAGAGCGAGACGCTTCATCTGCACGACGTTCAGTCTGCGAGAAATGTTCGCCTGCATCATCCAATGCCGCACCTGACAGCGGGAATGGCTTGTTGGCTAATTTGGCTTTAATGGCACGATGTAATAGTAAATCTGGATAGCGACGAATTGGTGATGTGAAGTGGGTATAGGCTTCATAAGCCAGACCATAATGTCCCGCATTTTTCGCGCCGTAATAGGCTTGCATCATAGAACGTAATAACACCGCATGAATACTCGGTGCATCAATACGGTCTTTGGTCGCTTCAATCACCGCCTGATAGTCGGCTTGAGTTGGCTGATCGGGGAATTTTAAACCCAATAATTTGACAAAATCACGGACTTTTTGAATGCGTGAGAACTCAGGTGGTTCATGCACACGATACAACATTGGAATATCATGTTCGAGAGCAAACTCTGCCGCAGCTACGTTCGCCAATAACATACATTCTTCAATGAGCTTGTGCGCATCGTTACGCGTACGTGGCAGAATTTCATTAATACCGCCCAAGTCATCGAAAGTCATATAAGTTTCGACAGTTTCAAATTCCATCGCATGGCGTTTGCCACGTAAATCTTTCAGAACTTGGTACAGTTGGAACAGGGTATTGAGTGATTTACGTACGTCACGGTCTTCAGGAACCGCAGCGCTATCGCCATCGAAATATTGTGCGACCTGTGTATACGTCAGGCGTGCTTTGGAATGCATAACTGAAGGATAGAATTCAAAGCCTGTCACACGACCTGCACGGGAAAGTTTTAAATCACAGACCATACATAAACGGTCGACATGGGGATTTAAAGAACATAATCCATTCGAGAGGGCTTCGGGTAACATTGGCAAAACAAAGTGAGGGAAATAAACTGACGTTCCACGCTCTTGTGCTTCATCATCCAGCGGTTTACCAATACGCACATAATGACTGACATCGGCAATGGCAACCACTACACGATAGCCTCCGCCAGAGCGTTTTTCAGCATACACAGCATCATCAAAGTCACGGGCATCTTCACCATCAATCGTGACTAAAGGCAAGTCACGTAAGTCGATGCGACCTTCACGATCTTTGGCCGTGGGCTCTTTAAAGCTTTCCGCTTCTTTGAGGACTTCTTCTGGAAATTCGTAAGGTAAACCAAATTCTAAAATGGTTTGCGGGATAATGATTTCAGTATCTGCTTTGTCCGCCATAGATTGAATCACGTGGCCTGTGGCAAATTCTTCACGGGTTGGATAATCATCAATCGCAATACGAACTGAATCGCCCAGTTTAAGTTTGGCATGCTCAATTAACTCTTTTTCTAGAGTAATCGGCTGATGCGCATTCGGATTTGCAGGTTGAATAAAGTATTCACCATCGTGTTGCGAGACTTTACCGATAATTTGTTTGACGCGACGTTGTACAACTTCAGAAATAAAGCCCCAAGCTTTACCTTTACGGTCGACCGAAGTTTGTTGCACTTTTACCCGATCACCATTAAACACCTGACGGAGTTCACGTTCAGGTAAGAGTAAATCGTCATGACCTGCAATACTGGCCGTACCAAAGCCTTTACTGTTGATATACACCGTGGCTTCATGGCTAGGTTGATCTGCCATACGTTGAAATTTAAAGCCATCTTTCATCAGTTGACCATCACGCACCATCGCAATCAGTCGGTGGCTTAGTGCATCAATGCTCTTTTGATCGGCAATTTGGAAGTGTTCCACTAAATCGGCATGTGATTGTGGCGAGTTTAATTGTTCTATGGTTTCTAAAATGAGCGTACGGCTCGGAATAGGATTTTCGTAGCGTTCAGCTTCCGCTTTGGCTTCAGGATCGACCCAATTTTTCATCATGGATTTGGTTTTGTGTCAGAAGATAGGATTAGCATAAGACATGCAGCGTCAGACTGCACGTAAATGATTGCAATAATGTGTTTTTCCACGAGCAATAGTGCTCATTAAGTTAAATTCAGGACGTAATAACTGCTGTTGCAGGGTAAATTCTGCTCAAATTTGAGTAAATTGTTTAAAAAATATTTAATTGAGCAAAATAATGCAAAAAAAATAGCAGCTGTGCTTGCAGTACTAGGGTTAAGTTTGTATTATGGCGGCACGTTACGGTGAGATGGGTGAGTGGCTGAAACCACATCCCTGCTAAGGATGCATACGGGCAACTGTATCGAGGGTTCGAATCCCTCTCTCACCGCCAACTTTACTTATGTCGCGCTCATAGCTCAGCTGGATAGAGCACTTGGCTACGAACTAAGGGGTCGGGAGTTCGAATCTCTCTGAGCGCACCAATAAGTAAACTGTATGTAACGTATTGCCTGAATTGGCACACAAGTAATGCGCTCATAGCTCAGCTGGATAGAGCACTTGGCTACGAACTAAGGGGTCGGGAGTTCGAATCTCTCTGAGCGCACCAACTTGAACAATTAACCGCACATGTTGCGGTTTTTTTGTGCGTGAAATTTATAAAAATAGTAGATTAAATAATATGAACCTTGCACTTTTTGATTTCGATAACACCATTACCCATTCCGACAGTTTTAGTCATTTTTTAAAATATTCATTGTCCTATCGAAAACAGTTATTGGGTGGCTTAAAAGTAGCACCATGGCTGATTGGTTTTCGGATGGGCTATGTCAACGATCAAGAAATTAGAATCCGACTTTGTCGTGCTGCTTTTAAAAACTATCCTGCCATAATGCTTGAGCAACAAGGTCAGCAATTTTCGAAAACAATTTTGCCCAATTTAATGAATAAACATACGCTGCAACAACTTCTGGCTCATCAACAAAAAGGAGATCAAGTGGTGGTGGTCTCTTCTTCTTTGGATGTGTATTTAAGCCACTGGTGTCAGCAACAGAGCATTGATCTGATCTGTAATCAGTTAGAAGTACAAGAGGGCTGTTATACAGGAGAGTTACAACAGGGGGATTGTGGATATATGGAAAAAGCTAAGCGTATACAACAGAAGTATTGTTTAAGTGATTTTGATGCTGTGTATGCCTATGGGGATAGTCCGAATGATCATGCTATGTTGGCATTAGCCGATTACAAGTTTTATCAGGGAAAAGAAATAAACTTTTTGAATGAGTTGTCGGTTTAAGAAAATAATTTGCTTAATAACTACACATTCAGAATCATTTTTTGAAAAAAGACTAGGTATTTTAAAATAACTGCGTATAATGCCCAACCATCAAGACGTCGCGCTCATAGCTCAGCTGGATAGAGCACTTGGCTACGAACTAAGGGGTCGGGAGTTCGAATCTCTCTGAGCGCACCAACTTGATTGCATAGATCATTTATCTGTTCTATCGCATAAAAAGGAAACCGCATTTATTGCGGTTTTTTTTGTGCCTAAAATATCGTAAAAGCATGTCGTTTTTGTGAAAATTCCAAAATCTGTTGTCGCTTAGTATTGGTGAAAAGCATAAAGAAAATCGGAAATTTGGTGTACTATGCTGTAGTCTCGTTTTCAGATTGATGATGGATTTATGTCAGACAGCAAGCCTGCCTTATCTTTACGTTATTATTTAAACCTTGAAGAGTCTCAGGATGGCTTTGCCTTAGCCACCTTTGGTAAAAAGCTGTTCACACGTTTTATTACCCCTTTAATTAGTATTGCTATTATTGGTTGGGGTATTTATTTGGGTTTTACAGGGGTGGGGCGTTATTACGTTGCGCTGGGCGTATTTTTCTTAGTTCTACAACTGGTTTTGCGCTATTGGTTCTTACCGATGATGTTTAAGCGTCAGTTTGTAAAATATCAATTTGGGAAAAGTGAGCAAGGCATCGATTTATATCAGGAACATGCTGATATTTATGCCAATGGGCGTAAAAAAGTCGTGAACTATCATGAAGTACAGAATTTTGCAGTGGGTAAGCTGACCTACATGCTCGAATTAAAAAATCGTACTGTGGTGATTGTACCCAAACGTGCCTTTGCAACAGCCGAAGATCAAGGCATATTTGAAAACACATTCAAGCATTCTAAGTAAAAGATTTGTTGTCACAAAAGTCGAAGGGAAGATCATGAGTACACGTCCATCTAAAATTGTTTGTGTCGGTCGTAGCTATGCAGACCATGCGAGAGAGTTGGGAAATGCTATTCCTGACAGTCCTGTATTGTTTATTAAGCCACCGAGTAGTTTAAAGGCACTGGAAGATGGCATTTCGTGGAATTCAGCATTAGGTAGTTGTCACTATGAGTGTGAACTAACCCTGCGAATTGATCGTGAATTGAAAGCCGAAACCGATCCGCTAAAAGCCCTGCAAGCGGTGGGTGCTGTGACTTTAGGATTGGATTTAACTTTACGTGATGTACAGGATGACTTGAAAAAGAAAGGTCAGCCGTGGGAACGTTCTAAGGCTTTTGATGGTTCATGTATGTTGGCGGATTGGGTTGATGTGGCTGATGTGATAGAGGACTGGAATGATGTGCATTACACCTTGCATGTGAATGATGAACTTCGCCAAAAAGGGGATACCTCGCATCTGATTTTTGATATTGGTACTTTATTGGCAGATATGAGTCAAGTCTTTACCTTAGAAGTAGGTGATGTGATCATGACAGGTACACCAGCGGGTGTTGCTGCATTGCAAGCAGGTGACCAACTTAAAATGACTTTGCAAGGTCAGCAACAAGACTATGTTTGGACTACTTTTGTACAGGCCTAAGTTGAGTTGAAGTTAAAAAAGGACTGTCAATACAGTCCTTTTTTTCATCTGGATTGATTTGCTGCGGCATAGTCCTTGCGAAATTGATCAGGCGTACAGCGCATCCAGCGTTTAAATAAGTTAATAAAGGCAGAGGCATTGGCATAACCCAAATCCAGTGCGATGCTTTCTACCGTTTTATTCTCATTCAGCATCGACATGGCTTTAATCACTTTCAGCCGTTGTCGCCATTCATTTAATGACATGCCTAATTCTTGCTGACTGTAACGCGCGAGAGTGCGTTCGGTCATGTTAATTCGTTGAGCCAATTGTGCCAGAGTGCTTTGATCGGCGGGATGTTGTTGTAAATAATCCAGTAAAGTTTGTAGTGCTGGGTGTTTACTTGAGGGTAAATAACTACCAACCCATTTGGCATGTCGCAGTTGATCTAATAATACATGCAACAAACGTAAGTGTTCAGGGTCATGGTCAGGCAAAGGATGATGACGTAAATGATGTAAAAGTGCAGGGACTAAGGCCGAGGTCAGCAAGATACCTGCCTGTTTTGGCAATCCTTCACACAGGCTTTCATGTACATACAAAGTGGAATGAGTCACTTCGGTACGGTTAATGCCTGCATGTTTTAAATGCGGGGGTAACCAAATGCCATAAGGCGGAGGGGTCAGAAAATGAATTTGATCCACTTTGACTTCGAGCACGCCGTTGAGGGCATAGACAAACTCTCCCCAAGCATGTTCATGCGTGGGATAGCAAGACTCTGCGGGTGCATCGGAAATGCGAAACCATAGCGGTGCAGGAATATCATCATTGGTCGGCATGGGATGATAGTCATGTTGTAAACGTGTATGCATCTATTTCTCCCGTTGCTCATTTTGCCTGAATAATAGTATGAGTTGTCTGTTTTGAAGTATATCTTTTAAAAGTGACAGGTCTATAGTGGTCATTTATGAATTGAGCGGGAGTAGACCGTGAGTGAGCGTCGGGCACTAGACAGTAAAGCAGCAAGCATTATGTTTGTACTGTGTATTATTTGGGGCTTGCAGCAAGTAATTTTAAAAATGGCTGCACCAGATATTTCTGCGGTAATGCAAATTGCATTGCGCTCAGGCTTGTCTGCGCTGATGGTTTACCCCATGATTAAGCTTGCCGATGGAGTTTCTCTGTGGAGCCGGGATTATCTGGCTGCTGGTATTCTTGTTGGTGTGTTATTTGCCTCTGAATTCTTTTTGGTGGCACAAGCATTACGTTTTACCTCGGCATCACACACCGTGGTTTTGCTGTATACCGCACCAATCTTTGTGGCTTTGGGGCTGCATTGGAAGCTCCCTTCTGAACGATTGAGTGTATTGCAGTGGTCTGGGATCGCGCTTGCATTTTTCGGTATTATCATTGCTTTTCTATTTCATCCTGTTGGTTCGGCGGCGGCATCAAGCACTGCTTTGTGGGGAGATGCCTTGGCGTTACTGGCGGGAATTTTATGGGCGGCAACCACGATTGCAGTTCGTTTAACTAAGTTGGCGGAAGCACCTGCCACCCAGACTTTGTTCTATCAACTTTTGATTGCATTTCTACTGTTATTTCCTCTGGCATTTGCCATGGGGCAGGCCAGTATTCATTGGACTCCGTTTGCGATTGGCAGTCTGCTGTTCCATACCATTATTGTGTCTTTCGCTAGTTATTTAATTTGGTTCTGGCTATTAAAAGAGTATCTGGCTTCGCGTTTGGGTGTGTTTTCCTTTTTAACACCATTATTTGGTGTGCTTTTTGGAGTACTACTACTCAATGAAAAAATTGAACTGAACTTTATTATTGGTACGGTATTGGTGATGTTGGGGATTATGGTGGTAAGTATGCAAGGCTGGGTGCAATCACGAGGTTTCACAAAAGTTTTAAAATCTGACTAATCCTTGTTTAGGTATTTAGCAAAAAAGCCTGTCATGAAGACAGGCTTTGCATTTAGTCAGAAAATTAAGGCTGATATAAATTGATAAAAGCACGATAAGCTGAAGATTGTTGCCCATTGCGATATACAGGACGAGTAATATTACCTTTGTCTGTAACTAGTTTTAATTCAATATCTTTGGCATTTTTGAAGGTGCTTAAGAAAGCGCTGGGGACCACAACATAATTGGATGAGCGATGTGGAACCATACGATTGATGTATTCATGTGTGGTTGCTCCAACAGGGACATAGCTATACGATTTTTGATCAATTAAAAAGACAAATTGCTGAATATCATAATCATCTTTAGCACTTGGCAAATATGCCGTAACTTTTAAATTGCTACGATTTTGTTCGTTCCACGTCACTTTCACCGTTGGGCAAAGTTCATTTTGTACACAGATCAGCAACCCTGCTGAAGCGATATTTTGAGGTTGTGTGTTTGAAGTGGCACAGCCTGCTAGCCCCATAGTCGTTACTATTGCGAATAGACTGGTTTTTAAAATATTCATGTTTAACCTTTATTGATATCGATAGAAAACTGACGGCGCAACATTTTCATAAATGAACGTAATGCGCTGTGCAGTATTTATTCTTTTCCTAAAAACTCAAATGCTTTCGTGGTCTTAAAGTATGGTGTGGCATCCCCAGCATAGATATTGGCTTGATCTGCACCTAAGTCAAGTTTCTGGAAGGGTGTAGTTTTAAAATTGATTTTCTTTAAATCTACCCAGAACGTATTGGGTGAAACCGCTGATTCAAAAAAGTATAACAAATTCTTATGGTCAACAACCGTCCGCCAGCGCGTTGATGAGATATTTGGTTCTTCTTCAGTATTGAGACCGAAGGGAACGGATGCATTGCGAATCACACTAAAGACACTGGCAAGGCTCTGTTTGCTGTTGGCATTTTTAGGAATAGCATTGATATAAAATGAGGCGCGGGCAAAACGATCCGAGGCACGGTTTGTACCAGGTAGGAAGGTTGTACCTCCAATCTTTTTCCAATATTCATTCAGTGCTAGCTGTTCGTCAAAAGTCGGTGAATTAGTCATGACCTGATATTTAGGATTATGATGAATGACCTGTTGACCATTAATGTATTCTACAATGGCACTATCTCCCGATGCATCTGAAAGAGAAAGGTGTAAGGTCGCAAGACGTTTTTCCCCAGGGACATCATCCGTGACCACAATAAATGGCTCTTTCTCCAGTGCACGAATGGCTTCATTCACTGTCGCATAATTATCCAGCACATATTGTGCCCACAGTGAAATACTTAAAGTGGACTTTTTATTGTTTTTCACTTCTGGATATTCGGATTCAACTAGCCAAAGTAAGTTGGCTGTAAGACCTTTCTCATTGATGCCATCGGTTGTGGAAATATCATAACCTGTTGCAATCACACTGCCATATTTAGCTTTCCAATGAATGGATTGGGGGCCTGCCAAACCATTTCGGGCGATGTTTTGCGGCATGATCCAGAGATTGGTCCCGATGTCGACTTTCCAGTCCATAGAACGTGCTGTCATGATGTTTTGATTATCGCCATGAAAAACAACGCGGGTACAGGCTTGAAGCGATGAATGAATCAAAAGACCGCTGGTTAAAGTTGCAATAAGGAGTAATTTTTTTGTCATGATGGATCCTGTTGTTTTAACATTTGAATGATGGATTTTTCAGATTCGGTTGTGTTCAAAGGCACAATCTTTGTTGGTTGGGTTTGAATAATTTGAATAGGAATAAAACGAATTTGTACATAGGTCGGGTGACCATTGCGATCCGTTCTTAGTGCTCGGTTTAATTTGTCAATTTGATTCGTTGAAGGCGGAGTAACCCCACGTATAAACACCCTAGCTAAGGTAAAGTTTGAATGTGTTTCGAACTCTACTGTGTCAATAATATTGGTTTCGTTATTAAGCTTTTGACTCAATAGGTCGCTGATGTGAGATTTATATAATTCATTCTGAACGGTATGGAGTAAATTAAGGGTCAAATATACGGCCAATATAAGTAGAATGATTAAGCTGACCCAATTACGTTTTGCAAACTCTAGGTATTTACTGGAAACTTCCTCATTAGAACCACGTCTAAAACCTGCAATCCAGAGCACCATTGCTGAACTGATTTGAATTGCAATGATATTGGTAAAGGTCAGCAAGAAGGCATTGGCAGAAAGAGAAAACTCAGCTCTGGATAATAAAATACCACTGGCGACTAAAGGTGGAACTAACGCAGTGGCAACAGCAACCCCAACTACAGCAACTGAAAGTCGTGGTGAAACTGAGGCAAAGGCACCTGCAGCACCACCTGCCAGAGCAATCATTAAATCGAGCGAATTTGGGTGTGTACGCGCCATGATTTCGTTGGTAATGGCAATATTGGGATGGATAATTCCGATAAGAAAACCAATCCCGTAAATCATCAAAATACCCAATGTTAACGTTTGAAAAGCGGTACGAAACAATATCCAGCGGCTATCGATTAAAGCCAAAGAAATACCTGCAATCGGCCCTAACATCATAGCAACCAACATGGCACCAATGACCACTGCTGTAGAATCACTAAGTAGCCCATAGGCAGCAATTACTGCTGCTAGTGCATTCATAATAAAAAAGGTTTTGCTGGGAAGGGCATCGACCTGAATATTCAGACGGACTTGCTTATGGTCAATTTGTTTAGAGCTTTCTCGAAGTGCCTGTTGATAGCGTAATTTTTCTTTTAGTGTTTCAAAGCGCTCTTTCTCAGGCTCCGTTTCATTAATAATAATGGTCGGTGTTTCTTTTTTTGGGTCCGTCATAGTGAATTCTCAACTGAATCACGCAAACAAAAGTCTTGCTTGTGATGAGAGGTTCTTCTTCTACATCATGTTTTTAAATCATTTTATCATTTGGTTTAGAACTTATATTAGCTTATTTTTTAAACGAGTTGTAGTTTGAAATTTGGAGAATTACGTAATCGGCAGGGGGGGGAATGGATTAATAAAATGAGAAGACTGGTATGAATGATTGGTCAAACGAGAGATGAAATATGATTTCATCTCCTTTGTCTGATGAGGTTTAACGCTGCTCAAAAATGCTCGCCAATGGTAGAGAAAGTTTGGCAGCCAGATAATCATCAGCTTCTTCAAACATGGGACCAATCCGCTGCATCCACTCATGGTCATCGAGATGAATATTTTTAACGTCAGGACGACGTGGTAGTGGGTAGGGAAGTGATTTGTAAAAACTCCAAAAATCAACCTGCGTTAAATTACGGACCAACACATATTCATTGTTATCGGTACGTTTCACTAAATTTTGCTGTTCTAGTAATAAAACATAGCTTGGCCAGTGGCCAATTTCTTCTCGACCCAAAACATCTAGCGCTTCTTTGTCTGACATACTCTCGCCATTTTGTTGCTTGAGATGAAAAAGTTGTAGGATATCGAGCAGCATAATTACTGGGTGTCGTCGCTGTTCTTTTCCTGTATAAAAAGCAGTTAGTGCATAACTAATTTCAACACCAAGCAGTACAATATTCCAAGATAGAAAAATCCATAATAGAAAAATAGGTAGCGCGGCAAATGCACCATAGATAATTTCATAACTGGTGAAATTAGACATGATGTAACCAAATAAGTTCTTTAATAATTCAAAAACACTGGCGCTGAATATGCCTGCAAATAGGGCAGCTTTGATTGGAACACTACGATTGGGAATGGTCCAATATAAAATAAAAAAACCCAGTATCGAGAGTGTAAAGGAGATAAGCCAGAGCAAGAAGGCACCATTGACTTCATAGCCTGCCAAATGACTACTCAGTAGATTCATGGAGGCTACAGTAGAAGATAATACAAAGGCACTGCCTAGTATAATTGGACCTAAAGAAATAATGGTCCAATAACGCATGAAGCCAATCATGCCACCCCGTTTTTCACGAACACGCCAAATACGATTAAACACGTTTTCAATACTGGTCAGCATCATAACGGTGGTAATGAACAGAAATAAAATCCCGATGACCGTCAAGTTGCTGGATTTATCGGTAAATGCGGTTAGGACTTTGTCAAAAGCAATGGTGGTTTTAGGTAAAAAATTACTATAAATCAACTGCTGTAATTGTTGTCGCGCAGGTTCGAGGGCTTTAATCGAAGAAATAATGACTAAAAATACGGTTAACATCGGAACTACCGCAAACAATGTAGTATAGGTTAAAGAACCTGCTTGTTCGCGGCAACGGTCTGCTTCAAAACGTCGAAGGACAAATAAAACAAACTGAAACCAAGTCTTGCTGTAAAAAGGCAGTCTTGTTAAATACTTTTCTATCATGAGTTTCTAGTCTCAATTCTTAATCACTTTATCTTTGTACACGACAAAAAAAGACAACTCATTGAAATAATGGCATAATACTTGTTTTCTGACGACGAATATGATGACACATTTCAATGAGTTACATCTCATCTTAAACAAATATCTAAAGTGGAACAAGTCACGTGTAAAATGTTTTACACTGATTATGCTGGCATTAATTGTAAAACAGACATGTAATCTTTCTTCTGCATCTAAAGCCTTACCCATCACGTGCTTACCACAATCATTTTATCGACGTATACAACGCTTCTTTGCAGATCAGTATTTCGATTATCGTCAAATTTCTCAGTTAATTTTCAATATATTTTCATTCGATAAAGTCCAATTAACTTTGGATAGAACCAACTGGAAATGGGGAAAACGAGATATCAATATCTTGATGTTAGCCATCGTCTATCGTGGAATAGCGATACCTATTGTTTGGACATTGCTCAATAAACGTGGAAATTCAGATACAAAAGAGCGTATTGCTTTGATTCAACGCTTTATCTCCATTTTTGGTAAAGATCGTATTGTGAATGTGTTCGCAGACAGAGAATTTATCGGTGAGAAATGGTTTACATGGTTAATTGAAAATGACATTAACTTCTGTATACGTGTTAAAAAAACTTTATTGTGACCAATCACTTAGCCAAGAATCATAAAATTAGTGATTTATTTCGTCATCTTCAAGTTGGTCAAACAGAATGTCGTAAACGACGTATTTGGGTTGGTCGAGTGAAACTGTATATTAGTGCGCTACGATTAGAAGATGGAGAACTTTTACTTGTTGTTTCTCCTATGTTTAATGCTTCTGCTATTGGTGATTATGCATTACGCTGGGAAATCGAAACCTTATTTAGTTGTCTCAAAGGACGTGGATTCAATCTTGAAAATACTCGTTTAACAGACCCTAGACGAGTCAAGAAATTGATAGCAGTGCTAGCGATCGGTTTCTGTTGGTGCTATTTAACAGGTGAATGGCAACATGATCGAAAAAAAGCGATAAAACTAAAGAAGCATGGACGACTTTCAGTAAGTTTATTTCGCTACGGTTTGGACTATGTTCAGATGGCTATTCTACGTTTGATTGGTTTTGGAAAAAAAGAAGAATTTAAGAAAGTGCTAGCAATTTTAAGAAAGAAAAAGCCTGATAGGACAAGGGCCCTATGAAATTTGTCGTGTACAGAGTCACTTTATATATTTTTCAAACACAAGCTTAACCAAAAAGTGGGAAAAATACCGTATAGTTTTCATTTTTAGCTTAGATCATAAATGTCATGCAACCTTATGTCCTTGTTTTATATTACAGCAAATATGGTTCAACTAAAGAAATGGCGCATTTGATTGCCAATGGTGTCGAGTCGACAGGGATAGCCGTCAAGATTCGTACTGTTCCCAATTTGGCTACAGTGGTGACGGAGGCAGCAGCAAGCATTCCTGCTGAAGGAGATATTTACTGTACTTTGGAGGATTTACAGTATTGTTCGGGTTTGGCTTTAGGTTCACCAACACGGTTTGGCAATATGGCATCAGAAATGAAATATTTTTGGGATCAGACCACCAGTTTATGGCTAAATGGTGCTTTACACGATAAACCCGCCTGTGTTTTCACGGCTTCGGGTTCTATGCATGGCGGACAGGAAAGTACACTGTTGACGATGCTTCCTCCATTATTCCATCATGGGATGATGGTGATGGGGTTAACTAATGCGCAGGCTGCATTATCGAATACTAAAACAGGTGGAACACCTTATGGTGCGAGTCATGTGAGTGGTCCACGCCATGATCAGCAATTGAGTCAAGATGAAAAAGTACTCTGTACTGAACAAGGCCGCCGTTTAGCCACCATCGTACAAAAACTACAGACGACGCAAGTTTAATTTGAAAGGTCAGCATCATCAGAATGTTGACCTTTTGCTTTTAAAGCCTAGTGAGTAATCGCTTAAGTGTTCTCAATTTTTTGCTTAAAGCGATAATGACATTTTGAACATTTGTAATCGAGAAAAATATTCTTATCAATCACGACACCTGCTTTTTTGCCAAAATAGTTGCCTAGAAAGCCCCCTGTAATCCCGACACTAATTCCACCAATAAAAGTACCTACTGTACCGCCTACAATAACGCCCAATGGGCCAGCTACAGCGCCAATAGCGGCGCCTGTTGAGGCTCCAGTTGCAGCACCTCCGACAGTTCCTGCTGCAACGCCTGCTGAACCGAGTAAAATTCCACTGGCTTTTTTCAGGTGTTGGTCATGGTCACGTTTTTCAACGTCACTGGAACCACATTTAGGACAGAGAATCGTATTTTCCATAGATGATTTGCCTTTGCGTGCCGTAAACTCAATCACGAGATACAGCAATTTTCGTCAAGATTCACGTTTTAGCAGAACCACCATGTGCTGCTGTGACTTGTATGAATTTACTAAGTCTGTAAATCTAAGGTGAATTCTAGCGAAAAAGAACGGCAATGTGTTTAATTGAGTTGTAAGCACAGCGCTCTTCTATAATTAATAATGAAGAAAATATGAAGCAAGTATAAGAACATTTGGTTTTGTATTTAAACTTATATGCTAAGAGTAGGCACATCGAAGTGGACTCGATTGCGTCCTGCCAGTTTAGCTTGATATAACGCTTTATCCGCACGTTTGAAGACGGTTTCTGCATTCAAGTCTGTGATATGTGCTTCGGCTACCCCAATACTGACGGTAAAACAGATGATTTCTTCTTGATATGGAAGTTTCATATCTTCGATGGCAGTACGTATTTGTTTAAATCGATTTACTGCATCTTTTACAGCATGGGTAGGAAAAATAATGGCAAATTGCTCCCCCCCAATTCGTGCAAGAAAATCATGCTCATTTAAATGAGATTGAATGTGTTCACACATTTGCTGAAGCACATAGTCTCCAGCTTGATGACCATAAAAATCATTTAAAGTTTTGAAGTGATCAATATCGAGGATACCCATACTAAAAGGGGTCTGGGTATTAAAAAACAGCAGCATGTGATGGTTGCTTTGCT
Source organism: Acinetobacter sp. ACNIH2 (assembly GCF_002934965.1). Taxonomy (NCBI): domain Bacteria; kingdom Pseudomonadati; phylum Pseudomonadota; class Gammaproteobacteria; order Moraxellales; family Moraxellaceae; genus Acinetobacter; species Acinetobacter sp. ACNIH2. Next base: position 1,904,496 of record NZ_CP026412.1, read on the forward strand.
GAGTAAACATACGTCGGTTAAAAGTACCAGTCAATTCATCGGTAGAAGTGAGTTTTTGCATTTCTTGCACCTGTAGGTGCAACTTAATGTTTAGTCCAATCCAGTTTGCTAAGCATTGTAATAATATGGCTTGTTGCTTTGTGTAATGAAACTTGGCACGGTCGGCAACATTTAATGTACCTAAGCATTTCCCCTTATGCATTAAAGGCGCATCCATGCATGACCCCATGCCATTTTGAGCCAACATATGGCAATCTAATTCTTCAAATAAGGTGACATCATCGCAAATTCGAAGTGTAGCGGTACTAAAAACACGTCCAACAAATGTCTGTTGAATGGGAACTTTAAATTCAAGCGGAATCGCCTGATTACCTGATATGGAATACAGTTTAAGAAAATGAGCCCGATCATATAGGGTAATACTCGTACGTTCAGCTTGAAAGATCTGTGAAATCCAGAACGCAATTTTATCTAAAAGACTCTGTAGGCAATCTGCTTGTGCAAGATCATGAATGAAATTGATTGGAAGTTGAATGTAATCGTGTTCATTCAGTGGAGTTAATTGATTTGGTGGGTATATCCGTTCAACCATCTTTTTGTTGTTCATCGTGGGATGTTTCTCTAAGTCCAGCGGTCAGTTTAAGCGATTTTTTGATTGGAATTGAAGTGTTGACCAAATTAGTTGTTCTCTAGTCGGATTTAAAGCGCGAATTTAATTTTCAGATATCTGAAATAAATCTACTTATATACAAAGCATAGTTTCTGTTTATTTAATAAATCAAACTGTTCAGGGCAAAGCATTTTCGTGTGTACGAACTCAGTCTGGCAAAATAAAAAAGAGCGCTTAAGCGCTCTTTAAATACAGTATTTGCACTTAGTCGCGTTCAAACTCAACTGTACCATTGGTTAACGATTTTACCCGTGCCAAAGATTCAACACGGTAACCTTTTTCCAATAACAATGCACGACCAGGCTGGAATGATTTTTCAATCACAATACCAATACCTACAACTTCAGCTTGGGCTTGGTGAATCAAATCAGCAAGACCTAAAGCAGCTTGACCATTCGCCAAGAAGTCATCAATCACCAATACTTTATCAGTAGAGCTGATGTGTTTATTTGAAATTGCAATGGTGCTTTCAATTTGCTTGGTAAATGAGAAGACTTTTGAACGGTATAAATCATCTTTTAAAGTTAAAGATTGATATTTACGTGCAAAAATGACAGGCACGCCGAGTTCTAAACCAGCCATAACAGCAGGTGCAATACCTGATGCTTCAATTGTGATGATTTTGGTGATCCCCGCATCTTTAAATAGACGCGCAAACTCTTGACCAATCTGTTGCATCATAACTGGGTCAATTTGGTGGTTTAAGAAAGAATCGACTTTCAGAACTTGATCAGAGAGAACGATACCTTCTGCTAAGATTTTCTGTTCTAGTGCATGCACGGGAGAATCCTCGGGGGCAGGTGCTTTTTCAAGCAAAAGCGTATTTTAAAAAGCACCTGAAAAAATGCAAGTAAAATTGACTAAATGGTCTAATTAGTGGGGCCTTTATATCCAGTTAACAGTAGACCGTAAGATGACTTTCCATCCTGATGGGTCACTTTCACTGGAAGATAATCCAATTTAGGAGCTAACCAGAAAGTCGTATCGCGGCCTGGCTTATCATGTTTCATCACTACTTTAACTGTATCGAAGGTCCCATAAGAGGTTTTAACTTTTTCAGAACCTTGCTTAACAAACTGGCGAGATTCGACTTCTTTGGCGTCAGCAATCAAATAAGACGATTTCATACCGACACCTTTCAAGTCCTCACGGATTTGTAATTCGGCATTTAGCTCATCCAGTACACCAGCTTTCCAAGCAAATGAACGCGCTTTATCATCTTTTTTAGTGTTAATGGTTTTGGCGCTTGGATTGAAGTTGATGTTCATGGTGTTATTGTGCACCAAAATTTTGCTGGTTCGACTGAAGCTATTGGAATTAATTTTGCCCGCATTGAAACCAAAGCGACTGGTTTCAGATGCAGAGGCAATTGCTCCAGCTTTGGCTGCAAAAACATAGGTCCAGGTATTTCCTGATTTGCTTAAGGTACGAGTTGCCGAGCCCATGTTCTTGCCATTGTAGTTAAATTGATAACTTGCTTGGAAGGGACTCATGGCGAATGCTTGGCTGGAAAAGCCAGTAAATAACAATGTAGAGGCAATACCTGTCGTCATTGCTATTGTTTTCAAAACATTTTTAGCCATTAGTGAAAGTGTTCCTGTGAAGTTTAAAATAAGTGCAGTGTAAAATTACACCCGTTTATTATGCCTATGTATTATGAAGATAAAATCTGCTTTTTTGTGCAAAGTGTATCTTTCCTGTAGCATTTTTTCTTGGTATTTCGTGTCAATTTAGACATGAAATTTGTCCCTATTTGCGCTTTTGTTTAATAGGTGTGACTTGGTTTTCAGGAATACCTTCATGTGCCCAATCTTCAATTTCATCTTCAGTCATTTTGCCAAATAAGGCGGCTAAATTCACATTGCCTAAAACGACCAGTTCAGCTTCGCGCAAGACTGCATGATTGACATGCACTTTATTGAGTGTATCCAGAATCGAGCGTTTTTTACCTAGCCAGCGATTCAAATCTAGATGTAATAAATCATCTTTTACCTTAATCACATTCAATTTTTCAAGAATCATGCCTAAAGGATCTTTATTTAGAATTTTTTGATAGAAATAGATCGCAGTATTAAAACCAAGTTTATGGAACACATTTTGAAATTTAGCTTCTATGACCTGTGTATCGCTAATTTGCTCGAATACAATCAGTTGAATGTCTCTATTCATTTCCATTTGTACCAACTTTAGATCTACAGAAAGGGTGGTATAAATCCCTTTAAACTCTAAAGTGGCATATAAACGTAACCAGTCATCATGCAGGTCGGCATGCAAATCTTTTAGCATTTTCACATTGTCTGTGACAAAGCGTTGGAAAGTCGCATTTAAAAAGACTTGTGAAAGTGGAAATTCACGTTCATCTTCAATAAAGCCTTCTGCTTTTTGGTACACTTGATGTAGCCGTTTAGAAATATTGGAAAGTAGCGTTTGCATAAAGGCATCCTAGCAAGTGAATCTACTGGCTTTTGATTAATTTTGCTGAATTGTATTTAAAATACAAAAATTCAATCTTGCAGTTTAGCAAAATTAATTGCACCATTTTCAGTATTTTAAGGCAGTGATTCTGTTGTATTGATGAACTTTGGGTTTTATCAACATAATAGCAACCAAGTCAAAATTTTACTGTATATGCAGTGTGGGGAAGGCAGTTTGTCGGTTAGTTATGATCCTGAATAAAATAAATTATACGCCTTTATTGCGCACGTGGTGGAAAGACCCGATTTTTACAACTGCGGTGGGCTTTGCACTGGCTTTACATCTCGCTGTTTTAGCTATTGAATTTGCTGCACCCACACAACAGGATGCGGCGGTGAAGGAAATTGCAGTGACGTTGCGACCGAGCGAACAGAAGGTTGAACAAGCTGATTTTCTAGCACAAGCAGATCAGAAAGGTTCAGGAACATTCCGCGAAGCACATCGAATGTCGAGTGACATGCCAGCACCCATGCTGGAGCAAAGTGCGGGTGAAAAGCAGATGGAAACCCTGCAAAAAACCCAACAAAAGCGTGAACTGAATTTTGAAGAAAAAGTCTTGATGACCACGCTGAGTTGGCAAAAGCAGGCTGAACAAACTCGTCGGAAAAAAGCGATGGATGAACTAAACAGTCAGTTTCAAGCCAAAGCTGCCATGGTAGCAAGTCTGGAAGCACAATATTTACAGCGTCAACAGAATTTTAGCCGCCAACAGAAAATTAAAACGGTCGATGGTATTCAAGCCAAGCAAGACGTTACAGCGGCATATTTAGAAAAATTTAGACAGAAAGTTGAATTTTACGGCAACCGTTATTATCCAGATCAAGCAAAACAACAGCGGTTGGCAGGTGAAGTTCGTTTGATGGTCATTCTGAACCGTAATGGTGGGATTCGGGCCATTCGTTTAATTGAAAGCTCTGGACATGACTTACTTGATGAAGCCGCGAAAGCATCGGTACGTAAAGCGGCACCATTTACTGGATTTGAACGTAATATGAAAGATATCTCCGAGTTACGCATTGTCCGAACATGGCGTTTTGACCCTGCGGAAGCCGAGTTTGAAGTCCATTAAATTGAATGGACTGAATGGGTATAGTGGCGTTCAATCTTACAAATTTCTACACTAAAGGATTGATACCATTGTTCTTTACCTAATTGCTGTGCCACTTGATGTTCGGCATCGTGATGCCATGCTTGAATGTCTGCCAAGCTGTTCCAGTAAGACAATGCAATTTCAAAGTCTTGCTCGGAAATGGCTTCAAACTTTTGACAATTAAACTGACTCAGTGCTTTTTCGCGTAACAACTGCGCTGTTTGAGAATATTGTTCATCTAGGGTTTTAATTTTGGCTTTAAAAATGACTACGTACTTCATGGTTGTCCTGTCTTCGCTAATTGATATTTGTCATTATTGTTGACATAAAAAAGCGAGCCGAAGCTCGCATTTTAGGATCTATGCTTGTTCTAAATAGGGATTGTCAAAACCCAGTTTCGCCAATATTTCTATTTCTAGAGCTTCCATTTCTTCGGCATCTGCTTCAGAGGTTTCATGGTCGTAGCCCATTAAGTGCAAAGTACCATGCACGAGCATGTGCGTGAAATGTGCGAGTGGGGTTTTGTTTTGCTCCTGTGCTTCTAAAAGCACAACAGGAATACAAATGACTAAATCACCAATCGGAAATGAATCAAGAATTTGAGCCATTTCATCAGGTAGGTCGCTTGGAAAAGATAAGACATTGGTGGGTTTATCTTTACCGCGGTATTCCAAATTCAATTTATGGCTTTCATCATTATCGACACAGGCAATACCTATTTCACAGTCACTTTGTGTATCGATATGGCGTAAGCTGGTTTCCACGATTTTTTTGAGATAAGCGCGTTTCAGTACCAACGCTGGGGACTGAAACGACTGTTGTAGAGAAAGACTAAGTTTCAAAATGAATCCTTAAAGCGGTTAATCTTGTGCATCCGCAGCAGCATCATTTTCAGCAATTAAGGCTTCTTGACGCGCTTTACGTTCTGCACGTGCTTCGGCACTCAGGCGTTGTTGTTCGCTATCCCAACCTTCGTAAGCTTCTACGATTTTTTGTACCAGTTGATGACGGACCACATCACGTGAATGGAAGCGGGTGATGTGAATTTCTTTCACATTTTCAATGACACGTAGTGCATGTGCGAGACCTGACTGCTGACCACGTGGTAAATCGACTTGCGTGACATCACCAGTAATCACCGCACGTGAACCAAAGCCTAAACGAGTCAGGAACATTTTCATTTGTTCGGGCGTAGTATTTTGAGCTTCGTCCAGAATGACAAAAGAATGATTTAAGGTACGACCACGCATGTAGGCCAGTGGAGCGACTTCAATCACTTGACGTTCAATCAGTTTCGCCACTTTTTCAAAACCGAGCATTTCATACAAGGCATCATATAAAGGGCGGAGGTATGGATCGATTTTCTGGCTTAAGTCACCCGGTAGGAAACCGAGTTTTTCACCTGCTTCAACCGCAGGACGCACCAGTAAAATTCGTTGGATTTCATTGCGTTCTAACATGTCGACTGCGGCAGCAACGGCAAGATAGGTTTTACCTGTCCCCGCAGGGCCAATACCAAATGAAATATCGCTTTGCAGAATTCGCTGAACATAGCGTCGTTGGTTTGCACCGCGTGGATTAATCCGACCTTTACGGGTTTGTAGATAAACGTCCTCTAAACCTGTGTGGCCATTATCAGAAAAGTCTTCTTGAATTTCACGGTCAGTTTGACTGCCTTGAATCATCATGTGGATGACGTCGGCAGTAATTTGTTGAGAGGTTTCAGCTTCTTCATGCAGACGTTGCAAGAGTGTCTCGGCTCTTTCGACTGCATCAATCTCCCCATCGATGTAGAAATAATCACCTCGATGGGAAATTTGGACATCTAGACGTTGTTCAATTTGTTTCAAGTGACCGTTATAAGCACCGAGCATGCTCTTTAAACGCTCCATTGAAATACCAGGAAAAGTTACTGTACGTCGAATCGCTGCAGTCAAGAGAGTTCCTTTATGGTAGCTTGAATCTATACCCTTACATTACGCCACGTCAGGCTCAAGATTCAAGAGTTCACCATAAACAAAATTCAAAGTTTTAATTTCGGTAATTTCGATTTCTGCGAAACGTCCAACCCATGTTGCATCACCAATAAAGCTCACGTAACGGGTGTTATCTGCCGTACCAATCAATAAGTTTGGATCTTTATCCGAAACTTTCTCGATTAAAACCCGTTGAATGGTGCCGAGCATGGCATCGGTCTTTTCAATACTAGATTGCTTAATCCACTTTTGAACCTTGGCTAAGCGCTCTTTTTTCACCTCTTCAGGAGTCGTATCTTCAAGGTCAGATGCAGGTGTACCTGGACGTTTTGAATACACGAAACTATAAGAATGGTCGAAGTCCATATCTTTGATAAATTGATAAGTTTCTTCAAAATGAGCATCAGTTTCGCCTGGGAAGCCGATAATGAAGTCACTTGATAAATGCATATCAGGACGCACTTTACGTAACTTAGCAATTTTGTCGATATAGACATCAATGGTGTGGTTACGTTTCATTGCTTGCAGTACATCGTTTGAACCACTTTGTACGGGCAAATGCAGATGCGATACCATTTGTGGTAAGTCACGGTAGCATTGAATCAAATCATCGTTAAACTCAAGCGGATGTGAGGTGGTATAACGCAAACGGCCAATACCTGGAATTTCTGCAACAAGACGTAACAAGTCTGCAAAAGTACAGATATTACCTTCGAAAGTTTCACCGCGGTAACCATTCACATTTTGACCGAGCAAAGAAATTTCTCGTACGCCTTTTTCGGCTAAGGTGGCAATTTCTGCTAAAACATCATCAAGTGGACGTGAAACTTCTTCACCACGGGTGTAAGGCACCACACAGAATGAACAATATTTTGAACAACCTTCCATAATTGAAACAAAAGCCTTGTAACCTTCTACACGCGGTTCAGGTAAAAAGTCGAATTTTTCAATGTCAGGGAAAGAAATATCCACCAGTTTGATTTTTTCTTTCTTGGGTTTTTCGATTTGTTCGAAATGCTGATCAAGCATTTGTGGCAAACGGTGCAAAGTTTGTGGACCAAAAATCATGTCGACATAATTGGCACGTTTTTGAATGTTGTCGCCTTCTTGAGAAGCAACACAACCACCTACACCAATAATTAGGTCAGGATTTTTATCTTTCAGCTTGCGCCAGCGACCCAACTCGGAAAACACTTTTTCTTGTGCTTTTTCACGAATAGAGCAGGTATTCATCAATAGAATATCCGCTTCTTTCGGGTCTTGAGTTAGTACATAGCCGTGTGAGTCGCCAAGTAAGTCTGCCATACGGTGACTGTCATACTCATTCATCTGACACCCTTGCGTTTCGATATACAGTTTTTTAACTGATCCATCGGTGGCTGGGGTGTGCTGTGGCTGGGTAACAGTGTTTTCTGAGGCAGCGTTGGCACCATTCGGGATGAAGGTTTGAACCGTCATGTAGGCTCCTAACAGGGATAAAACGGAGAAACGTGTAAAAACTGTATCTGCGTGATGCGTTGGCGATAAAAAATCGACCTTGACGAGCGCAGAAACACGGTTAAACACGAGAGCAATATAAGGAAGGCGCATATTTTAGCAGGATTTACAGAAAAACGGTCAGCTTTAAATATCGAAGCAAAAATATTGATTTATGAAGCAAAAATGTTTGAAAATTAATATTGTCTTATCAGAAGGTTACATAACACAACAACAGAGTGGTTGGAGAATATTCTAAACTAGCTGCATGAACGAAGTGTTTATATTGAGATTGGGTCGAATAGGTTAAAATAAAGGATGAAGGCGCACATATGTTAAATCGGTGGATACATAAAAAAAATTATTATCACGTACTTGCATGGAGTGTGGCTTCAATGGGCATATTGGGTCATGCCTATGCAGCAAATGAACAATTTAATGATGCTTTGCAAGCGGCCAATTCTGGCAATACTCAATTATTACAACAATATCAAATGTCCATGCAAAATGATGTATTGGGCTATTACCCAGAATATTGGGCTTTAAACGCCAATTTGGGCTTTCAGCCAGCAAATAATATTATTGATTTTGCTCGCCGTTATCCTCAATCTGCGATGGCGGAAAAATTAGCCGCCGATTATGTTGAAGAAAAAGTCAAGCAAGCCGATTTTAGTACTGCACAGCCTGTTTTACCTTATGTGACCAATCCAGATCAGGCAGAAAGTTGTGCAGTTGCACAAGTGCGGGCGAAAACAGGGGATAGTTTAGTTTTTGCAGAATACAAAGATGTTTGGCTAACAACAAATTCTCAACCTGAATCCTGTACAGGTTTAGCTCGACAAATGCTGTCGAGTCCTTTAATGACTCAGCAAGATAAGCAACAACGCTTATGGAGCTTGTTACGTGCGGGTCAATCTGGACAAGCTATTGCCACAGCACAAACCTTGGGGTTGAATTTAAGCCTTGCGCAGTTGAACAAGATTCAAGCTGATCCATTGAATTATGTCTGGTCTGCACCTAAAGCAACCGCAGAAGACCATGCGTATTTAATCTTTGCAATGGGACGCATGGCAGACAGTGATTTGGATGCAGCAATTTCATCTGTACAGCGTGCTGCGCAGGGAACACCAGAAGCTATACAAAAAGCTTTGTATCGTGCAGTCGGTTATATTGGTGGTACGACTGTAATGAAAAATAATTTCAAGCGTGAAGTGTTAAATAATTTGGATGCCAGTTATGGCTTGCCATTTAGTCCAGAAGAAGCAGAAATCTATGCGCGTCAAGCCATCCGTTTTAGTGCTTGGGAAAGTCTGATTCGTGCCATTGATGCCATGAGTGTCAATCAAAAACAAGAAGATCGTTGGCAATATTGGTTGGCTCGTGCTTATGAACAGCGTAATGATGCGCATGCAAAACGTAGCGCGCAGGAAATTTTCCGCAAATTGGCTCAAGGAGACCAGTATCATAATTTACTGGCCAAAGACCATGTGGGGCAACGATACAGTACGATTCCGAATAATGTACAGCCAAGCAACAATGACGTGCAGCGCTTAAGCCAAGATATTCATTTTAATCGGGCTTTTGCTTTACGTAATGTTAATGCACCTGATAGCTATGTGAATCGTGAATGGAACTGGGCGGTGCGCCAAGCCTATTTAAAACATGATGATGGTCTATTATTAGCAGCAGCGAAACGTGCAACCGATATGGGCTGGTATGATCGTGCCATTTATGCAGCAGATCGTACCGAGAATAAGCACAATTATGCCTATCGTTATGCGATGCCTCATCAAAGTTATGTGGTTAGCCATAGCCAAAATGCAGGAATTGACCCAGCATGGGCATATGGCTTAATGCGTCAGGAAAGTCGTTTTGTTTCGAGTGCTCGCTCACATGTTGGAGCAGGTGGTTTAATGCAGATCATGCCAGATACAGCGAGATTGGTTGCCAAGCAAATGGGGGAAACTTATAATCCTGCCGCGTTATCGGATATGAATACCAATATTCGTTATGGAACGTTTTATTTGTCGATGATTAATAGCCAATTAAGCAGTAACCCAGTGTTGGCGACTGCAGGATATAATGCTGGACCGAATCGGGCGCGTCGTTGGCAACCTGATGATCGACCACTGGCTGCAGATCAATATACCGAAACCATTCCTTTGAACGAAACTCGAGACTACGTCAAACAAGTCATGACCAATGCCACGCATTATGGGGTCTTGTTGGGGCAGGGAGCACAGTCTATTGGAAATCGTATGCAGGTTATTCCTTATCGCGGTACGCCATAAATTTATTGTGTAAGCAGCATGAGAAGGGCGAGTATTCATGTGGTTTGATGTAGTTGAAAACACTCAGATTAAAGTGTCCTGCCTAATCGTAGGTGGCTTTGCTCTGGCTGTTTGTACGCAATTCACCTATGCCGCTTCCTCTGTTGCACCACATGGCTATGTCATGGAAATCCAAATGACGCCTGCGGCATGTATGATGGACAGTCAACGCAATAAACGCCGTAAATGTTTAGAGGGGTATTCGCTAAATATTCTCGGACTATTGCCTGAAACAGCACAGCGAGAATGTGAAACCTCATCTTCAGCAAACTTGTCTCCATTACAAGCCAAAGTCGTAGCTAGAGTCATGCCAGATGAAAATGCACGCGTTCAGCTCTGGCAGTCTATTGGTGGTTGTGTGCCGATGGGGGCGAGTCAGTATTTCCGCACCATTATTAATTATGCAGAACGTTTAAAGATTCCAGCGGAACTATCAAGCCCAGAAACACGAACTTTGCCGCAGAATCAAATCAAATTACAGTTTTTGCGTTTAAACCCGACTTTGCCAAGTAATGGAATACAGTTGGGGTGCCAGAGTTATCGTGGTGAAAACTATCTAACCAAAGTCAATATTTGCTATAAAACCAATGGGCAATATAAACAATGCTCTACTGCCGTTGTTGGAAATTGCCCAAGTCAGATCACAATTAAAGGGTCATACTAAGTTTTTTATGACTGGCGATTTATATTTCCTATCAGACTTTTGTTGAAATTCATGCTCTTTTTTATGCATATGCTTGAGGATTGGAGTACAATCTTTGCCGTTTATGATAATTCGATGAAAACGGACAGACCCGTTTAATCATATTAACGATCCTCAATTGGAGATAATTACATGAAGCAACCTGTTCGCGTTGCCGTTACTGGCGCAGCTGGTCAAATCGGTTACAGCTTATTATTCCGTATCGCTAGCGGTGAAATGCTTGGTAAAGACCAACCCGTTATTTTGCAATTGTTAGAAGTTCCATTTGAGAAAGCTCAAGCTGCGCTTAAAGGCGTAATGATGGAATTAGATGACTGTGCTTTCCCATTATTGGCTGGCATGATCGGTACTGATGATCCTAAAGTTGCATTCAAAGATGCTGACTACGCGTTATTGGTTGGTTCACGTCCACGTGGTCCTGGTATGGAACGTGCTGACTTGTTAAAAGTGAACGGCGAAATCTTTATTGGTCAAGGTCAAGCACTTAACGAAGTTGCTAGCCGTGACGTTAAAGTATTGGTTGTAGGTAACCCTGCAAACACTAACGCTTACATCGCAATGAAATCTGCTCCAGATCTTCCAGCGAAAAACTTCACAGCAATGTTACGTCTTGACCACAACCGTGCGTTAACTCAACTTGCGCAAAAAGCGGGTGTTGCAGTTTCTGACATCGAAAACATGACAGTTTGGGGTAACCACTCTCCAACAATGTATGCTGACTACCGTTTTGCAACTGTAAACGGCGAAAGCTTAAAAGACAAAATCAACGATGCAGCTTGGAACAAAGATGTATTCCTTCCAACAGTAGGTAAACGTGGCGCTGCGATCATCGAAGCACGTGGTTTATCTTCTGCTGCATCTGCTGCGAATGCTGCAATCGACCACATGCGCGATTGGGCTCTTGGCACAAACGGCAAATGGGTAACAATGGGTATTCCTTCTGACGGTTCTTATGGTATCCCTGAAGGTGTAATGTTCGGTTTCCCTGTAACAACTGAAAATGGCGAATACAAAATCGTTCAAGGTCTTGAAATCGATGAATTCAGCCGTGAGCGTATCAACTTCACTCTAAATGAGTTAGAAGAAGAACGTGCAGCAGTTGCTGACATGGTGAACTAATTTAATCTTTAATGATTAAGTTAAAAAAGCACTCCATTTAGGGGTGCTTTTTTTATGGATGAATAGAACCAACAAAAAATAACATGCTGAAAAAATATACAGAATGATTTTGTGATGTTATTCAGTTACCTTGAAAAGAGAACAAGGATGCGAGGACAGAATGATGTTTGATGTACAACCCACCTTAGAACTGCTATTTGAACAGTTAGGTTTAAACGCCAGTGAAAGTGATATCGATCAATTTATACGTGAGCATCAATTGGCTGCAGGCGTTGAACTGCATCAAGCCAGTTTTTGGACAGAAGCACAGCGTGAATTTTTACATAGCCACTGGGATAAAGATGATGAATGGGCGATTGTGATTGATACTTTAAATGAGCAATTACATGAAGATGTTGGAGGCATGAATTTCTCAGGTTAATAACAAATAGATACAGGCTGTCGTGCTTTCCTGTAGTTCACAAAAAGCTACAACAAAATCGCCACAGCCTCTTTTTTTGCCTACAGAATTCTTATAACTTAAGTAAATAATAAATTACAGATGAATTGATAAGGGGCGGGGAAGAATGAAAAATAATCCATCCTTAGAGCTACTGTTTTCACAATTAGGTCTGGCGAACAGTCTGGCTGCAATAGAGCTATATGTCCGTACACATCAACTGCCAGCACATTTATCTTTGCATGAAGCACCATTCTGGAATCGCTCACAACGTGATTTTCTCATTAGTCATTTGGTACAAGATGATGATTGGGCGATCTGGATTGATGAACTCAACCAGCAACTGCATATGGATGCTTATAAATTACAAACGGCTTAAAACCTCAAGCTACTTGTATGCATGTCCACTCTCTACAATAAAAAAGCGCCAAGAAGGGCGCTTTTTAAATACAGCTTTTGATATTTAATGTGGTTTTTGTTGGGTAAGTTGTATGAACCAGAGTGCTTCATGATAAGGTGCAAATGCAGCATGTTGCTGTAACAAGAACGCATCAAATTCGGAGGTTTGACTATATTTCTTTAACCAATGGCGGCTCAGGGCAGTATCATTTTTACATGCGCTGGCGTAGGCGAGGAAGAAATAGACATCACCATGCTCATGTACAGTTAAAGGCTTTAAAATTTGCTGAGTAATTAAAGCAAAGCGCTGTTCTTTGGTAATTTCAAAGTACAGCATATAAGCCTTCGCTAAATGCAAGGACAAATTTAAATAGGTGCGTAGTGGCATTTCTTCAAATTCAATACGACCTTGTTCAAGCAATACAATCGCTTCTTGTAAAAAGTGAATCTGCTCTTGACGTACACGACTTAAGGTTACCAATGCCAAACGTAAGTCTGCACGTTCTAGTGCTAAATCGGGTGTGTTGCCTTCCAAATATATTTGGTCAGTCTCGCCAATTCGCGCAATAATTTGCTTTGCATCTTTTAGCATTCGTGCAGTCCTCTCAAGTTAAGCCATTTATATAAGGTCGTTTAGAAAGATTTAAAGGTCTACCAAATGCTATTACCACTTCTTAACCAAGCAGTAATTGAAAGACGTTGTTGTTTGGCTTCTATGACTTCATGCAGAAGATCACTCTGAAACAGGGCAATTCGATTCGGTTGAGGCTGGATAATATGCCACTCACCATTTTTATCCTGAAGTCGAAGTTGCCCACCCCAATCATCTTGCCATTGCTTATGTAAATAATAAACTGTTGAAACAACACGATCATTTTTCTGTTGTGGATTGTCTCGATGTAACGCATAAAACTCACCTGCATGGTAACAAGCAAAATGCGCTTCAACTTCACGAATGCCTAGATAAAAGGCTTGATTCAATTGTTCAGATAAAAGCGATAGGGTTGCAACATGGTGTTGAGCCACTGCTAATTCTGGATGAATCCATAAAATATGATCACTACGAATTTTACTGACTACACCATTTTGAATGGCAGCTTCACGAAACTGATTTAAGTGAGTGGTACATTCATTGACTAAGTTGGTCACATAGTCAGCAGGATAGGCGTGATCAATCAGTGCAAAACCATGTTGGTCAAGATCATCGAGAACTTGATTGATATTCCACGATGCAGGAAGCTTGGAAACAAGCATAGAAGCACAACTCAAAACTAGAAAACTGAACTGCTTTATTCTAGAACAACATATCCGTCGGAATGAAACTATTTTTCATGCTAAAATATCCATTGATTTTAGGAATTAAATAGAAATGAATTACCGTCACCATTTCCATGCAGGCAACTTTGCCGATGTCATGAAGCATGTTTTATTACTACAGCTTTTGACTCGACTCAATGCAAAAGATAAACCATATCGCTATGTTGATACGCATGGTGGTGCGGGTAAATATGACTTATCTTCCTCAGAAGCACAAAAATCAGGTGAGTTTTTAAATGGTATTCACCGTTTAGTTAAATTGGATGATTCAGTTAAACGTACTGCGCCAGAAGGCGTTCAACAATATTTAAAAATTGTTGAAAAAATGCGTGGGAATTTTGGTAAAGGTGCATATCCCGGTTCACCATGGTTTGCACTGGAAGGTATGCGCGATATTGATAAAGCGACCATTTTTGAAATGCAGCGTGATGTATTTCAACAATTACGCCATAACATTCATGACAAACGTGCAGGTTTGCATGAACGCGATGCCTATGAAGGGTTGCTTGGTGTAATTCCACCGAAAGAAAAACGTGGTTTGGTTATGATTGATCCACCATATGAATTAGAACGCAAAGATTTCCCACAATTGGTTGAGCTTTTGGTTGCAGCTTATAAAAAATGGCCAACAGGTATCTTTGCAGTTTGGTACCCGATTAAAGATCGTGCCATGATTGAACGTTTTGAGAAAAAAATGTTTAAAACAGGTATTCGCCGTCAGCTGGTTTGTGAAGTATGTGTATGGCCAGATGACACCCCAGTGGGCTTAAATGGTTGCGGTTTATTGGTCATCAATCCACCATGGAAGTTCTCTGAAGATGCTGACGAAGCACTACAATGGTTGTTCCCGCATTTACGTATGCAAGAAAATGGCGGTCATGCCGCAGTACGTTGGTTAGTTGGCGAATAATTGCCTTAGATAAAATAAATTAGGTTGCAGATTAGGACATAAAAGAATGACAAATAGCTCTAAACCCGAAGGTGAGTTACATGCTCCAGACCATGACTACGATGGGATTACCTTCGAAGTTGTTGAAGAGGAGCATACTCAAGAAGGGCAAAAGGTCAAACGTCGTGGTATCTATCTGTGGCCGAATTTAATTACCACAGCAGCATTACTCTCGGGTTTTTATTCCATTATTGCCAGTATGAATGGTGAATTTACTCAAGCTATTTATGCCATTTTTATTGCAGCATTGTTTGATGGTTTAGATGGTCGTGTTGCACGTGCAATTGGAGCGCAAAGTGCATTCGGAGAGCAGTTTGACTCGCTTTCCGATTTGTTAGCTTTCGGTGTTGCGCCCGCTATCCTTATGTATAGCTGGAGTTTGCATGACTTGGGGCGTATTGGTTTAGCTTGTTGTTTTATTTACACAGCTTGTGCCGCATTTCGTCTTGCTCGATTTAATGTGCAAATCGGTGTCGTCGATAAGCGTTACTTTATTGGAGTCGCCAGCCCATTAGCTGCTGTTATGATTATTTCAATGGTTTGGGTTGGTCGTGACTTTCCTAATATTTTTGATCTAAATGAGTTAGGTATTCAGATTGTCAATGCTGCCATTATTGTAGCAGTTGGGCTGTTGATGATTTCTAATATCAAATATTATTCATTTAAAACGGTCGACCGTAAGCGAGTCCCATTTGCGGTATTACCAATCGCGGTATTTATTCTGGCTGCAATGACTTACAATATTCCTGTAGGCATATTAGTGATTTCAATCATTTATGCACTTTCTGGTTTTGTCACTACCTTTCTAGCTCGTAAGCAAACTGCGAGCTAAACATGAGATAATTGTGATGAGGAGCTAGGTTATGCAATTGTTTCAAGATTTTTTAGATCGTTCCAAACAATTGAATCTGGCTCCGAAAAAGTCACACTTAAACTTTCATATCCCTACACGTCAATATACGTTTGTCTATTTCGGCATTATTCTGCCAAATCTTCCAGCACCCCTGCATTACTTTAATTTTATTGGATTGATGGGGGCAGCACATGCGCCGATGTTACGCAATGAGAGTGCAATTCATAGCACTGCAATAGATACGGCAACTATTTTGTGTAGTAGCAGTCCACACATGGTGGGGCAATTGCACAGTTATGCCATGCAACGAGATTGTCATTTTTCCAAAAGCTTGTGGCAGTTTTCAAATCATGAGCAAATTTTAGGAAATTTACCAAACTTCCAAATCCAACGTGATGATGATGAATTAAGTTGTCAACTTTCTGTTCAGACTACGACGCAAGTCAGCTACTTTAATAAAATGCGTCTGGGACTTGGAGAACATTGGTCTACACGGTGCTTTTTTGAGGGGCGTATTGCTTATAAAGAACAAATTTTTTCGATTGCACAGCATGGCGTATTCGAGTTTGCGCGTGCAGTCCAGTTTCCTTACCTACCTTTAGCATTTTTTACTTATCAAATTATTCAACTCAATAATGGTGATCAAGTGTTGATGGCGCAAACACGAGATCACTTTAATCGAATTGTACAGTCTCGTATTTATCTTAAATATGCCAATGTTGAACGCACAGAACTTTTTGATGAACAAGTACAGTTCAAAGTACATCGAGTCTATCCCAAAGTAGTAACTCCAAATGGACAAGCCATGTATTTACCAAGAGAGTTTGAATGGAATTATCAAAATAAAACTGGCGATATCATTCAAATACAAGCGCAAAGCCGAGGAGATTTTAAATTCGGATTGGCTGCGGGTTATGTTGGGAGTTTTAAATATCAAATTAAAATCAATGCTCGAGAAGAATATGGTGAAGCAGGCTATTGTGAATATGTGGATTGTCGAGCATTAAAGTGGCAAGAAAAAAATCAAGATGAAAAAATACTCGATGATTTGATGAATACCGTACCTTTTATGCTTAAAAAATAACTTAAAATGCGAATTTTGATTATAAATTGAGCTTATAAACCATATTTTTCAAATAATTTTCGGATAGGGGTTGTGTTGAGTTGAGAATGCTGTAGAATGCACATCCATCGGCGGTGATGCAGATAAAAACTTGTTGATTAACAAGGATTTAGCTTGGTGGTTAAATTTTTAGATTGATTGAATGAGTTTTAAAAATATCGAAATTACCTGTTGACTTTGATTTAGATTAGAGTAACATAGCCGACCTAGCTTGATGATGATGAATCATCGAGAAGATCATTAAGAGATTATGAAGAACAACTTGTGTGGATTTTTACTAATTGATTGATCGAAATTATTTTCATTGATTGATGGTAGAAATTACTCGAGGTTTATTTGAGAAATTAATGTCAGAAAATTGATGAGCCAGATTTGGTGTTTAGAATAAAGCACTATTGATTTTAAACTGAAGAGTTTGATCATGGCTCAGATTGAACGCTGGCGGCAGGCTTAACACATGCAAGTCGAGCGGAGCGAGGGTGCTTGCACCTTAGCTTAGCGGCGGACGGGTGAGTAATGCTTAGGAATCTGCCTATTAGTGGGGGACAACATTCCGAAAGGAATGCTAATACCGCATACGCCCTACGGGGGAAAGCAGGGGATCTTCGGACCTTGCGCTAATAGATGAGCCTAAGTCGGATTAGCTAGTTGGTGGGGTAAAGGCCTACCAAGGCGACGATCTGTAGCGGGTCTGAGAGGATGATCCGCCACACTGGGACTGAGACACGGCCCAGACTCCTACGGGAGGCAGCAGTGGGGAATATTGGACAATGGGCGGAAGCCTGATCCAGCCATGCCGCGTGTGTGAAGAAGGCCTTTTGGTTGTAAAGCACTTTAAGCGAGGAGGAGGCTCTTAAGGTTAATACCCTTGATGAGTGGACGTTACTCGCAGAATAAGCACCGGCTAACTCTGTGCCAGCAGCCGCGGTAATACAGAGGGTGCGAGCGTTAATCGGATTTACTGGGCGTAAAGCGTGCGTAGGCGGCTGATTAAGTCGGATGTGAAATCCCTGAGCTTAACTTAGGAATTGCATTCGATACTGGTCAGCTAGAGTATGGGAGAGGATGGTAGAATTCCAGGTGTAGCGGTGAAATGCGTAGAGATCTGGAGGAATACCGATGGCGAAGGCAGCCATCTGGCCTAATACTGACGCTGAGGTACGAAAGCATGGGGAGCAAACAGGATTAGATACCCTGGTAGTCCATGCCGTAAACGATGTCTACTAGCCGTTGGGGCCTTTGAGGCTTTAGTGGCGCAGCTAACGCGATAAGTAGACCGCCTGGGGAGTACGGTCGCAAGACTAAAACTCAAATGAATTGACGGGGGCCCGCACAAGCGGTGGAGCATGTGGTTTAATTCGATGCAACGCGAAGAACCTTACCTGGTCTTGACATAGTAAGAACTTTCCAGAGATGGATTGGTGCCTTCGGGAACTTACATACAGGTGCTGCATGGCTGTCGTCAGCTCGTGTCGTGAGATGTTGGGTTAAGTCCCGCAACGAGCGCAACCCTTTTCCTTATTTGCCAGCACTTCGGGTGGGAACTTTAAGGATACTGCCAGTGACAAACTGGAGGAAGGCGGGGACGACGTCAAGTCATCATGGCCCTTACGACCAGGGCTACACACGTGCTACAATGGTCGGTACAAAGGGTTGCTACCTAGCGATAGGATGCTAATCTCAAAAAGCCGATCGTAGTCCGGATTGGAGTCTGCAACTCGACTCCATGAAGTCGGAATCGCTAGTAATCGCGGATCAGAATGCCGCGGTGAATACGTTCCCGGGCCTTGTACACACCGCCCGTCACACCATGGGAGTTTGTTGCACCAGAAGTAGCTAGCCTAACTGTAAAGAGGGCGGTTACCACGGTGTGGCCGATGACTGGGGTGAAGTCGTAACAAGGTAGCCGTAGGGGAACCTGCGGCTGGATCACCTCCTTAACGAAAGATTGACGATTGGTAAGAATCCACAACAAGTTGTTCTTCATGACGATGTATCTGAGGGTCTGTAGCTCAGTTGGTTAGAGCACACGCTTGATAAGCGTGGGGTCACAAGTTCAAGTCTTGTCAGACCCACCACTACTGACGAAGTACGGAAGATCAGAAACATTGACTTATTGATAAGCTGGGGACTTAGCTTAGTTGGTAGAGCGCCTGCTTTGCACGCAGGAGGTCAGGAGTTCGACTCTCCTAGTCTCCACCATCACATTGCATTGCAATGAGCTAAGAAACAAGCAAACGAAGTCTTAGATTATAGAAATTAATAAGAAGTTAGCGTAATATGCGCGTCTTGTTAACTTCTGTGATTTATCACAGTTTACTGCAAGCTGACGAGGCTGTAGTTAATCATTAACAGATTAGAAAATTGAGTCTGAAATAAATTGTTCACTCAATGACGAAGAGAGAAGAAGTAATTCTTTGATCTAAGTTGATTGAGAACTAGCAAAAACACTGAATCAAGCGTTTTGGTATATGAATTTAGATTGAAGCTGTACAGTGCTTAAGTGCACGGACAACAAACTGTAAGAGATGAATGAGCGATCATTGATCACTGTCTTATTACTACTTGTAGGTAATAACGACTGTTTGGGGTTGTATAGTCAAGTAATTAAGTGCATGTGGTGGATGCCTTGGCAGTCAGAGGCGATGAAAGACGTAATAGCCTGCGATAAGCTCCGGGGAGGCGGCAAATATCCTTTGATCCGGAGATTTCTGAATGGGGGAACCCACCTACTATAAGGTAGGTATTGCAACATGAATACATAGTGTTGCAAGGCGAACGAGGGGAAGTGAAACATCTCAGTACCCTTAGGAAAAGAAATCAATTGAGATTCCCTCAGTAGCGGCGAGCGAACGGGGAAAAGCCCATTAAGTCATGTAAGTTTTAGTGGAATGCTCTGGGAAGTGCAACCATAGTGGGTGATAGTCCTGTACACGAAAGGGCTTACATGATGATGTCGAGTAGGGCGAGGCACGTGAAACCTTGTCTGAATATGGGGGGACCATCCTCCAAGGCTAAATACTCCTGACTGACCGATAGTGAACCAGTACCGTGAGGGAAAGGCGAAAAGAACCCCTGTGAGGGGAGTGAAATAGATCCTGAAACCGCATGCATACAAGCAGTGGGAGCCGACTTGTTCGGTGACTGCGTACCTTTTGTATAATGGGTCAGCGACTTACATTCAGTAGCAAGGTTAACCGTATAGGGGAGCCGTAGAGAAATCGAGTCTTAATAGGGCGTTTAGTTGCTGGGTGTAGACCCGAAACCAGGCGATCTATCCATGAGCAGGTTGAAGGTTGGGTAACACTAACTGGAGGACCGAACCCACTGTCGTTGAAAAGCCAGGGGATGACTTGTGGATAGGGGTGAAAGGCTAATCAAGCCTGGTGATAGCTGGTTCTCCCCGAAAGCTATTTAGGTAGCGCCTCGGACGAATACCATAGGGGGTAGAGCACTGTTTCGGCTAGGGGGTCATCCCGACTTACCAAACCGATGCAAACTCCGAATACCTATGAGTACTATCCGGGAGACAGACTGCGGGTGCTAACGTCCGTAGTCAAGAGGAAAACAATCCAGACCGCCAGCTAAGGCCCCAAAATCATAGTTAAGTGGGAAACGATGTGGGAAGGCATAGACAGCTAGGAGGTTGGCTTAGAAGCAGCCACCCTTTAAAGAAAGCGTAATAGCTCACTAGTCGAGTCGGCCTGCGCGGAAGATGTAACGGGGCTAAAACTATGTGCCGAAGCTGCGGATTTGACATTAGTCAAGTGGTAGGGGAGCGTTCTGTAAGCCGATGAAGGTGTATTGAGAAGTATGCTGGAGGTATCAGAAGTGCGAATGCTGACGTGAGTAACGACAAAACGGGTGAAAAACCCGTTCGCTGAAAGACCAAGGGTTCCAGTCCAACGTTAATCGGGGCTGGGTGAGTCGACCCCTAAGGCGAGGCCGAGAGGCGTAGTCGATGGGAAATTGGTTAATATTCCAATACTTCTGTGTAATGCGATGAGAGGACGGAGAAGGTTAAGTCAGCCTGGCGTTGGTTGTCCAGGTGGAAGGTTGTAGGCATGTATCTTAGGCAAATCCGGGGTACTCTATGCTGAGAACTGATAGCAAGCTGTACTTGTACAGTGAAGTGGCTGATACCATGCTTCCAGGAAAAGTCTCTAAGCTTCAGTTACACAGGAATCGTACCCGAAACCGACACAGGTGGTCAGGTCGAGTAGACCAAAGCGCTTGAGAGAACTCTGCTGAAGGAACTAGGCAAAATGGTACCGTAACTTCGGGAGAAGGTACGCTGCTGACGGTGATGGGACTTGCTCCCTGAGCTATTGGCAGCCACAGAAACCAGGCCGCTGCAACTGTTTATTAAAAACATAGCACTCTGCAAACACGAAAGTGGACGTATAGGGTGTGATGCCTGCCCGGTGCTGGAAGGTTAATTGATGGGGTTAGCGTAAGCGAAGCTCTTGATCGAAGCCCCAGTAAACGGCGGCCGTAACTATAACGGTCCTAAGGTAGCGAAATTCCTTGTCGGGTAAGTTCCGACCTGCACGAATGGCATAATGATGGCGGCGCTGTCTCCAGCAGAGGCTCAGTGAAATCGAAATCGCTGTGAAGATGCAGTGTACCCGCGGCTAGACGGAAAGACCCCGTGAACCTTTACTGCAGCTTGACATTGAACTTTGACCTTACTTGTGTAGGATAGGTGGGAGGCTTTGAAGTTGGAACGCCAGTTCCAATGGAGCCGTCCTTGAAATACCACCCTGGTAATGTTGAGGTTCTAACTCTGTCCCGTTATCCGGGACGAGGACCATGTCTGGTGGGTAGTTTGACTGGGGCGGTCTCCTCCTAAAGAGTAACGGAGGAGTACGAAGGTGCGCTCAGCGTGGTCGGAAATCACGCGTAGAGTATAAAGGCAAAAGCGCGCTTAACTGCGAGACCCACAAGTCGAGCAGGTACGAAAGTAGGTCTTAGTGATCCGGTGGTTCTGTATGGAAGGGCCATCGCTCAACGGATAAAAGGTACTCTGGGGATAACAGGCTGATACCGCCCAAGAGTTCATATCGACGGCGGTGTTTGGCACCTCGATGTCGGCTCATCTCATCCTGGGGCTGAAGCAGGTCCCAAGGGTATGGCTGTTCGCCATTTAAAGAGGTACGCGAGCTGGGTTTAGAACGTCGTGAGACAGTTCGGTCCCTATCTACCGTGGGCGCTGGAAATTTGAGAGGATCTGCTCCTAGTACGAGAGGACCAGAGTGGACGAACCTCTGGTGTACCGGTTGTGACGCCAGTCGCATCGCCGGGTAGCTATGTTCGGAAGGGATAACCGCTGAAAGCATCTAAGCGGGAAGCCTACCTCAAGATAAGATTTCCCTAGGACTTTATGTCCTCTAAAGAGCCGTTGAAGACTACGACGTTGATAGGTTGGATGTGGAAGCATAGTGATATGTGAAGCTGACCAATACTAATTGCTCGTGAGGCTTGACTATACAACACCCAAGCAGTTGTATTTAAAGCTTATAATCGATTCATAAAAGATCAGTTAACCCTGATCTGAAACAAAAAACTTGATTTAGTGAAAGCTAGAACATAAAATTCGACTCAGTTAACTAATCCGTTAATAACTCATTTGGTACCAAGTAGGGTAGCAACAAGATCAAATGATCTGAGCATAAAACCTGAACAAGTCCATAAACAGTTGTGCTGGCGACAATAGCAAGAGTGAACCACCTGATCCCTTCCCGAACTCAGAAGTGAAACCTCTTAGCGCTGATGGTAGTGTGGGGTTACCCATGTGAGAGTAAGTCATCGCCAGCTCATTAATTCAAACACCCCCTTCTAATAAGAAGGGGGTGTTTTTTTATATGGAAAATAATGAATAATAACTAGTTTAAAAAATACGTTCAAAATAGCTCAAGATTAGTATAGATAACCTTAAAGTCCCTGCTTCTAACTTTAAGGCTATTTCTTAATTAAGGATTAAAAGTCTGAAATACACAGAGTTATATTATAAGATCAAATTTTATTTCTCTCATATTCTATGATAAACCTGTGAAATGATAAGAACTATAAATCGAGAATGGTTGTGCTGAATAGTTTATTACAGTTGTGTGGAGGTATTGGCTTATTTCTATTAGGAATGAGTTTAATGACCGATAGCCTTAAAGCTATTGCGGGGGAAGCATTGAGACAATGGCTAGTGCGCTTCACGGACTCTCCCTTAAAAGCAATGTTTTCGGGTATTACCATCACGATTGCTGTGCAATCATCTACAGCAACGACTTTAGCAACTATTGGATTTGTTAGTGCTGGTATTCTGACGTTTAGTAATGCAATTGGTGTAATTATTGGTGCCAATATCGGTACCACCAGTACAGGTTGGATGGTTGCATTACTTGGTTTAAAATTTTCAATCTCAAAAATAGCCTTACCTTTGGTTGCTATTGGAGCAATCTTAAAACTACTTGCTAAAGATCGTCTGGCCTTAATGGGAATGACCATTGCTGGGTTCGGTTTATTATTTTTGGGAATAGATGTTTTACAGCAAGCCATGGCAGGGGGTGCTGCTTCAGTTGATTTAAGTCGTTGGCCAACAGAAAGTCTTTTAAGTAAATTACTTTTAGTACTGATTGGTTTTGTGATGACGATTTTGTTGCAATCATCGAGTGCAGCAATTACAGCAACTTTAGCGGCTTTGGCGAGCCAAGCGATTAACTTGGAGCAAACCTTAGCTTTGGTAATAGGTCAAAATGTTGGGACTGTTGTTACCGCAGTTTTGGCCGCAGTAGGGGCGACTACCAGTGCAAAACGTACTGCTGCTGTACATGTCATTTTTAATATTGTGACTGCAATTTTTGCTTTTTTATTGTTATTACCTGGATTCTTATGGGCTTATCAGTATATGGCCTTTATCCATCATTTGGACCCTATTCTTATCGTTGCTGCGTTTCATACGTGCTTTAGCTTGCTCGGTGCCTTAATTTTTATGCCGTTTATTGGCCGATTTGAGCACCTACTATTAAGGTTATTACCTGAGCAAGAAAATTCATTAACACGCTACTTGGATGATAGTTTATACAGTGTACCTGCACTGGCTATAGCTGCAACAGAACGTGTTTTGCTGCAAACATTAACTGATATCTATTCTTTACTGATTAAATTTATTCGTGGTGAAATTATTTCTACAATGATTAATATCAATGAGATGGATGCAACCATAAAAACTGTAGAATCCTACTTAGAGCGCATGTCCGTTCCACAGTCTCACAGTGATCAGCAGCATCTAATTCTCTTGCTCAGATTAGTGGTATATATCAGAGTTTTGAGAAATGATTTACAAGATGTTGCGCAAGTTGAATTGCTTAAGAAGCAGCAAATATTACAAGAACTTCCCTTAGCATTGGTTACGCATTTGGAAGGACAAATTGAATATTTACAAACAACACCATTTCCAAAATTTCCGATAGATTTTGTGAATGATTTAATTCAGTTAGAGCAAGCGAGCAATGAGCAGCAAGAATTTCTTCGTCAGAAGATTATGCATGCTTCCGTAAATCATCAACTTACAGCTTCTCAGACCTTGGATTTATTGGCTGCACAACGTTGGATTGTTCATCTTATCGCCCATACACAAAGAGTTGCAGTATTGTTGCAACAACAAGATCAAGATGCTATTGAATAGCATTTAATTGACGTCGAGCATGCTTTAATGCAGTTCTAAGGCCTTCTTCTAAAGTTGGATGATAAAATGGTTTTTCCAGTAGCTGATCAAGTGTGCAGTCTTCAGAAATCATCCAGTTAAGTAAGTGCGCTAAATGTTCAGCGGAAGTCATTAGTAATTCTGCACCTAAAATTTTACGGCTCTTTGTATGGACATAGACTTCTAAGGCACCATAATTTTTCCTTAAGACTTGTGCTCGTCCTTGTTGGGCATAAGAAACATACCCTGTTACAAAAGGAACTTTACTGCTTTCAAGTTGCTTAAAACTTTGACCCACAATAGCCATTTCTGGTTCACAGAATACAATTCCTAGTGGAGTTAAATTTCGAATGCTTTTGATCTTATTTAAATTTAAGCAATTTAAAACAGCATTGCGACCTTCATGTGCAGCTTCATGCTGAATAGGTGTGTTGGTATGAGCGTCACCAATAACAAAAATAGGATAGTGTGCAAGCTGTTTGGTTACTGTATGAATAGGTAAGTTTTTCAAATCTGTAAATTCAACATTTATATTTTCTAATTTTAAATTATCTAATAATGTACGACGTCCTGTGGCAACCAATAAATAATCTGCGACTAGACAGTGTTCTTGGCCAAATTCCTGATAGGTGATTTGTATACCATCTTTGAAATTTTGAATGTGCGTAGGTAACACTTCGAATTTAATTTCAATTTCTTGACTTAACAGCTCTTGCGCCATTTTTTGTAGTAAAGGGCTGGTTAATGTTCCGACTTTTCGACTACGTGCAAATATCGTAGTTTTAACACCTAAACGCTGTAATGCTTGCGCAAGTTCAAGAGCAATAACACCACTTCCAATCACAGCGATAGATTCTGGCAGTTGCTCCAGTTCAAAGATTTCATCAGAAGTAATGAGTTTAGATCCTAATTCTTTTTTCCATTCAAGATCAAAACTTGGCGTTGATCCTACAGCTAGAATAAAACTCCGAGCTTGATAGTGCTTTTGATTAATTTCAATTGTCGAGGCATTAATAAAGTGAGCTTGACCAGTTATTTTATGGCTTGTTTCCCAGCGTTCGACATCTTTTAAAGCTGCTTGTGTAAATTGATTTCTTAAGTTCTGTACATGATGCATGATTTTTTGGGAATCAGGATGTAGATGTGTTGTTACACCAATTTGATCTAATGATTGAGCATCATGCAGTTGATTTGCTACAGAAATGAGTACTTTGCTTGGCATACAACCTACCCGTGCACAGGTAGTATCCCAAGGACCATGATTCACAATTAAAATATTTGATGTGTGTTTGATTGCTTCTTTATATGCAGCCTGCCCAGCTGTTCCAGCACCAATAATAATGATGTCGTACATAATAGATATTATTTGAATTAATGCTCTTGAGATTAACATAGTAAAACATTTGGTCTGACTTTATTTACATAAAGCTACTTATATGGTTACATACGACAAATTAAAAATTTAATTACCACTTAATGAAGAAAGGTTATTCGGGGAATTTTGATGAATAATAAACAGATTGGTCTAAAACTGTCGACTGTTGCATTGGCAGTATTATTGGCAAGTTGTGGTGGAGGGGGGAGTGATGGATATTTTCCAGATAAGAATTCTGGAGGAAATTCGAGTGGTGGAACAGTAACTTCACCAACAGCAGAATTATTATCAATTGGACAAAGTAAAAGTAGTTTAAATGCAGGCGGTGAGGATAGCTTAACCTTGACTATTCGTACTTTAGATAAAAGCGGTGGTGTCATTGCAAATGCGAATGTTAAAGTTGAAATTAAAGATGCACAAACTTCTGGTGCAAGCCTAAGCAAGTCTAGTAATCTCGTTAGTAATGAAAGTGGTATAACAACAATAGATGTAAGCTTAATTAATTCTACATTAAGTCAACGAATTAATAGAACAATTACGGTTATTGTTACTTCTGGGTCTGCAAAACAAGAAATTGAAATTCCAGTGACAGGTACGACTGTTTCGATTACTTCTGATGTTAATTTACTTGAAGTAGGAAATAGTGCCAATGTAACTCTCACAGCAGTAGATGCAGTAGGTAATCCTTTAGTTGGTGCAACAGCTAGTCTAATTGATAGTGTAGGTAATACGGTTGGATCGACCTTAGTTACTAATTCAGCTGGTAAAGCTGTATTCCAAGTACCATATAACACGGTATTAGCATTAGCCAATCATAAGTTAGAATTGACGGGTAAGATTACTGTTTCAGGCAGTAATCAGTCAATTAGTAATCTTTTAACTACAGATTCAGTCACTTTAATTGCGAATGTTTCTAATAATGTAATTCAACCTATTTCTAATACAGATCCTGTAGGTGTCGGTGAAAGTAAAACAATAACAGTACAAGTAAATGCTTCATCACAAGCGGAATTACTTGGTAAAACGGTGAATTTTGATACCACAAATGGAACAGTTACTCCAACTAAAGCTTCTATTACAAATGTGCATCAAGAAAATGGCAAATGGGTGGGTAATGCGAGTACAAACTTAATTGGTACGATTTCATCTGTTGCAACAGTTTCAGCGCAATTCGGGTCTAATGTCGTTTATATTGCTCAGAAAATTAGTGCGGGTGCTCCAGCAATTATCACACTTCAATCTGAAGCGAGTGTTCTAGCCCCAAGAGCTAATACCAAGGTGATTGCACTAGTCAAAGATAAAAATGGTTCACCTGTGCCAGGAGTCGTTGTTAAATTTACTACAATTAAAGATACATCTTCTGATGGTAGTCTGTCACAACCAACTGCAGTAACGGATAGTACAGGTCGAGCAACTGTAATTTATACAGCGGGTTCAGCACAAACATTAGGCGGTGGAGTTGAAATTCAAGCCTCAAGTGCAAGTGCAACATCTCCTCAGCCTGTATATTCACCAAATTTATTATTAACTGTTTCAACTCAGTCTGCTTTCATTACAGTGGCGCAAAATCATAATGTCATTAAAGAGGCGAATGACAATACCAATTATTATAAAGAATTTACAGCGTCTGTAGTAGATACAGCAGGGAATCCTATTGCCAATCAAGAAATTAGTATTTCTCTAGATTTAGTAAGTTTTTATAAGGGGCGTTTTAACTGGGTGCGTGATTATTCTTATTCACAAGGCAGTGATGGAATGTGGTCATGGTTGGCTTATTGGCGTTGGTCGCGTGATTACACTGTTTATGAAAATAGTGTAGCGAAAAGAGTAACCACATATATTGAATGTCCTTCAAATGAATTTCCAAATCCAATTGCGATTTTAGGTTTGGATAATAAAATTCTTGGGACTAATGCAACATTTAGAACGAATTCGGAAGGGAAATTTGATTTTAAAGTACGTTATGGACGTAATTATTCAAATTGGCTACGAGTTAATATTAATGCTTCCACAACGGTTTCTACTAAGGATAATTTAACAGCATTATCCTTCATGCCGCCTGTTGCTGATATTGATGTGGATGATGTTGATGGTAAATGGCGTCCAGATGATGTGAGTCCTTATGGTACAGATTATTCGACATGTACCAACTACAAATAAAAGAGTTTTAAATAAAAAAACAGCGCTTCGGCGCTGTTTTTTTTGAGCGAAAATTTAAATTGATGTTCCAACACTCACACCAACCGTAGGACGTACATCCATAGATGTACAAGCAGGTAGGATGGAAGTACAGAGTACAACGATCAATAATTTATTCATGTAATAAACCTTGCTTACGTGCTTCATTAAATAATTCGCTTGAGCGTTGACCACTTTTGCAAATCATTAAAATGGGTTTAGGAAGTTCGTTATAGTACTTTGAAAATTCAATGATATCTGTTTGCGTAATTTTACCGTTTTCAATAGGTTGGTAAATGACACTTACGTGAGATTGCTCAGCAATATTGCGTAACTGACTGACAGAAACATTATTTCCCATTTCCTGATCGGGCCGATTCACAATTACAGACTTAAATCCCTGTTTTAACAGTAGTTGAAACGTTTTGTTATCAAGCTGACCAGACACGGTAAGGTTTTCGCTCAGTGCTTGAAGCATTTGAGTTTTCTGAGCGAAAAGGGGTGTACTATTCAGCAAAACACTACACAAAATGCATGTAGTCAAGAGTTGCTTAATCATCCAGCAAATCCATTTGTTTTGCCAGTTGATATAAATTGTTTGAACGATTGCCTGTACGGCAAAACATTAAAACGGGTTTTGGAAGTTCATTAAAATGATTGGCAAAAGTACGTACATCAAGCTCGGTAATTTGACCTGCTACGACTGGTTGATAGACATAGTCGAGTCCTACAACACGTGCTGCTTCTTCAATTTGAGCACTTGTGGGTTGCTCTGGTCCACCTTCCATATCTGGGCGGTTGTTGATAATAGACTTGAATCCTTTTTCGACAACTTGTTCTACATGCTCAGGGCCGATTTGACCTGCGAAGCCTACATTTTCGCTCATTATGTCACTCCATCATCCAATTAAACAATATATGCTTTATGATAGCATTAAGCAGATTCTACTGTTGAATCTGTTGAAATTTTTATAAATGATTACAACCATAAAATAACGTACTGGAGCGCGTATGCACGCTTACACGGTCGAGCCTTTATATGTCAAAAGTGGTCAGGAAGTACTTGCGGCAGATTTTTATCGGCCCAAAACGGAACATAAACCAGCAGTTATATTGATGGCACATGGCTTGGCAGGCTTACGTCAGTTTAAACTGGTGCAATACGCGAAACAATTTGCACAAGCGGGTTACGCTGTGGTGTTGTTTGATTATCGCTACTGGGGGGGGAGTACAGGGCGACCACGTGAGTTGGTCTCTATTAGCTCTCAGTTAGACGACTGGCGAACGATGATTGCACATCTTCAGGAACGAAAGTCGATTGATTCACGACGGATTATTTTGTGGGGAACAGCACTGAGCGGTGGTTATGTCTTGACGTTAGCCAGTGAATTGAAAAATATTCAAGCGGTGATGGTGCAAGTGCCGATGGTTGATGGTAGTGAGCTGGCCAAACTTTACCCGATTCCTCAATTATCCAAAGCACTAAAAATTTCCAGTCAAGATTATATGGGGGGTAAAGTCGGGATGGCCTGTAAAACTTTACCTGTTGTAAGTCGTGATGATCTTAGTTTTATGCCGACAGAGGACAGTTATTCAGGTTATATGTCGATTGTTCACCCAGACTATTTTTGGAGTGGTGAAATTCCAGCACGGGTATTCTTTAATCTGATTCGTTATCGCCCCATTCAGGAGGTGCGTAAAATCAATATTCCTGTGCTATTTATTGCAGCCAAAGAAGACAGTTTAATGCCGATTGCTTCGAGTCGTGAAGCGGCTACTAATATCGCACCTTATGTGCAATATTATGAGTGGGAGATGAAACATTTCGATATTTATCATCATCCGTGGTTTGAAAAAGCCATTTCGACCCAATTAGAATTCTTACATCAACATATTGGAGTCAGCTCATGATTATTGTATGCCCATCCTGTTTGGCCAAGAATCGCGTGCCTGAAGAAAAAATTGAAGCCCAGCCTAGCTGTGGTCAGTGCCATCAATCCTTGATTCCACTAGCTCCCATTGATTTAAATGAACAAAATTTTAGTCAGTTCATCACGCATAGTGATTTACCTATTTTGATTGATTTATGGGCAGACTGGTGTGGACCGTGTAAAATGATGGCTCCTCATTTCGCAGCCGTGGCAAAACAGAACCCTCGTGTGATTTTTGCCAAGATTAATACGGAAGAGTCTCCTCGTTTAAGCAGTGCTTTTCATGTGCGCAGTATTCCAACCCTCGTGTTGATGAATAAAACCAATGAAATTGCTAGAATAAGCGGTGCGCTTAGATCGAGTGAACTACAACAGTGGCTAGATCAACATTTAAATGTCTAATGCCTAGTCAAAGCACAATAGGCTTGGAGAAATCGTGTCAGATATTCATGTGAAACCAGAAGGGACTTTATCTCTTCAAACCAT
Organism: Acinetobacter sp. ACNIH2; assembly: GCF_002934965.1. Taxonomy (NCBI): domain Bacteria; kingdom Pseudomonadati; phylum Pseudomonadota; class Gammaproteobacteria; order Moraxellales; family Moraxellaceae; genus Acinetobacter; species Acinetobacter sp. ACNIH2. The sequence goes on from NZ_CP026412.1 coordinate 1,935,084, forward strand.
TGCGATGCCAGCAGATACCAACTGGAGTGGCGATGTATTTGGTGGCTGGATTGTGTCACAAATGGACTTGGCTGGAGCAATCCATGCAGAACGCTTTAGTAAAGGGCGTTGTGCAACAATTTCAATTAATCAAATGACTTTTCTGGTGCCAGTAAAAGTTGGGGATGTGATTAGTTGTTATACCAAAATTTTAAAAGTCGGCAAGACTTCAATTCAAATGCAAATTGAAGTCTGGGATAGCCATGACAGCTCGCGTGAGGCAAAACGCGTCACAGAAGGTGTATTCACTTTTGTGGCTGTAGATGTGAAAGGCAACAAACGTCAAATTCCTGAAGAAGTGAAGCAGAAGTTTATGAACACTCAATCTGCCTAAGCTTAAATAAAAAAAACCAGCACATTGCTGGTTTTTTTTATGTCTCTATTTTAAGCCGACTTGCGCTTAGGTAACCAAGCCCAAAGCATTTGGCATTGAATCGGTTCATTGCCTGTATCATCAATTACAGTTACAGGAATCAGCAATTCACCTTTTTCCTGCTCTGCAATAAACGTTTGCTGTTCTGAGCTTAAGCTTGCCGTCGCAGTGAGTCCACCTTGCGCAACCTTCAAATAATCAACATGTAGGCTTTTAATCAATAAAATGCGATGATCTGGAACATGTAAACCCGTTAAAAAACCTGTTGCAGTTTCAGCCAATAACGCCATTGCTGCTGCATGCACGCCTTTAATATGGTTTTGCATATTACGTTGATTTTCAATGCGTACGACCACATGGTGCTGGTCAACTTCCAGATAACGAATATTGGCTGTACCGACCATCGGTACAATACGACCAAAGGCTTTGCTCCAAAGGGTAGTTCGAATCCCTTGCGGGAATTTCGATGTGGCGTTGACCAGTTTGGATAAACGATTGCTTTGAGTCATATCATACCTCTAGATGTTTAGGGGTGGCCTCACATTAGTCTTTAAAGTTATTAAATTGCAATGGAAGTCCGAATTGTTGTTCACGCAAGAAATTCATGACTTGCTGTAAAGTATCGCGCTTTTTATCAGTCACACGAATTTTGTCGCCTTGAATTGAAGATTGCGCTTTAATGCCACTTTCTTTAATGGCTTTATTAATTTTTTTTGCAGTATCAGAGTCAAGACCATCTTTCAGTTTGATCACTTGGATCACATTTTTACCAGAAGCAGTTGGTTTTTGTGGATCTAAAGCTTGAATATCCACTTTGCGCTTATAAAAATGGTTTTCCAACATGTTATACACTTGCTCGCATTGGAAATCACTTTCAGTACTAATTTTAATTTCTTTAGACTTTTCATTGAGTTCAATAGAAACATCTTGTCCGCGGAAGTCAAAACGCGTTGCAATTTCTTTTTGCGTGTTTTGAACTGCATGATTTACTTCAAAAATCTCTAATTCTGAAACAATATCGAACGATGGCATAGAATAGACCTTTACAAAGGGAAAGAATATCTGAGATGCTAGGGATGTTTTCTTCATTTGCCAAGTGTTGTTTACATCAAAGGAGTGCACAATGATCCGTAAACAAGAAATTACAACATTTGAGTTCCCAGACGATGCCATCATCTGGGATGTCCGTGACGCAAGTGCTTATGCTGAAGCCCATGTTAAAGGTGCGGTAAATCAGCCAATTGCAGACTTGTCAGCAGATTGTTTGACTCAGGTGTCTGCGGATCAGACCATTTACATTTTGTGTGGTGGTGGAAGTAAGGCGCCACGTGCGGCTGAACTTCTCGATAGTTTAGATCATTCACGTGAGTATGTAGTCCTGATGGGGGGTACACGAGCGGCACGTGACGCGGGTTTACCTTTAGAACAAGGAACCTGATTCAAAAAAAGCGCCTTCTGGCGCTTTTTTCGTAAATGAAGAAGAAAAAACAACAGAGATATAAAAAAGAATTAATTTTAAGTCTGCGTATGTGGATGAGCCTTAAAATAGGGTTTCTTCGGTTTAGTTTTTTTTACAAAACGTTGAATATCCAACTTTTTCAAAAGTGAACTTGGAACAGGGCACACTTCTGAAAGAATTTTTGCAGCCAAAATTTCACTACACAATGGTGCGAATAAAAAGCCTTTAGATCCCAATCCCGCTAGGCTATATATTTCAGTCGAATGATCCAAGCGACCTAAGACAGGGAAATAATCGCTAGTTTGTGCACGCACTGAAGCACGACCTTGCCAAGTTGAGGTTGGAGGCAGAGATTGTGCATAACTTGGAAATACACTGTGGATAAGATTGAAGTTATGCACATGGTCTTCTGTGAGAACTTCACAATCATCCCGATTCGGATAGAAAGATGCACCCAAAATTAAATGTTCAGCATCGAGTTGCATACAATAGCCACCATAGCTATAGGCTTGATTGGCAGCTAAAGTTTGCGTCCGATTGTTAACCCAACTGACCTGACCACGAATGGGTTTAAGGAGGGGATAATGTTCAAAAAGAGTTTGGCTTTCGCGTGCGCAGCACACAATCACATGATCAAAGTCACCCAGACACTGATCTTGAGTATTCATGATTTCTACAGTTTGTTTTGAAATAAAGCTCTTGATCGTGGCTTGCTGAAACTGAATGAGAGGATGTTGAAGAATCTGATCACGTAATGCATGCGGAGAAACTCCCCCTGCTTGCAGCAGATTTAAGCTCGGAAAATCAGTTGCAATAGCGCAGTCCTGTGCGGTTGAGGTATTCAATACATGTTCAGGATATTCGGTAGCTAAACCCAATAAATCATCGGCATTTTTCAAAGCCATTTGGTTGACTTGAATCGGGCGAAAGGCCTGAAATTGAGCATAGTGGCGAAGTGAGTGCTGCCAAGCCAAGGTCATCAAGTGTTCATGGCTTTGTTCAATCGGGCACAATTTCGGATTCAGTAAAGCCAACGGATTTCCAGATCCTCCTGCCAAAGGTGCAGTTTGGTCATAGAGGGTGACTAAATGTCCGCGTTGAGCAAAAGCCCAAGCACAGCTTAAACCTGCAATGCCAGCACCGACAATCGCGATGTGACGTTGCTTGGTGCTGATGGGCTTAGATGCCTCAGTCGTTATTTGATAGGTTGTAGCATCGTTGTCGCTATCCAGCTCTGGCTTTATCCAACTGGCTTTCAGCATTTCCCGTTTATGCCCAAAGCCACGTGGGCGAGTGATCTGAATACCATGCTGTTTCAGCCCTCGTTTTAACACGCCAGCCACGCTGAATGAGGCAAAAGTTGTTCCGTAGTCGGACAGTCGCACGATATGATTCAACACTTGTTCTTGCCACATATCTGGATTGCAAGAAGGTGCAAATCCATCTAAAAACCATGCATTGACAGGATGAAGCTTTTCCATTTGTGGGAAAACCTCATGCGCATCGCCTAACCATAGGTCAAGACTAAAACGCTCCTCAGGGAAACTGAGGCGATGACAACCTGCAAGAGGTAAAGGATATTGTTGAATCAGTTGATCGGTTAAAGGCTTGAGTTCAGGCCAGGCATTTAAAGCACGAATTAAGTCTAGCTTGGATAGTGGAAACTTTTCCACACTGATGGCATGTAAATGACTCTGGTTATCGGGACGATATTGTTGCCACATTTGCCATAGCGCCAGAATATTTAAGCCCGTACCAAAGCCTGTTTCACCGATAGAAAAGTATTCATAGTCGCTTAAATTTGCCAAACGCTGGCTGAGATCATTGCCATGTAAAAAGACATGGCGAGTTTCTAATAAACCATTGTCTTTAGAAAAATAAACATCGCCAAATTGTTTAGAGACAGGCACCTCGATACCATCGACAAGATGCCAATCGAGCTCAGCCGTTTGTATTGCATGTGACAAAAGTAGAAACCTTTATATTGAAGCGCAGAAAATTACCATTGGCGGCGACGTTTAGATTGCGCATAACTGGCAATTAAAAAGCCCAAGAGTACGCCAACAGCAAGTGTGACCGCACCGTAAATAAACATTTGCGCACTACGTTCACTTTGTAGTACTTGAACTTGAACACCTAAACTATCGTTTTTTAATTGTAATTCTTGGTTTTGAGCCAATGCTTCTAAATTGGCTTTTTCCAATTGTTGCAGGCGTACGGATTGGTCTTTGACTAAAGCTTTGATTTTTAAATCTTGCAAGGCTTTATTTTTGGCAAGTTGTTCTGCTGTAAGGGGTTGAACCTCTTGCGGTTGTCCATTTGGATTCACCGTTGCTACTGCGGGAATCACGCGCGGTTTGTTCGCAGGAAGGGTTTGTGGTGGCGCTGTCGGTGCTGGTGCAGTAGGGGCAGCAGAGACTACAGCAGGAGCTGGAGAAGTTGGTGCAGGTTCTACCGCCCAAGCTGTAGAACACAATAAAGAAAGACCTAGTAAACTAGGAACAACAGCGCGCATGAATTTTATCCTTTAGGAAACGCTTTGTTAAAAGGTTTAACCTCAATTTGAGCATAGACGCCTTCTTTTAAGAAAGGTTCGTCTTGTAGCCAAGTATCGAGTGCTTCACGGCTGTCAAAATCGACAATAATGGTGCTGCCATAAAAACCTGCTTGTGGATTGCTCGGATCTTTAGGCATCGCACCTGCAACAATTAAGCGGCCTTCAGCATCTAATTGCTCTAAACGTGCGAGATGTTGAGGGCGTACCGCAAGGCGTTTTTCTACAGTACCGTCTTGATCGGTACAAGTCACAACAAATAATGGCATGATGATTCTCTGCGCGCGAAACGAATATTAATCTTCAGAAGATTTGAAGTGTTTACGTAATACAATAAACTGGATAATGATAAAGGAAAACATCACCAGCATGTCACCAAAAGCGGTAAATTCTCCCCAATATTTTCCGTTCATAAATAAGAAAGCAAAAAAGACATGTAAGCCAGACATGACGGCAAACATGCCTGCCCAAGCGTAATTGAGTCTTTTCCAGCCCAGTTCACCTAAATTGAAAATAGGGGCAAATAGGCGTTTGATGAGCGGACTACGGTCTTTACTAAAATACGGAGATAACAAGAAAGCACCAGCAAAGACCATATTTAGAATGGCTGCTTTTAGGCGGATATAGAAGTCATCACTGAGCATCAAGGTAATGCCACCAAAAATCACTGTCATAAACAAGACAATCCACTGTTGTTTGTCTAAACGGAATTTTTGCATGATAAACAATGCGCCATACACCACCAGCATGGAAAGAATTAAGCCCGTTGTTGCCACTAAAATATTATTATTGTCTATACCACCTGCGGAACCGATTAATTGGAGTAACGGATGCTGGGTATCTTTTGGATCTACCGTCTTATATAAATAAAAGAAAATAATGAGTGGCACAAAGTCTAAAAGTGCTTTCATGTTAGAGTATCTGAATCTGTTTAATAAAGTGGCTTAGTATAAGTGATGCTTGGCGTAGATTTACATACACATAGTAATATTTCTGATGGAACTTTGTCACCAGAACAACTGGTGCATGCCGCGCATGAAAAAGGCATCCACACGCTGGCATTGACCGATCACGATACGATGGATGGTCTAGCTTTGGCAGCACAAATTGCAAATGGCTATGACATGAAGTTAATCTCTGGCGCTGAAATTTCCAGTCAATGGTCGCGTCCAGCCACCAAAAAAAGTTATAGCGTACATATTGTTGCACTGAACATGCAGTATCCTGAGCCTTTATTGGCGGTCTTGGAACAGCAAAAACAGATTCGAGCCGAGCGTGCAGAGCAGATTTGCCGTTTGCTTACACCGCTGATTGGTCAAGATATTTATGCCGATGTACTCAGTAAAGTTGATGGTGAAGCAGATCGTATCACGCGTACACATATTGCCAAAACCTTGGTAGAAAAGGGAATCGTCAGTCGTGTACAACAAGCTTTTGATAAATATATTAAAGAAGGCAAGAAGGCTTATGTAAAGTTTGATGGATTGGGGCTTGAAGAAACCATTCAAGCGATTCATGCCAGTGGTGGTTTTGCAGTTTTGGCACATCCAACCCGATATGATTTATCGGCAACCAATGTTCGTTATTTAATTGAATTGTTTGCGCAGGCTGGTGGGGATGCTGTGGAATTACCACCGCAAATTGATCCACCTGCGACGCGTCAAATGGTGGATCGTATGATTGCGGAACAGGGTTTAAAAGTATCGGTTGGCAGTGATTTTCATGGTGAAAATATGCCGTGGATTCAACTAGGACGTGTTCCTGTCATGAAAGCAGGACAAGTGGGGATTTGGGAACAGTTTCAATAACCTCGGTATTTTAATAACCAAGGAAAAATGCTGTCCTAGTTTTGACCATTATTGCCCCATTTTAAGTAAGGCTCTCTTTGACTGAGAAGGTCGTAGTAGCGTTTTACATGTGGACAGTCAGGTTTCTCAAATGGTGTTAGATACCAACGCTGTACAGAAAGCCCAATTGGAATATCTGCCAATGAAAACTGCTGACCCGCGACATACGCCTGAGTGTTTGCGAGTTGGTTTTCTAAAATGAGCATCATGCTATTCCACGCTTGAATACTTTTTTCAACTTCCTTCTGATCTTGATGTTCAGGAGAGTTTCGAATAATGTGCATCAGAGCATAGACCCAACTGTTATTGAGCTCAATCCCTTGCCAGTCAATCCATTGATCAATAAGTGCACGTGTTTTCGGCTCTGTCGGATAAAGTGCTGAACCACCATAAGCATTCGCCAAGTAACGAATAATCGAATTAGATTGCCATAGAGTCAGTTCCTCATCGATGAGTACAGGAATCGTGGCATTTGGATTTAACTGTACAAATTCCTGTTCTTTCGGGGAGCGAAAGCCACGGCCCCAATCTTCACGTCGGTAAGGTAAATGTAGCTCATCACATAACCAGAGGACTTTTCTGACATTGATGGAATCTGTTCGTCCTAAAATTTTAATCACAGCCTGACTCCTTTTTTTGATTTTTAAATATTTGTTTAATTTCGTCTTTCTAGTTCTACAAAGAGGACCGTTGATTTTGAATGGTTGGTTTTATAAGAGATTGTTATCCTGTGCTTGGATTGGTGGTGGAGTTGGCTTACCTAAAGTGCCAAGTAATTCAATTTCTATGGTACGTACCATTGCATCTAGGGGTAAATCATTACTTTGTGTGCCAAACGGTTCTTCAATTTCTGAACTTAAGGCATCTAAGCCCAAAAAGGTATAGGCTAAGATACCGACCAGTAATGGCGTAGCCAGTCCTAAAGTTGCACCTAAACTAAACGGGAGCATGAAACAGAAAAAATACACGGTACGATTTAGCAATACAGAATAAGCAAAAGGTAATGGCGTTGTGGCAATTCGGTCACAGCCTGTTTGTACCAAGCTCATTTCCGCCACATGTTCATTCATTTGTGCATAAATAATGTCTGAGATTTCACCTTCTTTTAAGGCCTGCATTAGTTCCCATTGAATCAGACTGAGCGTGTACTGCGGAGCGTTGACCTGTTGATACAGTTGAGCCAACGCTTGCGGGCTTAAGCCTGTAGTTTCAGTCAGTTCGGTTGGGTTCTCAGTCTGATGGCGCAGTCGGTCACGCAATACGTTGGCAAAGACAATGACATGCTGAATGACTCGCTCGCGCCGTGCCTGCGTAAGAATTCGACAGTTACGGTCAAAGTGGCGTGCATTGGCAATCAACATGCCCCAAAGTTTACGCGCTTCCCACCAGCGGTCATAACAAGCGGTATTTTTAAACCCAAGGAAAATAGAAAGTACAACACCAATTAAGGTGAAGCCAACCAAGGGCAGTTCTGGAAAATGAAAATATCCCATGTGCGATACACCACCCACAATGGTGGAAATCAGCATAACCACGCCTAAAGGAGGTAAAACTTTTGGGAGGATTGTACCGCGCCATGAAAATAATAGTTTAAAGACGTCGGGTTGTTCTCGCACGATCATGGGGTGGGATTCATCATTTATTTTTGCTTGATCTTCATCTGTCGTTTGGCTTTTGTCAATATTTGCTGAAAGGCTTTAAGTGGACTTGATTAAGCCCTGTTCAGCAAATGAAAAACTACCTGTCGCAGCAATCACACAATGATCCAACAATTGTATTTCAAGCAGTTTACAGGCCTGTGTAATTTGTTGGGTTAAGGCAATATCCGCTGCTGAAGGCAGGGCATGTCCCAAAGGGTGATTATGTGCAATGACAATAGAGCTGGCTTGCTGTTGCAATGCATAACGCAGTAATTGATTTAGAGAGACCGTGCAACTATTTAGTGAGCCAAAGAAGAGTTTTTTAAAATGTAGTTTGCGTAATTGACTGTCTAGGCAAAGAACGGCAAATACTTCCTGTGTTTCTCCCAAGAGTTCAAAGCGTAGGTAGTCAAGTAATTGTGAGGAGTTTTGAATTTCTAAACTGTGTTGTTGTAATTGTTGTGCCACATAACGCCGTCCCAATTCTTTTACTGCCATGAGTTGTGAATATTTACTGGCACCAATGCCATGAAACTGACTGAGTTGGGGAAGTTCAGCATTCAGAATCGGTGCTAACCCACCAAAATGCTGTATGAGCAGTCGAGCTAATTCTACCGCCGAGTGTTGTTGAGAACCAGAACGTAGGAAAATGGCCAATAGTTCTGCATCTGAAAGGCTATTCGCCCCTTGTTGTAATAAGCGCTCACGTGGACGCTCCTGTTCAGGCCAATGTTTGATCGATAGATTCATTTTTGTTGAGCTTTTTCATGTTTATTATCAAGTTTTACCCTAGTCAATCACTTGGGTATGCGGATATTTAATGCTATTGTGAGCGCCACTGCAACAGAAAGGTATACTGTTTGTGAGCTTTGACTTAAGTGTAATTCCAAATAAAAACATCATTTTGGCTGTTACAGGCGGAATTGCAGCCTATAAAAGTGCCATCTTAGTTCGTCGACTTAAAGATCAGGGATTTAATGTCCGTGTCGTGATGACACATGGTGCGCAGGCCTTTATTACACCACTGACGTTTCAAGCCTTGTCTGGCAATCCTGTACATACCGAATTACTCGATCCAGAAGCCGAAGCAGGCATGGGACATATCGAATTGGCACGTTGGGCAGATTTATTGTTGGTGGCTCCAGCCAGCTGCGATACCTTAGCCAAGTTTGCCGCAGGTTTGGCAGATGATTTACTCAGTACTTTATATCTTGCGACTAAAGCGCCAGTTTGGGTTGCGCCTGCCATGAATCAGCAGATGTGGGCAGCCAAAGCTACACAGCGTAATTTAAATACCCTGATTGAAGATGGCGTGCATGTGATTATGCCAGAAGCAGGTTCACAAGCATGTGGTGATGTGGGTTTAGGCCGTATGCCTGAGCCAGAAGATTTGGCTTATCAAGTCACGGAGTATTTCCATAAAGCACAACGTGCCATTGCCGAAAAATTTGGTCTATTGGCGAGTAAACATGTGGTGATTACCGCAGGTCCAACCCGTGAAGCAATAGACCCTGTGCGTTATATTTCTAATCACAGTACAGGCAAAATGGGCTTTGCGTTGGCAGCTGCCTGTTATGCGGCTGGGGCAAAAGTGACTTTAATTGCAGGTCCTGTCAGTTTAGATACTCCAAATGGGGTACGCCGTGTGAACGTGTCATCTGCGATTCAAATGTTGAATACCAGCATGCAAATGTTGGAAGAAGGCTGTGATATTTTCATAGCCACAGCAGCAGTCGCTGATTATCGTGTTGCTGAAGTCGCTGAACATAAAATTAAAAAATCGGGCGATGAGCTCAATGTCGCTTTAGTGAAAAACCCAGACATTGTGGCGACTATTGCACAGCAACAAAAGCGTCCGTTTATGGTCGGCTTTGCCGCAGAAACACGTAACGTGGAAGAATATGCAGCAGGCAAGCTGGTCGCTAAAAAGCTGGATATGATTGCCTGTAATGATGTGTCACGTGCTGATATCGGTTTTGCGTCGGATGAAAATGCCATGACCGTGTTTTTTGCCAATCAATATGACATGGACAAACGTGATTTAGAAAAAGCCTCAAAACAAGAGATCGCACAACAGTTGGTAGAAGCCATGCATGATGCATTACAGCATCATAAAGCCAAATAGACCTGTGAAATTTTTATCAAAATGCAACGAATCCGTTGCATTTTTTATGTATGCTACTTTAGTAGAATAAAGCAGCGTGTTTAAATAAACATTTTGTATATTTACCCCTGATAAATAAACCATAGCCACAGTTTTTGATAGGACATCATCATGATTAAAAAAACTTTAGCCACCGTTGTAATGTTGTCATCTTTGCTATTAAGCAATACCGTCATGGCAGCAGGTTTAGAAGATGATATGAAAACCCTTGGGAAAAATTATAAAGCCTTCAACCAAGCCTCAACCCCACAAGCTGCGACAGCTGCTTTAAACAATATGCGTGGTGCTGCTGTACATGCTAAGCAATATAAATTGACCGCACATACCGCTGAAAAAGTGCCAAGTTCAAGCGCTTTGTTCGACCAGATTATTGTCGAAATTGATAAATCAAAAGCACTCGCGCAAGCTGGGAAATTAGACGAAGCGAAAAAGCAAGGGAAAAAAATTGGCGAGTTACGTGATCAAGGACATAAGGCTTATATGCACCACTGATGTCGATTTAGAATCAGCATGTTTATTCGCTGTTAAAACTGTACCTTCATCGGTGCAGTTTTTTATGTCTGATACATTAGGGGCGCTATTGGAATTGAGCATGATTCGGATTTTCAGCTACAGGAAGAATTGCTAAAGTGAAAAGGAAATCTGCAAGGATGAATGAATATGTCTTCACAACAGCATTATCAGCGGGTGGCTCAAGCGATTGAGTATATTCAGCAAAATTTTCAGCATCAACCGACGCTGGAGGATGTGGCAGCACATGTGCATTTAAGTCCTGCATATTTTCAACGGTTATTTAGCGAATGGGCAGGTACCAGTCCGAAGAAATTTTTGCAATATATCAGCGTGGAACATGCAAAATCGATTTTAACCACAACACCATCTCACTCACTTTTAGACGCGACATTTGAAACAGGATTATCCAGTGGTAGTCGCTTACATGATTTATTTATTCAAATTGAAGGGATGACCCCCGCTGAATATAAACAGGGTGGGGCTGGATTAAAAATTTCTTATAGTTTTGCAGAAACGTTATTCGGACGCGTTTTGGTGGCCTCCACACAAAAAGGAGTTTGTGCACTGGCTTTTGTAGAACAGAATGAGCAAGCCCTCAAAGAATTAAAAGCCAAGTTTCCTCATGCTGAATATATTGAGCAGTCGGATGAAATGCAGCAGCGTGCAGTGGCTTTGTTGACAGCACAGCCAAACTCCATACAGCATGTAAAACTGCATTTAAAAGGCTCAGCCTTTCAATTAAAGGTCTGGGAAAGTTTGCTCAAAATTCCTGCGGGACAATTGGCGAGTTACCGTGATGTGGCAGCAAAAATTGACCAACCCAAAGCAGCACGTGCGGTGGGGAGTGCCGTGGCACATAATCCTGTGGCTTTTTTAATTCCGTGTCATCGGGTCATTCAAGCATCAGGTGTGCTCGGCAATTATCATTGGGGAGTAACTCGCAAGATGGCGATGATTGGTTGGGAAAGTGCCCAGCTTTATGCTGATGTAGAAGAGCTTTAAATGTCATTATTTCCAGTTGAATTTGATGCTAGCCTGAATTTACTGCCCTATCAGGGCTGTGTACATTACTACGGTCAAATTATGAATACTGTTTTGGCAGACCAGTATTTACATCGACTATTAGAATGCATTGCTTGGCAAAATGATCTGGCGGTGATTTTTGGCAAGACCATTGTGACCAAACGCAAAGTCGCGTGGTATGCCGATCAGGCTTTTTCCTATACCTACTCCAAAACCACCAAACAAGCGTTGCCGTGGACACCTGAGTTGTTGGCATTGAAAGCGTTGGTCGAAGCCAAAACGGGGGAGAAGTTTAATGCCTGTTTATTAAACTTATATCATTCTGGTGAAGAAGGGATGGCATGGCATAGCGATGCCGAACGGGAATTGAAACTGCATGCTGCAATTGCTTCTTTAAGTTTCGGTGCCGAGCGAAAGTTTGCTTTTAAGCATAAACATACTCAAGAAAAGGTCGAGTTGGTGTTGGCGCATGGTAGTTTATTGGTCATGAAAGATGAAACCCAAAGTTATTGGTTGCATCGGTTACCTCCGACCAAGAAGGTGCTTGATGTGAGGGTAAATCTAACCTTCAGAATGATGAATGAAGCGCAATAAAAAGGCTGAATAGAATATTCAGCCTTTTATCATGCCATGATTTTGCTATGCAAAGTCTGGAATTATGCTTGACCTTCAGCCATAGCTGCTTGAGCACGTTGCATATTTGCTTCGAATTCAGCATCAAAGTTGATTGGTGTTAATAGCAATTGAGGGAAGCTACCTTTGGTAACCATATCGTTCACCGCTTCACGTAAGAATGGGAACAAAATGTTCGGGCAGTATGCACCTAAAATATATGGAAGGCGTTCTTCTTCAACTGCATCAATCAGGAAGATCCCTGCTTGAGTAACATCAACGATAAATGCAGTATCGCCCGCATTATTTGCTTGAACAACAACTTTTAAAGACACTTCGAAATGGGTTGGATCAATCTTTTCAGCAGAAGAAGAAAGGTTGATATTGAGTTCAGGCTGCCATTCTTTAGTGAAAACTTGTGCACCAGGAACTTCAAAAGAAATGTCTTTAGTATAAATACGTTCGAGTGCCAATTGTGGTTGAACTTGTTGTTCTTCGCTCATTCTTAAATCCTTAATATAAATTTGAACTATGCTTTATGGTTAAGCCAATAATCCGTCAAGTTTCCCATCACGCTCTAAAGCATAAAGCTGGTCAAACCCACCAATAAATTGGTCACCAATAAAAATTTGTGGAACAGTACGGTGATTCGTGCGTTGCATGAGTTCTACACGTACTTCAGGCGCTTCATTGGATAAATTAATTTCTTTATATTCAACGCCTTTACGCTCAAGAAGTTGTTTCGCACGAACGCAGTAAGGACATACAGTTGTAGAATAAATCGTTACTTCAGCCATTAGAGTCTCCTTAAGCAATTATTTCGCTTTTACCAAAGGTAAGCCTTGCGCTTTCCAGTTGCTAATGCCGCCATCTAAACGATAGCTATCAGCATGACCGACCTGTTGCAAAGCGGTACCTGCGACTTGACCAAGGTTGCAAATAAACACCAATGGACGTTCCGCAGCTTTTAACTCTTCAACATGGCTTGCAATTTGGCTGTAGGGAATGTTACGGCTGCCACTGATATGACCTTCACGGAAGTCTTTTGCATCACGTAAATCAATCAACATGGCATTTTTTGCTTTCACTAAAATACCTAAAGATTGTGGAGAGATTTTGCGACCGTTGCGCTGACCTTCTAAAACGAAGAACAACACCACTAATGCCCCAAGTGTTCCAAATAAGAAGGGGTGATTCCCCATAAATTCCAACCAACGTTCCACAAATCACCTAATTACAATTCAAAATTGTCTAGAGTATAGCTCATAAATATGGTGATCAAAATCACCGCTTCAAGGGGAGGACAGACAGAAAGTCTAATTTTTTTGCTGAGCTTCAGCAATTTCATCCATTAAACGTAAAAAACTGTCTAAACGACGGGGTAAAATTTCACCGTTACTTGCAGCTAAACGCAACGCACACTGTTTTTCATGTTTATGGGTACAGTTACGGAACTGACAATAACCCAACTGATTTTGAATTTCAGGGAAGCCTTGTTGCACTTTTTCTGTGGTGAGATGCCATAAGCCAAATTCACGAATTCCAGGTGAATCGATCAGCGATGCATTTTGACCAAAAGGAATCAGACGAGTAGATGTCGTGGTATGCTGACCTAAAGCCGAGTTTTCAGAAATAATGTTGGTCTTTTGTGCCGCATCAGGAACAATGGCATTAATCAAGGAGCTTTTTCCTACCCCAGACTGTCCTACAAAAGCCACCGTTTCACCTTCAAGGCGTTGGGCCAATGCACTAAGATCACCAGTAGATTGGCATTGCATCACTTCATAACCCAAATTCTCATATTCTTTGAGCATGTCCAAAATAGGATCATTTTCTTTGAGTAAGTCGGTTTTATTCAATACCAGTAGGGCTGGAATATCGGCATCGGCACAAGCCACCAAATAACGGTCAATTAATGTGGGTGCAGGTTCTGGTAAAGGTGAAAACACAATCACAATTAAACTGATATTGGCCGCCACTGGTTTCACTTTATGGTAGCGGTCAGGACGAGTCAGTAATGATCGACGTGGATGAATAGCCGTAATAATCCCAAGTCCCGTATTCGGGTCAGCTTGCCATTTAACCCGATCACCCGTCACCAGCAACTCAAGATTGGTACGGGTATGGCAACGCCAAATACTGTCCAATTCAATCGGTTTCCAAAACGGTTCAGGCTCACCATCTAGCACATTTGGTTTTTCAGGATGCGTGTCTGGCACCGACATGGCTTGTACCTCAAGCTGACGTCCGTAGTGTTGAACCACCAACCCTTCCAGATCATTTGAGGTGTCAATTTCTTCTTGACGTGTTTTCTGCTGTTTCTGAATACGACGCTGCTGCTGTTCAGTTAAGCGACGTTTACGAATTAAAGCCATTCATATCCTAAAAAACCATGAATTCAAGATGGCAAAAATAGCATGAAGCGGGGGATGAATTACAGCATTCAGGGTATTAATTTGCTACTATAAATGTTTTTACAGCCAATAAGATTGCACATTTATGAGCAGCACGCCTGATACTCGCCTCATTTGGATTGACCTTGAAATGACAGGTCTAGATACCGATAATGACCAAATTATTGAAGTTGCAACGATTGTGACAGATGACCATTTAAATATTTTGGCAGAAGGTCCAGTGTTGGCTGTACATCAGTCGGATTTAATCCTGAATGCTATGGATGAGTGGAATACCCGTCAACATGGCCAATCTGGTCTAATTGAACGCGTGCGTCGTAGTAAATTAACGGCACAAGATGCTGAGCAACAAACCATTGAGTTCTTAAAAAAATGGGTCAACCCAAAGAGTTCACCAATGTGTGGTAACTCAATTTGTCAGGACCGCCGTTTCTTGCATCGTTTGATGCCTGAATTAGAGCAGTATTTCCATTATCGTAATTTGGACGTATCTTCAGTGAAAGAATTGGCGAAACGCTGGCGTCCAGAAATTATGAGTGGGTTGAAGAAAAATGCCTCGCATTTGGCCATGGATGATATTCGTGATTCGATTGCAGAATTGAAATATTACCGTGAATACTTCTTTATTATGAATAAAGACTAAATCAATATTGGCTGAAAATGGGGTGTTAAACCCCATTTTTATTTTAGTCTGTCATATTTTTAGGTTATATTTTCTACATCAAGCTAGAGGGTGTACGGCTTTAAGTTGATCTAAAGTTAAGTACAATTTTTTGTTTTTATTCATTTTAAATTATAAAAAGAGTTTAAATATGCAAAGTAATAATCCAATACTTAATCGCGTAGAAGTTTACGCAGATTACAGTCAACCAATGACCGTTCAAGGCGCGATTCAAAAGTCCGTATTGTTGACTTTAATTGCCGCAGTACTTGGTTTAGGCATTTTCTTTTACAGTTTTATGACCTTAAATATTTCTATTGCCTATAGCGCTGCAATTGTGGGGGCTATTGGTGGATTTATTTTGGCGCTCATTACGACTTTTAAACCAGATACCGCGAAGATTCTCGCCATTCCTTATGCATTTTTTGAAGGTGCCTTTTTAGGTGGCGTCTCGGTTATTTTCCAATTGAAATTTCCTGGTGTACCGTTACAGGCATTATTAGCAACCTTTGTGACAACTTTGGTGATGTTTACCTTATATCGTTTGCAGATTGTACGCGCTACAGAAAAATTTAAATCGGTTGTTCTTTCTGCCAGCATTGCCATTGCCATCGTGTTTGTGGTGCAACTGATCATGCGTTTAGCGTTTGGTTCAAGTGTGCCGTATATTTTTGAAAGTAACTGGCTAGGTATTGGTTTCGCTGCTTTTGTTGCCGTGATTGCATCTTTAAACCTAATTCTGGATTTTGATCTGATTGAAAGCAGTGCAGCCCAACACGCACCGAAGTCAATGGAATGGTTGTCTGCAATTGCGTTATTGGCCACTTTGGTGTGGATGTATTACTCATTCATGCGTTTATTGAGCCTGATTCAAGGCGATGACTGATTGATTTTTTTAAACAGATTTTCAGTTCAATTCATATTCACCCTGCTTTGGCAGGGTGAATTGTTATGAATCTGTGATTTACTGAAAAAAGGCGCATTTTGCAATTTTGTTCTGATGCCAGACTTGGCATTATTCATCCTAAATTATTTTAAGTGAGATTCACATGTCACAAGGACTACTAGCGGGAAAACGCTTTCTGATTGCGGGTATTGCAAGTAAGTTGTCGATTGCATTTGGTATTGCTCAAGCATTGCATCGTGAAGGTGCAGAATTGGCATTTACCTATCCAAATGAGAAACTCAAAAAACGTGTTGATGAATTTGCAGCGCAATTTGGCTCAACATTGGTGTTTCCTTGTGATGTTGCTGTGGATGCAGAAATTGACCAAGCATTCGTTGAATTGGCAAAACACTGGGATGGTCTAGATGGTGTAGTTCACTCTATCGGTTTTGCGCCAGCGCATACTTTAGATGGTGACTTTACTGATGTTACAGATCGTGAAGGTTTCCGTGTTGCGCATGACATCAGTGCGTATAGCTTTATTGCAATGGCGCGTGCAGCAAAACCATTGTTATTGGCTCGTCAAGGTTGTTTATTGACTCTGACTTACCAAGGTTCTGAGCGAGTTATGCCGAACTACAACGTGATGGGGATGGCAAAAGCGTCTTTAGAAGCGGGCGTACGCTACTTGGCGTCTAGCTTGGGTGCTGAAGGTATTCGCGTTAATGCAATTTCAGCGGGCCCAATCCGTACTTTAGCGGCTTCAGGCATTAAATCATTCCGTAAGATGTTAGACGCGAATGAAAAAATTTCACCACTCAAACGCAATGTGACCATTGAAGATGTGGGTAATGCTGCATTGTTCCTTTGCTCACCTTGGGCAAATGGGATTACAGGCGAAATCATGTATGTAGATGCTGGTTTCAATACTGTCGGTATGAGCCCAGATATGATGGGTGATGACTGATTGCTTTGGCGATAAAAAACGGCACTTGAAGTGCCGTTTTTTACGTCTTTAAATTTCATTTATTTAGGTAATTGTTGAATAGGACTCCCACCTAAAGCCTGCATCAGCGTGACATAAGCGTTGTATTGACTTTGTTTGGTATTAACCAACGTCAAACGTGCGCTACGCGTAGTTTCTTGTTGATCCAGCAAATTCTTTAAGGCGACTGCACCATAACGATAACGCACATCGGTTAAGCGTTCGGCTTTTTCAGCCAGTTCTAGATTACGCTGTTGTAGCTTGACCTGCTGATCTAACTCACTGCGTGCAGACAAAGCATTTTCAACATCGCCAAATGCCTGATATAAGCTTTGACGATATTGCACAATGGCTTTTTCATAGTCTAATTGGCTAATCGCGATATCTTTTTTCATATCGTTATATTGCAAAAATGGCAGGCTTAAACTGGCACCCAAGGTCAGGGCAGGGTTACGTAAAAGTTGCGTTAAAGAGGTGCTGCTTGAGCCAAGATTTCCCGTCAAACTAACAGAAGGATAATAGCTCGCCGTAGTAGCATCTTTAGTGGCTAAACTCTCACGTAAACGTAGCTCAGCCGCTTTTAAATCTGGACGACGTGACAAAATATCGGCAGGTAAGCCTGCTGCAATAGTTGGCAAAGCCAGTTGTGGCAAACGTTGTGGTTCTTGAATATTCAATTGTTGGATAGGTATATGCAGCAGTACCGCAAGTGCAGTGCGTGTTTCGACTAAGCTTTGCTGAATTTGACTGAGACTGGCTTTTTGACTTTGTACTGATTGTTCAGCTTGGGTCAATTCCAAGCCAGAAACAGAACCCGCTTGATATTGTACTTTGACTAAATCATACAGCTTTTGCGACGTCGCAAGACTTTGCTGTGCGGTGCTGAGACTTTCATGATAATAAGCCAATTGCCAATACAGTTTGGCTGTGGTGCCAATCAGGCTTTGTGCTGTAGCTTGCAAATCCTGTTCAGTTGCCAGTGCCTCCCATTTTTTAGCTTCGGTTTGACGTGCCAATTTGCCAAATAAATCTAATTCATAACTCAACCCAGCACCTAAAGATAGTCCTTTGGAGCTGTCATCGCCTGAATTTAAGTCGAATTGATGTCCAGTAGATACCGTAGAATTTACGCGAGGTTTTTGCTGATTCGCGCTTAAGTCTGCTTGTAAGCGTGCTTGTTTTAAGGTGATACCCGCAACAGCCAAGTCGGTATTTTTTGCTAACACCTCATCAATTAATTGATTCAGTTGCGTATCACCAAATAAGGTCCACCATTGATCAGCATAGATGGCTTGCTGTCGTTGTTGTGCAGTCGCAAGACCATATTGGAACTGAGCAGGTGTTTGCACACTGGGTGCTTGATAAGGTGTTTTAACCACAGCCGCACAGCCCACTAAAGTACTACCAAGTAGCATTGCCGTACACAGACGTGTAAATGAAAACTGCATAATTTGTCCTTATTCTCTAGCAAGCGCTGCAACAGGGTCGAGTTTGGCGGCGTTTTTTGCAGGTAAGAAACCAAACACCACACCAATTAACGTCGAGCACACAAATGCGGCAATAATCGAGGTGGTGGAATAGGCAACCCCAAAATTACCACCTGCAAATTTTTGAATGATTTGTCCTAGGCCAAGAGACAGCAACACGCCTAAAACCCCACCAATCAGGCAGACTAAAATGGCTTCAATCAAGAATTGTTGCAAAATATCACTTTGCCGAGCACCCACCGCCATGCGTACACCAATTTCTTGCGTCCGTTCGGTGACCGAAACCAACATGATATTCATTACCCCAATTCCACCAACAACCAAGGAAATCACGGCAATTGCAGAGACCAACAAGGTCATGGTACTGGTAGTCTTTTCAATGGTTTGACGAATACTGTCACTGTTCATGGTAAAGATATCTTGTTGACCATGGCGCAAGGTCAATAAGTTCACAATTGCATTTTCAGCCGCACTGGTGGAGTATTGATCATTGATTTGCACAATGATATTACGCACATTTGTCTGACCTAGCATGCGGCTCATGACAGTGGTGTAAGGCATATATACGTTTAGGGTGTCATCGGAACCCATTGCACTGGTTTGGGGCTCTACGACACCAATAATCCGTCCAGGTACACTGCCGAGTAAAATGACTTGTCCTATCGGACTAGTACCATCACTAAAAAATTGCTTTTGGGTATTGGTGTCAATGACGACATCTTGAGTACGATCACGGATACTACGTTGATCAAAGGTTTGTCCATTTTTGAAAGTAAGGCCTTTAACAGTGAAATAATCACCCCCGACACCGTTAATGGTGGCATTGGCTTCATTTTGTTGGTAGCGAATGGTTTTCGATGAACTCACCATTGGAGTGACTGCACTGACATACGGTTGGGTGGCAAGCGCTTCAGCATCAGCAGGAACTAGTGTTTTAAAGTTGGCCGTTTTGGAGTTGTCACCGAAGCCACGACCTTGGAATACGGTAATGGTGTTTGTACCTAAGCTGCTAATATTACTCAGGATCTGCTTTTGAGAGCCATTGCCTAATGCGACTACAGTCACAACCGAGGCAATCCCGATAATAATCCCGAGCATAGTCAAAAAGGTTCGCATACGATGCGCATTCATGGACAAAATGGCCATACGGAATGCTTCACCTAGGCGATCAAGTAGAGAGCGCCATGCAGAAACACTTTTATTTTTTTCTTGATGTGCCGAAATGGCAGTTTCTGCATCAGGGTCAGTATGTAGCTCAGAATCATGTTCTGGCTGATTGACACGATCTGCAATAATTTGTCCATCACTGATTTCAATAATGCGGCTGGCATTTTTAGCCACCTGCATGTCATGTGTCACCAGAATAATGGTATGTCCAGCAGCATTTAATTCACGCAAAATTCGCATGACTTCAACACCACTGTGTGAGTCCAAAGCACCTGTCGGTTCGTCGGCAAGAATGACATCACCACCATTCATCAGCGCGCGTGCAATAGACACCCGCTGTTGCTGTCCGCCCGAAAGTTGACTTGGTCGGTTCTGGGTTTTATTGCCCAGTCCGAGTTCCGTGAGTAAGGCCGTTGCTCGTTGCTTGCGCGCATAGGGTGTAGTGCCTGCATAAATGGCAGGAACTTCAACATTCCCTTCAGCCGTTAAATCACCCAATAAATGGTAACGCTGGAAAATGAATCCGAAATACTCTCGACGTAATTCAGCCAGTTGATCGGGTTCGAGTTGTCCAGTTTCTCTGCCTTTGACTAAATAGCTGCCTGAGGTAGGACGATCTAGACAACCGAGAATATTCATTAAGGTGGATTTACCCGAACCAGATTGACCAACAATCGCAACCAGTTCGCCTTCGTAAATGGTCAGATCAATCCCTTTGAGAATTTGAACAGTACTTTCACCAGCAGGAAACTCTCGCACCAAATTACTGACTTCAAGCAAGGCTTTTTTTGTCATGCTTACATTCCCATTGGTGGACCATTACGACGTTTATTGCTGCTGTTGGCTGTGGCTGCGGAGGTATCTGAACTGTCTGCAATCACGACTTGATCACCTTCTTTTAGCCCCGCCAAAACTTGTGCATTCACACGGTTATTAATCCCAATCAGTACTTGTTTGGGTTGGGCTGAACCATCGGCCTGTAATACGCGGACCACACTTAAGTTTGCTTTACCATCTTTAATCAGTTGTTGTTGGGCAGCAGTTAAATTAAGGCGTTCAAGTCGAGGACTTTGTGGACGATCAGTCTTTGAGCTACTTTGAGCACTCGATACCGCTTGTGCTTTTGTAGCGCTATTTTGCTTACTATTTACAGGGCGATTGGAGATTGCTGAAGAAGGAAGTAGCAGTGCATTCTGTGCAGAATCGAGCACGATATAGACTTGTGCCGTCATATCGATACGTAGTTTGCCATCATTATTGGGTACATCAAATAAAGCGTTGTAATAGATTGCGGTACTTGATGAACTTGAAGTGCTGGTACTGCTCTCGCTACTAATTGAATCGGGTGCAGGTTCAATCTGACGTAGGGTGGCATAACGTTTGCTGTCATCACCCAAAGTCGTGAAATAGACTTGTTGTCCTTTTTCGACTTTCATAATGTCCGCTTCACTGACCTGCGCTTTAATGGTCATATTTTGTAATTTTGCAATTTTGACAATGGTTGGTGCACTTTGATTTGCATTCACCGTTTGACCTTCTTCAGTCACAATCGCAACCACCGTTCCGTCAGTCGGCGCCACAATACGGGTATAACCGATATTGGTCTGTGCCGTAGACTTGGTGACTTTTGCAGATTCAATTTGTGCATTAATGGCTTTAATTTGCGCTTGTGCAGTTTTAAAGCTCGCTTCCGCAGATTCGAGTTCCGCTTTAGACGTTGCATCCTGTGCAAACATTTGTTGTTGACGTTTATAAGCTAGTTGCGCCTCATTGAGATTGGCTTCTTGTTGCAAGCGTTGAGCTTCTAAATTTTTGATGTTGGCTTCGGCTGTTTTAAAGCTATTTTCTTGTGTGGTGGAATCAATTTGCGCAATCAACTGCCCTTGTTTGACTTCATCACCTAGCTGTACATACATTTTTTGTACTTGACCTGACACCTGTGCACCGACACTCACCAATTTGGTGGCATCTAAAGTGCCTGTTGCCAATACCGTATTTTCAAGATCACCGCGTGTCACGCTTTCGGTAATATATTGCGGTTGTTCTTGTTTCGGTTTGAAATAACTCCAAGCCAAATACGCGAGTAAAGCGATACAGAGCAGGGCGATAATAATTCTAAAAAATTTTATTTTTGGCATAGGAGTGAGGGAGTAAAAAATAATCATGCATAGTATAAAAGTGAAATGCGGATAAATCGTGGATTTTCTATCAATTTGTAAATGATAATTATTCTTTTGTAATTTTTAAAATCAAAATTCGTCAACATACTCATCAGTATGCTGCAAAACATTCTAATTTTCTGACGTAATTGCTACAGGTTAACGCACTCAAAAAAGCAAGATCAATGAAATAGCTGACGTCCGCAAAGCAGCGCAATTGCTTGTAGAGTGAGTTGTTCAGGGTTTTCCTGACTCAAACCTTTAATTGATGCATCTATTCTTAATAAAAGTGTAGGCCAAGTGAGAAACTGTTTCGGATTGAGTCGGCGTAAGGCTTGTTGATAAAGGCTCACTTTGGTTTTCCAAATCCCGAGTTGTAGTGCATTTTGTGGTTGCTCAAAAAGCTGCATCAAAAGACGCATTTCCTTACTGATACTCCACAGCAACAAGCTCATTGGCTCGCCTGAAGCCAACAGATATTGGTAAATCTTCACGGCTTGAGCAAAATTACCTTCAAGTAATGCATCACTTAAGTCAAAGGTCGTATAACGTGACTGATCTTGTAGGCAGGCAAGCAGTTGTTCGATACCAATTTGCGCTAAATCAGGAAAGGTATCTCGTACCCGCATTAGACTGTTCTTTGCCGCCAGCAAATTATGCTCGTGATGCTGTTCAAGCCATTGCCATGCATTGCTGACCAATTGAATACCGAGTTTTTCAGCTTCAACAGCCAAAATTCTTTGTCGATCTTGTGGATAATGAGCAGTCAAGCTGACGTTCACGCCGTTGGCATCAATCACTTTAAAAAAGCCAGATTTTAAGCTGCTGCTGTCCTGCTTTGGCATCACAATCAACAACAAATTTTGTTCATTATGTTGTAGATATTGGGTCAATAATTTAATGCCATTGGCATCGGGTTTGATATTGCCATGTACCTCAATCGCGAGTTGTGTCGAAAATAAAGACAAACTGTTCAAGGCATTGAACACCGTTTTCCAGTCACTCACATTTGACATGTCATAACGTTGACGTTCAATATTTTGTTCTTGCCAACTTTTACGAAAAGCATCGAGTAGATTCTGTTCGAGGAGGGGTTCTTGACCATGCAGCACCCATGCACCACGTGCTTCTGGGATGCGTTTAAGGGCCTGCAAATAGTCGAGTTTCATAACAATTAAGGTTGTGTTGTTGTGCTAGTAACTTTAGGTAAACGGTTCGATGAAATTTGGCGCACAATTTGTTGTGCAACGTCATCAACAAGGACATCTTTTAAGAATTTTTCTTCTTGATCATCGGTATTGACCGTTTCCAAGTTATATTGGTAACTACGTGATGCCGTGACGGTACGCATTTCAGTCACAGGATTGCCTTGAGCATCTTCAATACGGAAGGTGACATTTAAACGCAGTAGGGTTTCGATCAGTTTACCGCGAAGCTCTTGGCGCACAGGTGTATAACTGTATACATGTAAACGGTAAGCATTGGGGCTATTACTGAGCTGAACATTGGCAGCCCCTAAATAAATTGATAATTTTTCTTCTAATTCCTCTGTATCTTTAGGCAAAGATAAACTCATCTGTGCATATGCTACTGGATTCGCAGAAGGTTGAGTTCCTTTTAAATGAAAACCACAGCCCACCAAACCTGCACCTAGACCGCAAGTTAAAATAAGAGTTGCGAAACGTTTGCCTAAATGCATGGGTTTTCCTCTGTTTACTCTTTTTAAGAAAAAGAAAAAATAATATGACGTGATTGTATGTGCAAAGCCCGTTGACTGGCAACGGGCTTTGTTTATTCCTTTTCGTTTCCCCCTCTTTCTGAAAGAGGGGTTAGGGGAGATTCTCTAATAAAATCCCTCCAAACCTCCCTTTATAAAAGGGAGGCTTTAAGGCTTTAAACCACTAAATTTACTAATTTATTTGGAACTACAATTTCTTTCTTGGTTGGACCAGTTAAGAATTGTTGAACTTCTGGTAGAGCTTTTGCCAATGCCAATAATTCATCTTTAGAAATATCAACAGAAACTTCAAGTTTACCGCGAAGTTTACCATTCACCTGTACAACAATCGTTTGCGTATTACGTGTTAACGCAGAAGCATCAACTTCAGGGAATGTTGCTGCCGTAACATCTGTACCAAATTGAGCCAATAAAGTTTGGCTTAAATGCGGTGCAAACGGTTCGAGTAAAGTTAACAGTGTTGTGATTGCTTCACGTTCTACAGCAATGTCATTGTCATCTTTTGCTTCAAACTTGTTGCTCGCATTTAATAACTCCATTAAAGCAGCAATGGCAGTATTAAATGCATGACGACGTTCAATATCATCACTTACTTTTTGAATAGTTTCGTGAGTTTTACGACGTAAATCTTGAGCATCTTTAGACAAGTTAGCAGCATCAATCGTAGAAGCTTGGTTGCCCTTTTCAAGGAAGCTCGCTACAAGGCGCCATACACGTTTCAAGAAGCGGTTTGCACCTTCAACACCTGCATCAGACCATTCTAAAGATTGATCTGGTGGAGCAGCGAACATCATGAATACACGTGCTGTGTCTGCGCCGTATTGGTCAATAATCGCTTGTGGGTCAATACCGTTATTTTTCGACTTAGACATTTTTTCTTGTCCGCCGATAATTACTTCTTGGCCGTCACCTGAATATTTTGCAGAAAGAATACGACCTTTCTCATCACGTTCTAGTTCAATATCAGCTGGGTTGAACCAAGTTTTCTTGCCATTTTCTGCTTCACGATAGAACGTATCTGCAAGTACCATGCCTTGAGTTAACAAGTTGGTAAATGGCTCATTACCTTGTACAACGCCTTCATCACGCATTAATTTGTGGAAGAAACGTGCATAAAGTAAGTGAAGAATCGCGTGTTCAACACCACCAATATATTGGTTTACAGGAAGCCAGTTTTGAGCTGCTTCAGGTTTAACCATACCGCCAGTGAAGTCTGGAGACGCATAGCGTGCATAGTACCAAGATGACTCTACGAATGTATCCAATGTATCTGTTTCACGGCGTGCATCGCCACCACAGCAAGGACATTTCGTTTCATAGAATTCAGGCATTTTATTAAGCGGGTTACCTGAACCATCTGGAACAACGTCAGTTGGTAATACAACCGGAAGTTGGTCTTCTGGAACTGTGACTTGACCACAAGTATCACAGTTAATCATTGGAATTGGACAACCCCAGTAACGTTGACGAGAAACACCCCAGTCACGTAAACGGAATTGAACTTTAGAGTTTGCTAAACCTTGTGGTTCTAATTTCGCAAGGAATGCGTCAAACGCAGCTTGGAATTCTAAACCGTCAAACTCGCCAGAGTTAACAAGTTTACCTTCTTTAGAACCATACCATTCTTGCCACTCAGTTGCAGAGTAGTCTGCATCGTCAGCGCCTTTGGCATCAATCACTTGTTTAATTGGCAAGTTGAACTTGTTAGCAAATTCAAAGTCACGTTCGTCATGTGCTGGTACAGCCATTACTGCGCCAGAACCATAAGACATTAATACGTAGTTTGCGATCCAGACAGGAAGCTGTTCACCAGTTACAGGGTGTTTTACAAACAAGCCTGTTGCCATGCCTTTTTTCTCGGCTGTTGCCAAGTCCGCTTCTGCAACTGAACCCATACGGCATTCTTCAATAAATGCAGCCAATTCAGGGTTGCCTGCTTCTGATTGGAGGGCAGCAGCTTTAAGCGCAAGAGGATGTTCTGCTGCAACAGCAACATATGTCACGCCCATCAGCGTGTCAGCACGTGTTGTATAAACAGTTAAGCCGTCAGCATAAATTTCGGTATTGGCAGATGGGAAAGTAATTTCCATACCAGTAGAGCGACCAATCCAGTTACGTTGCATGGTCAACACTTGTTGAGGCCAGCCGTCTTGTAAAGTGTCTAGGTCGTCTAGTAATTCTTGTGCATAGTCCGTAATACGGAAGTAGTACATTGGAATATCGCGTTTTTCAACCAATGCACCTGAGCGCCAGCCACGACCATTTTCAACTTGCTCGTTTGCTAAAACAGTTTGGTCAACCGGATCCCAGTTCACTGTTGAAAGTTTACGGTAGATCAAACCTTTTTTATAAAGTTGCACGAACAACCATTGTTCCCAGTGATAGTACTCTGGTGTACAAGTCGCGAATTCGCGATCCCAGTCTACAGATAGACCTAATTTTTTTAATTGGTCACGCATGTAAGCGATGTTTTCAAATGTCCATTTTGCCGGAGCAACTTTATGGGCAATTGCTGCGTTTTCCGCAGGTAAACCGAATGCATCCCAACCCATAGGTTGTAATACAGTTTCACCTTTTAAACGGTGGAAACGGCTAATGACGTCGCCAATGGTATAGTTACGCACATGACCCATATGCAGCTTGCCACTTGGGTAAGGGAACATCGACAGAATGTAACGACGAGGACCTTCTACAGTGTCGGCAACTTTAAAAACTTTACGATTTTCCCAGTCTTGTTGGACGGTGGGTTCAATCGCACTAGCTTGATATTCAGGGTCAATATGAGTAGTCATAAACGTATTAAAGAACAACGGTTAAAAGTTTGCTGCACAGCATAGCGCAAAATGCACCTAAATGTGAATTTTGCGCAGGCTGAACCGTAAGAAAAATTAAACTATTTCGTAAAAGCTGATTTTATTCAGCTGGGTATTTTTTTCCATTTGGTCTAGGTGCAGGAATTGCTTTTATTTCACTAGGAGCTGGCGCAGCAGAAACAGGTGCTCTGGTAGCATCTTCATTCACGTTTGGTGCTGGTTTGGATGCAGTTGCAGTATCTGCAGGCATCGTCGAGTTATTCTGCTGTGCTTCTAAAGGAAGATTATTGTTGCGGCTAGCTGTAGGAGTGGAATTGTTCCAGCCATAAGTCTGAATTTTCCCTTTTTTTTGTGCATTTTTCGGTGGAGGAGTGGTGGTGTAATGGGTTGAACCATTTGCATCCACCCACTTGTAATAATCTTTAGCCCAAAGGGATGTACT
Organism: Acinetobacter sp. ACNIH2; assembly: GCF_002934965.1. Taxonomy (NCBI): domain Bacteria; kingdom Pseudomonadati; phylum Pseudomonadota; class Gammaproteobacteria; order Moraxellales; family Moraxellaceae; genus Acinetobacter; species Acinetobacter sp. ACNIH2. The sequence continues at coordinate 1,962,060 of NZ_CP026412.1, forward strand.
CGAATATAATAAGGCACAAGAGAGCGCTACACCGCTGATCAAATGAAATGGAAATGACATAAGATTTCGTCCTGTTTGATTTTTCTGCGAAAAGTTCTCTCTATGAAATTGCCACAAAAAAGTCAATTTATAGATTCTAGAACAGAATATGAAGTGTTCAAAATAGTATAGGTCGATTTTTCATTTGAACAAGCGTCTCCAGCACTAAATAGTTTAAAAATGTCCTCATTTAATCTCGAAAAATTATAGAGATAGATGGAATTTAATAAAGATTTTACATAATTTCTTGAATGCTTGATTGAGCGCACAAAAAAGCTTTTTTTGTCTAAAAAACACACGGTCTGTAAATAATCAAAAAAAAGCTGATTTTTCAACTTGACAATAAAGAGTTAAACAAGAAAAATGCTGTCTTTAGTTTTATATGCCTTCTCTCGATCACCCTTCGAAGAAGTGTCATGTCATGCAGTGGGCGTCATTTCTAGCCGAGATGGTGAACAAAGCAAATAAAAATATGTTTATCCCAACATGTTTTAGATCCCATATTGCTTAAACAGCAAACGGATCGGATTTTTTTCCTATTGCCATGAAAACTATGAAATATGTGTGCTATAACAGTGCAGACAATTAATGAATGAACACTGCTGATGTCTCCCATCAAGCGGTGATAAAAGATTAGGGTGAATCACGTTGGAACTTTTATCTGGTGGTGAAATGCTTGTTCGCGCATTAGCGGACGAAGGCGTTGAACATGTTTTTGGATACCCAGGCGGCGCAGTTTTACACATTTACGATGCGCTTTTTCAACAAGACAAAATCAATCATTATCTCGTGCGCCATGAACAAGCTGCTGGTCATATGGCAGATGCTTACTCACGCGTTACAGGTAAAACAGGTGTAGTGCTGGTTACTTCTGGTCCAGGCGCAACGAACACCGTCACTCCAATTGCAACTGCTTATATGGACTCAATCCCAATGGTGATTTTGTCTGGTCAGGTGGCTTCGCATTTAATTGGGGAAGATGCATTCCAAGAAACAGATATGGTTGGTATTTCACGTCCAATCGTGAAACATAGTTTCCAAGTGCGTCATGCGAGTGAAATTCCCGCAATTATTAAAAAAGCATTCTATATTGCAGCTTCTGGTCGTCCAGGCCCAGTTGTCGTTGATATTCCGAAAGATGCAACCAACCCAGCAGAAAAGTTTGCCTACGAATACCCAGAAAAAGTGAAGATGCGTTCTTATCAACCACCGCATCGTGGTCACTCTGGTCAAATTCGTAAAGCGATTGATGAGCTGATCAATGCAAAACGTCCTGTCATTTATACAGGTGGTGGTGTTGTTCAAGGTAATGCTTCTGCTTTATTAACTGAATTAGCACATTTATTGGGCTATCCAGTGACCAATACCCTTATGGGCTTAGGTGCTTTCCCTGGGAATGATGAGCAGTTCATTGGAATGTTGGGCATGCATGGTACATATGAAGCCAATATGACCATGCACAATGCAGATGTGATTTTGTGTGTTGGTGCGCGCTTTGATGACCGCGTAACCAATAACCCTGCAAAATTCTGTCCGAATGCGAAAGTCATTCATATTGATATCGATCCTGCGACGATTTCAAAAACCATTATTGCGCATATTCCAATTGTGGGTGCGGTAGAACCAGTCCTGCAGGAAATGTTGGCACAGCTTAAACAAATGAATGTGTCTAAGCCAAACCCTGAAGCAATTGCAGCTTGGTGGTCGCAAATCAATGAGTGGCGCAAAGTACATGGTTTGAATTACGACAAACCAACTGACGGTTCAATGAAGCCACAACAAGTGGTTGAGGCTTTAGATAAAATTACCAATAGTCAGGCAATCATTACTTCAGACGTTGGTCAGCATCAAATGTTTGGTGCGCTTTATTATAAATACACCCGTCCACGTCAATGGATCAATTCGGGTGGTTTAGGCACCATGGGCGTAGGCTTGCCATATGCAATGGCAGCGAAGCTTGCCTTCCCAGACCAACAAGTGGTGTGTATTACGGGTGAAGCATCAATTCAGATGTGTATTCAAGAACTTTCTACCTGTAAGCAATATGGCTTAAATGTAAAAATTCTCTGCTTGAATAACCGTGCTTTAGGTATGGTAAAACAATGGCAAGACATGAACTATGAAGGCCGTCACTCAAGTTCTTATGTAGAGTCATTGCCTGACTTTGCCAAACTTATGGAAGCTTACGGTCACGTTGGCATTCAAATTGACCACGCAGATGAGCTTGAATCCAAGCTTGCAGAAGCGATGGCGATTAACGACAAATGTGTATTCATTAATGTCATGGTTGACCGTACCGAGCATGTTTATCCAATGCTTATTGCAGGTCAGTCGATGAAAGATATGTGGTTAGGTAAAGGGGAGCGCACGTCATGAGACATATTATCTCTGTACTCGTAGAAAATGAAGCTGGTGCGCTTTCTCGTTTGGTAGGTTTATTCTCTCAACGTGGTTATAACATTGAGACTTTAAATGTTGCACCAACAGAGGATCCGACTTTATCGCGTTTGACATTAACGACTTATGGTGATGACCATAAAATTGAACAAATCACCAAGCAGCTCAACAAATTGGTTGAAGTAGTGAAAGTGGTTGATCTGTCTGAAGGTGCTCATATTGAACGTGAGTTGATGTTGATTAAAGTCAAGTCACTCGGTTCTGCGCGTGCTGAAATCAAACGAACTGCGGATATTTTCCGTGCGCAAATCGTTGATGTCACCCCAACGACTTATACCATTCAAATCGCGGGTACAACTGAAAAAATTGATGGTTTTATTGATGCTCTAGCTGAGAACACCATTCTTGAAGTTGTACGCTCAGGTGTTTCAGGCATCGCGCGTGGCGAAAAAGTTTTAACCATTTAATTATTTAACACGATTCAACCTCCTTTTGAGAAAAGAGGAGGATTTCATCAAAAACAAATCTCTTGATGGAATTACAGAATATCAAGCATTTTAGCGGAGACAGCAATGCAAATTTTTTACGATAAAGACTGCGACTTATCTATCATCCAATCTAAGAAAGTAGCAATCATTGGTTACGGTTCACAAGGTCACGCGCATGCGCTTAACCTTAAAGATTCTGGCGTAGACGTAACTGTAGGTTTACGTGCAGGTTCTACTTCTTGGAAAAAAGCTGAAAATTCAGGTCTTAAAGTTGCTGAAGTTCCTGCTGCCGTAGCACAAGCTGATGTTGTAATGATTTTGACTCCAGATGAGTTCCAATCTCAACTTTATCGTGACGTAATTGAGCCAAACATCAAACAAGGTGCAACTTTAGCATTTGCTCATGGTTTCTCTGTACTTTATAACCAAGTTGTTCCACGTGCTGACTTAGACGTAATCATGGTTGCTCCAAAAGCACCTGGTCACACTGTACGTTCAGAATACCAACGTGGTTCAGGTGTTCCAGATCTTATCGCAATTCATCAAGATGCTTCAGGTAACGCGCGTAATGTAGCGCTTTCTTACGCTTCAGGCGTAGGTGGTGGCCGTACTGGTATCATCGAAACTTCATTCCGTGAAGAAACTGAAACTGACTTATTCGGTGAGCAAGCTGTTCTTTGTGGCGGTGCAGTTGAATTGGTTAAAATGGGCTTCGAAACTTTGGTTGAAGCAGGTTATGCTCCAGAAATGGCTTACTTCGAGTGCTTGCACGAACTTAAGTTAATCGTTGACTTAATGTTTGAAGGCGGTATCGCGGACATGAATTATTCAGTGTCTAACAATGCTGAATATGGCGAATACGTAACTGGCGTTGAAGTCATTAACGAACAGTCTCGTGAAGCAATGCGTAATGCACTTAAACGTATCCAATCTGGTGAATACGCGAAGATGTTCATTAATGAAGGTGCATTGAACTACCCATCAATGACTGCACGTCGTCGTCAAAATGCTGCACATGGTATCGAAGTAACAGGTGCTAAGTTGCGTGCGATGATGCCTTGGATTCAAGCAAACAAGATTGTTGATAAAGAGAAAAACTAAGATTTAGTTTAATCTTTTAAAACCCTTGTTTTTACAAGGGTTTTTTTATTGTGGGTAGTTGTTGTTTACCTCGTAGTTTGTTTAAAGCAGAGCTTTTCTCTCTTTTATCTCAAATTTAAATAGAAAAAACATAAAAAATAAAAAGCCAATGTTCTGCCATCGACTGATCGATAGGTAATATAACCTGTATTTTGTCAGGCTTTTTTATCTGAATGCTTAACTGAATTAAATTCATTCTAATAATTTAAACCAGAAGAACTATACAAGCCCATGAATAATGAAAATTACAAGGGATAAGTGAACAGATTGCATCTTTAAGATGAAGTTTAGTTTTTTATCTGATATTGGTAAAAATATCGAACATAGTATGTGTAAATTCACTATTAAAAACTAATAATTTGATTTGTAAGATTAATTAAATAATTGGTGATTTTGCTTTGTTATCATAAATATTGGAATTTGTGTAATTTGTCTTTTTATTGGTACATTTTGCATCTTAATTATTGTTTTTTATAAAAAATGTGATTTGAGGCGTAAAAATGAATTTTTTTGTAAGTTAAATGTAAGCTATTGTAATATTACGTAAATTGTAAAATTATATAAAATTTTTATTAATCATACACTTGCTTTTTAATATTAGAAAAATGAAATTTAAATTTTCAAGTTGATAAGAAAAGTTAATATCACCATTTTTTTATATTTAACTGAAAAACAGCTGTGTTAGTTTGTATTGAAAATTAGGCTTAAAGTAATAAAATTCACGTGATTTAACAAGATATAAGTTGCTCCTTTTGAAATTGAATATGATAACTATGCGCTTACGAAAAAGGCTCAAGAATAACAAGTGATCCTATGTAAGTTGCTGTTTTTAAATAATATATAATCTTTTTAAAGAAAAAGGAACTGGGAGATAGGGCCATGAAATTACAAGTGCAAACTGCATTGGCAGCATTAATTTTAGGTATGTGTTCGACAGTAGTTTTAGCAGATGGAGAGGAGGCTGTAAAAGGTGGTGATGGTGGATATCATCATCCAGGCCGTGATGGATGCGGTACCAAATGTGATGGTAAAATTGATATTGAATTATTTGTTGAAAAACATTGTGATTTAGATATTGATAAATCAAAAATCGTAATGCAAAAAAATCTTATTGGTGGTAAATGGAGTGGACAATCTGGGTTCGATGTCCGTGCAAATGCGCCATATAGCCTCAACATCACTAAACCAACTACTTTAGATAATGAAATAGATGCTTCACAAAAAATTCCAGTAAATGTGGATACTAAACTTGGCTTATTTAATTACACTGGGGCAGTACTTCCTTATACCTCATCAACTAGAACATTTACAGTTAAAGCTGAAACTGTAAGTGCAGTGTCTGACATGGCACATTGGGGTACCTATAAAGGGACTTATAAAGTAGCTGTTGCATTCTAAATAAAAATAGGGAATAGTGGTGTATGTGCGTAACATGCACCACTATAATAATTTTAAAAGGGAATAAATATGAGAAAAATAATTTTATTCTTAATTTTAAGTAGCTTAAGTAATATTTTATTTGCGGGAATCAAGTTTACACCAGTACAACTTTATTTAGGTGATAAACATAAGCAGCAGAGAAGTACCACGGTAATCGTGGAAAGTTCTGATTTTGATCGTTCTAAAATTTTTGAGTTGTCTGCTGTGAAATGGAGTCAAAATGAAAAAGGAGAAGATGTTCTTGAAGAAGAAAAGAACATTTTATTTAATCCTAAGATTTTTGAGTTAAAGCCAGAAAGTAAACAAATTGTTCGTGTTGGTTTTAGTCAACCATTTACAGCTAATGAACTAGACCGTGAAAAAACCTGGCGTGTTATTTTTAATGAAGTTACTCCCGTCGCAGATGATGAGGCGATAAATTTTCAGTTTAACTTTTCATTACCTTTATTTGTAGGTAAACAAGATAAAACTAATCTAGATGTGAAACTTAAAACGATAAATAATAATATGATGGTCGATATTCAAAATATTGCAAAATCACATGTACAAATTACAGATATTCGATTGGTAGATAGCCAGAATAAGGAATTATTACAGAAAAGCTTTAATCGATATTTGCTTGTTGGACAAAAATATACATTTGATTTAGGTGAATTATCAAAGAAACCAAATGATAAAATAAAAGTGAAAATTAAAACTGATAAAGATGGAGATTTATTGGAATATTAAATCTCTGAGGGTGATTCTATGAAATGTTTTAGAGTTGTTCTTGTTTTTTTTAGTGCAGTTGGGATTGCGCAAGCAAATGTTGATTCATTAGCAGAAACGGATGCAGGGGCACTAATTGTAAATGTTTGGTTAAATGGTGTAGATAGAAATATTGAAACAGTACTATTAGTCACTAAGGATGGTGAATATATAGAATGTAAAACATTAAATGAATTAGGTGTTGATCCTTCCAAATTTGTAAAGAACCATGATCAAGATGGTTTCTGTTTAATGCGTGGTTCCGATATAAAATTTCAAAAAGATGATGCACTTCAGGCAATTAAAATTGACTTACCTGCATCTTATTTTAAAGATAATAATTATGAGAGCGTAGTTGTTACCCCAGCAAGAGCAAATTTTGGGGGTTTCATTAATTATGATTTCTTTTATTCTAAAGATGATTTTTCAAATGACTTTAATGCCTATTCAGAAATTGGTATTTTTAAAGACTACTGGTTATTGAATAATGCAATTTTGTATAAAGACTCTCCAGATGAGGGGCAAAAGCAGTTTTTACGTGTCAGTTCATTGTTTGAACTAGAGTTTCCTGAAAAATATTTAAAATTAAGAATCGGTGATAACACAAGTGTTTATAACTCATTAACAAACTCATTCCGATATGGGGGGATCAGTTTTGGTACAAACTATACAGATCGTCCAGATTTTGTATATTGGAATATGCCAACTTTACAAGGAAGTGCTGCATTACCCTCAACAGTAGATTTATATATTAATGGCGTAAACTTGTATAAACAGTCGATAACCCCAGGTAATTATTCTTTACAAACAGGAGCGACAATTGATCAAGCTGGTGAAGCGAGAGTTGTTGTACAAGATATTTTGGGAAATCAAACGGTACAGAGTTTTCCTATTTATATTAGTAGTCAATTATTGCGTGTAGGTTTGAATGAATATGATGTTTCTTTAGGTAAACTAAGATATAACTACGATGAGGATGATAGTGATTATCGTGATTTTTTTTCAAAAGTATTTTTCCGTCGTGGGGTTGCTGCAAGTACAACTTTAGGATTTGATGCAACCTACTCAAAAGATGTAAGCAATATCAGCTTTATGTGGACTCAAGGTGTAAGTAAGTTTGCTTTACTTGATACTGCATATGCAGTGAGTGATTATAATGGAGACATTGGACATGCTGCTTCAGCCTCTGTGAGTAGAAATTTTGGAACGTGGTCTTTCGGTTTAAACACTCGTTATTACACTGAAAAGTTTCAACAGCTAGGTTTTGATGAGTATGATTTTAATACCAAGATATCTAACCTTGCATATATAAATTTCTCTAACCTCGGATTTGTTGATGGTTTTAATTTAAGTTATGTTGACAATAAAAACTATAAAGTTGAGGGCTTTGAGTCTGTAGACAGTAAAATTATAAACGTAGGTGTTCAAAAAATATTGACTAAAAATTTATACACAAGTTTGAATTATTTTAAAAACTTTGAAGATGGTGATGATAGTTTTAACATAGTTTTTAGTTATAATTGGGATACTCGAGGGAATATTGATTTAGAACATAGTACAGATAATGGTGAGACGGTATTAAGTTATTCTAAAAATAGCTTGTTGCAAAATGGTCTGGATTATTCAGTTGCTGTTTCAAATATTGATAGTGAATTTAATTATCATGGTTATGGTTTGTATAAAACTAATATTGGTGATTTTAGAGCATCTTATGATGAATATACAAATAATAAAGTAACTCAAGCTCAATATCGTGGAGCAACAGTTCTTTTAGGTAATAAGTTGTCAGCAACAAAATATGTGGATAATGCTTTTGCCTTGGTTAATATCGATGGTATGAAAGATGTAGATGTATTAAGGTCATTGTCAGTTGTTGGTAAAACGAATGACAAAGGATATCTTTTTGTACATGATATTATTCCTTATATTAATTATGATATTTCTTATGATCAAAATCAGTTACCTTTGGATTATACCTTTGATCAGCCAGTACAGAAATTAAGTGCATTAAATCAAAGGGGGTATATTCTAGATTTCAAAGTTGCAAAAACCAAGAAATTTGTAGTTAATTTAAAGGATTTAAATAATAAGAATTTTCCTGTTGGGACAGTTGTAAAACTTAATGGTAATGAGGATGAAAGTTACTTTATTGATAGTAATGGTTTAGTTTATTTGTATCTTTCAAAACCAGTAAAATATGATCTAAAACTAGCAATGCAGGAGGGAAAAACTTGTAATACATCTTTCAGTATTTCGCAGACTCAAATTGATAATAGCAATGATGCACAAGTCATCAATTTAGTTTGTAAGTAATAGGAGGTTGTTATGAAACCAATTTTTTTAGCTTGCTTAATTTCTATGAGTTGTAGTGCGGTTTATGCGGCAGGATGTTCGGTCAGCGGTTTTTCTGCCCCTGAAATGAAATTAGCAAACTACTATCATAGTCAGACTGCCACATCTTTTAACGTTTCTTGTGATCGCAGTTATTCGATTTCATTCCGAAGTCAGAACTTATTAAATGCGAGTGGGTCAAGTTATGTATCGAATGGACCCTATAAAGTCAAAACCCAAATGAATATTCGAGGTGCGAGTGAAAATCTATGGGGGGTTCAAATGAGACAAAAAGCAGGAACTAATCAGAAGTATATAATTTCAGCTCAACTCGAAGAAAATCCTTTATATAGCGTTCCTGCAGGAGTTTATCGTGACCGAATCTATGTTAATGTGGATTTTTAATTTCGTTGTAAAGCCTTTAGGTTTTGTAAATGATCAACAAAAGGGAGGTAAATGTTACCTCCCTTTTGAATTTCACGGGAATGTCAAACAACAATCATCAAACTGTAAACAAAGACATCTAAGCTAGAAGAAAATCAAGCAATAGGTGTTATATGTCTTACATATCCACTGTGGGCCTGCTAAAACAACAAGATTTTCCAGACAGCTTTAAGTTTTATTTCAAATTACAAAAAAACAAAAACAGCGTAGAAGAAATAAGTGTTTTAAAAGATCTGGTTCGTCCTCGGTTAAAAATTGCAATCGTCACAGAAACATGGCCTCCAGAAGTCAATGGAGTGGCGTTATCTCTGATGCAGCTTTGTAAAGGGTTGCAAAAGCAGGGGCATAAAATATTGCTGATTCGTCCCAGCCAGACTCAAACATGTGCAGACTTTATCCCGAACAAAGAATGTTTGGTTACAGCCCAAACTATTCCTAAATATCCAAGCTTGCAATTTGGTTGGCCACAGTTTTTGAAGGTTGCTAATGCTCTGGATGAGTTCATGCCGAATGTGGTACATGTCGTGACAGAAGGACCATTAGGGCTTACAGCCTTACACGCTGCCAAAAGTCGAGATATTCCAGTATCGAGTGGTTTTCACTCGCCTTTTCAGGATTTTAGTCGCTTCTTTGATTTGGCTTTTTTAGTGAAACCGATACAGCATTATCTACGTTGGTTTCATAACAATACTCAACTGACTTGTGTTCCGAGCAAAGATACCGAAAAAGCATTAAAGCAATTTGGTATCAAGTGTCCATTGGTTGTAGTCGGACGCGGGGTGGATATTCAGCAATTTTCTCCTCTTTACCGCTCTGAAGCATATCGGTGCACTTGGGGGGCGGATAGCAATACAACTGTTATGCTTTACGTGGGACGGTTATCGCCAGAGAAAGAAATCGATGTATTGATTCGTAACTATATATGTATGCTGCAACGTGGTGAAAAACATTATAAATTGGTGATCACTGGCGATGGGCCGGACCGTCAACGCTTGGAAAATTTAGGTAAAGCACATGGTGTGATTTTTACAGGAAGCTTAACTGGTAAGAATCTTGCAAGTGTTTATGCAAGTGCAGATGTTTTTGTATTTGCCAGCCAAGTCGAAACTTTTGGTAACGTTGTTTTAGAAGCAATGGCAAGTGGTTTGCCTGTTGTGGCTTATAATTATGCTTGTGCACATACGCACATTGAATCCGGTAAAACGGGATGGTTGAGTTGTTTAAATGATGTCAATGGATTTTCCACACACATGCAAAACTTACCAAGACGACAACAACTGCAAAGTATGGGACAAAGTGCCCGACTTAAAGTGATGGAAATGGGATGGAATCATCCCGTGAATCAACTAGAACAAGCCCTATATCACGTGGCAAAGGAAACCCGAATGATCGCATAAGCAAAATAAAAGCTTGAGGAGAGAAATTATGAATTTTAAGAATGCAAAAATAAAAATACTCGATCTCGACTTAAAAGGCTGTTTATATCTGAACCATTTTTCTCATTCAGAACGTGTAGCACATTTTTTTAAACTGATAAGCCGTTTAGGTGATGGTATTTTTTGGTACGCTATGTTGATGAGCCTTTGGATGTTGCAAGGTTTGTCTTACAGCTTACAAATGGTGTATCTGATTTTAGGTTCTTTATTGGGTACGGCTATTTATAAAATTCTCAAAACTAAAACAGTGCGCCCACGACCTTATCAGGTGCATCAAGTCATTCGCCTTTGTGAACGTCCTTTAGATCATTTTAGTTTTCCCTCAGGGCATACCTTACATGCAGTGATGGCGAGTGCGGTGATTGGTTATGTTCAGCCCATCTTATTGGTTTTGATGTTGCCCTTTACCGTATTGGTTGTATTGTCACGTATGGTACTTGGCCTGCACTATCCAAGTGATGTTGCTGTGGGGGCTGTCATTGGGGCTAGTGTTGCGGCAGTTATCATTGCCTGTGCACCAATGTTTAACGTGTTGTTGTAGATTGAATCGATTGAGTTGTTTTTCAGAAATCCTAAATTTTGTTAAAGTAGCACTGTCATAGCATAGATTAGGAACAGTCATGGGTTTACGTTGGACCGATACCATGGATATCGCGATTGAATTATATGAAGCACATCCAGATGTTGACCCGCAATGGATTCGTTTTACCGATTTACACGCGTGGGTATGCGCTTTGCCTGATTTTGAAGACGATCCGAATAAGTCGACTGAAGGTTTACTTGAAGCAATTCAAATGGCTTGGATTGACGAAGCTAGCTAATTCAGCACTTTTCCAACAGTGTATCGAAAAAATCCAGTTTTTTTACATTACAAAAGCTGATAATTGCACATTATTCGGTATAATGCGGCAAAATTTTCACGTCTAATTTGACTTAAGGAGCCGATCATGGCTATTGAACGTACTTTATCTATCGTTAAACCAGATGCAGTAGCTAAAAACCACATTGGTGACATCTTTGCTCGTTTCGAAAAAGCTGGTCTTAAAATCGTTGCGACTAAAATGAAACACCTTTCTCAAGCTGAAGCTGAAGGTTTCTACGCAGAACACAAAGAACGTGGTTTCTTTGCTGACTTAGTTGCGTTCATGACTTCTGGTCCAGTTGTTGTATCTGTTCTTGAAGGTGAAAATGCAGTTCTTGCTCACCGTGAAATCTTAGGCGCTACTAACCCTAAAGAGGCTGCTCCAGGTACAATCCGTGCTGACTTCGCTGTAAGCATCGACGAGAATGCTGCTCACGGTTCTGACTCTGTAGCATCTGCTGATCGTGAAGTGAACTACTTCTTCGCTCAAACTGAAGTTTGCCCACGCACTCGTTAATCGAGACACTTCAAACCAGATAAGTGTTATACTGCTTATCTGGTTTTTTTATTCCCTTTAAATTTATTTGCTTGAATATTGAGCAATCTCTTTCTATCTTCGACATGGTTTAGGTAATTACACATGAGTACTGAAGTGGTCGTTTCATCTGCAACGTCTGATGAATCGCAACAATCTTTGTCCACTCCAACACAGCAACCTTCTGTGGAAAAAGTGAATTTACTGGGCATGTCACGTGCTGAGCTGGAACAATTCTTTGAAGCGATGGGCGAAAAGAAATTCCGTGCAGGACAGGTAATGAAGTGGATCCACCAATATTTCGTGACCGATTTTGCTGAAATGACCAACATTTCAGGCAAGTTGCGTGAAAAATTAGAGCGCGTATGTGAAATTAAAGCGCCTGAAGTTGTACACCGTAATTATTCTAAAGATGGCACACGTAAATGGGTGTTCCGTGTAGGTGATGGTGCTGGCTCATTGGTTGAAACCGTACTTATTCCTGCAGAAGATAAAACAGGTGCACGTAAAACTTTGTGTATTTCTTCACAAGTCGGCTGTGCGCTGGATTGCTCATTTTGTTCTACAGGTAAGCAAGGTTTCCAGCGTGATTTAACACCTGCGGAAATTATTGGTCAATTGTGGATGGCAAACTACTCTTACATGGAGGAAGTTCCAGTTGCAGAACGCGAGCGTACAGTGACTAACGTTGTAATGATGGGAATGGGTGAACCATTACTTAACTACGACGCGGTATTAAGTTCGATGCAGCTAATGCTCGACGATTTTGCTTATGGCATGTCGAAACGTCGCGTGACCCTATCAACTTCAGGTGTCGTGCCGAAAATTGACCAATTGGCACAAGACATTGATGTGGCATTGGCTATTTCATTACATGCCCCAAATGATGAATTGCGTAATGAATTGGTACCAATTAATAAAAAATATCCGTTAGATCAACTAATTGCAGCATGTCAGCGCTATTTGGCGAAAGATGGTAATGAAAGTGCACGCCGTCATGTCACCATTGAATATGTGATGCTGGATGGGGTGAATGATCAACCTGAACATGCACAACAGCTATTGAAATTGTTAAAGAATTTACCAAGTAAAATTAATTTAATTCCCTTTAATCCATTTCCACACGCACCATACGGGCGCTCAAGTCGTAACCGTATTATTTCTTTCCAAAAAACTTTGTCTGACGCTGGATTTGTGTGTACGATTCGTCAGACACGTGGTGATGATATTGATGCTGCATGTGGACAGTTGGTTGGTCAGGTGGCCGACCGTACACGTCGTGCAGAGCAGTGGAAGAAAAAAGTGGCTGAGCGGAATGAGATTTTGCGCTCAAAAGGATAATAAAGGGGCTGTCAATTGAGTAAACCCACCTACAAATTTGCATGTATAACAATGTTTTGTCTTTCTATGTCGTTGGTGGGTTGTATTACCACAACCACCTCATCGGCACCGGGGTTTAAAAAAGACCCCGAGAAAGCAGTAGAAGTGCGGACTCAATTGGCAGCGGAATATATTCGTAAGGGCGACCTAGATGCGGCAAAACGCGCACTTGATCAAGCATTAGAAATGGAACCACGAGATTCCACGGCGAATATGATGATGGGCGTGTTGCTACAGCAAGAAGGTAGCCCTGCCAATATGGAAAAAGCGGAGACACACTTTAAACGTGCAATTTCTGCCGATCCAAATAATGCGCAAGCTCGTAACAACTATGGTACGTATTTATACGTCGTAGAACGTTATAATGAGGCGATTGAACAATTAGCAATTGCTGGTTCGACCTTGGGTTATGATCAGCGATTCAAGGCATTGGAAAATTTAGGACGTATTTACTTAAAATTGGGTGATACAGCAAATGCTGAAAAATCATTCAAGCAAGCATTGCAAGTAAACCCGAATTCTTATGTTTCAATGTTAGAGTTGTCGGAAATATTTTATTTAAGACAGCAAATTCCTGCTGCTACACAGCTATATGAACAATTTGTTCGTCTGGTTGGGCAGAAAAATCAGAGTGCGCGTGCATTATGGATTGGTATTCGTATTGCACGAGCCAATGGCGATCAGATGGGGATGCAAGTGTTAGTCAATCAACTGCGCGCATTGTTCCCTGATAGCCAAGAATACACACGTTATTTGCAATTACAGTACAGTACTGAGGCCGTATGGAAGTAAATCCTAATTCACCGCAATCGAATGGTTCAAGCGTAGTACCTAATGCATTAGGAAACGTCCAGCGTCCTGGAGAATACTTACGCCAAAAACGTATTGCTCAAAAACGTGAATTAAGTCAAGTTGCTGCAGATTTAAAAATTCCTGTAAAAACTTTAACTGCATTAGAGCAAGATGAATATAAGTCTTTGCCAGAAGCGACCTTCATTAAAGGTTACTATCGCACTTATGCAAAATATTTAAATGTTGATGCAACCTCACTGATTCAGCGTTTTGATGAAATCTATGCCAATGATACAGGCATGGTGCCTAATCATGCCTTGGATAATTCGCCAATCAAGATCATGGGTAAGTTGCCAGGCTCAAACAGTGAGCGTAACCGCAAGTGGTTAAAGCGATCTGTCATTATCATCATTATCTTGGTGATTTTGGCTGCAATTGTTGGCACGATTCAAAACTGGGGCTCATCGGGTTCGAATACAGAAAGCACTGCAGCAGATGCAAATAAATCTGAAGTTGAAGTGTTGTCAGTGGGCGGTGCGACCGCAGTTTCAGGCGATCAATTGGTCTTGAATTTTAATCGTCCGACCTCAGTTCATATTGTGGATTCGACGGGTAAAGTTTTAGCCACAGGCCGTCAAGCCAGTACTTTAACTTTAAGTGGTCAGGCGCCATTCCAAATCCGTTTGGATGATGCAGCCGCAGTGTCATTAAGTTTGAACAATGAGCAGATTTCATTGTCACCATATACGGTAAATGGGAAAGCAGAATTCCGTTTATCTCGTTAATGGTGCCAGAGTAAATAATCATGATTGTAAACCCGATTCAACGCCGTACTACCCGCAAAATTCGTGTGGGTTCTGTTTACGTCGGAGGTGATGCTCCGATCAGCATTCAAAGCATGACCAATACTGAAACGTGTGATGTCGAAGCAACTGTTGCCCAGATTCAACGCTGTGCAGATGCGGGTGCTGACATTATGCGTGTTTCTGTGCCTTCGATGGAAGCTGCCGAAGCTTTCGGTGAAATTCGTAAACGCGTACAAGTGCCTTTAGTAGCAGATATTCACTTCGATTATAAAATCGCATTGAAAGTGGCAGATATGGGCGCGGATTGTTTGCGTATTAATCCGGGTAATATTGGCTCGGAAGCGAAAATTCGTGAAGTTGTTGCTGCGGCACGTCATCATGATATTTCTATGCGTATTGGCGTGAATGCGGGTTCATTGGAAAAAGACATTCAAAAGAAATATGGTGAGCCGACAGGCCAAGCTTTGCTCGAGTCAGCAATGCGCCATATTGATATCTTAGACCGTTTAAATTTCCATGAATTTAAAGTTTCTGTGAAAGCATCGAATGTGTTTTTGACCATGGATGCCTACCGTTTGCTGTCTCAACAAATTGATAACCCTTTACATTTAGGCGTTACAGAAGCTGGGATTTATCGTACGGGTTCAGTAAAATCAGCCATTGCATTGGGTGGTTTGCTCATGGAAGGCATTGGTGACACCATGCGTATTTCATTGGCAGCCGAACCCGAAGAAGAAGTTAAAATTGGTTTTGATATTTTAAAATCACTCAGCCTTCGTTCAAATGGCATTAACTTTATTGCTTGCCCAAGCTGTTCACGACAAGAATTTAATGTGATTTCAGTGATGCAAGCTTTAGAAGAGCGTTTGGAAGACATTCGTACCCCAATGGACGTATCGGTCATTGGTTGTAAGGTGAATGGTCCAGGCGAAGCCAAAGAGGCTGATATTGGCGTGGTGGGGGCAAGTCCACGTTCGCTTGTGTATCGGAATGGCGAGAAAAGCCATCTCATTGATACCAACCAGTTAGTTGATGAAATCGAAACAATGGTTCGTCAGCGTGTTCAAGAGCTTGAAGAAGCTAAATCTAAAGAGATCATTCGTAGTTCATCATGAGTTCAATTGTCGCAATCAAAGGTTTTAATGACATTCTTCCAACGCAAACACCTGCATGGAGACGTCTAGAGCAACATTTAGCATCGTTAATGGATGCCTATGGCTATCAACAAATCCGTTTGCCTATTGTTGAACAAACTAATTTGTTCAAACGTTCGATTGGTGATGCGACGGATATCGTTGAAAAAGAAATGTATACGTTCTTAGACAAAGGCAATCCACCTGAGTCTTTGACACTGCGTCCTGAAGGAACAGCAGGTTGTGTACGTGCCATGCTTGAGCATAATTTACTCCGTGGTGCAACACCGCGTGTGTGGTATGTCGGCCCAATGTTCCGTTATGAAAAACCACAAAAAGGGCGTTACCGTCAGTTCCATCAGTTTGGTGTAGAAACCTTTGGTGTGGCAACTCCTGATATGGATGCTGAGCTCATTTTGATGACGGCGCGTCTATGGAAACGCATGGGTGTGGCGGACAAAGTTCAGTTAGAGTTGAATACTCTCGGAGAGTCTGACGAGCGTGCGGCTTATCGTGCGGCTTTGGTTGAGTTCTTGGAATCGCATAAAAGTGATTTGGATGAAGACTCACAGCGCCGTTTAACCACCAATCCGCTACGTATCCTTGATTCTAAAGATGCAAAAACTCAAGCTATTTTAGAAAATGCACCGAAATTGCATGACTTTATGGGTGAAGAGACTTTACTGCACTTTGCGACTTTGCAGCAGTATTTAAGCGATGCAGGCGTTGAGTTTGTGATTAATCAGAAACTGGTTCGTGGTTTAGATTATTACAACAAAACTGTATTTGAATGGACGACTACACATTTAGGCTCACAAGGTACAGTGTGTGCAGGTGGTCGCTATGATGGTTTGGTTGGACAGCTTAAAGGAAAGGCGGATCAGTCTGTACCTGCGGTTGGTTTTGCTATGGGGATGGAGCGTTTATTACTTTTACTTGAACAAGTTGAAGATGTGACTCCAATTCGTGATTGCGAAATTTTCTTGGTGGCAGATCCTGCTTCTCAAGGTAAGGCTTTGGTATTGGCAGAACAACTCCGCAACCAGTTAGACGCAGCGCAAAGTTCATTACGTTTAAAAGTTGGCTCACAAGGTTCAATGAAAAGCCAAATGAAAAAGGCCGACCAGTCAGGGGCATTGTATGCCTTGATTTTGGGTGAGCGCGAGTGGGAAGCACAGCAGCTATTGGTCAAAACTTTGGCGACAGCGGAACAGTGCGAAGTCGCAATTGCTGATGTCGTACCATTCTTCATCGAAAAATTTTCTTCAAAATAAGAGTTAAATAACATTTAGGAAAAGGGTAATCAAATGAGCGCATCATTGAGTGAAGAAGAACAACTTGAGAGTTTAAAGTCTTTCACTAAAAAGTATGGTTCGGCCATGATTAGTGGGATTTTAATTGCGTTGATTGCCTTTTTCGGTTGGGAATATTGGCAAAAGAAAAACCTTGCAGAATCGCAAATGCAAACTGCAAAAGTCCAACAATTGATGGATGATGCGCGTAATGTACAAGGCAATCCAAATGCAATGACTGAGTTGACAGAAGCTGCAGATAAAATTGTGAAGGATGCCCCTGATTCTGCGCAGGCCATTCAAACTCAATTTGTGATGGCAAAGTTGGCTTATGACAAGGGTGACTATGCAGGTGCAGAAAAAGCTCTGAAAAAGGTGGAAAACTCTAAAGTTAAAGATGAGGGTTTAATACAAATCGTAAAATTACGTTTGGCCTATGCACAGCTTGCACAAAACAAATATGATAATGCATTGAAATCTTTAGCTTTAGTGACCAACCCTGCGTTTAAAGCAACGGCTGATGAAGCGCGTGGTGATGTATATGTTGCTAAAAATGATGTAGCAAATGCGAAAAAAGCTTATCAAAGTGCATGGGATGCATTGATTGAGCGTAAACAAGAGCGCCAAATTTTACAAATTAAACTCGAAAGTGTTGGCGTTTTAGTAGATGATCCTGAAATTGAACGCCCAATTTTAGAAACACACGTGGATGAGTCTTAATGGATAGAAAATATAAAATACCGTTTGCACTAACAATTTTGACGCTGGCTTTAGTTGGCTGTTCAAGTAATAAAATTAAAGTTGAAGATGCCAAACCAAGTCCATTACCTAAACTTGAACAATCGAAAAGTTTAGCGCCAGTTTTTTCTGAAAGTGTTTCTTCGACCTCAGAAGCAGATCCATTACGTTTGCAATTGGACATCGATAATGGCGTAATTTTCATTGCTAGCCCTAAAGGTGAAGTCACCGCCTATCGTGGCAAAGATAAAGTTTGGAGCAAAAAAGTCTCTAAACAAGGTCTAAGCTCAGGTGTGGAAGCCAAAGATGGTCTAGTGATTGTTGGAAATCATAAAGGTCAATTGTTTGCTCTAGATCAAGCCACAGGTGAACAAAAATGGACTGCTCAATTAACAGGAGCAATTCTAGCACCTTCGTTGGTACAATCTGGTCGTGTGGTGACCGTCAGTAATGATGGAACTGTTTTCGCGCATGATTTAGAATCTGGGCAGCAAGTTTGGAGCTATGATTTACCAAGCGTACAATTTAGCTTGCGTGGGACTTCAACGCCTGTAGCTCTCGATGCACGTACGGTATTGGTATCTTCTGCAAATGCTTATGTCTATGCTTTAGATGTACTCAGTGGCGTACCTCGTATGCAACGTCGTGTGGCAGTGAGTGATGGTCGTTCTGACATTCAGCGTTTAAATGATGTTGATGGTGATCCAGTGGTAGCAGGTCAGCTTTTAGTGACCACCAGTTTCCAAGGGCAAGTGACTGCAACAGACTTGGCTTCACAACAAGTGATTTGGAGTGAAGATGCTAGCAGTACCAAACGTCCTGAAGTTGCAGACAATAAAGTTTTTGTAGCACAAGCAGACGGTAAGTTGACGGCTTATGATCTGGCGACAGGTCAACAATTGTGGCAAAATGAGCAACTTTTAAACCGTGAACTCAGTAATCCAGTACTGTTTGGTCAAGACCTTGTAGTAGGGGATTTAGATGGCGTATTACATCTGATTGACCCAAATTCAGGTCAGTTAATCGGTCGTGCCAAAACCAGTGGTGCTGTACGTACATTGCGTGTTATCGAAGGTCAACTCGCAGTCGCGACACGTAAGGGTACATTTAGCGTTTGGCAGAATCGTTAATTTTCGTCTGCCTTATGTTAAACTAAGCCAAATCCGTATTTTTAAACACGGGGTATTTGAGAAATTTCAATGCCCCGTGTTTTATTTAGTATTATTCTTAAATATCTTCCATTTTTCTGATGTTCAGACCAGTCTCACTGGCTGATCTTGAATAAAGGTTAAACTATGAAACCCGTAATTGCGCTCATTGGTCGTCCGAACGTCGGAAAATCAACCCTATTTAACCAGATAACTAAAAGTCGTGATGCTTTGGTGGCTGACTTTGCGGGTCTGACACGCGACCGTAAATATGGTGATGCTGTTTATCAAAATAAATCTTTCATTGTGGTCGATACAGGTGGTATTGGCGAAAATGAAGGTGGTATTGACTCTTACATGGCAGAGCAGTCTAAAACTGCGATTCATGAGGCTGACATCATTGTATTTGTGGTAGATGCGCGTGCAGGTCTATTGGCTTCTGATGAACAAATTGCACGTGAGCTGCGTACTTTAGGTAAAAAAGTTTACCTTGTCGCAAATAAGGTGGATGGCGTACACGCGGAAGCCGCACTCGTCGAATTTTATAAACTTGGTATGGGTGAGCCACTGCAAGTAGCGGCAAGTCATGGTCGTGGCGTACAGCAAATGTTGGAAGACGTGTTACAGGATGTGCCTGAAGACGAGAACCCAGAAGAGCATGACAAAAACACAGGCTTGCGTTTAGCGATTATTGGCCGTCCGAACGTAGGTAAATCAACACTAGTCAACCGTTTGTTAGGTGAAGAACGTGTGGTGGCATTTGACCAGCCAGGTACAACCCGTGACTCTATTTATATCCCTTTCGAGCGTGATGGTCGTCAATATACGCTGATTGATACTGCGGGTGTGCGTCGTAAAGGTAAGGTCGATGAAATGATCGAGAAATTCTCGATTGTAAAAACCTTACAAGCCATGAAAGATGCACATGTGGTTGTCGTGGTGGTGGATGCTCGTGAAGGCATCGTAGAGCAAGACTTACACTTGATTGGTTATGCCTTAGAAGCAGGACGTGCCATGGTGATTGCGATCAATAAATGGGACAACATGTCTGAGTATGATCGTAAGCAATGTAAGCTAGATGTTGAACGTCGTTTTGATTTTATTCCTTGGGCAAAAATCCACTTAATTTCTGCACTGCATGGTACAGGTGTAGGGGATATGTACCCATCGATCCACCGTGCCTATGAATCTTCACATTTGAAAGTTTCACCTGCCAAAATCACGCAAATTTTGAGTGATGCTGTGGATGCACATCAACCACCAATGGTGGGCGGTCGTCGTATTAAAATGCGTTATGCGCATATGGGTGGGCAAAATCCACCAACGATTGTGATTCATGGTAACAAAGTTGATAAAACGCCAGCAGATTACCGTCGTTACCTTGAAAATGTTTTCCGTCGTGTGTACAAACTTGAAGGTACACCAGTGAAAATTGAATTTAAAACTTCAGAAAATCCATTTGAAGGGCGTAAGTCTCAAGTGGATGAACGTACTGCCGCACGTAAACGTCGTTATGTTCAGAAGTTCAAAAAAGCTGAGAAAAAATTCAAACGTTAATTTTCAGTTTATTTAAAAGATCAAAAAGCCCAAAGATGACTTTGGGCTTTTTATTTTATGTGTAGTTTCTTTTAGAATGAGGCGGTATATAAAGAGGAGAGCTATGTGACGAAACTGATTCATATCGATGTCAGCCGCTTAGAGCAGATTATCAAACTACCTGCGGATTTGGAGCGTAAAGTCAAGATACAACAAAAAAAACAGGCCATCTACCAATTTCGGAATCAGTTGCTTTCACAACACATGCAACGTGAAATCCAAAATACAGATCTTTCTAAGACCGAATATGGCAAACCCTATTTGACTGAATTTCCTCAAGTTGCATTCAATCATAGTCATAGTCATAAACATTACGCCTTAGCACTTAGCCATACAGTGAGGCAGTTGGGTATTGATGTCGAAGATTTAGACCGACAAGTGCGTTTTGAGACATTGGCACAACATGCTTTTCATCCTGAAGAATTGCATAGTTGGGCAGAAGCAGAATATTCATCTGAATATTGGTTTAAGGTTTGGACCACCAAAGAAGCGGTATTAAAAGCATCGGGCTTAGGTATTCGTTTATGTTTAAAAGAGTTAAATACGCATGTACATGCCATCAACCATGGAGGGATGTGTCAGCATCCTGAAATTGGTAGCTTTGCGTATCAGAATTATCATTTAGGTCAAATAATGTTAACGGTGGCTTGGCAGGCAGAGCCATCATGTCGGGGTTTCCAGTGGCCACTAATTCAAATCATTCAGCATTAAAAAAGCCCATCCGAGGATGAGCTTCAGTGTGAGCCTGTTGTTTAGGGATTAAGGAATTTCTTCCTCATCAAACTCAGGTTTAATCTGAACAATAAAGTCTTGACGGTTTAAACCGCGCCATAGGGCATAAGCAGTTGCAATATAGATCGAAGAATATGTTCCTGCAAAGACACCGATAAACATTGCCACCGAGAACCAGCGTAGGCCTTCACCGCCCATAATTAACATAGCGACAACAACCAATAATAAAGTTGCAGAAGTATGTACAGTTCGGCGTAAAGTTTCAGTGAGGGCAATATCGATCACTTCACGAGGTGATGCACCTCGAATTTTACGGAAGTTCTCACGAATACGGTCCGATACCACGATGTTATCGTTGAGTGAGAAACCAATTACGGCAAGCACTGCAGCCAAAGTGGTCAGGTCAAATGGCCATTGCATGAATGCAAATACCCCTAAAATCACCAAAATATCGTGAAAGAGGGAGAGGATTGCACCCACAGCCAATTTGAACTCAAAGCGAATGGTTACGTAGATCAACATCAAGATCAATGCAAGTGCAACGGCACCCGCAGAAC
The DNA here is from genome assembly GCF_002934965.1 of Acinetobacter sp. ACNIH2. Lineage (NCBI taxonomy): Bacteria > Pseudomonadati > Pseudomonadota > Gammaproteobacteria > Moraxellales > Moraxellaceae > Acinetobacter > Acinetobacter sp. ACNIH2. Next base: position 1,984,093 of record NZ_CP026412.1, read on the forward strand.
GAACATAGAGTTCATTTCCGACTTGACCACCGACAGCATCGACTTTATGTAGTGTAGCTGTGTTATTCGGTACTTGCACTGCTTGAGCCAAGGTGTTATTCAAATCTTCAACACTGGCTTTTTGCACAGGCATACGAATGAGTACGTCTGTATTACTGCCAAGCGTTTGTACTACTGCATGTTCAAAGCCTGTAGCTTCAAGAGATTTAACAATTTGATCTTGGTCAACCGGTTTTGCGTAGGTGACTTCCGCAGAAATACCTCCAGTAAAGTCCAAACCTAAGTTAAGACCATTCACGGCAATGAAGAAGATACTGGCAATGGTAATTATAATTGACGCGAAGGCAGCAGGTTTGCTGATCTTCATGAAGCCAATTACACGCTCATTGTCAGGACGACCATATTGTTTTGATTTGGGTTGAGTCATGTCAGTCATCGTCGATCTCCTTAAATGCTCAACTTCTTCAAGTCACGCTTTTTGCCATAAATCAATTGTACGACTGCACGCGTCACCGTAATAGAGGTAAACATCGAGCAGACAATACCAATCATGTGGGTGACTGCAAAGCTTTTGATTGGACCTGAACCGATTGCAAATAAAATGAACGCGACAATAAAGGTGGTTAAGTTCGAGTCTAAAATGGTGTTATAGGCTCGATCATAACCCGCAATAATGGCTTGTTTCGGAGAAGCTCCCCATTTCATTTCCTCTCGTATTCGTTCACAGATGAGGACGTTGGCATCGACCGCCATACCAATGGTGATGATGATACCAGCAATACCCGGAAGCGATAGTGAGGCGCCAATCCAAGACATTACAGTCAGGATCATGGCAATATTGATCACTAAGGCTAAATTGGCAATTAAACCAAATAGACGGAAGAACACCACCATCCAGATCGCAACCAGTAAGAAACCGATTTGGGTGGATAAGACACCTTTATCAATGTTTTCTTGACCGAGGCTAGGACCAACCACACGTTCTTCAACAAAATACATTGGAGCTGCTAATGCACCTGCACGCAACATCAATGCCAGTTCGGCTGCTTCTTGTGGTGAGTCTAAACCTGTAATACGGAATTGTGAGCCGAGTACGGCTTGAATCGTGGCGGCATTAATAACCACAGATTCTGCATACGGTGTACGGACTTCAGTTTGTGCACCAGTTTTCGGGTCTGTGACATAGCTGATTTTTTGTTTATTTTCGATAAACAACACCGCCATACGTTTACCCACAGAATTCCGTGTCGCATCGGCCATGAGCTTACCACCCGCGCTATCGAGGGTAATATTTACTTCAGCACCGCCAGTGTCCTGACTAAAGCCAGAAGAGGCATTTTGAACACGCTCACCTGTAAGAATACGATTGCGGTTAAGTAATAATTCACGGCCACTATCAAGTGACTGATAAGCAAATACTTCCGTACCTGGAGGTAATGGCTGACCATTATATTTACCTGTATATGGATCAATATATTGATCATTCTGGTCTGAAACCAGACGGAACTCTAAGTTCGCAGTACGGCCCAAAACACGCTTTGCTTCGGCTGTATCTTGTACACCTGGTAATTCAACCACAATACGGTTGCTACCTTGGGTTTGTACTAGTGCTTCTGCAACCCCTAACTCATTAATACGGTTACGCAGGGTGGTTAAGTTTTGGTTGACCGCATAAGATTGAATTTCTTGCTTACGTACATCGGTATAGGTTAAACGTAAGCTAGAGCCTGAATCTGATGCAATCGCTTGTTGAGCATATTCTTTGTTGTTGCTGCGCAAGAAATCCATCACTGCATCACGATCTGTATTGTTCGCAAATTGCAAAGTAATGGTATTGTTATTCAATGAAAGACTATTGAATTTCAATTTATTGTCACGCAATTGACGACGTAAATCAGTTGCAGAGGTTTCCATACGTTGGCTGATGGCTTTGTCCATATCTACTTCAAGCAAGAAGTGAACACCGCCACGTAAGTCCAAACCGAGTTTCATTGGTTTCGCACCAATTTTTTGCAACCATTCAGGTGTAGTTGGTGCAAGGTTCAGCGCAACAACGTAGTTATCTCCAAGACCACGACGCAAAGCATCTTTGGCTTTTAACTGAGCCTCAGATGAATCTAGACGGAGTAATGCAGCGTTATTGGTAAAGCTATTGTCATGCGTTGCAATATTTTCGCTTTTTAAAATTTGCTCTGCTTTTTGTATGATGCTTTGGTCAATTTGAGTACCAGCTTTGGCACCTGAAATTTGAACAGCAGGTTCATCAGGATACAAACTTGGCAGGGCATATAATGTACTGACTACGAGAACCACAAGAATCAGTAGATATTTCCATGCTGGGTAACGCATTTGTTTTCTTCTTAAAATGAAAAAGTCGTGCGGGTGCACGACTATTTTTGATTAAAGGTTATTTAATGTGCCTTCAGGAAGAACTGAAATCACACTTGCGCGTTGAATTTTTACTTCTACACCACGGTTTAATTCAACCACTGCAAAATCACCTTCAATTTTAGTAATTTTACCCATCAAACCACCAGCAAAAACAACTTCACTGCCAACGCCTAAGCTTTCGACCAAAGAACGGTGTTCTTTAGCGCGCTTAGATTGTGGACGCCAAATCAAGAAGTAGAAAATTGCGACAAAAACCGCAATCATAAGTAAGTTCGTTACGAGGCTTGGTTGCTGTGCAGCTTCACCTGCTGCGTGAGCAGTAGAAATAAAAAGGCTCATTTCAATTTCCTAAACAATAAACTGGTATCAATTTGATAATAAATAGACTTGCTCTGCAATTTACCTTGTCTTTTTCTTCAGCGCAAATGCTGAAAGAATTAATCTTGCGGACAAGGAGGTACTTCTAAACCACGACGTTGATAAAAGTCTTCAACAAAAGCATCAAACGTCCCGTTATCGAGTGCATCACGAATGTCTTGGGTGAAGCGCTGGTAGTAACGTAAGTTGTGGATGGTACCTAACATTGAACCCAACATTTCGCCGCATTTTTCTAAATGGAATAGATATGCGCGGGTAAAGTTGGTACAGGTGTAGCAATCGCAGTGTGGATCAAGTGGTTGTTGATCATGACGGTATTTACTGTTGCGGATACGAACTAAACCATCCGTCACAAAGTAATGACCATTTCGTGCATTTCGGGTTGGCATAACGCAGTCAAACATATCTACGCCACGGCGGATACCTTCAACAATGTCTTCAGGCTTTCCAACACCCATTAAATAACGAGGCTTATCCGCAGGCATGTTATTCGGAAGATAATCCAATACCTTGATCATTTCTTCTTTCGGTTCACCGACAGAAAGACCACCAATGGCATAACCATCAAAACCAATTTCGAGTAAACCTTTTAATGATTCTTCACGAAGGTCTTCGTACATGCCGCCTTGAATAATGCCAAATAAAGCATTTTTATTGTTTAATTCATCGTGGTGATGAGTTTTACAACGCTTGGCCCAACGTAATGAAAGTTGCAATGACTTTTGTGCTTCTTCATGCGTCGCTGGATATGGCGTACATTCATCAAAAATCATGACGATGTCAGAATTTAAAGTTTTTTGAATTTCCATCGAAATTTCAGGCGATAAGAAAACTTTAGAACCATCAATCGGAGAGCGGAAAGTTACGCCTTCTTCCTTAATTTTACGCATAGCACCAAGGCTGAAGACTTGAAAGCCACCAGAGTCGGTTAAAATAGGTTTGTTCCACTTCATGAACTCGTGTAAGCCACCATGCGCTTCAATGACATCTAGGCCAGGACGTAAGTATAGGTGGAAAGTATTACCTAAAATAATTTGTGCTTGAATGTCTTCAATATCACGCGGCAACATGCCCTTGACTGTGCCATAAGTACCGACAGGCATAAATACAGGTGTTTCAACCACACCATGTTCAAGCGTTAAGCGACCACGACGGGCACGCCCCGATTGTGCAAGTTTTTCAAACTTCATACAAATTCCAAATCAAGGCGAAAAAACAGTTCGCTGATTGTTCGAGCTAAAAAGAGAGCTATTTTCCTCGATTCTGCGCTTAAACGCCAGTTTTGTGATGTATTGAACTGTTAATTCTGATCTCGTCATTTCAAAATGAAAGTGAAACGCTGGTTTGGTCAGAATTTTGCTTTATTTTTATTTGTGTAATGTTTTGTTTCTCTTTTACCTGAAAATGGTGATTATATTGTAAAGAGAATTGGTATTTACTAGTTCTTCATGTGAACAGTGCATTCTTGGGGTGGGGTAATGAGTGAGTTAAAAGAATGGGAATTTTATAAAACATTATTGGAAACTACAAATGCCATTCCATGGCAAATTAATTGGGATACCAAAGAATTTAGTTATATTGGACCACAAATTGAGAGTTTATTGGGGTGGCCGCAAGACAGTTGGAAATCTGCACAAGACTGGATTGATCGTATACATCCTGATGATCGTGATAAGACGGTCGGTATGTGTATTCAACTTTCCGATGATGGTACTGATCATGAGGCTGATTATCGCGCCTTAACCCAAGATGGCGGATACGTCTGGATACGTGATGTTGTTCATGTGATTCGTGAAAATGATAAAACCATTGCCATTATTGGCTTCATGTTTGATATTTCAGAACGTAAAAGTATGGAATTGGAACTTGAGGAGTTGAATAAAAAGAATCAAGCATTATAACTGCAAGATCCGTTGACGCAGGTGGCAAATCGCAAAGCCTTGAATGAACGGATCGAATTCGAGTTTAAGCGAGCAGAGCGCAATAAACGACCATTGTCGATATTGTTTATTGATATTGATCATTTTAAGAAATACAACGATGATTTTGGGCATTTGCAAGGTGATCAGTGTTTGATTGCAGTTGCACAGTTATTAAAAACTCAGTTTAGTCGAGCCTATGATTTTGTGGCGCGCTTTGGTGGGGAAGAGTTTGTAGTAATTTTGCCTGAAACTACACTTGAAGATGCTGTTTCATCTGCTGAGCGCTTCCGTAAGGCAGTGGCTCATTTGACCATCCCGAATCTGATGGCAAGTCAGCATGCTGATATCACGGTCAGCATTGGGGTAAATACGCATGGCGCAGGGCAAAACTATTTAAACGTGTCTAGTTTTTTACAGTCGGCAGACCAATTGCTCTATCAAGCAAAAGCTGAAGGGCGGAATCAGGTTTGTTTTCTGTCTTAATCGGAATTAGCAGCATTGTGAAATTTATTCACAATGCTGTCTTTTGTGCTAAATCATTAAAAATTCGGACGATAATCAAAATTTTGCATAGCTGCCGTATCACGAAATGGTCGAATGGCTTTTTTGCCAATAGTCATAGTATTGATGACATTGTTGGGAAAAATCTGTATTTGGTTGTTAAACAGTTCAACATTGCGATTAAAAATCGTAATCGCAGCCCCTACATTTTCGTTTTGTTCTTCAATTTCGTTCATCATTTTTAGATAAATTTCATTGGCTTTAAGTTCAGGGTAGTTTTCAACTACGACATTTAAACTGTGCATGAGTTCCTTGTTTAGGTTCTCAATCCGTTGTAGCTGAGATACATCGGCAGTGTTTGCATTCAAATTTAAAATGTTTTGACGCAATTCCGTCACTTTTTCTAAAGTACCTTTTTCAAAACTTGAATATTGCTCTACCAAGGGTGCAAGCGCATCTAAAATTTTAATTTTTTGACGTTCGTAGCTGGTAACATCTGACCAAGCGCGAATAGTGGCATTATGATGGCGCACAATATTATTACGAATAAAAATAATGGCTACAATGCCAATAATAATGAGCAATAATAAAATAAAAAGTCCCATGTTGCCCCCTGTTTAATGGTTGTACATTTTAGTCGCTGTTATTTTAAAAGTTCTAATAAATCAGACTTTAAATGTTCTAGATAAGGTAGTTTAAATGTACGTAAGTGTCCACGTAAACTGGAAATATCTTGGATATTCTGAGCCTTGCTCGAAATTTTGAATAAATCATGTGGTCCTAGATAACACAAGACATCACTCTCGGGATGAAACAACAAATCCCCTGAACGATATTCAAAAAAGTCGGATAGCCGAAGCACCATAGCAGGTGTTAGTGTTTTCGCCATCTGCATTTCATCGGTACCATAGAATTTGAGTCGCTGATTGGTCTGAATATCACTGGTATGCCATGCAAAAGAATAAGGGTGACCAAAGGATTTGCTCGCAGTACTGATTGCTAAGCCTGGCATGTCTAGACCAAAAACAAATACGCCCCACAAATCGCGATGTATTTCTTGAACCTTGACCTGATTGCCATCTTTATCAGTCATGCGTACTTCATTCACAAAGTGATATTGAAATACCAGTACTTGATGGTCCTTGTTTTCTTCATCTGTCCAAACAGTGCTTGCATATAATGGAAAATCATTGGAAACAGAGCCTTGTTCAAATACTGGAAACAGGCGTTTTAAGTGGGCAATAAATAAAACTGGATTGAGTGGAACGGAAATATGTTGTGGTTGGCGGTGGTAAGCCAACTGATATTTTTGTGCAATGGTTTGTTGTTCGAGATAATCAATCACCTCTTCAATGGGGTCATCATCTTCATAAGAAATATAAGCCCAAAATACCATCAACACGCCACAAAACAGGCTAGTTTGAGCCCAAATACTACTGGGTTGAATCAAAATCGCAAGCATAAAAAGACTGCCTGTAATTGCAAGCAACCACGGTAGGGTATTTTCAAACTTCAAGGCGACAGGAGCATTCCAAGGATGCAGGCCATCTAAAATTTGTTGATGGCTTTGCGCCTGACGCCCAATGTCCCAAAGCCGAGCAATATTGTGGAAGACCACCTGATTCTTTTTACGACGAATATGAATCGAATGTCGCACAGTATCAATCGGCATAAGGGCGGAAGTTCCTTGTTATTGTTATCTGGTAAAACGATCAATTAGCATGGCATCGCCATAACTAAAGAAACGATATTGCGTAGCTACAGCATGTTGGTAGGCATTGATAATATTGTCACGATTCGATAATGCAGAAACCAACATCAACAGCGTAGATTCGGGTAAATGGAAATTGGTAATTAAACGATCTACCACTTTAAAATCATAGCCAGGGTAAATGAAAATCTGGGTATCACCGACCCAAGCATCGAGTACACCGTTATGTGCTTGGGCAGCACTTTCCACAGCACGTGTTGCTGTTGTGCCAACCGCAATGACTTTATTCCCTCGTGCTTTGGTTTCACGAATTAATTCAACAGTATGTGCTGGTACATCGCACCATTCGCTGTGCATGACATGATTGGTAATATCATCGGTACGAACAGGTAGAAATGTTCCAGCACCTACATGTAAGGTCACGAAAGCTTTGTTAATTCCTTTAGCTTCGAGTTTCTCCAGTAAAGCTTGATCGAAGTGTAAACTTGCAGTGGGTGCGGCAACACTGGCTAATTTGCTTGGATCATTGAATACAGTTTGGTAGCGTTCAGTATCTATCGCCTCTGCTTCACGGTTGAAGTAGGGTGGAATGGGTAACTGACCGCAACGGTCTAAAACGTCTAGAATCGGTTGCGAAAATTCAACAATAAATAAATTCTCGTGGCGACCTTGGACGGTGACTTTAATTTCTTCAGTGCCAATAATTAGTTCTGCACCCGCTTTAGGCGAGTTACTGGCTTTAATATGGCAATGTGCGATGTGCGCATCTTGCAAACGTTCGACTAAAACTTCAACTGCGCCGCCTGTTGCACGTTTACCTTTTAAACGGGCTTTCATCACTTTAGTATCGTTTAAAATCAAGAGATCGCCGTCATTCAGTAAATCCAGAATATCGGTAAACTGATGATCATGATATTGACCTTGTGCATCTAAATGGAGCAAGCGTGATGAACTGCGGGTGTCTAAGGGATATCGAGCAATAAGCTCATCAGGAAGATCAAAATTGAAGTCAGAAAGTTGCATGACACATTTCGCTAAAAAAACTGGCTGTAGTATATTCTTTTTTTCATTTTTTAGTCGAAATTGGTTAAATAAGAATCTAAAAAAACCATTCTGTTTTAAAAGTAACCAAATGTGCTAATCTTACGTTGACAAGTTTTTTAAACAGGTTAATATACGCATCAACACCTACCCGAGGTGGTGAAATTGGTAGACGCGGCGGACTCAAAATCCGCTGTCAGAGATGACGTGTCGGTTCGAGTCCGACCCTCGGGACCATATATTAAGAAGCCCTCAAGCATATTAAGACTTGGGGGTTTTTTTATTGCATCAAAATAAATGCTTGCATGAAATTCTGCATTTTATCTTTAAGGTTAAATAAGCCAATTTTTAGATGGTCACTTCGGAATATGATTATCCGAAGGATTACTCGAATTTGGTTTGGGTACTCATTATGGAATCTCATGGTTAGAACAATTAAGCTTCTAATAGCTTTCTAAGTTGAAAAAGTGAAACCAATAGAAAAAGAATACGACTTATTTGATGGGGAAGGTTGTGTAAGGGCTGAGATGGAGAGATGGGGTTGTTAGGCTTAAAAAGTAGTGTATAAATAAAAATTTTATAAAAATAAGCACTTGAATTTATGGTTATTCAAATTTAATGGTTCTTTATTTAATTAAATTACATTGGTCAATTAAGAAACTATAGGTTATGAGGTATTTGTATTTTAAATCAGATACTTTATAGGAGTATTTAAGTTTAAAGGTTATGTTTAAAAGGACAACATCTGTTTAAAATTTTTTATTAAAAAAGTGAAATTTACTTTAATAATAATTTTATGAACATAATATAAATAAGTACTTATATGTGAAAATTATAGAATTTATCTTTATTTATAAATCTATCTTTTAAATTAATTAAAAATTAATGCGAAAATTGAATCAATAAAATGATATGGATTTGCTACAATTGGCCCGTCTTTAAGGTTGTTTAAAATAGATAAAGAATTTAAAAGAGATAACGAGGTGTGATTTGAAGATGGAAATTGCGGGCGCTGTACTGGCGGCTATCTTCTTTGGTGGTTTCGTTTTGATAAGTAAGAGAATGCGGAAGCAATCTTGTGATGTGGATGATAGACCATGCCCACTGAGTGCACGAGAGCAAGATCAAGTTTCTTTAGAGTCTGAATGTGTTTGCGCACCCTGTAAAACGCTAGAAATTCTTTATCAAAATCAAAAAGGTCAAATGACTATTCGAGATATTGATGTTATTCGGGTATATCAAGAAAAGCAGCATTGGTATGTTGAAGCACTTTGTCATTTGTTAAATGAACAGCGTATTTTTGCTGTTGATCAAATTAAATGTTTAAAATGTCCTAAGCATTGTTCACGCTTAATTAACCAAACTGAAATCATAGAATATTTAACCAAGCACCTTGAGTGACCGTTGAAATATTTTTATTTCTTCAATATGAATGGTTTATTTCAATTCGGGATTTTTAATTTGTAAAAGTGAAAATAAATTTGCTTGATTTTTGCAGTTAATATTGGACGAAATGTTTGGTCTTCTGAAATTGTTTTAAGTTAGTTATTGATAAAAATTATTTATTTCGATTCCTTATGGGTGTATTCAGCATCTTATTTGTACTTCTACGCCTAATCGAGTGAAGTATCCATTCAATGTTTTGAGATGTTAGGCTAAAGCTGAGCAAGTGTATGCTTTGTCATCAAAATAATTATAAAAATTATCGAAAAGCGTGTGCAAAATAATCAACAAATGATACATTTATGTATAATATTGTGACTTATTTATCATTTATTGTAAATTTTGTGAGTGTTTGCTTTATGCAGGGGATGACAACAAGAATACATCGTGCGTTATTGGGGGGAGCATCACTATTATTGGTCGGTGTTTGTCACGCTTTTCCTCAACCAGGAAGCTATATTTCCAACGTTGCGTCTGGGGATTATACCGATGAGATGGGGAATGTCTTGTTGGTTAATTCCAATCCTGTGGCATTAGAGGTGCAAAAAACATATTCCCTAACACTTTTACAAAATCAAAATCAATATGGGGCTATCGGTGGGACAGTGAATCTTCCACATGTCCTCACCAACACAGGTAATACTACAGATCGATATACATTGTCTTTGGTACAAAGTAGCAATGATAATTTTGATTTAAGCAATGTTAAGGTTTATGCAGACCGCGATCAAAATGGTTTACCTGACAATACTGAAGATTTGTTGCTCGGTTCAATTGAGCTGAATGCAGGGCAATCTTTAGCCGTGGTGATTGTGGGGAGTATTCCTACCACGGTGGCTTTTAATCAGCTGAGCAGTTTAGACCTCAAAGCTGTAAGCCAGCAAAATGCTACGCTTTCTGCGCAGGTTACAGACACGATTCGCGTTGTAGATGATGCGGTGATTTCCCTGATCAAGGCGCAAAGTGCAAGTGAGGGAATTATCGGTGATCAGATTACCTATACCTTGACTTATCGAAATACAGGAACGGCAACACGTCGCGTCGTATTGCAAGATGTATTGGACGATTCTCTAGAGTATGTTTCGGGCTCAGCCATCTGGAATCAAAATACTACAGCACTCACTGATGCCAATGATACGGAAGCCTCAGCGAATACAGGAATTACTTATCAGCTCAAACCTGATGGTAAGAGTCTGGAAGCCAGTATTGCTGCTGTTGCCCCTCTAAGCTCAGGAACCTTGAGTTTTAAAGCCAAGGTGAAGCAAGGTGCCGCCAATAAAATTCCAAACACGGCAGGTTTTGTTCAATATGATACGGATAACACGACGGTAAAACTAAGCAGTTTCTCCAATACCGTGATCTATAATTTGGCTGCGGTTTATGGTGTGGTTTTAAATAATAAATCTAGTTCAGCAACCAACGTGGGTAACCCCAACAGCAGTCCCGATAACTTGGTTATTCAAGCCAGCTTGACCCCTGGGCAAGAAGTCTTTTTTAGTAACTATGTTTGGAATGTCGGCAATACGACAGATGTTTATAACCTAAGTTATAGCTCAAGCAATCTACCAAGTTGTGCCAAAGTTAATTTTTACACTCAAGATGGAAAAACTTTACTAACAGATACCAATGGTGACGGCAAAGTCGATACAGGTTCGATTTCAAGCGCAGCGGTAAAACAAATTCAGGTTGGGGTATCGGCTTCTACAGGGTGTAGCAGCAGTGTCAGTCATATCAATGTTGATGTGGTCGCAACCTCGATTACTTCAAACTTAGTCTCGGACCCGATTCGTAACCAAATCACGGCCTTAACGGTCGTATCGAGCAGCAGTGATTTGTATAACGCTGATCAGTCGGGTTTGGGTGTTGGTGTTGTAGATAACTTAGGCCAAGCTTTACGTACGGTTAAAGTAGTTTCAGCTAAGGCTGTTTTTCCTTTGGTGGCAAAGAATAATTCCGCCCAAGCCAACAACTATAATTTATACGCATCGTTTAGCGCGATTGATGTCGCCAATATTATGCCTACCACTAAAACAGGCTTTAGTGTTAAATTTTATGAAGGCGATGCTAGTTGTCAGACTGTCGGTAAACAGATTACCAATACGGGAACCTTAGCCGCAGGCGCAAGTAAGGCATATTGTGCGGTGATAGATGTTGATGCCAGCCAGCAGAATTTTTCAGTCCCGATTTGGTTTGCAATTCAATCACCTGTCAATCAACAAGCGGACTCCATTAAGAACCAAATTGAAAGTAATGTTGCACGCTTACTCACCCTGACCAATGATCAGCAGGGGCAGGTGGGTGTTGGTGGTACGATTGTCTATGCGCATACATTAAAGAATCTGGGCAATATAGCAGAAGGGGCAAATGCAGGCTCTCAAGTGAACCTTAAAGTGGTTCCGCTGAAAAATGATGGCTTTGTTTATAGTCTTTATTATGATGCCAATAAAAATGGTCAAATTGATAGTACAGACCAAATTATTAGTGCCACAACCAGTCTAAATCAGCTCTTGGGTAGTGCAGGTTTGCTTCCTCAAACTGACATCCAACTTTTACTCAAAGTTCAAGCAGCTCCTTCAGCGCCAGAAGGTGTAGTAAGCCAAGCTGATATTTGGATCGAAATTTCTGACTTTAATGGCATTCATTTAGATAACTTAAAAAATACTGATGTCACCACAGTGGCAACAGGGCATTTACAGTTACTTAAAACACAAGCAGCCAACAGTAGCTGTATAACTAGTAATCTAGCAGCTTTGAGCTATACCACTCAGTTGGTTTCAGTTAAACCGAATCAGTGTGTGGCCTATAAACTCACACTGAAAAATGATGGTAGTTCAGTGGTGAAGAATGTTCAGTTTAATGATGTTGTTCCTGCCTATACCAGCCTTGTTGGGACACCTGTGATTGTGCCGGCAGGAGTAGACCTTTCTTCAGGTGAGAAAGTTTCAGCTTTGGTGAGTAGTTTAGATCCAAATGAAGAAGCCAATTTCTACTTTGTTATTCGTGTTAACCCTTAAACGTAGGTTCGGAAAATGTTTATAGAAAAGAAAATGATTCGAAATTTACGTATGGCGATGCTGGGCTTATTGGGCGTAACAGCATCGGCTTGGGTTTTTGCTGATGCTTTGGTTATTAGTAACATGGCTGTGGGCGAATACAAAGAAGAAGGCTCTACAGTGGTTCAAGTGGCGCGTTCCAATTTGGTTCAAACCACCGTTATTCCTGTGTATAACCTGAGTTTAAAGGATAACCGTACTGAATATGTACGCCCAGGACAGGCGGTTTATTACCATCATGTTTTAACCAACACGGGGAACGAGCGCGATCTTTATAATTTGTTGGGCAGTCAAATTGCTGGAGGCAGTTTCACTCATAACAATATTGAAATTTATTTGGATGCGGATCGAAATGGTGTTGCAGACAGTAATACACCCATTACTCAATATAGCTTAAATGCTGGTGATTCGGTTGCACTGATTATTAAAGCCATTATTCCTTCATCGGCAGCCGTAAATAGTTCTAGTCAGATTCAACTCACCGCCACTTCGACGCAACAACCTAGTCTGACTCAAAATAATATTGATACATCACGAATCACCGATCAGGCCGTTTTAAACTTAACCAAGAGTTTTGATAAAACAAGCGTCGTAAATGGTGATATTGCAACCGTCCGTTTAACCTATTTTAATAATGGTAATAATAGTGGCGTGGTCAATATCAGTGACTTGTTGGATACGACTCAGTTGACGTATGTAGCAGGGAATGAAAACTGGAATGGGCAGGCACTTAACGCAGCGACCGGCAGTAATGACCCGACGGGGATCAACTACTATCTCGATACCGATGGTAAAACCATTCGTGCGCAAATCACCAATGTACCAGCCAATGCCCAAGGCTATATTGAATTTCGTGTTCGCGTTGCACGTACTGCGCCTGGTGAAATTCCCAACTTGGCCAATATGGACTATGACCATGATGGTCTTTCCACCACAGCAAATTTAACAACACAGTCGAACACCGCGGTATTAACGATTAAACCCGTATATGGGGTGGTGATTAATGCTGATGCAAATAGTGTGAGCGGTCCTGATTTATTAACCAAGTCTGCAGTAAGTAGTGGAGCTACAGTTAGCTTTGAAAACTATGTTTGGAATACAGGAACAGTCGCTGACCGTTTTAATTTAAGTTTTAATAGCCATAATTTACCCGCAGGCAGTGTGCTGGAATTCTATCGTGCAGATGGCGTTACCCCATTATTTGATACCAATAATGATGGCATTATTGATACAGGAACACTTGAAGCAGGCGCTAAACTTCCGATTATCGTGAAGGTCACCTTCCCATTAGATTATGTGGATACAGCTAACACGACTTACAATATTGTCCCTAAAGCGCAATCGATTACTGATAATACCAAAACAGATACGGTGCAAGATCGGACCTCACTGATTCAAAGTACGGCTTCTCGCCTAGTTGACCTGATCAATAGTCCAGAAGCTACGGCAAATGGTATGGGAAATGGCAATGTGTCGAATGGTGGTTTGCCTTGGAAAACCTTAACTGCGGTTAACAATAAAACAGTAGTGTTTCCATTAACTGTGCGTCATACAGGTCAAGCGACAACCTATAACTTTAGCGCTGATGCCGATAATAATTTTGCGACGGTTGCATTACCTACAGAAATTAGTTCTGTTCGTTACTTTTCGACATCTACCACCGATTGTTCAGTACTTGGGGCAGAAATCTCTTCAACTCGTTTGTTAAATGACGATGAATCACAGCTTTACTGCGCCGTGGTAGAAATTCGTGCAGATGCTCAAAGCACAAGTCAGCCAATTCCGATTTATTTTAAAGTCACATCGTCTAATTTAGTTACCTCTGCACCAAGTAATGGTTATGATGTGATCCAGAACGCCATTACGATTAACTCAAATGCAAGTCAAGGTGGGGTGAGTTTAGAGCCTGATTTACGTGGGCAAATTGCACCGGGCGGTAGTATTGTTTATAGCCATATTTTAAAACCATGGGGAACGTCTGTATTGGCTGCAACGGATAGTTTAAGCGTTGCCAATAATCGAACAGGTTTTACCACGACACTTTACTACGATGTCAATAATGATGGGCAGTTAGATGCTACAGACCCGATGATTCAGAATTTATCTGTTGTCAATAGCATGATTTTAAGTAGCAAAGCACCTATTCGTATTTTTAATAAAGTTGAAAATACTGCGTATAACACGGTTGGTGTAGTGAACACTTCTGTGATTAGTCTAAAAAATAGTGTGGGTACAGTGTTAGATACGGCAACTGATATTACAACTATTACTCGCGCACCTGTGCGTTTAACGAAATTGCAAGCCAAAGATAATAATTGTGATGGTGTTGCGGATAGTGCGTATACCTCAAATGTATTGCCGATTACACGTAATGCAGATGGTTCAGGGCAATGCGTTTTGTATCAATTAACCGTGAAAAATTTGGGGGCTTCTGCGATTGGTCGATTTAATTTCTATGATTATACGCCTGAAGCAATGGTGATGAGTAAGGCGCCGACTTGTACAACCTGTGAAGCTGGTTCGCTTAGTGCGCCTGCACTGGGGCAAACAGGTGCAATTAAAGCTTCTGTTGCAGCAATAAATAGTAATGAAAGCCATAGCTTAGAGTTTGGGGTGAAGTATGTGGGGAACTAAGTCTATGAAACGCATTATTGCGCTGTCAGCTAGCCTAGGTTTTGGATTAATGTTCAACTCCGTTGTAACTGCTGCTGTGCCTACGTTAGAAATTGTTGGAGCCAGTGGAAATACCTCGACAACTGGTCCTAGTACCGTTGCACAAACTAATACGTATTTATTTAATGCTGATAACCCGACGGCAAATACTTTTAGTCAAAATTATTTCCCGAAGACGAACGTTACTTACTCTTTAGAAAATCAACAATATACAAATGGATTGGTTTTTGGGGGGACAAACTCATCAACTATTTTTATTCCTTTAAGTGGTCAGGGTAGTCCAATTAGTTCTGATTTCACCTCGAGTCGTTTAAATCCTAGTATGGGGACGGGTATTGATGCTGACCTCAACTATGGTTCACGTATTTTGCTTCAAGCGAGTGTTTTAGGAAGCTCAAATGGAAGTAATACATCATCAAGAAACGGTGGGTTAGGTTATTATTTCGGTGATGTTGTGGTGACATTTAACCGTGATGTAAAAAATCCAGTTATTAATCTCTCAGGTATTGGTGGGGTTGCTGTTAGTTCGGGTGGGAATACGGCATTTGGTATTACCACGAATTTTGTATTAACCAATCCTCCAAGCGGAACGACAATCAGGCGTTTATCGGGTCGTAATTTAAGTGTTAATGGATTTAACATCACCAACTCGGCTTCATTATACGGCGCGACTACTGGTGGAAATAATAATTCAAACCACAATGCTACTGGAGCAAATGGTGGGGCCAGTGGTAGTGTCCAAGTTGAAAATAGCAATAGTATAAGAACTTTAAGATTTAAAGTTTATATTGCGTCTGACTACACTGGGAATAGTACATTAGGCTGGAGTTCGGATTCTGGAGATGCATTTGTATTTAGTGCGGCCAGCGTTGACTCTATGGTTGGTGATTTGGTAGTTTCAAAAACCAATAATACTACTCAAGTGTATTCGGGCAGTACAACCACTTATACAGTACGTGTCACTAATAATGGTCCAGATACTTATACAGGAACATTACTTAAGGATGTCGTTGGGACAGGATTAACCGCTACAGCCGTTGCTTGTAGTATGGCTGCAGGCAATAAATGTACCACAGCTCCAGCTTTAAATAGTTTAGCTTCTGTTGATACAGGAAGCTTGGCTTCTGGCGAATTTTACGAAATTTTAGTCACAGCACGTGTAGATGCTGCGGCAGGCAGCACGGTAACGAACACTGCTACGGTGGATGTGCCAACTTTGGGCTCATCTACAGGGGCAAGTTGTACAACTTTAAATAGTGGTGGCATCACCCGTTCATTTAACTCAACCACAGGTGCATGTACGACAGCAGACCAAGATACTGTGCTTGCTTCCGCTGATCTAGAAGTCTCAAAAACATCAGATAAAACAAGCTATGATGTAGGCGATGTTGTGAAATACACCATTAAAGCTTGGAATAATGGTGCTGCTGGTGTTACAGATGCAGTGCTGGCTGATAATGTTCCAAATAATATTGCCAGTTTATATTGGTCATGTAAAAGTTATGGAACGGCTGTTTGCCCAAGTAGCGTAGCGAATGGTACTGAAACAAATAGTTTGAGTGCAAATGGACTAACTTTACCTGCAAATGGTAAAGATGTGAATTATCTAGAATTCACAGTTACAGGTTTAGCTTATAAAAGTGGTTCCGTAACCAATATGGCTTCGGTGACAACAGCAACTTTCGAGAATAACTTAACCAATAATTCTTCCTCGGTAGATATTATTATTAATTCAAACTCACCGATTACCGGCGGTAGTTCACAAAACCAATGTTTATCTGGGCAATCGGCTAATTTGGTTTCAGATACCGCTTTTAGAGCCTATTTGGTCGATAATGCGAGCACTGCTTATGATAATGCTTTAAAAACGGCAGGGGCTAACCCGACTATTGTGCCAAATTCAGTCATGTATGGTACGGGCGCAAATGGTGCATTGCAGTTAAAAGGACGTGTAAATTGGTCAAATGGTAGCCCTAAAACAAGTACCAGTGGGGCAACTTTAAAAATTATGGTCGATGGTGTTGTCTATGCCACGCTTGTCACGCCTGCGAAAAGTTCAAATACTCGAGCTTCATTTACGGCGTTTAATGGTGCGCAAGTGGACACTACGGATTATGCGATTGGATCGTATGGTACTGACCCAGTGGCTATCAATTTTACGATTACTTTGCCTACAACAGTAACAATGGCCAAAATAGTACGGACCGAATTCCAAAATGTTCGGCCAAATACCAGCACTTATGTGGGGGATGATATTGGAATTGGGTTTAATGAACTTAATGTTTGTCTTAAGCCGACTTTTGAAATGAATAAAGTGTCTGAAAATGGCACAGACAGCTTCAACTTCAGCTCTTTTGCAAACTTGAGCAATGCCAATGCCGAAACCATTACCAGTGGTGAAGTGGTGACGACTGTAATAGGGGCTGCACAATCAGTTCGTTTAAAGAAAAGTACATCACCTGTCGAGCAAGGCTCATTATTGGCTTATGCAACACCAAACACGGCAATTAGTTTTACTGAGTCAACATCAACTTTATATTCCCTGAAGAGTATTGAATGTACAGATACGAATGCTGCAGTGTCAGGAAACAGTGCTGCAAATTTGGGAAGCATAAATGGTTTGACCCAAACCATACCTGCAGCGAATGTGAAATTTGCCGCTAAACTCGTTTGTCGCGTGACCAACAGTAAAAAAGCTGGCTATGTGTTTTCGGGGCGAGTGTTTAACGATAATAGTGGTACAACCTCGGATATTTCCAAGGCGTATAACGCAATTGTAGATGCTGGTGAATTGGGAATTGCGGGCAGTGTGATTGAGCTGCAAGATTGTAGCACTAAGGCTGTTTTGGCCTCTACAACCAGCAATGCAAATGGTGATTTTAAAATACAAACTTTAGATGATGTGTTTGCTGGGCGCAGTAATGTTTGTTTGGTACAACGGAATTTGACAGGTTTTGATTCGGTCAGTTCTGCGAAAGCCAGTGGTGTGACGGCGACAGCTGACACCAGTAATGACTTCTTTACCATTCCTAAAGCTGCAAATGTGACCAGCTATGATGGTTTCTTGTTTGGTGATGCTGAGTTACAGTTAGTCTTAACGCAAAATGGACAGAAAACCATTGTGGCAGGTGATGTGGTGGATTATCCACACGAGCTCAGTGCGAAAAGTGTGCTGAATGTGCTGAATTTAACGGAAAGCAAAGAGCAACAGCCTGCAAACAATCAGCCTTGGCAGAGTTTGGTTTATGTCGATAGCAACTGTAATGCGCAGTTGGATCAAGGTGAAAGTTTACTTTCGAGTCGTGTATTAAAAGCCAACGAAAAAATTTGTTTGATTCAGCGAGTAAATTCACCTACCACGGCACAAGGTGGTGATCGCTTTATTGCGAGCTTCAAGGTCAATGGCAAGGCGACTTATAGTACTGCGACGACCAAGGAAAGTAATAGTGTGAATGATATTACAACGATTGGTACAGCAGGTTTAAACATGAGTAAACTGGTGCGAAAAACATCTGCATGTCCTGCGCCGAGCAATGATTCAACACCGTTTACTGTAACCAACCAAGCGGCTAAAGGTGATTATTTGGAATATCAAATCACCTATACCAATAATTCAAATAAAAACTTGGTTGATATTGTGCTTAAAGATAGTGTTCCGGTTGGAACGGTTTATGGAACCATGTCGTGTAGCGTTTCAGGGTGTCAAACTCAAGAAAGTTCAGGACAATTAAAATGGACAATTCCCGGTGTACTGGCTCCTAAGCAAAAAGGGCAAGTGGGTTTCTGCGTAAGGATTCCAAACTAATTGTGATTTTAGAGAAATAAAAAAGGTCGGTCCTTTTATGGGATCGACCTTTTTTCATTAAATGTGCGAAGTACACCCTAGAGTCTATTGCTTGAGCCCGCCAGATGCGTTGATCTTAGGCCTAATATAAATAATGAAAACATATACTTAATATGAGCTGATTGCTTAATTTTGTCTTAAAAAGCGTTCAATAAAGAGTATGAGCTCTATATTGTTTCTTTGTGTAAATTCACAGTTTTTGTGAAAAGTAATGATAAACAGTCATTTATTTTAAGTATTGTAAACTTATATAACTAAATTAAAAAATCAAGAGTGAACCAGTTAACATTTTTTTTATAAAATGTATGGTTATGCGTTTGTTTTTTGTTTAATATTGCTTTGAGCTTTGCAGCATTAATTTCTTTAAATGTGATTAATGTCGCAAATATATGCATTGGTTTGCAGTGGATAAAATCATGTTAAACAAAAGAACTACGCTGAAAAAATTGATGATGGGTTTAATGCTTGCTGGGGGGGCTGCTCATGGGATGGCTGCCGCTACGACATCAAATGAACCTGTATCCATTCAGTTGAAAGCATTCAAAAAAGTTGTAGACAGTAAGGGGAATGCACAGTTTAAAGCTGCAGACTCAATCAAGCCTCAAGATGTTATTGAGTATCGTGCGACTTATACCAACAACACGACACACAGCATTAAAAGCCTAAAAGCAACTTTGCCAATTCCAGCAGATACGCAATATTTAGGCAACAGCCTGCCTTCAGGTGCACTTGCCAGTACCGATGGCGTTAACTTTGCTGCGATGCCATTAAAGAAAAAAGTAGATGGAAAACTCGTCAATGTTCCACTCAAAGAGTACCGCGCTTTACAGTGGCAAATTATGGAATTACCAGCCAAGAAAACAGTAACTGTTAGTGCACAAACTAAAGTAAATGCATCAAACGATTAATTTCTAAATTTTTATACACGTCATTTTGATGGGGTCGGGGGACTCTTATGCCTATGAATTTAAAGACGACAAAGCGAAATAGCCTTTATGTGTCAATTGCGACAGTTTTAGGGGGCTTTGCTTTTTTCGCGACAGGTGCACATGCTGCTGCACCAGCAGCGGGGACAAACATTAGTAACATTGCAACAGCATCGTATGTAGATGGTACATCTACGACACGTACTGTAACGTCAAATGAAGTCAAAACGACTGTTTTACAAGTGGGTAGCTTCACACTCGAGCAAAACCGTACAGCAACTGCCAACCCGAATGGGGTAGTGACTTTATCGCACGTCTTGACCAATACGGGTAACGGAACGGATGAGTTCACATTGAATTTAGCCAATGTGGCTGGGGATAATTTTGATTTCTCCAACATTGCGGTTTACTTAGATGCGAATAAAGATGGTGTGCCAGATAACGGTACGAATTTAGCGGGTCAAAAAGTTACCTTAAATGCTGGTGAGTCAGTCGGCTTGGTTGTGGTGGGTACAACAGCCGCAACAGCAGCAGCGGGTAATTCTGGTCAATTAGAACTTTCTGCGGCAAGTAGTTACATTACAGTCCTAGCGGACAAAACCAAAGTGAATACTGACACCGTAACGATTGTTACTGGTGCAGTCATTCAAGTGACGAAGTCTGCCAATGTAACTGCAGTTGCACGTGGCGATACAGTGACTTATGAATTAACTTATAAAAATACGGGTAATGCTGATGCAGCCAACCTAACCATTGAAGATCTTTTACCTTCAGGTGTAACTTATGTTGCAGGTTCAGCACGTTGGAGCGGTCAGACAGCGGCATTGACCGATGCGACTGGTGATGAAGCAGCGGCAGCAGCGAAATATGAGTTTACCAATGGTAAAGTGCAGTTAGTACTTGCATCAGTACCACGTAACAGTACGGGTAAATTGACCTTCCAAGTGACTGTCAATACAACTGCGCCAGCAGGTAAAATTACCAACATCGCGACATTTGACCCAGATGGTCCAGGTACAGAGACGTCTCAACCAACAAACCCATATGATGTGACAGTTCAGTCTACATATACGGGTACCATCAACGATAATGCAAGCGATACGTATTCGGATGCGCAAAAAGTTATTGGTAATACGGCTAAAGATGACTTAATTACCACAACTGCGGTACAAGGTTCACCAGTTTTATTTGGTGCGTCTAGCTCTACAGAAGATATCTGGATTCACAACCTTGGTAATGTCGCTGAAACTTATAACATTACCGTGAACAAATCTGCACTACCTGCAGGCTCTATTGTTGAGTTATTAAAATCGGATGGTAATACTCCATTAACGGATACCAATGGTGATGCAAGTGTAGACAGTGGTCCATTGGCTTCTGGTGGTCATCTTGAAATTTCAGCACGTATTACTTTGCCAAATGGTTATACAGGTCCGATTACGGCACCTGGATTAGATACGATCTTAACCATTACGCCTGTACATGCACCAGCATCTTCAGATACGGTGACATTACGTATTACGGATATTACGACATCAAAAGTCGATTTAAGTAACGGTAAAGGTAATAAAAACTATACGGAAGATGATACAGGTTTAACCGGTGAGGGTGCATACGTTTCTGGTAATGTCGTCACTACGGTAACAACTAAACCTGGCGTTGCAGCTACGTTCCCAATCGCTGTAACGAATTATGGTTCAACATCGGACAACTATAACTTTGGTACTGAACAAGCATTACCAGCGGGTTGGACAGTTGAATACTTCGTTGCTGATTCAAGTGGTGTATGTTCAGCGACTAAAGTGACCAATACAGGTGCAATTCAGCCAAATACCACAGCTTATTTCTGTGCCAAGGTAACTCCATCTACAGATGCGACACCTGCGAATAGCCAAGATATCGTCTTCACAATTAATTCGCCTGCAACAGGCTTAACAGACAAGATGAAAGATCACTTGACTGTAGAAGCGGTACGTGGACTTTCATTCTTGGCCGATCAACAAGGTCAGGTCGCACCTGGTGGTACGATTGTCTACAAGCACACTTTAACCAACAACGGTAACGTTGTAGAGGGTGTGGCTGGCGGTAGTACACTTCCATTCACCATTACTCATGACCCATCGAATACTGGATTTGTTACCTCTGTTTATGTAGATAAAAACAATGACGGTATTGCTGATGCAAACGAATTGGTGACAACGTCTGACTTGAACGCATGGTTAACTGCAACCAATGGTGCTGATGGTCTTTCTCCAAAAGAAAGTATTAACATCTTGGTTAAAGTTGAAGCACCAAGTAATGCAACAGCGGGTCAAGCCGATCTATCGATTGTGACAGTTACACCGACGGGTGCATTAAATGGTACGGCGGCTCCTGCTGCGATTACCGTAACGGACAAAACTACAGTAAACATTGGTCAAGTTCGTTTGGAAAAAATGCAAGCTCTTGATGCAGCATGTGATGGGACGCCAGACGGTAGCTTTGGAACATCTACACTTCAAGCTAAACCAGGTGCTTGTATCATTTACCAAATTAAAGCGGTGAATGATGGTAATCAGGCGGTAACGAAAGTTGAAATTACCGATGCGGTACCAAGTTACACCACTCTAGGTTCGTCGCCTGCGGCTGCACTAGATCCAGTATCAAAAGGTACTGTGACCAATACAGCAAACAACTTGAAGTCATCTCAATTTGATTTGGCACCGTCTGAAACGGTGACGATGAAGTTCAGCGTTAAAGTTGATGCTCAATAATTAAGTCAAAACATTAATAACTATTTATGTGGATAGGCATCACTTTAATGCCTATCCCTTTAAACCTGCTTTTGCTCGGTATTGGGGTATTTTCGTGATTAAACGAGTTCAGCCGCTACAGAATCATAAGATCAAGCTTATTTTTTCAAGCTTAGCTACGGCTATGGCATTGGTAAATCATGCTTATGCTGTGATGCCTGCTGCTGGGCAAAATATTACCAATACGGCTTATGCAAGTTTTGTACAAACCGATGGCCAGATTGGCCAATCGGTTTCAAATACTGTTCAAGTTACGATTACACCTAAATATGTGATTAGCCTCACTTCACCAACACGATTAGAAATTGATGCGGGTGCGAAAGTGATTTGGCTGAATACTTTGACCAATCATAGTAATGCGCCTGCTGATATTGTGATTAATAAAAGCACTGTTCCCGAATTATCGAATATTAAAATTTATGTCGATAGTAATCAAAATGGTGAATTTGATCGTTCAGATTTGCTGGTTACAGGACATTTAAGTTTACAGGCTGGGCAAAAAGTTGATTTATGGGTGGTCGCAGACTCTTCTATATCACTAAATGATAGTCAGCAAGTAGACTTGCCACTCCAAGCATATGTTGTGCAAGACCCGACTGCTATTGCAGATGCAGTGAATGCTTTAATTAGTTTCTTGCCGCAACTCACAGCAACAAAATCGGTTGATAAAACCAGTTTTGAACCACAAGTCGGTCAGTCTTATGACTTGACCTATAACTTAAGTGTGAAAAATAGTTCAACGCGTAATTCTGGTTTGCAAACCATTGAGGTTGATGGTGAAACCATGAAGGCTGTGGTTTTATTGGATGAAATACCTGCCAACACCATCTTTAAATCGGCTAAACCGACCAATTCTAAAGCGCTGGTTTTATATCCGTTAGGACAAGATAAATTTACCCGCCAGATTCCAGCGGATAAATCTTTAATCAATACGTTGGTGGTGGCATACCCGCAAGCTTTGGCTGCAAATAGCACTGAAGCGGTTGAGTTGGTTGTGACCATGAATCCAAATGTGAGTCATACCTCAATTTCAAACGTGTTCAGTGTAGAACACGGTGTGTTATCCAATCTGAAAAAAACAGTCTCTAATGAGGTGACGACAAGCGTTGGTGGTAGTGCTTCGATTACCAATAACAGCAAAAACTATTCGAATATTTTAGCAACGGGCAGTTTAAATCAACCGTTGTATATTGCTGCAAATAGTGCGATGTGTAATGCCTCACGTAGTAATGTCGACAAAGTAAAAATTAAAGTTCAATCGACGTTGACTGGTGATGTTGAATATGTACAGGGCGTTGAAACAGGTTCAAATACTGGCGTGTTCCGCTTCACGCTAGCAACACAAGAAGCGGGTCCCATTCACCTGAATGACCAAATTTTACAGACCGTCAAACGTGATCAGGTGATTGTGTCTTTGACAGATTGTTTAGATCAAAGTGGTAATTCTTCCGCGACTGTTAAGGATATTGATACTACGGTATTGATCGATCCATACGGCGTTGTTTTTGATGCTAAGACCAATTTACCCGTTGCAGGTGCGACGGTAACTTTGTTGGATGACAAAGGTAATCCAGCTGAAAATGTAGCTTATAAATTGGATGAAACCACAGGTGAAAAGGTGGCAATTCCAGCAAAACAGCGCACCAATAGCAAAGGTGAATTTGTCTATCCTTTTGTTGAAAATGGAACCTATCGACTTGATATTGATACTTCAACGATTGAGAGTTCTACCAATTATAAATTTACCAGTGACAAGACTATTTATAATAATTTTGCTGATCGTATCGTTGATAGCTCTTGGTCTTATGGGGGGAACTTCACTTTAAAGACAGGTGACGCTGCGCTCAATATCGATATTCCGATTGACCCTGTTGATATTTCTGTTCCCAGCAATGACAAATTGGTCATTAAAAAAGAAGTGGTCGGAACAAATACTGCTGAAATTGGTGATTTTAAAGATTACCAAATTACGGTGGCAAATATGGGAGATTCGACCCTCTATAATGTCAATATGAAAGATACTTTGCCTCGTGGTTTTATTTATGTATCTGGCAGTACTCGTGTTAATGGGCAAAAAAATGCAGATCCTGAAGGTGGAAAGGGACCTTATTTGACGCTCGGTTTGGGAACATTGACGCCTAAACAAGAAGCCAAAGTTCAATACCGTGTCTATATTGGTCCTAATGCATTGAATGGGGATGGTATTAACCGTGTTTATGCGCAGGACAATAAAAATACAGTTTCGAACGAAGCACAGGCTGCAGTAAAAGTTACACCCGGCGTATTTAGTCCAGATGGCTTTATTGTTGGTAAAGTCTTTAGTGATTGTAACCGTAATGGCGTTCAAGATGTCGGAGAACGCGGTGTACCGGGCGTCCGTATCTATATGGAAGATGGTAGCTTTGTGGTGACGGATCGTGAAGGTAAATACAACTTCTACGGCATTCGACCAATGACCCATGTGCTTAAAGTCGATAATACAACTTTACCGAATAATGCAGAATTGGTGCTGATTAATAACCGTCAAGCAGGTGACCCAGCCAGCCGTTTCGTAGATTTAAAACGTGGTGAGTTACATCGTGCAGACTTCGCGATTACCGATTCTTCAGGGGAATGCACTCAAGCCTTGGCAGAACAAATTGAAGACCGCCGTAGTAAAATTGATGCACAACTGGATGCATTAGAGCAAACCTTACGTCAAGATTTAACCGTTGACCCACTTAGCAATTCAGTTTCAGATGTACAAGGTCAACCTGCAAGTGGATGTATTAGTGCAGCAGGCGCTTCAGCCAATTGTAATATTGAATATAAAAAAGATCAGATTAAAGACGTCAAAACAGTTCAAATTGAACCAGTAAAAGCTCCAGTGGTTTTAGATTTAGAGCAAGAGCTTGAGCGTTCTGAATCGAATCAACTGGCAATTTTAAATTTGAAAGAGCAGCAAATTTTGCCTACACCTCAAGCCACGATTCAGGTTAAAGGTGGTTTAGGCACAGACATTCGTTTATTTGTAAATGATGAGCAAGTATCAGAAAAGCGCATTGGTAAAAAAGCAGCCTATCAAGAGCGCGGAACAGCGGGTTTAGATTTTATTGGGGTGCCACTCGCTGCGGGGAAAAATACCATTGCAGTTCGTCAGTACGATAGCTTTGGTAATTTACGTGATCAGCAACAAGTCACAGTGATTGCACCAGATGCGATGAGTCAACTGACCATGCAGCCTGTTGAACAAGCCGTTTATGCCAATGGTAAAGATATTTATCAGGTGGTGGTTAAGGTACTGGATCAGCATGGGACACCTGTTGCGACTCGTACTCCTATTACACTCGAATCATCTATAGGCATGATTCAACTCAAAGACCTTGATCCAGATAAACCAGGCGTACAGGTTTTTGCAGAAGGCGGGTCTTTGGTGGTGCCAGTACTTGCACCTTTGGAAGCTGGGTCGGGTGTATTACGTGTCCGTAGTGGCATATACGAACAAACTGTGCCTGTGCGCTTTTTGGCAGAACTTCGTCCAATGTTGGTTGCGGGGATTATTGAAGGTTCTTTTGCGCTCAATAAGTTTGATCCTAAAAATCTGTCTCAAACCTCGACTCAAGATGGTTTTGAAGAAGAGCTGAATGATTTGTCGAGTTCGGGTGATGGTGAAACTGCCATTCGTGGTCGTGCAGCTTTATTCTTAAAAGGCAAAGTGCGTGGCGATTATTTACTGACTTTGGCATATGACTCAAGCAAAGAAAATAATCAACGTCTATTCCGTGATATTCGTCCAGATGAATATTACCCAGTGTATGGCGATGCCTCTGCCAAAGGTTTTGATGCGCAGTCCACCAGTAAACTTTATGTTCGTGTCGATAAAGGTCGTTCTTATGCCATGTATGGTGACTACGTCACACGCACTGAAAATGATGAAGGACTTTCTTTAGGTCAGTATAGCCGTTCTTTAACAGGTTTAAAGTCAGTGGTTGAAGGTGATCGCTTTCAAGTCGCGAGCTTTGCTGCACGTACCAATACCACTCAAGTGGTGAATGAACTCCGTGCAATGGGTGTTTCAGGTCCTTATGCCTTAGGCATGGACAGCAATGACATGCTTCAAAATAGTGAAAAAGTGGAAGTGATTGTACGTGACCGTAACAATCCTGGTTTAATTATTTCACAACGCACCTTAACTCGGTTTAGCGACTATGAAATTGATACCTATACCAACAGTATTTATTTAACTTCACCGTTAAGTAGCATTGATGAAAATCTAAATCCAGTCTACTTAAGAATCACCATTGAAACCGATCAAGGTGGCAAAGAATATACCGTGGCGGGGGTCAATGGTCGTTACAAATTGAATGATAAAGTGACCGTCGGCGGTTCTTATATTCAAAATGATGATCCGATTGATCAGGAAAAAATTGCCAGTGCCAATACGGTTATTCGCTGGAATGATCAAGCCAAACTGGTTGCGGAATACGCTTATTCTGATCATGACTTAATGACTTTGGATCAGCTAACCGATGTGAATGCCTCGACGGCTGCTACTACCTCGGGGAATGGTTCCGCAGCACGTGTAGAACTGGACTATAAAAAAGGTGATGTTGATGTACGTGCCTATCATCAGCAGGCGGATGTGGGCTTCCGTAATGCAGCATCTTCAATCAGTTCGGGACGTAAAGAAACGGCTGTAAAACTGAATGCACGCTTAGATGAGTTGGGGGTATTACGTATTGAAGCCGTACGTACAGAAGATATTGCCAATGCAGGGGTACGTAACGGGATCAGTGCTTCAATTGAAAAAGCCATTAACCGTATCGTCAGCTTGGAACTGGGTGTTCGTTATTATAATGAGTCACTGAATGCTGCCAGTAAATCTACGCAAAGTGTTGAAACACCTTATGATGGCACCACGGTTCGCGCCAAATTGAAAACGGCATTACCATTTGATGGTTCAAGTGCATTTATTGAATATGAACAAGATGTCGCTGACAGTGATCGACGTGTCTTTGCTGTGGGTGGTGACGCTCAGGTTTATAAGAATATTCATGCTTATGCACGTCATGAATTTATCTCAAGTATTGGCGGTTTATACGAACTCAATGACACGCAAAAACGTAATACCACTGTATTTGGCTTAGACAGTCAATATATGCGAGATGGTTCAGTCTTTAGTGAATATCGTGTACGTGATGGTTTGAGCGCACGTGAAGCTGAAGCGGCAATGGGGGTACGTAATCGTTGGCAATTAAAAGAAGGTTTATTCTTTAATACCAGTTTTGAGAAAGTGAAAGTTTTTGAAGGTGAAAACAAAGACTCATTAGAATCTACCGCAGCTACTTTAGGTTTTGAGCATTTATCTAACCCTCGTTGGAAGAATGTAGCACGTATTGAAGGGCGTTGGTCAAATCAAAGCGATAGTTATTTAAATACGTTGGGAACAGCTTATAAGTATTCAGATGAAGTCACCTTCTTGGCAAAAAACGTTTTAAATTTAACCGATAATAAATCAGCCGATTCAGGCGATCGTTTAATTAACCGCTTCCAGATTGGTGCAGCTTATCGTGATTTAGAAACCAACAAATTTGATTCACTCAGTAAAATTGAGTATCGCTATGAAAAGAATGAAACCACTTTGAGTGATCCGTACGAGCGTAATGCTTACATTATGTCGCATCATTTAAATTATCATCCGATGCGCGATGTGCATGTGTCGGGTCAGTATGCCGTGAAATATTTAGAAGAAACCTACGACCTATTGCAAAGCAGTGGTATGACGCAAATGCTGAATACGCGCTTCATGTATGACATTAATGAACGTTGGGATGCTGGGGTAAATGCTGGCGTCATGTGGAACAGCGTTTCAGATGGCACCAAGCTGATGGCAGGGGTTGAAGTGGGCTATCTTTTGGCGGCTAACCTTTGGGTTTCTGGTGGATATAACTTTGTTGGTTATGAAGATAAAGATTTAACCGATGGTGATACCACAATGGATGGCGCTTATTTCCGTTTCCGCTTTAAATTTGATGAGAACCTTTTTAATCAAAACAAGGCAAGCGTGAATAAAGCTTTGGAGCCTAAATTATGAAATTTTTAGGATTAAAAGCCTTCCTGTTGGCTGGGCTGCTTAGCCCTGCGCTTTATGCTAACCCCGAGACCCATCAATTCGCATATATATCGTCGCATCAACAGACGCAGTCAAAAATACGCGAGGCACTTGGGCAAAGTTCTGATGTAAAAGAAAAATACCAACTGGAAAAAGCGCAAACATGGCTTAGTTACGCAGATCAGTTATATAGTGAAAAGAGTAAGCCCAAAAACCTAGAAATGGTTTATCAGCAGGTGTTGAATATCACCAATACCGACAACAGAGTGCAGCTTACAACTCAAACGCCAATTTTACCTTTTGCTCAGGTGATGCGCCGAGATTTGTGGGCTCGTATAGAAAGCATTAAAGTTCATGCTGGTTTTCAGTGTGCTTATAAAGAACTTGTTCAGGCAGAGGTTAAACTGGTTTGGGCCGCAGCCGAATATTGCCAATTAGGGTGGCATCATTCGCGCGAGATTTTTGCTTCGGCAGAGCGTTTAGTTGATCAGGCGGGGTATTTGGCACAGCATTGTGAAAATGACCGCTATCTCGATCAGGCTTTTAGTCCTGTAAAAATGGCTACAGCGGAACAATTAAATGGTTCAACAGGCTGTCAGGGAGTCAATCTAGCGTATTGGCCTTTTACTCCAAATCAATAGTTTAAGCATCATTTACTTTTATTCTGATTTAAAAATAACCTTGAATGTAAATATTTCAGGGTTATTCTTATTGCACCTTTAAGTTTATTTAATAAAACTTAATTCCTTACTGATGTGATCCAACACAGGTTTTTTCTTGGCTTGAAACTGTGTTTTATTTTGCTGAATTAAATTATTGCCGTGTTTATAGTACCCCGCCAGCAGATGTCTATGCTGTGTATTTATCACGCTTACAGGATTCACCTCGTGTGGCGTATTTTTTAAATCATTTAAAAGAATATTTGGCACAGCATGTCGATAATTTGGTGCAACATCGAACCTTGCATTAAGCCATGCTAGTCCATGTTTTTACAGCAGGGAAATAGGCTTCAATAATAGCTACTCAGACATAAAAAAACCAAGACTGTTCATTTGAACAATCTTGGTTTTTTGGAACTAAAGATTAAGCTTGAGCAGGCGCTTTTGCTAAAACTTCAGCCATTGCTTTGGCAACGATATAAACATTGTTCATGTTTAAGCCCGCAACACAAATACGACCACTACGTACCAAGTAAATTGCATAGTCTTCACGTAAGGTATCTACTTGTTCACCTGTTAAGCCTGTGTAGCTAAACATGCCTTTTTGTTCAACTAAGTAGTTGAAGTCACGGTCTGGAAGTGCTTTGGTTAATTCGTCTTTCAAAATACGACGCATTTTAATAATACGTTCACGCATTTCTTTAACTTCATTTTGCCACTGTTGATTTAACGCTTGGTCATTCAAGACTTGGTCAACCAACCATGCACCTGTTGTAGGAGGGCTAGAGTAGATACGACGTACAGTTGCTTTCAATTGACCGAAGGTACATTGCGCAGATGCAGCATCATCACACACGAATGTCAAACCACCGACACGCTCACCGTAGAGTGAGAAAATTTTAGAGAATGAATTGCTGACAATAAAGTTTAAGCCAGCTTGGTCAAGTGCGCGAATTGCATAAGCATCTTGTTCCATGCCTTCACCAAAACCTTGGTATGCAATGTCCAAGAATGGAATAAGTTGACGTGCTTTTAGTACGGCAATCACTTGATCCCATTGAGCAGGGGTTAAATCTGCACCTGTCGGGTTGTGGCAGCAAGGGTGAAGCAATACCACGCTTTGTTCTGGTAATTGTTGTAAGCAAGACAACATACCGTCAAAGTCTACACCACGTGTTTCTGCGTCAAAGTATGGGTAGAAATGGGTCTTTAAGCCAGCACCATTAAAAATGGCAACATGGTTGTCCCACGTTGGTTGGCTTACCCAAACTTCAGAATTTGGAAAGTAATTTTTTAAGAAGTCAGCACCGACTTTTAGCGCACCAGAACCACCTAAAGTTTGAATCGTTACGGCACGACCACTTTGTACTGCTGGGCTATTTTCACCAAATAACAACGCTTGAATTGCATCGCGGTAAGGTTTGAAACCTTCCATTGGCAAATACAATTTGGTTTTGTTTTGCTTTGACTCAAGACGCTTTTGCGCTTCCATGATTGTTTCAAGCTGAGGAACAATACTGTCTTCATTATAGTAAAGACCAATACTTAAATTGACTTTACCTTCACGAGGGTCGGTATTGAACTGTTCCATAAGCGACAAAATTGGGTCGCCCGCATAAGGAGGGATATGTTGAAACATTAAAAAATCCTTGTTTGTTGCAGCTAGGGTCAAACTGTTCGCGCTTCGCATCGTCCAGTTAAAGTTGGTGATAACTTAAGCCGATTCACATGAGTTTTGCAAGACCAGTTTCATCCAATATGATTCTGGTCTTACATGGGGGAGGCATCGCCTTTATTCAATAGACTTATTTAAAAGAACGATCTGGGTTTAATATTAAGGTTGTCTCTGCAAGTTTGCTTTTACGTTGCTTCATCCAATAAGCCACACTTAAACAGCCGATCCAAGCTGGAATCATATATACCGCGATACGCATATCAGGGGTTAGGCTCATAATCACTAAAATACCCAACATAAATACAATGCACAGATAATTGGTGAATGGATAAGCCAAACTTGGGAATAACGAGGTTTTTTGCTGTTGTTGCATGCTTTGACGGAATTTTAAATGAGTGATTGAAATCACAACCCAGTTAATCACAATAGCAGCCACGACTAACATCATCAGCAAACCAAAGGCTTTTTCAGGGAAGATGTAATTCAGTAAAACGCAGAGTGCAGTAACTAATGCAGAAATGAGAACCGCATTGACAGGAATCCCACGAGAATTAATTTTTTTAAAGAATTCTGGTGCATTGCCTTGTTCTGCCAAGCCAAGCAACATGCGGCTACTACAATAACTGGTGCCGTTATATACAGAAACTGCGGCAGTTAAAATGACAAAGTTTAATGCGGTGGCAACGCCTTGGCTGTCGAGCGAAGCAAATACCATCACAAATGGACTGCCGCCTTGTGCCATTTGGTTCCAAGGGAATAGGGCTAACAGCACCACCAAGGTTAAGATATAGAAAATCAAAATGCGGTAGATAATCTGATTGACTGCTTTTGGCAAGGTTTGCTGCGGGTCACGTGCTTCTGCTGCGGTAATACCGAACAGTTCAATGCCACCAAAGGCAAAAATAATTGCTGCCATAGCCATGACTAAACCGCTGACACCATTCGGGAAGAAACCACCAAGTGCCCAAAGGTTGCTGATCGCAGCTTGTGAGCCTGCGCTACCCGTTGCCAGCAAGTAAGAGCCAAAACCAATCATGGCGACAATGGCGAGAATTTTAATAATGGAAAACCAGAACTCCATTTCACCAAAGAGTTTCACGTGGAGCAAGTTAATGACATTAATTAAAATAAAGAAGCCAAGGGCAGACATCCAGGTTGGAATTTCAGGCCACCAGTATTGAACATAGAGTCCGACCGCGCTGAGTTCTGCCATACACACCAGAACATTCAGAACCCAATAGTTCCAGCCCGACATAAAGCCTGCAAAACGGCCCCAATATTTGTTGGCAAAATAGCTGAAAGAACCACTCACAGGCTCTTGGACTACCATTTCCCCGAGTTGACGCATCATTAAAAATGCAATGAGTCCAGCAATGGCATAGCCCAGAATAACAGAGGGACCTGCTAGTTTGATAGATTGAGAGATTCCAAGGAATAGACCCGTACCGATTGCACCGCCTAGGGCAATCAGCTGGATATGACGGTTGGATAAACCGTGCTTGAGCTTACCGTGATCATTGTGTGACATATGATTATTCTCATCCTTGTCGTGTAATTATTTCCTAATAAATTACGTATATCATAAATTGATTAAAAAATAATATACAAGTGAAACACCTAATTATTTTTTATTTCTCTTAAAAATAAGAAACTTAGGTGCTTATTTCTATCTGATGATCCCTATAAAACAGCCTTGTTTTTATAGTTATGCACCAAATATGAGCATTTATTGTAGCGAGTTCATCGGGGTTTTCTAGCCAAAAGTGTTGTTTAAAACAGCAGTTGAATGCAGTGTTTAACTGAACGAGAGACAACAAGAAATAACTAAATTATGAATAAAGTAATTAAATTATATATTGCGTAATTTTATAAATTCAGTATGATGAAATGAAATTGATACAGTTGTCGTAGTGGATTGGATGTTTACTTTTATTTAATTTGTTGATTTTTATAAAAGTAATAAATTTTCATCAATACGATCAAGTGAAGAGTGTAGAGAAAATAACAAGGATGACATCATCATGAACTCACAATTGAGCTGTTTTATTCCTGTTTCAGCCCATTCAGATTTTACCATTCATAATTTGCCTTATGGTATTTTTAGTCGTTGCAAGGAAGGCGAACGACGTGTTGGTGTTGCGATTGGCGAATGGATTTTAGATTTAGCTGCTTTAGAGCAGGCAGGCATTCTGCGTTTGAGCGAGCATGAGTGCTATTTTAATCAGCCAAGTTTGAATAAATTTATCGAATCAGGTTCAAGCAACTGGCAAAAAGTACGTCGTGAATTACAAGCATTACTGGCACTGGATAATCCACGCTTGCAGCATGATGCAGAATTACAGCAACAGGTACTCTATAAACAGCAAGATGCCATCATGCATTTGCCTGTACAAATTTCAGGTTATACCGATTTTTATTCTTCTAAAGAACATGCCACCAATGTGGGCTGCATGTTCCGCGATCCTAAAAATGCGTTATTACCGAATTGGAGCGAATTGCCTGTTGGCTATAATGGACGTGCCAGTTCGGTGGTAGTGAGTGGAACAGAGATTGTTCGTCCGTCGGGGCAAATCAAATTACCAGAACAAGAGCGACCAGTTTTTTCAGCGACACGTAAGCTGGATTTTGAATTAGAAACGGCTTTTATTGTAGGTAAACCGAGTCGTTTAGGTCAGCCGATTCATATTGAAGATGCTGAAGCTCATATCTTTGGTATGGTGCTCCTCAATGACTGGTCGGCACGAGATATCCAACAATGGGAGTATGTCCCTTTAGGTCCATTCAATGCCAAGACCTTCGCGAGTGCTATTTCGCCGTGGGTTGTCACCATGCAAGCTTTACAGCCATTTAAAGTGCAAGGTCCTGTACAAGAGCCGCGTCCATTGGCGTATTTGCAAGAAAGTGTCGAAAGTAGTTATGACATTCAGCTTTCGGTAGAAATCCAAACACCTCAAAGTGACAGTGCGGATGTAATTTGCCAAACCAACTTTAAATATATGTACTGGTCAATGGCACAGCAGTTAACGCATCACACCATTGCAGGCTGTAATGTCAATGTCGGTGATTTGATGGGCTCAGGCACGATTTCAGGTACAGCCAAAGACTCTTATGGTAGCTTGCTTGAACTCACTTGGAATACAACGTCACCTTTGACTTTGACCAATGGTGAACAGCGTGGTTTCTTGCAAGATGGCGATACTGTCATCATGAAAGGTCATGCAGAAAAAGATGGCATACGCGTGGGCTTTGGTGAAGTGCGAAATACCATTTTGCCTGCTTTAAGTTTTGATTTTGCTGAAACAGTGCAGGTACAGCATGAAACTGTATAGCTATTTTCGCAGCTCAGCAGCCTTTCGTGTGCGGATTGCCTTAAATTTAAAAGGCTTGAGTTATGACACACAAGCGGTGCATTTGCTGAAGCAAGGTGGCGAACAACACTCGGCTGAGTACGCGGCAATCAATCCGAGTGAGTTGGTGCCGACTTTGCTGGATCAGCAGTATGTCTTGACGCAATCACTGAGCATTCTTGAGTATCTGGAAGAAGCCTATCCAAAGACGGCTTTATTGCCTCAGAATTTACAACAGCGCGCGCAGATTCGTGCTTTTGCTCAGTACATTGCTTGTGAAATTCATCCTCTGAATAACTTAAGAGTGTTGCAGTACTTAGAACAGACGCTTGCCGTGAGTAATAGTGAAAAGACTGCATGGTATCAACACTGGATTAAGCTTGGTTTTCATAGCCTAGAGCAACAATTACAGCATTCTAATGGTAAATACTGTTTTGGCGAACAGGCGAGTTTTGCAGATTGCTGCCTAATTCCACAAGTCTATAACGCCAAACGCTTCCAAATTGATTTAACGGAATATCCAAAAATCCAGTCGATTTATACGCACTGTATGCAGTTGGCTGCTTTTCAGCAGGCTGCACCAGAACAACAAGCCGATTGGGAATAAAAAACAGAAAAAGGAGTTTGATTATGAGTTTTGCAATTAAAAAAATTCACCACGTTGCTTACCGTTGTAAAGATGCTAAAGAAACGGTGCAGTGGTACAAGACCATGTTGAATATGGACTTTATTTTAGCCTTTGCTGAAGACCATGTGCCGTCCACCAAAGCGTTTGATCC
This sequence comes from Acinetobacter sp. ACNIH2, assembly GCF_002934965.1. Taxonomy (NCBI): domain Bacteria; kingdom Pseudomonadati; phylum Pseudomonadota; class Gammaproteobacteria; order Moraxellales; family Moraxellaceae; genus Acinetobacter; species Acinetobacter sp. ACNIH2. The sequence goes on from NZ_CP026412.1 coordinate 2,019,319, forward strand.
ATATATGCATTTATTTTTAGATGCAGGTCAGGGCAATGTGTTGGCATTCTTTGAGTTGCCAACGCAACCTGAAATGGGGCGTGATGAAAACACCCCAGCTTGGGTGCAGCATATTGCCTTTGAAGTTGAAGACTTAAATGCATTATTGGCAGCCAAAGAACATTTAGAACAACAGGGTGTGAAAGTCCTTGGTATTACCAACCACGGTATTTTCCATTCGATTTATTTCTTTGATCCAAATGGTCACCGTTTAGAGCTGACTTATAACGATGTGCATGCTGATGAAAAAATCGCACGGATCACTGAAGAAATGAAACTAGAAATGCTGGATGAATGGAGCAAGACCAAACGTGCACCGCATCATACCCACTTTTTACATGAAGAAGAATTAGGTGCTTAAACCAATCTTCTGCCCCTTTAATTTTTACCCTTGACTGCATTTTTGACCGAATGCAGTTTTTTTTTGCTGTGAGTGATCGTCTGATGTGCTGCAAGATTTAATGTCATTCAAAAAGATGATTTCAGTTTTTTGTAAATCTCAGGCATGATGTCACGGACCAATGTGTCCTTGTGTAGTCACACAAAACTAAATAAATGATTGAAAAATGACCTTTAAAGAGCGCGTCAATGGTTGAAGAAAAGTTATCGGGTGGAGTGCAATCGCTTGAAGTGGGTTTGGCCGTGTTAAATGCACTGGTCGAGCATAATCAACCGATTATTCTCAAAGATCTATCGTACAAGTTGAGTATGCATCCAGCCAAAGTTCACCGCTATTTGGTGAGTTTAATTCGTATGAATTACGCCAAACAACTGGACGACGGTCAATACGCACTGGGTGATCAGGCTTGGCGTTTAGGATTGAACTGTATTCAACATACCGATGCTTTACAACAAGTCCAATCGATGATTTATGCCTTGCAGGCCAAGATTGGCTGTAGCATTCAAATTAGCAAATGGTCACCACGAGGTCCTTTGGTGGTGCAGTCGATAGAGTCAAATCATCCAATTGCGATTGTGACCAAAGTTGGCTCAATTATGCCATTGGTCAACTCGGCATCGGGGCGGGTCTTTGCTTCATATTTGCCTGAAAGTGTTATTCGTCCTTTGATGCAGGAAGAATGGGACAAAGCGGCCTCTTTAGGCCTAGCACTCAAACCTGCCAATTGGGATGAATTTACCGAATTAAAGCAGCAGATTTGTACCGAACAGATGGCTTTGGCGAAAGGGGACTTATTGGTCGGCATTAATGCAGTGGGGTTACCTGTATTTAATGCACAAGGTCAGATTGAGTTTAGCGTTGTCGCAATTGATAGTGAAACATTCCTACCGTTGCACATAGGCAGTGAAAAAGTTCAGTTATTGCAGCAAGAAGTGGCTGCGATTAATCGGTTTATTCAAGCCCGTTAAGATGACTTATGCTACATGCTAAAAAGGCGACTGAATTCAGTCGCCTTTTTGTGAGTGAAACATGCTTAAATGGGTTCGCATGTTTCGCCCGCCTGTATTGGGGGGTAAATACGTTGCTTAAACTTGGAGTACCCCACGACGGATTTGATCACGTTCAATCGATTCAAATAGCGCTTTAAAGTTTCCTTCACCAAAACCATCATCGGCTTTACGTTGAATAAACTCGAAGAATACAGGCCCAAGCATATTTTCTGAGAAAATTTGCAGAAGTAGTTTCTTTTCGCCATTTTGAGTTGAGCCATCCAGTAAAATACCGCGTTGCTGTAGCTCATCTGTCGGCTCGCCATGATTCGGCAAACGCTCAGGCAGCATTTCATAATAAGTATTTGGTGGAGGGGTCATAAATTTCATGCCGAGGGCTTTCAGTTTGTCCCAAGTACCAATCAAATCATCGGTAATAAAGGCAATGTGTTGAATGCCTTCACCATTAAAGTCGGCAAGGAACTCAGCAATTTGACCATTGCCTTTATCTGAATCTTCATTCAATGGAATACGGATTTTACCATCAGGTGCGGTGAGTGCTTTAGAAGTTAAACCAGTGTATTCACCTTTAATGTCGAAGTAGCGAATTTCTTGGAAATTAAAGATTTTTTCATAGAAGTTTGCCCAATATTCCATGCGGCCTTTGTAGACATTATGGGTTAAATGGTCAATTTCATTGAGACCCGTTCCAATTGGGTTTCGTTCTACAGCTTCAATAAACTCAAAGTCATTTTCATAAATGTCACGGTCAATCAGGAAAATGGGCATACCACCAATGCCTTTGATGGCTGGAATGTTGAGTTCCATTGGACCTGCTTGGCTATAAATAGGTTCTGCACCTAATTCAATTGCTTTTTTAAAGGCTTTAGCTGCATCGCGTGTTTTAAATCCCATAGCACAAGCTGAAGGACCATGTTCTTTATAAAAAAAAGAGGCATAGGATTCAGGCTGATAATTCAAAATAATGTTGATATTTCCTTGACGCCATAAGTACGCATTTTTGGATTTATGCTTTGCGACTTTGCTAAAACCAATGGTTTCAAAAATTGGATCGAGATCATTTTCCTTTGATACGAATTCAATAAATGCAAATCCACATAATTCTAATGGGTTTTCTAAAATATCCATCTTATTTCCCTCTTGTCATGCAAGGACGAGTCCAATGTTCAGGCGGTTTGGGATGTGAGGAACGATATAGAAAAACCCGTGGGTTTCTCAATCTTTAGCAAGGTACATGCTGTGGCATGACCAAGTTCAAACGTTCAATGACACATCCTGTGTGACTTCTATGATGGTGCTGGAATACCGCATCTTCACTCACTGTAGGGCTATTTTAGTTTTACAGTGGTTTTCTCTGATGTTTGTGATATTCCGTTCACCGATCATCTATTTAACTATGCTACTTGTGCATCAAAAAGGTGCACACTGGCTACTTTATGTTGAGAACAGCTTACTAAATCCAATTTAATTATGCAATACATAATTAAATTATGTTATTTGTAATTTTATTGATGTTTAATCTCACTCAAATTCTTGGCGCATTTAAGGTTTGAAAAACCCTTTTATTGCGCATAACAATGAATGAATTTGAATAAAATTTTTATAAATCAAAAAACTAAAAAAACTTTTAGTGATAAGTTCCTTAAAAAAGTGCTGTTCGATTGCGCTTCTTTTCAAATCCTGAGTATTAAAGCTGCAATGTCATTACTTGATTAAAGCATGTTTATCGAATGTGTATAATGCATAATTATAAAAAAATGCAACAAAATTGTGCATTATTGTTGGTAAATGCACCATGATGTGCACATAAAATTAAATAATGCATGATTTGTGCTTGTTCTGCTTTGTCGAAAATATATAGATGTGATACTAGGTTTTAAAAAAAATTGCCACATGAGGATGTAAATAGCTGGATTTAATGAAATAAAAATGCTTATAAAATTAAATGACGCATATTTATTTCATATTGGTACATGATTTGCATTAAATTTGTGAATTGTATGTCTTGGATTTTTTTATGGACAACCAACCTTTATCAAATTCTGCCGTTTTGGCAACTCTCCCAGCACCGATGTCGCATTCGAAAGTAGAAGATATTGTGGCACTCTTTATTGGCACCTTTTTATTATCGTTTGCAATTAATATCATCCAACAGGGGGGTATTATGACAGGTGGAACCGCAGGTTTAGCACTACTGCTACATTATGTATTTAATGTGTCTTTCGGTACTTTATTCTTCTGCATTAATATTCCATTTTTCTATTTAGCCTATCAGAAAATGGGGCTACAAGTGGTGCTTAGAACCATGGCTGCTATTGCTTTGGTTTCATGCTTTGCAGAAATCAACCCAACTTTTTTCAGCCTTGAAAACATTAATCCCGTCTATGCATCCTTGATTGCCAATATTATTTTGGGTGTCAGCTTTTTAATTCTGTTCCGTCATAAATCGAGTATGGGAGGCATCAATTTATTGGCAATGTTCATGAATGAGAAATATGGCATTTCTGTCGGGAAGTTCCAGATGTTTGTGGATATCAGCATTCTGATTGCATCGGCATTTTTCGTTGATTTTAATTTGTTGATGATTTCGATTATGGGTGCGGTGGTGTTGAATATGATTATTGCCATGAACCATCGTAAAGATCGTTATGTAGCGTCTTAATTGCTGCTTTTAAGGGAGAGTTGGGCAAACCAGATTGGATTTGTTTTTCTCTCCCTGTTTCTATAAAGTAGTTTGCAGCGAAAAATACGATTTTTCAGCAGTTTGATAACAAAATTCTGGGATAGATGATGAGCGATGAACTGGACGATTACGATCGTAAAATTATTCAGCAATTACAGCAAAATGGTCGTTTAACCAATCAAGAGCTGGCAGAGTTGATCGGTCTTTCAGCGTCACAATGCTCGCGTCGTCGTGCCACGCTGGAACAAAAAAAGATTATCACCGGCTACTATGCGCAAATTGCGCTGAAAGCAGACCCATCACCAATTACGGGCATGATCGAGGTCAGCATTCGTAATCATTATGATGATGGTTTTGAAAAGTTTCTGGAATTTATCTTGGATGAGCCGCGCATTCGTGATGCCTATAAGCTCACAGGTACATCAGACTTTTTACTTAAAGTGGCAGTGAAGAATCTGGATGAAATGTCGCAATTGATCAGTAAAATTTCATCGCATCAATTTCAGATTAATGATATTACGACTTCTATTGTGTTGGAAAAACTCAAAGAAAACTCGATTGTATTGTCCAATCCTGCAACAAATACAGAAGCGCTTTAAATCTCTCGTTAGGTTTTGTCTAATGTCAGGCAAAACCATTCAGTATGAAATCAATAGAAGAAAAACGATTCTTACGCTACAATTGAGCCTATTTTTGTCTCACCTGACAGTGGTATGCGGCGCGTAATTTGCGTGGGCATCGCTGTGTACAAATTGCAGATTTCCCTAATGTTCAAAGATCAATTATTGAAAGAAGTTCAGGCACGCCGAACCTTCGCAATTATTTCCCACCCCGATGCGGGTAAAACCACCATGACAGAAAAACTGCTGTTATGGGGTAAGGCCATTCAGGTGGCGGGTATGGTAAAAAGCCGTAAATCGGACCGTGCTGCAACCTCGGACTGGATGGAAATGGAAAAAGAACGTGGTATTTCGATTACCACGTCGGTGATGCAGTTTCCTTATAAAGACAAGATGATCAACCTTCTGGATACTCCAGGACACGAAGATTTCTCGGAAGATACCTACCGTACCTTAACAGCGGTTGACTCTGCACTCATGGTGATTGACGGTGCAAAAGGGGTCGAGGACCGTACCATCAAATTGATGGAAGTCTGTCGTATGCGTGACACGCCAATCATTTCATTTGTCAACAAAATGGACCGTGAAATCCGTGAGCCTTTAGAGCTGTTGGATGAAATTGAAAACGTTTTAAAAATTAAATGTGTTCCGCTCACTTGGCCACTGGGCACAGGGCGTGACTTCGCTGGGGTATTTAACCTGATCGAAGAAAAATTCTATGTTTATAAAGCCGGTTTCGGTTCAACTATTACCCAAATTGAAGTACGTGATGGTTATGACCATGCTGACCTGCGTGAAAAAGTCGGTGAGTTGGCTTGGGCCGCATTTGAAGAGTCTTTAGAGTTGGTACAAATGGCCAATGAGCCTTTAGACCGTGAAGAGTTCTTGGCGGGTCGTCAAACGCCTGTGTTGTTTGGAACTGCATTGGGTAACTTTGGTGTTGACCATGTGTTAGATGCATTTAGCAACTATGCGCCAGAACCGAAAGCACACCCTACTCAAGACCGTAAAGTAGAAGCGACTGAAGAAGGTTTCACTGGTTTTGTCTTTAAAATTCAAGCCAATATGGATCCAAAACACCGTGACCGTATTGCCTTTATGCGTATTTGTTCAGGCAAATATGAAAAAGGTTTAAAAATGAAGCACGTGCGTATTGATAAAGATGTGCGCATTAGTGATGCTTTGACCTTTCTTGCGGGTGAGCGTGAGCATTTAGAAGAAGCATGGCCTGGCGACATTATTGGTTTACATAACCATGGCACTATTCAAATTGGTGATACTTTTACTTCAGGTGAAAAACTGCAATTTACAGGTATTCCGCACTTTGCACCTGAAATGTTCCGTCGTGTACGTTTGAAAGATCCATTAAAGTCGAAGCAGTTGCAAAAAGGCTTAAAAGAGTTGTCTGAAGAAGGTGCTACGCAAGTCTTCATGCCACAAAACAGTAATGACCTGATTGTCGGCGCTGTAGGTGTACTTCAGTTTGAAGTGGTTGCATACCGTTTGAAAGAAGAATACAAAGTTGATTGTGTTTATGAGCCTGTAAGTATTAATACAGTTCGTTGGGTTTCTTGTGATGATGATAAGAAATTCAATGAATTTAAGAAAAAAGCACACGATCAACTTTCTGTTGATGGCGGTGGACACTTAACTTATCTTGCGCCAAGCCGTGTGAACTTGCAGCTGATGCAAGAGCGCTATCCAGACATCGTATTCCGCAATACGCGCGAACACTAAAGCAAATAAAACAGCCTCTTTCTGGAGGCTGTTTTTACATGGTATTTCTTTTTATTGGGTAAAGTTGCTGTAAAGGCAGTTTAGTGTGTGGTCGAAATGAAGAACAACAAAATCATTCAAATGACTTTTTTGCTGTGTACAGGACTTTTTTTGTCCGCGTGTGATTCATCGAAGCAGCCACAAGATGAACAACAAAAATCAGCAGCCTCGATTTTTCAGCAAGATAAAGCTGAAGTATTGCCTTATCTACATATCAAACAGCAGCCTGCCAAAATTGCTTTGCCTTTTTGTGAAACGAAAAATTGTATTGATATTGATATTCAAACGCTGGAAACCCAAGATCAGTGGTTGAACAGTTGGATTGCGAAGACCCAAGCTACAGTTATTCAAGATCAAATTGGCTTAAAACAAAACATGAGTTTGCAACAAGCCATTAATGCTTATGTGAAAAAGTCCGATGAGTGGCAAGCAAAATACTCGAAGAATCCTGCCTACCAATTGGCACTGTACACTCGTATTGCTTACCAACGAAATCAATATGTGTTATTGCAAGTGGGTGTGAACAGCAAACAAGAAGAAATCAAAATCGATGAGCGCTATTACTTTGCTGTTGCAGATCGAAAATTGCAGAAAGGTGTGTCCTTACTTGACATTGTTGAGCCAAAGCAGCAAGTTTATATGAATGAGATTGTGCAAAAAGCCTATCAGGATTGGTTAAAGCAACAAACGCCAGAAGCACGACAAAAGGCACCGAAAAAATTGTATTGGGGGCAGGCAGACTGGTTTTTTGACAGTGAGGGTATTGGCTTGCATTACCGTAGTTTGCAAATTGTGGAAGAAGGTAAGCAACTGGACATTTACTTAAGCAAAGCACAAACGCAACAGGTTTTAAAAGCAGATATTTATAAAAATATGTTTTAGTTAACGTGATTGAAGCCCTGATGGGCGTGAGATGACGAGTGAAAACATGAATAAAGGTTTGAGTCAAATGACAATAAAGAAAGTAAGTTGGACTTTAAGTATATTGACGGTGGCCATACTGATGACTGCATGTCAGCCTAAAAAAGTTGAAAATGAGCAAGCAGAGACGGCGGCATCTTCAACACAGGCACAAGAGCAAGCGAGTCAATTGATTGGAGATTCGGAAAAATTACAACTCAATTTACCTGAGTGTGATGATAAGAATTGCCCAGAAATGACTATTGAGCGACTCAACAGCAATCAGCCATTTATTGATGCATATATCGATGCTGAGATTTTGAAAAAAGTTCAGCAAACTTTGTCTGTTTCTCCAGAGTTACCGACCGATCAAGCTGCCTCTACCGCTCAAGCGGCAGAAGTTGCAGCATCACAAGCAGTGGTGCAAGCCAAGACAGTAAAACAACAGCTTGAACAACAATTGCAACCTTATACCCAAGCATTTTTAAAATTAGATCAAGAGATTAAAGCACTAAGTTCGAGTCATAAAATTAGTGTGATGATTAAGCCGACCATTCTCAACGCCAAAGGACCATTGGTTACGGTAGTTTTAAACAGTAGTAGCTACCTGGGCGGAGCACATGGGTCTTCTTCGCAGCAATACTATAATTTTGATTTAGAAAAGAAAAAACTAGTCAAATTGAATGAGGTATTGGCACCGAATCAATTGGCAGCACTTGAAAATCAAGCGCATGAAGCTTTTAAAACATGGGTGATTGAGTCCAAACTGGCGAATGATGTTTCAGAATACGAGCAGGCGTGGAAATTTAAGCTGAGCGATAATTACTATTTGAGTAAGCAAGGCTTAATTTTGCAATATGGCGAATATGAAATTGGACCGTATGTGGTTGGATTACCCCGCTTAACTATTCCGTATGAGCAATTGCAGACGATTCTAAAAAAGCAGTACTTACCTGAGTTTGCCAGTGAAGCAGTTGCCAGTGCTGCCAGTGAGCCAAGTAAGTAACGGGCTTGAACATGCTGCCACGTTTATTTGATACCCATACCCATTTTGATGTTCCCGATTTTGATATAGATCGGGAACTATTGGCGTATCAAGCCAAAGCAACAGGGGTTGAGGCTTTAGTCCTGATTGGTTTTGTAGCATCACGATTTTCGGACTTGCTGAATACCCAACAATTTCTAACTCATTTATCAGAAGCACCGCAGGTTTATTTAGCACCGGGTTTACATCCTTTTTATATTGAACAACATCGACCAGAACATTTACAGCAACTTGAATCATTCTTACAGCAACATAATTGCATTGCTGTTGGGGAAATTGGGTTAGACACTTTTCTAGCCGAGCATAAGCAGCCTGAATTATTTGCCCAACAGCAGGATTATTTTCAACAGCAACTCGAACTGGCAATGCATTACCAAAAACCAGTGTTGTTACATATCCGTAAAGCGCATGCAGAAACACTGGCCTTACTGAAAAAGCAAAAATTTCAATTCGGTGGCATTGCACATGCTTTTAGTGGTGGTGTGGAAGAAGCCAAAGCCTTCATTAAACTGGGATTTAAAATTGGTGTGACAGGGCAAATCACCAATCCGAATGCGAAAAAACTGCATCGAGTAGTACAGGAAATTGGTTCTGAACATTTGGTATTGGAAACTGATTGTCCAGATATGACACCGCTTTGCTGTCAAATTTCAACTCAACAACGAACCCGCAATACTCCCGCCAATTTACCTTATGTATTAAAGGGTTTAGCACAGACTTTGCAGTGCGATGAAACTGACTTGGCAGAGCAAGTGTGGCGAAATACTCAACAAAGTTTGCGACTGCACAATTAAAATAAAGTTATGGGGAAATTACTAATCCACAACATTAAACAGGATGATTTGACCTACATTATAAAAGAACAATGGAATAAAAAATAATCATGCACGCCGGAGGACCCACCTATGGCAAAGTATAGTCAAATCAATAGTTTTAATGCCTTACAATCCTTTACAGTTGGTTCTAAAACTTATCAGATTTTTAGTTTGGCACAAGCCCAGTCACAACTGGGAGAACTGTCAAAACTCCCCAAATCACTCAAAGTCTTATTAGAAAATTTATTGCGCTTTGAAGATGGTGTAACGGTCAAAGCAGATGATATTTTGGCGATTGTGGAGTGGCAGCAAACCCGAAGCTCAGAACAAGAAATTCAATATCGTCCTGCGCGAGTCCTGATGCAGGATTTTACGGGTGTGCCTGCGGTGGTCGATTTAGCCGCCATGCGGGCAGCAGTCGCACAGGCTGGCCGTGATCCTAATCTAATTAATCCCTTATCTCCAGTCGATTTGGTGATTGACCACTCCGTCATGGTCGATCATTTTGCCAGTGGTCGTGCATTTGCTGAAAATGTTGAGATTGAAATGCAGCGTAACGGTGAGCGTTATCAGTTCCTACGTTGGGGGCAGTCGGCCTTTAATAACTTTAGCGTGGTTCCTCCTGGCACGGGAATTTGCCATCAGGTGAATCTGGAATATTTAGCGCAAGCTGTGTGGTTGGGGGAATCAGATGGGGAAACCTTTGCCTTTCCCGATACCTTAGTCGGTACAGATTCGCATACCACCATGATTAATGGTTTAGGCGTTTTAGGTTGGGGTGTGGGTGGGATTGAGGCTGAAGCGGCCATGTTAGGACAACCCATTTCTATGCTCATTCCTGAAGTGATTGGTTTTAAACTCACGGGAAAATTGCGTGAGGGCATAACGGCAACGGATTTGGTTCTTACCATTACACAAATGCTACGTCAAAAAGGGGTAGTGGGTAAATTCGTTGAATTTTATGGTGATGGTCTGGCGGATTTGCCTTTGGCTGACCGTGCAACGATTGCCAATATGGCACCTGAATATGGTGCAACGTGTGGTTTTTTCCCAGTTGATGAAGTGACGCTTGCATATATGCGCTTAACTGGACGTACCGATGAGCGTATTGCCTTGGTTGAAGCGTATTGTAAAGAACAGGGCTTATGGCGTAATGTAGGGGATGAGCCTGTGTTCACCGATACGCTCAGTTTGGACATGTCGACGGTTGTAGCGAGTGTTGCGGGTCCTAAACGCCCACAAGATCGGGTTTTACTGGCAGATGTACCACAAACTTTTGATGCCTTAATGGAGCTGAGTTTAAAACCTGCTAAAGAAGATAAAGCACGTTTAGAAAATGAAGGGGGCGGTGGTACAGCAGTTGATGCACAAAAATCCAATATCACGCATGAAAGTGCATTCTGTGAAATTGATGGTAAACAGTATCCTTTGGTACATGGTGATGTGGTGATTTCAGCGATTACCTCCTGTACCAATACATCTAATCCAAGTGTAATGTTGGCGGCAGGTCTGCTTGCTAAAAAAGCCATTGAAAAAGGTCTACAGCGCAAACCTTGGGTGAAAAGCTCCTTGGCTCCTGGTTCTAAAGTGGTAACGGACTATTTGAATGCCGCAGGGCTAACGCCTTATCTCGATCAGTTGGGTTATAACTTGGTTGGTTATGGTTGTACTACCTGTATTGGTAATTCAGGACCTTTACCTGAACCCATTGAAGAAGCTATCAATTGTTATGATTTAAATGTCGCTTCGGTGTTATCGGGCAATCGTAATTTTGAAGGGCGAGTACATCCTTTGGTGAAAACCAACTGGTTGGCTTCACCCCCTTTGGTGATTGCTTTTGGTTTGGCAGGGAATATTCGTTTAGATTTAACCACCCAACCGATTGGATTGGGTATGCATGGCGAAGCGGTCTATTTAAAAGACATTTGGCCAAGTCAGGCAGAAATAGACGAAGTGTTGCAGAAAGTGAATACTGACATGTTCCACAAAGAATATGCTGCGGTATTTGAAGGCGATGCCAGTTGGAAGGCGATTCAAATTCCACAAAGCCAGACTTATGCATGGGATGAGCATTCAACCTATATCCGCCATCCGCCATTTTTCGCAGATATTTGGCAACCCCTGAATTCACTCCACAATATTGAACATGCGCGAATACTGGCAGTACTTGGAGATTCGGTCACCACGGACCATATTTCCCCAGCAGGAAATATTAAAAAAGACAGCCCCGCAGGTCGTTATCTCCAAGCGCATGGGGTTGAGCCGAAAGATTTTAACTCCTATGGTTCACGTCGTGGCAATCATGAGGTCATGATGCGCGGCACATTTGCCAATATTCGCATTAAAAATGAAATGTTAGGCGGAGAAGAGGGTGGTAACACTCTGCATATTCCAAGTGGTGAGAAACTGGCAATTTATGATGCTGCCATGCTCTATCAACAACAAGGCACACCTTTGGTGATTATTGCAGGCAAAGAATATGGTACGGGGTCTTCGCGCGACTGGGCAGCAAAAGGTACCAATTTACTTGGGGTAAAAGCCGTCATTGCTGAAAGTTTTGAGCGGATTCACCGTTCAAATCTGGTTGGCATGGGGGTGTTGCCATTGCAGTTTATGTCTGATCAGAATCGACACAGTTTAAATCTGACAGGGCATGAAAGTATTTCGATTCTAGGTTTATCGGATGATTTGGCACCGCATCAAACCTTTGAAGTGGAAGTCACCCGAACTGATGGCTCTCGCGATTCGTTCCCTGTGCTATGCCGTATTGATACGCTCAACGAAGTTGAATATTTCAAAGCAGGTGGAATCTTGCATTATGTGCTGCGTCATTTAATTGCAAGTTAGAGTTACTCTTATTCAATCATCATCTGCCAGAGTCTTTATAGCTAAGGCTCTGGTATGATTCACATATAAAACAAAATTTTAAGATCATTTGTATGTTGAAATTATTATTGGCTGGATGTGTATGTCTATTTCCTGTTTGGAGCCATGCAAATCCGCAGGCCCAGATATTAAAAGCACAAAAAATTACGCAGGCGCAGCGAGAAAGTATTTGTTCTCAGCTCAAGATTTCCTGTGAGACTGCTGCCACATGGCAACTTTATCAGGTTCCGAATCAGCCTAAACATCATTATGTAATTGCCAAATTGAAACTATTTGAGCTAGAAGAAAATGCGCAAAGTTATCAATTACGTAATTATTGGGATTTTTCAAATTATCAACCACTTACGCAGAATCCACATTGGACTGTGGATGGCCCTGTCGCACCAGAAGATTTACTCGATGAAAATGGTAAATTTGTTCGCACTGATGCTTTACATCTTTATCCCGTGTTATTTCCCATCAATGATAAAGATTACAGTATTGCTTTGATTCAACGTTGGGATGAGATGTACTCGGGTGGGGGCATGACGGAAGAAGTGGCGGACTTTTTACAGCTCAATCCTCAGGGTCAATATCAACAGATTTTTCAGAATATTCCATTTTCTGTCTCAAGAATGATTAGAGCTTGTTTTTCGGAACAAGATTATGCCCAGTCAGGGGAACATTGTCATGACTTAGAAAAATTGGTACTGAATATTGAATATCAACAAGCGAATACATGGCGTATGAAATATCACTATGTTCGTACATTGTCGCCATCTTCAGATCAACTGCCCATGAATCAACGTAAGACTTATGTATTGAATGCAAATAAAGCTGATGCAATCCAGTTCCCAAGTGCCTGGACTGAATATTAATCCGCAACTTTTAAATTGAATTTGATAAAATGCTCGCGATTCTTTTTCTGATTTGATCTCCCTATGACTGATTTACTCCTAGATGATGAATATGACCGCCGTTTTGCTGGCGTAGCTAAAATTTATGGAGAACCAGCATTTCAAGGGTATGAACAAAGTCATGTCATGGTGATTGGAATTGGTGGCGTTGGTTCTTGGGCAGTGGAAGCCTTGGCGCGTACAGGTATTGGTGAGCTGACCTTGGTCGATATGGATGTGGTTGCAGCCTCAAATATTAATCGTCAATTACCTGCGATGACATCAACACTGGGCTGTGAAAAAATTGAAGTCATGGCAGAACGTTGCCGCTCAATTAATCCGAAAATTAAAATTAATCTGATTGATGATTATTTAACGCCAGACAATGTCAAAGAGTTGCTCAGCAATGCCCCTGATTTAATTTTAGACTGCATTGATGATGTCAAAGCCAAATTGGCGCTGATGTTACATTGCCGTTTTAATAAAATTCCGTTAATTGTTTCGGGAGGTGCTGGCGGTAAGCTTGATCCACTAAAAATTCGAGTCGCAGATTTATCCAAAACTGAACAAGATCCGATGTTAGCCAAATTGCGTGCGCAGTTGCGTTCGAAAGGGATTTGTAAGAAACCTAAAGAAAAATTTGGAATTACTTGTGTGTATTCGATTGATAATCCATTTTCCAGTGCGGATGTTTGTCCAAGTGCTGGTTTGCGCTGTGGTGGTTATGGTTCGGCAGTCGTGGTCACGTCTAGTTTTGCTATGATTGCAGTCGCAGAAGTACTAAAAAAATTAGATCACATCAAAGCGAAGTAACAAGGCTGATTTTAGGTTTAATTGGGCGACATAGATCAATATATTTATGTCACCCATAGCTGATAAAAAATTTAAATGAATAGAAAAAAGAAAAAGAGTTTTTAAACTTATCAAGTTCTTAAAACACACCTACGAATGAATTGCAAATATAGTGCAAAAGAACATCTTTTTTAAAAAGATGTTGTTTGGAGATGCAATTACAAGGAAATGTATTGAATATTCCGATGATTTTTGAACTCAGAAAAACCTTATGTCACACCAATATAGAAAAGTATGCCTTAGTGAAATCCTGCATACGCCTAGAAACAAATTTTTTGCACAATTATAGATGGTCATGGGTTGGCTAGAGATCGGAAACAGTCGAGACTTTTTCTATGCCAAGCCAAATGAATATAGTTGAAGCATCGATAGAAATTAGTCTTGTAAAAAAGACCACTCGATTGGCTGTGTGCTTTTTCCCGTTTGTTTCGCAATAAAACCATCGTAAAAATTGAGCAATAGAAGCGCACCGATGATGCCAATTAGCACCAATATTTGTTTGGATAAACCCATTTTCTTTCTCTTATCTAAGCTACTTAAGCCCAGTCTAGTTAAATTAATTAATCTAATCTAATATAGAAAAAATAACTGTTAATCTAATTTTGAGATGATAATGGCAACACTTAAGCAATTTAATTATCTGATTAGCATTGTTGAGGAAGGCGGTTTTATCGCGGCTTCTGAAAAGTTATTCATTGCCCAATCTGCTTTGAGCCGACAGATCAAGCTTTTGGAAGAAGAAGTTGGATTTGAAATTTTTGATCGGGCTGATAAAAAAATAAAACTCACTAAAGCGGGGCAATTTTTTTATGCTCAGCTTAAAAATAATGTGCTGAACTTAGAACATATTATTGAAAAATCTAAAGATATTGCAGACGGGAAAAATCGACTCATTAAAATTGCACACTCAAGTACCGTTACAATGAGTTTCGAAAAAGTCAAAGTATTTAATCAAGCTTCAAGGCACCTCAATGTGCATTTTGAGCTGAATACTTTATCTTCTGAAGACCAAGTTCTTGCACTTAAGAATGGCAATATTGATGTCGGTTTTATTCGTCCCCCTGTTTTAAATCACCTAGATGAGTTACATGTAGAAAAGCTTTACCATGAGCCCTTGTATGTTGCCCTGTATCCAAGCCATATTTTGGCGATGGAGAAAAGCATCAAAATTCAGCAGTTAAGACACGAAAAGTTTGTCTCGACACCGCATGCTGAACGGGGTGGGCTCAGTTATTTGGTCTCAAACCTTTGTCTCGGTGCGGGTTTTACACCTCAAAAAGCACCGATTCAGTCTCGTAAAGTGTCCCAACTTCAGTTGGTTGCCGCCGAGATTGGAATTTGTATTGTTCCAGAAGAATTTACTGATATTTTGCCTGAACAAGTGAGGCTCATTCCTTTAGAGGCTGCAAATAGTTTGTCCGATGTCGTAATGATTTGGAATAAAAATGCAGATGAAGTGATACAGAAAAGTGCTGAATATTTACGACATCATTTGCAACGATGATCTCTAAAGATCATCGTTAGATTCACCAGATACCGAGTTTTTTAACAGAGTAAATCTTGAATTGTGATTAGACGGATTGTTCTCGTAAATAATCCTCAGTTCGTTTCATCGCTTCTTTAATGTTGATGATTGCATTTTCTACATCAGCAAATGTTTTGGCATTGCCACCGCTGAGTGCCTGACGCCACTTGCGTGCACCTGGCAAGTTCTGGAATAAACCGAGAATATGACGAGTCAAAATTGACAAAGGTGCACCTTCAGCCATGCGTTTCGAAATATAAGGCAGCATTTGCTCCATAATTTCAAAACGGTCTGGTGCATCCAGTTGCCAAAGTTGTCCAAGTTCTGCCAATAAATATGGGTTGTGATAGGCTTCACGACCAATCATGACACCATCTACATGCTGTAAATGTTGTTCTGTTTCGGCAAAGGTTTTAATTCCACCGTTAATTTCGATGAGTAATTCTGGATGTTCCTGCTTGAGGCGATAGACATCTTCATAACGTAGCGGAGGAACTTCACGGTTTTCTTTTGGAGATAAACCCTGCAATAACGCAATACGCGCATGCACGATAAAATTATCACAACCTGTTTTAGCGACTGTATCGACAAAATGCAGCATTTCTTCATATGAGTGCATGTCATCAATGCCGATACGATGTTTTACGGTGACAGGAATATCCACTGCATTGCGCATTTCGGCAATACATTCTGCGACTAAGTCAGGCTCTGCCATTAAACATGCACCAATCTTATTGTTCTGTACGCGGTCGCTTGGGCAGCCAACATTTAAGTTAATTTCATCGTAGCCCCAGTCTTGCGCCATTTTGCTACAGGTTGCAAGGTCTTTGGGGTTCGAGCCACCGAGCTGCAAAACAATTGGGTGTTCTTCATGGTTAAAGTCAAGATGGCGTTTGGCATCACCAAAAAGAATGGCACCAGTAGTGACCATTTCAGTATATAAAATCACATTCGGATTAAATAAACGCGCAAAAAAACGGTAGTCTTTGGTTGTCCAATCCATCATCGGTGCAACACTGATTCGCGGAGATTGAGTGTTTTCAATGTTTTTTAAATTAGTCATTAAAAATCATACCTTTAATCTATATTTCGCAGTCTGCGCGAATCTATGTGACCCTATATTTAGGTGGGTGAATCAGTTTGGATTTACACCATAATCAAAAAAACAGTTTGTGGTGTAAATTATGGGCTCAATGACAGCAAGGAAAGGTGCAGATGGTAAATTGAACTATCGTGCTACGATCCGAATCAATATCGGAAGAGCTTTCCTACTTTTTTGAAAATGATAGATTTCATTCAAAAACATGGGTTGAAAACTTCGTTAAGAAACGAGAGGTCGAAATTTAAAAACATCCTGATATTTTGCTTGGCAAAGAAAAGCTGATTGATTTGACTTGATCAGATGCCATAGGTAAATATTGGGATGAAGTCAGGAGCGATTACGAAGAACGAAACGCTATTCTTTGCTCTTAATCAAGAAGCTGCCAATCGCGCGCAATATTATCACAAAAATAAAATCTGTACATTTCGTTGAGTAGGTTGCTTTAAGAAAGGGAGACATTCTTATATGGAACCTATTGCGACTAGTACTCAGTAATATGAGCTTTTACATGTTCGTACTGTACTTTCTTATGTCGTTATTATGTGGGAGCGTAGAACGCTATTTCTGAGAATGAAAATGCGAGTCAACAATTTGAATAACTGATTCAAGCCAAGAAGTAGATGGCAGAACGGACAATATGTAAAGTGGGTTTAGTAATGTTGAAAAGTATGAGACTTCTCGCAGTTTAAATAGCAAGGCTTTAGTCAAATCATACCCTGAATATTTCAGTCAAGTTTCACGTCAAAACAGGATTCAAGGTATTTGAATATCTATATTGATCTTGGTTAAAACAGATTTAGCCTAAGTAGAATACAAAATTCCACATCAAAAATTCCATGCCTATGTATGAGATTTTTGACATCTATTTAATTTTATTCAATCGATTACCATTCTTTTGGGTGGTTTTATCTGTTTAAAATTTGATATTTTCTAAAAAACCATGTCCCGTGCCAGATAGGTCAATATTCTAAAATGTCACTCAAATGGAATGAGTATATTCAGGATATCTTGCATCAATATGGGCTAGGCAACATCACATCTGGATGATGAATATGGCAATAAGTTGATAATGCGTTTTTTGTGTAGTCAAAATCTCGATCAGCTTTTATCGCAAAGCAGAATTCTTGATGAATTCAACGTTATACGCTAGCCAGCTTTATCGACTACGTCGATTTAATTCATTTCAGTACCTTTAAAGATTATCGCAGGTTTAGGGATGACAAGATGCGCATAATACCGATACAGGCAGCTTCCCCGCGGCTAAGAACAATACAAGTACAGGGGCAAACCTACCGTTACCATGTGATGGTTAAACCCTCAGGTGCACAGTGTAATTTGGACTGCAGTTATTGCTTTTATTTGCATAAGCAAGACATGTTACATCAACCAAAAACTCCACGTATGGCAGAGTCCATGCTTGAGTTACATATTAAGCAATACATAGAAGCTCAAACAGGCAACGAAGTAGTCTTTAGCTGGCAGGGTGGCGAACCGACCTTAATGGGCTTAGGCTTCTTCCAACGTATGGTCGAATTACAAAAAAAATATGCTAAACCCTATCAAACGATCGAAAATGACTTACAAACCAATGGCATCCTACTAGACGAAAACTGGTGTGTTTTTCTGAAGAAAAACAATTTTCTGGTGGGATTATCCATAGATGGCCCCGCAGACCTGCATGACATCCATCGCTACAACAAAGGGGGCAAACCAACACATGCCAAAGTCATGCACGCAGCGCAATTACTCCATCAACACCATGTACTGTTTAATGCCTTGTGTGTGGTGAATCGAGACAACAGTAAAAAACCGCTAGAGGTTTACCATTTCCTACGAGACCAAGTACAACCCCACATGATCCAGTTCATTCCGGGTATGGAAAGCGCGCAATTCCAACAAACAGCCCCCGGACACTGGAACCCGAAAGCCCTACCGAAACTCGGTAGTTCGGCAGCACAGCCAGGTACAACCGATTCAGTAGTAACGGATTGGTCGATTGCCGCGGATGACTGGGGCATATTTCTTTCAACCGTGTGGCAAGACTGGTTAGCGCATGATTTTGGACAAGTATTTATCGACCAGTTCGAAAATGTGATTTCCATGATGTTCGGCTATGGTGCACAGAAATGCGTGTCTGGACAAATCTGTGGCAAATCCTTGGCGATAGAACACAATGGTGACCTATTTTCCTGTGACCACTTTGTTTATCCAGAATACAAGCTGGGCAATATCCAAGAGATTCATCAAGGTGATTTAGTCTTTTCAGAACGACAAAAGAAATTCGCCTATGCGAAGTCAAATAGCTTACCTGAATACTGCAAAAAATGTCCGTATCTTCAACTATGTTGGGGAGATTGTCCGAAAGACCGTTTCTTAAAAACGCCAGAAGGAGAAGTGGGCCTTCATTACCTATGTTCAGGCTTAAAGAAATTTTTTCATACCGCAACGACATCGAAGCATGACATTGCGAAACGTTTACAACCACATTAGAAAATCTGTTGTAACTCATGGGGCGGGATTTAGCCCTTATATGCTGAACCATCAAATCGTTGTCTGCATAAAACGGTTTGAAAATATGTTTTTAGTTTCAAAAATCTGTTAAGGAAAACACATGCGTAAAAATATTATTTCACGTTGCATCGCTTTGGCTGGCGGAGCCTTGCTTTCAACAGCTCTCGTGGCAAAACCACCCAATATTTTGGTGATTATGTCGGATGATGTAGGCTTTACCAACGTCAGTGCGTATAGCCATGGTGTAATGGGATATAACACACCAAATATTGATCGAATTGCCAAAGAAGGCATTATGTTTACCGATCATTATGCTCAACCCAGTTCAACTGCAGGCCGTGCAGCATTTATTACAGGACAATATCCAATTCGTAGTGGTATGACTACCGTTGGTCGTCCTGGTTCTCCATTAGGCATTCAAGCTATCACACCAACTTTGGCAGAAGTACTCAAGCCATTGGGTTATATGAGTGGTCAGTTTGGTAAAAATCACCTAGGTGATCGTAATGAACATTTACCAACCGTGCATGGTTTTGACGAGTTCTTTGGGAACTTGTACCACTTAAATACAGAAGAAGAACCAGAGCAGTTTGACTATCCAAAAGACCCAGAGTTCCATAAAAAATATGGTACACGTGGTGTTCTTCACTGTTATGCATCAACAACAGATGATGAAACTACAGACCCTCGTTTTGGGAAAATGGGTAAACAAAAGTGTGAAGACACGGGGGCACTTACGCGTAAACGCATGGAAACTGTGGATGATGAATTTATCGCAGCCAGTGTTGATTTCATGAAGCGCAGTAAAAAATCGGACAAGCCATTTTTTGTATGGTTAAACCCAAGCCGTATGCATATGTATACACATTTACGTGATTCTCATCGCTATTTAGCCGCGAAAGCAACATCTGAAGATGATTTGTATGGAAGCGGTATGATTGAACATGATATGCAAGTAGGGCAACTGTTGGATGATATGAAGAAGATGGGTGTATTAGATAACACCATCATTGTTTATACCACAGATAATGGTCCAGAACACAGTGCCAAAAATCATGGTGGTACCACACCTTTTCGTGGTGAAAAAATGACCACATATGAGGGTGGTGTGCGTGTGCCTATGATGGTTCGTTGGCCTGGGCATATTCCTGCGGGTCAGGTGAAAACTGGGATTCAAGCCAATATGGATTTGTTTACGACTTTGGCAGCCGCAGCGGGTGATTCAAATGTGGTCGAAGAAATGAAAACCAAGCGTAAGCAATATATTGATGGTGTCAATAATCTAGATTATTGGACCGGTAAGTCTGAGGAAAGTAAGCGTAATAATTTCCTGTATTACCATGAATCAACACTGCGTGCAGTTCGTATTAACCAGTGGAAGGTACATTTCGAAACCAGCGAAAACTATTACGATAGTTATCAAAAGCAAAAATTCCCAATTATGTACAATTTGCGTCAGGATCCATTTGAGTCATTTGATAGCACACGAGACCGTTCGGAAATTATTCAAAGCAAGCAATGGATTTCTGAACCTTTACAGGCATTGATTGGAGAACATATTAAGTCATTGATAGATTATCCACCTGTACAAAAGGCAGCAACGTTTGATTTTAGTGAGCTAATTAAAAATATGCAGGCAGCGAAGAAGTAATTTGCAGAATGAAAAATAGTCCAGTTTGCTGGGCTATTTTTTAGATTTTTTTATTGTTAGATCCATTCCTTTATTGAACGCATCAATACTTGTTTTTTGATTGAGCACGGTCTTCAAATTGGTTATGGTTAATAGAAGATAACAATAAAGAAATGGAGACGGATATGTTAGTACTCGAAGAAGTTTTTAAAAATAAAAAAGCAGAGCATTCCGAAGCCTTTAATTTACGACTGCATCGTGGGATCAGTTGGTTTAAAAAAGCAATGCTGCTTGATGATGATTTGGATTTAAAATTTATCAGTTTATGGATTTCGTTTAATGCTATTTATGCTCGTGAAGGTACAGCATTACAACCACAACAAAGTATGAAGCAATTTTTAACCGCACTGAGTCAGTTAGATCATGAGCACAAGGTTGAGTATGTGTTTGAGCATAAAGCTAAGCAAACTCTTCATTTAATCTTAGATAATCCTTATATTTATCAAGGATTCTGGGACTATCATAATCATAAAATCAGCCAAGTATCTTGGAAAACTGAATTTGAAGCTGAGCAACGAGTCGTGCATCAAGCCCTACAGGGTAGAAAAACTGCAGAGATTTTATCCTTTCTTTTTGCTCGCCTAAATACCTTACGTAATCAAATTTTACAGGGTGGAGTCAGTTATAACAGTGTAGTAAATCGACGTTATATTGCAGATGGTTGCAGTATTTTGTCGATACTGATTCCAATCTTTATGTATATCTTACTGGAAAATGCAGAACAGTTAGATACTGAGAAACCTTTCTATCCTGTTATGCAGGTCTCCTAACTAGATTGTGTCGCATGAGTTGATATTATCTATAACGATATGGCCAACTCATGCAAAAGGCTTAAGGCTGAAAGGTTTCATGTGGACTGAGTGGTTTGTTACAGCTGAGCAAATCAATCAGTGCAAAGATAGCCGCTGCCACAACCAACAAAATACCAACCAGGCAACTCATGCTCCAGCCACCATGATGCCAAGCATAAACGCCTAATGCCGAACCACAGGCTCCGCCAATAAAATACATGGTCATATAAATGGAGTTAATGCGAGATTTGGCATCTGGACGAATGCGGAAAATAATATTCTGGTTACTGCTATGCACCACAGCTAAGCCTAAGTTAATTAAACCATAGCCTAAAATATAACTGATGAGGCTATGTCCACCTAAATATAGGAAATACCAACTGACGGCCATAATCGCGCAACCTGACCAAGTGAGCACGGTGGTATAACCCTGATCTGCTAATTTGCCAACATATTGTGTGGACAGTGCTCCAAATACACCAATCAGTGGAATGACCCCAACCAGTACATCGGGGAGTTGATAGGTTTTAGAGGTCAGCAACAACGCGATGGTTGAAAATAAAATGCTCATGGCTGCAAAGACAAAGCCACCAATTAAAGAACGTAATATGAGACGACGTTCTTGCTGTAATAACAGCCCCATCGACTTAAAGACTTGCGGATAGCTCATTTTAAAAGACATCACATAAGGTAAACGTGATTTCAATAAAAAAGCCAAGATTAAGGTCAAAATACCGCTCAGTGCATAAATCAGTTTCCAGTGAAATAAGTTAGACACAAGCCCCGCTAAACTGGTCGAAAGTAATAAGCCAACCAATAAACCACTCATAAGGAAACCAATGACTTCACCTGTTTTTTCAGGTTTTACCGCCATCGTCGCTAAAGGGATCAGTACTTGGGCTGCGACGGAAAATAGTCCGACGATACTGGTACCCAACCACAGCATAGGTAGGTTGATGGCAAAGGCACAAATAAATAAACCGATTGCCGCGAAGAACATGAGCAACGGAATAAATTTGGTTTTATTGACCATGTCGCCAATCGGAACAATCAGCAATAACCCTAGTGCATAAGACACTTGGGCAAAAGTAACGGTTAAGGCCACTTGTGACTCAGGCACATTAAAATATTGTTGAATTGAATGGATGAGGGGTTGGCAATAATAGTTCGCACCTGCACAAAGACCACAAGCAACTGCCATGAGCCACAGTAGCGGTTTGTCTTGGCTAATATCACGTGGAGAATTCATAAAGTTCCTTGGCTTGTTCGGTTAATTGCAATAAGCGGTTGCTTCAATTTCAATCAGCATTCCTGGTATGGCAAGACACGGAACAGGAATCAGTGTGCAAGCAGGAAAGTTATGTTCTTTCCAGCGCTTTTGTATTTCCTGAATTAAAAACTGATGTTTCTTGGGGCTATGGTCAACCACTAGAACTCTTAAAACAGCAATATCTAAAAATGAAGCATCGGCATGTGCAAGTGCATGCTCTAAATTGGTCATGGCTTGACACAATTGCTCAGCAAAATCTTGAGATAAATGTCCTCGTTGGTTTTCACCACCTTGTCCTGAAATGTGAAGTATACGTGAAAAGTGTCTAACTTCAGCCATGTGACTATAGGCAAAAGGACGCGGATTATAAAGTTTTTTTGGGTTACTTAATTCAAATGGTGCAGGAGATGCGGCATGTTGCATAAAAAATTCTACCTATGTTTGATTTTTGTTAGTATCAAAGCTCAAGTTAACTTGAGGTCAAGCGTTTATGGAAGAAAATCAGCAAACAATGCCATCGGCACAGCAGTGGTTGAGTATTGGTGATTTGGCAAAACGCAGTGATGTCAGTGTTGCTGCTTTACGTTTTTATGAAGAAAAAGAACTGATTTGGAGTGCGCGAACTTCGGGCAATCAACGTCGTTATCAGCGTTCTATGCTAAGACGTATTGCCATTATTAAAGCAGCACAGCAAGTCGGCATTTCATTGCAACAAGTGAAGGTTGCCTTTTCAGCATTACCGAAACAAGGAAATGCCACCAAGCAAGATTGGCAGCAAATGTCACAGCAATGGCAAACCCAGTTAGATCAGCAGATTGTGCATTTATTACAACTGCGACAACAATTGGATTGGTGTATTGGGTGTGGTTGTTTATCCTTAGAGCAATGCCCACTGCGTAACCCGAATGATGTACTCGCTGAAACATCAGCGGGGGCGCACTTTCACGAGCTATTATTGAAGATGAATAGTGAAAACACAGAATGCTCCCTTTCTCCAAAAGACGATGCTTTTCAGTAAAAACCTTGCACGATTACTGATGTTAGCAGGTATTAGTTGGCAAGCTTTTTCTTGGATAAGGTAATCATCATAATTCCGACAATATTGAGTAAACAACCGATCCATTGCCAAAAATTCAAATGTTCATTTAAAAAAGCGACTGCCAATAAAATGGTTAGGATAGGGCCAACCGATGCAATCATGGCGGATTGAGCTGCCCCAAGCCGTGCAATACTTTGCATTAGTAGTACAGTCGGAACGACGGTGACAAAGAAGCCCAGTGCCAAACCATACCAAAGTACGCCAACAGGAAGTTGTTGCACCAATAATAGAGGATGAGGAGTGACCCAAAAAAATTGTACCAGTGTGCCAAGGCAAGCGGTTGTTAAAGCCAGACCTGTAAAATTCCATGAGCCAAATTTTTGAATCAGCGGGGGTGTTAGTAATAGATAGGCAGCAAAGGCGATTGCACTGGCAAACACAAGGCTTGCACCCAGCCAGAAATGTTCTTGAACAGGCGCATGTTGTTGCTCCTGAAGCATCACCAAAACAGTCCCTCCGTAACTAAGCACAATGGCGAGCATACTTTTGACCGAAAGTTTTTGGCGATACAGCACACAAGAAGCCAATACAGTTAAAGTAGGGTAGAGGAATAAGATAATGCGTTCTAAAGACGCACTGATATACATTAAACCTAAAAAGTCCAACCAACTGGCAAAGTAGTACCCCATCAGGCCTGCCACCATGAGCAGCCCCCAATCTTTTGCTTGTAAGCCTTTGCTCTTTTCTCGGTTAAACCAACAGATCAGTAGAAAAAACGGTAAGGCACAAGCCATTCGAAGCGCCATCAAGAGTGTGGCATCCACCAAAGGTGATAAGGCATAAGCTTGTTTAATAAAAATCGCTTTGCTATTGAATAAAAATGCTGCACCAATCGCAAACAAACTGCCAAGTTGGGTGCGAGATAAAGAGAGATTCATGAAATTTAACTTTTTAAAAAGATAGGATGGCTACCGATATGCAGTATAGGCTTTTGGGCTGAAAGAGAAAAATGCAAAAAAATGATCAATCCTCATACTCTTTGGAATGAAAAGACAAAAATACATAGGATAAAGTTATATAAATACATGGCTGTTTTTGCTTCAGAATTGCATAAATATCCAAATACTTTTGCTTTAGTGAGAACTTTCTATAGATACATTTGGATTTTGATTGAGCTGAAAAGAAGATTTTAACGTAATATGAATAATAAATGACCTAAAATAGTGCAAAATATGTCGAATGAAACATATTGCATCATCAGATTAAATGATTTGAAAAGTTTTTTTGAATTAAATTTTCTGCATTATCCGACTTTGGTCATATTTCATATTTATATTAAGAATGAGAAAGCACAAAGGGAAAGCTGCATTTATAGAGAGTCTAATGAGGAGACAAAATTTGAAAATTTCTGCTTAGAATTTATACCATTAAAAAGGTTCGAGATTGACCAAATTGTCATCTCAGTCAATTTTGCAGAGAAAAACTTAAAAATACCTGAAATTTGTATAGTCTCAGGACGATTTTCTTCACAGGGGATGAACAGGAAATTTTGTCAGAAAAACCACTTGTTGTGGTCTAACGCTTATGCTTTTAAAAAAACAAACAAGATTCTGACCCATGAAATAAAACACGAGCCAATTGAACACAGACTCGGTTTTACAATATGCTGGGCAAAACCGAAGAATGATATATCGAATAATTATTTTTATGAATCATCAGTTCAAAATGAGGGTATTTATTAAATAAATATTGGGTGGTAATTTAAAAAAGTTCAATTAGAATCCAAAATTCAACAAGAACACATCCAGAGGGAACATCGTTTCTAACGGTGTTTACTAGAGAAATTTAGCTTGAGGAACGCTCATGCAGATCGGAATCCCTACCGAAACTGTCGTCGGTGAAAATCGTGTAGCTGCTACGCCAGAGACAGTAAAGAAATTGATCAACGCTGGTCATAGTGTGGTCATTCAACGTGGCGCTGGTGTAAAGGCTGCTTATATTGACAGTGCTTATGAACAAGTCGGTGCTAAGATTACAGATGATGCCTATGTGGGCAGTCAGATGATTTTGAAAGTTCGCGCTCCTAAAGGTGAGGAAATTCAAAAGTTAGAGCCAAACACCACTGTAGTTGCAATGTTTGACCCTTACCGCAATACCGAACTAGATCAATTTGCATCGCAAAACGTGTCTGCATTTGCATTGGAATTATTGCCTCGTACTTTATCTCGTGCGCAAAACATGGATGTATTGTCTTCTCAAGCCAACCTTGCAGGTTATAAATCTGTACTTTTGGCGGCGGCAGAATATCAACGTATGTTCCCAATGTTAATGACCGCTGCGGGTACGGTTAAACCAGCTCGTATCGTGATCATGGGTGTAGGGGTTGCGGGTTTACAAGCGATTGCAACTGCAAAACGCTTAGGTGCGGTTGTGGAAGCGACCGATTTGCGCCCAACAGCGAAAGACCAAGTAGAATCTTTAGGCGGCAAGTGGTTAGACGTACCTATGTCTGATGAAGAAAAGCAAAAAGCTGCAGATGCTGCCAAGAATGGTTATGGTTGGATGCCGGGTGAGCAATACATTAAAGACCAAGCTGCGATTGTCGATAAAGCGGTTTCTAATGCCGATATCGTGATTACCACTGCGCTTTTACCTGGTCGTGATGCACCGCGTCTTATTCGTGCTGAAACCGTTGCCAAAATGAAACCAGGCTCTGTCATTTTAGATATGGCAGTTGAAACTGGCGGTAACGTTGAAGGTTCTAAAGTTGGTGAGACAGTGATGACTGAAAATGGTGTGAAAATTTTGGGTGTCCCAAATATTCCATCTACGGTGTCGACTGAAGCTTCAGCACTTTATGCACGTAACGTTTTCAATTTTGTCGAAACATTGTTTGATAAAGATAAAAACTTTGTCTTAAATCAAGAAGATGAAATTCAAAAAGCCCTATTGGTCACTCATGGCAGCCAAGTGCTGTTGAAGCGTGCGTAAGGAGATTTTTCATGGTTGAAACAATTACTATTTTTGTCCTTGCCATCTTCGTAGGTTATTACGTGGTATGGGGCGTAACACCAGCATTACATACTCCGCTTATGGCTGTAACCAATGCTTTGTCATCGATCATCGTGGTGGGTGCAATGATTCAAACTGTGGGGATTCCTGCAATTGGTGTTGATGCGAATGTTGCATTCCAAAGTGTAAATGTTGTGAGCATTCTTGGTGCAATTGCTGTGTTCTTGGCAAGTATCAATATTTTCGGTGGCTTCGCAGTAACCGCACGTATGCTTGAAATGTTTAAGCCAAAGCAAAAGAAAAAAGAGGGCTAATATATGGAATTTATTCGAGACTATGCGGATTGGTTCTACCTGATTGGTGCTGTCCTCTTCATTTTAACTTTACGTGGTTTGTCTGGTCCAAAAACAGCAATTCAAGGTAACCGTTATGGCATGATCGCAATGGCGATTGCTGTTGTGACCACCTTCTTCGTGGCCGACCATCCTGTGATTTGGATGATTGGTGGTGCGATGGTACTCGGTGCAGTCGTAGGTATTGCTCGTGCACGTACCGTTCCAATGACACAAATGCCAGAAACAGTGGCATTAATGCACTCATTGGTGGGTCTGGCGGCGGTATTGATTGCGATTGCTGCAATTTTGCATAACAACCAATTAACAGCATTGTTTGCTGAAAATGAATCTGCTTTAACGGCTGCGGGTGTGCAACATGCCCACATGAGCAAAGTTCATTTATTTGAATTGTTCGTGGGTTGTTTTGTGGGTGCGATCACATTTACCGCATCAGTATTTGCATATGGTAAGTTGGCTGCGAAAAAGTGGGCAAAAACCATTTCTGGGGCATGGGTTAAACCTGTACAGGCACTCATTTTCATTGCAATGTTGGCGTGTGGTATCTACTTCTTTACGACGGGTAACATGGCTGCATTCTGGGCGATGACAGCACTTGCACTTGCATTCGGTTGGGTGTGGATTGCACCAGTCGGTGGTGGTGATATGCCAGTTGTGGTTTCGCTATTGAACTCTTTCTCTGGTTGGGCAGCAGCAGGTATTGGTTTTACGCTTGAAAATAATATGTTGATCGTTGCAGGTTCATTGGTTGGTTCTTCTGGTGCGATTCTGTCTTACATCATGTGTAAAGCGATGAACCGTTCAATCATCAACGTATTGTTTGGTGGTGCGATGGGTGGTGCAGCAGTTGCATCAGCAGATAAAGGTGAGCAAGTTCAACGTAACCATCGTTCTGGTTCGGCAGATGACGCAGGCTTCTTGATGTCAAATGCCGACAGCGTGGTGATTGTACCGGGTTATGGTATGGCGCAAGGTCGTGCGCAGAATGCGGTAAAAGAATTGTGTGAAATCTTGAAAGAGCAGGGCGTAAAAGTTCGCTTCGCGATTCACCCAGTTGCAGGTCGTATGCCTGGTCACATGAACGTACTGTTGGCAGAAGCAGATGTGGCGTATGAAGACATCTTGGAAATGGATGAAATCAACTCAGACTTCCCAGCAACTGATGTGGTATTAGTAATCGGTGCGAACGACGTAGTTAACCCAGCAGCGAAAGATGATCCAAGCTCGCCGATTTATGGTATGCCGATTCTTGAAGCTCACAAAGCACGTACGATTATGGTGATCAAACGCTCTATGGCGACAGGTTACGCGGGCTTAGACAATGATTTGTTCTACAATGAAAAAACCATGATGGTCTTCGGTGATGCGAAGAAAGTGGTTGAAGATATGACCAAAGCCATTAATGGTGGCGGACACTAAATGAAAGTCTCGAGTCCCTCTTTTATAAAGAGGGATTTAGGGAGATTAAAACCATCCTTTAGGGTGGTTTTTTTACGCCTGAAATTCAGTCTTCATAGGGTAAGCTTTTTATATTAATTTTTTTGGCAGGAATGAATGAGGGAGTATTGAGTGCATCCTCTACTACTTCTATGGACTAAGTGAAATGTTTAAAGCCTTTTGTTTGTAATATTTGTTTGAATAATTTTAGGTACTGGTGTTCTTTAAAGTTGATTAAAAAACGATCAAAATGTAAAGGTAAGTGATTTAAATGACGAAGAGGTTTGATGGTCTGATGTAACTGCGTAGAGATTTATCGGCAGTATAACGCATGTGAATTTATCTGTTTGTATATTCTCTCATGTGATCAAGTTAGGTGTGCCAATCAAGTGCGAGAGGTGACTTATGTTATTTATAGTGAATTATAGTATTCGCCCTGAAAATCGTAATGCCGCAATGGAGCGATTTTTGAAAACAGGAGGAACAGCACCTGCGGGCATAAAAATGTTGGGTCGATGGCATGCCATTGCACAGCTCTCTGGTGTTGCAATTATTGAGGCAAATGATGCTGAGTTGATCCAGCAATGGGTGTTAGAATGGAATGACCTACTTTGTATGCAGATAGTGCCTGCTTTAGTGGATGAACAAGCAGCACCATTGATGATCGCTGCACTCTCCAAGTAGGGTGTATTGTTATCCTTGATTGATCTGATGAGAACAGTATAGGTTCAAAATTCTCAGTGCGTTTGGATCCGTCTAGGTAGATCTCATTGAGAGTTATCTCGGCATGGGATAGCTCTCAATGCTGGATTCATTGCTCTACGATGTGGGAGTTGTTTTGGTATTTTTAACAGTTTAAACATAATAGATACTCAATTTTTCGAATTGTCCTTTTTTAGGAATAAAAGAATAAGCTGCATTTTAGTTGTGCTACATTTAATTAAAATTATTAATTTTTACTACATTATTTATTTAAATCATTAATTTTAATTCTGTTTTGTGAAAGATGTTAGTTGAGCAGTTTTGATAATTACGATCTGGATTTTACTATTTCAAATAGGGCTTTCATTAATATTTTCATAAAGTTATTGCTGAGTTGTTATTTTTTCTAATTTTTATTGAGAAAGATTATTAATAAGTTTAATATTTTTGAATATTCTTTTACTCTTCTATTTTTAAGATTTTATGAAAAAAAATACTCTCTTGGGGTTTATGCCAAGCAGTTTGGCATTGGCAATTTTATCTGTAATTCAACCCACTTTTGCAGAAGATAATTTACTCCCAACGATTACTTTAACGGCTGAAAATCCAAAAGCTGATGGTGATGTGCCTACCACTACGCAAAGTTTAAAGTCGGAGCAGCCTTTATTTAAAACAGCAAAATCGGTTTCGGTGGTTACCAAAGAACAAATTGAAAAAAAACAAGCCATGAACTTGACCGATGCCATTCAAGGTGTGGCTGGGGTCATTTCAGCTCCATTGGGTCGCCGTGGTGCAGATGATTTTATTATTCGTGGGCAATTGTCATCCGATGCAATTTATGTCGATGGTTTACGTCAGGCACAAGCCTCGGATTCACCGAGCAATATTACAGGTCTAGAGCGGATTGAGGTGGTGAAAGGTCCAGATTCAATGGATTTTGGGCAAACCGCGCCAGGTGGGATTGTGAATTTGGTGACTAAACGTCCTGTACAGGATGATTTTAATCAGTTGGACTTGCGCTACGGCAGTCATAATTTGCGCCAAATTGGGGTAGATACCAACCATACCATTGAAGGTTCGGATAAAGCGGCATGGCGTTTAAATGCTAACTATTCAGATCAAGATGATGCAACGGATCATGTGTATTTTAAAAACTTTTATATCTCGCCTTCGTATAATTTCGACTTGGGCGATCAGACTGATTTGTCGGTGATTGCGAGTTATAACCATAAAGAATATGTTCGCCAACAGGGCTTACCTGTCTATGGCAGTATTTTGCCAAATAGCAACGGGCAGGTGAGCCGGCATTTATTTATTGGTGAGCCAAGTGTCGATCCATATCTTTCTGACAGCATGCGTATTGGTTATAACCTGAAACATATCTTTGATGATGGTTGGACGTTTAAACAGAATTTTGCGGTACAAAATTCTCGTTTAGATGGGCAAGCAGTGTTTATTAGTAAATCTACAGCGAACAGTAGCACCATCACCCGTCAGGGGCGCGATCAGCATTATGATGATATAAATTTCAGTATTGATAATAATATTGCCAAAACAGTCGAACTGGGCAATATGCAGCATCACATTATGTTGGGTTTAGATGGCATGCATGATACCCGTGATATCTGGAACTATAACTGTACGATCACAGCTTTAAATATTTATGCACCTCGTTATACCAATCAGGACTGGTGTGCCACCAAGACCTTACGTAGTGACAGCGTCGAAACGACGTTAAAAACCATGGGGGTATATTTAAAAGATCAAGTGGATATGACGGATCGGTTGAATATCAATCTCGGTTTGCGTCATGATTGGGCATCCATCGATGCTAAAAGTAATTACAATGACAATGAGAGCAGTAAAAGTAGTCAGGCATTTTCGGGCAGTATTGCAGGTTTATATACCTATAATGACTGGGTTTCGCCATATGTGAGCTATTCTACTTCATTTTTACCCGTGACTGATGTAGATGTGAATGGGAATGTATTTGACCCTGAAAAAGCCAAACAATATGAAGTGGGCCTTAAGTTTCAGACTTTAGATCAGCGCTTACAAGCCAGTTTGGCATGGTTTGATTTGACCCGTTTTAATGTGGTGTCGAGCGATGCTAATGGAGATAAATATCAGACGGGTGAAGAGAATACTCAGGGTATTGAGACTGAGCTCGCTGTACGGATCTTACCAAATTGGGTGGTGAATGCTAACTATAGCTATTTACCGACTGCACGTATTGTTGATAACGAAATCAGTAGTTATGAAGGGAAACGCTTAAACAATGTTTCTGAGCAAATGTTTAACCTAAATACGCGATATGAATTTAATCAGGGTGCATTACAAGGTTGGTTTATCGGAGCTGGGGTACGTAGCGAATCGAAAAAGAGCAGTTATAAATACGAAGGCTCTAGACTAGCAGACTAGTTATGTTGGTCTGTAATCATGATTAAAAACAGTAAATTAAGCCACTACAAGATTAAAAAAATCATTCAATGCTTTTGCATTGATATACCCGCTTCTAAAACTGCATTATTACTCAATTTAAATCGTAATACGATCAACTATTGGTACATGCTTTTTAGGGAAGCTATTTATGATCATCAAACAGATTTAAGAACTAAATTTGTAGGTTCTATTGAAGTGGATGAAAGCTATTTTGGCGCTAAACGACAACGTGGTTTTCATGGGAAGTTAAAACGTGGTCGTGGCACTTTAAAACAACCCGTATTTGGAATATTTGAACGGGATGGGCGTGTTTATACTGAAATCGTTCCTGACTGTAAAATGAAGACTTTACAAAAGGTTATCTTAGGTAAGGTGGCACTAGAAAGTGTCATTTATAGTGATGGATGGCGAGGCTATAATGGTCTAGTTGATGTTGGTTATTCAAAGCATTTCAGGGTAAATCACGGAGCAAATGAGTTTGCTAGAGGACAATGTCACATAAATGGAATAGAATCATTTTGGAGTTTCTGTAAACGAAGATTATCCAAGTTCAATGGTATCTCAAAAGATTATTTTGACTACCATCTGAAGGAGTCTGAATGGCGTTGGATGAGAGAACCTAATGAGTTAGCAACTGAGTTGTGGAACATCATTAGATAAAATTAAGTATAAATCTGCTAGTCTAGAGCCATACGATTATACTCTTCCAGGCTATGCTTTATTTGATGCGGAGATGGGCTATGATGCTGGAACGTGGCAAGCCAGTGTGAATGCGAAAAACATCTTTGATAAGGAATATTATGCTGGTGGTCTAAGTAACAATGTTGTGACCGTGGGAGATGAGCGTCAGGTCAATTTTAATGTGCGCTATAAATTTTAATCGTCCACGCTGGTTATCTTAAATAAAAACCACCCTTTGGGGTGGTTTTTTTTATGCCTGTTTCCCGTATCGATTTGAACAGTAACCAGAATAGAGAATAAAGCTGTATATGGCTAAGTAAGATAAAAGCACGGTTATGCAGTTCGGTTGGTTCAGCACTTGATAAAAAATATGTGTTGTATTTGGCACTGATTTTGCATTTTTGTGAACAGACTTCGGGGGATGTTCATGAAAAAAATAATTTATCTACTTTTACTAAGTTTATGGGGTGTTACAACAACAGGCTTTGCTGCTGATGCTGTAGCCACGCCAGCACAAAATATCCAAGAAATTCGACTCTCGCTCGACAGTGTTTGGGTAGTGATGGGCGGGATCTTGGTGTTTTTTATGCAAGCTGGTTTTGCTTTGGTGGAAAGTGGTTCTGTACGTGGCAAAAATACGGTTAATGTCCTGATGAAAAACTACATGGATACATGCTTAGGAGGCTTGATTTTCTGGTTACTTGGCTTTGGCTTAATGTTTGGCATAAATCCTACAGGATGGTTTGGTACCAGTCATTTTGCTCCCAATCATTTGGATGATTGGCATTGGAACTTATTGTTCTTCCAAATGATGTTTGCGGCAACCGCAACCACCATTGCTAGCGGTGCCATGGCAGAACGAATTCACTTTGTTGCCTATGTAGTGAGTGCAGCATTTGTAAGTGGGCTAATTTACCCAGTGTTTGGCAGTTGGGCATGGGGCAGTCTGTTTGAAGGTGAGGGCTGGTTAAAGTCATTGGGTTTTATCGACTTCGCAGGTTCAACCGTGGTGCATTCGATTGGCGGTTGGGTGGCTTTGGCTGGGATTGTCGTTTTAGGTCCACGCTTAGGACGCTTTGGTCGTAATGGACAGTCACATTATTTGGCGGGACATAATGTACCGTTAGTGGCATTGGGCGGTTTTATTTTATGGTTGGCATGGTTTGGCTTTAATGCAGCTTCGACGGTCAATGCGACCGTGAGTATTGGGCGAATTGCCTTGAATACGCACTTGGCCGCATGTGCAGCCGCCGTTGCTTATATGTTCTATGCATTGCTACGTGGAAAAGCGATTCTTATCCGTACCACCATTAATGCATCTTTGGGGGGCTTGGTTGCGATTACAGCAGGTTGCGCAACAATGACGCCATTGTTTGCAATTGTGACGGGTTTGGCTGCGGGTCTGGTGGTGAGTGTTGTGCCAGTTTTGATTGAAAAGTTGAAGTTGGATGATGTGGTAGATGCCGTGACGGTACATGGCTTTTGTGGAGCATGGGGAACTATCGCAGCAGGTTTATTTTATGAAGCCAGCCCATTTAATTCGCAAATTATTTCAATTCAATTTTTAGGTGTCATTGCTGGTTTCGTTTGGGGTTTTGGGCTGGCATTTGTAGTGTTTAAACTACTTGAAAAAGTATTGGGTAGCTTGCGTGTTAGTAAGCAGCATGAGCAGCGTGGCCTAGACTATACCGAACACGCAGAATTATCTTATCCTGAGTTTCAACGCGATGTAACTTTTGAAACTGATGGTATGACTAAACGTCATTAAGGAGTGCTGAGCATGCCAAATGAATTACTCACCATAGGACAAAAAAGAACAGCGATTGAGCGTGGTTTAAGCCAATATTTGAAGGGAATCGCTTTGGAACGCGTTCTGAGCTATTGGGAGCAGGAATATGGAGATAAGCCTTCTTTTGTACTCAATCGCTTTTTAAGCGAAGTGTGTAATACGGACGAACTGCGTTTTTACCGTAAAGATATGTTGCGTCAGGTTTTATTCGAAATTGCCGAAGTCGAAAAACAGGTTTTACTTCAAGTCAAACCTCCGGAAAAACAAGAGGCTTTGGTTTCAGGACAATTGAGTGATGCCTTTGCGCAATTTGTGGGATATGTGGTCAAAGGTGTAGTACAAGTAGATTTGGCAGACTTTGATCAGGATGTGAAACAGCGACTAACTGATCTTGGGTATGCTGTAGTAGAACAAGCTGCAATACATGACGTTGAGTTTATTAGAGACTTGCCGATTATGAGTTATTCGCAGGTGATTACTGCAATTTACGAAGTTTATTGTGAGTTTTATGGACCGACCAAAGCTGACTTTGTTTTGGCACGTGCAAAAGAACAAATTAAACAACAATTTATGGATGTTGATTTACATCAACTAATTTAAGCAGTTGACTTAAATTTAGATAACAAAAAAGCCAGTTAATTCCAAGATTAACTGGCTTTTGTAGACCGAGTTGGTCATTTTTCTTATGCTACAGATTCTGGAGCTGTACGCCATAAACTTTCTAAGTCGTAAAATTTACGCGCAGTTGGCAACATGACATGAACCACGACAAGTCCAAGGTCAATTAAAATCCATTCTGCATCACGCTCGCCTTCGACACCGATAGGACGGAAGCCAGCTTTGCGTGCTTCTTCAGCCACATTGTCCGCGAGTGCTTTCACATGACGAGTTGATGTACCACTTGCAATTACAATCGCATCGGCGACATTGCTAATGCTACTAACATCAAGTTCGATAATATCTTTTGCTTTTACATCTAATAGAGCTTCATGTACAACTTTTAAGCAAGCTTGTACATCTTGAGCTTGAGAATTCATTGCGAGATCGAGAGAATTAGAAGCGCTGGGCGATGGTTCTAAATTCATAAAGGGTCATAATTCCTGACAATAACTCATCATCTAATATAGCGGTTTTATCACCAAATTTCAATTGTCTGTTTTTTAACTTTGTGGATGCTCAGCAAAGTACTTGTTTTTCCACGCAAATGAATGGTTCGAGTGGGCTTGTGGTCGATATTCTGCCGCGATAAAACCTGCATAATCACTGTGACTTAACCAGTCAAAAATTTCTTTAAAGTGAATTTGTGCGGTGTCAGGTTCATGTCGCCCAGGACAATCTGCAAATTGAATATGCCCAATTTCTAAAATATTTTCTTTCAATTCAGCCAGTACATCTTCGCCCATCATTGCCATGTGATAACAATCGTATTGCATTTTGAGTGCGGGATGCTGAACAGCTTCCAAAATTTCCTGAGCTTGCGCAACATTTTGAATGAGGAAGCGTGGCATATCTGTGCCATTAATCATTTCAAACACAGGTTGAATATGATGTTCTGCCAGCATAAAGCAAGCGAGTTTTAAGTTTTTGGCTAAAGTATTTAGGCAGGGTAATAAGTCACAATCGAGCGGTTGTTTACCCGCTAAAATGTTGACACTTGGTACTTTTAACGCAACGGCATATTGAATTGCTAATTCTAAGGCTTGGTGAAATTCTTGTTCTCTGCCTGGAATACCAGCCAAACCATTACCGCCTTGCATAAGGTCTCCAGCAGGCACATTAATGAGGCATAAACTTAAATCGTGCTGGGTCAGTTGATTTTGAATTTCAGCAATACTGAGCTCATAAGGGAATTGAATTTCAATATGCTTAAAGCCATGAGCATAAGCCAGTGCAAAACGTTCGATGAGTGGCACTTCAGTAAAGATCATGGAAAGATTCACTGCGAGTTTAGTCATGAGCTTGCTCCTGCATTATTATTCTGTTTCAACATGTTGAATTACAGTGGCTAAATCTGATTCAGCATAGCCTTTATTCTGGTGTGCCTGCAATTCCGATAATGCTTTTTTTGCAACTGGAATATCTAATTGAAATTTTTTAGCCAACTGCACAGCATTATTTAAATCTTTTGATAAAGTCTGCACCTTCCATTGTACAGGTTCAAACTGATGATTGGCCATTCTTGGTGTTAAAATTTGAAAAGGTTTTGAGTCGGCAAATCCACCTGCCAATGCTGGAGCAAGTAGTGTGGTATCGACACCCGCTTGACGTGCTAAGGCAACTGCTTCTGCTATTAAGGTGCTACTGGCGGCTACAATTAATTGGTTGCAAATTTTGGTGGCTTGTCCTGTTCCTGTTTCTCCCATACGTGTGACGCGTTGTGAAAGTACATTATAAATCAGACTTAAGTTTTGAATGATTTCGGCATCGCCCCCTGCAAAAATGACCAGTGTGCCTTGTTCGGCACCCGCTGTTCCGCCAGAAACAGGTGAGTCAATCCAATGTACGTTATCTTGTTGTGCTAATAACGCCAGTGTTTTGGTTTTATCCACAGATAAGCTAGAGAAATCCACAACCACTTGATTGGCAGTCCAGAAGGGCTGAATTTTTTCAATCACCTGTTGTGCAGCCGAATCATCCGAAAGACAGGTTAAGATGACGGGATAGTCTGCAATGTTTTCTAGTTTTAGCGCAGTTGCACCTAAATCAATGAGCACATCGCAGGCAGCAGCAGTTCTGTTCCATACAGCCACTTCAAATCCAGCTTGAAGCAATCGGGTGGCCATACGGCTCCCCATGAGTCCCATACCTAGAAATGCAATTTTTGTATTACGATCAAAACTCATAGGAATCTCTCTATAGCTTATGTATGTTGCCTAAACTTCATTGAAACTGACGTGGAACAAATTGAATTTCAGGTTGTTTATCTTTTTTACGCGCCAGTTGGCTGTTTTTGCCTAATAAAAGTTTCAGTTGCCAAATTTTTTCTAAACGTAAAGATTTACGTGGTTGATGCTCCATTGCATCCAATACTTGCTTGGCTGCAGCCAAGGCATCTGGGGAGCGTTGCAGCATTTCTTCTGCAAGGGCTTGCGCTTGTTGTAACGGACTTTCAGACAAATGCGTGACTAAACCAATAGTTTTGGCATAGTTGGCATCGAAAATACGAGCAGTGAGGGTCAACTCTTTGGCTAAATCTAAGCCAATTACCCCTTTGAGTGAACGGCTTAAGCCCATGTCAGGCACCAACCCCCAACGGCTTTCCATAATTGACATTTGCGTGTCAGGATGAGCAATACGAATATCCGCAGCCAAAGCCAATTGCATACCCGCCCCAAAGCAAAAACCTTCTAATGCTGCAATGACAGGCACAGGCAGTTCTTGCCAAATGAGAAAGGCTTTCTGAAAGAGGCTTTGTCCAGGTTTGACCAATTCCCATGCGGCATAAGCACGGTTCTTGGGATTATTTAAATCGGCAAGATCAATTCCTGCGCTAAATACATGAGCTTCACCTGTTAAAATAACACAACGAATGCTGCGGTCTTTTTTGAGTTGATTGGCAACTTTGACCAGTTCATTCAGTAAGGCAAAGCTCATGGCATTGCGCTTCTCTGGGCGGTTTAAACTGACTGTCGCGATTCCGTTTTGTTTTTCTACACGTAATAAAGCCATGTTGGATACTCTAATTTTGCTTTGTTTCGGAGCATAACATGCACCTAACGCAGTTGCATGACAGCTCAGTCACATCTTTTTTTCCGAACATTATTGCACGTGTTTATTTAAAATCGACTGTGCTGCTTGTTTCACTTGTTGCATGATGAGTTTTAGATCATCAAAGCGTTGAAGTGTTTCTTGAATAAACTGTTCGTCGGCACGTCGCTTTTCTTTACGTAGTGTCGATATAAATTGTTCAAAGGCCCCTGATGATTCTTGTAAATTAGGTGTGCCCACGTAGCGTGTAGCGCCGTACAAGCGATGTAAAACATGCTCAAGCTGAGGGAAATCTTCTAACTCAATCAGTTGTTGCATTTCATCAAGTTCGGTCTGGAAACTGTCGACTAACATTTTTAAAAGATCGATTGCCAGATCTTCTTTATTGGCTGCCAGTTGTAAGCTTTGTTGCCAGTTTAGAATTTGCGGATCAAGTGCTTCAATGACGATATTTTTTTCCACGATAGCTGCTTTGTCGAAGCTTTTACTGGTCCAATGCGTCAAAATTTGAATGATTTGTTCAATTTGAATCGGCTTGGTTACATAGTCATCCATACCGACTTTTAATAGTTTTTGTTTTTCGTCTGCCAAAGCATGTGCAGTCAGTGCAATTATGGGCAGATGTGTTTCTTCTTCTAAAGTAGACTCCAGTGCACGAATGGCTCGTGTGGTATCAATGCCAGACATAACAGGCATTTGAATGTCCATAAAGACCAAATCAAAGGGTTTTAGTTTTTGTTCCAGACGCGATTGAATAATATCAATGGCTTCCTGACCGCTTTGCGCTTTGGTGGTGGTGACGTTTAGTTCGGCCAGTAAGGCTTCTAGGACAATTAAGTTGGGTAAATGGTCATCGACAGCTAAAATATGCAAGCCTTGACCATCAAAGTTTTCATGTTGTTCAGATTGGAACATGGACTGATTGCTCAGTAATTGAATCAGCGCATTTCGACTTAGAGGTTGATACAGTGGGCGTGCACGATATTCATTCAGCATATTCGGATCGAGTGCCATTTGGTAACCATAAACGGCAAGGCTACCCGTATAGCGACTACGGATTTCTTTAAGCATGGCTTGAGTGTCGCCACTATGATCCACAATCAGCCAAGTATTTTCTTGTTGCGACTGAAGTTGATTCAAGCGACTAAATAAATCCAGAATCGATGCGGTTTCAATATGCTCGACTTGATAGTTTTCGAGATAGTGGCGCAGCACATGTGCAGCGGCAGGATGCGCCAAATAAGACACCACTTTCATATGTTCGAATTGTGGATGAACAATTTCATATTCTTCATCGACAGCAAACATGGCGGTAAACCAGAAGGTTGAACCTTTTTCGGTTGGTGCTCGTTCTTGGTTGTCTTCAAAACCAATTTGACCTTGCATCAAATGCACCAACTGTTTGGAAATGGCAAGTCCTAATCCTGTTCCGCCAAATTGACGTGTGACTGAAGCATCACCTTGTGAGAACGATTCAAATAAACGTTTGCGGTCTGTACCACTTAAGCCAATACCACTGTCTTGGACACTAAAGTGTAGTAAGCATTGCCCGATATCATCATGTTTCATGCGTACTCGAACAATGATTTCGCCATCAGGGGTAAACTTAATGGCATTCGAAATCAGATTGGTCAGAATTTGTTTAAAGCGTAAGGTATCACCAATCACTTGTTTAGGTACGTCATCGCCATAGTAGAACGCCATATCAATATGCTTTTGCGCTGCCAATGGCGATAACATGTCCATGACATCAAAAATAGCTTCTTCAAGATCAAATGGCGCTGTTTCCAGTTCCAGTTTACCTGCATCAATTTTAGAAAAATCTAAAACATCATTAATTAATGCCAACAAATGAGCAGAAGATTTGCGAATCGTCTGTAGGTATAAATTTTGCTCGTTACTTAAATTGCCCTGACGCAACAGCAAATGAATAAAACCATCAATACTGTTTAAAGGCGTTCTTAATTCATGACTGATATTGGCTAAGAAAACCGACTTGGCTTGGTTCGCTGAAATCGCTTGGTCACGCGCTTGACGGTAAGTAATGTTTTGTACTTCTAAGGTGTCGAGGGTACGTCTTAAGTCATCTTCAGTCTGTTCAGTATGTTCTTTTAATTCGAGAAAGCTGAAATGGAGTCGTTTTACCACATTGGCAATATCACGTTGGAGGAGACGAAGTTCGCCTGTGCTGTTAATGATCATGTGTTGATCGAGTGTGTCGGCATTCAGACGTTGTAACTGCATCCGAATTTCATACATGGGTGCAATCCAACGACGTGAATAGAAGTTTAAACACAACAGTAGCAATAATAGGGTTAAAAGCCCTGTTGCGACCAACACAATTAAGACACGATAGCGTGCAATTTGTAAGGGTTGATTGTCCAGTTCAATCAAGAGCCAACCTTTTTGATTGGAAGATTCATTAATTTGCATGCCATAGACATGATTGCCATTTAGTTTAATTGGTCCAAAAAAGTTTTTATCTTTTGGGTATTTGGGCCAAGTTGAATGTGCATCACCACCAATATTGAGTCGCGCAGCACCAGTATGGTCAATAATAGTGGCTTGATTCAGCAGTTTTTCATTGAACATATATTGCATCGCATTTTGTGCTTGGTCATAGTGCCAAGGGTAGCGATTGAGCAAGTCGAGTGCTGATTCTGCGGTGCTTTGGTAACGGGTTAAAATCGCAATCGCCATTTGGCGCTGTTGCGCTTTTGCTGCATTCGATGTTTCAGATAAAACCAATGCCGTGCCTACACAAGCCAAAATCATAATTGGGACAAAAATCATGGCAATTAGCTGCCCATAGGCATGATTTAAGTGTAAGCGTTTAAATAACTTTTTGTTGATATTCGGCATGGCAAATGTAATAAATTCCCTATGCCCAGCATATTAACATGCTTTAATTGAAACTGACTGAGCTTTAATCACTTTCATGAAAAACCCTGCGAAATGAGTGCAGGCCCCCCTATTTTTTCATACAATACCCGCACCTCGATCAAGGTGCACATAAT
Organism: Acinetobacter sp. ACNIH2; assembly: GCF_002934965.1. Lineage (NCBI taxonomy): Bacteria > Pseudomonadati > Pseudomonadota > Gammaproteobacteria > Moraxellales > Moraxellaceae > Acinetobacter > Acinetobacter sp. ACNIH2. Next base: position 2,060,289 of record NZ_CP026412.1, read on the forward strand.
GAGTAACATAATCCCCGATTTCCAAGCTGATGAATTTTTGTTAGACCACTATGTAGGAAAAACACCATTGGTGCGTTTACAGCGTCTGGCAAGTCACACGCAAGCCACGGTTTTAGCAAAATTAGAAGGCAACAACCCTGCGGGTTCAGTCAAAGACCGTCCAGCCTATAACATGATTATGCAGGCAGAAAAGCGTGGGCAAATTCGACCGGGGGATACCTTGATTGAAGCGACCAGTGGCAATACGGGTATTGCGCTTGCTATGGTTGCAGCGATGCGTGGCTATCATATGAAATTGATTATGCCTAATAACATGAGTCAAGAACGTAAAGATGCTATGCGTGCCTATGGTGCAGAGTTGATTGAAGTGACTCAGCAGCAAGGGATGGAAGGTGCGCGCGACTTGGCGTTACAAATGCAAGCTGAAGGTAAGGGCTTGGTGCTGAATCAGTTTGGTAATCCAGACAATGTGGAAGCACATTACCTGACCACGGGTCCAGAAATCTGGCAGCAAACCAGTGGGAAAATTACCCATTTTGTTAGCTCAATGGGTACGACAGGCACCATTATGGGCGTGTCGAAATACCTGAAAGAACAAAATCCTGAGATTCAAATCGTGGGTTTACAGCCTGAAGATGGTTCGAGCATTGCGGGAATTCGTCGTTGGCCACAAGAATATTTACCGACTATTTTTGACCGTAGCCGCGTTGATCGTATTATGGATATTCCGCAAATTGAAGCGGAAAAAACCATGCGTAAACTGGCACAAAAAGAAGGCATCAGTGCGGGTACATCATCAGGTGGTGCGGTGTGGGCATCATTACGTATTGCAGAAGAAAACCCAGATGCAGTGATTGTCTGCATTATTTGTGATCGTGGCGACCGTTATTTATCGACAGGTTTGTTCTCGGTACAAGATCCTGAATAATTTTAAATTGACCATTGAGAGTTGACATGCGCTTACCTGTTCTTGTTTTTGATATTGAAACCATGACGGACTTGAAGTCAGGCGCACATCTTTATGGTCTGAATTTACCCGAAGCGGACTTGGAACAAGCGCTGACCAAGCTGCGTCGTCAAGAAACAGGCATGGATTTTCAGCGTTTACCTTTACATGAAATTGTCTGTATTTCGGGTTTATGGATCGATGAATTAGGTGCAATGAAACTGTTTTCATTTAGTCGAGAACAGTATTCTGAAGCCGAAATTTTAAAGAAGTTTCTCTCTATTTTTGATAAGAAGCATCCAACCTTGGTCAGTTGGAATGGTTCGCAGTTTGATCTTCCTGTGATTTTGTTCCGTGCCATGTATCATGGTTTGTCGGCATCAAGTTTGTTCGATCAGGGTGAGATTGATCATCAGAAGAAGTATAATAACTACCAGAACCGTTATCATCATCGTCATGTCGATTTAATGGATGTTATGGCGATGTTTAATTTGCGCCATTTCCAGAAACTGGATGATGTCGCACATTTATTTGGCTTTCCTGGAAAGCGTGGTGATGGTGGTTATCATGTGCCCGAATATGTTCGGTTACAACAATGGCAGGATTTAACTGGCTATTGTGAGGGCGATGTATTAAATACATGGCTGATTTATTTACGTTGGTTGTTATTGAAAGGTCAATTACAGCTACAAGAGCATCAAGCTTGGATACAGGCGAGTATTCAGTTGTTACAGGCTCATCCACAACATACTGATTTTCTGAAAATTTGGCGAGAAACGTCACAGCAGACAGAATTTACAGCATCCGATTTTCACCATTTAAACTAGGTTTTCATGAAGCATCGCAAGCATACCCGTCCAAGTCAGCAACCAATTTATACTTTTCAGGTTGAGACTCTTTCGCATGAGGGACGAGGGATTGCCCATTATGGTACGGATGCCACACACCCTATCGAAAAGCACGGCAAGAAAGTCTTTATTGCTCAGGCATTACCTGGCGAAACGGTACGTGCCAGAATTACCCATAGTAATAAGCGCTTAGAAGAAGCCGATTGCGTGGAGGTATTGGGTACGCCATCAACGTTAAGAGTGAAGCCAGCCTGCCCGCATTTTCATGTCTGTGGGGGATGTAGCTTGCAGCATATTGAAAAAGATGAGCAAATTCGCTTTAAACAAGATGTGTTGAAATCACATTTACAGCACTTTGCAGGCTTGCAACCAGAACAATGGTTAGCACCTATTCGCTCTTTACGAGAAGATTACCGCCGTAAAGCCCGTATTGGTGTACGCTATTTCCCGCAACGTGATCAACTGATTGTCGGGTTTCGTGAAAAGCAAAGTAATAAATTAACGTCAATCGATCGTTGTTTAGTGCTTGATCAGGCTTTTGGTTCAATCACGCGCTTAAAACAGTTACTCCAAAGTCTAACAGCCAAAGCGGCGATTGGGCATATAGAATTGGCGATGGGGGATCAGGATATTGCCTTACTGATCCGCCATACAGAAAAATTATCGGACCATGATGTCAACCAATTAAAACAGTTTACGTTACAGAAACAATGGCAGTTGTATTTGCAGCCCGCAGGCCCAGAAAGTTTACAGCGTGTGGATCAAGCACAGGCTGAAATGCGTTTACATTATGCTTTAACTGACCTTGATGTGAATTTTAGCTTTAGTCCCCTAGATTTTACTCAGGTGAACTCAACTGTTAATCCACAAATGGTCAAGCTGGCATGTGAATTGCTTCAACTGCAACAAGGTGATCGTGTTTTAGATCTCTTTTGTGGACTTGGCAACTTTTCTTTACCCCTTGCACGTTGTGTTGGACCAACAGGACAGGTAATTGCGGTTGAAGGAAGTGATGAAATGGTACAACGAGGTCAGGACAACGCACGTCGTAATGCCATGACCAATATTGAATTCTTTTCACAAGATTTAACAAAAGATTTTTCGCATCATTCTTGGGCAAAACAGGGATTTGATGCATTATTGATAGACCCTCCACGTTCAGGCGCGGAAGAGGTAATGCATTATGTTCCTAAATTTAATGCAAAAAAAATCGTTTATGTATCATGTAATCCAGCAACATTGGCAAGGGATGCAGGTGTTTTGGCGCAACATGGCTATCGATTAAAAAAGGCGGGTGTGATGGATATGTTTACGCATACTGAACATGTCGAATCAATTGCCTTATTTGAGCAAGAAAAAGAGATAAACGATTTATAATATGAATGATCATTTCGTAGGAGAAGGGTATGGTCACAGTACGTGAGCAATTGCCTGGACGACTCAATGAGTTGTCTGAGGAAGCGACTGTAGAGCATGCCGAACAAGCTCAACTTGATTTAGCTGAATGGTTAGATCGAGTACGCAGCATTTTAGACGGGGCAGCGCTCAAACAACTCGAAGAAGTTGCAAAAGAGACTCTGCAAAAAGAGTTGGAATCCACAGTTAATCATCGATCGAACACCTTTTCCACAGGGATCGAAATGGCCGATATTTTGGCACATTTACACGTCGATGAAGATACCTTATCCGCTGCAATGTTGTACCGCAGTGTTCGTGAAGGACTCATGAGCATTGATTTTGTCCGTCAGCATTTTGGTGAGCAGGTATATAGCTTGGTGAAAGGTACCTTGTCCATGGGTAAACTTTCTGAGCTAATTGAACAAAATAAACGCTTAGAAGACCATTTTAATAATGATCAGCGTGAACATTTGACGGGCATCTACAAGATGTTAATTTCCGTCACTGAAGATGTTCGTGTTGTACTGATTAAACTGGCAGAACGTACTTATGCTTTACGTGAACTGGCAAAATCCTCACGTGAGCGTCAGGAACGTGTCGCACGAGAAATTTTGACCATTTATTCTCCACTGGCACACCGTTTGGGTATTGCGCAGTTAAAGTGGGAATTGGAAGATTTAGCCTTTCGTTATTTAGCACCAGAACGTTATAAAGAAATTGCTTCCTTACTGAATGAAAAGCGTTTAGAACGAGAACACTATATTCAGTTTGTGATTGATAAACTCAAAAATGAGTTAGCCGATCATGGTATTGAAGCTGAAATTAATGGGCGGGTGAAACACATCTATTCGATTTATCGGAAGATGAAAAGTAAGAACCTAAGCTTTGATCAGTTGTATGATATTCGCGCTGTACGGGTGTTGGTAAAATCTGTGCCTGAATGTTATCACTCGTTGGGCATTGTGCATCAAATTTGGCGACATATTCCGCATCAATTTGATGACTATATTACCAATCCAAAAGCCAATGGATATCGTTCTTTACACACGGCAGTGATTGCTGAAAACAAATCACTGGAAGTACAAATCCGTACCCGTGATATGCACGAAGAAGCTGAGTTGGGTGTGTGTTCGCACTTTAATTATAAAGAAGGCGCAAAAACTACCGATCATTCCTTTAACCATCGTTTGCACTCTTTGCGTGCCGTGCTGGAGCATTACCAAGAGCGTAATGATGCGAGTGCACATAAAGAAGATGAAGATTCTGAAAACTTTGAGCAAATTCAAGAGTTTGAGGATTTTGAGAAAATTTACGTGTTCAGTCGTGATGGTGATATTAAGGAATTGCCACGTGGTTCGACAGTGCTGGATTTTGCTTATCATGTACACACTGAAGTCGGCAATAAGTGTTATGCCGCACGTGTTAACCAACGTTACGTACCGCTCACTTACACCTTAAAAACAGGTGAACAAGTTGAGATTTTAACCAAGAAAGATCGTGAACCTAACCGTGACTGGTTGGTGAATTCTTTGGGGTATATCCGAACTGCACGTGCCCGCGATAAATTGCGTCATTGGTTCCGTCAGCAAGATCGCAGTAAGAATCTAGAAATTGGTCGTGACATTCTGAACAAAGAATTATCACGTTTGGCGATTCATCCTAAAAGTATCGATTTAAGTGACTACTGCAATCACTTTAATGTGAAAACAGGGGATGACATCCTGATTAACTTGGTGAGTGGTGATATTAGCCTGCATGCCTTGATGAATCAGGTCAATCGTCATATGCATCTGGATCAGGATGAACCTGAGCTGGTGCTCAAGCCTGCTTTGAATCCGCGTGCCAGCCATACCTTGTCGGCACACGGCATTCTGATTGATGGCTTGGACAATGTGGAATTGCATGTTGCACAATGCTGTCAGCCAGTCCATGGTGAATCGATTGGCGGCTATATCACTCTGAATCGTGGCGTCAGCATCCATAAAGTGGCGTGTCCTGACTACGTACGTATGATTGGTCAAGAACCTGAGCGTGCTGTAGAAGCAGATTGGGAAATGCAGCCTACACGCGGTCAAAGTGTACAGATTGTCGTCGAAGCTTATGACCGCCGTGGTTTGTTGAAAGATTTAACTCAAGTGATCTTCTCGGATCAAATCAATATTCGTCAGGTAAACACCATTTCTGAAGCTGATGGTATTGCCAATATGAAATTGTTGATTGAAGTGAAAGGTTTGGCACAATTATCGCGTTTGCTGGCACGATTGGAGCAGCAACCAGGTATCATTAGTGCGCGCCGCTTAATTCAAGGCAATTAAGTAAATTAAAAAGCCTGCCTAGAGCAGGCTTTTTATATATGTGGTTCATCAGAAAGGTTGAATAGAGAGTAAGCAATGGAACAACTATTGGCGGTCATGCAAGAATTACGTGAAAAATGCCCGTGGGATCAAAAGCAAACGCCTAATAGTTTAACGCCCTATGCGATTGAAGAAGCTTATGAAGTTGAGGCTGCAATTCGTTCTGGCGATATTCAACATATTAAAGAAGAACTGGGCGATTTGTTGCTCCAAGTGGTTTTTCAATCCCAAATGTACAGCGAGCAAGGTGCTTTTAATTTTCAGGATGTGGTACAAGGGATTACTGAAAAACTGATTCGCCGTCATCCACATGTTTTTCAGGCTGAACAGTTTAATCAGTTGACCGCAGAAGAAGTGTCGACTCTGTGGAAGCAAATTAAACAGCAAGAAAAACAAGGTAAGCCACAATCTCATTTAGATCAAATTAAGCATGGTCCAACTTTACAACAAGCAGAGCAGATCCAAAAAAATGCGGCGCAGATTGGTTTCGATTTTGCCAATGTGGCAGATGCTTATGCCAAATTAGAAGAAGAACTCGCTGAATTACAACAAGCAATCAAGCAACAAAATTCAAACGAAATACAAGCTGAATTGGGTGACTGTTTATTTTCTTTGATTAATGTTGGACGTAAACTAGGCGTCAATAATGAAATCGCCCTGTTGGGAACGATTGATAAATTTAGAACACGCTTTGCTTACATTGAAAATCAAGCACAATTGCAAAACAAAAGCGTAGAGCAATTATCCTTGGTTGAAATGGACCGATTATGGGAGCAGGCGAAAAACATATGACTTTATAATAAATACAGGCAACTTATGCAGATGAATTTTAACGCTATTCGATTATTGCGAATGGTGGTGTTGTTGACATTGACGATTTTTGGATTCGATCATGTAAATGCACAAAACTTTGATCAAGAATACTTGAACTGGAAAGCAAAACAGCAAGCACAAGATGCTCGGCTTGGTTCATCACGCACAGATGGAAGCTATTATCTTTCAAAACCCAGTTTAAATACGGTATCAGGCAATAAAATACGTTTGAACAGTGCAACATCAGAACAATTACAGCAACTTTCAGGTATCGGTGAGAAAAAAGCTGAAGCGATTTTACAATATCGACAACAACACGGAAAGTTCAAAACTGTGGATGAATTACAGCAGGTTAAAGGCATTGGACCGAAGCTCTTACAGAAAAACAAAGATCGATTAACTCTCTAGCGTTTGGTTTTGCAGAATTGCTATGCAATATTCAGTAATGCGTTGAGATAATCAAATTGCCCTTTGATTGTGTTAGAGATATGATTAGCACCATCTTAGATATTTTACGTTCAGGCGTAGGAGACAGCGTCTTTTGCAAACTTTGCGCGCGTCAAAATGTGGTTTATCCACCGCTCAACTTCCTGCTTCAATTCTTGATGTAATTGATGCCCTAACCAAAGCGGGCTACGAAGCTTATATCGTAGGGGGCGGTGTTCGCGACTTAATGTTGGGTCTTAATCCGAAGGATTATGATGCCGTGACCAATGCCACACCCTCACAAATTAAAGAAGTGTTCGGCCGTCGTTGCCGTATTATTGGCCGTCGTTTTGAATTGGCTCATGTCTATTCTGGACGTGAACTGATCGAAGTAGCGACGTTTCGGGCACCACCAAAAAAAGCAGTGACTTCCGCTGCGGGTATGATTCTGCGTGATAATAATTGGGGATCGATAGAGCAAGATTTTTCTCGTCGTGATTTTTCAATCAACGCACTTTATTATCAACCACGTAAAGATGTGGTGCTCGATTTTTGTCATGCTGTAGAAGATATCCAAAGTCGTACTTTGCGTTTATTGGGTGATCCTCAATTGCGTTTTGAGGAAGACCCTGTACGAATGTTGCGAGCATTACGTTTCTCGGCAAAATTAAAATTCAGTATCGATCCAAAAATTCTAGAGATTTTTACGCCTGAGCGTACACAACTTTTGCGTGATGTCTCACCGCATCGTCTTTATGATGAATCACAAAAATTATTTACCATGGGGCACTTGTACCAAGTATTGCCAATGTTGATTGATTTTGGCATTTGGCGTCAGCTATTTGCAGAGATTCGTCCTGAAATTACACCATTTATTGAGCGTGCGGCCAAAAATACTGATCAGCGCATTCAAATTGGCAAAACCATTAACCCTGCATTTTTTTATGCGGTGTTGTTATGGAAACCTTTTTTAGAGCGTTGCGATTTTTATTTGCAAAAAGGTGTAGTTCCTGCAGAAGCACGTGCTCAAGCGGGACTAGATGTGCTCAAGCGTCAAGCGACACGTACCGTGATTCCGCGTTTTGCTGAAACTTTCATTCGTGAAGTGTGGGAAATGCAAACACGTTTGTTAAACCCAAAACCACAGCAAATTGAAGCACTGTCTAACCATGCACGTTTCCGTGCAGGTTTTGACTTTTTATTGTTGCGTGAGAAATCAGGCGACAACACGACTCAATCTATGGGTAGTTGGTGGGATGCTTATCAACTGATGTCTAGCGACGAAAAAGAACGTGCGATTGGTCAGTATAATCGTCAACGTGCCAAAACGCGTCGTAAGGCAGCACAAGAAGAACCTGCTGAAACTAAGGTTGCTATTGAGATTGAACCTTTGGTACAAGAGCAAGAGCCACGCAGTCGTCGAAGCCGAAAAGCCAAAACTACAGAAACCACTTCTAGAACCTCAACTCAAGACGCGTCGGAATTGAGTCACGATCATCCTATTTTAAAGAGAAAACGGGTGAAACGTGATTTAAGCCAAGTTGTATTTGGGCCAACCCAATGAAGATTGTGAGCTATATCGGTTTAGGCAGTAATTTGGGTGATTCACGCCAAATTTTGACTGAAGCTGTTCAGAAGTTAGCAACATTGGGTGCTGTGAGTACATCTAAATTGTATCAAAGCCCGCCCATGGGTCCTCAAGATCAACCGCATTACTTTAATGCGGTAGCACGTTTGGAAACGGACTTGGCTGCTTTGGTTTTGCTAGATCAATTGCAGCAATTTGAGCAGGATGCAGGGCGAGTACGTCTGCGTCGTTGGGGGGAGCGGACTTTAGATCTAGACTTATTGCTGTATGGCGATGAGCAGATTCAACATGAGCGTTTGACCGTCCCACATGTTGGAATTTTAGAACGTGATTTTGTGGTTATTCCATTATTGGATTTAAATCCAAATTTACATATTCAGGGACACCGATTAGATCGCCTCGATTTATTACAGCACACAACATTAACTGAAGTGGCTGATCAGCATTGGGCCAACATTTAATAACAAAGGTATGTTCTAGGAACTTCTAGAGAGGAACATCTCATGATTAGTCTGAGTGACTTAAGACAATTTAAACAAGATGGACGTAAGTTTTCATGCCTCACTTGCTACGATGCGAGCATGGCAAAAGCAATGGAGCTTGCTGAAGTCGATACGATTTTAATTGGTGACTCTTTAGGGATGGCAATACAAGGTCGTGATTCAACTTTACCAGTAACTGTTGAAGACATGGCTTATCACACCGCGGCTGTGCGCCGTGGTAATCAACATGCGTTGATTATGACTGACTTACCATTTATGTCTTATGCGACGTTGAATGATGCATTGGTGAATGCGAAAACCGTGATGCAAGCGGGTGCGCAGATGGTCAAAATTGAAGGTGGTGCTTGGTTAAGTGAAACTGTAGAAGTATTGACCCGAAATGGTATTCCAGTCTGTGTGCATTTGGGCTTGACCCCTCAATCGGTCCATGTTTTAGGTGGTTATAAACTTCAAGCACGTTCACGCGAAGCCGCAGATAAGCTGCTTGCAGATTGTCAAGCAGTTGTCGATGCTGGTGCTGCGGTATTGCTACTCGAATGCGTGCCTGCACAGTTGGGTCAGGAAGTTACTGCACGCTTTCCGCATGTTCCAGTGATTGGTATTGGTGCAGGCGTCGAAACAGATGGACAAGTTTTAGTTGTACAAGATATGCTCGGTTTGACATTTGGACGCGTAGCCAAATTCGTGCGTAATTTTATGAAAGAGCAAGCCGGGGAAACTGCAATTTTAGATGCATTTAAGGCTTATCATGCCGCTGTGCTCGATCAATCATTCCCAGCAAAAGAACATACTTTTCAAGTAGAGCTGTAATATGAAAACTGAAACGACGATACAAGGCTTAGCGGCATCACTGCAACCCGCTCGTACTGCGCGAAAAATTATCGGCTTTGTTCCGACCATGGGGAATTTACACCAAGGACATTTGAACCTTGTACGCGAAGCTCGCAAACTCTGTGATGTGGTTGTGGTCAGTATCTTTGTCAATCCGATTCAATTTGGCCCGAATGAAGATTTTGATAATTACCCGCGTACTTTAGATCAAGACAGTCAGCTTTTGGCAGATGTCGGTTGTGACATTATTTTTGCACCTTCAGTCGAGCAAATGTATGGTAAGCAGCCACGTTTAACTAATATCAGTGTCTCAGAAATTACCAATGATTTGTGTGGTAAACAACGTCCTGGTCATTTTGATGGCGTGGCCGTTGTTGTGACCAAATTATTTAATATTGTACAACCGAATTATGCCTTCTTTGGACAGAAAGACTTTCAGCAGTTGGCGGTTATTCGTCAATTGGTGCGAGATTTGAATATTCCACTGGAAGTGATTGGCGTGCCGATTGCCCGTGCTGAAGACGGTTTGGCATTAAGTTCTCGCAATGGCTATTTAAGTGAAGAACAACGTAAAGTTGCGCCAAGCATTTTCAAAAGTTTAAAACATGCCGAAGCTGAATTGCAGCAAGGCACTGATTTAACAGAAGTGTTAGAGAATATTAAAACCACGTTGACAACAGCAGGTCTGGTTGTTGACTATGTGGAAGCACGTACACCACAATTACACGTGATTGATCAATTCAATCAAGATATTGTTTTGTTTGTGGCGGCAAAATTGGGCACAACCCGACTCATCGATAATTTGCAGGTTAAGCATACTGCAGCATAGAAACCAAGGAATAGCTTTGCCATGAAGCGCATTTTGATTGTGACAGGACAATCTGGTTCAGGTAAGTCATCTGCATTGCAGGTACTGGAAGATTTAGGTTATTACTGCATTGATAATTTGCCTTTGGCATTGCTGCCAGAGATTGTGGCAAAACTGGATCGTGAAAATAATCTCGAACAATTGGCCTTAGGGGTGGATGTTCGGAGTACGCGTGCAGATTTGCAGGAGTTTGATCATGTTTTTGAACAATTATTAAGACATGGTGCGGTCGATATTATTTATTTGACCACGCGGGATCAGGAGTTAATCGCACGATTTAGTGCTTCACGTCGCCCGCATCCATTGTCGAGTCGTTTTAAAAGTTTGAATGAGTGTATACAGGAAGAAAAAACCTTATTACTTCCGATACAATTACGCTCTACAGTACATATTGATACAACTGATAAAAGTGTGCATGATTTAAAGCATACTTTATTGTCTAAACTTGGACAGTCCGATAACTTAATTGTAATTTTGCAGTCATTTGGCTATAAACATGGCATCCCTTTAGATGCTGACTATGTCTTTGATGTGCGTCATTTACCAAATCCGCATTGGGATTTAGAGTTGCGGAAATATTCTGGTTTAGATGTGCCAGTACAAAATTTTTTGGAACAAAGTCCACAGACCAATGAAATGTTTAAAGACATTTATCATTTTTTGGACAAGTGGTTGCCTGCATTTGCTGAAGGGCATCGTCACTATATGACGATCTCCATTGGTTGTACAGGTGGACAGCATCGTTCTGTTTATATTGTGGATAGACTCAAAAAAGCGCTTGAAGCGAACTGGTCTATTCAAGTCCTACATCGAGAAATGAAGCACTGGTCATGATTGACACAACTGTTGACGTAATTAATAAACTAGGGTTACATGCGCGTGCATCTGGCAAACTCATTGAAGTAACCACCAAATTCAAATCATCTATTCAAATTGGAAAAGGTGATAAATTAGTCGATGCAAAGAACATTATGTCTTTACTGATGCTTGGCGCAGGTAAAGGCACCACTTTACGTTTAGTGATTGAAGGCGCAGATGAGGAAAAAGCCTTGTCTGAAGTTCAAGCACTATTTGCAGCAAAATTTTACGAGGCAGATTAACCGTGGCACGTCGACCGAACCGTTTTACTGACGAAGACTTCGAAACTTTAGAAGGACGCGCAAGTAAAACTGAACAAAAGAAAGCAGTTCAGCGTATGGCTGCTTTAGGTGAGCAGTTGGCGCAACTGAATCCAAAACAAATCCAGCAACTTCCTGTGGATGAGCGTTTAATTGATGCTATTTTGGATGCGCAAACCATTACCTCACATGAAGCGCGTCGTCGCCAATTTCAGCGTGTAGGTAAGTTGTTGCGCAATGAAGACGAGACCGTCATTTTGTCGTATTTAACCCCACAGCAGGGTGCAAAGAAAACTGCACAGTTACAGCGTTGGGTAGATCGAATTATTAAAGATGGTGATCCGATCATCAATGAATTCTGTAAAGTTCATAATGCTGCAGAACGTCATACGTTACGTCAACATGCTTTGCGTATTCACCGTGATATGGCTAAAAATTTGACGGAAGCTGAATTGGCAGAATCAAGACTGAAGTTATTTAACTATGTGCAGCAAGTGGCACTGTTGTCTGATAACTGATTTAAGTAAGTTATAAAAAAGCACTTCAAATGAAGTGCTTTTTTATTTGGGGTAAAGCCTTTGTTTAGGTATTACTTAGCCGAACTCACCGATAGAGCGCTCTTTAGCCCAATCGCGCAGTACGAATTTTTGTAGTTTACCCGTTGAGGTTTTTGGAATTTCCGTAATCACGACATCCTTAGGTACTTTAAAGCGTGCTAGATGTTCTTGGCAAAAGCTGATGATTTCTTCAGGAGTCACAGATTTCCCTTCTTTAAGTTCAATAAAGGCACAAGGGACTTCTTGCCAGCGTGGATCGGGTTTGGCTACCACAGCAGCAGTCAGAATGGCTGGATGTCGATATAGCACTTCTTCGACTTCTAAAGAAGAGATATTTTCGCCGCCTGAAATAATGACATCTTTGGAGCGGTCAGTAATTTTGGCATAACCATCAGGTTGGCAAACCGCCAAATCACCTGTATGGAACCATCCACCTTTAAACGCTTCTGCTGTAGCTTCTGGGTTTTTTAGATAGCCTTTCATGACAATATTGCCACGGAACATGATCTCACCCATGGTTGTTCCATCTTTAGGCACGGGTTCTAAGGTCTCTGGATCAAGAACTTTCATACCATCTTGTAGCGGATAAGGAACACCTTGACGCGAGTGAAGTTGAGCCTGTTCTTGAATACTTAATTCACTCCAACCTGCTTGAGAAGCACAAAGTGCTGAAGGTCCATAAGTTTCCGTGAGGCCATAGACATGGGTGACATTAATGCCAATATTGCGCATCCCTTCAATAATTGCAGCAGGCGGCGCTGCACCTGCCACCATGACTTCAACGCGATGTTCAAATTTAATTTGTTTTTGTTCTGGGGTGTTAATCAGCATAGATAAGACAATTGGAGCACCACAGAAATAATCGACCTGATGTTCAGCAATCAGTTTAAAAATGAGTTCAGAATCTACTTTGCGCAAACAAATATTAGTACCACCATTGGCTGCCATGGTCCAAGCAAAACACCATCCATTGCAATGGAATAAAGGAAGGGTCCATAAATAAGTCGCTCGAGGTGTCATACCGCAAGCGATAATGTTGCTCGCTGCATTAATATATGCTCCGCGATGGTGATAAACTACGCCTTTAGGATTACCTGTGGTGCCTGAGGTGTAGTTTAAGCTAATCGCATCCCATTCATCATTTGGTAAATGCCATTCAAATTCAGCATCGCCTTCTGCCAGCCAATCTTCGTATTCAATTTGCCCAATTGGGGTAGAAAAGCATTGCTCGTATTCTTCATCATCCACATCAATCACATAAATTGAATGGGAAACCAAGCTTAAAGCTTCTTTCGCCAGAACAGCAAATTCAGGATCAACCAAGAGGACTTTAGTTTCGGCATGCTCTAGCATGAACGCAATGGTCTTGGCATCTAAACGGGTATTAAGGGTATTCAATACCGCACCAATCATTGGTACAGCAAAATGAGCTTCAATCATCGCAGGAATATTGGGTAACAACACTGAAACCGTATCGTTTTTACCAATCCCTAATTTTTGCAACTGATGTGCAAACTGACGGCAACGATTATAGGTTTCTCGCCAACTAATATGTCGCTTGCCATGAATAATTGCATCTTGATGCGGATAAATATAAGCCGCACGCTCTAAATAGCGCAGTGGGGATAATGCAACAAAATTCGCAGGGGTGCGCGGTAGTTCATCATAGGCAGCGACCATCTAATAACTCCATGTATATTTATTATCATCGATGATTTAAAGATAAGCCTTTCATAATCGACATGCATTTATGCTTTAGTCGAGTGGTTGTTTATTTATAAGGTAATGAATTTTATGTAAAAATAATTAAAAAATACTATTTAGTGAATGTGAATTCATAAATATGATTAAATTCAATCATATATGAAAAAGTTAAATATGTGTTTATTTTTTAATCTTGTTTGTCAATATAGAAAACTCTTGCGGATAAAAATGTACATGCATGACATCAAGATTAAAAATCATTCCAATGGGTTCAAATGTATCAAAAATGACAATTTTCTGATTCGGATAAGATTTATAGAGCGAAAAGGTTTTATCCAACCCTGAACCCGTGTAAAATTCTTAGCAGTTTTTATCCACCGTTTTTATCTTTTGAGGTTTTACCTCGATCATAATCTCGCGGTGACATGCTCCATGGTACGGGGCATCACTCCTTAAGGATTTTCTATGCCTATTATTACTTTGCCAAATGGCGATCAAAAACAATTTGATCAAGCTGTTTCTGTAATGGACGTTGCTTTAAGCATTGGTCCAGGTCTTGCTAAAAATACTGTTGCAGGAAAGGTCGATGGTCGTTTAGTCGATGCATCAGACTTGATCACCACGGATGCAAGCCTTCAAATTATTACACCAAAAGATGATGAAGGCGTTGAAATCATTCGTCACTCTTGTGCGCACTTGGTAGGTCACGCAGTTAAGCAGCTTTTCCCAGAAGCAAAGATGGTGATTGGTCCAGTCATTGAAGAAGGTTTCTACTATGACATCTGGATGCCACGTCCATTTACATTAGATGACATGGCAGCAATCGAAGAGCGCATGAAAAAGCTCATCGACCAAGATTATGATGTCGTTAAAAAAATGACCCCGCGTGATGAAGTGATTGCAGAATTCACTGCGCGTGGCGAAGAATACAAATTACGCTTGATTGCGGACATGCCGAATGAAACTCAAATGGGCTTGTACTACCATCAAGACTATTTGGACATGTGCCGTGGTCCGCACGTGCCAAATACAAAATTCTTAAAATCATTCAAGCTCACTAAAATCTCTGGTGCTTACTGGCGCGGTGATGCGAAAAATGAACAGTTGCAACGTATCTACGGTACAGCATGGGCAGACAAGAAACAGCTTGCTGCTTATATTAAACGTATTGAAGAAGCTGAAAAGCGTGACCATCGTAAAATTGGTAAAGCTTTAGACTTGTTCCATATGCAAGAAGAAGCACCGGGTATGGTGTTCTGGCATCCAAATGGTTGGACTATTTACCAAGTGCTTGAACAATACATGCGTAAAGTTCAGCAAGACAATGGTTACCTCGAGATTAAAACGCCACAAATTGTAGACTTTACGCTGTGGGAAAAATCAGGTCATGCGGCAAACTATGCGGACAACATGTTTACGACTCATTCTGAAAGTCGCAACTATGCTGTGAAGCCAATGAACTGTCCTTGTCATGTGCAAGTATTTAACCAAGGTTTGAAATCTTACCGTGATTTACCAATTCGCTTAGCTGAATTTGGTTCGTGTCACCGTAATGAACCATCAGGTTCATTGCATGGCATTATGCGTGTACGTGGTTTTACCCAAGATGATGCTCATATCTTCTGTACTAAAGAGCAGATTGGACAAGAGGTTGCAGACTTTATTAAGCTCACTTTAGAGGTTTATAAAGACTTCGGCTTTGAAGAAGTGCAAATGAAGTTGTCTACACGCCCAGAAAAACGTGTGGGTGATGATGCACTTTGGGATATGGCGGAAAAATCTTTAGCAGACGCTTTAGATGCGGCAGGTCTTGCTTGGGATTTACAACCAGGTGAAGGGGCATTCTACGGTCCGAAAATTGAATTCTCGTTGAAAGACTGCTTAGGTCGTGTATGGCAATGTGGTACAATTCAATGTGACTTCAACTTGCCAGAGCGTTTAGACGCGTCATATGTCACTGAAGACAATGACCGTGATCAACCTGTAATGTTGCATCGTGCAATTCTTGGCAGTTTTGAACGTTTTATTGGTATACTTATTGAACACTATGCGGGCTTTATGCCACCTTGGTTAACACCAATTCAAGCATGTGTTATGAATATTACCGATTCTCAAGCGGAAGCTTGTGAGTCTGTGGTAGCGAAACTTAAAGAAAACGGTCTCCGTGCGATTTCAGACTTGAGAAATGAGAAAATCGGCTTTAAGATTCGTGAACGTACATTAGAGCGTATTCCTTACTTACTGGTTCTTGGAGATCGAGAAGTAGAGGAAGGTACTGTAAACGTCCGTACCCGCTCAGGAAAAAATTTGGGTACTATGTCAATCGACGCTTTCGTTGACTTAGTAAAAGCAGCCGTTGCCGAACGCGGCCGGTACATTGTGGAGTAACAGCGATTAAACAGCCTGACCGTAATCAACAGGGCGGTAACAAATCAAACCGTCCTGCTTTGAATGATGAAATTCGTGCGAAAGAAGTTCGTCTTGTAGACGAAAATGGTGAGCAAAAAGGTATTGTAAGTTTGGCAGATGCATTGCGCGCTGCTGAAAGTGTTGAGCTTGATCTTGTTGAGATCGTAGCAAATGCTGAACCACCAGTTTGTAAAATCATGGACTTCAATAAGCATTTGTTTGATCTGAAGCAAAAGCAGAAAGAAGCGAAGAAAAAACAGCATCAAGTACAGGTGAAAGAAATCAAACTCCGCCCTGGTACTGATGTTGGTGATTACAACGTAAAATTACGTGCAATTATCAAGTTCCTTGAAGAAGGCAATAAGGTAAAAATCACATTACGCTTCCGTGGTCGTGAAATGGCTCACCAACAGTTAGGTTTGGCTCAATTACAAAAAATTGAAGCAGATGTGGCTGAAGTTGGTATTGTAGAGCAAGCACCAAAAATGGAAGGTCGTCAAATGGGTATGTTACTTGGTCCTAAAAAGAAAAAGTAATGATCCTTTGATCTTAAAAAGCACTGCCTATGCAGTGCTTTTTTATTGCCTGAAGATTGGTTTGGTTCTAACGGGAGAGGAGAGCTTATAATCTCGCCTGAAACGCACATAAACCATCTATTTCCAGATGAATCTGAATATTATTGAACTGAGCTTGTTTTAGACTAAGAATATGCTCGGTTTGTGTTGTACAAAGTGGCTCTTATAGCTTGATTAGATTGGGAATATTCATGGTTTTATGCATTTGTGCGGCGTATTTTTATATGAATAAGTGCTAAACAGTTTATAAAATTACATCAAAATAATCATGTCTAATTATGCTATGGTGTATCCCAAAGAAGTGAATAAACAAAGGAAATAACAATGATCGACTTGTATTATTGGGGCACGCCCAACGGTCATAAAATTACGATTGCTTTAGAAGAAATGGGCTTGGAATATCAAATCTTCCCAGTCAATATTTTAGAAAATGATCAATTTCAGCCTGATTTTTTACGTATCTCGCCTAATAACAAAATTCCTGCCATTGTTGATCAAGATGGACCGAAAGGTGAGCCAATATCGGTATTTGAATCAGGCGCGATCTTGCAATATTTAGGTCGAAAAACAGGCTTGTATTATCCAACAGATGAACAAGAACGAGTGGAAGTTGAACAGTGGTTAATGTGGCAGATGGGCGGTTTAGGGCCAATGTTAGGGCAAAATCATCATTTTAGTCGCTTTGCACCTGAACGAATTCCCTATGCGACAGAACGTTACGTGAATGAAACTAAACGTTTATACGGCGTATTGAATAAGCAGTTGATTGGTCAAAAATATGTAGCTGGAGAATATTCGATTGCAGACATGGCAATATTACCGTGGATTTTGCGCTACGAGTGGCAGCAGATTCAATTAGAAGATTATCCTTATGTTAAGGAATATGTTGAGCGCTTGACCGCACGTCCAGCCGTTCAGAAGGCTTTAGCAATTAAAGTTTAAAGTTTTGGGTAGATAGTTTAAAAGCTATCTACCTCCACAAAAGTTATATTCCTAGCAGGCTTAAATTTATATATTTTGGATTTACGTTTCTCTGTTAATACTTCTTTTGCACGATAAAGTAAATCGCCATTTAGAGTGATGAACCAGTTATAAAATAGTGCACGTATATTGATACTTAGATGTCTGATTTTCTTAAGATTGCCATGAATTAAATCCTTAATTTGCTGTGTATTGAAATTGATATTCTCGAAACTATGTGCAAACTTATTTCTAATCTTTCTTAAGCCTTTCAAGTTGTTGGTATTCATTCTCCTCAATTAATCCTAATGCGTGACATAAAGGGATTTTTGACGAAAATTGACCTATGGGAGCATTGAATCCATTTAAAAGTTTTTTGCGGATTTTGAATCACTTAAGAATGAATACAGAATTTGCGTTAACTGCTCTTCGAGTATAGTGGCAGCAATTAAAGTTGCTCCGCGATCTGTTTCTGGATAAAACGATTGGATTTTTGAAGCATTTTCAAAAATTTCAGGGTGTTTTAATTTCATTTCGTCCTGATATTTGTTCCATTCATCCATGTGTTCTTCCTGTATTTGTGTTCGCATCATTGATAGGCGGTATCCTTTCTCAGGTTGAGTCCCTCAGTATGTTAATATCTGTTTCTTACCCAGCATTTTTTTTGTGATTTTCAAACCTGAAAATCAGTAGGTTGTGATGAAAGCATTTTTTTTAAATTTAACTCGAATTATTGAAGCAAATCCTAAAATTTATATCAGTATTATTGTCGGAATTGCAGGGTGTTGTATGCTATTCGTCGCAGAAGCAGTGCATGTTCAAAAAATTGTTGAGTTGCTCAATACTCGGGATCAAGCCATATTGCGGACTGCCATTGAGCCGATTGCAAATAAATATACTGTGGCGCGTAGTTTATTATTGGTGTTCTCATTTATTTGGTCAGGTTATGAATACTTAGTGACAAAGAAAAAGCTGGGTCTATCTTCATAACATTATGTGGACTTTAGGGCTTTTATTCCTTTCGGCCTTTGGTGCAGCCACTTTACTGCCTTTGCAGTCTGAGGCGGTGTTATTGGGATTGTTGGCAAATGGAGGTTATTCTGCGGGATTGCTGATAGCGATAGCCAGTATCGGTAATATTTTAGGCTCATGTGTCAATTGGTATTTGGGCTTTAAGATTGAACACTACAAGCATAAAAAATGGTTTCCCGTCTCTGAGCAGAACATGCTGCAAGCACAAAAAATTTATCAGAAATATGGTTTTTGGTCGTTATTGCTGAGCTGGATGCCAATTATTGGAGATCCTATTACCCTGATTGCTGGGCTGCTCAAAGAAAATTTTCTACGGTTTTTGTTGATGGTGTGTGTAGCGAAAACAGGCCGATATTTTGTACTTTACCTTGTTTTTGTCGGATGGTTTTAATTGCAAAAGCTGTTTTATCTATTAAAAGATAGGGAGGAAAACATGTCCTCCCTAGAGCTTACTTATGAGCATTGATTGAGTTTGAATTGAATTTCATCCTTAAAGCTCGATTTTTTATAGAGCCATAAGGTGCTAGCAGTACGCTTCACTTTAATCTGGCTTTTGGAAACCGCTTGTACAATATTTTGGTCAAGTGCATAAACACCAGAACCTTGATTGATTTTTACTTTCTTGACTGCACCGTGTTTATCTACTTTAAAGCTAAACTTGATTTTACGGTCATGTTGATTAAGCTCATCGCGACTCAGTTCAAGTTGGGGTTGAGTGCTGTAGGCAAATTTAACTTTTTGTTGCTGTTGTTGCGCCATCCAATTTTTCGAATTAAAGCTGTAGTTACAGTCTGATTGATCGTGTTCTAGACTTAAACTAAAGGTTTGATAACCAATAATCGGCAGCACGGTATCTTCAATTTTATAAGGTTGAACATGTGCCTGACGTACAGCTTGAACTAAAATTTCGTCTAAGTTTTTTAAACCAGTGCTTTCTTGAACACTGGCTTGGGTAATTTTTCCTGTTTCATCAGCATAAATACGCAAGATTGCCGCACGATTCTGCCCTTTTAAATCATCATTGTTATATTTTGGCTGCGGGAAAGTCGTCCATTGAATACGTGTGGTTAAATGGGCAGGTAGTGCAGTACTTTTTTGTACTACCAATTGTGAAGTTTTGGTTGTTTCTGCACTGTGGCTCTGTACAAAAGGGAAACTGAGAATCAGGGAAAAACAAAGCAGTTGTTTCATAAGGTTAGATAGGACATTCGTTCAAGAATGCTCATGCATAATGGTGGCTGAATTATCGCCCAGTATTTCCTGATTTGAAAATACTGGCAAGTCTAAATTCATGTTTTATTGGTCTTTTCTTTGGGTAATATCTACACCAAATAAATCGGAAGTTTTTAACCAACTCAGTCCCACCACAAGCATGGTCATACATCCGCCAAACACTGTCGCCATAACGGTGCCCATATATTTAGCTGCAAGCCCAGATTCGAAAGCACCTAATTCATTGCTACTGGACACAAACATACCGTTTACCGCTGCCACACGCCCACGCATATTTTCTGGTGGGTAAATTTGCAAAATGGTTTGTCGAACGACTACGGAAATGCTGTCACAGGCCCCCGTCATGGCTAAAGCAAATAAGGAAAGCCAGACATGATTGGAAAAGGCAAAGACGAGTGTGAAAAGCCCAAATCCAGCCACAGCCAGTAGCATATTGCGCCAAGCATGACGTGTCGGTGGAAATCGGGTCAGGGCAATTATGGTGATCAGCGCACCAATTGATGGAGCTGCGCGTAAATAACCCAAGCCTTCAGGACCAATTTTTAAGATGTCTTCAGCGAAAATAGGGAGGAGGGCAATTACACCGCCAAATAAAACAGAGACGAGATCAAGTGAAATCGCCCATAAGACAATTTTGGTTTTCCAGATAAAACGGAATCCGTCGCCTAAGCTGGCCCATAGATTTTCAGTTTCAATGCTGGGGAAGCTACGTTTTTGTAATAAGTTAATCAGGATAAAACAGAGGCTCAGCAATACAGCAACGCTAAGTAAACTGGTTTCTCGACCAAGAAATGCCAACATAAAACCGCCTAGCATTGGACCTAAAATTACACCGCTTTGCCAACCAATGGTGGTCCATGTAGCACCATTGGCATACAATTCACGTGGAATTAAAAATGGTTTTAATGAGGTGGCAGATGGGTTGTAAAATCCACGAATGGTGCCTAAAGCAAAAATAACAGCATAAATGCCCCAAGATAAGCTTGTTACACCAAGATACCCTAAGCCAAAAGCATGAAATAAGCTCCATAAAATGAGGGGCAGTGGTACTGCGAAGAACAGGCAGATTTTCATGATGTTTTGTTTGTTAAAACGATCAGCAAAATAACCACCCCATAGCGAAAGAGCAATAAAGGGAATGGCTTCGGCGAGTCCAATTAAACCAAGCGTTAGCGGATCTTTGGTAATTTTATAGAGTGAATATGCCACGATAATTTCTTGAATCAGAATGGCGAGGGTTAGGCAAAATTGATTTAAGGTTACAATTGAGAAATCGCGATAGCGTAATGCAGCAAAAGCATCAGGTGTTGGCTTCATAATATTTGGATTTTATCGTCATATGATTATTATAGAGGTAATTTTTTATGGTTAAACTAAATAATTGTCATATTTAAGACTAAACAAGTATTCAATTCTGAGAATGGATTTATTCCCTAATTAATACGGTTTTTGCTTTTGTTTTGTACAAAGATGATTTAGAATAGCGCCTTCCTTACCTGCAGGTCGTTTTGCAATGGTGCATACGTGCCGAACAGGTGTTTAAAGAGGTTGTTATGGCTAAGTTAAAAACTCGCCGTGGTGCAGCTAAACGTTTCAAAGCGACTGCAAACGGTTTCAAGCGTAAACAAGCGTTCAAACGCCACATTTTGACCAAAAAATCTGCTAAGCGTATTCGTCAATTACGCGGCTGTGTAATGGTTCACGTAAGTGACGTTGCTTCAGTTCGCCGTATGTGCCCATACATCTAAGGAGATTTATAAATGGCTCGTGTAAAACGTGGTGTACAGGCTCATCGCCGTCATAAAAAAATTCTTGCTCGTGCTAAAGGTTACTACGGTGCTCGTTCACGCGTTTATCGCGTAGCGTTCCAAGCAGTAATCAAAGCGGGTCAATACGCTTACCGTGACCGTCGTCAGAAGAAACGTCAATTCCGTGCTCTATGGATTGCGCGTATCAATGCTGGTGCTCGTCTAAACGGTTTGTCTTACAGCCGCATGATCGATGGCTTGAAAAAAGCTCAAGTGATCATCGACCGTCGCGTACTTGCTGACATCGCTATGCATGATGCAGTTGCATTTGCTGCTTTAGCTGAAAAAGCTAAAGGCGCATTAGCTGCTTAATCATCTTCCGATGATTTAAAAAAGACCGCTTTATGCGGTCTTTTTTATTGCGTAATTTTTATGGAAAGGACTGGTGTTACATAATTTATCTTTAAATGAACAGGACTTAGTTGCCTAATAAAAACAAGTCATTATAAAAAGGAATAGGGCGATGCTTGCGGAAATTGTTGGTGTGGATCAGGCGCGGATCACTGTAAAGCTAGAAATGATTCCAAGAATTGGTGAATCTGTCAAAATTATGTATGGACCCGATGCACAGTTAGAAGGAGAGGTGGTCGCGGTACAGCATTATATCAATCAGCATGCCGATGAGCACAAAGTGCGCATTGAGATACGCCCCTTTAATTTGTTGATTACCTCCTGATCTAATTTGTTTTTACTGTACTTTTATAAAGTTTTAGAAAAGTAGGTTTTTGACTCAACTGATTGACTTAATTATTTATTATGAATTAAAACAAGGCCACATGATGTGGCCTTTGATGTTTTTATAAACCAAAATAATAAGCCGCAATACAAATAATGACGGTAATCAGGATGAGCTTGAATACGGCAGAAGAACCAATTTTATGAGGGTGATGCGGCGTGGATGATGTTGACGTTGTAGTTGTAGCAGAGGCACCTTCTAAGGGATTATTAATCACAATCGAAGTTAGTTGCGCTGTTTGATAGTGGTTGGCAACTTTCACAATAAATTTGGCTTGAAGATCTTCGAGTTTTTGCGAAAAATGGCGTAGGTTAAGTTGCTCATCAGCACTGAGAAGCGAGCCATCTTCGTGTTGAGGGTGTTGTAATTTATTTTGGATGTAATGATTGAGTGCTTCGAGTCGGTAAAGAGATTTATGTGCAAAATCAGCAGGATAATCCGTCGGGATTAAAGCAAGTTTCTGTAAATCAAATCCACTTTCAGCTTCAGTATTTGTTTTTCTAACATATCCATAATATGGCAGATTTGACTGCGTTGGTTCGACAAAACCTTGAGCAAGCGGGCTATTAAAGAGTTCTGTTTGGGTATAGCTTTGAATATCATCCCAATTTGGGCGTTGTAAGTCTGCATCAATGCGTTTAGCAAGTTTAGAGTTCAGTTCAAAGCGCCAAAAAGTTTCCTGACGTAAAGGGTTTTGCTGTGGGATTGGTGCTTCAAAATCATTGTCTGCATTATACCATTCCGCTAATTCTTTACCTAAAATCCAAGCAGTTTTTTTATTGGCTTCATGGCTGACAATGAAATGGGCAAAAGGGAGTAGCTCAACATTGGCATTCGGATTTTGTTCATCATTTAATAGACTTGAACTGTGTAAGCTTAGGTGTTTGGTGCCCTGTTTTTTGAGACCTTCTAGCCAAATTTGAAAATGCTGAGCCAGTAAATGCTGTGAGATAAGATCTCGAAAGGCGAGGAGGTGCTGATCAAAAATAGGATGCTGTTTCCAACGATTAAAACTCAGCTCTTTATTGAGGAATTCATTGCCATAAGTAACGAGGGTGAGCTGTTGTTTCCAAATTTGATCGAGGGCCATAGATATTGATCTCTTTGCAAGTGGGTTTATCTTATACTTTTTCTAATTTCGGATGTTAATCAAATTTTCCTTAATTGGAAACGCATCAATCTTGTTAAAAACTGATAGAATATCGGGTTTTATCTTATTATTAAACTGTTGCTTTGAGAGTTACTATGTCACTGGAAGCCCTGACCACCGAAGCGCTTGCTGCCATTGCAGCAGCTCAAGACCTTGCCGCCCTCGATTTGGTTCGTGTGCAATTTACAGGGAAAAAGAGCCAGCTTGCAGAACAATCGAAAGCCTTGGGTAAAATGGACCCTGAGGAGCGTAAAGTTCAGGGTGCTGCAATTCATGCTGTGCGTGAAGCGATCAATGCGGCATTGACTGAACGTCAAACACAATTACAAAAAGCGGCGTTAGAACAACAGCTTGCAAGTGAAACGATTGATATTACTTTGCCTGGGCGTGGTCAAACCATCGGAAGTATTCACCCAGTTACCCAAGTTCAGGAACGTATTTGCCAGTTCTTTACGAAAGCAGGATTTACTGTTGCGACAGGCCCAGAAGTTGAAGATGACTATCATAACTTTGAAGCGTTAAATATTCCGGGGCATCACCCTGCTCGTGCGATGCACGATACATTCTATTTTGATGCAAACCATTTGTTGCGTACACATACTTCAGGCGTTCAAATTCGTACTATGGAAACTACGCAACCGCCAATTCGTATTGTATGTCCAGGTCGTGTATATCGCTGTGACTCAGATCAAACGCATTCGCCAATGTTCCATCAAATTGAAGGTTTATACGTTGCAGAAAATACCAGCTTTGCGGAACTGAAAGGTTTATTGGTCAATTTGCTGAACGAATTCTTTGAAAAAGATTTGAAAGTTCGTTTCCGTCCATCTTACTTTCCATTTACAGAGCCGAGTGCAGAAGTGGATATTATGGATGAGCGTGGCAAGTGGTTAGAGGTTTTGGGTTGCGGTATGGTGCACCCAAATGTTTTACAAGCTGCGGGTATCGATCCTGAAAAATATAAAGGCTTTGCATTTGGTCTGGGTGTAGAACGTTTTGCTATGTTGCGTTATGGCATCAACGACTTGCGTATGTTCTATCAAAATGATGTGCGTTTCCTACGCCAATTTGCTTAATAGTTTAAACAGTTATTTGAGATTTATTGAAATCCCCCCTAAATCCCCCTTTATAAAGGGGGACTAGTCTACCTAAAACGGTAGTGTGTTTTTCCCTCTTTTAAAAGAGGGTTAGGGGAGATTAAGGACATTGAATTTATGAAAATTAGCGAAAATTGGTTGCGCACATGGGTCAACCCAGCTATTGATGGCGAAACGTTATCTGATCAATTGACCATGCTAGGTCTAGAAGTTGATGATTTATCTCCTGCAGCAAAACCATTTACAGGTGTTGTAGTAGGTGAAGTGCTTACCGTGGAACAACATCCTGACGCAGACCGTTTACGTGTCACTACCGTAAATATTGGTTCAGGTGAGCCTTTGCAAATTGTATGTGGTGCACCGAATGTTCGCGTGGGAATGAAAGCTCCTGTAGCGACAATTGGTGCAGTGCTACCAGGCGATTTTAAAATTAAAAAAGGCAAATTGCGTGGTATTGAGTCACAAGGGATGTTGTGTGGTGCTTCGGAAATTGATCTAGAAGATAAAATTGATGGTCTTTTAGAGCTTCCAGCGGATGCACCTGTTGGTGGAAATATCCGCGAATATCTAGACTTAGATGATCATGTGATTGATATCAGCATTACGCCAAACCGTGGCGACTGCTTCAGTATTCGTGGTATTGCACGTGAAATTGCAGTCATTAACCAAATGACTGCGGTTGCGCCAGAGATTAAAGAAGTAGTTGCGACTATTGCAGATGAGAAAAAAGTTGTTGTCACTACTGAAGGTTGCCCGCGTTATTTAGGTCGCGTAATCAAAAACGTAAATACCAAAGCACCAACACCAGAATGGATGGAGCGTGCGCTTGCGCGTTCGGGTATTCGTCAGCACAGTATTTTGGTTGATATTACCAACTATGTGTTGATGGAGTTGGGTCAACCATTACATGCATTTGATGGCGGAAAAGTTCAAGGTGCAGTTCACGTGCGTCAAGCAACAGCAGCGGAAAAATTGGTGCTGTTAAATGAACAAGAAGTTGAACTTAATGAAAAAGTAATGATTATTGCTGATGATGAAAAAGCATTGGCAATAGCGGGTATCATGGGTGGTTTATCATCTTCGGTAACCGATGAAACGACTGAAATTTTCTTGGAATCTGCATTCTTCGCGCCGTTACATATTGCTGGTCGTGCGCGTAGTTTTGGTCTGCATACTGATGCGTCACAGCGTTATGAACGTGGCGTAGACTTTGAATTACCAATGATAGCAATGCATCGTGCATCACAATTGATTGCTGAGCTTGCTGGTGGTGAATTTGGTCCGATTACTGTTGCAGAACAAGCAGAAGTTTTGCCTAAGCGTGAAGCGATTGAGCTTAAGCAGGCACAAGTCGATCAACTGTTGGGTTATCGTGTAGAAGGTGAATTTATTGCTGATGCATTAACCCGTTTAGGTTGTATTGTGACGGTTAAGGCTGAAGGTCAGTGGTCTGTTGTTCCACCATCACACCGTTACGACATGGCAATTTACCAAGACTTAATTGAAGAAGTTGCCCGTATTCACGGTTATGACAATATTCAAATCAGCCTACCTGTAATTGATGCACAACTTGCCAAGTATCAAGATCAATTTGAAATCGCACAATTACGTCAGACTTTAGTGACTTTGGGTTATCAAGAGGCGATTAGTTTTAGCTTTGCTGATTTGAAACTTGAAAAACAGCTCAATCCAGCGGTTAATCCATTGGCCTTGGCAAACCCAATTTCAAGTGATTTGGCTGTTATGCGCTCAACATTGCTTTCAAGTTTAATTCCTTGTGTGCAATACAATATTAACCGCCAACAAAGTCGTGTGCGTTTCTTTGAGTTGGGTTTGCGTTTTGACTATCAAGATGCCAATAACATCCATGATTTAAAACAGATTCCAACATTAGCCATGATTGCTGTAGGTGCGAAGCAAGCAGAATCTTGGCATGCAAAACCACAAGCAATGGATTTCTTTGACTTTAAAGGTGAAGTGGAAGAACTATTGGCAGCAGGCCGTATCAAAGTGGAATATACTCGTTCTGAGCGAGTTTGGTTACATCCAGGCCAGTCAGCGGAAATTATAGTGGATGGTCAATCAATTGGTTATTTAGGTCGTTTACACCCAACGCTAGAAGCAGAATTAGATTTGGGTACAACTTGGGTGGCTGAACTTGATCAAAAGGCACTTTTGCAAACTTATGTATCTAATTTTACAGAATTATCACGTTTTCCATCGGTTAGACGTGATATTGCGCTTTTAATTAGTGATAAGATTAATATTGGTGAAATTCAGCAACTTATCACTAAAACTGGTGGGGAGCTGTTAAACTCGAATTGGCTCTTCGATGTATATACAGGACAAGGGGTTGAAGCAGGTAAACGCTCATTGGCATTTGCACTGTTATGGCAACATCCTTCACGAACATTAGAAGATGCCGAAATCAAATCGGGTATGGATACAATCATTGAAGTGTTGCAAAACACTTATCAGGCGACATTGAGGGCTTCATGACAGCATTAACTAAAGCAGAAATGGCTGATCATTTAAGTGAGCTCACGAGTTTAAACCGTCGTGAAGCAAAACAAATGGTCGAATTATTCTTTGATGAAATAAGCCAAGCGCTTATTTCTGGAGAACAAGTTAAACTTTCGGGTTTCGGGAACTTTGAGTTGCGTGATAAGCGTCAACGACCAGGTAGAAATCCTAAAACGGGTGAAGAAATTCCGATTTCTGCCCGCCGTGTTGTAACATTTCGCGCAGGTCAGAAGTTTAGACAGCGTGTTGGGAAAGAGCAGATCGATTGATCTGCTTTTTTTATTATTGTGAGATTAATCTGATTTGTTGAAATTATTGATATTCTGCCGTGTGCAGTAAATTTCAGACATAAAAAAAAGAGAGAACGTAAGTTCTCTCTTTTTTGCTACGTAATCGTAAAGATTAGTGAGCAGCAGAAGCAGCAGCGTCAGCAGCAGAAGCAGCAACTTCAGCAGCAGAAGCAGCAACTTCAGCAGCAGAAGCAGCTTCAACAGCAGCAGCATCTACAGCAGCAGAAGCTTCAGAAGCAGCAGCAGTAGCTTCAGACGCAGCAGAAGCAGCAGCTTCAGCAGCAGGAGCTTCTTCTTTTTTAGCACAGCCAACGAAAGCTAAAGTAGTAGCAACTGCAGCAGCAATAGCGATTTTTTTGAATAACATGGCATCACTCTCTAAAAATATGAGATTAAAAAAAACCAAGGTCAGCTGTTATGTGCTTTTATTATTCCTAAATTTGTTAGGTAGTAACAATGCAGGAGCAGCTTAACTGGTCTGCGAATATGCTATCACTGCCTATTTTGAATTACTACTAGTTTGTGTGAAAAAAAACCAAAAAATGAGCAAATAAATGCTGTTTTTTAACAGAAAATAACAATTAAACATGTGCTTTATATTGGAGAAGTACTTATTAAGTTTATAAAATTAAAGAGGTTTTTAATGCCATTTATTTAACAATCAAATATTTGCAACTGTTGTTACATAGCTTAAAGTGAATTGTGTATTTATGTTAATAAAGTCAACCAAATAAAAAGGCCACTTATAAAAGTGGCCTTTTTATTTCATGTGTCAAATTAATTGGTTGCTTTACGTTTCATTTGATCAAAGAAATCATCATTGGTTTTAGTTTCTTTCATACGATCCAATAAGAATTCCATTGCCGCCAATTCATCTTGGGTATGAAGTAACTTACGTAAAATCCATACCTTACGTAAATTATCTTCAGACATTAGACGCTCTTCACGACGCGTGCCTGACTTTTTAATGTTCATAGCAGGGAATACACGCTTTTCAGCAATACGGCGATCAAGGGTGATCTCTTGGTTACCAGTACCTTTGAATTCTTCGTAAATGACTTCATCCATCTTACTGCCTGTTTCAATTAAGGCAGTTGAGATAATGGTTAGTGAGCCACCTTCTTCGATATTACGAGCAGCACCAAAGAAGCGCTTTGGACGTTCAAGTGCATGAGCATCTACACCCCCTGTTAATACCTTGCCAGATGAAGGTACCACGGTGTTGTAAGCACGAGCCAAACGGGTAATCGAGTCAAGTAGAATCACGACATCTTTTTTGTGTTCAACCAAACGTTTTGCTTTTTCAATCACCATTTCAGCAACTTGAACGTGGCGCGCTGGAGATTCATCAAAAGTAGAAGCAATAACTTCACCACGTACCGTACGTTCCATTTCAGTCACTTCCTCAGGACGTTCATCAATGAGAAGAACGATCAAGAAGCATTCAGGGTTGTTACGTACAATCGATTGCGCGATGTTTTGTAGCAACATGGTTTTACCTGCTTTAGGTGGAGCAACGATAATTGAACGTTGACCTTTACCAATTGGAGCAACCAAATCTACAACACGGGCAGTTAAATCTTCAGTGGTACCGTTACCTAACTCCATCACCAATTGTTCAGTTGGAAATAATGGTGTTAAGTTTTCGAATAAAATCTTATTGCGCGAGTTTTCTGGTGTGTCGAAGTTAATTTGATTCACTTTTAACAGGGCAAAATAACGTTCACCTTCTTTTGGTGGGCGAATCGTTCCCGTAATGGTGTCGCCCGTGCGCAAGTTAAAGCGACGAATTTGCGAAGGGCTCACATAAATGTCATCTGGTCCAGCAAGATAAGAACCTGCGGCAGAGCGTAAGAAACCAAAACCATCTGACAGAATTTCGAGAACGCCATCACCAAAGATCTCTTCGCCATTCATCGCATGACGCTTTAAGATGGCAAAGATAATATCTTGCTTACGGTTACGCGCCATTCCTTCTAGGCCCATAAACTCTGCAATTTTGATGAGTTCGCCAATTGGTTTTTTCTTGAGTTCGGTTAAATTCATAGGTGGTCAGATAGAATCAAAAATTCTAGAAACAGGTTGGAAAGGGAGCAACATTCGGTCGCATACAGTAATAAAATGACGGCATTGTATTAATACAATAACAACGCGGTGGTCTGATAAATTGTTGCGAAGAGAAAATGTGTGAAACAATTTCTGTTGCCGAACGGCGATCTTATGTGTTGTGTCTTGTAAGAAAAAGACGGACTTGAAATCCTTTCTTTCTTGAGCATGAAATATAAGAGAGATTCTTGACTTTGTCAATTTATAGACGAAAAAAATGCGCTATTGGGTATAGCGCATTTGGTCTAATTGCAAAGTTTGAATTAGATGTGGTCTTCAATGAAGGCTGTTAATTTTGATTTTGGTGCTGCGCCAACTTGTTGTGCAACAACTTCACCATTTTTAAACATTAATAATGCCGGAATGTTGCGAATGTTGTAATTCACGGCTGTTGCTTCACAAGAAGTCACATCAACTTTTACAATTTTCACTTTTCCTTCGTATTCGTTAGCAAGAACTTCTAATACAGGGGCAATCGCTTTACATGGTGCACACCAGCCTGCCCAGAAATCAACAAGAACGGGAGTATCTGAATTTAAAACATCTGCTTCAAAGTTTGCATCTGTAGTGTTGATGATATTGCCTGACATGGAATATGCTCCAAAAATTTTATTAAAAGATAGCTAATGGCTCTAAGTATTACATAGCCATCTTTAACAATGTAGTGTTAGATGCAAATTTTCAGCCTTTCGATCAAATTTGTCTAATTGGTGCTCACGATGATGCTGATCGTGTAACACAATTGTCATATATGCTCAAAAATAAAAAGCTCAATATTTAAAAGAGATAAATGGCTTTTAAATTGCATGTATGTGCATTACTCTAGGCTCAATTCTGTACAGGTTTATTTGAAGAATGTCTGATTTTTTAATTGATGAAGAATTACTTGCTGCCATCGATATGGGGTCGAACAGCTTTCACCTTGCGATTGCGCGTGTAGACCATGGTGAAGTCAAAAAAGTTGCATCAATGTCAGAAAAAGTTCAGTTAGCAGCTGGACTTGATGAAAATAAAAACTTAACTGAAGCTGCGCAACAACGCGGTTTGGCATGTTTAGCCCGTTTTGTGGGGCGCTTAAGTTCAGTTCAGCCCAATCGTTTGAGAATTGTGGCAACCAATGCATTACGTCAAGCCAAAAATGGTCATGAATTTATTCAAAAAGCCGCAGAAATCTTACCTAAACCGATTGAAATTATTGCAGGTCGTGAAGAGGCGCGTCTGATTTATTTGGGTGTTTCTCACACTATGGCAAACAGTGGTCGTCGTTTGGTGATTGATATTGGTGGTGGTTCGACTGAGCTGATCATTGGTGAAGAATTTGAACCGATACACACTGAATCTTTACAAATGGGCTGTGTCGCGTTCACTAAAGCATATTTTCCCGATGGTGAAATTAATCAAAAAAGCTTTGACAAAGCTGTGGTTGCAGCACGTAAAGAGTTATCTGCAATTGCCAATACTTATAAAGAAGCAGGTTGGGATACTGTTGTTGGATCGAGTGGTACCATTAAGGCGTGTCGCCAAATTGCGGTTAATATGGGTTGGAGTAATGAGCAAGAAAATCTGACGCGTGAAGGGCTAGAAAAACTTAAAGAAAAATTACTTAAATACAAACATATTTCAGAAATGGAGTTTGATGGTCTTAAGGAAGACCGTCGAGCAGTTTTGCCAGCTGGAATTGCAATTTTGTGTGCAGTATTCGAGTTGTTAGAAATTGAAGTTTTGGTTTATTCGGATGGCGCATTAAGAGAAGGCGTCATGTACGACTTATTGGGTCGTTTCCAACATGAAGATATTCGTGACCGTAGTGTGCAAGCCCTAATGGGACGCTATGGTGCAGATCCGAAACAAGCTGAGCGAGTTGTTAAAACTGTACAGCATTTATTTGATGGTGTAGCAAAACCATTGAATTTAACCAGCGATGACAGTGACTTACTGCGTCGTGCGGCATATTTGCATGAGATTGGATTGGCGATTAGTCACGGTGGTTATCATCGTCATGGGGCCTATTTATTACAACATTCGGACATTGCAGGCTTTTCACAGATTGACCAAAATCAGATCTCACATTTGGTTGCAAATCACCGTCGCAAGTTGCGTAGTGATGGAAAAATTGATGTTATGAAGGTCGGTGGTAGCAAACTTGTGCATCTATGTCTATTGCTTCGATTAGCAGTTTTACTAAATCATAGTCGTAGCGATGCGATGCTTCCTGCCATTGAATTAAGTATCGGCAATGCGCAACAATGGCAACTCTGCGTTTCTGGTGATGCCAAACAATGGCCTTTGCTTGTTGCAGATTTGCATGATGAACAAATGCAATTCAAGCATTGGGATATTGAATTGAATATTCAGTCGGAACAATTTATCGATTAACACTGTTTGGTTAATTTAGGGATAATGGTCGACCTATGAAAAATAAAGCTGCTCAATCTAAAGCATGGACAACAGTCCAAATTGCGCGTCATCCAGACCGTCCGCAATTTTTGGACTATGTTGGTGAAATCTTCACTGAATTCGATGCTTTACATGGAGATCGTTTGTTTGGTGATGATGGTGCGATGGTCGGTGGCTTAGCGCGTTTTGACGGCAAACCAGTTATGGTAGTCGGTCAACACCGTGGTCGTAGCACTCGCGAAAAATTAAAACATAACTTTGGGATGAGTAATCCTGAAGGTTATCGTAAAGCACAACGTTTGCTCGATATGGCAGAGCGTTTTAATTTACCTGTATTCACTTTTATTGATACTATGGGCGCTTACCCAGGTGTTGGTGCTGAAGAACGTGGTCAAGCAGAAGCGATTGCGACTAGCCTCGCACAACTTTCAAATTTGAAAGTCCCAGTTATTGCAACTGTTTTGGGTGAAGGGGGTTCAGGCGGTGCTTTAGGTATTGGTGTTGCTGACCGTGTGGTTATGCTGTCACACAGTATTTATTCAGTAATTTCACCTGAAGGCTGTGCATCGATTTTGTGGAAAACTGCTGAAAAAGCAGAGCAGGCCAGTGAAGCATTGGCTTTAACTGCTGATCGTTTACAACAACTAGGTATCGTTGAATACGTGGTTGATGAAGGCCAAGGTGCGCATTTAAACCCTGAACAAGTCATGGAAAATTTAAAGCTCGTACTCAAACAAGCATTGGATGAGTTACAGCCAATGGATGCCCAAGAACGATGCGAAGCACGTTACCAACGTTTAATGAAGTTTGGCAGCGACAATTTAGGTCTAACGTCTTAATACAGGCGCAGACCTTTACAGAACAAAGTTCTTATCTCATAGGATGTAGTGGTGGTGTGGATTCCATGCTGCTACTGCATCTTATGTCATTTTTATTCCCACAAAAAACTAGAGCCATTTATATTGATCATCAACTGCAAAGTATGAGTTCAGCTTGGGGGGAGTTTGTCCTGAATGCCTGTCAGCAATTGCAGGTTCCATGCAGTATTGTTCCTGTTCATGTGGCTGAAGGTAATTTAGAAAACCAAGCACGTAATGCTCGATATCAAGCCTTTGCAGAACATTTAAAAAATAATGAGGTTCTGGTTTTAGCCCATCATCAGCAAGATCAAGCTGAAACTTTGATGTTGCGACTGCTTTCTGGCGCTGGAGTACAAGGCTTATCGGCGATGTCTGTGGTCGATGTACGTCCACAAATGACACTTTGGCGACCCATGCTAGAACTGTCACGTGAGCAGATTTGCCAATGGGCGGTTCAGTTGGATGTGCAAAATATTGAAGATCCAACCAATGCCAATCCAGATTATGATCGCGCTTGGTGTCGTGAAATTTTATGGCCTGTTTTACAACAACGCTTCCCCAAAATGCAGCAAGCGCTGAGTCGTACCAGTATTTTAATGCAAGATGCAGATGAAATATTGGCGGAGGTATTAGCCTTTGATTTGGAAAAATGTGGCAATCCATCTTTGCTGAATATTGAACCGTTAAAGATGTTGTCGGTGGCTAGACAACGCCAACTCCTTTCGCATTGGATGCAAGGTGAAGCGACTTATCGCCCAAATTTTGCCATGGTGCAACGTCTGCAAGCAGAAGTGATTGAGGCAAAACAGGATGCTCAGGCGGCATTACATTGGCTGGGCTATTACTATGTTCGCTATCAACAACAAATCTTTCGTTTGACTGCAGATACGTATTTGGCTGAGCAATGTTCTTCTGTTTTGCCCACACAAATGCAAATTTTCGAACTTAATCAGACCGTATCTTTATTCTCAGGACAGTATTTGATTCAAGAGCAAGCCCTTGGATTATCAAAAGAACTGTTAGGTAAACAACTGATTTTCTCTCCACGAGTCGGTGGTGAAAAAATTCATCTGCATGGGCGGGTGGGGAGTTGGCCTTTGAAAAAAGCGCTACAACAAGCACAAATTTTTCCTTGGTTGCGTCATACAATTCAAATATTAAGCATAGATAATGTTATGCTAGGGGTTTTTACACCCAAAGGTTTTTGGTTAGCACAGTCTGAATATCTTGTAGTGGATGGATGGCAGCCGAAATTAGTTTCAGGGCAATAGAATACTCAATAACGAGCGTAAATCATGAGTGCAGTTTTAAATTGTAATATTACTTTTATTGGTGGCGGCAATATGGCGCAGGCCTTAATTGGCGGATTAATTGCGCGAGGCATGCCGACAACTCGTATTACAGTTGCTGATCCCTTTGAAAATGTACGTCAACTTTTACAAGAAAAAGATGTGCATGTGACGGATGATAATATCGCGGCGATTGAGAAAGCAGATATTGTTGTTTTGGCTGTTAAACCTCAGGTACTTGCCAATGTATTGAAGCAATTGCGTGGTTTACTGGATGGTAAACTGGTGATTTCAATTGTTGCGGGTGCGGAAATTGCAACCATGGCAACCTTATCAGGTACAGATCGTATTGTCCGTGTCATGCCTAACACGCCAGCATTGGTCCAGACAGGTGCGCATGGTTTATATGCGACAGATGTTGTCGATGCGAAAGACCGCGAGTTAGCCAGCCAAGTGCTTGCTGCAACAGGTTTAACCATTTGGGTAAATTCTGAAGCACAAATTGATGCTGTAACTGCTGTTTCAGGTTCAGGCCCTGCATACTTTTTCTATATGATGGAAAGCATGATTCGTGCAGGTAAAAACTTAGGCCTAGATGAAAAGGTTGCAACGGCTTTAACTTTGCAAACCGCTTTAGGTGCTGCACAAATGGCCATTACCAGTGCAAACTCACCAGCAGAATTACGTAAGAATGTCACCTCTCCAAATGGTACGACTCAAGCTGCTTTAGAAGTGTTTGACCGTGCACAAATTTCACAAAATATTCAGTCTGCGTTGGCTGCTGCGAAAAAACGTAGTCAAGAGTTGGCGCAAGAATTAAGTGAAAGCAGCAAATAATTAGTTTTAATTAGGAAAATTTTAATATGGGTGCAAACTCTGCGCTAATTTTCGGCCTTATTATTAACGTAGCGATTTTGCTCGTATTCTCCCGCTTTTTAATGCAATTGGCAGCGGTTAATCCTTACAACCCTGTGGTGATGTCTACAGTTAAAGCCACCAAGATTGTGGATATTTTTAGTCGTATTTTCCCGACATTGGGTAAAAATCGAATAAATACTGCGGCTTTAGCTTTGGTTGTGGTGCTTTACCTGATTAAAATATTTGGCATCATGTACTTATCGGGGGCCATGCCGAATAGTCCAATTCATTTGGTTATTTTGACTTTTGTCACCATGGTTCAGGACTTGATTCGCTTCTGTCGTTATTTGATTTTTGCAGCTATTCTTTTAAGTTGGGTGGTAATGTTTACCCAGTCACGCTCACCTTATATTGAAGTGATTCAGGAATTGGCAGAACCTTTGTTTGCACCATTTCGTCGTTTGTTACCGAATATGGGGATGATTGATTTATCTCCGATTGCTGCATTCTTTGCATTTTTAATTGCTGAAAGGATTATGAATGAAGTCGCAATTGTGATGTTGACAGGGTTATAAGATTTTTTAATTCATCATAAAAAAGGACTCTTATATAGAGTCCTTTTTTATTGTGTTGAGAAATGTCCCTTAGTGGGCTTCATCCCAGTTGTTGCCTTTACCGACTTCAACCAGTAACGGAACTGAAATTTCCAGTACAGATTGCATCACTTCAGCCAGTTTTGGTGCCAATTCATCCGCAATGTCGGCATCGACTTCAAACACCAATTCATCGTGGACTTGTAAAAGCATTTTGGTTTGATCTTTCGGTAGCATTTTATCCACTTCAATCATCGCCATTTTAATAATGTCCGCTGCACTACCTTGCAGTGGTGCATTAATCGCAGCACGTTCAGCCGCTTTACGGATCATCATGTTACGTGCATCAATTTCAGGTGTATATAAACGTCGGCCTAAAATAGTTTCCACAAAACCTTGTTCCAAAGCAACTTGGCGAGTGCGTTGCATATACTCATAAATACCAGGGTAGCGATGGAAATATTGTTTGATATAGTTTTGTGATTCTTCACGGGTAAAGCCCAGTTGACGAATCAAACCAAATTCCGACATGCCGTATAACAGACCAAAGTTGACCGCTTTAGCTTGGCGACGTTGATCGTTAGTCACCTGATCCAGTGGAATATTCAGGACTTCTGAAGCAGTACGTCGGTGGACGTCTTGACCATGGCGGAAGGCATCCAACAAGGCATCATCTTGAGAGAAATGTGCCATTAACCGCAATTCAATTTGTGAATAGTCGGCTGCCAACAAGACTCGTCCTTCCGGAGCAATAAATGCTTTACGAATTTGACGTCCAATTTCTTCACGAACAGGAATATTTTGTAAGTTTGGATCGGTCGAAGATAGACGACCAGTTGCAGTCAAAGCTTGGTGATAACTGGTATGGACACGATGGCTATCATTGTTGGCTTGTTTTAATAATCCATCGGTATAGGTGCTTTTCAGTTTGGATAAACCGCGATAATCCAGAATCAGCGCGCTAATTGGATGATCCAATTTTTCTAAAATACTTTCGCTGGTGCTGTATTGTCCTGTTGAAGTTTTTTTGCCGCCTTTTAAGCCGAGTTTTTCAAACAGGATTTCACCGACTTGTTTGGGAGAGCTGACATTAAATGGCTGACCGGCCAATTCGGTAATCTGATTTTCCAAATCTCGCATCGTTCTGGAAAAATCTTCACCCAATTGATCCAAGAACTGAAGATCGAGTTGGATGCCATTTTCTTCCATTGACGTTAATACACGTGCTACAGGTACTTCAATATTATGCAAAATATTGATCAGTTCTGGATGTACTTTGAGTTTTTTATCTAGCACTTCATACAAACGGAAGGTGACATGGGCATCTTCGGCTGCATAGTGTGCGGCAGTCTCAATCTCAATTTGATTGAAGGTCTTTTGTTTCGCGCCTTTACCCGCCACTTCTTCATAGGTCGTGGTAAGGTGGCTTAAATATAAACGTGCAACATCATCCATTCCATGACGAGTAGCGACAGAATTCAGCACATACGATGCCAGCATGGTGTCAAAATACCAACCTTGTAGCTCAATTCCATGATTGGCAAAAATATGTGCATCATATTTTAGGTGATGCCCAATTTTTTTAATCGCGGGATTTTCTAGAATTGGTTTGATTTGTGCAAGCACGCTTTCACGGTCTAATTGTTCTGGTGCACCCTCATAATCATGCGCGAGAGGGATGTAGTAAGCATCTTGTGCATCAAATGCAATCGAGAAGCCCACCATTTCCGCAACACAATAATCCAGACTGGTGGTTTCGGTATCAATCGCAAACTTACTCGCATTCTGCATGCGTTGTAACAGTTTGTCCCATGCCTCGGCAGATAATACGGTATGGTAGTTGGCTTGTCCGAGTTGATCATCAACACTGGTTAAAGTGGCTTGATCTTCAGTTTCAATTGGTGTTGGTGCAGGCGCCTGCTGAAGGCTGGCATTACTTTGCTTGTTATTGGTATTGTTTGGGTTGTTGGGATGATCTAAGGATTGTAATTGATTACGGAACTCTAGCTCAGTGTAGAGACGACGTAATTCATTCACATTTGGGTCTTGGATAGCAAGATCTTCGTAGCAAATGCCAATGTCCAAATCACAGACAATACTGGCAAGCTGATGGTCAATTGCAATCCCTTCGACATTGTCTTTGATGTTTTGACCGACTTTACCCTTAATCTGGTCGACATTTTCTAAAATACCACCAATTGAACCATATTCGGTGAGTAGTTTAGCGGCTGTTTTCGCACCTACGCCTGGTACGCCCATAATGCCGTCAGAGGCATCGCCCATTAAGGTCAGATAATCAATAATTTGATTTGGCCAAACGCCAAACTTTTCAAAGACTCCATTCACGTCCATCGGCTTTTCTTTAAAGCTGTCTTCGAGTGTGACTTTTTCAGTGACGAGTTGCGCCATGTCTTTATCGCCAGTCGAAATGAGGACTTGTTGTCCTTTGGCTTCAGCGCGTTTTGCCAGTGTACCGATGATGTCATCGGCTTCTGCACCTGGCAGCATATGTACTGGAATACCTAGGGCACGAATAAGTGCGTGTAAGTAAGGAATTTGTTGTCCTAATTCATCAGGCATGCTTGGACGATCACCTTTATAAATCGGTGACAGTTCATGACGGAAAGTCGGTTCTGGTGTATCGAAAATGACGGCCATATGTGTTGGTTGAGTGCGACGCATCAGTTTCTGAATCGCAGAAATTGCGCCACGTACAGCATTGGTATGCAACCCCGTAGAAGTTGTTAGAGGTGGGACCGCATGGAAGGCGCGAAATAAAAAATATGACCCATCGACCAATACAAATGGTGGCATGCTGCAAATCCTAATTATGAACTAGGGCTTATATTACGTGAAAAAGGTAAAGCTGTCTTATTTGTAATGTCACTATGCGCTAAGTAACATTCTAGTCCTCAGCCTCAAGTATATAAATTTGCAGTATTTTGTATGTGAAACTGCTTGTATGAAGGGTGATCAAGTAAGATAAACCTATTCAAGCTGCATAAGCATAAACCCATGTATAAAAACGACA
The DNA here is from genome assembly GCF_002934965.1 of Acinetobacter sp. ACNIH2. NCBI lineage: Bacteria > Pseudomonadati > Pseudomonadota > Gammaproteobacteria > Moraxellales > Moraxellaceae > Acinetobacter > Acinetobacter sp. ACNIH2. The sequence continues at coordinate 2,099,190 of NZ_CP026412.1, forward strand.
AACAGGGAATGGTCCTGCTCTTAATCGCATTAACCGTATTGTTGGCTGTTGCAATCGTCATGCAATGGCAATCGACAATAGTTGCTGCTGCCCTTGGTTTAACGGTTGTGATTGTGCAGTCAATCTCGAATATCCATCAGCGTTTAGTGCAATTAGAACGCGTATCATCACAACCCTTGATTCAATCCACAAGAATCGGGACACAAAAGATTGTGATTTATGCAGCTGCCTTGGTGGCGTTGTGGGCCTATGCCAATACGTGGATGTGGGTGGTTGGTGGGGCATTGCTGGTTTTATTGCTGTGTTTGATTCAATTGATCAGTTCATTTCAGCGGCGATTGGCTTTGCTAGAGCAACCGCAACAACCTTCGGTTATGTCTAGAACCTCCACATTCGTGATGTCAGAGCAAACGCTTTCTCCTGCAATGCCAACATCGGGACAGTTGACCCTGACGCAACAACAGGATGTTACGGTTCAACAGCCGCTACAAACCTCAGTTGACTCAAATACAGCATCATCAGAATCGACTCGCACATGGTGGCAACCTGCTGTGGATTGGATGCAGCATGGCAATCCAATTTTAAGAGTGGCCGTGGCTGTCCTCATGGTGGGGGTTGTATTGTTGTTGCGTTTTGCCAGTGAACATTGGCAATTAAGTTTAGGGGGGAAACTGGGCTTTATTGCAGTTGTAGGTGGAGTGACTACATTTGCGGGTTATCTGCTACAACGTAAAAATACTTTGTTTGCCATAGCACTTCAGGGCTTAGGCTTGGCGGTCATCTTTCTTACGCTGATTTTTGCGCATCATTTTGAAGTATTGCAAAGTCTAATGACTGCCAGCATCTTATTTGTGATGTTATTGGGTATTACCGTGGTGCTGAGTCTGAAGCAGCAAGCACTGTATTTGGCTATTCTTGCTTTGAGTATGGCGTATCTAGCACCTCTGCTTATTCCACACACTCATCCCGACGTGGTGTTCTTATTTGGGTATTATTTTGTGATTAATTTGGCTGTGGTCGTGGTCAATTATTTGCAGCCATGGAAAATACTACATCAGATCGCTTTTTTTGCGACGATGTTTATTGGTGGATCAGTGATTGGGATTTACGCGGAAAATTCGCAACTGAATACCCTTGATATCATTTTATGGTTGCATATTGCACTATTTATTTGGCTCAGTATTCGTTATAGCCAGTTGATGGTGGCAGAGCAACAGCAACAACGAGAATTTGAAACCGGCTCAAATAATAAAAAGCTTCAACCGATTTTAGATGTGGGACTTATTTTTAGTGTCCCTGTACTAGGGTTTTCCCTACATGCTTTTTTAATGCATGACTCAACCGTTGCTCTCACATCGGGAGCTGCTGCTTTGGCAGTAACGTATGGGCTATTGAATTTTTGGATTAAGCGTCAGCATCCGCAATTGTCTATTCTGGCCAAAAGTTTCTTTATTCTCGCCGTCGTATTTACCGCGTTGATCTTTCCGTTGGCAAAAGGGGCACATTGGACCTCTACAGGTTGGGTGATTCAAGGTACTGCTTTAATTGTTTGGGGCATTACCGAGCGCTATCGTCTCAGTCGTTATGTGGGGGTGGCATTGGTACTACTCAGTACCATTGCATTGATGTACCAGATTTGGTCGAATGATGATTTTCCTATTTTAACCACGGTCATTTATGCTATTGCGCAGTTTATTTCGGCATTTTATTTATTGCATTATCCTGAAGTGGAAAAATATTTCAGCGCCCGTATTTTGAGTGGGATTTTCCTTGTTTCAGGCATGTATGCAGGCGCTATCGCAGGTGTAGAACTGATGCACTGGCAGTCGTGGGCATTTGCTTGCTCAATAGCGATTGCTACGGTTTTGCTAGCCACTTTTAGCGTAGTCGTACAGCTGAAAACCAAATTGGAGTGGCAGAATTTACAACTCACTTTGCTGGGTAGTTTAATGCTGTTGCTGTATGGTCTGACTGTATTTGAAGAGGTATTTATAACGCAGCGATGGACTAGTCAAACTACGCAGTTCAGTTTTGCCATCAGCGCGGTAGTGTTAAGTTTGATCTTGATATTCATGCAGCGTTCATCAGTACGTGTTGCGAATCAGTTATGGGCAGCAATGTTGTGTCTTGCGCTTGCCAGTATCGGGCTTGCCATTTTCCCACAAATGCCAATTGTAGCTTTAGGTATTGTGCCAGTTTTATACGTGTTCTATGGATATTTCACAGCGAAGCGTGACTTTATCGATCAAATATCTGTATGGGGGCTGGGACTGTTGTGGCTATTGGTCTTAAATTTAGACTCATATTCTGCCATACATTACTATTTAGCTCCGTTATTGAACTTCACCGATTTACTGTCTTTGCTGATGTTTGCGGGCTTGTTAAGGATCATCTATCGACATAATTTTGAGACGCAGTCTACGCTAGAATGGGGCATTAAAATTAGTACTATTCTGATTGGGCTGTTGGTGTTCAGTAGTGTTGTGGTTCGAGCCATGCATCATTATCTGGCAACGCCGTTATGGGGGAGTGCAATTTGGTATGATGGTTCAGTACAACTCAGTTTGACCTTGTTATGGGTAGTACTGGCTTTTGTATTGATGACTTTTTCGAGCCGACGTCATATTCGTCAAATCTGGTTTGTAGGTGCTGCTTTATTGGGAATTGTCGTTGCGAAGTTATTATTATTGGATCTCTCTCAAAGTGGCACCTTAACACGAGTGATTTCCTTTATTGGCTCAGGTGTGGTGATGTTGGTGATTGCCTATATTGCTCCATTACCTCCGAGCCTGAATGAACAAAAAAAAGAGCGATAATTTTATCGCTCTTTGGGTCCTTTTTTGAGTTCTTTCTCATGGGCATATTGATCAATCTCATCATGAGCTTTGGGATGAGGGCGGTCAATAATCCCCATTTTAGGTACTGGAATCTCAATTTGATTTTTTAAGAAATCATTACGCACACGTTCTTGCAGTTCATCTCGTGCTTTTAAGAAAAGTTCTTGTCGACACCAAACTGCAAACAGAATTTCGATAGTTGATTCACGAAAAGCAGTTACTGTAACCTCAGGTTTTGGATCATCTAAAGCTAGGGGATAGCGAGCTGCAACATCGAGCAGCACTTCACGAACTTTAATGATGTCTTCCTGAAAGTTAATTGCTAAGGTAATTGGAATTCGCCGAATGGGGAATTTGGATAAGTTCAGTACTGGTGCGCGAATCAGTTGTTCATTGGGTAGGCGGACATAAATATTGTCTAAAGTCAGTAACTTTACTGAGAGTAAGTCAATCGAAATAACTTCTCCTTCGATGGTATGCCCACGAATCAAGGTAATTTGAATGGTGTCTCCCACTTCAAAGGAACCTTCACCAATGAGGAATAGACCACTAATTAAGTTACTGGCAGAAGTTTGTGAGGCGAAACCAAGCGCGACGGTAAAAATACCCGCAGCACCAATAAAGACACTGAGTTTAAAACCAGCTTCTTTCAGGCTTGCCATTATAAACAGCACGAAAATAAAGTAAAAAATTCCGCGACGCCAAACCATACTTTGGTGGGCATTAAAGTTTTGCCCAATCGTTCGTATAAAGGTATTTGAGATCAGACGTGCAAAGATAAAACCAATCAGACACAGTACCAGTGCAACTAAAATCTCACTGATTCGTTCTAAATTAATATTGGTAAATATTTCCTTCAAACTGACTGCAACATCTTTAGGAATATTGGTCTCTGGCATATCAGCATCCTAAAAAAATGAGTCAAACATATTAAATAATGCACCACCTGGTGAGCGAGGTGCGTGTACATAAGTGACTTCACCCGCCAACGGTGGGGTGCGGTTTTCAATTTTAATTCGTGGCGGACGAGTCAAATCTTCATGGATGACTTTAATTTGTGAAGTCCATAAACGATTGGTACTTTCACTATAAAAAAGCGGTAGTGCTGAAACAGGAATATTCATTCGATCAAAACGGAGTTGCTGACCACTGGTATTGTGGAACTCAATTGGTGTAACTGCCCGAAATGGACTCGGTTTAAGTAAATTTAACTCCGTACGTCCATCTACTGAGGTAGCATAGCAGACTTCACCTGTGCGGCGGTCGGGACCAAACCATGTATCCTTCGGTTGCATCATTGGAAGGTCAAATAATGGTTCGCGTTGACTTTCAACAAAACCTGCAATCCAGAGTGGCGTACTAATGTAGAGGGTTCCGCGTTGCCCCGCAGGAATATAAATGGGGTCGACAGGTTTAATTACGACAGATCGATCTGCCAAACGTGGCATCAAATGAAATGTTTCATGCGTTTGACGAAACATATAACGCTCAATTTTGATGGGATGTGGAAAGGCAAATTCAGGATCTCTAATAATATTCCATTCGCGCTCAGAATCTTTTTGATATTGTGGGCGATGATATTCTAGACGCCATTCATTGATGCTCCGCGCCAGACGAAATAATAAAGAGCCAAACTGCCATGTTTTAGCTTGATTTAATTCGAATTTTTGTTCGCCCCACCATTTGAGTGAGGGGTGTTCAGCTTGATGATGCTCGAAATCGGATGATGCCAAAATAAAAAAATCCTCTAGTCAGTTCAGTCAAAAACAGACTTCACGCTGTCATAAGCTTAGAGTACACTCAAAAGCCTCTTTTTCATCATTATAATTTTGTGATGCAAATACTTAAACAAATACAAATTCCTTATAGTTTTGCCAAGCGACATGGCGTTTTACTTCGATATGATGGGGATCAGGTTTTTATTGTACGCCGTGAAAATACTGCATGGATTGCATTACAAGAAGCGCGTCGTTTACTCAATGTACCTGCACACTATGAAATATTAGATGACCAGCGTTTTAATGCCTTACTCAGTTCTAGTTATGCAGGGGATACAGGCGAGTCACAGCAAGTGGCTGCGGGGCTGGAAGATCACCCAGATTTACTCAGTTTGGCAGATCAAGTACCAGAAGCTGAAGATCTGATGGATCAAGAGGATGATGCGCCGATTGTGCGTTTAATTAATGCTTTGCTTTCAGAAGCGATTCGCGTTGGTGCATCGGATATTCATATTGAAGCCTTTGAAAAGAAGCTCTCGGTACGTTTACGAGTGGATGGTCAGTTACGCGAAATTGTACAACCTCGCCGTGAGTTGGCACCACTCTTGGTTTCGCGAATTAAAGTCATGGCGAAATTGGATATTGCTGAAAAAAGGATTCCTCAGGATGGACGTATTTCATTGCGCCTAGCAGGGCGTGAAGTTGATGTGCGTGTTTCGACTTTGCCCTCATCACATGGCGAGCGTGTGGTAATGCGTTTGTTAGATAAACAAGCAGGGCGTTTGAATATGACCCATTTGGGCTTGTTGAAACCTGACTATGAGCGTTTAACTCAATTGGTGCATCGTCCACATGGCATTATTTTGGTAACTGGACCGACGGGTTCAGGTAAGACCACGACCTTATATGCAGCCTTATCAGACCTAAATGACAACACCCGCAATATTTTGACTGCCGAAGATCCAATTGAGTATCAGTTGGAAGGGATTGGTCAGACGCAGGTGAATACCAAGGTAGATATGACCTTTGCGCGAGCGCTTAAGGCTATGCTGCGTCAAGACCCTGATGTGGTGATGGTCGGCGAAATCCGCGATTTAGAAACGGCCGAAATTGCAGTGCAAGCCTCCTTAACGGGGCATTTAGTCTTATCGACTCTACATACCAATACTGCAATTGGTGCGGTGACTCGATTAAAAGATATGGGGATTGAACCCTTCTTGCTTTCGAGTTCTTTAATTGGGGTGATTGCCCAGCGCTTAGTTCGTACACTTTGCCCACATTGTACCACGTGGCATGAAGCTGACTTGTTTGAACAACAGATTTTTAAGCCGATTGTTTCTTCTATGGAAGGCTTAAAATTACCAGAACCACAAGGCTGTGAGCAATGTTCACATACGGGTTTCAGTGGACGAACTGCAATTTATGAAATCGTGCCTGTAGATGAATCTATGCGCCGTTTAATACATGGCAACGCGGCTGAATTTGAATTAGAAAGTTATGCGCGGCAGCATTCAGGTTCTATTCGAGATGACGGTTTGAGAAAAGTTTTGGCAGGTAAAACGACTTTGGAAGAAGTTTTGCGTGTGACCAATGAAGCGGCTGAATAACTGAAACTGATCAGACTATTTCGTTAATTTTCTCTTTCGCTTTGGAAGAAAGGACTGCGAAAGAGAAATAAAGCAATACTTTTTAAAAAGTTTAAAAAGCATTGCTTTAAGGGGCGATTGTCTAGTTGAAATATTAGCCTTTAGCAATTGATAGTAATGATTTTGTGTTGCCAAAAAATGATGCAAGTCGCTATTAAACTTAACGTAAGAACAAATAGATTTTAATAATGAATAAACTTTTAATTTCCTTTTTTTAATAAGTGGGGCATTTATTGCTCAGCACGGTTTTGCTGATACTGAATCGTTTAAGGTGTATAAGCAATGTCATGATGAGATGGAGTGGTCTTGTGATGTCATTAGACACACCAATGGCAAGAAAGAAAAAGTTTATGATGGTATGAAGTCACCACAGATTGAGCGTCTAAATCAAAATTATTACCATGTTCAAATGTCATGTGGTAGCCCATGCCAGATCCATCATTTTCTAGCGAAAGATAAGCAAACAGATGATGCGACTCAAGAATTCATCGCGATAGATGCTCAGCGTAATTGCCTAATTGAAACTGATTCTGAACAGAATAAAATTACTGCACGTCAATTAAATTTGCAAAAAAGACAGACATTGATCAGTACTCAGCACCCTATTTTCCAAAATGTTCCTATTTTTGATATCGCTCAATATACCGTGTTTCAAGGTTCTTCTTATTTTGATCAAAATAGTAATTTAATTTTGGTGGCAGATGAAATCGATGATCAAAAGAAATTTAAAAAGATATTTCCGAATCCTTGTAAGTTATGAAGTCTCTATCCCGAAGTGATGACTTCGGGATAGAACGTGTGACTTAAACAATCACATTTAATGTCACATCAATATTGCCGCGAGTGGCATTTGAATAAGGGCAAACAATATGTGCCGCATCGACTAATTTTTGTGCTTCCGCTTGCTCTAAGCCTTCTAAATGAATATTCAAAGTCACTTGAATACCAAAGCCTGTTGGAATTGGACCAATACCGACATCACCTTCGATATAAACGTCAGGCGTAATTTTTAAATGATCACGGTTAGCAACGAATTTCATTGCACCAAGAAAACAGGCTGAATAACCTGCAGCGAATAACTGTTCGGGGTTTGTTCCACCACCTGCACCACCCATTTCTTTTGGGAGAGCAAGTTTGACATCTAAAATACCATCCGATGAGATTGCGCGACCATCACGTCCACCTGTGGCTTTGGCATGTGCGGTATAAACTACTTGTTCTAGAGACATTTTATTCACCTGTATTTATGTCGAATGCAAATATATCGTACACGATTTAATTTGTAGTGCAAGTATTAAACAACGAAATTTACATATAGCCACACTCAATTTTTTAGATCAATTCTGTTTTGTGAAGACTCGTCAACAATGCCGGTGTGATACAGATGGGGGAATATCTTAAAGCTATGTCAATTAATGAATTGAAGACAAAATTTTATAACTTAAATAGTGAATTTTATTAAGAAATAATGGTCTTTTAACCATAAGATGAGTCAGTTTTTTAACCAAACTGAACCAATCTGCGATGTTGCATTAAGGGCATCGACTCACGAATTTGTTGTTGTTCTGGTAAGTCAAAAGGAACGGTAATGAGTTGTGTTCCTTCAGTTGTAATCAGGTCCAGCACTTGTCCACGACTATTGGCAGCAGCAGTATGCCCCCAAGTTTGACGTTTTTCACCATGCCAACCTTGCTGAGCAGCTCCGAGCACTTGGCATTGACTGTCCATGGCACGTGCTTGTAAAAGTAATTGCCAATGCATTTGACCAGTGGTGTAAGTAAAGGCAGATGGGGCAGTTAAAATATTGGCACCACGCGCACGTAAATGTAAAGCCAATTCAGGGAAACGCAGGTCATAGCAGACCATCATCCCAATGTTGCCAAAAGGAGTTTGTGCAACAACAATATCTGAGCCTGGTTCAAAAAACTTGGATTCTTGGTAGCCACCTACAGCATCGCCGACTTGTACATCAAACAAATGAATTTTGTCATAACGAGCCTCAGTTCGTTCAGGGCTAATACACAAACTTACTGTGCGCACACGACCATCTTTAATCACAGAACCATCTGGACGGAAGGGGCAAGGTAAAGTCCCTGCAATCAGCCAAATTTGATACTGGTGAGCTAAGGCTTCGAGTCGTTTTTGAATGCTTTCAAACTGTTCTGCTGTTTCGCGTTGTTTGCCAGCAGCGAAACATACGAAATTTTCTGGAAATACGACCAAGGAAGAACCCTGTGCTTTACTCTGTTGAATCAATGATTCAATGACCTTGAAGTTTTCTTCAATGTCATTTTGGGAATTCATTTGAGCAACAGAAAGTAAAGACATGAGTTTATCCTTGTAGCAAGTACATTAAGCGTTCTGTTGATGAGACGCTTGTTCCAAATTATCTTGTTCTTTTTGGAGTTGTTTGACTAGTGGTTCAAACATATTTTGATTATTTTCGTTCAATTTCATTAAGGTTTTGTGTGCATCAAGTACGGTTGTCAACATACTTGAATTTGTCACGTGTTCTTCCATTAACTCACGTGTGCATACGCTTGGATCACCGCAGTAATTCAAGATCACAAAAACCTGACCTAAGCCCATACTATTGGCTAAAGTCGTAATATCTGGATTGGTGGATAACATGACAGCCTGAATGTTATGCGCTTGTTTTAGCTTCAAACCAAGTTTCGCTAAAATGCCTAACACTGTGCTATCGATGAACGTAGTTTGGGTTAAATCTACGATTGCCCCAACGACATTCGACTGTTGTTCAATACGGTTTAAAAGTTTGTCTAGACTGATACAAGATTGGGCTCGCACTTCGCCAATAAGCTTAAAAATATGCGTTCCGTCCAAACTTGCATATTCAACATGACCTGTTGACATATAAATGCCATTTGCAGAGAAGGATTGTAAAATTATCACATAGGGCAAGTGTAGACTCAAGTATTCTTGAGTCGTAGATACCTATTAAAATGTTTAAATTATTGAAAATTAAACTAATTCATTCTACATAAACTTAAGATGGCAATATCATCCGCCACGTGTTCAGGTGCTTGGAATGATTGATTTTGCAAATGGAAGACCAATTGTTCGAATTGTTCGTTCAATCCACCATCAAATGGTTCAAGGGCGCCATCAGAACAAATAATGAAACGAGAGTGTTTATTTAATACACATTCAAATTCTTCTACTTCTAAATCTTCAGTTAAACCAAGTGGAAAACTGCTGGTATTTAAAATTTTAGGTGGATGATTGGGTTCAAACATAATTGCTGGAGGGTAATGTCCTGCACTTGACCATTTCAATACATGGGTTTCTAAATTGAGCGTGCCCGCAATCATGGTGATGTGCTTTTCAATATTTTCTTGTACCAACATCCCATTCAGTTTCTTAATCAGCTCTCTTGGGGTTTTCGAGCGGCCATGAAAAGCAGCCATCCATGAGGTGAGTAAGCTACTGGTAACCCCATGGCCAGAAACATCGGCTAAATAGAAAATTATTTCTTTGTCGCTGAGTTTCCAATAATCGTACCAATCACCAGAAAGATAAGCTGAGGGTTGAAAAAGTGTTTCAACTCGATAGTTCGTTAATTCGATAGGATTGGGAAGTAGACGTTTTTGTAGTTCAGCTGCTGAGGGAAGATCACGACTATCTTGATTACGCTTGTACTGGGCATCAATTTTTAATAATGAATGTTCTGGATTCGCAGGTAAGCGATTCCAGATCCACCCCGCAAGCGCACCGAGTTCCCAAGCTTGGGCTAAAGCTGTACCTTCATTTTCAAAAGCCATTACTATAGTGGGTAAATTCCACTGATGGATCAGATAATCTTGTACATCGGCAATCGCAATAATCGTAGGATCATACAAGTCAATATCATCTATTTGAATCATTTGTACGCTTGGAAGTGTATTAATGACTTGATCTAAATAAGGAATATTGCGCGTTGGTTGAATGAAATACATATATATATTGTATGATCCTTTAGCTGTACTCGTTAGATGTACTATATCAATCAAGTAATTGCTAGAAAAAATAATGCTTTTCAGTGCAAATAAGTTTTACAAATTATTCAGAAGGCTTTGAAGTATCTTCATCTGGAGTGTCATCAATACCATCATCCGATTCCTCATCCACAAATGAAATAGTATCGGCATCTAGTCCTTGCTTTTGTGCAATCTCAAAATTCTTACGTTGTAAGTAAATATCACGAATCGCGGCATAGCGGTCACCTTGGAGCACATCTTCTACATCCAAAATTTGTGCACGTGCATCAATCCCACGTAAGAGTTGATCCGACCAATAAACACCATCGTTATTGTCAAACATATACTTTTGTGGTCGTGCTTGACCATCAACAAAGAAACCAATGCCATCTCGGAAAGTACTTGGGCCAATAATAGGTAAAACTAAATACGGACCAGATGGCACGCTGTAATAACCAAGCGTCGTACCAAAGCCTTCTTCTTCCATATCCAAACCCAAACGTCGTGCAGGGTCTGCAAAACCTAAAGTTGTTACGGTGTTAATAGTAAAACGTCCTAAAGATTTTGCAGCACGTGATGGACGACCTTGTACCAATTGATTGACGGCATTCCAAGGTTCATTTAAGTTTTTACGAAATGAACGATAAGCACCTCGGACACTATCAGGCACTTTAGTTTTATATTGTACCGCTATTGGTCGCGCAAAATTGCGGTCTAAGAAATCATTAAACGCAAATGTTTCACGATTTAATGCTTCTAGAGGATCTTTGATGCTATCAGGTTGAGCTGCATTTGCATTCACTTTTAAATCATTTGCTTTTACATTTTTGAGTTCTTTTAATGACTCAAGTCTAGAAACTTGAGTACTTGATGATGCATCAGGTGTAACTTCATTTATAGGAGTGTCACTTGAAGCTGTCGCAGATAGATCATCATTTGCTTGAACGGTAGAAGCAAAACTAACAGCTAAAAGTGTCGCACATAAATAATAGTGAGTATGTTGCATAATAGATCCAAGACAGCGCTTAATGTCATAAGTAACACAAGAAGTCTAAAATAATTAGAGTATAGAATGTATTGTAACAGTTGTTTTCTTCATAGTATTAAAACAAATTTGATCAAAATATGTAATAAAAAGGATTTTTTGCTGATTAAATAGCCAAGCAAACCATATTTTTCAAATAATTTTCGGATAGGGGTTGTGTTGGGTAGGAAATGCTGTAGAATGCACATCCATCGGCGGTGATGCAGATAAAAACTTGTTGATTAACAAGGATTTAGCTTGGTGGTTAAATTTTTAGATTGATTGAATGAGTTTTAAAAATATCGAAATTACCTGTTGACTTTGATTTAGATTAGAGTAACATAGCCGACCTAGCTTGATGATGACGAATCATCGAGAAGATCATTAAGAGATTATGAAGAACAACTTGTGTGGATTTTTACTGATTGATTGATCGAAATTATTTTCATTGATTGATGGTAGAAATTACTCGAAGTTTATTTGAGAAATTAATGTCAGAAAATTGATGAGCCAGATTTGGTGTTTAGAATAAAGCACTATTGATTTTAAACTGAAGAGTTTGATCATGGCTCAGATTGAACGCTGGCGGCAGGCTTAACACATGCAAGTCGAGCGGAGCGAGGGTGCTTGCACCTTAGCTTAGCGGCGGACGGGTGAGTAATGCTTAGGAATCTGCCTATTAGTGGGGGACAACATTCCGAAAGGAATGCTAATACCGCATACGCCCTACGGGGGAAAGCAGGGGATCTTCGGACCTTGCGCTAATAGATGAGCCTAAGTCGGATTAGCTAGTTGGTGGGGTAAAGGCCTACCAAGGCGACGATCTGTAGCGGGTCTGAGAGGATGATCCGCCACACTGGGACTGAGACACGGCCCAGACTCCTACGGGAGGCAGCAGTGGGGAATATTGGACAATGGGCGGAAGCCTGATCCAGCCATGCCGCGTGTGTGAAGAAGGCCTTTTGGTTGTAAAGCACTTTAAGCGAGGAGGAGGCTCTTAAGGTTAATACCCTTGATGAGTGGACGTTACTCGCAGAATAAGCACCGGCTAACTCTGTGCCAGCAGCCGCGGTAATACAGAGGGTGCGAGCGTTAATCGGATTTACTGGGCGTAAAGCGTGCGTAGGCGGCTGATTAAGTCGGATGTGAAATCCCTGAGCTTAACTTAGGAATTGCATTCGATACTGGTCAGCTAGAGTATGGGAGAGGATGGTAGAATTCCAGGTGTAGCGGTGAAATGCGTAGAGATCTGGAGGAATACCGATGGCGAAGGCAGCCATCTGGCCTAATACTGACGCTGAGGTACGAAAGCATGGGGAGCAAACAGGATTAGATACCCTGGTAGTCCATGCCGTAAACGATGTCTACTAGCCGTTGGGGCCTTTGAGGCTTTAGTGGCGCAGCTAACGCGATAAGTAGACCGCCTGGGGAGTACGGTCGCAAGACTAAAACTCAAATGAATTGACGGGGGCCCGCACAAGCGGTGGAGCATGTGGTTTAATTCGATGCAACGCGAAGAACCTTACCTGGTCTTGACATAGTAAGAACTTTCCAGAGATGGATTGGTGCCTTCGGGAACTTACATACAGGTGCTGCATGGCTGTCGTCAGCTCGTGTCGTGAGATGTTGGGTTAAGTCCCGCAACGAGCGCAACCCTTTTCCTTATTTGCCAGCACTTCGGGTGGGAACTTTAAGGATACTGCCAGTGACAAACTGGAGGAAGGCGGGGACGACGTCAAGTCATCATGGCCCTTACGACCAGGGCTACACACGTGCTACAATGGTCGGTACAAAGGGTTGCTACCTAGCGATAGGATGCTAATCTCAAAAAGCCGATCGTAGTCCGGATTGGAGTCTGCAACTCGACTCCATGAAGTCGGAATCGCTAGTAATCGCGGATCAGAATGCCGCGGTGAATACGTTCCCGGGCCTTGTACACACCGCCCGTCACACCATGGGAGTTTGTTGCACCAGAAGTAGCTAGCCTAACTGTAAAGAGGGCGGTTACCACGGTGTGGCCGATGACTGGGGTGAAGTCGTAACAAGGTAGCCGTAGGGGAACCTGCGGCTGGATCACCTCCTTAACGAAAGATTGACGATTGGTAAGAATCCACAACAAGTTGTTCTTCATGACGATGTATCTGAGGGTCTGTAGCTCAGTTGGTTAGAGCACACGCTTGATAAGCGTGGGGTCACAAGTTCAAGTCTTGTCAGACCCACCACTACTGACGAAGTACGGAAGATCAGAAACATTGACTTATTGATAAGCTGGGGACTTAGCTTAGTTGGTAGAGCGCCTGCTTTGCACGCAGGAGGTCAGGAGTTCGACTCTCCTAGTCTCCACCATCACATTGCATTGCAATGAGCTAAGAAACAAGCAAACGAAGTCTTAGATTATAGAAATTAATAAGAAGTTAGCGTAATATGCGCGTCTTGTTAACTTCTGTGATTTATCACAGTTTACTGCAAGCTGACGAGGCTGTAGTTAATCATTAACAGATTAGAAAATTGAGTCTGAAATAAATTGTTCACTCAATGACGAAGAGAGAAGAAGTAATTCTTTGATCTAAGTTGATTGAGAACTAGCAAAAACACTGAATCAAGCGTTTTGGTATATGAATTTAGATTGAAGCTGTACAGTGCTTAAGTGCACGGACAACAAACTGTAAGAGATGAATGAGCGATCATTGATCACTGTCTTATTACTACTTGTAGGTAATAACGACTGTTTGGGGTTGTATAGTCAAGTAATTAAGTGCATGTGGTGGATGCCTTGGCAGTCAGAGGCGATGAAAGACGTAATAGCCTGCGATAAGCTCCGGGGAGGCGGCAAATATCCTTTGATCCGGAGATTTCTGAATGGGGGAACCCACCTACTATAAGGTAGGTATTGCAACATGAATACATAGTGTTGCAAGGCGAACGAGGGGAAGTGAAACATCTCAGTACCCTTAGGAAAAGAAATCAATTGAGATTCCCTCAGTAGCGGCGAGCGAACGGGGAAAAGCCCATTAAGTCATGTAAGTTTTAGTGGAATGCTCTGGGAAGTGCAACCATAGTGGGTGATAGTCCTGTACACGAAAGGGCTTACATGATGATGTCGAGTAGGGCGAGGCACGTGAAACCTTGTCTGAATATGGGGGGACCATCCTCCAAGGCTAAATACTCCTGACTGACCGATAGTGAACCAGTACCGTGAGGGAAAGGCGAAAAGAACCCCTGTGAGGGGAGTGAAATAGATCCTGAAACCGCATGCATACAAGCAGTGGGAGCCGACTTGTTCGGTGACTGCGTACCTTTTGTATAATGGGTCAGCGACTTACATTCAGTAGCAAGGTTAACCGTATAGGGGAGCCGTAGAGAAATCGAGTCTTAATAGGGCGTTTAGTTGCTGGGTGTAGACCCGAAACCAGGCGATCTATCCATGAGCAGGTTGAAGGTTGGGTAACACTAACTGGAGGACCGAACCCACTGTCGTTGAAAAGCCAGGGGATGACTTGTGGATAGGGGTGAAAGGCTAATCAAGCCTGGTGATAGCTGGTTCTCCCCGAAAGCTATTTAGGTAGCGCCTCGGACGAATACCATAGGGGGTAGAGCACTGTTTCGGCTAGGGGGTCATCCCGACTTACCAAACCGATGCAAACTCCGAATACCTATGAGTACTATCCGGGAGACAGACTGCGGGTGCTAACGTCCGTAGTCAAGAGGAAAACAATCCAGACCGCCAGCTAAGGCCCCAAAATCATAGTTAAGTGGGAAACGATGTGGGAAGGCATAGACAGCTAGGAGGTTGGCTTAGAAGCAGCCACCCTTTAAAGAAAGCGTAATAGCTCACTAGTCGAGTCGGCCTGCGCGGAAGATGTAACGGGGCTAAAACTATGTGCCGAAGCTGCGGATTTGACATTAGTCAAGTGGTAGGGGAGCGTTCTGTAAGCCGATGAAGGTGTATTGAGAAGTATGCTGGAGGTATCAGAAGTGCGAATGCTGACGTGAGTAACGACAAAACGGGTGAAAAACCCGTTCGCTGAAAGACCAAGGGTTCCAGTCCAACGTTAATCGGGGCTGGGTGAGTCGACCCCTAAGGCGAGGCCGAGAGGCGTAGTCGATGGGAAATTGGTTAATATTCCAATACTTCTGTGTAATGCGATGAGAGGACGGAGAAGGTTAAGTCAGCCTGGCGTTGGTTGTCCAGGTGGAAGGTTGTAGGCATGTATCTTAGGCAAATCCGGGGTACTCTATGCTGAGAACTGATAGCAAGCTGTACTTGTACAGTGAAGTGGCTGATACCATGCTTCCAGGAAAAGTCTCTAAGCTTCAGTTACACAGGAATCGTACCCGAAACCGACACAGGTGGTCAGGTCGAGTAGACCAAAGCGCTTGAGAGAACTCTGCTGAAGGAACTAGGCAAAATGGTACCGTAACTTCGGGAGAAGGTACGCTGCTGACGGTGATGGGACTTGCTCCCTGAGCTATTGGCAGCCACAGAAACCAGGCCGCTGCAACTGTTTATTAAAAACATAGCACTCTGCAAACACGAAAGTGGACGTATAGGGTGTGATGCCTGCCCGGTGCTGGAAGGTTAATTGATGGGGTTAGCGTAAGCGAAGCTCTTGATCGAAGCCCCAGTAAACGGCGGCCGTAACTATAACGGTCCTAAGGTAGCGAAATTCCTTGTCGGGTAAGTTCCGACCTGCACGAATGGCATAATGATGGCGGCGCTGTCTCCAGCAGAGGCTCAGTGAAATCGAAATCGCTGTGAAGATGCAGTGTACCCGCGGCTAGACGGAAAGACCCCGTGAACCTTTACTGCAGCTTGACATTGAACTTTGACCTTACTTGTGTAGGATAGGTGGGAGGCTTTGAAGTTGGAACGCCAGTTCCAATGGAGCCGTCCTTGAAATACCACCCTGGTAATGTTGAGGTTCTAACTCTGTCCCGTTATCCGGGACGAGGACCATGTCTGGTGGGTAGTTTGACTGGGGCGGTCTCCTCCTAAAGAGTAACGGAGGAGTACGAAGGTGCGCTCAGCGTGGTCGGAAATCACGCGTAGAGTATAAAGGCAAAAGCGCGCTTAACTGCGAGACCCACAAGTCGAGCAGGTACGAAAGTAGGTCTTAGTGATCCGGTGGTTCTGTATGGAAGGGCCATCGCTCAACGGATAAAAGGTACTCTGGGGATAACAGGCTGATACCGCCCAAGAGTTCATATCGACGGCGGTGTTTGGCACCTCGATGTCGGCTCATCTCATCCTGGGGCTGAAGCAGGTCCCAAGGGTATGGCTGTTCGCCATTTAAAGAGGTACGCGAGCTGGGTTTAGAACGTCGTGAGACAGTTCGGTCCCTATCTACCGTGGGCGCTGGAAATTTGAGAGGATCTGCTCCTAGTACGAGAGGACCAGAGTGGACGAACCTCTGGTGTACCGGTTGTGACGCCAGTCGCATCGCCGGGTAGCTATGTTCGGAAGGGATAACCGCTGAAAGCATCTAAGCGGGAAGCCTACCTCAAGATAAGATTTCCCTAGGACTTTATGTCCTCTAAAGAGCCGTTGAAGACTACGACGTTGATAGGTTGGATGTGGAAGCATAGTGATATGTGAAGCTGACCAATACTAATTGCTCGTGAGGCTTGACTATACAACACCCAAGCAGTTGTATTTAAAGCTTATAATCGATTCATAAAAGATCAGTTAACCCTGATCTGAAACAAAAAACTTGATTTAGTGAAAGCTAGAACATAAAATTCGACTCAGTTAACTAATCCGTTAATAACTCATTTGGTACCAAGTAGGGTAGCAACAAGATCAAATGATCTGAGCATAAAACCTGAACAAGTCCATAAACAGTTGTGCTGGCGACAATAGCAAGAGTGAACCACCTGATCCCTTCCCGAACTCAGAAGTGAAACCTCTTAGCGCTGATGGTAGTGTGGGGTTACCCATGTGAGAGTAAGTCATCGCCAGCTCATTAATTCAAACACCCCCTTCTAATAAGAAGGGGGTGTTTTTTTATATAAATATTTATTAAATTAAATACTAAATTCTAAGTAAGGGAAGTGGGTTTCATGTGAAGCGAACCAAGTCGGAAAAGTTATTTGAAGAAATTTTAGAGCGAAAGCAAAAAGAAATGAACAAGGACATTCAACCGAAATATACTGCGAGTTAGGTTTATTTACACATTATAGTAATTACATTAGTGCCATAGTCTTTTTACAAGAAAATCAGAAAGACCTAATTTCCTTGCATAATCCAAATGCAATTTACCCACTTTTAAATAAGCCTTTAATTTCCATGTTTAAGTATCATGAGTTTGTTCAAATAACGGATCACGAACATATTTGGGTTAAATATCTAAAAAAATAGCTCAAACTTTACCTATCCTAGAAATTGAAAGTGATTTGTCTGTTTAAGATCAACAAGGGAGCAATCAGTTTTAACCTTGCAAATATTATGTCTTTGTCATTTCTAGATGCTCTAAGATCATGCTGGTTGTGAAAGGGTCGACCAATTTATTCAATTTTTAATAAAACTTTGTATGACTTTTACTAAAACTATGCTATAAAAATATTAATAGGCATAAAAATTGCTTGTATTTAATGATTAATAATGAGTAGGGTGATATGAAGTTATCGGTTGGGCTTAAAGTTGCGAACTCATTGTCTTTGACTCCTCAGTTGCAACAGGCCATTCGTTTGCTTCAATTGTCTAGTTTAGAGTTGGAACAAGAAATTCAAATTCAACTCGACAGTAACCCATTATTAGAAAAAGTAGAAGAGCAAAATAGTGTTGAAAGTTTATCAAGCTTAGAAAAAGAACATGATAATAGCGATTTAACCAATCAATTAAATGCAGATCATTTACCAGATGATTTACCCGTGGATACGGATTGGGATGATGTTTATACTCATCAATCAACCAGTTTGGGCAGTCCAGAATTTGAAGAACGAGAAGATAATCGCCAAGGTCATATAGGCTTAAAAGAGCATATGCTTGAGCAAATTAATTTACTTCATTTTTCTCAGATTGATCGTTTAATTGCCTACTGCATTATCGACTCATTAGATGATAAGGGGTTTTTGGATGTAGAGATTTCAGAGATTACAGCATCAGTCCAACACCTTTTAGCATCTATGGATTATGACGAAGTTATCGAAGATGATGAAGTTATAGTCGTTTTAAAGCATATCCAACGTCTTGATCCAATTGGGATTGGCGCTAGAAATCTGGCTGAATGTTTAATGGTTCAACTAGAGAGTTTACCTGTACAAACGGCTTATCGTCATGAAGCGATAATTTTACTTAAACATTATGAATTGTTGATTTCGAATGAACTGGCTAAGTTGCTTAAACAAACGGGGTTAAATACTGACCAAATCAAAGCTGCGGTAAATTTATTAAAAACATTAAAAGCACATCCAGGGCTTGAGTTTGAGGATAAAGATTCTGATTATCAAATTCCTGATGTGGTGGTCATGAAGCGCAATGATCATTGGCAAATTCAGCTAAATCCTGATGTGATGCCTAAATTAAGAGTTAACTCATTTTATGCCAATATGATTCGCCGAGCTGATCAAAGTGATGAAAATCAATATTTGCGTAATCAAATGTTGGAAGCCAAAAACTTCATTAAAAGTGTCGATGAACGCCATAAAACCTTGTTGAAAGTAGCTTCTTGTATTGTTGAGCATCAAAAAGCCTTTTTAGAAATCGGTGCTGAAGGGATGAAACCTTTGGTGTTGCGTGATATTGCAGCAGAAGTTGAGTTGCATGAGTCAACAGTCTCACGTGTGACAACCAATAAGTATATGTTGACTCCGCGTGGGTTATTTGAATTGAAGTATTTTTTCTCAAGTCACGTTGGGACAACATCGGGTGGGGAAGCTTCATCTACAGCCATTCGCGCAAAAATTAAGAAGATGATTGCTGAAGAGAACGCACGCAAACCATTGTCTGATAATACGATTGCGAATATGTTGAAGGAAGAGGGAATTGATGTTGCACGTCGTACAGTCGCAAAGTATCGTGAATCGTTACATATTCCGTCTTCTTCCGAGCGAAAAGTCTTGATCTAAAATTTAAAGTATGACTATTCTAGAGATTCATTATGACGGAATAATGAATCTCTTTTTTATTTTAAAGGACGGTTGAAATGGCTTGATCAGATTGTGCGGATTCTTTTCTGGCTGTGAAACATTTCGGCTGTATCTTTGCTAATCCTAAAAGAAGGTGAGGGATAGAATTATGCAAATAACAATTCGTGGTCATCATTTAACTATCACCCCTGCAATCGAAGAAAATATTCGTGAAAAATTTGCCCAAATGACGAAACATTTAGATCAAGTCAATAGTATGCAGGTGAAGCTGTCCAAAGATCATCAAATCGACAAACATTCTAAAAAAGGTAGTTCGAATCATATTGCGGAAGCTATCATCCGCTTACCTGGTATAGAGTTGTTTGCACAGGCCACGGCAGATGATATGTACACTTCAATTAAAAAATTGACGGAAAAATTAAAACGACAATTACATAAACATCGTGAATTACAAATGGATCATGCCCCAGTTTTAGCTTAATCTGGATTCCGATCTGAGGAGGTTTGAATAAACCTCCTTTTTTTATCTATAAAAATTGTGCGATGAATGCTTTATTTTACTTGATTTATAGTAAAATGGCGGGTTTTACACCATTGGTCCTGTATAGAGGTCTTTGTCATGAATAGTGAACAGCTCACTGAAATTTTGAAAACTGCTTTTCCTGAAGCTGAAGTAGCAGTTAGTGGGCAAGCGGGCAAGTTTGATCTTCGAATTGTTGATGATCAGTTTGAAGGAAAACGTCCTGTTGCGCGCCAACAGACTGTTTATGCTCCGTTGAACTCTTACATTGCAAGTGGTGAAGTCCATGCTGTGACCATTCGCGCAATGACAAAAGAAGAATGGCGCAAAGCTAGCCTTTTTGGAGCTTAAAAATTAATGGATAAATTTTTGATTCAAGGTGGTGTTAAGCTCGAAGGTGAAGTTCGAATTTCGGGTGCAAAAAATGCTGCCTTGCCATTGCTTGCAGCGATGATTTTGGCAGATTCGCCGATCAAATTGACCAATGTGCCGCATTTAAAAGATGTAAATACCTTAGTGAAGTTGATTGCAGGTTTAGGCATCACCATGACTTATGAAGGTGATACGGTTACTGCGGATACGTCTACTTTAGATAACCAGTTTGCACCTTATGAATTGGTTAAGACCATGCGTGCTTCAATCTTGGTGCTTGGCCCTTTAGTTGCACGTTATGGTAGTGCGAAAGTTTCTTTACCAGGTGGTTGTGCAATTGGTTCACGCCCAGTCGATCAGCACTTAAAAGCACTTGAAGCTTTAGGCGCTGAAATTGAAGTTGAAAATGGCTATGTGCTTGCCAAAGTCGATGGTCGCTTAAAAGGTGGCGAAGTTGTCTTTGATATGGTGACCGTAGGTGGTACTGAAAATATCTTAATGGCGGCAGTTTTGGCGGATGGTGTCACCACCATACGTAATGCTGCACGTGAACCTGAAATTACCGATCTTGCGAAAATGTTGATCAAGATGGGGGCGAAAATTGAAGGTTTAGATACGGATACATTAATTGTAACTGGTGTAGAAAGCTTACATGGTTGTGAATATGCCGTTGTAGCCGATCGTATTGAGACAGGTTCATATTTAGCTGCTGCTGCGATTACGGGTGGTCGTGTGAAGACCACGCATACTGATCCAAGTTTAATGGAGTCAGTGTTAGAAAAGTTTGAAGAAATGGGTGCGGAAGTCACCCGTGGTGAAGATTGGATTGAACTGGATATGATGGGCAAACGTCCTAAAGCAGTGAGTTTCCGTACATTGCCGCATCCAGAGTTTCCGACAGACATGCAAGCACAGCTCATGGCCGTAAACGTGATTGGTCGTGGTTTTGCGACTATTTCGGAAACGATTTTTGAAAACCGTTTTATGCATGTGCCTGAGTTGTCTCGTATGGGAGCAAATATTGAAGTTGAAGGAAATGATGCAATCGTAACAGGTGTTGAGAAACTTTCTGCTGCACCCGTGATGGCAACAGATTTACGTGCATCATTCTCTTTAGTCTTGGCTGCATTGGCTGCTGAAGGTGAAACATTGATTGACCGTATTTATCATATTGATCGCGGTTACGAAGATGTTGAAGCAAAATTACAAGGTTTAGGTGCTCAAATTAAGCGAGTAAGTGCATGAGTGACATGAGAAACGATGATCCTAATTTCAATGTAATGGGCAATTTTGATCATGGTTTAACATTGGCATTAAGTAAGGGGCGTATTCTCAAGGAAACTTTACCCTTACTTGAAACAGCGGGTATCAATTTACTCGAAGATCCAGACAAATCCCGTAAATTGATTTTTCCGACCACACATAAGCAAGTCCGTATTTTAATTTTACGTGCTTCAGATGTGCCGACCTATGTAGAAAATGGTGCGGCAGATATTGGTGTTGCGGGTAAAGATGTGCTTATGGAACATGGCGCACAAAATGTCTATGAACCATTGGATCTTAAAATTGCCAACTGCAAATTGATGACGGCGGGTAAGGTTGGCATGGAGCGTCCGAAAGGTCGTCTGAAAATTGCAACTAAGTATGTCAATTTAACGCGTCAATACTATGCTAGCTTAGGTGAGCAGGTCGATGTGATTAAGCTTTATGGATCTATGGAGCTAGCACCTTTAGTTGGTTTGGGTGATTACATTGTCGATGTGGTTGATACCGGGAATACCTTGCGTGCCAATGGCTTAGAGCCATTGGAAGAAATTTGCAAAGTGTCTTCACGTTTGATTGTGAATAAAGCCAGTTTTAAGCGCAAACAAGCCTTGTTAAATCCGATTCTTGCACAGTTAGAAATAGCAGTTGAAGAACGTCAAAAGGCAAAACAAGCGTAATTAAAATGATATTCTAAAACCGCCCTTTGGGGCGGTTTTTTAATTTTTCAACAAACAGAATAAAATCATGATGTTAATAAATGACTGACTTAACGATATATGAATGGTTTAATGTGCTAGCACTTTTTGAAAAATGAAGAGTCATATGAAAACTCCAGAACAAAGAAAGCAAGCATCCATTTTAAAATTACAATCACAATCTGTGCCTTATATTGACTGGCTACCTTATATTGAAGCTGCGGATGAGATTGAACCAAGGTCAGTAGAACAAATTGCAAAACGAGCAATTGCATGTCTATTGGTAATTCAGGCTGCTTGTGATCTTAACCATGATCAGTTTGATGATGAAACTCAAGCTTTCATCATAGATCTAATACAGAAATTTGATGTTTGGTCTGAATTGACGCCAAAAGAGCTGGCAATTATCCATCGTGAGGGCACGACACAAGATGTAATTAATATGATCTGGAAATATGAAGCCTATTGGACGTTACTTTGGGCACTTGGTGTGGTTGAGGAGCTAAATTACCCTGCAAACATTGCAGATTGTGATTTTGCGATTCAGGCAGTTTCTTCATGTGACTCTTTTGATGCATTTATGGCACAAGTAAAACTGAGAGATATTGAAGAATTATTAGATGAAGCGGATTTGATCTATCGTTATGACTGGGCATGTGTCGATGCTAGACTTAAACATCAGCAAGCACCAGCGGGTTTAAATGCATCGGTTGTATTAGAGCGGCACGGTGCTTTAAATTGGTTAATACAGCGCGATGGTGATTGGGATCATCCCGATGTGAACACTTAATCCAACCTTTTTATATTGATGAAAGTGATTTCCGATGGGACTAAGTTGAAATGCTGATGTTATCTTGCCCACAACTTCATGGAAACAAGGTAAACTAACGCTTTCCAATTCGAACCTTGTGGGTAAATTGATGCGACGTTTATCGACTCAAGATCAAAACTTCAAGCAAGCTTTTGCTGACTTGTTAGCTTTTGAAACTGTAAGTGATCCTGAACTTTTAAAAACCGTAGATCAAATCATCGCTGATGTTCGTCAGCACGGTGATGCTCATGTTCTAAAACTTACCCAACAATTCGATCGACATCCAGCGCATCAATTTTCAGATCTAGAATTAACCCAAGCAGAACTAAAAGCTGCATTTGAGGGTTTAAACTCGGAAGTGCGTGAAGCACTTGAGTTTGCCGCAGAACGCATTCGCGAATTTCACCAAGCGCAAAAACAAGAAGGCTGGACTTATGTTGATGCTTTGGGTAATACCTTAGGTCAAAAAGTAACCCCTTTAGATCGGGTGGGTATTTATGTGCCTGGGGGGTTGGCTTCATATCCATCTTCTGTATTGATGAATGCTGTACCAGCTCATGTGGCAGGTGTACCTGAAATTATTATGGTGGTTCCAGCACCAAATGGTGAGTTGAATCCATTGGTATTAGCCGCGGCTTATTTGGCTGGTGTGACACGTGTATTTACTATTGGGGGGGCGCAAGCAGTTGCTGCCTTGGCTTATGGTACAGAAACAGTTCCATGTGTAGATAAAATCACTGGACCAGGTAACCGTTTTGTCGCTGCTGCGAAACGTGCAGTGTTTGGCCAAGTTGGCATTGACATGATTGCAGGTCCTTCAGAAATTTTGGTGTATGCTGAGGGTGAAAATGATGCGAAATGGTTGGCAATGGATGTATTGTCCCAAGCCGAGCATGATACCGTCGCTC
The DNA here is from genome assembly GCF_002934965.1 of Acinetobacter sp. ACNIH2. NCBI lineage: Bacteria > Pseudomonadati > Pseudomonadota > Gammaproteobacteria > Moraxellales > Moraxellaceae > Acinetobacter > Acinetobacter sp. ACNIH2. The sequence continues at coordinate 2,123,052 of NZ_CP026412.1, forward strand.
AAGCCATTTTCATTACGCCTGATGAGCAACTACTGAATGAGGTTGCTCAAGCCGTAGAAGAGCATTTAGCCGTATTGCCGAAAGCTGAAATTGCACGTACTTCAATTGCAAATCGTGGGGCTTTGGTCTTGGTTAAAGACCGTCAAGAAGCGATTGATCTTATTAACCAAGTAGCACCAGAGCATCTAGAACTGTGTCTAGATGAAGCACAAGAAATGGCAGAAGATATTCGCCATGCAGGTGCAATCTTTATGGGACGGTACACTCCAGAAGCGATTGGTGACTATTGTGCTGGGCCAAACCACGTTTTGCCAACTTCAGGTACAGCGCGTTTTTCATCGCCACTCGGTGTATATGATTTTCAAAAACGTTCAAGTTTGATTTTGTGCTCTAAAGCAGGGGTAAAACCGCTGGCAAAAACCGCTGATATCTTGGCTCAGCAAGAGAGTTTAGATGCTCATGCTCGCTCAGCACGCTACCGTTATCAAGATTAGGTTTGATATTCCCTTCTACATCTCATATGGAGAAGGGAGCATCTTGAGCAGACAGAACTCTAGAGCTTGAGTTTAATAAGATTTGTCCAACGTCTGATTTACAGTCTAAATAAGGTTTAGGTAGAGTTAGAACAGCAATGTTAGAGATGTATGCGGGATTCAATCCATCAAGCAACATTAAAAACTTTTGCCTCAGCTTAGATGAGTAGTCTTGGACACAAAAAGATAAGAGAAATGAAGATGTCAATCACTACTGAACAAATGCGTTTTTGGAGCCCTGAAGTACGTGAATTAGAACCGTATGTACCAGGCGAGCAACCCAAAATTCAAAATTTATTAAAATTAAATACCAATGAAAATCCATACCCACCATCCCCGAAAGTCGTAGAAGCTGTTCAAGCGGTACTAGTAGATTCTGCGGATGCCTTACGTTTATATCCAGATCCTGATGCTTCCGCTTTAAAGCAGGCGATTGCTAAACAACAAAATGTTGCATTGGAAAATGTTTTTGTCGGAAATGGTTCAGACGAAGTTTTGGCACATATCTTTAAGGCTTTTTTTGTCCAAGATAAACCCATCCTTTATCCTGATATTACCTACAGTTTTTACCCTGTTTATAGTCAATTTTTTGGTGTCAAAACCAAAGTTTTACCCTTGAATGATGCTTTTGAGATTGTGGTAGATGATTATAAGCAAGCCAATGGCGGCATTATTATCACTAATCCGAATGCACCAACCAGTATTGCCTTAGGTTTGCAAGCCATTGAAGAAGTCTTGCAAGCCAACCCTGATTCAGTGGTGGTAATTGATGAAGCTTATGTCGATTTTGGTGCTGAATCTGCTGTTAAATTAGTGGAAAAATATGAGAATTTGGTGGTTTGCCAAACCACATCTAAGTCTCGTTCACTGGCAGGTTTACGTGTTGGTTTTGCCATTGCACAACCGCATTTAATTGCTGCATTGGAAGCAGTGAAAAATAGTTTCAACTCTTATCCAATGGATCGCTTTGCGATTGCCGCAGCCGTGGCCTCTTTTGAAGATCAAGCATATTTTGAACAGCAATGTGAAAAAGTCATTCGTAGTCGTGAAAAATTGGTCAATGAACTACAAGAGATTGGTTTCGTGGTATTGCCATCTAAAGCCAATTTCATTTTTGCATCTTTACCGAATAAAGATGCAGGTGAGTTAGCTGCTGAATTACGTGAGCGAGGCATTATCGTGCGTTATTTCAATAAGCCACGCATTAATCAATTCTTGCGTATTACCATTGGTACCGATGAGCAAAATCAGCGTTTGGTTGAAACCTTAAAGCAAGATATTCTGGCTTAAGATTGCGGCTTCTGCCATGTGTTGAGTAAATCCAGCATGGCAGAAACTTTATCAAAACATTCTTGATATTCCGCATCGCAGTCAGAGGCAATCGTGATGCCACCGCCTGCCCACAAAGAAATATCCTGTTGATATTTCTGAATAGAACGAATCAAAATATTCCATGAACCTGTGCCATTAAAATTAAAATAACCCAACGATCCACAATAAGCCCCACGTGGCGCGCCTTCTAATTCCTCAATAATTTGCATGGCACGAATTTTAGGTGCCCCTGTAATGGAGCCACCAGGTAGCGCTGCCAATAACACATCTAAAGCTTTGACGTTTGGCTTCAGGGTTGCTGTAACCTCACTGACCATGTGATGCACTTGATTAAATGATTCAATCTCAAATAATTTAGGTGTTTTAACTGTACCCGTTTCTGCATAAACACTTAAATCATTACGTAACAAATCTACGATCATGACATTTTCAGCCTGATCTTTAGGAGAGTGTTGCAATTGGTGTTTAGATTGCGCATCGCGCTCTGCATCTGCATAACGTGGCATAGTGCCCTTAATCGGTTTAGTTACCAGTTTTTTTTCTGCTAAAAATTCGATAAAAAGCTCAGGAGAGCAGCTCAGTAATTCGAAGTCTTCAGTTTTTAAATAACCTGAATAAGGTGCATCCGTTAACTGCCAGAACTCTTGTGCCACAGAGAGTAAACGCCCTTCAGCTTGTCCTTTAAATTCTTGGGTCAGGTTAATTTGATAACAATCACCAGCCTTAATATATTCTTGAACTTGTGTAAAAGCTGCTTGATATTGTTGTTTATTCCAACGTGCATGACAGCTTTGAGTAAGCTGTAATTGGGGACTTGACGATGTCGATTCTAATTTATTTTGAATGAATTCGAAAAGTTGTTCAGCTTCAGGCTCATGACTATAAAAATGCCAAGCATCATCCTGAAATTTTAAATAAGTTTGAAATACCCCAAGCCATAAACTAGGTTGATTTTTTGAGTGAACCTTCACATGTTGTGTACTGGCAAAATCATAACTGATGAAACCCATAAGGCCACCCTGAAATCCATCAGAATTTACCTGAATATCTTCGGACTGATTGAAGCTTAAATTTGATTCAATCTGTTCATATTGGTCAATCTGTTTTCTTTGGTAAGTTTGACAGATGCCATTTTTTACACATTCAAATTGATTTGGGAGAAAAGCAATGACCGGGCTTTGATTGTTTTTTAAATAAATTAAATGCGGAAGATCATCTAGACGTAGCAGAATTTCTTGAACGTTAACAGGTTGATTAAAGATAATATTTTTGAAAATAGAGGGGGTGGTCATATGCTTAATAAAGCTGGCATTAAAACAATATTTTATATTTTACTCGAATGTGAAAGAAACAACATAGTAAATACCGTTTGTCGGCAAGATTCAGATTGCGACCAACAGCAGTTGAACAAAAAATAACAGACCTATAACGTTATGGGTGCCAACGGATCACTCAAGGAACTATGTACTGTTGTCGAAAAACAAATAAAACAACAGATACATCGAGTGGTTGACATTAAAGAAAAAGAATACTCTTGGGAGAGTGGAACATGAAAAAATTGACTAAACTTGTTTTAGTTTCTTCAATGGCTATTAGCGCGAATGCGATGGCTATGCAAGCAATGGATGATGCTTCATTAAGCGCGGCAACGGGTCAAGATGGTTTAAATATCGGTATTGGCATTTCTAAAGTCGAAATTGAAAAATTATTCATTCATGACAATGACGGTCTTGCAACAGCGGGATTGGGTGGTACTTCAACTGCTGGTGCCATTGTAATTAAGGGTAATGGTACAGGTGCTACGGCAACTAAAGGTATTGTGATTGGTGCTAACTATGATAATGCGGGTGCATACTTACTCGCTTCACGTAACCTAGCAGACTTAACCATTGATACTGATGCTGGTACTTCAGGAACAGGTGGTGCGTTCCTGAACATTGGTGCACAAGTTTCTGGCTTAGATATTAAAATTGGGGAAATTGGCGTAACAGGTTCAGGTGCGCTTCCAACAGCAGCTTCAACCAACATTCGTCGTGGTGGAGATGATGCTAACTACAATGCAATTTTATCTGGTTTATCTTTAAAAACAGGTCCTATGTCTGCCAATATTCAATTGGGTGCAGCACCACAAGGGGCGATGGTTAAGTTGAATGCGAGTATGATTGGTGGTTTAGAAATTACTAACCTCGGTATTTTGGATAATTCAACAAAACAAGGTACGGGTGATGGTACTGCTGGTAACCGTGCAGCAGGTCAAATCTTCGTTGACAGCATTAAAGTTGCGGATGCTAATGCGAAAGATTTAACCTTGAATCAATCAATCAGCGTGATTGGTACAGAAGGTGCAAACAAAGGTTATTTACGTATTATCAGCTCTAGCGGTGCAGTAGATAACTATGTGAAAGGTGTACATTTGGGTAGTCAAGCTGCCGCATCAATTGGTGATGTGGAAGTACAAGGTTTACAAACCTATTTCAGCCCATCTTTAGGTGTTTACACACCAGGTGCAGTGATTACGATTTCTGGTCACTAATCCTTTCGTAGAAAAAGCGCGTGAATTCACGCGCTTTTTTTTTACAAAAAACCATTCAGTTCATCTAAAAATGTAAGAAAAAGCTGTTTCTTTTTTGAAAAAACAGGTATGTTGTCAAAATACAAGGAAGTATAGAGTTTTTACTCTAGAAAAATAATAAATTTCAGGCACGTCATGCCGAACACCAGAAAGTTAGGGAATATGTTAGAGATCGCATTGGGCTCGGCATTGATGTATTATTTTGCCACACAAGCCTTTGAAATAAAAGAAAAACCTCCTGAGGCAGTTTATTACACTGAAACATTGGATTCACGGCAAGATTCCTTTACCCGCATGCACCGTGAAACCGTTCAAATTCAACCTGCATTAATTGATCAATTTCGTGGCATTGTACGTCAAGCCTATGACTATAGCTGTGGATCTGCTGCCTTAACGACATTGCTCAATGGTTATGTCGGTACACAGTTGACGGAACAACAGACCATGACTGGCTTACTCAAGTTTGGAGAGTCAGAGCGAATTATTGAGCGTCGCAGCTTTTCACTACTGGATATGAAGCGTTTTGTCGCGGCACTAGGTTTAGAAAGTGGTGGGTATAAAGGTGACTTTTCAGATTTAGTCGCACAGGGACAGCCAGCCATTGTTCCAATTTCTTATGCGGGGTTTAAACATTTTGTGGTGTTTAAAGCCTATAAAGATGGTCGTGTTTATGTAGCAGATCCTGCTTTGGGAAACATTAGTTTTGATGAGGAACGCTTTAAGCAAGTTTGGGAAAATAACACTTTATTTCTAATTAGTGTTCCACCAGAACAACGTAAAAATTTATTGGCATTACAGGATAGTGATATGCGCCATGTTGAGGATGCAACAGTAAACCGTTATGCACTGGTTGATATTCAATATCCTCAGTTTTATATGGAAAAACTGGCGGATCGTGGGGCAACGATCTCAAGAATTGTCAATAATAACCCAGAATCAGAGATGAACGGCCAATATGTCGATCAACATTTACGCCTATATTACAAAAGCAAATAGAGCAGTTTAAAGCAAATAAAAAAAGAATAGAGTGGACGGAAATGAAAAATCAATGGATGAATAAAACTTTATTGGTGCTGAGTATTCAAATTTTGATGGGGATTGCTTATGCAGCCGATACGACAGCTGAAACACAGGGAACAACCGTTGGAGCTCAAGAAACAGCAGTTGCATCAAGTGTAGAAACCAATACCACACCACCACAACAAGCTTCGAGTGCCTTGCAGCAACAAGAAGGTGATGCGACTAAACAGACCAATCTTGAGGAAGTATTTACCTCAAATGAGCGTCAATATTCTTTGGCTCTAGACTAGCAGACTAGTTATGTTGGTCTGTAATCATGATTAAAAACAGTAAATTAAGCCACTACAAGATTAAAAAAATCATTCAATGCTTTTGCATTGATATACCCGCTTCTAAAACTGCATTATTACTCAATTTAAATCGTAATACGATCAACTATTGGTACATGCTTTTTAGGGAAGCTATTTATGATCATCAAACAGATTTAAGAACTAAATTTGTAGGTTCTATTGAAGTGGATGAAAGCTATTTTGGCGCTAAACGACAACGTGGTTTTCATGGGAAGTTAAAACGTGGTCGTGGCACTTTAAAACAACCCGTATTTGGAATATTTGAACGGGATGGGCGTGTTTATACTGAAATCGTTCCTGACTGTAAAATGAAGACTTTACAAAAGGTTATCTTAGGTAAGGTGGCACTAGAAAGTGTCATTTATAGTGATGGATGGCGAGGCTATAATGGTCTAGTTGATGTTGGTTATTCAAAGCATTTCAGGGTAAATCACGGAGCAAATGAGTTTGCTAGAGGACAATGTCACATAAATGGAATAGAATCATTTTGGAGTTTCTGTAAACGAAGATTATCCAAGTTCAATGGTATCTCAAAAGATTATTTTGACTACCATCTGAAGGAGTCTGAATGGCGTTGGATGAGAGAACCTAATGAGTTAGCAACTGAGTTGTGGAACATCATTAGATAAAATTAAGTATAAATCTGCTAGTCTAGAGCCTATTCTTTAATTAAAAAAGGGGATATTTCTGCATTTTATGATGTGGATTATACCTATTATCGCGATACCCAATTAGATTTAGAAATGGCACAAGGTAGTCTGTATCAATTACGCGTACAGGAAAATGCCAGCCACACCTTGACCAATACGTTTACCGTGCAGTACGGGATACTCGATAATTTAACCTTCACGGCTTCATTACCTCTCGTTGCAAAGACGGATAATTTAAAAGATACCTCTACCGCAGGCTTAGGGGATATCTCTTTAGGTACACGTTGGGAACCGTTCCCGCTTAAAACTGGACGTTTACCTTTAATTTTATTTGGAAACATCTCGACCAAAACAGGCGATAGTCCTTATGAAATTAATCCAACTTCCGACTTAGCTACTGGTAAAGGTTATTATTCAGCAGGTGTAGGTGCCAGCACACGTAAGTATATTGATCCTGTAGTACTTTTTGCTTCTGTATCTGCGAACTATGGTTTCAAAGAGTCAGGTTTAGATCAGCGTCGTGGTCCGCGAGTCATTGAAGAATTTGATCCCGGTATTAGCGGAGGTTTTTCATTCGGTTTCGCCTATTCATTTAACTATGATGTGTCTATGACGATGTCATACCAGCAGAGTTTCAATACGGGTGCAGAATTTACATATACCTCGGGTGAAAGTTACTCACCAGCCGATCAAACCAGTTCAACCTTTGCAATTTCATTGGGTGTACGTGTTTCACCAGAAACCATTGTGAATGGCACCTTAGGTATTGGCTTAACTGAAGATGCACCCGATGTCTCTTTAGGTTTGTCCTTCCCATTAGATATTGCAGGTTTCGGTAAAAAAATCAGCTAAGAGGGCAGTCGCATGTACAAGGTACGACTTAGCCCGTTAGTTTCAGCGATAGTTTTATCGGGCTGTTCAAGTATGGCTTTTGCTCAACTCGGGCAAAATTTGTCAGTAGATATTCGATCACTTGCGATGGGGAATGCGGTCACAGCCGATCCTCCAGGAGTAAGTGCGGTACATTATAACCCTGCGGCATTGACGAAAATTGAAGGTTTGCAAACCGATGTACAGGGGATTCTGGCAGACTTTAATATCAAACGTCAGTATTCAGTACCTGAAGGCTATAACGTTTTTGGTTATTCAGATGACCCTTTGGTGTGTAATGATGGTCCTGAAGTGGCTTCAGACATCTGTACAGATTACAAAGGCTCTGTAAATGGCGATGTAGAATATATCAGCCTATATGTGCCTTTTTTAAAGAAAGTCGTCGATTTAGGTGAAGGTATGCCTATGCTTGCACCAACAGCGGGTGCAGCATATAAACCGCCTGGTTCGAAAACCACTTTTGCCACAGCATTTTATGCACCCTTAGTGGCTGGATTTGGTGCAGAAAATGGCAATCCAAGTAACTTTATGGGACAACAGGTGGCATTGGAGCGCTTTACCTATTTGTCACCATCGATCGCTTATGAAGTCAATGATGAACTTTCCATTGGTGCATCTGTGGGCATGTCTTATCAAGCTTTTGCCTTAAAAACAGATTTGCGTTTCCCGAATGAAATGATTGGGATGTTACGCATGATTGATGAAGTGGTTTGTACCCCATTTAAAGACAACTCGGATGTGATTACCGATATTTTATTACTCGGGATTTGTAATGCTCAAGAAGGAATGAATCCATTTGGCCGTTTTGGTCGGATGGAAGTCGCGATGGAGCAATCATTGAGTCCGAGTTTTAACCTTGGGGTCATGTGGGAACCCACCGACGAATTTAGCTTTGGTATGGTGTATCAAAGTGCTTCAAAAATGCGTTTGAAGGGGAAATACACGATTGATAACTCAAAAGCGCCACGTGAGTTAATCAATGGTTTGATGTCTTCGCCTACAGGGCAGATTCTTGCGGCAATTTTAGGTTTTCCGCAAAGTATTCCTGCGACTGAATCAGGTCTAGTGTCGATGGATTTTGAATATCCACAGCATATTCAGGCAGGGATCAAATATATGCTTCTGCCCGATTTACAAGTCAATGTGGATGTGGGCTGGACAGATTATCGCGCATGGGACAAGTTCAAATTTGAGTTTGACCGTTCTATCTCGGCATTAAAAATTGCCAAACTCCTTTCGCCAGAGATTACTGACAACAGTTTGTCATTGCCTTTGAAGTTTGACTCACCTTGGAACTATGGCATCGGGATTGAATATTCGGCAACTGATCGTTTGAAGTTGCGTGCTGGATATGAACCAAGAACTAGCGCCATCCCTGATGACAAACGAAATACCATGGTGCCTATTAATAATGCGCAATTATTTGGTTTGGGTGTGGGTTATCGCTTCGATGCCGATACCGACCTAGATTTATCCATTGGTTATTTACGCAGTAAAGACAGTATTCCTGCCAATACCAGTACTTTATCGAACCAAACTGGGGTGAATAATATTTTACTCAACCCATATGCGGGCTTAAACGTAAAAACTGAAACCAATATCACTATTTTAGGCTTGAGTTATCGTACAAAATGGTAAGACAAAACAATAAAGCTAAGCGGTTTACGTGGGTGTCATCATCGACTTGGGTTTTATGTGGGATGATGGCACTGTCTGCAAATGCGGGTGAGTTTTATACCATCATTGGGCCAGATGGTCGTCCAATGGTGATTCCACGTGTGCCTGCTGAAACCAAAAAAGTGGAAGCTCAATCTCAGGTTGAGCTTCCATCAAAGCAAAAAACAGAACAAGACAAAATCAAAGTAAAGGATGCACCGTCTGCTCAGGTGGTTCAACCGATGCCAAAAGTACAAGTTGTTGTACCACCAACTGTTGCCGTTGAAAAAGTTGAATCTCAAGTAAAAACTAAACCTCAAATTGCTGAAGTACAAAAAAATCCTGTCGTGGTACAGCCAGAAATAGTTGATAAAAGTAAATCTATTCCATCAACAGATCATGCAATAACAATAAACGATGTTGAGCCACAAGTCGCTGTAACAGCAAAATCTACTGAAATTCCAAAACAAGTGAATGAGCAGCTCAGTCAGCAAGTTACCACGCCTCAAACACCGCCTGTGGAATTTGTTCAATCCGCTGTCACTCAGAAAGCAACTTCAGCGCAAGTCGAGCGAACACTGCATAAAATTGAAACCAATATGGCAATACAAAAAGCCACACAATTAAAAAGCAAACAAGAAACCAGTTCGATGTCTTCCGAACCCTTGCAAGATGGATTTTTAGACATCAATGGGGATCGTTATGTGAAAAATGAATATTTAGAGGGGCAAGAGTTTAATTTAGAAAATAAAAAACGCTTTTACATCATGCCTGAAGGTGTGGTTGATAAAGAGTTAGGCCCACCTCGTTTACAAGTGGTTGAACGCGAAAAAGGGGTGAATCAAGGTGTACTCGACCGATTATTTAAGAAGAATAATCCAGTTGAAAACTCAGTGATTACTTTATCGACCCAGTATTATCCAATTGCAAAAGATCAAGTGGTACAGAGTTTGGGGCAAAGCTGTTATCGCGATAAAAAAATACAAAAAGCAAAATTACTCAAAGTTCAGCAAGACGTCAATTTATGGCCTCGCCAACCGTTAAAGGACCATTTTGATTATGAAGTGGTGGAAGTACAGACGGGCATTAAAAATGTGCAACTGAGTTCTTATGCCTCGAGTCAAAATCAACCGAGTTATTACTGGCCTTTTGTGGCTTTTCTGGATGAATCTGGTTGTGTCATTGAAGGCGTGACTGGTTTTAAAAATCAGGACCGTGCCGAAAACAAATATCGCCATGCTGTGATAGACGGCATGTTACAGCTACCTGCACAAACTCGATATATTTTTATGACCCCTTTACTTTCAGCAGTGGATGTTGAAGAGCAAGCATTAAGCAATCAAGGACAAATCAAACTGACCGCGGTTCGTTAGTTAGAAAAATAGAGTAATAGGAATGAAAAATAAATATTTATTAACCATCGCACTTTCAACGTTAATGTCAGGACTAACTGCTTGTGGTGGGGAAAGTGCCAATATTATTCCAGAGAAAAATAATAACAGCACGGTGAATGGCAGTTGTACTGCTGGTGCGAGCAATTGTATTCAGTTCGCACTGGATTATCCTTTTGATGGTTTAAATTTTTCCTGTAGTAGTGATACGCAAAATACCTTTGTGACTTTAATGGATTTGAAGAATGGCGTCGCCACAGGCACCTGTAATTATAGTGATAAAGTCAATGTGTTCTTATTGGGTAAAGCGGATAAACGGATTGCTTTAGGGTCTTTCCCAATCAGTAATATTGCCTTGGTCAGTACCGATCAAATTCCGCGTTTGACGGTATTAGATATTGCTAAAGGGATGACTAACCGTGATGCGACTGTACTTGATCCAAGTGATGCTACAGTCAAAACAGCCATGAACTTGGTTAAAATTATTCAAGCATTGGCTTTACAGCAAAAAAGTATAAACACGAAAACGGATATTCAAGCGCTGTATATGAATGATTCGATCCGTGAAAGTTTAGATAAAATTACCAGCTCTGTAACCGCACAACAGATGGTGAATGGAGAGTACGCTGCCATCATTAAACCGTGGTTAGATGTTTCTGTCATTTCAGATGCAGAAGCTTTTGCGGTGGTCAGTCAATTATTGAATATTAGCAATGCAGCGGTATATCAGCCTGAATTTTCTCTATTCTCGACATCTGGCAGTGTGATGAGTAGTTTAACAGGGTCGGATGGTTTAACTGGTTGTAATAAAGACGTTTGTGCTGCGAATGACACGACCACTAAACATTTGTTTGGGCATTTTATGTTGTTGACGGACCGTCAAGGCTATACCTTCGGCAGCGGTTTGCAATGGAGAGGTTTGGCAAAATCAGGACTGACTTCGATAGCCGGAGTAAATGCCGAATTACTCCGGAGCTATAAACCCACCCGTATGACGGCATTGCCACAAAATCATTGGATTAACCCGCTGAATAAACGCATTGATCAAAATTATTATATTGGTGTGGATGACCCGAATTCTGATGATCTGATTATCAATCAAGGGAAGCTGTATAACGATTATATGATTGCGGGTAAGGAAAAATTCTACAAACTACTGACACAAAAAACTACGGTCACTGCTGAGGACTTGAAAGACCTCGGACAATGGCAACAGCGTTATGGTATCTCAGATACGTTTAAAGGTTCCTTAGATCTTTTTAAAGTTTATCCAATTACCTATTTAGATAAACAAGTATTTAAATCGAGTAATAATGTCTCAACTGGTGAAAATTACATTTTCCCATTGTATGCAGATTTAACGTTCAAATTCACCGATACCAGTGTACCAAGTCTAAAATTAGGTATTGTGATTGATGAGAAAGGCGACATACGAACCAATATGAAGCCTGCTGCGACCGATACTGATATGAGTACAGGAAGCTGTGATACAACAGTGAGTAGTAATCTGAAAGACAGTAATGGTGTGCAGCAATATCGCTTAGGCACAACATCACGTGCATTTATTGATGATCGTGCCATTTCTATTCGTATGATTTTAGGCGATGAAGCATTAAAGTCAGTCAATGGTGCTTTGATTGGCGTGAACTCAACTATTCAAATATCTGCCACAGGTGAAAAAATCGTGGTGGGTGGTGCTTTAGTTCACTTACAGAATTTATTAAATGCATCGACGGGAAGTACAGGGCGTATCACCTTTACCGACTCTGCTGGTGGTGTAGTCAAATGGGCGAACAGTTATGCCAGTTTTCAAAAAGTATATAATGCCAATAATACCGATGAAACGACGGATGACACCGCTTTAGCGAAATTAAGTGGCGGAACTTTAGAAATGAGTTTGGCGCCTTGCTATAGCGTTAAAGCCAAAAGCTAAATCTCGAGATTCTGAATAAAAAAGCCGATTCAAACGAATCGGCTTTTGTTTTTATCAATGCATTAAGCTGGTTTAGCCAGTATGGTCTAAGCGTGTACCTAAGGTTTCTAAATGTGTAATAAACTGATTGGTTTTTCGATCGGCAAAATAGTGCTTAAGTGTTTGTTCTACACTTGGGAATGCTAATTCTGTCCATGGAATTTCATGTTCTTCAAACAGGCGACATTCAATACTTTCTTCACCTGCACCAAAAGTTCCATCGACCAGTTGGGCTTTAAACAACACATAAATTTGCCCGATACGCGGAATATTGTACATGCAGTAAAGTTGCTCAATTTCGACTTCTGCTTGTGCTTCTTCACGAGTTTCACGTGCAGCACCCTGTTCCATGGTTTCAAACAGTTCCATGTAACCTGCGGGTAAGGTCCACAAACCATAACGTGGTTCAATGGCACGGCGGCAAAGCAAGACTTTATTGTCCCAGAGTGCCAAAGCGCCACAAATGACTTTGGGATTTACATAATGAATATGACCACATTCTGTACAAACGCGACGTAATTGATGATCGCCAAGTGGAATTTTTTCAGTCGTTTTATGTCCACAATTTCCGCAGAAGTTCATATTCATCGTCAATGATAAAGTTGCCACTCAGCATAACTGAAAAAAACAAGTTTGACATCTATTCTCTCCAATCCGATCAAAATTCAGCTATGATGAAATGAAGAAGAATAGAGGTGAGTGATATGGATAATCGTTCATTAACACATATATTACAACAGCATTTAAGATTTTCGACCCGTAAGCGAGAAGCTGAAGCTGCTGTGTTAATTGCGATTACTGATGAAGCTGACCCAAAAGTACTCTTAACCCGCCGTTCGGTGTATTTGTCTAATCACGCAGGAGAAGTTTCTTTTCCTGGGGGCAAAAGAGACCCGCAAGACACCAGTAATATTGTGGTCGCGCTAAGAGAAGCGCAAGAAGAAACGGCTTTAAACCCGTTTGATGTGCGCTTGCTTGGGGATTTACCTATGCAAAAAGCCCGTAATGGTATGTTGGTCAAACCGATTGTTGGGCTTATTCCACCTCAGGTTGAGCTGATAGCTCAGCCTTCAGAAATTGATCGAATATTTTTTGCTTCTCTACAAAATTTGATGGAAGCACCGCCAACGCCACATGAAGTCCGTTATGCACAACAGTCTTTGTATTTTCCCAGTATGCGGGTTGAAGATGAAATTGTCTGGGGGCTCACGGCAAGGATGCTCATTTCACTGTTTCAATATGGATTGAATTATCAAAAAGAATGGCCTTTTTTATTAAATTCGCCATTATTCTATGCCCAGCAGGCATTACTCAAAACAAAAGGACGTAATTGAACATGATGTACAAATTTGCTGGACATGCGCCTAAAGCCATGCATGTTCCTTTTGATGGTTGGGTGGCAGACAATGCAACCGTAATTGGCCAAGTTGAATTAGGACAACAGGTCAGTGTTTGGTTTGGGGCAGTTATTCGCGCAGATAACAGTCGTATTCACTTGGGCGATTTTACCAATGTACAGGAAAATGCGGTCTTGCATACCGATGCGGGTATTCCAATGCACATTGGAAATTACGTGACTATTGGACATCAAGCCATGCTACATGGCTGTACGGTGGGTGATAATTCTTTAATTGGCATTAACGCGGTGATTTTGAACAATGCAGTGATTGGAAAAAATTGTATTATTGGAGCAAATGCCTTGATTCCGGAAGGAAAGGTGATTCCTGATAACTCTTTGGTGATGGGGTCACCTGGTAAAGTGGTGAAGACACTGGATGCTGATGTTGAAGCGAAATTAAAACTCAGTGCTTTGCATTATGCTGAACATTATAAGAAATTTACCCAACTGGAAGTTTTTGAGTTCTAACAAAAGCATTGTTTTTTAAACCAAGCCGATGCTTGGTTTTTTTGTATCTAAATAGGGAAATTCTCGCGTCCAAGAATTGAGTAGAGTATGATAGCCCTCGTTTTTTAAGATAAAGTTGAAGCAAGGTTGAGCATGAAATTGCTGGCATTAGAAACAGCCAATGAACAATGTTCTGTTTCTATCGTAGATGAAAATCAAGAGCTGTTTTTCCAATTAGATACGCGTGCAAAGGCTCAAACGCAAACCATTTTACCAATGATTGAGCAGGGCTATGCTCAATTAGGTGTAATGACAGAAGATTTAACAGCGATTGCTTTTAGTCGTGGTCCAGGTTCATTCAGCGGTGTGCGCATTAACGCCGCTGTCACGCAAGCACTCGCTTGGTCACATGATTTACCTGTGATTCCTGTATCAACTTTACAAGCTTTAGCGCAAGCTGCTCATCGTCTACACGGTTTGACGGCTGTGACTGCAGTACTTGATGCACGTATGAATGAAGTGTATATCGCGAGTTTTCAACTGAACGATCAAGGCATTATGCAAGCGGTTGATGAAGAACAATTATTAGATTATCAACAGGCTGCCAGCATCACTCAATTTACTTTGGTGGGTTCAGGTTCAGCTTTAATTCAGCCTGATGCTTTAGAATTTAAAGATGTGGTCGCAACGGCACAAGATATTGCTCAAATTGCACGTGCAGCGGCGCTCAATGCACAATGGGTCAAGGCAGAAGAAGCTCTTCCAGTGTATTTACGTGATAATGCATGGAAAAAAATTCCAGAACAAATTAAAGCAACTTAAGGTTAGATATGGATCTTTTATTATTATTTAAAGCGGCCATAATGGGCTTGGTAGAAGGGATTACTGAATTTCTACCAATTTCAAGTACAGGGCACTTAATTTTAGCAGGTCAACTTTTAGATTTCTGGTCGATTGAAAAAAGAGATATGTTTGCAGTTGCCGTACAGATTGGTGCGATTGCAGCCGTAATTTATGAATACTGGGGTAAACTTTGGGGCGCTTTAATTGGTGGTCTAAAAGGTCAAGAACAAGGTCGCCGTTTAAGCATTAACTTAATTATTGCCTCTATACCGATTGTGATTGTGGGCTTAACCTTTGGCGATGTTATTAAAGCTTATTTATTTAATGCGATTACCGTTGCGATTGCTTTAATTGTCGGTGGTTTCATTATTTTATGGGCTGAACGCCGTCCGCACAGCATTCAAACTCAGGAAGTTGATGACTTAACTTATAAACAAGCGACTTTGATTGGTTTAATTCAATGTTTAGCCTTGTTCCCAGGGACTTCACGTTCAGGTTCAACCATTATTGGCTCTTTATTTTTAGGCGTATCGCGTAAAGCAGCAGCGGAATTCTCTTTCTTCCTTGGTATTCCTGTGTTAATGGGTGCAGGCTTACTGGATATGTATAAAATGCGTGCTGATTTGCACAGTAATGATATGGCTGTTCTGGCTGTCGGAATTATTGTGGCATTTATCTCTGCACTTATCGTCATCCGCGCCTTGATTCGTTATGTGTCTAAACACGACTTTACTGCATTTGCGTATTACCGTATTGGCTTTGGTTTATTTATTTTGGCAACTTGGTGGACAGGTTGGGTCACTTGGTAATGCATTTATTTACAGAACCTCAGTTTCAAGTTCAGGCACAGCACTATGCGGCTGTGCTTGCATCCCGTAGTGTTGAGATTCAGGTCGAATCAATTGAAAAATTGAATGCGCGTTTTTTACGTTTAAATCCTGAATTGGCATTGTGCGTAGATGAGCAGGGGCTTTGGTTATGTGCCAATGGCATGAAAATGCAGCCCGATTGGCAGGCGGAAATTCCACGTTTAAAACGTGCATCGCTAAAATCAGAAATGATTGCCCGTGCTTGTCAGTTGGCAGAAAAACCACGTTTAATTGATGCGACTGCGGGCTTAGGACATGACAGTTTATTGTTGGCGGCACTAGGTGCAACGGTTACTTTGGTAGAACGCCACCCGATTTTATTTACCCTACTAGAAGACACTCAGCGACAAGCATTGACCGATTCTTATCTTGCCCCGATCGCAGCGCGAATTCATTTGGTCTTTGCCGACTCTGCCGATTATTTAAAACAATGTGCTGTGCAGCCATACTACAGTGATGTGGTGTATTTAGATCCAATGTTCCCGCAACGTGATCAGAATCAACAAGCCATTAAAAAGCAAGCTCAGGTCAAAAAGCAGATGCAATTGTTGCATTTACTGCTGCCAGAGCATGGCGAAATGGATTTGGGGGACCAACTGTTGCCTCTGGCTCAACAGATTGCAAAACGTGTAGTAGTGAAACGGCCTCGTTTGGCGGTATTTTTGAATGACCAGCAACCCGATACGCAATGGCATGGGGATGCTTGCCGTTTTGATGCCTACTTTCAGCTTGATTATCAGACCTTAGGATAATTGCTTCAATATTGGGCAAAGATTTGTTATATAGTTAAAAATAATATTGATAAAAAACCGATCAAGCATAAACTAGCTATGCAATAAAGCGAGTAGCACTAGCCACCTGAAAACCTTATGAAGATTGATTTTAAGCCCTCCATTAATTTTTGGCACGATTTTAAAAGCAACCAAATGGCGGGATTGTGGCTGTTTTTGGGTTCACAACGTGCATTACAAATTGTCCATCCTTCAATTTTACAGTTGATTTTCTGGGGGATATTAGGCGGTTGTGCCAATACCTTATTTAGTTGGCTCAGTGCGGGCGAAGTCGGTGAGTTTAACTCTCAAGGTTTGGTCAGTTATGCGCTATGGCCTTTCATTGCGCTGATTGTTGGTATTTTTTTATCCCAGCGGGTAAATAATCCACGTTTAATGTTGGTTCCAGCTTTATTGTGGTTGGTTTTAGATACCCATATCGCACTGCTACAAAGTTTTATCCAATATTTGGGCATGATTGATATCTTGCCTTATGCTTTTTATGATTATTTGCCGACCATTTTTATGGTGCTGTTTGTCTGGCAAAGTCTGGCGGTGGTTTGGGTGTTCGCCCGTGAGTTAAAATGGCCATGGTGGGAACGTGCGCTGATTATGTTAGCAACACTATTTACTTTGGTGGTGTGGCAGATGTCAGTGAAAAGCCAACCAATTTGGAAAGTGGAAGATGTCCCGCCAACTTTTGCAGAAGATGCCTTTTACGCACAAAGTCGGTTACTGAATAAAAACCTGCAAGCGATTGAATATGGTGAATTTGCTCAGTCACATTGGTACTTCCTAGGGGTGGCAGGCGCCAGTTACCAAGACGTCTTTATGTCTGAGGTAAAACGCATTCGTGAACAATTCGATACACGTTTTGGGACCTTTGGTCGATCCATGATTTTGGTGAACAATCCTGCGACACGGACTGAAATTCCAATTGCTTCACGAACCAGTATGGAGCTGGCATTCAAGCGTATTGGACAGCAGATGAACCGTGAAAGTGATGTGCTTTTCCTTTATATGACTTCGCATGGTTTACAGAATGAATTTGAAATGGAAAATGCGCCACTTGATTTGGCACAAGTCGATCCAAAATGGTTAAGAGATGCGTTAGACCGTTCGGGCATCCGTTGGCGCGTCATTGTGATTTCAGCGTGCTATTCAGGCAGTTTTGTCTCGGCATTACAGAATGATAATACCTTGATTATTACGGCTTCCGCAGCTGATCGAGCTTCATTTGGTTGCTCGAATGAAGCGGATTATACTTATTTTGGTCGTGCTTTCTTTGATCAGGCCATGCGTGAACAACATTCGATGAAAGATGCTTTTGCACAAGCCAAAGATACTGTCGCGCAATGGGAAACTGCACAGGGCTTTGATCCTTCTGAACCACAATGGTCGATTGGTAAAAATATGGAATTGATGCTGCCACAATTAGAGCAACGTCTGTTCCCACCGACAACAACGACACCACCAGTTCAAGCGCAAGCGGTTGCGCATACACCTTAAAAGGAACTCAAGATGGAATTATTACAAAAAAATCGCTGTTTTGATGGTGAGCAACGCATTTATCGTTTTAATTCCAAAACCCTAAAAGGCGATAGCCGTTTTGCCGTATATTTACCTCCACAAGCATTAGAGGGAGAGGCTTGTCCTGCCTTATTTTATCTTGCGGGTTTAACTTGTACTGAAGAAACTTTTGCCATTAAAGCGCATGCTCAAGGTATGGCAGCACAATTAGGTTTGATTCTGATTATGCCTGACACTTCACCGCGTGGTGATTACGTCGCACAAGGTGATCATTGGGATATTGGTCAAGGTGCAGGTTTTTATATTAATGCGACGCAGGCGCCATGGGCTGAACATTATCAAATGGAAAGCTTTATTGTTCATGAGCTTTATGAATTAGTGTTGCAACAATTCCCAGTTCAGCAAAACCGTGTTGGTATTTTTGGCCATTCGATGGGTGGGCACGGCGCATTAACTTTAGCATTTAAATATCCTGACAAATTTAAATCAGTGTCAGCATTCGCACCTATTTGTGCACCGACTCAATGTCTTTGGGGAGAAAAAGCATTTTCTACCTATTTAGGTAACGACCAAGCACTTTGGGCGCAGCATGATGCCGTCGCATTAGTGGGCGAAAAAGGCACTTTATTTAATGAAATTTTGATTGATCAAGGTTTGGATGATCAATTTTATAGCCAGTTGAATCCTGCATTATTCCAACAAGTCTGTGTGCAAGTCGGGCAAACTTTGACCCTGCGTGAACATGCGGGCTATGATCATGGTTATTATTTTATTCAAAGTTTTATGGATGATCATCTTCAATTCCATGCCGTCCAACTTGAATCTTAACTAACTTTTCCAAACGGGCGGAGTTTAACTCCGCTGCCATTCTGCTTCGAATTCTTGCTGTGCCATACGGCTTAAATGATCCAGCACAACTTTTTCCAAGTGATCCATTTTGTCTACGGATGCAGTAATTTCAACCGCTAAATATTCTGCATGCGGGATAAGGCTAACCTGAGCTTCAGGCATGATAATCTCAAATTGTTGCTCAGATTCTTTCACTTCAAATTTATGTTTCCAGTGATTATATAAGCGCTTAGCGATACGGGCAGATTCTAATGTGGCAATTTGACTGCTACTTTTCATTTTTTTCGACCATGATGTTGGAGCTTTACCATAACAAATTTGCTGTGCTTGAACAGTAGTCCATTGCAACGCAACGTTGCAAAAATGAAATGTCACAGACCTTGGTCGCAGTTTGCTATAATATCGGCATTAAATTCATGAACTCTCAGGTTGATCCATGTCTAAGCCTTATTTAATCGCACCTTCAATTTTATCTGCTGATTTTGCACGTCTAGGTGAAGATGTTGAAAAAGTATTAGAGGCAGGTGCTGACGTGGTGCATTTTGATGTAATGGATAATCATTATGTACCGAATCTTACTTTTGGTGCAGGGGTATGTAAGGCATTAAAAAACTATGGCATTAAAGCTCCAATCGATGTGCATTTAATGGTGTCTCCAGTGGATCGTATGATTGGCGATTTCTTGGAAGCAGGGGCCGATATCATTACTTTCCATCCAGAAGCCACAGATCATATTGATCGTTCTTTACAGTTGATTAAAGCGGGTGGTGCGAAAGCAGGTCTAGTCTTTAACCCTGCAACACCATTACATTATTTGGATTATGTATTAGATAAAGTCGATCAAATTCTATTGATGAGTGTTAACCCTGGTTTTGGCGGACAAAAATTTATTCCAATGACCTTGGAAAAATTACGTCAGGCACGCAAGATTATTGATGCTTCAGGTCGTGACATTCGTTTAGAAGTTGACGGTGGTGTTGGCCCAGCCAACATTCGTGAAATTGCAGAAGCGGGTGCAGATATGTTCGTTGCGGGTTCAGCTATTTTTGGAAAACCTGATTATAAAGCTGTAATTGATGAAATGCGTGATGAACTTTCGAAAGTAGGTTCAGTCACAGTTTAACGCTTAGAACTAAAATTTGTGCAGGTTGTGGATAACTTTGTGGGTAAGCTTGTAGATATCTATGTAGATAACTATATGGATATCTCGTTTAAACAATAAACAATTTTGCATCAAGTGTTTATCGATTAGACTTTATATGTATAAAAAGAGCACATTTGTGCTCTTTTTTATTGTAATTAAGGTTTGAAAAAATAGCTGCTTTATTCAGCTCAGCTTAAAAGTTATACAGATTAAAAAATAGTAAATATGAGTAAATTTTTTTATCAACGCAAGATGAAGCATGAGCGAAAAATGAGAAAAAATTGTGTCTAACTGATTTGTTGGGTATGCTGTATAGATGCATTTTGCTGTAATGACCTTCTATCTCTCAATCTAGGATGATTAAGGTGTTGACGAATCTCCGCAGACAGTCTTGGTTTGTGTGCTTCATGGTTTTTGCCATGGGGTGGAGTAGTCTTGTCTATGCATCAGCAATGCCAATGCACGCCCAAATGTTACAACAGCAGTTGCAGCAACAGAGTATGGTGAATGCCGAGCTTCTACATAGCCAACACCAAACTGTGCAAAAGAAACAGCCTGATTGTCATAGAGCAGAATCAGTTAAACCACATCAACAACATGCACTACATTCAGATATACAGAAGAACAGTGATTGTGAAAGCCATTTAAGTAGCACAATTCAAGTGAAACAATGTGCTGATTGTGCTCAATTACATTGCCAGACCTTAAGCGTCTGGCTTGATACTGCTGTTACTGATCCACTTCAATATTTTCATGCAGAGACATTAACCAATCTACATAGCCGTTATACGGCTCAGCATTTAATTGGTTATTGGCAAGAAATTTTACGCCCTCCCAAAGCTTAACTTTATTCAGAAAACAGAATTTTTATTAATTTCGAATAAAGGTTAAGTCATGTCTATTTTATTTCGTCAAAGCCTCTTGATTGGGCTATGTGTATTTTCATCATCATGGACCCTTGCCGCAGTCAAGGAATATCATTTGACCATTGATGAAGGGATGGTCAATGTAACTGGTAAGCCACTAAAACGTATTACCGTGAATGGTCAGTTTCCCGCACCCTTGCTTGAATTTGAAGAAGGTGACGATGCGGTTATTCACGTACATAACAATTTAAAAAATCAGGATTCATCTTTACATTGGCATGGTTTATTGTTGCCAGGTTTGATGGATGGTGTGCCTGGTTTTAATGGGTTTAAAGGCATTAAACCCAATGAAGATTTTGTGTACCGTTTTAAGGTTCGCCAAAATGGGACTTATTGGTATCACGCTCATTCCAAAGGGCAGGAACAAGATGGTTTATATGGCGCTTTGGTCATTTATCCGAAAAATAAACAGCCTTTAGCAGCACATGAAAAAGCTGAACGTGATTATGTGGTCATGTTGTCAGATTTTCATGAACAAAAAAGCGATCAAATCCAAAAGAACTTAAAAATCTCCGCTGAATATTATCAGAACCAACGTGAAACTTTGCGTAGTGTTTGGCAACAAGTTCAGCGTGATGGACTCAAAGCTACATGGTCTGACCGTTCCATGTGGAACCAGATGCGGATGCTGAAAACAGATCTGTCCGATGTGACGGGTTATACCTTTTTGGTCAATGGTAAAACGCCTGAACAAAACTGGACTGGGCTGTTTAAGCCGAATGAAAAAGTCCGTTTACGCTTCATTAATGCTTCAGCCATGTCTTTTTTTGATGTGCGGATTCCAAATTTAAAAATGACAGTTGTCAGTGCGGATGGTCAACCTGTACAGCCAGTGAATGTCGATGAATTTCGGATTGGAACGGCCGAAACCTACGATGTGATTGTTGAGCCAAAACAAGCGAATTATCAGATTGAAGCAGAATCTATTGATCGTTCTGGTTTTGCCATTGCCACTTTGCAGAATGAACTAGCTCCTGTGAAGCCTGCTATACAGATGCCACAAGCTCGACCGCGTGCCTTGTTGAATATGGCAGATATGGGACATGGCAGTGGTGATCAATCTTCTAGTATGGATCATTCAACGATGAATCATGCAGAGATGCAAGGTATGGATCACTCGAAGATGAACCACGCAGAAATGCAGGGTATGGATCATTCGAAGATGAACCACGCAGAAATGCAGGGTATGGATCACTCGAAAATGAATCATGCAGAGATGCAAGGTATGGATCATTCAACGATGAATCATGCAGAGATGCAAGGTATGGATCATTCAATGATGAATCATGCTGAGATGCAGGGTACGGATCATTCACAGCATCAACAGATGACATCGACTCTGAAGAATACTGTGGTTGAAGGTTGGGCAAATGCTTCTACGCCCGCAGGTGATAAGGCCTTGCAATATAGTGATTTAAAATCATTAACCCCACAACCAGATACCCGTGAAGCCAGTAGTGAACTGGTGATTCGTTTAGGCGGCACCATGGAACGCTATATATGGACCATCAACGGGAAAAAGTTTAGTGATGCTGAGCCTTTGAAAGTGAAGTATGGCGAACGTATTCGCATTAAATTTATTAATGACAGCATGATGGCGCACCCGATGCATTTACATGGCATGTTTATGCAATTAGAAAATGGGCAAGCAGCAGTTGATATGCCAAATAAACATACCATTGTGGTTCCACCTGCAAAAACTGTGACGGCATTATTAACTGCGGATGAGCTCGGTGAATGGGCGATTCACTGTCATTTGCTGTATCACATGGGTGCAGGCATGATGAATAAATTAATTGTTGCCAATGTGACAGACGGGAAAGTATCAACCACACCGATATCCAAAGCGAGCCAATCTAAAGCCGAAAACTCAAGTACAGAACAACAAGGAGAGCAACATGCACATCACTAATTTATTACCGAAAATGGTTCTCCTTAGTTCATTATTATTGAGCCAAGTGGCTTTTGCACAGGAACAACAGGTACATACTGTACATCAGTCCATGACTGAATCAGAAGATCATCAGATGGATCACTCTAAAATGCAGCACAAGATGCAGCATATGGATCATGCCAATATGCAGCAGATGACAATGCCCGTTAGTTCAAAAGAACCCTCTGCACAAAAACAATCTCGCGATACTCAAAAGAAACAAACCAACACTGAACAGCAGGGAGATCAACATGCGCAGCATTAATTTATTTCCACAGACTGTTCTGGCAGGTTCTTTGTTGTTGCTGAGTCAGTTGACTTTAGCGCAAGCACAGCAAGACCATACCGTGCATCAACAGCAAAGCGAATCACAGGGTCAGCAGGTTGAAATGGACCATTCTGAAATGCAGCAAGAGATGCAGAATATGGATCATTCCAGTATGCAACCGATGGCATCTTCTAATATGACTTCCGTTCCTGATTCGGTCAAACCAGTACAAGCGTCGCAATTAACAGAGCATTCACATCGTCAACAAATTCAAGCTGAATCTTTGTCATCTGAAACCGATCATCAAGTACATGATCATCGGGCAGAACACGGTGCACAGGTTTATATGGTCAATACTTTTGATAATAAGTGGTTGATTGATGAAGGGGGAACAGGCACTTTAAAATCTGAGTTTGAAACCCGTATTGGTACAGATGAAAATAAACTTTTTATTAAAGCGCACTTAGATAAGCAGGAATCACATGCGGCTGAATATGAGGTGAAGGCACTTTATAGCCGAATGATTTCAGACTTTTGGGATGTGCAAATGGGTACACGTTACCGTGTCGAAAAAGTCGAGTTAGATCAGCATCGTAAAGATACGGAAGAAAAATGGGATGCCGTAATTGGTTTACATGGTTTGGCGCCGTATTTCTTTGAAACAGATGCCTATTTATATGCAGGTGAAGATCATTATTCAGGCTTTAGTCTCGAAACAGAGCGAGATTTGTTGCTGACACAAAAGCTGATTTTTAAACCCTATTTAGATGTAGAACTTGTGTTTAGTGATGATTCTAAATATGCCAAAAAAACAGGCTTGAGTGGTGTCACAGCAGGTTTGGAAACGCGTTATGAAATGAATAAAAGGGTGATGCCTTATATCGACATTGCGTATGAATATTCAAAAGGTAACGATGCTACACCTTGGCAGGCCGAGAGTGGCTCTGAAAAAGGCTGGCTTTATGGTGCAGGCATTCGTTTCAAGTTCTAAGATCTGAGTTTACTCACATTTTATTCAGTTTAATAAATTCATAAGGCTTTAAAACTTCGGTTTTAAAGCCTTATTTTTTATCGGTGTATTTAATGTTATTGCATTGTAGTTTCGCACCATAAAAGCGCAGTATTGAGTATAATTGAGCGTAATTATAAGGAGGAACGACCTCCCTTGGTGCTTAAACTTTAAAGATGCACCAAGAAAATTCCTCAGGACGACCTGATTTTTGATTTAAATTTGGAGGTCGTCATGGCTTGGATTGTACTTATTTTTGCGGGTATTTTTGAAATCGTGTGGGCATATTCCATGAAGCTGTCAGAGGGCTTTACCCGAATAGGTCCGAGTATTATCACCCTCATTTTTATGATCTTAAGCTTTGCATTATTGGCATATGCGATGCGCACTTTACCCTTGGGTACGGCATATACGATTTGGACGGGAATAGGTGCAATCGGTTCCTTTTGGGTGGGTATTTTTATTTTAGGTGAGCCTGCGACAGCTATGCGGATGCTTGCCGCCATCTTAATTATTTCAGGTCTTGTATTAATGAAGCTTTCATCTTCATAATCAGTCTTATTTTTATTTCTCAATATCGCAGGAGCAGACAATGAAACTTGCATTTATGTATATGGCTTCTCCTGTTGGACAGTTAAAATTAGTTGCGCATGATACCGCGCTGGTTGCGGTACTCTGGGAAAATGAAAATCCTAAACGCGTGCGATTGGCCGAATTGGTCGAACAGCCCGATCATCCAATCTTGCTGCAAACACAACAGCAGCTCATGCAATATTTTGCAGGCACACGTCAGCAGTTTGATTTGCCTTTAGATTTTGAAGGAACAGAATTTCAAAAGCAGGTTTGGCAAGCTTTGTTGAATATTCCCTTTGGTGAAACCCGCAGTTATAAAGACATTGCAGAACAATTGGGCAATCCCAAAGCGGTACGTGCCGTGGGAGCAGCCAATAGTAAAAATCCAATTTCCATTATTGCGCCGTGCCATCGGGTGATTGGTTCAAGCGGTAAATTGGTGGGTTTTGCAGGTGGATTGAGCAATAAAGAGATTCTTTTAAAAATTGAACAACTGAAATAAACTGAAAAACTAAGTTCTTTATAATTTTAAGTAAAATGATTGCACAGATTTTTGCACTGCTGTCGTCCACATTTTGGTGGATATTATTGCTGTTTATCGTTATAGGCATTATCAAAGCATTTAAACCTTTCCTAAAAGGGAAAATGGGGGAGTTTGCCGTTGCAGCCCATGTCAAACTGTATTTAGATCGAGACAGTTATACCTTACTCAACGATTGCACCTTACCAGATGAACAGAACCAGACTACCCAAATTGATCATATTCTACTGAGTCCTTTTGGTATTTTTGTGATTGAAACTAAAAATTATAAAGGCTGGATTTTTGGCAGCCAGCATCAAAAAACATGGACACAGAAAATTTATAAAAAGAGTTTTAAGTTTCAAAATCCATTACATCAAAATTATAAACATCAAAAGGTGTTAGAGGCGGTGTTATCGGATATTGTGGAGCCTCAGTTTATTCATTCTCTGGTGGTATTTATGCCTGATTGTGAATTTAAAACGCAAATGCCTCAGAATGTGTTTCGTGGAGCAGCTTGGACGGATTACGTGAAAACTTTTCAAGAGGTGATGATTCCACCGATGAAGTTGAAGCGGATTCAATTACGGATTGAAAAAGAAGTACTGGAAAAGTCGTGGAAAACCAATCGTCAACATGTTGAGAATTTAAAGCTCAAACACAGTGAATAAAAATAAACCCACAGTTCAAGCAAGAGCTGTGGGCTTACAAATGAAAGCGAAAATTTAGAAACGTTTTGGAATTTTCTGTCCATTCGGTACAGGTGTTTCGGCTTGTTTTAATACGCCAAATAACCATGTTTCTGCATGTTGCACCGCAATTTTTAACTCATCGCCCATCGCGAGACGACCTGCAATAAAGCTTGCGAGTGAACAGCCCGAACCATGATATTCGCCTGCCAAACGTGGGCAATGACTTTCAGCCACAAACTCACCATCGATATATAAGGCATTGCGAATATAGTCGGCAGTATCTTCATGCCCACCTTTAACCAAAACTGCTTTTGCACCCATGGCAAACAATTTCTGTGTGGCCGCTTCCAAGTCCTGTTCGCCCGTTAAAGCACGTAATTCAACTGTATTTGGGGTAATAATAGTGGCCAATGGAATGAGTTCGACAAAAGCTTTGACCAGTGTGGCTTGATCTCCTAAAGAACCACCGCTATTCGCAACCAACACTGGGTCAAGTACATAACGATACTCTGGATGTTCACGTAAAAATTCAGCCAAAGCGGCAATATTGTCGGTGGTACCGAGCATGCCAGACTTCACACACTGAATCGGTAGATCACCGACGACGGCATGTGCTTGGGCCAAAAGTAATTCTTTGGAGGTTGCTTCAAAGCCAAAAACTTGTTGTGAGTTTTGAATGGTCAGTGCGGTACATGCAATTGCGGCATGCGCACCACTTTGACCAATCGCTTCAATATCCGCTTGTAAGCCAGCACCGCCAGAAGGGTCTAAACCCGAAAAGCACAGTACAGTCGGGCGCATGTACATTTCCTTCATTCATGAGATTTGCGATAGTATAGGCAACTTTGAGCGAAGTCTCGAGCGTAATTTGTTGGGTTGGACAATGATTAAAAATATATTGATTGATTTGGATGGAACACTGACAGATCCCAAAGTCGGGATCACCACTTCTGCACGTTATGGTTTGGCAAAAGTGGGGCACCCAATTCCTGAGTCAGAGAATATTGACTGGATTATTGGTCCGCCACTGAAAGCATCTTTGGCTAAAATTTTAAATGTTGACCCTCATGATGTGTTAGCGGATCAAGCCTTATTGGGCTATCGCGAGCGTTTCTCGGTCACAGGTTTATTTGAAAATCATGTTTTTGAAGATGTTGCACAAACTTTAGCAGCATTAAAAAACAAAGGTTATCGCTTGTTCTTGGCAACTGCAAAACCTGAAGTTTATGCACGTCAGATTCTAGATCATTTTGATTTATTACAGTATTTTGAATACCCTTATGGCAGTGAACTGAATGGTGAACGAACCAATAAAGGCGAGTTAATTGCTTATATTTTAGAACAAGAACAGCTTCAAGCCGAAGAATGTTTAATGGTGGGTGACCGTGAGCATGATATTTTCGGCGCACGTAGTAATGGCATTGAAACCATTGCTGTGGAATATGGTTATGGCTCTATGGCTGAACTTGATGCAGCTCAACCCAAGGCTCGAATTCAACGCTTTGCCGATTTGTTGAACCTGATTTAATCAATCATTGATCCATTTAAGCACCTCACTTTCCCTTGTTGAAAAGTGAGGTGCTTGGTTTTATATGCCTAATGTTCTACGGATTTCATTGGCTAAAACTGTGGGATTGGCATGTTGATGTGGAATGCTAAAACTTTTAAAGCCATCGCCTCTAAATTTACGATCTACTTCTAATAACACGTGTGTTTGATGTTGCTCTGCTACAAAGGACACTTCAATTTCATTGATGCCACTAAAAAACTGCGCAGGTTTTAAACTCTAACTCTTGATAACAGCCAAGGGTCGAGTAAAACCCATTGCCACGAAGTTGACCTTTTTCAATATCGGCAGTCACCAAGTGAAAACCACATTGTTGCATGGCTTGAATAAAGCTGTGCATAGTAGGCGTCGGGGTAATCTGTAGATAGTCTTTATCTGTGGCATCGAGCCCCCAATCGACATCTAAATGAGTATGTAGCCAAACACGGGTTTTATTGCTGTGGCAAGCCAGATCGGTCAAAGGTGTTTCAAACGGCAATTGAATTGAAAACGGGAAGGTGTGGGTCTGGTTGGCTTGTAATTCAAATGCACCACTAATATGCCATTCCGCAATCGTTAAATGGGTGTTGTATTCTGAGTCATTTGATTCGACTTCGGCTGTGGTCATTAATTTTAAGTAGATGCCATTGATATGTTTCTTGGAAGAAGCACCGGTAAAAATGACTTCTCCATTCAGGACTTGACCTGCTTGTAATTGACTGTTGTGTATACGGGTGTCTACCTGAATGCCTTGTAGACCTAAGCTCGACATAAGTTTATTCAACATGATGCAAAAATTCCCAAAGAGAAAGACATGAAAATTAAGAAAAATTAGAAAATGAAAAATAAGTGATTTCTAAAATAAAGCTGCTTGAGATTAGCATAATTCGGTCAAGACTTAGCGCATATCTAAATACAAAGTTTCCTTAATTTCTTCCATCACAATATAGCTATGCGATGAAGCAGATGAGGGGAGTTTTTTCAATAAATCACCCAATAAGCGGCGATAAGCAGTCATCTCTTTTAAGCGAGCTTTAACCAGATAATCGAATTCGCCTGAAATTAAGTGACATTCCAAAACCTCAGGAATTTCGACCAAATCTCGTGCGACTTGGTCAAAGACATCTCCCGATTTGGCAGAGAGTTTAATCTCTAAAAATACCAGTAAGTTTCGGTCAACCAGTGCAGGATTCAGCCGTGCATGATAGCCCGTGATAATGCCGTCGCGTTCGAGTCGTTTGACCCGTTCAGAGCAAGGCGTAGTGGATAAATTGACCCGAGAAGCCAATTCACTAATCGCAATTCGTCCTTCCATTTGCAGAATATCCAAAATCAGGCGATCTACACGGTCTAATTTACGCATAAGCTTTTCTCTGTTTTTTGCCTTTCTTTAGTGAAAATTTCATGAATATCTCTTAACTATACCTATTAAATCAGTCAAATTCACTATTGATACGGAAATATACTAGTTAAATAAACTGGTGAAGCAGTGGGATAAAGGAAATGCGCGTAATTGTTCTAGGTAGTGGTGTAATTGGTGTAGCAAGTGCATATTATCTTGCGCAGCAGGGAGCAGAAGTCACTGTATTGGACCGTCAATCAGGTCCAGCAGAAGAAACAAGTTTTGGTAATGCAGGTCAAATTTCACCAGGGTATTCGACCCCTTGGGCAGCACCGGGCATTCCGTTTAAAGCGGTCAAGTGGATGTTTCAGCATCATGCACCATTAGCCATCAATATGGATGGTAGCATGTGGCAGTTACAGTGGATGGCACAAATGCTCAAAAACTGTAATGCGCAAAGTTATGCAGTCAACAAAGAACGTATGACCCGTGTAGCAGAATATAGTCGTGATTGTTTGCGCGAATTGCGTAAAGACACAGGCATCAGCTATGAAAACCGTTCTAAAGGCACATTACAGGTGTTCCGTAATGAAGCGCAATTAGAAGCGGTACAACGTGATATTCAAGTATTAAAAGAGTGTGGTGTACCGCATGAGTTGTTATTGAAAGATGACTTGGCTCGTGTAGAACCTGCACTGGGCTTTGCCAAAGATAAATTGGTCGGTGGTTTACATTTACCAAATGATGAAACGGGCGATTGCTATAAGTTCACCAATTCACTCGCAGATATTGCTAAAGCTAACGGTGTGAAGTTCTTGTTTAACCAGAACGTCGAGCGTTTAGTGGTTGAAGGCGATGAAATTAAAGGTGTGGTGGTAAATGGTCAAGTATTGACCGCAGATCGCTATGTGTTGGCATTCGGTAGTTATTCACGTGATTTCTTAAAACCACTTGAGTTAAATCTACCTGTCTATCCAGTCAAAGGCTATTCATTGACAGTGCCAATTATTGATCCTGCGTTTGCACCACAATCAACCGTATTGGATGAAACTTACAAAATTGCGATTACTCGTTTTGATCAACGTATCCGTGTTGGTGGTATGGCAGAGCTAAGTGGTTTCAACTTGAAGCTGAATGATGACCGCCGTGGCACACTAGAAATGGTCACCAAAGATTTATTCCCTGGCGGTGATTTACCAAATGCGACTTTCTGGACAGGCTTACGCCCAATGACGCCAGACAGCACGCCAATCATTGGTGCAACACGTTTCAAAAATCTGTTCTTGAATACAGGGCATGGCACCTTAGGTTGGACCATGGCATGTGGTTCAGGCAAGCTGATTAGTGACTTGGTGATGAACCATAAACCAGACATCAGCATTGATGGGTTATCGATTGAACGTTATTTAAGTGCAGCATAATTCCTGAATTCAGGGAGTTGTTTGAATTTTAGGGAAGAAGAGTTATGCCACGTCCAATTACTGCGGTGATTCATCAATCCGCACTCAGACATAATCTGGCAATTGCGCGTGCCGCAATGCCAGATAGCCAAGTTTTTGCTGTGGTCAAAGCCAATGCTTACGGGCATGGCATTGAACGCGTGTATCAAGCCTTTAAATCTGCCGATGGTTTTGCATTGCTTGATATCGAAGAAGCTAAACGTATTCGTGCTTTGGGCTGGACAGGGGAAATCCTGTTACTGGAAGGCATTTTTTCAGCGCAAGATTTATATGATTGTGCACAGTATCAATTGAATTTTACCGTGCATAATGAATTGCAAATTCAATGGTTACAACAGTTTCCCATTGCAGCACAATTCAAAGTGTTCTTAAAAATGAACAATGGCATGAATCGTTTAGGGTTCACACCAGAACACTATGTCGGCGCGTGGAAAAAACTGAAGGATTTAGCTTCGGTTAAAGAATTGGTACACATGATGCATTTCTCAGATGCCGATGGCGAGCGTCAAGGGCAGGCGGGGATTGAATATCAGCATCAAGTGTTCCAGCAGATTTTAGAGCAGTATCCAGCACCTTGTTCAATCAGCAATAGTGCCGCAATTTTAAGATACTCGACCCAGCTACACTCAGACTACGCACGTAGCGGCATCATGCTATATGGCAGTTCTCCAGATTTTCCAACGCATACTATTCAGGATTGGAATTTACAACCGAGTATGAGTTTGCGCAGTGAAATCATCGCCATTCAACAGTTAAATCCAAACGACAGCATTGGCTATGGCTCTAGTTTTGTCGCAGATCGCCCTATGCGCGTCGGGATTGTGGCATGTGGCTATGCCGATGGCTATCAACGTATTTCACCGACAGGTACGCCTGTATTGGTGAACTCTATTCGTACCCGTACTTTAGGGCGTGTCAGCATGGACATGCTCGCGGTTGATCTTGATCCAATTCCCGATGCGCAGATAGGCAGCGAAGTGGTGTTATGGGGTCAATCGAGCACTGGGGCGGTATTGCCGATAGATGAGGTTGCAGCAACCTCAGGCACTGTTGGCTATGAACTAATGTGCGCAGTCACAGCACGCGTCAATTTTTCAATTCAGGAATAAGGAATTAATCATGTCACAACAGGATATTCAGCGCTTCAATACCACCCCTGTGATGAGCGCCGTGACAGTTTTTAACAACGTGGTGTATTTATCAGGTCAGGTCCCAAAAAATCCTGATTTAGATATCAATGGACAAACTCAAGATGTATTAAACACCATTGATCAACTTTTGGCACAAGCCAATAGTGATAAAAGCCGAATTCTTTCAGCACAGCTTTTTCTGAAAGATTTGTCAGATTTTTCAGTGGTGAATGAAATCTGGATTGATTGGTTGAAAGACCATGCAACGCCTGCACGTGCTACGATTCAGGCCGATTTGGTCAATCCAAAATGGCTCATTGAAATTGCAGTAATTGCGGCACAAAAGTAAGTGCTCTTCCATGGAATGGAGGACGTAAGCAATGAGCAATGTGATCAGCTAATTAACTATGAAGGTTAATGATTACATTGTTAAGGACACAGGCTTAACCCTAGGTTAATTGTATTGCTCGCGAGGAGCTAGATCTGGGTTAAGTCCGGTAAAGGAATTAAAAAAAGGATGTTGAGTTATGACCACAGTGCGTGAGCCAAAAGCTGAACAAGCAACCCATGAGTTGCAACGCAAGCTCTCTAATCGTCATTTACAATTGATTGCAATTGGCGGAGCTATTGGTACAGGTTTATTTATGGGTTCAGGGAAAACCATCTCCCTCGCTGGACCTTCAATTTTAATTATCTACATGATCATTGGCGGTATGTTCTTTTTCCTCATGCGTGCATTAGGCGAAATTCTACTCTCCAATCTGCATTACAAATCTTTCATCGATATGGCGCACGATTTAATTGGTCCTGCGGCGGGCTATTATATCGGTTGGTCGTATTGGCTCGGTTGGGTCTTGGTCGGTATTGCTGACCTTGCTGCCATTATTAATTATCTGAATTTCTGGTTACCGCCCGATATGGCGTTTACGCCTATAGGGCAAGCACTGATCAGTGCGGGCTGTGTTTTGTTGGTCCTTGGACTGAATCTGTTAACTGTCAAGCTCTTTGGTGAAATTGAATTTTGGTTTGCATTAATCAAAATTCTCGCCATTTTAGGCTTGATTGTCATCGGTGGCTTTATGGTGTTCAGCCATTTCCAAGCACCACAGGGTTCAATCGCAAGTTTTAGCAATGTCTGGTCACATGGTGGAATGTTCCCTAAAGGTGCCAGTGGTTTCTTGGCAGGTTTCCAGATCGCACTCTTTGCTTTTGTCGGTGTGGAATTAATTGGAACAATGGCTGCTGAAGCGAAAGATCCAGAAAAGAACTTACCAAAAGCAGTGAATGCTATTCCAACCCGAATTATTTTATTCTATGTGTTGGCGTTATTTATTGTAATGTCAGTAACACCATGGAATGAAATTCCAGCGGATCAAAGTCCATTCGTCAGCCTGTTTTTACATGCAGGGATTGGTGGTGCAGCAGTGATTATGAACTTGGTGGTATTATCTTCGGTGATGTCATCAATGAATAGTGGTGTGTTCTCGACCAGTCGTATGCTATACGGTTTGTCCCTAGGTGGTCAGGCACCAAAAGGATTGGGTGAATTATCTAGCCGAGCTGTACCTGCCAAAGGCTTGTTGTTCTCATGTCTCTTTATTATGGCAGGCGCAGCATTGCAGTATTTCGTTCCGAACACTGTGGAAGCATTCACCTTGGCAAGTTCATTGTGTGTAATTCTATTTATCAGTATTTGGGGGCTTATTATGGTGTGCTATTTACGCTACCGTAAATTACGCCCTGAATTACATGCACAATCGAAGTTCAAAATGCCGGGTGGGGTATGGATGTCTTATGTGGTTTTGATTTTCCTATTCTTTACCCTGATCATTTTAAGTTTAGAACCAGATACCTTACGTGCCTTAATTATTAGTCCAGTTTGGCTCATTATTTTGACCATTACTTATCGAGTACTGTATTTGCCACGTGTGAAAAAACGTATGTTAGCGCAGCAACTTGATAACTAAGTAAAACGCATCGCTTAACTCGCGATATCTGAGAGAAAACCCTGCATCAGCAGGGTTTTCTTTTTGTCTAAATAGAATAAATCTGCTCTAATTAAGTATGAGATAATTGTATGATTTTATTTATAAAAGCTATTTAACTAGAGCCATTTCATTTTTAATGAAGCACTTTAAAATTTTAACAATGATCTATGCGTAATTATAAAATCGACATCCTGCGTGGAGTGTCCATCCTTTTGGTATTGGTTCATCATTTTAATATTCCTTATAAATTACACGATACGTTTCTCGGTATCCCAATTGGGGGTGAAAGCTTAAGTACCTTAATTGCAAGAAATGGCAACTATGGGGTGACCATGTTTTTTGTCATTTCAGGTTTTTTGATTACCCAACATACTTTGCAACGCAGCGGATCTTTGGCACAGATTAAGCTGAAAGATTTTTATATCCGTCGTATTGCCCGAATTATGCCGTGTCTGGTGTTATTGGTTGCAATTGTCACCGTATTGGGGGCTTTGGAACTCAAGCCATTCATGAATCAGTCACCGAATGGTGTAGACGTATCTTATGCGGTGACCGTCCTTTCAGCTTTTAGCTTTTGGATGAACATATTGATTATTGAATTTGGATGGGTCAATTATGCCCTAGGGGTATTGTGGTCTTTATCAGTAGAAGAGGTCTTTTATTTAGCCTTTCCTATACTGTGTTTAGTGCTTGGTCGAGGCAAAGGGTTTATTATTTTTCTGCTCGTGGTAATTGCTTATGCGCCGTATTTCCGTGCTT
Source organism: Acinetobacter sp. ACNIH2 (assembly GCF_002934965.1). NCBI lineage: Bacteria > Pseudomonadati > Pseudomonadota > Gammaproteobacteria > Moraxellales > Moraxellaceae > Acinetobacter > Acinetobacter sp. ACNIH2. The sequence continues at coordinate 2,157,416 of NZ_CP026412.1, forward strand.
TACATTTTGGTGAGGAAAGTGGCGCTTATCTGTATCACTACTTTTCTAGTTTTGATGGAATTGCGATTGGCAGTCTTACTGCAATTTATGTTCAGTCTTTTAAAAGTGTTATTCGTAATCAAAACGTGATTCTAGCAGTAATTATATTTTTGATGACATGTTTGTATTTTTATGCACCGATCAAAGAAGTGAGTACATGGGGTATCAGTGTATTTGCGTTACTTACAGCGTTGCTGCTGTTTTGCTTTGTACAAGACCCGAAAGTTAAACCTGTCTCATACGCTGCACGGAGTTTAGTCTGGATTGGACAGCGTAGCTATGAAATGTATTTGTTTCACTTAATTGTTTTGGGTTTAATGAAAGTTGTGTATTTCCCAAAAGAAACTTTAGCGGCTGAAAAGCTGATGTTGCTGCCAGTTTATTTTATTGCAGTGTTTATGATGAGTTGGGCAATTGAAAAGTATTATTCGACTCCGCTCAATTTAAAAATACGTCAAGCTTGGATACGCTAATAGCTCTAACTTTTAATATACTATTGATTTTTATAGATATAAAAAAGCCCTGAACTAATCAGGGTTTTTCATTTCGAGGATTTTAAAATGTCGGTTTCACCACGACTAAAATCACCACAGCAAATAAAATTAGGGTCGGCATTTCATTAAAGAAGCGCCAGAACTTGTGTGACTTGTAATGTGCATTACCAATGAGTTTCTTACGGTAATAACCGCAGACAAAATGGTAAATCACCAATAGACCAACTAAGCCGACTTTCAGGTAAAACCACAATGCTTCATGGTAATGGCGCGTTGCATCTCCCCAATCCACCAAAAAATGTGCCGTAATGAGGGTTGCGATCATCGCGGGCCACATAATGCCACGATAGAGTTTACGCTCCATCACTTCGAAACGCTGATGACTGACTGCATCATCGCTCATGGCGTGATAGACATATAAACGGGGGAGGTAGAAGAGTGCAGCGAACCAACAAACGACTGCAATGATATGTAATGCTTTTACCCAAAGGAAAGCATCAGAAGGAGCATCCATCAATTCACCCTTTTAAGGGCAGTGTGGAAAGTTGATCATTCACTGCATCAGCAATGAATGATCAAGATTTCTTAAATTAACCTTCCCATTTTTTGAAAATGAGACAAGCATTTACACCGCCAAAACCGAAACTGTTACTCATCACAGTATTCAATTTTGTATCGCGTTTTTCAAGTACGATATCAAATGGTTTTGCGCCTTCATCAAGTTCAGTCACATTGATGTTCGGTGCAATGAAGTCATTTTGCATCATCAATACAGAGTAAATAGCTTCTTGTACGCCAGCAGCACCCAAACTGTGACCTGTCATTGACTTGGTTGAGCTTAGTGGAGGAACTTGACCTTCGCCAAATGCACGTTCCATTGCTAACAATTCAGTAACGTCACCAGCAGGTGTAGATGTACCGTGTGTATTCACATAGTCAATCTTGTCTACGCCATGCTGTTTCGCTTCTTCAAGTGCCATAAGTACGCAACGCGTTGCACCTTCACCTGATGGAGCAACCATGTCTGCACCATCACTGTTCGCAGCATATGCCACAACTTCAGCTAAGATGTTGGCACCACGTGCTTGAGCGTGTTCAAGTGACTCAAGAACCACGAAACCGCCACCACCAGCAATCACGAAACCGTCACGGTCTGCTGAATACGGGCGAGAAGCTGTTTCTGGTGTATCGTTGTACTTTGAGCAAAGCGCACCCATTGCATCAAACAATAAGCTTTGTGACCAGTGATCTTCTTCACCGCCACCTGCAAGCATGAGGTCTTGTTTACCCAATTGAATCAGGTTGTAAGCATAACCAATAGCATCAGCAGAAGTTGCACAAGCGCTTGTAATGGTGTGTGCAACACCTTGCATTTTAAATGCAACGCCTACGTTCGCAGTGATGGTGTTTGACATGTTGCGTGGTACGAAGAATGGACCAACTTTACGCGCACCTTTGGTGTCGAGCAATTCTTTCATTTCAATGACAGAAGCAGTTGAGCCACCACCTGAACCACCTGTAATACCATAGCGTGGATTGCCACCAATTTGCTCAGCAGTCAAACCAGCATTTTCAACCGCAGCAACCGCAGCGTTATACGCGTACATCGCACACACACCCATAAAACGTTTTAATTTACGGTCAATGTGGTCGAAATCTTGTTCTGCTGCTGCACTGATGTGACTTTTGAAATTAAGTTCAGCATAAGTCGGGTTAAAACGTGTACCAGAAATCCCGTTTTGCAATGAATGAGTGACATCTTCTAAAGTGTTACCGATACATGAGTTGATGCCCATACCAGTAATTACAACACGTTTCATCTACAGATCCCTTATATGGTGATATTTCGAATGACTATATGCAATCAGGGGAGAGCCTTTATGCTACAAGTCTTCATATGTTTGATTTGCAATCATGATAGCAGAAAGATTTTTGAATTCTTATGGCAAATATGATGTGTATTTGGGGGAAAGAAAAAAAACAAATTTAGTCAAAGTTCTTAACTAAAAGAAACAGTTTGATGTTGAGATAAACTTAGACTATACCTAGTATTTAGCGAGAAATGAAAGAATTGAAAAAGAAGGATTGAGAATGACAGAAGCTAATAATAAACAATCAACAGGATTCCTCTCAAATGCCTTTGGAGTGGCTAAAAAGCTCAGCCAAACAGGAATAGATGTTTTGCAACATGTTGCACCAGGCTCTGTTGCAGCATATCCACAAGGTGCGGGAAATTCAGCGTTTATTGAAGGGAAAGCACATTCTAAACCAGCTTTTGAAAGGAAAAAGTATCAAGATGCACAGCAGATTTTACGTGAGCATTTCCCGCAAGTTTCCCGACAACTTTTAGGACGTCATTATTCTAAAGTGAATAACGTGGCGAATTTTGTAGCACCACAGTATACCGACAAAATTAGTGACTATTTTTTTGAAAAGTTGAATGCCTTTAGTTCAGATATTGGTTCTGTTGATGACGTTTTAGATCAGGCCGGCGTACGCGATCTGGAAACCTTAACGCAAGACATTGATCGTTCTAAACGGATTAGTCAGGCTCTGGCTGAACAAAACAAATGGATTGCCTCTTTACAAGGTATGCTCACAGGGGCAACAGGTACCATTGGCTCCAGTGTGGATATTCCATTGTCTTTAATTCTGTCATTGAGAACCATTTATCAAGTCGGACGCTCTTATGGTTTTGAACTGAATAAAGATACCGAGCAAGAGATCGTTCAGTTTATTTTTAAACAAATTGATTTAGGGCTCATTGCTGAGAAACAAGCTTTATTAATGGCGATTAAAACAGTGTCTAAAATGTTGCAAACACATGACATTGGGCAGTTGCAGTATTTATTGGGCTCTAGCAATGATCTTGAATTGCTTAAAAAATGGCTACACAATGAGCAGGGGGATTATACATGGGCTTGGATGAATAAAGTTCCAAATTATAGCTTCCTTAGTAAATTCACGCCTGTGGCAAGTGCAACCTTAAGTGCAGTATATAGTTGGAAGTTAATTGAGGACGTCAATTGCAAAGCACAAGTAGTTTTTGCTCAAGCACGCCAATATCTCCAGCAACACAAAGACCTTGAACTCTCGGTGGTCGCTGCTTACGAGCGATCATTAACTTTATTGGCTCAGGCAACACCTAAGTTATTAACTGGAACTGTACAGCCAAGTTTGGTTGAGGCCGCGTCATTCAATGATATTGCAGAGTTTAAACTGGAAAATCATCAAAATATTGCCAAAGTACGCGTCAAGAAAAAAACCACCACAAAACCGAGCGATGAAACTGAACAACAGCAGCAAATAGAACAAGGCTTGGAAAAATTAGCTGATCATCTGGTAGAGCCTCATGATAAAGCTCAACAACAATCTGCTCTAAGTCCTCAAGCAGTTGAGGTCATTGTGGATGGTGTAGTAGAGCAAATTGAAAATCCATTGGCAGAGCCTGTTGTCGTGGGAAAACGTCCACGTAAAACTCCAACAAAAAGGGTTACAAAAAAGACTACGCCACCGACTGAACAGTAAACAACGAAAAGTGTTTAAAAAATGACAAGAAAAGCCGAAAGGCTGATGGATTGATGCTTTGCTTAGGTTGACCATTTTTGCATCTTGACTTACAATTGCATGCCCTCAAAAAGTAGTATTTTTTGGGGCTTTTTATTAACGGGAGAATTGCCATATGGCAACAACAAATCAGTTGATCCGCAAGGGTCGTACGACTTTAGTTGAAAAATCTAAAGTTCCTGCGTTGAAGGCTTGTCCACAACGTCGTGGTGTTTGTACACGTGTTTACACAACTACACCTAAAAAACCTAACTCAGCAATGCGTAAAGTTTGCCGTGTTCGCTTAACTTCAGGCTTTGAAGTATCTAGCTACATCGGTGGTGAAGGCCATAACCTACAAGAGCACAGTGTTGTTCTTATCCGTGGTGGTCGTGTTAAAGACTTACCAGGTGTACGTTACCATACCGTTCGTGGTTCTTTAGACTGTGCTGGCGTGAAAGATCGTAACCAGTCACGTTCTAAATACGGTACTAAACGTCCTAAGAAATAATCTTTCGAGATTAAAATCTTAGTTCGCTAGAACTGCAATCCTTTATCGTCTCGCTTGTCTGATTTCTGCATTAATTTTGTGAAATTCAAGCGACGTGTAGTAAGGCCAGCGAAAGTACACGACACTTTGTACTACTGCTGGATTAACCTGAAGTGTCATATATATAGGTAGTTTAAAATGCCAAGACGTCGCGTAGTTGCTGCTCGTGAAATCCTTCCGGATCCTAAGTTCAGTAGCCAAACAATCGCTAAATTCATGAACCACGTAATGCAAGATGGTAAAAAATCTATTGCTGAAAGTATCGTTTACGGTGCTTTAGACCGCGTTCAAGAAAAAAACAAAGTAGACCCAGTTGAATTTTTCGAGACTACTCTTGAAAAAGTTCGTCCTATGGTCGAAGTAAAAGCACGCCGTGTTGGTGGTGCTACTTATCAAGTACCTATGGAAGTGCGCCCATCCCGTCGTACTGCCTTGGCTATGCGTTGGTTAGTAGATGCCGCTGCTAAGCGTTCTGAAAAAACTATGGCTTTACGTCTTGCTGGTGAGTTGCTTGATGCAGCTGAAGGTAAAGGTGCAGCTGTTAAAAAACGTGAAGATGTGCACCGTATGGCTGAAGCCAACAAAGCCTTCTCTCACTACCGTTTCTAAGCGGATAAAACAGGCCTTAATCAGGACAAAGACTCTTATGTTTTCACATAATTGTCATCAAATCGCTTTAAGTTGCTATGCAGCTTAAAGCGTCCTGTTTTAACAACAAAATTTAGGAATGCTAGAAATCATGGCTCGTCAAACCCCAATTTCTCGTTACCGTAACATTGGTATCTCTGCGCACATTGACGCAGGTAAAACAACTACGACTGAACGTATTTTGTTCTACACAGGTGTATCTCACAAAATTGGTGAAGTACACGATGGTGCAGCAACAATGGACTGGATGGAACAAGAGCAAGAACGTGGTATTACCATTACTTCTGCTGCAACGACTTGTTTCTGGTCAGGTATGAGTAGCCAATTCCCACAACACCGTATCAACGTAATCGATACACCGGGACACGTAGACTTCACAATCGAAGTTGAACGTTCTATGCGTGTTCTTGACGGTGCGTGCATGGTTTACTGTGCGGTAGGTGGTGTACAACCTCAGTCTGAAACTGTATGGCGTCAGGCGAACAAATATAAAGTGCCTCGTTTAGCATTCGTGAACAAGATGGACCGTACAGGTGCAAACTTCTTCCGTGTTGTTGAACAAATGAAAACACGTTTGGGCGGTAATCCTGTGCCAATCGTTGTGCCAATTGGTGCTGAAGATACATTTGCTGGTGTTGTTGACCTTATCGAAATGAAAGCGATTATCTGGGACGAAGCGTCTCAAGGTATGAAGTTCGAATATGGCGACATCCCTGCTGACCTAGTTGATACTGCTGAAGAATGGCGTACCAACATGGTTGAAGCTGCTGCTGAAGCTTCTGAAGAGTTAATGGACAAGTACCTAGAAGAAGGTGATCTTTCTAAAGAAGACATCATCGCTGGTTTACGTGCTCGTACATTAGCATCTGAAATTCAAGTAATGCTTTGTGGTTCTGCCTTCAAGAACAAAGGTGTTCAACGTATGTTGGACGCAGTAATTCAATTCTTACCTTCTCCTACAGAAGTTAAAGCGATTGAAGGTATTCTTGACGACAAAGATGAAACTAAAGCATCTCGTGAAGCATCTGACGAAGCTCCGTTCTCTGCGCTTGCGTTCAAAATCATGAACGACAAATTCGTAGGTAACTTAACATTCGTACGTGTTTACTCTGGTGTACTTAAACAAGGTGACCCAGTTTATAACCCAGTTAAGTCTAAGCGTGAACGTATTGGTCGTATCGTGCAAATGCATGCGAACGAACGTCAAGATCTTGATGAAATCCGTGCAGGTGATATTGCCGCGTGTGTAGGTCTTAAAGACGTTACCACTGGTGATACATTATGTGATGAGAAAAACATCATTACTCTTGAGCGTATGGAATTCCCAGAGCCAGTAATTTCATTGGCTGTTGAACCAAAAACTAAAGCTGACCAAGAAAAAATGTCGATTGCTTTAGGTCGTTTGGCGAAAGAAGATCCATCATTCCGCGTTCGTACAGATGAAGAATCTGGTCAAACGATTATTGCGGGTATGGGTGAGCTTCACCTTGACATCATCGTTGACCGTATGAAGCGTGAATTCGGTGTTGAAGCGAACATTGGTAAACCAATGGTTGCTTACCGTGAAACGATCAAAAAGTCGGTTGAACAAGAAGGTAAATTCGTACGTCAAACTGGTGGTAAAGGTAAGTTTGGTCACGTATATGTACGTCTTGAACCGCTTGATGTTGAAGAAGCTGGTAAAGAATACCAATTCGTTGAAGAAGTTGTTGGTGGTGTAGTACCTAAAGAATTCTTCGGCGCGGTTGATAAAGGTATTCAAGAACGTATGAAGAATGGTGTATTGGCTGGCTATCCTGTTGTGGGTATCAAAGCGACATTATTCGACGGTTCTTACCATGATGTCGACTCTGACGAATTGTCGTTCAAAATGGCTGGTTCTTACGCATTCCGTGATGGTTTCATGAAAGCGGATCCTATCTTGCTTGAGCCAATCATGAAAGTTGAAGTAGAAACTCCAGAAGACTACATGGGCGATATCATGGGTGACTTAAACCGTCGTCGTGGTATGGTTCAAGGTATGGACGATCTTCCTGGTGGAACAAAAGCAATTAAAGCAGAAGTTCCATTAGCTGAGATGTTTGGTTACGCGACTCAAATGCGTTCTATGTCTCAAGGTCGTGCGACTTACTCAATGGAATTCGCTAAATACGCTGAAACTCCACGTAACGTGGCGGAAGGCATTATCGCTAAGTTCCAATCTGGCGGTAAAAAAGGTGACGACGAGTAATCTTTCGATTACTATAAGCCCAAACTAATTTTTTAGTTAATAACCAGTTGCTCATGCAGTAATCCTGCATGAGTAGTTTAAAAAGGAAAATCAAATGGCTAAGGCTAAGTTTGAACGTAATAAGCCACACGTAAACGTGGGCACAATCGGTCACGTTGACCATGGTAAAACTACTTTAACTGCTGCGATTGCAACTATTTGTGCAAAAACTTACGGCGGTGAAGCGAAAGATTACTCACAAATCGACTCTGCTCCTGAAGAAAAAGCACGTGGTATTACAATTAATACTTCACACGTAGAATACGATTCTCCAATCCGTCACTACGCTCACGTAGACTGCCCGGGCCACGCCGATTATGTTAAAAACATGATTACTGGTGCTGCTCAGATGGACGGCGCGATCCTTGTATGTGCTGCGACTGATGGTCCAATGCCACAAACTCGTGAACACATCCTTCTTTCACGTCAGGTTGGTGTACCTTACATCATCGTATTCTTAAACAAATGCGACCTTGTTGACGACGAAGAATTACTTGAATTAGTAGAAATGGAAGTTCGTGAACTTCTTTCTACTTATGACTTCCCAGGTGATGACACTCCAGTTATCCGTGGTTCTGCTCTTGCTGCGCTTAATGGCGACGCTGGTCAGTATGGTGAGTCTTCAGTTCTTGCTCTTGTTGAAGCGCTTGACACTTACATTCCAGAACCAGAACGTGCGATCGACAAAGCATTCTTGATGCCAATCGAAGACGTATTCTCTATCTCAGGCCGTGGTACAGTAGTAACAGGTCGTGTAGAAGCTGGTATCGTGAAAGTAGGCGAAGAAGTTGAAATCGTTGGTATCAAAGATACAGTTAAAACAACTGTAACTGGCGTTGAAATGTTCCGTAAACTTCTTGACGAAGGCCGTGCGGGCGAGAACTGTGGTATTCTTCTACGTGGTACTAAGCGTGAAGACGTACAACGTGGTCAAGTACTTGCTAAACCAGGTACAATCAAGCCGCACACTAAATTCGACGCAGAAGTATACGTACTTTCTAAAGAAGAAGGTGGTCGTCATACTCCATTCCTTAACGGTTACCGTCCACAATTCTATTTCCGTACGACTGATGTAACTGGCGCAATCCAATTACAAGAAGGCGTTGAAATGGTAATGCCAGGTGACAACGTTGAAATGTCAGTAGAATTAATCCACCCAATCGCAATGGACCCAGGTCTACGTTTTGCGATCCGTGAAGGTGGTCGTACAGTAGGTGCTGGTGTTGTTGCGAAAGTAACTGCATAATCACTCTATTGTGTGAAAAAAGCGCTCCTCTGGGGCGCTTTTTTATGTAGATAAAATTCTATTCTTTTGTATTTCTATTCGCGGCTTAGACATTCTGAGAATTTATTCATACGAAACATATATTCATATAGCTTGTAGGAATTAGCCGTAGAAAAATAAGATTGTCAGACAATTTACTCTCAAAACTGTCCTTAACTGATACTTCGCTGACCTTATCTGCCCTTATCGCAGGTGGCGAAAACCGTAATATTAGAATCAAGAAAAACAAGCATAAAGATGGTTAGACCTTATGGGTCTGTAGGAGTCTCAGAATGAATGCTAAGGTAAAAATTACCAATCGTGCAGGTGCGAGTTTTCCTGTCCGTCGTATGAATTTTAATTTTGAAAATGTACCTGAATATTGGATGAATGGCTCGGCAGGGCTTACGCATTTCATGACAGCGTTGTCTGCGCTTTTTCCAGCAGGTGAGCAATTTTTCATTGATAGTGTGCGTGCAGTACGTTATCACCCTGCAATTAAAGACAATGAGCTGCTGCAAAAAGAAATCAGTGCTTTCATTGGGCAGGAAGCCATGCATACGCAAGAACATGTAGGTTTTAATGCTTCGGCACAAAAGTACGGACATGATGTCGCGTGTTTAGAACAACAAACGGATAAAGTCATTCAAGGTTTCCGCAAGACTGCTGCAATGCTATTTAAACCTGTGGGTGTGACCCAAGAAATGATCGACTTGATGGGAACCACTGCTTTAGAGCATTTTACGGCAACGATTGCTTCGCAATTACTGATTAATCGCCATATTCAGGAACTCATGACTGACGAAACCATGTCGACTATGTGGTACTGGCATGCGATTGAAGAAAATGAACATAAAGCGGTGGCTTATGATGTGTTTGAGGGTGTATTTGGAACTGGAGTGAAAGCCTATCTAGCACGTTGTGGCTCGTTAATTGCTGCCATGGCGACCTTATTTGTTGTGCAAAGTTATTTTGTTCTACGCTTGTTAAAACAAGATAATCAACTCAATTTAAAGGCATTAAAAGATATCTATGTTTATGGTTATAGTCCATCGAAAGGGATTATTACGGGAATGGGGCGTGAGATGTTGGCGTATTTTAAACCAGGATTCCATCCAAATCATTTGGATACGGTAAGTTTGCTGGCCAATTGGAAAGCAAAGCTAGGGCTTTAGTCTTTGGTGATGGGCTTTAAAGATCACAGGGATATGAAAAATATCCCTGTTTTTGTTCGTTTCTCTGCGAAATATTTTTATAATGCAGGTCTATTTAGATCGATAAGATGAACGTGCATGATTCGTTTAATGCAACAAACTGATGTCAATGCGGTTGCTCAAATTGAAAAGCTGGTACAAAGTCATCCTTGGACGTTGAACCAATTTCAGGATGCAGTGCACAGTTACCAAAGTACGGTGATTGAGCAGGCTGGACAAGTTGTGGGTTTTTGTATTTTGCAACCAGTTTTAGATGAGGCGAATTTATTGCTCATGGCTATTCATCCCAATCAGCAGGGTAAAGGGTTAGGATATCGGCTATTAGATGAGTCAATTGCATTACTTAAGAATCAACCTGTGCAAATTTTTTTAGAGGTGCGTGAAAGCAACCAAGCTGCGATTGCACTGTATGAAAAATCTGGTTTTCATCAGATCGATTTACGTAAGAATTATTATCCATGCCCGAATGATGGGCGTGAACATGCGATTATTATGGTTAAAGCATGTACTGACGATTTTTCTCAGTTATTTAAATTATGATTCAAAGCATTCTTTGATGGAGTGAATAAACTCCATCAAAATAATACATCTATTTAATGATTGAATTATTCCATCCTGAAGGAAGTGTGGTCATTAATGAGTTTCCCAAAAGTTGGATTTCTTCTGCACTGAGTGAGCGGTTGATACGACGCCACTGTCCATCAAGCAATAATTCTAGTGGCGTGTATTGCGATTTATAATTCATTTTATTGGAATGGGGCACCCAATAACCCAAATAAACATAGTCCAATTGCTGTTGTTGCGCATATTGGATTTGTTTCATGATGGCAAAAGCCCCTAATGAACGACGATTTTCATTGGGATCAAAAAAGGTATATACCGCAGACACACCATCATCTAACTGATCGCAGGTTGAGACACAGAGTAACTGCTCATCTTTCCACAGTTCCAGAAAAAAACTTTCAGTGCAGGTATGAATCAGAAATTTTTCAAACTGGTCATAGCTAGGGGGGAACATATCACCGTCGGCATGGCGTTCACGAATGTAGCGTTCATACAACGCATAATGTACATCACTCGCATCTTTCGGTTGAGTAATTTTGACTGTGAGATCTTGATTGCGTTTCCAAGCTTTTTTTTGCTTGCTGTTCATTTGAAACTCTTGGACGGGAACGCGGCAAGACAAGCATTGACGGCACAAATGGCATTCAGGACGGTAAACAAAGTCTCCACTACGACGAAAACCGACACGTGAAAGTTCAGACAAAGTGACCACATCAATCCGATGGGCTGGATCTAGAAAAACCATGCGAGCAGATTTCTTTTCAAGATAACTGCATTCATGTGGTGGCGTAATATAGTACTGTAAATCATTTAACAGGGACTTCGGGTGATATGAATTCATAAAGATCCCTCTATTGTTTTCATTCGATTAATTGCGAAGATAACGCTATTCTTTTACTTGAAAATACACCCTCTTGATACTTTTTCCAATCGATAGGGGGTTGTTTTATAATATCTTGTAACGAATTTAAATACGCTTGTCGAGAAATCGTACAAGCACCAAGACTGAGTAAATGATCATTAACCAATTGACAGTCAATCCAAGGTAACTGGTTTTCTTGCCCGAGCAACATCAGGGTATAAAATGCCATTTTAGACACGTCTGTTCGTGTGCTGAACATGGATTCACCAAAACAGCCCTTGCCAATGTTTACTCCATACAGGCCACCGACAAGCTGATCCTGTTCCCACACTTCCACACTATAGGCATAACCTGCTGAAAACATACCTAAATAACCTTGAATGATATCTTCGGAAATCCACGTGTCATTTGCATAACTGCGAGGCAGGGCACAGGAGCGAATTACCGATTCAAAAGCATGATTAATGGTAATTTTATAGTCATGCTTTTTCATATTCCGCAGCAAGGATTTACTCGGATGATATTGCTCAGGTCGAATAATGCAGCGTGGCTCGGGACACCACCAGCAAATAGGTTCACCTTCAGAAAACCAGGGAAAAAGACCGTGTGTATAGGCCTCAAAAAGCGTAGAAGGGGAGAGGTCAGCACCTATGCAAATCAGTCCATGTCCTTCTGGGTCTGAGTTTATGGGATCGGGAAATAAATATTCAGAAGGTGCTAAAGTATGCTGCATGATTAAATTCAGGGATTATTCTTTACGCTATCATACATAAAAAAACCGCCCTTTTCGGACGGTTTTCATCGTAGATGCAAAGGATTATGAACCTAGAGCATCCAGATATTTTTCAGCATCAAGCGCAGCCATACAGCCCGAACCTGCTGAAGTAATGGCTTGACGGTAGATGCTATCTGCAACGTCACCTGCTGCGAATACACCTGCAACCGATGTTGCTGTTGCATTGCCAGAGGTACCACTTTGCACTTGAATATAGCCATCACGTAGATTGAGTTGACCTTCAAACATCCCCGTATTCGGTTTGTGACCAATTGCAACGAATAAACCTTGGACATCAATATCTTGTGTGCTTGCATCTACAGTTGATTTTAAGCGTACAGAAGTTACACCTGTGTTATCACCCAAGACTTCATCAACTTGATTGTTCCAAAGAATGCTAATTTTGCCTTCTTTTTCTTTTTCAAATAAATGGTCCTGTAGAATTTTCTCTGAACGTAAACTGTCACGACGATGCACAAGCGTCACGTGTGAAGCAATGTTAGACAGGTAGAGGGCTTCTTCGACTGCGGTATTACCGCCGCCAACCACCATGACTTTCTGGTTTTTATAGAAGAAACCATCACAAGTTGCACAAGCACTCACGCCTTGCCCCATGAATTTTGCTTCAGATTCTAAGCCTAAATATTGTGCAGTTGCACCCGTTGAGATAATCAGTGCATCACAAGTAAATTCTTCCATATCGCCTTTAAGGACGAATGGACGAACACTGAGGTCAACTTCATTAATGTGGTCATACACTATTTCTGTGCCAAAACGTTCTGCATGGGCTTGCATACGTTCCATCAACGCTGGACCTGTTAAACCTTCTGGGTCACCTGGCCAGTTATCGACTTCGGTCGTTGTGGTTAATTGACCACCCAATTGCAAGCCAGCAATCAGCATTGGCTTTAAATTGGCACGCGCAGCATAAACTGCAGCGCTGTAACCTGCAGGACCAGAACCTAAAATAATTAATCGTGAGTGACGAGCGCTCATTCGCGACATCCTTTTTTTCTTTCAAAATTTATGAAATTATACGTGAAAGTGTATAACAGTTGTGTGTGTTCAATGTGGGTAATATTGATCATACAAATCGATTTGAGCTATATAGAATAAAGTTAACAACAAGCCCTCATAATCTTGCATCTTTTTTACGTGAACAGGTGCATAATATCAGGTTTTATTAAGAAACAAATTCAGGTTGTTTTCCAAAAAAACATGAATGAAAAAATGCTTACAGGACAGAGTATGGCTGCGGTGTCAGGTGCTTATGCACAGCGCTTAATGATGACGTTATTTTTAGTCTCATTTGGGATTTATCTGTTCCTTGCAACAGTCACTTATACACCTTTTGATCCAGGTTGGATGCATATTTCGAGTGACACCCAACAGGTTTCCAATGCAAGCGGTGTCGCTGGAGCATGGATTTCAGATTTATTGTTTGGATTTTTAGGTTGGGCAAGCTTACTCATCCCACTTTTCTTATTTATTGAAGCGATTCAGGTTTGGTGGCCACGTAGCTTTTTGAACCGACCATTTCGTTATGCTGCTCAGTTTTTCATTTTGTTGGCAACGGCAACACTCTTATTTTTATTTTGGGAAGTACCTGCAGATACTTTAGCCAATGCTTCTGGTGGGATTATTGGCTATGAGTTGGGGCAAAGTCTGAGTCAACTGCTGACCATTTATGGTGCCGCACTGTTTTTAGTGGTGTTTTGGGTAGTGTTGTTTACTTTGGCCTTTGGGGTAAAGTGGAACAAAACGTGGGATACCTTGCGAGCTACACCTGCGTATTTACAAGATTTATTTTATAAAAATGTGCCCGAGAGCGAATCTGATTTTGATCGTACCACACCTCAAGTCAAAAAACAGGTGATTGCAGTTGCTCCAAGCAAGGTTGCTGATCAAACAGAATCGGATCATAGCAAACCATCTCAAGCCTCTGTAGAACAACCATTTATTGCAGGTGTGGCAGCAGAGCGTTTGTTTGATGATATGGTGCAGAAAGAGTCTCAATTGAATCAACCAACTGAGTTCGATTTAGACGACGATGAAGAGTTTGAAAAAACTATCGCCAAAGCACATCAACTTGAACAAGATAGCCAGCGCACCATTGCGACAGGTGAAGTTTGGCGTGCCTTAAATACCAATAATGATCAACTACATAAACAAGACATTGAAGCATTATTAAAAGCTGCTGAAGATGAAACTGTGGTTCCTAAGCATGATTTCAATTCGGTAGTAGAGCGTCAATATCCCGTTGATGTTCAGATAGAATCTTCTCCGAAACCAGTCAAAAGTAATCTTGATTGGGACGATGATGAGATTTTTGATGAGCTACTTGCTGCTGTACCTAGTGGTAAGGCAGCTTCGGATGTACATAGTCCATTCCAACGTAGCGAAGTTCAAACTATTCAAGCTACCGCAATTCCTGATATTGCCGTTGCAGAAGCTCCAATTTCGAGTATCTCTACTGCGGTAGGTGTTGCTGCTGGGGCAACAAAGGCACATATGTTGAACGATGAATTAGATCGTTTTCTGGACGATTTTGATGCAGAAGAACAACAGACAGCCACAGTAGATGAGCCACGTGTAGCATCTTCCTACGCTCAATCATCAGCCTTTGTTAAAACACCGATACAGCAGACTGCTATAGAAGTACCAGAGCGTTTTATTGAGCAGACTAAGGCTGAATTGTCTAAAGAGGCGTTCATCGAAGCATGGCAAGAAACTGCTGGCAAACCTCAAGAAGAAGATGATTTTGACTTTGATGCACCATTGACGGATGCTGCGGGACGCCCAATGTCTCGTGCTATGCAGGTTGCCCAAAAACGTCGTGATTTATCTACGCTACCAGAATTGGATTTGCTAGATCGTGTTGATCCGAATAAAAAAGTCAATTTCACGGCTGAACAATTGGCACGTCTTTCGGAATTACTTGAAATTAAACTGCAAGAGTTCAATGTCAAAGCCAAAGTGGTCGAGGCACAACCAGGACCAGTCGTGACGCGCTTTGAATTGGATTTAGCCCCAGGGGTCAAAGCATCCAAAGTCACCAATATTTCGAAGGACTTGGCGCGATCCATGTCGATGGCTTCGGTACGTGTGGTCGAAGTAATTCCAGGTAAGCCATATATTGGAATTGAAGTACCGAATAGTGCACGTGAAATGGTCCGTCTAATTGAATTACTAGAAACGCCAGCCTATCGTGACCCAGCGGGTTTACTGTCCATGGCGATGGGTAAAGATATTTCAGGCAATCCAGTGATTACTGATTTGGGTAAAGCACCGCATATGCTGGTTGCAGGCACCACAGGTTCAGGTAAGTCTGTCGCTGTGAACTCGATGATTTTGTCGATGCTATTGAAATATACCCCCGACCAATTGCGCCTTATTTTGATTGACCCGAAGCAGTTGGAATTGGCTAACTATAATGATATTCCACATTTACTTACTCCTGTCGTGACAGACATGAAAGATGCAGTTAATGCATTGAATTGGTGTGTAAATGAAATGGAACGTCGTTACAAGCTCATGTCATTCCTTAAAATTCGTAAACTGGCGGACTATAACCGTAAGGTTGAAGAAGCATTGGCAAATGGTGAAGATCTGATTGATCCGACATGGAAGGCCAGTGACTCTGTTGTGGGTGAGCGTGCACCCCGTTTAACGCCTTTACCTTCGATTGTGATTGTGGCAGATGAATTTGCCGATATGATTATGCAGGTGGGCAAAAAAGCCGAGGAAATGATTACCCGTTTGGCGCAGAAATCACGTGCTGCGGGTATTCACTTGTTGTTAGCAACACAACGTCCATCGGTTGATGTAATCACAGGTTTGATTAAAGCCAATATTCCGACTCGTGTTGCATTACGTGTAAACAGTAAAATTGACTCTCGCACCATTCTCGATGCAGGTGGCGCGGAAGACATGTTGGGTCATGGAGACATGCTGTTTTTAGGCCCAGGTAAAATTGAACCTGAACGTGTGCATGGTGCTTTTATTTCTGATGATGAAGTCAACCGTATTTGTGATGCATGGCGTGAACGCGGCGACCCTGATTATGTTGATGAAATTTTGACTCCGTATGATGAAGAACCAACTTCACGCGGTTTTGAAGAGAGCGATGGCGGTTCAGATCGAGATGCCTTGTATGATCAATGTGTGGCTTTTGTTTTAGAAACACGAAAAGCTTCGACATCATCACTACAGCGTAAATTCAGTCTAGGTTATAACCGTGCAGCACGTATTATCGACCAAATGGAAGAAAGTGGCATTGTCAGTGCGATGGGGGCGAATGGTAAGCGGGATATTCTCGCCTAGTGCTCATCTGTTAAAAAGCCTGCCTAAGAGCAGGCTTTTTTATGCGCTTGAATTTAGTCATAGAACATGGTTTGTGCCAGTTCAATAAAGGCACGTGTGGCAGGACTCATCAGTTTTTGATTGCGGACGGCGAGCCCGATTTCACGTTGTGTATTCGGTAGCAAAGGACGTTTCACCACATTCGGATGCAGTGCAAGCAGCTCTGGCGTCATGGCCATATCCGCCACAATCGAAATGCCTTCATGCTGATTGACCATATTTAGAATGGTTAATAATTGTGAGAGTTGATATTGAATCTTGGGCTGTATGTCATATTGTTTAAGCAGTTTTTCAATATGGGTCTGGCTGCCCGCCTTGGTTAAAATAAAAGGGTAGTGCTTTAGTTGGGTAATATCCACCTGACTCATTTGGGCAATAGGGTAGGAGTTAGGAATAAGGGCAATAAAAATATCTTTAATCAATGGAAAAGTATCCAATTGATGGTTGGGTAAAACTGCAAATCCGACATCCACTTGTTGGTTTAAAATCCATTGGGTGACTTCATCATCGGTGCCTTCTTCCACAAAAACTTCAATTTGAGGGTATTCAGTCCTAAAAGCTTGCAGTAGTTCAGGTAGAAGATGAATCGATGCAGATGCTCCAAATGAACCGATTCTTAAAGTACCTTGTTGCAGTCCATGTGTTGCGGCAACTTGCTGTTGCATGACTTGTGCTGTATTTAAAATTTCTTGTGCATGGATGCGAAGCTGTTGTCCTATCTCAGTCAGTACCACATTATTTTGTTCACGACTAAATAGCTGTACACGCCAAAAATGTTCCAGACTTTTAATGGCATGTGACACTGCGGATTGTGAAATTCCGAGTTGTTTTGCCGCATTGCTAAAACTTTGATGTTTAGCAACCAGTAAAAAGATTTCAAGTTGGCTAAAAGTCATTTGAGGGTATGAGGAAATACTCATTTTATTATGAGGGAGAATAAGGATTATATTCTGTTTCCAAAATGAGTCAAAGCTGACTGATGTGCAGCAATTGGAAGAAATGAATGAACATAATCATGGCACTGTTTCCGTTGGTTTTTCTGATAGGGATGGGATATGTGTTTAAGCAGACAGGTTTTTTGCAGGAGGCATTTTGGGCAAACTCTGAAAAATTAAATTATTACATTCTTTTCCCAGCTTTATTGTTTAGCAATCTTTCGAGTGTAAAGCTAGATTTAGGTTCGGTTGTCATGCTTTATATTGCACTTGGCATACTCATTATTCTAATCAGTCTGTTGTTATGGGGACTGAAGTTTTATTTCCACATTCCAGTTCTTCGTTTCGGGGTTTATATCCAAAGCCAGATTCGATTCAATACCTATATTGGGCTTTCATTGATGGGTTTAATGTTTGGTTCGATAGGCATGCAATTGTTCTCTATGATCATTGCTGTGGCAATTCCATTGGTCAATATTGTTTCGGTTTGCTCATTTACCCAAAGTGCGCAGGGTCAGTTGCGTTTTACGCTGATGTCGATTGTAAAGAATCCGCTCATTACCGCTTGTCTATTCGGTATTGTATTTAATTGTTCTGGGTTGTTGATGCCAGAAGGTATATCGCAATTATTGAAATTGTTGGCAAGTAGTAGTCTGCCATTAGGTCTGATTTCTGTCGGGGCTGCATTACAATTTAGTCAGCTCAAGCCAGATTTCGGGCGTGTTATGTTGAATAGTGTATCGAGGTTACTTGGAGTACCTATACTGGCTTATTTTGTGGCACAAAGCTTCGGCTTAGCACCATTACATATAGCGATTTTGGTGGTTTTCTTTGCTTTACCTACAGCATCGGCATCTTATATTCTAACTCGATTCTTTAATGGTGATAGTCAACTCATGGCAGCCATTATTAGTTTGCAAACGCTTTTATTTGCGTTGACCTTTCCATTGTTGATGGGGCTATTATTCTAGTTCATTTATAAGCAGAGCATAAAAAAGCCTACACGAAGTAGGCTTTAAGACTTAAGCAAATTTTGCCAAGACTTCTAAGAATCCATCTCGTTGGCGTGGGTATTCAGCAATTACATCATGAATACGTTGACCTTGAGGATTGGTTGCATTGACATTGCGACCATCTGCAACGAATTGAGTTAACAAGCGCTCGTAGTCCGTTGGGCGCATATGTTTGAATGCGTGGTAAAGAACATGAAAGTCGGCATTAACTCCTGTAGGAGGAAGCTGATTTAAATAGGCAAAAACGCGCTCATCCGACCATTCTTCATTAAACGTTGCTGGCTGAGATAATGCCATTGCAAACTCCTTGGTATATTCTTTTCAAACTAAAAAGGCAAAATAGCTGATGCTATTTTGCCTTGAATCAATTTGCTTGACTAATCAGATTTCAGATTATCGC
This sequence comes from Acinetobacter sp. ACNIH2, assembly GCF_002934965.1. Taxonomy (NCBI): domain Bacteria; kingdom Pseudomonadati; phylum Pseudomonadota; class Gammaproteobacteria; order Moraxellales; family Moraxellaceae; genus Acinetobacter; species Acinetobacter sp. ACNIH2. Next base: position 2,176,351 of record NZ_CP026412.1, read on the forward strand.
TCTTCAGGCAAATTGATATTCATCTCTAGCATTTCAATATTGGCTTCAGAACGAACAGACATTTGGATATGTTCTTCATCCACTCCACGCACATAACGATTGACCACTTGCATAATTTCTTTTTTCATTTGGTCAATTTTATCTTGGCTTAAGCGTTTACCTAAGCCTTGTTCAGACGCAACAATGACTTTCAAACGGTCTTTCGCCATTTGTGCGCTAGATGGTTTGTCATCACTACTGAATAATTTACTCCAGAATCCTGCCATATTTACGCTCCAAATAATCGTGCTAACCAGCCTTTAGGTTTGACTGTGATGTGACGGTAAGGACGTTCTTCACCAAGGAAACGTGCAACCAAGTCTTCATAAGCTTGTCCAGCTTCTGCATCTTGGAACAAAATGACTGGTTTACCTTCGTTAGAGGCTTGTAAAACGCTTTTACATTCAGGCACGACACCTAGTGTAGGTACACGTAAAATGTCTTTTGAAATGTCATCAATAGTGAGCATTTCTTGCTTGTCTGCACGTTCAGGATTAAAACGAGTAATACACAAGTGTTTGCGTATACGTCCTTCATTCTGTTCTACTTTTTTAGTTTTACTGTCTAGCATGCCAATAATGCGGTCAGAGTCACGTACTGAAGAAATTTCAGGGTTGGTCACAATAATCGCTTCATCTGCATGATACATAGCTAGAATAGCACCACGCTCAATCCCCGCAGGAGAATCACAAATAATGTAATCGAATTCTTGAGATAATTCGTCCATTACACGTGCAACGCCTTCATCGGTTAACGCATCTTTATCGCGCGTTTGTGATGCAGGTAAAATGTATAAGTTCTCAATATCTTTATCACGAATAAGTGCTTGTTGTAATCGTGCTTCGTTATTTAAAACATTCACAAAATCATACACAACACGACGTTCGCAGCCCATAATGAGGTCAAGATTACGTAGACCTACGTCAAAATCAATAACAACAGTTTTGTGACCACGAAGGGCTAAACCTGTTGCAAAAGATGCACTGGTCGTAGTTTTTCCTACGCCACCTTTGCCTGATGTTACGACAACAATTTTCGCCACCGAATCCACTCCTGTTATGGTAAATCCCCCCTTTAATTAGCGGGGTTTTGGTGTTTATTTATACATTAAAATTCCAGAGCTTTAAATTCCAGCTCTTGGTTTTCATTTAAATAAATATGTACAGACTTCTTTAAGACATGGGGTGGAATATCATCGGCGACACAATATGTCCCTGCAATTGAAACCAATTCAGCTTCAAGTGAGTGACAAAAAATGCGAGCAGCACTGTTTCCACCAGCACCTGCGATAACTCTACCACGAGCACTGCCATAAATATGTATATTTCCTGAAGCAATTACTTCTGAACCACTATTTATACCTGCATTGACGATAATATCGCCATGATCTTGCACTAAACATTGACCTGTACGTAAGATTTCATCGTGATACGAGGTAATATGTCCAATATTACGCGGAAATGGCGCTACTTTTTGCGTATTGTCTGTTGTTGCTTCGGGTGCTTGGACAACAGTTTCAACCACTTGTTCTTGAGTGGCTTTAATACGTTGTAACGATTTACTGTCGGCAGGGAGTACTGGAAATTGAATTGCACGTGCTTCATCGCCCAATAGACCTTCAATTACAGCCATAGGTTGTAAATCTAAGTCAAGTAGTAGTTGAATCAGGGCAATCAGTTCTTGTTCAACGGTACTGTCTAAAATAACAAGCGCACCATGAGTTGTGCTGTCTTGAAGTAATTGGGTCAGTTGTTGACGAATGGCATTATGGTCATTTGTGTCGAAGGTTAATCTACTAAAGTTAACCATTCTACCGGTGATCCGAATATCAGCCATATTTTATCCTTAAGACTTCGAAGCTATTGGTTTTATGCCGAAGCGATGTTGTAAATAGAGCAAATCCTAGAACAAATTCTTTGAATTCTCTAGCCAAGTTTGTAACTTTTTTATCTTAATGCTTATTCTTTAGCTTGATCGAGCTCTTCAAGGTCTTCTAACCATTGTTTTACTTTCACTTGCTTGCGAATAGCATCCAAACTTTCATATACAGCAGATTCAACCAATTGTTCCAATGCCTCATTATCAATATTTAATTCGCTGACTTTTTCAGCAATCAGCTTATAGGTATGATTAGGCTGTTCAGGGCTTCCAGAGACTAACGGTTCTAAAATACCATAGGTAATATTTTCTCCTAAACGCTGCCCAATACTCTGGATTTGATGTTCAATTCGTCCACCAACAATAGGAATTAAACGTAACAGTTGGGTAAGTTCAGGCGTATCTTCAATTGCTTGATTTACAATTGCACCAATATTTTGAGCAATCAAGCTCTGACGCTGTTGTAGTTCCGTCGCCAGTGACTCTTGTAACAGTTCAGCTAAAGCTTGCGCAAATAGGGTACGATGATGATCGACTAAATCATGAATAATTTTTCTATGGGTTGAGCTGGTATTCAGTTCATGTTTCACACCATCTAATACAGTAATGACTACACGATCAGATAGTTCCTCCATGATCACACGGTAGTAAAATTTGGCTCTTTTCTGAATTGATTCAGGAATGACGTTATAACCTAACTCATGCAGACGAAAAACAATAATCCCTGCACGGAATAAACGTAGAAAACGCAGATGTGGAATAATGGCTAGAATTTCATACCAATGAATAAAAGGGAAAAAAAACCAACGACGATGGTGGCGATAAATGACCGCAATCACCCAACGTACCAAAAGCTCAGTAATTAAGAACAAAATAAACCAAGCTTCGGTGGTAATCACCCATGGATGTAGATGTGTACGATAAAAATTGAGCACTTCATCTAAATGAATCGAGTTTAGGAACCAACCACCAATATTGCTCATCAAGAAAAAATTGGCAGCTAAGCAAAACAAGTTAAAAATAATCAGAAATACCATGAAGGTGTCATAGATCAGATAGAGTTTGAACGACAAGCTCTGTGGATCGACACGATGATATTTTGATTTGGGTACTGACTTGTTCTGCCTCATAGGATTACACCGTACTCACTTCAGCAGTTGTTGAATATTGCGCTTTCATTTGACTAATTAACTGATCTTTTTCAGTCCAGAGATGAGCAACCCATGCTTGGAATTGTGCACGATATTCATCATCATCTTCATAGTTTCCACCTAGAACCCAGTCAGGAATTTCGATTTTACGTAAATTCACCGCAATACGACCCACTTCACCTAGCCAGAATTCGCCATAACCTGGTGCACCATCAGGATAAACAATGGTCATATCCACTAGCGCATCAATTTGATCACCTAAAATATTCAAGGCCAATGCAAGTCCGCCAGCTTTGGGTTTAAGAAGATTTTGGTAAGGCGAGTTTTGTTTCTTGTGTTTCTCAGGGGTAAATCGAGTACCTTCTAAATAGTTTAGTAGTGTAAAAGGTTGGCTTAATAATTGTTCACAGGCTTTGCGCGCTTCTTCCATGTCACGAGTTTTAAGCTCAGGATTTTTTTCAATTTCTTGTTTGGTATGTCGCTTCATCATCGGGAAGCCCAAAATTTTGAAGGCTTGTCCAACAAAGGGAATAAAAATCAGCTCCCATTTGGTAAAGAAGCGTGTCAGTGGCATTCGTGTCAGTCCAAAATATTGATTTACTGTCGTGTCGACCCAACTTTGGTGATTGCAAGTCATTAAATAACGACCTTGCATACTCAAGTCGAGATTTTCATCGACCGTAATATCCCATTTTAGATGGGGTAGAACGTGATCAATAAGCCAGTTATTCACGCCTAACCAACTATTGGTAATTTGAATATTGGTTTTATCGACTTTTTGCGATTGTTTAAATAATTTGGTTAAACCGAGTGCAAGTACTGGTGGTCCATGAAAAAAAGTACTGCCTGTCATGACAGAGCCAACAGTGAGTCCACGTGTGATTTTTTTTAATATGGGTTGTTTGTTTGCTTGAGATGACATATAAAAAATAATCCTAAGTAAAATCATCCATTATCGTTGTTGAATATAGTTGCAAATTCTGAAAATAAAACAAGCGTTCTGTTTGGTAAATTATCCTTCATGATTGATCAAACATGTAGGGATTGTGATGAATGCACATTCGAAATTGAAATTAATTATTACAAAATGTAACCACACGCGATATTATTAACAAAAAATCAATGGTCTAAGTCTTCTTTTTCAGCGACTATTTCAGGCATAAACAAAACACACAAATGGAGGCATGTCATGCGTGCACTATTAATTTCATCAGCAGTAGCAGGGGCGTTGGTTCTTTCAGGTTGTCAATCTACTGGCACAGGAATGGAATATGACAAAGCGGCAATCGGTGCAGGTCTAGGTGCATTATTGGGTGCAGGTCTTGCTTATTCAAATGCAGACAAAGATAAAATGGGTCAAGCAGCAGCGATTGGTGCTGTAGTGGGCGGCGGTGCTGGTCTTTTATTAGACAAAAAAGAAAAACGTCTTCGTGAAGAACTTGCGGGTACTGGCGTTGATGTAGATCGTAACAAAGATGGTTCGATTAATCTTGTAATGCCAAGCGTTACTTTCGCAACAAACTCTTCTACTATTCAACCACGTTTCCAAACAGCATTGAATGATGTTGCGCGTGTTTTACGTGAAGATGGTACAGCGAACAAACTTGCACTTGTTATTCATGGTCATACTGACAACACCGGTACTGATGCGATTAACAACCCATTATCTCAAAACCGTGCAAACTCTGTATTGAACTACTTATCTTCCCAAGGGATTGCAAGCTCACGTATGACTGCGCGTGGTTATGGTTCTTCTTCACCAATCGCGAGCAATGATACTGCTGCGGGCCGTGAACAAAACCGTCGTGTAGAAATTACAGTGTATGAAACAAAATAATTGAAGTTTTGTTTGCTTAGAAATCATTGAGTTTCGGGAAAGCCACCTTTAGGTGGCTTTTTTTATGAACAGAGAATCGTCATTTTAGGTTAGGCATCTGGGTATTTGATGTCTATAATCTAGCTCGGATCAAAAAGAGGAAAGACTATGTCACTGGCAAGTCAGTTAAATGACAAGCAACTTGAAGCCATGAAATATACTCAAGGACCCTTGTTAGTACTTGCAGGGGCTGGTTCGGGTAAGACTTCGGTTATTACGCGTAAAATAGCTTATTTGGTTAAGCATTGTGGTATTCCTGCATACCGTATTACTGCAATGACCTTTACCAATAAAGCAGCGCGTGAAATGAAAGAGCGCGTGACCAAGTTATTGTCACGTGAAGAAGCGAAAGGTTTATCGGTTTCCACTTTCCATACCTTTGGTCTGAATTTATTACGTTTAGAACTTAAAAATACGCCATTAAAAGCCAATTTTTCTATTTTAGATGCTGATGACTGTAAGCGTATTCTCATGGACTTAATGCACCGCGATAATATGTCAGGTGCGGAAAGCAAAGAATTAATCGCGAAAGCCATGAAGATGATTTCAGATTGGAAAAATGATTTGATTCCTCCTGAACAGGCACACACCACCTGTGAAACACCTGAAGATATTCAAATGGCGCATTTGTACCAACTTTATGAGCGTAATTTGCGTGCTTATAATGCGGTAGATTTTGATGATCTGATTGTGATGCCGACGCGTTTGTTACAAGAGAATCAAGAAGTACGAGATCGTTGGCAAAATCGTATTCGCTATTTGTTGGTCGATGAATATCAAGATACCAATACCGCACAATACATTTTAGTGAAACTCTTGGTCGGTGTAATGGGGCAGTTTACGGCTGTAGGCGATGATGACCAGTCGATTTATGCATGGCGTGGAGCAAAGCCAGAAAATATGGCATTGCTAAATGAAGATTTTCGCAATTTAAAAGTCATTAAACTGGAACAGAACTATCGTTCAACCAGCCGTATTTTAAAAGCAGCGAATACGGTGATTGGGAATAACCCACATATTTTTGATAAAAAACTTTGGTCAGATAAAGGTCATGGCGAAGTCATTCGCGTGATTACCTGCCGTAATGATGATGATGAAGCAGAACGCGTGGTAAAAGACCTGATTACCCATAAACTGATGAATGGCAAAAATTGGAAAGATTATGCCATTTTGTATCGGGGTAATTTCCAAGCACGTATTTTAGAGACGCAACTGCGTCAAATGCAGATTCCGTATAAATTGTCAGGTGGTCAATCATTCTTTGCGCGTGCAGAAATCAAAGACATCATGAGTTATCTGCGACTGATCATTAACCCAGAAGATGACAGTGCATTCTTACGCATTATTAATACACCAAAACGTGCGATTGGACCTGTAACTTTAGAAAAGCTCGGTTTGTTTGCCCAAGAAAATCATCTGTCTTTATTGGCGGCCGCAGGCGATCAACGTTTGACTATGGCGATTCCGAAAAAGGCAACCACACAACTGGCTGAATTTGCTGAGTTCATTAGTAACTTTACTCGTGAATTGCTAGAAGATGATGAACCTGTACCGATTATTCGCCAAATGATGCACGAAGCGGGTTATATCGACTACATCAAAGAATCTGCGGCTACACCTGCACAGGAAAAAACCAAACTCGACAATATTGAAGTGTTATACACCAGTATTCAAAGTTTGATTAACCGTGCTGAAGATGTGGATGAGCGCAACATTGAAAGTGTAATTCGCAAAATGGTGTTGCTGGATATGTTGGAGCAACAACAGGAAGAAGAAGACACTGATAAAGTCAATTTGTTGACTCTGCATGCATCTAAAGGTCTGGAATTTCCATTCGTATATTTAATTGGTTTAGAAGAAGAGCTACTGCCACATAAAAACTCGATTGTGGCTGAAACGGTCGAGGAGGAGCGTCGTTTGATGTATGTGGGCATTACCCGAGCGCGTCAGGGGTTGACCATTACGCTAGCGGAACAGCGCAAGGCGGGTGGGCAAATGCGCCAAATGACCCCAAGCCGCTTTTTAGATGAATTGCCACAAGATGAATTGGAGTGGTTGGGGCGCAAGAAAAAGCTCGCGGGCAATGTTGACCCCAAGCAGCAAGCACAACACTACCTTGAAAATTTACGCGCTTTAATTAAGCGTTAATCCCGATATTTATTTTTGAAACAGTAGGAAACAATATGAAGGTTCAAGTTAAAGTTCTAGATACACGTTTAGGACAAGAATGGCCAATGCCAACTTATGCGACGCAAGGTTCAGCGGGTCTGGATTTGCGCGCATGTGTAACTGAACCAACAGTGATTGAACCGGGTCAAACGGTATTGGTGAAAACAGGCCTAGCCATTTATATCGAAGATACAGGCTTTGCAGGTTTAATTCTACCGCGTTCAGGCTTAGGTCATAAACATGGCATCGTTTTAGGTAACCTTGTGGGTTTAATCGACTCAGACTACCAAGGTGAATTGATGGTTTCGGTATGGAACCGTGGTCAAGCGGCTTTTACCTTAGAGCCAGGTGAACGTTTGGCCCAGTATGTACTTGTTCCTGTGGTGCAAGCAGAATTTGAACAAGTAGACGAATTTGTAGCGACTGAGCGCGGTGCAGGTGGCTTCGGACATACAGGTAAAAACTGATGTTAATACGAAAGGGCCTGTGGGCTCTTTCATTCTGAAATATAAAAGATTTCATTCAATACAACTTTAAACGCTGTCAACAACACTTAAATAGTATTAACAGTTCAATTCTATTCAGATATAAACTAGAAATATTTTAAAACATTTACGTTGTATGAATAAGACGAACTTTTAAAGTATTCGTTGGATTCAGAAGTTACAAATATATGAATATTCAACAACCTATATTTCCATGGCAGGTCTTTCGTGCCTATGATATTCGTGGAAAAATAACGTTATTAACACCAGAGTTGGTCGAAGCAATTGCCTATGGTCTGGCATGCCAGTATCAACAAGCCGCTCAAACCACAGTGGTAATTGGTTATGATGCTCGTTTGAGTAGCCCTACTTACGCCCAAATTATACAAACAATATTCGAAAAACAAGGGTTTCATGTCGTGAACGTGGGCTGTTGTTCCAGCCCAATGTTGTATTACAGCGCACGCCAATTTGCAGGCAATGGGATTATGGTCACTGCGAGCCATAATCCGAAAAGTGACAATGGCATCAAGTGGATTATGCGAGGTGAACCGCCATGTCCCGAGATGATCCAACAAGTGGGTTATGTCGCGAGCTTACAATTTTCACCACAACGTAAAGTACCTTTAGCCCATATTCAGCATCAATTTGATGTGAGCTATTGTTTGCAATATCAGCAAGCCATCTTAGAAGATATTCAACTGAAACGACCTTTCCATATCGTGATTGATGGTTTACATGGTTCAGCAGGTCGCTGTGCCGTTTTAGTTTTACAAAAGTTAGGTTGTCAGGTGACGGCACTGCGTTGTGAATCGAATGGCGAATTTCCTGATCATGCCCCAGACCCATCGCAAGCCAGTCATTTAATTGCTTTGACCGAAACCGTTCAACAACAACATGCAGATATAGGCATTGCGCTCGATGGAGATGGTGATCGACTGGTATTGGTTGATGAACACGGCAGCATCATTAGCGCAGATCGATTATTGTCTTTATTCGCTGAAATGTGCTTAGCCACTCATCCTCAGCATGAAGTGGTGTTTGATGTAAAATGCTCAACGATGGTACGCAATACGGTGTGTGAATTGGGTGGGCAAGCCAAAATGATTCGCACTGGCAGTAGTTTCTTAAAGACATATCTCATGCAATCACACGGAAAAGCTGTGTTTGGTGGGGAATATGCTGGACATTACGTGTTTAATGATGGGCGCGGTTTTGGTTATGATGATGGCTTATATGCCGCCTTACGCGTACTCGAATTTTTAAGTCAACGTCCAGATTTCACCCTTTCGCAAGCACTGGTCAAATACCCTGAACGTTGTGGTACTGAAGATACTTATATCAGTACTTATAGTGCTGATCCTAAGTCCTTATTGGCTGATATTGAAGTCCAGAGCCATCATATCGCTGCTCAATTAAGTAAAATTGATGGTGTACGGCTTGATTTTGAAGATGGTTTTGGCATTATTCGAGCATCCAATACTGGCGAATATTTTACTGTTCGTTTTGATGCGGATAATCCTGCTCGTTTAAACGATATTCGGCAATCATTTGTTTCCATGTTAAGTGATCGATATCCTAAAATCGCGCACGACATTTTAAATGCTCATTGAGGAGAGAGGCGAATGCCACATCAGCAGACTGGCATCGACAAAGCACAAATTTTGACAGAAGCTTTGCCGTATATTCAACGTTTTTCGGGTAAAACGCTGGTCGTAAAATATGGCGGCAATGCAATGACCGATCCTGAGCTGGAAAGCTCTTTTGCACGTGATATTGTTTTATTAAAAACCGTCGGTTTAAACCCAATTGTGGTGCATGGTGGCGGCCCCCAAGTTGATTCTTTCCTAAAACAATTGGGGCGTGAGTCTGACCGTATTGATGGTATGCGTGTGACTGACCCTGCAACCATGGAAGTGGTGGAAATGGTGCTGGGTGGCAGTGTGAATAAATCCATCGTTAATCTAATTAACCAACATGGCGGTCGTGCCATTGGTTTAACAGGTAAAGATGGCAATTTAATTCGTGCACGAAAATTGTTGATGCAGAAAAACCAAGAAGATGGTTCAGTCAAAGAAATTGATTTAGGTTTAGTGGGTGAAGTCATTGGTGTTAAAACTGATGTACTGGAAATGTTTACCCAAAGTGATTTTATTCCTGTAATTGCGCCGTTGGGTGTCGATGATCAAGGGAATACTTATAACATCAATGCAGATTTGGTTGCTGGCAAAGTTGCTGAAGCACTCGGTGCAGAAAAGCTGATTTTGCTGACCAATATTTCGGGCGTATTGGATGAAAATAAAAACTTGCTTACGGGCTTAACCACGCAGGAAGTTGACCGTCTGATTGAAACAGGCGTGATTTATGGTGGCATGATTCCAAAAGTGGGCTGTGCCTTAGATGCGGTTAAAGGTGGTGTGGTGAGCGCACATATTGTGGATGGTCGTGTTCCACATGCAACGTTATTAGAAATCTTTACCGATCATGGTGTGGGTACATTAATTACCAATCGTGCCAAACACTAACCCATTCGCTTTATCTTATGTTTAGAACCAGTCCTTAAGGACTGGTTTTTTATTGTGGAGATTATTTAACAGCCGTCCATTTTTGGTCATTGTATTGTCATCTGGATTGCCTAGTGTATGAAAAAAGCCAGAAGAGCACATAACAATGTTTGAAAAGTTGAATCTATATCGTCAAAACTTTACTTTGCCATTACAAAAAAAAGCGACAAAACAGACTCATCAATACCGCTTTGAATGGGTAGAAGATTTAAAGCAATTACATGAAGTCCAGAAATTCAGAGCAGCACAATTTTCCCAACAATTCGGGATTCAATTTGATCAAGACATCGATCAGGACTTGTATGATTTTGGCTGTGAACATGCAGTACTGCGCGATAAATACAGCAATGAAATTGTTGCTTATACACGCTTAAAACTCTTGCAAGGAGAGGATTTGGCACAGAGTTATAGCGCGCAAGAATTTAAAATTATTGATGAACTTGGGCGTTTATCCAATATTGTAGAAATTGGACGAACATGTGTACATCATCGCTATCGTTCTAGTCGAGCCTTATCCATATTGTGGCTCAATCTTGTTCCTAAGGTACTTTGGGAGATGCGAGCAAAATATTTGATTGGTTGTGTCAGTATCCGCTTACAAGGTAATCAGGCACGTGCGTATTATACGCATCAATATTTAAAACAACTCAGTCCTGAACAAACGTGTGCAATTCAACCCCAAGAGGCATATGAACCCACATACCCAGAATACAGTTTTGCGCAAGATGAAAAAATTCCCAAATTGTTTGATGTGTATTTAAAAATGCATGCCAAATTATCACAGCAGGCATTTTATGATCGTGAATTTAATTGTTTGGATTATTTTGTGTTACTCGAAGTGAATAAAATGGCGAAGAGTTTTGTCCTGAAAAAGCCGATTCAGCGTTAAGCATTAAAATTAATGAACCTAGCACAGATTAAGATTTACAAGCCTTGCTGTCGTCATGCACAATAAACCCATAATCTATTAAAGTGTTTATAGTTGCTTATGTGCCAGTTGCTCGGAATGAATTGTGCGACCCCAACGGATATTACGTTCTCTTTCCGTGGTTTTTCACAGCGTGCGGGCATTACTTCAGATCATTGTGATGGCTTCGGCATTGCTTTTTTTGAAGACAAAGCTTGCCGTTTATTTGTGGATAATCAGTCTGCGGTTGAATCTCCAATTGCGGAACTGATACGGAATTATCCGATTAAATCACGCAATGTGATTGCGCATATTCGTAAAGCGACACAAGGCAAAATTAACTTAGAAAATTCACATCCATTCATGCGTGAGTTATGGGGGCGTCAATGGATTTTTGCCCATAATGGTGACTTACTTGATTTTGATCCACCACTAACTGGACATTTTACCCCGATTGGCAATACGGACAGTGAACGCGCATTTTGTTTTTTATTAGATCAATTGGTCGCAAAATTTGGTTATGTCGAACCATCTTTAGCTCAAGTATTTGAGCTACTCTTAGAAATTGCTCCAAAAATTGCAGAACACGGAACTTTTAATTTCTGTTTATCCAATGGTCAGGCTTTATTTAGCTATGCCATTACCAAATTACATTGGTTGGTACGTGAATACCCATTTAAACCTGCACAGTTAATTGATCTCGATGTCGAAGTTGATTTTAGTCAAGTGACAACTCCTGAAGATCGCGTAGCCGTCATTACAACCGAACCATTGACACAAAATGAAATCTGGCAGGCATTTCAACCTGGCGAAATGATTTTATTCCAGTACGGGCAACCAATTCAGCGTGCATTTACTCAGGTCGAGCGCTTAGTTCGTGAGAAAGCTAATCCGACTTTAAAACGCATCACTCGTGCTGATCAATATTGAGAGTGGCGCGAGAATTGCAGAATGATGCTACTTGATTGTTAAAATTAAGGTTTTCATAATTAAAGAAAAAATAAACTTTTTGGTTAAAAAATATCTTATTCTTTTAGTCGGGTATAAACAAATTAATATATATATATCATTATCTTAGTCAATGATTTTCGCTAAAAACTTGAATCCAGACTGATTTACTTGTTTTTTATTTAAATTTAATACCGTTACTATCCTTTTCAAGTAACGAATGATGAATTTTAAATGGGGGCGTATCAAGATGAAATGGGTTCCAGAATATAATACTGGTATCGATGTGATTGATGATCAGCATAAGCGAATCCTTGATTATATTAATGAAATTAATGATATTGCTCTTCACACCGACCGTGATCGCATTAAACAAATTCTCGATAATATTATTGATTACACCCAATCGCATTTTACTTTTGAAGAGTCTCTACAAGAAGAAGCGGGTTATAAATACCGTGTACCGCATAAACGTGTGCATGACTTATTTATTAAAAAAATTGAGTCGTACCGTGACCGTTTTGAAATGGGGCACTCGATTGAAGCAGAATTACATGAAGTCTTGGCGAAATGGTTGATTAACCATATCCAACACGATGATGCTGATTATGTTGGTGCTGTCAAAGAAAACATGATGGGAATTATTAAAGAAAAAGAGAAGAAAAAAGGTAAGAATTGGTTTGCTCGGTTCTTCTCTTAAGTACAGCAGGGTCTAAGATTCGGCAAGGACAAGCTGTGCAAAAGAATTAAAAAGCTAAAAAAAGAAATAAAAGCATTGGCGCAGCAAGCCATCGAATACGGTGGTTTGCTTTTCTTTTTGATTTTCATGCATGACAAAGGCAAAATAGCGATAGATTTTTATTAGGAATGCATCATGCAGGACAATGCTATGTCACGATGGTTATCGCCGCTGATGGCTTTTTGTTTGTCATTCATCATTATTGCCACTGTGGCACCAATAGTGGGAATACAAACAGAGCGTCAACTCGATTTCTGGTTGCTCTGGTTAGGCACTATGTTGGTTTTGGCTTTGCCAATTTGCTATTTAGAAATTGCTTTGGCTAAGCGTTCGAAAACTACAGCATTAAATGCACTATCTAATTTAACCCGTGATGCAGATGCATCTCCAAGATGGCGTTTAGTCGGTTGGATGGCGGTGGTGTTTATTCCATTTCTAGCGGGCGCGATGTTATTTAGTGTCAGTCAATACAGCGCACAATGGGTAGCTCAAGGCATTGCCCCACAATATCTTTTTGTGGGATCAGCTATTGCAGCTGTTATTTTATCTTTAGCCCCACGTATGATTTTGGCATTAATCACCGCTATTGGTGTCATTGCCGCGTTGGTTTTTGCACAAGTGAGTGGAACAGCTTTACCTACTTGGCAAATGACTGCACTTGAGTTTAGCGAGTGGGGCAGTGCAACCGTGTTGGCATTGGTTGCGAGCGGTTTAGGTTTGGGGCTGTATTGGCAAACCAGCTTAGTTCAAGTGAATCAAGATGATGTTGCCAGCAAAACTGTATTGCCTATTTGGATTGCCCAGTTGGTGGCTGTGTTGGCATTTGCCTATTTTGCTGTAGCGGCACAATTACCTGTGATTGCTTTGTTGGTTGCAACTGTTGTAGGGGCGGCACTGCTACTACAGCTTGCACGTGAGCAATTGGTACAACGTCAAGTGATGGTGGCAGTGCAATGGGCAATTCTCGTCGCTGCTGTGTTCGTGTGGGCTATTCCAGAAATTACACCCGTATTCCATATTGTTTTGGTGCTTTGGGGTCTAGTCATTTGCTTAATCTATGCGATTTTTGCGGGCTGGATTATGAAAATTAGCCATTTGCGCAAAGCGATGAATTTTAGTAATGAGCTATTTTACAATCTCTGGCGTATTGCGGTGCGCATTGTACTTCCACTGGCGATCATTCTTGCAATTGTGTCGGTATTAGGACAATTGATCTGATGGTGGAGCAAGCCAAAGTTTGGGTAGCTTATGCGACCTCCGAACAACAATTTCATCTAGAAGTTCCCTTTCAATCGGGTATGACTGCATTAGATGCAATCGAGCAAAGTGGAATTCGAGAGCAGGTTGAATTACCTGAAATTTTGCAGTTGGGGATCTTTGGTGTACGTCTTGAAAACTCTGCACAATTGCTGCAAGCGGGTGATCGGGTTGAGATTTATCGGGCGTTGACCATTAATCCAAAGGACATTCGACGTAACCGTGCAGCCAATAACCCTGTAGGACGCTATGCCAAAGGCAATCGCTTTAAACAATTGAAATGATATGAAAAACCCCTCAATGAGGGGTTTCTTTTTATTTTAAAGCGTCTATAGTGGAGGCGCAGTTAAAATCGCTTCTTTCGATCCAGGTAAACCAGGTTGTGATTCTGGAATCGTTTCTAGACCTTCAATCTTGTTCACAATACCGTTTTGATCGAAGTAAATTTTCAAATGCTGACCATGCGCTGCGGGAATCTTGGCTTTTTTAGCATAAGTTCCTGGGATATAATTGTAGACGTAGTCCCATCGTAATGGATTTAATGGATCTGTAATGGTTGGACTACCGAGTAAAAAACGCACCTGTTGGTAACTCATGCCAACTTGAATTTTTGAAGCTTGGGCTTGTGTTAATGGTGTTCCTTGAGGAATATCTACTTTATAAACGCCCAAGGTCGAACAGCCCGCGAGCAGTGAAGTGACGAATAACGTCAACATGATTTTTTGCATTTTGCTACACTATCCCAAATTAATTTTGATGCATTTGATCCACGGATAGATCATACTGCATCTTAACTTTGTTGCATATTCCAACTTTAAATTTGTTGAGAGAGACCTTTTTACATGCCTATTTCAAACCAAGACTTACGCAAAGCTGGACTTAAAGTTACACTTCCACGAATTAAAATATTAGAATTATTAGAAAATTCAAAGCAACATCATTTAAGCGCGGAAGATATCTATAAGACTTTACTCGAACAGGGTGAAGATGTCGGTTTAGCAACTGTTTACCGCGTGTTAACGCAATTCGAAGCTGCTGGTATTATTCAGCGTCACCATTTTGAAAATAATCATTCTGTTTTTGAAATTATGCAAGATGATCATCATGATCACTTGGTTTGCCAAAACTGCAATAAAGTTGTTGAATTTACTAACGAAGTTATTGAACATGAACAACATACAGTGGCAGAAAAACATGGGTTTACCTTAACAGGACATTCATTAAATCTGTATGGCTACTGTGATGAGCAAGAATGTCAGGATGCATTACGTAAAAAGTAATGTAACTTAAGCACTTGCTGAACATAAAAAAGGCTTCTAAAACGAAGCCTTTTTTATTGTCTGATGGATTAAGAAAGGTGGTTGAATTGACTGAATATTACTTATAAACACTTAAGACACAATCTGAATACGACTCGAGCCAGAACCCATGGGTTGTACTTGAATTTGAACTGGAATGCGCTCATGCATTTCTTGAATATGTGAGATCAACACGACTTTGCGTCCTTGATTTTGTAATTGATCAAAAGCATTCATGACCATATGCAAAGATGAAGCATCTAAAGTGCCAAAACCTTCATCAATAAATAGCGACTCAATTTTCATCGAGCCTGCTGCCATATTGGCAATAGCTAAGGATAAAGCCAATGCGGTTAGGAAAGATTCTCCCCCTGAAAGCGAAGCAACCGAACGGGTTTCACCATCCATATCATGATCAATAATGGCGAGACTGAGCGAGTTATCCAAGCGCTTTAAGGTATAACGTTGTGATAGAAGGGCTAATTGTTGGTTGGCGTATTCAATTAAAATATCAAGATGATATTGTTGTGCCAAGTCGCGGAACTTTTTCCCTGTGGCATCACCCATGAGACCTGAAATTTTAGCCCAACGATGTTCCTGTTGCTGGATTTGTTGTATTTGGGTCGCGAATTGCTGTTGCTTAGCTAAATTTTGCTGATGCAATTCCAGTGTTAATTTGAGTTGATCACGTTGCTCCAACAGTTGTTGTAATTGCACAGCATTTTGTTCAAGTAATTGGAGCAATTGATCGTGGTCAATTTCAGGTTGCTGCTGCTGATGTTGCTGTAACTGCGCTTGCAGCGTTTGCAAAGCATAGGCAGCTTCATTCAATAGACGGTCTGCCTGTTGTAAAGATAAACGCAGTTGTTGTTCCTGAGTTGAGGAAATCGCAAGTAGCGTTTTTAATAATGGCTCAGTAAATTCACTGTGCTGCGTTAACCATGTTGAAATTTCTGTTTGAGTTTGCTCGAGTGCATGTTGTTGTTGTTGTTGTTGTGCTTTTAATTGTTCCAAGGCATTTTTATGTTGTTCAAAATTTTGACGTGCCTGTTCAAAACTAAGTTTGAGCTGTTGGTATTGTTGTTGTAAGTGGTGACGTTGTTGATCATGCTGTTGAAGCCATTCATTCGCCTTGAGCTCGGTTGAGCCAATCATGCTAACAATAAGTTGCTGAGCTGCTTCAGCATTGTGTTTGCCTTTCGCTTCAACCGCTTTAAGTTGTTGCTCGAAATCGATGAGCTGTACATTCAAATGATTAAGATTCGCTTTGAGAATGTTCAGTTGTTGTTCAGCCTGTTCTTTCTGTTTATTTAAACTATCACGTTGTGCAATTTGCTGTACGCGTTGCTGTAAACATTGCATTGTGTGTTGTGCAGTCAGTAGCGGTTGTTCTACCCACGTAGCTTGTTCGTGCGGTGCTAGACAATCAATAATCTGCTGGATTTGTTGTTGCCACTGCTGCACCGATGCGAGTTGATGTGTATGGTGTTGAATGCGTTGTGTAAGTTGCAACTGCTCTTTATAGGCTTGATTGAGCTGTTGTAAATGAAATTCAGTTTGTTGTTTGAGTTGGGTATTTTCGGCAACGGTTTGTTGTAGTGTAGTCAAGATTTCCTGTTGAGGATGAGTTAAATCTAGAACTAGCTCGGATAGTGTGAGATGTTGTTGTAATTCATTTCTTTGTCGTTCTGATTTTTCATTCAGTTGTTGTAATGAATGCTCTAGTTGGACTTGCTCAGCGCTAATTTGAGTCAATTGTTGTTGAGTGGTTTGCCAAAGCTGTAGACATTGTTGTTCCTGTTGAATCGCTTGTTGTTCCTGTTGTTGTTGCAGTTCATACAATGCTTTGGAAACTTGATTTTCATCATCACGATAAGGATGTTCTGTACTGCCACAGACCATACAGGCTTCACCTTGTTGTAATGCTGCACGCAAATGTTCAACATTTTCAGCATGTAATAAGCGTTGTTGTTGCAAGAAACTTTGTAATTTTTCTCGCTCCTCTTTTGCCGCCTGAAACTCGATTTCTGCTTGTTTCGTGCTTTGTTCGTATTGTTGCTGCTGTTGTTGAACGCTGTTTAGTTTGTTCTTTAGACTCAGGATTTCATCGGTTAAAGTAAAGAAATACGCCAATTTTTGCTGAGCTGAATCCAGTTGATTAAGTCGAGTAAGTTGTTGCTCTTTGTTCTTCTGTTGTTGTTCTCGTTGCGTTTCAATTTGAGCCGTCGTCCCAAATTCTGCGACTAATTTTTGTAGTAGAATTTTGTCTTGATCAAGTTGTTGCTGTGCTTGCGGGATATTCCCTAAGCTTGATTCAACTTTTTGGTAGTAATCAATAAATTGATTGATTTGCTGAAGATGAGCCTGTAAGCCCTGATCTAAAATGGCAAATTGATCGCTATTTTGTAATTGAGTAGCACAGAATTGCTGCTGAGTGATCAATTGATGTAGTTGTTGTTCAGACTGTTGTTGCTGTTCGAGTAGGGGGTGCTGCTGCATACTTAGTTGTTGCAGACGAGTTTTCGTCTTTTTGTATTCATCCGCAATATAGTCGCGTTCTTGTACATATTTACGGACATCGCTCAGTTCTTGCTGATGTTGCAACTCGAAATCTTGTAACTGATGTAAGGTGGTTTCGGCATGTTGAAAATGATTTTGTTCTTGCTCAAACTGGCGACTTAAACTGATAAAATGATGTTGTTGTTGCTGAATTTGCGGTTCAAGTTGTTGTAGCGTGTTTAGAATCTGTTGTTGTTGAAATACGATGGGACGTATGGCAGAGAAAGTTTCGAGTTGATTCAGTTGTTGGCGATTTTGCGCTAAGTTAGCATGGGTTTGTTGCTGGATTTCATGCTGTTGCTGTTTCAGAATAATATCTTGTTCTAATTTATAGCGTTGTGCAAACCATTGCTGTTGTTGAAGGTATTGCGATTTTTCCTGTTCGAGTCTTTGATAATGCTGTTGAGTAGTTTCATATTCATTGCGTAGCGCTGTAATTTCTTCTTCTGAGCGAATTTCAATATGGCCTAAGATATTTTCCAGTTCCTTGCGTTGTGTTGCAATTGATTTGGTTTTTTCAAAAGCCAGTTGTCCAATTTTACCGAAAATACTGGAATTGGTCAGGTATTCTAATAATTCGCCACGTTCATTGTCGCGGGCTTTTAGAAACGCCGTAACTTCGGATTGTGCTAATAGTA
Organism: Acinetobacter sp. ACNIH2; assembly: GCF_002934965.1. NCBI lineage: Bacteria > Pseudomonadati > Pseudomonadota > Gammaproteobacteria > Moraxellales > Moraxellaceae > Acinetobacter > Acinetobacter sp. ACNIH2. Next base: position 2,194,859 of record NZ_CP026412.1, read on the forward strand.
TTGAACGAGTAAATTTATCAAATGTGAGTTGAGTGATTTGCTCAATATGTGTATTTACAAGAGTTGTTTTATCAGCAAGGATTGTTCTATCAGTTAAACATTGTATATGACGGCTAATCTTTAATTTGCCATTAATTTTATCTCTGGCTCGACGAGCTTCCCAATAAGCGAGATATTCTTTTTCATCTTGACCAATGAAACGGAGTTCAGCAAAACCTAATGTTGTACCGCGTCTTAATACAGTTAATGGTGAATCTATAGGTATTTCAGTTCCATCACTATCTTGTAATTTTGCATCACTTTTTTTCAACCGTGGAATTTGGTTGAACAGTGCCAAGCACATGGCATCCAGAATGGTCGATTTACCCGCCCCAGTTTTGCCGACAATGGCAATTAAGCCTGCACTGGCTAAGGGTTCAGCATCGAAATCAATCAGATGTTCGCCAGCCAGTGATGCCAGATTTTTAATTCGAATCGATAAAATTTTCATGGCAAGCCTTTAACTGTTGGGTTCTTCTTCTAAAGATTTTTGTGCTTCATTCACTAGACTCATAAAGTCTTTCAGGACCTCATCATCAGCGGCATAGCCTTGTTTTTCCCATACATTTTGGAACAGTTGCACGGGTGTTGGTGGTTCAAGCTGTAGGGTATGTGCATTCGAGGTATCTTGTTCCGAAGCTAAATATTGGCGTGAGATGCGAACCAACCGATAGCGATTTTCAGGCAAGGCCTGTTCAAATTGCTGGCGTAAATTAGGGGGGGGAGGGGTCAGGCTATAGTATTCAATATCGACATATTCGCGTTGATCAATACTTTCGATTTCGCCCGTAGCTAAGTCTTGCAGTTTTTGTAAGACTTCATGCATTTCACCACGAATACGATGCAGGGCAACACTGCGAGGAATGGCTAACACCTGCATTTGCAGACGATCTGAGGCTTCTAGGTTTGGATCAATACAAATCTCTAAAACTTGATGTTTGTAATTCTCCTCACTAAAGGACAGTGGAATAGGCGAACCACTATATCGGATATGTTCTTGCCCAACTTTTTGTGGTTTATGCAAATGCCCTAAAGCCACATAGTCAATCACTTCATCAAACAGTGCTGTCGAAAGCGCTTCTTCATTGCCAATAATAATCGGGCGTTCCGAGTCGGACGTTTCTGCGCCTTGCATATGCGCATGTGACATCAGAATCAGGGCTTGATCTTTCGTTTTACGCTGTTTAGCTGCCGCAATGAGCTGTTGATGTAAATGGGCGATAGCCGCTTTACTATCGTTGGTTTGTTCGTTGATTCCTGTAATTTCAGCAGGACGTAAAAATGGTAGGCTTAGGCACCAAGCTACAATGTGCTGTTGTTCATTATAAATAGGAATGAGTAAGCGATTTAAATCCAATTGACCTTCGGCATTTTTCTGAATAACTCCGATGGCTTTGGCATTGTATTTAGACAGCAATGGCTCGACTTGTTCAATGCGATAACCTGAGTCATGGTTCCCTGCAATCATGAGCGTTTGCATGTGCGGAGCGACTGCATGTGCATCTGCCAAGAATTGATAAAGTTGCTTTTGCGCACTGGATGCGGGGTTAATCACATCGAAAATATCCCCTGCAATGAGTAGGGCATGTGGCTGTTTTAATTTAATTTGATCAATCAGCCACGTTAAAAACTGTTCATGTTCATACTGACGAGAGTGGTTATAAAAAAATTGTCCCAAGTGCCAGTCAGAAGTATGAAAAAAGCGAACAGCCATATGATCTCAAAGCGTGAAAATGCCGTGTATAACTTAGCATATTTTACATGCCCAGATATGCTGTAGATGATGACAATTTTAGTTGCGTAAATATTCCTTACGCTGCATTTGGGTCGAGTTTTACCAAGCCAAAAGTGTTGTGATCTGGGTCGATGAAATAGCCTTGCCAACATTTATTTGCAATAGCGAATTTGGGCATGGCTTCTTGTCCTCCTAGCGCTAAAATTTTTGCCGCGGTTGCATCAAAATCTTCGACTTGAATGGAACAGGTAAAGGCATTGGTGCCACAATGTGTCGGAGGAATTTCCACAGGGCGCTTTAATAAACCGCCATGTATATTCGCTGTATCAATTTGATAATATTCGATGGGAAGACCTTCAACCTTGGTAAATGTCCAACCAAAGATTGCTTGGTAAAATTGAAGATCACGTTCAGGGTTTGACGATTGAATTTCAAAGTAGACCAATGGCTGCATGATCTGAGTTCCTATTTTTATTGTTCTAAAAAATAAAGACCGACGATTCGAGTGATGATGAAATCGTCGGTCAAAAAATGGTGGATATACCAAACTTTTAAGCTGCTGTTTTAAAAGTTTGACATTCACGCCAAGCTTATTGCTTTAGGTAGAAGGTCGCCGAAAATATTGTGGATGCCAGTACAAATTGACGGTTTCGAACCTTGTACTCTTAATAACGTGAACAAGTTTGAATTGGTTGACAAGAAAATGAAAAAAGATTGAAATTTTTTTTATAATGGCTTTTTGCCCCTGTTGAGCTGTATTCATGATACCACTGCACCGTTATTTTATTTGGTTTTTTGTACTGTGTTTTCTGTTCACATGTATTTGTGGTGTTTTGGCAGCATTGATGCCAAGAGGGATGGGAGGGGTACTGACGGCGGTACCGTACTTAGTTGCAATGATTTGGGTATTATTCAAATTCCTGAAAGAACAAAAGCGCGCCCCAACGCAGACAGAACGAAAGCGTTTTACTTTGGGGTTTAGCCTGATTTTCTGGGGCTATAATTTATTGGGCTTACTCGGTGGGATTTATTTCTTCTCACGCAGTAATCCAAGCATTTGGCAAGATCTTTTGCTGTATTTGCAACAACCGCAATTTATGGCGGTGGTGTTGATTATGTTTTTGTTAATTGCCATTCCACTATATTTGCTCACCTATTGGTTTTATGGTGCCCAAGCACAACGTATGGCAAACAAAATGTTGGGTTAATACATATAAACTTGTATTTATTGTCTATCTCATTTATAGATAAAACATCTAGCCAAGAGATTGTTTTATGTACAAACCTGTGGTGTTGATTACGGGAGCTTCAGGGTTTATTGGTTCCCATTTGTTGCCTTATTTACTGGAGCGAGATTATCAGGTGATTGGTGTCTCTCGGAAACCACAACCCCGAACCCATCCTGATTTAAGCTGGATTCAGCAATTTGACGAACTACAATTGCACTCCATTGATTATGTGATTAATCTGGCGGGTGAAAGTATTGCGCAAGGGCGATGGACTGCACAGCGCAAACAGAAACTGATTCAAAGTCGGGTCAAAACAACTCAAGTCCTCTACCAATTTTTACAACGCAGACAAATTTTTCCGAAATGTATTTTGTCGGGTTCTGCGGTGGGATACTACGGTATTGATGCTTCGGAGCAATGGCAACAAGTTTGTACAGAAGAATCACCTGCTCAAGACATTTTTATGTCTCAGCTTTGCCAACAGTGGGAGCAGGCAGCTCGTGCGGATACGATGCAGCACACTAAAATTATGCGGCTTGGTGTGGTTTTTGGGCGTGGTGGTGGCATATTGCCGCAGATGTTGTTTCCAATTAAATGGAATTTGGTCGGACGTATAGGGCATGGGCGGCAGCCTGTGGTCTGGGTACACATTCAGGATGTACTGCGTGCGATGGAGTTTATTCTGACCCATGAGACTGAACAGAAAGTCTTTAATGTGGTCGCACCAGAGAAAGTGACACAGAGTCAATTTGTGAATATTGCCGCACTCAGTTTAAAACGACATCCGTTGTTAAGTATGCCAGCTTGGGTTTTTAAAAGCCTATTGGGGGAGCAATCACAATTGATTTTAAATGGTCAATTCGTGCAATCTAAAGCCCTTCAGCAAGCAGGGTTTGAGTTCAAGTTTCCGACTTTAAAAGAAGCATTAAATGATTTGCTTTAATGTGGAGCAGTGTTTTAACTGGTCATCACTTCTGGTTTCAGCAATTGTTCTGGACTGTAAATAGTCGAATCTACAGATGTAGGTTGCTTGAAGATAAGCTGACGTAGCAGTTGTGCCGATGCAGGTCCCATACATAAACCGTTTCTAAAATGTCCCAGATTGACCCAGACATTATGCAGATGAGGTAGTTGACCAATGTAGGGAATACCTTCGGGCGAACTTGGACGTAAGCCAGCCCAATTTTGCACTACAGGGAATTGGGCTAACTCAGGCACCATTTCATAAGCAGCTTCTAAAATATTCTGTTGAATCTGATCCGAAGTTTCAGCATTAAACCCACACTCTTGCATGCTTGAACCACAGACAATATGACCATCCATCCGTGGAATGAGATACATGACTCGATTCATACACATGGTTGGTAACCAGTGGGCCGGGGTTTTAATGAGTGCCATTTGCCCTTGTACTGGGCGAACGGGTAGTTCCAAGCCAAGTTGCTCTGACCATAAACCAGACCAAGCACCTGTTGTTAGTACGAATTGATCAGCATAGACTTTTTGTCCTGTTTCAGTTTCTATATATTCAACTTTGTCCTGCTGAATATGAAATTTCTGAATAGGCATTTGATCGAAAAATTGAACCTTCGGATGCTGTTCTAAATAATGACGTAGAGATTGTAATAGTCGAGGATTGCGTACGTTGGCGATTTCTGGAAAGTAAATCGCATGTTGAAACTGCTCGGAAAGATGCGGATTGACCTGATCTAGTTGTTCCCGCTGCAAGTATTCGCAGTGCTGCATGGGGTCTTGGAATTGAGTTTTATAATTTAAACCGACTTCAAAATCGGTTTCGTCCAAAATTAACATGCCTGTTTCATGAATTTCGAAATCTATGCCTGTTACGGGCTGTAATTTTTCATTCCATGTTTGGTACAGAGCTTTACCATGTTGCGCCAAGAGATTGACTGCACGTGGATAGCGCCAAGGGTACATTGGAGAAAGAATACCGCCACCCGCCCATGAGGCTTGCCCTGCATAGGTTTGGTTATAAATACTGACCTGACAACCTTGTTCGGCCAATTCTAAAGCTGATAATAGACCACTAATGCCAGCACCAATAATGACGATATTCATAAAAATTTGAGATCAATTAGTTCATGGCTTTAAGTTTAAGCGCTGCTTCTTCCGCGAAGTAGGTCCAAATCCCATCTGCACCCGCACGACGACAGCTCATCAAGGATTCAATAATGACTTGATCGGATAACCAGCCATTTTGAATAGCACCCGCTAACATCGCGTATTCACCACTGACTTGATAAACAAAAGTTGGAATACCAAAGGTATCTTTGACTTCACGCACGATGTCTAAGTACGGCATTCCTGGTTTAACAATCACCATGTCTGCACCTTCCTGAATATCCAGTGCAATTTCATGTAAGGCTTCGGCGCGGTTGCCGACATCCATTTGGTAATTGTATTTATTGCCACCTTTTAGGTTGCTGGCAGACCCAACCGCATCACGGAATGGACCATAGAAGCTCGATGCATATTTCGCCGAATATGCCATGATATTGGTATAGATATGTCCATTGGCCTCTAATGCATGGCGAATAGCACCAATACGACCATCCATCATGTCACTCGGTGCTACGACATCTGCACCTGCTTCTGCATGACTCAAAGCTTGTTTAATGAGGCATTCGACGGTTTCGTCATTCAGAACATAACCTGTGTCATCAATAATGCCATCTTGACCATGCGTAGTGTAGGGGTCGAGGGCACCATCGGTAATGAGCACCATTTCAGGCAGTTCTTTTTTGAGTAAGCGAACGGTATTTTGCACTAAGCCATCGTCGCGCCATGCAGCTTCAGCCGTTAAACTTTTATCTTCTTGTGGCGTAACAGGGAACAGTGCCAATTTAGACACACCCAGTTCTAATAACGTTTCCGCTTTTTTTAATAATAGATCAGCAGAAAGGCGCTGAATCTTCGGCATACTTGGAATATCTTGGGTTTGGTTTTGACCTGGCAGTACAAATACAGGATAAATCAAGTGATCAGTCGTGAGTTGAGTTTCCCGAACCATGGCACGTAATTGGTCATTCTTTCGAATACGACGCATACGGGTGGCAGGAAATGCTGGACGATTGAACGTATAAGTCATAACAATCTCACTGATCAGTATTAAACTAGGCAGTATTGTAGACCCATCACACAGCTTTAGGGGCAAAATGCGGTCGTTTTTTCAAAATTTTAGGTGTTTGAGTAATTTATGAGCGATATGGAAAAGAAATGGACGGGAGGAATCCACTTGGGTTCGAAAGTCGATATTGATGTGGTATTGCAACAATTATGTCATGCCTTTAATAGTTCGCCATTTTTCTCCCATAATGGCATGACGATGCGTGTGGTTGATCAGCAGATTGAAGGCTATATTGAAATGCAGCCCTACATGATTGGAAATGTTGCTTTTCAAATTCTACATGGTGGCGTTGCCGCAACAATTCTAGACAGTGTAGGTGGAATCGTGGCAATGGGCGAGCTGTATAAACGCACTGAGCCTGAGCAATTGCCTGACACTATTAAGAAAGTGACGCGACTGGCAACGGTGGACATGCGAGTCGATTATTTAGCTCCTGGACGTGGCAAATTCTTTGTTGCCCGTGCAGAAACCTTACGCTTAGGACGTAAAGGTTGCACCATGCGTATGACTTTGGTAAATGATGAAGATAAACCAATTGCGACTGCGATTGCATCTTATGCGTTCTAAAGTAGTTGAAAAGTAAATTATTTTATTTGAAATTTTCTCTCAAAATAAGTTTTAAGCTGTCAAGATAAGGGCAGCTTGAATCAATTAATAAACCGATCAGTCTAAAAAATCATTTCTCAAATGATGAGTTTTTTATTTAAAATTCCTAGCCAAATTTATATTAAAGAAATGACTTTCTCATCGACACGAATCTTCAGTTTTTAAAAATAAGTAAAAAACTGTTTGAGTTGTGGATTTTGTGGTGACCAAGTCTGTCTGGCTGAAGGAAGAAATGATGACAGAAGCTTCAACTACTCCACCACAATCGAATGCCGCAAATATGCAAGCTAAACGTAAAAAGTCCTTTGCGATATTTGGAGCAATACTGGCGATTATTGCCGTGGTTTATGCAGTTTGGGCATTATTTTTAAACCATTTTGTCAGTACAGACAATGCCTATGTTGGTGCAGAAACGGCTTCAATTACCTCAATGGTGAATGGTCAAGTACAACAAGTTTTGGTTAAAGATACACAAACGGTTAAACAAGGTGATGTGCTGGTTCAAATTGATGATCGCGATGCCAAAATTGCAGTTGCCGCAGCACAGGCAGAACTCACCAAAGCCAAGCGTCAATACAAGCAAACGCGTGCCAATAGTAGTGCATTGAATTCACAAGTCTTTGTCAGTGATGATGGTATTCACAGCGCTGAGGCACAGGTGCAAAAGGCACAAGTGGATTTAGGCAAGGCGGAAAAAGAATTACTGCGTCGTCAACAACTCAGTGCTTCAGGTGCTATTTCTAAAGAAGAATTAAGCACAGCGCAAATTGCAGTAGAAAATGCACAAGCAAGTTTGGCAGTTTCACAAGCAACATTGGCCCAAGCAAAATCAAATCAAAAAGCGGCACAAAGTACTTTGGCAGCGAACGATGCCTTGATTCAGGACAGTAATGAGAACTCAACGCCTGATGTATTGATTGCTGAAACCAAATTAAAACAAGCGCTTCTAGATTTAGAGCGTACTCAAATTAAAGCACCGCTTGATGGGGTAGTGACACGCCGAAATATTCAAGTGGGTCAACGTGTTGCCCCTGGCACTGTGATGATGATGGTCGTACCAGTGTCACAACTCTATGTCGATGCCAACTTCAAAGAAAGCCAGTTAGAAAAAGTTCGTGCAGGGCAAAAAGTCACTTTAGTTTCCGACCTGTATGGGGATGCTGTTGAGTTTCACGGTACGGTTCAGGGATTCTCTGGTGGAACAGGCGCTGCTTTTGCCCTCATTCCTGCGCAAAATGCGACGGGTAACTGGATTAAAGTGGTACAGCGATTACCTGTTCGAATTACCCTCGATCCTCAAGAGTTGGCGAAACATCCGCTACGTGTTGGACTTTCAATGGAAGCCAAAATCGATTTACGTTCGAAGTAATCGCTCATGAACCAGTATCGTCCTTTTGGTGATTTACAAGGTAGCCGCTTAATGCTCGCTGCCTTTGTACTGGCATTGGCGAACTTTATGGTGGTGCTCGACATGACCATCGCCAATGTCTCAGTTCCGCATATTACTGGGAGTTTGGCCGTTTCAAGCTCGCAGGGTACTTGGGTAATTACCTCTTATGCAGTTGCAGAAGCAATCTGTGTGCCTTTGACTGGCTGGTTGGCTGGGCGTTTCGGAACAGTACGATTATTTGTGATTAGCCTAATTGGCTTCACCACTTTTTCGGTTTTGTGTGGATTATCCACCAGTTTAGAAATGTTGGTGTTTTGTCGTATAGGACAGGGTTTGTTTGGTGGTCCGATTATGCCGCTCAGTCAAACCTTGCTTATGCGTATTTTCCCACCTGAAAAACAATCGCAAGCGATGGGCATGTGGGCCATGACCACGGTTGTTGGTCCAATTTTAGGTCCAATTCTAGGTGGTTCGATTAGTGATAATTGGTCATGGCACTGGATTTTCTTTATCAATATTCCAGTAGGGATTATTTGTGCCTTAGCGGCAATACGTTTATTAAAGCCTGCAGAAACAGATAAATTTCGCTTACCAATTGATGCGATAGGTTTAGGTTTATTGGTGCTCTGGATTGGAGCTTTACAGCTCATGCTGGATTTGGGGCATGAAAATGACTGGTTTAACAGTACCTTTATTTGCTTCCTTGCGGTTATCACGGTCATTGGTTTAATTGCATTTATCATTTGGGAACTGACTGAGCAGCACCCGATTGTGAATATTGCAATTTTCCGTTATCGCGGCTTTAGCATCTCAGTGTTATCTCTAGCTTTTGCATTTGGTGGCTTTTTTGCCAGTATTGTTTTAATTCCGCAGTGGGTTCAGGTCAACTTGGGCTACACTGCGACATGGGCGGGTTATCTGACTGCCACCATGGGCTTTGGTAGTTTGACCATGTCACCGATTGTGGCAAAACTGGCAAACAAGCATGACCCTCGTGCTTTGGCCAGTTTTGGCCTGCTACTGATGGGGATTGTAACCTTGATGCGCGCCTTTTGGGTGACCGATGCTGACTTTATGACTTTGGCAATGCCACAGATCTTGCAGGGTTTTGCTGTACCATTTTTTTTCATCCCTTTGTCAAATATTGCGCTTGGTTCCGTGATGACCTCTGAAATGGCCTCAGCAGCAGGCTTGATGAATTTCTTAAGAACTATGGCAGGGGCAATAGGGGCTTCCATTGCCGTGACCATTTGGGATGATCATGCCAAAGTGGCGCGGACTGAAATGGTATCGAGTTTGCACACCAGTGAAGTCCAAAATACTTTAGTGCAAAATGGTATGACTAATGAAACGGCTTTGGGCGTGATTTCCAACTTGGTCGATAAAGAAGCCATGACCATGTCGGTCGATCATGTTTTCTTTATCTTAACCTTGGTGTTTATTGTGGCAAGTTTATTGATTTGGCTTGCACCCAAACCGAAAACTAAAGTCACAGGACCAAGCCATTAAGGATTCGCTTGAGCACCGCGATAGAATATTCGCGGTGCTCATATCTCTAAATTTCAGATTTAGCGCGTTTTAAAGCCGTACGCCATTGGTGTAGATGTTGTTGAAGTTGATCTTCCGACATTTTAGGCTCGAACATTCGATCTAATTGCCAAGATGCAGCAACTTCAGAAACATTAGAAAAAATCCCCATCTTCAATCCTGCCATTGCAGCAGCCCCCCATGCGGTAGATTCCAGCATTTTGGGGCGTAGCACAGGGACATTGAGCATATCGGCTTGGAATTGCATCAACATGTCATTTTGACTGGCACCACCATCAACCCTTAACTCTTTCAGTGGTTGGCTAATATCAGCTTGCATCGCACTCAGAACATCTGAAACCTGAAAGGCAATCGATTCTAATGCAGCTCGGGCAATATGTGCCTTTGAGGTTCCTCGTGACATGCCACAGAGTAATGCACGCGCATTACTGTCCCAATGCGGTGCACCTAAGCCTGTGAATGCAGGAACCAAAACCACGCCGTCAGAATCTTGTACTTGGCAGGCCAGCTTTTCAACTTCTGAACTGTGCTGAATAATCCCGAGTCCATCTCTGAGCCATTGCACAATCGCACCTGCCATAAATACACTACCTTCCAGTGCAAAGGTATTTTGTTGGTGACATTGCCAAGCCAGTGTGGTGAGCAATTGATTTTGGCTATATTGAATTTGGTTACCCGTATTAAACAGCATGAAGCAACCTGTACCATAGGTATTCTTCGCGGTGCCTGCCTCAAAACAAGATTGTCCGAATAGAGCAGATTGTTGATCGCCCAGAATTCCTGCAATTGGAATTTCTGCACCCAATAATCCTGAGGCGGTATTGGCAATGTACCGATCTGACGAAATGATGGTTGGAAGCACAGAAGCGGGGATGTTGAATAATTCTAATAATTCTTCATCCCATTGTTGGCTTGCTAAATTCATGAGCATGGTACGCGAGGCATTACTGGCTTCAATGACATGTTCAGCGCCACGTGTCAGATTCCAAACCAGCCAACTATCAATCGTGCCAAAAGCAACATGTCCTTGATTTGCCAGAGTTCTTAAACCTTGGACATTTTCAAGTAACCAAACCAGTTTGCCTGCACTAAAATACGGATCAATCCTTAAACCTGTTTTTTTGTGAATAGTAGCTAATAAGTTGCATTTAGTGAGTTGATTACACCATTCTGTTGCACGACGGTCTTGCCAAACAATGGCAGGCGCAAGTGGAATACCATTGCGTTTGTCCCACACAACCGTTGTTTCACGTTGGTTGGTTACCCCAATGGCTTTAATATCTTTTGCTAAGAGATTTGCAGAGGCAATGGCTTGTTGCACGACGGCAATTTGGGTACTCCAAATTTCTTGGGCATCTTGTTCGACCCAACCTGAATGAGGAGTACGAATTTGAGTTTCATGTTGAGCTGTTGCGTAGATTTTTCCCTGTTCATCAAAAATAATGGCCCTACTCGAGGTTGTTCCTTGATCAAGTGCAAGTAAATAGCTCATGTTTTTATTTTTTAACTCTTGAAATATGAAAGATTACCGCAATAATGTAATAGAACGCAGTCACTCCTGTAAATACTGTGAAATTACCTCGTAATTTTCGATATTTATGTTATGATTGTGGTGTACTTTGGGGGTGTTTCTGGCTTCGACGCTGGTGATGAAACTCATAGATGCATGCCGAGAGCGCATTTTCTCTCGTAAATAAAATTTGCATTTTAATAGTCGCAAACGACGAATCATACGCTCTAGCTGCCTAAGGGCAGCTTGTCCGCCTCTCCGAATACTTGTGGTTAGAGAGTCCGACTGAAGCGCACGCACACAAGTCCGTATGAAATCAAGCCTTGGGGTTTCGTACTAAATTAAAAGGATCGCGATTTGTACCCTGTTCGTCGGGTCACAAAGAGTTAAAACAGTAGACGATATCTAAGCATGTAGTATTCTCGAGCGTAGTGCTGGCGGACGCGGGTTCAACTCCCGCCACCTCCACCAGATGACAAAATCATGGTCAATCACGAGTAATCAGAATTGATCATGAAACCTCAAAAAAGCCTTGAAATCTAACGGTTTCAAGGCTTTTTTCTTGCTCATTATCTGTCATTAACAATCATGACGAATCATTGAAAATCATGGTCTATCAAACTAATATGTTATACCTTTGTTATACGGGTATAACACCTGCATGCTTTCTGACGTACAAGTAAAAAATTTAAAGCCACAGGAAAAAAGATATTCAATTGCTGATGGGGAAGGGCTAATCATTTCTGTATTTCCAACAGGGAAAAAGAAATGGGTGCTGTCATATAGACATCATGGTAAACAGAATCAAAAAACGCTAGGTGAATATCCAGATACTGGTTGTAAGGAAGCTAGACAACTTGCCCGTGATTTTAAGCAGAAAATTACAGGTAAAAAGCTGAATGCCCCGACAGTAAAGGAAGTTATTCAAGAATGGCTTGAAATTATGCAGCCACGTTGGAGTAGCCAAAAGTACATTGATACAGTGGTTTATAGACTTGGTTATATCACTGAAGACTTTGAAAATATCAGTGTTGATGAATTAGAACGAAAGCAGGTCGTTAATAGCGTTAAAAGTATTGTGGCCAAAGGTACGATTGAAACTGCAAAGCGTTCTTTAAGGCTTTTAAATGATGTCTTTAATTTTGCGATCGCGTCAGATTACACAGAAAAAAATCCATGCTTACTAGTAGCTGATGTTATACCGAAACAGGAAGTAGAAAATTTGGCAGCTTTAAAGCCTGCCGAAATGCCTGAATTTTGGGGAAGGGTGCAGCGTTCGCAAGTTTCAGAAGACTTGATGATTGCAATAAAATTAGCCTGTTATACGGCTGTTCGTATTTCTGAACTTCTTTTAGCGCGTTGGGACACAAAAGAAATTAATTTTGAAACGCGTGAATGGGTGATTCCTGCATCAAGAATGAAAATGCGTCGGGATCATGTGGTACCACTCACTGATCAGACTATTGAGTTATTTAAAACCTTGTATGACCGACGGAAATGTGAAGGTTTTATTTTTAGACATGCACATAAACCAGATTTACCAGCCAGATCCGAAAGTATCTTGGCCATCATTAAGCGCAATGGCTACGCTGGACGGATGACGACACACGGTTTTCGTTCCGTTTTTTCGACTCACGCAAATGACTCAGCTAAGTTTAGATATGATGTTATTGAATACCAGATAGCCCATGTACCAAAAGACAAGATCCGTGGCATTTATAACCGTGCAGAGTATTGGGCTGAACGTGTTGAAATGATGGAATGGTATGCAAGAGAAGTTGATAGTTGGTTAAAAGGTTAGCAATGAATATTAAAAAGGGGGCAATTTGCCCCTTTTGTTATGCTGCAGCACCAATATTTTTGTCTGACTTCATTAGATTTAGTGTTGCTTCAGTCCATTCTTTACGATTAACAAACACGCGCTCTGGTGGGTACTTTGCCAGATAATGCTTTTTAAAGGTATTTACACAGATACCAAGTTCAGCAGCGACTTTTACCATTGGATACCATTTCATTTGTCATTATCCTTTCTTTAAATATTCAAAAGCCTGATATGCAGTACTGACACACATAAAACTGTATTCAGTGCCGTTATGCTCGAAAATTTGAGCTTCTGAATATGTCCAACTTAGTTGGCCATATTCTTTGGTGGTTTTAAACCATTCGATGAAATTCATATTTATTCCATCCAATGAACACATTCTTCAGTCTCACAGCTTGCATTGATATGCCCATTCACTGCACTGATTTGATAGCCTAATGTACCTTTTTCACAGATTGGACAAGGCATTTCACCGCCAAAAGTTAATTGTGGTTTTTTGGTACCATGCTTATCCGTAATCGCCTGACGAGCTTTTATAATGTTTTGAAAGTCCATTGTTCATCCCTTTAATAACTATTGGCCTGTGGTGCTGAATCCAGCATTTGCATAGTTTCTGCATGTACTTCTGTGGTGTAGCGTTCCTGGTTATTTTGATCGCGCCATGAACGGGTACGCAATTTACCTTCGATGTAGACCTTTGAACCTTTTTTTAGGTATTGCTGTGCAATTTCACCTAAGCGGTTTTTGACTACAATTCGGTGCCATTCTGTATTTTCAATCCAATTGCCAGATTGTCTGTCCTGCCATTTTTCAGATGTGGCCATTGAGAATTGACACAATGAACCACCATTCGGAAAGGTCTTGCTTTCAGGATCCGCACCAAGTGAACCGACTAAAATAACTTTGTTTACGCCACGCATGGTTTTTGCTCCTGGTTCAATTCGCAACGACATTGACCAATACGGAAATAATCAATTGGTCCTGGTGCATCCTTTGGCGTAATTTCAAAACGCGAGAGTTTGTAAATACGAACTTGGGCTTTGACAGTGATGTCATCACCCTCAATTTTAGTTATTTTTCCAGAATAGGCGGTTTGACTTACTGAAATAAAACTATTACTGATGTTTTTCCGTTTTTGGATCATGAAGTTGACTTCATCATCAACCTTATAAGAAGAAAAATCAGGAAGGATTAAACCACCACAATTACAATGATAATTAGACATTTTGAGAATCCTTCTGCTGTTGCTGAATTTCTTCTAAGCGATAATAAGTTTTACATTCACAACGTGGACACACCAAATCATGTCCCCAACAGCCGTATTTATTCGATAGCTTTTTAACCCGTTCGCTTTCAAGATGCTTATTTCTGCAACGGGAGCATTTAACTAAATAATTAGTCATGGCTTTTGCTCCAGAGAGTAGGCTATAGCTGCTTCTAGGCTTGGGAATTCTTTATCTTCTTTATCAAGATCAGGACATTCAATTACATACCAAACATCTTTACGATCAGATTTATATATAAGATTTCCATTTAACCAAATGTCATCACCATCAAATTTTACTTTATCGTCAAAAATTTCAATCATGGACTAACTCTCCACCACTACAGGTTCAAACTCAAATTCATCGTCATCGACCAAGTTTTCAAAATGTAATTTGGTGATTTCAAAACAATCTGATAACCATCCTTCCTGTTGGAAAATCTCATTTGCTAATGCAGCGCCAGTGAAGCGTGAAAAACCATTTTCATAGCAATACCAAAAAACTTTACGACCGATCATCTTTAATATGACTGCCACAACATCGCCCTTGTTATCGTCAAGGCGATGCTGATGTCCAGACCAAAAGTTATTGTGTTCATGTAGTTCGGCGTCGGTACATTTAATGACAACTGTAAATTCAAGGTCACATGTAGATTCATGCCATGAATTCAGATTTACTTTGTAAGTACGTGGCTCACAAAGAAGATATTCAGGAATGCCAAAATTAACACCATGGGTCTGTTCATATTCCTCAATATGTTTTTTTAAAAGTTCTAAGTTATAGAGATGCTGGAATTTGTATTGTGAAAAATCGGGAATATCATTGTGATAACCAGTCGTTTTTACCCAATATCTAGCGCCTTCAGGCATGTTCTGAATAATATCTTTTGCTTTCTTTAAACCCACATTATTAATGAATTGACTCTCAGGTGATGCCATTTCTACGTTAGAATCGTTTTGCATAATTGCTCTCCAGTGGTTGTGTGACACATGCAGAAGTTGCCGCTTTTGCATGTGTTTTTGTTTCAGTAATTACTTTTTAGATCCTGGTTGTTTAATTTGATTTGGATTGGTGAAAATCCAACATTTAACAATACGGTCTGATTGGATTGGGTTGTCATTAGTTTTATCTCCGATTTGCTTAACTTCATCTGCAGGGTACTTAGATGAACGGACTGGCTTATTTGCTTCGACGAATTTGTAGCGTTTGCTTGTGCGCAGTAAGTTTCTCATTTCATTTACATCGGGCAGGGCTTGGAAATTTCTCGCAGCGACTTTGTAAATTTCATTAAGGTTTATTGCGATGTGAGCCTCCGTAGGTTCGTAATGATTAAGATGGAAATGTGAGGTACGAATGCCATTGAGGTATTCATAAGCATCCCAAAACTGTTGAACGTAGATATGGTCTAAACCAATTTCATCGACACGTTTGCGTGCCATGTTTTCAAGCATGGTTTTTGAATTTTGGATCTCAGTTGCACTAATTTCTTTTTTGAATACATGCTCGGCCAATGCATCGATCATCGCTGATACTTGGGCATGACATAGGGCAATACGCACATGGGTTATGCCTTTGGCATGAAAGTCTGCTTCAATTTGTTTTAAGTTGTTGAAGTAGGTCTCTAAAATCTTACTTTCATTTTTTAAGCAATAAGTCATGTAAGTACATGCTTCATCTAATGGCATTTGCGACAAACGGGTCGCAATATTCTTTTTCTCTAAACTGTGTCCTTTGGTGTCGACAGAAATGTGCAGAGTACGTGAAAGAATTGCTTCAGATGCTTGAATAGGGGTGTTCTGGCTGATCATGACTGCAGCTCGGAACGGTGGTTCGTAGGTTTCATTACCTGCTGTCTTTAGGCCTTTAGAACGAATTGCACGACCGTTAAAAGCATCTTTTAATTCGTCCCAACTAAATTTGGCTTTTTGTGATGCCTGTTGATCGTTACGGTCGCCCTCAATGAGGACGATCGGCATGTTGGAGGTTTGGGCAAAGTTACGATAAATCGCCACACTGGTTGATTTGTTTGGGTCAAAGCCCTCGTATGATTCACGACCGCTAAACTTCCAAAGCATTTCAATCAGTGTTGATTTACCAGAACCTGCTTGGCCAACAAGTTCAAAGAAAGGATAGGATGAGTGCTGAGCGCGGATCTGCTCGGCAAAATATGAGCCAGTCCACCAAGCTAAGAGAATTAATCCTACTTCGCCATTTAAGTCGTAGTAATCACGCCACCATGTCGGCTTAAATTCTTTCTTCGTTGTTAAATGAATAACGGGTGTAGAAGCTAATGTCTTGATCTCCTTTTTATTTGTTTTGAAATAATCGTGTTCGTTCTTGGGGATAACTTGACCTTTATGCACAGCAAATTGGTCGAAAATATAAATATCGTGTTCTTTGCTATAGCCAATAAAGTCAATGGTTTTGACTTCTCTCAGTCGCTCAGTTTTACGCTTGATAAAGGTTTCAAGCTGTTGATCGGTTCCAGTCCACATTGCCCCAGACAAAACCCCCATAACACGGGGTTTAAATTTGCTACGTGAGGAAATATGCTCGGGTGTGAAGGTGGCTTTGACCTCTCCCCACGGTGATTGGATATGAAAGTAATACCAACTTTCGTCGGTAATTTCGTTACGTTGGAAATAGAGAGGTTCGAGTTGTGCATTGCAGATTTCAACGACTGAAGAACTGTTTTTAAGCGCCTGCTCGCGCTTTTCATCTTCAGACAAAATTGAACCTTGAGCTTGTTCTGTGGCTTCTAGTACGAGATTAAATTTTTTGAAATCTAACTCCCACCAGTAAGTACGATAGGCATGGTTGAAGAAGAATTTTGCAAGGCTATTGTTATAAAAGTTATAAATCAGTAAGCCTGCTTCTTCTGCAGTTTTAGCAATTTGTAGCTTGCCGTAGTGGATATATTTATCCTGGTCTTTTGGTGTGAGCTGACCATTCTGGAATAAGTCATTCCAGTCTTTACCGACTGGAGGTAATGCTGCGGTAGAAACCCAACCATCCTCAGTGGCTTGGTTAATTTGTTTAGGCAAGAATTTCTTGCCTGCTTTGTCGTTATCCAATGCCCAAATGAGGCGAGGGCGATCTTTCTTAAGTTCTGTGCATCGAGCAGCGATTTGCTGAAGGATTTTATTCGGATAATTACTGCTATTTATGGTGCTGATACTGATCAGCTCTGATTGAGCAAGGGCAATGCTATTAAAGATGCCTTCAGTCAACCAAATGCTACCAGCATTGCAAAGATCATCTAAGTTATGAATAGACCATGAAAGCCCTTTCCACTCACCAATGAAGTTTGCTTTCATGCGTCCAAAACGTTCAGGACGATCGATAAAACGTTCCCAGAAAATACCTGGTGCAAGTTGAAAGCGGACTGTTGCAGTAACTAAGTTGCGATTTTTAAAATCGCGATAAAGCTCTTGGGTGTAATGACCATGTAACGGTTCAATTTTAAACCCTCGCGCATGTTGCAAGTATGCATCTGCAGAAGCATTTGGATTTGTAGCCGTTTTAGGGAAATCCTCAGACCAGTCTTTGAATAGATCTTCACAAATGTCTTTGACGTGTTCTTCGTAGCTGCACTTGTTGATACGGCCACACTTTACGACCTTTGGTGTAAGGGCATGTGTATAGGCTTCTTTTTGGGAGCATTTAGGACATACCCCCTCACGATACCAATCTCCCTTACGTTTGAACTTGAAAATTTGGTTCAGTCTTTCGTCTATGCGACGTTCTAAAATATCCATGAGTTACCTAGATCAATTTCATTTGGAGGAGACGATTGCGATAGTTTTGCGCGGTGGCCAAATCAATTTTGTTTGTCCAGAACAAGGCATTGATTGCACCTTCGACATAAGATTTTTGAAATTGATCAATTTCGGGCTGCAGCTCCAAAGCGAATAACTGCATTTCTATTTCGATTTCCCACTTTTGCTTTGTCAGTGAAAGATCAGGTTTAGGGCTAAGGCTGTTATGGATAGATCGTGTAATTTCTAGATCTGCAGCAAAACTCGCTAAACAGTCGGGATTTTGACAACTGACGATAATGTTATGAAGCAAAGGTGACGGTCTTTTACGACTTGTGACGTGCATTCTGCGTTCGCAATGCGGACAGTAGAATCCTATAGATTTACTCATTATTACCCCTAGTGAATCGACCAAGTGATTTGTTGCTCCCGACGACACTCACTTGTTATTTTTTACTGTTTTTACAAACAGTTTCATTTCTTTACTAAATGATTACACGAATGGCTTCCGAATCTGTGAGAAGCCGAAAAGCGGTCTTTTATGATTTCTGTACGCTTTTATCAGATTGGTTAATGTGATCTAGCATGAATTTTCTAGCGTATTGGTTGGGGGTTAGACCTTCTTCAGCAGCTTTCAGACGAAGCTTTTTATGTTCGGTTTCATCAAGACGGTAAACGATTTGCTTGTTTGGATTTGCATTCATTGCATTGACTCTGTAAAAGGCTACACTGGTTATTTTGTGAAAATCGTGCAATGTTTGATTTTCACAAAAAACAATTTACTACTATATATGATAGTTTTCAATAGGAAATACTATGGAACGTAATTTTATTTCTTTAGACCGTGGTGACCGCTTGAGATCAGAGCGCAAGCGTATTGGGCTGACACAGAAAGCAGCAGCTGATGAAGTAAACATGAAAGAACAAAGTTGGGTTCGGTTTGAAAAGAGAGGGGAACCGTTTGACTTGAGAGTATTACAAGCTCTTGAGGAAATAGGCTTTGATATGATGTATGTGGTTTTTGGTATTAAGAAAAATGAATCTTTAAAAACTGTAAAGCCTGAGCATATTGAAATACTCAGGCTGCTCGATCAAGTCGATGAAAATAAACAAGCTAAAATTATGAAGATGATTCATCTAATGGTTGAAGAAGTTTAGTCCCTTCGACACCAGTCAAAATGTTATCGAGCTGATGCTCCATTTCATCAAATATAGTGGCGATTTGTTCTACTGAAATAACTTCGATATTTTCTACACCTCTACCAGATGTAGAAATTCGACGAATAAATCCCACCTTATTTTTAAGCTGTTGCAAGAGATAAAAAGACTCTTCATTTAGTTGATACATGACTTTCCCCTTTATTTAATTAGAATGGCTGGGAAACCGCTGTTAATCAGGTCTGTAAGTTCATTAAATAATCTCCAACTTAATTCTGTGTTCTCCATTTGAACCGTACTGGGTTTGTCGGAGACTTTTTTATTTAAGTTAGGCCACCTGACCTAACGGGTTAATCTTATCATAGTACATTGATTCAAAATCAAAAGGTGGCACATAACCTAGTGCACTGTGTACACGCTTTTTATTAAACCAATCTACCCAGTTTAATGTCGCAAGTTGTACATCCGCTAAACCTTGCCAATCTGCTTTTAAATATTCAATCACCTCTGTTTTGTATAAGCCATTCACTGTTTCAGCCAAAGCATTATCGTATGAATCACCAGTCGTACCGACTGATGCTCGTAAATTTGCTGCTTCTAAACGATTGGTATAGCGAATGGAAAGATATTGCACACCTCTATCGGAATGATGAATCACATTCTTTGGCATGCCTCGATCATGCAATGCTTGCTCTAATGCATCGAGCACCATATCTGTATTCATTCGTGTAGATACTTTCCAGCCAACAATTGCTCGTGAGAACACATCAATAATAAAGGCGGTATAGACCCAGCCTGAATGAGTTTGAATATAGGTAAAGTCAGCAACCCACAAGTGATTAGGCTGATCAGCTCTAAAATTACGTTTCACTAAATCATCTGCCCGTTTTTGGTCATCTCGGCTACGGGTGGTTTGTTTGTTCTTACCACGCCAAACACCTTGTATATCTAGCTTCTGCATCAATCGAGCAACTGTACAACGTGCGATAACATAACCTTCACGTTTCAATTGTTGCCAGACCTTACGCACACCATATCGACCTGAACTTTCCTTCCAAATTCGTTTAATTTGTTCAGCATGATGCTCATCATGTAGATCTCGTTTCGCTCGATGTTCTGGATTGTCAGCGAGATCTAAAGCCCGATAATAGGTCGAAGCTGCAATCGGTAAAATTCTACAAATCGCTTCAACACCATATCGATCTTTATTGTTATGGATAAAATCCACCATTATTTGTGTGGGCGGTCGAGCTCCGCCTGGGCGAAAAAAGCGGCTGCTTTACGTAGAATTTCATTGGCACGTTTTAATTCTTTAATTTCACGTTCCATTTGCTTCATTTTTTCTTGGTCAGATACCTGTTGTACTTTGGCGGGATTTTGCTGATCTAAATGCTTTTGATGCCAGGCACGAAGTGTTTCAGGAGTACAGCCAATTTTAGGCGCAATTGCTGTGATTGCTGCCCAAGTAGAAGGATAATCTTTTTCAGATTCAATCAATAATTGAACCGATCTTTCTCTGATTTCAGGGGTATATTTTAATTTTGTCATCGGGATAGTCTCTCAGAATATTGACTCTCCGACAAACCCGGTACGGTTCAATTATTAAAATGGCTTGAACAGCACAGATGCTTAAATTAAAAGTATCGAACTCTTGATTAAAGTGATAGTCGATATTTTCTCGTAAACGTGACCATATTACATTCGTTTCAATGAATGTTTTATACGAAATGTCGCACCCTAAAATTTGATGCAGTTTTTTTGAACTAATAAAAAGCTGACGTTTATTTGTGTGCGGATTTTTAATTCGGATGATTATTTTTTCTATGCTCATGATTCGTCCTTATGCCAATAAATGGCTTGGAAAAATTTGTTCAGGGGTATGCCAGTGCCATTTAGCGATGTCTAAACGCGAGGATGCTGAAGCAGCATAGGCTGTAATGAGTCTTGCGTTGTGTGCCCAAATTTCGAGTAATGGATCATCTGGGGTTATATCGAGTTTTAAGTTGCGTAACTGGTTATAGAGCTGCCGTTGTTTATCGGGCAATTCCTTTAACTGTTCAGGGGTTGCTTGTGGGTTTTGTGGTGTTTCTGTCCCGACAATTTTATCTTGGTGCGATGGTGGTACGGGTTTAGCTGCAGGGGCATTTTGGGTCGGTACGTCGATACAAAATAGGGTCTTTAATTTCTTATAATCGATGGTGTAGTAGTTCACACGTATGGACTTGATTTCAGACAATTTAGCAACTTGAATTAAACCCAATTCTTTAAGTTTAGCGACCGCTCGTTTGATGGTTGATACGCTAAACATGCCTAAGGTTGCTTGCCATTCTTCAAATGTATGAAACCACCACTTACTACCTTTGTAAGTGGTTAGATTCTTTTTGGATTTACGCTTTGAAGTTTCATTAATTAAAAAATAGAGCTTTTGCAGAAAGGTTGCTGCGGTGATCCCCAGTACCTTCGCCAATTCTGGCGAAGCTATGAGGGGATATTCGTTTTGTTGTAAAAGTAATTTCATATTACTGCCCCCCGATAAAGTTCGGCAAAGCAGGCTTTGCATTTCGCAGTCCACTGTTGGCGACCATTACGAATGCCATTCTTATTAAAAAATTCTTCGTCGAAAGGGTAGAACTCACCGCAACTACTACACATTTTTTCAGTGCCTAGTTCGGTGTAAATAAAGATGCTCATACTGCACCGCCTATGTTTGTTAGGGCATAGACGAAAAATATGAAGGCAATAATCGAAGGGTGTACAAATAATTTGAATGAGCGCGTAGCTGGATATTTTTGTTGGGCGGTTTGATTTGTTAAAACGTGATGAAGTACTTCACGTGGATGGGCTGGACCAATAAATTCAGGGTGTAGACGTGTGCGAACAGGATGCACACTTTTTGAAGAAGTGTTCATAGTCATTTTCTCGATAGTAAGTTTTGATACTTACCACCATTACTTCTCACGGTAATGGTGGCAGCCTAAACAGGGGTGAGAATACCGTTCTATCGAGTAACGGCCAGCCTTTCGACTGCCCTGTCCAGACTGCCATAACGAAGGCATGACAATGCACTGGACAAAAAAAATGCCGCATAAAGCGACTTTGATTTCGCTCGATAGATAATAAAACAGGTTCTCACGCCTGATCACAGATTTTGCTGTGATTTCCGAAATATAATCATATTTTTTTTTGAAAGCAAGAGAATTTAACTTTTGATTTGATTTCAGGATGGGTGAGTGTTGGTAAAGCAAGAATTTCAAATTTTTGGCGAATGATAATTTTTAGATTCTTTTATAACTCTACTGCTTATTTTATTTATATAAGGAAAGAAAGGGTCATTTTGATACAATGCTTTGGCTCATTGTGAGCTAATGGATCGGGTCATTGTGAACTTATGCTTCGTGTCATCAATTGTTTATAAGTTAATACATTATATTTATTAAAATTTTATAGAGGGGTTAATTGTGGAAGCTATATTCGTTTTGTCATTTTTGGCAGTGATTGTTTTATGGGTATTAACTCTAATCGGTTTGGTGAGTCCTAAGAAATTTCAAAACTTTAGAAAAAGTAAACCCGTTACAAGGGGACAGGTTTTATTGTTTGGTTTTGTAGGGACAATCATATTAAGCATTATTATTACCTTAACAGCGCCAGATCCAAACAAAAATGCGGCAATTGCAGAAAACACAACAGATACGTCGAAGCCATCAACAGACACCCAACAGTCTGTGGACAAGCCAAGCTATGAAATTATTTCTGATGATAAACGCGGAAATATTACCCGAAAAGTACAAGTTGAGTTGTCTAAGCGTTTAACGAAACAGCAGCTTGAATTAATCGCCAATCAAATAAAAGATGCTGATAAAGAAACTTATGAGCGTACATTTATCATGTATCGAATTCAGGGTGAGAAAAGTGTAGCTGCATGGGCAACCACACATTTTGATCCAAATTTAGAAATCAAGTTTATTGGTTTGAATGCTGATGATTTTAATAAGTTATTGAGTCTAAAAGCTGATGTTGATGGCGATGTGATAGGGATGTGGATTTCACCAAATGGGTTAACGGACCATATTGATGTAATTTATAAAAAGGGACAGCAATACTTTAAAAAAGAATTCTATATTGATGCGACTATGAAGCCTTATGAGTTGGTCAAGGATGGGAATACTTTCCGCTATAAAGATCCTAACGAAACCCAATATTTTGTGATCGATACCAACGGAGATCTGGAGTATAGAGGTGAAAGTGGCATTGTTTATTTGGCAAAAAAAATAGAAAGTTATTAATTTGAAATGATTAAAAAACCACTCTAATGAGTGGTTTTTTACGGCCTATTTATATAGGGTAAATATGAGTCGTTTTGATAAAATATGATGCTTTATTTTGACCTGATTGATATGGTCATTGTGAACTTATGCATGGGGTCAAGGAAAATCTATGGTTGGTATAAGTAGCTTAATAATTTTCGACAGTATTAAAAAGATTATTAATATCGTTGATTCAATAAATAATGATATCAATGAGTTGGAAGAAGATGAAAAAATGAAAATTATTTCCTCATTAGATTATGAGGTTTTTAATAGATTTAAAGATGTTGAGCTACCTGAAATTTATAAGTTTATAAGTGAAAATCAAGAATTATTTAAGAATAATCTTTATGCAAAATATATCAATCAACGCTTTCTTAAACTAGCAGCAACCCTATCTCTTTATAAAGATGTACCGAAAAATTATAGTGTATTAAATAGTGTGGTTAATCATTTAGCTGAAATTCGCCGACTCTTAAATGATTTGAATTCTTCTAAAATTGCCTTAGATAATACAAACATAATTTTAGATAATGAATTAAGACCAAAGCTTGAAGAGGTTGAAAAGCAAGTAAAAGATATCGAGCGTGCCAAATTAGCACTTCAAAATGACAGGATACATTTAATTTTTGAAGGGTATGAAGAAAAATTAAAAAATGAAGCCGATAGTTGGGAACGTCGTTTCTTTTGGACATTAGGTATTGGCGCATTTACAGTTAGTTTACTTACCTTTTGTCCAGATCTAAAAATTGGATTTTGGAATTATATATTTTTAAAAGTATTAATATTTTCTATTGTTTTAACGCTTTCTACATATTTCCTTAGACGGTCTGTTCACCTTAGAAAACAGTCTGATGAACTTGGAAGAATGTCATTTGAGATGGATGCTTTACCAAGTTTCATGAGTAGTTTAAGTAATGCGAAGAGTGAGGAGGTGATTATAGAACTTATTCCTAAATACTTTGCAAGGTCGATTGATCAAACACAAAATGACAAAATTGGTGACTTGATGAAGGATCAGCTTACTGCTGGTACAGAGTTAATCAAAGCCAGTGCTGAGATGGTTAAGGGGGTTAAGACTAGTTTTGGAACTAGTGATTCAACAGAACAATCTCAACCTAAGAACCAGTAAAATATTCGGCATCTGAAGAATGATTTAGGATTTCTATTTATTTTAATGAAACTACGATGTATAGTAGTTTTATAAGGAAAGTAGTTCCATGATTTATCCACTGTACCCCATACAGTGGATTTTTTTTGGCTATTAAAAAAGCCTCTTTTGGTGGCTTTTTTATTGCCTATTGTTGAGAACCTATTTATATAGGGGTAGAACAAGTCATTTTGATGGAATGTGATTGGTGATCTCGACCAGATTGATAGGGTCATATGGCGCTAACGCATTGAATAAATTTAAAATATCATTAGGTTAATTTATGGATTCGACAAATCAAGATTTTGAAGATGGGTATCGTCAGATATTGGCTCAAAGTGAAATTTTAATAAAGCTATTAAAAGGCTACTATACGCAATTAAACAATGATGAATTTGAGCCTGTAGTTCGACAATTAAGTAAGTATAAACTGGAAAAATTCACTACTTCATCAAAATTTTTATTGCAGACCTTGATTGAAACTCTAAAAGATTCCGAATTTAAGGAATCGTATAATATGGAATTTGTTGATGAACATTTTCTATCATTATTGTCTAAAACAACTTCATTTTTTGCTATAAATCGTAATTTGATAAAAAGTCCTTCATTTCTAGATGATTTTATTTTAGAAATTACAATTAAAATAATTGAATTAGAAAATTGGATAACAAATTTTAGAGCTTATATGCATGAAGCTATAGCATATCAGTATGCAATTTTTGATTTGAATCGTCAGAATGACTTCATGTCAGAACAGTTAGCTCGATATACGAATACTGTAAAAAATAAACCAGCAGTAACTTTGTACGATAATATTAATAAGGATTTTGAAATTTTAGAAAAAAAATATAGAAAATACTTTTTAGCTTCAATTGTTATTACCCTATTTTTAGCTATTGCCTATGATCCTCTTTTAGGTATTGGTGGGAATTTTCTTAATTCAGTTTGTAGCATCAGTTACGATTATTTTTCAGTATGTTCAGAAATAGTAGACTCCAAAATTTATCCTTTTAATAGTGACTCTTTAAAGTACATTTTATACAAACTAGCTATACTTATTGTTGGTGTGACCCTAACTACATACTTTTTAAGACTTTCTAGTTTTTATCAATTGAAACAAGAACAAGCAAAACAAACAAAATTGGAATTAGAAGCTTTTCCTGATTATGTATCTGGAATGGATAAATCTGTAGCAAATAATCTCCGTCAAGAACTTGCTTTAAAATATTTTGGTAAAGAAATCGATCATACTCAAACTGATAAAATTGGGGATCTAATAAAGGATCAACTTACAGCGGGTACAGAGTTAATCAAAGTTAGTGCAGAAATGGTTAAGAGTGTGAAGTCGAGTGCTACAACTGTCAATTCAGAAAATGATGCTGCTAAAAATTAATTACAATACCAAGCAGATTAATTTGGAAATTATGTTTGTTTTGTCGTTTCTAGGTGTTATTTAATAAGTTGTATTGATTGGGCACCGTACTTCCTCAATCAATATTTGACTTACTAAACCGTTCTCAATAGGCTCCTAGTTATATTGTTCTGTTATCAAGGAATAGATGTGGAGTTGCGATACGAATTTTCAGAAGATGATTTTCTCTCGTTATGCCAGAAGAATCTTGAACGAAAAAAAACAACAGTTTGCGAAGATTTATATGAAACTCTGAGACACTTTCTTAGTACTCCTGACTCAGTCGTGATAACCGATGTAAGGCATAGATTCTATCCTGAGTATTATGATGAACATTTATCTCTGAAAGAGTATATAGACAAAGGGCAGATAATATTACCTTATGTTGAATTCGATATAAGCAGCGATAAGGACATTGATCTAGAGGTTACTGACATCAAGATTCCTCCATTTGTGAAGTTGGGCAATATCCACTATGGAGGAGGAATTTACCAGAGCTACAAAATTAAAAATACTAAACTGAAAACAAAAAACAAATCATCAATAAGACTTAATTCTATAGAAATACCACAGGCTTTATTATTAAAACTGTATTCCAGAATGAAATCACCAGTAGAGCTATTACCATCAAAATTGGGTGTTTGGGAGTGGAGGCAAACTTTCTATAACAAAATGACAGGGGAGAGTTTCTTTTGCTCATGTTTTAAAGATGCTCTTGCTAAAAATAGCGTAGGTATGTCTATAACGAATGCTCATCTTACCAATGCGTTAGAAAAGAATTCATTTAAAGAGTCGATTTGTCACATTTGTACCAAAACAAATTCAGATTTAATGTATTGCCACAACATGTATGGTTCTGCCTTCAAAGCAAGATATGGTGCTTACATTACTAAGCAAGCAATACAGGAAGGTATTAGTGAAAGAGATGCTGAGAACTTGATCAGAGATTTGAAAGGTGTGGCCAGAATAGGTGAAAAATGGATTAATGAAACATTGTTATTCAATTACATTAATTTATTATTTCCGCAATTCAAAGTTCAAAGAGAAGCATCGCCTAGTTGGTTAAATAAGCAAAGATTTGATGTATATGTACCTGAACTAAACTTAGCTATCGAGTATCAAGGAGTACAACATTATGTCGCTGTTGAGCTGTTTGGTGGAGAAGAAGGTCTCAAAAAAACAAAACAAAGAGATAAGGAAAAGCTCCATCTCAGTAAAATGAATGGTGTGGATATTGTTTATTTTAGTTACAAAGATAATTTAACTGAAAAATTAGTGCAGAGTCGGTTAAAAAGTTATTTGCCAGAAGATAAATAAAAGACAAGTTCAAAGTTTTTATATACTTTCACCTAGAAATATTACGAGGATGAGATTGTCTATTACTTAAAGTTGAGAATCAAAGATTTCATTTTATTTTTAAATACTGTGATGTATAGTAGTTTTATAAAGAAAGTAGTTCCATGATTTATCCACTGTACCCCATACAGTGGATTTTTTTTGGCTATTAAAAAAGCCACCTTAGGGTGGCTTTATTTATTGGTGAATCAAATATTTGATTCAAGTTCTAGCTGTGTGGTTAAACCACTTGTAGAGTAATTATGCGTAGCTTTTTCAACGATCCACTTCAGCTTATCCACTTCAGCTTTAAAGCCCTGTAGTTTGATGGGGGACTCTGTACTGATCTGTGGTACACCATAAGCTAAATTGATGCTGAATTTAGCCATTTGGCGCTTAATCTCAGCCATCTTCGCAACACTTGCACGTTCAGCTTCGGCTTTGTTGGCAAATGTCCCTTTTAAGTGTTTTACCTTGCCTTTTTCACCAGTGATCACCTTTTCACGTTTCGCTTTACCTGTATCGTGATAACTCGTAGATACACCTGTATAGTCTGAGTCTCGGTCTTGCTCTGAATAGCGGAATTGGTCGCCATCGTTACGGGTAAGGGTGATCGATGGTAAATCTTTACCAGAAGCAGTTTTTGCGGTACCAGCTTTAAAGATGAGTAAACGATCTTTTTTAACCGCCATTTCAGCGCCATTTTGCTTTGAGATCCGAACAAGTAGATTGAGATCTGATTCATTGGTCTGGTCGATATGCTGAAGATCAATCTTCTTTAATTCATCGGTCATAACTAAAGTTAAGTCATGATTTTTAGCAATCTCTGTAGCGATCTCACCAAATTTTTTCCGATGGTAAGATTTTGACTTTGCCTCCTTAATTTTACTTTTAAAATTTGCACTGGAGGCTTTTATGGTGATGATGTCGGGGGAGCCTGACCATTCGGTTTCATCAACAATAAAGTCCCCCTTGTCGTGCATACCTTCACCCACAAAACCAAGCTGACAATTAATTTTAACTCCCCGTCGTGGTAATTCTAAAACGCGATCACTGTCATCGAGAGTAATGTTGAGCTGATCTGCTTCATTGGCGCGATTGTCCGTTACAGTCACACTAATGATGCGTTTAAGGATTTGCTCATTTAAGGGTTTACTGTCTGCAGTGAGAAGGCAAACTGGAGTTTTAATCATGTATTTGCCTCTGTCTGTTGTTCAATACGGTCATCATCAACACGGCTAAGTTTGATCGTAAAATCAATCTTTCTAGGCACACCGTTGAACAATAAAACTTGTTTGGTTTCGTCAATGCTGTCGATGGTATAAACCCCATATAAATAACCGCTGCCATCGACCAGGACAAAGCCTTGTCCTGTATCAGCCATCGCTGCCAAGTCATCAAGCGCAACACGATTACCAAAACCATGCTCCTGATAAATAAGACCAGGGAGAGAAATACTGTCATCCCCTGAGCCTATAAATTGACGTTTCTTACGTCCTGTGGCCACCGCATTGTCTGCATATTGCCAAGTGCGTTGGCGTTGGATCTCAGTGAAGGTAAGTGTGTCCGTGGTAAAGGCAAATTGTCCTAAGCACATAAGCATGGTGAATTACTCAATCATTATCGTTATAAGAACGAGGGCTGTTTGATGGTGCGCGTTGAATTTTTGCAAACTCAGTTGCTACAAGTTGAGCAATAGATTTTTCATCCATACCTGCAGATGGGTAGACATTGATCGTCAATTGCATCGGTGCAGCCGAAGCTGCAGGGGCAGCACCTGAAGCTAATTTTGAAATAGGTTGGCGTGTATCAAATCGAATTGAACTTGTATCGAATGAGTCAAGCATTCCTTTACTTGCATTATTAACTGCAGTGGCAGGTAGGCTTGAATTTTTATCAATTCCAAGTGCTAAACCTTGCATGTTGTATGCCCCAAATTGAGCGAAAACACGAGAAGGGGAGTGGATTCCAAAAGCCCCTTTAACTGTATTCGTTACCTGTGAAGCAGCTGCTTTTGCTTTACTGATGACACCTGCAATACCATTGCTGATACCGTTGGATAGACCTTGCATAAGCATTTGGCCAAAGCCTGTAAACGTACTTGGCAATTGCACACCGAAGTAATTCATGACTGCAGCAAAGGCGCGATAAAACAAGCCAATTGGAGACCAATTTAAAATGAACGCGGTAATTTTCTGAAGGGCAAGTTGAAAAAATAAAACAAGCTTTTGTGAAGTCGTCATTCCAGACGTACCAACCGAGTTCCAAATATCTAGAAAAAACTGTTTGATTGAACCCCAGTTCCGATAGATCAGATATGCAGCCGTGGCCAAAAGACCAATCGCCAATAAAATTGGGTTGGCCATAAAAAGCCGACCGACAAAAACGATGGCTTTCCCAAGCCACATGAACGTCGACCCAATCAGTTTGATAATATTAATCAGGCTTAATCCTTTTACCCCAAGTACTCCAAAGATTAAGCGGAGGATTGCCATTGGACCTAATAAGGCGACAAGTCCCAATGACAATGCGCTAAACGTTGCTAAAAGCAAAACAAAGATGGCAATTGTTTTCATGATGGTATTGGATAATTGAGGATGCTCTTTAGACCATGCCCCTAATTTCTCCGTCATATTGGTTATGCCTGTAACGGCTTGCTTGAGTTCTGGTGCAATTGCAGCACCAAAATTCACCATTGCACTGGTGAATGTTCCAGTCGCTGCATCCCATAAATTTTTTAAGGTACCAAGTTGCTCATTGACACGTTTTTGTAAGTCGGCTTGGGCATTCATTTTTGCCAAAGTTTCGTTATAGCCTGCTTTGCCTTTATCAATTAATAAATTGAGTGCTTGAATAGTCTCGGCATCATTGCCAAACATATCGGACAGAATTGGCAAACGTGCTTCAGTCGAAAGGCCTTTGAGTTTTTCAAGCTGCTTGAACATATTATCCAGCCCACCGAACTCACCTTTACCATTGGTAAAGTTCATGGCCATACCTGAACCTTTCAAGGCCTTTTGAATACCTTTGGTATCCATCATGGATGCAAAAATTTTACTGTAGGCATTACCTGCTGATTCGCCTGCCATTGCTGCCTGATCAGCCATAACTAAAAGCGGTGCCATTGCCTGAGCGCCTTTGAGACCTTCGGCTTTTATCGTTTTCATCCCTGCAGATAATTTTGAGAAGCCCTGTAGCATATTGTCTGAATCAACCCCTAGATAGTAAGCGCGTTGAATCGTGTCCATTAAACTGAGCATGTCTTTTTCTGAGGTTTTAGTCGCATCTTGCATTTTTGCTGCAAATTCGGCTGCAGCTTCAAAAGGCATTTTTAATTGCACGGCCAAATAACCTGATGCTTCACCTACACCGCCAAGAATGGCTTTATAGCTAATCCCTTGCTGTACTAGCTTTGCCATCATAAGTTGAAATTCTGCCGTTGTACCAGGAAGTTGAGTTCCCAGTTTGTTGGCCAGAGAATTAATTTCTGAATATTCTTTGGCGACTAAACCGTTTGATTGCATCATTGAGACTTTCAAAGTTGTCGATGCATCCTCAGCTTCAGCAAATGCTTTAATAGGGAATCCAATAGCAGCAGCTCCAGTTGCCGCAGCTGCGCCTGCAGCCATACCAGAACCTGCCAAATTACCAACAAGTTCCTGAGCCTTTTTATGTTGTTGAGTGATTTCAGCCAATCGTTTCTGACTTGCTGCTTGCTTGTCGAGTTGTAGCTTTTTTTTCTGCAATGCTTGAGTCGTAGAATCAATTTTCTGTTTTAAGGATTGTTCATCCTTAGCAAGATTCTTTGTACTGATTCCTGCTTGAGTTAGCCCATTTCTTAATAACGAAAGTTGGATTTGTTGTTCTTGTTCAGCTTGTTTCAGTTGTTTAACTTTTTGCTTGGCCATTTCAAATTCTTTGGTCATAGCACGAGTTGGTTTCTCAACTTTTGAGTATTCTTGAGCTAAACGAGCTGCAGAGGACTTGGCGTCCTCTAAATCAGCTTTAGTTTGTTTAAGTGCAGTATTTAACTGACGAAACGAAGTTATATCTGATTGTGCCCTTGATAGTTTTTTGAGTTCTTCACGTTGCGACTGGAGAGCTTTGCTTGCTTGGGTGCTTGATCCATATATCTCCTTGAGTGGAGCAGTCGCTTTGTCTACAAGCTCAAGCATTGCCTTTAACGTAATTTCGCTCATTTACTATTGGTTTCCCATCGTTTACGGGCACGTTCATGCCAATCCATTAATTCTTCGATCGAATAGTCACTGCACTCATTGGGTGTCCAACCAAAAACGATTGCGAGATCAGCAATGACTTCATCAACGCTTATTGGAAATCTTCGTCCGTCGTTTTCACGAAAAAACTGATAATTTCTTTACCGATTTTGGTTAAGTCACTTGGATCAAGGTCATACACGTCTTGTTGTGACATTGAAGGGCTAGTAATGCGAGGAGTAAGTGTTGCAATTGCATTTACATCAAGTTGTAACAAGTCTGCCAAAGTCAGACCACGTAATGCCCCAGTTTTAGGTTTACGGATAGTGACTTCTTTAATTGTTGTTTCACCACGTTTAAAACCATAGTCAAAATTAATCGTTTTAACATTTGGATCTGCAATGGTTTCAGCATTTTGAGTTTGTTCAGCGGTTGTCATGGATTTATCCTGGTTCAATTTAAGGGGAGGGGGTTACCCGATCTTATAGACCGAGTAATTCACGGATTGCTGTTGCGAGATCACTATCGCCAAAACGTTCTTTACCATTGATGAAATCAAGCTCAACTTGTACAACACCGTCTACTTCCATACGGAAATAGGTGTAGTTGTAGGTCATTGTGATTTCGGTACGTTCACCATTTTTGCTATCACCAGGATCAAGTTCTAATGCCTGGCCACGCATATAAATTTCTACATTTTGACGGGTGCAATTGTCTTGTCGTTCATAAACACCGACATAGCGCACGGGTAAATCAGAAGTGCCACAAACGCCAAGTTGACGATATTGTTTAACGTCAAAGCCTGCATAGGTGACTTCACCTTCGAGCTTTTCATAGCCCATAGCCAGTGCAACATCACCAATCATGCCTGCGCCACGATAGTCGTCTGTTTTCTTGGTGATTTTGGGGATCGTGATTGACTCAGCAACACCTGCCCAAGAATGTGTATCAACAAAAACATTAAAGTTTTTAAGTGTACGAGGAAGCATGTATGGACTCCTTAGGTCGTTGTGCCACCACCAAGCAATTTACTGAAATCAACTAAATAGCGATCGGTAATGCGTTGGTTTAAGCCTAAGTTTTCAAGGGTTGGAACAGGGGTGTAGTCATAATCGACCCAGAGCTGACCTTGCTGTAAACCTTGGATTGAGTTTTGAGCAGCGTCATACCAAACCGAAGCCCCCAATAGGTGACGAACCGTGACATGCTCTTGTAGCTCAGCATTGATAGAGTCAATGATGTCTTTGGCCAAGTAAGGCGTAAGAGGTTCGTCCACAAAAGGGAAACAGCCATTTAAAATGGTTTCGAGGATGAATTGAGCTGTACGTGTTGCGACTTCAAAAGAAAAGCGCGGATCGTCTGAGCAATTTCGATTGCCCCAGAATCTAAAACCTAAATGCTGCATAAGGGTTGTGCAGTCGTTACGGTTTAAGTAGCCTGCATCCGTGTCAGGATCTTCCAGATCCCAAGTAATGGGCTGGCTTATTCCAGTTGGGCCAGTCACGGGGATATTGGATAAGGATTTATGCCAACCGACTTTTTCGTCGGTTTCAGCTCGTAGAGCTGCTGCAGCGACAACGGCAGTAAAAATACCGTGTCCATACAATAGGGTTGGTTCAGGCATGATATTTCCATGTCATAGGATTGATGGGTTAATCATGCTGTGAATGTTTTGCTGCTGCTATTTGAGTGTTCCTGATTAAATGCTATTCAGGATTTAATGAAATACTAAAAAACCACCCGAAGGTGGTTTTTAATTTTTTGATCAAGTGGTCGGTGTTGGATTTAAGCAGAAGGTTAAACTACCATCCTCATGTTCTATAAACGATGAGTTCACTACATCAGGATTTAATGTGTAGAAAGCGTCAGAGATCGGTACAAATTTAATTCTATACGCAACATCATCAATATTCTGCATATTCACGTATCCGTCGAAGTCAGCCAAGATTCGACCCACATACGCTAATGAAAATTGTCCTAAAATTGCTCCGATATTACCGCTTGCAAATGGGTTATCCATATCATTTACATATAATTCCCAATGACCTGCTAGGTGACTAAATGCGATCACTTGGCTTGCCCCCTCACAACTTATTGTGTGAGGGGGTATTACTCCCCCGAGTCAGTACCTAAAAATACATTGCCACTGGTGAATTCGGGCCAGATGATTTCAATTTCGCGATGGCTTAAAGTTTGTCGGTAAGCCGTGACTGCTTCAGCCGTATCCAGCATTACTGCATCTTCATCACGTGGAGTCACGTAGCTATATGCACGTAGCTTTTTACACACAGCAGCAATTCCTTCCACGACATCTGGGGTTTCAACATCGGGAGCAATAATAATTTTAGGGATTAGACCTAAAATAGACTTTGCTGTCAGTAGCGCCTGAATGCCAGTACGACCTGCCGATGTCGTTGTGCCAATCACTTTGCTTGCTGTAAATATTGGACCATTAAATGGGGTAGGGACACGAACAATAATCAGTGTTGGATTGGTGATTAATGCCATGATCTCTAAGTTTTTTCGCAAGTTACCTGTTACACCTGCACTGGATAAAACTTGGTTAATTGATGGAACACGAACAGGAACGTTCTCAGGAAATACGCTAGGATCTGCGTCATCGGCAAATGCAATCATTGCAATAACATTTGTTTGAGCATCACGCATAGGGATGATGCCGCTTTGAACTTCACGGCCAGAAATGCCGTGATGGGACTGTGCCATAGATAACTCCAAAAGTAGTTTGGCTTGTGGAGTTATCTTGAGGGGGGATTCATTAAGGTGCGAATGCTTGAATCCTGATTAAATGCTATTCAGGATAATATTGAAATATGAGGTTATGTTTGCCTCTATGTTTTAATGACAAACATTAATGCAAGGTTACTTGGGCGTACTGACATCGTTGCTTGAACTGGGGTAACACTATCGAATAGCTCAGCACCACTGGATAAGACTGTCACATGGGTTGGGTCAATTGTGGTGGCTTCACCATTAAGTGCATTTCTAAGCGTATCAGAACTATCATCAAGCGTATTGATAAGAGTGGGGATACGAGTTGCTGTAGTTGTTGGGTCTCCCATGAAAATGGAGGATGCTTTCTGAAAGCTACCAAATTCGCGCAGGTGATCCCACCCTCGTGGAAAATTATTCGTCATATTGGGTACTGCAAAGGTTGTAATGCCATCCCCACCAAAAGTATTGCCGATAATTGCAAACAAAGTTGGATATTCTGAAATCTGATAAATATCCCCGTTACATTCAAGAAATCCAGAAGGGCATACGGGTGTAGTCCATATCATCATGAACCCCGATTTCACCATAAATGGGGTTAATGCACTTGCTAAAGTGACTATAGCAGCACTCAATCGTTCATCAACTTCAGTTAATGCAAGGATCGAAGCGAAATTTTTAATCACCCAATCTTTATTTGCAGTCACCAGATTTGGATCAATTGATATTAATGCATCTTTGCCAGACTCTGCAGTAATATCAATGCTAATCGTTAATTCACCACCTGCGCCTTCAGCGATCGCAGGTTTATAGCCCCCATGATAATTTCCGATATAAATCAGTTTTCCTGCATTATCCTTTAAACCAATTTCATGCAAATTAAATCCACCGATATTGGCTTCAATAGTTGCAGTAACAGTGGTTACAGCACCATTGATTTGAACGGATTGCACGGGAACACTTGCTCTTTGGTTGATGAGAGCCGTTCGACTTTTTTGAGTGATGGGGTCATAAGGAATGCCATTGGCATCACCAATGACAAGCTGACTTAATGTAATTGAAGCCACATCATGCGCCTGTGCAATTTGAGTTGCACCGAAATCCGTAAGCGTCACATAATATTTTGCTGCCATATTCTTTCCTAAAGTGTACTTAATTTAACGGTTTCACCTGAATGGCAGGCACCCACGATTTGAATATTTCCACTGCTCACAACTTTGGCGGAAATTGAAAAATTATCTCGAGCTGATTTGGTGGCTTCGACCGCAGTTTGAATCTGCAAAAGTTGATCAATAGAAATAGATACATCTTTGATAATCACCACAAAGGTAAAAGGGGCTTGTGGTGGATTGAACTCATGCCATGCTTTGAGCTGAAAATTTTCTGCAAATTTACTGAGCAAACTTTCTATTGAAGAACGTGTGCCACGTTGGGCATTGAATGCTGTACTTTCCTCAATGGCCTGACGTTTTTCTGCTTCGCTCCAATCTGATCTCCAATACTCAACGCGATGATCCCAAGCAAGCCAAGCAAGAAATGGCACAGGACATTGCTCGACTCGGTGTAACTCAATGAATGGAACAGGTAGTCGAGTAGTACGCTCACCGAGTTGTTCAATATTCCTTTCGAGTTTTGTCGCATTTGGAGGGAGTAAGCTAGACATCTCTAAACTCCGTAATGGTGATGGTTACACCTATATTTTTTGCATATCTACTTTTAGGTATAACAATGTCATTCGGTGGATTATTGATAATGACGTTTTGAACTCCTCCCTGGTGCAATGCTCGAAATAATCCGCTGCGAGTTACGTCATAGCCTAGTGAGTTAGTGATCTTGATGTATTCAGCTAAAGCAGTTTCAGCAGCCTGCCTCACGACTTCTGCATCGGGACCAGGGAAAAGTACCAATGATGCATTTAAAGTCCAATTGGTAGGTGTGGCAGCTTTAACCGTGACTTTATCGGTAAAGGGTCTGCGCGTACTTGGAGTAAGTGTTTGATCCACGATTGTTAAAAGTGATTGTGGCGCCATTTCGTTTATATGACTTTGTACCCAGATATCAACGTATCCAGAATTGGGGGTACTCACCGCAATATCTTTAACATGGCCATGTGCTGATAAGCCCCAAAATTGATAGCAACCTTCTGAACCTGCCGACATTGACTCTGGTTCGAGTTGAGTTCGTCGTCTTAAATCTTCATCCTCTTCCATCACCGCTTCAGTCGGTGGGAATGTGGTTGGATCTGCTTCAATGATGGTTTTACGATAAACCTTTCGGTTCGCTGCGAGGTGATCCAGATCGGAGCCTTTGGCATAAGCAAGCATCAAGGCTTTGGCTTTTTCATTGATGTTGCCAGTTTTTAATAATTGTCGATATGCAAATGTTTGCAGCAATTTGACCAAAGGTTCGCTTTCATAATTTAGAACCGGTGCAAGATCAGGATCTCTCGAAATTAAATCAGCTTTACATTCTTGTAGCTCTGCTTCGTAATCCAACGTTTCTAATACATTGGGGAAGGGGAGAGCTGATAAATCAATACGTGTGGTGCTCATGCAGCAGCTCCAATCAGAAAGTTTTCGGTGAAGGATTTTTCACCCATAGCTGAGATCTGGTTACCCAAAATGAAAAAATCCCATTTCCCTGGTGTCTGTGAGGATTGATTCACGCGGATCTGACTGATTTTGATACGAGGTTCAAAACGGATTAGTGAAGTTGCAGCAGCGGACATGAGCTTAACTTCAGTAAGTTCGTTACAGGGT
This sequence comes from Acinetobacter sp. ACNIH2, assembly GCF_002934965.1. NCBI lineage: Bacteria > Pseudomonadati > Pseudomonadota > Gammaproteobacteria > Moraxellales > Moraxellaceae > Acinetobacter > Acinetobacter sp. ACNIH2. Next base: position 2,231,970 of record NZ_CP026412.1, read on the forward strand.
TGATCGATCAATTCAGGAACCAATGAGCCATAGTTGCGACGGCATAAGCGTGTACCAATAAGGGTGCTTAAAATGTCGTGAATGGATTGTTTTAAGTGGGCATACTCTTGGCTTTCATCATCTGTAATTGTTAAACCAGTTAATCTAGACATACCTTTCATTATTTATGCTCCAGAGGCTACGGGAGGACCTGATTCTTCATTTCCACTGCGTATACCAGGGTGAGGATGTTTGACTAAACTTACTTTTCCAGCAGTGACATCAATGGCAGAACTGATTTCCTGTTCAGAATGAACTTTGCCCCTAAAGATCGTTTCGGGCACATCGAAAATACATTTGTTTAATTTGAAATTAGCTACACCCGTGGCGACGTTGACGACAATGCTATACTCACCTAGCTGTATAAAAACTTCGTCAGGATTGTCGGTCGGAGGTGGATTTTCTTCAGAAAAAAGGCTGATTTGAGGGACTGCACTGGTGAGCTCACCGCCTTGAGCTGTGATAGAAAATTGTTCACCCATTGAAGGGCATCGCCAGAATTTCACTACACCTGCAGCAATGGTTGGGATTGGAATCCAATCGGTTTCGTTCTCATCAATTTTTAAGCGAATTTTGCCTGTAGATGCATCGACTGCAATGACGGTTCCGATACCTGCTAAGTTTTGAAATTGCCTGTTTAAATTGCTCATGTTGAAACTAAAAAGCCCATGATGATTGGATCATGGGCTTTTTGTATAAGGCTTGCTATTTGGGGATTCCTGATTAAAACCTATTCAGGAAGTACAAAGTTGGTAATGATTAATTCTTTACCGTTATTTTCATCAGTCGATTCTGTATTGAGAGACCAACGAATCTTTTTGCTATGTAAATTGAATTCGCCAAATAACTCTCGAACTTCTGGAACGTCATTTAGGCTCAAAATAAATTTACCTTTGATACCTTTTAAAATATCACGAAGTTTTACGAAATCATCTCGGCTAAAAATGTCTTTGCCATAATAATTTTCGCAGTTGTAATACGGTGGATCTAAATAGAAAAGTGTGTCAGGACGATCCATCTTATTAATCAAAACATCAAAATTTCGATTTTCAATCGTGACCTTTTGTAAACGCTCATGAATTACAGTCAGGATTTGACGTAGTTCATCACCTAATTTTAAGTTTCCTTTGCGTTCTACATGACTAAAGAAATTCGGATCAGAAATTTTAGCCCCAAAGCAGGTGCGCAATAAATAATAAAAACGCGCTGCTCGCTGAATGTCAGTCAAAGTATGTGATGGGATCACTTTCAAACGTTCAAATTCATCACGGCTAATCAGCTGCGTTTCAAACTCTTGAAGTAATGCATCCAAATGATATTTAAACACACGATAGAGATTGATTAGATCGCCATTAATATCGTTGATGGTTTCAGATTTTGAAGGTGATTTTTTGAATAAGACCCAACCTGCACCACCAAATACTTCACAATAGTGTGAATGCTCAGGCATCATTTCGATGATTGTTCGGGCAAGTTGTGATTTACCACCGAGCCATCCTGAAAATGAACGGCCTGAAGGGTTATAGGTTGGTTTAGATAAATCCTGAGTATTATCCTGGTTCGAGTTTTTAAGGCGCATAATTTGCTCCATTGGTAGCTCAAGGCTATCTGACCCGACGTTCTAGACGTTCCAATGGTTTACCACACGACAACGTGGGCATTTTATTTCAATCTTTACTGAGATTTTTTCAATTTTCCCCAGTAATTTTCCGCAATTGCATCTTAGTTCGATCATAGTGTTAAAAACTTTTTAATTTCTGACTTAACCCATTCTTGATCATCTTTACTGAAGCCAACCAGTTCTCGAACTGGGTAGCGTGTGGATTTTGCATTTTTGCTTGGTCGGATTGATTTTCCCTCCTGGTGTACTGAAGCCACAAAACCTGTACGTCCACCAAAACCAATAGAAACATGATTTTCAGAATATTCAGTTTTTAATTGCTTGCCGATATTCTGAAACATGGCACCTTGCCGTTTAATATTTCCGATTTGATCTCTTTTTCTGGGAATAAAACGGTTCCCATTCGGATCTCGTTGTTGCTTGATTCGATCACGGAAACGTACCCGTAAACCTTGTCCCAAACGTCGCATAAGCTCTCGACGTTGTGAGGGTTCAAGTAGTAAGGTGATTTGGTCAAGCCAATGATTTAAACCATTAATCGCGTCCATTATTCACCTTCAGGGAAAAATCCGCCTTTTTCATCGTTCCAAACAAGGGGTGGGCAAACATGATAACTTTCATCTTCAGCCACAATTTTATCCCGTTGAGGGAAATCAATTTCAAGATCGAAAGTATCTGCATCAATAATTTCAGAGCTGAATGAAATTTGAATATCTTTAGCGGTAGCATCTAAATGCCGATTTTTAGATTTCAACCATTCACGTAAGGCGACGATGACTTCTATCGGATCTGAACGGTAATCAAGGATGAGCAATCTGGCGGTATATTCCAAATAACCTTCTTTATGCGTTCCGTTGACGATCAGCAGATGACATTTATCTGCTGACATCATTGGAAAACGCTCATTTAAATATGGTTTGAGTGGAATCAGGGCTTTCATGCTTAATTATCCATTGCGCCATAAACGAGCTGCTTTGCAACTCGACGTGTCCAAGTTTTTCCATAGCGTGGCCATGTACTTAAACTGGTGTAGTGATTGAGGCGTTCGGCATTAAACTTCATCAGTAAATCATTGAGATCCGCTTTTTGAATGGCTTTTAAAGTCAGTGGACCAATGATCCCATCCTCGGCCATACCAACCGATTTTTGTAATTTTCGTTTGGCGGTACCCATGCCTGCGTTAATGGCAAAATCCCAAACCTGAAATACAACGGCAGCATCTAAACTGTCTGCATTGAGTTTGTCCCACCAATCACGTTTATAAATAACTTTGGCTTGATCAAGACTCAAATTTTTAATGTCGAGATCAGGATAGGTCATGGCCGAAATCCCGAACTTGGTTCCTTTACAGGTTCCTTTTCCAATGATGCCAGTTGTCCAGTTGCCCCGATCTTTTGGATCGTCAGTAAATTCACCTTCATGGCCAATCAAACGATCGAATGCTTGTTCAAATGTCAGTTTCATCCTGTCACCTACTTAAACATTGCAGCAAATGCAGCTTTAATTTCAGTAATAAGTTCGCTTGGTTTTTTGCCTTCTAACAATCGAATCGATTGATAAAAGATACCGACAAACAACAGACCAAACACGGCAAAAAACAGCATGACTACACCTTGTGCCGAATGGGAGTAGTGCGTCAGCTTGAAATACTCAATAAAGGCAGCTCCACCATACAGGCTGATAGCAACACTAAATGCAAATTTGATAATCACGCCTTTGGTGATCTTGATTCGACCTTCTGCATCAATATCACCGCTTAAAGTGAGAGCAAAAATAGCCCCAATCACGGCAGCAATGATTTTGATAAACCACGGTAGTCCTTTGATACTAATTGGGTCATTCATGCCCATCCCCTTAATCCCAAAGCTTGAGTGTTTGTGGTGCTGCAGCTTTGGTTAAATCTGGTAATTGTATGGATTGATGTTCGTTTAAAAATATTTGTTCAATCGTTGAGTTTGCTTCAACTAAAGCTGGGAGCATATCGACTGCATTTGATCCGTAATAACGATATGCAATCGACTCTAAAGTATCGCCCTGTATAGCTTTGACTGATTTCATATAAGCCGAACTCGGTTACGTGGTCGCTTGGTTAAATCAGCGATCGTATGCTGAACAATCCTACGGAGAGCATCTGCTTTTTCTCTTTGATTTTCACCACGTACTTGTCCTGTGGTCGTGGTATCAAAATCAAGATTATCTTCACAAATCAGCGCTGCAGCTTCATAACTTACTGCTCGTTTATATTTGCGAATCTGTTCTTCTGACTGGATAGCAATACCGTCTAAGTCACCGTTGACGGTATCCATCGCCAATATGATTTTTTCAGTTAACAGAGGCTCACCTTTGGACTGATCTAAACGCACCTGAGCAAGTAAATCTTTAATGCTGACATTCGGATATTCAGCAATCGGATTTTGTACTTCGGCATTGGTGACAGGTGCATTTAGAAGCATGGTTTACTCCTTTGGCTTGGAGTCGGTGGACGCAGGATCAGCCCCATCGGTTGTTTGATCAGCCGTTGAAACTGCCTGCGAGCCGACAGTGGCGTCGGGAGACGACTCAGTTGCAGGTAGACGCAATCGTTTTTCAAGCTGTTCTAAATCTTTTTTACAGCCTGCTCTTGGATTGTATCGAAGTGCATTCTTATAAGCTGAAACAGCTTCCATTGGTTGTGCCTGGTTCAATGCATCACCTAAGGCACGATAAATTTTTGCCCGAACTTCATCGACCATTTGCTCGCCTTCACCAAGATTGATGATGCGCTCAATCAAGGACGCATTGGCAATCGCAAAGCTAGTATCATCAATAAAAACTTCAGCACATTGTTCAGTGACAAATTCAGCCGTTGTACGGGTATAGCCTTCAGGCATAACCATGTCATTTAACACGGCATATTCAGCAATACGTACAGCTAATTCAAACTTATTGGCATCAATAGCCCAAATCATTAAATGGACTAATACTGTATTTTGAGGGGCAGGCGAAACAGCAAGACAGCCATCGATATAACCTTGATACTCAGGCAACCATTCCGCTTTTTTGGCAATACGCTCTTGAATCGACTTCATATCTTTTAAGATATTCAAATGATTGAACATACGCAGTTCAACGTTTGGAACATTTGCCAAAAGTTCTGCACCTGTTTGGATCGCTTGAGCTGCACTCGCAGCGAGATCTGCTGCAACACTTTGCTTTAGGCGTGGATCAAGACTTTGCTGCGCTTTTAACGCTTTTTCTGCTAACATCTTTTCACGATGTTGGCGCATTGAATTCATACCCATAATTAAGCATCCACTTCAATATTTTCGATTAACAAGCACTTTGTGTAGTCTTCAACCACAAAGTCTTCATTGATAGATTGATAATCGACTGCACGATCCCATTGAGGCTCATCTACGATTGAGCGGTTAAAAGTGCCGTTTTGAAGATAGATCGACAAATTATCAAACGAGGTGATTAAAATGGTTTTTGCAGGGAAGCGTGGAACGTACATTGCAGGTAACGTACCAAGCTGTTTATTGGCATAAATAATACGCGCAGCAATTTGTTCAGTTGGATCTTGGATGGCATTCAACAGTGGTAAATATTTATCACTTAAAATGCCACGGCCACAAATCACTACCAGACCACTTTCACGATGTTGTTCCGCAATATATTCTTCAATACCGAATTCAACTAAGGCATCAATGGTCTTGAATTCATGCGCAGCGCCAATTTGCGTTTTAAAAACACCACCACCCACATCTTCGCCTTTGTAATGTTGCTCAGGTGCTTTTTCACGGATTTTTTGCAACCAGCCTTTTTTCACATCTTGTAATAATGGATTGGCAACACGGTCACTGGTTGGTGCACGATATAGACCGTTAAAACCGATACACAGTTTGTCTAATGCAACCGCACGAATCACCATTTCCTGCAGCTTTTTCTTAAAGTCTGGGAAATGTCGCCAAGCATTCAGTAAGACCCATTTCATGGCCACATCATAGTTGGTTTGAGTACAGTCGTATTCATCCAGTAAATCTAATGTACCGACAGGAGTTGGTTGGCGTGGATTTTGGTTGGTATTGGTATTGCCTGCGATGGTTGTACCAATGCTGAGTGAAATTTTTTCGCCTTTAGCATTATCAACAGGCCAGATATTGATGAGCTTTAAAAAATCAGCATTTTCTTGATAGGCTTGGATAATTTTCTGTGTAGGTGCAGGTAGAACTGCAAAAGTTTCTCGTGCACTTTCAACACCATTTGCTCGTGCAACATCAGCTTTATAAGAACTAAATAACTGACGTGCTTGAGGTTGTAGAACGACTGACATAATTATTTAATTCCTTAGTAATCGACTGTGTTAGCTGTATTACCTGTGTGAACAGGCGGTGGATTTATTGGGGTTGTGCTCATGGCGTTAAATTGATTTTGTAAGCCGTTAATACTTTGAACAATCTGCTGTAAAGTTCCACTCAAACCAGTATCAGGAGCAGCAGGCACATTTTGTGTGGACTGTTGTTCAGGCGTAGCAGCAGATGGCGTTTGCTGAACTGGAGCTGTTGCAGGTGGCGTTTGTTGCGTTGGGCTAGTAACAGGTTGAGAGCTAAACGACTGTTTAAGCTCCTGAACTTCTTGTGTTAATACTTTTAAACCATTCAAACATTGCACAATGCCCTGAGTTAACTGATTGGCAAGTTCATCACTAAGTTGTTCTTTTGGCTTAGGTGTAATCGTTAAAGCCTCTTTGATTTGATCCAAGAGGTTTTTGCCTTCATTGGGATTTTGTTCAGACATGGTGATATAGATCTCCGAATCAGGTTTGGTACTGATCAAATTGGGATTTGAAGAAAACTTAATGGCTTGAGTACCCAATGAAGCAGGTGTATCGGTCATACCTAAACCGACTTGATAGGCTTTTCCAGTCCCTGCGAAATTGCGATAGAACTCGATTGACGGGTAAATTTTTTGCCCTTTTTTGTTCATTGCAACAAAGTTTGGTAATGCTGATACTTCGTTATAAAGATGAAGTTTTCCGTTTTCCTCAACGGCTTCGACTTTCAAGATATCGCCATAAGCATTAAACGGTGGCTCAGGTGACCAACCGCCAAAATGCTCGATGTTGATACGTCCTCCATAATGCACAGGATTATATGTATCAGCCATTTCTTGAATTTCTTGGCGTGTCAATTCACGCCCGTCCACAGTTTGCCCTTCACGAGCAACTCGAAAGCGTTTTATTACACGTCCTTCTCCTGGTAGCTCCGCCATTTGTTATTCCACATATCATTTTTACGATGATTGAAGTCTGCTTCGGAGCTATGGTTTGGTGCAATCGAACCTATCCTGATTAAGCGGTAATCAGGAATACATCACTCAAAGATTTTTTGTGCTTAAAGCAACATTAAGCACATGAATACAAATACACCGACGTTCCTAGAACTCATGAACCCAAGACAGCAGGGAAGAATACTTTTCTCAATGGGTATGTCTGTCTCAGAAATCGCCAAACATACTGGGGAAAATCGTTCGACTGTCGAAAGTTGGAAGCAGCGCGATCAATGGTCTAAAACGGATGTTTATGATGAGGTGACAACAGGTTTAAAAATTCGCTATATGACGCTGACTTTTATGGAAAATAAAAGTAATGCGAATTACAAAGAAATGGACATGATTGCTCGACAATTCGAGCGATGGGCAAAAATTCAAAAGTATCTGGAATCAGGGAAACAAACAGATCTCAATCCGAATCTTGAAAATCGTAATGCAGCTCCGAAAAAGAAAAAGTTAAAAAATCAGATCACGCTTGAGGACTTGGAAAAACTTGAAGAGGCATTCAAGGAATTTTTATACGTTTATCAAGAGGAATGGATGGATGCCGTTTCCTGGTCTCGAATCTTTATTTTATTGAAATCACGACAGATTGGTGCCACTTTTATTTTTGCGCTTTGGGCATTAATCGATTTATTAAAAACTGGGAAAAACAAAATTTTTATGTCGGCATCCAAAGCGCAGGCATATCAATTCATTGAATACATCAAAGCCTTTGTATTGGATGTGATTGGCTTGGATCTTACTGGAGATCCGATTGTTATTAACGGACCGAATGGCCAAGCAACAGTTTATTACTTGGGGACGAATGCGCTAACAGCCCAAGGCCGTCATGGTGATGTCATCATGGACGAATTCTTTTGGATTCGTAAATTTTTACAGTTCAAGAAAGTCGCTTCAGCGATGGCTTCACAAAAGATGTATAAGCAAATTTATATGTCTACGCCATCCAGTATTTTGCATGAAGCCTATACCTTTTGGACGGGTAAAGACAGCAAACGCAAGCTGCCAATTGAGATCGATGTCAGCAAAGCTGCACTAAAAGCCCCAGTCAAATGTGCTGACCGAAAAACAAGGCAGATTGTCACCCTCACAGATGCTGAAGAAAAAGGCTGTGATCTATTTGATCGTGAGGATCTATTAGCCGAATATGGTGATGAAGAGTTTTCTAATCTGTTTGATTGTGAGTTTATCGATGACTCAGGATCTTACTTCCCATTAAAAGAAATCATCCCGAACATGGTCGACAGTTGGGAAGTCTGGAAAGACTTTTTCCCGAATCAGAATCCACGTTATGCAGGGGAAGTGTGGTTAGGTTATGACCCTTCATTCACAGGTGACAATGCAGCTTTAGCAATTATAGCACCGCCACAAACACCGCTTGAACCCTATCGAATTCTTGAGATTAAACAATTTCATGGAATGAAAGCCAGCGAGCAAGCTTTGTATATCAAAAAGGTTTGTGGACGATACAACGTGACTTTTATCGGTATTGATAACACAGGCAACGGTTTGGCCGTGGCTGAACACGTTGAACTTTTCTTTCCTCAATTGACTCGCTTGAACTACACCCCTGAATTAAAAATCCGCATGGGGCTTCGAGTTAAAGAGCTATTTCAAAAGCGTAGACTACATTTCGATGCAGGTTTGCAAATTGTTGCTAAGTCATTCTTGTCAATCAAAAAAGCCTTAACTGGTGGCGGTGGAAATAAAACACTGGTTACCAGTCGTAGTGCTGAAACTGGGCATGGTGACATAGCTTGGGCAGTGATGAATGGTTTGGAGAATGCGCCAATTATTCACGTTGCTGATCAATCACATCTTGGCGCACATCAGAGCCGAATCAGAGTATTTAATTAATGAGAATATTGGACAAACTTATTTCTACTGTTTTTCCACGTTTGGAGCAGATGTCGGCATCAGGATCAGGTTTATCTTTGCCTGTAGAACAACCACAATCAAAAATGATCATGAGTAGTTTCGGAGATCCAGAACCAGTATTGGATGGACATGCACTATTTGAATATGGTTATTGTCCTGTCTGGCAAGATTGGTATGAATTACCTTTTGATATTGCTGCAACTGCAAAACTTTATCGTGGTACCAGTCACCATACCAGTGCGATCGTGATCAAGCGTAATATTCTTTCAGGTGATTTTATTCCACATCCATTATTAAGCCGACATGAGTTTAATTCTTTGGCATTGAATCTAATTACTTTTGCAAACTGTTATACCCATATTCAATTTAATCGGTTTAGAGGTGTGTTGAAGTTAACATCACGTCCTGCCGTGAATATGAGAAAGGGAACTGACCTTTCAAAGTTTTATCAATTAGATGGCTTTCAAAGTAAACAACATGTTTTTGAACCTGAAGAAATTATCCATGTTGCTGACGCTGATATCATGCAGGAAATTTATGGCGTTCCAAATTATTTGAGTAGCATCAATGCGATTTTATTAAATGAAGCTGCGACTTTATTCCGTAGACGCTATTACAAAAATGGTGCACATGCAGGTTTTATTTTACATATTACTGATGCTATGAAATCACAGAAAGATGTCGATGCATTAGAAGAATCATTACAAAACTCAAAAGGTGCAGGCAACTTTAAGAATCTTTTGGTCTACACACCAGGAGGAAAAGAGAAAGGCTTAAACGTTATTCCTCTTGCCGAAGTCGCTGCTAAGGATGAGTTTTATAATATTAAGATTGCCAGTCGTGATGATCAACTTGCAGGCCATCGTATTCCACCTCAATTGATGGGGGTGGTACCGCAAAACTCAGGTGGGTTTGGTGATATTGAAAAGGCTGCAAGAGTCTTTTATTACAATGAGATTGTTTACTATCAAAACCTACTAAAACAAATTAATGATCAGCTTGGTATTGAAGTTATTAAGTTTAAAGAATATGACTTAATTTCATCTATCACTAAGCCATAGTTACCTGAATTATATCAAAAAACCTATATAAAATATATATTTATTATTTTTTTATAATGCCAAGTTTTAATGCTTGGCATTTTTTTTTGCTCTATAAAATTGTCAGTAGATCAGTAGGTCAGTAGGTCAGTAGGTCAGTAGGTCAGTAGGTCAGTAGGTCAGTAGGTCAGTAGGTCAGTAGGTCAGTAGGTCAGTAGGTCAGTAGGTCAGGTTAAACCAATATGCTGTGAGGTCAAACGCAGTCTCCTCTCCCGCCTGCGCAGTTCCTAAATGTCTCATTTTAGATGCACAACAGAAAAAGCTCTAAGGCTTATGTTTCATAAGGCTTAGACCGATTTTAATGAATGATTGTTGATGCACTCTGATTCAATTAGATGCGACTTTAAAAAGTAATTAAATAAGACTGTTCTTTTAAACTCTAAATATAGGGTATGAGAGAGGTTACATAAATTATAAAGCATGATTTTAATATTATAAGTAATTGATTTTAAATAATATATTTTGTAACCTTAATGGGGTTACATGAGGTTACTAAAGTTTTTTAAAATACATTAAATTTATATAAATCATATACTTAATAGGTTACACGTTGTAACCTCAAAAATAGGTTACATGTAACTTTAAAGTTACCTATATGTAACTTTTATAAAACTAATATATATTGTTAATAATCATATATATAACTATATAATTAAGCATCTGTAACTTTTGTAACCCCTATTTTTCATGACCTAAAGTTTAGAATCAAAAATTCAGATATTTACCTTTATCCTGTTATTAGTACGTCTGAAAATGTGGCCATATATGTGTATATTTTCTGAGTTTAGTTTCTATATTGGGATTTGAACTGATAGGGCGGTGGTTTTTGTATTTGTTATACAGAAGTTATACGACAAGTATTTATCTTAAAATTAATATTTAATAATCAATTGTTTATTATTTTAATTATGTAGCCGCCACCTCCACCAAAATTCTTTCCGAAGTAATCCATCGGAATATAAAAAAGCCTTTAAACTCAATGTTTAAGGGCTTTTTTATTGGCTGTATTGTCCGATGCTGTCCTAAGCGATTTGACCCTATTTTTGCCTTCCGTGGGTCAATATTGGGACAATTTGACCCACTAAATAAGTTTAATTAAGTGGGATAAAGATATGTCACTAACTGATGTGATGTGTAAAAAAGCACAGCCTCAAGAAAAACAGTATCGCCTTTCTGATATTAATGGTCTCTCATTACGAATCGATCCGAATGGGAAAAAATACTGGTCTATTCGATATACAGAAAATGGGCAAAGGAAGTCAAAGGCATTAGGTATATATCCCGAGCTGAGCCTGAAACGCGCTAGAGAGATAGCTCTTGATCTAAAGTATAAACTAAAAAATACGGTCGAGGCGGAAGTGATGCAGCCTCATTTTCAAGAGGTTGCAGAAGATTGGTTTAATAATCAAAAAGAAACATGGTCACCCAAACACATTAGCAATGTTCGAGCTTCTTTGGATGAGCTTTACATTGCTCTTGCTAACAAGCCTATTAACCAAATTCAAGCACCTGAGATTTTGCAGATCATCAAAAAGATTGAGGCAAGAGGCTCACTTGAGGTAGCCAAACGTACCTTATCTCGTTGTGGAATGGTTATGAAATATGCCATTGCTCATGGCTATCGCTACGATAATCCTGCGGGTGATTTGGTTTATGCGCTGAAAAATAAGCGTGTAAAAAATTTGGCATCGTTAGCAGCTTCAGAGATGCCTGAGTTTTTAGGAAAAGTCAGAGCTTACCCAAGCGATCAGCAAACCCATCATGCCATTATCTTAATTATGCTGACAGGTGTTCGGGTAAGTGAATTACTGCAATCGCGCTGGGAAGAGTTTGATTTGGAGGGGCGTAAGTGGGATATCCCAGAAGAACGCATGAAGAATCGTCTTCCGCATCGTGTGCCGTTGACGGACATGATGATTGAGGAACTGAAAGCTTTAAGACTTACCCATAATCAGGAATTACTTTTCCCTCATCGTCTAAATAATAAAGAACCGATGCGTAGTGAATCTATTTTGGCAGTCATAAAGCGTTCAGGCTATGCAGGTCGAATGACAACACATGGTTTTAGATCGCTATTCAGTACAGTCGTAAATGAGTCAAATCTGTTTAATCCCGATGCAATTGAACGCCAGCTTGCTCATGTTCCTCAAAACAGAATTCGCTCGGCTTATAACAGAGCACAGTACTGGGATGAGCGGGTGAAGATAATGGAATGGTATGGGGAGCAGGTGATGAATTGGTTATAGTAAATAACCCGAATCGCGGATAAGTAATTGACTTGAAAAAGAGAGGGGGCTAAGAGCCATCAGTTAAGTTACCACACCAAACTTACAGCCCTAGTCCTTATGTTCGATAGTACTCAATTGTTCTGTATAATTGATGATTTTTTTCTAAAATTTGAGTCAATCTATTGGAGGTTTCTAAAGCAGAACTTACGATGTTCAAGAATTCCTCCTGCTCAGCTCAGTATTTCTGAAATTATATTAATTGCGATTTGGTATAAGTTGTGAAATATATGCTGAACTTTAAGATTGGCTTTTGGTGGAATGACAGCCTTTGTACCTCGATCATCTAGCTCCTTTAACACCTAATTGGCATCAAATGCCTTGTCTGTCACTAATACTTGAAAATGCATATATTCAATCAATGGTTTAACTTCGGCTAAATAATCATATTGCCTAGGCATTAATCGGAATTTAACTAACTTTCCAAGACTCACGACTAAAGCAAGTATTTTAGTTGTCATTCCACCTCTTGATTTACCAATAGGATGGCTAATTCTCAACAAGCTCTAGTTTTTGGTCCAAAATTATTTCACCTACCCTATGTGAATTTGTTCAGTTATCTGCTTTTACCCCCCATCTTTCATCTTATGCCTTTACTTTAGTATCGACTCAGAATGAGTTGATTAATGAAATTGACTGGCTCAACTTTTGAGTAAGTGTTGTGTTTGATTTGCACATGCCAAATTGGCTGATTGAATAGATATGTTGAAAAAATTTAAATTTGTTAGAACGTCATATTGCAAAAGTGTCACGGAATAAAACTCATTAAATGACCGAATGGTATCCAATATTGAGATGCTTAGTGTTTGAGCAAGTTGGGGGTGTGAGACTGATAATTAAACTTTTTGCGTTAGTTGGGGAAAATTATGAAATATGGAATCTTAATTAAAATTTTGATAATTAATAGATCTAAATAATGCTATTTATATTTTAATAAAATGTGATTAATAGGTGATTATGAAACTTGTTTTTTAATTAAACATTAAATATATTCAATTAGTTATAGTGGATTTTATTTATTATTATGGAAAATGAAAGAATTTTTAAGTTATTGAGGTTGAGAGTCCCACATTCATATGCGTTGTTGTCAGATGAAGAGCGTGGAAAGACGGCCTTTTTCAAGGAGTCTGTTGATGTGTTGGAAAACTTGACTAACTTTTTTGAGGACGTTAATAGCCACAGAAATCCTGTGCTTGAGAAGTTTTTAAATACGAGTAATGGGGGGCATGAGTTTGATCAAGATACATATTTGTATTTTAGTAAATTGCTGCTTAACACAGCCATTTTACCCGACTGTGGATATAAGTTTAGGCAATGGACGACCTCTACTGAACTGATGGAATGTATTAGAAATATACAGGATGCAAGTGAATATTTTTTACACTTAGACGAGAATGATCCCTTTGCACATTTATCCCCAAATGTGCAAAAACTTTTCCGTGGATGGGGTGATACGGTAATCCTCCCATAAATAACCGAAGTTAAAAGTAGAGGTTAAGCAGCCATTAGAGGTGGCCTTCCTTTGTTAGCTTGGTGTGGTCTTTCATGATTGTAATGCCACAGCCAATCAGTTGCGTAATCCTGAACTTCTTCTAACGTATCAAACAAATGCTTGCTCAGCCAACTATAACGTATAGTCCGATTATATCGTTCAATATACGCATTCTGCTGTGGCTTACCCGGTTGAATATATTCAATACGAATACCGTGCTCAGTAGCCCAGCGCACAAATTCGTGACTGATAAACTCGGGGCCATTATCACATCGGATCACTAACGGTTTTTCTCTCCACTCCAGCAATTGATTCAACGTACGAATGACCCTAATTGTGGGCAATGAGAACCCTGCTTCAATGGCTAGGCCTTCGCGGCGGTAATCATCAATCACATTCAATAATCGAAACTTGCGACCATCGGAAAGTTGATCATGCATAAAATCCAGTGACCAAACCTGATTTGCACGTATTGGCTCTTTCAGTGGTTCAGGCACATGTCGTTTTAGTCTTCTTCTCGGTTTAATACGCAGATTCAGTGCCAACTCACAGTAAATGCGATAAACCCGCTTGTGATTCCAGCAGTGACTCTCAACATGCCGTAAATACGAGAAGCATAGACCAAAGCCCCAATCGGTATTTTCCTCAGTGAGTTCAATGAGCCGTTCTGCAATGAGCACATTGTCATCACTGAGTCTAGCCTGATAACGGTAGCAGGTTTCACTTATGCCAAATGCAGTGCAAGCTAAACGGATACTAACAGCATGTTGGGCCACTGCCTGTTGAGCCATCTGACGTCGACAAGATGGCTTTACCACTTTTTTGACATCGCTTCCTGAATAATTTCTGCTTTTAATCGCTCTTCAGCATACATTTTTTTCAGTCTGGTATTTTCTGTTTCCAACTCTTTCAGCCGTGCCATCAAAGATGTATCCATGCCGCCATATTTAGCACGCCATTTATAGAAGGTTGCATTACTCATACCATGTTCACGACAAAGGGCCGCAACAGGTGTGCCAGACTCCGCTTGCTTCAAGATGGACATGATCTGGCTGTCAGTAAATTTAGATGTTTTCATGCAGAATCTCCTGCTTGTATCTTAAGAGAAAATTCTACTTTTAAGTCCTATTATTTTTAGGGGGGATTACCCACTAATCAAAGCACCATTTTTGAATGGGTATTGAATAACTGGTTCAATAGCAAAGCCTTTAGTCTTAGAATTAGCAATTTTGCTATCATTTAGCTCATCCTCTTCAAATTGAGTGGGATAGTATCCAACTATTGCTGATTGCCATTCCTAAGAAAGGAAAATTACAAAAAATCGAATTGGCTGGTCAGCTTGGAAAATCAATCAGTGGATTGAAGATATGTTGGCAAGTCGAAAATATGTAGGGAACTTCTCGGGTTACTTCTTTTTTGTGAAAAATAAATAAAAAATTCGAATTCTGTGATGGAGTTAAAATTATTTTTTGTTTATTATCTGTTTGTTTTTTGTATACGTGAAATATCACTTTAAATTTAATAAAGAAATTATAGTTCTAGCTTGAAGCTTTAACGAAGAGGGAAATTATGAAAAAGGCTATATTGACACTATTGAGCTTGGGTATTGTTCAAGTTAGTACTGCTGAAATCGTTAAAGTGAATGGCGAGGGTGCTGCACCTATTATTAAAAAAGACCTAAATAGTACACGGAACCAAGCATTCAATAATGCAAAAAAAGATGCAGTGATTACTCTGATTAAACGTATTAATGGCCCTCAAGCCATGAACGAAGCGAATCAATATTTAGATGATATTGTAAAACAAATCGATAGCAGCTACGTGTTAAACCGAGGCAGTAATACCAATAGTAACAATGAGCTAGTTACCCAAGTTAGTCTCGAAATGGATGATCAAGAATTTCGTTCAATTCTCAATGATTTAGGGCTGGCGAAGAAAAATAGCCGAACTAGTCCAATTATGATTGTAATGGATGAATATTTTGGGGTGCCAAAAGATAATTCGAAACCTGTTAAAGAGTTTACATCATATTTTTCTGATCGTAGCTATAGCTATGATGAAGATGCTAGTTACAAAGCCAGCGAAAGTGCCAAAGCCAGTGCTTCAGATTCTTATTCTTCAAAAGGGCGTTCAGCTGCTGCATCAGGTTATGCTTATGATAATTACTATGGGGCGGGTGTTGGTGTTTCCGCTCGTTCAGCAAGCCATAATAATTCAGGTAAATCAGCTTCTTCAAGTAGCTACAACGCTAGTGAATCAGCTAAATATAGTCAATCAGAACGACAAAACGATATTCAAAGCTTTGTCAAATATGTGGAATATCAAACTCCAAGTACTAAAGCTGAGCGTGATAATCAAACCTTAAATTCAATTGCTAGTTCTGCATCACGTTATGATTTACGTTTGCTCGATTCTGACCGTTTTAGAAGTCAATATTTGAATGGACGGAGTATGTCGATTCAACAACTGATGAGTGATACAGAGCTGAATAAACTTGTAATCGCTGCACGTAAAGAAAAAGCCGATTGGTTTATGGCGGGTAGCTCCTATATTTATGATCGTGGTCGTTCGAGTGCTACTGGGCAATTTGTCTGTGATGGTGCTGTTAGTTTTAAAATTTATTCAGTCGATGATTCAACTTTAATGGGTGGCGAAACTCGTACAGAATCTTCGACAGGTGCGACTACAGATTCTTGCCGTACGAATGTTGCTAAGAAACTTGGCGAATTGGCCGTTAGCCAAGTAGGGCCACAGATTCTGGGTTATGCAAAAAATCGTTCTATGTATGGTAAAGAAATTACCATTTTTGTGAAAAGTATTTCTGGCAATGTTTCTTCTCGTTTAGGAGATGATTTATACATTGCCTTAGATGAAATGGATGGTGCAGAAAATATCGATATTCGCACTCAGGATGGAAAATTGGTCGAAATGACCATGACTTATAAGAGTGAGAAACCTGTTAGTGCAGAATTGGCTAAAGCACTACGTAAAGTAAATCCAACTCTATCAAGTGCTGAGCGTTTACAAGCTGGCAATACGAT
The DNA here is from genome assembly GCF_002934965.1 of Acinetobacter sp. ACNIH2. Lineage (NCBI taxonomy): Bacteria > Pseudomonadati > Pseudomonadota > Gammaproteobacteria > Moraxellales > Moraxellaceae > Acinetobacter > Acinetobacter sp. ACNIH2. The sequence goes on from NZ_CP026412.1 coordinate 2,248,739, forward strand.
TACACTTTGTATTGGTGGCACACAATGCAAATAAAGTTAAAAGCTTTATGTTTAGCTATGCCGATGCTTGTTTCGGCATGGGCAAATGCGAATATTCAAATCTACCCATCGAAAGGAATTTTTGGGCTAGAGCAACCTTGTCGTAATGATCCTAGCAAATACGAAGCGAATGGTTCTTCAATTGTATGTGATTTCAGTCAAGCGATTGACAATGAAAGCATTCGTAAACAAGTTGAGCAACTTTTTGTACAAAGTCTAAAGCAAAGTTTCGATGAACAGATTGTCGATACCATTTCACAAAAAACGAAAAATCGCACTTATATCGCATCACTAGAAGTTTTGCGTGCAAGTGAATACATTGTGAGGAAGGATTCGACTGCCGAAATTTTTCTTCCAGTGACCTTAAGTCTAAAACTCACCAATGTGTTATCAGGAGAGGTTATATATAGTGACAGTAAGACCTTGTCACAACCAATTCAGGTACTTGCTACAGAGATTGATTCTAGCGTAACTAAAACAGCAATTAAGCAGAAATTTCAAAGTACTTTGTTGATACTAACGCAACAAGTGACTCAAGAATTAAGATCAAAACTGAAAGTTTCTGAAACAGAAACACAAGTGATTGATCAGTGGAAATCCTATCTTGTTTTAGATAAAGGCTTTAAGCAAGGTATTGCTGCACAAGATGAGCTCAGCTCAGCAGATGGTGATTTAATTCGTGTAGTGCATGCGGACAGTGATTATTCTGTGGCTGTACCAGTCTTGATGCAGGGCAGTAGTAAGCACTTTAGTAAAGTTTCAACCAATACACGACAGGCTATGAATAAGCCCAAAGCTTTGGTGGTTGATGTGCTGACTTATCAAGGTGAATCGAAAGATTTAATCGAGCAAATTTTTTCTGATGCAGTAGGTGAACAAGCCTCGTTTACTTTGACACCAGTCAATCGGCGTTATGGTGCTATGGCACAAAGTGTTGCTGAACAAACTGGATTATCGCAAAGTGAAGATATAAACCAACGTGAATTACCTGAATTTTTCATCCGTATAAATGTCATCCCTGTGATTGCTTATCAGCAGCAAATTGGAAAAATAACCCAGCAACAAGTTTTTCATAGTGAAGTCTTTGCTGAAATGATTGACCGTTCTGGCCGGGTAATTTATTCCACACATGCAACCGATGATATTAAAGACGTGATTTCAGAAGGAATGGGTTTTTCTTTAGAGGCACGTAAAGAAATTGTATTGAAAAATGCACTTTTGAAATTGGGTCAACAATTTCAAAAAGGGATTCAATTTACTCGTTCTGATTTAAAAATCTCTGGTTCAAGTGGTCAGAACATAGTTATTGATGATGCTGGCGAGCGCTTAAGTACAGGAATGAAAGTCCATGTTTATCATTCAGATAAAGCAGCAGGACGTAATATTTTAATTCCAACATGGGAAGCGACTGTTTTAGAACGTCAAGGCACAAAAGTTAATGCGCAATTAGACTTTCCAGTTAACAGTAGTGATCGTTTATCTGTGCGTTCTGGAGACAGTGTTTTGCTTGATAGTTCTGCCCCTGTGGGGGACTCAAAGCAATCTCGTGTTTTATGTTTAGGCCTACATACAGAACAAATTGGTGAAATTCCATTTTATGGTTTTGGTCCTTTGATTTATCACGCTTTTACCAGCCAATCTAAACGACCATTTTATGCGACTGGTTCTGGATTTAAAGGACAGACTTTACTAAAAGACTCAGTAATAGCTATGACTGAAAATGCTGGGTTTAAAAAAGATATGAAAGTTAACTTTTATATTCCAACAGATGAATGTTTACAGCCAGTGCTTAAGCTAGAAGTGAAGCAAGACAGTATTAGATGTAATGCAGACAAAAGTAATTGTGATGCCACATTAGTTATGGCTAGTGGGGCGCGCAGATTTAACCAAAAGGCTGAAAAAATAGGGGCTTATGGTTTGCAACAAGAAATTGGATTGAAAGGGATCGATTATCAGCATCGTCATGAAATGTATAACATTCAGATGTTTGAGGCGTTACCAAAAATATTAAATCAAATCGTGCAAAAAGCCGATTCTTCACAATAAGGGTAAATGGTATGAAGAAAATTTCGATTGTTGTAGCAATAGCAGCATCAGTAGGGGTATCAAATGTTTCTGCAGGGTTTGGATCGCTGAGTAATTTAGCTTCCGCTGTATCCGAATCTGCTACTGGTGTATCTTCTTCAAATATGGATATCAATGGGTTCTTTACTCAAGCTAAAGCAACCAATGCGATGTTTATTCAGAGTCGTACAGCTTTAGCATCCTTACTTGCTAGCAAAAAGGATTCAGATGAATTAAAAGCTAAACAGGCGAGCTTGAAGGCAACGTCCGATTTGAAAGAAAAAGATGCTATTCAAAAGCAAATTGTAGCTATTTCTGATGCAGTGTTAGAAGCCTCTCAAAAAGATGAAGATGCCACAATATCAAAACTTTCTGCACTGAATGTAGAACAGAAGAAGCATTTATTGAACTCTGCAACAAATTTTGCATTAGCAAGTTTGACTGCACGTGAATTGGCAGTTGGAGCTAAACAGATAAGTACTAGTTTAATGACCAATCCAATGAGTCTTACTAATACTGGAATGTCTCTAGTTGATGCGAAAAGCGTAATTGGTGATATTTCTGGAATTGCTAAAAATTCAACTATGGCTCTAGTCGAGTATCCAAAACTTTTCAAAAAAGCGGGTATTGAATTCAAAGTGCCAACAAGTTCATCAGATAAACCAAAAACTCTTGATGATATTTAAAAGATTGTTTAGGTTATAACTTGTATAAAGTCGAAATTGTAAATGATGTTTCAATTATTTACTGAACCAAATGAAATTACCAGCTAGTTTCATTTGGTTGAATTTTATAAAATTCAACAATTTAAAAATATTAGCTCTGACTCGATCTGATAGTTCCCCATTTTTTAGTGTGCCTGTCAGGTAAAATTACATTCCCATATAGAGATTGTTTGAAATCACAAAAAGTAAATCTGCAACTGACCAAATGAATGTGGCTACTTGAGAAAAATTATTGTTAGTCATTAAAAAACCAAAGCTATTAAGCAGCTATCAATATTGAATTAAATGTGGTAGCTGTGTCTGATTTACAATAGGTTTTACAGTCCTATGAATGAGACTAAGAATAATAAGTAAGTAAATTAGTAATTCAATGCATAATTGATACAATCAGAACAATAGAGCTATTTCAAGATATTTCCAATATAGCTTTTCACAACTAAATTTATTTTTTGATGTATCTAATTAGGAAAAATGCAGCTTTTGAGTATTTTTTGGAGCGTAAAATAAGCCTAAATTTATATTGGGTATGTACCACTTATTATCAACGGAAGCTTACTGTCAACTTAGACTAAACCAAACAACGATTGGGCCCTAAGCGCCCTTCTCAGTAAGCAAGCAATTTTTTGCTCTTAGCCTGAAAATAACTTCGTACCTCTCGTCAGCTACAGATCAATTAGTAAAAGAGGTGGTTAGAAGTTTTTTCTTACGGTGACGTTATTAGATAGTACTATTCTGAACTCATATTTACTTTGTTACATAAGCATCAGAAAAGGTTAAAAACTTACTCTTCCTTTTTTACTAATTGATCAATAATTAATATAAAAAATAATGCACAAAAAATTACAATAATATACAATTTCTTAAAATTAGATCAAAATTCATCACATTATGAACAAAGAGCCGAATATTTTTATCAAATTCTGGGATTTTCTCACTCTTAAAACCTATCATAAAAATTTATTAACAAGTGGTGGTTCGACTTATCTCACTGTTATTTCCTTTATCATGATTCTTGCAGCTTTATCTGAAGGTTTTGCATGGGGATTTTTAGGTAGTACTTTTACTCCTAATTCACCTTACATCGGTTGGAGCATTGTAGGTGGATTTGTTTTTCTTCTAATGTGGTTTTTTGACCGATCAATGGCATCTGCTGACCTATTAAAAGATGAACATGAAAAAACCTTGAATGGTTTGGAATCAACAAGAGAACCATTTTATTCACAGTTTGGTATCAAGTCATTTATAGCAAAATATTTTCCATTTGCTATCAGGATTGGAATCGTCTGTTTATCTTTATATATTACCGCACCTTTTTTGACTCAATTGGTTTTTAAAGCAGATATTGATAATAAAATGATGGAACAGTACAAAGATAATATTGCTCTAGCGAAAAAGAATGGGTTGGAAAGTCGCGATAAAAAAATTGCAGAGCTTGAACAGTTAGTAAATAAAACTAATGAAAAATTACAGGTAGAAATCAGTGGTAAGAGTGGTACAGGATATGGTCGTGGTTACGTTGCTCAAAGTATTGAAAGGCAATTAGAAACACTACAATCTGATTTAAAATCCACTCGTATAGAAAGAGAAGCTTTTTTAACTAAATTTGATCAAGCAGTAGATCGTGGTAATGAGGAGGGATTAAAAAAATATGGAATTACAATTACTAAAGATAGTCCAATTTTTAGGCAACAAGCTATTGAAGAATTTGAAAATCAAAAAGCATTTAATCAAACAAAATATGCTGTAGATGTGTTTTTAATAATACTTGGAACTATCTTAATCTCTGCAAAACTTATGCAACCTCGTACTTTGCAGATGTATTTCTCAAGTCGTTTACAAGAGAAATGGGTACTATATAAACTTGGTACATTCGATAAATATTTGCCTGAACAAGAACGAAGTGATCTTATTCTACAAACTAATCAGTCTATTCCTGAAGAGTTTGAGGAAATCATGGTTCAATATGCTAAAGACCAAAGTGAACGGAAAAAACAAGAAATATTGATGATTCAAGAAAAAGAAAGACTTACAAGAGAAAAACAGCAGAAACAATTGTTAGAGGAAGAGCGTTTACTGGCTAAAGCGAAACAAGAACAAGAACGTCAAGAATTAGTAGAAGCCGAACTAAAAAAAGCACAACAAATTCATTTTGAACGTCTTGCGAAAGAAAAAGCTGAGATTGAAATGCGTGAAAAATCTCGTGTTTTTTATGAAGGGCAAATTCTAAAAGCTTTAAATGAAGTAGAAGAAGCTGAAATAGAATATTTAAACAAATTTTCTAAAAAAATAGATCAATTAGAAATTGACGAAAAAAACTTAATTGAAGAGCTTCATGATATTGAACGAACCTATAAAAACCATGAAGACAATATCGAAGCTCGCAACAAACGAATTAATATTGCTGAAAAAGATTTAGCTGATATGCAAGACCTTGCACGTAAACTTCAGCGACCCGAAGAAAATCATACCATTGAAAGTCTTCGAGCCTTTACGACTGCAGAGTCTGCGGTTGTTGAGCAAAAGACTTATATTAAAAACATTAAATCTTCATTACTAACTTTTGAAACTGATCAGAAGTATTTTCAAGAAAGTATGGCTCGTATTCGTGAACAATTAAGTAAAACTAGAACCACATTGGCTGAGTTTAAGGAACCCTTAGAAATTATTTCTACCTCTCGTTCCAAAATTGAAGCACGAAAAATGGAGCTATTAGGAGCTGAGGGATTAATTGACACGCCATATGAACCACACCATGATGAAGAGATACCGATGTTGGTAGAGAAACTGAAAAGCCAGCTTTCGATCCAAGTACCGTCGTATGTATCTTAAGAATAAATTTTTATGATTTGGTTAATTTTTTTCGTGGTGACAATTTTAGGCTATAGCAGTTTTATTTTTATAAGAAAGGTAAAATTGCATCGTTATCGCTGTGAGCATACTCGTGCAAGTTTATATTTACCTATTGAAAATAAAAAGGCAGATTATTCATGTTTTTTTCCAGCAAGCCTGGCTGTCGGTGAGTATTTATGGCAAGTTTACACTATTGATTCAAACGTAATTAAAGCTATCGATTTTAGTAGCCAAGAAGAGTTAACTTCAGCCTTAGATGTCTCAAACTATTTGATGTTGAATATGTTTGAGAAAGATGAAACTTCTTTCTTAGGCTTTAGAAATCGTTTAATCGGTTATATCGGGGAACAAAAAGTGAGTGACCTCCTAGATAGGCAAAGCCATGAAATTGTCTGGGCGAGTACATCCAATCAAGAACTCTGGGATTTAAAAATTGATGACAATCTTGTAAATGTCAAAACTATCCTTGATATAGATAGCATTAAAATGAAGGCCTTGGCCCACCCAGATGTCACCTATTTAGTTCCTGAAGATACCTACCAAAATATTGGAATAGATAATATACAGCCATTGGAAAATTTTAATTATAGAGAAATTACGACACAATTTGACTCAACTATAGAACATGCTAATGGCAGTGCAGCATCTGATTCCTTTGATATCCATTTGCCAATTGGAGCAGGAATTGCTGCAATATATGAAAGACAACGTTTATTAAGAGCAGGTGGAGATAAAAACTCGGTAAACAAAAACGTGTTAATCGATTTTTCTTCTAAAACTGTATGTAGCCTTACAATGGCAAAAGTTGGTACATCCGTTGGTCTTGGTCTGGGAAGCCTTGTATTTCTGCCTGTAGTCGGAGGGATTGTTGGAGCTGGAGTAGGAGCTTTAATCGGTTCAAAAATGGGGGCTAATTTTGGTAAAAAAATTAAAGAATTAGAATTTCAAAAAGAAAAGCTTCGTTTGGAACAAATGCTGGATAAATTTGGTTTTCAGTACCTACCATATATTAAAAAGTTAAAATATCAAGCTAGTGTGCCTTTAAAAAAGCAACAGCAATCATTACAGCTAATTGAACAAAAATACAGTCAACATCTGCCACCACAAAAATGGAAATATTATTTTTTCCCCGATTTAAATTATATTTTTTATGATGAGTTAAAAAAAATAGCGGAAACCAACTTAGATAAGTCTACTGCCCAATTTAAAAATATAGAAAATACACTTATAGCTATAGAAAATGAGAAAAACTCAAAAGCATTGGCAATCTTAGTCCTCAACAACATCTATTTACGAGACTTACTTTATATAGATCTAATACAAATTAAAAAAATTTATGATCAGAAGCGTAAGGTTTATATTGAAAGGTACAAATTATATCCAGATAAATTTCCATTAAACCCAGATATAATCAATCACAATAAACTATATAGCTAGGATCTGGAGCACTTTTTAGAAACAAGTAGATTGATCCTAGATAGTACATTGATATTAGGTCTCTTTTCATAAGTCAAACTTCTATTTAATGGTTGAGCAATTAAAGAAACATGTTTAACTAAAAGCAGACCATCAAAGTTAAGTGAAGAAGATAAAATTCTTCTCTACCTGAGCTAGCCTATTACTCTCTAAGGCTAAAAAATGATGTGTATTAGAAGCTTTATTAAAAATAAATAATCGAGAAATTAATAAAAGAAGAATAGGCATTTAGCATGTATTTGGAACATTAAAGAAGTTCAAAAATTCTTGTAGGGTGCTATCGGAATAGAGGGAAAAGACTTGGTTTAAGATTCAATTTGATTGCGGGCATTTATAATGTAGAGCAGAGTAAAGTATGATTCATGAAAGAAGTCTATTATTCTGAGTTAAATTGACATCATTTCAGTACGTTTCACTTTTTGGAATTAAAGAATTATTGATGGATTGCCGTATGTTTCGATAGGCTAAAGCAGAACAATAATTTATAACATTATGGATGAAAGACATAAGTAATATGGTCCCAATGTTAAGTGAATTCGTGTGGGAACAGATAGGGTATATTGTTTGGTCAGCTAGGGAAATCAATCAATGGATTGAGGGCTAGTCGAAAATAAGTAGGGAACTGAGGTTCTCTTATTTTTAATTTTTTACCGTCTCCTAAAAGTCGAGCAGCTAAAGCAGATAAGACCATTCCCATCATCCATTTTTGTACTTGAGCCGACATAGGCTTCCGATTCATAAAACTTGCTATAGAACCAGCCGAAAATACAATTAAGACATCAACAAAAACACTGACAAGAATTTGAATTGTATCTAATATCATAGACTGAATAAAAATGCCGTCATGATCTGATCGGATGAATTGCGGCAGTAGCGATAAATATATAATAGCAATTTTAGGATTCAATAAATTTGTTAGAAAGCTCAGGAGAAATAGCTTTGTAACACTATCAGGTGGTTTTAACTCAATTGTTTGAAATGCAGATACACCATTGGGTTTTACAGCATTCCAAGCGAGCCATTATAAATATAAAGCACCTAATATTTTTATAGTGTCATATGCATAAAGAATAGCAAATAGAAATTTTTATTCCTAAAGAGGCAAAGGCAATATAAATCCCTGCTAATGAAATTAATCCAGCCGATTTTCCTTGAGAGATTGATCGTGAAATAAGATAAATTATGTTAGGGCTAGGTGTAATAATCATTAAAAGTGTAACACCTGAGAAAGCTATTAGCTGAGAGAAACCTATCACAAACTTATCTACTAAAAATGAGGTAGTTTAAGATATCAAACAATCAAAAATTGAAGAAGTGTATGTCTCATACACTAAGTTTGTATAGAACCATTAATGATTAGCTACCATTCAAATATTAATTTGATTAACGATTTAATATACAAGATGATGATATGTTAATTTTAGAAGATTTCAGTCCTTCAAATACATGATATTTTCTCATAGATTCAATAGTTTTTATCATTTCTGTTCCTGATATAATTATGAGACTCTAATAAAATTCTTATCCTAGTAATTCAGTATAGATTATTAGTTTAATATTTATGTTAATGGAATAATTTTAGGACAAATCAGGAGTGTCCATGAAGATCAAGCCACTTCCTCCGATGAACAGTCTCATTGTCTTTGAGGCTGCTGCACGTCACTTAAGTTTTACTAAAGCTGCTGAAGAACTTAATGTCACACAAGGTGCGATTAGTCGACAGATTAGACAATTGGAAGAATATTTGGGTAAGGAATTATTTGTTCGTGCAAATCGCAACATTTTTTTAACCCCTACAGGATTACAATATTATAAAACCATTTATAGTGCTTTGTTAGATGTTGCTCAAGCGACTGCTGAAATAAAAAAATGGCAGGGAGAACATCAAGTTACAGTTGCAACAACTAATGCAATGGCGGCACTTTGGTTATTACCTAAAATTTCTGCTTTTCAACAAGATGAAGGTATTGATCTTAGAATATTGACTACTGAAAATATTCAGGATTTATATAAAATGGATTTTGATTTAGCTTTATTTTATTGTCGAGTACCTCCAGTTGATATGAGGGTTACTACTTTATTTCCCGAGGAAGTGTTTCCTGTTTGCAGTCCAAACTACCTCTCACAATTCAATAAAGATAATGAATATGAAAACATATTCGCTAAAAGTTTATTATATTTAGATGATTCGCAAAAAGATTGGATTACTTGGTCAGAATGGTTTGAAGCTGTAAATTATCCTGTGGTCAAGCCTAAAAATAGAGTAAACATCAATAATTATCCGATGTTATTACAAGCAGCCATTAATGGACAGGGCGTTGCATTGGCATGGGGTTCATTGGTTGATGATTATTTAAAAAGCGGTGCATTAGTTCGACCAATTGATACAGTATTACGAACAGATGCAAATTTCAGTATGCTTGAGCCTATCGATAAAGGTGTAATTCCTCCAAGTGTTAAACAATTTCGCAGTTGGTTGTTGGATCAGCTTCCAGGACAAGTTGGACAAAAAGGCTTAGGATGATTTAAGCGAGATGAGATAAAAAAGGGATCAAAATGATCCCTTTTTTATATGATATTTAATTTTTATCTTCCTTGGCTTCATTCTGCTTTTTAAATTCATCAGGGCATAGATGTTCGGGCATCATTACCCAAGCTTGAGGGTCTCGACGCAAGCTTTTTACTAATGAAATACACATAATTGCAAGTAAAATGGAGATAGGAAAGCCCGCAATTACACAAGCAGTTTTAATGGCTTGTAAGCCTCCGGCAAGTAGAAGTCCGCCACCAATCAATGGAATAATAATACTCCAAATTAATCGTATTTTGATGGAAGGGTTAGGATCACCATTCGAGTCTAAAAAGCACAGTACTAAAGTCCCAGAGTTAACTAGTGTAATCACATGAATAGCGAGTAATAAACAAAGCAGTGCGCTAAGAAAGACTTGAGTAGTATGGTTTGGCGTTAAATGATCAAAGAATACAAATACTGCACGTGCTGGATCCTGCTTTGTTGCCTCAGCAATTGTCATTTCGTGTGTAACTATTTGGTCTTTAGCCGTGTTGCTTGATTGAGTTGTTTTTACGACAACTTCGTGTGCAGGTGGCTGATGGTTAGTTTTTTCAATGTTTAGTGCAGCACCACCAAAAGCGGCAATCCAGATAAAAGTTAGTAAAGTTGGTGCTGCAAGAGAACCCAGAATAACTTCACGAATAGTACGGCCTTTAGAAATACGAGCGATAAATAAGCCTACAAATGGAGCCCACGTCATCCACCAAGGCCAATAATAAGCAGTCCACCAGTTTTGCCAGCCTGTATCTTTTTGTGCATCACTCCATAAACTCATACCAATAATGTTTTGTAAATAGTCACCAACACCTTCAAAAAAGGTATTAAAAATATAACGCGTAGCGCCAATAAAAATAATAATAAAAACTAGAAGGTAAGAAATAATCATATTGCCTTCAGCAATAATTTTAAAACCTTTACTAATTGCTGACATTAACGAAATAGTTGCTAACGCACATAGAACAAATACCATGAGCAGTTGAATTTTGACATCAACAGCGATGCCAAAAGAGTGATTCAACCCAACATTAAGTTCTAGAATCCCCATGCTTAAAGATTGGGAAATACCAAAAGCAGTAATAACAATAGTAATAATATCAACGGTATTACCAATAGGGCCGTAGATTTTATCACCAATAAGTGGATACAAAACTGAACGCATTGCAAAAGGTAAATCTTTACGATAGGCGAAATAGCCTAAAGCAACAGCGGCAAGGCAAAATAATGCCCAAGGGTGTAATCCCCAGTGGAAGAAGGTGAGCTGCATTGCCATTCTTGCAGACTCATCTGATAGGCCTTGAGTAAAAGGATTACTTGCATAATGACTAATTGGTTCAGCAACAGACCAAAACATTAGACCGATACCCATACCACATGAAAAGAGCATGGAAATCCAAGCGATATTACTATATTCAGGTTTATCGTTATCTTTACCTAAGCGAATATGACCAAAACGACTCATACAAAGGTAAATTAGGAAGCCTAATAAAAAAGTAGCTAGGAGTAGTAAAAACCATTTCGCGTTTTGCAAAAGTGCAGTTGCAATGAGTTCAAAGTACTTACCAGCTTGTTTTTCCTGAAAAATACAAAAAGAAATAAAAACAAATAGTAATAATTTAGCGCCAATTGAGACAGTTGGATTTAGTCCAGAAAGGACTCCTGATGTAGTACGCATAACTCCTCCTTGGATGCGTTGCAGCAGCTAACAGCCTGTTAACTGTTTGTGCAGATCATAAAAGAGTAGAGATATACCTGAGGGGGGCTCAACCCATTTATTCTCATCTCCAAGTGAGTTTTTGTAATAAGTCCCTTTTTTGAATGTGTAACTTGATGCCAAAAAAATACATGATAAAAACTCATGTGTACCGATCAAAAAAGTCGTTTGTCTATCGCTAGGATGTTTAACACAATCTCTATGAAGCAGCACAGGGTGCTAACGAGTAGTTAATACCAACGCAGGGAGCACTGCGTTATTCAAAGTAAATGGAGATTATCAAATGAATAGTCAAGTTAGCCAGCAACTTATTTCAGTTCAGCAAGTCGACAATGTTTTAAACCCGATTACTGAATCAAGTGGTATGCCGAATATTGCCTATACCAGCAATGAATATTTTAATTTTGAACGTGACAATATTCTCAGTAAAACCTGGGTTTGTATCGGTTTTGCTTCGGATTTACCAAAAAACAATTATGTGAAACCTGTAAATTTTATGGGTATGCCATTGGTCATGATGCGTAATCGTGAAGGTGTCTTGAACGTGTTCCATAATGTCTGTAGCCACCGTGGAATGATTTTGGTGCAAGAAGAAGGCACCATTGAGGGTGTGATTCGTTGCCAATACCATTCTTGGAGCTATGACATCAATGGTAACTTAAAAGGCACACCTCATGTTGGTGGTATTGGTCAGCATAAAGATGAACGTTTCAAATGTGAAAAGCATGGCTTAAAAGCACTCCGTTCAGCAATTTGGATGGACATGGTCTTTATTAATATTTCTGAGGATGCTCCAGCATTTGAAGAACATATTGCACCTGTTACAGAACGTTGGAAAGAATTCTTAGGTGAAAACGATTTAGATTTAATTCGTACCAGTAAAATTGGTTCAACTTTTCAATTACCGGTAGAAAGTAACTGGAAACTTGCAGTTGAAAACTACTGTGAAGCGTACCATTTACCTTGGGTACACCCTGCCTTAAATACTTACTCAAAGCTTGAAGATCACTACAACATTATGATTGAAGAGCGTTTCTCAGGTCAGGGTAGTTATAAATACAACTTATCAGCAACAGCAGGGACACATTTACCTATTTTCCCAAGCTGGCCAGAAGATAAATTACGCCAAGCAGAATATTTGTCTATTTTCCCAAATGCACTGATTGGTATTCAGGCTGATCATGCTTTTGCGATTATGTTGGACCCAGTTGCACCTGAAAAAACGATTGAAAATCTTCGTTTGTATTATGTGGGTGATGAGTCATTAGATCCTAAATATGATGAATGCCGTAAAGCAACTTTAGAATCTTGGAAAATCGTCTTTAGTGAAGATGTATTTGCTGTTGAAACGATGCAAAAAGGTCGTCACTCCCCAGGCTTTGGTGGTGGTGTATTTTCTCCTGAAATGGACTTACCAACACACTTCTTCCAAAAATGGTTAGCGACTCAAGCTAAAAAGGCGTTGGAGGCATAATATGCAACACTACCTCAATTATTTTGATGGTCAATGGCGAGATTCCTCTCGCCAATTGGAAGTTATCAACCCAGCAACCGATAAAGTTTTTGCAACAGTTGCCCGTGCAAGTATTGAAGATGCAGATGCCGCGATGGCAGCAGCGCGACGTTGTGTGAATAGCGGCGCTTTAACTGATGTACGTCCTGCAAAACGTACAGCGTGGATGTTAAAAGCAGCAGAGGCGATTCGTGAAATCGCTGAAGAGGGTACATTAATCCTATGCCGTGAAAATGGCAAAAATGTTGATACAGCACGTGAAGAGTTCGATGAAGCAGCTCGCTATTTTGAATACTACGCTGGTATGGCAGATAAAGTTGAAGGTATCTCAGTACCTTTAGGTAAAGATTACATTGATTTCACCTCGTATATTCCAATGGGTGTATCGGTTCAAATTGTACCTTGGAACTTTCCTGTTTCGATCTGTGCACGCTCGCTAGCACCTGCTTTAGCGGCTGGGAATGCGGTTGTAATTAAGTCACCTGAAGTTTCACCTTTAGGAATGGTTTTACTCATTAAAGCTATTGAGAAAGCAGGTTTTCCTCAAGGTGCAGTGAACTTACTCTGTGGTAAAGGGTCAGAAGTTGGTACCCATCTGGTTAAACACAAAGATACGAACCAGATTGTCTTTACTGGCTCAGTACCAACAGGCCAACGCATTTTGAAAGATGCCGCTGAACGGGCAACACCTTCTGTAATGGAGTTGGGTGGTAAATCAGCTGCAATTGCTTTTGCTGATGTTGATCTTGAGCAATTACTAAGTAGCGTGAAAGTCGGAATTTTCTATAACTCTGGGCAAGTTTGTTCAGCGATGTCTCGCTTATTAGTGCACCGCAGCCGTTATGAAGAAGTTAAAGCAGCTGTTGTTAATCTTGCAGAGAGCTTAACTGTAGGTATTGGCGAAAGTAATGCTGAACTTACACCTGTTGTTTCCAAAGATCAGCAACAACAAATTCTTGCCATGATTGATAAGGCGCGTGAAGAAGGTGCCAATGTTTTAACTGGTGGGAAAGCTGCAGATTTAGAAGGTTACTTCGTCCTACCTACTATTATTGAAGCAAAAGATGACATGTCGATTGCTCAAGAAGAAGTTTTTGGTCCTGTAATGGTAATTATGCCTTTCGATGACGAAGACCAAGCAGTTGCAATCGCAAATGGTACGGACTTTGGACTTGTTGCAGGAGTATTTGGTGAAAATCTGAATCAAACACTTCGAGTAGCAAACCGACTTATTGCTGGTCAAGTCTTTATTAATGAATGGTTTGCCGGCGGTATTGAAACACCATTTGGTGGTGTGGGGTTATCTGGTTTTGGTCGCGAAAAAGGGCAGGAAGCCATCTACAGTTATGTTCAAACGCGCAATATCGGTATCCGTTTGAAACATAGCGTGTAATTTGTAAGAAATAAGGGAAATAGACACGATGAGAAAGTGGTTATGTATTGTCTGTGGCTGGATTTACGATGAAGCGAAAGGCTGGCCTGACGACGGAATTGCTCCGGGTACCAAATGGGAAGACATTCCGGAAGATTGGATGTGTCCTGAATGTCAGGTTGGTAAAGCTGACTTTGAAATGCTTGATATCACAGATGTCGTTCTTGAAGAGTCAGCGGCAGCCGTTGTGAATGTAATTGAACCGATCGTGATTATTGGGAGTGGTCACGCTGGGTATCAATTGGCTACAGCACTACGTAACCAATCTAAAGATGTGTCTATTACCTTATTTACAGCTGATGATGGTGCAATTTATAGCAAACCCTCTTTATCGAATGCTTTGGCATTGGGCAAGGACGGGGAAAGTTTGGTACGAGAGACAGCTTTAAGTTGGGAACAACGTTTAAATGTACGTATTTATGCTCATACTCATGTTAAGCATATTGATCGAGTTAATAAAAAAATTGAGACTTCCATTGGTGAATATCCGTATGGACGTTTGGTTCTAGCTACTGGTGCAAGCCCAATCATTATTCCAATTCAGGGGGATACCTCTGATGTTTATAGTGTAAATGATTTAGGCGATTATCGCCTTTTCAGAGAGAAGTTAGCGGGTAAACAACACGTTACTATTTTGGGTGATGGATTAATCGGTTGTGAATTTGCTAATGATCTTGCTGCTCACGGTATGAAGGTCACAGTAGTTGGACTAGGTCAATCTGCTATGGGGCGTCTAATTCCTGAAGAATTAGGTTATGCCTTACAAGATGCACTTAGCCAAATTGGGGTTGAGTGGAAATTACAGAATAGTATTCAGTCAATTAAGTGTGTAAACGAGCGTTATCAAGTTCAGTTACAAGATGGACAGTTACTAGAGACAGATTTAATCCTAAGTGCGGTGGGTTTACGTCCAAATATTTCTTTAGCACAGACTGCAGGTTTAAATACAGCACGCGGGATATGTACAAGCTTAGATCACCGTACCAGTGATGCGTCTATTTTTGCTTTAGGTGACTGTGCAGAAGTAGAAGGTCAATGGATGCCCTACATTAGCCCTATTAATCAAGCACTGCCAGCTTTAACAGATAACTTATTAGGTAAAGCTCAAAAGACTCAATTGCAAGAAAGCCCTGTGATTGTAAAAACGCCAATTTTACCGCTTTCGCTACTACCAGCAATGGGTGATGGAAAATGGCATGTTGAACAGCATGATGGTGAGTGGAGTGCCGGTTTTTATGATGCTACAGGTAAATTAACAGGCTTTGCTTTATTGGGACGTCAGTTGCAACTAACTCGTAGTCAATGGCTTGAAAAACTAAATTCTCATCAACCATCAATAGTTTAAGGAAGAACACGATGATTGCTTTACCGAATGATGATAATACGTGTGGTTGGTATGCAGCTTTACCACCAGCGGCACCAGCTAAGCAGCTTGTTGGTGCACAAAAAGCTGAATATGCAATTATAGGTGCGGGTTTTGCTGGTTTAGCGGCAGCTCGGAGACTTTCTGAGTTAAAACCAAATGCTCGTATTATTCTAATTGATGCACAACGTGTTGCAGAAGGTGCGTCTGGTCGTAACTCTGGTTTTGTGATTGATTTACCGCATAAATTTGCATTAGGTCATCCAGACCCAGCACATAAGCAAAAGTTATTAAGCCTGAACCGAGCAGCAATTTCACAATTGCAAGGCTTGGTAGAAAAACACAAGATCGAGTGTCAATGGTCTGCTGCTGGTAAATATCAGGGAGCTATCGGTGAACGAGGTGAAGCACATCTTAATCACTTTGAACACCTGATGAAAGATCTCGGCGAGCCGTTTCGCTGGGTGGAAAAAGCAGAACTTAAAAAGGTTCTAGGAACTGATTATTACAGCCGAGCGATCTTTACACCAGGTTCTTATTTAATGCAGCCAGCAGCTTTAGTGCGCGGTATGGGGGAGCATTTACCTGAAAATGTTGAATTATTAGAGCAATCTCCCGTTCGCAGTTTGAGTAAGAAAGGTGGTCAATGGGTACTCCAAGGCGATCAAGGCTCAATAACCACTCCAAAAGTGTTATTGGCTACCAGTATTTTTACAAAAGAGTTTGGCTATTTAAAGAATCGCTTGTTACCTGTGATGACGTTTGCAAGTTGGACTCGTCCTTTAACTGATGAGGAAATGAAGCGTTATCACGGCCAATTGGATTGGGGACTTACTCCTGCTGATCATGCAGGTACAACTTTACGTATGACTGCTGATCGTCGTATTTTGATTCGGAATACCTATAAACATGTACCAAAGTATGGTGCAAATGTGAGTGACGAAACCCGTCGTTGGATTCAAGAAGATCATCGTAAGGCATATTTAGCGCGCTATCCAGAGTTAGCAGATGTTCCATTCACCCATACGTGGGGTGGCGTTTATGCTATTTCTCGTAATTTCACCAATTTCTTTGGTCAATTAGAAGATGGTGTTTATGCCAGCGCCTGTGACAATGGGGTCGGTGCTGCATGGGGAACTATTTCAGGAACCTTACTAGCAGATTTAGTTGTAGGTACAGACTCCACGGCTTTAAAAGATATCCAGTATGTGACAGGTATGCCAAGTTTAAACCCACCAGAACCATTTTTAGGAATTGGGGTAAAAACACGTATTGCATTTGAAAAATGGCGCAGTCGTAGTGAATTGTAATCAGGATAAAGATATGAAAGAAGTGAAGTTAGTTGATAGCGCCAAACTCGATTTTAATTTACGTGGCGAAACTCCAGACGGGACCGCTTATGTTGCAAGAGCAGTCGGAGCAGATGTTTCTCCGAATATGGGGATCGGATTTGCACGTTGGGAAGGGGCAGAAGTCACTTGGAAATTGCTTTATGACGAAGTGATTTTTGTAATTGAAGGGTGTTTTGAATTAACAGCCAACGGTCAAAAATACGAAGTAAAGCCTGGGCAAATGTTGTGGATACCTGAAGGAACAGAACTTATTTATGGTGGGCATGCATTATTTGGTTATGTGGTACACCCAGGAAATTGGAAAGAGTTACACGGCTTAGCATAATTACTGGAGTAATGGCTTCCGTTAAATAATACCCCCTCGCTGTTATGTAATCTTTTTATGTTATAGGCTTAAAACAGGCCTATAACAATCAAATTAAAAAACATCAAATTTGGGAATTTCACCTGAAGGGAGAGGTGTGGCCTAAAAAATTAGAAAGCAGGAAGAGCTTTCTAGAAATCTTCATTTAAACAAGGACATGTAAATGAAAAAGACATTTTTGAAAATTGGATTCGGCTTGGTGAGCTGTGGGATGGCAATTCCTACTTTTGCTGGTGTGACATTTGGTGATCCACAAAGTAAGGCGGGTGCATTGACGGTCTCAGGAGCAATCCGTGCCAACTATCAAGATAAACATTATGGTGAACCTGCATCAGATCAAAAAATAAAATTTGATGCTGCAATTCTACGCTTAGGTTACGAGTCCCCAGACTGGTTTGGACAAGCCGAATATCGGTGTTATCAGTACGATACCTTTTGTGATTTTTCAACATTAGTATCAGGTTACGTAGGTTATCGTTTCAATCCAACCGATAATATTACTGTAGGTTTGCAACCGATTCCATTTGGCCCAGGACGTTATTGGGATAGCAGTTTCTATGCTGGTATCAACAATACCATGGGGCTTCAGGATGCATTAGATTTGGGTGTAAATTATCACTTTGAAATGCCTACAGCAACTAAAGTCGATCTGGCTTATTTCGCTACAGATGGCGGGAATCATCATGGTACAAGTCAAGATGCTGCACGCTATACAGCCAATGTGGTGTCATCTTCAGATCCGCTTAAAACAGATTTAAATGAAAAAAATATGTGGATGGCTCGTGTAGATCAAGAACTAAAATTTTTGACGACAGATGATCTGAAAGTCTCGTTAGGTGGGAGTTACTGGTATTCAGACATTGAAAATAAAAAGGCTTCGACAGATGGAACAAGAAATACTTGGGCACTGTTCAACCGGATTAATTATAAAAATTTAAATGTAGTCCTAACAGGTGGTAAACAATCGATCACTAATAAGGATGCATTAAGTCCTCATAGTTCAACTTTTGGTTCCTTCGATGCGGAATATGATATTGCTAATAAAGGCTATTTCTACACTGTAGACACAAGCTATGTCTTTAAGAATGTCCGAGATTCGCTCAACGTGACACCGTATATAGTATTCAGTGGATTCAACAAAAAAGAACAAGGTTTTGATGACTCACAGCGAAATATTGTTGGTGTCGCATTGGACTATAAAAACGTCACGTTATATACCGAATACTCTCTGTACACGACAAATTTCATAGGGCCCTTGTCCTATCAGGCTTTTTCTTTCTTAAAATTGCTAGCACTTTCTTAAATTCTTCTTTTTTTCCAAAACCAATCAAACGTAGAATAGCCATCTGAACATAGTCCAAACCGTAGCGAAATAAACTTACTGAAAGTCGTCCATGCTTCTTTAGTTTTATCGCTTTTTTTCGATCATGTTGCCATTCACCTGTTAAATAGCACCAACAGAAACCGATCGCTAGCACTGCTATCAATTTCTTGACTCGTCTAGGGTCTGTTAAACGAGTATTTTCAAGATTGAATCCACGTCCTTTGAGACAACTAAATAAGGTTTCGATTTCCCAGCGTAATGCATAATCACCAATAGCAGAAGCATTAAACATAGGAGAAACAACAAGTAAAAGTTCTCCATCTTCTAATCGTAGCGCACTAATATACAGTTTCACTCGACCAACCCAAATACGTCGTTTACGACATTCTGTTTGACCAACTTGAAGATGACGAAATAAATCACTAATTTTATGATTCTTGGCTAAGTGATTGGTCACAATAAAGTTTTTTTAACACGTATACAGAAGTTAATGTCATTTTCAATTAACCATGTAAACCATTTCTCACCGATAAATTCTCTGTCTGCGAACACATTCACAATACGATCTTTACCAAAAATGGAGATAAAGCGTTGAATCAAAGCAATACGCTCTTTTGTATCTGAATTTCCACGTTTATTGAGCAATGTCCAAACAATAGGTATCGCTATTCCACGATAGACGATGGCTAACATCAAGATATTGATATCTCGTTTTCCCCATTTCCAGTTGGTTCTATCCAAAGTTAATTGGACTTTATCGAATGAAAATATATTGAAAATTAACTGAGAAATTTGACGATAATCGAAATACTGATCTGCAAAGAAGCGTTGTATACGTCGATAAAATGATTGTGGTAAGCACGTGATGGGTAAGGCTTTAGATGCAGAAGAAAGATTACATGTCTGTTTTACAATTAATGCCAGCATAATCAGTGTAAAACATTTTACACGTGACTTGTTCCACTTTAGATATTTGTTTAAGATGAGATGTAACTCATTGAAATGTGTCATCATATTCGTCGTCAGAAAACAAGTATTATGCCATTATTTCAATGAGTTGTCTTTTTTTGTCGTGTACAAAGCCGAATACTTAATGAGTAAGAACGATCCATTTGTAGGCGGAACAGGCGCTTCATTGGCAGCTGGTGATGATGGCAAATGGAACAAGCTTTTGAATGTCATGTTGGTTTATAGCTTTTAGAAATTAGTCCACTATTTTCAGACTGAAAGCAGTTACATGATTTTTTAAATTTTTCAGGAAGTTATTAACTTCCTGAACTTGTTTTAAGGATATCCAACATGACTTCACCTTATTTAACGACTTTTATTTTATTCTTTTCTTTATTAAATCCATTCCTGATGAGTATCTACATGATTGGCTTGATTAGACATACCGAAACTAGGGTATTTAATCGAGCACTCATACAAGGTGGTCTAATTGCATACGTTGTTTTTCTTCTTTTTGCATGGGGCGGAGAAGCGATTTTTAGTCAGTATCTAAATGTACGGTTCGAATCGTTTTTAATTTTTGGAGGTTTAATTTTTCTAGTCATTGGCTATCGATTTGTGTTTCAAGGGGCTGAAACAATCGGAGAAATGCGTGCTGCACCTGAGCATCTTGCCGGAACCGTCGCGATGCCTTTTATGATTGGACCGGGGACAATCAGTGCAGCGGTTGTCACAGGAATGAGCATGTCGATTGGAGAAGCTGCTCTTATTATTGCTTTCACATTATTTTTAACTTGTAGTGTGCTGATCATCATGAAACTATCGCATGACCACTTAAAGTCTAGTCATGCAAAATATATTGATCGTTATTTTGATATTGTTGGAAGGCTTGCCGCCTTACTAATTGGAACAATTGCGATTGATATGATTGTGAACGGAATTACTAAATTGATTGAGAAGGTTTAGTAAGTTAAAAGCCAAAGAATTTCTTTGGCTTTTAATAGAAGATTAGGTGGCTAGTTTAGGTTGTTGAACTTGATTTTTCCGAATTGAAAGCCAGCAGATAATTGATCCGATAGTTACAATAGTTGCACCGTACCAGAAATTGGTAGATAGGCTTGAATGTAAAACAATCACTGAAAATGCTGAAGAGAGCATTGGTGAAAAATAGGAAAGCATTACCAAGATCGGCATATTGCCTTTAATAATTCCAACATTCCATGCTAAATATCCCATTGCAAAAAAGAAAGCATTAATCAAGATGAAGATATAGCTTGTCATAGTGCTGACATGCGGTAAATGAATACCTTGAGTTGAAAGCGTGAGAATCCATAAGGCAACCGCAGTTAATATAAAATATAGCGATACCGCATTCGTACCGTTACTATGCTTTTTGGTATAAATACAATATACAGCCCAAAGTAATGATGCTAAAAATATTAATAAATAACTTATGGGATTCTTATAAAAATTATCAATGAAATTAAGGCTAGGGTGATAATTAATCAGGACAATACCAGAGAAGCTAACAAGTACTCCTATAATGGTCAAAAAGTTTACTTTTTCTTCTTTTAAACATGCCAGCATTAAAATGATTAATGTTGGCCATAAACTAAAAATGATGTTCATTTCAATCGATTTTTCAGATGACTGAGCTAAGGTGATTGAGAATGCGAAGCATAGTTCAAAAATAACAAAGAGTAGACTGGATATGATTAAAAATTTTTTAGAAACTTTTTTAAAATCAGGTAGTCCGTAAGAAAAATACAGAATTATAGCACTTAAAGTATAGACGTAAGTGACCGTATAGATGGGGCCAAATATTTCAGTTGAGAGTCGTAATAACCCGACTAAGGTAGACCACAATAAGAGCGCTAAAATACCTATGCTGGTTGCAATCTGACGGTTCATTGGAGTTGTCTGATTTAAATAAAGCTAATAATAATTTTTTACTTGGTAGTTGAGAAGCTAAATTCACATGATGGTTTTTCATAGATTAATGAGTTTTTCTTATAGATACTTTCTTATTAAAGTTTGAGCCTATTTTTGGAAAAAGTGATGATCACTACACCTATTATGTTGAGTATACAACCAACCCATTGTATTAAATTTAGGTGTTCTTCTAAAAACAATATTGCCAAAAAAATTGTTAAGACTGGGCCAACAGAAGAAATGATGGAAGATTGAGAAGCTCCCAAGTGTTCAATGCTAAGTATAAGTAAAATAGTGGGTAAAACAGTAGCAAATATCCCTAATCCTATTCCATACCAAATAATACGATGAGGAAGTTCAGTTAATAAGGTCAAAGGCTCAGGTGTTGCTAAAAAATAATGTATAAAAATACAGCAGCAGGCAATAGATAAGGATAGGCCAGTTAAATTTAATGAACCAAATTTTTTAATGAGTGGAGGAGTAAGAAGTAAATAACATGCAAATGCGACAGCACTCGCAAACACTAGGCTAGAGCCTAACCAGAAGTTATGTTGATCAGTTAAGTTTTTTTGCTCTTGAAGCATGACTAGAACTGTTCCACCATAGCTGAGCATCAAGGCCATAATAACTTTGAGGTTAAGCCCCTGTTTAAAAATTATACTGGAAGCGATGACTGTTAACGTAGGATATAAAAAGAGAATAATTCGCTCTAAAGATGCACTAATGAACATGAGGCCAAAAAAATCGAGCCAACTCGATATGTAATAACCTAAAGCTCCTGTAAGAATAAGTAACAACCAATCTTTAAGTTTAATGCTGTAATACTGGTGCCGTCCAAACCAACATAGCATGAGAAAGAATGGCAAGGCGCTTGCCATTCTTATCACCATTAATGTTGTCGCATCCAAAGTGGGGGAGAGAGCATAAGCTTGTTTAATAAAAATGGCTTTGGTGCTAAACAAGAAAGCTGAAAGAAATGCAAATACTGAACCGATCTGGTATGTGGAAAAGTTGAGCTTCATTAAATCTTTTCATTTGAGACAATTTTTTTGAGATAGGCTGTATCAAATTCAGCTTTCTTATATGCTTCATAAGATGATTTACTAATGATTACTGCTGGCTCTCGTCCTCTACGAGTAATTTCTACGGGGTGACCTGCTGCTGCTTGATCCATTAATGCTGATAGTTGAGCTCTAGCATTTGAATAATTCCAGCTATGCATGGTGAGTTCCTTTATGTCCTTATAGTCCTAAAAGATTAACGAGACGTTAGAGTTTGCTCAAAGGATTTATTCTCAAGTATCTATGATTTTTTTTCATGATGCTGATCTATTTGAGAAGTACATTACTGAATAGAACCTTATTGACTAAATTGAGTAATAAATTCGCATTTCATTATATTTTAAAACGCAAAAGACTCTATTACGATTTAAATTCCCAAAACCATTTGATATGGCTTAAACCCATCTATTACAGCATCAGCTACCAATTGAATAAAAGGCTCAGTCTTTCCATAAGCCATCCATTGATCCAATGCTTCATAGTAAGCTGAACGATTCTCTACAGTAATTACACAGGGTGGATAATACGACCATTGCCATCAATAAAGGGATGAATACCAACGAAATCAGCATGTACTTTGGCTGCACGTTCAATGGGATGAAATGTCTGGGCGGCACTATTATATCAATCAACTAAATGAGCCATCTTGTCATTTAACAGAGTGTAATCAGGGGGCGTAGTTGTAGCACCAGAGATTAAGACATTCTGTTGGCGATAGAGACCTGCATTTTCATCATCGATATTTTTTAGAATAAGTTGGTGTATATTTCTTATCTAGCACTCTGAAAATGGTTCTTTCTTGCGAATAATGTCTTCAACGTAGTAGATTACATTTCTATGATTAATTACCTCGAAGTGATCTTTTAATTTTTTACCGCCGACAGCAATACCTTCTAATACGACTTTGGTTTCTAATAGGGTGAGTCTATTTCCTGAGATAGCATTTGAATGAAAGATCCAGCGAAGAAAAAGATCATTTTCAATGTTTCTTGATGTAAAGTCTGACAAAGGCCTGTTTTGATCAAGTTTATTCTTAAGACTATCAATAATTGCAAACAAATGGATAACCTCTCAGTATTTACGACTAGAATCGATTGCTCTTTTGGTCAGTAAAAATAATTATATATGAATGACTTATGATTTAAGCTTTGAGAAATTGGTCTTTTAGAGTTTAATTAACTAGAACCTTTATGTTATTTAGGAATGGCATGAAATATCAACCGCCTTATACAATCACCAATAAAATTATTCACTTGATTGCACAAATTAGTGAATCAATAGGGCGTTTGACTGCATTAACTCAAATTCAAGATAGCCTTAAATTGCGAAAAGCCAATCGTATTCGAACGATTCAAGGGTCTTTAGCGATTGAAGGGAATACCTTGAGTACAGAGCAAATCACAGCGATCCTGAATGGCAAGACCATTATCGCTCCACCTAAAGAAGTTCAAGAGGTGCGTAATGCCCTAAAGGCATATGAAGAAATTCAAAATTGGCATCCTGATCAAGAATCTCATTTGCTGAAAGCACATCAAATATTGATGACAGGACTGATTGATGAAGTTGGACAGTATCGCCATGGTGGTGTTGGTGTGATGTCAGGGGATCGAGTCGTGCATATGGCTCCGCCTGCAAATCAAGTCCACCGTTTAATGGGAGAGTTATTGCAGTGGTTGGCTGATGGCAATGAGCACCCATTAATTCAGAGTTCAGTATTTCATTACGAGTTTGAGTTTATACACCCATTTGCTGATGGCAATGGGCGGATGGGGCGTTTATGGCAAACTTTGATCTTAAGCCAGTGGAATCCAATTTTTCTCAATATCCCTGTAGAAAGCCTGATTTATCAAAACCAAAAAGCTTATTATGATGCATTGCAAGCGAGCACAGATCGTTCAGATTCTGCCCCTTTTATTGAGTTTATTTTGCAGATGATTCTTGATGCAATACTCAGTTCCGATGCCAGCGATCAAGATACCGCTCAAGCTAGCGTACAAGTTAGCGATCAAGTTAAACGCCTCATCCAGAATATGGAGCAGAAGGAATATAGTCTAACTGAGCTGATGGCTCTTTTAGATTTGTCCCACCGAGCAACTTTCCAAAAAAATTATTTAACTCCGGCATTAGAAGCAGGTGTGGTTGAACGCACTCTTCCTGATAAGCCTAAGAGTCCTAAGCAAAAATACAAATTAAAAATTGAGTTATAATGAGGTTAAGGTGATTATTTGTACCACAAGAAAATAATTGAAATGATATAATGTTACAATTATTTTAAGGTATAATGTTTTGCTATAATGCCGTATGCCATTTCAAATCCTGAATTTGGATTTGAATAAGATATTAAAGCGATTCAATGCACTAAATCTAAGTTGGGTCAAAATTGGGTCAATGAAATATATTTTTTGTTATAAATTACATAAAAACAGTTGCTTGGGTTTTGAGTTCAATTGACGCCACCCCAAAATTCTTTTCGAAGTAATCCATCGGAATCTAAAAAAGCCTTTAAACTCAATGTTTAAGGGCTTTTTTATTGGCTGTATTGTCCGATGCTGTCCTAAGCGATTTGACCCTATTTTTGCTCTGTGTGGGTAAAAATTGGCAAAATTTACCCAGAAATTAACACAACAAATTCTGGTTAAAGATATGTCACTCACAGATGCAGAATGTAGAAAAGCTCAACCGAAAGACACGCAATATCGTCTATCAGATTCACATGGTTTATTGCTGATTATTACAACTAAAGGTCAGAAGTATTGGAATGTCCGCTATATCGTTCATGGGCAGCGTCAATCTGAGTCATTGGGACCATACCCAGTACTTAGTTTGAAAAAAGCTAGAGAAATAGCTTATGAACTTAAATATAAATATTCTAAAGCTGAACAATTAGATGAGCTTAAACCATTATTTCGTGAAGTAGGTGAAGATTGGTTTAATAACCAAAAAGATAGGTGGTCGCATAAACATATTTTGAATGTTCGAGTATCTCTGGATGAAGTGTATCTTTCATTAGAAAATAAGTGTATTAATCTGATTCAATCACCTGAAATTTTGCAGAACATAAAAAAATTGAGGCAAGAGGCTCACTTGAAGTATTGTTGAAGTGAGAATTTTTATACCAAATGAACCGTACCGGGTTTGTCGGAGAGTCAATATTCTGAGAGACTATCCCGATGACAAAATTAAAATATACCCCTGAAATCAGAGAAAGATCGGTTCAATTATTGATTGAATCTGAAAAAGATTATCCTTCTACTTGGGCAGCAATCACAGCAATTGCGCCTAAAATTGGCTGTACTCCTGAAACACTTCGTGCCTGGCATCAAAAGCATTTAGATCAGCAAAATCCCGCCAAAGTACAACAGGTATCTGACCAAGAAAAAATGAAGCAAATGGAACGTGAAATTAAAGAATTAAAACGTGCCAATGAAATTCTACGTAAAGCAGCCGCTTTTTTCGCCCAGGCGGAGCTCGACCGCCCACACAAATAATGGTGGATTTTATCCATAACAATAAAGATCGATATGGTGTTGAAGCGATTTGTAGAATTTTACCGATTGCAGCTTCGACCTATTATCGGGCTTTAGAT
Organism: Acinetobacter sp. ACNIH2; assembly: GCF_002934965.1. NCBI lineage: Bacteria > Pseudomonadati > Pseudomonadota > Gammaproteobacteria > Moraxellales > Moraxellaceae > Acinetobacter > Acinetobacter sp. ACNIH2. The sequence continues at coordinate 2,275,051 of NZ_CP026412.1, forward strand.
CTCGCTGACAATCCAGAACATCGAGCGAAACGAGATCTACATGATGAGCATCATGCTGAACAAATTAAACGAATTTGGAAGGAAAGTTCAGGTCGATATGGTGTGCGTAAGGTCTGGCAACAATTGAAACGTGAAGGTTATGTTATCGCACGTTGTACAGTTGCTCGATTGATGCAGAAGCTAGATATACAAGGTGTTTGGCGTGGTAAGAACAAACAAACCACCCGTAGCCGAGATGACCAAAAACGGGCAGATGATTTAGTGAAACGTAATTTTAGAGCTGATCAGCCTAATCACTTGTGGGTTGCTGACTTTACCTATATTCAAACTCATTCAGGCTGGGTCTATACCGCCTTTATTATTGATGTGTTCTCACGAGCAATTGTTGGCTGGAAAGTATCTACACGAATGAATACAGATATGGTGCTCGATGCATTAGAGCAAGCATTGCATGATCGAGGCATGCCAAAGAATGTGATTCATCATTCCGATAGAGGTGTGCAATATCTTTCCATTCGCTATACCAATCGTTTAGAAGCAGCAAATTTACGAGCATCAGTCGGTACGACTGGTGATTCATACGATAATGCTTTGGCTGAAACAGTGAATGGCTTATACAAAACAGAGGTGATTGAATATTTAAAAGCAGATTGGCAAGGTTTAGCGGATGTACAACTTGCGACATTAAACTGGGTAGATTGGTTTAATAAAAAGCGTGTACACAGTGCACTAGGTTATGTGCCACCTTTTGATTTTGAATCAATGTACTATGATAAGATTAACCCGTTAGGTCAGGTGGCCTAACTTAAATAAAAAAGTCTCCGACAAACCCAGTACGGTTCAAAATGGCGATAAAGGTGATTTCTGAGATACTCAGTTATGCCGTTTGGATTCTTAAATAGTGATTACTTTGCTTGAGGAATTTCCAGTAGGTTGCTTCAAATTTAAGAAAGAAATCATCAATTACACAGAATAATTAAGTACTATTGAACATCAGGACTAGAGTTGTAAGTTTGGTGTGGTAACTCAACTGATGGCTCTAGTTCTCCTGTTTTTCAAGTTAATTTATTATCTGCTATTGGGGTTACTTATAGCTAAGTGAAAAAATAGTTGAGATAATCTTTTATAAACGGTAAAAGGGCTTTTTCTAATCATTACTAATTATTGAAAATGAAAGCTCCTTTTTACGATTTACGGGTTTGTTAAGACTAAAAAAGTATTTTATGGTTCTGTATGGATTTTGATTAATCTAAAGTAAATATGAGTTAATTTTATGTTGCAATCACAATTAAGATTCCACCTTATCCTCATGGGTACTTTAGTTTTATCAGGATGCGTAGATGAAAATGGAAATGTTAGTGTTGGAGTGAGTCTGGGGGGAACTGGGACTGGTAGTGGAATTCCGATCGGAACTCCAAACCCCACTCCAAATCCTCGACCAGATGTTGAACCAGATAGAATGGAAGATGATGCAGAATATGCTGTTGCTTATCCAGATCCTGTGGTGCAAAACTGTTATGGGGTTGAAAGAACGATACAGTTTATAGAACACTATAACGAAACCCCTGTTTTTGCTGGTGATAGGCAAGATTTGTTTGGGGTGAATAGCAAAACCTTACCGCCAATCAAATTTAAATTACGAGTGACTATAAAAAATACATTACCAACACGAGTCTATGAATATATCGATAGTTGTAAGGCTGCTTTTCAGCTAAGTGGTAGTAAAACAGTAAAAACCACACAAAGCGATTATTGTCTCAATGATGAAACGGTAAATGTATATCAGCCTAATGAGGAAAGAACATATTATTATGCTTTTAATTTACCGAATATTTTACAGACATGGACGGCAAGTTATCATGCAGAATATTCAACCGCTTTTTATTCAGATTCAGTACAACGAAATCAGTGTGAAACGTTAAGTACACAGTTGGTTGTAGATCCATATCCATCGTCAATGGATGGGGCTCCACCTGATAAAGATTCAGGAACAGCAAGTGTTAATACTGGATCGCAAAACTCTAATACTGATGACTCATCACAAAGTGGGTCTGATGAAAGTCCTATTTTTGGTGGGTTTGGCTTAGGTGATGAACTTTAGTTAAATTTCAGAAGATTTAAAACTCTTAGAGATCATTTGTGTGATTCATAGACATTCTTTCAACATAATTGGCGTCTTTGAACAAATAAATACAACAAGGACTCTTATGGGGTGAGTTATTTGAAGAAACCAATGATGCTGGTCTAGTCTGTCGGAGATGTGGTATTTCTAGACCAACCTTACGCAAGTGGTGGAAACGATATTCTGAGCAAGGTATTGATGGATTAAGTAGTCAGAAAAAACGTTCGTTAAAATCTCAAAATACTAAAGTCAATGCTGAGCTAGAAGTATTAATATTGGAAATGTACTCGGCTTGAAATCTGGGGGGCTCGACGTTTGCAAATAGAATTGATGAGACTGCATGGAGTTTCGCTGTCCTTAGCGACTATTCATAAAGTGTTATCCACCCATCAATTCAAATCGATTAAAAAAACTCCGTCGTAAAGTTGATTTCATTCGTTATGGACGCCCTCTACTAGGTGATAAAATTCAAATGGATACCTGTAAATTGGGTCCGTCTATCAGTACACATCGATTGATAACTGCACACAATATCGTGTTTTAAGGATATATAAACGTCGAACAGCAGCGAATACTCTCGACTTTTTAGACTGTGTAATTGAAGAAATGCCTTTCCTTATACCACGAATACAGACCGACCGTGGGCGGGAATTTTTTGCTGAAAAAGTACAAAAAAATTGATGCAACATGGAACCAAATTTAGGTCAAATAAACCAAACTCTCCTCATTTAAATGGGAAGGTGAAGCATTCACAAAAGACCGATAAATCTGAGTTCTACGCAACCATAGATATAAATTCTGAAGATATCCAAGACAAACTAGCAGAATGGCAGCATTACTATAACTGGATGAGGCCGCATTCAGCTTTGAAAGGTAAAACACCGATGGAAAGGTACTTTGGAATTAAGTGAAGAAACTCCTTTCTCAGATGAAGTCCAAAAGCAATAAGACCCATCAAATGAACGAATTCAACATGCCAATTATAAGATGGATTTTTAGAGATCGCTAGATTGAAAACGATCTCTATGAATCACACAGTTTCGAAAAGCTTCTTTGAATCAATATATTTTATCTGAAGATTATGCACGATAGCTCTGAAATATAGGGTATAAATATCAATCAAAAAAAGGATCTTTTTTTTGATTTATGAAAGAGATCTTATAATATATTGACTTTATGTTGAGATTGTACATATTAAGATCAGTACACCATTTCAAATCCGAACATAGGATTTGAACAAGATTTTAAAGTGATATAAAGTAGAAAGGCTTAAACTGTATGGGTTTAAGCCTTTTTTATGCCTGTATATGAATGAGCTTATAGCTTGTTGCTATGAATGGGGGCGTGTATAGTTTGAGTCAGTGAAAAGTCACCATAAAAGACATGCGATGAAAAAACATAGGTTCTTAAACTTCTTGGAATAAAATTATATTATAAATACGTCTCATTTACATAGAAATGTGAAATAAGTCAATGTTTAATAATGAAAATATTAAAATTATTTTCTACTCAGGGACGGTTTTGTTATCATCATTTTGATTTTTATGTTTAATTGTTTGTAAATAAATAGTGGTATATGACAAAAAATGCCTTTGAAGACCATAATTTAGACGAAACTAAATTAGCAGGTTATTTGCCACAGAACACAGAGTCAACTTTAGAGTATTCTCTTAAAGTTATGTCTGAGCTTGTTCATTGGTTGGTGAAATCAGGTGTGGGTCATGCAGAATTTTCTGCTTCTTTACGGGTACTTTTCTATAATGAATCAATAAAAGAACTTGATTTTTTAGATCAAAAAAAAACGGACTCGTCTATTAGTTTGTTAGCTGGGCTGAATAGACGTGATGTAAGCAGTTTTCGTATAGAAAATGGTGGGCATCATAAGGTTATTCAAAGCTTTACGGATACGTTGCCTATAAGTGTTCCTGCTCGGGTAATTGGCTTGTGGGTATATAAAAAGTTACCTAAAGTATTGAGTATTGTGGGTGCTGAAAATAGTTTCGAGTATTTAGTTAGACAAATATCTACTGAGAAACATCCACGTTCAATTTTGTCAGAATTGAAAAGGCTTGGCTTAGTGAGCGAGGCGAATGGAAATGTGATTTTACATCAAGAAAGTTTTACTCCTCTACCTGAAGCGAATGCTACCAAACAAATTTTTGCTGAAAATGTGGCAGATCATATTGCAGCGGGGGTGAATAACTTAACACAGCATAACAATCTCTTTTTAGAGCAAGCTCTTTTTGCAAATGAATTATCTGAGGAATCTATTGATTACCTCAAAGAAAAGACTGCGGAATTATGGGAAAAATTTTCTAAATCTATCCTAGCGGAAGCTATTCAGCGTTGCAAAATAGATGAAGGAAGATTAAATGCAAATCATCGATTTCGGGTTGGTATTTACCAATATGATGAAAAAGATTCTTCGATAAATGAGCTTTAAAGCAACGCACATAAATTATTTAAGCTATAAAGGCTCTTCCTTCTAAATTTATATTTTAATATCAATTATTTATTGAGGATCTGTATTGTTTTTGATTCAGGAACTTCTTGGACTTGATATACTTATCTGACTTTTTATTCCAATTTATTCATAAGTTTCTTATCTGTATAAAAATAAAATACTGCATTTTATTACCTTAAAAATTTGAAATGGAAAAGTTTCTAAGCTACGGCACATAAACCCTCAAATCGATAATTTTACTTTCTATAGCATTTACTTATTTAACAATCGGAAGAAGCTTGTTTGTTGTTTATTATAAAATGTGTAAAATGCACATTTTATAATTAGAGCTATAGCATTAAAAGTAGTTCAACTGCTTTAAGTGCCCTGGGTGGGGGAAAAATGTTGAGTTTAAAAATCTATAAATTCCTAGTCTTTTTGAAAAAAAAACAATCATTTAAACTCACAAGTGGTGGTGCTGGATTAGGGGGAACTGGTACGGGAACGGGAACAGAAACGGATAAAGATCAAAAACCAGAAAAATCCGAATTAATAACTGATTCCTCTAAGAGTCGAAAACTTTAATAGCGTAACGTTTGATTCCAATTATGAAGAATTTCTAAAACAACAATATCAAGCAGCTAATATATGATAAAAAAAATGTGCAATTTGCACATTTTTTAATTAAAATATGTTAAAACCGACAATAGTGTGAATTGTTTCACATAATTTAAGAATTCTTATGTTCATTGTTTAGGTGTTGTGGAGGGTTGTTAATGTACAAATTTTCATTATGGATAACTTCGATATCGCTGGGGTTAACGGCTTGTGTATCAAATCACTATACACATCCATCAGATTTACGTTTTCAAGATAAAAAAGCAGAAAATAATCAAACGGTAATTGTAAAAAGAGACGGGGTGTTATGTGCTGAAGATACGGAGAAGTCTCAAAACTGCCCAATTGAGTTTTATATAGATAGCGTCAAAGCTGGAAATTTTTATATAAATAATTCAGCTAATTACCAATTAAAATCAGAATCTTATAATTTTAAGGTTAAGAATTGCACAGAAGCATCATGTCAAAGTTGTGATGTCGATTTGGCTGTTGGTCAGTTGAGTAGTAATGAATTTGTGTTGTCGGTAGACAATGTTGGAAAACCATTTATTTCAAATAATGGAACTCCTCTGGTTTGTAAAACACCAGCAACAGCAGCTAAAAGCATCACTGAAAAAACATTAACTCTAGATTTAGCTGCTGACACTTTATTTAAATTTAACGGTTCTTCTTTAAATGACTTACTTCCGAAAGGTCGCCAAGAAGTTTTAAACGTAGCTTCTCAAATTTCAAATAATTTTGTTTCTGTGAGTCAAATTAAGTTGACAGGTCATACAGACCGTTTGGGTAGTGATAGTTATAACTTGCAATTAGGTCAAAATCGGGCAAATACCGTACGGAATTTGTTAGTTCAAAACGGTGTAGCTGGAAATATTATTTCGGCAGAGAGCGCTGGTAAACACCAACCCGTCACGAATGGTTGTTTTGATGTAAAACAACGTGAAGAGCTAAAAACTTGTTTACAGCCAGACCGTCGTGTGAGTGTAGAAATCACAGGCATTACTAAGTAATTGAATCATTAGAATATAAGTAAATATAATTTTAGGTGAAGCATGACTAAGTTTATTGTAATAGAAAAAGATTCTTTAAATAAAGCAACGATTGATACAGCACATATTAGCTTAAATGAAGCATCTATTGTTCATACTAAAATGAGCCGCGATGATGTAGCTGAGTTTGTACGCGATGGAAATAATTTAGTACTTAAGCTTAAAAATGGAGAAACTATTGTTATAGAAGGTTTTTTTATAACATATGACGACGTTTCTTCTGACTTGGTTTTTGAAGAAGATGGATGTGTTCTCTATTGGTTTGATGGGGCTTCGGGTTTTAATCATATTCCCGGTTTAGAAGTTTTATTACCAGAAGCTGGTAGTAAGCTCATAGGACTCTTGCCATGGCTAGTTGGTGCTGGAGTTATAGGTGGTGTAATTGCTGCTACAAATGATGATGATAAAAAAGAGAACATTCCTAACGGTACAAACAAAATTGGAGTAGAAACAAACGGTACTATCACAGGTCAAACAGAGAATGTACCTGAAGGGACTGAAGTCAAGATTACTATTACGGGTCAAGACAAAGATGGCAAGTTAATTACTCATGAAGAAACTGTTAAGGTAGATAAAGATGGGAATTATACAACAGACGTGCCACCGGACTTTGCAGATGGTGAGCTTAAAGTAAAATCTGAAGTTATTGATCGTAATGGTAATACGGTAAAAGCAGAGGATAGTCTTGAAAAGACAGATCATGACAATAATCCGGGTACCCCAGATCAAGGTGGTTTAGATCGCGTTGATAGTGCAATTACTGTAGATATCGTAGAAAGCGGTGTGATCACGGGAACCACCACTGATGTTGCGCCAGGTAGCAACGTTGTATTGACCATCACTGGTAAAGATGCCAACGGCAATCCAGTAACCGTGAACAAAACCGTGACCACGGATGCATCAGGCCACTACAACAGTGCCTTGACGCCAGCCGATGGCATTGTGGATGGTTCAAGTGTGACGGTTGTGGCAACGACCACAGACCGCAATGGTCAAGCTGTTGGTCCAGCGACCGACAGCATTGCTGCACAAGGTAACAACGACAACAATCCAGACACTCCAGAAGACAAAGGTCTTGATCTGGTGACGGGTGGGTAATCCTCCCATAAATAACCGAAGTTAAAAGTAGAGGTTAAGCAGCCATTAGAGGTGGCCTTCCTTTGTTAGCTTGGTGTGGTCTTTCATGATTGTAATGCCACAGCCAATCAGTTGCGTAATCCTGAACTTCTTCTAACGTATCAAACAAATGCTTGCTCAGCCAACTATAACGTATAGTCCGATTATATCGTTCAATATACGCATTCTGCTGTGGCTTACCCGGTTGAATATATTCAATACGAATACCGTGCTCAGTAGCCCAGCGCACAAATTCGTGACTGATAAACTCGGGGCCATTATCACATCGGATCACTAACGGTTTTTCTCTCCACTCCAGCAATTGATTCAACGTACGAATGACCCTAATTGTGGGCAATGAGAACCCTGCTTCAATGGCTAGGCCTTCGCGGCGGTAATCATCAATCACATTCAATAATCGAAACTTGCGACCATCGGAAAGTTGATCATGCATAAAATCCAGTGACCAAACCTGATTTGCACGTATTGGCTCTTTCAGTGGTTCAGGCACATGTCGTTTTAGTCTTCTTCTCGGTTTAATACGCAGATTCAGTGCCAACTCACAGTAAATGCGATAAACCCGCTTGTGATTCCAGCAGTGACTCTCAACATGCCGTAAATACGAGAAGCATAGACCAAAGCCCCAATCGGTATTTTCCTCAGTGAGTTCAATGAGCCGTTCTGCAATGAGCACATTGTCATCACTGAGTCTAGCCTGATAACGGTAGCAGGTTTCACTTATGCCAAATGCAGTGCAAGCTAAACGGATACTAACAGCATGTTGGGCCACTGCCTGTTGAGCCATCTGACGTCGACAAGATGGCTTTACCACTTTTTTGACATCGCTTCCTGAATAATTTCTGCTTTTAATCGCTCTTCAGCATACATTTTTTTCAGTCTGGTATTTTCTGTTTCCAACTCTTTCAGCCGTGCCATCAAAGATGTATCCATGCCGCCATATTTAGCACGCCATTTATAGAAGGTTGCATTACTCATACCATGTTCACGACAAAGGGCCGCAACAGGTGTGCCAGACTCCGCTTGCTTCAAGATGGACATGATCTGGCTGTCAGTAAATTTAGATGTTTTCATGCAGAATCTCCTGCTTGTATCTTAAGAGAAAATTCTACTTTTAAGTCCTATTATTTTTAGGGGGGATTACCGGTGCAATTACTGTAGATATCGTAGAAAGCGGTGTGATCACGGGAACCACCACTGATGTTGCGCCAGGTAGCAACGTTGTATTGACCATCACTGGTAAAGATGCCAACGGCAATCCAGTAACGGTGAACAAAACCGTGACCACGGATGCATCAGGCCACTACAACAGTGCCTTGACGCCAGCCGATGGCATTGTGGATGGTTCAAGTGTGACGGTTGTGGCAACGACCACAGACCGCAATGGTCAAGCTGTTGGTCCAGCGACCGATAGCATTGCCGCACAAGGTAACAACGACAACAATCCAGACACTCCAGAAGACAAAGGTCTTGATCTGGTGACGGGTGCAATTACTGTAGATATCGTAGAAAGCGGTGTGATCACGGGAACCACCACCGATGTTGCGCCAGGTAGCAACGTTGTATTGACCATCACTGGTAAAGATGCCAACGGCAATCCAGTAACGGTGAACAAAACCGTGACCACGGATGCATCAGGCCACTACAACAGTGCCTTGACGCCAGCCGATGGCATTGTGGATGGTTCAAGTGTCACGGTTGTGGCAACGACCACAGACCGCAATGGTCAAACTGTTCCACCAGCGACCGACAGCATTGCTGCACAAGGTAACAACGACAACAATCCAGACACGCCAGAAGACACAGGTCTTGATCTGGTGACGGGTGCAATTACCGTAGATATCGTAGAAAGCGGTGTGATCACGGGAACCACCACCGATGTCGCCCCAGGTAGCAACGTTGTGTTGACCATCACTGGTAAAGATGCCAACGGCAATCCAGTAACCGTGAGCAAAACCGTGACCACGGATGCTTCAGGCCACTACAACAGTGCCTTGACGCCAGCCGATGGCATTGTGGATGGTTCAGCGGTCACAGTCATTGCGAATACTACCGATCGTAATGGTCAAGCTGTTGGCCCAGCGACCGACAGCATTGCTGCACAAGGTAACAACGACAACAATCCAGACACGCCAGAAGACACAGGTCTTGATCTGGTGACGGGTGCAATTACCGTAGATATCGTAGAAAGCGGTGTGATCACGGGAACCACCACCGATGTTGCTCCAGGTAGCAACGTTGTGTTGACCATCACTGGTAAAGATGCCAACGGTAACAACGTTACAGTCACGAAGACCGTGACCACGGATGCATCAGGCCACTACAACAGTGCCTTGACGCCAGCCGATGGCATTGTGGATGGTTCAGCGGTCACAGTCATTGCGAATACTACCGATCGTAATGGTCAAGCTGTTGGCCCAGCGACCGACAGCATTGCTGCGCAAGGTAACAACGACAACGATCCAAGTACTCCAGAAGACACAGGTCTTGATCTGGTGGCGGGTGCAATTACCGTAGATATCGTAGAAAGCGGTGTGATTACGGGAACCACCACCGATGTTGCGCCAGGTAGCAACGTTGTGTTGACCATCACCGGTAAAGATGCCAACGGCAATCCAGTAACGGTGAGCAAAACCGTGACCACGGATGCTTCAGGCCACTACAACAGTGCCTTGACGCCAGCCGATGGCATTGTGGATGGTTCAAGTGTGACGGTTGTGGCGAAGACCACAGACCGCAATGGTCAAGCTGTTGGTCCAGCGACCGACAGCATTGCTGCGCAAGGGGAAACTCATCCAGAAGACACAGGTCTTGATCTGGTGACGGGTGCAATTACCGTAGATATCGTAGAAAGCGGTGTGATCACGGGGACCACCACCGATGTCGCGCCAGGTAGCAACGTTGTGTTGACCATCACTGGTAAAGATGCCAACGGCAATCCAGTAACCGTGAACAAAACCGTGACCACGGATGCTTCAGGCCACTACAACAGTGCCTTGACGCCAGCCGATGGCATTGTGGATGGTTCAAGTGTGACGGTTGTGGCGAAGACCACAGACCGCAATGGTCAAGCTGTTGGTCCAGCGACCGATAGCATTGCCGCACAAGGTAACAACGACAACAATCCAGACACTCCAGAAGACAAAGGTCTTGATCTGGTGACGGGTGCAATTACTGTAGATATCGTAGAAAGCGGTGTGATCACGGGAACCACCACCGATGTTGCGCCAGGTAGCAACGTTGTATTGACCATCACTGGTAAAGATGCCAACGGCAATCCAGTAACGGTGAACAAAACCGTGACCACGGATGCATCAGGCCACTACAACAGTGCCTTGACGCCAGCCGATGGCATTGTGGATGGTTCAAGTGTGACGGTTGTGGCAACGACCACAGACCGCAATGGTCAAGCTGTTGGTCCAGCGACCGACAGCATTGCTGCACAAGGTAACAACGACAACAATCCAGACACGCCAGAAGACACAGGTCTTGATCTGGTGACGGGTGCAATTACCGTAGATATCGTAGAAAGCGGTGTGATCACGGGAACCACCACCGATGTTGCTCCAGGTAGCAACGTTGTGTTGACCATCACTGGTAAAGATGCCAACGGTAACAACGTTACAGTCACGAAGACCGTGACCACGGATGCATCAGGCCACTACAACAGTGCCTTGACGCCAGCCGATGGCATTGTGGATGGTTCAGCGGTCACAGTCATTGCGAATACTACCGATCGTAATGGTCAAGCTGTTGGCCCAGCGACCGACAGCATTGCTGCACAAGGTAACAACGACAACAATCCAGACACGCCAGAAGACAAAGGTCTTGATCTGGTGACGGGTGCAATTACTGTAGATATCGTAGAAAGCGGTGTGATCACGGGAACCACCACCGATGTTGCGCCAGGTAGCAACGTTGTATTGACCATCACTGGTAAAGATGCCAACGGCAATCCAGTAACGGTGAACAAAACCGTGACCACGGATGCATCAGGCCACTACAACAGTGCCTTGACGCCAGCCGATGGCATTGTGGATGGTTCAAGTGTGACGGTTGTGGCAACGACCACAGACCGCAATGGTCAAGCTGTTGGTCCAGCGACCGATAGCATTGCTGCACAAGGTAACAACGACAACAATCCAGACACGCCAGAAGACACAGGTCTTGATCTGGTGACGGGTGCAATTACCGTAGATATCGTAGAAAGCGGTGTGATCACGGGGACCACCACCGATGTCGCGCCAGGTAGCAACGTTGTGTTGACCATCACTGGTAAAGATGCCAACGGCAATCCAGTAACCGTGAACAAAACCGTGACCACGGATGCTTCAGGCCACTACAACAGTGCCTTGACGCCAGCCGATGGCATTGTGGATGGTTCAAGTGTGACGGTTGTGGCGAAGACCACAGACCGCAATGGTCAAGCTGTTGGTCCAGCGACCGATAGCATTGCCGCACAAGGTAACAACGACAACAATCCAGACACTCCAGAAGACAAAGGTCTTGATCTGGTGACGGGTGCAATTACTGTAGATATCGTAGAAAGCGGTGTGATCACGGGAACCACCACCGATGTTGCGCCAGGTAGCAACGTTGTATTGACCATCACTGGTAAAGATGCCAACGGCAATCCAGTAACGGTGAACAAAACCGTGACCACGGATGCATCAGGCCACTACAACAGTGCCTTGACGCCAGCCGATGGCATTGTGGATGGTTCAAGTGTGACGGTTGTGGCAACGACCACAGACCGCAATGGTCAAGCTGTTGGTCCAGCGACCGACAGCATTGCTGCACAAGGTAACAACGACAACAATCCAGACACGCCAGAAGACACAGGTCTTGATCTGGTGACGGGTGCAATTACCGTAGATATCGTAGAAAGCGGTGTGATCACGGGAACCACCACCGATGTTGCTCCAGGTAGCAACGTTGTGTTGACCATCACTGGTAAAGATGCCAACGGTAACAACGTTACAGTCACGAAGACCGTGACCACGGATGCATCAGGCCACTACAACAGTGCCTTGACGCCAGCCGATGGCATTGTGGATGGTTCAGCGGTCACAGTCATTGCGAATACTACCGATCGTAATGGTCAAGCTGTTGGCCCAGCGACCGACAGCATTGCTGCACAAGGTAACAACGACAACAATCCAGACACGCCAGAAGACAAAGGTCTTGATCTGGTGACGGGTGCAATTACCGTAGATATCGTAGAAAGCGGTGTGATCACGGGAACCACCACCGATGTTGCTCCAGGTAGCAACGTTGTGTTGACCATCACTGGTAAAGATGCCAACGGTAACAACGTTACAGTCACGAAGACCGTGACCACGGATGCATCAGGCCACTACAACAGTGCCTTGACGCCAGCCGATGGCATTGTGGATGGTTCAGCGGTCACAGTCATTGCGAATACTACCGATCGTAATGGTCAAGCTGTTGGCCCAGCGACCGACAGCATTGCTGCACAAGGTAACAACGACAACAATCCAGACACTCCAGAAGACAAAGGTCTTGATCTGGTGACGGGTGCAATTACTGTAGATATCGTAGAAAGCGGTGTGATCACGGGAACCACCACCGATGTTGCGCCAGGTAGCAACGTTGTATTGACCATCACTGGTAAAGATGCCAACGGCAATCCAGTAACGGTGAACAAAACCGTGACCACGGATGCATCAGGCCACTACAACAGTGCCTTGACGCCAGCCGATGGCATTGTGGATGGTTCAAGTGTGACGGTTGTGGCAACGACCACAGACCGCAATGGTCAAGCTGTTGGTCCAGCGACCGACAGCATTGCTGCACAAGGTAACAACGACAACAATCCAGACACGCCAGAAGACACAGGTCTTGATCTGGTGACGGGTGCAATTACCGTAGATATCGTAGAAAGCGGTGTGATCACGGGAACCACCACCGATGTTGCTCCAGGTAGCAACGTTGTGTTGACCATCACTGGTAAAGATGCCAACGGTAACAACGTTACAGTCACGAAGACCGTGACCACGGATGCATCAGGCCACTACAACAGTGCCTTGACGCCAGCCGATGGCATTGTGGATGGTTCAGCGGTCACAGTCATTGCGAATACTACCGATCGTAATGGTCAAGCTGTTGGCCCAGCGACCGACAGCATTGCTGCACAAGGTAACAACGACAACAATCCAGACACGCCAGAAGACACAGGTCTTGATCTGGTGACGGGTGCAATTACCGTAGATATCGTAGAAAGCGGTGTGATCACGGGAACCACCACCGATGTTGCTCCAGGTAGCAACGTTGTATTGACCATCACTGGTAAAGATGCCAACGGTAACAACGTTACAGTCACGAAGACCGTGACCACGGATGCTTCAGGCCACTACAACAGTGCCTTGACGCCAGCCGATGGCATTGTGGATGGTTCAAGTGTGACGGTTGTGGCAACGACCACAGACCGCAATGGTCAAGCTGTTGGTCCAGCGACCGACAGCATTGCTGCACAAGGTAACAACGACAACAATCCAGACACGCCAGAAGACACAGGTCTTGATCTGGTGACGGGTGCAATTACCGTAGATATCGTAGAAAGCGGTGTGATCACGGGAACCACCACCGATGTTGCTCCAGGTAGCAACGTTGTGTTGACCATCACTGGTAAAGATGCCAACGGTAACAACGTTACAGTCACGAAGACCGTGACCACGGATGCATCAGGCCACTACAACAGTGCCTTGACGCCAGCCGATGGCATTGTGGATGGTTCAGCGGTCACAGTCATTGCGAATACTACCGATCGTAATGGTCAAGCTGTTGGCCCAGCGACCGACAGCATTGCTGCACAAGGTAACAACGACAACAATCCAGACACGCCAGAAGACACAGGTCTTGATCTGGTGACGGGTGCAATTACCGTAGATATCGTAGAAAGCGGTGTGATCACGGGAACCACCACCGATGTTGCTCCAGGTAGCAACGTTGTGTTGACCATCACTGGTAAAGATGCCAACGGTAACAACGTTACAGTCACGAAGACCGTGACCACGGATGCATCAGGCCACTACAACAGTGCCTTGACGCCAGCCGATGGCATTGTGGATGGTTCAGCGGTCACAGTCATTGCGAATACTACCGATCGTAATGGTCAAGCTGTTGGCCCAGCGACCGACAGCATTGCTGCACAAGGTAACAACGACAACAATCCAGACACTCCAGAAGACAAAGGTCTTGATCTGGTGACGGGTGCAATTACCGTAGATATCGTAGAAAGCGGTGTGATCACGGGAACCACCACCGATGTTGCTCCAGGTAGCAACGTTGTGTTGACCATCACTGGTAAAGATGCCAACGGTAACAACGTTACAGTCACGAAGACCGTGACCACGGATGCATCAGGCCACTACAACAGTGCCTTGACGCCAGCCGATGGCATTGTGGATGGTTCAGCGGTCACAGTCATTGCGAATACTACCGATCGTAATGGTCAAGCTGTTGGCCCAGCGACCGACAGCATTGCTGCACAAGGTAACAACGACAACAATCCAGACACGCCAGAAGACACAGGTCTTGATCTGGTGACGGGTGCAATTACCGTAGATATCGTAGAAAGCGGTGTGATCACGGGAACCACCACCGATGTTGCTCCAGGTAGCAACGTTGTATTGACCATCACTGGTAAAGATGCCAACGGTAACAACGTTACAGTCACGAAGACCGTGACCACGGATGCTTCAGGCCACTACAACAGTGCCTTGACGCCAGCCGATGGCATTGTGGATGGTTCAAGTGTGACGGTTGTGGCAACGACCACAGACCGCAATGGTCAAGCTGTTGGTCCAGCGACCGACAGCATTGCTGCACAAGGTAACAACGACAACAATCCAGACACGCCAGAAGACACAGGTCTTGATCTGGTGACGGGTGCAATTACCGTAGATATCGTAGAAAGCGGTGTGATCACGGGAACCACCACCGATGTTGCTCCAGGTAGCAACGTTGTGTTGACCATCACTGGTAAAGATGCCAACGGTAACAACGTTACAGTCACGAAGACCGTGACCACGGATGCATCAGGCCACTACAACAGTGCCTTGACGCCAGCCGATGGCATTGTGGATGGTTCAGCGGTCACAGTCATTGCGAATACTACCGATCGTAATGGTCAAGCTGTTGGCCCAGCGACCGACAGCATTGCTGCACAAGGTAACAACGACAACAATCCAGACACGCCAGAAGACACAGGTCTTGATCTGGTGACGGGTGCAATTACCGTAGATATCGTAGAAAGCGGTGTGATCACGGGAACCACCACCGATGTTGCTCCAGGTAGCAACGTTGTGTTGACCATCACTGGTAAAGATGCCAACGGTAACAACGTTACAGTCACGAAGACCGTGACCACGGATGCATCAGGCCACTACAACAGTGCCTTGACGCCAGCCGATGGCATTGTGGATGGTTCAGCGGTCACAGTCATTGCGAATACTACCGATCGTAATGGTCAAGCTGTTGGCCCAGCGACCGACAGCATTGCTGCACAAGGTAACAACGACAACAATCCAGACACGCCAGAAGACAAAGGTCTTGATCTGGTGACGGGTGCAATTACTGTAGATATCGTAGAAAGCGGTGTGATCACGGGAACCACCACCGATGTTGCGCCAGGTAGCAACGTTGTATTGACCATCACTGGTAAAGATGCCAACGGCAATCCAGTAACGGTGAACAAAACCGTGACCACGGATGCATCAGGCCACTACAACAGTGCCTTGACGCCAGCCGATGGCATTGTGGATGGTTCAAGTGTGACGGTTGTGGCAACGACCACAGACCGCAATGGTCAAGCTGTTGGTCCAGCGACCGATAGCATTGCTGCACAAGGTAACAACGACAACAATCCAGACACGCCAGAAGACACAGGTCTTGATCTGGTGACGGGTGCAATTACTGTAGATATCGTTGATACCGACAGTACATTAATTAAGGGTTCCACAGTAGATGTTGAACCTAATAGTAATGTGACATTGGAAATTACAAGTATTGATGAAAATGGTGAAACTCTTAAATTCACTAAAACAGTGCTAACAGATGCTGATGGCAATTATAGTTACACTCTTAATTCTGCGGAAGGTAATGCTACTGAAGTTATTGCAAAAGTAGATGATCGAAATGGAACGTTACATCAGGATAATGATCAATTAGAGGCAGTCGTTAAAGCTGATTCAAAAACAGAGGTAAATAATGGTAATAATACTGTAACAGGTACTTCGGGTAATGACGTTCTAGCTGGTGATATTGGTGGCTTAAAAACTAATTTCGAGATAGGACATAATTATAATATATCAATAATTCTTGATATATCTGGAAGTATGGGTGCAACCATGACGAACGGACAAACTCGTCTTGAAGTTGCAAAGACAGCATTGCAAGCATTTGTTGATCAAATGGCGCAACATGATGGAGTAATTAATTTAAGAATTACAACTTTTGGATCAGATGCTACAGCTGTGATACAAGATGTTGTGGTAAGCAATGGGACTATAAGTTCTATTAATAGTACGATAAGTAGTATTGTAACGGCAGGAAATACACAACCAGAAAAAGCATTTACGGATGTTCAAGGCTGGTTGAATAGCAAAACTAATGGTTACGAGAATCAGATTTATTATTTAACAGATGGAGATCCGACAAATACGAATTTACCATCTCGCGATACTACTTTTGCAAATCTTGCAGCCAATAGTAAAGTCTTTGCTGTAGGCGTTGGGCTTGATGTTTCCTTAAATTGGGTTGAACGTTATGACAATACAGATGTGAATGGTAATAAGGTTGATAATTGGTCTCCAACAAATCATGGAAGTGCGCAGAAATTAGGAGATGCCGATAAACTTATTGCTTACCTGATTGGTGGATCTGAAAACTTTATCCCTGCTGACGTTGGAAACGATGTTGTGAAGGGTGGGGAAGGTGAAGATATACTTTTCGGTGATTCAATGAACACGAATTGGATTACTGGATTAGATCCACTTTTATATCCAAAGTATTCAGGTTATTCGAAATTAATTGCACATCTAAAAGCGACTGAAACAGGTGGAGCGGAACCAACACAGCAACAAATCTATGATTTTGTGAAAGCTAATTATCGAGACTTTATTGGTGCTGATGCTGCTGATCCAGCAACAAAAGGTGGTAATGACACCATTTATGGTGGTTCAGGCGATGACATTATTATTGCCGGTGCTGGAAATGACATTATTTATGGTGGTTCAGGCAATGACATTATCTCAACTGGACGAGGTGATGACACCATTATGTATGATGTTCTCAATGCTGCGGATGCAAAAGGTGGAAATGGCACAGACACTTGGGTTGATTACGAAGCTAACGATAAAATTGAATTTGCTGCGGATTTCTTCGATGGTTTATTGGCAGATAAAAGCAATATAGGTGACTATATTACTGTCGTAACTGATGGAAATGGTAATGCGGTTATTCAGGTAGATCGTGATGGTAGCGCTGCAACTCATACGATGTCTGATTTATTAATCGTTGAAAATCAAGCAGGTTTAAGCTTGCAGGATTTAATTGATAATAATCAGCTTGTCATTGGCTAACTAAATAAAACGGTTATAGATCTTCGGATCTATAGCCGTTTTTTAATCTTTATTTTTTGTTTAATTCAACAATGAAGATGAACCGTAATTGCAAATATGAAATCAACTTTTTCAATTTATAAGTAATTGATTCTATTTAGATGTTTAAAAATGACTCCCATTAAATCGAGATTAGGCTGGATTTTAGTATCTCCATTCTTCGTTCTAGTCACCCCAGTAAAAGCAGACACTTTTTATGATTATTTAAGTCATAAAAAAGATGAAATACACCAAATACTTGGCAAAGAATCGAATGATTCTTTTTACAAAGTAAACATTGGAAAGTTGAGTGAATTCGACCTTGCAAACACATCCATGCATGAAGATCTTCCTCTAGTGACATCATCTAAAAATCAGGTTAATCAACAAACAAAGACAATTGCTTCAAATGAAATTTGGTTAGAGGAAAACCAAGAATTAAGTTTTGTGGAAGCTGTGCATCAGGCGCTACGCCATCGTCCAGAGATTACTCAAAGTATTGCGATGATCGCAGGGCAGGGAGCAAATATTGATGCAGCAAAAGCCGAATATTTTCCACAGGTTTCGGGGGGAATCACCACAGCCGATTTAACTACGGGTGAGCGAGGTCGACAGCTTTATACACTTTCGGCAACACAAATGCTCTATGATTTTGGAAAAATTAAAAGTTCAGTGGATATTGAAAAAGCGAAACTTTTACAAGAACAAGCAAATGCTTTGGTCAATATAGATGACATTGCCTACCAGACGGCAAATGCGATTGTAAATATTAAGCGATATCAAGAGATTGTACGGATTGCCGATCAGCAAATTAAAGGAATAGCTCGTATTGCGGAAATTGCCAATCTACGTGCAAATGCGGGAATCAGTAGCCAAGCAGATCCAGTACAAGCTCAATCAGACTTGGAAGCAGCAGAATCTAATAAAATTGTTCAAGAAAATCAGCTAAAGCAATATCAACAAAAGTTACGTAATTTGTTGGGGCGTGATGTTTCTAATCAGCAAATTAAAATACCTGAATCCATTGTAAAAAATGCGGGTCTTTATGAACAAACGCAATTTAATTTGGTTCCTGAGATGATGGCAGCTCAGGCGGCAATACAAGTTGCAAAATTCCAAAAAGAACAAACTAAATTAAGTGCTTATCCAACAATTAATGTAAAAGGGAGCCTAAGTCAGGCATTAAATGGCACAAATCCAAATAACAATAAAGATGACGGCTTTTACAATTCAATCATGCTTGAAGCCACCAGTGATTTTTTTCAAGGTGGGGCTATTCGCTCTAAGCAGCGCTCAGCAAGTTATGCAGAAGAAGCAGCAAAGGCTGAATTAAATGCTGTCTATCTTGATGTATTGGATCAAGTTCAGTTAATTCGTGAAGAAATAGAAAACAAGCAAAAGCAGATTCAAACTCTAACTGCTCGTCAGCAGTCTACAACTCGAACGAAAGAGCTGTATCAAGAACAATATAAATTAGGTACGCGATCTGTGGTTGATTTATTGAATTCAGAACAAGCTATTCACAGTGCAGCGCAAGAAATAGAAACTGCAAAATATGATATTTACGCCAATTTAGTTCAATACATCAAGATCACAGGGCGTACTCGTGATTTATATCAATTAAATAATATTTCAATTCAAGGGTTTGAAATTCAACCATGAGCAAAACTATTTATTATCAGCCATGGCTTCAAGCCGTCTTAGCGATTGCAAAGCATTATCGTATTGAGCCATCGGAAGAACGCTTACGCCTTCAACTTGATTGGAATCCAAATCAGTCAATTGATGATATTTTGACTGTAATGAGCCGTCAAATAGGGATGAGCATACGGAAAATTGAGTTTAATGAAGAGGTTTTGAATCCTTGGCGCTTACCAATACTTATAGAGATGCAAGATGGTCAAGTCGGGGTGCTAGATAAACTCGATATAAATGGTAATGCCAATATTCAGTTCAGCGGTGATCAGGGGTTAGCACAAGTTCTCAGTGTAGAGCTATTAAAACAAAACGCAGCCAATATCTATATTTTACGACCTGAAAAGTCCATCTCGGATGTACGTGTTGATGAATATATTAAGCCTTATGAGCAAAGCTGGTTTTGGTCGATAGTACTCAGAGATTGGAAGCGTTATCTAGATGTGATGTTTGCATCGTTAATGGCAAATATTTTGGCATTGGCAACAATTTTATTTTCGATGAATGTTTATGACCGAGTCATTCCAGCCCAATCTGTTCCGACTTTATGGGTATTGGCTGGGGGAGTGCTGATTGCTGCAATATTTGAGTTTTGTCTGCGAGTAGCACGTATTTATTTATCCGATATTATTGGCAAGCGTGCCGATCTGAAAATCTCAGATAAAGTATTTGGTCATGCTTTAAGAATTAAAAATGAAGAGCGATCTAAATCAACGGGGACGTTTATTTCGCAAATACGTGAATTGGAGGGAGTGCGAGAATTAGTTACTTCTACAACAATTTCAGCTATTGCTGATCTCCCTTTTTTCTTTTTATTTTTGGCAGTTTTCTGGCTCATCGGTGGCAATCTTTTTTGGGTGATGGTTTTAGTTGTTCCCTTAATGATTGTTCCTGGCATTTTGATTCAGAAACCATTGGCGAAATTGGCATCTGAGGGTATGCGAGAAGGTGCTATTCGTAATGCAATATTGGTGGAAGCTGTTCAAGGTATAGAAGACATTAAGTTGCTACGTGCAGAGTCTCGCTTTCAGAATCAATGGAATCACATGAATGAAGCTGCTGCGGATATTTCTATGCGACAGCGTAAGTTGGTTGGAGTTGTTGGTGCTTGGACACAGAAAGTTCAGGGTTTAACTTTTGCGATTGTGGTATTGGTTGGGTGTTTTGCCGTAATGAAAGGGGAAATGACAACAGGTGCACTCGTTGCTTGCTCGATTTTATCATCACGAATGTTAGGGCCAATTGCACAAATTTCGGGTGTTCTAGGGCGTTTCCAACAAGCCAAGGTTGCCAAAACAAGCTTGGATGAATTGATGAAGAAGCCTGTAGACCAAGCACCACAGGCACATTTAATTCATCGTCCTGCGTTAAATGGACATTATGAACTGAAAGATACGGTTTTTAAATATGGTAATGATGATGCCAAACCGACATTGATTATTCCCAAACTGGAAATTCAGTCTGGTGAGAAAATCGCAATTTTAGGTCGTAATGGTGCCGGAAAATCAACGTTACTACAGTTATTGTCTGGAATGCAGGAGCCTACTCAAGGAAAAATTAAACTTGATGGGGTTGATTTACGATTGATTGATCCTATGGACGTACGTCGTGATATGGGCTTGCTTAATCAAAATGCGCATTTATTTTTTGGAACTGTACGGGAAAACTTGACCTTAGGTGCTCCATTAGCGACTGATCAAGAGATTTTAAATGCACTGAATCTCACAGGAGCATTAAGTTTTGTACTTGAGAGGAAAGAAGGCTTAGATCATCAGATCTTAGAAGGTGGAATGGGTTTCTCTGGTGGCCAACGTCAAGCTTTGCTGTTAGCACGTTTACTACTTCGTCAGCCTAATATTCTATTGTTGGATGAACCTACAGCTGCAATCGATGATGTTTCTGAAAAACAACTTATTGAAAACCTGAAAGGTTGGTTGGGGCACAAAACGTTGTTGATTGCAACACACCGTCGCGCGGTACTGGAGTTGGTGGATCGTATTATTGTGGTTCATGATGGAAAAATTGTGATGGATGGTCCTAAAAATCAAGTCTTAAACAATTCAAATGCTAAAGCAGTGAGTACAGCATCATGAGTAGAAAACTTACAGAAAAAAAAGATGCTCTAAAACCTCAAGCATTTGAACCACCTTTACCACGAACCAGTCTGTTTATTTGGATTATTTGTATAGGTCTTCTCGTTTTACTGATCTGGGCTTGGCTTTTTAAACTTGAAGAAGTGTCAACGGGTACGGGTAAAGTGATTCCATCTTCAAAAGAGCAAACTATACAGTCTTTGGAAGGTGGAATTTTAACGAAGCTTTATGTGCATGAAGGGGAAATCATTCAAAAAGGTCAAATCTTGGCTCAGCTTGATCCAACTCGTTTTGCATCAAATGTCGGTGAATCTGCATCTTTATTACTTGCTTCTAAAGCAACTGCGGCACGACTACGTGCAGAAGTAAACGGGACGCCTTTGGTGTTTCCAAATGAAGTATTAAAAGAGCGTGGTTTAGTAGAGGAAGAAACAGCACTGTACCATTCACGTCGATCTAACTTAGAAGAATCCTTAGCAGGTTTAAAACAAGCACTGATTCTGGTTGAGCAAGAGTTGCAAATGACGGAACCATTGGTTGCAAAAGGTGCAGCAAGTGAGGTAGAGGTTTTAAGACTGAAACGACAGGCGACAGATTTACGTAATCAGATGAGTGATGTCAGAAACCAATATTCAGTAAAAGCTCGGGAAGAACTGGCAAAAGCAAATACAGATATTGAAACTCAGTCTCAAGTGGTGAAAGGCAAGTCAGATTCTTTGAGCCGAACCTTGTTTAAGTCCCCTGTGCGTGGGATTGTCAAAGAAATTGATGTGATGACTATTGGTGGAGTGATTTCTCAGAATGGTAAGTTGATGACAATTGTTCCACTAGATGAAAAGCTTTTGGTTGAAGCTCGTATTTCTCCACGAGACATTGCTTTTATTCATCCAGGACAAGAAGCACTTGTTAAGATTACTGCTTATGACTATTCAATCTATGGGGGATTGAAAGGGAAAGTTTCCATTATTTCCCCTGATACTTTAAGAGATGAAGTTAAGCAAGATCAGTATTACTATCGTGTTTATATTCGAACGGATTCAGACAAGTTGGTTAATAAAGAAGCTCAGCAATTCAATATCACCCCAGGTATGGTTGCAACGGTAGATATTAAAACAGGTGAGAAAACGGTCTTGGATTATTTAATCAAGCCATTCAATAAGGCTCAAGAAGCGTTAAGAGAAAGATAGTAATAAGGATGATGCTTTGAGTATAGAGCATCATCCTATAATTAAAAAAACATGATGAATTGTAAAAGACACAAGTTCAGGGTTCTAATGTTTTTTATTATTCATCTTAGGCGATAATTTTAAAGTTTTAATAATATTTAATATTTCTCAATATTAATCTCGTAGATTAATTCATTGCAATTTAATCGTTGCTCTTTAGGTATTTGTATTTCTGTTGAAAAATCAGCTTTGTAGATAATTTTTCTTTGTCCTTCTGCAAAAGGGACTGAAAAATTATATTGATAAGTGCGAGTTTGAAGTGGGTCATATTTTCTAACCAGACTGTCATTTGGACAAATATATTCTTGAGTGTTTTTATATTCATTCCCAAATTGATCTTCTAGTTTAATGTTGGACTTACATTCTGTAAAATATTCAAGGCTCTAGACTAGCAGATTTATACTTAATTTTATCTAATGATGTTCCACAACTCAGTTGCTAACTCATTAGGTTCTCTCATCCAACGCCATTCAGACTCCTTCAGATGGTAGTCAAAATAATCTTTTGAGATACCATTGAACTTGGATAATCTTCGTTTACAGAAACTCCAAAATGATTCTATTCCATTTATGTGACATTGTCCTCTAGCAAACTCATTTGCTCCGTGATTTACCCTGAAATGCTTTGAATAACCAACATCAACTAGACCATTATAGCCTCGCCATCCATCACTATAAATGACACTTTCTAGTGCCACCTTACCTAAGATAACCTTTTGTAAAGTCTTCATTTTACAGTCAGGAACGATTTCAGTATAAACACGCCCATCCCGTTCAAATATTCCAAATACGGGTTGTTTTAAAGTGCCACGACCACGTTTTAACTTCCCATGAAAACCACGTTGTCGTTTAGCGCCAAAATAGCTTTCATCCACTTCAATAGAACCTACAAATTTAGTTCTTAAATCTGTTTGATGATCATAAATAGCTTCCCTAAAAAGCATGTACCAATAGTTGATCGTATTACGATTTAAATTGAGTAATAATGCAGTTTTAGAAGCGGGTATATCAATGCAAAAGCATTGAATGATTTTTTTAATCTTGTAGTGGCTTAATTTACTGTTTTTAATCATGATTACAGACCAACATAACTAGTCTGCTAGTCTAGAGCCTATTCAAATATAGGGCGTTCAGTTAAATTCTCAGTAATCACTTGTATTGAAACATTGTTTGGTTCAGTTTGAGTAGGTAGTAAAACGCCACTTGCCTCACCATGATTAAGAGGTTGTTTTGTTTGATTATGTAGTAATTGCATAGTGATTTTTACATCGCCACACTGAGTTGCTATTTGTCCATTTGACCAGATTATATATTGTTCAATAAGTTCAATCTCTGGATCTTCGCCATCCGAGGGTCTTGGTGTTGAGCCTGTTGGTACTGGTCCAGTTCCAGACCCACCTAAGCTCACTCCAACAGAAAAATTATCACCTTCACCACAAGCCACTAAGAATATAAGACTCAAATAAAAAAAACTATGGTGAGATTTCATTTGCTGTACGATCGTTATTAAAGATATATTTTTTATTATATCATTAATCGATAGATTTTAATTTAATACCTTTATCTAGTATTTTACAAGGTTGATCAAATTACAAATATATGGTGAAGTAATAAAATATCTGTGAATTTTAATTTTTAATAAGATATGTAGCACTTTAACTAATTTTTTCATTTTTTTTAATAAGATTAGTTCTGTTTAATAAAAATTCTTCTAAAAAATTTTGTACAAGTAACAGCTATTGCTTACATAACTTTTTAGTCGATTAAGGCGATCACATAATGTGGTCTAGCCATAATATAGAATGATCTCAATAGCATAATTTAGATGATATTTAGTCAATTTTAATGGTTGGTGGGTGAACTCAATTCTAAATACTTGAGCAAACTAAACTAGGTTAAAGGGAAATTTGGGTCTTTTTTTATTAATTAGAATAGAAGTTTGAATGAATAGCTTGGGATTTGTGTTGAACTTCAGTTACTTTCCATCAAAATTGGATGCAGAAATTTTTAGTAGAAACTTATTTAAATCAATATTTAAATTCTTTGTATTACTTTATTTTTCTGAAGCGATTCAAAGCAGTTTTACTCAATCTTTTTAGCTGAAATAAGGAAAAATTATTACATCACTTACAGATGGAGAATGTAAAAGACGTAGTCTAAATACAAACAATATCGTTCTCTGATGCTCACAGTTTATTTTTAGAGGTGATCTATTTTTGAACAAAGGTTGGATTCCATACTTGAGTTCTGGGATTGTGTAAATCAAGAGTCAATTGGCTAATATCCATAATAAGTTCAAAGAGATGAGAGAGTCTTTACATAATTCGTTGGGTTGAGTTAATTATCATAATACAATTAATAATAATTATCATTTACATTTGTGTTTGATCGGTATATCTTACGCATCACACTATTTTTACTTAATAGATAGAGTGATAACGATGAAATCAATTACGGATAAGATCGCTTTACAACATTTAATTAATTCATATCTACAAGAAACAGGAAATGGATATTTAATTCCTGTCGCAGAGCAATCACAACATTTACGTGAGCAGAGTCGGGGCAAGGTTTTGGTCTGTATTCCTTTGGATAGCATTGCTGGATATGTTTATGCACCGCTTGAATATATGAGTAAAGTGGGGCGGCATCGTTTGGCTGATTTACCATGGGTTGAGCAAGACCATCAAATTTTAAAAATTAGTTCAGTAAATTTGGCTGCCAATTTATTGGAAAATCTAACCCTAAAAGAAAATGAAAAAGCGTTAGATACCTCTTCTTTATTGGAGTGCTGGATTCAAAGCCGTCGAGCATTACAACAGTTTTTAACTCATCGAAAAGATCAAATGGATGATGTCATTGCGCCGAAGCAAAACTTTGTTCAAAGTGAGCAGGCGCTTGTTCTTGGACATAGTATGCATCCGTCACCTAAAAGCCGTCAGGGTTTTGTACAAGATGATTGGAAGCATTATTCACCAGAAACTCAGACCGCTTTCAAAATGCATTTTTTATATGTGCATCCAGATTATGTCATTCATGATAATGCGCGTAATTTATCGATTCCAAGCCAATTAAAACAAGATTTAGCACCATACTTTAATACTTATCATCATGAAAAAATGGCGCAGCATCCTAATTATGCGTTGCTACCTTTGCATCCGTGGCAGGCAAGATATTTAAAAGACAAAGACTGGTATCAACAGCTTTTACATGAAGGGAAATTAATTGATTTTGGTGCATTGGGGTGGGAAATGAAAGCCACAACATCCGTGCGAACTTTATATAGTGAGCAAGCACCTTGGATGTTTAAGGCTTCAATGACTGTGGCTGTGACCAATTCGATTCGTGTGAATCTCTATAAAGAGTGCCATCGTGGTTTATTGAGCTATCAATTATGGAATGATGACTGTCTTGCAGATTTTAGACAACGTAATCCACGATTACAGACCATCAGTGATCCAGCTTGGATTGCATTAAAAGTGAATGGTCAAGTTCTGGATGAAACCATCTGTATTCTACGGGAAAATCCATTCAAGCAAAGTGATGATGTAACCTGTATCGCTTCGTTGTGCCAAGATCATCCGTTTGAATCCAAAAATCGTTTTAGTCAAATTTTTGCTGAAGTTTCAAAGCAGACAGGACTGAGTCAAACAGATGTGGCTTTGCAGTGGTTCGAGCGTTTTTTAGAAATTACAATTTTACCCCTGATGGAGTTGTACCAAGAGTTTGGTATGGCATTTGAAGCTCATCAGCAAAATACACTGATTGAACTTGAAGATGGAATGCCAAAAAATGTTTGGTTTAGAGACAATCAAGGTTTTTATTATATTCAAGAATTAGCCAACGAAATTTTGGTACGTTTTCCGACCTTGGCGACAGATGGGCAGGCCGTTTGCCCGCAGGCTTTAGTGGATGAGCGTTTCCGATATTACTTTATTGGGAATACCTTATTTGGCTTGATTAATGCAATTGGCATAACAGGTGTCGTTCAAGAACAGCAACTGCTTGAAAAACTACAATCTTATTTGATTCAAGCGTATCAAAAATATCCTGAAAGCCAATTGTTAAAGACAGTTTTACATCAAACGACATTCCCTTATAAGGGCAATTTAATGACGCGTTTGTATGAGTTGGACGAACTACAAGCCGATATTTCTCAACAGTCGATTTATGTCAATTTAAAAAACCCACTGTATGTTGCGCAAACTGTAGTGGAGGCTGAACATGCTTGATTTTATCGGTATTGGTTTAGGACCATTTAATTTAAGTTTGGCTGCATTGCTCAATCAACATGCTTCACTCAAATATCAATTTGTGGATAAGCGGCATGAGTTTGATTGGCATGCAGGCATACAGTTGCCGAATGCGATGATGCAAGTTCCCTTTATGGCAGACTTGGTCAGTTTGGTCGAACCGACCAGTCCCTATAGTTTTCTGAATTATTTAAAAGCACATCAGCGTTTATATAAGTTTTATTTTCGGGAAAATATGTATATTCCACGGCAAGAATATAATCACTATTGCCAGTGGGTGGTCAAACAATTACGTAATTTACAATTTGGAAGCCGCGTAACAGACATTGCACCTATTTCAGGTGGTTTTCAGGTAATTACTGAGTATAAAGGTCGTCTGTCGGTTCAACAAACCCAAAAGTTGGTCTTAGGCACAGGCACTATACCTAAGTTACCGCAACCGTTACAGCGGGTGGCTGAGCAGACACAGCAGTGTATACATTCATCAAATTATATCAATCAGTGTAAGGATCATTTATCAGGAAATGTTGTCCTGATTGGTTCAGGTCAGTCTGCTGCTGAGATATTCATAGATTTATTTGATAAGCAAATACATCCTGAAACGGGTCAATCACAATTTCATTTATATTGGCTGACGCGTTCGGCTGGGTTTTTCCCGATGGAAAATACGCCACTCGGTTTGGAAAGTTTTAGCCCAGACTATATGTCTTATTTTTATCACTTGCCTAAAAAACTCAAAGATACTTTACCTGTGACACAGGCAAATTTATATAAAGGCATTAGTGCTAAAACCATTCGTGATATTTATGAGCGCTTATATCAGCGTAGCATTGGAGATGCAGAGATACATGTCACGATTGCAGGACATCATCAGCTTGAAAATGCAGAAATAATCAATGAAAGAAATATTCAACTGAAATTTTTCCAAACCCAGAAACAGCAAGTTTTAAACCTTCAGGCCAGCATGGTGATTGCAGCAACGGGTTATCAATATCCTTCGTTAGACTTTTTAACTAAGTTGAGTCGTGATATTCCCCTAGATGGACAAAATCATTGGGAGATCAATGAACACCATCAACTGAACTATCAAGGTGAAGGCAAAATTTATATTCAGAATACTGATTTGCGACATCATGGTGTGGGTACACCTGACCTCGGATTAGGGGCTTTTCGTTCTGCAAAAATTGCCAATCAGATTTTGGGCGAGTCCTATTTCAACATCGAAGGGCGACAAAGTTTTCAGGATTTTCACTACCCAGAATCTGATCGTCCATTTGCGAAGAGTGCGATATCTAAAACCCATGCTCGTACAGATGTGATGTCATCGCAGATTTCAAGAAAAGCTGTAGATCACCACCCTGAATATTCGATGAAGTAGGGCTGGGAATAGGCATGGCTGAAATGTCAAAGTTAGATTCTCCCGCGGCTTCTGATACTTTGCTGTCGCAACGTTGCGTCATGCTTTCAGTGATGCTGGGTACAGGTACAGTAAGTATTAATAACAGCAGTTTTAATCCTGCTATTCCTCAACTAATGCAAGATTTCCAAATTGCTGAAGCAACAGTCAGTTGGGTCATGGTAATTTTCCTTTTGACCATGAGTCTAAGCTTGCTGCTGACAGGTTTTCTCAGCCAACGTTGGGGCAAGCGTCGTGTGTATTTAGCCGCATTAAGTCTTTTTATGTTGAGCTCGATGTTCGGGGCTTTCGCTTCGCAATTTGAGACCGTGTTAACGGTCCGAGCCTTACAAGGATTTGCCAGTGGGCTGATGATTCCGTTGTCATTGGGAATTATTTTTTCAGTTACACCGAAAGAACAGAGGGGGGCAGCAACGGGGCTATGGGGAGCAATGATTATGCTGACCTTAGCCTGTGGTCCAATGTTAGGTGCCTTGATGCTCGCTGTGTCTAGTTGGCATGCCTTATTTTTATTAAATGTACCATTGGCAATCATTGCTTTAATTGTGGGGTGGTTTTATCTGCCTCGGCAACCTGCTATTCAAAATTTAAAATTTGACTGGCTTGGTTTTGGATTATTGTCAATTTTCATTATTTGCTTCGTGTTGGCCTTAAGTCTTATTCAACAATTGCAGGATGTCTATCAGCCTACGTTCTGGTGGTTATTGGGACTGAGTGGTTTTGCAGGGTTTGGATTTTTTTGGGCTAGTCGAAAAAAGCCAGATGCCATTATTACTTGGTCTATCTTTCAAAGTCGTGAGTTTAATTACAGCTTGATGTTATCGGTTGTGCATACCATCGGCTTATTTTTGAGCTTATTTTTGATTCCTTTACTCGTTCAAAATAGTTTGCAGTTAAGTCCACTTTGGTCAGGAGCATTACTGATGAGTAGTGCTTTAACCACCAGCTTGTGTAGTAAACGTGCTGGTCGCTATCTAGATCAGCATGGGGCAAAACGGCTGTTAAGTGTGGGTATCGTGCTGACCGCAATATCCTTTGTCGGCTTAGGGTTGGCAGCGAATCACTCTATCGTTTTATTAATGCTGTGCATGGTGATGCATGGTTTGGGGTTTGGCTTGTCTTATATGCCCGCGACCACAGCAGGACTGAATCACTTAAATCCAGAACTTGTGACACATGGTGCGGCGGTAAATAACTTATTGCGTAGGCTTTGCGCTGCAATTGCAGTTGTGATTGCCGCACTTTATTTGCAAATACACACGCAAAATTTCTTAGAAAGTCCTGAATTAGCCATCGTACAAAGGCAAGTCATTCAAGAGCTATTTTTCTTCTGCGCCTGCATAACGCTCTTGGCACTGCCTTTTGCATGGAAGTTTCCACATCAAAAACAGCAACATATACACATTTAAAATTTAATATGAAGGAATCGGTTATGGGTCATTTACATCCCACATTAACGAACAAAAACAATGCCTCTTATGTCGCAACTTTAGCTTGGCAACAACCCGATCAAACTGCAATCAACAAAGTAGAACAACGTGTCATCAAACAATTGCTTCAGGCTTTAATTTTTGAAGAAGTGATTGATGCAAAATTTGAAAATGACGTATTTATCATCCAAGCATTCGATCAAAATCAAAAAGAAATTCAGTACCGTGCAGCAGGCAAGCGCTATCTAAGCTTTGGTTTAGTCCGTTTGGATGAGCAAGAGGTGATTCGTCAAGACCATGCAGGACAACAGTCAGCGACCCAACTAAACCAAGTGATTGAGGAAATTGTCCGTGCGATTCCAAACGCAGCTAAATTGGAAGATTTCATTTATGAATTAAAACGGACATTTATTCATGATGTGCAATCGCAACACTGTCAAAACCAATTTCAACTTCCTGTGACACAGTACAATTATGATGTTCTAGAAACATATTTAATGGATGGTCATCCTTATCATCCTTGTTACAAGTCACGTGTTGGTTTTAGCTTACAGGACAACCTGAAATATGGGGTGGAATACGCACAACCGATCCACTTGGTATGGTTAGCCATTCATCATTCCTTGCTCTCAGAAAATGCTTCAAAGTCTATTCATGCGGAACAGTTTTTACAGCAACAACTAACTGAGCAAGATCAAGCGCTGTTTGCTCAAACATTGAAAGCTCAGGATTTAAATACCAGCGAATATACCTGGCTACCCGTACATCCTTGGCAATGGGAAAATACGCTGGTTCATACATTCTTTGAAGAAATTGCGAAACAAAAAATTGTCTATTTAGGTCACGGAAGTGATGCGTACATAGCGCAACAGTCCTTAAGAACTTTGACCAATTTACAGCATCCAGAAAAGCCCTACATTAAACTTGCAATGAGTTTAACCAATACTTCCAGTTCACGAATTTTAGCGGCACATGCTGCAATGAATGGTCCGTTAATTACAGATTGGTTACAGCGTTTAATCGAAAATAGTGAACTGGCAAAGTCTTTAGATTTTGCAATTTTAAGAGAAGTGCATGCCACAGCGGTTGATTTTAGCAAATTACCTGCGTCACACGCCAAACAAGCCTATGGCACGATTGGGAGTTTATGGCGTGAAAGTGTTCACGCTTACTTAAAGCCAGAAGAAGATGCTATTCCGCTCAATGGCGTCAGTCATGTGCAACGTGATGGGCAATTGCTTATTCAACCGTGGCTAGAAAAATATGGTACGGAAGCGTGGCTTACACAATTCCATTCTGTGGTGATTCAACCGATTTTATTTCTATTACATGCAGAAGGTATTGGCTCGGAATCGCATGGTCAAAATATTATTCTAGTGCATAAAAATGGCTGGCCGACGCGCATTATTTTGAAAGATTTTCACGATGGTGTTCGTTTTAGTCCAGAACATTTAACTCATCCTCATGAATATCCTCAACTACATGCCTTACCCGCAGAACATGCAAAAGCCAATCGCATGTCATTTATTTTGACTGATGATTTAAATGCCGTACGAGATTTTAGTTGTGCCTGCCTATTTTTCGTTGCTTTAAGCGATATTGCGATGACATTACAGCAGAAAATCAATTTTCCTGAACAACACTTTTGGCAAATTGCGGCCAATATTATTCATCATTTTCAACAACAAAATCCTGAACATCAAAATAGATATGAAAAATTTGATGTATTTGCTGCACAGTTCTGCATCGAATCTTTAACCAAAAGACGTTTGTTTGGCGATGGCGAGGTACAACTTCGTCTGGTGAATAATCCACTTTATCAGTTCCGTAAACCAACTGCTCAAGAGGGTTAAAGATGAATACGATGTTGTTTTCACCAACCGTAACGACCCAAATGATTTTGGTGGATTTGGTGAATAGTTTTTTGGTGGAAGGTTATATTCCAGAGCATGTCATTTTTACTAAGACACAGGCATTGGCACTGTTAAAAGATCGTTTTGAGCAGAATTTCAATGCTTTGTTCGAGACGTATCTAGATCGAATCTCTTTCGCACTTTTATTTCACGCCGATTTTTCGGAATTTATAGTTCTTCCATTACAGCAGGCAATTCAACAGGATTGGGTTATTCAACCACATATGCCTGCTTACCAAGTATGGATTCAAGCAGATCAGAATTATCAATTACGCGCATTAAGCGCATTAGATTTTTTTGATGTGATGCAGCGTTTTGGCGACTTTTCTCACTGTGAAACTGCAAAGTTAGAGACATTTAGAGATGATCTGCAACTGAGCATGATGCAAAGTCAGCTCACTGCACAGCATCAGATTCGTACCGAAACATGGGGTTTAGATTGTCCTGCCGAATTGTTTATTCAACTTGAACAATATGCTGGACTCAGGGACCGTCCATATCATCCGCTGGCCAAATTAAAAGATGGTTTTTCGGCAGAGGAGTATCTGCAATTTAGCCCAGAGTTTTCTCAGCCTATTCCTTTGTGT
Source organism: Acinetobacter sp. ACNIH2 (assembly GCF_002934965.1). Classification (NCBI taxonomy): domain Bacteria; kingdom Pseudomonadati; phylum Pseudomonadota; class Gammaproteobacteria; order Moraxellales; family Moraxellaceae; genus Acinetobacter; species Acinetobacter sp. ACNIH2. Next base: position 2,307,652 of record NZ_CP026412.1, read on the forward strand.
TGGGTTGCAGTTAAAAAAGAAAAACTGGTCTATGGTCAGGCGGTAACGCAGATTGAAACCCAGCAACCCGCTAAAATTTTTTTAGATCATGAGCAATATGCTGCCTTAGCGCAGGAATTAAATCAAAAAGAAATCGGTGATGAGTTTCTGGTTTTACCGATGCATATTTGGCAGTTTAAGCATATTTTGTCGGAGAAATTTGCTCAAGAACTGCTAGATGGCGTGATGATTCCATTGGAATTTCAATCTACCGAAATGTATGCGAGTTCATCCTTAAGAAGCTTATTATCAGCCTCAAAACCACAGGACAGTCTAAAGCTGCCTTTGGCCGTGAAGTCTTTGGGTTCACTGCGTTTTTTGCCGACTGTGAAAATGATCAATGGGCAAAAAAACCAAAAGCTGTTGCAAGATGCAAAGAAACTGGATGAGGTTTTAAACACGCGTTTATGGTTGTGTGATGAAAATCAGTGGTGGGCATATTTACCCCATGATCCTGAAAATTTAACTCCAGATAATTTGACCTTATTTGATGAGCAGCCGATGCATTTAGCGGTACAACGGCGCCGTATTCCTGCTGAACTCTTACAACAGCCTTACCAAATTATTCCGATGGCCAGTTTAGGACAATGTTTAGCGGGAGAAATATATCCATTTGAGTTTATTTTAAAGGCGCAAAAACTTCAGTCGACCAAAGAAAATATCATGGCGACTTTCAAGATGTTGTGTCGAGATTTTTTTGACGTGAATTTAAGGCTCTTCAGTCTGGGATTAATGGGGGAAATTCATGGTCAGAATATTTGTATTGTTCTTAAACAGGGTCAGTTTGCTGGGTTTATGTTGCGTGATCATGACTCATTACGCATTTATTTACCTTGGCTACAACAACAGGGGCTGGAAGATCCGCAGTATTTAAGCCCACATGATTTCAGAATCACGCTTTATCATGATTCGATAGAAGATCTTATTTCGTACCTACAAACCTTAGGGATACAAGTTAATTTAGCCAGTATATTGGAGTCAGTTGCTGAATATTATCAGCTCAATGCCTTCGAGTTATGGCAAATTTTGGCTCAAGCGTTGCAGGAGGCTCTGAATGCCGTGCCATTCAGTGATGAAGCCCGTTCAGCCTTACAGCATATTTTATTTGAAGAAGAGCATTGGCCATATAAACAGCTTATTCGCCCTTTACTTGAGCAAGAGAATCGAACTGGAAGCATGCCTAGCCGTATGGGCCAAACCTGTAATTTCGTCAAGAAGTTGCAGACTGCTGAAAAGAATGATTGAACAGGTCAGCAGAACGTGCGTTCCCATATCTCTGTCGTGAATGTTGTCTCAGAGCCTGAATTTGAATCATTGGGTCTTTCTCAAGCCAAGCATGTTTTGGCTGAAAGGCTCAATATTCAAATCAATTTGCATATGCACGATGCAGATAGTTTTGCCGATCTATTAGATCTTGAGCAGTGTTTAAAGGTGCTCACCGAATTTTCAACACGTATACAGGCCGTTAACTTAACCTGTTCAGGTTCAATGTTTATGAAATATTGGGCAGTTCCACTGTTGTTTCCTTATTTATATGCATTGTTAACGGATGAGGTGAGTTTACCTTGGGAATTGTCTGCGCTTTCAGTGCAAATAACATCGACTTGGTATTGGGATCGTCATTTAAATATTAAACCCACATTTTTAAAAAAGGATACGTGGTGGACGCAACAGCAAACGTATCAAGCAACCATGCTGAGGATTTTTGATGATTTAAGTCAAGTATTTGAGGTCATGAGTAAAGTTGCCAAAGTACAGAAGTTTTTGCTTTGGGAAAACACAGCGCTCAGGATTTTACAGTTCTATGACCTGATGCAGAAACAAAATTCATCTCAACAGACTTTGACAAAAATTTTGCAGCAACGCCAATTCTTATCAAATTTACCTGCCGAATCTTTTGGCTTAAAACAAAATCCATTTCTTTTGTTAGAACAAAAACGAAAGTTAAACAGTGGAACTTACCTAAGGAAAAAGTGCTGTTTTTATTTTCAACTCCCCGAATCAAAACGTGAATATTGTAGCAGTTGCCCTTTAGCTAAAAAGGATCAAGAAAGAGATCAAAGCCCATGTCAGATCAATTAAATCGTTTATTTACACAGTATGCCAATATTGCCAGCTCAACCATTGGGCATGTTTTAGATACAGGTTATTTACCTGAAATTCATGCAGTTAATTCAGTTCAACATGTTATAGGGCGGGTGCGAACGGTTACTTTAAACTCCATCAATGCCATGCTGCTACGCAATGCACTGTTAGAAAGCAAAGCAGGTGACGTACTGGTGATTGATGCGCGGAAACTGGGTTACCGTGCTTGTTGGGGAGAACAACGTCATCGTGCAGCGATTTACCATGAATTGGCTGCCATCATTGTTCTTGGTGCAGTCACTGATATTTGTGCTTTACGTGCCATGAAAGTTCCCGTATTTGCACAAGCGGTGAGTTGTTTAACCACCCGAGCAGAAGGAGAAAGTCTGGTCGACTTTGATCAAGATATTCAATATTTTGATTCAATCATTTCAACAGGCGATTTGATCATTGGTGATGCAGATGGTGTTTTCATTTTAAAACCTGAGGTTGCAGCATTCCATTCAGAAAAATTCCAACAAATGGAACTTTTGGAACAACAAAAAAGAGAGCAGTTTTTTAGTCAGCATCCCACAGAACAGTATTATTACAGCATTTAAATATCGGTCTAAGACAAAAAATAAAGGACTTCTATGCAAACATTATCCTCAAGTCTTCCTCATTATTTTTCTTATGCAGAAAAAGGGATTGCCTATGCATTGCGCGCAGTGGTTTTACCTGAAGATTTTCCACTACTTTATAAATGGATGCATACACCTCATGTCATCCCGCAGTGGCAACTGAACAAACCCGAACTAGAGCTGGCTGTCTATTTTGAGAAGATGCTGATTGATGACCATCAACGTTTGTATATTATTCAAATTGAAGGGCAGGATGTGGGCTATTTAGAAATATACGAGGCTAAACGGGATCGGTTGTCCTTATATTATCCTGCATCAGAGCATGATTTAGGGTGGCATATCTTATTGGGCGAAGAAAGTGTGGTGGGAAAAGGGCATTTTAAAGCTGTAATGCGCATGATGAGTTATTTTATTTTTGAGCATTCTCCAGCAGAGAAAATTGTAGGGGAGCCCGATGAAAATGTGAAATCGTATGAATATGTCGCCCACGAGATTGCTTACGAAGCCCAGAAAAAAATTCACATGTTAGAAAAAACAGCCATTTTATATCATTGTTTTAGAGACAAATTTTATGAAAGGTGTGGAGCATTAGCTCGTTCATAGAAAAGATTGTGGGTATTTTGGAAATGTCTTCCATTAGGAAGACATTGTTTAGCTTATATTTTTAACAAAACTTAGTCTCACAACTGTATTTAGACATAGCCATTAAAATCCATAAAAAAATAAAAAATTGGAATAAAAGTTTTTACAATAGTAATAATAATGATTACTATTTGCACCAATATTAATACTTACTATTTGGAAATAAAAATGCGCTTGTCACACTTTAGCCTTTGCTTGCTTACAACAGCAATTTGCACCCAACTTTATGCAAATGATTCCGTTGCGATAGGGGCTGAAACACAAAATGCCGAAGCGAAGCTCCCAACGATTATCATGACAGCAACACGAACACCAAAAAGTATTGCGGAAATTGCGGGGACCGTTCAAACCATTTCAGCAGATGAAATTGCACAGCAGGCAGGTACAGGTCGTAAAGTTGCTGATATTTTAGCGCAACTGGTACCTTCGCTTGCGCCAAGCAGCGGAACAAGCAGTAACTATGGCCAAACCATGCGCGGACGTAATGTACTGGTGATGATTGATGGGGTATCTCAAACAGGATCACGTGATGTCGCGCGTCAACTGAACAGTATTAGCCCGAATATGATTGATCATATTGAAGTCGTTTCGGGTGCGACCAGCATTTATGGTTCTGGCGCAACAGGCGGTATTATTAACATTATTACTAAACGAGCAGACAAATCTGAACCTGTCAGTTTTCAGACCAAATTGGGTCTGACTGCTGCCGATAATTTCCGTAGTGATAGTCTGGCTTATCAAGTTGGACAGACCGCTTCTTTTGCCCATGACAAAGTAGATGGTTTTCTGGGCGTAGACTATACCAGCCGTGGTTCACAGTTTGATGGCAATGGAGATCGTATTTCATTAAGCCCGTGGCAGGGCAGCACGATGGATACCGATACCATTGATGTAAATGGACGACTGAATTTTAATTTGACGGATAGCCAAAGTTTAAGTTTTGGTGCGCAATATTAAGTATCAACTAAAAAGTAAACATGTATTCATTACCAAAACCCTTTGAAATCTGCCCAACCCAACGCTCTATTTGATCTGCCTTCATCACCTTAAAATCCCGCCAGTTATACTTCATCTGCTTCCAAACCATCTCAATTCTATTCAGCTCAGGACTATACGCAGGTAGAAAATACAAAGTCGTTGAATACTCTTGTACAAGAAGCTTGCGCCAATCTACCATCTGTTTGCTGCGATGAATCGAGGCATTGTCAACAATCAACACCAAAGGAACTTGATAGCTGCGTTTCACCTGTGCTGCTACACCCATCAAATAGGCATAAAACCAGCGACTGTTAACGGACTCCTGTAGGCAACTGGTGATCAGATGACCCGTTGACAGCAGACAACCCATCACATTAACTCGCTTTAGTCTTACAGCATCAACCGCATGAACATCGCCTATCTTTGTCCATGCATAACGATTATCTGGCGTAGCCGAAAATCCTGTTTCGTCCACATAGCCCAATACAATTTCACCACGTGCCGCTTGCTCACGTAATGCTTCAATCTGCTGTTGCGCTTGTCCAAATGCGGTCGGGTCTCTTTTTTTTCAAGCTGTGGCGGGTGCGTTTGAAGACCATGCCTGAATCTCGCAAAAACTTGCGAAGAGTTTCAACAGACACGGATACACCGTGTTTTTCATGCAGTTTGACTCGGATTTGTTCTGCATTGAGTGGACTTGTGTTGACCCACTCTAAGATTTGAGCCTGATAGTTTGAGGTCAGTGTATTGGGACGGCCTGAGCGATGACCTTCTTGAATCGATTCAAACTGATGTAGCTCCCAATGTCGGCGTTGTAGCCTTATGGTTTCTGGGATACGCTCTTGTAACGCAGCAACTTCGGCAACAGTTTTACCTTCGGAAAGCCAGAGAATGGTTTGGGCACGTTGTCTTTCACGCCAATGTGCTGCATGCTTGGTCAGGAGAATTAGTTGTGCACGCTGTTCTAAGCTGAGTGGGACGGTAACAATCCGTGGCATGTGCAAACATCGGTTAACCAAAAATGTCTTTTCGCATGTTTAGTTGTTTTTGTCAACTTATAAAGATGAACAAGATACCGAATATGGCCCTGATTATTCTTATCTACAGACAAAAACAGAACCTTCTTTAAAAGCAATTAAGGGGTGGAGCTTAGACAAGCAACCATTCACTGAACGCTATGCTTTTAATACGCAATATCAAAATCAGGATTTTTTAGGGCAAATACTAAAGGTAGAAGCTTACTATCGAAATGAAAAATCTAGATTTGTCCCTTATGGCTACTCGAAAGATGGTGTGAGTGTTAAACAAAGCCAGTCCAATGTGGACTATGCGGGCATTCGCTCGACCTTACAATCCGATTTGAAAGTGGCAGATCGTGAGTTAAAACTGACTTATGGTTTGGACTATGACTGGGAAAAAGATCATCAGTGGGCAGACTTTTATCTGCCTAGCAACACAGGTTTAGTTTATACCCCAACAGGCGAAACACAAGGTTCAGGCCCAGATACTCAAATTCAGAATATCGGGACTTTTTTACAAGGGGATTATGCTTTAACTGATCGCCTCAATGTACAGGCAGGTGTACGTTATCAATATGTCCAAGCGGATACTGACAGTTATTTAACAGCACGTAAGCCTTATACCTTAATGGCAGCGGATTCGACAGATTCAGATAAATTTCTGTTCAATTTAGGGACTGTTTACAAACTGACAGATGCGCAACAACTTTATGCTAATTTCTCTCAAGGCTATAGCTATCCAGATGTACAACGCGTATTACGTGATGTCGCAGCATATACCTTAACGACTTCGGGTATTGAGCCAATTACGGTCAATAGCTATGAATTGGGTTGGCGTCTAAATCAAGATTCAGGTTTAAATTTAGGTTTAACAGGCTTTTACAATACTTCTGATAAAGTCGTGCAATTTAACTCTGACCGATCTGTCAATGTAGTCGATACCGATCAACGCATTTATGGTGCAGAAGCCACTGTGAGTTATCCATTTATGGAGAACTATAAAGTGGGGGGAACTTTGGGTTATACCCGTGGTCAGTACAAAGATGCAGCGGATAATTGGCATGAGTTAAATGCTTTTGCAGTTTCACCAATGAAAGGCACTTTATTTGCAGAATGGAGCAATACTGAAGGTTATGGTGTACGCGCTCAAATGTTAGCCATTAAAGGGACAGACAAAGCTTATAAAGATGATCTGGCGTTAAAAGCAGCTGGAATTACAGATAGTAACAGCGCGGCAGAGATCAAGGGGTATACCATCATGGATGTGTTGGCGCATTTCCCTATGGCAAAAGGTCGAGTCGATTTCGGGGTTTATAATGTATGGGATAAGCAATATAAAACCGTATTTGCTCAACAAGCTGCGGTGACGAATGCCAATTCACTTCTGGCAATTCCTGCGGAAGGACGAACCTTTGCGTTAAGTTATACTTTTAAATATTGATTTGAATGCAAAAGTGCCCGTAATGATTTACGGGTACTTTTAAAAAATTGCCCAAGACAACTGATAGAGCATACATCCACGACAAGATGAGCAACGAATCGAATAAAAGGTTCAGTCATGTCAACCGTTCTGCACTGATGACGAACTTTATCGTCAGCTCACAGCAAACTCCCTCGTTCATCTTTCATTTACCCCAATTTCTTATAGATTATCGAATTGCTTTTACTGCAAAGCATTCAGTTTTGTATTCTTTTACTTTTGCATACGCTTTAGTAGGTAAATATCCACTACAGTATTTAGAAGTGGTTTTATTACCCAGTTAAAAATAATCAATTGCCTAAACATTATTTTGCAGCAGGGTTGTCCTTATGAATTCACGCTTTGTTCACAACGGGGTCATGTATTTTGCATGAAACATTACAGATAGGTTAAGCAATGCAAAATTTCTTCAAAAGCTTTCTGAGCCATGCTGCGATTGTTAGTATCGGTTTATTCTCATCATTAGCCGTTCAGGCCGAAAACCCAAAACCGCAAGCCGTCCCCCAGATTGATATTAATAAATATGTTGGCAAATGGTATGAAATCGCACATTTTCCAATGTACTTTCAACGTAATTGTGCCAGCGATACGACTGCAAACTACTCCCTAAATTTAGATAAGACTGTGGCTGTATTGAATAGCTGTCGTATCAAAACAGGTGAAACCATTTCCTCTCAAGGGGTGGCTTATCCGCAAAATGCAGGAAATAGTCAGTTAAAAGTCAGTTTTTTGCCTACAGGACTAAGATGGATTCCTTTTACTCAAGGGGATTATTGGGTACTTCGAGTAGATCCTGAGTATAAGGTTGCACTGGTGGGCGGTCCTAGTCACAAATACTTATGGATACTGTCACGTGATCCGAAAATAGATGAGTCAATCTATCAATCTTACTTACAAACAGCTCGTCAATATGGGTATGATGTGACTAAATTAGTTAGAACAGCACATCAAAATTAACCCATTCAATGCACTGTGATTTTTCTGGTCCACGATGAAACTTAGGAGTGAACTTCACATAAATTTCATATCGTGTTCCATAAAATGAAAAGCAAATATAAAAACTCAAAATGCGGAAGAAACAATGTCCAAATTTTTTCTACGCTGGATGGATAGCTGGTCGGGTGATGTAAAAACCCAAACAGTGCAGCCAGACAGTCCATCCAAAGACTCAAAAATTCAATGGTTGCGTATCTCGCCTTTCATTCTATTGCATCTTGCAGTTTTTGCCGTGTTTTGGGTGGGAGTATCGAAATTCGCAGTGCTGTTTATGCTGGGGTTTTATCTCATTCGAATGTTTGCAATCACGGCATTTTTTCATCGCTATTTATCGCATAAAACCTTCCAAACTTCTCGTATTGTCCAGTTCATTTTTATTTTAATTGGAACCATGAGTGCGCAACGTGGGCCTTTATGGTGGGCCGCCCATCATCGTTATCACCATCGGTTTACCGATACGGAACAAGACCCGCATTCTTCAACGCAGGGTTTTTGGTATAGCCATATTGGTTGGTTTCTGAATGATTACAATTTCAAGATTCGTAAAGAAGTGGTGAAAGATTGGTTGAAATATCCCGAATTGGTCTGGTTGGATCGTTTCAGTCTCCCTGTCGTATTACTCACGGCAGTCACCATTTATGGGTTGGGAGAATGGTTGGCTGTCGCATATCCACAGCTTGAAACTACGGGACCCCAATTATTGGTCTGGGGCTTTGCCATTTCAACAGTATTATTGATTCATGCCACACTCTGTATCAACTCTCTTGCACATCTATATGGTTCACGAGATTTTGACACGACAGATCAGAGCCGTAACAATTTTTTTCTTTCGATTATTACCCTTGGCGAGGGGTGGCATAACAACCATCATTATTATGCAGGAAGTACCCGACAGGGATTTTATTGGTGGCAAATTGATGTGACTTACTACGTATTAAAAATCCTGTCATGGTTAGGCTTGGTTTGGGCTTTAAAGCCAGTGCCAGCTCGAATTTATACTGCAAGTCGCCGTAATAACACATTACTTCAGCTTGAGACAAAAAAATTAAAAAAGGAAGATTGTTTATGAAGATTGCGGTTATCGGCTCGGGTATTTCAGGCATATATGCAGCGTGGAAATTATCGGCACAGCATCAAGTCACAATCTATGAAAAAAATCATTATTTTGGTGGGCATACCGATACACATCATTTTCAAATTGAGGGGCAGAGCATCGCTGTAGATAGTGGCTTTATCGTATTTAATGATTACAACTATCCATTGTTTAGTGAGATGCTGGCAAAACTCGCAGTAGAGGCACAAGCCAGTGATATGAGCTTTTCGGTCAATAACTGTGTCACAGGCTTACAATACAATCCGTCAAAAAAATGGTCATTGCTCACGCGTCCGCAAAATTTTTTCAATAAAAACTTTCGACATATGTTGGCCGATTTACTTCGTTTTTACCAAGAAAATAAAGACTTATCGATAAGTGACTATGACGCCGAGATGAGTATTGAAAGCTATTTAGACCAACATGGTTATTCAGAAGCTTTTCGCCATGAGCATTTATATCCAATGTGTGGGGCTTTATGGTCAGCTCCAGTCGATCAGGTCGGGCAGATTCCTTATAAGTTTGTGGTCAGTTTTTTCCAGCATCATCGTATGCTTCAGTTAAAAGAGAGACCACAATGGAAAACTGTCAAACAGGGTTCAAATCGCTATATTCAGGCAATTCAACAGCAATGCCCCACAATTCAGTGGGAAAACTTAGCGGTACAGCAGGTTCGACGTTATCCAGACCACGTACAAGTTCAAACAGAAGCAGGTTTACATACTTTTGACTGGGTGATATTTGCCAGTCATGGCGATGATACACTTGCATTATTAGAAAATCCGACGGATCTAGAACGAGAAATTTTAGGAAGTTTTACTTATCAAGATAATCATATGGTGGTTCACCATGATACTTCAATTATGCCAAAACAACGCTCGCAATGGGCAAGTTGGCATGTACATGTGACACCAAAAGATCAATCAGCGCTAGATTCATCGACTACTCATTATGGTTTTACATACTGGATGAATAATTTGCAAAATTTGAAATGTAAAACTCAAATCTTTGCCACTTTAAATCCGAATATGAAGATTGATCCTGCCAAAATACTGGTGCAACGACATTATCGTCATCCTGTATTTGATGAAAAAGCGATTCAGGCTCAAGGGCGGTGGCATGAATTACAGGGGCTAAATCGTACTGCGTATTGTGGGGCTTATTGGGGGTGGGGCTTTCATGAAGATGGTGCACGTAGTGCTGCGCGTGTGGTTGATTATTTGACCAGTTATGCTCATTAATAAAGGAGCTTACAGATGTTGAATACTCCGCTGGCTATTGCTGAGGCATGCATCCGACATCGGCGATATGCACCTAAAGCACATAGTTTTGAATCTAAATTGAGCTATTTATGGTTTGATCCAGATCAGTTAGAAAGTTTTACCCATAAATCACCTTTTTGGTCCGCTCAGCACTGGAATATTCTGAATCTGTATAGTGCCGACTTTTTAACAGACTATCATGGCAGTCTTAGACAAAAGGTCCAAAAAGCCGTATTGCAATATGCGAATGTCATGTTATCTCCAACTTCACAAATACGCATTCTGGCTTTACCACGTTGTTTGGGCATTCGGTTTAATTCCGTAGTTTTCTATTTTATTTTTGATCAACAGCATCAGCAGCCGATTTTTATTCTCAGTGAAATCACCAATACCCCATGGAATGAACGCAAGGTGTATCTGCATGATTGTCGCCAGCGACCACAAGTCCATGGTGATTTTAAGGGGTATGAGTTCAATTTTGAAAAATCATTTCATGTTTCGCCATTTATGCCGATGGAACTTGATTATCGCTGGCGGTTTAACTTTTCAGACTCACTGAATGTGATTCACATGCAACTGTTTGAACAACAAAAACAGATATTTGATGCCACGATGCGCTTTCGTTTGAATCCCATCACATTTCCTTCACAACAACATTATTATGCTCTGAGATATAGTCTAGAACCTTTAAAAATGATGGCTTCTATTTATGTTCAAGCCTTGAGGTTATGGTTGAAAAAGGTTCCATTTTATCGGCATCCGAAAAAGAATAAGGATTAATCCCTCATGATGAAAGCATTACGTTATGGTGAGCAAGCTTCATTGCCATTTTTACTTAGAAGCCTACTCAGACTACGTCATGGACAAATTACTTTTCGTGGCGTATGGAATGGTACTGTTGGAGAGGCTTCAGATTTGCATGCTGTGATTGAGGTACACAATCCGGATGTCATGCAGTTGATATTCAAACAAGGCGTATTAGGTGCTGCCGAAAGCTATATTCGTGGAGACTGGAAAAGTGATGATCTGGTCGAACTTATACAGATTTTGGCTCGAAATCGTGAAGTGTTGGATAAGATTAATCAAAATGCCATGGCGCAACTGAGCCAGTTTGTACTGAAAAACTGGTACAGAACTCGGAGCAATACCCTGAGTGGTAGCCGTAAAAACATCGCAGAACACTACGATCTCAGTAACGATTTTTTTAAACTTTTTCTCGATCAATCCATGATGTATTCCAGTGCAGTCTTCGAATCTGTAGATATGTCTTTGGAAGCTGCCTCCGATTTAAAAAAAGAGTTGATCTGTCAAAAACTACAACTAAAACCTTTAGATCATTTGGTCGAGATTGGAAGCGGTTGGGGCGGTTTTGCAATTTATGCGGCTCAACATTATGGCTGTAAAGTCACCACCATCACTATTTCTCAAGCGCAATTTGATGAAGCTGTGGCTCGTGTGCATGCAGCAGGTTTAAGTCACCGAGTTGATGTGCAATTAAAAGACTATCGTTTGTTAGAAGGTAAGTATGACAAATTGGTGTCAATTGAGATGATTGAGGCTGTAGGTGAACAGTATCTTCCAACCTATTTTAAAAAATGTCGTGATTTACTTAAGCCACAAGGGCTGGCACTGATTCAAGCCATCACCATTGAAGATGCGCGCTATCAAAAAGCGCTGCGAACAGTTGATTTTATTAAACGCTATATTTTCCCTGGTAGCTTTATTCCGTGCATAAGCGTGTTGACAGAGAGAGCGTCGCAACAAAAGTTAAGATTGAAACAGCTTGATGATATTGGACTCAGCTATGCCCAGACTATCCATCATTGGCGTGAGCGCTTTCTCAATGCGAAAGAGCAGGTTTTACAGTTAGGTTTTGATGAAAACTTTATTCGGATGTGGGACTTTTATTTATGTTATTGCGAAGGCGGCTTCAAAGAAGGCGTAATTAGCGATGTACATATGTTATTTGAAGCTAGCAGTCATTAATTTGGCAAATCGAGAAAGGGGAAGAGGATGTTCGTTAAGCTCGTAATCTTGAACCTTGCGATTATGTTGTGTTGTTGGGTTTGGGCAACATTCAACCGCCGTGTAGGCATTGTGGATGTTGCTTGGAGTGGCTGTCTTGCTTTAAATATCATGCTGACAGCTATTTTTGTTGATTTAGCTCCGATGCCTATCCGTCTGTTCATTGGCATTTTGAGTGGTGTTTGGTTTATTCGATTGAGCGCGCATTTATTGCGACGTTATCTTGCCGAACAGCACGAAGATACGCGTTATGCCAATATGCGCCGTGCTATGGGGAAATTTCAGCACTTTGGTTTTTTACTGTTTTTTATTTTTCAGGCGGGTTTAGTTGTTTTGTTTTACCGGCCAATGTGGGCTTTATTAACAACGCCTCAACAGGATTGGAGTGTTAGCTATCCCGTATTTTTGGCTGTTGCTGCACTTATTTTAGTCCTCGCGTTTGTGGGGGAGACGATTGCTGACCAGCAGCTCTATCGTTTTAAACAACAGCCCCAACATCGTGGTTTAACCATGGATCAAGGACTGTGGCGTTATTCACGCCATCCCAACTATTTTTTTGAATGGATTCATTGGTTTGCCTATCCTATTTTAGGGGTGGCAGCTGGACTCCACTTGCTCTGGGTATATCCTGTGTTGATGTGGCTATTTTTGTATTACATCACGGGTATTCCGTTTAGCGAGCAACAAGCACTTAAAAATCGTGGGCAGAATTATCTCGATTATCAACAGCGGACTTCAATGTTCATTCCGTGGAAACCCAAAAAGTAGGTACGCACATGGATTATATAATTCAAAAATCATTAAAACTGGTTGAAAGTGGTTTAATTCCAGACCAAGCCATTCGGGCTGCTATCCGTAGCTTAAGCAAAAAGCGTTTGATTCAAGAGGGTCGTTATGATCCTGAACAGGCAGCACAGCGTTATATGGATGTGCTGAATATGCTCAAGCAGAGTGAAATCGCCATTGAAACCGAGAAAGCCAATGAGCAGCATTATGAGTTGCCGACCCAATTTTTTCAGGCAGTATTAGGTAAGCGGCTGAAATATAGTGCATGTTATTTTGCGCATGAAACGACCACTTTAGATCAAGCTGAAGAGTTTGCTTTGCAACTCTACGGTGAGCGAGCAAAGTTGCAAGATGGTCAAAGCATATTAGAGTTAGGCTGCGGTTGGGGATCATTCAGCTTATGGATGGCTGAGCGTTACCCAAATGCGCATATTACCGCTGTTTCAAATTCAAAAACGCAGCGTGAACATATTTTAGAGCAGGCAAGAATTCGTGGCTTTCAGAATATTGAAGTCTTAACCTGCGATGTGAATATTTTGGAACTTGAGCCAAATCATTTTGATCGGGTAGTTTCTGTTGAAATGTTTGAGCATGTACGAAATTATCAGCGCTTATTTGAAAAAATTAATGGTTGGCTCAAGCCTGAAGGTTTATTGTGGTGTCATATATTCTGTCATCGTTTTTTACATTATCCGTTTGAGATAAAATCTGAATATGACTGGATGTCAAAATACTTTTTTACAGGCGGACTGATGCCTTCGGTCTCTACCTTTTTACATTTTCAAGAGCATTTAGAACTCAAACAGCATTGGCAATGGTCTGGTCAGCATTATGAACGTACTGCAAATGCTTGGCTGGATAATATGGATGCACATCAAGAGCAACTTAAACCGATCTTTGAGCAAACCTATGGCAAAGAGGCGGACGCTTGGTGGCAACGCTGGAGAATATTTTTCATGGCATGCGCGGAACTGTTTGGTTTTGAACAAGGGCAAGAGTGGGTGATTGGTCATTTCTTATTTTATAAAAAGACCCCTTAACTCACCGCTGCTGATCATACCTAAGGAAAAGATATGCAGAAATCCCAGACACATAGTTTTCAAAAGCATGCCTTAACTGAAATTTTCAATCGTTATTATTGGTTGCAAATTGGGCTGATTGCCTTGTCAATTGTGGTCGGGATAGGCTGTAGTGCTTGGATCATTAAAGGTTCCTTATTAAAGACGGCATTAGAACAAGAAATGGAGCATTATTGGTCGCGTGTGGCACGCGATCCAGACGCCGATTTGCCTGATACCAAAAACCTTTATGGTTATCGCTGGAATACTCGTACGCCACCTCAACAGTTTCGGAACATGCACTTAAATATAGGAGTCAATCGTATTTGGGTGGATGGCAAAGAGCGTATGACGGTATATGGCGAAAAAAACGGCCAACACGTTTTGCTGGTCTTTGGTGAAAGTAATGTCAATAAGTTGGTCTGGTTATTTGGATTAGCTCCCCTCATGTTCAGCCTGTTTATTCTTTACAGTTTTTTATGGTGGTCAAACCGTCGTGCTAGACGTTATTTCTCACCGATTACTCGGCTTGCAAACGCTTTAGAACATATAGATTGGGCACATCAAAAGACTCAAGCATCTCCCTTTCAAGATATTTACACCAACGGCAATATGGAAGCAGAATATCTGAAGCAGGCACTAGAAAAGTATCATGATGTCTTGAGTGAATTTATTCAGCGTGAACGCGAATTTACTGGTGATGTTAGCCATGAATTACGCACGCCACTGACGATTTTAAAAGGTAATGTACAGCTTTGTCAGGCTCGATATGGACAAGATAAAGTATTTACCCGCTTAAATAACACCATTGATGATATGCAGCTTCTGGTCGACACTCTATTGGCGATTGCACGAAATACCACTCAGCATATTGCTTCAGAGCAGATGTTATTGTCTGAAATTATTGATGATTTGGTCGATTCCTTGCATGCAGTTAGTCAAAGTAAGGGGATGCAAATTTATGTGCAGCAGGATACATCTGAGCAGCTTAGAAACTTGTACCCCTCTATGACTAAAATGGTGCTGAGTAATATTCTCCGAAATGCATTGAATTATTCGCAAGGTTCAGAAATTCAGATTATTCAACAAAAGCATAGTCTGCTGATTGCGGATAATGGCATTGGAATCAATTTACCAAATGATGCCAAGGTGCAAGAATTGAAGAGCACAGCACTTGGCTTCGAAATAAAAGGACATGGTATCGGTTTACAATTGGTTGAAAAACTCTGTAAACAGTTGGGTTGGCGAGTGGAACTGTTCGATCGCGAATATTATATGTCTATTCATCCTGAACTTAATTTGGCAGCAAATACAGGTTTGGTGGTTGTGGTTTATTTTTACTAGTGATCTTGGGATTCCAACGAAATTTTTACACCTACACCTGAAACAGTATGCAGTAGTTTTTGCGGGAAAGGTTTATCAATCATTTTGCGTAGGTTGTAAATATGACTACGTAAAGCATCACTTTCTGGTTCTTCATCACCCCATAGTTCAATCATAATTTCTTGTTTAGTAATCACCTTTGGTGAGTTACGCATTAAGATTTTAAGTAGTTTGAACTGAATTGGAGGGAGCTCAATAGCTTGTCCAGCACGGGATACAGTTTGCGTGGCACTATCTAATACAAGATCATGAATTCGCAACTTATGATGGGTGACCTCACCCAAAGCACGTTTAATCAAGGCACGAATGCGCATGACCAATTCATTAAAATCGAAAGGTTTAACCAGATAATCATCAGTACCAGATGCAAAGCCTTTAAGTTTGTCATCTAGTGTGTCACGTGCTGTAAGCATGAGTACAGGAATATCCAGATTTTGCTGATGACGAAGCCATTCGCACAACTCATAACCAGAACCATCGGGTAAATTAATATCTAATAATAATAAATTATAGTGTTGTGACTTGAGCAAAGTTTTTGCAGCATCCAAATTTCGAGCATGATCGATTACATAGTCATGGGCTTCCAAAAACTCGCAGACAGTTGCTGCCAATTCGAAATGATCCTCGACCATCAGAATAAAGTGATTACTCATATGCTTAAAAGAATGCCAATTAATTTAATAGTTGTTGCTTTAATTTAGCATTAAATGGGGCACTGCCAAACCAGATTTTAAAATATTGATTGGCATTCGCATCACGAATTTCTCCTAGCTTTTTTTGATTAAGTTTTAGCTCAAGCTTTTGATTTTCATGTTGATAAACCAGACTATAGTGATCTCCGACTTTAACAGGTCGGTAGAGTTGGGTAATTTGATTTAATTCTGATTTTTCAGTAAAGCCCGTAACATTTTTCTTTAAAAAATAGGTCGCAGCCTGCTTAAACGCCCATTCTGGAATGTCGTGGCTATAGTTAAAATCTAAGCGGATGGTCTGGTTGTCCCACGGCTTTTGGCAGTTGACCGCGAAATAGCTCACTGTACCCACATTTTTTTTGGTTACAACCAGAGGTGCGCTGTTACATTTTTCCAGACTGGCTGCACTTGTGGAAAGGTTGACCATACATGTAGTTGCACCGATCAAGCCAATCAGGATTTTTTGAATGGTAATACCCATTTGTATGCACCTCCAAAAACAGGGAGTGAACGATATAGACCGTTGGCAGGGTCCCAGTAATCTTGCTGAAAAATGATTTGTTGGTTTGAATTGATCTTGATCTCGCTAATTCCATACGACGCCATGGTTTTAGTCCGCCCAAACATTTTAAAGTCGTAAGCCATATACCAATGAATGTAGGCTGAATCTTGATGATGGGTTGCGCTGATCAGTTTGACGCTGACGTTGCTGACGCGATTATTCATACCTTTAAAATGCTTGATCAGCTCTTGCTTATTGGAAAACTGAGATAACGTATCATTAATATGCAATTGATCTGCATACAGACTACTTGCTTGAGTAACAAAGTTGGATGTACCCAAAGTATTGAAGGCAGCGACAAAACGTGAGCCTATATCGTGGGCTTGTTCATCATTGAAGGGAATGCCTTTTATCTTCTGATCTGCTTGACTGTAGTCACTGCTATAACTTGGAAGACTTTTACAGGCAGTTAGACTGAAAACTGCGATAGTCGTGGTGATTAGTGTCGTCAAAATTTTCATCACACTATTTCCTTGGTTTTTATTTAATGTAAGAAAGCTGGTGTGAAGCGAATGTGAATAGCTTTTTCTAGCAACTCCACGTTATAAAACTAAAAAAATCACAAAAAATTCATGTTACTTTTTTTAAGATTAACAACAAACAGAAAGCCGCTAATTCAATACAAGTGAGCATGAGTACATGAGCATTTAGGTTTGAATATCATCCTAAAAATAGTTTTAGCTTAGAATTTTATCCAAGAGAGTATTGTGAATATTACCAACATATTCGTTGAGCAAGAGTTGTCCAGAATTATTGAAATGGCTTGGGAGGATAGAACACCTTTTGAAGCGATCCAACGTGAGTATGGATTAGATGAGTCTGCGGTCATTCGTCTAATGCGGCAGAATTTAAAATCTGGCAGTTTTAAATTGTGGCGCAAACGTATGGCAGGTCGTAAGAGCAAACACCAACAATTACGATCACCAGATATTAGTAGAGCTTATTGTTCACGTCAGTATAAGCATGCATAGCGATAAGGCGTGGCTATCGAAAAATTAAATTTGTTTGAACAAGATATAGGTCAATCCATTGTAATGCTATGACTAGACTTATTCACCGAGTTAACCGAGCTTGTCGTTTACATCTTTCAGAACAATATTTGACTTCGTCCCAGCAACGCTGCCATTTTTTTCGCCATGTAAAAGGACGTTTGCAATACATGCATATTTTTTCTGGTAAATGCTGTTTTTTCATGTTCTTACAATTGATCTAATTGATGAAGTAATGATTGGGCATGGGCGATGAGCTTAGGTTTATCTTGCAAACGATCTAGTTGTTTATAAATGATTGCCATACGTGGATTGTGACGAAAAATGGCTTCATGCTTGAGCATAAAATACCAGTAAAGACTGTTAAATGGGCAACTGTCTGGTTCGGTTTTGGTCTTAACGTTATAGCTACAGTGCTGGCAGTAATCTGACATTTTATGAATATAGTTGCCCGATGCTGCATAGGGTTTACTTGCCATTAAGCCGCCATCGGCATGCATCACCATGCCTAAAGTGTTGGGTAATTCGACCCATTCATATGCATCTGCATATACGGCTAGATACCATTCACAGATTTCCTGTGGGTGTATACCTGCTAAAAGTGCAAAGTTCCCCGTAATCATCAAACGCTGAATATGATGCGCATAGGCATTTTTAAAGGTACTCCGAAAACACTCTGCCATACAGGCCATTTTGGTTTGACCTGTCCAGTAATATTGCGGTAAAGGCGTTATATTTTCGAGCGCGTTCTGGTGACTATATTGAGGCATATATAACCAGTAAATGCCCCGAACATATTCTCTCCACCCAAGAATCTGTCGAATAAAACCTTCTACTGCATTCAAGGGTGCTTGACCATTGTAATAAGCTGTTTGAGCAGCATCACAGACTTCTTTGGGCAATAACAAGCCACAATTTAAATATGGGGAAAGCAGACTATGGAACATAAAATCTGATCCATAAATCATGGCATCTTGATAGTCGCCAAAGTAGGGCAAGCGATCAGAAATAAAACGATTTAAAGCAAGCAGCGCATTTTGACGAGTGGTCGCCCAGTGAAACTGCTCAATATTACCAATATGCTGAGAAAATTCTGTTTTAACGAGTTGAATAACGTTCAAGTCAATTTGGTCATGTTCAAATGTTAATGGGGTAGGCAGAGGTGGTTTGCCTAGCCATGCTTTACGGTTGGCTTGATCAAAATTCCATTGCCCACCCACGGGCTGCTGTTCATGCATTAAATATTGCGTTTGCTTACGCATTTCTCGATAAAAATACTCCATTCTCAGCGTTTTATATTTGCTTGCCCATTGATTAAATTGTTCTAAGCGACAAAAGAAACGATCATCTTCCAAACACACAACGGGTAGTTGTAGCGTGTTACCCCATGACGTCTCAATTTCATGCTGTAAACGATATTCACCACATTGGGTGACGACCAGTGTAGATGCAGGAAATAACTGCTGTTGACTCTGGATGAAATCAATTATTTTTTTGATTTCGCTATCCCGTTTGAATGGATGATAACGAACTTTCCAACCTGCTGCTTGAAGTTCCTTGGCAAAGTGGCGCATGGCACTAAAAATCAGCGCTATTTTTTGCGGATGATGGGCAACATAAGTTGTTTCTTCAAGTACTTCAGCCATAAGAATGATGTCTTCTTCACGGTTCAAATACTTGAGTGTTGCCAGTTGGTGATTTAATTGATCACCTAGAATTAAACCAAAACGCATATTTTTTTTAATATAAGGTCATGTTAAATGTAGTCTAAGCTTTTAAAGATCAATTTTATGTGAAACGTTGGGATGAAAAATCTTTAGATCATTATGAGCATCAGTTGAATGCAATCATCACAACGGTTATTGATGTGCCAGACAGAGAAAAAGCGTTAAACATCATCAAGGATAGACGTAGTTTTCTATACCTAGAAAAAGAAACGGAAGTGCTGAATTGAACTTGTAATTTAAGTCTATTTCGTTGTTTAAATAGTTTAATTTGCTTGGAACAGTGTATCGAAACACGCTTTCAGCATAGAGGCTAACAGCGTGTTTCTTTATCTTTAAATGGGGTTAGAAAGACAACATATTAGGGCTGAGCAGCCTTAGCCAAATACTGGGACATTTCTTCTTCAGGCACCATACCACCACCCGTACCCCAAACAATATGGTGGGCATTTTTAAGTTGTTGTGGTGTTAAATGATGCATTGCCGCATATTCAGGATGTTTGGAAATGAGCACAGGCCCCAACATGCCAGCTAGAGCTGAAGGTTCGAGTTGCAGTTTTTCGGTTTGGTTCAGCAAACCCAGCAATTGATAAAGGGTCTGATCATCTAAAGTGTAAAGACCGTCTAATAATCGCTGCATGGCGCGACCGACAAAACCAGAAGCACGACCAACAGCGAGTCCATCTGCATCGGTGATGTTGTCGATGCCTATCTCTTGTACCGAAATCTGATCATGCAAGCCTGTGGCAATGCCCAATAACATGCAGGGAGAATGTGTGGGTTCGGCAAAAAAGCAATGAACATGATCGCCAAATGCCATTTTTAAACCAAAAGCTACACCACCAGGGCCACCACCGACACCACAAGGTAAATAGACAAATAAAGGGTGTTCTTGATCGACTTGAATATCACGTTGTTGTAATTGCTGCTTTAAGCGTTCCCCTGCAACGGCATAACCTAAAAACAGGTTTTTGGAATTTTCATCATCAATAAAATAGCAGTTTGGATCTGCGAGTGCCGCTTTGCGTCCTGCTTCAACCGCAACACCATAATCTTCTGCGTATTCGACAACAGTGACGCCATGCGCACGTAATTTATCTTTTTTCCATTGTCGAGCATCTGCCGACATATGGACTGTCACATTAAAACCCAGTTGCGCACTCATGATGCCAATAGATAGCCCTAGATTTCCCGTGGAGCCTACCGCAATACGATATTGACTAAAAAACTTTTTAAATTCAGAGGCGTTTAATTTGGCATAGTCATCTTGTAAGGTCAGTAAACCTGCATCCAGTGCTATTTTTTCAGCAAAATAGAGCACTTCATAAATTCCCCCGCGGGCTTTAATAGAACCAGAAATGGGCAAATGACTATCCTTTTTAAGCCAGAGGGTTCCTTCAATTTTTTGTCCGAATTGTGCTTCTAACTGTTGTTGCATCTTTGAAATAGATACCAGATCAGATTCGATGATTCCATTGTTTGCGGTTGTTTCTGGAAATGCCGTCATGAGATAGGATGCAAAGCGAGCTAAACGGTCACGTGCATCATAAATGTCTGCCTGATTGAGTCCAACATAAGGTAACCCTTCTTCTAATGTTGTGAAATCAGGATTAAACCAAATGGTTTCTTTCAGTTCGATCAATGTTTTAACGATGGGGTACTGTTGAGTGAGTTGCTGGATCTGTTGAGGATTCATGTGATGGCTCATATAGGTTTTGCAGGCTAAAAACAGAAATATTTAGTGGCAAGACAACGACTGTGAGCTTATTTCAATGCATTTACTATACTGGGTCAAATGATGATATTTGACGTATGCATGAAAATAATTCATCTGTAATCTACTTTAGTGTTGAATAAAACATGTTTAGATGAATTGATTTTAAGTCAAAGCGTATGCTTAATTTCAATATCAAGATGAGAGCCATGAATAGAGATAAAACAAATGAGTACGTCCTATAACAATCTAACAGGTTTTCAGTTATCCAAACTTTATACTTTTGAAGTTGCTGCAAGACACGAATCATTTGCTATGGCAGCCGCTGAGTTATGTTTGACACCGAGTGCTGTCAGCCATCAAATCAATCTGCTTGAAAAAGAACTCAATATCCAATTATTTGAACGTTTGCATCGTAAGGTGGTCTTGAGTCATGCAGGGCATAGATTACTGGCAGCTTTACAATTATCTTTCGATCATTTAAGTAGTGAAATAAAAGCAATTCAAAATCAGGCTTTGACGGGTTCTCTCACCATCTATGCACGGCCCTCAATTACTCAATGTTGGCTGATTCCTAAATTGCAGGATTTTATTCAGCAATATCCATTAATTGAACTATCAATTTTAACAGGCAATGAGATGGTGAATTTTCAACGCACAGGTATTGATCTGGCACTGTATTTTGGCCATCAACCATCACAACATTTAAATTATGATTACTTGATGGATGAACAAATTGTTCCTGTATGTAGCCCGAAATATGCTGAAAAGATGAATTTAACTGGGAAGTTACAACAGTTACAGCATTGCACGTTATTGCACGATAGCCAAGCATGGAACAATGAGACTGGCATGGTTGAATGGCAGAGCTGGGCGACTCATTTTTCTGTGGAATTGGGTTTATCGAAGGGGATGCTGTTTGACCGTTCGGATTTGGCATTACTTGCAGCAAAACAACATTTGGGCATTTGTATGGGACGAAAAAGGTTAGTGCAACAAGACCTTGAAAGTGGGGCATTGATTATGCCATTTTCTGAAATGTTTTTAGCTTGTGAACAGCATTACTACACCATTTCAAGAAAAAATCCACGATTACCGAAAGTTGATGCTTTTATTCGATGGTTAAAAGCACAGATTTAGGATTATTCATATATTCTCTTTGAGAAGTTAAGTATTTTTTATTAAAAAACTCTTTTATAAATAAAAAATAGTGTAATTGCGTTTATTTATTCTAGTTAACCCGAATCCTGCTTAAGCCGATATTTCCATAATACGAATCATTGGCTTATTTTGATGACAAAGTTGATAAGCGCACAGAGAAGCATAAATGCCTGTCAAATAACCTGTAATACTCCGTGCTTTGCTCGTGACTAAGTTGTATGTCCCTTTTAGCAAGCTGAATAATGTTTCTATTTTATTGCGTTGTTTTAAGTGGTAGTTATCCGCTTTTGATAATTTAATCGCTTGCATGTTTTTACGATGATAGGTCATCAAATCAATATCTTGATCTTTAAGCCTGCTCTTAAGCTCATGACTAATATAGCCGCGATCAGCATACAATTTTGCAGTCATTCCTTTGACTAGTTGCTCCACCATTTTGATATCTGCTGTATGTCCATTAGATAAAATCGTATTTACTATTCCACCTGATTGATTCATCAGCAAATGCAGCTTACAGCCAAAGAACCAACCCATTGAGCTTTTTCCACGTGTTGCAATAGCCGATAAAGACTTATGACGTTGTATTCGCTGATTTTTACAGACAGGTAATATGGTTGAATCAATCCATAAATAATTGCTTTGCTGATCTTTCATCAAAGCAAAATGTAGGGCATGTAAAGCCAGTTGATGTGTATTCATCAGATGAATCATGCGTTGATAACACGGTAGATGTTTAAATAGATGGCTATTGTTATATTTTAACGCTGTAAAGAATGCTTTGAAATTATTGAAATGAGAGCACTTATACCAAATTGCAATAAAGGTAATTTCAGAAATACTGAGCTGAGCAGGGCGAACTCTTGAGCATCGAAAGTTCTGCTTTAAGAAATTCCAATAGATTGATTCAAATTTTAGAAAGAAATCATTAATTATGCAGAATAATTGGGTACTATCAATCATAAGGCCTAGAGTTGTTAGTTTGGTGTGGTAACTCAACTGATGGCTCTAGTCTTTCTCTTTTTCAAGTCAATTGCTTATCCGAGATTCGGGTTATAGTAGTATTGTTAGTCATACAAAATTCCGAAAGTTATATAGAGCAAAAGAAATACAGAATGAATAGAATGAAGCGTTATAATACTGATTTTTATCTAATTTTATGTTTTGTAATATAAGGTGTCCATGATATTGACTTTGCTTTGTTTTGGTTAAAAAATAGACTTGATAAGAATGATAATCTTGAGTTTCATTCCATTTTTTTAAGCTATGGCAGGTGTAGTGTAGAACGGAAGTTTATATTACACACTTAACCTCAAAATCGGAGGATATGCCATGAATTTCCTCAAGTTTTTAATAACTGCTGGATGTATTTCTTTATTGTCCCCCATGACATTTGCTATGGATGATTACAACAGTTCTGGTATGGACATGGCAATGCATAGCTCGCATTCAGTCGATGATAAAAAAGCGATGATGAGTGCTATGAGTGCAGCACCAATGAATGTCAGTGCAAAAGCGACAATTGTTGCGATGGATGCCAATGGAAAAATGCGTGTTTTGCATAAAGGACACAATAATTTTACCTGCATGCCCGATAACCCTGCAACACCTGGCCCAGATCCGATGTGTATGGACCCCGCTGCACTTGCATGGGCCGAAGCTTGGATTGGTCATAAAAAACCAGTAGAAGGTAAAATTGGTTTTATGTACATGCTTATGGGCGGGACTGATGCGAGCAATGTCGACCCTTATGCCACCAAACCGACCGCAAACAATCATTGGCTGCAAACAGGTCCACATGTCATGATTGTGGGTGCATCACAAAGTTTTTATGATATGTATCCAAAAAGTGCACAACCTGATACCACAGTTCCTTATATCATGTGGTCAGGAACCCCTTATCAACATCTTATGATTCCTGTGAAATAAGCGAATATAGCACCTATTTTTATCTCTTAAAATTGAAAAAAAGCCATGTAATTATCATGGCTTTTTTATGCTGAATATATAGTTGCTATTCATTTAGTACATATTCTGGATTAAATATCCAACATTTAGATGTCTGAGTAGGGTTTAAGTCTGAGGAGGTTTTAAATTAAGCTACGCAATTCATTTGCCGCATGTCTCAACAACGGTAAAACTTGCTGAATTAAATACTCTTCACTCGTGCGGTTGCTTTGCGACATACAATTAATGGCGGCAATAGTCTGACCTTGTGCGTTTAACACGGGCACGGCAAGCGCAATAATACCTAACTCATGTTCTTCTTTAGACAGGCAATAATCCGATAAAGTCACTTTCTCGAGTTCGGCATAGAATTGATTTCTATCGGTAATTGTTAAAGGAGTTAAACGCTTTAATCCATACTTTTCTACCCAAGTCTGTTGCTCCTCTTTCGATAAAGCGGCTAGTAAAACTTTACCTGTCGACGTGGCATGGGCAGGCAGGCGATTGCCCAAATGCATGCCATACGGATTGACCCGAAACTGATCTTGTTGTGGTAAATAGCTTCTGGCAATGGGCACCACTTCATGTTCATCTAAAACCACCATGGAAAAGGTGAGCGATGTCTGTGCACAGAGTAAATTCAGTAAAGATTGTGCCACTTTAGGCAGATGTGCCGAACTTAAATAAGCGCTGGAAAAACGTAACACTCGCGGGGTTAGCCAAAAATAATGTTCATCGGTTTCCAAATAACCTAAAAATTTCAGAGTTTTTAAATGTCGTCTAGCTGCAGTACGACTTATGCCTGTGCGTTCAGCCACTTGGGTCACGTTCAGACGCTGTCGATCGACTCCGAAGGCCTCCAAAATATGCAAGCCTTTGGCTAGACCTGTAATGTAGTCGGCTTGAAGTATCACGTCTTGTGAATGTGGATGTATAACCTTGTTTTGCTCAGCTTCCATACTGCTTATCCTGAAAAATGAATTATTTTTGTCCGATATTCGGACAACTCTAATGGTATACGGTCAATTTCAATATGGCGATATAGCTCAAAAAAACATCCCAGCGTAATCTGAAACAAGGAACGAACAAGGATGAACAGCATGGAAATTGTAAAAACCAAAGTGGCAATTATTGGTTCAGGTCCCGCAGGGCTGTTACTCGGACAGTTACTTTATAAAGCAGGCATTGATCATATTATTATTGAACAGCGCAGCGCTGACTATGTGTCATCGCGTATCCGCGCAGGAATTTTGGAACAGGTTTCGGTAGATTTGTTGACCGAAGCTGGTGTCGATCAAAACCTCAAGGCGCATGGTTTACCGCATTCAGGCATTGAAATTCTGACTCAAGGACAAAAGCATCGACTGGATTTAGCTGCACTGACAGGCGGTAAGCAAGTGACCGTGTATGGTCAGACCGAAGTGACTAAAGATTTAATGCATGCCCGTGAGCAAGCGGGTTTGAGCTCATATTATGAAGCACAGAATGTGCAGATTGATGACTTTTATACGCAGCCGAAAGTGACTTTTCAATATCAAAACCAGTCGTATCAAATTGAATGTGATTTTATTGCAGGTTGTGATGGTTTTCATGGCGTGTGTCGTGCCAGTGTGCCTGAAGACAAGATTAAAACCTTTGAAAAAGTCTATCCTTTTGGCTGGTTAGGTGTGTTGGCAGATGTACCACCTGTTGCAGATGAGTTGATTTATGTGCAGTCGGAACGTGGCTTTGCCTTGTGCAGTATGCGTTCAGAAACGCGCAGTCGTTACTATTTGCAAGTGCCATTAACCGATCATGTCGACAATTGGTCAGATGAACAGTTTTGGGATGAATTGAAAAACCGCCTAGACCCTGAAAGTCGAGAAAAATTAATCACAGGTCCATCGATTGAGAAAAGTATTGCACCACTGCGTAGCTTTGTAACTGAACCGATGCGCTTTGGAAAACTGTTCTTGGCAGGCGATGCGGCACATATTGTCCCACCAACTGGAGCGAAAGGTCTGAATTTGGCAGCATCAGATATTGCCTATTTATCCAGTGCCTTCATTCAGTATTATTTAGATGGCTCCGAGCAGGGCATCGATGAATATTCGGAAAAATGTTTGCAACGGGTGTGGAAAGCAGAACGTTTTTCTTGGTGGATGACGCATTTATTGCATCGTTTTGAAACCGAAAGCGAGTTTGATCATAAGATTAAACAGGCTGAATTGAGCTATATCCTTGGTTCATTGGCAGGACAAACGACACTGGCAGAAAACTATGTCGGTTTACCCTATGAAATTAAGCATTTAAGTGAATTTCAGCAAGCCAGTTAAACCATTTTTTCTATTCTAAAATGAGAGCATTGTGCTCTCATTTTTATTTTAAACATTTGCAATTGAGTTTAACCATCCAGAGGATCTAGAGGGGTCGTAAGCGTTAGTTGGTAAAATGCGGCATCTAACCAGCGACCAAATTTAAATCCTGCCTGTTGAATCGTGCCTGAATGGGTAAAACCGAGCTTTTGGTGTAATCGAATACTGGCAACATTGTCGGCATCGATACAGCCCACCATGACGTGCAATTGTTGCTGTTGTGCTTTTTCAATGAGTGTCTGCATCAGGATTTTACTCAGCCCACAACCGCGATGCTCATGGTGAATGTACACACTGTGCTCAACCGTATATTTATAGGCAGGAAAGGCTCTAAAGGTTCCCCATGTTGCAAAGCCGAGTAATTTTCCAGTCGGGTTTAAAATGCCGAGTATAGGAAAATGCTGCTCTCGTTTGGTCGCAAACCACGTTTGCATAGTTTTCAGTGTGCGTGGCTGATAGTCATATAGAGCCGTGGAATTTAGTATCGCCTCATTCAGAATCTCTAAAATAGCAACGGCATGCTCGGTTTCATTGCATTCAATCAGTTTAAACTCGGTTAAAGAGGCTTCACTTTGTGACATCGTAGGTTCCAAGCAGGTGTAAGGTGCATATTGTATGGGATTTTTCTATCTTCAATCGCTAAAACTTAACGATAAGGTTCTGCATTTGGATTGCTAAAATAATGGGATGATTAACACTGAGGGCAAGACAATCGCCCTAATGCAGTTGATTAG
Source organism: Acinetobacter sp. ACNIH2 (assembly GCF_002934965.1). Taxonomy (NCBI): domain Bacteria; kingdom Pseudomonadati; phylum Pseudomonadota; class Gammaproteobacteria; order Moraxellales; family Moraxellaceae; genus Acinetobacter; species Acinetobacter sp. ACNIH2. The sequence continues at coordinate 2,334,992 of NZ_CP026412.1, forward strand.
TTTGTTGACCCAATTGAATCTCTAATTGCCCAGTGATGACCCAGATTTGCTGCTGCATGGCATGATCACGTTGCGTGACGTCGTAGGTGATGCATATGTGCGGGAAAATGCACTTCAACCAGTTGTACTGAGGTTTTCAAAGGGCTAAGGCTGCGCAGAATATAGCCAGATTCAGATCTTGGCAAACGGGTTGCCCCGCATGGCGTAACAGTGGCTTAAAGGATGTGAGGAATTCCATGCCACTGAATACATTGGCAAGCGAAACTCCCAGTCCATTCGCCAGTTCTTCCAAGGTATAACCACGTGCTAGACGTAGTTCACGAATACGCTGTGAAATCTGTTGATGTATATCCATGTCAGCATCTGATCAGGATTTAAAATCCAATATATTAGAAATAATTTAAGATACTAGATTTTTACCGCAAAATGATGCTAATCAATATCCTGAAGATACAGTTTCGAAGATGGGAATCGAGATCAATCAACAACAGATCACTGGCATTTATTGAAAAATCATCAAGAAGCATGAATGAAGCTGAGATGGAATATGCTTGATATCTTATTGCAAAATCAATAACTACTTGGACATCTATTCTTATTTTATCTGGACAATTTTTTATCTTTTAGGGGTAAATGAGACTACATAAAACCGTGGAACTTCGTTTAATAAGTAATCATGGAATATGATGAACTATTAAAAAATCTCAAGACATCTGTGTTAGGATTTATTAAATAATTTAAGATATTGAATTATATCAAATAAAAAATTGAATTACGTATAACGTGCATTATGTTAATTTTAGATTAAGTTAACGATTTGATCATAAAAAAAAGTTCCGAAATCACTGTAATATCGGTCAAATGAAGTATTTGGGTCATTTATGCCAGGTGTCCATATCATGATTTTATCTTCATCACATTCTATGTAATTCAATACAACATAACTCCCATCACCAGTATCACTAATAACGATATAATTATTAGGCAGACCTGATTCAAATCTCTCTTGTAATGTTATCCAGACAACATCTGGTATGGATGAATTAATAAAGTCTGAATCAATCACTCCGTAAAACTCTCGACCACCTATGTCACCACATCCTAATACTTGTAAAAAAAACCTATAGTCATCAGGAAATTTCAAATCGAGAGTTTTTTCTGCCAAAGTAATTAGTTTTTCATCTTTGATACCAGAAAAGTCATCATCTAATTCATGTAAGTCTATAATTTTTATTCCTTTAATAATTTTTTCTATACTCATAATAGTTCCATAGCATTAAAAATTTTAGATCAATTTAACATAATGGCGATTATATGAAGTACATTTGTTAGAATCCATTTAAAGTGACCAAGTTAGATACGACTCTCTGTTCATTTCTTTGTGAGATCTGGTGTCTATTAGAATAAGAATATGTATTTTATAAAGTAAGCGGGGGTAGAAGTGATTTCTGCTCAATGATCCGTTGAAAATAAACAGATCCAAAACGTCTTATCGTGAGTAAATAAAAAAGCGAAAGGAGAACCTTTCGCTAGCATGGTTTGATTAATCTAAAGTGATTACGCATGTTCGGCATCTTTCTCTATTTGAATACTGTCACGATAATATTGGCAGCCTTTGTACAATAAGAATGTACCGAGTACGCCCGCTACGGCATTTACAATCGAAATTGAATTACCCACCATCACGGTATTTTGGAAATATTTGTCGGTTATTAAAGCAACAGCCGTAGTTCCAATGCCTAAAGCAATTAAGTTTGATACCAAAAGGAACTTGGCTGAGACTTGGGCACGTAACTGGTTTGGCGTGAGCATTTGTGTTGCTGCTGCAGATGCTGGAATCGGAAATGTCGAGAAGAACATCGCCACAAAAATCAACGCAAACGACAGGTAAATGTTATCCACTTGTGTAAACAAGACGCTTGGAATAATCAGGGCTGCACAGCCGATCATGCCACTACGAATTGCTGCATCGCTATAACCTCGTTTAGAGAACCAGTCGATAAGCCAACCGCAGAATAATGCGCCCGAAGTATTGGCAACCAAAATGATAATCCCAAGAATATAACCTGTTTGGCTGGCATCTAAGCCATGATTACGCATATAGAACGCAGGTGCCCAACCAAGTAATGCGTATAGCATCATGGTGTAAAAAGAGAAACCAATAAAGTGACAGAAGAAAGTCTTTTTATGAGTTTTAATAAAGGCAATCGAGTTCTTGAAAGAGGCTTTTACTACTTGGCCATCTTGACCAATTTTCAAACCCTTACGCTCAGGCTCACGCACCGTCAAAATCATTAACAACGCCAATAACACCCCAGGTAAACCGACAATCATAAAGGTCAGTTGCCAAGTTTTAATTTCACCAATTAGCGGCAGGGTCACCAAGTTTACATTTTTGAGTAAACCAATCACATAACCCCCAATCAGGAAGGCAAGCCCCGAACCAATGAATGCACCAATGGCATAAAGACCTAAAGCACGCCCCAATTTTTCTTTAGGGAAAAGATCGGCAACAATGGAATAGAAGGCTGGAGAAAGAGCCGCTTCACCTGCGCCCACACCAAGGCGGGACAAGAACATTTGTAGAAAATTCTTGCTTAGGCCGCAAGCTGCCGTAGCAAAACTCCAGAAGGCAATCCCAATCGCAATAATTTTAATCCGTGATTTTTTGTCGGCAAGGGCTGCAATCGGTACACCCATAACCGCATAGAACAATGAAAATGCTAAACCTTGCAACAAGCTGAATTGGGTGTCACTCAGCATTAGGTCATGTTTAATCGGTTCAATCATCAAGGATAAAATTTGACGATCTACAAAAGAAAGAATGTAGGCCACCATACAAATGATCACGACATACCAATGGTAGGCACTGCTACGCGTTTGCGCCGCTTGATTATGCGTAGGCGAATGGTCTGAAACTGGGTGGTGTTCAAAATTTTGTGCTTCAGGTTGAATCGTCCTTTCAACCAGTTCTATATCGATGGATTTATCGTTCATCACGCAACTTCCTGTGCTGACTGTTTGAGGTTATTTGATACTTTTATATTTATTTTTGTTTTTATTGTGTATCATCTTATTTTTAATCTACGGGTTAAATCAGGCGGGGTCAATCACTTTGTGATAAAAAGATACAATTATTTTTTATTATAAAAAAAAGAGAATCAAATGATTCTCTTTTGTTATACGTCAGACTTAGGCCGCCCGTTCAACCAAGGTCAAAATGTCATAGGTTGCCACCAATTCATTACGTTGGTTCTTGACTTTAATGTCCCAAACCACCACACCATGCGGTTTTTGCTCTGGATCACGTTGTGGTTTTGGTGTTTTTTGCTTACAGGTCAATTCGACTTGAATGGTATCGCCAATTTTTACGGGTTCTACAAAACGCAGGTTATCCATACCATAATTGGCAATGACTGGACCTGCTGCTGCATCTACAAACAGACCAGCAGCGGCAGAGACAATGAAATAACCATGTGCCACGCGATCACCAAACAGAGAATCTGCCGCTGCAATCTTATCCATGTGTGCATAGAAGTGGTCGCCACTTAGGCAGGCAAAATTCACAATGTCTGCTTCGGTCACAGTACGACGTGCTGTAAGTAAACGTTCACCCACGCGGAGTTCATCAAAGTCTTTTTTGAATGGGTGTACGCGGTCTTCAAACACTTGTGCACCTGCTGTCCAGCTATGACCGACTTGGGTCATGGCATTTGGTGAACCTTGTAAAGCGGTACGTTGCATATAATGCTTGACGGCACGTAAACCACCAAGTTCTTCACCACCACCCGCACGTCCTGGGCCACCATGTACCAAGTATGGAAGTGGCGAACCGTGACCTGTACTTTCTTTCGCGCTTTCAGCATCCAAAATGTGTACACGACCATGCCATGGGGCAATTTTGGTAATGAGAACTTCGATATTTTCATCTACATTACGCACCACGGAAGCCACCAAGCTACCTTCGCCACGTGCAACTAGATCTGCCAATTCAGCCAGATTTTGATACGGCATCAGGGTAGAAACTGGACCAAACGCTTCCACTTCATGAATATGTTGTGCTTGAGTCGGTTGTTCACAAACCAATAAAGTTGGTGGATAAAATGCGCCTTTATCGGCATTTTTCGCTTGAATTTCGAAGTCTTGGCGTAAGTGACTACCCAATACCACTTTAGCATCTTGGCTAAGTTGTTCCACTTTTTTCGCAACGCTGAACTTTTGTTTCACACTCGCCAAAGCACCCATTGTCACGCCCTCAATTTCAGGGTCGCCCACCACGACTTTTTGTAGCTTAGCCACTAAACGCGTTTGTACGGTTTCGAGTAAAGCTGCGGGAACAAAGGCTCGACGGATCGCCGTACATTTTTGTCCTGCTTTGGTGGTCATTTCACGGAACACTTCACGCACAAATAAATCGATAGTTTCATCATTGGCGTGTTCAGTCAAAATCGCACTGTTGACAGAATCGGCTTCCATACAGAATGGAATTGAATATTGGTTTAAGTGTGGATTTGCACGTAGGTGTTGACCAGTCGCCGCTGAACCCGTGAAAGTTACGGTATCTTGTGGGTTTAAATGTTCAATCAAATCATAAATTTGACCGCAAATTAACTGTAGTGAACCCGCCGGTAGAAAGCCACTTGCCAATATGTCTTTCACCACTGCATGGGTAAGCTCAGCACCTTCAGTTGCAGGTTTCACAATACATGGCACACCCGCCAATAACGTTGGTGCAATTTTTTCTAACATGCCCCAGATTGGGAAGTTGAAGGCATCAATATGCAATGCCACACCCGCTTTAGAGGTTAGAATATGTTTGGCACCGAAATTGCCGTGTTTTGATAATGGAATCCATGCATCTTCTACTAGCGCAGTTTCATCACTCAGTTCACGACGTACAAGGCTTGAGTAAGCAAATAAGGTTCCAATCCCGCCTTCAACATCAATCCATGCATCTTTACGGGTACAGCCCGTTGCTTTAGCCAGTTCGTAATAGTGTTCTTTACGTTCTAATAAATATTGCGCCACTTGTTTTAGGGCATTGGCACGTTGGTGGAAAGTCCACATCGCAATGGCTGCACCTTGCTTTTTCGCATAATCCACAATGGCTTTGGTGCTAATGCCATGGCTACTCACTTGATAAATCGCTTCACCTGTAATGGCATGATAAACCGTACGTAATTCCGCATGAGAAGAATATTCCTGTCCATATACCAAAGAACTTAGGGTTTTAAGGGGCTGAGCTTGGTGCTCTTCAGTTGTATCGTGTTGCTCCATTGAGTTGTTGTCTAACTCTAGCATGGTAAAACTCCTTTTATGATACGTTTTTAACTGTATTTTAGTTTTGATGTTTCATAATTTGGTATTAAAACGTCTGAAAGTCAATCGTAATTCGTATGTAAAAAATTCAAACCAAAATTTAATTCAAACTAAATTTATTAAAAACAATATCTTAAGTATAAGTGTAAAATTTAATTAAATGATACCTTAAAATTAATATTGATTTTATTTATGTATCGTTTTAATTTAACTGTAACGACACTTGGGATAAGTGAGGGAAAAATGAATAACCAACAACAAGCTTTTGATCAGCGCATTGAAAAGGACATTTCAATTGAGCCAAAGGATTGGATGCCAGATGCCTACCGCAAAACTTTAATTCGTCAAATTGGTCAACATGGACACTCTGAAGTTGTAGGTATGTTGCCAGAAGGTAACTGGATTACGCGTGCACCAACCTTAAAACGTAAAGCGGTGTTATTGGCAAAAGTCCAAGATGAAGCAGGACATGCGTTATACCTCTATAGTGCCGCCGAAACTTTAGGTGCAGACCGTGATGACATGATGGATAAGCTCATTGCAGGGCGTATGAAATATTCATCGATTTTTAACTATCCAACACTCACTTGGGCAGATGTAGCAGCGATTGGCTGGTTGGTGGATGGTGCTGCCATTGTGAATCAGGTTGCGCTTTGCCGTACGTCATATGGTCCTTATGCGCGTGCTATGGTGCGTATCTGTAAAGAAGAAAGTTTCCACCAGCGCCAAGGCTTTGAAGCCATGATGCAATTGGCAAACGGCACTGAAGAACAAAAGCAAATGGCGCAAGATGCCGTGAACCGTTTCTGGTGGCCAGCCCTCATGATGTTTGGTCCAAGTGATGATAATTCTCCAAACAGTGCGCAAAGCATGCAGTGGAAAATCAAGTTATTCAGTAACGATGCTTTGCGTCAAAAGTTTGTCGATAACACCGTGCCACAAGTCTTGCAACTCGGTCTAAGCGTTCCAGATCCAGACTTAAAATTCAATGAAGACACAGGTCATTACGAATTTGGCGAGGTGAATTGGAATGAGTTTTTTGACGTGATTGCTGGCAAAGGTCCGTGTAACCACGAACGTATTGAAGCGCGTCGTAAAGCATGGGAAGGCGGTGCATGGGTACGTGAATCTGCCGCAGTGTATGCCAAGAAACAGCAAGAACAGCAGCAAGCACAGAAAGTTGCTTAATTCAGATCAGAGATGAAGGGAAATAAGGTCATGGATAACAAAAATAACTGGTCACTTTACGAAGTTTTTATCCGTAGTAAACAAGGTTTAAGTCATCGTCATGTGGGTAGCTTGCGTGCATCTGATGATGAAGTGGCACTGCAAAATGCACGTGATGTGTATACACGTCGCAATGAAGGCATCAGTATTTGGGTGGTGAAATCTGAATTGATTACTTCTTCTCAACCAAATGAAAAACCAGAATTTTTTGACCCATCTTTAGACAAGGTTTATCGCCACCCAACGTTTTACAACATTCCAGATGGCATTGAGCACATGTAAGGGAAGGGAGAAAAACGATGAGTACACAAGTTTTAGCAGAATTTCTGTTACATGTGGGCGATAGCCAACTGATCCTGTCACACCGTTTGGCTGAATGGTGTGGACATGCGCCAGAGTTAGAACTCGATATTGCTTTAGCCAATATTGGTCTGGATTTGTTGGGTCAGGCACGCACAGCTTTAAGCCTTGCAGGTCAGATTGAAGGTTTAGGTCGCGATGAAGATCAACTGGCGTATTTCAGAACAGAACGTGAATACCGTAATTTATTGTTGGCTGAACAGCCGAATGGTGATTTTGCACAAACCATTGTGCGTCAATGGTTCATGGATCATTACCATGCATTGTTGTTAGCAGCTTTAACCAACAGCAGTCATGCCGATGTTTCTGCATTTGCACTCAAATCTTTAAAAGAAGTGAAATATCACTTACGTTTCTCGACCACATGGATGGAGCGTTTGAGTTTGGGGACTGCTGAAGCGCATGAAAAAACTCAAAATGGTTTAAATCAGTTATGGCGTTTTACTCAAGAATTGTTCCAGCTTAGCGCTGATGAAATGCATTTGGTGGATACAGGTCTGATTCCAAATCTTGAAATTTTAAAAGATCAATGGTTGGAGACCGTGCAATCAGAATTGTCCCGTATGCAACTTAGTCTGCCAGAAACAGGTGCATACCGTAGTGGTGCAAAACAAGGACTGCACACAGAACACTTAGGTTACATTCTGGCAGAAATGCAATATATGCAACGTTCATATCCAAATATGGCTTGGTAAAACGAAATCACAGGGAGTGAGTCGTATGAATTTAATTCGACATGTCGCAGATGAATGCTGGAGTGTGTTAGCGCAGGTCTCTGATCCTGAAATTCCAGTGTTGTCGGTACTCGACTTAGGCATGATTCGTGGTGTTGAACTCAACGCGCAGAATGAAATTGTCGTGCGACTCACGCCCACCTATAGCGGTTGCCCTGCGACAGATGTTTTAACGGCAGATATTACCCAAGCTTTTGCAGCCAAAGGTTTGACCCCAGTAAAAGTGGTGGTGGATCTTTCTGAAGTTTGGACCACGGATTGGATGAGTGAAGCGGGTAAAGAAAAATTGCAGCAATATGGCATTGCGCCGCCGCAGGGTAATTCTCACAGTTGTGGTACGCATGTCGCTTTGACCGATGGCATTCAATGTCCGCGCTGCCATAGTCAGCACACCAAATTATTAAGTGAATTCAGTTCGACAGCATGTAAAGCCTTATATCGTTGCCAAGACTGCTTAGAACCTTTCGATTATTTCAAGTGCATTTAATTCAGGACATTTGCAAAGAACCCATGTCTCACACATTGAAAAAATCGAAAAGAAAGAGGGAATTTTAGATGAGCCAATTTGTACCATTAACGATTAAATCCATTCAGCCACAAACTGAACAGGCAATTTGCATTGCATTTGATTTGGCACCTGAGCAGTTCGCTGCATTTGAATATCAACCAGGACAACACTTAACGATTCGTCATATGACGGATGAAGGTGAGCTACGTCGTTGCTACTCCATTTGTAGCGATGTCGCAGAAGACATGAGCATTGCCATTAAAAAAATTGATCAGGGTCAATTTTCAACGTGGGCGAATGACCACTTAAAAGCAGGTGATGTACTTGAAGTGATGCCACCGCAAGGCGTGTTCTTCCAAAAAGCTGCCAAAGTTGGCGGTCAAAATTACCTTGGTTTTGCTGCGGGCAGCGGCATTACCCCAATCTTATCGATTGTGAAATCGGTCTTAAACCGCCAAGCGGATGCACAGTTTACTTTGGTCTATGGCAACCGTTCTTGGAAACAAACCATGTTTGCAGAACAAATCATGGATTTGAAAGACCGTTTTAAAGAGCGTTTGCAACTGATCAATATCTTTTCTCGCGAAATGAACGACAGTGAAATTTTTAATGGTCGTATTGATGCAGAAAAATTACAGCAACTGTTCAAGGCTCAATTGATTCAGGTAGATACTGATCATTGTTTTGCCTGCGGTCCAGAAGAAATGATGACGGCTGTGGAAACAGTACTGCCAACATTTGGTATTGAGCGCTGCAAAATTCACACTGAACGCTTCAATACTGGCATAGCACCACGAGCAACGGCACAGCAAATCGAAAGCCGTAGCGAAGAAAAGGTCAACATTATTCTCGATGGTCGTGAACTGATCATTGAAGTGTCTAAACAAGATGACAGCATTTTAGATGCAGCGCTGCGTGCAGGTGCGGACTTGCCATATGCATGTAAAGGCGGTGTTTGTGCAACCTGTAAATGTAAGGTGCTGGAAGGTCAGGTCGAAATGGCGATCAACTATAGCCTTGAACAAGATGAAGTGGAAAAAGGTTATGTGTTGAGCTGTCAGGCATTGCCAACTTCAGCCAATGTTCGTTTGAGCTTTGACGAATAAGCCTGAACAAGGAGCGGTAAGATGGAATACATTAAAACCAGTTCTCCAAAATCGGGCGTAATCCTGATTGAACTGAATCGACCTGAAAAACGCAATGCCTTAAACAATGCCACCTTGCAAGAAATTGCCGATTATCTACAACAGCTAGAAGCAGATTCATCGGTCAAAGCGGTGGTGATTACAGGTAATTCACAATGTTTTGCCGCAGGTGCAGACCTGAATGAATTATCCAAACTGGATGTGGTCAGCATTCAGCAAGACCTGCGCCCACAGTTGTGGAAACGTATCGACGAATTTTCTAAGCCACTGATTATGGCGATCAATGGCTATGCCTTTGGTGCGGGCTTTGAGCTGGCACTGCATGGCGACATCGTACTTGCGGGTGAAAATGTACAGTTTGCTTTGCCAGAAATTGGTTTAGGTATGTTGCCAGGCGCAGGCGGTACGCAGCGTTTAGCCCGTTTAGTCGGGCAGCAACTCACCATGCGTTGGGCGATGACAGGTGAAATGATTTCTGCGCAAACCGCATTGCAACATGGCATTACCAGCCAAGTGTGTCCAGTCGGTTTAACCGTGCAATATGCCGTGGAATTGGCGGAAAAAATTGCCAAACAAGCGCCATTGGCGATTCGTGTGATCAAGCAATCTTTGAAATCGATTCATGAAGTGACCTTAAGCCAAGGCTTAAAGCTGGAACGTCAGCATTTCGTTTGGTTGGCGGCAACGCAAGACCGCCAAGAAGGCATTAATGCATTTTTAGAGAAAAGAAAACCAGAATTTAGAGGTGTGTAATGGAATACCAAACCGTACTTGTTGAAGAAAAAAATGCAGTGGGCTATCTCACTTTTAACCGTCCACAACAACTTAACAGCTTTAATGAAACCATGCACAAAGAAGTATCGAGCGTACTCAAAGCATGGTCGAAAGACAGCAATATTCGTGCAGTGGTAATTTCGGCGGAAGGTCGTGGTTTCTGCGCAGGTCAGGACTTAAATGACCGTGTGGTTGACCCCAATGCAGACGCACCCGATTTAGGCTTGTCGATTGAAAAATATTACAACCCGTTGATCAAACTGATTACTGAAATGCCTAAACCTGTGATCTGTGCCGTGAATGGTGTTGCAGCAGGTGCGGGTGCCAACATTGCTTTGGCCTGTGACTTGGTGGTTGCTTCAAAATCAGCGTCATTTATCCAAGCGTTTTGTCGCTTAGGTTTGGTGCCAGATTCTGGTGGCACATGGTTCCTGCCACGTTTGGTGGGTCGTGCTCAGGCAATGGGCTTAGCCATGTTGGGCGATAAAATTCCAGCAGAGCAAGCGGTGCAATTGGGCATGATTTGGCAAGTGGTTGAAGATGATGCCTTGAAAGCTGAATCAGAAAAATTGGCTGAACATTTGGCGAAACAACCAACTTATGGTTTATCCCTGATTAAGAAAGCTATTCATGCGGCTGCACACAATAATTTAGATGATCAGTTGATTCTAGAGCGTGATTTACAGCGTTTGGCAGGTCGTTCCAGCGATTACCGTGAAGGCGTACAAGCCTTTATGCAAAAGCGTACCCCAGAATATAAAGGTTGCTAAAACATGGAAAAGATCAATTTACAGCAGGCGCCCGTCGCTGTAATTGGTGCAGGTACCATGGGAATTGGTATCGCCCAATTGGCTGCGATGCATGGACATCCAACCTTTGTGTATGATGTAGATGCCAGCAAAACGGAAGCTGCATTGAAACAACTTGCGGCGCAACTCACGAAACGTGTGCAAGCGGGAAAAATGACGCAAGAACTGTATGACAGTACTTTTGCCAATTTAACTGTTGCGCATGAGTTAGCACAGTTAGCACCTGCACAGCTGATTATTGAAGCGATTATTGAAAAGAAAGAAGTGAAGCAAAGCTTATTTCAACAGTTAGCAGCGGTATGTTCTGAAGAGACGATTTTTGCATCGAATACCTCTTCAATTTCAATTACAGCGATTGCTGCTTCGATTCCACATCCAGAGCGTGTGGTGGGTTTACATTTCTTTAACCCTGCACCTGTAATGAAACTGGTGGAAATTATCCGCGGTTTAAAAAGTTCAGCAGCAATTGCAGATGCTTTGTTGGAATTGATGAAGTCATGGAAAAAAGTGCCAGTCTTGGCAAAATCAACCCCAGGTTTTATTGTGAATCGTGTAGCGCGTCCATATTATGCGGAAGCCTTTCGGGCGTTACAGGAAAATGTCATACGCCCTGAACAATTAGATTTTATTCTGCGTGAATGTGGTCGCTTTGCCATGGGGCCATGTGAATTAACGGACTTGATTGGTCAGGATGTCAATTTCTCGGTCACACAAAGTGTCTATCAAGAATTCTTTTATGAGCCGCGTTATCGTCCATCACTCATTCAAAAAGAATTGGTCGATGCAGGTTGTTTGGGTCGTAAAACCCAACAAGGTTTTTACGATTATGCGCAAGCAATGCCAAGCCCACAGTTTGAATTGCCTGTACGTTATGCCAAATCGGTTGAGAAATTGGCGGTCACAGTCAAAGGCGATTGGAAACATTCTTCAGGCTTGATTCAGCGTTTGGCACATGCCTCGCACCTTGAGGTGAAGTTTCAAGAAGGCGTGCAGGATGAAATCCTAGTCGGTGAAGTTTCAATCCGTCTTTCCTTAGGCGAGTCGGTTGATCTGGATTATCCTGATCAGAAAGTCGTGTTGATGGATTGGCATGCAGATTGGGTGCAAGCCAAGGCGATTCCTATTGTAGCTTCAGTGGCATGTTCGGAAGTTGATCAGTCTGTTGTTGATATTTTGTTCATTGGTATGGATGTGATACCACTTTGGACACAGGATCATGCAGGACTTTATGTGTTACGAACTATTTCCATGTTGGTGAATGAAGCGTGTGAAGCCATTTTACATGGTATTGCATCTGAACAAGATATTGATTCTGCAATGAAATATGGCGTGAACTATCCGCAAGGTCCATTTCAGTGGGCAGAAAAAATAGGATATAACACTATTTTAAAAATTCTAAAAAATCTGTATCGTGTTTATGGTGAAGAACGCTACAGACCAAGTATATATTTAGCGAAGAAAACTGCACGAGGACAGGTGCAAAACAGCCCGCAATCACAACAATTTCTTATTGCCGGCTAAAGGAAGAAGACAAATGGAACAAGTTTATATTTTAGACGGTATTCGTACACCGATTGGTCGCTATGCTGGTGGTTTAAGTGGCATTCGTGCCGATGATTTGGCTGCCTTGCCGATTCAATATTTGAAAAATCAACATCCGCATTTGCCTTGGAATGAATTGGATGAGGTGATTTTAGGTTGTGCCAACCAAGCAGGTGAAGACAACCGTAATGTCGCACGTATGGCATCCTTATTGGCGGGTTTACCCGATTCAGTTCCAGCCATTACCGTAAACCGTTTATGTGCCTCTGGTTTAGATGCGGTGGGACTGGCGGCACGTGCGATTAAATCGGGTGAAGTCCAGTTTGTATTGGCCGGTGGTGTGGAGTCGATGAGCCGCGCACCGTTTGTACAATCTAAAGCAACCACAGCTTTTAGCCGTACCCCTGAAATATTCGATACCACCATTGGCTGGCGTTTTATCAATCCAAAATTTAAAGCGAATTTTGGCGTGGATAGCATGCCTGAAACGGCTGAACATGTGGCGGAAAAGTATCAAATTAGCCGTGATGATCAAGATTTGTTTGCTTATCGCAGTCAGCAAAAAACAGCAGTGGCACAGCAAAATGGTGTTTTGGCTGAAGAAATTTTGCCAGTGACTATTCAAGACCGTAAGAAAAACAGTATTACCATCGATACCGATGAACATCCACGTGCGGATACCACGTTTGAGACCTTGGCAGCTTTAAAAGCTCCTTTCCGTAAAGAAGGTGGTTCGGTGACTGCAGGCAACGCCTCAGGTGTAAACGATGGCGCGGCTTGTGTATTATTGGGCAGCCAAGAGTTTGCAAGTAACCATGGCTTAAAACCACTGGCGAAAGTGGTGGCAATTGCACAAGCTGGGGTTGAAGCCAAATACATGGGGATCGGTCCTGTACCTGCGGTACAAAAAGTATTGAAACAGACAGGCTTAACGCTTGATCAAATGGATGTGATTGAACTGAATGAAGCCTTTGCAGCGCAATCGCTTGCCGTGATGCGTGAACTAGGTTTGCAAGATGATGATCAGCGTGTCAACCCAAATGGCGGTGCGATTGCACTGGGTCATCCATTGGGGATGAGCGGAACACGTTTGGTGATTACTGCGATGAAAGAACTCAAGCGCCGTAATGGAAAATACGCACTGTGTACGATGTGTGTTGGTGTAGGACAGGGTGTCGCACTGATTATAGAAAATGTGGATTAAGGAAATAATCCAAAAACGGAATACCCCACAGTCAGGATGACTGTATTAGGAGACAGAATATGAATAACAATGCAATGGAAAAAATCGAAACGGTATCAGTAGATGAATTACGTAGTGTGCAATTGGAGCGCATGAAAAAGACACTGCAACACGCCTATCAAAATAGCCCAGTCTATAAAAAGAAATTTGATGAAGCAGGGGTACATCCTGATGATTTCAAATCTTTAGAAGACTTGGCAAAGTTTCCATTTACCACCAAAAAAGATTTACGTGATAACTACCCGTTTGGCATGTTCGCAGTACCACAAGAACAGATTATCCGTATTCATGCATCATCGGGTACCACAGGTCAGCCAACTGTAGTGGGTTATACCCAAAATGATATTAATGTCTGGTCAGATGTTGTGGCGCGTTCATTACGTGCAGCGGGCTTGTCGAATAAAGATACCATTCAAGTGTCTTATGGCTACGGTTTGTTTACAGGCGGTTTAGGTGCGCATTATGGCGTAGAACGCTTGGGTGCAACCGTAATTCCAATGTCAGGTGGTCAAACTGAGCGTCAAGCACAATTGATTCATGACTTTAAGCCGACAGCATTGATGGTGACACCATCGTACTGCTTAAACATTATTGAAGCGCTAGAAAAGAAATTTGGTACAGCAAAAGACTGTTCAATCAAAACAGGCATCTTTGGTGCAGAGCCATGGACCAATGAAATGCGTCGTGAGATTGAAGATCGTCTCGGTATTAATGCCTTGGACATTTATGGTTTATCTGAAGTGATGGGGCCGGGTGTTGCAATGGAATGTCTAGAAACCAAAGACGGTCCAACCATTTGGGAAGATCATTTCTATCCAGAAATCATTCACCCTGAAACAGGTGAAGTACTCCCTGATGGTGAGTTGGGCGAGTTAGTGTTCACGACCATTACCAAAGAAGGCATGCCTGTGATTCGTTACCGTACCCGCGATTTGACCCGTTTATTGCCAGGGACTGCACGTCCTATGCGCCGTATGGATAAAATTGTGGGTCGTAGCGATGACATGATGATTATTCGTGGGGTAAATGTGTTCCCATCACAAATTGAAGAGCAAATTTTACATATTCCACAATTGGTACCGAACTACCAAATTCAAATTTGCAAAAAAGGACACTTGGATACTTTGCATATTCGTGCTGAAATGCGTAGAGATGTGAGTGAAACCTTAACCCCACAAATTGCAGCTTTATTGAAAGCCCAAATTAAGACTATGGTGGGTATTTCAGTGATGGTTGAAATTTTACCAGAAGGCAGCTTGCCACGTTCTGAGGGGAAAGCGCAACGCGTCTTTGATATTCGAAAATCGGCATAAGTTTTAGTTGAATGATAGATCACATGATTTATCATTCCGATCTGACAAGGTAATAGTTGAACGAAATGAATCTAAAATTAAAACAAGTTATTGATGATTTCATTAGCAACGAAGCACTGAGCGGTACCTCTCTGATTATGACCATCTTTGGTGACTGTATTTTTCACCGTGGTGGCATTATTAGTCTTGCCAGCTTAATTCAGTTAATGGATGTGTTTGGTTTTAACGAGCGTTCAGTTCGTACAGCCGTATTTCGCCTTGTCCAAAATGGTTGGCTGATTTCCGAGAAAATTGGACGTACGAGTTACTACCGTGTCACGGAAAGCAGTCGCCAGCGCTTTATTATGGCCGACCAGAAAATTTATAGTTTCACCCAACAAGAATGGGACCAAAAATGGGATTTGGTCTTACTCAGTTCGGTAGAGCTGGAAAATAAAGTCACCTTGAAAAAAGAGTTGGAATGGCTTGGTTTTGCCAACATTGCCACCAATGTCATGGCGTATCCGGGTTGTGATCACCTGAAATTACAAAATTTGTTGCTTAGCCTAAAAATGACCGACCAAGTGGTGATCTTTAAAGCTGAAGCCTTACAGATTTGGCAAGAGTCTTATCCAACTGTGAAGCGCATGGTCGAAATCAATTGGCCTGTACAAGAGCTACATCAGCGTTATGAAAAGTTCATCAGTGATTTCAGAGAATTCTTCAATCTGGTCGAAAGCGAAGATGAACTCGATCCGATGCAAGCGTTTCAAATTCGAATTTTATTGATTCATCAATATCGTCGAATTTTATTGAAAGATCCGAATTTACCTTTTGAATTATTGCCATCGAATTGGCTGTCGCTCAATTCACGTAATTTAAGCAGTAATCTCTATCAAACCGTGGTGCTGGCAGGGGATGAATTCTTCCTCGACATCGCACGGACGTCAGAAGGTTCAATGCCACCTGCACATCCACAATTTTATAAGCGTTTTGGTGGCTTAAAGCAGGAAGAGCCGAGTTACTAAGCTCTTAAAAATAGCCCTACAGTTTAAGGAAGAAACTATGCCGTGTTATGCCATCGATGGCGTCATTCCCGTGGTGAGCCCAAAAGCTTATGTGCATCCCACAGCAGTTTTAATTGGGGATGTAATTGTTGAAGAAGGGGCTTATATTGGTCCTTTTGCTGCCTTGCGCGCAGACTTTGGCGGCATTCATATTCATAAAAATGCCAATGTACAGGATTCCTGCATTATTCATGGCTTCCCGAACAATGTCACCGTGGTCGAAGAGTTTGGTCATATTGGACATGGTGCAATTTTGCACGGTTGCCGTATTGCTAAAAATGTCTTAATTGGCATGAACAGCGTAATTTTGGATGAAGCAGTTATTGGCGAAAATAGCATTGTCGGTGCCAATAGTACCGTCAAAGCCAAAGCTGAAATTCCAGCAAATTCTTTGGTGGTCGGTAGTCCTGCACGCGTGATTCGTAGCTTGGATGAAAAAGAAATTGCGTGGAAATTTAAGGGTACACAGCAATATATGGATTTGACTCTACGCTGTTTAAATAGTCTACAAGAGGTTGAACCCTTAACGGAAAACTCAGCAACGCGTTTAACACATACACATTTTAATACTGACCATGTAATTAAGAGCAAAGCAGTTTAAAGTTGAGACTTCGGAATATATGGCTTCACGTGAAGCCATAACATTGTTTAATTATCTATTTTTCCAAATTGTTAGATTCAATATTCTTTAACACTTCAAATTTTAGATCGCGAAAATCGTCCTGTTCTGTGTTTGGGGGAAGACAACTTTTCATATTGATTGGATGTGTTAAAAAGTTGAATGGATACAGTCTTTAAAAATCGCCAGTAGGGCATTTTAGAGCGGATTACAGGAATTTGCTTTATAAAATAAAATGTTCCAGTATGATGATATTTCCAACAATAAAATATTGAATATCAATTGGAACTTTATAATGAAAGGTACATTAGTAGATTTTAATTTCCAGATTAATGAAGGCGTGATTCAAGGGGACGATGGAAAGCGCTACAGCTTTTTTGGTTCGGAATGGAAAGACCATACTTCACCCGCACGTGGTCAAAATGTCGATTTTGCTGTGAACGATTTAAATCAGGCTGTCAGTATTTATGTGCAGGCATTTGCGCGTCAGCCTGTTTTTAAAAAAACAAATAATCAGCATGCAGAACAACTACGAACTGAAGAAAACTTTGGTTTATTTGATTGGACTATTAAATGTTTAAAGAATTATGCCAATTTTTCAGGGCGCGCACGTCGTAAAGAATATTGGTATTTCTATTTATTCCAAATTTTAATTGGGCTGCTGATTGGCTTAAGTCTGGGTATTATGGGCATGAGTGACAATGGAATAGATGCTATCTCAGGCTTACTTTCATTGTTCTTCTTTTTACCTACACTGGCAGTCGGGGCACGTCGCTTACATGATGTGAACCGTTCAGGTTGGTGGATGCTTTTGGCACTGACCATTATTGGGCTTATTCCATTGTTGATTTGGGCTGTAACAGAAACTAAACCTGAATCGAACCAGTGGGGAGAGCCAGCGAAGTAGTTTGATTAGCAAATTTAAGATAATACGAGTTTAAAAACTTAAAGAAGTTCCTTCTCCCTTTGGGATGAGGAACATTGTTCTGCAAGAGGATGAGGGGAATTTTTAGTCATTAATTCTTATATGTGATTTAACTTACTTTTGAAGGATCAAAAGTAACAAAAATCCTTTGTTCGTTAAAGGGCACGTCCGTGTGCACTTAACGAACGGGCGATATCCATGTCGCAGGTCATATGATTAGGTATTTTCTATAGTGATTTGGAAACTTTACTTGTATGGATGATAGTGTGGCTATTTGTAATCATCGACTTTTAGAATTTTCTTTTGATTATAGTTTTCTTTCCATTCATCCTTTGTAAGCCTTTTTTGATTTATAAGCTGAATTAAAAATGCCACCCATTCATCTTGGTACAAATAATCATTATGAGCCTCATCGTAATGACAATAATTTGGATTTGTATCAAAAGCGTCGCCATTAGAGTTAAAATCAGCATAAGGCCTGATTTTGAAGACACAAAGTAATTGTTTATGGTCATGATGTGTTAACTTAAAGCTAATAGATTTATTAACCTCTTCTAAAACTTTGCTTGGTTTTAGTTTGCCAATATTAGCCCCTTCGAGTTTTATCACTTTATCTTTTACGATGGCTATCAGTTGATCATACTTTTCTTTATCTTCCTCAGATAGTGAGTTCCAATTAACAAATTCAACAGCTAAATCATTTTTATTGGTATTCGCAATCTTGGGAATCTGTATCAATTTAATACTGTATTCTTGGGAGTTATAAATATCATCTCGTAAATGTTCCCGATATTTTTTAATGAAATCAACTAAATCTTTATACTCTGTCGAAAGTAATTGTTTACTTGCCTCTTTTTGTTGAGAAGTTCTCAATTTAGAAAACTGTAAGGAGTAGGCTAGACTTTCATTCATTGCATAGTCTTCACCAAATAGTTTTGTTAACTCACTTTCAAAATTATATAAAAGTGCTTGGCATTCACCAAAAATAGTTAATCCAACTTCATCTTTATCAATAGTTCTGTGCTCAATTTTATTACGTAATTTTATAAAAAATTCTAAATTTGTTTTTACTGGATTTGATAATTGTCCATATTCTTTAATACAAGTTTTCAATTCCCAAGCTTTTTTCTCTCCATCAATAATTTTATAGCGTCCATTATTTCCTTTGTAAAAGTATGTCTCGCCTATAGTAAAGTTAAAATGTGCTTGAAATAGACGAGTCCAAGCCATGATCATGTGCGTTATAAAAGACTCGACCCTGAAAGGTGCTCGAGGCTTATTATAAATTTCAACAGCTAATAATGCACAGTCAATTGAACTTTCTAATAGGGATTTAGTTTTCCCTTTTCTCAATAAAGGAGCTTTCATTTATTTTTAAAGAATAGTTAATAAATATGGATTTTATCACTAAATATTTGATATATAAATTTTAATTGAGAGTTTTGCTATCCTTCAATATACAAAAAAGCCCCCACAATGTAGAGGCTTTTTTGCTTAAGACTTAAATCTTAAGACACTTTATCACCAGCTTTAGCGCCAGATTCAGGTGAAATTACCCAAACACCTTCGCCATTACCCGCTGCAAGGACCATACCGTTAGAAATACCAAAACGCATTTTACGCGGTGCAAGGTTCGCCACCATCACCACCAATTTGCCTTTTAAGTCTTCTGGTTGGTAGAACTCACGAATACCACTGAACACATTACGCGGTTCAGCTTCACCGACATTTAAAGTTAACTGAAGAAGTTTGTCTGAACCTTCTACCGTAGCTGCTTCTAAAACTTCAGCAACACGTAGGTCAACTTTCATAAAGTCTTCAATACCAATAATTTCCGCTTCACCGACTTTAGGCTCTGGCTTTTTCTCGGCTTTCTTTTCTTTTTTCTTTTCAGCTTTAACAGGTTCAGCAGCAGCTGCTAAAGAGTCTTTAGATGCATCGACCATTGCTGCAACCGCTTTCGGGTCTACACGTTGCATTAAAGGTTGGAACAATGCAATTTCATGATCTACTAATGCAGTTTTCGCTGAAGCAAAGTCAAAGCGATCTAACTTCAAGAAGTCTTGAACTTGAGCCGCTAAAGTCGGAAGTACAGGTGCCAAGTAAACTGCTAATTGACGGAACAGGTTAATTCCTACCGAACACACATCATGTACTTGTTGCTCTTCGCCTTCAACTTTCGCTAAAGCCCAAGGTTTTTTCTCATCGATATATTGGTTTGCTTTATCCGCTAGTGCCATGATTTCACGAATGGCAGTAGAGAATTCACGTGCTTCATAGGCTTTGGCAATTGAATCGCCTGCATCAATAAAGCTTTGTACCAATTCAGGCTCTGCACAAGTTGCAGAGAGTTTATTATCAAACTTGGTGTTAATGAATTTTGCACAACGGCTGGCAATGTTGACCACTTTACCGACCAAGTCTGAGTTTACTTTCTGAACAAAATCATCCAAGTTTAAATCAGAGTCTTCAACTTTGTCTGAAAGTTTAGATGCGAAGTAGTAACGTAAATATTCAGGGTTTAAGTGCTGTAAATAAGTTTCAGCTTTAATAAATGTACCGCGAGACTTCGACATCTTCTGACCATTCACGGTCAAGAAACCATTCACAAATAAACCTGACGGCGTACGGTAGTTTGCGCCTTCTAACATTGCAGGCCAGAACAGCGCATGGAAGTAAACAATGTCTTTGCCAATGAAGTGATAAACTTCATTTTTAGAATCTTTTTTCCAGAAATCATCGAAGTTGAGTTCAGGGCGTTTGGTTTTAATGTAGTTTTCAAAACTCGACATATAACCAATCGGTGCATCGACCCAAACATAGAAATATTTGTTTGGCGCATCTGGAATTTCAAAACCGAAATACGGTGCATCACGAGAAATATCCCAATCTGCCAAACCTGCTTCGAACCATTCATCTAACTTGTTGGCAATTGAAACAGGTAAACGACCTTCATCACGCGTCCATTTCTGTAAGTATTCACCAAAGTTTGGCAATTTAAAGAAATAATGATCTGAAGATTTTTCGACAGGTGTCGCACCACTTAAAGTCGATTTTGGATTTAATAGTTCTGTTGCGTTATAGGTTGTACCGCAAACTTCACATGAATCGCCATATTGATCTTCCGCTTTACATTTCGGGCAAGTGCCTTTAATGAAACGGTCAGACAAGAACATGCCTTTTTCTGGGTCAAACAGTTGTGATACAGGGCGAACTGCAATGTTGCCAGCTTCGCGGTTTTTTACATAAATTTCAGAAGCACGGGCACGGTTGGTGTCACTATGGGTTGAATCATAGTGGTCAAAATGTACACCAAAACCGTCAAAGTCACGAATGTGTTCTTTCTGAACATTAGCAATTTGTTGCTCTGGGCTAATACCATTCGCTTCGGCACGCAACATGATTGCGGTACCGTGAGCATCATCCGCACAGACATAAGTCACATCATGTCCCATTGCACGCATGGCGCGAACCCAGATATCTGCTTGGATATAACCGAGTAGGTGACCCATATGGATCGGACCATTGGCGTATGGAAGGGCGTTAGTGACTAAAATATTGCGCACGGATATAACTCTCTCATTCGTAGTTAATGCAAGGGCATTGATTTTACCTTAGTTACTGCAAAGTTGCATAAGGGATTGCATGAATTCTTTGCAAATCCACCAGACTTTAGCGCAAGTGCAGATAAAAAAATGATGCCCAATAGAAATGCCAAATGTTTTCCTATCTATCAGCATACTGTATCAAGACGAAGATCAGCGCTTGGGTAGTTGGCGATCCTGACAGTACAAATTACGTAGTATTGGTGATGTTTTAAAGATGTAAAGTCAAGGATGGAAGATCAACTTAACTACGCTACATTCTGTAGCGTCTTTGTTTCAATATGCTGTTTTGTATTTTATTCAATTCAGATCACGGTATAACTATAGACAGGTGCTATAACAGAAAAAGGTGTAAAAATGACCGTTGAAAATAAGATTGATGAAATAAAAGATAAGGCTGTGGAACTTGGCGATGACTTGAAACAAGCCGCAAAAGATGTACAAACAGAAGGTGAAAAGGCAATTGGTGATTTAAAAAGTGCTGCGGTTGAAGTAAAACAAGATGCGGAACAAAAACTGGATGATGTAAAGCAGAAATTGGACGAGCAACAGGCTGCGGACGAAGATGCAGGTTTTGACAGTACCATTGATGATGCCAAAGCCAAATGGGCTGAAGTACAACATCAGGCGCAAGAAAAGTACGAGCATTTAAAAGCAGAAGCGAGTCATTTACTTGATGAAGCTAAGGTCAAATCAGCAGAGCTGAAACAGGAAGCTTCGGTCAAATTTGACGAATTAAAAGTTCAAGCAACAGAAAAGTTTGATGAACTGAAAAAAGCTGCAACCGATACCCTGAACAAATTTAAGAAAGATGATCACGATCAATCTTAAATTTAATGAGTTGTTACAATCTCTCACTCGGCATGGATGTTGAGTGAGTTTAGCAATCAAAACTCATCCATTTGACCTAATGAATCTGATGATCAAGCACAGTTAGAAAATACAGTTTCTTGTCTATTTCATGAACATAATCTATTACCTTGTCTTTATTCTTTTAGGCAATTGCAAGGCGATGTATCAATAAAATAGGAACAGCCATTTGTATCTCCAGAATAGGTTTTTGTTTAAAATCTGACAAATTTACTCGGTTTTTAGTGATTGATTTAAAAAGCAACGTAGTACAACGCTTAACCTGATTGAAAATAACCGTTAAACTATGTCATTCAGCTGTATATCCAGACTTGGAGTAAATGTATGTCGTGGCTTTCTTCACTTAAATCTGTTTTTTCACCCGCTCAGGAGGTGAAAGAAGAAGAAATCCAGCAAGTTTTACAACAATATCTTCTGCCGAATTCCAATCACGCATTAAAAGACCGTATTTCGCAAATTAATGTGCAAGATCGAGTCTTACAAATCACCATTAATACCTACCCTGAAGAAGCCGATCATTTACAGCAAATTCATGATGATCTGGCAGATGCCCTTGAAAAATGTGGCATTCAGGAACTCAATATGCATGTAATTCAGCAAAAAACAGGACATAAGGCGGGTGGTTGTGGACATGATCATGCCCAAGGTGAGAGTTGTTCTACGCCTGCCAAAAATGAAAAAAGTAATTTACCTCCAGTGATGGATGCCGCTGCATCGACTCAGACTGAAACAGAAACCGATCCGAATAATCCTCCAATTGCTAAAGCTGCACCACAGCAACGTGATGTACCTAAACACCCACGGATTCAAAATGTGATTTTGATATCTTCAGGTAAAGGTGGCGTTGGAAAATCTACGACAACGGTGAATCTGGCGTTGGCATTACAGCAATTGGGATTAAAAGTTGGTGTATTAGATGCTGACATTTATGGCCCAAGTATTCCTACCATGTTGGGTAATGCTGGTAAAACCCCAATGATTGAAGCGGAAAACTTTGTTCCGCTTGATGCTTATGGGCTTGCTGTACTTTCGATTGGGCATTTAACAGGTGACAATAATACCCCTGTGGCATGGCGTGGACCTAAAGCAACAGGTGCATTAATGCAACTATTCAATCAAACCTTATGGCCAGATTTGGATGTGCTAATGATTGATATGCCTCCAGGAACTGGAGATATTCAATTGACTTTGGCACAGCGTATTCCAGTGACTGGCGCAGTGATTGTGACTACGCCACAAAATGTGGCACTTCTGGATGCAACGAAAGGTATTGAGTTGTTCAACCGCGTGCAAATTCCAGTGATGGGTGTGATTGAAAATATGTCGACCCATATTTGCTCGAATTGTGGATTTGAAGAGCAAATTTTCGGTACAGGTGGGGGCGATAAATTGTCAGAGCAATATCACATTCCATTGTTGGGGCGTTTACCGCTTGATGCAGGCATCCGTGAAAATGCAGATGCAGGTCAGCCTTCTGTAATAGCAGGTGATGCAGCAGCAGAAAGTTATTTGGCGATTGCAGAAAAAATCGCGGCTCAATTAACTAAGTCAGATAAAGATAAAAATCGAATTTTTTAAAGTCTAAAAGGGGATGTTAGCAACATCCCTTTTTTTACATAATGATTTTGCAGAGTGTTTCTTTTAGGGATGAAATCTTTTATTCCATTTACGTAGAACTGACCAACGCCAAATAATACGTGTACAAATATATAGAACAAAAGCGCTTAACAAGGCTTCTAACACTAATCCTGTCACTAAAATTTTGGCCAGATGTAAATCAATATGACCATGCCCAAAGTTTTTAACCCAGTTTAAAATTTGGTGTAATACCCCTAAAATCATATCTTTATCAATCATATTGACGTGGAATATTTTGCTGCCTAGCCAAAAACCTAAATACAAAATTGGCACAACAGTAAGTGGGTTAGATAACCATGCAAGGGTTAAGCTTAGCGGTAGATTGACTTCAATGAGTAATACAGTCAGTACAATAAATACACTGTGAAACGGCACAGGTAGAATGCCCCAAAAAGTGCCAATAAAAACGGCATGGGAAATTGATTTTCGATTGACGTACCAAAGCACAGGATTCAAGGTGCGTTGACCAAAAATCCGCATAAACTTAAGTTGATTGACTTTTTCAGGAGAGGGAAGCCACGATTGGAAAAATTTCTTTGCCATACGAAATCAGCTTTTCAGGACAGGGTATTGTGCATGATTTAAGTGAAAAACGATAGTTAATTCACCTTTTTGCTATAAGGAACTGTGCTTTAGAGTTACATACCAAACTGAAAGTAAACTTAAAAAAACTGCTGAATCATGGCTTTAAATTGTATGGCACGACATAAAAATTAAATGAATTGTGACAAAAAATATAAAATATCTTCATAGCGTGACCCATAGGTTTTATTGGGTTTATTGTTATTAAAATGATGATTTTTATCGAATATGTTAAAGTCTTAAGAACTTTCCCGATTTTCCTTTACAATATTTTTTTTGCTATATTGAAACAATTCAACTACGCTTCATTTGCTCAAATATGAGGTAAGGGTATGGTTTCTTTGTTTTTTATAGGGTTGGTGGTTTCTTTATTATTAACCCCAGGTCCTACTAATACTCTACTTGCTTCATCTGGTATTCAGGTCGGCATTCGAAAATCATTTCGTCTTATTCCTGCAGAAGCATTTGGTTATCTAATTTCTATAACCGTGTGGGGTATCATCATTGGTACCGTATCGCGTCATTATCCTGTCATTCCCACCGTCCTTAAACTTTTTAGTGCGAGCTATATTTTATTTTTAGCGATTAAACTGTGGAAAACGGCAGATGTAGAAGAAAGTTATAATCAACCGACGATTCGTGCTCGTGAGCTATTTTGTGCAACATTGTTGAATCCTAAAGCGCTTTTATTTGCATCTGCTATTTTCCCTGCAGTTGTTTGGAGCAGTGTGGATGCTTACATTGCACATATGTTGGTATTTTTAATTTTGATTGTCCCTATTGCTTTTTTCTGGACATTTATTGGTTCGATCTTGGCATCCAACCGAGTACGTTGGTTAACGAAATCTAATTTGCAAAAAACAGCATCGATTGTGTTGGTTAGTTTTTCTATTCCATTGAGTTATTCGGCATTATTAAGCCTTTAATTTTACGAGAGCGTAGTTGAATTCGCATTTTGAAAGCATGCTGGATCAACCCTGTCTGTATTTCCATTGCGGCTGAATTAAGTTAAAGTACAGCGCAAGAATTGCTTGAAGTTTTGGAAATAGAATAATGGCTATTAAGTCTGATCGTTGGATTCGCGAAATGAGCGAAAAACACGGCATGATTGAACCGTATGCGGAAAATCAAGTGCGTTTTGATGAGAATGGCGAAAAGCTCATTTCTTATGGCGTGTCGAGTTATGGCTATGATGTTCGTTGTGCACGTGAATTCAAAGTGTTCACCAATGTTCACTCTGCAATTGTCGATCCAAAACATTTCGATGAAAAAAGTTTTATTGATATCGAATCTGATGTTTGCATCATTCCACCAAACTCATTTGCCTTAGCGCGTACAGTGGAATATTTCCGTATTCCCCGTAATGTATTAACCGTGTGTCTGGGCAAATCAACCTATGCACGCTGCGGTATTATTGTGAACGTGACGCCGTTAGAACCTGAGTGGGAAGGTCATGTCACGCTTGAGTTTTCTAACACCACCAATTTACCAGCGCGTATTTATGCGGGCGAAGGTGTTGCGCAAATGCTCTTTTTCGAAAGTGATGAAGTATGTGAGACTTCTTATAAAGACCGTGGTGGTAAGTACCAAGGTCAAACGGGTGTAACTTTACCAAAAGCTTAATTTGTATTTGGTATGACATCCAAAAAACCTGTTTGTTCAATCAAACAGGTTTTTTTTATCGCTAAACCAAAAGCTTAATTTACATTTGGTATGATGTCCGAAAACCTGTTTGTAAAATCAAACAGGTTTTTTTATGGCTAAAAAAATGCATCAAGCGCTGAATCTTCATTCATCGGAAAATGTCGACATTTCCTGAGTTTTTTTTGCAATCGTGTAATTATTCAGCATAATGAGGATTAAAAATGTCTTGGTGAAATGTACCTGATACGGAACATTTGACAGTAAAACAAAGCATAACCAAGTCTAGGATGAACAAAAGAATGATGCGGAGCATCAAATAACAAGGAAGGTCGCGATGACGGATCGGCATACGACAATTTTGCGTAAAACATTGCTGGCGAGCATGATTGGGCTCTGTTGTTCTTATAGTTTTGCTTTAGAAGCACTTTCAGATCAGGTATTAAGTAATTCTACCGGCGAAGGCATTGCTATTCTGCCTGAAAATTTCAAAATGGTATTTCAAACTGCCGAAGATGGTTTGAGCGCGGCTCAGAATCAAAGTCGTTTAGCCAACCGAAACTATGACACAGGTTTTGTGCGTTTTATTCCAGTGGGGCCACTTTCAGACACGGCTAAAACTGCGGGTGCAAAAAAAGCAGATGTCTTCCTGTACGGTTTAGCGCTATCGGCATCCGATAATGATCTAAACTCTCGTTTCAGTAATCTGGGTTTCAATTGGGGGCAAGAAACCAATCCTTGGGTGTTTAGTGTGAAGTCTATTAGTACTACTGCCAACCGCGTGGTATATGACTTTGCAGGGGTTGCACAAGATTTTAGTTATTTATCTTTAGAAGCCCCTTATGCTCTTGATGGTGCTGCCAATACTGCAGCGGATAATAATATTAAATTAGGCTTGTGGGGAGACTTCTTTGCACGCAATCCTTTGGTTGCTGCACCTGTCGATGCTAAAAACGGCGCACCTGCAAATTTAAATGGTTTAGACAGTCGTTTAAGACTGCAAATGGTGGCCAATGGTTTGTCTTTAAATGGATCTAATTTAAAGTTATTCCAGACCTTGGGGGGAGCAGCCAGTTCGTCGCTACCAACATCTTATAACAATACTTTAGGTCTGGCGGCACTCATTCGATTAAATACCAATGATAATCCAAGCACTGCAACTGAAGATAAATCCAAAGCATTGCGTATTAGTACAGCAGAAACCTTAGGCACAGATATAACCAACGATTTAACCACGCCTGCGATTTCTAAAACCTCTGCACCAAATTTTAATGTGAATGATGGTGTGTTTTTATATAGTCCAAATATTAATTTGGTGCTAGGGAGTGTTTATCAGCCTTTGATTGTTGATACGGCGGCAGATGGTCAAAACTTTGTGATTGAATTGACCCGTATTCCGAACAAAGCCAATGTTTATCAACAAATTTATACGGACTACACCGCATTGGCGAGTGGTGCGGCTTCAGCTTATAAGGGTTCAACCTGTAATGTTCAATACTGTGGTGATCCCATCAGCATGGGGCAAACTTATCAAGGCAATACAGCCACACACAGCAGTATCTCTATTGGTACAGTCGGTTTTACCAATAACAATAAATTTTTAAAAGCAGATACTAGTACCAATGCAGTAGGGGTGAGTTTTGTTACCCCAACAGGAACCAAGACCAATTTAGGATCCGCAGCGATCGATGGAATGTTAATTCAACATCTGAAAATTACGACGACAGGGCTATAAGGAGAAATAAATGAAACATTATATTTTTGCTGCCCTAATGTTAAGTTCTCAGTGTGCTTCGGCAGCGTTAGATGCATTAGATGCGAACCAATTATCGAATATACGTGGACAAGGCGGGGCAGATTTAAGTTGGTCATTTTCTTTAAATCATAACTTGCCGACCAATACTACAGAAGTCCCTTATGAGTATTCCTGTAATGGCGCAAGTAATGAATTTTGCCGTTTAGCCTTTAATGTAAGTAATCGTAAAGATGCCAGTGGAAACTTGTATTGGCTAGTTTTCAAAAAAATACAAGGCACAATTGCGATCGATAAATTTCAATTAGATGGCACCACTGTGACGACTAGTGCAGGCTATAAAACGGCGATGAAATTGACCTTTCTAGATGGTTATCCAATCCAGATTCGTAATTTTGGTTTTGAAGCACTGGCCATTGAAAAAGACTCAGGTACAAGTGATGCACAAAAAGGTTATTTAAAACAGACAACTTATAGTTCATCGCATGAGTCTGTGTTTGATCGTGGATTAGAGACAGGCTTTACAGGCTTAAATATGCATGGAAATTTAGCCATGTCAGGAACAATGAAGTTTTTTAGTTGTAATTCTACTGCGACTTCACGTTGTTAATTCAATCACATAAGGAACTGTGAATGAGTACAAACAAAATTATAAAACTCAGTGTGTTGGCTTCGAGTGTTTTATTGGCGCAGCAGATTTATGCTTTAGAAGCACTTTCAGATCAAAGCTTGCGTACTGTTTCAGGGCAGGATGGAATTAGCTTAAGTTATGAAACAGACCGAGTCACCATTGACCAATTAAATTGGAAAGACAATACCAATTTCTCAAATGGTACTTCAGGGAATTTGAATCTTTCCTTGAATAATATTGAAGTGAGTAAAATTGATAATAATAAAATTGGCGGAAAAGTTAAGCTTGATGTGGGCACCAATGCCAATAAGACGGGCATGCGGATAGAGGCGGTGGTTAATCCTGCCAATATGCATATTGCCAAAGTGGCGGTTTGTGGTGATGGTACACGTGGTGCAGATTGCACGAGCCAAAATACTTTAGGTGCTTTAACTCTGCAAAATCGGGCACCGATGAATTTTGTCTTAGAAACCAGAAGTGGTTTATTTAACTCAAAAGATAAAGCTTATTTGGAATTTGGCCTGCAAAATGCCAATATTTTCCATACACTAAAAAATGGTAATGAATATAACCAATTTATTTTAAAAGATTTTAATTTTAATTTTAAAGGTACGGGTTATTTATATCTAGATGCCAATAAAGGCATGGTGTTATCTACCAACTCTCCAAATGCTTCGGACAGTACAGTGAATGAAGTTGTCCTTGAGCGTGTTCAAGACTTGGATAATCCAGGTAAGACTCGCCCTGGTTTTAATATTGATGTGAGGTATAAAACCAATGTCGGCAATGATGGAAAATTGTATACCGCCAATGAGAATACAGACCAACTCAATTCTATTATCCGTTTAGGTGCATCGGGACGACTCCGAGATGCTGAAATCTCTGTTAATGCTGACCGAACGAATTTGGGTGGAGCAGAAGGGGCTTCAACATCAAGTAATCAAATGGCGGGTTCAACAGGGCTACATCTGAACGTAAAAACCAGTTTTACTCGTGATGAGAAAAATTCATCTGGTGTAGTGACAGCAGAAGGCACAAAATTTGAGCTTGGACATACAGGTAAGAATTCCTATGCAATCGAGTTTGGTAATTTAACACCGTTACAAATTCGTACCCAAAGTGGTTCTAGCTTAGTTGCTAATAATAATTTGGCTTATATTAATTTTGGTGACATTTATATTAATGCGGTACAAACCAAATCATTAGAGTTTGAAATTGGACAAAATATTGCCAAATTATTAGGCAAGCAAGCAGGCATTGGTCGTTATAACTTGAGTAATAATGCACAGAATGCTGTCGCAATTGCAGTACGAGGTATGGATTTTCAAGCCATTGCCCGAAATGCTAAGTTTATTGCCAATAACAGTAATGACGCGAGCCATCAAATTACCTCTCAAAGTGCAACATGGGGGCTGGGTATTCCCATCTATAATTTGAATGCCAATTTAGGCTTATATGGTACGACCTACGGTGCGAATAATGCTGAAGCGATTGGTTTTGGATTAACCATGTCCACTCAGGGGCGTGATGCAGTAGGTACTAAAACAACCTCCATTATTTTGATTGATGGTGCACCAAATAGTTTTAATACTGCGGAAGAGGTGAACTATTATACGGGGCTACGCAATATTGATTTCTTCATGGATACGCAAGGTGTGCTTGCTATGGAGCAATCAGGTATTAAGCTAGACTTGCCTCGTTTAGTTATTGCAATGGGGGCTGAAATTGCATTGGGGCAATTACCTGGCAGTCGCTACGAGGCCGCTGCTTGTGCGAATGTCGCAACAACCAGCTTAAATTGTTTTGTTCCTGCCAATAGTTTTACCAATACGGATGATGTGTTATTTGGCTTGGCATTACGTTTGGACTCTTCAGCACAATTGAACATTTTACCGGGTACAGCAGCAGATAATCATTTGGCGATTCAGGGCAATATTAAGCTGAATGCGTCTGATGCTACCACCAATAAAAACTACCTGCATTTTACCAATGTGCAAGATAATGCCACCATTGGTTTTGATCGAATTCAAGGCGAGCTTGATTTGAATGCCAAAATTTTGGTAGAGAAGGATCAAATCAAATTTAATAATAACATTCGCTTGAACCCGACTAATCAGGCAGCAGGTGTCTTAAAAGCCGATGTTAATTTATACCCGACAGCAGATCGCGCTCAGAATTTAGGCACAATGGTGTTCACTGGTGGGAATATTCGTAGCAGTTTTGGCATTACACCAAGATAAAAAGAATGAAAGGAATTTAAGTGGTCATGAAGACGAAATTATTAATAAGCATTTTACTGGCTACCGCTATTACACCTGTCATGGCAAAGAGTTTGCAAAGCCTATCTGATCAGGAGCTATCGGATGTATCGGGTCAAGCTTTATTAACCTTGCAGTATTTACAGGGCACTACACAAACCGATCAAAAAGGGGACACTTATAATCAATCTAATATTGGTTTTTATAAGTTAGGTTTGGAAGCAGTTATGGAGTTGAATGCCAATATCAATAAATTGGCATTGGGCTGTGGTGGAGTCAACAACAGCGTGCGAGCCAGTAGTTGTGATATTGATATTGATAATATTTCTTTAAGTGGTTTACCTGCGAACGCAAATTATACTTCTGATGAACGAGCAGCAACTTCGGCTAAAATTACCAATCCATTTTTACAATTTGCGATAAAAAATCCAAGTTCGGCAGCGACGCGTGAAGTGGTGGGATTTCGGGTCAGTGCCGAGAAGATTTCAGGACTCATGACTTTGGGTACAGAAAACTCTGCAACACCCAATGGAATTAACACTTTTAGTGGCTACATGAAGACTAAAACCGCCTCTGGTACAGCTGTAACTCAGGCACGTAACATGACGTATGCAGATACAGGGTTAACGATTAATGGTATTGTGCAAGGCCGATTATTGGGAAGTAGTTCTGGAACAACGTGTGTCGATGGTTTTTTAGACCCTTGTTATGATATTTCTTATACCTCGAATAATTATAATTTAAGCCTTTCTTCAACTTCGGCTCCTTTTACGATTAACTCTACCATTGTGTCGGGAACGAGACTAAAAGATGTAGTTTTAAAAGGCAGCGGGACAGTTGGGCAGATTGACTTTAGCGGACAATTAAAGGCGACAGTGGCTGGTTTTTTGAATTTGGATAAGCAGGTAACAGGCAACATTACAGGTTTGAAAACTGACATTACGGTCAATCAGAATTTGGGTTTAATTCATGCTTTATACTTAAATAACCCTGCATCCTTATCATTACAATCACAAAAGATCTTATGGCCGGGTGCCGCTGTTGCAGCCAATCAGGGGTGGTGGTTGTCGATGGAAGATGAAGTGGAATTGGGAAGTTTAAGTCCAACGACGCAAGTCGCGATTACCAATGAGGTGTTAAAGCAAACCATTGCTGGGATTAATAAAGACTTAACCGAGCATCCACGAAATTGTGGAAATTTATTAACGGGATGTGTAGGAGGCTCTGCTTTGGTGGTGGGTAATGTCCCTATGAATAGCACGACTTTGGATTTCCCACTGACCAATTTAACCTTGCAAGGGCAAAATTTCCGTTCCAACTGTTTTGGTGGCATGAAATTTTGTTAATTCAGTTTTAACAAAAAAATCCCGCAACTTGCGGGATTTTTTTATTCTAAGGAAAAAATTACTTGGCAATTTTTGTTAATAATTCATCTTTAGAAATGTTTACAGATTCTGCATCGGTACGGCCTTTATATTCAAACGTGCCTGCATCTAGACCTTTCTCACCAATCACGATACGGTGTGGAATACCTGTTAATTCAAGATCTGAGAATTTCACGCCAGGACGTTCGTTACGATCATCGAGTAATACATCATAACCCGCAGCAGCTAACTCGGCATATAAAGCTTCAGCAGCTTCTAAAGTACGCGGAGATTTGTGTGCATTCATCGGCACAATTGCGACTTCAAACGGTGCAATTGCTGCTGGCCAGATGATACCTTTCTCATCAAAATTCTGTTCGATTGCAGAAGCCACCACACGTGTAACCCCAATGCCATAACAACCCATAGTGACAGTAAATGGTTTGCCATCTTCGCCCAATACCTTGCAGCCTAAAGCTTCTGAGTATTTTTGACCCAATTGGAAAATATGACCAACTTCAATTCCGCGTTTAATTTGCAACGTACCTTTACCGTCTGGAGATGGATCGCCTTCAACCACATTACGTAAGTCATAAACTTCGGTGAATTGAGCATCACGTTCCCAGTTTACACCAGTTGCATGTTTGTCTGCTTCATTGGCACCCGCCACAAAGTCAGACAGTACCGATGCAGCACGGTCAACAATTACCGTTAAACCTTTTTCAACTAAACCTTGTGGTCCACAGAAACCAGCAGTTAAACCAAACGCTGCAAGTTGCTCGTCAGTTGCAAATGTTAATGGCGATGCAATGAGTGGGTGCTTCTCAGCTTTAATTTCATTCAGCTCATGATCACCACGCAAGAATAAAGCGATAACTGGAGTTTGACCGTTCTCATCTGTTACACCTTGTACCAACAATGCTTTAACAGAGTGTGCAGGATCAGAATTTAAGAATGCAGAGACATCTGCAATGGTTTTCTGATTTGGTGTATCGACAATTTCCAAAGCTTGGGTTGGAGCAGCGCGTTCACCGACCAATATTGCTTCAGCCATTTCAATGTTGGCTGCATAGTTTGATTCAGTTGAGAAAGCGATATCATCTTCACCGCTTGAAGCCAAAACGTGGAATTCATGTGAACCTGAACCACCAATTGAACCTGTATCCGCTTGTACTGGACGGAAATCCAAACCTAAACGGGTGAAAATGTTGCAATAGGTTTGATACATTAAATCATAAGTTTCTTGCAAAGAGGCTTGATCTGCATGGAAAGAATAAGCATCTTTCATAATGAATTCGCGTGAACGCATTACACCAAAGCGTGGACGAATTTCATCACGGAATTTGGTCTGAATTTGGTAGAAATTGATTGGTAATTGCTTATAACTTTTTAATTCATTACGTGCTAAATCCGTAATCACCTCTTCATGGGTAGGACCCAAAACGAATGGATTATCATGACGATCTTTGAAACGTAATAATTCTGGACCGTATTGTACATAACGACCAGACTCTTCCCATAGGCTGGCAGGTTGCGCTACGGGCATGAATACTTCAAGTGAGCCTGAACGGTTCATTTCTTCACGTACAATCGCTTCAACTTTATTTAGCACACGTACGCCCATCGGCAGCCAAGTGTATAAACCTGAAGCCAATTTACGAATCATGCCCGCACGGAGCATAAGTTGATGTGAAATAACTTCAGCATCGTTTGGGGTTTCTCTTAACGTTGCAAATAAAAAGCGACTCGCGCGCATGAATACTGTCCTAATATTAATCGTGAAGGATAATCCAATCTAAAATGAAACAGTCATTCGATGCTGACTGTCCATTGAACTGCCATGGATTATGCCATGATTTTCTGTTTGAGACGAAGTAGAAAATTCTTAAAGTCATCTAAGTAGGTAAAGATGACAGGAACCACCACCAAGGTGAGCAGGGTAGAGGTAATGATTCCACCAATCACAGCATGCGCCATAGGGGCACTTTGCTCACCACCTTCACCGAGTCCGAGCGCTAGCGGAATCATCCCCATGACCATGGCACTGGTGGTCATTAAAATTGGACGTAAACGGGTTTTACCTGCTTGTAAAATCGCATCATAACGACTGCTGCCAGACTCCATGGCTTTTTTAATAAAATCGATGAGTAAGATGGCATTTTTGGTGACCAGTCCCATCAGCATAATGATGCCAATAATGGAGAATAGATTCATGGTCGAATTGAACAAGAACAGGGCTAAAAATACCCCAATCAGCGATAGTGGGAGTGAGGCCATAATCGCAGCAGGGTGAATAAAGCTATTAAACTGTGAACCTAAAACAATATAAATAAACACAATTGATAAGGTAATTGCCGTGAGTGCATAGCCCGCCGATTCAGCCATATCGGCATTTGCTCCTTGAGTATCGAAGCTATAGCCCGCAGGCAGTTTAAAATTATCCTGAATTTTTTGTATATCGGCACCAATATCACCCGCAGGGCGCCCAGCCGTATTGGCTTCAACTAAGACTTCTCGTGCCAAATCACGACGATTAATCTGAGAAGCCCCTAAGGTTTGTTCTAGGCTCGCGATACTGCCAAGAGGCACTAAAATATTTTGTCCTGACTGATCTTGTTTCGCAGAGTTAATGTATAAATTGCCTAAATCATTCGGTAGGCTACGTTGGCTTTCAGCTAATCGAACATTGACATCATAGGTTTCACCTTTGTCATCTTGCCAAGACGTGACATCATCTCCTGCAATTAACGGGCGTACAACATTGGCAATTTGATTGACAGATAAACCTAAATCATTCGCTAAAACCCGATTAATATGGACGGCCAAAGTGGCTTTAGGTTCTTTGAGTGAACTTTCTAAATCGACCACGCCTCGAACTTGAGCAACTTGTTGCATGAACTGATCTGATATTTTTTGTAGTTGGTTTAAGTCAGGTCCTTTAATCGAAATCATGATCGGTTTTTGTCCGCCAGAAACATTTTCATCGGCAGAGGCAACCGAAGTCACACGAATTCCTGCAATGCTTTTAAGTCGATCACGGAATTCATTATTCAATTGAATCAGTGTTTTATTACGCTGTTGGCGTGGCGTTACTGTCACATGTAGGCTAACGTGGTTTTTCCCACGATCTGTAACGCCATTAATCACGCCATAAGTACCGAGTACTTCAGGGTTCTGTCTTAGAATTTGCTCGACCTGTAACAGTTTGGCCTGCGAATATTCCAAAGAGGCATTGACTGGCGTTTCAAATTTTATGCGAATCTGAGCTTTATCTGGCGTAGGTACAAATTCGGTACCAATCATTTTAGATAAAGCGAGAGCTCCAAAAAGGGAGGCAATCGCAATCATGAGCGTGATTAACCGAAAACGCAGTGCCAGTTTTAATAAGTACTCGTAAACGTGGGTGATACGCTCTAGCAGATGTGCAATGACATCAAAGAAGCGGCTTAATAGGTTTGGTTTTTTAGATTTTTTGCCTGAATCTGTCCAATGCGCAGAGAGCATGGGATCAAGGGTGAAACTGACAAACATGGAAATCAGTACGGCTGTACTGACCGTTACTCCAAATTGGTAAAAGAAACGACCGATAATACCGCCCATAAAAGCAACAGGTAAAAATACTGCCACAATGGTTAAGGTGGTGGCTAAGACCGCTAAGCCAATTTCTTTGGTTCCATCCAAGGCAGCACTAACGTGATCTTTACCCATATCGGCATGGCGAACAATATTCTCCCTAACCACAATCGCATCATCAATCAGTAAGCCAATGCTGAGCGACAAAGCTAAGAGCGTCATCATATTAATGCTAAAGCCGAAAGCCCAAATCATGGCTAAAGTACCCAATAAAGAGATGGGTAGGGTCATGCCTGTAATAATGGTAGAGCGGAAGGAGCCAAGAAAAAGTAAGACGATGAACACCGCGAGTATTGCACCCTCAAGAATGGTTCGGGTGACATCTTGAATGCTGCCACGAATGCCTTGAGAGCTATCGACTACGACTTTGACACTGATGCCCTTGGGGAGTTGTTGTTCAATCTTGGCTAAGGCTTTACGGGTGCCATCCACCACTTGAATAATATTTGAATCGGAGTTGCGCAATACATCAACCGCGACAGCAGGGTTGCCATTTAAAAAAGCGCTAGAGTCAAGTTCTGCCTGACTGTCTTCAACAGTCGCAACTTGTTTTAAAAAAATCGGACTGCCATTTTTGGTGGCAACAATTAAATCCCCAAAAGCGTAGGGATGAATGACTTTGGATTTGATTTCGACCACAAGTTCGGAGTTTGCTTGTTTGAGGGTGCCACCTGGAACTTCAATATTTTCACTTTTTAAGGTGTTAATGACTTGATCGATGCCAATGCCGTAGCTTTGTAACTTGTATGGATCAATGACAACTCGAATTTGACGCTGGCTATCGCCTAATAAGTTAACCGCACCCACGCCAGATACCGTTTGTAATTCGGGCACAATCCGTTGGTCAATATAGGTACTGAGCTCACGTAAGGACTGGCTATTGGACTCAAATACAATTGACATAATTGCACTGGCAGTCGGGTCATAGCGTTCTACCACAGGATCCTGAATTTCATCTCGAAATTCAGCAGTCACAGGCGCTATTTTGTCACGAATATCTTGAGCAGCAACAGCAGAGGGAACGTCTAAGTTAAACTCAACAATGATGGTGGAAAGCCCTTCACTGGACTGTGAAATGACCTGCTTTAGCCCTGAAATGGTATTGATCTGATCTTCCATTTTTTTGGTAATTTCAGATTCAATGGTTTCAGGCGAAGCACCGGGATAAGTGGTATGCACAACAACAAATGGAAAGTCGACATCAGGAAATTCCTCCACGCTCATGCGTTGCCAAGAAGCTAAGCCGAGCACCATCAGCGATAACATCATCATGATAGTAAAGACAGGATATTTTACGCTGATACGGGTTAACCACATTTTGAGACCCTAAACTTATTTAGTTCGCTGAATCGTAACGGTTTTATGAAGATCATCATCGTTGAACTTTACGCGGCTAATTTGATCGCCACTGGTCAGTCCAGAGACGACAGCCGTATTTTCGCTATAGCGCTGTTCAAGTATTTGTATAGGAACGCGTTCAATTTTTTGCTGGCGAATCACCCAGACATAAGGCTTTTGTTCAAGATTTTGAATCGTGTCTAAGGGAATTAATTGTCCCGATGCAGAAGGTACTGCCAGAATATTACCTTCAACAAATGCGCCTATACTTAATGGATTAAGCTCTGAGTTTGGTGTGGCATAAAACTCAATTTGACGACTATTTAAATCCGCCAGTGGTGAAATACGACTGAGTGTTGCGGTCAGTGTTTCAGGACTTCCTTGTATGCGGTATTCAATTTTTTGCCCTACTTTTAAAGCATTGCGCTGATCACTTGGTAAACGCGCTTGAAGTTCTAACTTTGTTGGGTCAACGATTTCAAATAAGGTTTGACCCGCCGCGACGGTTTGACCAGGTTCAACCTGACGTTTGGTGACAACGCCTGTTATAGGGCTACGCAAAGTCCCATCTTGTTCAGCTTTCAGTGCAATATCAACAGCAGCTTGTTGCGCCTTAGCATTTTCTAATTGCGCCTGATAGTCCACCTGATTTTGTTCAAATTCAACTCTAGAGATAAAGCCCTGATCAAGTAACCGTTGCTTACGTTTCATCATGTTCTGAGCAAGGTTGGCTTGTGCTTTAGCTGCAGCCAAATTTGCTTTCGCTTGAGCTAGACGAGCTTCATTATCTTGATTGTTGAGTTGGATTAAGATCTGACCTTGTTGTACAGCATCACCAACATTGGCACGGACTAAAGTTGCGGTGGCTGTCACTTGAGATTGCAAGCTGCTTTGATTTACAGCGCGAATGCTGCCTGTAAATGGGGTTCTTTCTACAGATTGACCAAAATTAATTGCAACTAGATCTTGTTGAATAAGCTCAATCTTCTTATTTTCACTGGGGGGAAGTGTTTCGGGTTGTTTTTGACAAGCAGCGAGTAAAAGACAAATCGTGAGAGCGGATGATTTAAATAAACGGGGTGCATACTGCATCAAAAATGTCCTTACTTCATTGCAGGATTAGTTTTCCATGGCTTTTAAGCGCGCAATTATATTCGCGTATTCAGCTTGCGTATTGCGATAGTTGGTTTGTAAAGACTGAATTTGCTCTTTTTTATTGCTGATATTGGTCGCATTATTGCTGAGGTTGCTTTTTAAAATCGCTGGAACAGGATCGCCTTTACGTAAATATTCCATTTCTTGTCGTTTAAATAAAATACGATCATTTTGCAATTGTTTGAGCTGGTCTTGTTGGAAGCTGATTTGTTTTTTTATATTGGCTAAAGCTTCATTACCTTTATTGATAGCAACCTTGCTGTTGGTATAGGCACGTTTTAAGCGTAAGTCAGCTTCACGTTGTTTGGCTTGAGCAGCACGTTGAGGTGCTTTTTTCTGTTCCGTTTCCGCATTATAGGGGCGATTACGTTTAATCACCTGCATATTGCGGTCGAGTGCTTCATAGCCATAGCGAATATGATTAGGGGTAACACTGGTACTGATATTCGCCACACCTTTGTTATCGTAATAACGATACCAAACGGCTTTTACTTCTTCAGCAAAAGTAAATGCTGATTGGAGGAGCAACAGGCTAATCAGCAAAAGTTTAAATGCCATTTCCTTTTCTGCAATGAAAGCAAGTTTTCGACTAAACTGACTTTTCATTGAATCCCCCACAAAAAGTTAAAGTTGACTAAATTACTTATTTTTAAGTAATAATAAAGTTATATTAGAACTAATCTGGCGAAGAAAAAACCTCTATTCATTAAAAAAAATATTGGAATGAATGAAAGTGTGAAATTGTAGGTTAAATTAGTAAAAAGTGTCGAATTAGTTCGAAACTGTTCATTGAAAATACAAGTAAATATATGTTAAAAATGTTAGCAACTTGTAATAAAACTTCATATACCAAATGTATGTACATTCTAAAAATTGGACGGGTCATTAAATGGACGATAAATTTCAAAATCTAAAAGTCATGGTAATTGATGATTCAAAAACCATTCGCCGTACAGCAGAAACATTATTACAACGTGAAGGTTGTGAAGTTGTTACCGCAGTAGATGGTTTTGAGGCTTTATCAAAGATTGCTGAAGCAAATCCAGATATTGTTTTTGTCGACATCATGATGCCACGTCTAGATGGCTATCAAACTTGTGCATTGATTAAAAATTCGCAAAATTATCAAAATATTCCTGTCATTATGCTATCGAGTAAAGATGGTTTATTTGATCAGGCTAAAGGACGTGTTGTCGGTTCTGATGAATATTTAACAAAACCATTCAGTAAAGATGAACTTTTAAACGCAATTCGTAATCACGTAACAGCATAAGTTTTGTATTGGGGAAGAGCATGGCTCGTATTTTGGTTGTAGATGATTCGCCTACTGAAACATTTCGTTTCAGAGAGATATTAGGCAAGCACGGATTTGAAGTTATTGAAGCTTCAAATGGTGCAGATGGGGTAACAATGGCACAAGCAGAACTTCCTGATCTGGTGCTTATGGATGTGGTGATGCCTGGTGTAAATGGTTTTCAGGCAACGCGTCAAATTGCGCGTGGTGAAACAACCAAACATATTCCTGTTGTGATTGTGAGTACCAAAGATCAGGCAACTGACCGTGTTTGGGGTAAACGTCAAGGGGCATGTGATTACTTAACTAAGCCAATTGATGAACAGCAATTGATTGACACCATTAAGCAGCACCTCAACGCAGGATAAACTATGGCAGCGAACGGATTTATCGAATTACTTCGCTTGGCGAAACGTGGTAATAAAAACTACGTTTCGACTGAGAATGAAGTAAACCGATGGTCAGGGATTGCATTTGAAATGATGGGGCAATATTTCGTTGCCCCTCTAGGTGAGGTTTCGGAAGTTATTTATCCACCTAAATATACGCCAGTGCCAAATACCCAGTCATGGGTGATGGGATTGGCTAATATTCGTGGACGATTGCTCTCAGTTGCAGATTTGTCTCATTATATTTCTGGACATCGAAGCCAATATTCACCGACACAAAAAGTCTTATGTATCAGTCATCATGATCATTATGTCGGATTAGTCGTCGATCAGGTTTTGGGCATTCAACACTTTAATAAGAAAAGTTTCTTTTCTAAACACAAAGATTTAGATAGTAATTTACAAGAATATTGCCAAGGGTATTTTCATCAACATAACCAACAATGGCATGTTTTCTTATTTAGTCGTTTATTGCAAAATCCAAAATATATGAACGCATCTATAAAACTTATAAATTAAATAGTCCAACTCATTAAGAATGAAGGCAAAATTCGGGGAGAAGCTGCATGGGCTTTAAACTAAAAAAGAAAAATGCAGGTGAAAGTACCAACCGTGCGGGTGGTAATGCTTTAGTAGCAAAAATTCAATCACAGACGGAACAGTTTTCACGTGTATTCGGTGACAGTGAAAAGTCCAAACCATTAATTTTGGGTGCAGCGTTTTGTATCATCTTGGCCCTATTCCTTCTGTTATATCTATTCTATAGCGTACCGCGTAATAACGAATTTACCCGTAGTTTGGGTGATTTACGTCTTTTATCACAAACGATTTCGCGTCAAGCGACAGAGGCAACTGCTTCTGGTACACCAGAAGCAATTAAAAAATTGACAGATTCGCAAAAGGCTTTCGCTGAAAACCTTGAAACGGTTAACGATATCCAAGCGAGTACTCCTGCACTACGTGAAGTCGATGCACAATGGAAAAAAGTTTCTGAAAATATTGATTTAATTGCTTCACAACAAAAAATCATTAATCAGTTATATGACACTAACATTGCAATCAGTGAAAGTATTCCAGGTATTCAGGCTGAATATAACTTGATGGTTGACCAAATGGCACGTCAAAATATGCCAAGTAGTCAGGTAGTTATTGCGAAAAACCAGGTGTTTATTGCGGAACGTATTTTACGTTCGATTAACTCGGTATTAACAGGTACTACTAACTCAAGTGCATCAGCAGATGACTTTAGTGCGGACACTGAAACATTTGGTTCGTATTTGAATGCGCAAATTAATGGTAGTGCAGAACTAGGTGTACAACAGATTACAGAACCTGCTTTACGTGAATCTTTAGACGGTATTAAAGCGGAATATGATGAAGTATTAAAATCTGCAGCAGCAACAGTTTTAAAGAACTCCACGCAAATTGTAAAAGTACGTCAAGCTTCTTCTTCAATTTTTGAACAATCAGATGCATTGTTAACAAACTTAAACAAGTTATCTGGCGGTACAGGTTGGTTAATTGCAATTCCTGCCTTGGGCCTAATTCTGGC
Source organism: Acinetobacter sp. ACNIH2 (assembly GCF_002934965.1). Classification (NCBI taxonomy): domain Bacteria; kingdom Pseudomonadati; phylum Pseudomonadota; class Gammaproteobacteria; order Moraxellales; family Moraxellaceae; genus Acinetobacter; species Acinetobacter sp. ACNIH2. Next base: position 2,376,259 of record NZ_CP026412.1, read on the forward strand.
ATTGATTGGTTTCTTATTCTGCGGATTTAAATTACTAGCACTTCGTGGTGAAGCCGATAAGGTTCGTGTATCACGTTTACAAGAAGAATATGACCGTAACCAGAATGCGATTTTACGTTTACTAGATGAAATTGCTGACTTAGCAGATGGTGACTTACGTTCATATGCAACGGTATCTGAAGATTTTACAGGTGCAATTGCCGACTCGATCAACTTCGCGATCGACCAATTACGTGAGTTAGTTTCGCGTATTACTGAAACTTCTGCAGAGGTTGCACACTATACGCAAAATACTCAGGTCATTACCAACCAGTTAGCCGAAGCTTCTGAGCACCAAGCACAAGAAATTGCAGGCGCATCAGCGGCAATTAATGAAATGGCAATGTCAATTGACCAAGTATCTGCCAACGCATCAGAATCAGCTACGGTAGCAGAACGTTCAGTACAGATTGCGACCAATGGTGCAGAAGTTGTAAACCGTTCAATTGAAGGTATGGATATCATTCGTGAGCAGATTCAAGAAACATCAAAACGTATTAAACGTTTGGGTGAATCATCTCAAGAAATTGGTAACATTGTTGCCCTGATTAACGATATTGCAGACCAAACGAACATCTTGGCATTAAATGCAGCCATTCAGGCATCTATGGCGGGTGAAGCTGGTCGTGGTTTCGCGGTCGTAGCTGATGAAGTACAGCGTCTTGCAGAACGTTCTGCCTCTGCAACCAAGCAGATTGAAACACTGGTAAAAACGATTCAAACAGATACCAACGAAGCCGTTATTTCAATGGAACAAACGACTTCGGAAGTTGTCCGTGGTGCGAACTTGTCTAAAGATGCTGGTGTAGCACTAGATGAGATTCAAAACGTATCGGGGAACTTGGCAAAACTGATTGCAAGCATTTCGGATGCAGCAAAACTGCAATCAGCATCAGCGGGTCATATTGCAACCACGATGAACGTTGTACAAGAAATTACGTCACAGACTACAACAGCGACTTTCGACACAGCACGTTCGGTTTCTGAACTTGCCAATATGGCGGAATCACTACGTGAATCTGTAACTGACTTCAAACTACCTGAATAAGTTAGCTAATCTATGGTATTCCGATCTGACATAGGTCGGAATATGCATCTAGTTTTAAGCATCGAAGCGCTGTATTTGCAAATGTGGTGCAGCGTGATGATTACACTCAGGTTTTAGCGCCTTTTATGGTGGCGAGAAACGTAAGAAGCCAAAGCTATGAAAGAAATATTAAAAAATTTAGTCGATACGACAACGCTTCCAGAAGATAGTTATCTTGACCAAGATGCTGAAATTCTAGAGATCTTTGTAGAAGAAATTGAAGAAATTTTTGAAGAATTAGATACCATTTTTGAACAGTGGTTAGCAAATCCTTCTGATCAGGATACTTTAACGATTATTCGACGCCATTTTCATACCTTGAAAGGCTCGGGGCGAATGGTGGGGGCAAAGTCTGCTGGTGAGGTGGCTTGGGCTGTCGAAGATACTTTAAATCGTGTTATTTTCGGTTCTGTACCTTTAGAGCTTAAGATTCAGAAATTTGCTGAAACGGTTTATCGCGTTTTTCAATTTAAGCTTTATCCTCAGTTCAAAGCGGTCAAACCCATAGAAATTGATTTAAGACCTCTGGTGCTATTGGGGCAGCAGCTACAACAAGGTCAATCAATTGAACCTGCACTTGAAGAATTGTTATCTTTAGCAGATCAACTCAGATCTCCAGATGATTTGACTGGACTGGAATTAAATTCTTCTCAAGCAGAAATTGCATTGGTGGAAGAAGCAGTGGTTGCTGAATCAAGCGATCTACAAGAAGTGACGACATCCATTTTCATTGAAGAAGCTGAAGAACATCTTGCAACGATTGACCGCTTCTTGAAACAAGATACTGACGAAGTGCTTGATTATAATGGACTGATTCGTGCCTTGCATACTTTGCGTGGTAGTTCGTCTATGGCGCATATCCAGCAAATTTTTGATGCCAGTTCAAAAGTTGAAAATTTATTTAAGACGCTTTTACAAGAAGAAATCGTTTCAACTTCAAATGAGACAGCATTACTTATTCAATATGCTGAATTTGTGCGTGACTATTTACATATTTTACGTCAGGGTAAAGTTGAAAATTTAAATCAAATTGATCAAACATTTAATCAGGCATGGGAAAATTACGGTTTTAATCAAGAAGAATTTGAATCTAGTGCAAATCCACAAGGTTTGGTATCGAAATTAATAGAATTAGATATTGATCTGTTATTGGATGCAGAGCTAGAGTTTGAAAAACGCATTAAAAATGAATTTCCTATTTATGTAGAGCAATTAAGTCAAAAAGCGAATTTACTCGCGGAGCATACCAATAACCGTGCTTCACAAGGGATTCATGATTTTATTCAGGTTTTAGATAAGTGTTACCAAGCTCTTTTAGCTAAACCAACATTACTCAACATTGACTATGCATATGAGCTATTCGCTCAGGCGCATCAAGAATTTATTTATCTGTTTGATACGCTGGCTGCGGGTCAGCGCATAAGTTTATCTACACCAGCAGAACAAGTGCTTCAGAATTTAACTGCATTTGTGCAGCAAGACCTGGAAATTTTTGATTCAGTTGAAGAAAATCCATCTGTAGAGAATACTTCTGAACTTGAAACAGAGTTAATGAGTGAGTCTGGCCCTCAGACTGCAGTTGTTGACTTTGCGGCTTTGTCAAAACGCCTGCATAGTGATGCGAAATTAGTTGATACAGATGAAGCTAATCGTCAATTTGACGATGATCTTTTGGATATCTTCCTTGAGGAAGCAGATGAGCTACTCATGGGGATTGACCAAGATGTACATACATGGAGCAGTGATCAGTCTAATACCGCAGCATTGAATAATTTAATGCGATATTTGCATACCCTGAAGGGTGGCGCAAATATGATTCAAGCGACGCATATTGGTTTAATTGCACATGAATTAGAAACTATTTATGAACGTATTATCAATCAGCAAATTCAGGCATCGCCTGCGCTGATCCAGATTGTTCGTTTAGTTCAAGACAACATTGCTGACCGTATTCAAACGATTCGAGAAGAAAAAGTTGATTATCCGGCTCCTGAAGCAATTGATATTTTAAATAATATTCATGCATTGGTTGCTGGTGCTGTGGTATCTACTGATACGGAAGTGGTTACAGAACAAAAACTGCCTGCTGTTGAACATGTGGCTGTATATGAAGCAGCGACTAATGAGCCTCCAGTTGTACAGCCTGTACATGCAGAAGTTAGTTCATTTGAAGAAGAATCTGAAACTCCAGATTGGGTTGAACCCGTACCACAACCGAACACTGTTGAGCCATCAGTTCAAGACGTTGAATCTTTAGCATTTGATGAGAGTGTACGCTCAATTGTTGAAGAAACATTCTTCGAAGAAGCGGCAGAAATTTTCGATACAATGGAAAAACTGTTGCAGAATTGGTTTGAGCAACGTAGTGACCGTAGTTTATTGCTTCAATTGCAACGCGCAGCGCACAGCCTCAAAGGTGGTGCACGTATGGTTGAAATTGAGCCTGTAGGGGCGATTGCATATCGTTTAGAAAGCGCCTTCGAACAGTTCGCTGTTCATCACTTCAATTCAAATATTTATGATCCACTACTCAAAACCACGATTACATGGTTAAGACATGCTATTTTTGATCATGATTATAGTAATTTTGACAGTTTAAAAGCAGGTTTGGAAGCGATTGAATATGCAGATGTTACTGTTCAATTACCAACGCGAAACAGCCCTGATTATGCACCAATAACTGCACCAAGCTTTGAGTTTATTCAAGGGGATGGAACAGAGCCACCAGCTATGATGGGTGAGTGGGAAAGTTTTGGGGCCAATGATCAATCGAATGAAATGATTCGAATTTCAGCAGATTTGATTGAGAAAATGATTGATTTATCTGGTGAAAATTCGATTAACCGTTCACGTATTGAAATGGATCTTGGTCAATTAGGCAATACATTGAATGAAATGGAATTGGCAATTAAGCGTCTTGCCGACCAGTTGCGTCGAATGGAAGGTGAATTAGAGTCACAAATTATTGCCAAACATGGCAGTGAAGGCGGGCGATATGCCGACTTTGACCCATTGGAAATGGACCAATATTCATCATTAAATCAGTTGTCTAAATCCTTGGCGGAATCTGCATCCGACTTGGTCGACTTCAAGAGTACATTGGCTGAGAAAATTCGTGATACAGAGGGTTTGTTATTACAGCAATCCCGTATTCAGGCCGAAATTCAAGAAGGCTTAATGCGAACTCGCTTGGTTCCATTCTCACGCTTATTGCCTCGTTTGCAACGTATTGTGCGTCAGACTGCTTCAACTCTAAACCGGCCTGCTGAGTTAATTGTAAATAATACTGAAGGTGAGTTGGATCGTACTATTCTTGAGCGTTTAGTTACGCCGCTTGAGCATATGTTACGAAATGCCATCGACCATGGTATTGAAGATCCTGAGCAGCGTCAGTCGGCAAACAAACCTGAAATTGGGAAAATTGAACTCAATATCAGCCGTCAAGGTACGGATGTTGTAGTCGAATTCCATGACGATGGTAAAGGGATTGACGTAAATCGAATCAAGGAAAAAGCCATTTCTTTAGGTTTGATGAAAGCAGATCAATTACTTGAAAAAGAAGAAATTTTACAGTTGATTTTCCATCCAGGTTTTAGTACTGCACAGCAAATTACCCAAATTTCTGGGCGAGGCGTTGGTCTGGATGTCGTACAAAGCTCGATTAAGGCGTTGGGTGGTCATGTCACTGTAGATTCAACCCTTGGAAAAGGAACAAGTTTTAGTATCCGCGTTCCAACGACTGTAGCAGTAAGTGATGCCTTAATGGTGAAATCTGGGGATCAGCAATTTGCAATTCCTTTGGCACAAATTGAGCGCATCATTCGAATTGCACCAACGACTTTGGAAACTTACTTTAATAGTAAAGAAGATTATTTCAAAATTGATAACCAAAGCTATAAGTTACGTTATCTTTCTGAATTTGTTTCCAATCAGCCTTTACCGCGTTTAAGCAATATTGCTCATTCGTTACCTGTATTGTTGATTAAGGGTAATAGTGGTCAAACGATTGCCTTATTGGTTGATCAGTTGATCGGCTCACGTGCGCAAATTGTCGTGAAACCAATTGGCCAGCAATTTGCTGCAATTGGTGCGATAGCAGGTGCAACGATTCTAGGTGATGGACAAGTGTGTTTGATTCTGGATGGACAAAATATTGCCCGTCAAGTGCAAACCACACAACGTGTGAAACATGGCCATGATCAACGTGATTCTTATCGTTATAGCAATACACGTCGTTTAATCATGATTGTCGATGACTCGGTTACAGTACGTAAAGTTACTTCACGTCTATTAGAGCGCCAAGGTTATGATGTCGTCACTGCGAAAGATGGTGTGGATGCCATGGAGCAGTTAGAAAATGTCAAACCTGATTTAATGCTGTTAGATATTGAAATGCCACGTATGGACGGATTTGAAGTAACTAACTTAATTCGTCACCACGAAGTTCATAAGCAACTCCCAATTATCATGATTACATCACGTACGGGTGAAAAGCATCGTGAACGAGCATTTAGTTTGGGTGTAACTCATTATATGGGTAAACCATTCCAAGAGGCTGAATTGTTGAATAACATAGAAAGTCTTTTGACTGTGAAACAGGGGTAATTTGATGAGTGGAAAAATCGCGAATAAATCGGTTTTAGACCAAATTAGTCAGCAAGAGTTACATCATCTTATTACAGTTTCTACTGGATTTATTGATGCTTATATCATTCAGTGTTATGGCAAAGTTGCGATGTTATTACCTCAAAACATTGTACTTTCCGCATTGGATAGCCAGACACATGTTTCTTCAGTAGAGTGGCACGATGTAAAATTACCTGTTTATGCGGTGAATGATCCTGCAAAAGAGACAGGTGTTGCATTGGTGATTGAAGGTGATGAAGTAGATCAGCGTTTTGCCTTGATGTGTAATGAAATGCCGAAATCTGTACGTGTTCGTATTTCTGAGGTGGTTGACGAAGAAATGACAGTTACTGATCCTATGGTGTTTCAGTATGTGAGAATGGGCGAACAAACGTTCCAAGTCCCGAATGTAGTCCAGATTCAAGCCAGTTTAGGTATTAACTCATAAAAGCTTTAACAATAAAAAACCCATGTTCAACATGGGTTTTTTATTCGCTGTTTATTCAAAAGTCTTAAGCTAATAAGCCTTCTAAAATTTGCTCATAAATTTCAGCCAAAGGTTCTAAATCTGCTACATTAACGTGCTCATCAATTTGATGTATGCTGGCATTAAGTACACCTAGTTCAAGTACTTGAGCGCCTGTAGGTGCAATAAAACGACCATCTGATGTTCCGCCACTGGTCGATAATTCAGTTTCACGACCAGTAACATTACGAATTGCATTTTTCGCAGCATTCACCAACTCACCCACTGGGGTGAGGAATGGTAAGCCAGAATGTGTCCATTGGATTTCGTAAGTTAAACCATGACGATCTAAAATTTCTAACACACGGGCTTTTAATTCTTCTGCTGTGACTTCTGTCGAATAGCGGAAGTTAAATGTCACCGTCATTGTCCCAGGTACCACATTGGTTGCACCTGTACCTGCTTGGATATTAGAAACTTGGAAAGAAGTTGCAGGGAAGTATTCATTCCCTTGATCCCAAACGGTATCGCATAGTTCTGCAACAGCTTTAGAAGCCATGTGAATTGGATTAATCGCAAGGTGAGGGTAAGCCACGTGACCTTGCTTTCCTTTTACAGTCAGTACTGCATTTAATGAACCACGACGACCATTTTTTACAATATCACCTAAATGATGCGTACTTGATGGCTCACCTACAAGGCACCAAGTCATTTTTTCTTGGCGAGCTTCTAGCGTTTCAATAACTTTGACAGTTCCATTAATCGCAGGACCTTCTTCATCAGAGGTGATTAAAAATGCGATTGAGCCTTTGTGATTTGGGTGCTTAGCTACAAATCGTTCTGATGCCACCACCATTGCCGCCAATGCAGTTTTCATGTCTGCACTACCACGACCATAGAGTTTGCCATCACGGATTTCTGGAATAAACGGTTCTGAGTGCCAAGCATTTAAATTGCCTGTTGGTACTACATCTGTATGCCCTGCAAAACAGAACACTGGAGCTTCAGTCCCTTTGCGCGCCCAAAGATTATCAACATCATCAAAACGCATAGGTTCAATGTTAAAACCAATTTTTGCTAAACGCTCAGCCATAATGTTTTGACAGTCATGATCGACAGGCGTAACAGAGGGTTGGCGGAGTAATTGCAGACTAAGTTCGAGTGTTTCGGAGTGGTTCATACAGAAAAGCAAATGAAAAATATGCTGCTATGATAGGCGAATCGAATCAAGAAAGGGAGTTTTGATATAAAAAAACCTTATCGTTTTGATAAGGTCTTGATGTTCTTTTGGGGGATTATAATTTGTCTGCTGATTTTTCCGCGCTGTCTGTAACCACATCCCCAACTTTGGAAACGTCTTTACCTACACCTGCGACCGTATTACAGCCTGCTAGAAAAAAAGTGAGTAGTAATGAGATCGCGATTGCTTTTTTCATAGTGTTCTCCAAAACATGAATTATTATCTTGAGCACATATAGATTAAAAAACATTCAGCATAAACAGTACCATGATTTCATTATAAAAAAGTTAAAGAATGTATATGGCGTCATTTTAATGCTGAGCATAATGCTGTAGCAGAGGGCGGTTGCGATACATATAAAAATTTTGTTCCTCATCTTTATCTAAATAACAATACAAACCATCAGTCCAGAGCAGAGGTGTTACACTGGTTGCAGCAGCATGAGGGCAGAGCCATTCGTGGCGTTGTAAGCGATAGGGGAATGCTGTTTGAGGAATAAAATCATAGCCCCACAAGCCTATTCTTCTATGTGAGTTCAGCCAATGTGGGATTTGCTGTGTGGTTGCATGCAAAGGCAAATACAGTTGCCCCTTTAAGATGACAAAGCGTTGTTGTATTGGGTAATTCAGTGCTTGATCAAATTGAAACTGCTTTTGGGTAAAATGGTTTAATTTACGTTTTAATGTATCTGTCCGATTAAGCCCATACCAATGCGGAAAAGAAAAATCACATTCTGCTAAATAGTATTTTAAAGCCACTTCCCAATGTTCAATTTGATTGGTCTGCGTATTTTTAAGTAAAAAATCCAATTCGCCTAAAGTTTTAGGGCCTGCAATTTGTTGGATGCTGTGCCCTAAAAGTTCATAAGGGTGATAATTATGATCACATAACCAAAACCAAATAAACATTTCAAAGCGTAATCCTAGTCGAGTGCTTTTTAATTGATTTAAAAAGTTTTCTAATTCAGTTGGATGTTGATCTAAATAATCTAAACGAGTTTGGTAGAGGTGAAAGTACTGAGTCCAAACCGACTCTGTATGAAATTGAAATGCCTGTTGAACGTCAAATTGCTCGGGATAAGCACTTAGAATATTGGGGCTGGCAAGGCTAAAAGCCAATTGCCTCACCAGCGGATTTTTAAAATTGAGCCATGGTTCAAAAAGATGGTCTTGTTGTAAGGTTGGAAACATAGTGAAAACCGAAACGGCAGAACAATGTACAGAATTTAAAAAGGATAAAGTGTAAAAACATTTTATACTAGCGCAATTCTAGATTAGGGCTTGAAGATGAAGATAGTGTTTTGGCGAAGTTTAGTGGTGCTTTTTGTCATCCTTGGCTTTATTGGTGCTGTACTACCTGGTATGCCAACAACAGTATTTTTAATTTTAGCCGCGTGGGCAGCCTCAAAAGGTTGGCCACAAGTAGATGATTGGTTGTTAAATCATCCAAAGCATGGCGCAACACTTCGAGCTTGGCGTGAAAATGGCACTGTACCACGCAAAGCCAAATGGATTGCTTCCAGCATGATGCTGCTCAGTGGCGTATTGATGCTATTTACAACAGCGCCTTTTGCGGTCAAAGTCTTTACAGATTTGACCATGTTGATTGTTGCAATCTGGTTATGGTTGCGCCCAGAACCAGTTTCGAGTGAAGCACGATAGATAATGCTCATAACTAATTGCACGTTTTTTAGGACAGTTCAATGCAATATTCATTACAACAAGCAGATATTTTAATAGATTTGGCAGAGCAAACTTTGCAACTGCCTAAGCATAATAAATTCTATGTGATTTCATCGGGTAAAAATGGGATTGGTGAACAGGAAAATAGTGGCAAGACACCAAGAGGATGGCACAAAGTGGCGTTAAAGTTTGGTGAGTTTTCACCAATTAATGCAGTCTTTATTGCACGTAAAGAAACAGGGGAGGTTTATGATCTGGAGCTTGCCACAGCATTTCCAGAACGTGACTGGATCTTGTCACGTATTTTATGGCTTGCTGGTTTAGAGCCACAGTTTAATCAAGGTGAGGGATGCGATACCTTCAATCGTTATATTTATATTCACGGTACACCAGATAGCGAACCCATGGGTATTCCAATGTCGCATGGTTGTATCCGCATGCGCAATCAAGATGTCATCGAATTATTTGAACTGATTCCTGAAAATGCGTTGGTCTATATTTCGGAACAAACATTAAATTTAAGTTAAAGCGTCGTCATTTTCATCTATGGCGTTAAAAATGTTTAAAAATAAAGATAGCGGCTATGTGTAAAAAATACGCATACTTTTGAAATAACTTGCAGAATTTGCTTGTTTTTATAGCAAAACACTTATTTTTTAATCACTCAAACATAAAATTATGAAAACAGTGAGAAAAGCGTTTGACACTCGGTCAGGATTCTCTATAATGCACCACACAAACGATGAAGACGTTAAGGGCGCTTAGCTCAGTTGGTAGAGCGTCTGCCTTACAAGCAGAATGTCGGCGGTTCGATCCCGTCAGCGCCCACCAAGACTTTACGTTAAACTCTCAGTGCAGCGGTAGTTCAGTTGGTTAGAATACCGGCCTGTCACGCCGGGGGTCGCGGGTTCGAGCCCCGTCCGCTGCGCCACTTGATGAGTTTAATAATTGTTTGTACCACAAATGCGATATTGTGTAAGTGCAGCGGTAGTTCAGTTGGTTAGAATATCGGCCTGTCACGCCGAGGGTCGCGGGTTCGAGCCCCGTCCGCTGCGCCATTTATACAAAATAGCTTTTGAGGGCGCTTAGCTCAGTTGGTAGAGCGTCTGCCTTACAAGCAGAATGTCGGCGGTTCGATCCCGTCAGCGCCCACCATATTCTTTGCGATGCAGCGGTAGTTCAGTTGGTTAGAATACCGGCCTGTCACGCCGGGGGTCGCGGGTTCGAGCCCCGTCCGCTGCGCCATTTCAGAGAAGTTTAACAGTTTGACAAGCTGTGTTTCAAAAGATAATCTTTAGTGTTTATCTTGCATCCTAAAAATAGTGATGCTATTTTTAATGCCTTAGGGCGCTTAGCTCAGTTGGTAGAGCGTCTGCCTTACAAGCAGAATGTCGGCGGTTCGATCCCGTCAGCGCCCACCATAATTTTGACAGATTATGGATTTTGGTTTTAAGAATTCCGTGTTGCAGCGGTAGTTCAGTTGGTTAGAATATCGGCCTGTCACGCCGAGGGTCGCGGGTTCGAGCCCCGTCCGCTGCGCCATTTTAATATCTTATTTCCCTGAATAAGATGTTTAATCCAGATAAAGCACCTTTATCTTGGTTTTGTAAAAATAGGTCTCTATTTTTATTCTTCAGGGCGCTTAGCTCAGTTGGTAGAGCGTCTGCCTTACAAGCAGAATGTCGGCGGTTCGATCCCGTCAGCGCCCACCATATATCTCCTTCATGTTGTCTAGACTCAGTCTTTTATATAGAATTTATTATTCAATAATAATTCAATATATATCATTGATATGAGAAATCCTTATCAGCGTAAAGCTGCATCTAAAAGTCATAATTCTAGCCCAAGTGCGAAGAATATCTATCAGCAATTTATTGAAAACATGGTTGCTCAAGGATCTGTGAGTGCTTTATATCAGGATGGTTGGGCGTTATGCGCGACCCCAACAGGGCAACGTGCATTTGCAATTTGGCAAAATAAAAATTTAGCTAAATTGTTGATTAGGGACAATTGGGCAGATTATCAATTGAAAGAGATCAGCCTCAAAGATTTGGTAGAAAAGCTGATTCCATATTTAAGAAAGGAACAGACCACCATTTCTTTGGACTTAACGCCTGAGGGGCAAAATATCTTGGTTGCGCCAGAGAAATTGTTGTTAGATTTAAAAAACTATTTATACCAAGTCTATATGCAAAAACCTGAGTTGTTTCAGGACATGAAGCTTCCTCTTCCTCGTCATATTCGTCTGAATTAATCCTTAAAACTCATTTAAGAGCCAACCACTACCATAAGCAAAATATTCTCTAAGCCATGAATTATAACGGTTAATGAAAGGTGTGGGCGCGGCTACAGTAAAGATATGACGATAGCCTTGTTTATGGGCAATTGCAGCAGCTCTTAAGGTATGGAAATCACTGGTAACGATAGCAATAGGTTCATTCAATTGAATATTGAGCTGAGCAAGAATGGGTTTGCTATTCTTTAGATTTAAATCGGTACAGGTGCTTTTGTCTTCTAACCAAATACGAGTAGGGGATATCGAGAAGTTTTGCTGAACGTACTTTGACATTACTTCTGCTTCAGTGAATTTTTCTCGAAAATCTAAACCGCCCGTCATAATGAGGGGGATGTTGGGTTGTTGTTTTGCCAGTACGGCAGCTCGATTTAAGCGCTGTGCTAAGGTAGCAGAAGGTTGACCATGCTCGATACCACTCCCCAAAACAATAATAGCTTTCACTGGCGTGAGTTGAGCATTATTTTGGCCTGCTAGATGCAAATAGATAAAAAAGCAAAGTACGCTTGTACTCCAAAGCAAAAATCCCCAGCAACCTATACACCAGAGGATATGTCTATATCGAGTTTGGTGAACAAAGAGTTGAACTTTAGGGTAGAAAAGTGCAAAGACTAGCAGTCCTGATCCAATTAACAACGGCAGTATAGTACCTAAATGAATTTTATTGAGACTAATTAAATAAGCCCCATCCAGAAAGAGTGCAGTTCCAATAAGTACTGCGAATAGTCTTTTTAATCGTATTGATTGCATAATTCTAGATTGGTTTGATGTGTTGAAGATAAATGCTTATGACATGAAACGTATTGTCGAATGGATAAATAAAATGATGAATAAAAAACCGAGCCTATTTAAGCTCGGTTTTTTATTTTATGCTACTGCTTTTTAGTATACATCACGACGATAGCGCCCTTCATGACGAAGTTGTTCTACCGTATTTTCACCCAGAATGTCGATGAGCGCATGCTCGACATCTTGGGCCATTCCCTGAATGCTACCACAGACATAAATGACTGCACCACGATTGAACCATGAGATTAGCTCTGCTGCTTGATTACGCAAAACATGGTGTACATAGACCTTTTCCGCTTGATCACGTGAGAAAGCCAAATCCAGACGTTCTAACATGCCTGTACTTTGCCACGCTTCAATCGTAGTTTGATAGAAAAAATCATGTTCTCGTTGCCGTTCACCGAAGATCAGCCAATTTTGGGTGTAATCAGCACGGACACGCGCATGTAATAGACTCATCAGTCCTGCAATGCCTGTGCCATTACCAATACAAATGATTGGACGATTGTCATCAATGAGGTGGAATGACACATTATTACGAATACGAAGTGCAATCTCTTGACCAATTTCAGTATGTGCTGTTAACCAACCCGAACCTAAGCCAAGTTCACCCGTATGATCACTTTGCTGACGTACCACTAAACGTAGTGTTTGCTGCGAGGGAATACTGGCAATGGAATATTCGCGTGAAGCTAAAGTGTGTAGTTGCTCAAGCAAATGTTCCATGTTGGCAAAAGGTTCAACATCGGTATTTAGTTGTTTGTCCCATAATGCCTGCTCAATTGAAACGGCTAAGGACTCCACCTGAGTTTGGGGGGCAATTTGATGTTTCGCCATAAATTCAGCAATACGCTTCGCACTGTTGCCGGGTTGAATTTCGGCAATATCACCCGCTTGCCAATGTGCTTCATGCTGGGCTTTTAGTTCGATATTAAATGCAGGCGCACCAAGACTATTTGGATTCAATAAATCACGTTGGGTTAATGTCCATCGATCAAACGTTTTATCGATGTGCATGGCTTGTAAATCTAGCTTGCTGCTTTTTGCTAGTGCGTGATTCCAACGCTGTATATCTTCAGGGTTGGCATTATCGACTTCTATGGTGTCGAACAGTGCGTGTGCTTGATTTTGTTTAAGCCAAGCCGCAATGGCATGTCCGAAGCTACAATAACTGTCTGGATATTCTTTGGAGCCTAAGGCCAATACTGCAAAATGCACATGGCTTAAATCTATTTGACTATTCAGTATTTTCTTAACAAAACCTGAAGCAAGATCAGGTGCATCGCCGGTACCGTAGGTACTCGCAACAAACAAGATTTGTTGAGCCGATTGCAGATCTTCAAGAGTCAGTTGTTGCACGGTTTTGACAGTTACAGGCTGGCGAGCTTCTTGTAAACTCGTGGCTGTACGCCAAGCCAATTGCTCAGCCACACCTGTTTGGGAAGCATAAGCAATCAGCCAAGGTTTTGCATTTGGATCTACAGTGATGCTGTGATGGCTTACACGGGCTGCTAAGGTTAATTTTTTCTGCTTACGACGTTTAAGATACAGCATCCACCCAGTGACAAAGAACAATGGCATTGCAAGTGCAGCAAGCATGGCAAAGAAGTGATATACAGGCCCAAAGAAGCTACCACGGTGTACGGGCAGCATACTGCTCATGATTTTCTCATTGAGCTTTTTGTCTGCATATAATTCAATATTTTGTATGGTTGCAGTTTGATAGTTATAGACGGCTTTATTTCGTGCTCGTTCATGTTGTGGAACTGGATCGACAAAACCAAGTTCAACTTGACCATCTGCTTTTTTAGGCAGGTTTAAAGTGAGTGTTGAGTAGTCATGTCCTAGTTTGGCTTGAACACCTGTCCAAGTTTGTGAAAGTACCGTTTGCATTTGTATTGGACTAAGCTCGGTGTTGCTTCGAGTTTGCATATTGGCATTATGAGAACGACCTTGTGAGGCGTGTTCACCTGACGCTCCACGTGGGCCTCGTTGTCCTTCAGGTTTACCGCCTTGCATTTCTGGTTTCGGTTGTTCCACACCCATCACTTTAAACATGCCACTACGCCACCAATCATAAGACCAGTAAAGTCCTGTACATGCCATCAGTAAATAAAATACCACCACCCATGTACCCACTACGGCATGTAAGTCCCATAGGAAGTTGCGACCTTTGAGTTTTGGCTTAACAAAAAGCCATTGTTTGACCGAGTGTTTTTTGGGCCAGCGTAAATATAATCCACTCAGGACAAAGAAAATCAGCATGAGTGTACACGCTGCCGTAATTTGTTTACCTATAGGTCCGACAGTTAAATTACGATGTAATTGCTGCACAAACTGGAAAAAACCTTGTCCCTTTATTTCTGGCAGAACTTCAGCAGAGTAGGGGTTGACCATCATGTTATAGCCGCGTCGTGCCCCTTCTTTGACAATATTGACCGTGCTTGATGCTGTCGGGTCTTTCGCAATTGTGATGCTATTAATCTGGATCTTCGGATCGACTTGCTGAAAATGTAAATAAAGTTCAGCTGGTGTAAGTTTATCTCGATTTTCCGCCTGTACAACATAGCTATCCGTATTGATCCATTGAAGGATTTGCTGATCATAAGAATAAATAGCGCCAGTCACGCCCATAATGGACAGTATTAATCCAGCGGTAATCCCCATAAACCAATGGATTTGGAAAAATATTTTTTTCAACATGATGGTCAAGTGTTGGAAGTGTGAAAAAATTGGCGAAATTATAACTTAAGATTTGGCAGATAATGTGGATTTTGAGGATAATATTTATTCTCATTATCGTTTTTAATTGGTTTTGTAAAAAAGCCTTCATATTTCAGAAGGCTTTTCAGGAATCGGGTCGCTTAGATTTTCTTCGCTTCACCTACAGATTCATTTAAATGCTTGCGTATGGTTTCAAAAGAGAAATTACGTGAGTCCATGCGCTTAGGTAAAATATAGGCACCTTGTTGACCTTTGACTTTAAAGTTCAACAACATAAATTCTGGCGTGTTGTACCATTCGTAAATGTCTTTCCAGCCAATTGCACCAACGCCTTCTTGCATACCCATTTGCTGGCGCATCACGATACCGTGAGGTTGTACACCCAGTTTTACGCCTTTAATTTCCTGAACAGGAAACTCATTCATTTTGCGTTTAACATACCACTCTAAGCCATAAGTGCGGATTGCAAGGTATAAAGCCACCCCGACAATTGCCACCCAGCAAAAAATAGTTGAGTAGTTTTTTAATAAGATGATGCCCACAATCGCAAGAGCTACGATGGCACCCATAATCATCCATGCTTTGGTGCTAATTTTATTGGTACTACGCCAAATCACCATCTGAGCATGGCGTTGCTCAGCTTCAGAGATTTCGTAGTTCACAGGTTGTAGCGTATAAGCGTATAAATTTTTTGCGGTCATAGTGAAAAGAGCAAATTTAAAACTAGAGAAAGTTTAGCATTAAATAGTCAGGGTTGATACGTTATAAATGCATTGTATTGCGGGGAAATTGCTGCTTTTTTAACAGCAAAATTTTGGATGCCCCGCCAGCCAATCTATGATTTGTAAAATTCGATATTCATTATAAAGATGCAAACTCAGTCGCCTGATCATCACGTTCATTGCTCAAGTTTTGCTTGAGGTGACTCAATTGCTGCAAAATACTGAACATTAACGATAATTGCTGCAAAATAATCAAAGACAATTGATCTTCTTTTTTATCTTGTGTGAGGCGCTGCCGAATGGTTTGCAACATATTTTGTGCAGTTAAATCGGGCATTTCATCTTTCAGTAATGCACCTTGAATATCTTCCTGTGCCTGACTGAGTAAATTCAGAATTTCAGGATCTGTGATTTGGGCACGATGTGCACCGAGGGCCGCAATATAACTCAAAAAGGTGTGATTCAAACAAAGAAACTCAAATGCCTGACTTTTTTGCGTAGGGTCAAAGTCGGGTTCGGTGGCAAGGGTTGAAATCAGGGAGGCGACATCGGCATCGGTGTTATGTGCGGCACGTCGCACGACACGATAATTCAGACCATTATTACGCCCTTGTTTATATTGCTGAATCACTTCATTTAAGTAGGCACATTGCGCCTGTAAGCTACGTTGAATACTATGCGGTAGCCGACGGAATTTCCAATCTGGAAAAATAAAACTCACGCCTAACCATGCCAAGGCACAACCGATCAAGGTATCAATCATTCGTGGTACAGCGGCTGAAAAACCTAGACCATCTAAATTAAAATTAATTAAAGCCAAAATGGTGATAAAAGCAGTCGCTTGTGCATACTGTTTACTGCGTAATTCAAAAAACAGCACGCCACTCAAAACTAGCAGCAGTAACTGACCTTCAACCGAAGGAATAAAATACAACACCGCTTCACCAATGATGATTCCGATGAGTGTGCCGACGACTCGTAGACGGAGTCGGCGTTTGGTGGCATTAAAGTTGGGTTGGCAGACAAATAATGCGGTTAGAATAATCCAGTATCCGTATTGAATCTGCGTGACTTGTACAAAAATATAGCCGACCAGTAAAACAATTGAGAGTCGGATAGCGTGACGGAACAACACAGATTCAGGTGTAAGATGTTGTTTGATTCGGATGACAATATCATCCCAACCTTTAAGATCATCATCTTTAAGCTGGTTTTCAAGTTGTTTACTTTTATCAAAAACGATATTTTGTTCAGTTTCCAAGTTACGCAGTTGTGCATCGATTGACTTAAGGTTTTGGTATAAAGAGAACAGGGCATTCACCCAAATCGGATCGTAATGGTTATCGTCGCGTAATTTTTCTAAAGACACCTTTAGGTTTTGAAAAGAATGTTTAAAACGCTTGTTATGTTTATAGTTTTTCCGTAATAAGATGCTTTCGCTCAAATCTTTACAGGCTTTACCCTGAATAGTCAAAATTCGTTGGAAGCGAAATAGAATATCGCTGTGTTCAAAAACCTTGGTTAAAATTTGATAGTCAATATGGGCGGAATCTGCACGTTCATGGATATCTTGTGCGACAAAATAATATTGTAAACTACGTCGAGTATCGCGTTGACCGCGGTCACCTTTTAAGCGAGTGAGCAGGGCAGTTTTCATTTCGTTGAAAATGCCCACTAATTTGCCATTTTCCAGTGACAAATCAATCATGCTTTGCTGATAGCTTTGTGGGGTCATGTCTACATCAAATAGATTGGATTTGGCAAAGAGGAAATTGCCCAGTGAGGAATAGCATTCGGACAACTTATCTTGTACTTGACGCACAGGGAACAACAAGAAGCTGATGGTGGAAATGACACCATACCATGCGGCACCTGCGACCAGTAGTGAAGGTTGCATATACCATTGGTCAAATAAATGTACGCCCAACATGGAATACACAGAAATGACCAAACAACCATAAGAAATGGTGGCATAGCGTCGACCCAAAGAACCCAATAAAATAAAGCCAATACAAGAGATGATCAGCCCGATGGCAAACAGAATCGGGTGCGGGAAAAGAAAATAAATAGAGGTTGCTGTAACAAAAAAACCGATATAGGTATAAACCAAATTTAAAAGACGCACCGAGAAGCGGTCATCAATATCACTGAGACCTGCGGCAACAACACCCAGTGTAAGTGGGATGGTGGCCAGTTGATAGTCTAAAAAATAAGGAACAAATGCAGTCCCTGCGAACGCAATAATCATGCGCACGTTATACATAAAAGAGGTGTTATAAGTGGTTTGCTTCAGACGAGTAAGCCAAGTGTTCAAGTGGTTTCCTTCAAGAGATGTACATCAAACCTTTATGCAAAAAGTAGGCTTGAGTCAGGATTTAATTTCACTTTTTTCATCAAGAAATAATACTATGGAGAGTGTAAGCTTGTCTTGTTTCTTCGTAGTTAAAAATTAAATATGAATGCTGCTCAATCTCCCGTAAAAAAAACCTATTCGACTTCTTGGATTATGTTGTTGGCGTTATTAACTGCCTTAGGTCCACTCTCCATTGATATGTATTTACCTGCTTTGCCGCAAATGGCCAAAGACTTTGGGGTTAGTACCCAAATGGTGGCAAATACTTTGCCTGCTTATTTTTTGGGACTCGCAATTGGGCAGCTTATTTATGGACCATTGAGTGATCGGATTGGGCGTAAGAAACCGCTGTACTTTGGCTTAAGCTTATATGTCGTTGCCAGTTTGCTCTGCGTGCTTGCGAGTAATGAATGGGCACTCATAGCTGCCAGAGTATTACAAGCATTAGGAGGATGTGTAGGGGTGGTAATTGCACGAGCCGCTATTCGAGATCGTTTAGATATGAATGCCTCTGCACAGGCTTTTGCCAGTATGATGATTGTGATGGGGGTGGCACCAATTTTGGCACCAACTTTGGGAGCATTGGTGCTTAGTTATTTTAATTGGCACGCCATTTTTGTTTTTCTAATGATGATTGGCGCTGCATGCTGGTTGTGTATTCATTTCTTTTTTCAGGAAACCTTACAGCCTGAACGCCGTCTACGTTTAAATTTAACCCAAGTTTTCCAATTGTATGCAGCTATTTTTCAAGATCGTAGCTTTCGCGTTCCAATGTTGGCAGGCTGTTTCTCGGGTGGTGTGCTGTTTTGCTATATCAGCTCATCCGCATCGGTGTTGATGAATGGTTATGGTTTAAATCAACAGCACTTTGCAATTGCTTTTGGTTCGAATGCCTTTGGGATTATGTTGTTATCGACCCTAAACAAAAAAATGGGTAAACATCTTTCTGTCTTTACCCGTCTGAAAATTGGCGGATTTATTCAGCTTACAGGTGCTTTGGTGTTAGTACTTGCAGGTCTGTTGCAACAAGCTCCAATTGAACTGGTGTATGCAGGCATGTTCTTGGCGGTTTCAGGAATTGGTTTTACAGGCCCAAATGCAATGGCATTGGCGATGTCTGAACAAGGTGCACGTGCAGGAACAGCGAGTGCGGTGATGGGCAGTATGCAATTTGCTTGCGGCTTGCTAGGCGGAGTGATTCTGAATTTCTTGGTTTGGACAGACTTAATGAATATGGCAACCTTGATGCTGTGTTTCATTGCCATCGCAATGTTAGCAATCTTTAGTTTATCTCCAGAAAAAGTAATGGCTCAATCATAGGGCTGAAGCGAAGTAAGACAGCCATCATCATGATTGAAAAAAGATGGCTGTTTTTGAATACGCAGCTATGGGCTATTTACGAAGAAATTGCTTAAAGTTACGCAGAATACGGAAGCTGACATACAAAGCAATTAGCGCAAAGATAGCAATCCCGAAGACCACATATTTTAACTGCTGAATGTCTTGTTGGAAGAACGTTTGGATTTGCACATCAGTATAATTAAAACGGCTGACTTTCTGAGTTTGGCTGTCATGAAATTGAATATGTTGAATATAATGTTGCTGCCCAATTTTTTTTAAACCCAAAGTGTCAATTTGACGTCGATGGGTTTGATTCTCTGCATCGATACACAAGTCTTGTGCATAGTGCTCACAGCTCATTTTGGCGATAAAGCCTTGGTTGGCGACGAGAATAAAAACAGACTCATCGGGTTTCTGATTATTGGTAACCAGTACCAGAGGTTTAGCTCTAGTTGACTTTAGTTCAAACTGTTGCGCTTGAGTTAAAGCTTGAGTCGCATTTTTAATTTCTAATGTTTTGACGATACATGTCCAGACCAATGCCAACGTAATTAAAAAAATACTGGTTGCGAAACATAGGCGAAATACGGTTTTAATGGTCTGGTGCATAAATGAGCCAATCTCCTAAAAGTTTAAACGGCAAAATAGCGTGAGTCATTTGAATAGGGATTCAATCTAAACGCTTTGTTTAATCCTGTACAAGTTTTATGTTAAAAAAATTTAACGAAACTAGGAGGCTAGCTTTAAAAGACGGTACACTGAAATGTAAAGAATAGTGTTTAAGTCAATATTTAGTTCGCAAATCATTGAGTTCATTCGCTTGATTTTATCTCTTGGTTAGCATCGGAACTCGCATGGGTAATTTTTTATTTCTTCAAATTTTCACGGTTATTTTTGCATTATCAATTGCGACCACGATTTTTAACAAGCGAATTTTAGGTTTTCCACAAGCCATAGGTGTTCCGATTGTCTCCGCAATTTTTGTCTTTATTTTGCAGTGGGGGGCAAGTCTGTTAAATGGTAATCAGTTTATTACCATCAATATTCATAATATTGAAAATGCCGTACGTCACATCGATTTCTATGATTTTCTGATCAACGGGGTGATTTGTTTTATTCTGACCTCTTCTGCTTTGAAGTTCAAAGTGTCTGATTTACGTAGTTATTGGAAGCCGATCAGTATTTTAGCCAGTATCGCATTGGTACTCTGTGCCGTGTTCTTCGGCGTGGCGCTCTATGGTTATCAATTTTTAGTCGGGCACCATGTTGACCTATTAGTGTTGTTGCTTTTGGGGGCAGCTTTGGGGGCAACCGATCCGATTGGGATTAAGGGAGTATTAAGTTCGGTTCGTGCACCGCACCATTTAATGGTCAAGCTAGAAGGCGAATCCTTATTTAATGATGCTATGTGTATTGCCTTATTCATGACTTTGCTGAATGTATTACAAGGCGAGCATTTTAGTTTAATCGGCACACTACAAACCTTACTCTATGAAATTGTTGTTGCAATTATTATTGGTTGGGGTTTTGGTCTGGCAATTCTGAGATTACTTCGTGGCAAACATGAAATGGAATCTCTTATTTTAACGACCGCTTTACTGGCATGTGGATCTTACTTGGTCGCACTTTTTGCACATGCTTCTGCACCAATTGCCTGCGTATTTGGTGGATTAATTGTCGGAAATCGTTGGAAGGAAATCCTACAAGAACGTGAAATTCGGGAGGTCAATCACTTTTGGCATACCGTTGAGGGAATTATTAACTCCTTCTTATTTACCTTAATTGGTTTAGAACTCTTTATTCTAGATTTAAGCGTGAGTCTGATTTTGGGTGGTATTATTGCCTTTATTATTCTGCATGCATCACGTTTTGCAGCGAATTATCTTGCCTTTGCTTTTTTCCCAAGTTTTCGACACAAAAGTTATAACGGAAGTTTAGCAATTCTGTCTTGGGGTGGGGTGCGTGGTGGAATTTCGTTGGCTTTGATTCTTGCTGTTGCCAATATTCCACAATTGAGTGAATACAGCAGTATCCTGATTGGGTACACTTTTATTAGCGTACTTCTATCGGGTTTGGTCTGTGGATTAGGGTTACCCGCTGTGATGAATGCTTTTTATTACAATCCGAATGAAGAGACAGAAGGCTTCAAAGGTTGGTATCAGCGTTTGTGCCATAAGATGAACCGTAAAGGTTTTCAGTATATTGTCGGGGAAGATGCGACTGGCAATGAAACCATCACTATTTATAACCCAGACGCCTTTGTCGATGTAAAAGCAGAAGATGGTGTTGCTGCTGTACATAATCCTGAAAAAGTCCAAGAAGTGAAACGTCTAGAAAGTCCTGGAAACTTCTAACTTCTCTGTTACGAAGAGGTTATATTGATGTCAATGACTCAATCATCTTCAAAAGAATTAGCACAGTTAATTCTGCAAGTGGTTGCTTTAATTCCTTATGGAAAAGTTGCAACCTATGGACAAATTGCCAAGATGGCAGGTTTGCCTAAACATGCTCGTTTAGTTGGGCGTGTATTGCAACAAGTTGAAGATAAGTACTTGCCTTGGCATCGTGTAATTAATTCACAAGGTAAAATTAGCCTAAGTAAGCTGGATGTTCAAGGGGATAATCTTCAAATTATAAAATTACAAGCAGAGAATATTGTTGTGAATGCAGGGAAGATAAATTTGAAGCTCTATCAGTGGGATGGAGAAATTTCTAAAGTTATTTGAAGGGTCTTACATCCAATGCTGAATATGAATGTAAGACCAAGTTGATGAATCAAATTATTGACGAACCACCAATACAGGTACGCTAGTCTCCCCCAGAATTTTTTGTGCGACACTACCTAAGAAGAATTTTTTCAATCCTGTACGGCCATGTGAACCAATCACGATTAAATCAGCATTGATTTCTTTAGCAGCATTAATAATTTCTTGATGGATCATTTGCCCTTCAAGTAAACGCGTTTCAACATTTAAGCCTTCTGCACTAAATTTAGCTTTGGCATCTTGAAGTGTACCTTCAATTGATGAACGAGCACGTTCAATCAAATCATTGGTCTGTGCCGCAGTAATATATTCGGCAGCAATGTATGGGTCTAAGGCAAGTACTTGAACAACAGTAATTTTACTACCAAATACTTTGGCGAGTTCTGCTGCTTGTTTTACTGCTGCAAAAGAAGTGTCTGAACCGTCAACTGGAACTAAAATATTTTGATAAGCCATCTGTATTACTCCTTGTTTTCATTAAAAACTTTTTAGAAGCTGCTTTATTTGAGAGTTGCGACTCAAAACTATTGTTTATACTTTTATACTAACGCTAATTTTGATTTTATAAAACCTAGTATTTTCATAGGGATAAGGCTTTATAAACCGTCGATTCCATAACTTAACTTAGCATGTTTTTTGCCTAAAAAGTATGCATTGTTGTACTAAAGTCGGGTAAAAATTGTGAGAAAAATGAAATGGCTATTAAAAAGAGAAAAGAAGGGGGGCGAAAATTATAGGAATTGTATCTAGGCAGCGAACTTTATTGAAAACTAAGATGCTTGAATTGATTCACTCAACTACTCTTTGAGAGGTATTGTATTAGGGCTTCTACATCATTCGTCTGCAATTGCTCGCGCATTTTTAAAAACTGCTTTTCATCTAAGTCATAAAGTTTGAGGGCAAGCAGTTTTTGAATATCATCTTCTGGAAATCGGTATTTAATAATTTTTGCAGGTACACCACCTACAACCGCATAAGGTGGCACGTCTTTAGTGACTACAGCACCCGTCGCAACCACAGCCCCTTCACCTAGTGTAACCCCTTGCATAATCATGGCACGAGAGCCAATCCAGCAACCATCGCCAATAATAGTATTTCCAGCAGGGACAAAACTACGCGTATCAAAAGGGAAGGCTGAAATCCAGTCGGTACGATGCAGTTGATTTCCTCCCATCATAA
This sequence comes from Acinetobacter sp. ACNIH2, assembly GCF_002934965.1. Classification (NCBI taxonomy): domain Bacteria; kingdom Pseudomonadati; phylum Pseudomonadota; class Gammaproteobacteria; order Moraxellales; family Moraxellaceae; genus Acinetobacter; species Acinetobacter sp. ACNIH2. Next base: position 2,399,565 of record NZ_CP026412.1, read on the forward strand.
TTATGCATTCAGCACCAAAACAGACAAAATTTCCAATATAAAGTTGGTCAATTGGTTTTTCGGGCGTAGAAGGTTTGTCATGTAAATAACGCACGACACAACGTTCAAAACCTTGGTCCCAATAGGCTGAATAATATGAATAATTCCCTTTGATATGAATATTCGGATTCTTCACGGTTTTTGAGATGAATTCGAATTCGCACCAGTGTTTGACAGGGGAGTTAATCAAAGGTTCAGACATACAATGTTTTAGGTTGGAAGAAATGATGTCATTGTATATGACTTACCAGAAATTTCTATGTAATCATGATGCGAAGTAAATGCGTTGCTTGAGTATGTTGTATGCCATCTGCCCGCTGATGAAAGTACCGTTCTGTAATTTCTTTACCAGACAAATCTTCCAATACGATGTATCCCATTTGAAATAAAGCTTGATGCAAATGTTCGGTGTTTAACGCCCCAACAATGGGCTCATTTAAAATATGGGTAAATTTAGATAGGGCAAGTACGCCCACACGTTCTATCCCTTTCAGCGTTGTATAGTCTAGAGAATAGTCCAATACCAATTCGCTATTTGGTGCAGCATAGGAGGCAATATTTTGTAAGGTTGCTAACGTTATTTCGGGTTTTAAATAGTGTGTAGTACCTAACCAAGAGAAAAAGCTGGTTTGTTTAGACTCAAAGCTGCTGTGCTGTAATGCAGTAGAAATGGCTTCATTCTCAAAATCAATAGGAACAAATTCCACATTGTTTGGAATTTTTCCTAAAAGCCTCAATTTATTAATTTTCAAGGCTTGAGTATCTGGATGATCAAGTTCATAGATTTTTAATTCAGGATAGAGTGCCGCTTGCCGTAACACAAAAGAATCTAATCCAGCACCAATCATGACATATTGTTGTATACCAAGTTCAATGGCTTCTGATAGCCAGTCCTCAGCATAAATGGAACGTCCTGTAACTTGGGCAGTTAATAATCCAAAGCTACGGTTAAATAGTCGTGAATTGAAGGCTTTCATAAACAACGGATTGGAAAGTAAAGTACGCCATCCAGAACTGGTCATTTTCCAAGCATAGGGATCTGAAAAAACAGGATTTGTATTATTCAGATAATGATTAGCACGAATTGCGGCTGCAGCTTCGGCAGTTTTACTCGCGTGTCCAGTTTTCATATTTTTGATAGTCTTAATTTTTTATTGGGTTTACTTTAAAGGAATGGGTTAAATCTACAATAGTCATTAAGCTCCTTGAACTGGCAATTTTGCTCATTTTGTATTGGAGCTGATTGCACATACCGAGATTTTAGATATTCATGGTCTTAGTTTATGAAAAAGCCCCTCAAAAGAGGGGCTTGAATCACTAATTACATAAAATTAGAGATATTCAACGCTCACAATTTCGTATTCAACTTCGCCATTTGGTGTTTGAATCTTGGCTTCGTCACCTTCACTTTTTCCTAAAAGACCACGTGCAATTGGAGAATTGACAGAAATCTTATTAATTTTGAAATCTGCTTCGTCATCACCCACGATCATATACGTCTTTTGTTCTTCGGTATCTAAGTTTTCAATCGTCACCGTTACACCAAAAACAACACGACCATTTTGTTCAAGTTCTTTTACATCAATAACTTGAGCTGCACCCAATTTACCTTCGATGTCTTGGATACGACCTTCACAGAAACCTTGTTGCTCACGTGCAGCATGGTATTCCGCGTTTTCTTTTAAATCCCCATGTTCACGTGCTTCAGCAATGGCTGCTGTAATACGTGGACGTTCAATACTTTTTAATTGATGTAATTCTTTCTCTAAGGCTTCTTTGCCTTGGGGAGTCATAGGATAACGTTGCATTGTTGTCCCTCAAGTTTGTGAGTGTAAAAAATACAGGTTTATAAATGAAAAAAGCCCGCCACCGATAAGGTGACGGGACTTATCGGAAACGAATTAAACTACGGTTTGTAAATCTTGCAAACGGTATACATCCATTGGTAATTGGATTCCAAATGCTTGGCAAACTGCTTCAGCACCGTTAATGGTGGTTGTGTAATACACTTTACCTTGTAACGCAGCACGACGAATCATCGCTGAGTCATACTGAGCACGTTTGCCCTCAGTGGTATTGACAATAAGGTGTATTTCACCATTTTTCAAGCGGTCTACAATGTGCGGACGGCCTTCGGTTACTTTATTTACACGTTCACATGCTAAACCTGCTTGGCTAAGTACATCATGTGTACCACCAGTAGCTACAAGTTTGAAGCCGAAAGAAACAAGTTTCTTCGCAATATCAACGATGTATTTCTTGTCAGATTCACGTACAGACAAGAATGCGTGTTTAACTTCGCCTTCTGTTGGTAAACCTGGTAAGCGTTCATTTGAACCAAGCACTGCTTTGTAGAATGCTTCACCAAATGTTTTACCTACACCCATCACTTCACCTGTAGATTTCATCTCAGGGCCAAGCATTGGGTCTACGCCAGGGAATTTAGCAAATGGGAAGACAGCTTCTTTTACAGCAAAGTGAGTTGGAATAATCTCTTTAGTGAAACCTTGAGATTCTAAAGACTGACCCGCCATACAACGTGCAGCAACTTTTGCTAAAGATTCGCCAATACATTTTGATACGAATGGAACGGTACGTGATGCACGTGGGTTCACTTCGAGTACATAAATGTCATTGCCTTTCACTGCAAATTGAACGTTCATTAAACCAATTACGCCAAGCTCTTTTGCCATAGCGACAGTTTGACGACGCATTTCGTCTTGGACTTCTTGTGAAAGAGAGTATGGAGGAATTGAACATGCTGAGTCACCTGAGTGAATACCTGCTTGTTCGATGTGCTGCATAATCCCGCCAATCACCACATTCTTACCATCAGATACACAGTCAACATCGACTTCAGTTGCATCATCAAGGAAATGGTCAAGAAGAACAGGCGCTTCGTTAGACGCTTGAACTGCTTCACGAAGGTAGCGTTTTAATTCATCTTCGTTATATACGATTTCCATTGCACGACCACCCAATACATAAGATGGACGAACAACCAGTGGGTAACCCACTTTCGCAGCTTCGGAAATACCTTCTTCTGCTGATTTAACGATACTGTTGTTTGGTTGACGTAATTGCAGACGTTGAATCATTTGTTGGAAACGTTCACGGTCTTCTGCACGGTCAATAGCATCAGGAGATGTACCGATAATTGGAGCACCCGCTTCTTCTAAAGCACGTGCCAATTTCAACGGAGTTTGACCGCCGTACTGAACGATAATGCCTTTTGGCTTTTCAGTACGAACGATTTCTAATACGTCTTCAAGTGTAATCGGTTCGAAGTACAAGCGATCAGAAGTGTCATAGTCAGTTGAAACTGTTTCAGGGTTACAGTTCACCATAATGGTTTCGTAACCGTCTTCACGCATAGCTAAAGCAGCGTGTACACAGCAGTAGTCAAACTCAATACCTTGACCAATACGGTTAGGACCACCCCCGATGACCATGATTTTGTCTTTAGTTGACGGGTTTGCTTCACACTCTTCGTCATAAGTTGAGTACATGTAGGCTGTATCAGATTCGAATTCAGCGGCACATGTATCTACACGTTTGTAAACTGGAGTGACGCCCAAGTTCCAACGATGCTTACGGAATTGCTTTTGCGAAATACCCATCAAGTTTGCAATACGAAGGTCAGATAAACCTTTACGTTTGAATGAACGGATGTTTTCAGCAGTTAAATCACCAAAACCTAAAGTTTTAATTTCATTTTCAGTTTTGATGATGTCTTCGATTTGAATCAAGAACCATTTGTCAATTTTGGTTGCTTCAAACACTTCATTTAAAGTGAAGCCGTGGCGGAATGCATCCGCAACATACCAAATACGCTCTGGACCTGGAACTTTAAGTTCAACCAGAATCTTTTCACGCGCACCTTCAGCACCGACTTCGATTTTTTCATCGAAACCACAAACACCAACTTCTAAACCACGAAGAGCTTTGTTCATCGATTCTTGGAAGTTACGGCCAATCGCCATGACTTCACCCACAGATTTCATCTGTGTCGTCAATACTGGTTCCGCTTGTGGGAATTTTTCGAAGTTGAAACGTGGAATTTTAGTTACTACGTAGTCAATCGCAGGTTCGAATGATGCAGGAGTTGTACCGCCAGTGATGTCATTTTTCAATTCATCAAGGGTATAGCCTACAGCAAGTTTTGCTGCAATCTTCGCAATTGGGAAACCAGTTGCTTTAGATGCTAAAGCAGATGAACGAGATACACGTGGGTTCATCTCGATGATCACCATACGACCATCTTTCGGGTTAATACCGAACTGAACGTTAGAACCACCTGTTTCCACACCAATTTCACGTAAAACTGCTAAAGAAGCATTACGCATCAACTGGTATTCTTTGTCCGTTAGAGTTTGTGCAGGAGCAACAGTGATTGAGTCACCTGTGTGCACGCCCATTGGGTCAAAGTTTTCAATCGAACATACGATGATGCAGTTGTCGTTTTTGTCACGAACAACTTCCATTTCGTACTCTTTCCAACCAATTAAAGATTCATCGATCAATAATTGTTTAGTTGGAGAAAGATCGAAACCACGTTCGCAAATTTCGATGAATTCTTCTTTGTTGTAGGCGATACCACCACCTGAACCACCCATTGTGAATGATGGACGGATAATCACAGGGAAGCCAAAGCGCGCTTGAATTTCTAAAGCTTGTTCCATTGACTCAGCAATGTCAGCTTTTGGACATTCAAGGCCAATTTTACGCATCGCGATATCGAAAAGTTTACGGTCTTCCGCTTTTTCAATCGCTTCTTTGGTTGCACCAATTAATTCAACATTGAATTTTTCTAAAATGCCATGCTCATCTAGTGCAAGGGCACAGTTCAATGCGGTTTGACCACCCATGGTCGGAAGAACAGCATCTGGGCGTTCTTTCTCAATGATCTGTGCAACAGTTTGCCAAGTGATCGGCTCGATATACGTTGCATCTGCCATTGATGGGTCAGTCATAATGGTTGCTGGGTTAGAGTTCACCAGAATAACACGGTAGCCTTCTTCACGAAGGGCTTTACAAGCTTGCGCACCTGAGTAGTCAAACTCGCAGGCCTGACCAATCACAATTGGACCAGCACCAATAATTAAGATGCTTTTAATATCCGTACGTTTAGGCATTATTTCGCTCCTTAATTACTTCTTAGATGCTTCAATAAGTTCGATGAAATGATCGAACAATGGGGCACAGTCATGTGGACCTGGGCTTGCTTCAGGGTGACCTTGGAAGCTGAACGCTGGTTTGTCTAAACGATGGATCCCTTGTAGGGTTTGGTCGAATAAAGACTTGTGCGTAGCTTTCAGGTTTGCAGGTAGAGTTTCTGCATCAACTGCGAAGCCGTGGTTCTGAGAAGTAATCATCACAGTACCATCTTCAATGTTTTGTACTGGATGGTTTGCACCGTGGTGACCATGTGGCATTTTCACTGTTTTAGCGCCAGAAGCGAGTGCAAGAATTTGGTGACCCAAGCAAATACCAAATACAGGTACGTTGCGAGCATCCTCTATAATTGTTTTTACAGCTTCAATAGCGTAGTCACATGCAGCAGGATCGCCAGGGCCATTTGATAAGAACACGCCATCTGGATTTAACGCGAGTACTTTCTCTGCAGGAGTCTGTGCAGGAACAACAGTGAGTTTGCAACCGCGGTCTGCAAGCATACGCAAGATGTTGGTTTTGACACCGTAGTCGTATGCAACAACATGAAATTTGTGTTCAGGTTGAGTAAAACCTTGACCTAGAACCCAAGAACCTTCAGTCCATTCGAACCCTTCAGGATCACAGCACTCTTTAGCAAGATCTAAACCATTTAAGCCACCGAATGCACGAGCTTTTGCTAAAGCTTCTTCTTCAGTAATATTTTCGCCAGCTAGAATACAACCATTCTGCGCACCTTTGGCACGCAAGATACGTGTTAATTTACGTGTATCAATATCTGCAATTGCAACGACATTGTGCTCTACAAGGTATTCGCCAAGAGATTGTTCTGCACGGAAGTTGCTATGCAATAAAGGTAAGTCACGGATAATTAAACCGTTTGCCCACACTTTATGAATACGGCCAGACTCTGCATCTTCAGAGTTACAACCTGTATTACCGATATGCGGATAAGTTAATGTCACAAGTTGTTGTGCATAACTTGGATCGGTCAAAATTTCTTGATAGCCAGTCATGGCTGTGTTGAAAACGACTTCACCAGTCGTACTTCCCGTTGCGCCGATAGAGGTACCTTTAAAGATTGTACCGTCGGCGAGGGCTAAAATGGCGGGGATGCTCAAACCAAAGCTCCTGAACTAAAACCACAAAAAATAGGGCTGTAAAAAAGCGAGTAGACGAAAAAAAAGGAAGGCCGTAAAAAAACCTATCCTCCCTTGCGTCTGCTCGCTTGTAACTTAACAGCGCATTATACGCACCAACTGTGAAAAAGTCCACGTTAAAACGAAATAATAAAAAGATAAAAGGCTTGCTTTTATTCAAAAGCTGTTTTGTTGAGCAAAATAAAAAATGTAAGCAATTAAGAATTGTCTGACAAATCAAGATTTAGATTTGATCAACTCCAGTTAAGCTTGCAGTCTTCTCACTAAATAAGAATAGGTTGTGTATTATGACAGCAGAAAAAAAACCAACAGAAGCTACAGAATCACTTAAAGAAGTTGTGTCTGAAAGTTCAGAAAAACTTGAGAAAGTAGCAAAACAGGCCAAACAACAAGTAACGGAAGCGGTCGTTGAGACTCAAGAGAAAGTGACCGAGGAAGCGAAGCAATTAAACGCAACGGTGCAAGATCAAATTCGTCAACTCAAAGAAGATGTATTGCAGCGCATTGAAAGTTTAAAATCTCAGTTAAATTTGTCGCAGAAAGATTTAACAGATTTAAAAGACTTTGTGAAAACGGAAGTCAACGCCGTGATTGAAGATTTGAGTAAATTTGGTAAAGAGCTAAAGGATGATGTGAGTCAGATTTCGGTTAAGCACAAAGATCAACTCACTGAAACTTTTAAACGTTCTAAAGAGCATACGCTTGAAGCTTGGAACAAAGTATCAAGTAAAGATGTATCTTGAGCGCGTTCATAAATAAAAGTGTTTAAGTCACAATCTTCACCTCTCCTTGTAAAAGGAGAGGAGTTAAACTGCTTTAGAATAGATGAAGCCAATCACGTTTATTGTGGAAATCAGCATTTGGACTGCTATGCTGCATGGCGTAGAACTGTTCACCTTGGGTGGTGTTCAGTACAGCCGTCAAACCAATAAATAGGTTAGACCATTTCAATTTATACTTCAGCATAAATTCTGTTAAATCTAAACTTACATTCAGTCCATAGTGCGTACGCTTAAGTTGATTTAATTCGATATCATACGCAGCAAGTGGCGGCATCTCTTCAGGATAACGATATTCTTCAAATTGATAAACTTGCCATGCTTGAGAAGGTGATAAATTGATTTCACGATAAAAATCTTCGTGTTTCACACCAATGAAAATCTCAAAGCAGGTGTTTTTCCAAAGAAAATCCTGACGAGGATGAGCAGCAATTAATGCAGGCCACTCAATCCACTGGTTTGGGTCTCGAATCCAAAAACCGACATTCAGTGTAAAAGGGCTGACTTGTTCAATCGCGCCGACTACTGAAATCGCTTGGAAGCGGCGATCAAATGCACTGAGCTCGTAGCTTGCCATAAATTGAAATTACTTAGATAAATGTGCGTGGCGAACAAGGTTCGAAAGTTTTGGATTTTGTTGCTTTGCTTTTTTATAAAGCAGGGCAATTTTACCAATCGTTTGCACGACTTCAGCACCTGTCACTTCCGAGATTTCAGCAATAACAGCTACACGTGCTTCACGATCTTCACCAGCAATTTTGACTTTGATGAGTTCGTGATCATTTAATGCACGGTTAGTTTCCTCAACGACATTTTCAGTCAAGCCTTGCCCGCCAATCATTACTACAGGATTAAGGGCATGACCAATTTGACGTAAACGCTTGCGTTCCTGAATAGATAAAGCCGCCATGAAAGATAACCTAATTTTAAAAACGACCTAGTATAGCAAAATTGAGTTGAAGCGGTTGAAATAATCGATCTTGTTGATTGAAAAAAACAGCAGGATAAAGTCGATTTAGATACAGATGTATACTGCAAGCACTTGGTTTTTCACGTACAATAAAAAATTAGAAGTTTTTATACACATAGAGAGTTATGGCAACACGCATTACCAACCAAAAATTATCCAAAAGTAGTCGTGCGTGGATGAGAGAACATCTTGATGATCCCTTTGTGAAAAAAGCACAAAAGGAAGGTTATCGAGCGCGAGCTGCTTATAAGTTATTGGAAATTCAAGAAAAATATAAAATTATTAAGCCCGGTATGACTGTGGTGGATTTGGGGGCTGCTCCTGGAAGTTGGTCTCAAATCGCTGGAAAACTGGTCGGTGACAAAGGTTTAGTCATTGCATCGGATATTTTAGAAATGGATGCTTTACCAGATGTAACTTTTTTACAAGGTGACTTTCGTGAGGAAGAAGTCTTCGAAAAATTGTTAAATATTTTAAATGGGCGTGTTGTTGATGTTGTAATTTCTGATATGGCCCCCAATACATCTGGTAATAGAGCTGTAGATCAACCTCGTCAAATCTACCTTTGTGAGCTTGCATTAGATTTTGCCAATAAGGTTTTAGGACCAAATGGGCAGTTTGTGGTGAAAGTTTTCCAAGGCTCAGGCTTTGACGAATTCCGTAAACAAGTGGTCGATAGTTTTGACGTGTTGAAGACTGCTAAGCCAGCTGCATCACGTGCTCGTTCGAAAGAAGTTTTTTTAATCGGCCAAGGGCGCAAGAAGGCTTTGAAATAAAGTTTACTTGCCAACGCGTTAAAAATTGTGCATTTTGTACTTTTTTACATTATTGAACAGCTGGGTTTACAGCTTACATTATTAAGGTCACCCATCCTTGGGCATGATCAAATTAGATTGATATGGGAATAAAGCTTTGAGCGATCTCTTCAAGAATGCCGTCTTGTGGCTCATTATACTCGGTGTGCTGATTTTGATTTTCAGTAACATCAGTGACCGTGATAAGCCAACTGCAATGAACTATTCAGAGTTCGTTACAGCGGTGAATGCTGGTCAAATTAAGCAAGTCACAATTGATGGTGAAAGAATTAGTGGCACTAAATCAAATGGATCTGAATTTGAAAGTATCCGTCCGGCGGTGCAAGATCCTGAATTGATGCCTAGCCTGATTAAAAACAATGTTGTCGTTGAAGGAACTGCACCACAACGTCAAGGTGTGTTGATGCAACTTCTGATTGCAAGCTTTCCTGTACTTTTAATCATTTTGTTATTCATGTTCTTTATGCGCAACATGGGTGGCGGAGCAGGTGGTAAAAACGGCCCAATGAGTTTTGGTAAGTCAAAAGCAAAAATGCTTTCTGAAGACCAAATTAAAATTACATTTACGGATGTAGCAGGCTGTGATGAAGCAAAGCAAGAAGTGGTTGAAATTGTAGACTTCTTGAAAGATCCTGCGAAGTTTAAACGTCTAGGTGCAACCATTCCAAAAGGCGTTTTAATGGTGGGTCCACCGGGTACGGGTAAAACTTTACTTGCAAAAGCGATTGCGGGTGAAGCAAAAGTTCCATTCTTTAGTATTTCTGGTTCTGACTTCGTTGAGATGTTCGTGGGTGTTGGTGCATCACGTGTCCGTGATATGTTCGAACAAGCGAAACGTCATGCGCCATGTATCATTTTCATTGATGAGATTGATGCCGTAGGTCGTCATCGTGGTTCGGGTACAGGTGGTGGTCACGACGAACGTGAACAAACCTTGAACCAGATGTTGGTTGAAATGGATGGCTTTGAAGGTAATGAAGGTATTATCGTTATTGCTGCAACGAACCGTGCAGATGTATTAGATAAAGCTTTACTACGACCTGGTCGTTTTGACCGTCAAGTCATGGTAGGTCTTCCAGATATTAAAGGTCGTGAGCAAATATTAAATGTTCACTTGAAAAAATTACCTTCTGTGACTGGTGTAGATCTAAAAGTTCTTGCACGTGGTACGCCAGGTTTCTCTGGTGCACAATTGGCAAATTTGGTGAATGAGGCTGCATTGTTTGCTGCTCGCCGTAATAAAAATACGGTTGATATGCATGACTTTGAAGATGCGAAAGATAAAATTTACATGGGACCAGAGCGTAAATCGATGGTTCTTCGTGAAGAAGAGCGTCGTGCAACGGCTTACCATGAAGCTGGTCATGCCATTGTTGCTGAAATTTTACCAGGTACAGATCCTGTTCATAAAGTCACAATTATGCCACGAGGTTGGGCATTGGGTGTAACTTGGCAGTTGCCTGAACAAGACCAAATTAGCCACTATAAAGATAAGATGCTGAATGAACTTTCAATCTTGTTTGGTGGTCGTATTGCTGAAGAAATTTTTATTAACCAACAATCTACTGGTGCTTCGAACGACTTCGAGCGTGCAACTAAAATGGCACGTGCGATGGTGACCAAATATGGTATGTCGGACAAGCTTGGTGTGATGGTTTATGAAGATGAAAACCAAAACGGTTTCTTTGGTAATGTTGGTAGCCGTACCATTTCTGAAGCTACACAGCAAAAAGTAGATGAAGAAGTACGTCGTATTTTGGATGAGCAGTACCGTGTAGCACGTGAAGTCTTAGAAAATCACAAAGATATTGCACATGCTATGGTAAAAGCTTTGATGGAATGGGAAACCATTGATCGAGAACAAATCCGTGACATTATGGAAGGTCGTGAACCACAACCACCAAAAGTGTATGTTGCTGAGAACCCAGTGATTGATGTGACGCCAACAAATGGTCCATCTACTCCACCACCACTACCAGCAAGTTAATTTTAAAAGTTAATAAAAAGAGCCTCTATTAAGAGGCTCTTTTTTTGTGCTGCTGTTTTGAATGGAGTTTAACTTAAAACTTTTCAGCCAGAGATCCCCCTGAATTGTTACACTAGGAATACTTGTTTCTGGAGTATCTTCATGCAGCTTATGCCCTTGCCAAATCGCGTTTTAACCTGTGGTCGTTTAAGTTTAGATTTGTCTATACCAAGGGTAATGGGTATTTTGAATGTGACACCTGATTCTTTTAGTGATGGTGGGTTGCATAATACCAAGGATGCAGCCGTAGCACGTGCATTACAGATGATCACTGAGGGTGCGACAGTAATTGATGTGGGTGGGGAATCTACCCGTCCAGGCGCAGCGATGGTTGATGTGGATGAAGAAATTCGTCGAGTGATTCCTGTAGTGAAAGCACTTGCACAACATGATGTGATCATTTCTATTGATACTTCAGCACCAGAGGTCATTCGTGCAGCTGTAGCAGCAGGTGCCCATATTTGGAATGATGTGCGGGCATTAACTCGTCCTCAAGCTCTTCAAACTGCTGCTGAGCTCAATATACCAATTATTATTATGCACATGCGCGGTGAGCCAACCACCATGAATAATTTAGACCAATACCAAAATGTCACGGAAGATGTGATGGCTGAATTACAGCAAAGGATTGATGATGCATTGGCTGCTGGAGTGAAGCCTGAGCATATTTTGATTGATCCAGGTTTTGGTTTTGCTAAAAATGCCCAGCAAAACCTTAAACTGCTCAAAGAGTTTTGGAAGTTGAATGCTATGGGTTATCCAATTCTCTCGGCATTGTCACGTAAGCGTTTTATCGGTGAAGCATTAGGAGGAACTGATGCAGGGCAGCGAGCAATAGGTTCAGTCGCTGCACATTTACTTAGCATTCAGCAAGGCGCATGTATGGTGCGTGCACATGATGTTAAAGCGATGTCGGATGCAATTAAAGTGTGGCAAGCTATGCAATTGGCTTAGTTGTTGATTGAATTTTTCAAAGAAATAAAAGGATTATTGCTTTAATCTTTTTGGGTTGTCACGCAGTAAGTGTGTGCTGTAAAGATGTAGATGAGTTTGTTAAATACTTGAAAATAAAATAACACGGGAATAATGATGATTGTGAAACCGAAATTGTTGGTTGTGAGCCTGAGTGGTTTATTGTTGGTGGCTTGTGGGAAAATGCCTGCTCAACAGATGTCTATGGGCAAAATGGCAGCTGTGGAAGTGGGAATGCCAGCACCCTCAATGGTAAATGCTTATGAAAGTATGCCCCAACCTATTGAGAATACTGAAAACTATCAAAAAATAGAAACCAATCCAGTATATGTTGTTGCACAACAGCCCGTCTCTACCTTTAGTGTTGATGTGGATACGGGGAGTTACAGCAATGTAAGGCGGTTTTTAACACATGAGGGGCAGTTGCCCCCTGTAGATGCAGTTCGGATTGAGGAAATGGTGAATTATTTCAACTATGATTATCCCAATCCTACAAGACAGCATCCATTTTCTGTAAATACTGAGGTTGTGAATTCGCCATGGCAGCCAAATGCTAAGATTATAAAAATTGGTATTAAAGCCAAAGACTTGGAAATGAAACAATTACCAGCTGCTAATTTGGTATTTTTGGTGGATGTTTCGGGAAGTATGGATGCGGAAAATAAACTGCCTTTGGTCAAAAAGACCCTAACTTTACTCACTGAGCAATTGCGTCCACAAGATAAAGTCACCATTGTGACCTATGCGAGTGGTGAAGATTTGGCATTGGCACCAACTTCTGGTGCAGACAAGGATAAAATTTTAAAAGTTATTCATCGATTAAAAGCGGGTGGAGCTACTTCGGGCGAGCGAGCAATTCAATTGGCCTATGAACAAGCACAAAAATCTTATATTCAGGGCGGCATTAACCGAATTCTGATTGCAACTGATGGGGATTTTAATGTTGGCATTACCGATTTTGAAACCTTAAAAGGAATGATCGCTGAGAAACGGCAATCAGGGATTTCTTTCTCTACCTTTGGTTTTGGAACAGGCAATTATGATGAACAGTTGATGGAACAATTGGCTGATGCGGGCGATGGTAACTATAGTTATATTGATAATGAGCGTGAAGCAAAAAAAGTATTACAGCGACAACTGAGTTCAACATTGGCAACGGTTGCTCAAGATGTAAAAATCCAAGTCGAGTTTAACCCTGCTACAGTTAAGTAATACCGTTTAATTGGTTACGAGAATCGTGTATTAAATAATGAAGATTTTAATAATGATCGTGTTGATGCGGGTGACATCGGTGCAGGGCATACGGTCACAGCCCTATACGAAGTTATTCCTGTAGGTCAGAAAGGTTGGCTAAGTGAATCACGCTATCAAGCACCAAGTAATTCATCTAAAGCCAATAAACAAGAATACGCTTATGTGAATGTGCGTTATAAACAACCACAAAAAAGTCAAAGTGTTTTATTGAGTCAACCTGTACCCGCACGCAGTGTGGCATTAGCACAGGCATCTTCAGATACGCGTTTTGCTATTGCGGTTGCATCTTATGCTCAACAGTTACGTGGTGGGCAATATAATGCCAATATGAAGTGGGATGATATTTTAAAATTAGCTCAAAGTGCGACTTTACCAGATGAATTTGGCCTACGTGCCGAATTTATAGACTTGGTGAAAGCGGCAAAAAGCTTAAGTGCTGAGTCTGTAAAACCCTAAGTATTCACGTTATTTTCTTATTAAGATAACTGGGCGGTATTTATACTGCCCATTTTTTATTTGGTAAATGTTCATCTTTATGCTATATAGGCTCGCGTTTATAAGTAGTTTTGAGTGGCTGTATGTTTGCAGATTTACTTCTCCCAATGTTTGATGATGATTATTACCCAGATGTATTGGTGGCTGAAGTACAACAATGCATTGTGCAATTTGCTAAGAAAGTCGCAAAGGTTAAAGAAAGCACAGCTGAAATTTATCGTTTTGCTAATGAAACAGTTTTGGCAATTAATGAAATGAAGCCACAATTTGAAGATTTAGATTCATCGTTAGATGATACTGCTGCGGATTATATTGCTGAGGCGATGATGATGGTGGTGCAGGAGCACGGTCATTTCGATATAGAAATGGAAGAGTTGATTGTAAATCGAGAGTGGTAACACTCTCTTTTTTATTTATTTTAGATATAAAAAAACCAGCTTTCGCTGGATTTTTTATTACACCATTTTAAGAAGTATTAAAATGGTGCCCGGGGCCGGACTCGAACCGGCACGCTTTGAGGGCGGGGGATTTTAAATCCCCTGTGTCTACCTATTTCACCACCCGGGCATGAGCGCAATAATAGAGTACCAATTTATTCTTTGCAAGACTATTTCTTTGTATTTGCTTTATTTTCAGACAATTCAGAAGCTTGTGCTCAAAAAAATCACAATTTCAACGTCAATCTAGTTTTTATTGTCATCATATGTTCATGTAATTGAGATCATCATTAAATAATTATTGCCTATTTTTAACTCACGTTTGTAGTGGATTAAAAAAATGACAAATACTTTAACGCGCCGTGAACTCATTCAAAAAACTTTAGCAGGTTTTGGTGCAGTCTCTTTATCTATTTCGCTCACCGCATGTGGTGATGACTCAGATCATTCTTCTGGCTCGGGTGTGGGCGTTCGATTTAAACATGGTGTAGCCAGTGGTGACCCTTTACAAGACCGTGTCATTATTTGGACACGTGTCACACCTAGTGATGTACAAGCACGCTTAGAGATAGTTTGGGAAGTTGCAACTGATCAGCAATTTACTCAAATGGTTGCTACAGGGAAAGTACAAACCAGCCCAGCACAAGATTTTACTGTAAAAGTAGATGTTACTGGCTTACACGCACAGCAGCGTTATTTCTATCGTTTCCGCTTTGGGCAGACGGTTTCACCGATTGGGCAAACCAAAACCTTGCCGTTGCAAACCAATCAGGTGAAATTAGCTGTTTGTTCCTGTTCCAATTATCCCGCAGGCTATTTTTATGTGTATCGTGAAATGGCTAAACAAGATGTTGATGTAGTGCTGCATCTGGGGGACTATATTTATGAATATGGTCAAAATGGTTATGCGACAGAAGATTCGGAACAGTTAGGACGCTTACTGGCAGCAGATAATCAGCAAGAAATATTGAGCTTGGAAGATTATCGCAAACGTTATGCTTTGTATCGTCAAGATGCGGATTTACAAGCATTACATCAGAGACATCCTTTTATTGTGATTTGGGATGACCATGAGCTTGCCAATGATACGTGGCGTAATGGAGCAGAAAATCATACTGAGGCAACAGCTCAGGCACAAAATGAAGGTAAGTTCTCAGAGCGTAAACTGGCGGCATTACAAGCTTATTTTGAGTGGATGCCTATTCGTCCTGTTTCAGAGGATGATCATTTACATATCTATCGTCAGTTTAATTTTGGTTCATTGGTACAGCTCACCATGTTGGACACTCGAATTATTGCGCGTGATCAGCAATTGGATTATGCCAATTATATGACGGCGCAGGGCTTAAATACGGTGCAGTTTCAGCAAGATTTGTTAGCACAAGACCGAACTTTGCTTGGCTATGAGCAGCGTGATTGGTTATTGCAGAAAATGATGCAAAGCAATGCGCAGTGGAATGTATTGGGGCAACAAATTTTAATGTCAAAGATGTTTATTCCTGCCGAGTTGCTTTTATCTTTGGCGGAAATTACCAGTGGCTCAGTCAGTGCTGAAACGCTTACAAAAATGAATGCGCAAATTACAGAGTTAGTGAGCATTAAATTGCGTGCACAAGCAGGTGATCCTACATTGACAGATTTGGAAAAGGTGCGGGTAAATACATTAGCACCTTATAATCTGGATGCATGGGATGGTTATTTTTATGAACGAGAAGTGTTGTATGCCACACTTAAAACATTGAATAAGAAAGTTGTAGTTCTGGCGGGGGATACACATAATGCTTGGTATTCTGAATTACTGAGCAAGGATCAAGACGTGGTTGGTGTCGAATTGGCGACGAGCTCTGTTTCTTCACCTGGCTTGGAAAAATATTTAAGTATTCCTTTGGCACAATTGCAGCAATTTGAATATGCCTTTCAAACACTGATTAACGATTTAGCTTATTGTAATTTGAATCAGCGTGGCTATCTATTGGTGAGTTTTACTGAGCAGAATATGCAAGCTGATTGGGTTTTTGTTGATAGTATCAAGCAAAAAAGTTATGTGGTTGATGAAACTAGAGGATATCAGTTGATATTCAATGCACAGCTACAAGTGCTGGAATCATTACCACAATCGGCTTAAATGGAAGCATAAAAAAACTGGGATTTTCCCAGTTTTTTTATTACATCAAGCTATCTAGATAATTTTCTAAATCTTGATGTTTATGTGTTTGGCAAAGTTGCTGTTCCATATGCATAGATTTTAAATGCAAAGCATGAAAGTGCTGTAATTGTTTTAATTTTTGCTGATATTTCTCAGTATCTTTTCTTGTAAATTGAAGGATAAATTTCAGTTTAACTGTCTGTTTATAGCTCCAGAAGTTAAAACGTCTTAATTCCTGCAAATAATACAGTCCAACGTGAGTTACGCTGTTGCGAAAAAGATTTTCTTTATAAAACTTCACAAAGCCAAAACCCATAGCAAAGAAAAACAGCACAATTTGCAGAAAAGTACTTTCAATAAATGCGATATTAATTGCTTGTAGAATAATTAATGCAGCGATTTTAATGGGTGCATGTTGTTGTTGTTCATAACAAGAGCTTGAGCTGTGTTTCATTTGTTTGAGCACAATCGGAACGTACAGCATAAATAACAACATAAAGCACAATACAGCAAAGCCATGTGCTTGAAAGGGTGTAAAGCGAAGGAAATGGATTTCGAAATAATGTCCTAGGCTTATGGACAGAGAAACAAAAATCATAATCGCTAAAATCCAAGGGATAAACTCTTTGATTTCATCCATTAAGCCTTTGGTTTTGAGCATGCCGTAAAATACAAAATTACGTTTAAATGCTGCGGGATACTGCATTTGTAACGGCTTTAAAAAAAGTGCTGCCTGCTTATCACTGACCATAAAAATGCGTACTTGAAAGTTACGGCATTATAAATCAGAAATGCACTTTTTGTTTAACTGATCTTAAAATCGATTAGAAGATTTTAAAATTTGATCGTGAAGTAAAACCATGACGCAATCGAATTAACATACTTAAAAAAACTATAATTGATTCTCATACTTTATGAGAGTTACTGCTGCAGCATTACATAATTTGCATAAACCTTGGGGGCTGCTTTTTTTATTTGTTATTACTTAGCAATCAGATATGCCAAAAGGTGGTGGTTTTGATGATCTAATATAATTTTTCAAACAGATTATTATTAAAGAAATGACAATACGGATTTACACTTTTCTATTTCTATCACTGGTCTAAAGCATAGGGTGTATTACTGGATTTCTTTCGGGAGTTAAAGGCCTACGTGTAATACTCGCTACAGCATTTTGTCAAATTTAACTTTGCTGGATAGAGTAATGGGGGATATTTTAGACATAAAAAAACCAGCTTTCGCTGGATTCTTTATTACACCATTTTAAGAAGTATTAAAATGGTGCCCGGGGCCGGACTCGAACCGGCACGCTTTGAGGGCGGGGGATTTTAAATCCCCTGTGTCTACCTATTTCACCACCCGGGCGTTTTAACAAGATTGGAGGCGGAGGTCGGAATCGAACCGGCGTACACGGAGTTGCAGTCCGCTGCATGACCACTCTGCCACCCCGCCATGTCTTGTTGATGCACATATTAGCAACCTTTAAAAAAATTACAATACTTTAAATCGTGCATATGCACATAAAATCAGCATGTAGAATAAAATTGCCTAAATAATCATGTATTATTTGCAAAATTGATTCATATCTACCTTGGAGATGTGCTGTGGCATTAGTTTTAGATGGTCGTGCGTTGGCTAAAAAAATTGAAACTGACTTGTTAACCCGTGTTGAAGCGTTAAAAGCAAAATCAGGTCGTACCCCAATTTTGGCAACGATTTTGGTTGGTGATGATGGTGCGTCAGCGACTTACGTGCGCATGAAGGGAAATGCCTGCCGTCGTGTCGGTATGGATTCATTAAAAGTTGAACTGCCGAAAGAAACAACAACTGAACAATTATTGGCTGAAATTGAAAAATTAAATGCTAATCCAGATGTGCACGGTATTTTGTTGCAGCACCCAGTGCCTGAGCAAATTGATGAGCGTGCATGTTTCGATGCCATTTCTTTAGAAAAAGATGTAGATGGTGTAACTTGCCTTGGCTATGGTCGTATGGCAATGGGTGAAGCGGCTTATGGTTCTGCAACACCAGCGGGAATTATGACCATCCTAAAAGAAAACAACATTGAAATTGCAGGTAAACATGCTGTGGTTGTTGGTCGTTCTGCAATTTTAGGCAAACCAATGGCGGCGATGTTATTGGAAGCAAATGCAACAGTAACGATTTGCCATTCACGTACTCAAAACCTTTCTGAGTTTGTTAAACAAGCCGATATTATTGTGGGTGCAGTAGGTAAAGCTGAGCTGATTCAAAAAGACTGGATTAAGCAAGGTGCTGTTGTGGTTGATGCTGGTTTCCATCCGCGTGATGGCGGTGGTGTAGGTGACATCCAATTGGTAGGTATTGAAGAGATTGCATCTGCTTATACGCCTGTTCCAGGTGGTGTAGGTCCAATGACCATTACGACTTTAATTCGTCAAACAGTTGAAGCGGCTGAGAAAGCTTTAGGCTAATACTTTAAGTATGCTTCTAAAAAGCTGTATAGCATAAAACTATACAGCTTTTTTTTATGGGATAGATTTCATTTAAGAGAATTTTAGGCTTATTCGAAAAAACCTCTGTTTAAATTGCTTTAAGTGATTGCGTAGGTTTACTAAGTCGATTATTACTTTTCAGTCATGCACAGCTAGATTATGATCGCCTGATCTGTGGATTCGAGTGACAGCGATGGCAGTATTTGAATTGCTGTTTTTGAACGATGCATATTTTGCGTAGCATTAAAGGTTTATAAATTTAATGAGCTGTACTTTTCAAATGGCGAAAGCACCACAACACTTATTGGATGCATTGCATGAGGTCATTCCTCAGGCGAAGCTATTGGCGCAACAGTTGCCAGAAACCCCTATTTCTTTGTGGCTCATTCCACCTGTTTTTCCAACAGATCGTCTAGATGATGAGGTGATTCGTCGCATTTGGAATGAAACCCCATACTGGATTTTTTGCTGGGCTTCGGGGTTGGCAATGGCACAGTGGTTATTGGCAGAGCCACATCATGTGAAAGATAAAGTAGTCCTCGATTTTGGTGCAGGCTCAGGTGTAGTTGCGATTGCTGCCAAAATGGCGGGTGCGAAACGTGTGATTTGCTGTGATATCGACAAAGTGAGTTTGGCATCGTGCAAGGAAAATGCGATGTTAAATCAGGTTGAATTGGAATATTTAGACGATTTATATCAATCGGAACAGGTGGATGTGTTATTGGCAGCAGATGTGCTCTATGACCAATGTAACCGTTTCTTCTTGGATGAATTCTTAAAATTTGCTCCCGAAGTTTGGGTGGCAGACAGTCGAGTGAAAAATTTTAGTCATCCAAAATATATGAAAATTGATGAGCGCAGTGCCACAACTTGGCCTGATTTGGATGAAGCAAAAGAGTTTCGCAATGTGAGCTTTTATAAGACGCTATAATGCATAGCGTCTTATAAGGCTTTGATTTTATGAGCAGCTATAACGCACAATACGCAAAGTACTTGGACGCGCTTCTAAAGCCTGACGTGTTGCGTAGTCTTCACCATTATGTAAATCTGGCGTGTTGCTTAGACCAATCGAGGTTCGTGAGTTACCAATCTGTCGACCATAACTCTCAGATGCCATCGCAGCAGGGTTAGCAACTTCATTCACGCTAAGAATTTGTAATTTAAAGGTTTTATTTGTACCTAAAACTTTCTGGCAAGCACGCTGTAGTTTTTTGGCATCTAAGTCTTGATTTTGACGACCAGCAAGGGTGTACGCGAGGGTTGCTGAGTCTGCTGTTTGGCTTTCTACACGGTAACCGACTTGACCATTATACTGTTGGGGAGTGCTTTGGCAGGCTGCGAGTCCCAAAGCGATAAAACCAAGCCCTAAAAATTGAACCGTTTTTTTCATCGTGAAAGTTCCGTGTTTTATTCTTGCGCACAGTATGACATAAGCCTACGAAAATAACGATGTGGTTCAAAGTAAAACGACCTACCTGTAACAAAATAAAGGTAGGTCGTCAGTGTTTATTTTCAGCGTTTAATGGTCTGTGATCAGACTATGTTTTTTAGTGTCCTTCATAAAGATGTAAGTGATGAGTGAGAGACCAATCATGAAGGTAATATAGTAGAAGAAATAACTTTCGTGTCCCGCATTTTTAAAGCTCAAAGCCACCAATTCTGCCGTACCGCCAAAAATGGTGTTAGCAATCGCATAAGGCAGTGCGACACCTAAAGCACGGATGTGTGGTGGAAATAATTCTGCTTTTACGACAGCATTAATTGCGGTATACCCAGTAACAATAACCATCCCGCTCATACAGAGCCAGAATGCAGTGGTTGCATCAGTAGTTGTTCCTAGACGATTGAAAATCGGTATTGTAAAAAGTACGCCACAAATACCGAAAGCAATCATAATTGGTTTACGTCCAATTTTATCGGACAAGGCACCTACCACAGGTTGAATTAGCATAAAAATAAAGATGGCTGCGGTGGTAATTTCAGTGGCAGTGCCTTTGTCAAAACCAGAAGTATTCACCAAGTATTTTTGTAGATAAGTAGTAAAGGTATTGAATGCGAGTGTGCCGCCTGCAGTCAGCATAATGACAGTAAAAGCCGCTTTAGGATGTTTAGTAAATAACTCGATTGCCCCTGATTTTGGGCCACCTTGTTTGGCTTGCTCCTGAGCTTCTTTTGAAGATTGGGTTTCAACCAGTCCACGACGAATCCAGAACACAACAATTGCTAGCATTGCACCAATCAGGAAGGGAATACGCCATCCCCAAGCATGTAGTGCTTGTTCAGAAAGTGTATGTTGCAAAATAATCAGTACGCACAGAGCGATGAGTTGTCCAGAAATTAAGGTTACATACTGAAAACTAGAGAAAAACCCACGATGATTTTTACCTGCCATTTCTGTTAAATATGTTGCACTAGAGCCATATTCTCCACCAACACTTAACCCTTGTAATAAACGTGCAAACAATAAAATCGCAGGAGCCAACATTCCAGCGGCATCATAGGAAGGCGCGCAGGCAATCATCAGTGAGCCAATACACATTAAGGATACAGAGAGTGTTAAACCTGCCTTACGTCCTTTACGATCTGCATAGATGCCCATAATCCAAGCGCCAATGGGGCGCATTAAAAAGCCTAAGGCAAATACTGCTGCGGCCTGTAAAAGTTTGACGGTTTCATTGCCTTCTGGAAAGAAAACAGGCGCAAAATAAAGTGTGAAGGCTGCATAAACGTACCAATCGTACCACTCTACAAGGTTACCAGCGGAGCCACCTAAAATAGATTTAAAACGTGTTTTTCGATCAAATGGCGTGTGTACAATTTGTGGGGATGAGTTTGACACAAGAAATTCCAAAGCTGTGGCAAAACACATTCTTTTAAATTCTTCAGAAAGGGGGAGAAAAATCTAAAAACATGTATTTTGAAAAAGAGGGTATATGTTACTTTTCACATAATCTTTTATACGCCGATGCGGATGAATCTGCATTAGACATTCGTCGCACTTAAGTCTATGTTTGCCGATGAATCGTATAAATGCTGGACAGATGTTAAATCTGGAAGATGGTTAAGCTTGAAAAAGCTTTTGAGATAAAATAATTCAATTTAACCGTCTTGGTTGGACAATTAATCTATAGTGATTTGGGTTTTCTGTTAGGATTGAAGAAAGAATTAAATAACAAAATAAAAGGTGCTTAAAGCGCGCAAAATAGGAGGAACCTAAATATGGATCAACATCATACATATGACCTAGTGGTTATCGGTGGGGGAATCAACGGTGTGGGGATTGCTGCTGATGCCGCAGGGCGAGGTTTATCTGTTTTGTTGTGTGAAAAGGATGATTTAGCCAGTCATACCTCGTCAGCTAGCAGTAAATTAATTCATGGTGGTTTGCGTTATTTGGAGCATAAAGAATTCCGCTTGGTACGAGAGGCTTTAGCGGAACGTGAAGTGCTGATGGCCAAAGCGCCACATCTTATTCGTGCTATGCGATTTATTATGCCGCATCGTCCACATTTACGTCCTGCGTGGCTCATTCGGACAGGTTTATTTTTCTATGATCATTTAGGTAAGCGGGAAAAGTTAGCAGGTTCAAATTTGGTTGATTTTGATCCGAAAACCAGCCTATTTAAGCCTGAAATTGTAAAAGGATTCGAGTATTCGGATTGTGCGGTAGATGATGCGCGTCTGGTGATTGCGAATGCAATCCAAGCCCATGAAAATGGAGCAAGTATACAGACACGCACACGCTGTATTACTGCACAGGCAGAGCAGAATACGTGGACGGTACAGTTACAAAATGCACAGAGTACATTTACGGTACGTGCCAAAATATTGGTCAATGCTGCAGGGCCTTGGGTGACTGAATTTATCCAGCAAGACTTGAAGATGAAGGCCTCTTATAGTATTCGATTGATTCAAGGTAGCCATATTATTGTGCCGAAGATTTATGCGGGAGATAAGGCATTTATTCTGCAAAATGATGATCAACGAATTGTTTTTGCTATTCCATACTTAGATGAATACACCTTAATTGGTACCACAGATCAGCGTTATTTAGGTAATCCAGATCAAGTGGACATTACAGAAAGCGAAATTGATTATCTGTTGCAGGTCATGAATGCACATTTTCAGCATCAACTGACCCGTCAGGATATTATTGCGACCTATTCAGGTGTACGTCCACTGTGTGATGATGAATCTGATAATCCATCTGCCATGACCCGCGATTATACCTTGGTGTTGACTCAACAGCAGCATGCCCCATTGCTTTCAGTGTATGGGGGGAAGCTTACGACTTATCGTAAATTGGCGGAATCTGCGATGCATCAACTTAAGCCTTTTTTTAGTAAATTAAAACCAAATTGGACTGCCAAAGCCTTGTTGCCAGGTGGCGAAAACTTTTTTGATGAGGTTCGTTTGGTCGAAGAGTTACAACAGCATGTACAAGGTATAACTCAAACACTGGCGCAGCGTTGGATACATACTTATGGTTCGCGTGTTTGGAAGATGTTGGATGGTTGTGAAAGTATTTCTGCACTCGGACAGCACTTTGGACACGAGTTGTATCAACAGGAGGTGGATTATTTGGTCGCTCATGAATGGGCAATGAGTAGTGAAGATATTTTAAAACGCCGTACTAAGCTTTATCTAAAATTTGACCAAGATCAGATTACTCACTTGGATGAATATCTGGTTGAATTACATAAGCGCCGCGCACAAGAAATAGCAGCTTAATATTCTTTGAATTTATATTGGCTTCTGACCTAAGGAAAAGCAGGTTATTTAGCTGGTAAAAAAGCCGCGTAAGCGGCTTTTCTACATTTAGATTTCGATACCACCAATCTGCTGGCAATTTACAGGCGTATTCCATTTAACAGCTGTACCCCATACAACTGGACGTACAATACGCCAAGGCCAGAAACCAAATCTTTGACTAGCATTGTAATTGATAACCACATTACCACCGACTTGGTGCGCACGCTCTGCGAAGCGAGGGTAGAGTTCTTCTACACTTCCATAAGTCCCTTTAGCGACTTTAATGCGTTTTTTAATCTGAAACTGGCTAGAATCAGGCGTACCCTTGATGGTACAGATTCGTAGGGCTGATTGTTCTGTTGTTTCTGTGTTGGCTAGAGCAAGACCAGATAGACCAAACAAGCAAGTTGTCAGTGTGAGTGCTTTTAGCATGAATTTCCCCTTTTATGTTTTTGTAAAATTATAAAGTTTATAAAATAGGTAGAAAAAAGACCGTTTATACGGTCTTTTTTCTGAGTCTTATTTTGTACTTAAGCTGATTGCTTAACGGCTTCTAAAAGTTGGTTTTGACGAACTTTTAGTGCTTCTGGAAGACGGTCACCTAATTGACTGAACAATTCAGTGTGGCTCTCAATTTCTTTGATCCATTGATCTTTATCTTGAGAAGTTACAAGTTCAAACTGCTCTTTAGTGAAATCAGAACCTGTCCAGTTTAATTGTTCGTAAGTTGGTACTAAGCCAATTGGTGTTTCAACAGCGCTTGCACGACCTTCGCAACGATCAATGATCCACTCAAGCACACGCATGTTTTGACCGAAACCAGGCCATACGAAGTTGCCTTCTGCATCACGGCGGAACCAGTTTACATTGTAGATGCCTGGAAGTTTGTTACCAGCAGCTTTTGCTTTTGCTTCAACTTCTGCACCAAGTTCTAACCAGTGAGAGAAGTAGTCTGCCATGTTGTAGCCCGCGAACGGAAGCATAGCAAATGGATCACGACGAACAATACCTTGTTGGCCCACAGCAGCTGCAGTAGTTTCAGAACCCATAGTTGCAGCTTTGTATACGCCATCAACCCAGTCAAATGCTTCTGAAACTAATGGAACTGTGTCTGCACGGCGACCACCGAAGATGAACGCAGAAATTGGTACACCTGCTGGATTTTCCCAGTCAGCGTCAATAGAAGGGCATTGACCTGCAGCAACAGTAAAGCGCGCATTTGGATGAGCGGCTTTTTCAGTACCTGTGTGAGGTTGACCTTTCCAGTTAGTTAGGTTTGTAGGTGCTTCTTTAGTAAGACCTTCCCACCAAACTTCGCCATTGTCAGTCACAGCAACATTGGTATAGATCACGTCTTTATGAAGTGTCGCCATACAGTTCGGGTTAGTCTTGGTATTTGTACCAGGAGCAACACCGAAGAAACCAGCTTCTGGGTTAATTGCATATAAGCGACCATCTTCACCTGGTTTAATCCAAGCAATATCATCACCTACAGTTTCAATTTTCCAACCTTCGTAACCAGCTGGTGGAATTAACATTGCAAAGTTTGTTTTACCACAAGCAGAAGGGAATGCTGCTGCGATGTAGTGTTTCTCACCTTGAGGATTCGTTACGCCAAGGATCAACATGTGTTCAGCTAACCAGCCTTGTTCACGGCCCATTGCAGAAGCAATACGGAGAGCTAAGCATTTTTTACCCAATAATGCATTGCCGCCGTAGCCAGAACCGTATGACCAAATTTCACGAGTTTCTGGATAATGTACGATATATTTTTCAGGGTTGCATGGCCATGCAACGTCTTTCTGACCTTCAGCAAGCGGAGCGCCTACTGTATGTACGCAAGGAACATATTCGCCATCAGTACCAAGAACGTCATAAACGGCTTTACCCATACGTGCCATTTTAGACATGCTTACTGCAACGTAAGGAGAGTCTGTTAATTCGATACCGATGTGCGCAATGTGACTGCCCAACGGACCCATAGAAAAAGGTACAACGTACATTGTACGACCTTGCATAGCACCGTCAAATAAACCATTTAAACGAGCGCGCATTTCTGCAGGAGCTTCCCAGTTGTTTGTCGCACCAGCATCTTCTTCTTTTTCAGAGCAGATGTATGTACGACCTTCAACACGAGCAACGTCAGAAGGGTCAGAATTTGCAAGATAAGAACCAGGGTGTTTTTCTTGATTTAAAGCTTGCATAGTGCCGTTAGCGATCATCAAGTCGATAAGACGTTGATATTCTTCTTCGCTGCCGTCACACCATTCAATCTTTGCTGGTTTGGTTAATTTCGCAATTTCTTCAACCCATGCAATAAGCTTAGGGTGACGAACGAATTCTGGTGCGTTCACTTGGGTCATGGTGAGGCCTATCTTAAAAGTGTACAAATTTTGTACAAAGTCCAATCTAAGTAATCAGATTACCTAGATGAAAGTAAAAAAAAGTGGCAGTATTAAAGCACAAAATGATGAAAAAAATAAGACACCCCTATCTACTTGTAGATATTGATAATTTGTATTGGACTTTAGTTTTCTATATATAAATCAGTTGTTTATATTTTTTTAATTTACATTTCTTCTATATTTATTTTGTTTATGAGTATCATTTATTTTAATTATTTTGTTTATTTACAATGATTTATAACTAATTTTTTTATGAGAATTATTATTGATTAAATAAATGGTTGTAATTTGAATTTTGCATAAAGGCATTGTTAATTGATGATAAATTGGACAAAATTAGAGCAAATACTTCATAGAAGTGAATTGCTTGCATGACTTTAAAACCTCTTTCTATTATTTACAATGCACGCTCTGGTTTTCATGCCAGCAATAAAGAACAAGTCTATGAGCAATTGCTAACATATTTCACGGAACAAGGTTTTGAAATTCAGGCTTTTGAGTTGGGTGAAAAAAAAGATTTTCCTACTTTGATGCAATCCATTATCCAGCGTCATCAATCTTCAGAGAGTATAGGTGTTATTGTTGCTGCTGGTGGTGATGGCACTTTAAATGCAGTTGCTAAAGCACTATTGGGCAGTAACATCCCTTTAGGTATTCTTCCTTTAGGGACATTCAATTATGTTGCTCGGGTTTTAAATATTCCAATCGATATTATGCAAGCGGCAGAAGTGATTGCTACAGGGCAAATACGCTCCATTCATGTGGCTAAAATTAATGACCAGATTTACTTAAATAATGCCAGTTTGGGTTTATATCCTTTATTTATTCAACGTCGTGAACTTTATAATGCCAAGTTTGGACGTTTCCCTTTACATGCCTACACTTCGGGTCTGGATGTGTTAATCCGAGATCGTAAAGAGTTGAAATTGGAGGTGGAAGTCGATGGTAAAATCTATCCTGTAAAAACGCCTTTAATCTTTTTTGGTAATAATCAACTACAGTTAGCAGAAATGAAATTGCGTATCGCCAAATGTGCAGAGCAAGGGCAGGTTGCAGGTGTCGTGGTTGCAAAAAGTGATAAATTGACCTTGTTTCGGATGTTATTACAGTTAATTCGTGGTGAATTAGAACAAGCGCCTGATGTGTATAGTTTTGCCGCAGATGATGTCAAAGTCTTTTCGCGACGCGAAAAATTAACGGTTGCACTTGATGGTGAAATTGTAGAAATGCGTCCACCATTACATATCACTGTACAAAAAAATGCAGTCAACATAATGGTGCCCTATGTTGTTACATCTGTCTGATTTGCATTTTGGTACGGAGCGCCCCGAATGTCTTACGGCAATTCAGCAGTTTTGTCGTGAACAACGACCTGAACTAGTGGTAGTGAGTGGGGATCTTACTCAGCGTGCACGTTATAGGGAATTTTTTCACTGTAAACAATTTCTCGACAGCTTGAATTGCCCTTATTTGGTCGTGCCAGGTAACCATGATATTCCGCTGTACCATTTATGGGACCGTATTTTTAATCCCTTTACCCGTTACCAATTGTTTTTTGGCAATATGGAAATGACCTTGGAAACTGAGCATTTTTATGTGATTGGCGTGAACAGTATTCGTCGACGTTACCATACGCGTGGGCATATTTCTTTAGAACAAATTCAACAGATTGATCAAATTTTAAAACATGCACCTCAACAAAAAATAAAAATTATTGCAGCACATCAGCCTTTTTATACCCCGCCTGATGATCCGCATGGTATTAAAGATTGTCCTGTACTTGGACGTATGGCACTAGATGTTTGGAGTAAAAGTGGTTTAAAGGCACTGCTGCATGGGCATTTACACCAATCGGCTGTATTCGATTTAAATTGTTTATACCATTTGGGGGTTGAGCATCCTGTGCTTGATATTCATGCAGGAACAGCAACGTCTTATCGTTTACATCATGCTTTAAGTAATAGTTTTAATGTGATTAATGCGCAGGCCGATGTTCGACATTATCAATTTAGCCTTCAAGATTTAGAATTTGTATTGGTATAAATTGCTGAATTAATCGACGAATCATTCATGTTGCCCAAAAAAAATACAAAAAAGATGCTTTTTTTTTAAAGCAGCCCTTGAAGCGTTCTTTTCCATCCCCACAAAAGTGTCATCTAAATTCATTTTGATGATGACCAAAGGAATAAATAAGTCGTCATCAGTCATCTTAATAGACTTAGTCTGATGGAGTTATTTATGAGCAACATTCGTCCATTACATGACCGTGTAGTTATTCGTCGTGTTGAAGAAGAAACGAAAACCGCTGGCGGTATTTTATTGCCAGGTTCTGCAGCAGAAAAACCAGCACAAGGTGAAATTATTGCTGTAGGTAATGGTCAAATTACGGACAACGGTGTTCGCGCTTTAGATGTAAAAGTTGGCGATAAAGTATTGTTCGGTACTTATGCAGGTACAACTGTAAAAGTACAAGGTGAAGAACTTCTTATCATGAAAGAGTCTGACATTTTAGCTGTATTAGAAGGCTAATTCTGTCCTTACTCGTTCAATATCAGATTGGTAAAGATTAAAAATTTCGGAGTCTATAAATGTCAGCTAAAGATGTAAAATTTGGTGATTCAGCTCGCGCAAAAATGATTGCAGGCGTTAACGTTCTTGCAGATGCTGTAAAAGTTACTTTAGGCCCTAAAGGTCGTAACGTTGTTATCGACCGTTCTTTCGGTGCACCGCACATCACTAAAGATGGTGTTACTGTTGCAAAAGAAATTTCACTTAAAGACAAGTTTGAAAACATGGGTGCTCAACTTGTTCGTGAAGTGTCTTCAAAAACTAATGACATAGCAGGTGACGGTACAACAACTGCAACTGTACTTGCTCAAGCAATCTTAAATGAAGGGATCAAATCTGTAACAGCAGGTATGAACCCAATGGATCTTAAACGTGGTATCGACCTTGCAGTTAAAGCATTGGTTGCTGAAATTAAAGCAACTGCAAAACCTGCATCTGATACGAAAGCGATTGAGCAAGTAGGTTCGATCTCTGCAAACTCTGATGAAACAGTAGGTAAATTGATTGCACAAGCAATGGAACGCGTTGGTAAAGAAGGCGTAATCACTGTTGAAGAAGGTTCAGGCTTTGAAGATGCGCTTGACGTTGTAGAAGGTATGCAGTTTGACCGTGGTTACATCTCTCCATACTTTGCAAACAAACAAGATACATTAACTGCTGAATTGGAAAATCCGTTCATCTTGTTGGTTGATAAGAAAATCAGCAACATCCGTGAATTGATTACTGTTTTAGAAGCAGTTGCTAAAACTGGCAAACCGCTTTTAATCATCGCTGAAGATGTTGAAGGTGAGGCGTTAGCTACTCTTGTTGTGAACAACATGCGCGGCATTATTAAAGTATGTGCGGTTAAAGCGCCTGGCTTTGGTGACCGTCGTAAAGCAATGCTTCAAGACATCGCAATCTTAACTGGTGCGACAGTGATTTCTGAAGAAGTAGGCATGTCTTTAGAGCAAGCTTCTCTTCAAGATTTAGGTACTGCACACAAAATCACGGTTTCTAAAGAAAATACTGTGATTGTAGATGGTGCTGGTGATGCTGCTCAAATCGCTGAGCGTGTTCAACAAATCCGTGCACAAATTGAAGAATCTACGTCTGAATACGACAAAGAAAAACTTCAAGAACGCGTTGCTAAATTAGCTGGCGGTGTGGCTGTAATCAAAATTGGTGCAGCAACTGAAGTTGAAATGAAAGAGAAGAAAGACCGTGTTGACGATGCATTACATGCAACGCGTGCTGCGGTTGAAGAAGGTGTAGTTGCTGGTGGTGGTGTTGCACTTGTACGTGCTGCAACTGCGCTTGATGGTGTAACTGGCGCGAATGATGACCAAAACGTGGGTATCAACATTCTTCGTCGTGCAATTGAAGCACCACTTCGTCAAATTGTTGCAAATGCGGGTGATGAACCTTCAGTTGTGATTAACGCGGTGAAAAATGGCGAAGGTAACTTCGGTTACAACGCCGCAACTTCTGAGTATGGCGACATGCTAGAAATGGGTATCCTTGATCCTGCAAAAGTAACACGTTCTGCACTTGAACATGCTGCTTCTGTTGCTGGTCTAATGCTCACAACTGAATGCATGATCACAGATATTCCAGAAGACAAACCTGCGATGCCTGATATGGGTGGTATGGGCGGCATGATGTAATTATCAGTCCAAACTGACCCATTTAAAAAAATCCTCACTTCATGTGGGGATTTTTTATTTTTGCCGCTACTATTTAAGTATAAAAAGATTTAAAAGTCATAAAAAACAGAATGTTAAAATATTATATGGAGAGTTTTATCGTACTATTTTCTATGCTTCACTGAGAATGTAGCATCCTTAGCTAGTAGAATAAGAAGGAGTTGTATTTTTAATTGAGTCACATTGGTTGTATCAAGTGATGAGTGCTTTTTAAAGCACGACAATTAGCTTACATAACATGAAATCAAAATTTGCGAGCTATTTGTTAATCAATACAAGCTAGAGGTAATTGCCATAGCATGTTCACTGATACTTATTACAGTTCAGCAGGGACATATATCAAAATTTCTACCTAAAGTGCTTGTTTAAGTTAAGTCGAGCTATTTCTCTTATTGGCAAGCTTGCGCCAGATTATGAGGAGATGTCTTAAGTGAAGATTAAGCCAGTAAAATAAGTGACCAAGTGATGGCAATTATGCTTAAGGCAACAAATTGTGCTGCGCTACCCATGTCCTTGGCATTTTTAGAAAGCGGATGTCGTTCTAAAGAAACACGATCGACAATAGCTTCCAAAGCTGAATTGAAAAGTTCGACAATAATTGCTAACAAACAAACGGCGATAAGAATAGCTTGCTCACTACGGCTCACATTAAGAAAAAATGTGACTGGAATTAAAACAAGATTGATATAAATAATTTGCCGAAAAGCAGCTTCATGTTGAAAAGCGGCTTTAAAGCCAGCGATAGAATAGCTGGTTGCATTAAAGATTCGTTTAAAACCAGTTTTACCTTTAAGTGGAGAGTATTCGCTCATGATGGATTAAGTCGTTTGAGATAAGTTAAGAATAGCGGCAATATATTAAAGAGGGCTTAAAATACCACGCTCTAACTTGTAAAGTTTAACATGGATTTTCCACATGCAAATGAGCCAAAAGTGGCAATTCAATTTAGACAATGATGTTGTTTTTTTAATTTGAGAAGAACCTTTAAAAAAAGTAAGTAAAGTTGCATTTGAAGAAATATCAACCTACAGAATCAGAAGGTTGGCTCTCGTCCTCGTAGATAAATTTGAGAGGGATTGAATATGACCTCTTCACAATTCCTCCATAATTGAACAATAAATCCGTAACTATGTTAATAATGATTGTGTTTTAAAGTTGAGTCATTGAATATCAACATAAATTTGCTAGTTTTTCGAATCTTCCTTTTTACTTCTTCTTGATAAGTGGCGCAGACCTATGTTGTCTAAGTTTTTTATACAACGTCCCATTTTCGCGGGTGTACTTGCAATTATTGTGATGGCTTTGGGGCTTTTTGCCGTTCTAAATTTGCCAGTAGAACGTTATCCCGATATTGCGCCACCAAGAATTACTGTAAGTGCAAGTTATACTGGTGCTTCCGCTGAAACCGTGGAAGAAAGCGTTACACAAATTTTAGAACAACAAATCAAAGGGATCGATCACCTTTTATATTTTAGCTCCAGCAGTGATTCTTCTGGGCGTAGCCGAATTAGCATCAGTTTTGAAAATGGTACAGACCCAGACACGGCGCAGGTACAAGTTCAGAATGCAATTAATGGTGTCGTCAGCCGATTACCAGAAGATGTACAGCGCCAAGGCGTAAATGTCTATAAATCACTGGGGGATACCCATATGGTGATTGGTTTGTACGATGCTTCAGGTCGTAGTGACAATATTGAGTTGTCTGATTATATGATGACTCATTTGGAACAAGATATTGCCCGTATTGAAGGGGTAGGTGAGGTCGATGTATTTGGTTCGCAATATGCGATGCGTATTTGGCTCAATCCTACAAAATTAAAGCAATATAATTTAATGCCATCAGACATTAGGACAGCAATAGAGGCGCAGAATACTCAAGTGGCCGCTGGGGGGATTGGTGATTTACCTACAGTTGAAAATCAATATCTAAATGCTAAAGTCACATCTGGATCACGCCTCAAAATGGTGTCTGAATTTGAGCAGAT
Organism: Acinetobacter sp. ACNIH2; assembly: GCF_002934965.1. Lineage (NCBI taxonomy): Bacteria > Pseudomonadati > Pseudomonadota > Gammaproteobacteria > Moraxellales > Moraxellaceae > Acinetobacter > Acinetobacter sp. ACNIH2. The sequence goes on from NZ_CP026412.1 coordinate 2,431,699, forward strand.
CATTGTGAAATCAAACCGTGATGGTAGTTTTGTCTATTTAAAAGATGTGGCGCGCATTGAGCTTGGTGCGGAAAACTATCAATCCTTTAACACCATCAATGGTTTTGCATCAGCGGGGATGGGGATTTCGTTGTCTTCTGGGGCAAATGCCCTAGCAACTTCTGCATTGATTAAGACCGAAGTTGAGCATTTATCCAGTAAATTACCTGCGGGCTATAAAATTGTTTATCCGCGAGATAATACACCCTTTGTACAAGAGTCGATTAAGGAAGTTGTCAAAACGCTGTTTGAGGCAGTCATTTTGGTAGTGATTGTCATGTTCCTGTTTTTACAGAATTGGCGCGCTACTTTAATTCCCACCATTACTGTACCCGTAGTGATTTTGGGCACTATGGCAATTCTGTATGTTTTAGGCATGAGCATTAATACCTTAACCCTATTTGCATTGGTTTTAGCCATCGGGTTATTGGTTGATGATGCGATTGTAGTGGTTGAAAATGTAGAGCGTCTGATGCATGAACAGCATTTATCTGCCAAGGATGCTGCTGTTGAATCCATGCAGGAAATTAGTGGCGCTTTAATTGGGATTACTTTGGTACTTACCGCAGTCTTTATTCCGATGGCATTTTTTGGTGGGTCAACTGGGGTAATTTACCGTCAGTTTTCCATCACTTTAGTGGCTGCTATCGGGCTTTCCTTAATAGTGGCTTTGGTGTTAACGCCAGCCCTATGTGCTTTAATTTTGCAATCTAGCAATAAGCAAAAAAAATGGGCGGTGTGGTTCAATGAAAAGTTAGACCAGTTAAAAACACACTATCTTAAACTCGCGCAATTGACCATAAACCATAAACGCATCAGTTTGGTGATATTTACTGCGTTAATCGCTGTATTTGCCTTGTTTTATCGTGCTTTGCCCACCAGTTTTATTCCGAGTGAAGATCAGGGCATATTAAGTGTGCAATTTGAGCTGATTAATGGCGCACCGCTGTCCAAAAGTCGCGAAGTTGGTGAGGAAATTCGACAGTATTTCTTGAGTCAAGAAAAAGACAATGTCAATTTGGTGATGGTGCGTTATGGGCGTAATTACTCTGGAACGGGACAGAATTTAGGGCAAGGTTTCATTGCCTTGAAACATTGGCACGAACGTAGTGGTCAACACAATTCAGCTCAAGCAATTCGTGAACGCGCAATCAAACATTTCCGTCAGAATCGGAATGCCAAAATTATGGTGAATATGCCTTCATCTGTGAGTGGGCTAGGTCAGACGGATGGTTTGGAGTTCTGGATTCGAGATATTAATGGCAATGGACGTCAATTCTTAGATTCAGAGTTTAAAAAGTTACAAACTGCCGCGGAACAATATAAGAGCTTTGAAAATCTGGATAACAAGGCGAACCCTGATAAAGCTGAATTACAAGTCAAAATTGATCAAAAACAAGCATTGGCTCTAGGTTTATCTCAGTCTGCGATTAATAGTATCTTATCGGCAGCATGGGGCGGTTCTTATGTGAATGATTTCATTGATCGTGGGCGGGTTAAACGTGTGATGATGCAGGGGGATGCCGAATATAGATCAAAACCTGAAGATTTACAGCAATGGTATGTTCGTAATGATACCAATCAGATGGTGTCATTTGCCAATTTTGCCAACGTGAATTGGGGCGGTGGGCCAGAAGTCGTGAAACGCTTTATGGGCTATACCGCTTTAGAGATGGAAGCAGATACGGCCAAGAATGTTAGCTCTGGTGTCGCTATGGGCGATATTCAGAAACTGGTGGAACAGCAGCCTGATATTGACTTGGCATGGAGTGGACTTTCATTTGAAGAACAAAAATCCAGTCATCAGGCTTTATGGCTATATTTAATTTCGATTGGTTTTATCTTTTTATGTTTGGCTGCGCTGTATGAGAGCTGGACGATTCCCACTGCGGTGATGAGTGCTATTCCTTTAGGCATTGGAGGAAATATTCTCTTTAGCTATTTTGTGGGCTTTCCAAATGACATTTATTTCCAGATCGCCTTACTCACCACGATTGGTCTGTCCTGTAAAAATGCCATTCTGATTGTGGAATTTGCTTCTATCGCACAAACACGTGGTCTTACCATCATTCAAGCAGCTATGGAAGGGGCGAGTTTGCGCTTACGCCCGATTTTGATGACTTCTTTGGCTTTTGGTGCTGGGGTTATTCCTTTGGTGTTTGCTTTTGGTGCTGGGGCGGCAAGTCGTCAAGAAATCGGTATTAGTGTCTTAGGCGGTGTGATTTTCGGGACAGTCTTGGTACTGATTTTTATCCCCTTTATGTATGTGTTGATTCGCTCCATGTTTGGAAATAAACAACAGCAGTTATAGTTCTTTATGCTGCTGATCGTTTTCTGTATAGGACAATCCATATTTATACTGAAAAGCATTGAGATCAATGAACAGCGGTTATTCAGTTTGCTGGAATATTGAATAACCCTTTGTTACTTTTTTAAAGATCAAAATGATCTAAGCTGTAGATAAATCAACATCCTATCGACATGCATATGCCTCCACAGCCATCAGCTACAAAAAAAACACCGCAAGAAGTCATTCGTTTAGAGCGTGATTTAGCGAAATATGCCAATTTGATGGATTCACTGATTCGAATTCCATTTACCAAACAAGGCGTAGGTGCAGATGCTGCATTGGGGACTATTCCCGTGGCTGGGGATGTCGCAGGTTTTGCATTAACCTGTTATGCAGTGTATAAAGCCAAGCAGATTGGTGTACCACAACATAAATTAAATGTAGTGTATAAACTGGCAGTAATGGACTTGGTAGTGGGGTTTATTCCTATAGCAGGAACCTTATTTGATATTTTTATTCGTCCAAGCCGAAAAGCACTCGATGTCGTACATGAGCATATTCGGGACGAATATCAGATCAGCGACACGACGCATGTAATTCATCCATATTTACATGAAAAGTTAGAACAGAAACAGCAACATTCAGCCTTTTGGCGTCAGCCTGTAATTGCGTGGTTATGGCTACATATTCCAGATTTGATTGGTTTGGTAGTGATAGTTTTGCTGCTTGTTGCCTCTTGGTATGGATTTACTGCGGTATGGTCTTGGTATCAAAACTGGTCTTAAACCGATTAATCTAATAAAAAAGCCTCCATATTGGAGGCTTTTTGAATCTTTAAACTTATGCGCAGTCTAACTGTTGTAAGGCTGCTACACGTTGTTCAATTGATGGGTGAGTTTGGAATAAGGCTGCTAAGCTAAAACCTTGTTCTTTACCTTCCGCAATAGAGAACGCTTTCATTTCTTTTGGCATTTGATCAGGAAGCTCTGATTCTGCTTGAAGACGTAATAGGGCAGAAATCATGGCTTGTTTACCTGCTAAACGTGCACCTGCTTCATCGGCACGATATTCACGGTAGCGTGAGAACCACATCACGATGGCAGAAGCTAAAATACCAAAGACGATGTCGAGAACAATTGTAATACCGAAGTAAGCTAAGCCAGGTGCTTCACCATCTTCACGACCGAAAACATTACGGTCAATGAAATCACCTACAACACGAGCAAAGAACATAACAAAGGCGTTGACGACACCTTGAATCAATGCAAGCGTGACCATATCACCATTAGCAACGTGACCAATTTCGTGAGCCAGTACTGCACGTAATTCATCTTTGTTCATGCGCTCAAGTAGACCTGTTGAAACAGCAACGAGCGCATCATTTTTATTCCAACCTGTTGCAAAGGCATTCGATTGGTAAGATGGGAAAATACCTACTTCTGGCATATTAATACCAGCGCGTTGAGACAATTCCGCAACTGTTTGTAGCAACCAAACTTCTGCTTGGCTACGTGGAGCATTAGGGTCAATAAGTTCAGTGCCAGTTGTTTTTTTCGCCATCCATTTCGACATGAACAGAGACACTAAAGAGCCAACCATACCAAACACGAAACAGACGACTAAAAGGTTGCCTAGATTCAAGCCACCCGCGCCATGGTAACTACCGACACCGAAGAGTGACAAAATAATGCCAGCTACAACCAGTACCGCGAGGTTGGTTAGCAAGAACAAACCAATCCGCATCATTGAGAAAATCCTCTTAATATAGAAATATAATCTGATTTATAACTTATAAATCATAAGGATCAATATGCGGTGAATATTGCAAAAATTCAAGGAAAAAACGTGATTCGTCGTTAAAAATAACATTTTTCTATTAATAGATTCGCGCAGATGCCGAAGCATGTTCTGTCGAATAAGTCCCAGAACGCGGTGCATCTGTATAACTACCATCGGCTGCAATGATGATCTGACGTTGACTACTTCTGGATGAAGGATTTGGAATGGATTCAGCCTGTGCTGATGGAGCATTGTAACTTACAGACTGGGCGACGATTTTCCCTGAGCTACTCCCACTGCTAATGAGACCACCTGAATACAGATTGCTATAACGGCTGCTCACACGGCGCACATAGTCTTGGGTTTCTTTAAATGGGGGGATACCGCCATATTTGTCGACATTGCCTTCACCCGCATTATAAGCAGCCAAAGCCAAAGAAGTATTACCATTGAAGCGCTTTAATAACCAGCTTAAATATTTTGCACCCCCCATAATATTTTGCTGAGGGTCATAAGCATTAGAGACATTAAAACGTTTTGCTGTTGCAGGCATCAGTTGCATTAAGCCCAATGCACCAACAGGAGATCGAGCATTCACATTAAAACCAGATTCAGTATGCATTACGGCTTTAATCAAACCTTCTGAAACGCCATGCGTTTGAGCGGCTTGGCGAATCATGCTATCAAACGCATTTCGATTGCGGCTGTAGCTAGGCAATACGGAAGCTTCTGAGTTTCCCCAGTTGCTGTAACTGTGCATATTACTGTCGGGATAATAGGTTTTTTTTTCGACTTTCAAATGACTATATTTACTTTTTTTATTGGTGAGCAGGGTCGTACCATTTGAATCGGTCAGTTGATAAATGGTTTCGCCAGCCATGCAGGCAGGACTTATGAGTAAGACTGATGCACAGCCAAGAAGGTAAGCTTGAACGTTATGCCATTTATTTTTCATTTTTTATCAATTTTTCTGTCCCCAAACAGTCAAGTTAAGTTTAGCAAAAAATACTTAGATAAAAAGCGCTACTGAATTTTATTTTTCATGACTTCGTAAAAATCAAGCTTAATTGCGGAGTTAATAATCAAAAAAAAATTTAATTTATTTTTAATCGGGATTGCTTGACTATGATAAGTTGCTGATATTTATATAAAATAAAATTGATCAAAAAATGATCAATTTAAATAGAAGCCTTAAACTATGGGAAGAATCACCTGTCAAGTGTTTTGAAATCCACAAAGTTATCCACAGCTTTTGTGGACAACTGTGGAAAAGTCCAAAAGATAAGCATTTGGGATAAAAAATGAACTGCAACGTTCAAATTTACCCTTTTTCTAATAAGGAAAAATGACAATAAGATTTGGTCATGAGAATTTACATTCTTTAGATGCGATTGCCTGACGAATCATATAAAATTGCGCGGTATTTTTATTTATGGGTTAATCGTGCCTATGTACTCGCCAGTTGAGTCCGAACAAGGGTTTAATTTCAAGCCAGAACTCCCAACCAGCTCTGCCTACTATCGTTTGTTAAAAAAACTTCGCCGCCAAGTGGGGCATGCTATTCGTGATTTTAAAATGATCGAAGATGGCGATAAGGTCATGGTCTGCATTTCTGGTGGTAAAGACAGTTATACCTTGCTGGATATCTTATTGCAGTTTAAACGTATTGCCCCGATTAACTTTGATGTGGTTGCTGTTAACCTCGACCAAAAACAACCTGGTTTCCCTGAAGATGTACTACCACGTTATTTAGAAGAAAATAACATTCCATACTATATTTTGGAAAAAGACACTTACAGCATCACTAAAAAGTTAACCCCAGAAGGCAAAACTTACTGTGCGGTGTGTTCGCGTTTACGCCGTGGCTCTTTGTATGGCTTTGCACAAGAGATTGGTGCAACCAAAGTGGCACTAGGGCATCACCGTGATGATATCTTAGCGACGTTTTTTCTAAACTTGTTCCATGGCGGCAGCTTAAAAGCAATGCCACCAAAATTGTTATCTACAGATAAGAAGAATATGTTGATTCGTCCACTGGCTTATGTGGAAGAGAAAGACATTATTAAATATGCGGAAATGCGTAAATTCCCAATTATTCCGTGTAACTTGTGTGGTTCGCAGGAAAACTTACAGCGTGCCATTATTAATGACATGTTGCGTGCATGGGACAAAGAGCATCCAAAGCGCTTACACAGTATTTTTGGTGCATTACAGAACGTTTCACCATCTCAGTTAGCCGATCGTGAATTGTTTGATTTTGAAGTGCTGGATTCGCAACGTGAATTCGACTTCAAAGGCGAAAGTTGTTCGACTGAAGCTGAATCTGGAAACAAACGTATTAATATGGTGAATCTTGGCTTCGCTGTAGAGTAATTTTGTCATTTAGGCCAATGCAAAACACCAATCTATGATTGGTGTTTTTTTTATGTGAATGATTTTGATAAGTTTTGTATAAGAAATATAAAATATGAACGGTACGTGCAAAAAACTTTAGGCACATATCGGATATACATGCTATAACAATCAGCAAGCGTATTTTAGCTTCACAATGATGTCGTCTGGATAGGTGACACAAAATGAACAAATAAATTTGAGGAAACATCATGCCGGCCTTTTTAACTGATGATTGGTTTTCAACTGTAGAAACTTTGACTGCGCAAGCAGGGGATTTGAATTTGCCACCTGCTTTGGCAAATTTGGCCATTAACTTGGTGGTGACAGATACAAGTGGTAATACCGAATTGGCGTTAGATGGCGGCAAAATCTTGAAAGGTTTGTCTTCAAATGCCAAAACTACACTCAATATGGACGCAGAAACTTTACGTAAAGTTTTTCTAGAGTTTGATATGGCTGCTGCAATGCAAGCATTCATGACTGGAAAAATTAAAGTGCAAGGAGACATGTCTCAGTTGATGGCGTTACAAACTGCTAAACCAAGCCAAGAGCAAAAAGATTTATTTAAGAAAGTACTTGAGCACACCGCTTAAGATTTTTCAAAAAAAGCTTACCCTAGGGTAAGCTTTTTTTTTGCTTCAATTAATGACTATTTATATATTCACCAGTTGAGGCGTATTTTTGATGTATTCCAAATAAGAACGAATACGCGTGACATATTGTACGGCTTGGCGATAGCGACCATTTTGGGCTTTATTACCATCTAAATAACTATATAGGTTCACCCAGTTATTCGGATCTTTGCCTTGAGCACTGATACGCTTCTGAATCTGATCTACGGCTCCTGGTCCCATGTTATAAGCAACCAAGGCATACCAGTTACGATCTGGATAAGGAACTTCCTCAAACTTGCTCAGCATCAGGTCGTAGTACTTTGCACCACCCTGAATACTTTGTGCAGGATCGGTACGATTACTAACACCCATCGCTTTGGCTGTGCTGTTGGTCAGCATCATAATGCCACGTACACCTGTGGGCGAAATTGAATCGGGTTTTAAGTATGATTCTTGATAGCCAATAGCTGCTAAGAAATGCCAATCCAGGTCGTATTTCTCAGCAGTGCGCTGAAAACTGGCCTTATAAATCGGCATACGTTTAGTGAGGTCACGTTCAATAGAATCCCAGGACTCGGCTTGCACGACATTACGATTATAAAAAGAAGCCAATTGGCTGATCGAACCTGATTGTTTGCCTTGGCAAACAAAGCCACTCGCGGTTTGTGTCAGAGGGTCATCAGCATGTTTAAATACCCAATTCAATTGTGTATTTAAGCCATTTTTCTGTAGGCTATATAAGTCACCACAGGTAGCTGAAAACGAGGTCAGTTTTTTACTTTCAATGTTTTGAATGCTTGAGGTAGTGATAGCAAAGTTCACTTTACCTTGATCAACCAATTTTAATGCCGTGGCATTATCAGGAACTGTAGTAAACACCAGTTCAACATTCATACTGTCAGCATAATTACGTGCAAGGTCATAACCAAAGCCATGTAAATACTGCCCATCTTTAAAAACAGTCGATGGATTTTCTACACCAACCACTGTGAGTTTGTTGTTATTGACAACAGCGTCATATTGGTAAGCCTTGCTTGCGTTAATCGTATGAAAAGGAATTAAGGCGGCGGTGAGTGCTAAGGCTTTTAAAGGGAGAGAGAAAGTTAATGAGTTAAGGCTAAGCCTCGACCCAGAAGATGAACTACTGTGCATGTTGTCTCCGCTACAAGTAATTTATGCCCAAAAAATCCAAAGCAAACGAGGCCTTAAACTTTTACAAGTTTGATAAATTCAATAAGGGGTGGGCAGTCATGGACGTCATTCAAAATGACATGGGAAAAAATGAAATTATGCAGTAAAAAACCACATAGGTTAAAAAGTACACTAAACAAAAGATGAAGGCATAATAAAGTCGGAAATTTAGATTGTCAAATTCAGTATAAAAAATAGTGAAAAAATGTAACATAACTATCTAATTTAATTAATAAATTATTTTTATACCCTTTTGTTGTGGTGAAAATGAGCATAAAATAGCTTAAAAATGTATCTATTTCGTATCTTGAAAAGTCAATTTGCAATATGAAATCTAACTTAATTACACGTTCTGGGCACGATAAATTGGTGGCCGAACTTCAGCATTTATGGCGTGAAGAACGTCCAGAAATTACCAAAAAAGTGAACTGGGCAGCGAGTCTTGGTGATCGTAGTGAAAATGCTGACTACCAGTATAATAAACAGCTGTTAAGAAAAATTGACCGTCGTGTCCGTTACCTCGGAAAACGGTTAGAAGAGTTAAGAATTGTTGATTTTGCTCCTGAGCAAGAAGGCAAAGTTTACTTTGGTGCATGGGTAGAAATTGAAAATGAACAAGGTGAGCGAAAACAACTGCGCATAGTCGGTGTTGATGAAATTTATGATCATCATCCGCAACATATTTCCATAGATTCACCTATGGCACGTGCATTACTTTCAAAACAAGTGGATGATGAGGTTGAAGTCATGACTCCCTCTGGGAAAAAGACGTGGTATATCAATACAATCCACTATGAAAAGCCAGAAATCATGCTTTAATCAGATGTTTTGATTTTATTTTGTGCAATTGAATAGAAAAATATGCAAAAGTATTTGCCAAGGTAGAAAAATATTTATATGATAGCCGCCATTGGAAGCGTGGCAGAGCGGTTTAATGCACCGGTCTTGAAAACCGACGAGGGTGTGAGTCCTCCGTGAGTTCGAATCTCACCGCTTCCGCCAAATTTTGAATTAAGCCCTTGTATTTGCAAGGGCTTTTTTCTTGCCTGTACTATTGTCCCACATAAAAACCCACATAAAATTTTGGATTGGAATATACCGAAATAGACTTTATTGGATAAAGATTGTGGGGGGAGTCTAATGAGTTTCTAATAAGAAGGGCTGAAAATAAACTGACAGACACAATAAAAAATAGTTTAATCCTTTGGATTTTATTTAATTCAGACTTCAGATAAACTTAAGTTAAATGGAATGGTTGATACTAGCAAAAAGCTAGTATCAATTTTGATATTAAAATACTTTCATAAGTCTAAGGTTGATACGATTGTTCTCTTTAAAGCCATTTTCCACCTTGAGATCACGACCATAATTTAAAATAACTTGTGTTGTTGCTGAAGGTGAAATTCCAGTACCAATCCAAAATTTAGTTTGTTTATTTGAATCTATCGTTACACCATCTTGTTTTGTATCTCCAGCATCACTGTATGAGAATCCAGCACGCAAATCAGCAATATCAGTTAAACGATATCTGGCATTATAGCCAAATCCTAAAAACTATAGAACAATAGAGATATGGGATATTCAAAAGATTTTAAAGATAAAGTCATAGAAATTATGATTCGAGACGAAATGTCTGTGCGAAAAGCAGCACAGCATTTTAACATCTGTATACAGACGATTCAGAACTGGAAAAAGTCCACTACAAACAAACCTATTCCTGGCCGTCCAGCTAAAATTAGCAGAGAGCAAATATTGAAGGATGTTGAACAATATCCTGATGATTATCAGTATGAGCGAGCTGAACGTTTAGGAGTAAGCACTCATGCGGTATTTAATGCGTTACATGCCGCAGGAATATCGCGTAAAAAAAGACGTTAAAGCATCCTAAAGCAGATCAAAATCAACGTCAGCAATTTCAAAATCTCATAGAGTGTTTAGAAGGGAAATTGCCTCTGATTTACATAGATGAAAGTGGTTTTCAAAGTGAAAGTACCAGAACTCATAGTTATAGCCTTCAAGGAACACGTGCTGAAGGTGAATTTAACTGGCAGTTGAAGAATTGGAGTAATGCGATCGGTGCAATCATTGAAAATAGATTGTTGACAGTTGGTGTGTTTAATTGTTCTGTGAATACAGAAGTATTTGAATGTTGGATTGAACAGGATTTATTACCTAAGTTGAAAGAAAGCAGTGTTTTGATTATGGACAATGCGACCTTTCACAAAGGGAAAAGACTTCAGGAGTTGATACGTTGTGCAGGCCATTACATTGTGTGGCTTCCTAAATATAGTCCAGATTTAAATCCAATAGAAAATATGTGGTCACGAGTCAAGGCGATTCGAACTAAGTTTAGAGTTAAAGATATTGATAAATTATTTAAAGATTACTGTAATGATTTATTTGGTATTTAGCTATAGTCTGAACTTGAAAGCCTAAATCTTGTTTTAAGCTTCCATTTATAAAATCATCATTCTTACCATAAATTGTAAAATCTCCAGCGATATCCCAGTTTAGACGATCTATAAGCTGGGTTGTATAAGCCCCTTGAACAGTTAGTTTGACTCTATTCTCACCGAGATTCAAATCATCATATTTTGAATATTTTCCTGTTGGCAAATAGAGATAGGGGGTAATACCAAATGTCGATTTTTTATCTTTATCATGATAAATAAAGAAAGTATTTGCTAAAATAATATCGCCTAAACCACTGCTACTTCCTAAAGAAGCGATATCTTTTCCAGCATCTAGACGTCCAAATGGCACTAGAATTTGAGGTGCGATGTGAAGCCCAGCAACATCCATATAGTGTACATAACGTGCAATACCAATATCAGACTTGAGTTCTACACTATCTGATACTCGATTATTTCCATTATAAAGAGAATCTCTCGAAGCGTGTTGGTAGTAGAGCATAGCTAAATTTGTGCCACTAGGTGCATAGTCATAATCGCCAGCATCTAGATCTATTGCATATACATTTTGTAGAAATAACAATCCAAGAAGGCTGGTTGCCAATGTATGTATTTTTTTCATAACGATTCCTTGTCGGACACCAAAATTATGATGTTATTGACTGAGTAAATTCAATTAGCATGATGACCTAAGCCAGATTTTGGCTTAGGAATAATTTGAATTTTTAATGATTTAGAGAATTGACAGCTTTTTCAAAAGCAAGGAATCCGTTATAGGCTGTAGGATCGACAAATGGGAGTGTCTGAGTTGCCCAATACCCGCCAATATTGTTTTTAATATCAATCCAATAATAGAGATTTGCTAAACCACACCAACCGATTGTACCTGCTGGACGTCCTGAGTCTGTCACTTGTTCATTGACCATAAAACCAAGTGTCCATCCTTTTTCAGCTTCAGGATAGATATTGACGTCATTGGACAAAGTAGGAATTGAGCCTGGTAAATTTTTCATGGCAATATCTGCCAAGCCATTATTAAGAGCCAGTTCAAGAGTGCTTTCTTGTAGTAAACGGTGACCGTTGACTTCGCCACGATTTAGCCAAAGACGAATAAATTTTAAATAATCACTGACAGTAGAATAAAGACCATGCCCACCCATATGTACTTCTGGCTCTTGCGGCAATATGAAATCAGTGTCGGCAATTAGGCTGCCATCTGCTTGACGATGATGCATACTCGCACGACGTTCAAGCATAGAGGGTGTTAAGGTAAAAGCAGTGTCATTCATTTCTAAAGGGTTAAAAATTTGTTCCTGCATAAGTTGACCAAGGCGTTTGCCACCAACTTTTTCTGTCACTAATCCAGCCCAATCAATATTTGAACCGTATTCCCATTGTGTTCCTGGTTCAAACAATAAAGGCGTTTTTAAAGATGCTTTTGATGAAGTGATGACACTTGGGTAACCATGTTCAGAAGTTAGCTTTTGATATTCAGGATTAAAAAAATCATATCCCATACCAGCCGTATGTAATAACAGCATTCGAGTAGTTACATCTATTTTTGGGGCTTGAAGAATTGGTTTTCCTTGAGGATCAAAGCCATGAAGAACCTGAAGTTGACCGATTTCAGGAATATACTCTTTAGCAGGGGCGTCTAAATCAAGTAGTCCCTTTTCGTATTGTTGCAAAGCCACAGTCGTTGTAATTGCTTTCGTTGTCGAAAAAATTGCGAATACACTATCATCCGTCATTGCTGTATGTGTTGAAATATCCCGCTCACCTGCATGATTTAAATACAGGGTTTCATCTCTATTTGTAACCCCTGCGACAACTCCTGCAACAGGATGACTGCTGTTAACAACCTGATCTAAGATAGGATCAAGGATTTGCTGTAATTGCTGTTTCATGAAGAAACACTCCATTCCATTTGAGTTATTACTTAATCGATGTCATATGACAACATCTTTAGTCTAAAAAGGAATGTTTCAACGGCTCTACCGCAAATAGGCAAGCTTTATCGAAAAACGGCAATTATTTGATAATCAATATCTATTTTTTAATGTCTGTGAGGGTAATTCATTGTATATCTGATAATAGTTACGAGCAAAGTCACCTAAATTGAGATAACCACAAGCCAAAGCAATTTCAGTTACTGTCTGTTCTGGTGATGCTTCTAATAATTCTTGTCTTACTAAAGTCATACGCATATTTCGCATAACTTGGGCTGGGCTAGACTGTCGATATTTTTTAAAACCACTGGATAAGCTCCGAATACTGATTCCAATTGCTTGTGCAATTTCAGCAATGGTAGGGCTATAACGTAGATTTTCACGCATATATTGCTCAGCGCGTTCGATAAATTTAGGTGTGATCCATGTTTTTTGATTTAAATCTATATTTGCTCGGATCGACCATTCATTGAGAATATGCAGACCAATCATTTGTTGTAAATGTTCACCTGCTTTCTTTTTTAATTGTGCTAAAGGAATTTCCGAAATACTTTTACTTAGATAGGTCAGTAATGATAGCCAGCTTGAATCACTCCCCCCGAAAAAAGTTTTAAACTGCCACATGTGAATAGGGGCTTCATGCCCAAAATTTGCAACGACCAAACGGGCTAATACATCATGTGGAATGGTCAAATTCAACTGTAAATGTTGTGGATCGAAGTGCACAGCATAATCATCTGTTTGGCTACAATCGACAATAAAAGACTCGCCGATGTTGGTTGTCTGCCAATTATTTGGGGAAATCGCATGATTTCCATGCCCCTCGATTGTGGTCAGAAGAATAATATGACCTTTATCTTGATTCCATTGATCAAGATAAACGGGAATGCCATATTTAAAACGAGTGACAATCATATCTGCTACAGATACCGAATGCATACTTGAGTTTGGCAATAGTCCCTTACCTACAGGTTGTGCATTGTAGGGCATATAGACTTGATCTGACCAATTTTTAATTTCATCCCAGTCTATTGAGGTATTTTTATGCGCCTGAGGAATGTATCCTCCTCGGCAATCTTGAATTAAGCTATCTTGTAACATCACAACAACTCCATGTTATGAAAAAAGTAACTCTCCCACCTAAATTTTTAGGTTGCTACTTTTTGTTCTACTCTAGACATATCTAATGTCACTGAAACTAACGTAAAACATCTTATGTGAAATGCCATGCGCTAATTTAATATGAAAGAAACAACCTGTCTATGACAGGTTGTTTCTTATGCTGCTTTAACCTTTTTTAATTCAAACTATTCAATGATTTGAGTCTTAAGGCTCAAAATGTTACGGATGTTTTACATAAGAAATTTGCCTTCAATTCAAATGATCATTAACCATGCAGGAAACTCCAAGATCTACTCATAGAGATCATTAACAAAGAGATTAGTTAAGATGGAGAGGTTTCTGTGAGTTGAAAGTTTTCTCCATCAATACCATGTTCTTTGCAAAGATTTTCATAATGTTCTTTTGCGGATGATTCTTTTAAAAGTTTTTGTTTTAATTCAAAAACTTCAGTTTTGAGCTGTTGGATTTCTAAAAGATTTTTATTGATTTCTTCATTAAGAATTTGAAGTTTGATTATTTTTGTATCTACTTTTGCTTTAGATTTGTTGTAAGCCATGGAATTAGTATATGCATTAATTACATGTTCAATGACTATTTCTTCTTTTGCCCAGCCATTCTCATTTTTGAGATATTGAATTCGAGCTGATAGTTCTTTCTCAAAATGATACTGCTTTTTAACTTTATTTTTGTCGTTGTCATTTTTCTTAAAAGTGCGAAATTTGGCTTTTAATTTTTCATAACAGCTGGGAGTGACTTGGATTGACAAACCATTATTCAGTCTTCCTCTGTCAAAATTGCCTGACTGAAAATGAGGATAGATATTGATATTAGGTATGTAGCCTTGATGGGATGTTATAACAACAAGACCTCTCGGATTTTCCGATTCCTTTTTCAGAAATTCAGCTTTAAGTAGGCTGTCTTCTAAACACCAATCTTTTAAATAAATTTGAGGGCGTCCCATTTTTTAGCTCCAATTGTTGTATCTGATAAGGCGATCTTAAATCATTAAATTGATGGTTAAATCGATATCTAATTATTTATGTTAATAAACATTATATATTAAATTAAAGTAATGGTTATTAATCACTAATAGTTGTTTTTATGAAAAATCCCGAAAAATTGCTAAATAGACAAGGGGAACTAAGGGCAATATCTATATTTATGCTAAGGCATATGGAAATTACTTTATCGCCGATTGATCGAATTATTTTTCTAAGATTATTGGTCTGTTATGGTGGTCGGAAAATTTCAATAGTTGACTTAAAAGCTCTAGCTGATGGAGTAAAGGTCAATTGGTTAACATTGAAAAAATCATTAGATGTATTGGTTGAAAAAGGATTATGTGAGTGGGCAGAAGAAAAAGTTATAAAGTTGAATAAAGTACTACTACCGAGACAAGTAGGTTATCGATGGAGCTGGAAACCATCTGATCAGTTGAGTATTGCTTTAGATAAAGCAAAAGAGGGTGATCAACCTGCGGTAGAGTTAAAAGAGAATAAATCGGCTAAACAAAGTATAAAAAAAATGAGGTTTAAAAAAACTGCTTCTGAGCTTGTCGCTAGTTATCCACGATATGATTTTTTGGAAATTTTATTTTGCTTAATGTTTGATGTCAAAATTAGCCATAAACAAAAAAATGCTGACGAGTTGTTGGAACTCAATTATAAGCAGTGGCTTGTTTTAGTGAACATGGTGCTGTCTAGTGACACTAATGGAATCATTTTTGATGTCGGAACGTATGAATTATCTAAATGGACTGGAATGAGCCGTAATGCATTGCAGCGAGCAATTGCTGATTTATTTGATATGGGAATTCTTCGCTCCAAACTAGATGGAACATTGAACAATAATTTACTTAATTCAGTTGCTCCTGTGTATTGCTTAAATCTTTCAGCTGCCATTTGGGGTGAAAAGCGGATATTTGGGCATTATTACTTTTTGAAATTCCCTAATGAATATACATCTGTCGTAGAACAAGCATTTAATTTTATTCAATATCTGGCTGCACTGGATCAAGCAAAAAAAGCATCATCTTCTTGCAATAGTATTGTGTATGAACTTGCCAAAGTATTCGATGAAGTTATTGATCAAACTATTCAAAGTAAACTGGGTAATGCGATTCGAGAGGAATTCAATTTTGTGAGCAAATCTGAAGAGAATTTTGGTCAGTATATACAACTTGTGATACCCCGCTTTCGTATGGGGAAATCATTATTGAATACGGATCAAGCGAATGTTGCTCGAATTGATTTTTTACTCAACTATTCTATTCAGTTAATGATTTCCAATTTAGGCCAGGCAGAAATATGGCTAAGCTCGCCAATGCCAATGTCTTTGATAGGGCGGTTTGATCAGTATTTAACTAAAATTAGATTACCTGAAGTTAATACAAATGTTAAATCTAACAAAGGAAATAGCCAGAAAACCCAAATGTCTTTGAAAAAGCAGCTCGTTGAAGAATCAAGAGCAAAAATCTTATTTGCCATTTGCCAAGCATTATTCCGTAGTGAAATGAAGCCTTTCATTAAAGAGGTACGCAAGTTGGAGAATTCAAAAGTTTACTTTGATCATGCAGTATTACCATTACAAAATTCGGACCTCTGTGACCGAGTTTATTTTTGTCGTTATGATGCTGAAGAGATAAAGCAGAAAAAGGAACAAGATGCCTTTCATATGCTTGAGTTTGAGCAAATATCAGTTGATCCTGTAGAGTATGCGCTTAACTGCAAAGAGTTGAATTTAAGCTTAGAGGATCAGAAGCGGTATGGGCTGTTCAATCCTAAAAATAACAATAAAAGCTAATTTCTGCCTTAACTCTCGTAAATGGATATTTGAGTAAAAATGCATGAATGCAGTGAGAGCGAAAAGTACACTACCTTATATACACGTCAGTTTTGTTACCCTTGGCCTGCAGACTAAGTCGGTAAATAATATTATTAATTAACTAATTATAAATCTATTCACTCATACAGATCATAGATATCTACAAAGTAGATCACGTATACATAATAAATAACTCTTCCTCCTTAGTTATGCATCAAACATAACTAAGGAATATCGACATGTTGCAATACGATCTCTCTCATCAAGCTGCTGTAATGACCGCAGTGAATAACTTTGTCGATTACCAACTGAACGATGGTTTTAACCTGACAGACTTCATTGCCCATCTTTGTGTATTGATTCCTGCATTTCAGGTTTTTGACCAAGAGAGTACTGAGTGCTGTACTTTGGTTGGTGCGTTTAAAGACGTGGTGCAATTAGTTGAAGCACATCGAGGTGATTTAGGGATTGAAGAATATTTGATACAGTTATCATCTATAGAGATATCCAACTTACAGATTCAGTTACGAAGTCATAGGTCACAGCACTTGGCTCAGATTCGTTTGTTTAAACAGCAAGAGGAAGAGAATCAAGACCGCTTTTTAGAATATGTGCAGAGGATTCTTAACGATCATTATAAGGTTTTGGTTGTGCGTGTTGATTTGGGGTATTTGAAAGAGCTTATGCCGAATATTACGGTGCAGGATTTCTATAGCCAGATGGAGTCAATGCGTCATCTATTGAAAGACAAGAATGGCTGTTTTAAGCATTTATTAGGTTATGGGTTAGCATTAGAGCAGGGTGCAACAAAAGGCTACCATGCGCATCTGATGCTGATCTACAACGGTTCTGAGCGTTGTCAGGACTGGTACTTGGCTAATGAAGTGATTCAGAAGTGGCATGAGATAACTCAGAATATGGGATATGGCATAAACAGCCATACCCCCGAAAAGAAAAAACAATACGCTGATCGAGGCTTATTGGGGATAGGCATGATTCATCGCAATCAGCCTTTAGAAATACAGAATGCTTTGAATGTAGCCCGTTATCTTACTCAGCCTGAAAAGTTCATGCAGAGGATGTTGATTAAGCCATTGGGTAAAAGAACTTTCTTTAAAGGCATTTACCACGAGCATGGGCGTAAGTATAAGAACAATCATCCAACATCAGCAGAAGCAGGAATTTGGTCTGAACAAGATGTAGATGACTTATTGGATGAGCCAGTGGTCATTCAACTGTAAAAAAATATGGAGTGGACAGTTCTATGAAAAATTTCACTTCATAGGACGATCCATGGACATTACCCACATTGAACATCAGACTGCACCACGTTTAGAGCAGGATATACACCGCTTTTTTACCCAAGTGCGATTTGGTTCACCCATCCCGCCCATGACACATGATGAATATATTCAGAAAATCATTGAACAAACGGCTCAAGTATTACTAGAGTACTTTCGAGAGTGGAATGAGCTGATGTTTCATCATCGAGATTCAGATTGTAGTTTTTGGGTGACACAATTCAGAAACGCCTATTTTACTGTGTTGCAGCAAATCGACTCACGTCAGCATTATTTTAATCCAACTGCCAAACATACTGCAAAATGGCTGGCGGAGCATGTATTAAATAAACTGAAACAGTTATTTGCAACTACGGGTTTTCATGAGGCTTTACATCAAAGTAATGAGCAATACGAGAAGAGAGTTGATCATTTGCGTGAGCTTTATTCAGAAGTCAGCAAATTGAGTGTAGATGCGCCTGATTTAAAGTTCTATCTGAGTTATCCAGTGGGTACTGAACTGTTGCAATCAGTCGATCAAGTGATTCAATCATTTCGGGCATTTGAAAAGAAGCTAACATCCTTACCTTGGTTCCGTGCACAAGTCATATTTAGCTATTACCACTTAATTCGCGATAGTACTCGAAACTGTTACGTGATTAGATTTTACCTTACCTTTCAAAGAGTCTTTTACTCCAATGAGATTGATTATTCAGTTGATCTATTAAGACTGTGGCAGGATGCTACTCATGGCATGGGTATTTTATTGCAAATTCCAGATGAAGAAACACAGCATTCAAATGGCAATCCATTCGGATTTGACCCAGATGGGCTTTTTAACTTTCCTGAGCCTAAAAACCCATTGGATGATCTTGGTGACTTGCCGGATACGGTGACGAGTGTAAATGAACAGATGAATAAGATCTGCATCGTAACACGTGGCTTTAAAATCTTTAATGGCAAGAAATGGTGATTCTAATCCCATTAAAGTAAATCGAAATAGAGCGCCCCCTGTATCCAATCCAATGGATACGGTGGGCTTTTGCGTCAAACGACACATAAAATGCCATTGGTATAATAATCTTAGTTCTTGTAACGAACCATAATGACATCATGCAACGATTTAGCCGATGTCATTATGAGTGTAAAATGACTAAAATTGTGTCATTTTTCAATATATGCTTGGATAGATTTTAAAATTTCATATCTAGCTTCTTCGATGTTTCCCCAGCCATTAAATTTCATCCATTTACCGTCTTCTAAATCCTTATAGTGTTCAAAAAAGTGTTTCATTTGCTCTAATTGTAGCTGGGGAAGATCATTGAGATCTTTAACGTTGCTGTAGATTGGGGTCAGTTTAGAATGCGGCACTGCAATTATCTTTGCATCAATACCTGCTTCATCTTCCATGTACATAACACCGATAGGTCTGCTACGGATTACAGAGCCAACTGCAACTGCATGGGGAGCAATTACGAATACATCCAATGGATCACCATCTTCGCTTAATGTTTGAGGGATATAACCGTAATTAGAGGGATAAGACATAGCTGTACTTAAGAAGCGATCAACCAATAAGGCATCATACTCTTTATTTACTTCATATTTGATTGGTTTTGCATTTGCAGGAATTTCAATGATGCTATAAAAATCATCTGGAGGATTAATGCCTACTTTTACACTTTTAAAACTCATAATTTTACCTTTTGATATTTGCTTATTAATGGTTTGAACATAATTGGTAGGTGAATATTCCTAGCAAGGTGAATATCAATGAACCAATGACATGAATAGCTATTGTTGAAATAGCATACTCAAATTTTGAAGTTTGTAATAATTCAACAACTTCTATTGAAAAAGTTGAAAAGGTTGTTAAAGCACCACAGAAACCTGTCACAACAAATAATTTAAAATGGGGGGCTTATAGAACTATTTGAAAAAAATGATACAGCTAACCCGATGATAAAAGCACCGATTAAGTTAACTAAAACTGTTCCAAAGGGAATGTTTTCAAAGGCACTATTAAATTTCAGACTTATGCCCCAACGAAGCCAGGCACCAAGTATCGAACCAAAAGCAATAGATAGAAGGGATAAATACATAGATAGAGGCGCTCCAAATAAAAGTAGAGCGCATACCTACGCACTCTACTTGGGACGAGAGTTACGTAGGCATCATTAGCCAGAATTGGCGGTTTGTAGAAGGAGGAATACCATCTCCTTATAATGGAGATTTTAAAACTATTTTCTAAAAGATCAATAGCACATAATATTAAAAAAGCCCACTCATACTTTAATGGGCTTTTTTATTACAATTTATGTGTTGCTTAATGACATTTTATGCATCGCGTGATGCTTTGAAGCGTACATATTTTTTTACGGTGATGGACATGATATGTGCAGAACGCACGCCTTCATACCACATAGGAGTCCATCAGATGAATGCGCTAAATTCACAAACATTTCAGATCAATCAAATCTTAAACATCAAGCAATTGGTTGAAATCACCGGATTGAGTCGTGCCACAATTTATTCACTGCTAGATCCTAAATCCAAGTATTACGATGCCAGCTTTCCTCAGCAGATTAATTTAACCAGCAATCGAGTCGGTTGGATTGCACATGAGGTCAATGCATGGATTGCTCAAAAGATCAGTGAACGTAGCATGATCATAAATGGAGATAAAATATAAAGCTATGGATGAAATTGTTGCCCCATCAGTTGTAATGCCAGTGCATAAGCAAAATCAGGAGAAATTGATTCTGCAATGAAGAATGCCTGAGGTGGGGTAAAGTCTAAGACTTGTTTGTAATAAAGGGTTTCTTTACCAGTTTGTTTATCAATGAATTGGAACTCATTCTGCGAATGTGAATATTCGAGCCCATACAGTGGGCCTCCAATACACTTTAATCGCTGCATGCACAGATTCCTTTAATAACACTGAGTGCCATTATAATTGAGTCGCAACATCTATCTGCGTTAATTTTAATATTGGTAAACTACACATCAGAATAGAACACTATTATTTTAGGCATATCAAAGTTATTTGTTATTCAAAATGACAAATATAATCTACGACTTCACTTGTATGTATCTTAAATTGACTCTGGGCTGGGATTTGAAATGATTGCCCAGATTTATAGGTTTCTATGTCAGGTGCATGACCAATTTGCACACAGCATTCCCCTGAGACAATTTCGATACGTTCGGTTAAATGCGTTTTAAAGGTTAGTGGTTTCTCAGATGGAAGAATGACACCTAGAGTTTTTTTAGTTCCGTCTTTTAATACAATAACATGGCTAATTGATGCACCATTAAAATGAACATTTGCTTTCTTTTTTATTGAAATAAAATCAAACTGCTTTGACATAGGTTGGTTTCTAATTTTAAATGTATTAAGACTATATTAATAAATTATAGTAAAAATTCTCAAGGATTTATTGATTGATAAATTCTGACCATATCACGGTTTACTTATTTATATTATGACATGTTGATATAAACAACTAAACGTATTGACACTCCTTATATCGCTGATTATCCTTGGCGTGCTGACCTACATTGTCAGTCGGTTTTGACGGACCGTTTTGTAAGACGACATCAGAATTTTCCCTTCTGAGGGATAGTTTTGTGTGTGCTTCTCGTCCCCCTCTCGTTGCGGTAGGACGGGAGAGGGACACCTTCGGGTGTGCTGGAGTCTTACCCAGTCCGTCAACCTTCTTTCGTTCTGCCACCATAATTTTTTCTATTTTGGCAGAACTCCAAGTTGATTATGGAGTTGACCATGCATACGATAAATTTTTCTACAATCTCTGTTGTCCCCCATTATTTTAAGCTTAAAAACGTTTAAGGGTTAACGCCTTAAGGCTTTGTTGCGCCTATTTGATAAAGCACGTAGCTTTACGATCTGCCCAATACTCACACTGAACGCTTAATAAAAAGGGGATGGTATGAACCATATCCAAATCTTATCTGTTTCAGTCAGTTTATGCTGTCTGACGCTGGGTGGTTGTGGCAATACACCACCATCATTACCTGCACCGACAGAACCTCAACTCCTGCATGCCTTGCAACGCATGAATTCTGCTGTTCATTCAATCCAATTAGAAAAATGCAGTAAAGATAAGCCATATCGCGGTGATGTAACGATGGGTGAGATTGATGACATGTGGACATGTCGAACTCATGTTCAAATCAAGCCAAAAAATCATGCCGTCATCAATGAGTATGTCGATGTTCATCTACATCTCAATGAATATCACGATGAAGGGTGGTTGATCGATTGGGTTGATCCAGTGGAGGGACAGAACCATGTACAGTAAATTTAACCTATTTGCTCACTCTTTCATGAAAAGCCTCTTGATCACAACAAGTATTATTACATTGAGTGCCTGCGCTCCTCGAATGGAACGGGAATTTAAACAAGGCTGTAAAGCATCAGGTGGTACCAGCAGTTTCTGTTCTTGTATCTATGACCAGCTTGAAGATCACTATGGTAAAGAAACATTAAAAAAAGTGGGGGAGATGCAGCAACTGCCACCTGCGGATTTTCAAGATCGAATGTACCAATACACCATGAATTGTGCAAAAGAAATGTGATCAGCCGAATTTATAAAAAACAGATTTGAGGACGATATGAAGAATTATTTGGGGTTTCATTTAATCATAGCGATTGGGTATTGGATCTATTTGATTTATCAGTATCCAGGGTTTTATTCCAAAGCTTATCTACTGGGGCGTGCATTGACGTGGCCTTTCCAATTATTGATGTGGTTTTTTAATTAGCAATCACAAACATAATGAGGAGCACTCAGATGCGAACTTTGACGTTTAATACTTTTCTACAACAATCACCGTTGAACCTTGCCCTACAAGGGCAAGGTTCAATCTATCTTGCACCGAATATTCCTGATAAAAAATTAGTAGGCGCGCAACACTACCTGCCCAAACATGTACAACCCAATCAAGTCATTATTTTAATTGATGACACCGTATTTGGCAGTGCCAAAATCGGATTATGTATCACGGAACAAGGTCTATACTACAAGGCTGACTTTGAAGAGCTGGTCTACTGTTCTTGGCAACACATCCATAGCATAGATACGGACATTGGGATGATCAATCGGAATATTATGATCAACCAACAACTTAAACTCAATTTCACTCAACTCGAAAGACAAGCAATTCAAGCCATAGCTGATCTAATCAATGCTTTTATCAGACAAAGAAATGAGACAAGTGATACAAGACCACATGGCACACAGCAAAGAACAGTTTCACTCGCAATGCAAAGTGCCTTGCAACTGCTCACCTATATTTCTGCACAAAAAAACACAACGGTGCATCCAGATGATTGGGGATACATCGAAATGCTTTCGATCTATGGCGAAGAAGTACAACCATATATAGAAACACTTAAAACACGACCTGTGACAAGCTCAAAACAAGTGGTTTTTGATGATTTGGTCAGAACAGAATATGCCTACGATCGTGAGTTTAAAAGCATTACCTTTGAATACATGTTGCGTTTATTGATTGTGAATGATTATTCCATTGAGGACATCATTGCCTATATGAATCAAATCACTTTGCTGCTCAAAGTCAATACTGATGATACACAGGAAATTTATGCACGAATCAGAGAGGAAACCCAGCAGGGCGATTTAAATCAACAATACTCCTCATTTGATCAAGCTTCACAGCACTTCAAGCCTCAGTTGACTGCCGAACAGCAACAAGCTTGTCAATTGCTTGGGATCAATGATCAACAAATTGATGCAACGAGTTTAAAGCATGCCTATCGAAAAAAGATGGCTGAATTCCACCCTGATCAATATCAGCAATTGCCTGAATCAGTACGTCTGCTGATTGAACAACAAGCGCAGCAACTCAATCATGCAAGGGATATTTTAGAAAAATGCTTAAGGAATTAAAAATCTGCTGTATCAAAAATACAGCCGCATGGATTAATCACGGTCATTTTATATGTCTCTCTTCGATCAATGGGTAAGATTACCCAAAGTGGTGCAATATATATTTTGGCTCAATTTGATTGCCGCTGTATGGCTTTTACTGTATCTCAACCAAAGATTTACGCCGCATTTCACTATGATATTCAACATGATTCATTATGGTACCGTCGCAGGAATAGGCATTGTACTGATGAAATGGAGTGATGCATCCAAGAAGCATTATTCGAATCAAAATAAGCTGCCTATCTATATTGAGTACGCCTTGATTGTTTTGATTCTATTGACAGGAATTTACTGGATTAAATTTTTGCTGCCCATACCTTTGGTGATGAAATAGATATAAGTATTGCCAATAAGTAAAAATAAATAAATTTCAAATACATATTACCCGGATGTAAGGGCTTCTTCTCGATATCAATTGAGGAAAAGCATCTATATCTCAACATCTGAATACAATATTTAGGAGCAATCCAGAATGAACAACTTAATGAAAACTTTGGGCTTTAGCGCATTACTCTCGATATCTGCATTGGCTTTACACGGATGCAGTTCAGGACTTGATCCAGATACTTTTTCAGTCGAATTGAATGAAATGGACTATGGCAGTCGGAATCCACCCGCAGTGATTACCATCCGCTCAAATATAGCCGAACCGATCGAAGTGACCGATGTCACGGTGAACAATGGGCAATGCAGCTATATGGGGCATGACACAAGATTTAATTTCCCACTACATTTTAAAATGGGACAAATCTTCCGACTTAGACTGGAGCGATGTAATTTTTCTAATGTCGTACAAGTGGATATTGAAACGAACAAGGGGAATGGAAGTTATCAGTTCAACTAATCCTCAGACTTGAGACCTTGCTTTAATTATTAAGCACTGAATCAAAAATAAGCTCATCAAAAACCATGCCCCCAAAGGGCATGGTTTTTTTATGCCTAAAATTTTATGGAGTTATCGATATGCCTCGAATTTATTGTCCGATGTGTGGTAGCGATGAGATTGAAATCGCTGAACCGCATCTATCCAATCCCAATTCCTCATTAGGTCAAACCCTGCTTAAACCGCCGATGCAGAGCCTGATGCAATATATCGTGAACTATGCCGCAATGGGTATTTCAGGTGCACGCCTGATCAAAGGACAACGTCCGATGGTCTATGTGGTCGGTGCTGTGATTGGTGGAGCAGTCGGATGCGCAGCATGTTTTCTCAATTATGTTCAAGAACAGCAGCCCAATCCGATACTGAAAGAAACCGCGCAAGCACAAATTCTGTATGAATGTCTGGAATGTGGTCATCACTTTGCCCAAAGCTTTGCAGATCGAGCTTAGTCGAACAAAAGCAGTACAGACAACCCCTACAAAAGTTAAAACTAACAAAACCCAAAATTTACATTGAATAGGAAAAAGAACTATGGCACATCAAATTGAACAAATGGCTTATGTTGGTCAAACCCCTTGGCATGGACTCGGCAACCAACTCAGTCAGAACCAACCGATTGAAGTCTGGGCACAACAAGCAGGCATGGACTGGCGCATTGAATCTTCAGATGTCAGCTATATGGCTAAAAATGATCGTGGACAAAGCATCATCATGCCGTATGAAGAACAACGCGTACTTTATCGTTCAGATACCCATGCACCTTTATCAGTCGTCAGCCAGCGTTACCAAGAAGTACAACCGAAACAGATCTTGGAGTTTTATCGTGACTTGACTGAACAATCTGGCTTTGAGTTGGAAACCGCTGGGGTGCTGAAAGGCGGGAAGAAATTCTGGGCTTTAGCGAGAACAGGGCAGACTTCTGCATTAAAGGGTAAAGATGTCAGTAATGGCTATATTCTTTTAGCCACCGCGTGTGATGGCACACTCGCCACCACGGCGCAATTCACCTCTATCCGCGTGGTGTGTAACAACACCTTAGCGATTGCCTTAAAGGGTCAAAACTCTAGTGCTGGTGTGGTGAAAGTGCCACACAGCACTAAGTTCGATGCGCAGAAGATTAAACAGCAACTCGGTATTTCAGTCCGTACATGGGATGAACACATGTATGAAATGAAACTACTCAGTCAACGTAAAGTCACACAGACTGAAGCAGCAGCTTATTTTGATGTGGTGTTTAACAATACCGGTCTGAGTCCAACCGAACAGGACGATAGCATTATTCAGTTCTATCGTAATGTTGCTACCCAAGCCAACTCAGCCACGAAAGCTGAAAACAAGACTGAACCGAATGGACGTGCAATGTCAAAGGTCATGACCATGTTTAATGGACATGGCCGTGGTGCAGAACTCAGTTCAGCCAAAGACACTGCTTATGGCTTACTTTGCAGTATCACTGAGTTCGCCGATCATGAACGTCGTGCCATGAGTCAGGACCACCGTTTGGATTCTGCATGGTTCGGTGCGGGCGCAGGGCTTAAGCAACGTGGACTCGAACAAGCATTACGTTTGATTGTTTAAGTTTAGATTCAGATTTGGGACTTAAGATGATCACATCAGATCAACATGATCCCGCAATTTCTTTGAATCCAAATACCTCTTTGCCACATCTCCAGATGTGGCTTTTTTTATGCCTAAAATTTAATAATCAGAGGAAATTTCTTATGAACTCAGTGTTAATTCAACCTAATCCAGCTAGAACAAATATTCATGTTCAACGCCCTAGACTCACCCATCCAAAACGCTTAGCAGAAACCAAACACATGACTCAAGATGAATGGCTAGAAGTCAGACGCAAGGGCATTGGAAGCAGTGACTGTGCTGCAGCCTGTGGACTCAATCCTTATATGTCGATGCTTGAACTGTGGATGATTAAGACGGGACGGATTCAGCAAAATATTGAGGATGAAAGCGAAGGACATGCACCTTTATATTGGGGGAAGCAACTAGAACCCTTGGTTGCTGAATACTACAGTATGCACACCAATTACAAAGTACGTCGGGTCAACGCTGTATTACAACATCCTGATCCAGACAAGCACTTTATGCTGGCTAATTTGGATTATTCCGTGGTCGGTGATGCCGATGTACAAATACTGGAGTGTAAAACAGCAGGGGAATATGGGGCTAAGTTATGGCGAGATGGTGTGCCTTTATACGTGTTGTGTCAGGTACAACATCAATTGGCAGTGACAGGAAAGAAGGCAGCGCATATCTGTGTCTTAATCTGTGGACATGAAACCTGCATTTTTAAAGTCACCCGCAGTGAATCAGTGATTCAGCACATTGTCAATGCAGAGCGTCACTTCTGGGAATGTGTGGAAAAGGATACACCGCCTGATGTAGATGCTAGTGAATCGGCAGCTAAAGCCCTACAACTGCTCTATCCCGAACATGTGCCACTCAGCACTACTGACTTATCCGAAGATGAACAAGCCAATCAACAGTTTGAACAGCTGATTCAAGCGCGCAATCAAATTGAAAAGCATCAGGAGCAGTTTGATCTGCTGAAGCATCAGCTGCAGGCCAAGATGCAGCAGGCTGAACGCGCCACTTTTAAAGCAGGCTCAGTGACGTGGAAAAAGTCCAAAGACTCGATCGGTTTAGATGCCAAGGCTTTGCTGAAATCACATCCTGAATACCTCAGCCAATTCCCGCAAAGCAAACAGGGTTCACGGCGCTTTAATATCTATACCGTTTAGCCTAAGTATTCCATTCAACAATGACCGAAAAATCCCATGCCTGTGTGCATGGGATTTTTTATGCCCATTTCATTTTACCAACATAGCAACTCATTTAAACACAAGAGGAAAACATCATGATTAAAGGTCTAGCAATCACACCACCAATTTTAGGCAGAATCAGTATCGGGAAGATTGTCGAAAAAAACGGAAAGAGACTGCCTGAAAAGGATGATCAATTTACCATTACCAGCCAAATCCAAAACAAAGACGGCTGGATCAAGCATCCACTCGATGAGCAGCTGCGGGCCAAAGCACCCAATCAAAAACTGCGAAGCATACCCGTCCGCATGATCTTCAATGATCCTGAACTGAATCTGCGGGCAGAGTACAGCCTATTTGATCGTCAAACAGGACGCCCTGTTTGTGTTGGCAATGGTGAAACCTGCCAGCGACTCACCAGCCAAGGTGTAGAGCAGCATCCCTGTCCATCCCCTGATTTATGTCCAATGGCGCAAGGCGGCAATTGCAAGCCTTATGGGCGATTGCATGTCAATTTAGATGAATCAGATGAACTCGGCACATTCATTTTTAGAACCACAGGTTTTAATAGTATTCGCACCTTAGCGGCAAGACTCAGTTATTATCACGCCGCATCGAATGGCTTACTGTCCTGTTTACCATTGCAACTGACCTTGCGAGGAAAGTCCACCACACAAAGCTATCGTACTCCTGTGTACTACGTGGATTTGACTTTACGTGATGGCGTTCATTTACAAGAGGCGATTCACACTGCCAAGGAGATTGATCAAAAAAGTAAACTTTCTGGGTTTAACCAAGCTGCTTTAGATCAGATGGCACGGCAGGGTTATAGCAATGCACAGTTTGAGGTGAATGCTGAGGAGGGGGTAGATTTGGTAGAGGAGTTTTATAGTAATGAAAATTCTGAAACTGCGCAAACACAGCCTGATTCGAAAACAAAAGTTCGACCTAAATCCAATCATGGAGAAGATTTTGTGCAGGATATTCAGCAAGGTCTGCAGAGATCTGTTCAAGCTTTGAATTAAAATTTCAATGGAGGCTTAGTGCCTCCATTGAATCATACTTATTGTGGTACTGGTGGAAGAACGATAATTCTATCATTTGGGATTGCTAAGTTTTGGGGCTTTGTTGCAGCTAGAGGCATAAATTGAATAACAGTTTTTTGCCCTATACCTGATAGCTTAACATCAATGCCTTTAAACGCTATGAATCCCTCTTCAGTGTATAGAGGATGCTGATCTTTATATTTTTCAGGTATGGCTTTGTCATAAGGTGGTTTAACTAATACTGATGATATTCCAATATTTAGATTAGAAAACCGCATTCCTGCATCCAAAACTCTACCTGATACACCACTGAAAAGTAGAGGGATAATCAAAATAAGTACCAATAATATCCATTTGTTTTTTTTAGCATTCTCATGTTGTTGGGTAATGGCAGGAGCATTCTCTTCTTGAGTTACATTGTTTGGTTTTAAGCGATTATCATGATAACCCGCCCATATAACCGAAAGAAAAAATGTAGTTGCTAATAAGCTCAATAGAACAGTCGGATCAGAATCAGTTTTGTGCATGATATAAATAAACAGGACACCTAATGCGGCTAACAGAATATGAATCATTTCAGGTTTAACGAACTCAATAGGATCAGGAACCTCTAAGACTCCTTTGTTCAATTTATACTGTTTATAATATTTGTGGATAATTTCAAACAGTGGTTTCAAAACATAAGTAACACATACACCAAGTGACAATAAACACATGATCATGAAGCCATAGATTAAACAAAAGCTTCCAGCAAAAATGATAAAAAGCAAGCTGTCGCTGATGGTTACTCCTATTGGGAAATAATTTAAGTTATGACAATAGAGTGTGAAGCAAAGTGCACCTAAAAATGTGCCTAGCTTAAACAAGAGAGATAGGTATCTTGAAAAATTTTCTGCTTGCTTGTTCAATTCATCAACTGTGTTTGGGGTAGTCAAAATTATTTATTCCTTAAGGATGTCTTTATGGAGCTGATTATGCTTGAGGGAAATAAGTGAAAGAATGGGGTGTTATTTAAACTACGACAATATGTGTCGTAATGTTTTATTTTTATTAGATGGGAACGTGATAGTCAGTAAATACTCATTTTGAATCATTCGAAAGCCAATTTTTGGTATTTTGTATTTAAGTACATTGGCTGAGAATACAGTTGCCCGCATATTATTTTTATGTGTTGATAATTCATAATGCAGCCAGATTTAGCAAGATTTGAGAATTGATTAATCAATAAAATGTATTGCCAGTGTATGGCTTGATGGAGTATTCAGGGCGTAGTGCAATTTCCAAACAGCATGAAACCATAATTAGTTAAACTCTAAGCATTTTATTATTATTTTTTTTGTTCTTTTTCATCGTGTATAGGAGCAGACAGATCTGTATAAAAATCTTTACAAATGTAATAGCATTCACAATAATAACCGCAAAATTTAGCGCACTTTAAATACAATGTCTCGTTTAGAATTTAAAAAAACAAGTTTAGTTTTATGTTTTGGTTTAATGGGCAACACCATCTATGCAGCAGATCCTCAGGTACAACCT
This sequence comes from Acinetobacter sp. ACNIH2, assembly GCF_002934965.1. Classification (NCBI taxonomy): domain Bacteria; kingdom Pseudomonadati; phylum Pseudomonadota; class Gammaproteobacteria; order Moraxellales; family Moraxellaceae; genus Acinetobacter; species Acinetobacter sp. ACNIH2. Next base: position 2,461,811 of record NZ_CP026412.1, read on the forward strand.
CAGCCACAGTCACGCCCTGAATTAGAAGCAGATGCGATTATCCGCCAACAGCAACGTGATCAAGCCCTGCAAAAACAACTACAGCCGACTCCAGAAGTAAAGACTGGGTTGGAAAATCAACTACAAACGCAGCCTCAATTACAATACTTAAAATCAAACAGTGAAGACATCTGTTTTGATATCAAAAAATTCGTATTAATCGGGGAAGATGCCCGTGAATTTACCTTTGCCATGCGACCAGTTATTCAAGGTGAACACAATCTAATTGGCCGCTGCATTGGTGTGCAAGGTTTGAATCAGGCGCTGGATCTGATTCAAAACCGCATCATCAGCCGTGGATTTGTCACTACACGCGTATTGCTGCCGCAGCAGAATATTGCTTCAGGTGAAATTCAGCTGCAGGTAATTGCTGGTAAAGTCGATCAAATTAAATTTGCTGAAGGCACATCAAAACGTGCACATAAATTTAATGCGCTGCCAGTGAAAGCTGGCGATATTTTAAATATCCGTGATATTGAACAGGGCTTGGAAAACTTCAAACGTGTGCCAACAGTGGAAGCTGATTTTAAAATCAAACCAGCGGAACAACATAACGAACCTGGCTACAGTGATTTAGAATTGGCATGGCAGCAATCTAAGCCTTATCGGATTCATTTAGGTGTAGATGATGCAGGTTCAGATTCAACAGGCAAATATCAAGGCACAGCTACGCTATCACTCGATAACTTATTCACTGCTAATGATCTATTTTACGGCAGTTATAACCATGACTTAGGCGGTGGCGATGATGGCAAACGTGGTACAGATGGTTATTACCTGAGTTATACCATTCCAATGGGCTATTGGTTATTGAGCAGCAATTATAGTAAATCGAATTATAATCAGACTGTCGCGGGTGCCAGTGAAAACTACTTATACAGCGGTGAAAGTAAGTTGATTGGTGCAGATTTATCTCGTGTACTGTATCGTGATGCCAAACGTAAGACCACAGCAACTGTGGGTGGGTGGTATCGTGAATCCCAGAATTTCATCAATGATACCGAAGTTGAAGTTCAACGACGAAAAACAGCAGGTTGGAAAGCCAGCTTAGACCATACAGAATATCTATCCAATGCTACATTGACAGGAAATCTCACCTATAAACGAGGAACAGGCGCGTTCAATGCTATCTATGCACCTGAAGAAGAATATGGTGAAGCCTTTACCCATGTCGGTATCTTACAAGCCAATGCCAGCCTACAAGTCCCATTTAAAGTAGGACAACAAAATCTACAATACTTGGCTGAATGGCGCAGCCAATACAGTAAAAAACCCCTCACCCCACAAGACCGTTTCTCAATAGGTAACCGTTATACCGTGCGCGGTTTTGATGGAGAGCAAACTTTGATGGCAGATAATGGTTTCTTAGTCCGTAATGAAATCAGTGGTTCTATCGCCAAACTCCCAATGCAGTGGTACAGCGGTATTGATTATGGCGAAGTCGGTGGAAAAACTGCATATGAACCAAATCCACTTCTAGGCACCAGTTTAATGGGTGCAGTTGCAGGATTAAGAGGTCAAGTCTTGAAATCGGTCAGCTATGACGTCTTTGTTGGAACACCGCTGAAGAAACCAGATCACTATAAAACAGATAACCTAACATCAGGTTTTAGTCTGAATTGGATGTATTAATCTCAATATTTATCACATTACCCAGTATTTAAAATATTTAAAAATTAAGGTCGATCATTATGAATAAGAATCGCTATCGCATTATATTTAGCCAAGCTCGTGGTATGTTTATCGCAGTTGCTGAAATTGTAAAAAGTAAAACCAAAGCAGCAGGACAAACCACACTTGCAGGTGATGGCGATTCAGAACAAACAGCATCATTGACATTGAAAACTTATAAAAGACTCAATCCACTCAACTTTGCTGTGATTAGCTTACTCGGTGCTGCGATTTATACCTTGCCGATGGCAAGCATTGCGGGCAGCCAGATTGTCGCAGATAAATCAGCACCCAACTCACAACAAGCCACAATTCTGAACAGCAGCAATGGCCTCACTCAAGTCAATATTCAAACGCCAAGCGCTGGCGGCGTATCACGTAATACCTATAAACAATTTGATGTAGGACAAGAAGGCGCGATTTTAAACAACTCACGCAATAATGTTCAAACACAAATTGGAGGTTGGGTACAAGGAAACCCATGGCTGGCAAAAGGCGAAGCCAAAGTCATTCTCAATGAAGTGAATAGTAGTAATCCGAGCCAACTTAAAGGTTATTTAGAAGTTGCAGGTAAATCGGCGCAAGTGGTGATTGCCAACCCATCGGGTTTAGTTTGTGACGGCTGTGGCGTGATTAATGCTGACCGTTTCAGCTTGGCAGCGGGCCAAGCGGTAGTCAATCAGGGTTACCTAGAATCATTCCGTGTACGGGATGGACAAGTGACCATTGCAGGCAAAGGCTTGAATGGCAGCTTAACGCCCTATACGGATATTTATGCGCGCGCTTTGAATGTTAATGCTGGGCTGTATGCCAACGAGCTGACCATGGTGCTGGGTCAAAATGATATTCATGTCAAAGACCAATCGGCACCTCAAGTTCAGTCAATCAACAGTCAGTCTTCCACACAAACTTCGAAGCCAGATTTCGCGCTGGATGTTGCACAGTTGGGCGGTATGTACGCAGGCAAGATTTTCTTGGTGGGTACAGAGCAAGGTTTGGGTGTGCGCAATGCAGGCTCAATCAATACTACAGCAGCTCAAATGACCTTGAATGCCAATGGAGATTTGGTCAACTCAGGCAATATCATTGCCAATAAAGACCAAATTGCGATTCAAGCACACAATGTACAAAACAGTGGGAATATAAGCAGTACACAGCATCAGATACATATCCAAGCCAATGATATTCAGAACAGCGGTTTAGTCGCGACCAATGACCAAATCAAGTTGGAAGCACTGGGTAAAATTAATAATAATGATGGTGTGATCAATGCAGGACGTATTGATTTTACAACACAAAATCTGAGTAATGATAAAGGTAAAATTGAACAAACGGGTTCACAGCAACTCAATATTACAGCAAAAGCTCTGGATAATAGCCAAGGTTTAATCGGGCAAGCGACTCAGAATAATAGTGGAACAGGTTCAACGGGGGGGACGACACAACCAACAGTGACTGATCCACAAGATCAATCTTCAGCGCAAGATTCGAGTACTGTTGAAGTTGCACCAACTGATACTTCTGTTCCAAAAACATTTGAAGCGGGTAAAATTCAAATTGTCGATGTTATTTCAAATATTGCTGGAGATATTCTTAATAATGCGGATATCACATTAAAGATTCAGGATAATATTAAAAATAATGGTGGTGAAATCCAACTGCCAGAATTGCAATTTAATGGTCAAAACTTTGAAAACCAAGCGGGTAAGCTCAGCGCTAAAGTAATCAATATTACTGCACAAAATGCTGATAACCAAAAAGGCTTGATTGATGCGACAGAAAGCTTTGATTTGAATGCCCAGCAGCTAAATAACAATGCAGGGCGTTTACAAAGTGCCAAAGCATTGAATTTAACGGCACAGCAAATCGATAACAGCAAAGGGCAAATTATAGCGACTGATACCTTGATACTGGGTTCAGCGCAGACCAACAATACTGACGGTGTCATTGGCTCGGTCAATGGTGATGCACAACTGAATATCAAAGCACTTAACAATAATAATGGTGAAATTTCAGCGCAAAATGTACAACTCACTGGGCAAACATTAAATAACCAACAAGGCTCCATTCAAGCCAAAACGGGCAATCTCACGATCAATGTAGATCAGATTGATAATGGTCTTGTGCAAGATACGGCAGGCAATTTGATTGCGGCTAAAAACTTGAATATCACATCACAGCAATTGAATAGCACAGGACAAATCTATGCGGGTGATGCTATAGATTTAATGGTGAAGCAATTGCAACAAGATGGGCAATTGGCAGCACGCAATAAAATCAAAGTACAGTCTGACAGTATTGCGAGCAAACAAACCGCCATTTGGGCTGCAGGTTTAGATCAAGATGGTAAACTCAGTCAAAATGATGCGACGCTCAATATCAATGCACAAAATGTACAAATTGCAGGTAGGGTATTATCGGGTTCTGAAATTCAAATCGATGCAGCACAAAGTGCTGATTTAAGCTTAAGCGAAAACCAAGCAAAAAATATAAAAATCCAAACCAAGCAGCTTAAAACTGAAAGTGCAAAAATCATTGCAGATCAACAGCTAGATTTAACTGCTACACAAAATATTGATAACCAAAAAGGTCAATATAGTGCCAGCCAAATTAATATTGATACAAAACAGCTGAACAACGACCAAGGCCTGATTCAGCATACTGGGCAGAATGATTTTATTCTTAATATTGCTGATCGTATTGATAACAATGCGGGGAAGATCATCAGTAATGCGAATAATACTGAAATTAAAACAGCAAGTCTGAATTCAAATGCAGGTGAAATTCTCCATGCAGGTGATCAACAACTTAAAATCACTGCACAAAACCTACAAGGGCAACAAGGCAAAATTCAAAGTAATCAGAATTTACAACTTGAATTGGGTACAGCTAATTTAGACAATGCCACGACTGCTGCAGAAAATATAAACCTTAATGCAACGACAATCAGCCATAAACAAGGACAACTGATCCAAAGTGATGCTAATGGGCAGCTCAGTGTCAATGTTGCACAAGCCTTGGATAATACATTGGGTGTGATCAGCGCTGCAGGTCAAGCCACACTGCAAACTGCTGATTTAATTAATCAACAAGGTGTGATTCAAACGCTTGCAGGAAAAGACCTGAAGATCACGAGCCAAAAACTCAACAACCAGTCAGGCAAAATTATTGCTGGACGTGATGCCAATTTACAAGTCAGTGAACTGAATAATAATCAAGGTACAGTTTATGCTGATGGTAAATTGGATATTCAAGCAACACAAAATATTCGAAACCAACAAGGCTTAATTGCATCGCAACAATCATTGAGCATCAAAGGTCAAAATCTCAATAACCAAAATGGGCAAATCCAATCTGAACAAAGTGAGGTCAATTTAAAGCTCGCTCAAAGCATCAATAATCAGTCAGGCAGTATTCAATCTGCACAAGCATTGAATATCCAAAGTCCACATCTAGAGAATAAAAACGGGCAATTGGTTTCAGGTACAGATAGCCGAATCAATGTGGCTGAACTGAATAACCAAGCGGGTATGATTTATTCTAAAAAACAACTCGATGTGACTGTATCTGGTAGAGCCGACAACAGTGAAGGAACGATCGCCGCTGAGCAAAACCTGAATTTAAATGCACAGCAATTGTTGAATGATGCGGGACAAATCCGTTCAGAAAATGCTGATGTGATTGTAAATGTGGCACAAGATATTGCCAATAACACAGGCTTAATTTCAGCAGATAAAGATTTAAGTCTCACAGCACAAAACGTTCATTCACAAAAAGGCAAATTGCAATCAGGTGCCAATGCCACAATTCAAGTCAATAGCTTAGACAATACTGAAGGTGTGGTTTATGCAGCAGAACAAATACAACTGAATGCTACTGGTGAGTTGAACAATAGCAAAGGTGTAGTAGCTGCAGAACAATTGGCTGACTTAAAAGCTGGCTCAGTGATTAATGATGCAGGACAAATCCGTTCGCAACAAGATCAATTGAAGCTGAATGTTGAAAATGAATTGAGTAATTTGGCAGGTGAAATATCTGCAAATAAAGCGATTGAACTCACTGCCAACACACTCAGTAATCAAAATGGTAAAGTGATTGCTGGTACATCACTGCATGCAACTACTCAGCAGATTGACAATACGATAGGTACAATCTACGCCCAAGATCAACTTAACCTGAATGTTGCAGATCATCTCAATAACCAGTCAGGTACTTTAGCTGCCAATCAACAAGTACAGATTCAAGCGAAGAGTTTAAATAATAATGCAGGCAAAATCCGTTCAGAACAAAATCAATTGGATTTAAATGTACAGCAAACGCTGGATAACCAGTCCGGTGAAATATTTGCAGGTACCCATTCTAATATTAATGCAACCTTACTGAATAATCAGCAAGGGACAATTTATGCCAAAAATCAAATTGACCTCAAAGCGGGACAACTGAATAACCAACAAGGGCAAGTGTATTCAGCAGGTTCGACAAATGTCACGGTTCAAGGCAATATTCAAAACCAAAAAGGTGTATTGGTTGCAGAGCAAAATCTGAATGTTCAAAGCCAAAAAATGGATAATACAGAAGGTACCTTACGTTCTGAAAAAGCAGATTTAACCCTGAATGCACAAGGGCAACTGATTAACCAACAAGGTGATATTTATGCAGGGCAGAATGCGAACTTAAAGACGCAGAGTTTAGTGAATACTGCTGGGCAAATTGCTTCACAAAATCAATTGAATATTGATACCCGACAGCAACAACTTAATAACCAAAACGGTAAAATCATTGCTCAAGCTATTGATTTGAAAACGGGAGCATTAAACAACCAAACTGGCTTAATCCAAGGTGAACAATCCGTTAAAGTCGATACTCAAAATCATGCTTTGCTGAACAATAATTCAGGCGATCACGCTGGGATTCTGAGCCAAGGAAGCCTTGAAATCGCGAATGTTTCACAGCTTGATAATATCAGTGGCTATATCGCAGCAGTCGGCTCAACCAACATCACAGCACAAAATCTGAATAACAACAAAGGGCAAATCAATAGCCAAGCAGATTTGCGCATTCAGCAACAGGCTTCAGGCGGTCGTATAGATAACTTGGCTGGACAAATTCAAGCACAGCAGAATGTCACACTTCACTCAGACCAAGTGAACAATAGCGGTGTTGGTAGCCACATCGTGGCAGGTGAGAAATTATCAATCACAGCCAGCAAAGTGGAGAATAGCCAAACCAAAGATGCGACTACATTGGGAGGCCTAGATGCAAAAAATATCGAAATCAATGCACAAGCATTGGATAACCAAGTTGGTGCAATTCGCGCCAGTGAAAATGCCACACTGAATATTCAAAACCAATTGCTCAACCAAGCAGGTTCAATCAGCAGTTTAGATACCTTAAGCATTGGAACATTAGATAAAACACTCAATGTGGATAACACAGGCGGTGAATTACTCGCTAAAAACCAGCTTAACCTGAAAGCCAATGAGTTGATCAACAAAGGTAAGATTATCAGTGAAGGTAATGTTGATATTGATATCAAACAAAGCTATACCCATACCCAGGGTGATCAAATTGCAGCAAATGGCACACTGAAGTTCAATACTGACAATGATTTGATTAATCAGTCAGAATTGACGGCGGGTCAAAAATTAGAATTAAGTGCGAAAAATATTAAGAATGAAGCTAATGCTAGTATTTCATCGAATGAAACACATTTAACAGCACAAGATACAGTGCATAACCAAGGCCTAATTAACGGTGAGTTGACTCATATTCAAGCCAATCGTGTGTGGAATGATGGCGCACGTATTTATGGTACGCATGTCGCGATTCAAGCCAATACCTTGGACAACAAATCTAACACTGCCGGCACAGGAGCGGTGATCGCATCACGTGGAGACATGAATTTAGGTGTTGGTACACTGAATAATCAATCAGGTGGAGACGTTAAGAAAAGTGCACGTGATAATGCATGGATCTTTAGCTCGGGCAATTTAAATGTTGGCGGAAGCCTAGACGGGAATTTGAAAGCTCAAGGTCAGGCCAATACGATTAATAACCTAAGTGCTCGCATTGAGTCATTAGGTGATATGACATTAACGGCAAACAGTATTAATAATATTAATATGAATTTTAAAGTTGATGAATTTCAAGTCGGCGGAGTTGAAGATAAAGTTTATATTCAGCCAGAAGGTAAAACGACGAAAATTCCTAAAGAAAATCTTGTGTGGAAAAGTTGGAGTAAAGCAGGATTATATAAATATGACACAACTCCAAATACTTTGCCTGAAAATGTGGTTTTAGGTGAGACACCTATTCCTAATGTTGAATCTATCAATTGCGTAGGTACAGGCGATGATGAAAGCTGTAATGTAAATTATAAAAAAGATGATCCTGTGTGGGCATACTTCCAAATCACGCCACCAGCAAAAGATGCACCTATAGCACCGACTATGGTTGAGCCTGTGGCACCCACAGGACAAGCGAGTTGTGAAGCGGGCGCAGGCTATGATGCAGTTGCATGTACAGCATATCAAACAGCATATGAGCAATATGAAAAAGATCAAGAAACGTATAAGCAAGGTCTAGAGCAATATAAAAAAGATCTAGATGCTTGGGGTGAGGAAGATGAATCTGCTTATCAGGCGCTTAGTGATAAAATCGAAGCCTATAATGAAAAATTTAGCAATTCAGAATTTAAGAAATGGACACAATACGAAGTCAAAGAAACCAAGTTTAAGAGTGAAGTCATAAATTCGGCGCCAGCAGAAATTGTTGCCGGTGGTGACATCAATCTATATGGTGATGCATTCAAAAACGATAAGAGCATTGTGCTTGCAGGAGGCGCATTAAATGCTCAATTGAATAAAGATGTAGAACAAATTGATGGTAAAGGTGTTGAAATCATCAAACAAACAGGAACGAGTCAATATACTTATTCCAAATGGCGGGGTGGATTTAAACGTTACCATCAACGTAAATGGGGGGATAAAGTTACCTACAACCCAGCAGATGAAGTGACAGAGATTGACTTACCAGTGAATCAATGGTTGGGGAATGTAAAAAATCATACTTCAAATCAGAATATATCTAAGGTTACAGCTGGAACCGCTGTGAGCAATGCTACAGGTGGAGAAGCGCCTGATCAGCAAATTGATCGTCAGCAACAAGGTCAGTCTAATCAAGTTACCGTTGATGGAGGCCAAAGCCTTTCGGTAAATGGGCAAACTGCTGATGTACCAAATTCGCCAAATCAATTAGATGTGAAGTCTAAAAATGATCAAAATATAGAGGCTGAACAACAACAAGTTAAATCTGTTGATACGGCAAAAAATCTACAAGCAGGTGATGCAAATACTTCAGCGACCAAAGCTCAGGGTGAAATCGAAATTCGCTCGGTATCTATGGATTTCATGAGTTTGCCAAGCAATGCACTGTTTAGTACAAGCAAAGACAGTCAGGCAAAGTTTTTAGTCGAAACAGACCCCGCATTTAGTAATTATAAAAATTGGCTCTCTTCTGACTATATGTTAGATGCGATGGAACTTGATCCTGCGACAAAACAAAAACGTCTTGGCGATGGTTATTATGAGCAAAGGCTCATCCAAGACCAAATTGCACAATTGACAGGGCAACGTTTCTTACAAGGTTATGGTAATGATGAGGAACAATATAAGTCATTAATGAATAATGCCTTAAGCTTTGCAAAACTCTATAACTTAAGACCAGGTATTGCATTGACAGCAGCACAGATTGCGCAATTGACGACGGACATTGTTTGGCTAGAAGAAAAAACCGTCAAGCTTGCGGATGGTACGACGACGAAAGCATTGGTTCCACAAGTTTATGTGAAAGCTCGTGCAGGGGATTTAAAAGGTGATGGAACACTGATCAGTGCAGATCAAGTCAAAATCCAAGTGAAAGGCAATGTCCTAAATAATGCAATCATTGCAGGACGTGAAGCAATCCAAGTTTCAGCGGAAAATATCAATCAGTTGAATGGTCGGATGCAGGCAAACCAGATTGATTTAAAGACTACAAAAGATTTAAACAATATTGGTGGAACGATCACCGCTGTTGAGTCTGCAAGTTTAAATATTGGTGGTAATTTCAACCAAGGTAGTACGACACAAACAACCGTCAACAAAATAGGTGCGAGTGAATTTACCCGTGAAGGTTTTGATCGTAAAGCTGGAATTTACGTCACAGGTGTACCACTCACTCAGATTAGTAATAATACAGAAAATTTAAGCACTACACTGACTATACGGGTAGGTGGTGATACGACTCTGAAAGGTTCAGAAATTGTGAACAACAATGGTTCGAGTACTATTAAAACCGAGGGTAATTTAAACATAGGTGGTGTAAATACTTCGATCAACAATCGTGGCTATGCAAATAAAGATAATTTCAATTACGAGAAAAAGCAGGAAGATATTGGTTCTGTGATTCAGAGTGTAGGGGATACACGTTTGCAAGCTGAAAATATCACAGTGAAAGGCTCACAAATTTCCAGTGAACAAGGATCGACGATACTATCAGCCCAGCAAAATATTGATATTTCAGAAGGTAGAAAGTTATCGGATACAGAGCAAGCATTTAAAGTTAAAGAAAAAAGCACGTTCAGTAAAACGGTACGCCAAGGCTATGTACGAAACATGAGTGATGAGGCAATTGCTAGTACTATTGATGGTAAAAATGTCATCCTTGATGCAAACAATATTGATATTCGTGGCAGTAGTGTTGTTTCAGACGAGCTGACACAAATTCAAGCGAAAGAAAAAATTAAGATCAGTGCTGCAGAAAATCAGTATGCGAATGAAGCAGAATATAGCATTAAAAAATCTGGGTTTACTTCAAGTTTCTCAGATGGTGTAGCAAGTGTTGGCTATGGAAAGTCAAATATAAAACAAGAGAACAAATCCCAATCAACATCGCTCACACAAAGCTTAGTGAGTAGTGTGAATGGCAATACCAACATTATTGCAGGTCAAGATTTAAATGCAGTAGCTTCAATCATAGAAGCAGGCAAAGATATCAACCTGATAGGTAAAAATGTCCATCTTGATGCTGCGGATGTAAAGCAGGATACTCAATCAAAATTTGAGAGTAAGAGTTCAGGTGTCTCGATTGGCTTTACTTATAGTGGAGAAGCTGCCGCGGCAGCCTCTGCGAAAAAGAGCCAAGACAATAATGACTTCTCGGACAGTGCAGTTGGCAAAATCATGTCCAGCGCAGAAACTGTGCGTAAAGCGACAATGGCAGCAACTACACCTGTTGTTTTCCAAGCACATAACCAAAAAACCAGCAAAACTAAAGATACGAGTTCAACTCAATCTGTAGGTACAGAAGTCAAAGCTGGCGGGAATTTAAATATTATTGCCACTGGGGGGGATATCCGTAGCCAAGGCGCGAAAATATCGGCTGAAGGCGATGCATTGCTGCATGCCAAAAACAATGTTGACTTGTTAGCAACCCAAAATACTGAAAGCCAAACCGCGGACTCTAAACGTAAAGGCTTTAGTATTGATAACCGAGACCATATAGCCCCGCTAGGTGTTTATAATGACAAAGAAAAAGCCAATGGTGGTTTGGTACAAAGTGTAGGTACGGAACTTTCTGTAGGCGGCAAAACCACAATAAAAGCCGATGATGGCAATATTAATATTGTGGGCAGTAAAGTGGTCTCTACAAATGACCTTGTCCTGAATGCGGGCAAAGACGTAAACATCAAATCAGCGCAAAACAGCTTTAACCAAAGCGAAGATAAAAAGGGCAAAGGTTGGGGAAGTGCGCAGATCTCAGATACAGAACGCTTTGATGGTTACATGGCAAACCAAAACAAGGCGAATAATGAAAGTGTTAGCCAAGAACGTAGCCAAGTGGGCAGTTTAAATGGTAGCGTCAACATCAATGCTGGTAACAACTATAACCAAAAAGTAGCCGATGTCGTTGCAGGTAAAGATATCAACATTAGCGCAAAAAACATCAGCATACTCGATGACCACAATACAGGTAGTGACAGCCAATCGAGCAAAGATCTGAAAGTCGGTGTATTTAGCCGAATTACATCCCCATTACTCGATTTAATTAATGCCGTAGATAACGCAGGCAAGAGTAAAGCCGATGATCGAACGCAAGCCTTACAAGGACTTGCAGCAGGCGCTCAAGCCTACCAAACAGCCAATACCGTAAACAACGTACAAAAAGATATCGCAGCACTTGCACAAGATCCGAATGCTGCTACTTCAAAAGCGGCGCTGTTCAAAGCTGAAGCTGGTATCGGCTTTAGCACCAGTAAGAACAATCAAGACAACAGCTATTCAGCATCGCAAGGCAATGTACTCAATGCAGGCGGCAACATTAATCTGACCAGTACAGAGGGAGACATTCACCTTAAAAATACGCAAGTGAATGCCAAAGACAAAATCAGTCTAGATGCAGCCAAAAACATCTTACTCGAATCTGGACAAAGTAAAGAATATGCAGATGGCAAGAACAGTAACGTAGGCGCACAAGTCGGTGTGGGAGTATCGGTAGGCGCACAAACAGGTGTCTATGTCTATGCAGAAGCAGGTTATGGCAAAGGCAGCAATCACTTAGAAAGCACCACACATAACAACACGACATTAAATGCAGATCAAATCAGCATCAAGAGCCAAGGCGATACCACGCTGAAAGGTGCACAAGCCAAAGCCAATCGTATAGATGCGGATGTGGGTGGAAACTTAAACATCATCAGCCAACAAGACACCCTAGAGCAAAACAACAAACAAATGGGCGTAGGTGCACGTGTGCAAGTATCGGCAGGTACCGCATGGGATGCATCAGGTAATTTCAATAACTCAAGTGCAAAAGGCAACTCTAAGAGTGTTAATGAACAAAGTGGATTATTTGCTGGTGAAGGCGGTTACCATGTCAAAGCAGACCATGTAGACCTAAAAGGTGGAGCAATTGCATCTACTGCATCAAAAGAAAACAATGACCTCACAGCCAACAGCTTAACATTTAGCAACATCGAAAATGAAAGCAGCCATAAAGCGACAACCGTTGCACTTTCAGGTGGAACACGCTTTGGTGAAGAAAAAGGCACAGATAGTACAGGCAAGACATATACCAACAATGTGAATTGGCGAGACAGCACCACATTCAGTCCGACGCTACCACAACAAGATAAAGACAGTGATAGCAGTACCACGTATGCCACGATTAGCGCAGGTAACATCAATATAGGTGGAAAAGACACAACAGTCGAAGAACTGGGTATTCATAGCGATATTAATACGGCTAACCAAAAAGTAGATGCTTTACCAGATTTACAATCCATCTTAGACAAACAAAAGATTGTATCGGATGCGACATCGACGATTGTTGCGGCTACACGTACCTATAGCCAAAACAAACAAGCTGAAGCAGAAGCGCAAAAGCAAGCAGCAGAAGCCCAAGCACTTGAAAAGCTAAAAGCAGAAGGTGGAGCAAAGTGGGCTGAATATAACAGCACAGATGATTATGTCACTAAACAAAATCTTCTGAAAAATGCTTTACCAGCATATAAAGATGCATCAGACCAAGCACAAACATGGGGCATGGGCGGTAATAGCAGTCGAGCATTGAATGCCGTGACCACAGCGATTACAGCAGCGTTGGGTGGACAAACTGACTTACAAGTCGTGACTAATACCCTAGCACCGTATGCAGCTCAGGTGATTGGAGGCCAGTTTGGTCATGGAGAGGACAAAAATACCGCAGCACAGTTAGTGTCCCATGCGATCTTAGGGGCAACACTGGCTTATATTAATGGTGGCGACCCGACTGCAGGTGGAAGTGCAGCTGTTGCCAGTGAAGCGGCAGCCAACTACTTAACCAACCAACTCGCAGAAAAATATAAAGATGATCCTAAGTACTTTGTAAATGGTGAGTTCCAAGCGAACTTACTATCAGAAACTGAGAAAGCACAAATCCGAGATTTAACTGCAGGAATTGGTGCCGTGATAGGTGGAGCAGTAGGAGACTCTAGTTATAACGCACAATTGGCAGGTGTGATTGGGCAAAATGCTGTTGAGAATAATGAATTATTCAAAGTAAATGATAAAGGAGACTTTATCGCATGTTTTGAAGTATTCGGACTTTCATGTTCACCTAGACAGGGAGAAAGGGCTGCGACAGAACAGGATATTAGAAATGGTGCAATCAATATTGCTATCGATGTAGCTACAGGAACAATTGTTGGACGTGCTGTTAAAGTAGTAAAAAATGGATATCAAATTGCAGATAAAGTCTTTAAAAATGTAAAAGATGCTACCAGAGCAATTGATAACAGTGCTTTATCTAGTGTTCAGAAACAACAATTGAAGGAGCAGCTTGCACAGCAAGCAGGAATTCCTAGAGATATTGTAAATAACCCTGCTAGTTTATGGGGTAAAACGGTAGATCAAATTAAACAATCTTTTGAAATGGATGGTGCAATTCTGAAAAAAGTTGATCCTAGAAGTAGCTCTTCTGGAAATGCTATTATTTACGATATTGATAATAGTGCTTCAGGTATAAAGAGAATACAGCATAGCCCATCAACTTTAGGGAAAGATAAACAGTCTACACATGGTGGTGAATATTATAAAATCACTTATACAAATGGGAGTCAGGTAAAGATAATTGATACCAATAACTATAAGTTATCATTTGATAAACAAGGTAAACCTTTATATGATAAAAATACTACTTATATGAATTCAAATGGAAATGTTATTAAGTTTAATACAGAAAGTAATAAGTGGATTTCAGTAAAATGATTGATAATAAAATTAGTTTTTCTTGGAAAAGTCCAATAATACCCTCTAAATCATTAGCAGGAATTCCTATTGGTATTGAAAATGGGTTATTTCAACATATACTTAAGCAATATTTAGTTGACAGTGAAAATAAAATATATGAATTTAAATATTCTCCTGCACTGATATTAGATGAATATACTTTAGATGATAATGGGAATGGTTGTTATCATTTTGTATTAAATGACCCTAAACTAACAGGAAGAAAAAATCTCAGTCAGTTGCGAGATTTATTTTATTCAAGAGTGTTGAATATATTAGTAGTTAATAATCATATTGCTGCTATTAAAACATGGGCTTTTGAGGTTTTAGATCAAGATGATCAGAAATCAGCACATTCATATATGGGGAAAACAAAAGAGGGGTTAGGGCTATATAGCCCACTGATTGACTTTTTAAATTATAGTAAATTGGAGTTCGATGAAGGTGAATCATTTTTTTACACAGATGATGCATATGGAAATCTTGAAATTACAGGATATGGGCAAACTCTAGAGGATTATCCTGATCAAGTTGTGATGGCTATAGCTGTTTTCTAAAGGCCAGAGTCTCCTTTGGTAGGCTTTGTTACACGAACATATACCTAAAGTCTACCGTACCACAAAGCAGCTGCAGACCAAGCCAAAACATGGTGCATGGGTGGAGACAGCAGCCGCGCATTGAATGTTGTGACCACTGCCATTACTGTAGCATCGGGAGGACAAGCTGACTTACAAGTGGTGACCAATACCCTAGCACCGTATGCAGCTCAGGTGATTGGAGGCCAGTTTGGTCATGGAGAGGACAAGAATACCGCAGCACAGTTAGTGTCTCATGCTATCTTGGGTGCAACCCTCGCCTACATTAACGGTGGCGACCTAACGGCAGGCGGAAGTGCAGCGGTTGTGAGTGAAGCTGCAGCCAACTACTTAACCAACCAACTCGCAGAAAAATATAAAGATGATCCTAAGTACTTTGTAAATGGTGAGTTCCAAGCGAATTTACTATCAGAAACTGAAAAGGCTCAAATCCGAGATTTAACCGCTGGTATTGGCGCTGTGATTGGTGGAGCTGTAGGGGATTCAACGTATAACGCTCAGCTTGCAGGAGTGATTGGGCAGAATGCGGTGGAGAACAACTCCGTATTAGGTGATGATATACGTAATAAAGTTAAGCAAGGAGTGAAGTGGGTAGCATCACAAACAGATATTCCAATTGCTCAAGGTGTTGTAAATGGTGTTGGAAGTGTAGGTGATGGTATTATCGCAATAGCCGATGCATTCGGTGATACCGCTGTATCGGCAATACATTGCCCACTAGGTACTTCGGCATGTGCAGAGGCGATGGAGAATAATCGTAAAAAAGGAGAGGCGATTTACCAACTTTTGACAAATTTGGATTTAAAAGAACAAGCAAATAAAATTAAACAATCTTATATAGATTTAAATAGTGGAGATGCTGAAAAAGTAGCAAATGCACAAAGAGTTCAAGCAGAAGTATTTACTAGTTTGGGGCTGAGTACAGCGAGTATTAAGAAATTAGGTACAAATAATGTTTCGAATATTCCAAAACTTGATTGGTCTACAGGTTGGGCAACGAGAGGGTTACAGTGGGAAGCGCAATTAAAGCAATCATTATCATCAGATTTTATTGATCTTAATAGTTTTAAAACAAATTTTAAGACGTTTGATTTTTATAACCCATCAACACAAACAGCAATTAGTGCTAAGTCAATGGACACGATTAGCTCATTTAATGGTACCAATGGTTTAAAATCACTTGAAAAGCAGATGAAAAGTTATGTTGATGATACATTAGCGTTTAAGCGAGATGCTCAAAAGGGAGGAGGTCCTTTTGTTTTAACTAAAGATAAAGTTAAAAATAGAGAAGTTCAAATAGCAATTCCAGAAGGCACATCAAAAGCTAAAATGCAAGTAATTAAAAATATGGTAAATTATGGTAAGCAAAATAATGTCAAAGTCATTGTTACGGTTACTAAGAGTGGGAAGTAATGAATAAGGAAGCTATGTTAGTATTTGGTGATAACTTTATTAAGTTAATAACCTATATAAATGCAGGATTATCAATTGTAGATAAAAATTATGATGCGATTATTTTAGATATTGATTGTATTAATGAAGAGTTAGGTCGGGCAGTTAAAGAAGCTATAATGCGAAGTACTGTAATTGAGGATGCTGGAGAACGGTCAAAAATTTGTCAAGAATCAATGCTTAATCAGGATGCAATAAAGAATAAAATGAATGAGGCAGATATTGAAATAAGAAAAAAATATGGTTATAAAAATAAAAAAAAATATGAACAGGATTTAATGTATATTTTTCTTAAATTAAATAAAAATGAGTATACTTTTAGTCCATCTCATACAGATAAAAATGGATCTACCTCACTAGATAAAGATATTATTTTATCATTATCTGTTTCAGATGAAGAAATAGGATTAGAAATTAGAAAGGCAATGAATTTATGCACGAGTATTTATAAGTAAAACAATTTATTATTTGTAATAGCTCAAACCTGATCTGACAGTTACCCATTTTTTAGTGTGCCTGTCAGGTTAAAATGGATATTATTTCTATAATTCTGATATGAATCTATTCGAGTATGAAAAAGCCTATTTCAATCGGGCTATGTGTGTCTAAATTTTTGGTGGCTATTCATTCTGTATTTTTGATGGAATGTGCTCAAAATGAATGGAGGTTTTTATTAGTAAATATAACAATTCAGCCTGTGAGTTTAAGCTGGTTTTTATATAAATATTTCTAAAATAAGTGTGCAAAGTATTTTTGGTAATTTTAAGCTGCTCACAAATTTCATCGAGATTAAAACCATTGATAAATAATTCACATACCTGAATTTCACGTAACGATAAATTATAAGTTTTGATTAAATAATCTGTAGAAAGCTGATAAAGCTGTTTGGCTTTTGTGATAAAAATGACAGCTTGATCTGATAAGCTATTTAAATAATTGAGAGTATGATTTTGTATAAATGGAGTAATACTGAGTTGCAATAATGGTTCGTCGGGCTGCTTATACAGCATCATCGTGCCTCCGATATGTTGAATAGACGGTCCCTTAAAAACACTGCGAATCATCTGATTTAGCTCATTTTGCTGACGTTTTGAGGTTTTTAGCCGATTATTCGTGTCTAAGCCAAGTATATGGGAGGATTGTAAAATTTCTTGTGCTATATGGTTGCTGTAAATCAATTGATATTGAGAATTAACCACTATTACAGCTATATTCAAATGGTTTAACAGTGCATAACAATCCTGTGCTTGTTTTTTTATGAGCGTAAGCTGACGGTAAATTTGCAAGGCACGGCGTAAATGAAGGCCAAAATTTTCTAGTTTGCTGCAGTCTTGTTTAGTAAATGGGGGGCAATTGGTTTTACGATAAATCCCTGCAAAACCGCAGCAATAGGGTTCATATTCAAGGGTTATTACATTGCCAAATCGAATTCCAGATGGTTTTATAGTTAAATCATATAATCTTTTTTCTGGACTGTCTTCAGCATATGAGCTATAGGGCAGCCAATCTATTAGGGTGGCATTGCCAATGCCATGAAATTGCATTAAATCTCCGTGCGCTTGTTTATTTAAAAGTTTGACTTCCATGCTATCCATTGCTTTTGCGATAGATTTTGAGGAATTGTAACAAAATGTAAAACTTGCAGAAGGTTTGAGTTGATCTAAAAAAGAAATTAAACCAAAATCAGCATTCATATCAGTGGCAATGTGGCTTAAAACACGTTTCCATTGCTGATTTAAAACTGCATCATAAATCATGTGAATAATTTGATCTTCTTTTTCACTAATCATCTGGACGTAAATAGCTTGGGGTACTTAAAAACTTATAACATAATTTTATAGAAAAAAATAATGTGGTGTTGCTAAATGAAAAAAATGATTAAAAAAATATCTTTTTTGTGAGTTTATCTAACCAAAATTGGGTGTGGTAACTCTATCATACCTTGTTAACTTTCACATTATGAATGAGTTATTTTAAATCAATATCATATATGATTTATTGGCTTCAAATAAAAATGTTCCATAAAAAATTATTTAAGTCAATCCTAGTTGTAGGATTACTGTTTTTTTTTCAAAAAATTAAAGTATCAAAAACGTGTACATTTTCTTACAAGTGAAGATATGGGTGTTTTTTTGTACATAAATTGAAATTTATGTGTGATAACTTTATAGGATTGATAAAATGAAATTTCAACTTTCAGCTATTGCTGTTGCAATGATTGTAAACTCTATTGCGTATGCAAATACCACAGTATTGGGACCAAATGCTGAAGCCAATGGTACAAGCTCGGTTGCATTGGGTCATCTAAGTCATGCTCAAGCAGATAATTCTACGGCAGTAGGTCCAAGTAGTGTTGCAGCAGCAGTATCATCAACAGCGTTGGGAGTAAATACGAATGCTCTAGGGACTAACTCCACTGCATTGGGCGCAGATAGTAGGACAGAAGTTGATGCATTCCGTTCAACTGCTATTGGTTCAGGTAGTGTTGCAACAGAAGCAATGACTGTTTCTTTTGGTTCAGTAAATGATGAACGCCGTTTAGTTCATGTAGCAAATGGTACGGCTGATACTGATGCAGTAAATGTGAGTCAATTAGAAGAAGCTAAAGCTGCTGCTACAAATAATGCCCAAGCCACTGCCAATGCTGCATTAGCGAGCGCAAAATCCTATACAGATACAATTTCAGCACAAACTTTAGTTGATGCAAAAACATATACAGATGATAAGTCAGTAAAGACGTTAGAAAGTGCAAATAGCTATACCAACAATGTAGTCGCTGTAGAAAGAACTGCTCGCGAAGTAGACGTAGCACGTTTAGGTCAGGCTGATCTAATTTTACAGACAAATATTGATACAGAAGTGGCGACCCGTGCAGCGGCAGACGTAGTCTTACAATCAAACATTGATCAAGAAAGATTAGATCGTATTGAAGGTGATCGCCAAGCGTTATCAGCTGCAAACAGTTATACTGACAAAAGTTTTAATAAATTGGAAAAAGGTTATCAGGCTGCAGTTGCTGCAAGTATTGCCATTGCATCATTACCTCAGCCAACTGAGGCAGGTAAAAGCATGGTGAGTTTTGGTACTGGTGCATGGGAAAGTGAGCAAGGTTATGCTGTGGGGGTCAGTGGTGTAACTCAAAATAATAAATGGGTGTACAAAGCTGCAGGTACAAGCGATAGTCGAGGTAAATTTGGTGGTGGTTTGTCTTTTGGTTTGCAATGGTAACTCTAAAACTTAAAGGTTAATCATCCCTTAGATTAGCATTTGAAGTGCAACACCATGCTCTTGGAATAATATCTGACTCGGACTCTTAAATCCGAGTCTTTTTCTTGGGCGATGGTTAAATTTTGTGATAATTTCTTCAACTGGAAACAGTATTGCTGAAGAAGCTTCAAAGAAAAGAATAGGTTTGTGCAACAAAGTTCATGGATGGTCTAGAGATTTTACTATATAGCTATTACCAGTTGAGAGTTTTAAAGGTGAAAAATTATTTTTATTTTTAGCAAATTGTTTGGGTAGAACTGCTAGTATGGGGAAACTCGGTAATGAGGGAGATGTTGGTGGGCATGTTCAGTCGTGCGCTTCAGGTGTGACATGTGATGCTTATAATTTATTTCCTCAAAATTCAAATTTTAATAATTGGTGTATGTTGAAATAACAGGAGACTTTTACTTGGGAGATTTTATGTAGCCAGTATGTAAAAGTCTTACGCTACTCTGCCTTAAAAGGCAGAAGCATAGATGATCTTATGTCATTTTTTCTTTTCACAAAACTCAGCCCAGTCAGCCATTAAACTTTTACGTTTTTCGAGATAAGCTCCACGTAAATATGCAGCTTCAACTTCATCAGGTAGTTTATGTGCAAGTACATGCTCACACACCTCACGAGGGTAATCAGTTTTGTCTGCTGACCAGTCGCGAAATGTGGAACGGAAACCGTGCGTTGTAATCACACGATTTTGTTTTGGGTCAATATAGCCTAAGCCATTTTCCTTAAGTTTCTGTTCATGCATACGCTTAATCAAAGCAGTTAAGGACATGTCTGAAAGCATGCTACCAGTACGAGGTGCAGGGAAAATATAGCTTTGAGTTCTAGTATCAGTCTGAATTGACTTTAATAATTCAATTGCTGGTTCTGAAAGTGGAACACGATGCTCTTTTTCAGCTTTCATACGCTCTTTAGGTATAATCCAGACTTTAGATTTAAAATCGATTTCCTGCCATTTAGCACCAAAAATTTCACCAGAGCGACATGCCGTTAAAATTGCAAATTCTAAAGCTTTGGGTGAAATACCATCTTTCTGGCGCAGATGCTGAACAAATTCTGCTACTTGATCATAAGGTAAAGAAGAGTGAGGGCGTGATACCTGTTTTAAGTTACCTAATATAGGTTCAAGATTACCTTTCCATTCAGCAGGGTTGTCACCTTCAAAATACTCCATAGCCTTTGCATAATCAAAAATAGTCTCAATACGACCACGAATACGTTTAGCTGTTTCGTTCTTCTCAATCCAGATAGGTCTAAGAACTTCAGCAATATCAACTTTAGTAATTGTGCCAATATTAATATCACCAAGAGTAGGATAGATATAAGTTTCTAATGTGGTAGACCATTGAGCAATATGCTTCTGATTCTTTAATTCACGAGATTTATTGGCAATCACAATCTGAGCACATTCACGGAAAGTACGATTACGAAGTTTCTGAATACGTAAAGCTTGAAGTTGATCTTGTTTTTGTTTGATAGGGTCATTCCCATTTCGGATTTGGGCTTTCATTTCATGAGCTTTAGCCCTTGCTTCGGCTAGTGACACTTCTGGGTAAGAGCCCAATCCAATATCACGGCGATGAAGTTGCTGTTTGCCATTTTCATCAAAGCGCTGACCAACAACAACACGTAGAACCCAAGCACGTGAGTCGTTCACAATACGCAGGTGCAAACCATTGACACCGCCTACAGCATGCCTGCCATTTCCTTTGATTTTTGCTACACTGAGCGCAGAGAGTTCCTTGGCTTTCTTAGGCATAGGTTTGTTCTTGTCCCACATAAAAACCCACATAGAATATTGGAAATAATTGGGTTTTGCAAGACGTGGTTGGATTAAAGTTTATATAAGCTATTGAAAAGTATATTTATGTTGGATGTTGTTGGATGGCATAATACTGGTGTTATACGGACACCGCTTCCGCCAAATTTAAAAAACCCTGACTGTGTCAGGGTTTTTTTATTTTTAAGCTTTTGCTTAACAGTGCAAAAAAGAAGTAAATAATTCAAGGAAAGATGATGGGAGTTGGAAAAATACTTTTATAGAGATCATCAATATTTAGTAAGCTATGTTTGGTTTTAGTAGCATATTGAAATGGATTGAAAAAGGCTTGCTCCTGAAGATTGTTCATGCAATGCCCAAATTGAGATTGGTATTTTTTACTTAAATACGGTTTAAGGTGCTATTCTATTTTCATACTTTTGAGCACTGTGTTTTGCGCTTTAGCATCAGGATTAGTCTAAATTGCTCTCTCAAAATCAGATAACTCAATTTAAAATATAATTTAAGTTTTAGTTGTTCCTTTTTTAACATTCAAGATTTTATTGAATGCATACTTCCATTCAACCAAGCAGAATGTCAAATAAAAATAAGTAATAAAAGCATTCTATTAAATATCTCGGAAAACATAGGCATAACTGTAAAGTCGGAGATTACTGCAAGTATTTATCTGGAAAATCGGTCGAGGTAGATACCGAGAAACCATGTATAAAGCATAATCTCAAGGCATTATATTTTGAGATGAAATGTTGATAGGCATCTTATTTTTGCTGAAATAAATGTAAAATTACATTGAAAAATAATGATACCAAATTATAAAATAAAAATTTAAATTGTATTGTTTTTCTATTAAGTTGCGTTAAAATCATCCTAAAGGATGAGTTTATAAATAATTATCAGCGATAAACTTCATGCAAAAGAACATCAATATGGATATGAATCAGATGAATAGCAACATGTTGTTTAATGGTAAAATGGTAGTAGGTCAAGGCGAGCCTTTTGCGGTACTAAATCCTGCAACAGAAGAAACCATTGTCAAAATTAACAGTGCCACGGTGGAACAAGTAGATCAAGCTGTGCATGCGGCGCGTACAGCGTTTAAAACTTGGCAGTATGTATCCGATCAAAGCATTAATGAGAGCTTCATTAAAATTGCCCAAGATATTCGTGCAGAAAGTGCAGAAATTGCCAAACTGATTACCACAGAACAAGGTAAACCATTGGCTTTGGCTCAATTTGAAGTAGAAGCTGGTGCGAACTGGATTGAATATATTACCAGTCTGGAAGTTCCTGTAGAAACCATTACAGACCCAAGTGGCAAAACGATTAAAGTCTATAACCGTCCATTAGGTGTCGTGGCTTCAATTACGCCTTGGAACTGGCCATTTATGATTGCTATTTGGCATTTCTTCCCAGCACTTAAAACCAAGAATACGGTAGTAAATAAGCCATCTGAATTTACTCCACTCAGCACGATTAAATTGGTCGAAATTATTAACCGCCATTTACCTACTGGTGTATGCAATATTGTCTTAGGAAAAGGTGATGTCGGTCAGGCACTCAGTGAACACAGTGATGTAGATAAAGTTACGTTTACAGGCTCTACGCGCACAGGTCAAAGTATTCTCAAGCATTCCGTAAATACCTTAAAGAGTGTCGTGCTTGAATTAGGTGGTAATGATGTCGGAATTGTTTTAGATGATGTGGACGTGGATGTAGCCGCTGAAAAAATCTTTGGTTCAGCTTTCTTAAATATGGGACAAACCTGTGCAGCATTAAAGCGTTTATATGTACACGAAAATGTTTATGATGCATTAACACAAAAATTGACCCAAATCGCGAATGCACAAGTGGTTGGCAATGGATTAGATTCAACGACAACATTTGGCCCAATTCAAAATCATGTTCAATACCACAAAGTAAAAGGCATGATTGAAGATGCTGTGGCGCAAGGTGGTCAGATTATCACAGAGGCGAAAAAATTAAGTGAGCATGGCTATTTTATTCCACCTACGCTTATAACCAATGTCAAAGAAGGTATGCCTTTGGTTGATGAAGAACAATTTGGTCCTGTATTACCAATCATCAAGTTTAGTGATGTAGACACTGTAATTGAACGTGCCAATAACAGTGAATTTGGTTTAGGCGGTTCAGTGTGGAGCAAAGACCTTGATCGTGCACAAGAAATAGCCAGTAAACTTGAGACGGGTACGGTTTGGATTAACAGTCATTCGGATGTCTCTCCAGCAGCCGAGTTTGGTGGTTGGAAAATGTCTGGTCTCGGATATTCATTTGGTTTAAACGGTTTGTTGTTGTTTACACATAAACAAGCGATCCATATTTCTCAATAATCAAGTAAACAGATTCATCGGTCTTACTGATGCATTAGGTGGATGGCTTGGATATGAAGCATATTGAAGCCATAACTTATTATTTAGAATTGATGTTTTAAAATTGACATCAGTAAGGCTATATATTGGCAGGAAGCCAATTTCATTGATCTATCGACGCTATTAAATTTTCAAAAGGATGATGAAAATTTATGTTCAATCGTGATTTTATTCAGCAATTTAGTCAGAACTTTATTGCTCAGATTCAGCATGTTTCCCCTATAGATGGTTTTTTGACTTATCAAACCGATAATATTCAACATGCTCATGATTTTGAGCATGATGGTATATCAAAAAGTGCAATCGACGAATATTTAAATGGAAAAATTGAATATGATCCAGTGAGCTTTCGGCACTTTTATCATGGTCATCAGAACATTGCACTTCTGGGCGAGTATCAACCCAACGAAATATTCGTAAACTTTATGCAGCGTTGGCAAGTTGAAGATACTGCTGAATTTTTCTTCAGAAAACGTGATGGAAAACTGATTTTTGGTTTGAGTATTTTTAGAGAACAAGGCAAAGCCAAATTTAATCAGCAAGAAAAGAAAATATTTGAATCTTTTTATCGATTGTCTATTGATCATTTTCATCATCATGTCGACATGATTAATAGAGATAAAATCATGGATCAATATCAATTAACTAAAAAAGAAATTGTGGTTTTAGAAGAATTATTTACAAATTTGGAAGCGATTCAGATTTCGCAGAAACTCAATTGTAGTTTGTCGACCATAAAAACGCATGTCCAACATATTTATCAGAAATTAAATGTAAATAGTCGCCAAGAATTGGTGTGTAAATTAATCAGATAGTCTGACATTTCATATGTTCAAATAGATTCTATAAAAATTATCTTATATCAAGCCATAAAAATAGTGTTGGATTTAAATGCTTCATATTTATGTTGGTTTTATGCCTAAAATCTATCTATAAGGGCTTATTGAGTACTCAATAGTAAAATGCATAGATGGAAGGACTTGGCAAATTGATTGGCTATTATGCGCTTAATTGATGAAAGCTAAGAAACTGCGCATTAAATTATTTGCTTGCTAACTCGGTGCCAAGTATTTTCAAAGTTAATGAAAGAAGTGAGCGTTTGGTAGCTACGCTAAACACATTTATAGAAGTAGGCTGATTCTATATCTTAATTTTGGCTTGAAATTAAATGATTGGGGAAAATTTTAACTTTTAATGTAACTTAGCTATGCATGGTCAAAAGCAAATTCAAATAGGCATAAGCAACAGAGGATACTATTTTTGAATGCTATATATAGTCGATATATCGACTAAAAGTGATTTTAAAGGAGAGGGGAGGATAAGCTATTATTCTTATATATAAAAGAAAGTACTCCGATGATGCCGCTGCATGTGTCGTTACCCTGAACCCGATGAGTTCAAGGTGGACGCGACGTATACTTGCTGGGTTTCCCACTCGAAGGTGGGCATACACTCTAAATATACAGAACGCAATCCATAAGTTTAAGTATCGGCAGGGGAATAGACCCGCTGGCGAACATCTCAGAGTTAAGCCTAGTATAACGGATAAACCAATACTGGCAAATCATCATAG
This sequence comes from Acinetobacter sp. ACNIH2, assembly GCF_002934965.1. Lineage (NCBI taxonomy): Bacteria > Pseudomonadati > Pseudomonadota > Gammaproteobacteria > Moraxellales > Moraxellaceae > Acinetobacter > Acinetobacter sp. ACNIH2. The sequence continues at coordinate 2,487,385 of NZ_CP026412.1, forward strand.
GCAAAGAACTGTAAAGTTAAGTGCTGTTTGTCGAGAGATTATGCAAATAAACGTGAAACTAGGTAAGTGTTTTAACATCTTCAAGGATAGTGCTGAGTAAACGTTCACAATGAGCATATTCCTGTAGGGACTTATTCATTGCGAGCACTTCTTGCATGAGCTCAAGTGCAACCATAATGATCAGTTTGCTGGGTTCAACACGAGGAGCTTGACGTCGAAATTCATCATATTTGTCATTCAACAATTGTGCGGCACGTTCTAACTCAGGTTTTTTATCTTCCGTGGTGGCTAAACGAAAGCTATGTCCCAATACACGCAGTTCAACAGGAATTTGTTCACTCATGATTGCATTTCCTCATTTACTTCGGTGGGATGAGCCAATTGTTGAATTTCTTGCGCATTTTGGTCTTGTTCAGTACCTAAAATTGATAAGCGTTGAATGATGGTTTCAACTTTGGTACGCGCCAACTCATTTTTTTGTAACAATCTATCACGTTCCTGCTGCAAACCCTGAATTTCTTGTTGTGCATGACGTTGTTCATTCTGCATTTTTTCTTTAATGACGCGTAATTCATTACGTTCACTTAGAATGTCCTGAAAACGATTCTTTAAATCGGTACAGCTTTTCTCTAGACGGCTATAACGATCGGCCAATGCCGTTGCATCAGTATTCAGTTGTTTAAATTGAGTCTGGACCTCAGTCAGTTGTTCCGTAAGGTTATCAATTTCTTCTTGTTTTTTGGTAATAATGCCGTTTTTATGCACAACTTGGGCATGGTGTTGCTCAGCGGCAGTTGCGCTGGCTTCGGTTAGGGCATTATTTTCGGTTTCATAATGCGCGAGTCGGGTTTTTAAAACGCCAATATGCGCCTGTAGACGCTGTAATTCTTCTAACATAACGTAGTCGCACAGTGTTGCAAACAAAGGTAATATATAAGAAGTATAGAGATTGGATAAACGAATGCAAGACGATATTTCAGGTTGGTCGGAATGGCACCAACATTTTTCACAAATTGATGAGATTTCAAGCCCAAGTGAGTTACATGGGTTACTCACTGGTATAGTTTGTGTGACACAATCGCCGACACGTGAAGAGTGGCAACAAATTTTAGCCACGCTTAATGTGCCAGAATTAAGCGATATGGCTTTAACTGTGCTTACAGATGAAGCTGAAGATGTATCACATGCATTATCAGAAGACGAATTAGACTACTTACCTTTGTTGCCAGATGATGAACATGTATTAGCTGATCGCGTACAAGCACTGGCAGATTGGTGTGCAGGTGTAGTATTGGGCTTTGGTTTAGCCTCAGGTCATATTCGTGCTGATGAAATGGAATTAATTGAGCATTTACAAGATGTCGCTGCGGTTGAGTTTGACGAATCTGACAATGACGAAGAAGGTGAGGACAGTTATCAAGAGTTGTATGAATTTGTACGCTTGATTCCTGTGAGCTTGGCTTTAGGTCGCACCAAAGTAGCGGTAGATGAAAGTTCATTATTACAAAACTTTCATGCGAAAATGCAGAAGCATAAAACTAGCACTGAAAACAATGTTGTAGAAATGTTTACACCACATCGACCAAGTTAATTTTGGTCGATTTTTTGCTTTAAGATCACAAACACAGCAACCCTATTCTTTATTCAACAAGACCGAAGAACATTCAATGAAAAAACTGACTCAAGTAGATTTTAAGGAACGTCGTGACCGCCTCGCAGAGGAATTGGGACCACACAGCATTGCGATTATTGCCACCAGCCCAGTGGCGATTCGTAATCGAGATGCAGACTATAAATTTCGAGCGGACAGCAGTTTTTTCTATTTGACGGGTTTTGCAGAACCAGAAGCGGTTGCTGTGATTGAAACGTATGAATCTTTAGATGAAGGTTATACCTATAGCTTGTTCTGCCGTGAGCGTAATCGTGAGATGGAAATCTGGAATGGTTACCGTGCAGGAATTGATGGCGCGATTGATGATTATGAAGCCGATGAAGCTTATGCGATTGACCTACTTGATGAAGAAATCATTGAAAAGTTAGTCAATAAACAAAAACTATTTTATCGGATTGGACACAGTTCTGAGTTTGATGTTCGTGTCAGCAAATGGATTCAACAAGCAGATGCGCAACAACGTCGTGGTAATGAATCTCCAGCACAAGTGATTCAACTGGATCGTATTTTAGATGAAATCCGTTTATTTAAAACACCACAAGAAATTGAATTGATGCAAATCGCATCGAACATTAGTGCAAAAGCCCATACCCGTGCTATGCAAACTGCGCATGTGGGTATGATGGAATATGCATTGGAAGCGGAGCTGAATTATGTATTTGGGCAACAAGGTTGCGTACCTGCCTATAACAGTATTGTAGGTGGGGGTGCCAATGCCTGTATTTTGCACTATGTTGAAAATAATCAAGAATTAAAAGATGGTGATTTGGTTCTGATCGATGCAGCTTGTGAATATGAGTTATATGCGTCAGACATTACCCGTACTTTCCCTGTAAATGGTAAGTTTAGCGCTGAACAAAAAGCATTATATGAAATTGTATTAAACGCGCAGCTTGCAGCGATTGATGCAGTCAAAATTGGCAACTCATATAAAGAACCACATAATGTTGCAGTGCGTATTTTGGTAGAAGGTTTATTGTCACTCGGTATTATGCAGGGAGATATCGAGAAAATTATTGAAACTGAGGCTTACCGTCAGTTTTATATGCATGGCACAGGTCACTGGTTGGGGATGGATGTGCATGATGTAGGCGCGTACAAACAAGCTGGCGAATGGCGTCCTTATGAAGAAGGTATGGTCGTAACGATTGAACCAGGTCTTTATATTGCACCAGATGATGAAACCGTGGATGTGAAATGGCGTGGAATTGGTATTCGTATTGAAGATGATGTCGTTGCGACTGCCAATGGGCCACTTGTTTTAACCAAAGGCGTTGTAAAATCGATTGAAGAGATTGAGGCGTTAATGGCTTAAGCATCAATAATATGAAAGCCAATCTTATGATTGGCTTTTTTTATTTTTGGCATTGGTTTTATTCAAAATATACTCTATCGAGAAACTATTATTTAAGCGATTTCTGTCTGCCCAACTTGATGATAAGCTCGATTAAAATAAACTAGACTTTGATCTTGCTTACTTTGTTGAATTGCAACAATACGGCAGATAAAAATGGTATGAGTACCGACTTCCTGAATTTGGTCAATTTCACAATCAAAATTGACTAAAGCATCTTCCAACACTGGTGAGCCTGTTTCCAACTCTTTCCAAACACCATGCTTAAAACGTTCTTCTGAACTGAGTTTAGATGAAAATACGTTAGAAATATGCTCATGCTGTGCACCTAAAACATTTACCGTTAAAATCTTATTTTCGATAAAATGCTCATGTGATCGAGAAGCTTTATTCATACAGACCAATAAAGTTGGGGGAGTATCGGTAACGCTACATACGGCAGATGCAGTGAAACCATGACGATCAGACATACCTGCCGTGGTCACAACACTTACTGCGCTGGTTAACGAAGACATAGCATTTCTAAAGTCTGTTGCTTCAATCATCACTTTATTCCTAAATTGAACCGTACATTTTGTTTAAATTGGGCTATATTACGCAATTTGGCCATATAACAACTGGATTAGAATGTATTTTGGAGGAGCGCTGACGCATGCTTTTTACTGAGATAAGAGCTACCCATTTTATCTAATGCGTAGCTCTTTCACATCATGCGATAGATGCGTATGAAGTCGAAAGTTCTTTACGAACGATTTCAGCACCTGCACTTAAAGCATTGAGTTTACCGCGTGCCACTTCACGTGCCAAAGGTGCCATACCACAGTTCGTTGATGGGTAAAGTTTATCTGCATCAACAAATTGAAGTGCTTTACGTAAAGTATTGGCAACTTCTTCTGGTGTTTCAATGGTATTGGTTGCAACATCAATCGCACCCACCATGACTTTTTTACCACGAATCAGTTCAATCAGATCCATTGGTACACGTGAGTTTTGACATTCGAGTGAGACAATATCGATCTTCGATTTTTGAAGTTTAGGGAATGCTTCTTCGTATTGGCGCCATTCTGAACCTAAAGTCTTTTTCCAGTCGGTATTGGCTTTAATGCCATAACCGTAGCAAATATGCACTGCAGTTTCACATTTTAAACCTTCAAGAGCACGCTCTAAAGTTGCCACACCCCAATCATTTACTTCATCAAAGAACACATTAAATGCAGGTTCATCGAACTGAATGATATCAACACCAGCAGCTTCGAGTTCTAAGGCTTCTTGGTTCAAAATTTTGGCAAACTCCCAAGCCAGTTTTTCGCGGCTTTTGTAATGACCATCATACAGCGTATCAATCATGGTCATTGGACCAGGAAGTGCCCATTTAATCGGTTGGGTGGTTTGGCTGCGTAAAAATTTAGCATCTTCCACAAACACTGGCTTTTGACGAGAAACTGCACCCACTACAGATGGCACACTGGCATCATAACGGTTACGGATACGAACTGTTTCGCGCTTCTCAAAATCCACGCCATCTAGATGTTCTATAAAGGTGGTCACAAAATGTTGGCGAGTTTGTTCACCATCGCTGACAATATCAATGCCAGCATGTTGCTGTTCTTGCAATGACAGACGTAAAGCATCTTGTTTGGCTTCAATCAGTTGCTCACCTTCAAGTTTCCAAGGTGACCAAAGTTTTTCTGGTTCTGCAAGCCAAGAAGGTTTTGGTAAGCTGCCAGCCGTTGATGTTGGTAATAAAATTGCCATTTTAAATCTTCTATCTCTATGTTCTATTTCAGGTAAATTAAGCAGCGTTACGCTCTACATTGTAATTTGCAGCCCATTGCTCAAGAATATCTCGGTAAGGCTTAATAAAGTTTTCTTCAGTCCATTTGCCTTGTTTGACTGCGAGCTGACCACGTTCAACTCGGTCATAGACAATGCGCGTCAATGAATAATCGGGGTACTCTAAACTTGCCTGATAAACTTGCGCTGCTGATGAATTTGCATTGTAAATTTCAGGACGATAAATTTTTTGGAAGGTTTCCATGGTGCTAATCGCGCTGATCAGTTCAAAATCGGTGTAATCACGCAGTAAATCACCCGCAAAATAGAATGCTAAAGGTGCCACGCTTCCTTTCGGCATAAAGAAGCGAACTTGTAAGCCCATCTTATGGAAATATTCATCAGTACGTGAGTATTGATCTTGCTTGTATTCAACACCCAAAATCGGATGTTCATTGGTCGTACGGTGATAAGTACGTGCTGTTGAAACACTCAAGCAAATCACAGGCTGTTGATTAAACTCAGCCTTAAAAGTATCTGAATTCACTAAATATTGATAAAGCTTGCCGTGTAAATCACCGAAACCTTCTGGTGCATACGAGGTTGAGTTTTCTTTATTATGTTCTTTTAGTACCACACTAAAATCGTAGTCACGTACATATGAAGAGAAGCTATTGCCAATCATGCCTTCAATACGCTGATGGGTATGATGATCAGTAATGGTGCTTTTCAACATTTCAATGATTGGGAAGGTTTGACCATTACCTTCAATATCTAAATCCGCAGAAATAATATCAATTTCAAGCGAATAACGATCACCATTTGGGTTATCTGTTTGCGCTAAAGCATTAAAACGATTGTTAATCATTCGAAGCGTATTACGTAGATTTTGCTCACGGCTTTCACCACGTGCTAGGTTAGCAAAGTTAGTCGTTAGACGTGTGCTATCTGCTGGTTGATAGTTTTCATCAAAACGAACGCGTTTGATTGAACACTGAAATACTGTACTCATGGAGAATTGCCATCCGAAAATTTTTAAAATGCTAAATTTCTGTATAGCGATATTTAAACTTGATTCAAAACATGAGTAAAACGATATAAATTCAACAAAACATGAGTAAAATTCACTTTTAAGTTTAAGTCACATTAAAAATAGGCGTGTTTTCGTATTAGCTTTGCGCAAGAATATAAAAATTAGGCATAAACGATGACTTGTTTCAAAGTTAGTATTTTGTGAGTTTTTGGTAGTGTTTATGTTTTTAAGTTATTGATATTTATTTTAAATTTTTATTTTTTGGATGATGATCATTATATTGAATAAGATGATTTAAAATTTAACGTATATGAATAACTTTTTTGTCTCAAATTAGGACCTTATTTTATTTAAATTTCACCTAGTATGACAGAAGTGAATAAAAATAATGCTATAAGAATATATGTCTAATTACTGTTAAATAATTGTGAGAATTGATTATGAGCATAAATATACAAAATTCTATTGAATTGTTTTTCCCTCTTTTCCAATTGGGAGATAATCGTTCTCTACTTGAATGTGATTTTTATGATACTCATTATGGGTATTTTGACCAAATTGATGATGATTATTTATCTGCAATACAATTGTCAGCAGAAGGCTTACTTCTGGAATATGGTTTTGATTGGCCAGAATTTTACATACAAGTTGGACTAGAAGCTGTTCGTTCACGTAGTAGACCACAAGAGGGTATTAAAACATGGAAAGATGTAAGTTTTGAATATTTATACTATTTTGGACAAAATTGTGGTTATTTAAGCTCAGAAGGATTTAAATTCTTTTTACCTGCTGCTGTCTATCATTTTCTAACAAGTGATCAAAATAAAACTTATATGGATTGTTTTATTTTTAGATTGGAATCACAATGGGAAAAAGATAATCACGTTTTTAATGATGCTCAAAAAAAATTTATTATTGAGTTTGTAAGAGAAAATTATAAAGAGAATATTTCTTGGATTACTATCATTTAATATTAAGTATCAACTAAAAAGTAAACATGTATTCATTACCAAAACCCTTTGAAATCTGCCCAACCCAACGCTCTATTTGATCTGCCTTCATCACCTTAAAATCCCGCCAGTTATACTTCATCTGCTTCCAAACCATCTCAATTCTATTCAGCTCAGGACTATACGCAGGTAGAAAATACAAAGTCGTTGAATACTCTTGTACAAGAAGCTTGCGCCAATCTACCATCTGTTTGCTGCGATGAATCGAGGCATTGTCAACAATCAACACCAAAGGAACTTGATAGCTGCGTTTCACCTGTGCTGCTACACCCATCAAATAGGCATAAAACCAGCGACTGTTAACGGACTCCTGTAGGCAACTGGTGATCAGATGACCCGTTGACAGCAGACAACCCATCACATTAACTCGCTTTAGTCTTACAGCATCAACCGCATGAACATCGCCTATCTTTGTCCATGCATAACGATTATCTGGCGTAGCCGAAAATCCTGTTTCGTCCACATAGCCCAATACAATTTCACCACGTGCCGCTTGCTCACGTAATGCTTCAATCTGCTGTTGCGCTTGTCCAAATGCGGTCGGGTCTCTTTTTTTTCAAGCTGTGGCGGGTGCGTTTGAAGACCATGCCTGAATCTCGCAAAAACTTGCGAAGAGTTTCAACAGACACGGATACACCGTGTTTTTCATGCAGTTTGACTCGGATTTGTTCTGCATTGAGTGGACTTGTGTTGACCCACTCTAAGATTTGAGCCTGATAGTTTGAGGTCAGTGTATTGGGACGGCCTGAGCGATGACCTTCTTGAATCGATTCAAACTGATGTAGCTCCCAATGTCGGCGTTGTAGCCTTATGGTTTCTGGGATACGCTCTTGTAACGCAGCAACTTCGGCAACAGTTTTACCTTCGGAAAGCCAGAGAATGGTTTGGGCACGTTGTCTTTCACGCCAATGTGCTGCATGCTTGGTCAGGAGAATTAGTTGTGCACGCTGTTCTAAGCTGAGTGGGACGGTAACAATCCGTGGCATGTGCAAACATCGGTTAACCAAAAATGTCTTTTCGCATGTTTAGTTGTTTTTGTCAACTTAAATAGGAAAATTAAGTTTATCTAAAATTAACATAGTACACGTCATAGGTAATCCCCCCTAAAAATAATAGGACTTAAAAGTAGAATTTTCTCTTAAGATACAAGCAGGAGATTCTGCATGAAAACATCTAAATTTACTGACAGCCAGATCATGTCCATCTTGAAGCAAGCGGAGTCTGGCACACCTGTTGCGGCCCTTTGTCGTGAACATGGTATGAGTAATGCAACCTTCTATAAATGGCGTGCTAAATATGGCGGCATGGATACATCTTTGATGGCACGGCTGAAAGAGTTGGAAACAGAAAATACCAGACTGAAAAAAATGTATGCTGAAGAGCGATTAAAAGCAGAAATTATTCAGGAAGCGATGTCAAAAAAGTGGTAAAGCCATCTTGTCGACGTCAGATGGCTCAACAGGCAGTGGCCCAACATGCTGTTAGTATCCGTTTAGCTTGCACTGCATTTGGCATAAGTGAAACCTGCTACCGTTATCAGGCTAGACTCAGTGATGACAATGTGCTCATTGCAGAACGGCTCATTGAACTCACTGAGGAAAATACCGATTGGGGCTTTGGTCTATGCTTCTCGTATTTACGGCATGTTGAGAGTCACTGCTGGAATCACAAGCGGGTTTATCGCATTTACTGTGAGTTGGCACTGAATCTGCGTATTAAACCGAGAAGAAGACTAAAACGACATGTGCCTGAACCACTGAAAGAGCCAATACGTGCAAATCAGGTTTGGTCACTGGATTTTATGCATGATCAACTTTCCGATGGTCGCAAGTTTCGATTATTGAATGTGATTGATGATTACCGCCGCGAAGGCCTAGCCATTGAAGCAGGGTTCTCATTGCCCACAATTAGGGTCATTCGTACGTTGAATCAATTGCTGGAGTGGAGAGAAAAACCGTTAGTGATCCGATGTGATAATGGCCCCGAGTTTATCAGTCACGAATTTGTGCGCTGGGCTACTGAGCACGGTATTCGTATTGAATATATTCAACCGGGTAAGCCACAGCAGAATGCGTATATTGAACGATATAATCGGACTATACGTTATAGTTGGCTGAGCAAGCATTTGTTTGATACGTTAGAAGAAGTTCAGGATTACGCAACTGATTGGCTGTGGCATTACAATCATGAAAGACCACACCAAGCTAACAAAGGAAGGCCACCTCTAATGGCTGCTTAACCTCTACTTTTAACTTCGGTTATTTATGGGAGGATTACCATACGAAATTTTTATAATTAGCTTTTATAATTCAAAATCTTATACTTTGTCTTTCAGACCTAATCCTCGCCGATTGGGCTTTCCATTATTATTCACGTTCCACGATTACAACTCGGTCAAAGTTGCATAAGTTTGATAAGTGAGCCTAAACAGTATCTTAAATAAGTTTTTAAAGAGCAGACACAACGTTCATTATCAAAATCATGGTAGAGCCCTTTACCTTGATCGTACGTAAAAAAGTCCATTTCATTATAAAAATAAAACGCTTTGATGTAATATAAAATCCATTAAAACTTATAGGTATTTTGAGGTTTCTTCCTTCAAATACGCCATAAAAAAGGATACAAGCATGCAGCAAGAAGTCGTCATTGTCGGTGGTGGAATGGTCGGGCTGAGTCTGGCACTCATGTTGGCGAAAGCAAATATTGCAGTCAAACTGCTTGAAGCCATCAAATACCCAAATTATGATGACATCAATCTTGCGCCTTACCATTCCAGTTTCGATGCACGAAACAGCGCTTTGTCTCGCCGTAGCGTGCAAATTTACCAAGAACTGGGTTTATGGGATGCCTTGCAACAACATGCAACACCAATTTTACAAGTACATATTACTGAAGAAGGCAGCTTTGGTAAGGCGCGTTTAATTGCAGAGCAAGAGAAAGTCGAAAGCTTTGGACAAGTCATTGAAAATGCGTGGTTGGGGCGTGTGTTACTGACTCAAGTTCGCCAACAGCCATTGATTGAATTGATTGATGGTGTGCAGGTCACCTCACTTACCCAAGATGCAGAGCATGCTTATATTGAAGCGCGACGTGGTGAAGAACAGTTGCAACTACAAGCCAAGTTGGTGATTGCGGCAGATGGTCGAGATTCGTTCTGTCGTCAAGCTTTGGGTATTGGTGTATTTGAGCATGATTATGATCAAGTGGCGATTGTCACCACCGTACAAACTTCGAAACCGCATCAACATATTGGCTTTGAGCGTTTTAGTCCTCTTGGGCCATTGGCATTGTTGCCTTTACCGGGTGAATACCGTCGTTCAGTGGTTTGGCCAGTGAAAAAGGGCACAGAACAAGAATGGTTAGGTGAAGAAAATGACCAACATTTCTTGGGTGCTTTGCAGCAAACCTATGGTGACCGTGCAGGAAAATTCCAGAAAACAGGCAAGCGTTTTAGTTATCCATTGTCACAAGTTTTAGCAGAAAAGCAGGCAGTAGGGCGTGTAGTGCTGATGGGAAATGCGGCACATACCATTCACCCTGTTGCAGGACAGGGTTTTAACCTGTGTATGCGTGATGCTTATGTATTGCTGCGCTATTTAGAAGCACAACAGAGTGCGGGTGCTGACCTCGGTGAACCAAGAATTTTACTTGAATATGAACAAGCCCGTTTAAAAGATCAGCAACGTGTAATTAAGTTCTGTGACAGTGTAGTACGAGGTTTTAGCAATCAAAATCCGATGCTGAAATTATTACGTAATACAGGACTGATTGCTTTCGATTTAATTCCGGGTATTAAACCATTGGTGGCTACCTACGCAATGGGACTAAAAGCATGAGCCAAGTTTTAGATGTTGTGATTGTTGGTGGTGGTTTGGTTGGTGGATTGACCGCCTTGTTGTTGGCTCAAGGTGGTGTACAAGCCACGGTTTTAGATGCGGCACCAATTTTGGATGAGAGCAAGGTTTTAACAGTTGCTAATCCACGTGTCTTGGCACTGAGCCAAGCGACGATTCATTTACTCAAAACAGTAAAGGTTTGGGAATTATTGGCACGCCAGATGCCCTATAGTGGTATGCAGGTCTGGAATAAAAATGGCTATGGTGACATTCATTTTGGGGATGTCGCAGAAAAAACGCCTTCCATAGAGCAAGCATTGGGTTCAATGGTCGAGCCGAGTATTTTGAATTTAGCCATTCAAAAACGTATGCTAAGCGAAGTCAAAGACTATCGAACACAAGTTAAAGTTACGCGTGTAGAACGTGGTATTGGTGTTTGGCATATTCACTTGGCTGATGGTACGCAGTTACAGACCAAACTGGTGATTGGTGCTGACGGTGCCAACTCATTTGTACGTGAGCAGGCATTTATTGATCTGGATATCTTGGATTATCATCAAGCAGGCGTGACCTGTGCCATCCGTACCGCACAGCCGCATCAACATGTCGCCCGTCAAATTTTCTTGGAAACGGGTCCTTTGGCATTTTTACCGATGGCAAGCCTAAAACCAGAGCAAGATGGTCATTGGCAGTCGATTGTTTGGACGTTGCCCGATGATTATGCCGAGGAATATGCTGCACTAGATGATCAGGCTTTTTTACAGCTGTTGACACGAGAAAGTCAGCATATGTTGGGTGAAGTTTTAGAAGCAACACCACGGGCGATGTTTCCGTTGAAAGCCCGAGCTGCGCAGCAATATGTAACATCGGGGCTAGCTTTAATCGGCGATGCAGCACATGTGATTCATCCGTTAGCAGGTCAAGGGGTGAATATTGGCTGTTTAGATGCGGCGGTACTCTGTGATGCCTTATTACATGATTTATCGCGTGGAGTCTGGGCACATGAGCAAACCTTGCAACGTTATGAACATCGCCGTAAAGGCCAGAACGATGCCATGATGCATAGTATGTCGGCCATTGGTTGGTTAGAAACTACGGAATTCTTTCCGATTATTTGGGCGCGTAATTTTGGTTTAAAACAAGTTGAACAACGCCCCGTATTGAAAGATGCTTTTATGATGCAAGCGAATGGTTTGCAGGCGTTGAAAAATACCCGTTATGCAAATTCGTTTTAAACAGATAATTTTTAGACATCTAGTTAAATCTGATTACGAATTTGATTAAAATAAATACGATTTTTTTGCATTAAGTACTATGCGAAAGCAATTTAGATTGATAAATTTCATCGTAATTCGAAAGCAATTCGAAATGAAGTAAATAGAAGTCATTGTGGGGAGAGAAAGATGACGGATATGAATGATTATGATGACGTAGAAGACTCAGCAGTGGATGAGGATGAAGCGAAGGCTGCTGAAAAAGGTGCATCTGACGAAGCTGAAGGTGCTTCTGATGGTGATCTTGCTGAGGCAGAAACATTAACCGTGACTGCAAAGCAAAAGCAACGTCAGGCTTTAGAAGATGAAGTAGCTGCATTTTTGGCACGTGGTGGACGTATCACCGAAGTTCCACCAGACGAATCTGCACACGATTAATCTACCAAATAAAAAACCACTCTTGAGAGTGGTTTTTTATTTGGTAGAATATCAAAGCGTTGGTTTTATTTTGCAGTTAGCTCTAAAGCACGTTGATACGCCACTTTTTTCTTAATCCCAGTCAAATCCGCAGCCAGTTGCGATGCAGCTTTTACTGATAAATCCTGTAAAAGACGGGTGAGAAGCTGGTCTAATTTCTCTTGTTCCATGTCTTTTTCTTGTGTTGCACCACCGACCACCAGCACAATTTCACCTTTTTGCTGATTATGGTCAGACTCAATAAACTTGACCAGTTCTCCCAAAGTCATTTTGCGAATGGTTTCAAAAGTTTTGGTAATTTCACGAGCAAAGCCGACGGGACGGTCTGCACCAAACACATCAGCCATATTTTTGACACATTCCAAAATTCGATGAGGGGCTTCGTAAAAAATTAGGGTTTGTGTTTCGTCTTTCAACTTTTCGAGTTGTAATAAACGTTGTGAAGCTTTAGAGGATAAAAAGCCTTCGAAACTAAAACGGTCACTCGGTAAACCTACCGTACTTAAGGCAGCAATCGCGGCACAAGCGCCAGGCACTGGAATTACACGAATGCCGTGTTCCTGAGCAGCACGAACCAGTTTGAATCCTGGATCACTAATTAAAGGGGTGCCTGCATCACTAATTAACGCCATATTTTCGCCTTTTAATAGGCGTTGCACTAACACATCAATTTTGTTGCTTTCATTATGGTCGTGGCAGGCGGTCAGTGGTGTTGAAATATTAAAATGCTTGAGTAATTGTGCCGATGTGCGCGTATCTTCGGCTGCAATAATGCTCACTGATTTTAGGGTCTCAATGGCGCGAAAAGTCATATCATCTAAGTGCCCGATAGGGGTTGCTACAACAAATAACTGAGCACTCATGTGAAGTCTCCATGCCAAAATAGAATTTAAAAAGAATGACGCGATGTAAGTGATATGGGAGTTTGAATCCGCAAACGCGTTAGAATACTTGCATTCTACCTGAATCCATTGCTCAGACGCGAATTAGATTCTGTGAAGATCTTATATTCAATGCTGGCATGTAAACGAATAGTATTTGAAACTTGGCATATTTTGATAAAAGGCAGATGGTAATGTTCTAATTTCCTGAATTGATGATATACATTTGAGATTGCATTTGAGCTTCAACTAAAATAAAAAAGAGCAAAAAGTTTGATATTCATTGCATTACAACAAGAAATAAGTGGGTTTTACTAAGTGGAAGAACAATTGAATCTTAAAACAACATCACAAGCTTTGGGGGATTGGGCATAACAGCAAGCTTTAATTCTTTTGCAGCAACAAGGCTTTCAACTCGTGCAAAGAAACTATCATAGCCGATATGGCGAGCTAGATTTGGGTTGTGCAACAAGGTGAAGAATTACTTTTAGTTGAAGTGAAGGCACGAGCTTTGACCCGTTATGCGCATGCCAATGAAGTGGTATCACTTTCAAAACAGCGCAAACTCATCAAAACGGCGTTATGTTTTCTGAATGAATATCCTGAATATCAGCAGTTCTATTGTCGATTTGATGTAATTTGTTTTGATTTTTATCAACAATTTGCAAAAACAGTACAGTATGACTTTTCAAGTTTCACTTATGATCAGCAATGGATAGAAAATGCTTTTACTTTTGATTCAGAGTTCATTAATCTTTGAAGTAACAGGAAGCATCAATGCTATAGAAAAATGAATGAAATAAGTGAGGAGTCTTGCTGAGTGTTGAATCGTATTGCAATGACAGTGCTTTGTGTCGCAGGTCTAAGTTTATCAGGCTGTGCGAGTTTTATTTCAGGTGGTACAGGGACTGCACCAGTTGGAACTGAAAGTGGGGTACGCTCATTGGGTCAGGTATTTATTGATTCCTCAATTGAACGTACAGCGAATATTAATTTATACAAATTAGACTCTCGTTTTAAACAGTCGCGTGTCAATATTGAAAGTTTTTATGGCAATGTGCTTTTGACAGGACAAGTTCCAGACCAACATTTAAAACAATTGGCTGAAGACAATGTCCGTGCGATGAGTGATGTAAAAAATGTGCATAATTTTATTACCGTGGGTGATAAAATTGGATATAACACCATCATGCAGGACGCGTCCGCCACAGCAAATACCCGTGGCTTGATTATGAAAGCCCCTGTGGTTGCCGACAGTAAAGTTCGTGTACATACAGAAGATGGTGTGTTGTACGTGATGGGGCGTTTGAATAATGCTGAAATCAATGATTTGAACAACGTGTTACAGCAAGTGGGTAATGTAACCAAAATTGTGACATTGGTTGATAATGTCGATCAAGGACAGAAATCGATAAATTCTAGTTTTGTAAGCCCAGTCGCAAGCAATGCGCAGCCTGAAGTTCAAACGCCTGTAGCTATTGACCCAGATCAGGTAGAACCGACGAATGTTCAATAAATCCGAATATTGGATTAAACAGTTAAATGACACCATGGGTAATGCGAAAGACTTTATTCGAGACTTTCGCATCTACGATGTTGGTAGTTATGCATTAAATCAACTCACACCGCGTGAGGGATATACACTGCATGAAAATATTGCGTATGGTTTAAAGGCACGGCATCGTCTCGATTTATTCAAAACGCATAAACCACAGTTAAATCAACCTTTAATTATTTTTGTGCATGGTGGTGCTTGGACACATGGCGATAAAAGTTCATATCGCTTTGTGGGTGAAGCTTTTGCCCGTGAAGGTTATGACGTTGCAGTAATCAACTATCATCTTGCGCCACAGTACATTTTCCCGAGCTATGTAGACGATTTAACCCTTGCACTCAACTTTTTGAGTCTGCATCAGCAAAAATTGGCTATTCGTACCGACAATGTTGTACTTATGGGACATTCTGCAGGTGCATTTAATGTGATGTCTGCGGTTTACCATCCGCAGCAGTATGAATTGCAATGTCGCGCACAAATTCGTGCCATCATCGGGGTGGCAGGCCCATATCATTTTGATTATAAGGGAGATCCGTTATGTGCCGAGGCGTTCGATCAAAGCGTCCCTTTTCAGCAAGTTATGCCTTATTACTTTGTGGCATCGAATAGCATTAAGCATTATTTGCTCATGGCTGAAAATGACCAGATTGTGGGACACAACAATACGGAAGATTTTGACCGAGTACTGAAAGAAAAAGGCAATCACAGCAAAATGATTGTAATTCCACGCACAGGACATATTACGGTGATGGGATCAGTATCGAGTTTATTCAGTCGTTATTTTGAAACTAAAGAACAAATTTTGGTTTCTATTGAGGAGGCCTTAAAGCCATAGATGTGTGTCATCGGCAACAGGGTGACCTTGAGTCACATGCATAATCATGGCGTGTGCGATACTTCCTTTGAATGGAATTTGAGGAAGTTGGTCAAATTTGAAAAATTGGGCATCACTGATTTCTTCTTCTTGTAATTGAATATCACCCGCAGCATATTCAGCACGGAAGGCAATCATTAAATTACTTGGGAAGGGCCAAGGTTGACTTGCTAAATATTGAATATTTTTGAGTTTTAAGCCGACTTCTTCTTCAGTTTCACGACGTACCGCATCTTCTAGCGTTTCACCAACTTCGACAAAGCCTGCAATCAAACCATACATATTGTTGGTATTCTTGGCATTTTTAGCTAAAAGAATTTCATCTTTTCCGCGTGTGATTACCGTAATAACACAAGGTTGTACCCGTGGATATTGATGATAATGGCATGCAGGGCAGACCATCGCATATTCATTCGCATGAACCTGAGTTTCATGTCCACAATGGCTACAGAATTTATGGTTGCGACGCCATTCTAATAGCTGCATGGCACGACTGGCCTGTTCAAACTCTTTAGTGGTCCATTGAGTCAACAGTTGTCGAATCGGAACCAATTGTAAACCATTTGGGATGCTTTCATTAGTTTGTAGATCACGGGCAATAACAGTATTGCCCGTATGTAAGTGTAAATCACTTGCCAAGCGTTCAACTTTTGGCAGTTGTAGATGTTCATCAACCAGAAGTTGTTGTTGATGAAAAATATAGGCAAGTGATAATTCAGACATTAGGCAACTACTTCGGCATTAAGTTTCTGACTGCTGCTTAATGCTACATCAAACATCGAATGTAATACAGGCTGTTTATTCTTTAAATTATCAATCATCATTTCTGCACTCGCGAGAGTATCTAAAATATAGTTGATTTCTTGTTCAGAAATACTGCTTGATGCTTCAATTTTTTGTTGAACAAATTGCGCAGCATTTTTTAATGCTTGCTGACCTTCACTGGCATTAAGGAAGAGTAAAGCACCGCTAATTTCACTGAGCTGTGTAGACAGGTTGCCTAATGCACCTAAGAATTGATCTTGAAGATACTGAATTAATGCAGCAGCAGCGTGATCAACCAATATTTTAGTTTCATTGAGTAAAGCATCATGAGCTTCATCTAGGCGATCTAGAGAAACATTCAAGTTGTTCACACGATGTTGTAAGCGATTTGAAGTATGGTGACGTTCTAATACCCCAATTGAATTCATGGCAGATAAAATACTTTTCATTAATTGCTGAGCAAAGTTTTCGTCTTTTAATACATCACTTTGATTCAATATTTCAACCTGACGTGATAAGTCTTGATATGCTTCATTCAAATTCAAGACTTTGAATATATTTGCCAATTCTTTGATTTTCGTCTGTAATTCTTGTGTTTTCTCAGGCGACATGGTTTGGTAGTTATATTCAATCTCATTGCGAATTTGTGCCATTTCAGCGGTCACAAGTTCACTAATGTTATGCATGGTATTGAAGTCTGGACCATAAAGATGACGACTAAACACTTGGAGTTGCGTATCAGTTAAGGCATCTTCTCCAATATTTAACTGCTCACGGATGTTTTGAGATATCTCATCTTCTTGGCTAATACATAAACTGAGAATATTCGATAAATCTTTCAGGCTGGCATTGAAGTTTTCTGGCGCTTGGAGAAATGCTGCAATATTACGTTCAATATCAATCAAACTGCGTAAACGTGCATCTGTGAATAGCAGATTATCAATTTGATTAAATGCTACATGAACCAGTCCCCAATATTGTTGACTTGGTAATTGGTTGGCTAAACCTGCTAAATAAGTGCCCACAATTCGAATTGCTTGCAAATCAAGTTCGGTTTCTTGCTGCTGGAGCAATTTGTTCAATGCAAGTTTATATAAGCGGTGTACATATTCTGACTTTTCGAGTGTTGGAACATGAGCCAACTGCAATGTAGGTTCAATATGGTTCAACAGTGATTCAAGATGTTGACCTTCATGGGTAAGAGGTTTGCCTAAAGCCAATTCTAAGCGGTTTAAAGTATCGAGTAGAAATTGAGGAATTTTAACTTCACGCAGGCAGATAAACTCAATGTAGCGTTTTAGCATGGTGGTGCCTTCACTGAGCGCGATCACATCTTGCGTATTGATATTTTCAGGATGTGCCATGATTTTACGCATGAGTTCCGCAGCGTATTGAGCAATTTGCCCTAAGTTTGGCATATCAATTAAGACCAGAACCTGTGCACATTGTTCAAATTGATTCAGCGCATCATCAATACCAAATGGTAGAGTATGATCCTCTGCTAAGGTGCTGACCGCAGATTCAACTAACTTGATCGAGTTATCAACCTCATTTTTTATTATCAGTAAGGCTGTAGGATCAAAATGAATAGAGGTTTGGTAAGACATTTATCTGCACCTTTCCTAATGTATTATCTGTTTATGTGTGGCTGAGTTAGAGCGTTATTTCTTGTATTCAACTATAACTGATGTCCCCAAAGTTTAAATACAAAAAATAACAGAATCTCTAGAAATTATTTTGAAAAAAAGCAAGATTTGCCCTGTTTTTCCTCAATTTGTTTGACCCAAGTCTCATGTGCGGCCAATTCTTCGGCAGAGGGCAGAATAACGGCTAAGCCTGTTTCGTCAATTTGGCGTCGCCCACTTGTACCTTGCTGTTGTTCACTTTGTGATAGCGCATCGATATCAAACGACACTTGCCCACCCGTCATTGCCAAATAGACGTCTGCTAAAATTTCAGCATCGAGCAATGCGCCATGGAAAGTACGATCACGTTGTGCGATTTCGTAGCGCCGCACTAAAGCATCCAAAGAGTT
Organism: Acinetobacter sp. ACNIH2; assembly: GCF_002934965.1. Taxonomy (NCBI): domain Bacteria; kingdom Pseudomonadati; phylum Pseudomonadota; class Gammaproteobacteria; order Moraxellales; family Moraxellaceae; genus Acinetobacter; species Acinetobacter sp. ACNIH2. The sequence goes on from NZ_CP026412.1 coordinate 2,505,864, forward strand.
CTTTTGCCCAGGATGTTTGCTTTTTGCCATCGCTAAAGTATCTGTGACTTCACAGACTTCGGAAAGTGCCCCATGACCTGTACGCTTAAACTCCATATTTAAGAAGTTCATATCGAAGGTCGCGTTATGCGCAATAATCTCGGCGCCTTTTAAGTAGTCAAACAAGACATCTGCAATTTCTGCATATTTGGGCTTATCTTTTAAAAAATCATCGGTAATGCCGTGGACATTGACGGAGTCCCCGACTTCCTTCTCAGGATTGATATAAATATGAATGGAACTGCCCGTGAGTTTGCGATTGATCATCTCAATTGCGCCAACTTCAATAATGCGATCACTGTCCTGAAAGTAAAAACCTGTGGTTTCTGTATCTAGAATTAATTGACGTGGACCAAAGGCTTCGACAGTTGCAGGGGTAATTACAATATGTGGATGAGAACTGGTCGTTGTCGCTGTTGTAGAAGTCTGAGCCACTAGAGGAGCTTCCACATGAATTATGGTCTCCGTGATTTCTTCAATGATTTCAGGTTCAGCCAATTCGGTTTCTTCAACTGCGAAATCTAGTCCGAAAGGGTCGTCAAATAACCAGTCGGACTCAGCTTTTTTTTTATCTTCCGTTGGACTTGCTGTCACTACGACTTGTGTTTTAGCTGCTTGGTCAGCGCCTAAATTCGCCAGTTGATCCGCCATTTCATTGCCTGGATGACCTGCATGACCTTTAATCCAGTTCCATTCGATGTCACGACCTTGGCAAACGCTATCGAGTTTTTGCCATAAATCTGGATTTTTGACATCTTTCCAGTTTTTCTTTTTCCAACCATGAATCCATTCAGTTATGCCTTGTTTAACATAGTTGGAGTCAGTCCAGATAATTAACTTGGCTGATTTTGGACAAGCGAGTACGCCTTCAATTGCCGCGGTCAATTCCATGCGGTTGTTGGTGGTCTGTGTTTCTCCACCAAAAATCTTGCGTTCTTCGGTTGCTGTAACGATATATGCTCCCCAACCTCCGAGTGCGCCATCCTTACCATTTCCACGACAAGCGCCATCGACATAGAGCGTAATTGTTTCAGACATAAAGGGTCATCCAGCCAGCAAAGAAAGTTAACAGAAGCAAATTCAATTTTATATTGTATAACGCATTTGTGCTTTGGAAGTGTATTACATGGTTAATTTTTAATTTCTTGTAACATTTATCATGGAATCGCGCTAAATTATTGCCTTGAGTCTCTGTCATGCTCCACTACAATGGCAGTGCTAAAAAATAAATTTTATACGAGTTGTTTGGATTTTTTTATGTATAAACCAACCACGTTCTTGTGGCAGCCCTCGGTTCCGACATTATTTAAGATTACTATATTGGGCTCTGCACTCGCTGCATTAGGATTAACCACAGGTTGTGCATCGAGCCAAAGTGCGACCAAGGCTGCCGCATCAAAACAGGTTGGCTCAAATTATTTAGATGCAAATAGTTTAGATTCTTTGGAAGATCTTTTATCTGCAACCGATATGCGTGCCGTAGAAGGGGATCGTTTACTTATTTTAAAACATGGTGATGTGTGGAAGCGCATGACTGTTGGTTTTAAAATGGATCTTAACCACTGGGATTCACGTATTGAAGCCCAGCGTAGTTGGTTCGTCTCTCGACAGCCTTATATTGAGCGTTTAAGTGCGCGTGCCTCACGTTATCTTTACCATACTGTAAAAGAAGCCGAGCGTCGTGGCTTACCGACTGAACTCGCACTATTACCAATTATTGAAAGTTCTTATGACCCTGCTGCAACCAGTAGTGCAGCAGCAGCAGGACTTTGGCAGTTTATTCCAAGTACGGGACGTATTTACGGACTCAAACAGTCGGGTATGTATGATGGTCGTCGTGATGTAGTTGAATCTACCCGTGCAGCTTATGAATTCTTAGGTAGTCTATATAACCAGTTTGGTTCTTGGGAATTGGCTTTGGCAGCGTATAATGCAGGTCCAGGTCGTATTCAACAGGCAATTAACCGTAACCGTGAGGCTGGTTTACCTACTGATTATTGGTCTTTACGTTTACCGCAAGAAACCATGAACTATGTGCCGCGTTTCTTGGCAGTCGCGCAAATTGTTAAAAATCCGAATGCTTATGGTGTGACATTACCACCGATTGCTAACCGACCACACTTTAGAGAAATTAGTGTAGGGCCAGCGAACTTAAATGATATTGCTGCGGTTACAGGTTTAAGTCGGGCGGAACTGTATGCGCTCAATCCAGGTCATCGTGGTGATCAGATTGATACGAGCAGCCCAATGCGTATTTTGATCCCTGCTGATATTAGTCCGTCGATTGATGCCAAGTTATCTAAATTGCAATCAAGTTCAGGTGGTCTATGGGCGAGTGCTGCACCAATGACCAATAGTTCGACTGCAACGGTGATCACACCAAGTAAAGCGACTCCACCTGCTTTGGTTGCAAGTAATAACCCGAAGACTACAGATACTAAGACCAGCACTTCAGTGACAACGAACACAGGTCGCCCTTTATCGACTACACCACGTGGTGCCGATGCATTGGCTGCTTTCGCTTCGAGTACTGTTGTTCCGAGCGCACCACGTATTCCTGTTGCAGTCACACCAGCCAAAGATGTGAAGCCTGTAAGTGTTGAACCGCCAATTTCTGCCGCAGAACGTGAGCAAATTATGGCGGCAGTTCAAGCTGAGGATGTCCGTAAAACCGTCGATCAGGTGTTGCAACCTGTAGCAACCAAAGCTGAACAAGAACAAGTGGTTGCAGAGATCAAACAGATTGCACCGCAAGGAACAGAAATTGTCGATCCTTATGATGGCAAGATTAAACTGACCGCAATTCAGACCAGTCAATCTGTAGCAGAGCAACAAGGTAAAGAGTTAACCAAAGGTTTTGCTTATCCAAAATCAGTAACAGACAATACCAAGTTAGATTCTGAAGAAGCTCAACTGAATAAAGACAAGAACTATGTGAAAACAGCATCTGAAGTGGTCGTAGTACCACCTAAAGGTAAACGTACCACTTATACAGTTCTGCCAGGTGATACCTTAGCAACGATTGCATTGAAAAACGGGGTGAACTGGCGTGACGTTGCCAAATGGAATCAGATTGATCCAAATGCGATGTTATATGTGGGCACCAGTATTTATTTATACGATGCTAAACCTGTTGCACAAGATCGCACTTCTAATAGCGCGAATAGCAAACCAGACAGTTATGTGGTGCAGGCCAATGATAATTTGACCAGCGTCGCAAACCAGTTCGGTTTATCTGTGAAGCAGTTGGCTGACTATAATGATTTGACCGTGACCAGTGGTCTGTTTGTGGGGCAGAAATTGTCATTAAAAGACAGTGGATTAACCACAGCGAAAAAGTCGACTGAAAAAACGACGACAAAGAGCACTATTAAAACTAAATCTTACGTAGTGAAACGTGGTGAGTATTTAAAACTGATTGCTGACCGTTATGCTTTGTCTAATCAAGAGTTGGCAGAATTGACACCTGGCTTAAATGCAGGTAGCAATTTAATGGTTGGACAAAAAATCAATGTTCCGATCAATACCGTAAATCAGGATGCAACGACATCGGCAAAAAATGTCGTGGCTAAAGTAGACAGTCCAAATGTGGATACTCACATTAAAACCGAAACCTATAAAGTTCAGCGTGGCGATACTTTATACAGCATTGCATCTCAGTCGAAAATTTCGCTCAGTGATTTGGCTGAATTGAATAAGATTTCAACCAACAGTGGTGTTTATGTTGGACAAACTATTAAAGTACCAGCAGGTTCTACTGTGCCAGAAAGTTATGTGGTGCAGTCAGGAGATAGTTTGTCCGCTATTGCCAGTAAATACAATTTAAACCAAGCCAATTTAGCGACCTTAAATGGCTTGAGTCGTAATGCCAATGTTCGTGTTGGACAGCGATTAAAACTCACAGGGGAAGTTCCTGAGATTGAACAGCCAGCTGAGAGTTCGGTTACTACAAAAGACCTTCATGTGGTGAAATCGGGTGAGACCTTAAGCAGCATAGCCAAGAAATATCACTTGCAGTTAAGTTATTTGGCAGCGCTAAATGACTTGTCAACCAATGCTTCGGTTCGTGTTGGACAACGTTTAAAAATTGAAGGTGATTTGCCGAGTAAGACCACGACCAAAGCTGATGCAACTGTGAAAAAGAGCAGTGCAAGCAGTAAAGATACTGAAAAATATACAGTAAAATCGGGTGAATCATTAAATTCAATTGCGAGTCGTACGGGTATTTCAGTTGCTGAATTGGCAAGTCTAAATGATATGAGTTCGCGTACTGGTTTACAGGTTGGTCAAACCATTCTAATTCCTAAAATGGTGAAAGAATATAAAGTGAAATCAGGTGATAATCTGATTCGCTTGGCTGCACGTTATGGTGTTGAGGCGAGTGCTTTGGCTGAAATGAATGATTTGAAGCCATCGGCGCAATTAAAAATTGGTGATGTGATTAAAGTTCCGAATCTTTAATTCGTTAATCTAAGATGTCAGATGTTCGTTTAACGAGCCAAAAAGTTGCCATACTATTGCTATGTTTAAGCAGTAGTATGGTGACGCAGCAGGTGTGGTCGGCTTTGCAGACTACGCCGTATATTGCTGTACATAGTCAGCCCCAATATAGCAAACTGAGGGCAATGCCTTATGCTAACCCTCAGGCCCCAAAAGGCGGATATATCAGCACTGCAGCAACAGGTACTTTTGATAATCTCAACAGTATGAATGGCAAAGGTAGTGCAACAGAAGGTGTCAATTATTTATTCGATACGTTGATGGATAATTCCTTAGATGAATCTGGGGTGATGTATCCGTTATTGGCAGATCAAGTCACGTTTGACCCCGTAAATCCACAATTTATTATTTTTCATTTGAATCCTCGGGCACGTTTTAGCAATCGAACGCCTGTGACAGCAGAGGATGTTAAATTCAGTTTTGATGCGTATCAAACCAAAGCCAACTTGGGCTTACAGATGTATTTGTCGAATTTGGCGAAAACAGAAGTCTTGTCCAAATCACAAGTTAAATTTATTTTTAAGTCGAGCAAAAATAAGGAAATGCCACTGATTGTGGCGAGTTTACCCATTTATTCCAAATTAGATTGGAAAAATAAGGATTTCACCCGAATTACGCTACAGCCGATTTTGGGTTCTGGTCCTTATTTAATTGAACGCATTGATGCAGGGCGCAGTATTACCTATAAACGCAATCCAAATTATTGGGCAAAAGATTTAATGGTCAATCGTGGTCGTTATAATTTCGATCGGCTGAAATATGTCTATTACCGTAATAATGATATTGCCTTTGAAGGTTTTAAGTCGGGGCAGTACACTTTACATGAAGAAAAGAAAACCAAGACATGGGTCACGGGCTATCAATTTCCTGCTGTAAAAGCAGGATTGGTCAAGCGATATAGTCATCGTTTAGCCCGACCCGTGGTCAATCAGAGTCTGGTCTTGAATACGCGGAAAGATCCATTTAATGATATTTATTTTCGTCAGGCATTGAGTTATGCCTACGATTTTGAATGGTTGAATAAAGCATTGTTCTATGGACAATATCAGCGTTTGCAAAGCCATTTTCAGAACAGCGAATTGGCAGCAACGGGACAACCGAGTGCTGCTGAGTTAAAATTATTACAACCTTATTTACCCAAGTTACATCCTGTGCAACGACAAGGTGTACTCTCCAATTGGCAGTATCCCAAATCGGATGCAGGTGGATTCAATCGCCCGAATTTACTCCAAGCACGCGCTATTTTGCTGAAGGCGGGTTACCAATATCGACAAGGGCAGTTGTATGGTAAAAATGGACGGGCGATCCAGTTTGAAGTGTTGCTTTATCAAGAAGGTGCACAGCGTACGATTATGCCGTGGGTTCGAAACCTAAAAAAATTAGGTATCAATGTGAAACTGCGTCAGGTTGACGTCTCGCAATATATGGAACGGATGCGTCGTTACGAATTTGATGTGACCACTTTGGAAATGCCACAATCGCTTTCACCTGGTAGCGAGCAAGCACAAATGTGGAGTAGCAGTGCAGCGCGCGAGTTGGGTAACTATAATTATGCAGGCATTCAAAATGCTGCCATTGATGCTGCGGTACAACAGGTGATTCAAGCACCGAATCGGCAACAATTAATTCTGCGCACTCGAGTTTTGGATCGCTTGTTGCGGGCAGGTTACTATCAAATCCTAACCTATGGTAAAAATGACAATTGGTATGCCTATTGGAATATGTATCACCAACCTAAAGTGAAGCCAAAATTATCTTTAGGCTTAGACTATTGGTGGAGTGACCCTGTGCAAACCAAAAAAGTCAGTCAATTTCTCGGTAAGTAAGGCGAGAAATATGCCCGTTTTGAAAGATGTAACCAGATCGGGAAGGCAAATTATACAGAAGATAAGGATAAGCAATTGGGTACGTATATTCTAAAAAGGTTATTCCTGATTATTCCGACCTTATTTTTTATTTTATGCATTAATTTTGCTGTGATTCAAATTGCTCCTGGTGGCCCCGTAGAGAGTGCCATTCAGCAAGCAGAGTCTTTTCAGCGTTTGCAAGCTGCAAAAGCAGGTATCTCTACAGAAAACAGTAATTATCAAGGTGCGAAGGGACTCAGCGAAGAAATGATTCATCAGATTGAAGCCCAGTATGGTTTTGATCAGCCTGCGTATATACGTTTTGCCGTGATGGCTAAAAACTACTTGAGCTTTAATTTTGGCGTGAGTTTTTTTAAAGATAAACCAGTGACACAATTAATTTGGGAAAAAATGCCCGTCTCTGTTTCACTTGGATTGTGGAGCAGTTTGCTGATTTATTTTATTGCGATTCCCTTGGGGATTAAAAAAGCCAAGCAACATGGTTTATGCTTTGATAAAACCACGTCTCTTATTTTAGCCGTTGGCTATGCTGTTCCTGCTTTTGTTTTTGCTATTTTGTTGATTGTATTCTTTGCTGGTGGTAGCTATTTTCAATGGTTCCCGTTACAAGGTTTAGTCTCGGATAATTTTCAGCAATTGAGTTTTCCGGGCAAAATTCAAGACTATTTCTGGCATTTAAGCCTGCCATTGTTAGCGATGGTTTTGGGAGGCTTTGCCAGTTTGGCTTATTTAACCAAATATTCTTTTTTGGAAGAACTAAACAAACCTTATGTTTGGGCAGCTCGTGCTAAAGGCTTGAGTGAATCTCGTATTCAGTATGGGCATATATTTCGGAATGCTGTATTGGTGATTATGGCGGGTTTACCCGAGGCATTGGTCAGTATTTTCTTTGTCGGCAATTTATTTATCGAGATTGTATTTAACCTTGATGGCTTAGGGTTGTTAGGATTTGAAGCCATTATTCAGCGCGATTATCCTGTCATCTTCGGGACATTATTTATTTTCACCTTATTGGGCTTAATTCTGCGTTTAATTTGTGATGTGCTCTATCAATGGGTTGACCCACGAATTGATTTTGAATCGCGAGGGAAACACTAATGTCTCCCATGATTCAAACACGTCTACAACGTTTTCGACAAAACCGTTTGGGTTTTTTTTGCTTAATTTTATTTAGCCTGATTTTTGTGGTGTCCTTAGCTGCAAATTTAATCGCCAATGAAAAACCTTTATTGGTCAAATATCAGCAGTCGTTCTATTTTCCTGTATTTAAGAGCTATCCCGAAACCACATTTGGCGGGGTATTTGAAACAGAAGCTGATTATAAAGATCCTGTAGTACAGCAATTGATTGATGATCAGGGCTGGGCTGTATGGCCCTTGATTCGGTACGCAGCACAAACGCCAAATTTAGATTTAGCTGTCCCTGTTCCGTCTGAACCGACCGCGCAAAATTGGTTAGGAACGGATGATCAAGGCCGAGATGTGCTTGCCAGAATTTTATATGCCTTACGCGTTTCACTATTGTTTGGTTTTGCTGTAACGCTATTTTCAGCGGTGATTGGTATTTTTGTGGGTGCAATACAAGGCTATTATGGTGGTTGGGTCGACTTAATTGGTCAGCGACTCTTAGAGGTGTGGGGCGGCTTACCTATGCTGTTCATGGTCATGATTTTAGTCAGTATTTTTACACCGAGTGTGTATTGGCTATTTTTGATCATGTTGTTCTTTGGTTGGACCACGTTGGTGAATTTAGTTCGGACGGAGTTTTTACGTGCTCGAAATTTCGATTATGTTCGAGCTGCGCGTGCGCTAGGGGTTTCTGATACACGTATTATAGTTCGGCATATTTTACCGAATGTCATCAGCTCCAGTTTGTCACAGCTCCCTTTTATGTTAACTGCCAATATTACTGCTTTAGCTGCTTTGGACTTTTTGGGGCTTGGATTACCTGCTGATACGGCTTCCTTGGGGGAACTCTTGTTACAGGGTAAAAATAATTTAAATGCACCGTGGTTGGCTTTATCAGGTTTCTTCACGCTGGCAATTGTTTTGTCACTTTTGATTTATATTGGGGAGGCTGCACGAGATGCATTCGATCCACGACAATAACCATGCTGCAGGCGTGATTTTAGATGTCCAGAAATTGCATATTCAACATGAACAAACGACATTACTGGACAATTTATCCTTTCAACTGCATCGGGGTAAAACATTGGCTCTGGTGGGGGAGAGTGGTTCGGGTAAAACAATCAGTTGTTTAGCGCTATTAGGTTTATTGCCCTCAAGTTTGCTCAGATCAGGCAGAGTAAATTATGCTGAAATTGATTTACTCCAACTTTCTGCCCAGCAATTACAGTCTATTCGTGGTCATAAAATTGCCCTAATTTTCCAAGACCCAATGGCAGCATTGAATCCATTACATCAGGTTGAAAAAATTGTTGGGGAAGCCTTAATTCTACAAGGCTTATCTAAACAAGTTGTCCGTCAGCGGGTGATACAGTTATTAAATGATGTTGGATTAACTCAAACAGAAGCCCTTTTAAAGCGTTATCCTCATCAGCTTTCGGGCGGTCAGCGGCAGCGTGTGATGATTGCTGCCGCTTTAGCGTTAGACCCTGAAATTTTAATTGCAGATGAACCGACAACCGCTTTGGATGTGACCCTGCAAATACAAATTCTAGATTTAATTAAGACACTGCAACAACAGCGCAAGATGTCACTGATTCTGATTAGTCATGATTTGAATTTGGTTCGCCAATATGCGGATGATGTGATTGTGATGAATCAAGGGCGTGTCGAGCAACAGGGTGCTACCGAGCAGGTCTTTCAGCATCCTGCAACATCCTATACTAGTGAATTAATGAACCATGATTTTGGGGAAGCACTCGCACCTTCTGTGACTCCAACAGTCCTGCAACTAGAACAGTTATTGGTACAGTATGCAATTAAACAGGGTTGGCTGAATCGTGTGAAGGGGCAGCAGATTGCGGTCAAAATTCCTCATCTAACGTTAATGCAAGGGGAATGTATTGGTATTGTGGGGGAAAGTGGATCGGGTAAAAGCTCTTTGGCCTTGGCTATTGTGCGTTTGGTTCAGAGTCAAGGACAGATCCAGTTTCAGCAGCAGAATTTAAATGCCCTGAATCAAAAACAATTACGTCCGCTTCGTGCCAATTTCCAGATTGTTTTTCAAGATCCTTTTAGTAGTTTAAACCCACGTTTAACCGTGCAACAGATTATTGCTGAAGGGTTGACGCTCGGTTATCAACATGAAAATCATATTGAAGTGAAAGTGAGTCAGGCTCTATTGGATGTTGAGTTGGATGATAGTTTCAAACACCGTTATCCTCATGAACTATCAGGTGGTCAGCGTCAGCGGGTGGCTTTGGCGCGAGCGTTGGTGTTAAAACCACAGTTGATGATCTTAGATGAGCCGACATCTTCTTTAGACCGTACGACACAACGGGCAATTGTGCAGCTATTGCGCCGTTTACAGCAGCAGTATCAACTAAGTTATTTATTGATTAGTCATGACCTACATGTAGTCCGTGCGATCAGTCAAAAAGTTTTGGTACTACGCGCGTCGCAGGTGATTGAAATGCAGACCACGGAAGCACTGTTTGCTCATCCCTTACACCTGTATACCCAGCAACTGATTCAAGCCAGTCAATATCATTCAACTGACAAAGTTGACAAAATAAATTGTCAGAAATAACTTGACCTCAGTAACAAACCGATTAGAGTAAAACATCTAAATAAAAATGAGGAAGTTCACATGAGTCATATTGCAGCACCTTTGCAAATTCGAAATACAACCTTTAAAAACCGTATTATTAAAGGCGCAATGAGTGAGGCTTTAGCCAACCATGCGGGACAACCGAATCGATTACATTTAGGTTTATACGAAGCTTGGGCAAAAGGGGGCTTGGGCTGTGCCATTACGGGGAATGTGATGGTGGATTTTCGTGCCAAGAATGAGCCCGGTGTTGTTGTTGTAGAATCTGAACGTGACATGGCTGAGCTGAGTCAATGGGCAGCTTTGGGTAAGCAATATGGCATGGTGCAGTTGGTTCAGCTATCCCATCCAGGGCGACAATGCCCGAAAGGTTTAAATAAAGAAACCGTAGCACCTTCGGCAGTGCCTTTTAGTCCAATGCTTGCCACCACTTTTGGTACACCACGTGAACTGCGTGAAGATGAAATTTTAGACATTATTCAACGTTTTGCCCGTGCAGCGCAGATTTGTGAAAAAGCAGGATTTGAAGGTGTGCAACTGCATGGTGCGCATGGTTATCTGATTAGCCAGTTTCTCTCGCCATTGACCAACAAACGTCAAGATCAATGGGGCGGTAGCATTGAAAATCGTATGCGCTTTTTGCTAGAAATTTACCAAGCCGTTCGGGCAGCGACATCAGATAACTTTATTATTTCGGTTAAACTGAATTCTGCTGATTTCCAACGCGGCGGCATCACTGAAGAAGATGTCATTACTGTGTTTAAAGCGATTGACGCAGCGGGCATTGACTTGATTGAAATTTCGGGCGGCACCTATGAAGCCCCTGCTATGGCAGGTGCAAAAGAAGATAAACGTAAAGCCAGTACCATCGCACGTGAAGCTTATTTCCTCGACTTTGCTGAAAAAATTAGACAACAAGTCAGTTGTCACTTGATGGTGACAGGTGGCTTCCGTACAGCGCAAGGTATGAATGCTGCGCTCGACAGTGGTGCCTGTGATTTTATTGGGATTGCACGTCCATTTGCGGTAGAAACCGATTTGACCGAACGCTTATTGGTTGGGCAAGATGTTCGTTATGCGGTGGATAAGATTAAAACAGGTATTCCAATGGTGGATAAAATGGCCATTATGGAAATTATTTGGTATGCCGCTCAATTTAAGACCATTGCGCAGGGTAAACAGCCAAATCCGAAACTTTCTCCGCTTAAAGTGTTCTTCCATTATGTGAAGGGGAATTTAAAAGCCGTGATTCAAGGGCAAATCAACTCCCGCAAAAGTGCTTAATATTAGTTGGCTACGGCCCAATACTGTTTGAAGATTGGGGCAGACCATTGACCTTTTGACAAAGCCCGTTGAAAGGCGGGTCTATCTTCAATCTGTTGTAAATAACTATTAATCGCAGGGTAGCGCATATAACGGTCATTTAGATGGGTGCAGGCGTGTAATGGAAACCAGAGTAAGATATCAGCGATGGTGAATTGAGAGCCTGCGACCCACGGTTGTTTAGTGAGGTGCAGATTAATCATTTGCATTTGTTGTTGCAGTAGGGGATTTAAATAGCCTTGATTAAATCCATATTGAATGGCTCGTAGAATAAAACGAATAAGCCAAGGTGTTCGGATCGCCAATTGGGAAAATATCTGTTTTAATGCCAAATTTGGCATAAATGTGGCTTCAGCGAAGTTTTTCCAATAGTAGTAATCCACTAAGGCAGAACTGTCTAAATTCATTGCACCTAAACTTTGCTGGTGAGTACTGAACCATTCGGCAATAGCGCTGGTTTCAGATAAGAAAAAAGTATGCTCAAGTTCTGTTATTTTGACTGTGGGGAATTTTGCTAAAGGATGTGCTTGCTGTAATTGATGCGTATTGGCATCGTCTAGTGTGTCGCAAACCAAAATGTCATAATCGAGACCGAGTTCTTCGAAAAGCCAGACAATACGTTGCGAACGTGAATTAGGTTTATGATAAAGTTGAATCTGCATTTTGTTGTTTCAATTGCCTTTTATTCAATATGTTTTTTATTTTGCTCAAAGAGAGCATAACTCAAAATATAGACATAAAAAAACCTGAGTCATTATGCTCAGGTTTTTTTAAAAGATAAACATCTCTGAATTTGGCGTCCCTACGGGGATTCGAACCCCGGTTACCGCCGTGAAAGGGCGATGTCCTAGGCCTCTAGACGATAGGGACTTAATGAGGCAGGTACTTCTGAAAACTAAACCATAAATTAATTGGCGTCCCTACGGGGATTCGAACCCCGGTTACCGCCGTGAAAGGGCGATGTCCTAGGCCTCTAGACGATAGGGACGTTTCAGAGGTGGGCGTATATTAGGGTGAATATAGGGGGGTGTCAAACATTTTTTTGAAGATAATCATTAAAAAAAGTTTGAGTGGGTAAAAAGAATACAAAATGTGGAAATACAATTTAGATTGTTTATTTTCCGAGCTTTAATGCATCCACAATGCTTTTAATAACAGCTGGATGTGCTAAATAACCTGTAATTTGATGAGGCTTATCTACAGGTGTTGTGATTGCTTGATTAATGATCGGTGGTTCAAAATTGAAAGGTGCTTCAGATAAGGGGAAGGCGGTCAGGAAATCATCAGGAGAATAAAAATTAAACCAATCACCATGTAGCTGTGGCGGTCGAGAAATCGGTCGATTCAGTTTTTCTTGAATCACCTTAAAGGCAAGCGGTGAACCGAGAGTAATAAAACGATGTACTCTAAAATGGTTAAATTGATGTAATAAGTTATAGGCAATGACGGTACCCAATGAATGCGCCACAATAATATGATCTTTGCTTGGATGAAGATGAGACATAATTCTGTGGTGAACTTCATGCATAAAATCAGAATTTGACAAGTATAAGTAGGTCTCGATGAGAAATTTATGCATGAGTGTCTCATGGAGTTTAGGGTAATGATTGAGGAACATGATCAATTCTTTGAATGCATGGTCTTTGGTGAGGGCTGTAATGACAGATAAACGCTGAGTAAGTGACTCTGATTGCTCTGGATTAAAACAAGGCAAAGGGGTAATACATGGGCTACGTTCTTGAACAATTGATGTGTTATGCCAAAGATGAAAAGGAAAATGTAAATGCGACAGTGATTTAGGAAGCATTGTGTTTAAATCTAAACTGTTATTGAGTTGGTGTTTGGTGAGTAAATCGCCATAAAAAGGGAGTTTGATATCTAGTGATTTAAGTTCGATATTTTGCTCGGCATGACTCAAGCCGGTTTTAAATAAATTTAACCAATGCTGTTTTAAAGTCTCTTCATCATAATTTTGTTGATTCATACCGTGAATAAAAATGATTTTCATACAGGGTCAGGCTTTTTATAACGAACATTGTTTATATTTAGCTTAAAAAAAAGAGTGGTCTTTGACCACTCTTTTTATGTGTTAGTTTTGCTTTCGATAAAACACGTAATAGCTGAGATAACACAAGGCAATAAAGATTAAACAGCCAATAAAGCCCGCTAGCATTTCAGGATCTGCGGCCATACTGATGCCAGTAATAAAACAGAATACAAAGCCTAAAATCGGCACAATTGGAAATAATGGCGCTGCAAAGCCTAATTCTTTCGCTGTATGACCTTGTTTATACCATTGGCGACGGAAATTGAACTGACTTAAGCAGATGCTCATCCACACCACGACCATCGTAAATGCGGCTACACCCAGCAGGTTTTTGAAAATGGTTTCAGGCGCAAATTGTTCAGACAGCAAGCCTGGAATTGCACCGAACATAGTGACAATAATGGCAACAAAAGGAATGCCTTTGTGATTTAACTTGGAGAACACTTCAGGCAGTTGTTTTTTGTAAGATAAAGACCACATCATACGTGAAGCAGCATATAAGCCTGAATTCGCAGCTGAAAGAAGTGCGGTAATAATCACAAAGCGAATAATGTCTTCTGCATGGGGAATGCCAATATAGTTAAACACGGTCACAAAGGGGCTGCTGCTTACGCCATTACCACCTAGGCCCGCCATTTGATGTGGAAGCAGCGCACTAATGACTACAATCGTACCAACAAAGAAGATTAATAAGCGCCAAATGGCTGCATTGATTGCTTTAGGCACATTTTTCGCTGGGTCTTGGGTTTCACCCGCAGCAACACCGATAAGTTCTGTCCCAGAGAAGGCAAAATTCACAATCAACATGGTTGCAAAAATAGGGAAGAAACCTTGAGGGAACCATCCTTCTGCGGTCAAGTTACTAAATAAAGGTGCAGAGCTATAACCATGAAAAGACAGCACACCAAAAATTGCCAATAGACCTAAAATAATGAAGCTGATGACAGTAACGACTTTGACTAGAGATAGCCAAAACTCTGATTCAGCAAATAATCGGGTTGAACTCATGTTTAAGCCAAAAATAATGGCAGCAAAGATGAGCGTCCAAATCCAGACGGAGATGTGAGGAAACCATTCTTGCATCAGCAAAGCGGCAGCAGTGAATTCTGTGCCGAGTGTTGCTGTCCATGTTAGCCAATATAACCATGTAATCGTGTAGCCTGTCCCTGGACCAATATACTTTTGTGCATAAGCGCCGAAAGAACCCGATACAGGCATATGTACCGCGAGTTCTCCCAGACATAGCATCACCATATAGGCAATAATTCCACCTAAAATATAAGCGATGATGGCACCTACAGGCCCCGTTTGTGCAATGACTTCACCCGACCCTAAAAATAGACCAGTCCCGATTGCACCACCAAGTGAAATCATGACCAGATGTCGAGTACTCATAGCGCGTTTTAAAGGCGCAGAATTGCCCTGATGCATAGCATCATTCGGAGATTGAGATGACTGCATAAGAGAGAGAAAAAATAGAATAATGAAGCGCGCTATTGTAGTGCAAAACTACAAATCTGCAATCGAATAATAATGAATTGTGAGTTTTGAATGATCGTATAAACGATAAGATGGCGTCCCTACGGGGATTCGAACCCCGGTTACCGCCGTGAAAGGGCGATGTCCTAGGCCTCTAGACGATAGGGACGTTGCGAGGTGATGCGTATATTATGTATTTTTTTCTTTACTGTCAAATAAGTTATTACAATATTTCGAAAATAAGGGTTTGTTTGTGTAAAAAATGTCTTACTTACAGGATATAACGCAATTTTTTACGTTTCTACAGACCCGATATCTCGATTTTTTTTGTTGGTAAGGGTAAAGCTTTATTCATTCAATAGCCAAGAGATGAAGGGTTTGATCAAGCTATGAGACTAAGTTGAATGAGATTTCATATGGTTAATACTAAGAAAACTGAAATTTCAACAGGCTTGAATTATTGATAAGTGAAAAGCCTAAGCAAATTTAATGTTCTGGCATTTGGTATGGATCGTGTGCTTTTTCTGATGGTGTGGCATTAGCTGCGGATGGTGCAGATTTCTGTTCTTTATTGGCAATATAAAGATAAACAGCTGAAGGGGAAAGAATGAGTAAAACCAGTAATATTTTCTTTAACATAAGTTTAGGGTGAAAAATAAAACACAAGAGTATAAATGATTCTAAAAATAGAATTCGATGAAATTTTTTAAAAAGATTTGCGAGAGCAAATAGATGGCGTCCCTACGGGGATTCGAACCCCGGTTACCGCCGTGAAAGGGCGATGTCCTAGGCCTCTAGACGATAGGGACGTTTAGAAGATGGCGGTATCTTATTGATCCGCCACCAAAGTGTCAAGTAGGTGAGGAGAGAGTTTGTTTAAAATATAGCAAAACAGTTCAGCAGTCTTTTTTGTATCGTACAAAGCCGAGTGAGCTTCTTTACCATCAAACTCAATTCCAGCTTGTATACATGACTTAGCAAGTACTGTTTGACCAAAAGTAATTGCACTTAAGGTTACCGTATCAAATACAGAGAAGCTGTGAAATGGATTTTGATTTTTAGTGCCAGTACGCGCGATCGCAGCCTGAACAAAACCTAAATCAAAGTGCGCATTGTGGCCGACCAAAATCGCGTGGGTGCAATTTTGTTGACGGCGTACGTCATTCACTGCTTTGAAAATACGTTTTAGTGCCGATTTTTCATCTTCAGCCATCGCAACACGCATGGGATTAAATGGATCAATTCCAATAAAATCCAACGAACGGCGGTCCAGATTTGCGCCTTCAAATGGATTAATGTGTGCATGATGGGCTTCACCTGGAACGAATTTGCCTTCTGCATCATAAATAATTGGAATCGCGGCTATTTCTAGCAGCGCGTCAGTTTGTGAATTAAAACCTGCAGTCTCGACATCGACCACCACAGGTAAAAAACCACGGAAACGCTGACCAATTACTGGTAGAGTTTCATTTGTCACACTTTTCTCCATTGGATGGTTTTACCAGCATAAAGCGGGATAATCTTGTCACCATCTAAATAATCAAAACTTTCAGGAATGACTTGTTCTTCTTTGACTAACGTAATGGTTTCAGTATTACGTGGAAGACCATAGAAGTCTGCACCAAAGTGGCTGGCAAAGCCTTCTAAACGTTCGAGTTTATTGACTTGGTCAAAGGCTTGAGCATAGAGTTCAATTGCCGTTGGTGCGCTATAGCAACCCGCACAACCACAAGCATTCTCTTTGGCATTTTTTGAATGCGGTGCACTGTCTGTGCCTAAGAAGAATTTAGGATTACCACTGGTTGCCACTTCCAACAGGGTTTGCTGGTGCGTTTGGCGTTTTAAAATTGGTAAGCAATAGAAGTGCGGCTTGATGCCACCGACCAACATGTCATTGCGATTAAACAATAAATGTTGAGGGGTAATCGTGGCAGCAACATTACGGTCTTGTTCTAACACAAAATGTGCAGCTTCGCTGGTGGTAATGTGTTCGAGTACCAATTTTAACTGAGGGAACTGCTTTAATAATGGTGATAAAACTTCATCTAAGAAGCGTTTTTCACGGTCAAAAATATCGACATGGTTATGGGTAACTTCACCATGTAACAGTAATGGCACTTGATGTTCTTCAAGTTGCTCAATCACTGCATATACTTTACGAATATCGCTTACGCCATTGTCCGAGTTGGTGGTTGCACCCGCTGGATAAAGTTTGATGGCATTTACAAATTCAGAATCTTTGATTTTTTTGACTTCGCTTGCAGGAGTGCTATCCGTAAAATACAACACCATACGCGGGTCAAATGCACTGCCTTCAGGCACATGAGCCATAATTCGCTCACGATAAGCAAGCGCCTCTTCCACAGTTTTCACAGGTGGAACAAGATTTGGCATACAAATCGCACGCTTAAATTGGGCTGCTAAATCTGGAACTGTGCGTTTCAGGGCGAGGCCATCACGTAAGTGGGCATGCCAATCGTCTGGTTGCAAAAGAGTAATCGTATTCAAGGCGATTTCGGACTAAAAAATAAATCAGATGATAATCTATATCACTCAGTAATGCTAAGCTGATTTACGTATAAATGGCTTAATTCTGGTAAATACAAAAAGCTTTTTATTGTTTTTTTGTGATTGTGGAATATAAGCAGTGCTTTGATTGAAGCTATTTCATCTGTGAAGTATCAAGATATATAAGATGAGCTTGATAAAGAAAAAACCGCCAATTTGAGGCGGTTTTTTCTTTAGCTATTGAGCAATTAAAAACTTAGTTTTTGTCTTTCAATTGCGGCACTGCAGAACCAGTACCTACAGCCAACAAACCAGAATTGGTATAAATACCGAGTTTTGCGCGTGTATCTGTAATATCAAGGTTACGCATAGTAAGCTGACCAATACGATCCATCGGCGTAAACATTGAATCACCTTTCTCCATAGTTAAACGCTCAGCTTCATAAGTGAGGTTAGGAGATTCGGTATTCATGATGGTGTAGTCATTACCACGACGTAATTCTAAAGTGACTGTACCTGTAATCGCTTTAGCAACCCAACGTTGTGCAGTTTCACGCAACATAAGTGCTTGAGAATCGAACCAACGTCCTTGGTATAACAAACGACCTAAACGTAAACCGTTAATACGGTATTGTTCAATCGTGTCTTCGTTATGAATACCTGTAACCAAACGCTCATAAGCAATATGAAGTAACGCCATGCCTGGTGCTTCATAAATACCACGAGATTTTGCTTCGATAATACGGTTTTCGATTTGGTCAGACATACCTAAACCATGACGACCACCGATACGGTTCGCTTCAAGAATGAAGTCAACCGGATTTTCAAAACGTTGACCATTAAGCGCAACAGGGAAGCCTTCTTCAAAAGTAACAGATACTTCTTCAGCATCAATTTTTACGTCATCTTTCCAGAATGCAACGCCCATGATTGGGTCTACAATTTTGATACCTGCATTGAGGTATTCAAGATCTTTTGCTTCATGAGTTGCACCCAACATGTTTGAGTCAGTTGAGTAAGCTTTCTCTTTCGACATTTTGTAGTCAAAACCATTGTCGATGAGGAACTGTGACATTTCTGCACGGCCGCCTAATTCATCAATAAAAGTTTGGTCTAACCACGGTTTGTAAATTTTAAGTGCAGGGTTAGTCAATAAGCCATAACGGTAGAAACGCTCAATGTCGTTCCCTTTATACGTTGAACCATCACCCCAGATGTTCACGTCATCTTCTTTCATCGCGGTAACAAGCATAGTACCTGTTACTGCACGACCCAGTGGAGTCGTGTTGAAATATGGCATACCACCAGTGCTGATATGGAATGCACCACATTGAATCGCTGCAATACCTTCAAGTGCAAGTTGCAAACGGCAGTCCACTAAACGTGCTTTAACGGCACCATATGCTTCCGCTTTTTTCGGAATAGCATCGTAGTCATCCTCATCAGGCTGACCTAAGTTTGCCGTATATGCATAAGGCTCTGCGCCTTTTTGTTTCATCCACAATAAAGCAGCTGAAGTATCTAGACCACCAGAGAAGGCAATACCAACTTTTTTGCCAACTGGGACATTCTGCAAGATAGTTGCATTATCAGTCATTGTTAATCCTAACGATATAAATATAGGCACCGAGAATAGGTGGCCTGAAAGAATACATATTTTTGCGATTGTAGCACTTTTCCAGACGCTTGTTTTCGCAAAACAAAGTCAAAATAAAAAAAACAATAAATTTTCTGATCGATAAGCAGAAATTGACGTCTGAAAAAGCAACATCTTGGTGCATTTTTGAGGTTTGTAATTTATATAAAAATCAGAGGAATGCTTTTAAAACTGGATAAATCCTCAACAAACGAATGAATGCGACTAAAGTTGAGTAATTGTTTAATCCGAAGCTTACATGGCTGAAAAAATAAATAAAAACAATAGTTTTACCAATATTGTTAATTTTTTCTAAATGAAATGTGTTGTGTTTATTGATTTAATATATTGGTCTGACCAATATATTTATTATGCTTTTTTATTGACCTGTTTGGTGTTTGAAATTACTATAATGGTGCAAACAGCTATTATTTTTTTACGCTTTTGGTTTATTGGTCTGACCAATTTGGTATTTTACCACAGGATGATTGGACCAACTCGAGGTTCTGGCAAGCATTTCAAGGAGATGACAATGCTTCAACATTGGCAACAAGTTTACGATCCTATTGGCAATATCTGGCTTTCCAGCTTAATTGCACTTATTCCAATTATCTTTTTCTTTTTAGCGCTGGCTGTATTTCGTATGAAGGGCAGCGTAGCTGGAACAATTACTGTTGTTTTAGCATTGTTGGTTTCTTTATTTGCCTATCAAATGCCGACCATGATGGCATTTGCTTCTTTGATTTATGGCTTCTTTTACGGTTTGTGGCCAATCGCATGGATTATTATTGGTGCGGTTTTCCTGTACAAAATTTCGGTGAAAACGGGCCAATTTGACATTATCCGTTCATCCATTCTGTCCATTACTGAAGATCAGCGTTTACAAATGCTGTTGGTGGGCTTTGCCTTTGGTACTTTCTTAGAAGGTGCAGCAGGCTTTGGTGCGCCTGTCGCGATTACTGCGGCTTTATTGGTGGGCCTTGGCTTTAAACCATTATATGCAGCAGGCTTGTGTTTAATTGTGAACACTGCACCTGTAGCGTTTGGTGCGATGGGTATTCCAATTATTGTGGCGGGTCAGGTGTCTGGTGTAGACACTCATGAAATCAGCCAGATGGTGGGTCGCCAACTTCCGTTTATGGTGCCAATCGTACTGTTCTGGATTATGGCAATTATGGATGGTTGGCGCGGTGTTAAAGAAACTTGGCCTGCGGTATTGGTTGGTGGCGGTTCATTCGCGTTGGCACAATTCCTTACCTCTAACTTTGTAGGTCCAGAGTTACCAGACATTACCGCTGCGATTGCTTCTTTGGTGAGTTTGACCATTTTATTGAAATACTGGAAACCGAAACATATTTTCCGTTTCAAAGCTGAAGATATGCATATTGATGCAAATAGCTTGAATGCAGATCAACAGAAGAAATATTCAATTGGTCAAATCGCGAAGGCATGGTCTCCATTCATGATCTTAACCGTGATGGTGACGATTTGGAGTATCAAACCATTTAAAGATTTATTCGCTAAAGATGGTGCATTGCATGACCTTGTGATTGCAATTAAGGTACCGTTCTTGCATCAAGTGGTACAAAAAATGCCACCTGTTGTGCCTGAAATCAAAGACTATGACGCCATTTTCAAGTTTGATTGGTTGTCTGCGACGGGCACTGCAATCATGATTGCCGCGGTAATCACCATCATTTATTTAAAAATGAAACCACGTGAAGCGGTAGTGACTTTTGGCGAAACCCTGAATGAATTAAAAACTCCAATTTATTCAATTGGAATGGTATTGGCGTTTGCCTTTATTGCTAACTATTCAGGCATGTCTGCGACTTTGGCATTGGCATTGGCGCATACTGGACATGCATTTACTTTCTTCTCGCCATTCTTGGGCTGGATCGGAGTGTTCCTAACAGGTTCAGATACGTCTGCAAATGCCTTGTTCAGTGCCTTACAAGCAACGACTGCACAACAAATTGGTGTGCCAGAAGTGTTATTGGTGGCTGCCAATACCAGTGGTGGTGTGACAGGTAAAATGATTTCACCTCAATCTATTGCAATTGCCTGTGCGGCAGTAGGCTTGGTTGGTAAAGAATCTGATTTGTTCCGTTTTACAGTGAAACACAGTATCACTTTTACGGTAATGATCGGTATTATTATTACCTTACAAGCATATGTGTTCCCATGGATGATTCCATAACACCCGTAGATTGAAGGACAGCGGTATGAAGGTCTCTGATAGAGTTTTACAAAGTTTGCGTCATTTGATTGAAACCCAACAAATGAAAGTCGGAGATCGTTTACCCGCTGAAAGAAAGTTGTGTGAACAACTCGGTGTCTCCCGTTCCTCTTTGCGTGAGGCTATTCAGCAACTGACCAGTCAGGGCATGCTGGTCAGCAAAGTCGGAGCGGGAACTTATTTACAGCAATTACCAAGCTCTTGGTCACAACACCAAATCGTGCAACCACTGAGTGAGTTGATTGATGAAGATCCTGCTTATCGTTTCGATGTGCAGGAAGCTCGAATTATTTTGGAGGGTGGCACCGCTTGGCATGCAGCTTTGCGTGCCACTCCTGAAGATATTCAGCATATCCGTGATTGTTACGATCAAATCACCCACTTTCAGTCTTTGGGCGATGATGAGCAAGCTGCACGTGCCGATGCCAATTTTCATCTGGCGATTGCAGAAGCTTCGCACAATCTGGTGCTGATTCAAGTCATGCGTGGCGTGTTCGATTTATTGCAATTTAACGTGGCTTTAGGACGACGCAAAGTCTATTCCGAAGCGCACCGTTTTGATCAATTGCATGAACAGCATTTGCAAGTGATTGATGCCATTGAGCGCCGAGACCCAGAAGCCGCACGCAAGGCTGTGTGTGGACACATTGAGTTTGTAGTTCAGCAAGTACGTTCGATTGATGAGGAAGAAGCCCGTCGACAACGTTCGAGCCGTTTAAACAGGATATAACCATGATTATTTCATCTGCAAATGATTATCGCGAAGCTGCGAGACGTCGTTTACCGCCATTTCTTTTCCACTATATTGATGGTGGAGCATATGCAGAATATACCCTGAAGCGAAATGTAGAAGATCTTTCTAAAATTGCCTTAAGACAACGTGTTTTGAACGATATGTCTGAGCTAAGCCTTGAAACCAAACTATTTGACGAAACATTTTCGATGCCTGTGGCGTTGTCTCCAGTGGGTTTAACAGGTATGTATGCACGTCGCGGTGAAGTTCAGGCTGCGGTTGCTGCCGATAAAAAAGGCATTCCATTTACGTTATCGACTGTATCGGTGTGTCCAATTGAGGAAGTGGCACCTGCCATTCAGCGTCCGATGTGGTTCCAGTTGTATGTATTGCGTGACCGCGGTTTTATGCGGAATGCCTTGGAACGTGCTAAAGCAGCAGGCTGTTCGACCTTGGTATTTACTGTAGATATGCCAGTACCAGGCGCGCGTTATCGTGATGCACATTCAGGGATGAGTGGTCCGAATGCCGCGATGCGTCGTTATATGCAGTCTTGTTTCCACCCGCATTGGGCATGGAATGTAGGCTTGATGGGACGTCCACATGATTTAGGCAACATTTCTAAATATTTGGGTAAACCGACAGGTTTAGAAGACTATATTGGTTGGTTAGGCACCAACTTTGATCCGTCAATTTCATGGAAAGATCTAGAATGGATCCGTGAATTTTGGGATGGCCCAATGGTGATTAAAGGGATTCTAGACCCTGAAGATGCCAAAGATGCAGTCCGCTTTGGTGCAGATGGTATTGTGGTGTCAAATCATGGTGGTCGTCAGCTTGATGGTGTGTTATCGACAACACGTGCATTGCCTCCAATTGCTGATGCAGTGAAGGGTGATATTAAAATTCTTGCTGACTCTGGTATTCGTAATGGTCTAGATGTGGTGCGTATGCTGGCGATGGGTGCGGACACCTGTATGCTTGGTCGTGCTTTCGTTTATGCATTAGGTGCAGCGGGCGGTGCGGGTGTTTCAAATCTTTTAGAGTTGATTGATAAAGAAATGCGTGTCGCCATGACCTTAACGGGGGCGAAGACCATTGCAGATATTACTGAGGATTGCTTGGTCCGTTTAGAGCGTGAATTAGTCGAGTGATTTTATTCTTAAAATAATTCATTAAGTAAGAAGAAAAATCCCTCCCAACCTCCCTTTAAAAAGGGAGGGCCTGACTATTTTTGATTTGAGCTTGTCGCTTTAAATTGGCTTACCTCTTTGGAAAAAAAGGGGTAAGCCGCTACAAAATTTCAATACACATGATTCCATATTCAAATTTGGGAGCGGAAAATTCCTTATGTTACCCAATTCAAATACACAACAAACCATTCAAAAACTCATCGACATTGTTGGAAAGCAACATGTTCTGACGCAAGAAAGCGAAACGAGATTGTACCGCCAAGGACGTCGCTATGGTGCAGGTCAAGTGCTTGCAGTGGTGGTGCCGGGAACTTTATTGGAACAATGGCAAGTGTTGCAAGCGGCTGTAGATGCAGACTGTATTGTGATTATGCAAGCGGCTAATACTGGATTGACCGGTGGCTCAACGCCTTTTGGTGATGATTATGACCGACCTGTGGTACTGATGAGCACGCGACGTTTGGCAGGTATTCAAATCATCCGTGATGGGCAGCAGGTAATTTGCCTTCCTGGAGCAACATTAGACCGTTTAGAAAAAGAACTGGCGCCCTTTAATCGTGAACCGCATTCAGTGATTGGTTCTTCGTGTATTGGTGCATCAGTTTTAGGTGGGGTATGCAACAACTCAGGTGGTGCGTTGGTACGTCGTGGTCCAGCATATACTGAGTTGGCGCTGTATGCACGAGTGAATGAATCGGGTCAACTGGAGCTGATTAACCATTTGGGTGTGGACTTAGGACATACACCAGAAGAAATTCTTTCACGTTTGCAAAATCAGCAATACCAAACTGCGGATGTACAGCATAATCCAAGTTGTTGTGCATCTGACCAGCGTTATGCACATGACGTGAAACAGGTGAATGAGGCAACTCCTGCACGATTCAATGCCGATCCATCACGCTTATTTGAAGCCTCAGGTTCAGCAGGTAAAATCTGCGTATTTGCGGTTCGACTAGATACTTTTGAGAAGATTCCGAGTCAGGTGTTTTATGTGGGAACCAACTCACAGGATGACTTAACTGAGATTCGTCGTTTTCTATTAACTGATTTACCGCGCTTACCCATTGCAGGTGAATACATTCACCGCGTGGCCTATGACATTGGCGCAGAATACGGTAAAGATACCTTTGTCTTTATTGAAAAATTCGGGACTGCCAAAGTGCCTGCTGCTTTTGCCATGAAAGACAAAGTCGATGGTTATTTAGAAAAAGTTGGCATGAAAGGGTTGTCAGATAAAGTTCTGCAATTGATTACCAAGTTTATGCCGAATCATTTGCCTGAACGTATGAACCAATTCCGTGATCAGTATGAACATCATTTGATTTTACGTATTGAAAATCAGGATGTAGAGCTAGTACAGCAATTCCTGAGTGACTATTTCGCTCAGCGTACGACAGGCAATTTTTTCCATTGTACAGAGGAAGAGGGACGCAAAGCTTTTTTACATCGTTTTGCGGTCGCAGGCGCAGCTATTCGCTACCGAGATACCCATCGGAGTGAAGTGGAAGATATTGTGGCACTTGACATAGCTTTGCGCCGTAATGACCGCGAGTGGGTAGAAACTTTGCCGAAAGATATGGATGAGCTGATCATACATAAACTGTATTACGGTCATTTCTTATGCCATGTATTCCATCAAGACTACATCGTCAAAAAAGGCGTTGATCCTTTGGCGATGGAGCATCAAATGTGGCATTTGCTGGATGATCGTGGTGCTGAATATCCTGCGGAGCACAATGTTGGTCATTTATATGTGGCGAAGCCTGCGTTAAAACAGCACTACCAAAAACTCGACCCAACCAATAGTTTTAATGTGGGGATTGGTCAGACTTCGAAGTTAAAATACTGGAAGTAAACCTTCAGCACTGTATTGCTAGATAATAAAAGTGTAGCCCACTAGAAATAGAATAGGGCTACACTTTTTTTTGTATTGACTGATTATTTAAAGAATCAGTCTGCTAAAGTCATAAACAAAATAAAAATTCACGTTAAAGTATTATGCAACAAGTTGCACAGCTAATAAATTATAAGGATTCGCCATGACAACGCCCTATGCAAATATTTTGAAACCTCTTCATTTGGGGTTTACCACCATCAAAAATCGCATGGTGATGGGTTCTATGCATACAGGTTTAGAAGACCGTTTTTATAATTATCCTAAATTGGCAGCCTATTTTGGCGAGCGAGCAAAAGGTGGTGTCGGGCTAATCATTACGGGCGGAATCTCACCGAACCGTCAAGGTTGGTTACTTCCAGCAGGTGGTACCATGAATACCATGGGGGATATTGCACCACATCGTTTGGTGACACATGCTGTGCATAAGCATGGCGCAAAAATTTTGATGCAGATTTTGCATTCAGGTCGTTATGGTTATCAACCTTTCGTGGTGTCTGCCAGTCCTATCAAATCACCAATTTCACCATTCAAACCACGTCAAATGAGCGAAAAGCAGATTTTGTCGACTATTCGAGATTATGCTGAAACATCACATCTTGCAAAATTGGCAGGTTATGATGGCGTGGAAATTATGGGTTCTGAAGGCTATTTGCTGAATCAATTTTTGAGTCGCCATGTTAATCAACGACAAGATCGTTGGGGTGGTTCGATTGATAATCGGATGCGCTTTGCGGTTGAAATTGTTCGTGCAATCCGTCAAAAGGTCGGCGAAAAATTTATTATCTGTTTCCGTTTATCCATGTTGGATTTGGTCCATGATGGCAACACGATGCAAGAGGTGATTGCCGTTGCGCAGGCCTTAGAAAAAGCAGGCATTACGCTATTAAATACAGGTATTGGCTGGCACGAAGCACGCATTCCAACTATTGTGACTTCGGTGCCACGTGCGGCTTTTGCTGACTATACCGCAGAAGTAAAAAAGCATGTGACAGTGCCTGTGATTGCCTCAAACCGAATTAATATGCCAGACACAGCAGAAGAAATATTGGCACAAGGGAAAGCCGATATGGTGCAAATGGCACGTCCATTCTTGGCAGATCCTTATTGGGTCAATAAAACTGCGACTAATCGGGTAGATGAGATTAATACCTGTATTGCCTGTAATCAGGCGTGTTTAGATCATACTTTTAAAAACCAACGTGCAACCTGTTTGGTCAACCCACGTGCAGCATTTGAGACTGAATTGGTTTATGTCAAAACTGCAAAACCAAAACGGGTTGCTGTGGTGGGGGGCGGTGTGGCAGGCATGTCAGCTGCAACGGTAGCAGCAGAACGTGGACATCAAGTGACATTGTTTGAAGCCAGTCATGAAGTGGGTGGGCAATTTAATTTAGCCAAAGTCATTCCAGGTAAAGAAGAATTCCACGAGACCATTCGTTACTTTAAAGTACAAATCGAAAAAACAGGTGTAGAACTACGCTTAAATACCAAAGTAAACCAAGAGCAATTAGAGCGTGAAGGTTTTGATGAGGTGATTGTGGCTACAGGAGTCGTGCCACGAGCTTTAAAGATTCAGGGTAGTGATGCGCCGAATGTACTTTCTTATGCCGAAGTATTGCGTGGAGCAGCAGTCGGTCATCGTGTTGCCGTGATTGGCGCTGGGGGAATTGGTTTTGATGTGTCTGAGTTTTTGTTGAAACCGCCACATCAGCCTCAGCCACAACCTTTGGCAGAGTGGAAGCGAGAGTGGGGCGTCGATACCGAAGCGCACTATATGACAGAAGGTGGCTTACAGCGCGCAGAAGTTGAAGCGCCTGTCCGTGAAATTTATTTATTGCAACGTAAAACCACACCATTAGGCATTGGATTGGGTAAAACTTCGGGTTGGGTCCATCGAGCTCAATTAAAAAAGCATGCGGTACGCATGTTGCGTGGTGTGCAATATAAAGCGGTAACTAATGAAGGCTTGTGGGTTGAAACGAATGGTCAGGATCAGTTACTTCGAGTCGATACCATCGTGGTGTGTGCAGGGCAAGAATCTGTAAAAGATTTAATGCCAAGTGAAGGGCAAGCTACTTTAGCCAATTATCATATTATTGGTGGTGCAAAACTTGCAGCAGAGCTTGATGCAAAGCGCGCAATCCGCGATGGTGCTGAAATTGCAGCCAAACTTTAAGGAATTGATGAAACAATATGCACTTGAATGCTTTAACGCTATTTTTTACTTGTCTAAAATGAAAAAGCTTAGTATTCTTGCGCACATGGAAGCGTGGCAGAGCGGTTTAATGCACCGGTCTTGAAAACCGACGAGGGTGTGAGTCCTCCGTGAGTTCGAATCTCACCGCTTCCGCCAAATATCTAAATAAGCCCTTGTAATTACAAGGGCTCATTTTTTGTCTGTAGTTTTACCTCTCAACTTATCCCATATCAAAATTTGGATGTAAAACGGGATGATTTAGAAAATAAGTATAAAAATATGAATCATCCTAAACTTACGGCTTCGGAAAAATGTTTTAAATAGATAAAAAAGAGCTTATGAATGAATCATTAAATGGAAAAAAGGCTGGTAATAGCCCAAATTGAATTAGGCAACCTCAATCAAATATTAAACTATCACTGGAAAATCCATTCTCCTATCAGACCACAAATTGTGCATCGCAATTTAGTAGTGAATATTCCTCATCGTTTAAATGAAAACTTTCAAACCATTGGTTCACCAATAAAACTCTCTGATACTCCAGTTGAATACCATCACGCACCGCCAGAGCTAGGTGAACATACGGTTCAAATCTTATCGAGATTTAAAACGGCAGAAGAGCTGGCTACCTTAAAAGAGAAGGGCATTATTGATGGGAAAATTGCTTAGGGCATTGCCGTTTTTAATGTGATTCAATTTAAATAGAAACTGTGATTTGCAATAAATCACAGTTTTTTTATTAGAAAATAATAGTTTTAATATTTAAAAATAAGCGGCAGCTCTGGTCTGAAATCATGAATCATTCCTTGAGGCTCATGATCAAAACTGATTTCCATTAAATGCTCCGATCCATCAGTCACTTCAAAATTATCAACTGTATTGAACAGTAATGAAGTCGGGTGTTCTTCAAGGTTCGGAATAGAAACTTTAATCGCAGTGATTTCTGATAAATCTTTGCTATGCACAAGTGGTTGTTGTTTTTCTTTTGCAGCAAGGTCTGGTCGTGAAGCAAATGAAAGGAAGAACCACATCGGTTCAGATACCACAGAATCTTTGGCAACATTTACTTCTAAGCTGGCTGGTAAGTAGCTTGGCTTGTAAACCCAATTAGGAAATTTTGCGCCATTATCATCTTTATTCTTAGGACGAAAACAAATACCAAAAGGGGACGCGATATTATTTTGAGTACTTAGTCGCTCAAAAAGCAGAGTCGGTTTTGTGAGATCACTTGAGGCTTCTTCTGGGTTATTTAAAAAGATTAACTCGATAAAGCTATTTTTAAAGAAAAAGCGTCTGTTTTCTGTACCTTGACCCGGGTGCTTATTGGATGAACCTTCTGTTAGACCGAATTTTTTTAAAGTTTCAGCTTCGGGAGCGCCTGATTGTACACAAATAAAAATATGGTCCACTTCCATTTTAAGTTCTCATGCTAATGTTGATGAATATTAAATAATTGATTAATATAATTTTTCATGTTTATCGCAAGTGTTTCATCGAAACCATCGACTAAAAAGCGGCTAATTAATCCTTCAATCACCGTATAGATCAGCTCGGATAAAGCTTCACCATTCGGTATATTGCAGTTTTCCGCAATCAATACTTTAATCCATTGTTTATGGGCTTTAGAAATAGAAATAATGTCTTGATCATCTTGGTTAGATTCTGCGACCGCTCTTACAAATAAACAGCCTTTAAAAAAATCTTGTCTAAACCAATTGGTGTGCCAATCCAAAATCTTATTGATGGCTTCCAACCCGGTTGCATCTCCAACATAACCCAAAAGGCTTTGCTTAAACCGTTCATCACGTGCAATGAGTACAGACTTAACCAGTTGATTTTTATTTTTATAGTACGTGTACATCGTGGTTTTTGAGCAGCCAGATTCGTCGCGAATCAAGTCAACGCCAACCCCGACAAAACTATTTTCATTAAATAACTTCTCGGCTGTATCTAATATTTTTAAGGCAGATTTTGACATAAAACTTTTCCAAAAAATAAAATAGTACAGATCTGTACTATTTGGAATTTTATCTATATGCTTTTTAAAAAGCAACTTCTGTCTAAGGAATAAAAATCATGTTCTCGATCTTTTATGGCAAAGAAAAACTGGCTCCATCGCCCACTAAAGTTGATGTTTTAAGAAGCCTTGTTGGGGGTACGCTCAGTATTTTTATACTCCTGTGGTTGAGTAAGCTCACACATAATATCTTTATCATGGCGCCGTTTGGTGCGACCTGTGTATTGCTCTATACCGTGTCGCAGTCACCTTTGGCACAGCCGAGAAATATTATATTTGGGCATCTTATTTCGGCTTTTGTAGGTTTGTTTTTTCTAAAATTTGTCGGTGTTTCTATTTTTACAATTGCGTTATCAGTGGGTTGTGCCATTGCTCTCATGCAAGTTTTTAAATGTGTTCATCCACCTGCTGGGGCCAATCCTTTGGTTATTTTACTCACCGCAAGCAGCATACATTACCAGTGGAGTTTCTTAATTTTCCCTGTTTTAGTTGGTGCAGTGTCTTTAGTTTTGGTGGCGATGCTGATTAATAATATTAAAGCGAGTACCAAGTGGCCGATGTATGGCTTGGGAATTTTAAATAGTAAAAAGTAGGCAAGCTATGAAGTATTTTGAGCTTAAAATAATGAAAGTATTCACTACGCCAAGATAGTGAATACTTTTGAATGAAATTATGACTTTTTAGAAGTACGTTCTTCGATGGAAAATTTGAGTAAAGAAGCACTGCGGTAAAAACCGTGTGCGAACTTTCCAAATGGCATGGTAATAAAGAATGTCATGACCGTAGCTAAATGGAAAATCAGTAAAAGTGCCATGTAAGGTGTATTGCGAAATGCCATAAGAGCTAAGCCTGAAGCACTGACTAAAATTAAAAGGAAAATAAAACCTCGATCTACAGGTTTTTGCTCGCGGTCACCATGTAATGGATGGCGTTTAAGATTTAAATAGAGCAAGCCAGATGGTCCAATCACTAAGCCAAGCCCACCCAACGTACCTAAAATCACAGGCAAGCTAAAGATAGGGTAAGGCGCATGCAGGTTAAGGAAATAGTGATATAAAGTCGCTACACCTGTGGCTGCAAAGCAGAGCATAAAACCATAAAACGTCAGGTGATGGAACACGCGGCGGATTTGTGTGTAACGATCATCTTGTTCATTACAGCCTTTGCCATGTCCACCGTCTAAATATTTAAGTGTTAATACATTTTGAGAGGCTTGAATAAGGTCTGGTTTCTCAACTTTGCCGTGAATAACTTTAGACGTCTGTCGCCAGAATTTGCTAATCCCGATGCCGAGCAGAACAATCGCAACTGTAAAGGTCGCTCCAAACAGTAGCGCTAAAAAGTTATGCGGGAAAATCGCATAGAAATTACCTTGATAGCCTGCAAACAGGTCGGTGCCTTTGTACCAGACCACAGCTAACATGCATAAAAAGAAAATAGCTGATAACGCCGAAACAAAAGGAATCCCAACAGACTTATAAAGTCGGCCTAAAGGCTGAGGTGTCGCAAACTCTTGGTAAGTTTCCAAACGTACTTGTGCCATCGCTTTTGGAATGTTTACACCAAACTCATGTGGCGGGGCATATTGGCAAGCGTGTAAACATGCACCACAGTTATGGCACAGGTTTGCGAGGTAATGAATATCGGCTTGATTAAACTCAAGACGTTTGGTCATGGCCGCAAATACAGCACAAAAAGACTCACAGTAGCGACAAGCATTACAAATCTGTAGGGCTCTTTGAACTTCCTGCTCATGGTCAGAGAGCTGAACAACTGGAATTAGGGCTTTAGTACTAGCATTCATGTTCAACTCCTTGTGAAAGTGCATAGTGAGCTGCATTTTTTCCGGCAATGCGTCCAAAGGTTGTGCCAATCGACATGCCGACCCCTGCGGTATAACCCTGACCGAGTACGTTACCTGCCATCATTTCACCTGCGACAAACAGGTTGCGGCTGGCTTTATTGTTAAAACGTACAGCAGCATCGTCTTCGACTTTTAAACCTAAATAGGTAAAGGTAATGCCGGGTTTAAGCGCATAGGCATAGAATGGTGGGCGATCGAGAGGAACGGCCCAGTGGGTCTTGTTGGGAACAATATTTTGGGTGATGCAGTCATCTAAAACCGTGTGGTTAAAGGTGCCTTGCACACAAGCTTGGTTAAATTCTTCTACGGTGTGGCATAAGGTTTTTGCATCAAGTCCGATTTTTTCGGCCAGTTCTTGAATGCTATTTGCTTTCACACCCGCAAACACAGGTGGCATAAAGCGACCAATGGCTTTTGAGTCGATAATCGAATAGGCAATTTGCTGCGGTTGTTTGGCAACAAGGCGGCCCCAAATCGCATAACGTTTTGGCCAGAAGTCTTCGCCTTCATCGTAAAAACGTTCAGCTTTGTTATTGACCACAATTCCTAGTGAAACGCAGTCAATACGGGTGCAGATGCCGCCGTCATATAACGGTGCTCGTGCATCTACGGCCACACAGTGCGATTGTGATGGGTCACCAATAATATCGGCGCCTTGATCTATCATGAATTTGAGCAAGTTGCCCTGATTAAAGCGGGTTCCACGAATAATGAAATTATCGGCAGGCCATTCGCCGTTTTCATTTTGTCCCCATGCTTCTCTTAACCATTCCAGATTTGACTCAAAACCACCTGCGGCCAATACACAGCTTTTCGCTTTAAATACACGGCCATCTTCCGCAATTGCAGCTTCAAAATGTCCTTGGTTTAACTTTAGATCTTTAATTTTTGTGTTGTATAAAATCTGAATGCCAAGTTCTTGGGCACTACGGTAATACGCATTAATGAGGGCTTTACCACCACCCATAAAAAAGGCATTGGTACGTGCAACATGTAAAGCACCCGATAGTGGTGGCTGAAAATTGACCCCATGTTTACGCATCCAGTCACGGCAGGTCGCCGTGCTACGAATGACTAGACGAGCTAAGTGCTCATTGGTTTTGCCCGCAGTGACTTTAAGTAGGTCTTGCCAATATTCTTCTTCTGGGTAGGCATCGACTAATACATCTTGAGGAGCATCATGCATGCAACGGAGGTTACGAGTGTGTTGTGAGTTACCACCACGCCATTCTTTAGGTGCTGCTTCTATGACAAGCACAGACGCGCCACTTTCTTTTGCCGTGAGCGCGGCACACAGTGCGGCATTCCCACCACCAATTACAATCACATCATGCATGGATTTCTCCCTTTCTCAGCTAAGGCTAATGTAGCTTTAAAAGGGAAGAGGAAGTGAGAGGCTAAACTTGAATGGGTGTTTAGTAAAAATAAACACTAAAGGCTTAAGTGTTTATGAGTTTCGCACCAGGCCAGCGCTTTTCATTAATCAGGTTAGTCACACAAGCACGAATCACTACTTTGGTGGCTAAAGTAGCAGGCGAGAGTTCTTCTTCAGACAGACTAATTAAATAGTTAATGCGTTCAATGGCAGGTTCTACAACACGTAGTAAACATAGGTCTTGCCGTGAGTTTAACGATGCACCCGCAGGTTGGATGGTTGCCATTTCGAGTTGGCTAATGCTTTCCATTAACAAATGTAGCCCATCAATTTCATAGGCCACTTTAAGTTGATGAATTTTCTGTTCGAGCAACAAACGTAGTCCATGTCGTTGGCTCGGTAAAATTAGCGGAAGTTCTTTAAGCTGCGAATGGGTAATCGTTTGAGTGTCTATACAGCTTTCAAGATGGTACTGACTCAGCACTTCTTTAGGCGAAATTAAAAACATCTGTTCTTTGACTAAAGGCTGTATGGCCCACTGTGGGTCGACATCATCACTAAAGATGATGGCAACATCGAGCTGCCTTGCATTAACTAATGCTTTTAAGTCACCCGATAAGCCTTCAATTAAACGGACTTTAATGTCGGGATAACGGTTTCTCATGAGTTTTAAAAAGTGGGTGCCAATAACCGACGCGACACTTGGCGAAAAACCGACGGTGACATGACCACTTAGGCGTGAAGAATGTGCAGAGTCTACGGCATGGTCTAAGTGTCTAAGCGCCAGTTGAACCTGTTGAAAAAAAGCTAAACCCGCAGGGGTGGGAACCGTTCCCAAAGCGGTGCGTTGTAACAGGCGAATCGAAAGCTCGCTTTCTAATTTTGAGATTTGCTGACTTAATGCAGAAGTTCCAATATCGAGATTTTTTGCAGCTTTACCCAAGCTTCCTGACTCGATCACCGCAATAAAATACTTTAATTGTTTGAGTTCCACGGCAAATACTACATTGTCCTTTATTGGTTATTCTACACTGGTTTATCGCTATACATTTTGTTCTATTACGCTGAGTAAACCACCAACAGAGTAAAGGCAACATCACCTCAAGATGTTGCCTTTTAGAGCTTTTATTGTTTAACCTGCTCAAGACCCTGTTCTTCAATAATTTGTGTTGCTTGTGGTGACTTCACAAATTTGATGAGTTCTTTTGCGACTTTTTCATGTTCAGAGTTTTTACCAATGCCCGCTGCAAATACAGTGACTTTTTGATAAGGCGCAGGAATTGGACCGACTAAATCAACTTGACCATATTGGCCAGTAAAAGGTTTGATTTCACTAATTTGCTGGAAACCAATATCGAACTGACCTTCAGCAATACGTTTTGCAACACGGTCACCGACTACTTTTTCTGCTTTACCAGAAATCACTTTGTACTCGACAGGTGGGAAGCTTGGGAAAACATCTTTTTCAAGATGCGTGCCGCTCGCACTTGCTGAATAACCAATGTGCTTAGCATTTAATAAAACTTTTTCGAATTTTGCCGCAGAGCTAATATCTGGTTTTGGTGCACCTTTAGGCACAGCCATACCAATGCTTGAATTGACCAAAGCACTTTGTGAACTTGGGTCTACATAACCTTTTTCTGCAAGCTTATTCAGTTCAGGAGCAGCCAACACCACCACATCAAAATGTTCACCACGATCGAGTCGATTCGGAATTGCAGTTGGCGACGCGCCCATTGATGAACCAGACGAAAGGTGAACCGTGTGACCAGTTTGCTTTTCAAATATTGGAATGAGTTTTTCCATAGATGAATAGAAACCGCCTGAACTAATCACTTCGAGTGTATCTGCGTTAGCAAGCGTTGAGCCTAAGCCTGCACCAGCTAGGCAAATGGTCATGAAGATAGGGGACTTTTTCATAGTATCTCACTTTAATGATAGGAGAGCACAGTACGGAGACTTAAGATCTGCCGTACTGTTCATTAAAATTTCAGGTTAAGTAGTTATTGTTTTAAGCGCTAACCTTCGCAGGTTCAGCAATTGGGTCTGCATTCTTCTGCTTAGAACCACGGCATAGATATAAGCTTGAGATTAAGCTACATACCGCTGCTAACATCAGCCAGAATGCTGGTGTGCTTGCATTGCCTGTGTTTTCGACAAGGTACGTACAAGCCATTGGCGTCATACCACCAAAAATAGCGGCTGCAAGGCTGAACGCTAAAGAGAAGCCAACTGTACGTACACGTTTTGGCATTACTTCGGCAAGCGTTGCGACCATGGTGCCGTTGTACATACCAAAGAAGAACGAGAAGTAAGCAAGCGTAATAATCAGATTGGTAAAACTAATGTCACTCACCAACCAGCTTAAAACTGGATAAGTTGTAAAGATGGCAAGGGTTGTAATGCCGACTAAAACTGGACGACGACCAATTTTGTCTGAAAGTAAGCCACCCATTGGTAACCAGAAGAAATTGGATAAACCCACAAATACGGTTGCTAAAAGGCTATCCGTTACCGACATTTCTAGAGTACGTTTTGCATACACAGTGGTGTAAACCGTAATGAAATAGAACGTGGTTGTGGTCATGGCACTCATCATCATGCCCGCAAGTACGATGCGCCAGTTACTCGCAAGCGTGCTGAAAATTTCTTTGGTCGATGGATGAGTTTTTTGCGCTTTAAAGTCTTCAGTTTCTTCTAACGTACGGCGGAATAAGAAGATTAAAGGAATAATCAAACAACCAATTAAGAACGGAATACGCCAGCCCCATTCACCCACTTGAGCAGTAGTTAAAATGGTGTTGAGCCAGTAGCCAAGTAATGCTGCAAATACAACTGCAATTTGTTGGCTGCCAGATTGCCAGCTTGTGATAAATCCACGGTTTTTATCTGTTGCAATTTCAGCTAGATAAATCGATACACCACCAGATTCAACACCTGCCGAGAAGCCTTGTAATAGACGTCCAATCACCACCAAAATTGGCGCAATAATACCAATGGTTTCATAACCCGGTACAAAGGTAATTAAGATGGTTCCGATTGCCATAAGGCTTAAAGTCACAATAAGACCTTTACGTCGACCAACTCTGTCGACATAAGCGCCCAAGAAAATAGCGCCGAGAGGACGCATAAGAAAACCCGCAGCAAATACGGTAAATGTCATCATTAAAGAGACATATTCATTTTCAGAGTGGAAAAATTTTGCTGCGATATAAGTAGCATAGAAACCAAAAAGAAAAAAATCGTACTGTTCTAAAAAGTTGCCACTCGTTACATTTAATATTTTTTTAAAAGTAGCCCTACGGTTATTCACGACATCCATTGGAGACCTCCTTGGCCTGACAAAATGGAAACATTCACGATCTTCAAGCTTTGAACTTCAATCTCATGCAATAAACCTAAATAGGAAATGGGTCAGAGATGAGATTTTAAGATGTCCTATGTCGAAAATGTGATGCCTTGTTTCCAGTTCAAACTACACATCTATATTGTGATAAGCAGAAATTCACTTATCATTCAGATGAAAATGTAATCTCAAACGGCAGGAGGGAGTGAGAGGGCAAAATTAATTAGGTATTTAATAAAATTAATGACCCCTTATAAAATAATTTCAGAACACGGCCAAATTTGGTTTTGAATCAGTTCTTTTACACACGCTTTAATTGCCGATTTTGCAGCCAGTGCAGCAGGTGATAATTCTTCTTCGGCAAGGCTCACCAAGTAATTGATTCGCTCAACTTCAGGATCAATCAATTTAAGTAGTTGAAGCTTGTGTTTGTACTCTTGCAGACAAGCACTTCCAGGGCGGACGCTGGCAAGGTCAAGGTGAATCAGGCTATCCATGAGTAAGTGTAGACCATCAATTTCATAGACAACATTAAGCTGCCCAATCTTGTGCTCAAGCAATTTTCTTAAGCTATGACGCTGCCGTGGTAATACTAAAGGAATATCACCGATTTGTTGGGACTGAATAATTCCGCTTTTGATACAGTCGGCAAGACCGTATTTTTCGAGCACTTCTTTGCGTGCCATTAAATACATTTGTTCACGTACCAAAGGCTGTATCGACCATTGCTTATCAATTTCATTGGTAAAAATAATGGCAATATCAAGCTGACGCGAATTAATCGACTGAATTAGATTCCCAGACAAGGTTTCCACAATTTCTAGACGAATGTCTGGATAGCGTTCAGACATTAGTTTCATTAAAGGGATGCCAATTAAAGCAGTAATAGTTGGCGGAAAACCAAGGCTGACATGGCCTGAAAGCCGAGCTGAATGCGCAGCGTCTATTGCAAAGTTAACTTGACGCAAAATAAGTTGAGAGTGTTTTAAAAAGGCCAGACCAGCAGGTGTAGGCGTGACGCCAAAAGCATTACGCTGTAATAAGCGAATGCTTAGCTCTTGTTCGAGCTTACTAATTTGCTGACTAATGGCCGAAGCGCCAACATCGAGTTTTTGGGCAGCTTTACCAATACTGCCTGCTTCAACCACCGTCAAAAAATATTTTATTTGTTTGATTTCCATGAAAATATATTCTTTTGTGTTGAGGTGTCCGATACTTCAATAAACCAAGTTAATGAATAAAGTGGATGTTATCAGTGTTGCTAGAAAAATGTTTAAATTAAGTAGAAAATTTTCGATAGGATAAATATCGTATAATTCGCTTAATATGATATTTGTCCAATAATAATGATGAATTTCAATCATAATCGTGCTTAGATTTAACTTTTTAAAAAAAATCGTAATAGACAAGCTAGGGTTCAGCGCTAGTCAGCTTGAAGAATAA
Source organism: Acinetobacter sp. ACNIH2 (assembly GCF_002934965.1). Classification (NCBI taxonomy): domain Bacteria; kingdom Pseudomonadati; phylum Pseudomonadota; class Gammaproteobacteria; order Moraxellales; family Moraxellaceae; genus Acinetobacter; species Acinetobacter sp. ACNIH2. Next base: position 2,543,303 of record NZ_CP026412.1, read on the forward strand.
AATTAATTGGCACTCTTAAGCTGCAATTAAATGGCTCTCGCATCTTCAGCTGAAAAAGTTCAAATTAATGGCATAGAGCAAACACCAAATGCTTCTTAAGGTCTGAAGGGGAGGACCCATCTCTTCAGACCTTGTTTTATTTCACTTAGTTTTGATATTTCATAAGTCATAGATATAGAAAATGCAAACTTTATGCTTGAATTTAAATAAAAATTACTGTGTTTCAATAAATTAAAAAAATGTATAAAGGGATTGAGTTATTATATTTTGAAACTGATCGAAGCAAGAAATTTATACATTAGATCTTTTTAATAAAATAAAAGCATGATCAATTTTTATTTGTGAGAGAGACTTTTTATTAATTATTGATGTAAATATATTTATGATGTGGATGATTTTATTGAATAAGCTCTTTTTTATAAGGATGTTTATTCTTTACATCAGTCACTATTTAAGAAAGTTTAATCAATGTTTTTGAAATTTTATCTTAAATTTTTGTACTATTTAATATTTTCTATTATTTATGTTAGAAAAATCACGATCATTGGTTATCTATTCTCTAATGGTTCCTATTGATTTATAGGAATTGGTTCTATGTTTTTGTTAAAAAAGAATGACAATAAAAAAACAAAATAAAAATCATGGAATTGATGGAATGCAAAAGTTGAAAAATAAGCTAGTATGTGGTTTATGGTTGGTCATGGTAATTTCGAGTGTACACGCAGAAAATGTTGAAGAATCAAGTGTTTTTAAGAATTTTTCAACCAGTGGTACCGTTTCCTTTTTAACTGATTACTATTCGCGTGGTTATTCACAAACAGAAGGTGATCCAGCAATACAAGGTACTTTACGCATAGATCATGATTCGGGTTTATATGCACAAATTTTTGCCTCCAATAGTGAACTTGATATTGGGAGTAGCATAGAGCTAGATTATTATTTAGGATATGATTATCTCGTTAATGATCATTTCAAGCTCAATATTCAGTATGGGGATATTAATTACCCTGGTTCGGATAAATCTTTAACCGATACGGATTATGAAGAATATTCTATTGCTGCAACAGGTATGAGTTTATTAACTGAAGATGATGCATTAAATTTTACTTTTTATTATTCTCCAGAGTATTTTTTCAATACTGGGAAAATGTTACGTTATGAAGCCAGTTATAACTATCCTATAGCTAAAAATTGGAATACTTATGCCCAAGTAGGTTACAACAAGTTTTCAAGTCATGATGCTTATGATGTTTTATGGGCAACAGACCAAGAAGATTCATATTATGATTATAAAGTAGGTGGTAATTATAACTATAATGACTTTATTTTTGATTTGTATTATGTCGATTCAAATATTAATAAAGATTTAACTTATGCTGATGATGCAGTAATTTTTAGTATTACCAAGGAATTCTAAAATTTTGTCATCATTTAAATAGATCTGATTCAGAACATTATTACAACAAAGGGTTATTCTGAGAATTGGAATAACCCTTTGTATTTTACCAATATTAATTTAGCAGGTGGTTGAGTTTATAAGAAAATTTCTAAGCTCATTAAGAAAATTTCTAAGCTCATGCTGATTGGGTTTATATAGTTGTTATGTTTAATCGGCGCTGTTGTGCAAAGATTCAAAAGGTAAATGTATCTTGATCTACTCAAATTTAAGTGACCACTCAGGTAGATGACCTGCCTAATCAGTTCACTATTTGCAGTAGCCCTCTTCTTGCTTGCGGTAAAGTTCTTATATTCCTCCAAGTTTCCATTTTCACTTAGCAGAATAGGAATTAAACGAGATTGATAAAGTTTCTTGGTTGATCTGAGTTTGGTTTTCAATAAACGAATTACTAGAACGATAGATTTTGCTGTGGTGTACTTATCTGAGAATTATACTGCTGAATAAGGATTTACGAATAGCTTTCTGCAACAAATCCGTTGATGGGTGCTCAAGTCGTGATGCTGAGCCATCATGGCAACATTAGTTATTATGTATGATCCTGTATATACAAATAAGTATGTGCTACGTTAAGATAAATCAGATGATGGATTGAATTGTAGCCATTGGAGGGTTAACCCTGAATTAGCAGAATTAACGGACGAAGGTTGATTGCTGCGGGATGTAAAGAACACATTGCTACTGCTGTTTCATCGCTAATTCAAGTGTGTAAAGGTTTGAAAATTTAAAATAAAGAATATTTTTATTCATTTTTCGCCGTGCATGGTCAAACCAGTAGCTTATTACACATGCATGACTGTTTTGTCTAGCCAATCATTACGATTTAAAAGGGAAATTTACGCCATGATCGAGTTGCTTACAGCAAATCACTATAAAAAAATGCCTTGGAAAAATGGAGCAGGGTATACCCTAGAACTGGCACGTAGTGCAGGTGAGAGTTTAACCGATTTTGATTGGCGCATTTCCATGGCAGATGTCACGACTTCGGGAACCTTTTCTCAGTTTAACGGTATGCAACGCTTTTTGACGGTATTGGATGGCACTGGCATTCATCTGAATATTGATGGAGTAGCGCTCACTTTAAAGACACTACAGTCGGTACAGTTTAGTGGTGATAGTTTAGTCAGTTGTAATCTACTGGCAGAGGTGATCCGTGACTTTAATTTAATCTATTCACCGCAGCGTTATACTGCCCGCTATCAATGGATAGAAACTTCATCCGCGCTTGAGTTTTTCTCCTCAGCAGATGTGGTGTTTATCTTTAATCAAAGTATTTCAACACTCGAATTGTTTGTGGATGGCCATCACTTTAGACTTGAGCAACACCAGAGCATCTACATGCATTCCAATCAGAATGTGAAACATCTTGTTTTTCCTACATCTCCTGAACGGCAATGTTGCTGGATTGAATTAAGCAAAATTTAATAGAATAAAATGCATATTGAATCCGACACTCGACGTATGTTGGCTTAGACTTGAATAAACAGTGCAGTAAAAGCCCATTTGAACTGCCAAAAGCTGCACAAAAATAGATAAAGCTTAGAAATTCATCATTAAACTGATGATTTCAATTTACGTATAACTGGTTCAGAATAGACAGAAACCAATCATTGAGTCCTGACATTAGGAACAGCGCATGAGTGTAATTTTACCCGTTGCCCAACGCGGAGAAGAGATCTTAAAATTAAAAGCTGCGCCTGTTGCTGAAGCAGAGTTTAATAGCGAATGGTTGATGCAATTGGCTTCAGTTATGCATGCAACGATGTTAGAGCGTAATGGTGTCGGTATCGCCGCACCACAATTGTATATTTCTAAACAGGTTATTATTGCTGCTTCGCGCCCGAATCTACGATACCCCGACGCACCTGAAATGCAACCTGTGGTCATGATTAATCCGCAAATATTAGAGTTTTCTGAAACCACGTGTCTGGGTGAAGAAGGTTGTTTAAGTGTGCCCAATCAACGTGCGCAGGTGGAGCGAGCGCAAGTCATTAGAGTGCTCTATCACACATTAGAAGGTGATGTTATGGAAACAACGTTTGAAGGATTTCCAGCACGCATCGTGCAACATGAAGTAGATCATCTCAATGGTATTTTGTTTGTTGACCGATTAAAAGCCTAAGCGATATGGGCTGTATTATTCATCTTTATATTTAAATTGCTGTGGTGTCTGTCCTAAATGCCGTTTAAACATGGCACTAAATGCACTTGGATTACTGTATCCCAGTCCCCTTGAAATTTGTGCAATCGACTCACCACTGGCGATTTTACTCAGGGCTTGAGCAATGTGCATTTGTTGTAGCCATGCCCGATATGACATCCCAGTTTCCTTTTGGAACATCCGCATCAGGGTTCTGGTGCTGGTGCCAATTTCATCTGCCCATGTGCTTAAATCTTTAGGATATTGTGGTTCATGTAAGAGCGTTTGACAGATATTCAATAGCCGTTTGTCTTGGGGCCAAGGAATCTGAATCGGTAAAGAATTGGCTTTCTGAATTTCATCAAAAATTAAAATTTGTATTGCACGGGAAAGCTCATCCGAACTCAATAATTCTGACGTAGGAATTTGCTCAATCACATTTAAACGAATGAGGAGTTCGTGCAATAACTTACTGACCCGAATAATAAAACACTGTTGACCCAATACTGATGCCGCTTGGGATTCTACGAGGGCGGTATTCATTTTGACCCGACTTAAAGAAATCACACTATGTTCGACATAAGCCGGAATCCACAGTGCACACATAGGTGGAATCAACCAAACATGATTTGGAGTAAAGACCTGAATAATCCCAGTCGAGGCATACAGGAATTGTGCCCGTGAATGGTGATGGGCAGGAGTAATTTCGCGGTAAGTATGTTCAGAGGAAAGTCCAATCACCAGTTCAGACATTTCTGTTTCAATCAGTGAATCTGATATTTTCATGAAATTTGTCACTTATACAGGGATTATTGGAAGATAACGTTGTGAATGACAATTTACAATATTGTTTGAAATATCAATGATTGGAGTTTTTCAGCTATGACGTCTTCAATACAGACGAAGGAAAGCATGGATGAAGCTGTGGCAAGTCTTCAGCCACAAGGGATGATTGTGAAAATTGTAGGTGCTGTGGCACTGGCACATTTACTGAATGACTTGATTCAAGCCGTTCTGCCTGCGATTTATCCGATGCTGAAAACCAACTTTTCACTGAGTTTCGCACAAGTTGGACTCATTTCATTGGTATATCAAATTACTGGATCATTGCTGCAACCTTGGATTGGTCTTTATACCGACAAAAATCCCAAACCGTATTTATTGCCACTGGGTATGCTGGTGACCTTGAGTGGTATTTTATTGTTGGCGTTTTCTCCTAGTTTTACAGTATTGCTTATCGGGTCTGCTCTGATTGGGGTGGGGTCATCGACCTTTCATCCTGAGGCTTCGCGTGTGGCGCGTATGGCATCGGGTGGGCGTTTTGGTACAGCACAATCGACCTTTCAGGTGGGAGGTAATACAGGAACTGCAATTGGACCCTTATTAGCTGCACTGATTATTGTGCCCTTTGGGCAACATGCAGTGGCCTTGTTGATTGTATTTGCACTACTTGCCATTTGGGTATTATTTGGCGTGAGTCGTTGGAGTATTAGTCACAGTAAAAAACAACTGGCAGCCAAAGCACAACAAGTGCAAAGTAAATTGCACGGGCGCCAGTTAGTAATCGCACTTTCGACCATCTGCGTGCTGATGTTTGCCAAATTTACTTATATTGCCAGTATCAGTAATTACTTTACTTTTTACTTGATGCATAAATTCCATATCAGCCTGCAATCGGCACAGTTACATTTGTTTGCGTTCTTGGCTGCGGTGGCATTGGGAACCTTTGCAGGCGGCCCAATTGGCGACAAAATTGGACGTAAAGCGGTGATTTGGGTTTCATTTGTAGGCATGGCACCGTTTGCTTTAATGATGCCTTTTGCCAATCTGTTCTGGACTACGGTATTGTCTGTCATGACTGGTTTAGTGTTGTCTTCTGCATTTGCTGCCATGGTGGTGTATGCACAAGAAGCGGTACCTGGGCGAGTCGGGATGATTGCTGGTTTAATGTTCGGCTTAATGTTTGGCGTGAGTGGTATAGCCGCAGCAGGTTTGGGCTATTTGGCAGATGTGAAAGGCATTGAATGGGTATTTGGTGTGTGTTCGCTATTGCCCTTACTGGGTTTTGCCACTGCATTTTTACCGAAGACCCAAGCAAACTAAACCGATTACAGCAGAACTTTATACTTAGACGCGCTATCTTAGAAGATGAACAAGATGGCGCGTTTGTTTTTGCAGGGTTGTTATATCCAAAACCAATACAACGATGCATGAACCGTTTTGATTCTGGAGGATGAATGTCATGACTACTCCCGATACTACAATAAAATTTTCCTTAGGCTTGGAGCAGTTCAGCTTTGAACTCGATGGGCAGCACTTTCAGATTGATAAAGGCTTACAATTCATAAAGTCGAATAGTATGCGTCATGGGGTACTAGACGAACTTGCCATTGAATTGATGATCTATGTAATTGAAGAAATATTAGAATCGGTTCCCATCCAATATGCTTCGCCCAAAAGTGCAATTAGTACGGATACTTTATTTGAGCAAGTTTTGAGTTTATTTTTTCCGAATCAACACAGCATAGGTCGAATACAGCTTGAAAGTGGCTTTAATGCATTTCTTGAGTGTCGGGAATATTATTTGGCTAAGGTCACGAAACAAGGAATATTTAGCTTGGTTTACTTTGTGTTTTTACGTGAAATGATGCATCACTGGAATGTGACCGACATTAAATTTGAATCGCTTGAAACCGCTAAGTCATTCTAAAAACGTAAAAAATAAGGAGTGATCGACAGTAGAATCCCAATGCCACTCAGCAAAACATTACTTTCTATAAAATAAGGGAAAACCATTAGAACCAGACCGACTACAAAGGGCACAGTCAGTTTTTGTTTTTTGCCATAGAGAAAATAGCCTAAACCAATTGAGCTAAAGATCACGCCGAGAAAAAGTTGTGTTGTGTTCATAATGATGTTTCGTACGCTATTATTTTTGGCAGATATTATGCCAAGATTCTTAAAAGAATATTTAAAAAAAAAGAGTGTCGTGATGCAACCTTATAACAAGAACCTCTGTACACGACAAATTTCATAGGGCCCTTGTCCTATCAGGCTTTTTCTTTCTTAAAATTGCTAGCACTTTCTTAAATTCTTCTTTTTTTCCAAAACCAATCAAACGTAGAATAGCCATCTGAACATAGTCCAAACCGTAGCGAAATAAACTTACTGAAAGTCGTCCATGCTTCTTTAGTTTTATCGCTTTTTTTCGATCATGTTGCCATTCACCTGTTAAATAGCACCAACAGAAACCGATCGCTAGCACTGCTATCAATTTCTTGACTCGTCTAGGGTCTGTTAAACGAGTATTTTCAAGATTGAATCCACGTCCTTTGAGACAACTAAATAAGGTTTCGATTTCCCAGCGTAATGCATAATCACCAATAGCAGAAGCATTAAACATAGGAGAAACAACAAGTAAAAGTTCTCCATCTTCTAATCGTAGCGCACTAATATACAGTTTCACTCGACCAACCCAAATACGTCGTTTACGACATTCTGTTTGACCAACTTGAAGATGACGAAATAAATCACTAATTTTATGATTCTTGGCTAAGTGATTGGTCACAATAAAGTTTTTTTAACACGTATACAGAAGTTAATGTCATTTTCAATTAACCATGTAAACCATTTCTCACCGATAAATTCTCTGTCTGCGAACACATTCACAATACGATCTTTACCAAAAATGGAGATAAAGCGTTGAATCAAAGCAATACGCTCTTTTGTATCTGAATTTCCACGTTTATTGAGCAATGTCCAAACAATAGGTATCGCTATTCCACGATAGACGATGGCTAACATCAAGATATTGATATCTCGTTTTCCCCATTTCCAGTTGGTTCTATCCAAAGTTAATTGGACTTTATCGAATGAAAATATATTGAAAATTAACTGAGAAATTTGACGATAATCGAAATACTGATCTGCAAAGAAGCGTTGTATACGTCGATAAAATGATTGTGGTAAGCACGTGATGGGTAAGGCTTTAGATGCAGAAGAAAGATTACATGTCTGTTTTACAATTAATGCCAGCATAATCAGTGTAAAACATTTTACACGTGACTTGTTCCACTTTAGATATTTGTTTAAGATGAGATGTAACTCATTGAAATGTGTCATCATATTCGTCGTCAGAAAACAAGTATTATGCCATTATTTCAATGAGTTGTCTTTTTTTGTCGTGTACAAAGAACAAGAACTTAAAACTTCCATCGCGTGATTTGCGTAGCAATATGGCCGATGCAGAGCAATGGCTATGGCAAAGATTACGCCGTAAGCAAGTTTTAGGATTACAGTTTTATCGGCAAAAGCCAATTCTTAACTTTATTGTGGATTTTTATTGTTCCGCTGCGAACCTCGTCATTGAGTGTGATGGTGGGCAGCATTACACTGAAGATGGTCGTTCGGCTGACCAAATTCGTGATCAAGCTTTAAGTGAATTAGGGCTTGTAGTGCTGAGGTTTAGTAACAGGCAGATTTTGACTGAAACTGATGCTGTGGTGGAGCAGATTTATTGGATTGCTAAACATAGATTGGAATCCCCCTAAATCCCCCTTTGGGAAAGGGGGACTTTACGTGAATTTTGTTGAGGTTTTGAATTCGAGGGGTTCCTCCCTTTTTAAAGGGAGGTGTAAATTAGATTTTATTAAAATTTTTCAAAAAATTAGTAGGATGTTGATGAAAGCGAATATGATTTTGGGATTTTAAATTTCGCTTTTTTTCCTTGAATGCTGGAACAATATAGCCCCATTCTGCATTTCTAGAGAAATATATGACATAGTCAATATCAGCATCTTCCCATTTATTTTCAACAACAATATTATCATCTACAGAATATAAGCTTTTGACTTGGATACGATATACAGTACGGCCATCTAAAATTTGAATATCAGTTTTGGCATATACATCCAAACTAGGCATACTTGCATCCCAGCCATCACTTAAGAGCCAAGAGAGTAGTAAATATTCATAAGAATGATTTTTGTATTGAGATAGGGTTTGTTCTTTAAGCGCAGTCTGACGAACAGGCATAAAAACTCCTTAAAGCTTTTAATGCCGTAAGTCGTTTTGGCTATCAATTCACGGATACATGGATGTAATATAGCTCTTAAATAAAACCATGCTTTTATTTAAGAGGCACTACTGCATTTCCTATGGAAAATGCCCAATTGATATCGGTCACCAAACCCTTATTAAATAAGATATTTCTAATTTAATATTCATCAATATTCAGCTCTCTTGAGTCTGTAGCGTCTGAATTTTTTTGAAAGTATCTGATCTACAATTATTTGTCAAATTTTAATCCCACCCAACCTCCCTTTAAAAAGGGAGGAACTGTCACGTAATTCAAGTGATACGCGAAAGTCCCCCTCTTTTTAAAGAGGGGTTAGGGGAGATTCTTTTATTTGATAAAAATTGATTTTCTTCCCCCTTTATTAAAGGGGGATTTAAACAATCGAATCATCTAAATTCGGCCCTAACCAACGCTTCGCTTCATCAAGTGTCCAACCTTTACGTTTTGCATAATCTTCAAGTTGGTCTTGAGAGATTTTACCCACGTTAAAGTATTCACTTTGTGGATGAGAATAATAGAAACCACTTACTGAAGATGGCGGCATCATTGCAAAGTGTTCAGTCAGTTTGGTGCCGATTTTGTCTGTAGAACCTAACCAGTCAAATAACACTGCTTTTTCAGAGTGCTCTGGGCAAGCTGGATAACCCGGTGCAGGGCGAATACCGACATATTTTTCTTTAATCAGTTCTTCATTGCTGAGCTGTTCATCAGCTTTATAACCCCAGAACTCTTTACGAATGCGTTCATGCAAGTGTTCGGCAAAGGCTTCAGCAAAACGGTCAGCTAGTGACTGAACTAAAATTGCAGAGTAGTCATCACCTTTGGCTTTGTATTCATTTGCCAATTCTTCTGCACCAAAAATCGATACAGTGAATCCGCCTAAGTAGTCCTGTTGCTCACGATCAGTACGAATGTAATCTGCTAAAGACAAGTTTGGTTTACCTGTGACTTTGTCAGATTGTTGACGTAAGTGTTCAAAAGTATGCGTAACATTTTGACCCGCTTCATCAAATACGCTGACAGTGTCGGCATCTGTGCGCTGAGCAGGGAACATACCAAATACAGCACGTGCATCAAAAAGGTTGTTGTCGATAATATCTTTCAACATTGCTTGAGCTTGGTTGTAAAGGTCAGTTGCCGCTTCACCCACCACTTCATCTTCTAAAATTTTCGGGAATTTACCTGCCAAGCTCCAAGAAATGAAGAATGGTGTCCAGTCAAAATATTCTACAAGGGTTGCAAGCGGGTAGTTGGTGAGGACTTGTGTTCCCAAAAGATTTGGTTTTGGTGGTACATAGCTCTCATCAATTTTAAAACCATTTTCAACCGACTCTTTATAAGTCAGTTTGGCCGCTTTTGGTTGTTTGTTGGCTAAACGTTCACGAATTTTGGCATATTCAGCACGATGCTCTGCAATAAAGTTTCCACGCATTTCTTTCGAAAGGAGAGTGGTTGCAACACCTACAGCACGTGAAGCATCTGCAACATAAATCACTGCATCGTTTTGATACTGAGGGTCAATTTTTACTGCTGTGTGCGCTTTAGAAGTAGTCGCGCCACCAATCAATAAAGGAATGTTAAAACCCTTACGTTGCATTTCTTTCGCAACAAATACCATCTCATCTAAAGATGGAGTAATCAGACCAGACAACCCAATGATGTCACATTTTTCATCAATTGCAGTTTGCAAGATTTTCTCGCAAGGTACCATCACGCCAAGGTCAACAATATCGTAACCATTACAGCCAAGTACTACGCCAACAATATTCTTACCAATATCGTGTACGTCGCCCTTAACAGTTGCCATCAGGACTTTACCTTTAGATTGGCTACCGGTTTTTTCAGCTTCAATGTACGGGTTGAGCCAAGCTACAGCTTGCTTCATAACACGTGCAGATTTCACAACCTGAGGTAAGAACATTTTGCCTGAACCGAACAAGTCACCAACAACGTTCATACCGTCCATCAAAGCGCCTTCGATTACATCTAAAGGACGTTTGGCTTTTAGGCGAGCTTCTTCTGTGTCTTCGTCAATGTATGTGGTAATACCTTTAACCAATGCATATTCAAGACGTTTTTCTACAGGTTCGTTACGCCATTCAAGGTTTTCTGCTTCGCGCTGCGCACCACTATGACCACGGAATTTTTCAGCAACTTCAAGTAGTTTTTCGGTCGCAAGCTGACCAGACTCACCTTGGTTCTGGTTTAAAACAACATCTTCAACTGCATCTTTGAGTTCTTTAGGAATATCGTCATAAATTGCCATTTGACCGGCATTTACAATACCCATAGTCATGCCTTGTTTAATGGCATGGTACAAGAACACAGAGTGAATCGCTTCACGAACAGGCTCATTTCCACGGAACGAGAATGAAACGTTCGATACACCGCCAGAAATCATGGCATGAGGTAAATTCTGTTTAATCCAACCTGTGGCTTCAATAAAATCGACACCATAGTTATTGTGTTCTTCAATACCTGTTGCTACTGCGAACACGTTCGGGTCAAAAATAATATCTTCAGCAGGGAAGCCTACATCGTTAACCAAAACGTCATAAGAACGTTTACAGATTTCGCGTTTACGCTCAGCAGTGTCGGCCTGACCAGTTTCATCAAAAGCCATCACAATAATCGCAGCACCATATTGGCGACACAAGCGAGCTTTTTCGACAAACTCGTCATAACCTTCTTTTAACGAAATCGAGTTAACAACAGGTTTACCTTGTACGCATTTTAGGCCTGCTTCAATGATTTCCCATTTTGATGAGTCAATCATGATAGGCACACGCGAAATATCTGGCTCAGATGCCACAAGGTTTAGGAAATGTACCATCGCATTTTGCGAATCGAGCATCCCTTCATCCATGTTAATGTCGATAATCTGAGCGCCAGCTTCCACTTGTTGCTGTGCAACTTCTAAAGCTTCGGCAAAGTTTTCTTCACGAATTAAGCGTAAGAATTTTTTTGAACCAGTAACGTTGGTACGTTCACCCACGTTAACGAACAATGAGTCATCATAAATATTAAATGGTTCTAAACCACTTAAGCGACAAGCTGGCTTAGTTTCAGGAATTTGACGTGGTGCAATGTCTTTTACAGCATTGGCAATCGCACGAATATGGTCTGGTGTCGTACCACAGCAACCACCGGTAATATTGATCAAACCACTTTCTGCAAATTCTTTTAAGAAGGCAGCAGTTTGTTCTGGTGTTTCATCATATTCACCAAAAGCATTTGGTAAGCCTGCATTTGGATGAGCAGAAATGAACGTATCAGCCACATCAGACACGGTTTTAACGTGAGGACGCATAGCATCTGCACCAAGGGCACAGTTAAAACCAATCGATAGTAAGTCACCATGACGTACAGAGTTCCAGAACGCTTCCGCAGTTTGACCTGTTAAGGTACGACCCGATGCATCGGTAATAGTCCCTGAAATCATGAGTGGTAATTCATGACTAAGTTGCTTAAAGACTTCTTTCACCGCAAAAATTGCAGCTTTACAGTTTAATGTATCAAAAACGGTTTCAATCAGAATGATATCTGCACCGCCTTCAATCAGCGCATGAGTTGCCTCAATATAGTTTTCTTTTAGCTCATCAAAGGTAATGTTACGAAAGGCAGGGTCATTTACATTCGGTGAAATGGAACAGGTACGCGATGTTGGACCGAGTACACCTGCTACAAAACGCGGTTTATCTGGAGTCGAATACTTCTCACACGCTGCTTTGGCTAAACGTGCTGCTTCACGGTTAATCTCTGGGACAAGATCTTCCATGTGGTAGTCAGACATAGAAACACGGGTGCCGTTAAAGCTGTTGGTTTCAATAATGTCTGCGCCTGCATCAAGATAAGCTTCATGAATGCCTTGAATGATTTGAGGTTGAGTTAAAACTAAAAGGTCATTGTTACCTTTTAAGTCATGTGCCCAATCGGCAAAACGCTCACCACGATAATCTTCTTCTTCAAGCTTATGACGCTGAATCATGGTGCCCATCGCACCATCGATGATCAATATACGCTCAGCGAGAAGTTTTTTAAGGGTGGTAAGCGTGGACATAAATAACCCCAATACACGGCAAGTCTTGAAATGGAGCATATTTTAGCAGAACTCAGAGCTAATTTTATTTTAATTCAGCTTTTTGACTGTCAAGTTAGCAGTTTTCATGTAAGAAATAACAGTTACTTTGCTATTTCATTGAAATGCAATATTACATAGGCATGATGAATCGGTTTCAATTTCAAGGTGAAAGCCCATCAGAGAGTGACAAATTTTTTTACAATTCTGAAAATCAACTACTTTTTTACATGAAATATTTTTTTGTTATAAGTATTTGAAAAAAACAGATTTACAGTCAAAAATCCTCCCCATTGTAGCGCGGAGTGATTTAAAACAGGTCAATTGTTAAAAATTTGGCTTTATATGACACCTGTTTGTCATATAATTGTCACAATTTAATTTAACAATAAGGGGATTTTATTATCCTCTTAACCGTCTGCATGAATTCAAAAACTCCTCCAGTCCAAGATCGTATGCATTCAGCATCGAACAAGTCGACGAATGTGCATGTTCCAACACCGAAGTTTTTTATGCCGGTGTTTTTTACGGTCATTATTGCGACCCTCATTTATATTGGGTTTCAGGTATCTGCTGACTTGTCGCATGTACCACCATTAAGTTTGTATTCTGTTATTCTTTTAGCGACGGCATTATTAATTGCGCTAGGCTTTGAGTTTGTCAATGGTTTTCATGACACAGCCAACGCGGTAGCAACAGTAATTTATACCAATGCTCTTTCTGCACCTGTTGCAGTGATGTGGGCTGGTTTTTGTAATTTCCTTGGGGTTATGGTTGCCAGTGGTGCGGTTGCTTACGGCATTATTGCTTTATTGCCAGTTGAACTGATCATGAATGTGAGTTCAGGGGCAGGCTTTGCTATGGTCTTTGCCATGCTGATTGCTGCAATTCTATGGAATTTAGGCACTTGGTTCTTGGGGATTCCTGCATCGAGTTCACACACTTTGATTGGTTCTATTTTGGGTGTAGGGATTATGAATTACCTATTACACTCAGGTAGTGGTGCCAGCGGTGTAGATATGGACCAAGTAATTAAAGTGGGTAAAGCATTACTGTTTTCTCCATTAATTGGTTTTGCATTTGCTGCTGTGGTTTTCTTGTTGGTGAAAAAAATCTTCAAACGCCAGCTTGAATTATTCCAGCCACCTGAAGGCAACAAACCACCACCGCCACTTATTCGTGCAATTCTAATTTTTACTTGTACAGGTGTAAGCTTTGCGCATGGTTCAAACGACGGTCAAAAGGGCATGGGCTTAATCATGTTAATTTTGATTGGTTTGGTGCCATTGGCCTATTCACTCAACAAGAATTTAGACCAAGCACATATCCAGTCATTTGAGCAATTGTCATCTCAAGCTGCTGTTGCGATGTACCCTGCACATGCAGATATTCCAGATGAACAAGCGCGTCAAACCATTACTGCCTATATTCAAACCAAAGAAATCACGCCAGAAGTGGTACCTGCTTTGGCAAGTTTGACCGATCATTTAGGTGACCGTGTTGCTCAGTATGGTGACTTAAAAAATATTCCTGAAGATGCAGTTTCATCTATCCGTAATGATATGTATTTGAGCACGACTGCGTTTAAGCGTTTGGATAAAGCAGACCAGTTACCTGCGATGTCAGAAGCGCAGCAAAAGGTAGTAAAAGAGTACCGTAGCAATTTGGATAGCTTTTTACAGTACATCCCAACTTGGGTAAAAGTAGCTGTGGCATTGGCTTTAGGTCTAGGTACAATGGTAGGCTGGAAGCGTATCGTAGTGACTGTAGGCGAGCGTATTGGTAAGCATCACATGACGTATGGTCAAGGGATGTCTGCTGAACTTGTAGCAATGTCAACAATTGCAGCAGCCGATGGTTTTGGTATGCCTGTGTCAACAACTCACGTATTAAACAGTGCAGTTGCAGGTACGATGGTAGCGAACAAATCAGGCTTGAATTTTGCAACTGTGAAAACAATTCTTTCGGCATGGATTTTTACACTTCCTGCCACCATTTGTTTATCAGGTGGTTTATACTGGATTTTCCTCCAGTTCGTTTCTTAAGGTTCTTAAGAGACGAAATAGAAGCGCTGCATCGTCAGCGCTTTTTTTGTGTCTGAAAGATCGTTCAGTCGATGGGTTGGGTTGAAGGTTTATGAAAAGGCTCATGAAGATGTGGTCAGTATTGTTGAGTTATTAGCTTTCATTTATATAGTTTATACATGGATATAGGGCTGCATAAAACATTTAAACTCTAGAGGGATTGGAGCTGAAAAATTGAAGCGCTCAGGGCTAGATACAGAAAGATTAGATTTCATGTTTAGAATGGAACAGCAATCGAAACTTGTTGCATGTTTTGTTTAGACTTCAAACTGATAGAGATGAAAAAGACCCCAAGATAGCTTGAGGTCAATTTATAAGATTAGAGTACGTTAAAAAACGTATTTCATTATTCTAAATCAACGATTTGTCCTTGGTCATTATGATGAACCACGGTGATTTTATGCTGTCTGGATTGTACAATTTTTTGGTTGCTGAGCTCAAAATAGTCAGCATATTGCTGTGTGGCTAAGGGGTGTTCTGAGTTTTCCATTTTATCACTCGCAGACGGCATAAATCGACTCCAGAGCAATAAACCCACACTACAGAGCAGCAGTTCTAATCCACCATATTCAATGCTTATACTGAGCGCATTGATCAGATGGTGTACCGCTGTACTTTTCTGTAATTGTATGAGAATCCATACCAGTAAGAAGGGACGCCAAAGCAGAAGCCACGCACCCCACATTAATGCCGTAGTGGTATTCGACATATAGCGTTTATGCCAAGGCAATAAATGACGCAAATCAATCACTAAATCATGTTGAGATTTCATTTTGAGATACTCTAATCGTGTTGCGTATTATAAACGGATACCACGGTCTGGGCTGACCCAGCGCGCGCGCTTATCTTCACCACGTAACAGTACTTTTGGAAAAGCCATAATGGTGGCACTTATAGTAATGAGCCAGAATACAAATGGATACCAAATCATCCAGAAGTAGTTCTTGCCTAGGTTCGGTTCATAACGACTATCCATCCATTTGCTTAAAGCAAACTGAATGAGACAGGTTGCTCCCAGTAAAACACCACTGCCATAAGGTAAAAATGGTGAGCTAATTCCACTGAGTGCAGCGATTGGGAAAATTAAATGAATGATCCATAGAATTGCCAATAACAACATTAAATAAGACCAAACCAAAGTCAGGCAAAGCTCTAACATCAGTGGCCATAAAAAATTGAGTTTGGGTTGAATGAATACATCCAAATTTTTGATTAAGACCTGAGCGCCACCCATTGCCCAACGTAGACGTTGTTTCCAAAGTCCAGAAAGCGTTTCAGGCATTAAAATCCACACCAGTGCATTCGGTTCAAACTGAATGTCCCAACCTGCACGCTGCAATTTCCAAGTGATGTCAATGTCTTCGGTGAGCATGTTTGGCGACCAATATCCAACTTGATGTACGGCAGTTTTACGAAATGCGGTAATCACTCCTGAGACTGTAAATAGTCGTCCGAAGCTGCGCTGAGCACGTTTGATCATTCCCACAATTGAAGAAAACTCACCCACTTGAATACGTCCCAAGAGTGTTGAACGGGTCCGAATACGTGGATTGCCTGTCACTGCTGCAATTTTGGGATTTGCAATAAAATGTTGCATCATCCATGTCGCTGCATGAGGATCAAGGAGTGCATCCCCATCAATTCCTAATAAGAACTCTGCTTCTGTTACTAGGCTGCCCGCTTGTAACGCCATGGCTTTACCTTGATTTTTCGCAAGGTGTACCACACGTAGGCGTTCATGTTGATGTGCCAATCGATTCAATACTTCAGCGGTGTTATCTGAACTACCATCATTAATCGCAATGACTTCAAAATTCGGATAGTCGAGTTTTAAAGCATGACTAATGGTTTCTTCTGCATTATCACCCTCATTAAAACAAGGGATTAGTACTGCAACTAGAGGGTAGTGCGGTAATGTCTTGGGGTGTTGATAGGCAGGTTGTTTACGTTCTTTACGATAGAAAATCAGTGCACCTAACATCCACAGGTAAGACATGAACAACGGGTAATAAAACACAAAGTTGAGCGCGTGACGCAGCCAAAGATTGAAATGAGGTAACATACTCAACTGCCTTTATGGAATTAATTGAGAAGATTTGGTTGCAAAGACATCATGCATGACTTTTGGGTCTGGATGTCCTTGAATTGGGTCGTCAGGGTAATAGGCAACATGCATAACACCTTGGGTATATAAAGACTGAATGGTACTTGCCAGTTCTTGTGAAGGAATTTTCTGATTGTTACGCCAGTTGGTCGCTTGCAGCTCAAAGACCGTTTTTTTCATGCCATTCGGGAAAGATTTAACCCGTTGAACGATGTCACGATAAAACTGGTCTGCATCAGGCGCTTGTTCCATATACGGCATTGCCATAATGGCAGTGAAGTCATAACGTTTTAAGGACTCTTCGAGTGACTGTGAATACCAGTTTTCTGCATAAGGTTTTAATGCAACTTGCGCATATAAATTACGTGCAGTGAGCAGGAAGGGTTCGTACTGACGGACTTGGCTGGCAAGCTGCATGGCAAAATCATCAATGGTTTTGGTTTTATATGCAGTCCATTTTTGCAACAATGCATCATCTGCACGAATTTTTGCTAAATCAGCCGGTAAGCCTTGTGCTGCATAGGCCGTTAAAGCATTTGGGCTGGCATCTTCATAATCGGATAGGGTGGTATCGTCATGGAACAGAATGCCATTAAACGGTGTAGATTTTGCTAAATCTTGATAGATCTCACTGATGGTTTGGCGTGCGCGTGGAGAATAAGGCGATAAACGTAAATACCCCATGTTTAAATGATCTTGGCTGACTTGTTGGGTCTCAACCACATCTTTGCTTACAGGGTCGGTTTGAGGGAGTTCCCATGCCAAGAGAGGCATCCAAGCATAAATACGGCTGACTTGGGTTCGAGTCTGAATTTGCCAAGCCACATGATTAAATAGATCGGCACGCATCGGTAAATGACGATTTGGGAAATACACCATGTTGGCAGAACCATCACCATCAGAATCTGAAAATGCCTGAAGATAAACAGTATTGACTCCCATAGCGCGAATGCGATCTAGCAAAATGCCAAGGTTGCGTTCTTGTTGTTTAGGATTAGGGTCATAAACATAGTCTAAATCAATATGCATGACTTTCTGTGGGCGGTTGTTATCACCCAAATTCATTTCACGATTTTTAATTTCTTGTGCCAGATCGGCGGTACTCATATTGCCTTCAACCAAAACACGGTTCAGCGTTTGCAAAGAACCATGCACATGGTCAGGGCCATCATCCAGAGTGATGGTAATTGGCATACCTAACTGTTTCGCAATATTCACATCCTGCATGTTATAGCGACCATATGGCCAAACCATGACACGCGGTGCTTTTAAACCATGAGCTTGGAGTAACTCGTTGTTATGCTTTAGATCTTGGGTGATACGGGTGGTATATTGTTGATCATTTTCATAGCGTTGGTGTTTTGCATCATATTGACGTGTAATGGCCGCAGGTTCAGAGTTACCTTGTGGATTGGCATTGATACCACAATGTAAATTAAAACTGTGATTCCCAATTTCGACCAAACCACTGTCCTGCATTTCTTTCAGTTCTGACCAAGTCAGAATTTTGTCACGTGAAATAATATCATCACCAAAATGTACTGCTTGATTGGCTTTTGGGGTAAGCCACGAACCAACGACAGCAAGTACTACAGGAATATGTTTGGCTTTTAGAATAGGGTAAGCATGAGTGTAAAATGATTGATAGCCATCATCTACGGTCAATAATACAGGTTTGCTCGGCAAACGGTATTTGCCTTGGTGAGCTTGGATAAGTTGGTTGACATTGATAAAGTGAAAACCATTGTTTTGTAGCCAATCAAGGTGCTGACTAAACTGTTGTGGCGTTACTGCATAATCAGGGATCAGGGCATTTTTCTGATCGGTAATTTCATGATAGCCAATAATAGTCAGAGTAGAGGGGTCAACTTTGGGAGGCTCGGCTGCCATACTGAATGACGCACTGAGCGAACATATTAATCCTAGTGAAAGTGGAAACCAAGGAGATGCAAAGCGAGCAAGCATAGAGATATCTTCTAAAAACTTTTAGTACGGGAGATTAGCGATCACAAAAACTCAAAATTGTTCTTATTTTTGAGAGTCGACTAAGGTCTTTTGTTCATTGCGCATTTATAAATTCTGAACCTGAAAGTTTTCTTAAAAAACGCATTATTTAAAGAGGTGATACAAAATAAAAACAATTAATTGCAGATATATTGTATTGGCTCTAGACTAGCAGACTAGTTATGTTGGTCTGTAATCATGATTAAAAACAGTAAATTAAGCCACTACAAGATTAAAAAAATCATTCAATGCTTTTGCATTGATATACCCGCTTCTAAAACTGCATTATTACTCAATTTAAATCGTAATACGATCAACTATTGGTACATGCTTTTTAGGGAAGCTATTTATGATCATCAAACAGATTTAAGAACTAAATTTGTAGGTTCTATTGAAGTGGATGAAAGCTATTTTGGCGCTAAACGACAACGTGGTTTTCATGGGAAGTTAAAACGTGGTCGTGGCACTTTAAAACAACCCGTATTTGGAATATTTGAACGGGATGGGCGTGTTTATACTGAAATCGTTCCTGACTGTAAAATGAAGACTTTACAAAAGGTTATCTTAGGTAAGGTGGCACTAGAAAGTGTCATTTATAGTGATGGATGGCGAGGCTATAATGGTCTAGTTGATGTTGGTTATTCAAAGCATTTCAGGGTAAATCACGGAGCAAATGAGTTTGCTAGAGGACAATGTCACATAAATGGAATAGAATCATTTTGGAGTTTCTGTAAACGAAGATTATCCAAGTTCAATGGTATCTCAAAAGATTATTTTGACTACCATCTGAAGGAGTCTGAATGGCGTTGGATGAGAGAACCTAATGAGTTAGCAACTGAGTTGTGGAACATCATTAGATAAAATTAAGTATAAATCTGCTAGTCTAGAGCCTTGTATTAAGTTATGCCGAGTGGTTTTAAGAGTATTAGTACTGTAAAAATGGAAAACCCAGTGCGGACACTGGGTTTTTAAAGCTTGAATTTGAAAATTCGTTCTTAGGTAATTTTTTGCAGAATTTGCAACAGCACATCAAATTCGCTTTGCAAGGGTGTACTCTTACGCGTAATCAGGGCCAAAGTACGGCTTGGTGCATCTTGAATAGATTTCACAACCAAATCAGAGTTGGCCTTAATCATATTGGTGTGCAATGCAATTTCGGGCAAAAGGGTAAAGCCCAGGTTTGCAGAGACCATTTCAATTAAAGTTGGTAATGAGCTTGCCTTTAAGCGATGATCATTTTTACGCTCGCCAATCGGACAAGCACTTAAAGCATGATCACGTAAGCAGTGACCTTCTTCCAGCAACATCAAACGTGATAAATCTAAATCTTCCAGCGTTACCGCTTGTGCCGAACGGTGGTCAGATTTATGGCACACCAAGAACAAGTCTTCTTTTGCAATATCAGCAACTTTAAGTCCACGCGTGTCAAATGGCAGAGCCAACAACACCATGTCTAAGTTACCATGCTCAAGTTTTTCAACAATTTTTTCGCTTTGTGCTTCGTGCAGATGCAACTGAATTTTAGGAAGCTGCTTATGCACTTCGTCAAGTAACTGCGACAAAATAAAAGGCGCGATCGTTGGAATAACACCTAAATGTAGATCGCCAGTCAAAGGCTCACTCATTTCACGACTTAAGCGCATTAAGTCTTGAGCATCAGCAAGTAGAACACGGGCTCGAGCGACAACTTGTTCGCCAAGCGGGGTTAAACGTACATTTTGGCGATCGCGTTCAACGAGGACGCCACCCAGTAAGCGTTCAAGTTCCATGATCCCACCCGAAAGGGTAGATTGGGTCACGAACGAACGACGCGCCGCTTCAGTAAAGTGCAGCGTTTCAGACAGTGTTACAAGGTATGACAGCTGTCTCAGGGATGGTAATGCAGCCATAGTGTCCTAATTTTAAGATTTAAAATGATGAGCAAATAATCCGCTAAGATGAGGAATGAAATGCGGCGGGATATCATGCCCCATTCCATCAATTAATTCAAACTTAGCGCCTGTAATTGCTTTTGCAACAGCTTTACCATGGCTAGGCGGGAGCAAGCGATCACGTGAACCATGAACTACAAGAGTCGGTTGTTGAATCTGCTTGTCCAGATGTAGCAAGGAGCCTGTACATAATATTGCTAAAAACTGTTGAAGTACACCCGCTGGGTAATAACTTCGTTGATATAATTTACGAGCGGTTTGCATGGTTTCCAGCTGATTGATATAACCAGGTGAACCAATAATGTTAAATACTTTTAAGCTGTGGTTAATAATTCCTTCCTCATCATTCGATTCTGGTCGGCCAATAAGGCTGAACAATTGCTTTGGAAAAGGAGGAGGAAGTAAAGGTTGATTGTTGCTGGTAAACACCAGTCCTAATTTGCTGACTTTATCTGGATTTTTTGCAGCTAGAATTTGTGCGATCATTCCGCCCATAGATGCACCCAAAACAAAGACATTTTCCAGTCCCATGCGTTCAATGAGCAAGGCGGCATCATCGGCCATATCATGTAAATTATAAGGTGCACCTTGGTTTTCTAAGCCTAGTGCAAAACGACCCATCAATTTAATGGTATTTAGACGTGGTCCCTGATGGCGTATTTTAGAAGATAATCCAATGTCGCGGTTATCGTAACGAACAACACGATAGCCATGATCAATCAGTGTTTTACAAAAGAAATCGGGCCAGAATAATAATTGAGCACCTAACCCCATAATGAGTAAGATGGTTGGATGTTCAGGTTGACCGCCAACTTCGACGTGTAATTCAATTCCATTCCCCAAGTTTACCTTGGTTTCATGCATAAACGGGGTATAAGGTGAATTTTTGAATTGTAATGCGCTATTCATTCTTCTTTCTCCCCTAATAAGAGGACATTCAAAAATGTGAACGTCCTCTCTATTTTGAACTTAAATTGATACAGGAATCAAGTCTGGAACTAACTTGGTTAGTGCTAATCGTTGTTTCGCTGCAGTTGCACCTAACAGTACAAAACCACGCAAAGTCCCTGAGCTATCAAAGGCTTTGGCTAACATACCATCGTCAAATTCTTCCGTTTCCCAATTCACGTCAACATCAATCGGCGCTGGTAAAACTGTGAGTGGTGCTGCAGGCGTTTTGACTGCTACAGGCATCGCAGGATAATGTACTGCGGTATGTTCACCATTTAAGGTTTTTGCCAGTGCTCGTGCCTGTTGCATGATTGGCATTACATATGGAAGTAGTGTGCCATTCACTTCTGCACAGTCACCCACTGCGTAAATATTCGCTTGATTGGTTTCCAAATGGCTATTGGTCAAAATGCCACGACTGGTGTGAATGTTGCCTGTTTTAGCCAAGCTAATATTTGGCTGTAAACCAATTGCTGAAAGTACTATATCAGCGATTACAGATTGTCCATTGGCTAAAGTGACAAGATAATCACCATTTTCGACTTTAGATACTTTCTCAACAGTCGTACCCAATACAAAATGAATGCCTGTTTCTTCCAGATTTTCTTGGAAGGCAGAAGCAATATGTGCAGGCAGTAGTCGACCTAAAGGTTGGGCAGCCAAATCGATGACTGTGGCATGATATCCTGTATTTTGTAGATCATTGGCAAACTCGCAGCCAATTAATCCAGCACCTAAAATCACCACACGTTTATCTTGACGTTTGTCTAGGTTTTCACGGAATGCTTTATAGTCATTGAGAGAGTTGACCACATGAATATCATCACTGCCATCTCCAGCAATTGCTAAACGAATTGGATTTGCACCTATAGCAAGAATCAGTTTTGCATAGTCTAAGGTACTCGATTGACCATCTTTTTCTAAGACAAGTTGATTTTGCTCACTGCGAATTTCTTTAACCCAAGTATGCGTTTCAATACGCATATTGAGTTGTGAGCTCATTTTTTCAGCATCACCTAAGGCGATTTGTTCAGGAGATTTTTTGCCTGCTAATGCATTAGATAAGGTTGGCTTCGCATAGTTGCTGGCATCATCAGCGGTAATCATAATAAGTTCTTGTTCCGCATTGAGTTTACGAAACTCACGTGCCACGGTATAGCCAGCCATGCCTGAACCAATGATAACGATAGGCTGCATTTCTTTCTCCAAAGATAAGGTGTAAAAAAAGACCACTAGAAGGGTCTTTTAGTTATTATTAAATTTCAATCATTTCAAAGTCGGCTTTAGAAACACCACAATCTGGGCAGGTCCAGTCATCTGGAATATCGTCCCATTTAGTGCCCGCAACAATACCGTCTTGCGGCCAGCCTTCTGCTTCGTCGTAAATCCATCCACAAACGATGCATTGATACTTTTTCATCTGATTCTCCAATTCTGATCGGGTCATTTAGATCAGTAATAACTCATATACCGCATGGCTCTAATGATCTAATGGCTAGCGTTATTTTCGCCTAAATTTTTACGCAGTTCTAGGACGAATGTAAAGCAAATATCGGATTTTAATTAGAGAATTCTGAATCGGAATGGCTGAGTGGGACAAAACTTATCAATTCAATCACTGCGCTGTATTTTTGTTAGACAATCTAGAGAGGCTTGATGAGCAACAGAACAAGTCCAATTTTCTGCGACTAAAGTCGAGCAGATTTAAAACTGTGAAAATGCTATTTTATAATCATATAAGTCTATAGTTAATATTTTATATAAAAATTATTTATAAAAATTATAATGTTATAAAAAGTGATTAAAATTGTTTTCGGCTGAAAACCTGATGATTATCTATCCTGAGCGTTGAAAAAGCGTTAAAATTCACCTATTCCTTCCGTTCTTAAATTCTCTCCCATGAAAAATTTGTCTGCTGTATTGTGGTCGCACATTCGTACTGTCCAAGATTTCCCAAAACCTGGGATTTGCTTCTACGATTTGACTCCATTATTTATGAGTAATATTGGCCCATTAGCCGATGCATTGATTGAAAGTATTCCAGAAGAACAGTTGGCTGAAGTAGAAAGTTTTGTGGCGGTAGAAGCACGTGGTTTTGTGTTGGCAAGTCTATTGGCGCAACGCTTAAACAAAGGACTTTTATTGGTTCGTAAAGCAGGAAAGCTACCACCTCCAGTGGTTGGTGTAGGTTATAGCCTTGAATATGGTGTCGATCGTTTAGAAATTGCAGCCAATATTCAGCCACAAAAAGTGATTATCGTAGATGATGTCCTTGCCACAGGTGGAACCTTAAAAGCGGTGAAACAATTAATGGATAAATGTCAGCATCAAGTATTGGGTGCGAGCATTTTCTTAGATTTACCAACTTTGCATCAAGATTTAGGCTTCAAAGTGTGGACAGTGTTGGAAGAAAACTCAAAGCCATTACACGCTGCTGTCGCTTAGGCGTGTTAGAGCTGTAGAGAAAAAGCCAATCAACTGCGTTTGATTGGCTTTTTTATTGCGCTAAAAAAAGGTCTGTTCCATATAATGAATCAGTTGGTTGACGCGTTCTGGAGCAGCCAGTCGATGATGTCCACCTTCAACTGCTTCAACTTGCATGTAGGGTTCTAAAAAAGCTGTAGTCGCGTACATGTCTAAAACCTCATCACCAAGTTCAATATAGGCAATTTGAGGAATATCATGTTCTAAATCGAATTCAGTAATTGCAGGATAATCTGTGCGGAAATCTGGAGTTAGAGTGGGATTCGCTACAATGCAAGGAATTCGGTGCTGTAAGGACATTTTGAGCGCCCAATATCCACCTAAACAGTGACCTATTAATAAGTCAGGTTTAATAGTCGCTAAAGCATTTTGATAAAATTCGGCAACAGTGGAATAGTTTAAATTTCTATAATCCACATCAATGCAATATTTTTTTGCTGAGTCAATTGCATGGAATTTAGTCGATTCTTTAGAAGAGTCTAATCCATGAAAAAAAAGAATTTTCGATTGGTCTATATTGATTGTTATCGCATTCATAGGCTCTCTTTTTGCAAAGATAGAACGGATTAATAAACGTTCACTTTTCAACTTTTTTAAATTATCTTCATTTTACGAATCTTCAGTTGGCATTGATCTTAGCATTTGGTCTAAGAGTGGGATGTGCGATATGGTGATGTAGTTTTTAATAATAGATAAAACAGAGAGATATATTGTATTTTTGGAGTAATTCGTCAAGTTTATAAATATTTTTTAACGATTTATTTTACTGCTTGTAGAAATTATTCAGTAGTTTGGAAAGAAGCAACTCGCTTGAGAAAATGAAATGATGGAACATCTTCGTTTTAGTGTCTGTATAGATGCAAGTCCTGAAAAGATATGGAAGATTCTTTGGTCAGCAGATACTTATACTGAATGGACCAAGTTCTTTACGGAAGGGTCAAAAATACAGTCTGATTGGACAGTGGGTGGAAGAACTTTATTTATAGACAGTCATGGCGATGGTTTGATTGCTACCATTTTAGTTTATTTACCGAATTGTTCAGTTATTTTTCAATATCAAGGTCTATTACAAGATGGGGTGGAGGATTTAACTAGCCCTGAAGTTCAGCAGTGGCAAGGATTGCTCGAACAATATTCTTTAGAAGAAGTTGATGGAAAAACAATACTGAGTGTCGAACTGGAAACGACAGAAGATTATAAATACATGATGGAGCAAGCTTTTGAACAAGGATTGCAGCGTGTTCGAGAACTAGCAGAACAATAGAATAATAGAGTTGTAGAAAAGAAAGTTAAATTCACGGTCATTATTTTGTTTAAGAGAAATCATACGAAATCATGAATGAATCTGCTATGCTATAGCACTTCATTTTTTAGTATTTTTTACGAGGCAGAGATGACGCAAAACAACGCTCAATCGACTTCTGAACAACCTATTTCCGAAAACGATTTAATTGCACAGCGTCATGCCAAGTTGAAGCAAATTGAAGAGCAAGCCAAACAAACGGGCGTTAGCCCATGGCCGAACTCGTTCAAGCGCGAACATTATGCACAAGATTTACAAGAACAATTTAAAGATCAATCGAAAGAACAGATTGAAGCAGCTGAGCATGTTTATGTGAAAGTTGCAGGTCGTGTCATGTTGAACCGTGGATCATTTATCGTGATTCAAGATATGACAGGTCGTATTCAGCTTTATGTTGCACGTAAAGAGTTAGACGAAGCTACTTTGGCAACCATCAAAGGTTTAGACCTTGGTGATATTATTGCAGTAGAAGGTTATATTGGTCGTTCGGGCAAAGGCGATTTATATGTTCACATTCAACATTTTGAATTATTGACCAAATCACTACGTCCACTGCCAGATAAGTTCCATGGTCTAAATGACACAGAAGTTAAATACCGTAAGCGTTATCTTGACCTGATTGTAAATGAAGAAACACGTAAGACGTTTGAAATTCGTGCCAAAGTTGTTGCAGGGATCCGTGCATTCTTAAACAACGAACGTTTCATGGAAGTTGAAACACCAATGATGCATGTCATTCCTGGTGGCGCATCTGCGCGTCCATTCGAAACGCATCATAATGCTTTAGATATGCCTTTATTCTTGCGTATTGCGCCTGAACTTTATTTAAAACGTTTAGTGGTTGGTGGTTTTGAACGTGTGTTTGAGATTAACCGTAACTTCCGTAATGAAGGGGTGTCAACGCGTCACAACCCTGAATTTACGATGATCGAGTTTTACCAAGCTTACGCTGATTATAAAGACTTGATGGCATTGACTGAAAATATGCTTGAAAAGTTGGCTTTGGATATTTTAGGTACAACTGATGTGCCTTACCAAGGTGAAGTGTTTAGCTTCAAAGGGCCATTCAAGAAAATCTCTATGTTTGATGCGATTTTAGAGAATAACCCACAGTTTACCCCTGAAAATGTAGGTGACCGTGAGTTCCTTGCTCAATTTATTCGTGAAGAATTAAAAGAACAAGTGAAGCCAGGTTTTGGTTTAGGTAAGCTTCAAACGATTGTATTTGAAGAAACGGTTGAAACTAAATTACGTCAACCAACCTTTATTACTGAATACCCAGCTGAAACTTCACCATTAGCACGTCGTAATGATGATAATCCACATATTACTGACCGTTTTGAATTCTTTATCGGTGGTCGTGAATTAGCAAATGGTTTCTCAGAGTTGAATGACCCAATTGATCAAGCTGAACGTTTCCAAGCACAAGTTGCGGAAAAAGATGCGGGTGATGATGAAGCCATGCACTATGATGCAGAGTTTGTTGAAGCACTTGAATACGGTTTGCCTCCTACTGCGGGTGAAGGTATTGGTATTGACCGTTTAGTCATGTTATTTGCTGATGCGCCGAGTATCCGTGATGTGATTTTATTCCCACACATGCGCCGTAAAGACTAAGGTCCATATTTATTAAAAAACCCGCTTCGGCGGGTTTTTTGTTGATGATTTACAACAAAAATCAATACTCAGGTTGCAATATTCAATCAAAGAAAATATGGTAGTCGGCAGAATTAAGTAACGAGAAAGTCACGATAATGTTTTTAAAAAGAGCTTTAGTTTCGGCGTTGTTGATGGTGTCGGCGTCATCGGGTTTTGCGCAAGGGATTGTCGTGAATAATGAAGATTTACGTTCGGATTTGAACTGGTTAAATCAACAAGGCGTTATTCAAATTAGTACCTCAACATGGCCAATGAGTGGGGATGAAATTCAACGTGCATTATCCCAAGCACGTGTTAGTCAACCAGAACAACAAAAAGTAATTGACTCTGTTTTAGCCAGTCTCAAAGCAGACAATCAGATGGCAAAAGTGAGTCTTTACGCGGCAACAGATGAAAAGCAATTTCCACAAGCGTTTGCTGCAAGTAACAAATCTCAATATGTGGGTGCATTGGAATTAAATGCGGGTAGCGAGAATTGGGATGCCAAATTAAAAATAAACGTTGAACATGACCCGATGATCGATAACGGGGAATATGTCAATGTTGAAGGTTCATATTTGGCGGGTAAACTGTGGAACCAGTGGTTGATTGCTGGTCAAATGCCAACGTATTGGGGACCAGGACATGAGGGGAGTTTAATCCGTGGTGATGCAAGCCGTCCAGTTTATGGTTTGACCATGCAGCGTGCTGACCAAAGTGCATTTGAAACAAAATGGTTATCATGGATTGGACCTTGGCAGTATCAAGCATTTGGAGGTCAACTCGCAGATTATGATGCTATTCCAGACACCAAACTGATTGGCTTACGTTTAACTGCTCAGCCTTTGCCTTATTTAGAGTTAGGTGCATCGCGCATGATTCAATGGGGTGGTGATGGGCGTTCGGAAAGTTGGGATTCATTATGGAATGCAATTAAAGGCAATGATAATTTCTATAATTCAGATGATGATAAGTCAAACCAACTTGCAGGTTTTGATGCACGTTTAAATTTAAACCAATGGTTGAATACACCACTGAGCATTTATGGTCAGTACGTGGGTGAAGATGAGGCTGGATTGCTTCCATCTAAAAAAATGTATTTAGCTGGTATGGATTACTCTTCAAGTTTTAAAAATATGCCATTCCAACTGTATACAGAGTGGGCGGACACCCGTACAAATGGTGATGTGAAAGGTATTTCGTATAATCATTATGTATATAAAGATGGTTATTACCAACATGGTTTCCCATTAGGTCATGCAATGGGCGGTGATGGTGAAATATATTCAGTCGGCGGTAATATTCGTTTGGATCCTATGAACCGTGTGTCTGGACGTGTTTTAGTGGCTAAAGTTAATCAATCTAATCTGGATATTAACCAAGCATTTCCAGAAAAAGATGAAGTGAAAGCACTCGATTTAACATGGTCACATTATCTTCGCCCAGATATTCCTTTGAAATTAAATGGGTGGGTGAGTGATTCGGATGTGCATGGTAATGATACAGGGCTTTCAGTTGCTGTAGATTTACCATTAGACCCAAAAGCATGGGGCTATTAATTTCTAAATAGAATAAAAAACCTCACAATTGTGAGGTTTTTTATTTTAGAGCTATCAATGTGAGTAGTATTCAAAGAAATTATTAAATCAATCTCATGCTTAGAAAAGCATGTACTGATTAAACCGGTAAATCAAACCAAATCAATTGACTGTCTGTCAACGCTTTGATTTCAGCCTCTTCAGCAAATGCTAAAGCATCACCAGCTTTTAAGGTCTCACCCGCAATTTCAAGCTCGCCAGATATTACATGGACATAATTGAGTTTCTGCGTCGCTTTGATCGCCAAAGTATTCGTCGCTTGTATAAAGGCAGTTTTGACTTCAGCCTGCTGACGAATATGCATTGCCGCATCACTATTGGGTCCTGCAATCACATGCCATTGATTCGGCTGTAATTTTGGATCACATTGAATCTGTTGATAATTAGGTTCAGCATTACGGATATCAGGATGTATCCAAATTTGTAGCATGTGTACAGGAATATCGCCCTGATTAATTTCGCTATGTTGTACACCTGTACCCGCACTCATGAGCTGCCATTCACCCGCAGAAATATGACGCTCATTACCCATACTGTCTTTATGAGAAATAGTCCCTTCAAGTACACAGGTCAAAATTTCCATATTGTCATGTGGGTGTGTGCCGAAGCCATTATGGGCTGCAATTAAGTCATCATTAATGACACGTAATACGCTTACACCCATATATTTTGGATCGTACCAACTACCAAAAGAAAAACTATGTTTAGACTCTAGCCATCCTGCTTTGACATGACCGCGATTTTCACTACGATGTAAATAACTTTGCATGATCGTTATCCTATTTTTAATTTGTTCATGGATTCATCATAGCGTTTCGATTATGTGGTTTAAATCTTATATAAGCGACAATTCATTCTATTTTTGCAACATTAAATATCATCAGAAATTTAACTTAAAAAAATAGCCTGCACATGCAGGCTATTCAGCGCTATTTTCTAGAATTATTCTAAGAATTTCACCGTTACGCCAGAACGAACTTTTTTACCGAGGTCGTTGGCATCCCAGTTGGTTAAACGGATACAACCATGCGATGCAGTTTTTGAAATTGCAGATGGGTTAGGTGTACCGTGAATACCGAATGATTTTTTGCTTAAACCAATCCAAATGTTACCTACAGGGCCATTTGGACCAGGTGGTAAAGAAAGTGGCTTTAAGTTTTTACCTTGTACAAAGTTGCTTGGAGAATAGCTATACCAAGGGTTTGGTGCTACGCCAGTTACTTTATAGGTGCCTTCTGGTGATGGGGTATCCGAGCTACCAATGGTCGCAGGGAAAGAAGCAATCATTTGGTTGCGGCTATTAAATAGATACAGTTGTTTTGCACCTTTATGCGCAACAATTAAATGAATGTCTTCTGGGAGTTCATTGCGAATATTCGTCACAATAATCTTTTCACCAGCTTTCTTGAATGTTGCTTTTGGATTAAGTTTCTTCAAGAAATCTTCATCCATGTGGAATTTTTCACCTAACATTTCTGTCACACGAGTGTAGTACAAACCTTTCATTTTGGCTTGTAATGCATAGTCGTGTGGAATAGATGGTGCATATGGACCTTTAAGGTCAGCATCGGTAATGGTGTATTCTACGAATGCTGGACGATTCCCTTGTTTAGCGACTAAGGCATCCCAAGTTTCTTTGGTTAAAGTTCCAGTTGGTTGTAAACCATTCATTTGCTGAAAAGTAGCAAGTGCTTTTAATGTATTTTTACCACTGGTACCGTCAATCGCACCCGGTGAAGCATGTGAGTTATTCAACATGACTTGAGTTCGTGCATAAACAGGGAATTGACCTTTACCAATGTTGTCAAACCAAGATGCATTATTCAGACCATCAAGTGTCCAAGAAGCTTTTGCAGCAGGAGAGGTAGGTGCTGTTGCTGAACTCGTTGCTACAGCCGCGCTAGCTGGAGCGGTTCCAATATCTGCTGTGTTATCTTCAGATTGTTGAAGATTTTGTAAAGTCTGTGACGCTCTATTTAAGTCTTGCTGTTCTTGAGGCGTAATTTGAGCATCTTGTGCTGAAGATGCTGCGCCTACAGCAAGAGGATTAATTGGGTCTTCTACGGCAGTATTGGTAACGACTTTGGGCTTTAATGGTTGTTCAGCAGTAGTAGCTGTGGCAAAAGCTGTGCCAGCAAAAAGGCAGCCTAAACTCATTGCGAGTATTGTGCGAACGAACATGTAATTCAACCTTAAGAATTATTCATTTACTAAGTGACAAACTACGCAAGTATTGCAGAAAAAAATGGCAGATGCAGTATTTGTTTTGTTTAAATAGACGTTTGTCCAACAAGAACATTAAATTTTAATCATGCGAGAAGTTATTAAAATTTAATCCTTTTTGTTATGATGCAGCAAAGATTAAATTAAGTTAGGAAAGTCAATGGCGACCTTAAAAAATGATCGTTTTCTGCGTGCTTTATTGCGTGAGCCTGTTGATACTACGCCTGTATGGATGATGCGTCAGGCAGGACGCTATTTACCTGAGTATCGTGAAACACGAGCAAAGGCAGGTGATTTCCTTTCTTTATGTAAAAATACTGAGTTTGCATGTGAAGTGACCTTACAACCTTTACGTCGTTATGACTTAGATGCCGCAATTTTATTTTCAGATATTTTGACTGTTCCAGATGCCTTAGGTTTAGGTCTGTATTTTGAGGCAGGCGAAGGTCCCAAGTTTCATAAAACTGTGCGTACTGAACAAGATGTCATGAATTTACCGACATTCAACGCAAAGTCAGATTTAGATTATGTTATGAATGCAGTATCGACCATTCGTTCAGCTTTAGGTGGTCAGGTACCCTTGATTGGTTTTTCGGGAAGCCCATGGACTTTAGCGACTTATATGGTTGAAGGTGGTTCTAGCAAAGACTTCCGCTTTACCAAGAACATGATGTATGCGCAGCCTGAAGTTTTACATGCCTTGCTTGATCGGTTGGCCATTGCAGTCATTGATTATTTAAATGCGCAAATTGATGCGGGCGCACAAGCTGTTCAAATCTTTGATAGTTGGGGCGGAGCATTAGCGCATCGTGAATATATCGAATTTTCATTAAATTACATGCAAAAAATTGTTTGTGGCTTAAAACGTGAAAAAGATGGTCGCAAAATTCCAGTGATTTTATTTACTAAAGGTGGTGGTCAATGGCTAGAGCCAATGGTTGCAACAGGTGCAGATGCACTTGGATTAGACTGGACGACGCCACTGTCTGTAGCACGTAAAATCGTGAATGGTCGTGCAGCATTACAAGGTAACTTAGACCCTGCAACTCTATATGGATCATCGCAAACGATTCAAAAAGCCACGCAAGCCATGTTAGATGATGCCTATGCTAATGGTGAAAAAACGGGATATATTGCGAATTTGGGGCATGGTATTACCCAATGGGTGAACCCAGATCATCCGAAAGTGTTTATCGACACCGTACATGAATATAGCGCAAAGTATCTATAAATTTAGGTTGAGTATTTACAGTGTTACGTGTTGCTCAATCTTGTGTTGAGTTTTCTTATAAGGCAGCTTCGGCTGCCTTATTTGGAATACTTTTATTATTGGCTTTTGTATTTACTGCGCCATTAGGTTATGAACAACATTATGGTTTTTATCGTTATGACTACCTGTTGTTTTATGCCTTAATTATTCAGTGCTGCTTATTATATTTAAAATTAGAATCTTGGGCAGAAGCCAGAGTCATTGCCCTATTTCACATTATGGCAATGGGGATGGAAATTTTCCTTACGCATCCAGCCATTGCTTCATGGCAATATCCACAACCTGCAATTTTTAAACTGTGGACAGTGCCTTTATTTGCTGGGTTTATGTATTCAGCCGTCGGAAGTTTTTTTGCGCGTTCTTTACGGCTTTATACCGTGTCTTTTAAGGCTTTGCCAAAATTCAGTCATATGTTGACCTTGGCAGTGTTGTCTTATTTGAATTTTATGAGCAAATTCTTTATTCCAGATATTCGCTATGTACTGTTTGGCTGGAGTATTGTGATGTTTTGGAAAACTAAGATTCGTTTTGAGTTGCAACATCACACCATCCAATTGCCGATGTTGCCTATTTTGTGGGTCTTGGCTTTTATTATTTGGCTTGCAGAAAACGTGAGTACTTTCTACAAAATTTGGCTTTATCCAAGTCAGGTCGATGCTTGGCATATGGTGGGTTGGGGCAAGCTAGGTTCATGGTATTTGTTGCTATTGTTAAGTCTAGTTTTAGTCTTGAAAATACTTGGAATACGCAACTCAAAGGGTGATTGGCAGTTAAATAATGATGAATATTAATAGTTTATTTTTATTTTTTTAACTTTAATATAAATTGTTTTGCGTTATTAAAGATATGCGGATAATCTAAGTTTGTGTAATCCATTATTACATGTAAATAATTAGAACACTCAGAGAATAATTCTGGAGAAGTGCAATGTTAAAAAAAGTAGCGTTAGCAGCAGTATTGGCAATAGGTTCTACAGCAGCATTTGCAGATAGCGATGCAGGTTGCGGTATTGGTTCTGAGATTTGGGCGGGCCAATCAGGTAAAGTGCCGAAGTTACTTGCTGCTACAACAAATGGTTTATTTGCTAACCAATTATTTGGTATCACTTTTGGTACTCTCGGTTGTAGTGGTTCGGGTACAGTCACTGCACAAGCAGTCACATTTACCAATGAAAATGCAGAAGCATTGGCGCGTGATATGGCGGTAGGTCAGGGCGAAAGCTTGAATGTGTTAGCTGAATTACTCAATATTAAAGCAGAAGATAAAGCGCGTTTCTTTGCCGTATCTAAGCAAAACTTTGCTGAGATTTACTCTACAGAGAATAAAGATTCCTACCAAGTACTCACATCGCTACAAGCTGTAATGGCAAAAGACCAAGTCCTCAAAGCTTACGTCTAATCGATTGTTGTAAAACCCTGTCAATCTGACAGGGTTTTTTATATCTAAAAAATTAAATTTGAATGAAAAAGATTGCTTTATTTACGGCTTTATTCGGTTCTAGTCTGGCGTATGCCGTTGAACCGACATCATCTATCCACTATGTTGAAATGGCGACCCAGAAACATCTAGCGCAAGAAACAACTTGGCAAAGATTAATGTATGCCAATGCCAAAGGGCAAAGTGAAGTTCATTATGCAGGTTACTTTCTTAGCCCAGAAAGAGGTGGACATTTACAAAATGAATTAAATGCCAATATCGAAGCATTGTTTTTATCCGCAGCGCCGAATCAATCAGTACGTTGTAAATTTCCAGCACGCAGTCAATGGTTAATCAAGCGACTGAATATTCCCGCGACAGATTTACCACACGTTGAATGTCCTGAATTAGACAAATGGATTGGCGAAATTAAGCCCTATAAAGCGACTTTAATTTATGCAACTGACTTTATGGGTAATCCGAGTTCGATGTTTGGGCATACTTTATTGCGTTTAGACCCCAAAGATCAGAAAGAATTAAATTTGGTTTCCTATGCTGTGAACTATGCAGCCACGGTCGCAAGCGCGGATGGTTGGTCTTTTGCTTGGAAAGGTTTAACAGGGCAATACCCCGGTGAATATTCTTTAATGCCGTATTATCGCAAAGTAAAAGAATATGGTGATTTAGAAAGTCGTGATTTGTGGGAATATGAACTTAATTTAAATCCAGAAGAAACACGCTTTTTGGTACAGCATATTTGGGAAATGCAACATGTGACTTTTCCCTATTATTTTGTTAGTGATAACTGTGCTTACCGACTGTTAGGATTGATTGATTTGGTACGTCCCGAACTCAATTTAAGTCAGCAGTTTAAAGTCGCAGCAATTCCAATGCAGACCATTAAAGCGATTGATCAGCAAGGAATTGTTCGTGAAACAGTCTATCGTCCTGCCTTAGAAACTCAATTATTGGCGCAAGCCA
This sequence comes from Acinetobacter sp. ACNIH2, assembly GCF_002934965.1. Lineage (NCBI taxonomy): Bacteria > Pseudomonadati > Pseudomonadota > Gammaproteobacteria > Moraxellales > Moraxellaceae > Acinetobacter > Acinetobacter sp. ACNIH2. The sequence continues at coordinate 2,578,041 of NZ_CP026412.1, forward strand.
AACAGCATGGGCAAAGTTTGGCTAAAACAGCCCATCAGGTTGCTTTTGCTGAACAAAAACAAAGATTAGATATTTTGGCAGCTTATTCTGTGGAAGCTCGTGCCAAAATTTTAGAAATGGCCTATGACGATTTGTACTTACAATTGGTTGCACGTAAAGTGGATGTTGCTTTTGCACAGCCTAATCTACGTGAATTACTGACTTTACGCAGTGCGATTGATTTAGAGAGGCAACGTAAAGAACCTGAACGTCCACGTATTGATCCGACACAATCACATGACGCTCGAAATTTCTCGGTAAAAGCAGGAACTGTGCAAGGCGATGAATTTATTGAGTTGGGACACCGTCAAGCCTATCATGATTTGATTGATCCTCAAGGCGGTTACCGCGTCGGAACACAATTGTTGTTTTGGGATGGCTCGATTCAATACCGTCAGGATGAGTTGAAACTGGAGCATTTCGACTTTCTGACAGTAAATTCTTATAACCCGATTACAGCGTTTAAAACGCCGTTGACATGGGGATTTAATCTGGGTTGGCAACAAGAAGCGACAGATTCTTCAGGGCGTTTTAGTGAACAGGATCAACATGGTGTTGCCAGTTTAAAAATGCAGATGGGTTATAGCTATGCAGATTCAAAACGAGAGAATTTATGTTATGCGCAAATGCAAACCTATCTTCAAGGTGGAAAATCATTAGATAAAGGCTGGCGATTGGGTATGGGGCCGACGGTCGGTTGTCAGAACATTTGGGCAGACCATATTAATTCGATTGTGCAGGTCGAATTTCCATATTGGGAAGATTCGCACCAGTGGCAAGTTCGATTGAATTCACAAGTACAATATGCTTTGAATGCGCAGAATGCATTACGTGTAGGGTGGGAATACCAATATCAAAATCATCAGGACTGGAATAAATTGAGCTTGGGTTATGTTCGATTCTTCTGAACTTAAGCGAAGAAAAAGGCACTTTCGAAGTGCCTTTTTTGCAGTCTATTTTATTTTTTGATCAGTTGTCCCTGTTCATCGATGAGTAATTCACCATCCTCTTTGCTAAAAGAACCACGTTGTGGAGCAGAAAGAATTTCAAGAACGACTTCAGAGGGACGGCATAACCTTACACCAAGTTCAGTTACCACAAAAGGACGGTTGATTAAAATTGGATATTTCAGCATAAAATCAATGAGTTGGTCATCGCTGTGTGTTGACTGTTCTAGTTGTAATTCTTCATAAGGTGGAACATTCTTGCGTAAAACGTCCCGTACTGATAATCCTGAGCGCTTGATTAAATCAATCAGTTCCTCTTTAGTAGGCGGAGTTTTAAGATATTCAATAATTTCTGGTTCTTGACCTGTATTTTGTATCAGACCAAGGGTATTTCTGGACGTACCACAAGCAGGATTATGATAAATCTTAATCATTTTTTAGACATCATCTTTTGTTAAATAAACTTTATTGCATTTATATATGGATATACGTATATTTGCAATTATTAATTTTTGGGCTGTAAAATGGATCAAACTGATTTCTTTAAATGTCTCTCTGACCCCACTCGCTTAGACATTATGAAGTGGGTACTGGTGAGAGAAAATGTCTGTGTATGCGAACTGACGGAATTATTGCAATTGAGTCAGCCTAAGATTTCACGACATTTGGCATTGTTAAGAAATTTGTCGGTTTTATTAGATCAGCGCAAAGGGCAGTGGGTATATTACCGCGTAAATCCAGACTTACCTGAATGGGCGAATGCGGTGTTAAAGATCATTGCTCAGTCAGCGCAAACAGACAGAGAAACTCTTTATTTGAATACTTCGACCAATGTCCATTGTGATTGATTCACTTTATTCAGTAGGTCTATTGTCCGATAACTGATGTTTGAATGAATTTAATACTCAGATGGAGTCCTGATTAAATAAAATCAGAATCGAAGGTGTCTTGTATTTAGAAGATTGGATGCTTGTTTGTTTTAAGCTGATCAAAAAATCTATCGAATGAGATCTATTCGATACAAAAACATATCTCCCTGATTGAGAAAATACATGTCGACTTCTAGACTTTCTTTTTTAGACCGCAATTTAACCTTGTGGATTTTTATTGCCATGGCGCTTGGAGTGGCAATAGGGGTATTTATCCCTCAAGCTTCGGTTACTTTAAATCAAATGCATGTCGGCAGTATCAATATTCCAATTGCCATCGGTCTTATTGTGATGATGTATCCACCGTTGGCAAAGGTGGACTATGCAGCTTTACCAGAAGTTTTTAAAGATAAGCGAACCTTGACGCTGTCACTGGTACAAAACTGGTTGATTGCACCGTGTCTGATGTTTGTCTTGGCAATCATATTTTTACAATCTTATCCCGAATACATGACAGGACTGATCTTAATTGGGCTGGCACGTTGTATTGCCATGGTTTTGGTTTGGAATGATCTGGCATGTGGTGATAATCAATATGTTGCAGCATTAGTTGCATTTAACAGTATTTTCCAGATTTTATTCTTTAGCAGTTATGCGTGGCTATTCTTGAGTTTCTTGCCGCCATATTTCGGGGTTGAGGCGCAAGTCATTCAAGTTAGTTTTTGGATGATTACCCAAGCGGTATTGATCTATTTGGGCATTCCATTTTTATTGGGCTTTTTCACCCGTCTGATTTTAGTTAAACAAAAAGGCTTGGCATGGTATCAAACCCATTTTCTGCCAAAAATTGGTCCACTCAGTTTAATGGCATTGCTCTTCACCATTGTAGCGATGTTTAGCCTCAAAGGTGGTGAAGTGGTCAGCCTGCCGATGGATGTATTACGTATCGCGATTCCATTAACTATTTATTTTGTGGTGATGTTTTTTATCAGCTTCTTTATGAGCAAATGGATGGGTAATAACTACGCGCGTACCACTGCGATTTCATTTACGGCTGCGGGCAATAACTTTGAATTGGCATTGGCTGTTGCGATTGCAACCTTTGGTTTGGCTTCTCCAGTCGCATTTACCACGGTTATTGGCCCTTTGGTGGAAGTTCCTGTGTTAATTGCATTGGTCAGTGTATCTTTATGGTTACGCAAAAAATATTTTAAAACTGAGGTTCTGGGATGAGTTTTGCAAATATTGATTTAGCGCTATTACCAAAGCCAACCCTAGAGCAGGTACAAGCGAAAGCTATTGAGCATCCGCCACGCATTTTGCTGTTGTATGGTTCAAACCGTGAGCGTTCTTATAGTCGTTTAGCAATACAGGAAGCGGGTCGAATTCTGGAATACTTCGGTGTTGAAGTGAAAATTTTCCACCCTAAAGGCTTACCTTTGCCAGAAGATGCGGATCTAGAGCATGCAAAAGTCAAAGAGTTGCATGAGCTGTTGGCTTGGTCAGAAGGCATGGTTTGGTGTTCACCCGAACGTCATGGTTCCATGAGTTCGATTTTTAAAGCACAGATTGACTGGATTCCATTGGCAGCGGGAGCTATTCGTGCCACGCAAGGTAAAACTCTGGCATTGATGCAAGTGTGTGGTGGCTCACAATCGTTTAATGCGGTTAATCAGATGCGCATTTTAGGGCGTTGGATGCGCATGATCACCATTCCAAATCAGTCTTCGATTCCAAAAGCATTCTTGGAATTTGAAGAAGATGGCTCCATGAAAGATTCCTCTTTCTACACACGTATTGTGGATGTGATGGAAGAATTGTATAAATTTACTTTGTTGACTCGTGGTCAGGCAGCCTATTTAACGGATCGTTATTCAGAACGTGTTGAAACCGCAGAGCAGTTGTCGAAGCGTGTGAATCAGCGTTCACAATAAGATAAAAATAAACCCCGAATGTTTCGGGGTTTATTTTTAATTCATTTGAGCTGAATCAGTAACTTTCAGGCACTGCACTGAGGAATTCACGACGTGATTCTTTATCGGTTTTAAATTCACCAATAAATGAAACGGTACGAGTTGTTGACTCTTGTTTACCGACACCGCGCATCATCATGCACATATGCGCAGAATCAATCACCACAGCAACACCACGTGCTTGAGTGACTTCAGCAACCGCTTCTGCAATTTGCTGGGTCAAGTTTTCTTGAATTTGCAAACGACGTGCGAACATTTCAGTAATGCGAGCAAATTTAGACAAGCCAAGCACATGGCCTTCAGGTAAATAGGCAATATGTACACGACCATAAAAAGGTAGGAGATGGTGTTCGCAGAGCGAATAAAATTCAATATTTTTCACCAAGACCATTTCACGGTTGTCTGATGGAAACACCGCTTTATTGGTGACTTCTTCTAGCGTCTTACTATAACCAGACGTTAAATACGAAAACGCTTTAGCAGCACGCACAGGTGTATCAACCAAACCTGGACGATTTAGGTCTTCACCAACGGCAGTTAAAATATTTGCGTAGGATTGCTGCATAGACATAAGACGTTTTCACTTACTCTTATATTGAACAAGGACGGCATTGTACCAGAAAACCGAAAAAATACCGTGTTTAATATCAAAATCCGATTACTGTTTGTGCTTCGGATTTTTTTCTGAACGTTTAAGTAGAACTAAAACGGCGCCCGTACCCCCCTGATTATCAGGTGCGCTGACAAATGCCAGTACGTCACGATGTTGACGTAACCAACCGTTGACATAGGTTTTTAAAATGGCTTCAGGTCCTTTGCCGTGGACAATTTTAATGACATTTTGATTTTCATCCTTCGCCATCTGAATAATTTGTAATACGGCAGCACGGGCTTGTTCTACAGTACAGCCATGCAAATCTACAGCTTCAAACCAGCGTAATTTACCAGCTTTTAAATCTTCAAAAACTTTATGTTGCAACGTCGCAATGCGGTAACTCAAGTTTGCTTGACTGGCTACAGGGTTAAGCATGGCTTGTGTGTCGGAAAGTTCAGCCATTTCAGATTCAGTTGGACCAACAGCCGCTGCTCGCTTTGCTAAAACCTGAGCGTCTAATTTCTTTTTTGGGCTTTTGGCAATTTGAGCGATATTGCCTGCATCTATTTTTTGTACACCTTGCATGGATTTTAGAAATAATTCGGCATCATCTGGCTCAGCTATTACAGCTTGCTTTTTCGCTTCAACTTGCTGTTCAGTAGCGGTTGAATGTGGATGATTAATTTGCTTTTTAAAAGCCTTCAGTAAGTTGTACTGATCTTTAGAAAGCGATGAATCATGTTTGCTCATAATGTCTAGAAATAACTGCAAGATGGGGTTTAAGCGGCAATTATAGTCGGATTTTGCAGTAAATTGAACTGAATTACATGCAATGGCTGTTGTGTAGAATGAAAATAAGAGATCGGTGATGAGTTTTTTTTTTCCAAAAATAACATCAAATGAAGCTTTATTTTATTGAAGAGATCTTTCTATGCTGTTTTGTTTGTAAAAAAAGAAGTTGAATGAATCGATAAAAATAATGGGATGAAAAAATATAGAAGATATATTAAGATATATCTTATTGAGTAATTGGTTCTCATAATACATCAACAGGGAAAGATCTTTTATGAAAAAAGGGGGGTGATTACATTAGAAAAATTGCGGATTTGACTTGAGATAATCCTAGCCAATCGCTTTCAAACTTGAGATAGCTCATTGAGCTGTAGTGGAAACTTAGAGGGATTTAAACCATTGAGCCTAAGCCATTTACTCTATTTTTATTACTTCTTCTGTCAATCGTAAATCAAAAAGGTGATTGAATCTTATGGTAAAAATTCATGTTAAGCATATGTCTTGGCTCATGCCTTTGTTCTTATCGGGGCTGATGAGTGGCTCCCTGTCTTGTTTTAATCTTTTTGTGAATAAAGGTTTAATGCACGGTTTCATAGAAAAGTGGTTGGTAACGTGGGCGATGTCTTGGCTCATTGCTTATCCACTGATTTTAATCTTTATTCCCTTAGTCAGAAATTTTTTGATGTTGATTGTTCACGTACCTGAAGAGTCGACTAAGTCGTGATTGCCTAGTTTGGAAACTTTTATTTTAATTGACTTTATAGAAGGGTGAGCTAGTGTTGAATACGAGTAAGTTGCCATCAGAGTAAAAAATTTTTACTCTGATGGCATCTGTTTAAATTTCGGCAGGCTGACCAAATAATGCGGTGAAGGCATGATCTGGACGTGGCTGCTTCATGAAGCTTTCACCCACCAAGAAACTATGAATATCATGCTCTTGCATCATACGAACATCTTCTGGGGTTGCAATGCCACTTTCAGTAATGAGTAAGCGAGAAGGATCAAGTAATCTCTTCAAACGAATTGATGTATTTAAATCCACATCAAAGGTTTTAAGATTACGGTTATTCACCCCTAACAAGCAGCGCTCAGAAAGTTGTAGAGCACGCTCAAGTTCTTCCTCATCATGTACCTCAACCAATACATCCAAATGATGCTCAAACGCTGTTTTTGACATTTCTTCTAATTGTTGGTCTGACAAGCAGGCCACAATCAACAAAATACAGTCGGCATTCAAGGCACGTGCTTCAATGACATTGTAAGGATCGACAAGAAAATCCTTACGCAATGCAGGCAAAGCACAATGCGTACGCGCGATTTGAATATTCTCATCTGCACCCTGGAAAAAATCGACATCAGTTAAAACTGATAGGCAAGCCGCACCCGCTTGTTCATATTGTGCTGCAATTTCCGCTGGATTAAAGTTTTCACGAATAATCCCTTTTGAAGGAGAGGCTTTTTTGATTTCAGCAATTACACCTGGACGCTTCTTCATCAGTGCTTGAGCAAAACCACGCACGGGTGTTGCTTCTTGTGCCCATTGTTCCACATCTTGCAGGCTACGTTGCTTGAGTCGTGCTGCCAATTCTTCATGTTTACGATCAACAATTTTGCCTAAAATTGTATTTGCGATATCGACCATGTGAGCATCCTTCCTTAAGCTTCGTATTGTTTGAGTGTTTTGGTAAATTCAGACAGCACACTCATTTTTTCTAAAGCCTGCCCACCGTAAATAATGTCGTGCGCTAACGCTACGCCTTGTTTATAAGTTTTGGCTAAACCAGAGACATAAATGCCTGCGCCTGCATTTAAGGCAATCATGTCTGCGGCTTTGGCGCCACGATCAGATTTTTTTCGGCCGAGTGCATCTTTAATCAGGGCTAAACTTTCAGCAGAATCCTCAATGATTAAACCTGTTAGCGTTTGCGATTCAATCCCGACATCTTCAGGATTAATCACCCATTCACTCACTTCGCCATCTTTTAGTTCAGCAACATAAGTTGATGAAGCGAGGCTAATTTCATCTAGTCCATCTTTAGAATGCACCACCATCACGTGTTCAGCGCCAAGTTGCTTCATCACTTCTGCAATTGGGCGGCACAATTCATTCGAGAATACGCCAATCACCAGACGCTTTACTCCAGCCGGATTCGTAAGCGGGCCGAGTAAGTTGAAGATGCTGCGAATGCCGAGTTCCTTACGTGGACCGACTGCATATTTCATGGCTTTATGATGGTTGGGTGCAAACAGGAAACCGACGCCAATTTCACGAATGCAACGCTCAGTTTGTTGCATGTTCAAATCAAGATGAATCCCTGCTTGCTCTAACAAGTCGGATGAGCCAGACTTGGTCGATACACCGCGATTACCATGTTTGGCAATGGTGGCACCAGCCGCAGCGATGACAAAGGCTGAAGCGGTAGAAACGTTAAATAAGTTCTGTCCATCACCACCCGTACCGACAATATCAATCAGGTTGGGTACATCGCTCACATCAATTTTTGTGGCGAACTCACGCATCACGCGTGCAGCAGCCGTAATTTCATCAATGCTTTCACCCTTTAAGCGTAGCCCCATCATTAATGCACCAATCTGTGCATCAGTGGCTTCACCACTCATGATAGTTCGCATGACCTCTTCCATTTGTGGCTGAGTCAGGTGGATATTCTTGGTAATATGATTTAAAGCTTGTTGAATATTCATTTATGCATAAATCTCTAAAAAGTTTTTGAAGATTTGGTGACCGTGTTGGCTGAGGATCGATTCTGGGTGGAACTGCACACCTTCGACAGGCAGTGTCTTATGTTTTACGCCCATAATTTCTTCCATTGAGCCATCAGCTTCTTGGGTCCAGCAAGTAACTTCTAGACAATCTGGCAAGCTCGCTTGATCAATCACCAAAGAGTGATAGCGGGTTGCAGAGAATGGTGAAGGTAGATTGCTAAAAATTCCCTTGTCACTGTGATACATGTCCGATAAACGCCCATGCATTACGGTTTTGGCGCGAACGATATTACCGCCAAAAGCTTGTCCGATACTTTGATGACCTAAGCACACACCGAGTAATGGAATTTTTCCAGCAAAATGTTGAATAGCTGGAATAGAAATACCTGCTTCAGTAGGTGAGCAAGGTCCCGGACCAATGACCAAATACTTCGGTTGCCATCGTTCAATGTCTTCCAAAGTCACGGCATCATTACGGACTACTTTTACTTCTTGGTTCAACTCGCCAAAATATTGCACGATGTTGTAAGTAAAGGAGTCATAATTGTCGATCATGAGAAGCATTTCAGATGTAACCTCTTGAGTTGCATAATTTTATCGCTTAGTACTTTCGTCGTTATCTCTATAGTCGCCCATTTTAATTAAAACGAGTGCCTATATTTGAGTTTGACATAAAAAAGCCTGCTAAGCGCAGGCTACTTTATCAGTTTTTAACTGTCTTGTCTCTGTACACGACAAATTTCATAGGGCCCTTGTCCTATCAGGCTTTTTCTTTCTTAAAATTGCTAGCACTTTCTTAAATTCTTCTTTTTTTCCAAAACCAATCAAACGTAGAATAGCCATCTGAACATAGTCCAAACCGTAGCGAAATAAACTTACTGAAAGTCGTCCATGCTTCTTTAGTTTTATCGCTTTTTTTCGATCATGTTGCCATTCACCTGTTAAATAGCACCAACAGAAACCGATCGCTAGCACTGCTATCAATTTCTTGACTCGTCTAGGGTCTGTTAAACGAGTATTTTCAAGATTGAATCCACGTCCTTTGAGACAACTAAATAAGGTTTCGATTTCCCAGCGTAATGCATAATCACCAATAGCAGAAGCATTAAACATAGGAGAAACAACAAGTAAAAGTTCTCCATCTTCTAATCGTAGCGCACTAATATACAGTTTCACTCGACCAACCCAAATACGTCGTTTACGACATTCTGTTTGACCAACTTGAAGATGACGAAATAAATCACTAATTTTATGATTCTTGGCTAAGTGATTGGTCACAATAAAGTTTTTTTAACACGTATACAGAAGTTAATGTCATTTTCAATTAACCATGTAAACCATTTCTCACCGATAAATTCTCTGTCTGCGAACACATTCACAATACGATCTTTACCAAAAATGGAGATAAAGCGTTGAATCAAAGCAATACGCTCTTTTGTATCTGAATTTCCACGTTTATTGAGCAATGTCCAAACAATAGGTATCGCTATTCCACGATAGACGATGGCTAACATCAAGATATTGATATCTCGTTTTCCCCATTTCCAGTTGGTTCTATCCAAAGTTAATTGGACTTTATCGAATGAAAATATATTGAAAATTAACTGAGAAATTTGACGATAATCGAAATACTGATCTGCAAAGAAGCGTTGTATACGTCGATAAAATGATTGTGGTAAGCACGTGATGGGTAAGGCTTTAGATGCAGAAGAAAGATTACATGTCTGTTTTACAATTAATGCCAGCATAATCAGTGTAAAACATTTTACACGTGACTTGTTCCACTTTAGATATTTGTTTAAGATGAGATGTAACTCATTGAAATGTGTCATCATATTCGTCGTCAGAAAACAAGTATTATGCCATTATTTCAATGAGTTGTCTTTTTTTGTCGTGTACAAAGCTGTCTTGTGATAATTTCATACACAATCATCATGCTACGAAGGATTTAATTATTATTTAGCCCCAAGTGCATAATCCGAATTTTTGTTTCTTTTACGGCATCTTTCACCTTTTGTTGAAAGTCTTGCATATGCGCCGTGTTTAAATGCTGCTCCAAATGCGCTAAAGACAGCCATTTTTCAAACATAATAATCGAATTTTTAGGTTTGTACTGGAAACTGGCGTTACTGTCTTGATCAATATAAAGCTCATAACCAAAACAACCTGCTTCCTGTAGCACTTTAGGCGTGACATTCTTAAATGCATTCAGGACAGTTTCAAAATGTACTATACCTTCATGAATTTGAATTTCTGCAATGACAGTTAACATGGTGATGTCCTTTATACTGTAAAAATCGTGTCTAAGTGTGCGCGATAGGCTTCTAAATATTGAGGTACATTCGGTGCTTTAATGACGTCATTGACAATAAACGTGTCTAAACCTTGCATACCTAAGAATTGATTTGCTTTGTGAAAGGGTAGATAGACACCATCGACCCCAACTCCCTCAAAGAATTGTTCTTGATCTTCAAATGCTTCGATCGGAGCATTCCACGTGAGAGAAAGCATATATTTTTTGTCGTGAATTAAACCACCTGATCCATATTTTTTGCTGGCATCACTACGTGAACGCCCATCATTGGCATACAACGTACCATGACCTATAGTAAAAACATCGTCGATGTATTTCTTCATAGTCCATGGCGCACCCATCCACCAACCTGGCATTTGATAAATAATTACATCCGCCCAAACATAGTTTTCAACTTCTTGCTGAATGTCATATTGAGCATCTGTTCTTGTAATACGAACATTGTGTCCCTGTTGACTTAAATGGGTGTTTGCAAAATTGGCTAGTGTGTCGTTAAGTTCGCCATTTGAATGCGCGAATTGTTTTGCACCGTTGACAATCAGAATGTTTTTCATTGAATGACTCAACCAAATTTTTTGAATTGGGCAAAAGTATAATTAAGTCTTTGATGCTGAAAAATCGATGAATCTGCAAAATATTCTTGATTATAAGTCAACAATTGGGTTTTAAAATTGCATAACAGAACTAGAGAGTAGATCGTAAAAGTAGCAATTTTATTGCTGTGACATCCATTGTTAAGCAATTAAAAAATCAAGAAGTTTAAAGGGCTTTTTTTCTGATGATGATCATTAAGTTGTGACATCTTGATGTTAAATTGAAGGTTTAAAATTTAATCATGATTGATGAATAGTAGCATATGGTCTAGTGCATTTTTTCTGGATTATTTATGCAGCATTTTTTTAATTTTTTCTCCTTCAAAACCATTCACTAACCATTCTTTTGCATGGGTGTTTCATTCTTTGAGACTGCTAATCTTCAGATGCCGATTGCATCTCAGTAAATGAGTGAAATTCGTAAGTAATATTTTTAAGAAATCCATAATTAAGGATGACTATGGTTTTCTTAGAAATATGTTACTTGTTGAAAAATATCGATGTGAAATCGAACGATTAAAGATAGTAACTATTGGATTCGAAAAGAACATAGATATTTTGCTTTTGTGGGATTACAAGAGTTTGCTGCTAAAAAGGATTTGGAATCAGGATGATAAATAAGAAATAACAGATTTTGGTGTAAAAAAAAAAGTACGTCACTGTTTCATGACAAGGACATGAGTATCTTTCCATTTTTGGGGCTCTATACCGTAATCGTGAGCAGAACTCTCTTAATTCAAATATAGCTTTGTTTACTTGAGCTCATCGGATCGAATTGAGCATCTAAAATAGTGAGCGTTATTTTCTGGATTACAGTTTTGAGTATTAAAAATACTGCGTAATAGCAGCAAGCTAAAACTATCTGAATTACCCCACATGGGTAACCACCGAGATTAAGTAGTTCACTATTTAATCTTTAATAAGTGCGTGTATTTATAGGATCGAAACACGTTCACTTGTTTAAATTGACTAAAGGAATAGAGATGAAATTCAATAAGAAAAAATACCTCAATATTGCGGTATTGTCAGTATTGTCTGGTCAAACTTTTGCTGCTGGTTTAGAGCGCTCGCCACAGCAAATCGATGCGCTGTTTGAAAAGGGTACCTATGCAGAAGTAAGTTATACGCATATTGATCCTGATGTACAGGGGACTGACACGAGTGGAAATCATATATCTGATCTGGCAGAAGATTTTCAAACAATGGGTTATGCCGTAAAAACTGACTTAAACCCAAGCTTCCGTTTGGCGCTCATTTATGATGAGCCATATGGTGCAAAAGTAAAATTTGAAGGCGAGAATAATTTTATCGCGACCAATTTACCTGCATCTGATGCCTATACACGCGTTGAGGTAAAGTCAAAAAACCTCACAACTTTATTGGGTTATAACCTCAATAAAAACTTTATGATCTATGGTGGTCCTGCATTACAAGAACTACAAGCAGATGTACATTTACGTGGTTTAACGTATCAAGCCTCAAGTGGATATAACAATAGTTTTGATGATATGGCTGTAGGTTGGGTTGCGGGTATGAGCTATGCCAAGCCTGAGCTAGGTATTCTTGCATCGTTAACTTATCGTTCTGAAATTGAACATAAAACAGTAATTAAAGAAGATGTTCCTTTGGCAGACCTAATTGGCTTCGATTATTCACATACCAATAGAGGCAGTGTGACAACGCCAGAGTCTGTGAACTTAAATCTGCAAACGGGTTTAAATCAGACTACGGCTGTATTTGCTAGAGTCCGTTGGGTGCCATGGAGTGATTTTGCTTACTATCCACCAGCATTAAAAGCGACCACTGCATATGCGTTACAAAATGGACGAGGGTTGCCTTTAGTAACGTATCATGATGACCAAACCGCTGTTGAACTTGGTGTTGGTAAGCGCTTATCACCAAAACTTGCAATGTCTGTTTCTGGTTTATGGGACTCTGGTGCAGGTGCACCTGCACCAACTTTAGGTCCTGTTGAAGGTTATTGGGGTGTGGGTTTAGCGGCTAAATACAACATTAACCAAAATGTCGCTTTTAGTTTAGGTGGTCGTTATATGTGGTTTGGTGATGTAAAAGGTGAGGTATCAGATGGCCGTGTCGTTGGTGATTTCAAAGATAATACTGGTTATGCCGTGGGGATGAAAATTTCTTATTCATCTAAATAATCAATAAAAATATTTACCAGTTTAGGTCCTTCCTTCTCCCTGAAAATGGGGGAAGGAAATTTTTTACTCATGGTCTTTTAAATTTACCATCACGTTTTTTTGCTGCTTTTTTATTTCTACCTTCTATTGGCTTATTCATGTTTTAAAATGCAGCACGCTTTAGTGCATAACGTATGTTTTACTGTATTAAAAAAATGCATCCTTTTATTTCCAAGTACTCATTTAAATGTAGGTTTGTATGTAAATTTAATCAAAATATTGATTTTTAATAATAAATAAATATTGGCATAAAATTCGCTTTATGAATCTTAACTTGTATACAAGATAGGATGCATAAAGTGAGCATACTTCAATCTTTTGGCTGGACCATCGCAGAATGGCAAAATGCCTATAAAACACAACACATTCAATTAACGGATTTAATGACGTGGGTACAGGCTTTTGATACAGAAGATACAGCGTGGATTTCCCTTGCGACTCCTCAAATTTTGCAACAACAGATTGAAGAATTAGAAAAACATAGTACAACCAGTACAGCATTATTTGAACAGTTCCCGTTGTATGGCATTCCATTTGCTGTCAAAGACAATATTGATGTTGTTGGCTTTGCCACAACAGCGGGTTGTAAAGTTTTGCATGATATGGCGCAAGAAGATGCCGAAACAGTGCGTTTGCTGAAACAGGCAGGTGCGATAGTGGTGGGCAAAACCAATCTTGATCAATTTGCAACAGGCTTGGTCGGTACACGTTCTCCATTTGGGGCAGTCCCGAATAGTTTTAACTCTGAGTATGTTAGTGGCGGTTCAAGTTCAGGTTCTGCCAGTGTGGTGGCACGTGGTTTGGTACCATTCTCATTAGGCACAGATACCGCAGGTTCTGGTCGTGTACCTGCCGCTTTTAACAATATCGTGGGGTTAAAACCAACCAAAGGACGTTTTTCAAATTATGGTTTAATGCCAGCCGTAAAAAGTATTGACTGTATTTCCATATTTGCCTTAACGGTAGACGATGCGGAGGTCGTGGCGCAGGTACTGGAACAATTTGATGTGCGTGATAGTTACTCACGGCATAACCCTAAAACTGCTCCTACAAAATTATCTTCTGCACTTCATTTTGCGATTCCAAAAACTTTGCAATTCTTTGGTGATGTGCAAGCAGAGCAGGTTTTTCAGCAAGCGATTGCACAACTAAAACAAATGAATGTCACGTTCACTGAAATTGATTTTTCAATTTTTGAACAATTGGCAACACAGCTTTATCAAGGCCCGTGGGTGGCTGAGCGTACGATAGCGGTTGAAGCATTACTCGAACAAGCTCCAGAAGCATTTGATCCAACCGTCTTGGAGATTGTTCAACAAGGCAAAAACTATACGGCACTCGATGCTTATAAAGCTGAATATCTCAAAAATGATTTGGCACGACAGATTCAAGAGTTGCTGACTGAGTTCGATGCCTTGGTTGTGCCAACATCGCCAACCATTCATACCCTTACAGAAATGCAGCAGGAGCCGATTCAATATAATTCACATTTTGGCACTTATACAAATTTTACCAATCTTGCAGACTTAAGTGCTTTGGCACTCCCTGCGGGTTTCCGCGAAGATGGTTTACCGTTTGGCATCAGCTTGATTGCACCAGCATGGCATGACCGTGCTTTGGCAGATTTTGGTCGTCAATGGCAAGCGCATCTGCAATTGCCTTTAGGTGCGACAGGACGTCCTTATCCTGAAAATGTAAAGTCAATTTCAACACCATCAGGACAGCATATTCGTGTGGCGGTAGTGGGTGCACATTTGACAGGCATGCCCCTGAATTTCCAACTCAGCACACGCCAAGCAGTGCATGTCGAAACCACTAAAACCTCAGCCAATTATGCCTTATATGCACTGAATGGCACGATTCCGCCAAAACCTGGTTTGGCACGTCAAAGTAACGGACAGGAAATTATCGTGGAACTCTGGGATGTGCCAACAGCTCGATTTGGTGAGTTTGTCGCTGAAATTCCGACGCCATTGGGGATGGGCAATGTTGAGCTGAGTGATGGGCGTTGGGTCAAGGGTTTTATTTGCGAGCCTTATGGTTTAGCCGATGCTGAGAACATCAGTCACTTTGGGGGCTGGCGCGCCTATATTCAGCATCGTACTGCACAACAACTACAAACAACATATTAAAAAAATAGGAACACTCATGTTTAAAACCGTATTAATTGCCAACCGTGGTGAAATTGCTGTACGCGCAATACGTACCTTAAAAAAATTAGGAATCACCAGTGTGGCGGTGTATTCGGACAGTGACCGTTATGCGCAGCACGTTCAAGATGCCGATCTTGCAGTGGACTTACAAGGAACCAAACCTGCTGAGACCTATTTATCGATTGAAAAATTAATTGCTGCTGCAAAACACACAGGTGCTGAAGCAATTTTCCCAGGCTATGGTTTTTTGTCTGAAAGTGCTGAATTTGCACAAGCCTGTGAAGCCAACCATATTGCTTTTATGGGGCCAACTGCCGAACAGATTTTGGAATTTGGTCTGAAACATCGTGCGCGTGAATTGGCGGCTGCTGCACATGTCCCAATGACACCGGGGACAGGTTTGCTCAATAGTTTAGAAGAAGCATTGGTTGCTGCGGCAGAAATTGGTTATCCAATTATGCTGAAAAGCACCGCAGGAGGAGGTGGTATTGGTTTAACCCGCTGTGATACGCCTGAAGCACTGCAAGATGCCTATGCTAGTGTCAAACGTTTAGGTGAACAATTTTTTAAAGATGCAGGCGTGTTTTTAGAACGTTTTGTCGATAAAGCACGTCATGTTGAAGTCCAGATTTTTGGCGATGGCTTGGGTCAAGTAGTGGCATTAGGTGAGCGTGATTGCTCATTGCAGCGCCGTAACCAGAAAGTGGTGGAAGAAACGCCTGCTGCATTATTGCCTGAAGCGACGCGTCAGAAGTTGCATCAAGCGGCAGTAGAACTAGGTGCTTCGGTGAATTATCGTAGCGCGGGCACCGTCGAGTTTATTTATGATGCTGCGCGTGATGAATTTTATTTCTTGGAAGTCAATACTCGTCTACAAGTCGAGCATCCTGTGACAGAAATGGTAACAGGGCTGGATTTAATTGAATGTATGCTCAAAGTGGCTGCGGGAGATGGTTTAGATTGGGAAAAATTGCAGAATATTCAGCCGCAAGGTGCTGCGATTGAAGTGCGTATTTATGCAGAAGACCCAGTGAAAAACTTTCAACCGAGTCCGGGAGTATTAACTGAAGTTTATTTTCCTGAACACGCTCGTGTAGATACATGGGTGGCGACGGGCACAGAAATTTCACAATACTTTGACCCGATGATTGCCAAAATCATTGTTCATGCGGAAAACCGTGAACAAGCGATTGCAAAATTACAGCAAGTGCTGAGTGAAACACGCCTTAACGGTATCAGTACCAACTTGGATTATGCCCGTGCAGTCATTGCTGATCAGCGTTTTGCCGAGATGAACATTTGGACACGGATGTTAGATGATTTTACGTATATGCCCAAAGTAATTGAAGTTTTGCAGCCGGGAACTTTAAGCTCGATTCAAGATTATCCGGGACGGACAGGCTATTGGGATATTGGTGTGCCACCTTCAGGGCCAATGGATGATTATGCCTTCCAATTGGGCAATAAAATTGTGGGTAATCCACAAAATGCTGCTGGGTTTGAATTTACCTTACTCGGACCTACACTCAAGTTCCACACGACAACTACGATTGCTTTAACAGGTGCACCATGTGCCGTAACTTTGGATGATCAGCCTGTTGCATTTTGGTCGGCGATTAAGGTGAAGGCGGGGCAGGTGCTTAAACTGGGTCAAGTTGAGTCGGGATGTCGAACTTATTTGGCTGTACGTCATGGTTTGGATGTCCCACTATATTTAGGCAGTCGTGCAACTTTTGCTTTAGGTAACTTTGGCGGACATGCGGGGCGTACATTACGTACTGGAGATATGATTAAACTGGTTGATCGTGATATGCCACATGCTGGGTTAACTTTGGAGGCAGCAGAGCCTCAAGATCTCGCACTTGATTTAATTCCAAGTTATGGGCGTGAATGGAAAATTGGTGTGCTCTATGGTCCGCATGGCGCTCCTGATTTCTTTAAAGCGGAATATATTGAAGAGTTTTTCCAAACTGAATGGACAGTACATTTTAACTCTAACCGCTTAGGTGTCCGTTTATCGGGACCCACTCCAAGTTGGGCACGTGAAAATGGCGGTGAAGCAGGTTTACATCCATCTAATGTACATGACTGTGAATATGCGATTGGGGCAATTAACTTCACGGGAGATTTTCCTGTGATCTTGGCAAAAGATGGTCCGAGTCTAGGTGGTTTTGTTTGTCCAGTCACGATAGCCAAAGCAGAGCTGTGGAAAGTGGGCCAATTAAAAGCCGACGATAAAATTAGCTTTTACCCGATAACAGTCGAGCAAGCCAATGCTTTAGAACGTCAGCAAATTGAGCAGATTGAGAATTTCTCTGTGGCTCAAACGGTTGCTGAAGTATCCGCAGTGACGGAAATCGGAAGCACCATATTGGCTTTACGTGAGGAAACAGCAACAACACCAAAAGCAATCTACCGTCAGGCAGGAGACAGTTATATTCTGCTGGAATATGGTGAAAATGTATTAGATTTGGCGCTGCGTTTACGCGTGCACCAATTGATGCAAATGATTTGTAGCGCAAACCAAAACGGCATTTTAGAATTGTCGCCTGGGGTGCGTTCACTGCAAATTAAATATGATGGTCTGGTGATTTCACAGCCACAACTGATTGCACATTTACTTGAGTTGGAATCTTCAATGGGAGATTTAAGCCAGTTAAAAATTCCATCGCGGATTGTGCATTTACCAATGGCGTTTGAGGACAGTGCGACTTTAGGTGCCGTGGAACGTTATCAGGAAAGTGTCTGTGCCAAAGCACCATGGTTGCCGAACAATGTCGACTTTATTCAACGGATTAATGGCTTAGACAGCCGTGAACAAGTCCGCGACATTATTTTTGATGCTAATTACTTGGTGCTAGGTTTAGGCGATGTGTATTTAACTGCGCCTTGTGCAGTGCCAATTGATCCGCGTCATCGTTTACTCAGTTCGAAATATAACCCTGCACGTACTTTTACTGCGGAAGGTACGGTGGGTATTGGCGGTATGTACATGTGTATTTATGGTATGGACTCACCGGGTGGCTATCAGTTGGTGGGGCGTACTTTGCCTATCTGGAATAAATTTAAACAAAACAAACAATTTGGTGATAAGCAATGGTTCTTGCAGTTCTTCGATCAAATTAAATTCTTCCCTGTTACCGAAGCAGAGTTGAATCAATGGCGTACCGATTTTGCACATGGTACTGCGCAGATTCAAATTGAAGAAACTGAGTTTGATTTTGCCAGTTATACCCAATTTTTACAGGACGAAGCCGAAAGCATTGCAGCATTCAAGCAACAGCAACAACACGCTTTCAGTGCAGAAGTCGGGCGTTGGAAAGAGGAACATAGCGCGCAACCCGAAGAAATCGTTCAGCAACAGTTCGAGGACTTTGGAGATTTCTTGGCTGTGAATGCGTCTATGACGGGTAATATCTGGAAAATTTTTGTTGAGTCTGGTCAGGAGATTAAAAAAGGTGAAACAGTTGCTATTATTGAAGCCATGAAAATGGAGCTGCCTGTGTATGCGACTGAAGATGGCATCGTTAAAGCGGTCATTTGTCGTGCGGGACAAACCGTACACAGCGGAGAACCTTTGGTGTATATGGAATAGAGTTGAGTATAGGAAATGAAAAGCGCGACAAGTAAAAGTGCAGACAATTTGTCCGCGCTGGTGTATCAACGCATTAAGAACGATATTTTCGATTTCAAATTAATGCCAGGTGAGCGTTTTACTGAGTCTGAAGTTGCACAAGCATATGAGGTGAGCCGAACTCCAATTCGGCAAGCTTTGTATCGCTTACAGCAAGAAGGCTATGTCGAGGTCAGTTTCCGCAGTGGTTGGCAAGTCCGACCACTGAACTTCCGCTATTATGAAGAACTGTATGATGTGCGGATTGTGCTGGAAAAAGATGCCATTTATAAGTTGTCACAGCAAGATTGTGAGCAATCCAGTGAGTTGGCAAGACTGAAAGCAATTTGGATGGTGGAACCGCAAGATTATCTGAATGACATAAAGCAACTCTCGCAACTGGATGAGGATTTTCACTGCGCTTTGGTTCGTGCAGCAGGCAATAATGAGATGGCGCGAATTCACTTAGACTTAAGTGAAAAAATACGGATTATCCGCCGTTTAGATTTTTCTAAACAGTACCGTATTGAAGCCACATATCAGGAACATCAACATATTTTAAAATTAATTTTTGAGCAAAAAACTGAAGAAGCAATCGCGGCAATTGCCACCCATATTCAGCAAAGTCGAGATGAGGTGAAAAAGATTACCTTACACATGTTGGATCCGAGCCAGTTTGTTTAAATTTATATTCAATATCAGTTTAAAAATACATTCGACGGCATATGCGTTCGTAATATGTACATGCAGCGAAAGTGAAGATTTTGTTATACTATTACATTAATCTTCACTTTTCGTTTGGCTTGCGAGCATCTCATTTTGAAACTGTTGACCCCACAAAAATCCGTACCGACCCATATTATTTCTGGATTTTTAGGTGCAGGAAAAACTACATTACTGAATAGCTTATTGGCACAAAAGCCTAAAGGCGAAGTCTGGGCTGTCTTGATGAATGAGTTTGGTCAAATAGGGGTGGATCAAAATCTGCTTCCGCAAGCCGAAGGTTATGCCGTAAAGGAGCTTTTAGGCGGTTGTTTGTGTTGCAGCAGTCAATTGCCAATGCAAATTGCATTATCTCGTTTATTGTCTGAAACTCAACCTGATCGTTTATTCATAGAACCTACAGGTTTGGGTCATCCAGCTCAACTGTTAGAGCAACTGACTGAACCACATTGGCAAAGCCAAATTCAAATGCGTGCTTTAGTTACGGTGGTGGATGGTTCGCGTTTGCATGAACAGGAATGGGTGAAACAGAATCTGTATGCTGATCAGTTGAAAGCCGCGCAAATCGTGGTGATTTCACATGCGGAACATATGCAAGCGGTTGATGAACAGGCTTTACAACAGTTGCAGCAGGAATATCTGGCCTATGCTCAGACATGGTTAAAACCTACTTTGGGGCAACTCCAACTGGTAGAAATTGATTTGCCATATCAAGGTATACAACGCAAAATCCAGCCATTAATTCAGATTCAAAAAAAGTACAGTAATGAGTCTGCATTACCTGAAATTAAGCAACTACCTTATCATTATGTAGAAACTGCGCAGGGTTATAGTGTGGCAGGGTGGAAGTTTTCCAAGCGTTGGCAATTTGATTTCTACGATTTACTTGACCTGTTATGCGAACAGCAGCAGTGGCTCAGAATTAAGGGTATTTTTAATACCAATCAAGGTTGGAAAAGTTTTAATTTTAATCCGAATCAGTTTAATTATCAGTCTGCACCTGAAAATGTCGATAACCGTATTGAAGTGATTGTACAAACTGAACGGGACTGGGCTTTATTTGAAACTCAGTTACTTGCCTGCCGTATAGATACGGAAACGGATTAAAACTGTTCAGCAAAATTGTGTTAAATCTTATATGCTAGGCGCCAAATTTGAGGATCATTTCATGGCGTTAAAAGCAACAATTTATAAGGCAGATTTAAATATTGCCAACATGGATATTCACCAATATGGTGATTATCAACTCACCATGGCATTGCACCCATCAGAAACCATTGAACGATTGATGGTTCGAATTTTGGCATTTGCACGTTACGCGAGCGAACAGTTGGAATTTACCAAAGATCTATTTGAAACTGATGAACCTGCACTCTGGGAAAAAGACCTGACAGGTCAGTTGGTACATTGGATTGAGGTGGGTTGTCCTGACGAAGATAAAGTCAAAAAAGCCAGCGCACGTTGTAAGTCGGTTGCCGTGGTTGCTTACGGTACGGCAGTAGAAGAGTGGTATAAACGCAATAGCAAATTAAAAACCCTCAGTAATGTTGAAGTTTGGCAATTATCACCAGCGACTACTGAAGCCATTCAGCAATTGTGCGAACGTACCATGCAATTGCAGTTGAATGTGATGGATGGTGAGTGGACGCTCATAGGTGATCATGCTCAAGCACAAATTGAGTGGATTCAGTTACAGTAAACTTAAGCGTGTTCGAGGAGTATTGAATATGTCAAACGAATTAGAAATTATTGATTTAGTTGTAGGCGAAGGTAAAGAAGCGGTAAAAGGCGCTTTAATTACAACACATTACACAGGCTGGTTGGAAGACGGAACTAAATTCGATTCTTCACTTGACCGTGGCAACTATTTTGAATGTGTGATTGGTACGGGCCGTGTGATTAAGGGCTGGGATCAGGGCATTATGGGCATGAAAGTGGGTGGTAAACGTAAACTGATTGTACCTGCGCATTTAGCCTATGGTGAGCGAAAAATGGGTAATATTATTCCAGCCAACTCGAATTTAATTTTTGAAATTGAATTATATGACGTTAAAACACGTGACTAATAATATTTGAAAAATAAACCATAGCATGTTTAGGAAAAAGCGTGCTATGGTTAAACTTGCTACTGAAAATAAACGTTTTTTTAGTGCATTCTATTTTATATTAAAAATCAAATTCGCGAACAAGGAATAAACGCGACTTGAAGATAAGAATATTTAAGCCATATACGATATTGCATTTTATCCTTTATGCGCTGACATGTTTCATGTTGCTTTTACAGCAATCCAGTTGGGCACTGTATGAACCAGTTCCTGAGTCTTATTACGTGCATCAAAAGAATATCAATTCAGTCACTTTTGAAGAAAATACGACCACGTATTTGTCAGGACAGTGGCAGTATTATCCAAAACAATTGTTACAAACAGCGACACCGACCAGACCTTCTAGAACCGTACTTTTACCGATTTCCTTTAAAGAAATGGGGTATCCGCAAAATACTTATGGAACTTTTATTGGTCACTTTAAGATACCAAAAGAATTTATAGGACGCCGTATTGCCATTTGGATTCCAAATCAATACGGTGCGTATCGGATGTATTTAAATGGTGATTTTCTATTAAGACTAGGCAAGGTTGGTAAAACCATTCAAACCCAGCAAACCGAGAATGCACCACGCTTTGCTTATTTCATTGCCGAAAGTGAATATTTTACTGTCACCATGCAGGTATCGAGTTTTCAGAGTTTACATGGCGGTTTAGAAAACCCAATGCGAATTGGAGTGAGTCAAACAGTGAACCGCCAGTTCCAACAATTAATGATGAGCATCGCGGGCGTATGCGGAGCTGTGATAGGTGTAGGTGTATTCACTATATTATTTGCCATTTTCCGAGGGGTTAGACATAGCCAAAGCCAAGGTTTCTTTGTGTTTGGCATCTTTATTATTTTTTTAGCTTTACACAATTTATTTTCTGCACCCTATGTTTATACGGTGTTTACCAATATTGATTGGTTATGGGGAACACGGCTCGAATATATTTTTACCTATTTATCAGCATTTTTCTTTATCAATTACATGTTTTTACTCAATCAGCGTTATTTGCATCCTGCAGTTTTTACCATAGCTGTATTTGTATTGAGTTTCAACATTGTCATTACTTTTTTATCAGTGCCTGAAGTTTTTGAAAAATTGGTATTTTATAGTTTTTTGTTGGGAATTATTGTGGTGCTGAACTTCGCTTACGGATTCTATCAAACCGTAAATAGGCACGAACCATATTCCACTATTAATTTATGGGCAGTAGTGTTGTTGTGTGTCACTTTTCTACATGATTTTTTACTGAGTTTAAATTGGATTGATTCAGTTAACTTATCTTTTGCTTCGACCAGTTTTTATGCTTTTTTAATCATGGTACAACAATCAAAAAATTATGCTTATCACTCCAGTCGAATTGAGAAGTTAAATAATAATTTACTCTGTACACGACAAATTTCATAGGGCCCTTGTCCTATCAGGCTTTTTCTTTCTTAAAATTGCTAGCACTTTCTTAAATTCTTCTTTTTTTCCAAAACCAATCAAACGTAGAATAGCCATCTGAACATAGTCCAAACCGTAGCGAAATAAACTTACTGAAAGTCGTCCATGCTTCTTTAGTTTTATCGCTTTTTTTCGATCATGTTGCCATTCACCTGTTAAATAGCACCAACAGAAACCGATCGCTAGCACTGCTATCAATTTCTTGACTCGTCTAGGGTCTGTTAAACGAGTATTTTCAAGATTGAATCCACGTCCTTTGAGACAACTAAATAAGGTTTCGATTTCCCAGCGTAATGCATAATCACCAATAGCAGAAGCATTAAACATAGGAGAAACAACAAGTAAAAGTTCTCCATCTTCTAATCGTAGCGCACTAATATACAGTTTCACTCGACCAACCCAAATACGTCGTTTACGACATTCTGTTTGACCAACTTGAAGATGACGAAATAAATCACTAATTTTATGATTCTTGGCTAAGTGATTGGTCACAATAAAGTTTTTTTAACACGTATACAGAAGTTAATGTCATTTTCAATTAACCATGTAAACCATTTCTCACCGATAAATTCTCTGTCTGCGAACACATTCACAATACGATCTTTACCAAAAATGGAGATAAAGCGTTGAATCAAAGCAATACGCTCTTTTGTATCTGAATTTCCACGTTTATTGAGCAATGTCCAAACAATAGGTATCGCTATTCCACGATAGACGATGGCTAACATCAAGATATTGATATCTCGTTTTCCCCATTTCCAGTTGGTTCTATCCAAAGTTAATTGGACTTTATCGAATGAAAATATATTGAAAATTAACTGAGAAATTTGACGATAATCGAAATACTGATCTGCAAAGAAGCGTTGTATACGTCGATAAAATGATTGTGGTAAGCACGTGATGGGTAAGGCTTTAGATGCAGAAGAAAGATTACATGTCTGTTTTACAATTAATGCCAGCATAATCAGTGTAAAACATTTTACACGTGACTTGTTCCACTTTAGATATTTGTTTAAGATGAGATGTAACTCATTGAAATGTGTCATCATATTCGTCGTCAGAAAACAAGTATTATGCCATTATTTCAATGAGTTGTCTTTTTTTGTCGTGTACAAAGAATAATTTATTAGAACTCAACTCCTCATTGGATCAAAAAGTAAAAGAACGAACTGTACAGTTAAGCGAGCTAAATGAAAGGCTAGAGATACAGGCGCAAACCGATGCACTAACAGGGGCTTTTAACCGCCGTGCCTTAAATACAGAAATTCAGCGTCAGTTTAATGAAACCGCACAGCAGCATAATGCTGTGTTGGCTTTTGCTATGTTAGATGTCGATTATTTTAAAAAATATAATGATTATTATGGACATCTCAAAGGAGATGAAATCCTGCAACAATTGGTTCAAGTAATTCAACGTAATTTGCCTGAGCACGCTTATTTAGCCCGTTATGGCGGTGAGGAATTTGCAGTAATATTACGGAATATGCCTGTGGTGGTGGTTGAAAAATCATTACAACATCTGCTTCAGATTATTCGTGAATATCAGTTCGAACATATGAATCGTGGCGATCATAAACAATACGTGACCATAAGTGTTGGTGCTGCTTATATGGATCGAAATCACCATTACCCTGATATTCATGAACTAATGAAAGCGGCAGATCAGCAGCTTTATCTCGCCAAAAATGCAGGACGAGATCAACTGAGAATGTAAAAGACTAAATATATTTAATCATGGGGATAGTGTGTTGCTCTGGCGTGGCATATGCACGGATTTGGAAGCCATGCTTTTGGTAAAACGTCATTGCTGTTTGTGTGCTATCGAGGGTGATTTGTTGCAAATTTCTGAGTTTCAAATGGGAAATAGCGCTGTTGAGTAAGGCAGAACCAATACCCTGATGTTGCATTTCTGGCAGCGTATAATTCAGCAGTATTTTGCCAGTGTCACTGACCATAATAAAGCCGACAGTTTGTTGATTGATGCTGTAAATCCAACTGTCGTTATAATGCATCCATAACAATAAATTACTATGTGTTTTGTTTTCCAGCCAAGCCTGAATTTTACTTTCCACACGTTGATGATCTTGTACACAGGAACGGATACTTTCCTGCAATATATGAAGAATCTCAGGA
The DNA here is from genome assembly GCF_002934965.1 of Acinetobacter sp. ACNIH2. NCBI lineage: Bacteria > Pseudomonadati > Pseudomonadota > Gammaproteobacteria > Moraxellales > Moraxellaceae > Acinetobacter > Acinetobacter sp. ACNIH2. The sequence continues at coordinate 2,603,248 of NZ_CP026412.1, forward strand.
ATATCCTGAATTTTTGCTGCCCTAATCATTGTTTGTTCTTATTTCCTGAAAACACGCTTATTTCATGTGAATTCGTGACATTGGAACAGTAGAGATTTGTTGTTTTTTTTGTGTGTTTTAGGTTTGATCTTTTAATAAAAAGTAGCCCTTAAATTTGAAATAAATCACAAATTTGAACGAACTGTATATGCATTTAACTGATTTTTAAGATAATTGGGCTCATCCAAAATATAAAACAGCGTATGATATAAGTGAGCGTAATGCTGAAAATATGCCTGAATAGGGGGACAATATGTTTAAAATTATTGTTTTATGTTTATTAGGCTTTGCCCTGACAGCAGCGTGGCAGATTTTTATCAAAATCAAAGTGACTGAAAAGTATCGTGCTCGCTATTTTTCTAAAACCCTACCCGAAGATGCTCAAACAGAACTGACGCAAAAAAAAGTAAGAGAAAGCAAAGTAATCGAAATTGAATATTATGATCAATTGCTGTTTGATGATGCTGTGAAACAGTTTTTTGAGCAAAATATTCATATTCGCGATATTCAAGCAGCAGAAGAAATCCAACATAATCTGCTTAAAAAATTACCTGCTAAAGCGTTAACCCAAATTCGCAAGCTAGATTTAAATGAGTGGTCGATTTATTGGAATTTCTATGACCAGTCACTTGAATATTATGTTGGAAAGTATGGCGTGTTTTGTAGCCATGTTGACCGAAATGGTGCAGAACATAAGTCTGAGTTTAAGACGCATCCTGAAGCCACAGATCTCGTCTTTTAATCGCGTCAAAAGTTTCAAGATCATCTAGTTTGCCTCTTTTTATTGCAACTTGCGTTCTATGAAAAATTTCTCATAATGTGCCATCAGTTTTTAAAGTGAACCATTGATGTCTGGACTGGAAATTTTTGCTGTCATCATCAGCGTGATTGGCGTGGCGTTAACCATTAAACGCAATATGTGGTGTTGGTGGTTTAATTTTCTCGCTTTCGTTTTATATGCTTATTTGTTCTATACTTTTAAATTGTATGGAGAAACAATTTTACAGTTTTTCTTTATGGTGGTGAATTTCTACGGGTTTTATCATTGGCTGAAAGGTAAGCAGCAAGACCATGATATCCGTATCGAGCCGATTAAAACTAGTAGGGTAATTTGGCAAATATTGTTATCTGCACTGGCTGGATTGGCCTTTGGATTAAGTCTGAAATTCTGGACAGATGCAGCGGTGCCGATGTTAGATGCACAATTGGCAGCATTTAGCTTATTGGCAACCTATTGGACTAGCCGCAAACATATTGCGACATGGGTACTTTGGGTGTTTGTAGATATTGTTTATGTCGGGATGTTTATTTATAAAGATCTGTTTTTGACTGCAGGTTTATACGCTGTCTTTGTTGGTTTAGCCGCTTTTGGTTGGTGGCAATGGATTAAAGTCCAGAAAAAACAACAATTGGCAGGCATAAAAGCTGAATAGTAGGATTGTGCAAGAGAATGTTGATCCATTTTAATCAAGCCAAGTTACAGCAGTTTGATGAACTTGCCCGTAAAATTATTCAAAATCCAGAACAATATTTACAATTTGATTCAGTTTCAGACTTTTATCAAGCAGCTTGGCTTGACCTTTTTCCTAAAGGTACAACTTGGGCTGCAACAGGTTTAGATGATGGTGCAACAGAATTCTATGCCATTATTCAATTTCAACAACATTATATAAAGATCAAGAGCTTATCAGAAATCAGTGTGACTTTTGGCATTTCCAATACGTAAAACAAAAAATGGGTCAATGACAGTCTAAACAGAATTGACTTTAATCAGTCATGATATCAACGTATAGTCAACGTTGTTTTGTAATGAAAATACTCGCGCTTTTCCAACAGGATAAAACAAAAAAAGAAGGAACCGTCATGGCACATCAGTTTATTATCAATGCAACCATACAGGGTGTATCTCTAGAAGAATTTAAACGTTTAGCTGCTGATACGACCCTACATGAACAAGTTTGTCGCCGAATTCCAGGTGAAAATTTGGAAATTTTAGAATCAAAAAAAGTAGGCGACATCTACACTCTGAAACGTGCTTATAATTTAGATGTAAACATTCCAGACATTGCCAAAAAACTATTAAAAGATGCATTTCGCTTGCACCGTACAGATGTTAGTAATCTCGAAGCCATGACATCTACTGTCGATTTAGGTGCGAATTTACCTTTACAAGCCAGTTGCAATCGTTCAGTTAAAGGCTCAGATCAACATATTGAATTTCAATTAGAATGGACTGTCAAAGTGAAAGTACCTTTAATCGGTGGAATATTAGAAAAACATGCTGAAGGGGAAATTCGTAAGTTCAGTGAAATTGAATTGACGATTGTTGAAGATGAATTAAAAAAGAATTTAACTGTTTAAACTTATTTGGGACGGAGATCAGCAAAGGGCGCCAGACTAGATGGCGCCCTTTGTTATTCCAAGCGATTAGGCTTGATTTACCTAGATATTCTAATATTTAACTCTTTAACTTCGCCAACGCTTTTTTTAGTGGAAGTTTATCTGTCGCAAAGCCATAAATTGCAGCAAACGGTAGCGCTGTTCGTGCCAAATAAGCTACACGCCATAATCCACCATGATTGGCACCCTGCATCATCAACTCTAAAGGATGATTCATTACTGTTTCAGGATTTGCGACCGAGTCAGGATTACGTAAATCATGAATCCACAGCGCCGCCATAATGGCATTGGTCGTTTCAGGTTTAAAAGCTTCGACATCAAATAAACTGGCACCATTAAAAGCGGCTTTGAGCAGCGGATTTTTGGTCACAGAGTGTGTGGTGGTCGATGGGGCAATATTAATACTTACACGTTGCCCTTCATGACGAGCCAGAGTTGCGCGCCATTGCTGAATACGTTTCGCCAATGCGTAGTTCGGGCCTTGTTCAATCACCAGGCAGTCTGCGATTCCATAAACTTGACCATTGTCAGATTTAATCAGGTCATGCAGGTTTCTCTGGAAAAAATGTTTTAAAGATGCTGTTGCTACACCTTTAGTCAGCAGCTTCTGCATTTGAGAGCGATAACGGAATTTGTCTGCTGAAGACTCAATCACTTCTTTTGGTACAGCATAAACATCAGTTGGCGTACACATAAACATTAAGCTGGTGTCGGTTTTTTGTTCACTAACGACTTTCATAATGCTGTCCATGGCCATGGCAACGCGGACATGCTTCTCTCCATCGAGATAAGCAATAGCTGCCAAATCCAGTTGATGTTCGCTTTGTAATAGCCATTGTGCAATTTCTGGAGTTTGGGTAAGTAAATTTGCCCCAAGCTTGGCATAGAGTTCACGAGTTGGCGTCTGGTCGGAAAGAGAAGTCTGACTTGGTGCATACAACGTTGCATTACCATTTTGAATGGTATTGAGAATTTTTTGCCAAACTTTGCTGTTAGGTAAATCCACAGCCACAATATTGGCTTTCCATTTGGACAGCCATGTCAGTGGACCTGCTTCAGAACCTGCACCAAATAGCACCATGGTGCGGTCAGAAAGATCGAACCATTCAGGGTGTGCATTGGCTAAACGTAAGGCGTCTGCATGAGAAGGTTCAATAATGCCGTCATCTTCCCATTTTTGAACTTGTGCAAGTAAAGCTTCACCTTTGAGGTTTTGTCCGTGATAAGGAATGTACCATTCTGGATCAACTAAGCTTTCACCTTTTAACTGAACAGTATGCAACTGAGCTAAGGGCACATCCATCATGTCTTTTAATAAATAACGTTGACCATTACGGTAAAACTCAAAACTATGTTGAGCTTTATGCAGACCTTGTTTTGCAATGCTAATCGGATTGCTGCAATTGCGAATGCCATGTTCGACCAAGGCTTTAAAGTACTTTGGATAGTTTTTACGCCATTTCTTTTCTTTTAGCACTTGTTGGGCAGATTGATTGTCTACAATCGATAATGCCTCAGCAATAATTTCCTTGCCTGTGCGAGTTGTACTTGGTTTTTGAGTATCGGGTTGAACAGGGAACTGTAGACCCTCTAAAGTGCTGGACATGCAAAAAATCTCGTCTGATTACAGTATTAATATACAGATGTATTCATTATCTATGCCAAATTAAAGTTTGGGGTGGCATTAACTACCAATTTATGTCCTGAGCGTCTAAAGTTTTAAACTCAGTTTGTGAAAAGCTTGGAAGAGTGCGCAGAAATTTGCATAAATATTGAGGAAAATTGAAATCAGCAGGCACTGTCAGTCTAGTCAATCGACTGACAGTCAAAGAAAAATTCAATTTAAGCTGTGACTTAGCAACGCCCTTTCTTGGCTTGACCTGGTGGGCAGAAATCACCACCATGTTCGTAGTGTCCTAAGTTGCCATTCGGGTCAACAACAATACTGCCTTCGCGTGTATGTACAGCACAAGCCGTGAGTATGTTTAAGCTGAGACAAGTAGCGATAATCATGAGAAATTTATACATATATTTATTCTCCATATTCTATCTATTGTTTTAAACTTAATTTTAGTCAAATTATTTTATTGCTGCGATTTGTTTTATGTAAAAGCTGTTATGAAATAAAAGTTATTTTTAAAAATGGGGGGAACGTGAATGTATCCCCCATTTTTGATTAATCTAAAATATTAAAATGGTAGCTGGGTTAGCTTATTGAAGAAGTGTGGAATTAAGCGGGGTTCAAGTAAAATGGTCACAACAACGCCATAAGCTGCACCCCATAAATGTGCACTATGATTAATATGAGAGTTGCCTCGTTTCCCTGACCAAATGCTATAGGCAATATAGAGCACCGCAAAAATAATGGCAGGTACAGGAATGAAAAATACAAAAATCAGCTTCCATGGTTCAAACAGAATGTAAGCAAACAGAACCGCAGATACGGCACCTGAAGCGCCAAGACTGGCCCATTGGAAGTCGTTTTTGTGTTTTAAGTAGCTTGGTAAAATAGCAAAAATTAATCCACCCAAATAAAATAGTGCAAAGCCAAGGTCGTAAAAATACTGACGATAAAAGCTTTCAATAATACTCCCAAAGAAAAATAGGGTAATCATGTTGAAGAGCAAATGAGCGCCATCCGCATGAACAAAACCATGCGTGATAAAACGGTCATATTGTCCTTTTTGCATTGCAGGTGGCCAAAAGATCAAGCGACTCATCAATTTCTGATTAGAGAATGCCAGAAGGGAAACCACCACAGTAATGATAATCAGCGCAACAGTATGGTTGAAAGGCAGATTTAGCATATAGAAAAGGTTCAATTTTTAATGACTCAATCTCAATAATGCCATTAATTGATTCATTGCACAGGACTTTTAGAATAAATCCGACAATTTTAGTTGATTTTTTTTAATTTACCCGCATCTTCAGTTAAAATAGCGACTTCAGCTTGAGGAAATATTGTTATGTCGACTGAGAACACCAGCACTGCAGTTGCAGAAGAAATTCCAAACTTATTGATTACACCAACTGCACAAGAGTATTTGCGTGATTTACTGGCGAAACAAAATACTCCAGGTATTGGTGTACGTGTTTTTGTGGAGAATCCTGGAACACCTCGTGCTGAATGTTGTATGGCATATAGTGCGCCTGAAGAAGTTGTGCCAACAGATTATAAGCAAGACTATCCAGATTTCCCTGCTTATGTTGACGCACCATCTATTCCATATTTATTAGATGCAGTCATTGACTACAACAAAGACCGTTTTGGTGGTCAGTTGACTTTCCGCGCGCCAAATTCAAAAGTTCCACGTGTTGGGCCTGATGCTTCTGTCGAAGAGCGTATTACTTATGTTTTACAATCTGAAATCAATCCAGGTTTAGCAGGTCACGGTGGCAACTGTGCTTTGGTTGAAGTGGTTGAAGATGAAGAGCATGGTCTAACTGCTGTACTTAAATTTGGTGGTGGTTGCCAAGGTTGTTCAGCAATTGATGTGACCTTGAAACAAGGGGTAGAAACGACTTTGAAACAACACGTTCCAGAGTTACAGCGTGTGATTGACCAGACGGATCATACCCAAGCAGAAGGTGCATATTTCAAGTAATTACTTGAACGTAATACATTAAAAACCTCCATAATATGGAGGTTTTTTTATGCCTGTTGCATACAAAACTCCCCTAATTTTCAATAAATATTAAATAGTAATGAGAATTATTATTAATAATAATTGCATTTATATTTATGTTTGTTACACTCTGAAACCGAAATTTCACGTTTTTTTCTATCTTCCACACCTTTGGGATATTTGTATGAACAGACGTATTGTCCAATCAGCATTAACACTTTCAATTTTGTCGGTCATGAGTGTGATGAGTAATGCTGAAGATTTACAGACAGAACAGCAAACTTCTTCAACTGCGCAAATTACGACACAACAAACAGATCCAACCAAACTTGAAAAAATTGTTCTGACTGCCGAAGAGCAAGTAAAGCAATCCCTAGGGGCATCTATCATTACTGAAGAAGATTTAGATAAGCTTCCTGTAGTGAATGACATTTCTGAATATGTTCGTCGTATGCCTGGTGTGAATTTGACAGGCAACAGTGCAACAGGGCAACGTGGCAATAACCGTCAAATTGATATTCGTGGTATGGGGCCCGAAAATACCTTAATTTTGATTGATGGTAAGCCCGTTAACTCTAGAAACTCAGTTCGTTATGGTTGGCGTGGTGAACGTGATACGCGTGGAGATTCAAACTGGGTACCAGCAGATGCAATTGAATCGATTGAAGTGTTACGTGGTCCTGCTGCTGCGCGTTATGGTTCAGGTGCCATGGGTGGTGTGGTCAATATTAAAACCAAGAAAGTAACCAATGAAGTACATGGTTCGGTTGAGCTTTATACCAATCAGCCAGAAGATTCCAAAGAGGGAGCAACCAATCGTGTTGGCTTTAATTTAAGTGGTCCGATTGTTAAAGATGTTTTGTCTTATCGTTTGTATGGTAATTACAACCAGACCGATGCAGATGCACCAGATATTAATCCGCTCACTGCGTCGGGAACGCGTGCGGCAGGTCGTGAAGGTGTAGAAAATCAAGATATTGCAGGACGACTGGCTTGGCAAGTGAATGATCAGCAAACCCTTTTGTTGGATATTGCAACAGGTCGACAAGGCAATGAATATACAGGTGATATTCAAAACAGTAACTTTGATGCTGCTGGTACAGGTGGAAGCTTTAGCAATGCAGATTATGTCCGAGGCTTATTAGGCCAAGAAACCAATACCATGTATCGGGACAGTTATGCTTTAACGCATGAAGGAAAATGGGACTGGGGCGATACTAAACTCATCGCACAATACGATAAAACCAAGAATAAACGTATTCCAGAATCTCTTGCTGGTGGGCCAGAAGGGAGTCCAAATTCATTTAATAAAAAGACTTCTACATTAGAGACGTTGCGTTTTAATGCGGAAACGAATATTCCTTTAGAGATTGTTGTTCCTCAAGTTTTAACTGTGGGTGCTGAATGGGTAGAAGATGACTTCAAGGATCCATCGAGCACAGTACAAACTGATGCTTCTGGACTCATCAACTTATCTGCTGACCGTGAAAGCATGCAATCACGAATCGCTTCTGCCTATATTGAAGATAACTTTAAGGTGACAGATAGTACTGATTTAGTCCTTGGTGTTCGTTTTGATGATCATGATAAATCAGGTTCGAATTGGAGTCCGAGCTTAAACATTACCCAAAAATTGGGCGATTACTTTACCCTGAAAGGTGGCATTGCAAAGGCGTATAAAGCGCCAAATATGTATCAAACTTCAGAAGGTTATTTGTTATATACCCGTGGTAATGGTTGCCCAATTAAAGCCACACAAATTTCCCAATGCTATTTAATCGGTAATGCGGATCTAAAACCTGAAACCTCGATTAATAAAGAACTGGGTGTTCAATTCGAAAAAGATATGGTCAATGCCAGCTTAACGTGGTTTAGAAACGATTATGAAAATAAAATTACAGCAGGAGAAACTGTTTTAGCCACTTCAACAGCGGGTCATAACATTTTACAGTGGGAAAATGTGCCTGAAGCATTGATTCAAGGGCTCGAAGGAAGTGTAACCTTAAGCTTTGATAATGCAAGTTGGACCAATAATGTAACGTATATGATGGATTCGGAGAATAAAAAAACAGGTAATCCGCTGTCGATTGTACCGAATTATACGATTAACTCCATCTTTAACTATAACGTGACCGATGCCATGGATGTGAACTTTGTATATACCCAGTATGGTCGCCAAAAGCCACGTCAATATGCAGAATCGAATACTGAAAATGGCGCTATGAATGTTACTGCCGTGAAAAGTTATGGTATAGCAGGCATTAATGCAGGCTATAAATTTACGGATCAAATCAGTGGTCGTCTTGGTGTTAGCAATTTGTTTGATGAAAAATTATTACGTGATAACTCTGTGAACCAAACTTATAACGAACCAGGTCGTGCTTATTATGCAAGTCTGAAATATGAGTTTTAAGCTGATTTAAATGTAGAACAAAAGGGCGCTATTCAGCGCCTTTTTTCAAGATTGCTAAGGTACTGTCAGAATAATAGAACTTCTCTAAATAATGACGTGCACGTTGAGTGAGGTAATCTGATTGCAGCATATTCTGAATAATCGGTTCTAACAGATGTTGTAACTGATTTTGGATTAATGCTTCATCAATATTTAAGTCACGGAACAATAAATCAAAGCTTCGGTCTTGATTACGTGCATACCATGCCGAGATGCCATCTTTCACTTGTTGTGCCATGTATTCACTTTGACGTAAGTGATCCCAAATTTCATGACCTAAACCAACAGTGTGTGGCAAGTCATCAATTTCGATATAATTTTTTAACACATTGAGCGGAAGGTCTTTAATTTTATGCCATAAATTGGCTTGAAAATGATAAAGCTTATCATCATTAAAATGCTGATTTAACACTTGTTCACTCATTTGACTGAGTTTCTGAATATTTTTCTGTAAATAATGCTGAATGGCTTGATCCAAGTTTGAATCAGTCACACTTTCTAAAACAGATTTCCCCATTTTCATAAAACGAGAAACGCCCGGCACATGCTTGACCATGACAGAGTTATCTAAATAGTCATGAATCGCGTGCTGAATGAGTTGTGTAATCATTGCAGAGAAAGCAGGGTTGTTCACAACGGAATGAATTAAGCGTTGTCTATGCCCACTTTTACTGGCGACATATTGAGCAATTTTATCGACAGTAAGCACAGGAATGGCATCTGCGATTTTGGTCTGGTCATTTGCAGGATGAACTAAGGCAAAGCGAATATGTTCTGCAATTTGTTCAATTAAAAAATCACTGGCAGGTGTCTTTAAGATTTGTTGGTCAATTAATTGATGAATTTGTTCGACTGTCCAAATTTGTTTTAATTTTTGCTTTCTGAACCAATGATAAAACTCAACAAATTCATTTTTAATGGTTTCTGACTGAGTAAATTCATGATTTAAAAATTGTAGATGAGCTTCGATCAGTTGCTCAATCATTGGGTGTTTTTGCATAAAAGCTCAAATTTAATGTAAAGGAATCAGTTGATCCGCCAATGGATTTTTCAGATTTTGGGTCTTTGCGAGAAATGGGAGGTAATAATTCGCAACTTGTTTATCTGCTTCCAATAAAGGCATATGACCCACATTGTTCAGAATGACAGGTGCTTCGGCACGTTTCAACAGAGATTTTAATTCATCTGCAACTTCAACATTAAAGATTTTATCTTGTTTGCCCCACAAAATTAAAGTTGGTGCTTCTACATTGCGGGTAATTCGAGCAAATGTTTCAGGGGTATAGATGCGATTTAATGTCGAAATTTGCTCAATGACGAGATTATTTATACCTGATTGTGCAATCAAGAGTTGTTCTTTAGCATGTTTAAGTTCTGGAGAAAGTTTGGGGGGATTCTGCATGATCTCATGACGAACCTCATCATAATCACCAGGTTTTGACACAATAATATGCTTTAAAAAATGTGGGTCTCTCGTGTAGGGGGTGTTGGCTTTTTTGTAGATGCCTGCACTATTTAATAGAAATAAACTTTGTGTATCAAAAGGATATTGCGCAGCATAAAGAGTTGCAATTGAACCACCTAAAGAGTGACCTGCGATATTCAATTTATTCTCGATATCTATAGCTTCAGCAAATTGTCGAAGGCTGGAGGTAACATTCGGAACAGCAATATCAAAATTGGATGGAACTTTGGTGTCCCCATAAATGGGTAGGTCGGGCACAATGACGTGATAGTTGGGAGTGAGATAAGAAGCAACGCGATTCCAATTGTCACGATTTCCTCCAAACCCATGAATCAGTAAAACAGTAGGTTTCTGGCTCGATCCTCCTTCGTTATAGCTCCAAAAAATATCTCCGACTTTGAGGGTTTTGGTTTTTAATCCACAGTCTTCACGTTCTTGTTGTAAAAAATTTTGTAGCGTAATTTGCTCGGGAGAAAGTTGTGGATTTTTAGCTGAAGCAACATTGGGCAATGACATCGTAATTAGGATTCCCATTGCAGTAACAAAATGAGAAAAATATTTACGAGTTTGTGTCATTGACTTAAATCCTTATCGCTAAAATTTTGTTGTAGAAAATCTATTCTTGAAACTGCAAAAAACTGGAATTGGTATAAAGAATAATCTTTGACTTTATAAAGATCTATTGTAAATACAATCACTAAAATGTCACGAACAAGTTTATTGAAATGATTGATATAAAAATAAAATAATGTGATTTACTTCAAGGTAACAACAAAAAGCACTTGAACTTTTTTGCCAATCTAAAAAGGCTTAGCCGTATTCTTTTTTGCAAGTGACATTCCTTTTTGCTGGTATTAGAATATTGAAACTTCAAATCATGGTGGAAAAAAGAATGCTAACGGCTCAAGAAGCATTAGACCGTCTTAAAAAAGGAAACCAACGTTTTGTTTCTGGGGAAACAACCCTCCCTAAACAATTGACGCACCAAGAACGTGCTGAAATGGCAGAAGATCAAAATCCTTTTGCAATTATACTTGGTTGTTCAGACTCGCGTGTTCCTGCCGAGATGGTTTTTGACCAAGGCTTAGGTGATTTATTTGTTATTCGTGTCGCGGGTAACGTGGTTGCTCCTTCGCAAGTGGGTAGTGTGGAATTTGCTGCTGAACGTTATGACTGTGCAGTAGTAGTTGTTCTTGGCCATAGCCATTGTGGTGCCATTCAAGCGACCATTGACACTTTAATGAACCCAGAGTGTCCACCATCAAATAATTTGATGTCGATTGTGAACCGTGTGCGTCCTTCTGTTGAAACCTTGATGCAAACTGAGTTGAAAAACGATTTGAAAAAACTTTCGAACCATGCTGTTCGTTCAAATGTGTTTGCTTCTGTTAATCAATTACGTCATGGTTCGGCTGTATTGGAACAATTAATTGCCAAAGGCAAGATGATTGTTGTCGGTGCGGAATATTCACTTGAAACAGGTGAAGTGATTTTTTTTGATTTCTAAGACATCTGATCTATAAGAATCGTGATGTGATTAAAGGCGCTTTATAAAGCGCCTTTAATATATGGATAAGCTAACTTAAGTAATTGGGGTTGCGCTTGTGCATTAGGATGAATTAAATCTTTTTGCATTAAATTTTTATGACCCGCGATGCCTTCCAAAAAGAAAGGCAGTAATTTCACTTGATAGCGTTGACTGACAACCGCGTAGTTTTGTTGAAAAGCCTTGCTATAGGCTGTGCCATAATTGGGCGGTATTTTCATTCCAAACAAGATGACTTTGGCTTTCCCCTTTTGGCTTTGTTCAACTAATCGTGCTAGATTTTGTTGAATCATTTGTGGTGGTTGACCACGTAAACCATCATTTCCGCCCAGTTCGATGACCACAATATTTGGCTTATAAGTAGCAAGTAATTTGGGTAAACGTGCTAAAGCACCACTGGTAGTTTCACCACTCACACTTGCATTGACCACTTGATGCTGTTTCGGATACTGTTGGTCTAATCGTTTTTGTAACAGTGTGACCCATCCTTGCTGTGGCTGCAAACCATAACCTGCGCTAATACTATCACCGAGAATCAGAATAGTTTTAGCTGAAGCCATTACTGGACTTAGGCAGAGCATGAGTCCCATCACCCAAGAATAAACGAATACTTTAAAACGATATTGACGCATAGTAACTGACGAAAACCTGAGCACAATAGAAGAGAGATTCATCATGCCACAAGCCGTAATTTCTGCCCAGAATTTGACACAAAAAATACAACTTGCAGATAAAAGTCTCTCAATTTTTGAAAATCTAAATCTCGATATTATGGAAGGTGAACAAATTGCCATTACAGGGCGTTCGGGTTCTGGTAAGTCAACTCTATTGGGAATTTTGGCTACTTTAGATCAAGCCAGTGGTGGTGAATTAACCGTTTGTGGAGAAAATATTTCAGCGCTTAATGAAGAGCAGCGAGCACTTGTCCGTTTGAAATATATTGGTTTTGTTTTTCAATCTTTTCAACTTTTGCCTCACTTAACCGCATTAGAAAATGTCATGTTACCTTTGCGTTTGCACGCTAATTTTCAATATGCAGAGGCAGAACACCGTGCTTTAGAGCTACTTAAAAAGGTCGGATTAGAGCGACAGGCAGAGCAAACGCCAAAAGTACTTTCTGGTGGGGAACAACAGCGTGTGGCGATTGCACGTGCTTTAATTAGCCAACCTAAAATTATTTTTGCAGATGAACCTACAGGTAATTTAGATAGTCAAACAGCCAAAGAGATTGAGCAGTTACTGTTTGCTTTAAATCAGGAACTAGGCACCACCTTGGTACTGGTTACTCATGATTTGAAATTGGCAAGACAATGCCAACGTCATCTCCATTTATTTGAAGGTCAGTTGCATGAACACGTGCAGGGTGGTGATCACGTATGAGTGCTCTATTTCGACCTTTATTGCAGCAAAGTCTGAAAAGTAGTGGGATGTATTTGCTGATTATTGCTTTGGTACTGGCGATTAGTGTAACGACTGCACTGAAATTTAGTAATGAGCAAATCCAGAATGCGGTGACTTTACAAGCCGCAGAGCTGATGGCGGCAGATTTAGTGTTGTCAGATCAGTCGGAAATTGAACAACGTTGGAAAGATCTGGCGACAGCCCAACACTTAAAACAGTCGCAAGTCACTGTATTTAACTCTATGGCACATACTCAAGACCAATTTGTCATGGTGAATGTGAAAGCGGTTGATGCACATTTCCCGCTGCGGGGGAAGCTTCAGTTACAACCCGAGCTACATCGCCCTATTCAAAGTGGTGAAGTTTGGTTAAGTCCACGAGTGATGGACTTATTACGGGTAAAGTTGGGAGACCAAATTCAAATTGCAGATGGTACGTTTAAAGTCACTGCAAAGATTCAACATGACTCCAATCAGGAGCTTGGCTTTTCAGGTTTTTCACCGACAGTGATGATTGCACAACAAGATATTGCACGAACAAATGCTATTCAAGTCGGCAGTCGAATTGATTACCGTCTATTGATGGCGGGCGATACGAATAATATTCAACAGTTTCAAACAAAATTCAAACAACAACAGAAAACGACAAAGAATGTCACGGGAATTAATGCAGAAGATGCCAATGGGTTGAAACTGCGGAATGCCACCGAAGGCAATACTCGTCTGATGCGCCCAATAGAGAATTTAGATACCTTTTTACAGTTGGCGAATATTCTGACTATTTTGCTGTGTGGTATCGCGATTGCATTGACCAGTCAACGCTATGTACAACAAAATCAAGACTATATTGCGTTATTGCGTTGTATGGGGGCTTCCAAAGCCCAAATCTTAAAAGTCTATGCTTATCTTTTATTATTTATGTTGAGCATCGCGATTTTGATTGGTGTGTTGCTTGGTGTTGTATTGGGTTATGGCTTATTACAGCTCATGCTACAACTGATTCCGAACTTGCAGCTACAATTTTCTGCATGGGCAATGCTGAAAGGCCCTTTGCCGATTGCCATATTGACCAGTGCAGTGGTATTAACAGGTTTTATTCTGCCGAATTTATGGCAGTTGATGTACACCCCGCCAATCCGTGTAATTCGTCAACAAACACAATCTATGCGTGTTTTCTTGTGGACTTTAGTGTCGGGTACACTGAGTTTATTTATTTTTAGTATCATTCTTACCGAAAATTTGCTACTGACCAGTTTGGTGATTGGTGGCATCATTGCCTTGAGTGTGCTTTTGTATGTTTTGGTCTGGCTGGTTTTAAAAGCTTTAAAACGCTTAAAAATGGCAGTTTCGGCTTATGTTAAAGTGCCTTATCAGACTGCGTTTCAGATTACGGCATTGGCGTTAGGTTTGAGTTTAATCACTGTTTTGGCTGTCCTGCGTACTGATTTGTTAGAGCGTTGGCAACAGCAGTTGCCACAAGGCACGCCAAATCAATTTGTTTACGGTTTGCCACCATTTGATGTACCCCAATTCAAGCAGCAATTACAGGCACATGGCTGGAACAGCACGCCTTTATATCCCAATATTCGTGGTCGATTAGTCGCAAAAAATGAACAACCTTTTTCGGAACAATTGGTTAAGGAAAATAACTCATTGCGTCGTGAATTGAATCTAACTCAAAGCAGTAGCCTACCAACGGATAATAAAATTGTACAAGGACAAGCAAAGTTCACGCATGTCGGAGAGGTTTCTGTAGAAGCGAAAACTGCGACAGAATTGGGTATACAGGTGGGTGATCGCTTAAGCTTTAGTTTGCCTGAAGGCATGCTACATGCCAAAGTAGTCAATTTAAGAGAAGTTGAATGGGAAAGTTTTAGCCCGAACTTTTTCTTTATTTTTTCTCCACAAACTTTGGATGAAAATGCAGGCAGTTATTTGGGCAGCTTTTATGTTCCAGAGCAAGACAAGCCAAAACTGATTCAATTAATTCAGCAATTTAGTAATACAGTCTTTATTGATGTGGGCTTAATACTGGATGAAATTAAGCGCTTGATGAATGTATTGATACAAGTTGTCACCATTCTGGCTGCACTGGTCAGCCTTGCAGGCATTTTGGTCTTAATTGCCTGTCTTAATTTATTGATGGATGAGCGGAAAAGGGAAGTCGCTTTACTTCGTTCATTTGGTAGCTCCAAACGTATGCTCAAAAATATGCTGACACTGGAAATTGGGTTTATGGGGTTGCTGGCAGGTATTGTGGCTTGTTTCTTTGCCGAATTGATCAGTGCGATTGCCAGTTATCGAATGAACCTAAGTATTCAAGCCCATTGGGAAATCTGGTTGATTCTACCTGTGAATATGATGGTGTTATGCGCATTGATTGGGCGTTATCGTTTGAGTTATCTCTGTGATATCCCACCATTACAAAGTTTAAGAGAGATGAATCAATCTTAAGATTCATCTTTCTGTCTTTAAAAATGATAGCGTTGACGCATAGCCTGTAATAATTCAGCCCAAATTGGTTGAATCAGTTGAACTTGTTGCAGGCAATACTGGTATAGAAACCAGCAGCTCACGATAGCTACAGTTGTACCCAAAATGAAGCTTAGGGCAGGTTTTTGCGACTTTTGGCACAGATACCAAATACCTGCAAGGACTGCGCCCATCAGCATTCCGCCAACATGCGCAGCATTATTAATTCCAGAGATCGTGAGTCCAATCACCAAGTTAATGCCCATGACCATAATTAAGGTCTTTTTATCTAGAATAAAGCGTTGTTGTGGTAGAACAGGAAAGAGAGAAAGTAAGGTTAAAGCACCACCTAAGCCCATCACAGCACCAGAAGCACCAGCGCTGACATGTGGCAGTAAAGAGGGATCAATTACCTGCTGATTCAACATATTTACTGTGTCATGTATTGCCAAATAACCACTAAAGAGACTGCCCATTAATCCTGCTGCAAGATAGAGCATGAAATAATAAAAACGACCAAAGAGTTTTTCTGCGACACTGCCAAAAATATACAATGCCCACATGTTTAACATTAAATGAATAAGTCCAAAATGAAAAAACATGCTCGTGAATAGGCGGATGGGTTCCTCTAAAAAGGTTAAAGGTGCATAATCAGCTCCCCAGCGTATGGCATCTGGTAGGCTTGGATCACTGACATTGACTCCAGAGAAAATTTGCCAGAGAAATAACCCGACATTGACCGCAATGAAAAGGGTTGTGAGCCACCAATCTTGCATATTCAGTTTGCTTGGAAGCCAATGGGGTGTTGAATGAGACATGCTATTGTTTGACTTTGAATCTATATTTTGACCAAGCTTAGCACGAAAGAATGAAAATATTTGGAGCAACTTACTGACATGAAAGCTTTTTTTGTTCGAACTTTGTTAGTCATTGTCAGTTTTATTCTACTTGTACAGCTATGGATATTTAGCAGTTTGCTGTGGTGGCGTACACATCCAGTCGAAACGACCATGTTCATGCGTCTAGATTACTGGTCTGAACCATCAAAACCAATTCAGCACTCATGGCGGGATTATGATGAAATTAGCGATTATGTAAAACGTGCTGTGGTCACTTCTGAAGATGGAAAATTCATGCACCATCATGGTTTTGACTGGGAAGGCATGCAATACGCTTTAGAACGTAATCAAGACAAAGGCAAAGTGGTTGCGGGCGGATCGACTATTTCTCAGCAGTTGGCGAAAAACTTATTTTTATACAATAAGCGTTCTTTTATTCGTAAAGGGCAAGAGGCTGTCGCCACTTGGATGATGGAGCGTATGTGGTCGAAACAGCGAATTCTTGAAGTCTATTTAAACTCGGTAGAATTTGGTGAAAATATTTACGGCGTAGAAGCAGCAACACAGCATTATTTTGGCAAAAGTGCGCGAAGTTTAACGCGTGATCAGGCAGCATTTTTAGCTGCAATTTTACCCAACCCCAAATATTATCAAGATCATCAGAATGATCGAAAAGTCCAAATTCGTAAAAAAATGATTCGCAAATATATGCGTTATAGTGAAATACCTTAAGGCCACCTAATTCAGCTATCAGCATAAAGCATTATAAGCCCAAAATATTTTGGGCTTTTTTTATGAAAATGTCACAAAATTGAAGCATACTTATGACTATACAGATAACGTCTTAAAATCATGGGTTGATTATGAATACGGCGGCACAGACTCCATTAGAGCCAGTTGAATATACTTATAATGATCGATTTATTAATCGTGAACTTTCTATTTTAGATTTCCATTTACGTGTTCTTGAGCAAGCTGTCGATCCGTTGCATCCATTGCTAGAACGAATGAATTTCTTGCTGATTTTTTCAAGAAATTTAGATGAGTTCTTTGAAATTCGTGTTGCGGGCATGTTGGAACAGTTGGATTTGGACAATGAAAGTCATACCCCCGATGGTCTAACCCCTAAACAAGTTTTGGATCAAATTTCTCAAACAACACATGCTGCAATTGAACGCCAATACCGTATTTTAAATGAAGAAATCTTAGCGAAGTTACGTGAAGAAGACATTTGTTTCTTGCGTCGTGGTGAGCTAACCCCAGCCCAATCTTCTTGGGTGAAAAAGTATTTCCAAGAACAGGTTGCCCCTGTATTAACCCCGATTAGTTTAGACCCAGCACATCCATTCCCACGTTTAGTTAACAAGAGTTTGAATTTCATTGTGACTTTGGAAGGTAAAGATGCCTTTGGTCGTCAAATTGATTTAGCTGTTGTACCCGCACCACGTTCATTGCCGCGAGTTGTACGTTTACCCGACGAATTGACAGGCGGCAAAGAACACCATGTCATGTTATCTGCCATTATCCATGAGCATGTTTCTGACTTATTCCCTGGAATGACTGCGACGGGCTGTTATCAGTTCCGTGTAACGCGGAATGCGGACTTGGCTTTAAATGAAGATGTCGAAGATTTAGCGAAAGCGTTAAAAGGTGAGCTAAATTCACGTCGTTTTGGTCGTGCGGTACGCTTGGAAGTGACCGAAAACTGTCCTAAACATATTTATGACTACTTGCTGGATGAATTCGATTTAGAAGAAGAGCAGTTGTATAAAGTGGATGGTCCAGTAAATTTGGCACGATTGTTGTCAAATTTTAAGCGTCCACATTTGCGCTATGATTCACATACACCTGTGATTCCAAAAGTATTGAAAAAAGCTGAAAACATTTTTTCAGCGATGCAAAAGCAAGATATTTTATTGCACCATCCGTTTGAATCCTTTGCTCCAGTCATTAACTTTTTGCGTGAAGCTGCACGAGATCCACAAGTTCTAGCGATTAAGCAAACGTTGTACCGAAGTGGAGCCGATTCTGAGATTGTACAAGTCTTGGCAGAGGCAGCGCGGAATGGTAAAGAAGTCACCGCGGTGATTGAGTTACGTGCTCGTTTTGATGAAGAGTCGAATATTGCAGTGGCCAATGTTTTACAAGAAGCAGGTGCTGTGGTGGTATATGGTATTGTCGGGTATAAGACACATGCCAAAATGATTTTAGTCGTCCGCCGTGAAAATAATAAATTGGTACGCTATGTCCATTTAGGTACAGGAAATTACCATGCGGGTAATGCCCGTATTTATACCGACTATGGTTTACTCACAACAGACAAAGAACTGTGTGAAGATGTACATCGCATTTTCCAAGAGTTGACAGGTATGGGCAAAATGGCAAAGTTGAAAAAACTTTTGCATGCACCATTTACGCTACATGCGCAATTAATCAATTTTATTGACGATGAAATTGCCAATGCCAAAGCAGGAAAACCTGCACAGATTATTGTGAAAGTGAATGCGCTAACGGAAGTGCAATTGATTAATAAATTGTATGAGGCTTCACAGGCTGGTGTTCAAATAGACCTGATTATTCGTTCAATTTGTTGCTTGCGTCCAGGGTTACCAGGCTTGTCTGAAAATATTCGTGTGCGGTCTATTGTAGGACGCTTCTTGGAACATACACGTGTTTACTATTTTAGTAATAATGGTAATCCGCATGTGTATTGTTCGAGTGCGGATTGGATGGATCGTAACTTGTTTAACCGTGTTGAAGCATGTTTCCCAATTGAAGACCCTGCATTGAAAAAGCGGATTTATCAACAAGGGTTACTCAACTATCTAAAAGATAATCAGCAAGCATGGTTATTAAAAGGGGATGGTTCATGGGTACGTGCTCAAGTCGCCGAAGGGGAAGAACCACATAATGCCCAACGTACTTTGTTAGAAATTATTAAATAGCAGTCAAAAGAAAGAGCCTCAAGTAGGCTCTTTCTTATTTATGGGTTAAATGTCGGTAAATCGATTTGATCCGTCCTTCTACGCTGTAAAGCGGAATTCCGAGTTGATGTGCGATTTCTCGAGTATTGAGCTGCTTAGCAAGTAAAGATAGAATTTCTAACTCTATATCACTGAATAATTGATTTGGTGTTTCTTTAAATTGGTTAATGAATTGCCGAGCTTGGTTTTGAGTTTGCGCATTAAGAATATGCTGTGCCAACTCACTGTGTAAGGTGGCACCGCCTCTTAAAATTGTTCTGATCTGCTGTAAAATTTCTCGGTCAGTCTGTTCTATAAAAAAGTAACCATGTGCACCCGACTGAATGCCACGGAAAATTTGCTCGGTTTGTCCTTGTGGTGCCATCAAAATAATAATCACATAAGGATGGTAAGCTTTTAGTGAACGTATTAAATCGTGTAAATGTACTTGAGTAAAATTCAGATCAATCAGGGCAATGTTGGGCAAATGCAAGCGATAGATTTCAAGGGCATCATCTAGATAGGGTGTAGAGTGAATTAAGTGCGCAGGGTAGCCTAACTCCATCAATAATATTTTAAGGCGAAGGTCTAAATTTATTTCTTCTGAGAGAATTAATACTGGTGCTGGGAGTAAAAGCTCATTCACTATTTTGTTGTCCTAAACTTGAGCATCCAATTATCTTTTGACTGTGTTCTAAATGCCAAAAATGTTCTATACCTGTAAATTGGGATTTTTTATCTCTGCTGCTAGTGTAAGTATTTGTTGAATAAAAATTAATTGAAAATGGTTTTAATTTTGTTGTGAATTTTAGGTAATTTGTTGAGATTCTTTTTAGGGTAAATGTTCATCAATATTATTATTTAAGACAATTAAAGTAAATCTTTACGTAGTTCACGTGCACTAGGTATAGAAGTATAACGAAATACCGTGTAACCCGCTTCGGTAAGCATGGCGTCGCGTTGCTGGTCTTCATCTTCTTTACCAATATGACTTGGGTCATCCAATTCAACAATTGCAATGACTCTCATCTCACGATTCAACACCACAAAATCTGTGACCTTTCGATTGAATTGTTGACGTATTTTGAAATGGTTGCTGGTAATGAGGGCGCTAAAGGCAACTTGTGCCAAAATATGATGTTCAGGCAGTGCTTCATTCAGACGAATAAACATTTTCTGTTCAAAGGCTGTAATGAGGGGCTTTTTATAAAATTGCTGACGTTTCCAAAATAAATGTTGCAATAGCATCAAAAGCAAAACAGAACTTGCCAGACAGCCAATAATAAAAAACAGCGTTTGAATGGATGTAAACACAAATTGAACTCAATAAAAAACCCACTACAAAGTGAGTGGGTCTTTAGAATCTTGGCTCTCCAACCTGGGCTCGAACCAGGGACCTGCGGATTAACAGTCCGTCGCTCTACCGACTGAGCTATTGGAGAATCTGGAACGCATTTTAGGGGGCTAAGTCTAAGAGGTCAAGTAAAAAGTTAAAAAATTCCAATATTTTCAGTTAAATGAATTAAAAATAGACAAAAAGATTATTTAATATGCTGTATTGCTTCAATATAAGTGGCTTGCGTTTTGAGCGGATTGGCTTGGCGACATGAATTGATTAATTGCATGAGTTCTTGTTGAGTCATATTGGTATGAATTTGTTTTTGAATAGCGGTTAAGACGCTAGGGTTTTTCCCAGCTAAATCACGGCTACATTGATATAAGCGTTCATACATGAGGGCAGAAGCGGACTTATTATTTTCAGACTTTTGCGTGCATTGAAAGGCCGCAAAAATAACCACAATGATAATAATCCAAAAAATCAGGGATTTTAGCCAAGGCAGATTCATTCTTATTCTCTATACCGTTGTTATGTAGTGAAGATATTCAAAATGCAATCGAAATACAAATTGCTATTAGATTGATTCTAAAATATAGGCAATAAAAAACCCACTACATAATGTGTGGGTTTTTTAGAATCTTGGCTCTTCCACCTGGGCTCGAACCAGGGACCTGCGGATTAACAGTCCGTCGCTCTACCGACTGAGCTATGGAAGAATAGTGGCTCTCCAACCTGGGCTCGAACCAGGGACCTGCGGATTAACAGTCCGTCGCTCTACCGACTGAGCTATTGGAGAATCTGATGCGCATTTTAGGGAGGAAAGTAGGTGTCGTCAACCCGTTCATGAAGATAATTGTTTTATTTGATTTATAATTATGCAGTTAAAGCCCAAAAACAAAAAAATCACCCGTAAAGGGTGATTTTTTATGCAGAAAAATAAAAATTATTTTTCAACACCAGCTGCTTGACCAGCATATTTCGCGTTTGCATAGTCCCAGTTCACTAGGCTTTCTAAGAAAGTTGTGATGTATTTAGGACGAGCATTGCGGAAATCGATGTAGTAAGCATGTTCCCAAACGTCAATTGTTAATACTGCAACTTTACCGTGAGCAAGTGGAGTATCTGCATTTGAAGTTTTCATGATAGAAAGCGCGCCATTTACTTCGTCAGCAACTAACCAAGCCCAGCCAGAACCGAACTGAGTTGTAGCTGCAGCAGCAAACTCTTCAGCAAATTTTTCATATGAACCAAAAGTTTCATCAATTTTTGCTGCTAATGCGCCAGTCGCTTTACCGCCACCGTTTTTAGCCATACAGTTCCAGTAGAACGTGTGGTTCCAAACCTGAGCTGCATTGTTGAAAACACCTACTTTAGCTGCATCACCAGCAGAAGCTTTGATGATTTCTTCTAAAGTTTTACCTTCAAGGTCAGTGCCTTTGATTAAGTTGTTTAAGTTAACAACATAAGTATTGTGGTGTTTGTCGTGATGGTATTCTAAAGTTTCTTTGCTGATATGAGGAGCAAGATCTTCATAGCCATATGGAAGTGCTGGTAAAGTGATCGTTGTCATGATTTCAATTCCTTGCATTTTGCTGGGTTTTGACATTAAGTGGCACTATTGTAAAGGATTCTAGGCTAAATTTGCGCAATACTTTTAAATAACAATACAGAATAACGCTCGAATTTATACGTATATAAAAAATACTATAAATCTAATCATACTGCTTTAAATCCATATTTTAAGTAAGGAAAATTTGCTAAGCCCAAATTAAATCGGATTGTTTAATTCGAAATAACTATACTCAAGATTGAACTGTTGTGAAACAGCTTGTCCTAGGCGTTGTACACCATAGCGTTCAGTCGCATGATGTCCGCAAGCGTAATAATGAACATCCAATTCCTTCGCTTCATAATACGTTCGTTCACTCACTTCTCCAGATATGTAGGCATCACAAAGTTGATCGGCAGCTTTGCTAATAAAGTCTTGTGCAGCGCCTGTACAGAAACCCACTTTCTGAATGGTTTTCTTATTCGCATTTAAATGAATAGTGTTAAAGCCTAAACGTTCTGTGAGGATTTGTTTAAAAGACTCTGGAGAAATTGCTTGTTTTAAATAACCTATGTTGCCAATAGGGTGACGTTCCGAAGGATCTAAAGCCTCAATATTTTCCAATTCTAAAATTTCAGCAATTGCAGCATTATTGCCGAGTATTGGGTGTGAATCTAAAGGGAGGTGATAAGCGACTAATGAAATATCGTTGCGGATCAGCTTCTTAATACGATCTCCACGCATTCCTGTAATTGGGTAGGGTTCGCCTTTCCAAAAGTAACCATGATGCACTAAAAGTAGATCAGCTTGCTGTGCAATCGCAGCATCAATTGCCTCTTGAGAAGCAGTGACTGCGCAGAGAATTTTTTTAACTTCAGAGCATCCTTCAATTTGTAAACCATTGGGCGCATAGTCTTTAAATTCTTGGGTTTTTAAAGTGTCATTACACCATTGCAGAATTTCTTGCAGAGTTGCCATAAAAGTCTCTTAAGTTACGAATTAATATCATCAAAATATACTTTAAATTGTAACTAAAGCATCACAAAACTCTTGCATGAATTTTGTGTATCGAACTGTATTTGCCTTTACAATAAGCATAAATTCTTCGTTATTAAGAAATTAAAATATTTTAAGAGGATAGAAACGTGCGCCGGACCTTTACATGGTTACCTTGGGTGTTACTCATTATTGTGATTATTGGTTTTATTGCATGGCAACAATACCAAAAACCAAAAGCGCCAGTTGCACCTGATGGCGTAAAAATGCCTGCTGAAAAAGTTGAACCGTTGATTGATACATCCAGAACGGGTGGGGTAGTGTCTTATAGTGCAGCGGTAAAAGTTGCTGCACCTGCGGTAGTCAATATTTTTACCACACAGAAAGTTAAGCAACTTGATCACCCACTCATGAATGACCCAGCATTCAGAGAGTTTTTTGGTAATCAACTTCCAGAACAATTAAATCCTGAACAAAATGAAAATAGTCTGGGTTCTGGGGTGATTGTCCGTCCGGATGGTTATATTTTAACTAATAATCATGTTATCTCTCAGGCCGATCAAATTATTGTTGCACTTCAAGATGGTCGACGTGCTGCTGCTAAAATTATTGGGACAGATCCTGATACTGATTTAGCTGTGATTAAAATTGAGCTGGATAAACTGCCTGTATTACCTTTTAAGCTGAGTGGTAATGAAGTGGGGGATGTTGTACTAGCTATTGGTAACCCATTTGGTGTTGGTCAAACTGTAACGCAAGGGATTATCTCTGCAACAGGGCGTTCAGATTTAGGCATTAATACTTATGAAGACTTTATTCAAACTGATGCGGCAATTAATCCTGGTAACTCAGGTGGGGCTTTGATTGATGTGGCAGGTAACTTGATTGGGGTCAATACTGCTATTTTCTCACAATCAGGTGGCTCATTGGGTATTGGTTTTGCGATTCCAGCAAAAGTCTGTCAGCAAGTGCTTAATTCAATTTTGAAAGATGGACGTGTGGTTCGTGGTTGGTTAGGTATTAGCTTAATGCCTGTACAGCAAGAAAACATTATGGCACCGAAACAGGCAGGTGTGGTGGTTGCAGACGTTCTGAAAAATGGACCTGCAGCTCAAGCAGGATTATTAAAAGGCGATAAAATTACTCAAGTGAATGAGGAAAAAATTACCTCGGCATCGCATTTGATTAATTATGTAGCATTGCAAGCCCCAAATAGTACTATCAAAATTCAAGTTGAACGTGCTGGTAAGCCATTAACTCTGGATGTAGTGGTTGGGGAGCGCAAAGTTCAGAATTCTGATTCGCAATATATTCCATTACCGCAAAGATAAATGTTCTAAAAAAAAGCTCCTGAAAAAGGGGCTTTTTTTAGGCCTAGGGTAAACTTACTTAGGCGAATTGATAAGGACGTTTTACTTCATTCGTTTATTCATTTATGGTCAAATACAGCGTGAGAATATAAAGCAATATAGGGAAACACCATGACAAATCCAATGATGCATCAGGTCGTGATTACCGAAGTAGGTGGACCAGAAAAATTAGCCATTGAGCAAACTACAGTGCCAGAACCTAAAGCCGATGAGGTTTTAGTGCAAGTCCATGCTTTTGGATTGAATCGACCAGATATTTTGCAGCGTCAAGGTTTATACCCAATGCCGAAAGGCGTGACCCCTGTGCCAGGTTTAGAAGTTGCTGGTGAAGTTGTTGCAGTTGGATCGGATGTTCAAAAGTTTAAAGTTGGTGATCAGGTGTGTGGTTTAACCAATGGTGGTGGTTATGCTGAATATTGTGTTGTGCCTGAAAGCCAAACTTTAAATATTCCAACTGGCCTAAGTTATGTACAGGCTGCCGCAATTCCAGAAACATTTTTTACCGTATGGGCTAACGTGTTTCAAATGGGGAAAGCTAAAGCAGGAGAAACAGTACTCATTCATGGTGGCACTAGCGGAATTGGGACCACAGCATTAATGTTGTGTAATGCACTGGGTCTGAAGACCTTTGCAACCGCTGGTTCGGATGAAAAAGTTCATGCCATTGCTCACTTAACGGATGCAATTAATTATAAAACACATAATTTTGAAAGTTATATTTTAGAAAAGACCGATCAGGCAGGGGTTGATGTCATTTTAGATATTGTGGGTGCACCTTATCTTGAACAAAACTTGAATTTATTGCGTAAAGACGGTCGGTTGGTTTATATCGCCTTCCTTGGTGGAGCAAAAGCCAAAGAGGTCAAGCTTGGTCAAATTATGATGAAGCGTTTGACCATTACTGGTTCAACTATGCGTGCGCGAAATACGGCTGAGAAAGCAGAGATTAGCCAAGGTTTACAAGAGCATGTTTGGCCGTTGTTGGAGCAAGGTCAATGCGTTCCGATGATTTACAAAACTTTTAAGTTTGACCAAATTCAAGATGCACATCGTGCTATGGATACAGGTGAGCATATTGGTAAAATCGTGGTTGAAGTCATTTAATCAAGAGCATGATTGATCGTGAAGTGAGCTTGAATATTGTGTAATGCGCATATATTGAAGCTTCTCCTCATGTTGCATGGCTACACATCAAGTTAAGACTGCTCTTTATGTTGGAAATATGAGAGAATACTAGATTCCTTTTAATGTAAATGAGCAGTGCATGACTGAACAATCTCCTGAGCAATTAAGTGATATCGAAATTTTAGACATCTTAAAGTCTATGAAAAACGATAAGCTCAATGTTGAAGCCAATCAAATCATTCGTGATGGAGGCAAGGCTGGACGTCAGGAAGCACATAAACAGGCTTTAGTAGCATTACATCAATCTTTTGAAGAGAAATTCGTTGAAGCGGTAACTTTGGCGTTACATTTGAATTCGACTCAAGCGAAAAAAATTCGCTATAAAAAAGACCGTATTCGTATTTTAAAAGCGCAAGGGATTGATTATTTAGCGATTGATGGTGCCGAAACTGCACAAGTTCTGGCTCAAATTGCGCAAGCGATTACTCGTGAAGATGCTACGGTTACCGAAGATTTACACAATATTTTCCCTTTCTGGAAGCAAGGTTGGCCAATGGTGCAGTTCGACAATGCATACAAAATTTTAGAAGATGATATTTTGATCCACTATCAAGCTGTTTTAGAGGCTTTATTAGAAAAGTATTAATCTTTTAATAAGCCTTAAAAATAAAAAAGAGCACCATGAGTTGCTCTTTTTTTTGGGGGGAAGTTTTAATGCCAGTATTAAATAAAGTGGAAATATTTCAAAAATTACAGCGGTGACCAACATCAGAAAGCAAATAATAACAGCTCCCTTGATTGTGAATTTTTAGTGTTCACCAAAATGGATTACTGCTAGCCCACACAATAAATAAGTTGATAGGACTAAAGGTGGCAAGAGATATATTAATTGTCCAGCAATTGTCAAACACGCCCATTTCCACAAAGCTAATACCATATACCTAATAGCTTCCGACAGTGTGTGCAAGACGCCAAAATAGAATGCATCCTTTTGACATCAAAAGGTAAAGGTGTATTAGTGATTGCATGGATTGGAATCAAATGGTGTCCCATAGTTCTAGGCAATCATCTTTGAGTGTGTTCGCTTTATTTAATATTGAAGTGAAATCAGTCGTATTTAAATCATGCTGATTTTTAAATATTTTTAACAACCCCATTCTTTTTTCTATTCAATAAAATATATTTATCCAATATGTCTAGGAGCAAAATTGCTATGGACGAGTATTGAATGAATGTAAAAAAGCCTTACAGGGTTTGTAAGGCTTTAGCTATGAAGAACAGCTAGCACTTATTCTTGTGGTTCTGTGTCACTTGCATCTTTCGGTTCTGGAAGCAAGCGAGTCACTAACAACTGGTCGATCTTAAAATGGTCTACATCCACCACTTCAAATTTATAACCACCAAAAATTACGACATCCGCAGGGCGTGGAATTTTACGTAAGCGGTACATCATAAAGCCAGCGAGTGTTTCGTAGTTTTCTTCATCAGGCATTTCATCAATTTCGAGAGCATGTTTCATATCCTCAATGGGGGTGCTGCCATCAATCAACCATGAATTATCATCGCGCTTAATAATTTGTTGCTCTGCTTCAATCGGGGTAACCCAGTCACCCATGACTGTAATCATAATATCAGAGAGGGTAATGACACCGACGACCAATGCATATTCATTAATAACAACCGCAAATTTCTCCTTACTCGCACGGAATCGATCAAGTACTTCAGAAAGCGTTAAGGTATCTGGAATAGTGAGCACATTACGAATGGTCGATTCATTGAGTTGATTAATTTTTTGGTTATTGAGGATGCGCACCAAAATATCTTTGGCATCGACATAACCAATCACTTGATCAATATTTTCATTACAAACGAGAAATTTGGAATATGGGTATTCAGCCAGTTTTTGTCGAATACTGTCTTCTGCTTCATTTAAGGTAAAGTAAATGACATTTTCACGTGTAGTCATACTTGATGGGACATTGCGTTCTTCAAGTTCAAGTACATTTTCAATAAAGTGATGTTCTTGCTTTAATAATACACCTGCTTGTGCGCCTGCATCCATGACCGCAGAAATATCATCAAAGGTAATGTTGTCATCACGGATGGTATTCACCTTAAATAAGCGGAAGAGCAGATTTGCAAGGGTATTAATGATCCAAGCCAAAGGTTTGCAAACTTTAATAAAAACTTGAATTGGATTAATGACTGCTATGGAGATTTTTTCAGGTGCAATCATCGCCAAACGTTTTGGCATTAAATCGGCAAATAAGATGAATAATGATGTGACTAAGGTAAATGAAAGTGCAAAACTGATGCTCTCTGCCCAAGCACCAGAGTAAAAACGCGAAACAAAATTTAGAAAATAAGGTCGAAAAGCCCCTTCACCTAAAATACCACCCAAAATCGCGACTGCATTTAGACCAATTTGAGACGCTGCAAAAAAGTCAGCAGAATTTTCCTGTAAGTCTAAAACTTTCTGTGCTCGTTCTTCGCCTGCTTCAGCCAGAATTTTTAATTTGACTTTGCGCGCACCTGCAAGTGCAATTTCTGTCAGAGACAGAAATCCCGCTCCCGCAATCAGAAGGGCAATGATTATAATATTCTGGAACAGACTCACGAAATCCACCTGCGGATCATCATTATTATGAAATATTTTTAACACAAAAAAGCACTAGGGGAATAATTGAATTATGCCCGAAGTGCTAACAGTATAATCTTAAAAAAGAAGAATTTAAGAAAAATCTAATTAATAATGTGAAAATTGTGAGTTATTTAATAAAAATTCACGATTTTCTTCTTCGATCATTTGGCGTGCAACATACAAAATCAATTGGCGTAACCAACGATGTGCTGGATGATGGTGTAACAGCGGGCACCATGCCATTTTTAACTCGAATTCGGGAATATAGAACGGAGGATCTTTGATTAATAAATGCTGGCTCTTGGCCTGAAGGCGAGCAATACGTGTGGGCAAAGTTGCAATCAAATCTACATTTGATGCTAATAGCGCTGGCATTTGATAATGGCGCGTAAATACAGAAATTTTACGTTTTTGTCCGATACGTTCTAAGGCTTGATCAATCCAACCTAACCCAGCTTGTTTTTCAGGATTTACCCCAAAACCTACGCCCATCCCAGTTTTTGACACCCAAATATGTTGCGCATCAAGATAACTTTTTAAGTTTAAGTTTGATGCAGCTGGATGTTTACCATTCAGTAAACAAGAAAAACTGTCACGCCATACTAAAACTTGGTGGAAGCTTTGCGGAATTTCGTTGAATCGGTTAATCGCTAAATCAACTTTACCTTGTTCCATGTCACGATAGGAAACGTCACTTGGGGTAAGAAAGTCTAAAACAACATTCGGCGCTTCTGAACGCAAAGCTTTAACTAAACGAGGAACTAAGGTCGCTTCGGCATAGTCCGAAGTCATAATGCGAAAAACACGATTAGAGGTATAAGGACGGAACTCTGTACGTGGTTCTAAAATCATGGAAAGGTCAGACAACGCATCGCGAATTCGTGGCTGTAATTCAAGCGCACGTTCAGTCGGTGTCATGCCTTCAGAAGAACGAATCAATAGAGGGTCATTAAAGAGATTACGAAGACGACGTAAGATGTTACTCATTGCAGGTTGGGTAACGCCCAATTGTTCTGCTGCGCGTGTGACATTTTTCTCACGCAATAATACATCAAGATAAATGAGTAAATTAAGGTCGACCCGCTCCAGATTCATAAAATAAATACCAAGAATAAACTTATGAAATTATGTTGATTATGCCATAAGCGATAAGGCTTGTGTAGAAAATATGATGAAAAAAAGCTGGAGGGAGGTAAATGGATTGGGAACGAATAGTAAAGTAAATCAGCTAAAAATGAAAGTTTTCAGCCTTGAAAAGATCAAGAAATAATAATTCTGATTGAATCGTTAAGGTGAGCTAAAATTTATAAATTTTATGGCTTTAAGAGGTGTCCAAAATGGGAATCGTCGAGTTTATATTTTATACAGTTGTATTTAAATGATTGAACGGAAAACTATTGAATAAAGTCACCCAAACTAAGCATAAAATCGTAAATAAAAGGGGGGCAAGACTTAAGTCTAATGATTGTTTTTTAATCCAATTTCGCAATTTGTAAGAAATAATATTTTTTTGGAAATTAAATAAATATTTAAATAACAATACTTTGTTTAATATTTGATTACTTATAATATGACTTTGATCTACATATTTTTTTAAAAAATACCGAAAATTACTTGAGGATATTGGATTAATTTTATAACTCAATCTAATCTGTATTCATCGTAATGAAGTGTAGTAAATCTGAACAAAAATCATTATTCGGATTCTAATGCTTCAATTGATGAAATCCTAATATTATTACAGGAAAATATCATGACTACATACCAAACAGCGATTGATGCAATCCGCGAATTAAAAGCAAAATTCGGTAACACATGGGCAGACATCAGTCCTGAAGATGCTGCGCGTATGCAATTACAAAACCGTTTCAAAACTGGTTTAGACATTGCTAAATACACAGCGGCGATTATGCGTCGTGATATGGCTGCTTATGATGCCGATTCTAGCAAATACACTCAATCATTAGGTTGCTGGCATGGTTTCATCGCACAACAAAAAATGATTGCGAACAAAAAATACTTCGGTACAACTGAACGTCGCTACATCTACCTTTCTGGTTGGATGGTTGCTGCTCTTCGTTCAGAATTCGGTCCACTTCCTGACCAATCTATGCACGAAAAAACTTCTGTTCCTGCATTAATCGAAGAAATCTACACTTTCTTACGTCAAGCTGACGCGAAAGAATTAAACGATTTATTCCGCGCACTTAAAAAAGCTCAAGAAGCTGGTGATACTGCTAAAGCTGCTGAAATCACTGCTCAAATCGACAACTTTGAAACTCACGTTGTGCCAATTATTGCTGACATTGACGCTGGTTTTGGTAACGAAGAAGCAACTTACTTACTTGCTAAGAAAATGATCGAAGCTGGTGCTTGTGCGCTTCAAATTGAAAACCAAGTATCTGATGCGAAACAATGTGGTCACCAAGCTGGTAAAGTAACTGTTCCACACGAAGACTTCATCGCTAAAATCCACGCACTACGTTATGCATTCTTAGAAATGGGTCTTGACGACGGTATCATCGTTGCACGTACTGACTCTGAAGGCGCTGACTTGACTCAAAAAATCCCAGTGGTTAAAGAGCCAGGCGACATCGCTTCTCAATATATCAGCTACTTAGATACTGTTGAAATTGATATTGCTGATGCTCAAGAAGATGAAATCTTGATCAAACGTGATGGTAAATTACACCGTCCTAAGCGTTTAGCTTCTGGTTTATATCAATTCCGTGAAGGTACTCAAATTGACCGTGTTGTGCTTGACTGTGTAACTAGCTTACAAAATGGTGCTGACCTTCTTTGGATCGAGACTGCAACTCCAAACGTTGAAGAAATCGCTCACATGGTGAACCGTGTTAAAGAAACAGTTCCAAATGCGAAACTTGTTTACAACAACTCGCCATCTTTCAACTGGACTTTAAACTTCCGTCAACAAGCTTACGATCGTTGGGTTGCTGAAGGTAAAGACGTATCTGCATACGACCGTGCTAAATTAATGAGCGCTGAGTATGACAACTCTGAATTGGCTGCTGAAGCTGACGAAAAAGTACGTACATTCCAAGCTGATGCTTCTCGTGAAGCAGGTGTGTTCCATCACTTGATCACACTTCCGACTTACCACACTGCTGCTCTTTCTACTCATGAGCTTGCACAAGGTTACTTCGGTTCTGAAGGTATGTTGGCTTATGTTGCTGGCGTACAACGTAAAGAAATCCGTGGTGGTATCGCTTGTGTTAAACACCAAGCAATGGCGGGTTCTGACATCGGTGATGATCACAAAGAAATCTTCTCTGGTGATAACGCTCTTAAAGCGCACGATGATGCTAAAAACACAATGAACCAATTCGCTGCTCACTAAGTCGCGATCTGATTCAAAAAACCCTGCATACGCAGGGTTTTTTTATGGAGAATTTTTAAATAAAAATTACTTTAGTTGATTGCTTTATTTAAGATGTAATGTTCAGCCAAGTTCCCTTCAATTTTCTTACCATCTTGGTCAAGTGCATAAAGTCGATTTTCTGCAATAAAGTATTTGCGCTGATCACCATTTTTATCCAATGTAATGACACTACCACTATTGTCAAAACTGAATTGACCTTTAACTTTAAATGGATTGTTATCACCTTTACCCAAGTATGTTTCAGTTAAGTGATAGGTTGAATCGGCATTTAAAACTAATAAGGTCTTAATGCCTTCACAGTCCGCGCAAGGCAATATACCCTGATAATCTCCAGCCCAGTCTAAAGAATTTTGGGCATTATGTGCAGAATCAATTTCGGCTGAAGAGGCAACTTTAGCTTCAGGTGTAGCAGTGTTTACTTCAGCATTTTGAGTGGGTTTAGAGCAAGCAGCTAATGCACAAGTAGTTAATAGTGTAGCAATCAGTGTTTTATTCATCATTAGATTCCCAGTATTGTCATAGAGTAAATAATTAATTGATTTTATGACCAAAAGGTAAAATAAATTATTTGATAAATAACTGAAATATTTAAAATGTAAAACAAAGTAGCATTGTGTAATGTTCCTTACGCACCAGTAACCAAGTTGAGTTCTGGGGGCATAGCATGGATTGAATGGTAATGACGAGATATTTGCTTACAAATGAAATGTGCTGTGGCAGTGAACAGTACTATGGCGTGAATAAGAATTAATTGGTTATTTATCCATATTTTCCGTAGTTTAATGTCTAAAAAATTACATAATGAAAATCATTCAATAATTAAAATTTTGAGCTAAAAGGCGATAACAAACAATTTATACATTTATATATTAATGGGGTGATTTTTAACCAATTGGTACTTTTTTTATTCGATTAGACTGGTAGAATTCGCTGTCTTTTTTTGTTGGTTTTGGTGTTGCTGTGTTTGAGAAATTGGCTGAACAATCTTTGGCATTGATGGGGTGGAAGACAGATAATCAATGGCCTGAGCATTTAGATCAATGTGTCATGATTGCTGCACCGCATACCAGTAATTGGGATGCTCTTTACGCGCGTTTGGCTTTGAAAGCCCTTGGTGTCAATGTTCGTTTAACGATCAAGGATAGTTATATGAAATTACCTTTTGGTCCTTTTGTGCGAGCAATGGGTGGAATTGGCATTAATCGTCGTCCTAAAAATGAAGGTGAAGCTCGACCAAGTATGGTGGAGTTAATGACGGATTTGTTTAAAACACACCCTAAATTAGTGATGCTTGTTACACCTGAGGGTACGCGTTCAAAACAGAAACAATGGAAAACGGGTTTTTATCATGTGGCCGTTAAGGCGGGTGTCCCGATTGCGTTGGCCTATATGGATTATGAAAAAAAAGAAGCGGGTGTTGGTAAGATTGTTTACCCAACAGGTAATTATGAGCAGGACATGCAAGAAATTATGCAATTCTATGCTGATATTCAGCCTAAATTTCCAGAAAAATTCAGTGTTGATACCCGTTATTTGAATCAACAAGATGCCTGATGAATTTAAAGTGATTTTCAAGCGAGGTAGTTAAAGACTAACCTCGCTTTTTTTGTCTCACAACTTTATTGGCTTAAGCCTCCAAGCGACTGACAAGCTTCTTTATAATGTTCATATTCAGCCGAAATGACTTCAGGCAGTGGCTCATGAAACAGAATGTCACCATCTTTGTAACTTTGAACATAAGCTTCAACTTTTTTTCTGGAGTTACCTAATGCATATTCATAGTAATTAATGATAGGGCTATGCATCATCTGGCTAGATTCAATATTGTGGCATTGAAAATGTTCGAGTAGTTTTTCAGCTTGTTTTATTTCTTTGCTGGTGCCAAAAGCGCAACCTGTGAACAGCAGGGCACAAGTAATGAAGGAAAGGCGTAACATGAGGAATTGCGTTTTATAAAAGTGCTCAGCATTCTACGTGCCAATCAAATGATATAAAATCTTTTTAATGTATAGATTTGATTCTTTGCCCGTAAAGTAAACAGTGGTGCAGTAAAACCAAAAAAGAAAAATTCAAATAATCGTTTTTGAATGGTCAGTAGAATTCTAAAGAAGTAAGATAGTGCAGAATCAATTGCTGGTCCAAATCATGAAAATTGTGGCTGATGAAAATCTTGCTTTTACCGATTATTTTTTTGCAGAATTTGGTGCAATCCAACATGTCCCAGGTCGCAATTTAAGTCATTCTGATGTTGTAGATGCTGATGCACTCTTGGTGCGCTCGGTAACCAAAATAAATGCCACATTACTACAAAATACAGCACTTCGTTATGTGGGTAGCGCTACGATTGGTACAGATCATCTAGATATTCAAGCTTTAAATGCTGCGGGTATTCCGTGGTCGAATGCTGCGGGCTGTAATGCACAAGCGGTTGTGGAATATGTGATTACTGCTCTTTTACATTTAAAACCTAAACTGATTTCTGCTCAGCAAAACTTTTGTTTGGGGATTGTGGGATTAGGGAATGTTGGTTCTCGCTTAGCAACTATGGCACAGCTATTGGGCTGGCAGGTGATTGCCTATGATCCTTTTGTGCAAAGAGATCATGTCACGCAAGTGGATTTTACACAGTTATTACAACAAGCCGATGCAATTTCAATTCATGTACCTTTGACCAAAGCAGGTCAACATCCAACTTATCATTTATTTAATGCGACAACTTTGGCTCAAATGAAGCCGAATGCCATATTGATTAATTCGGCACGTGGACCTGTGATTGCAGAAGCTGATTTAATGCAAGATATTCGAAACACCCATCGTACAGTGGTATTGGATGTCTTTGAGCATGAGCCAGAAATTTCATCTGAACTATTAGAGCTTTTGGCACTGGCGACACCACATATTGCAGGGTATAGCTTAGAAGGCAAGGCACGCGGTACTCAGATGATTTATGAGGCATTTTGCCAAGTCTTTGCTCAAGCTGCGACAAAACGGTTTGAAACTCAACTTCCAAGTTGTGAGCAATATTTTGCCCAGGCTGATTTTAAAACCGTGCTGACTCAACATTTAAAACAGATTTATGACATTGCTCAAGATGATGCCAATTTAAGAGCATGCGTAAAGCAAGGTAAAGTTGAACAACAAGCCTTTGATACTTTAAGAAAAAACTATCCGCTTAGACGTGAGTGGGCAGCACATGGAGGCCCTCAGGCGTGATTCAAGTTCATTATCAACCGACTTGCGATTTAGCGGCAATGCAAGCGCGTGCCAAAATGTATGCACAAATTCGACAGTTTTTTGCTGAGCGTCAAGTTTTAGAAGTTGAAACTCCAATCTTATCGCAAGCTGGTGTAACCGATGTGCACTTAGCTTCGGTACAGGCAAAGCGCCATGTACAAGGTAAACTTGCAACACATTATTTGCAGACTTCACCAGAATTTGCCATGAAACGTTTATTGGCAACGGGCAGTGGACCAATTTATCAAATTTGTAAGGTTTTCCGTGACGATGAGCATGGGCGTAAGCACAACAGTGAATTTAGTATGCTGGAGTGGTATCGTCCGCACTTTAGTTTAAAAGATTTAATGTTCGAAGTTACTGATCTATTAAATGTGACTTTGGCGCAGCGCTTTGGTGAAATCCGTCCAACCATTTTGAGTTATAAACATGCGTTTATGGATCGCTTGGAGTTAAATCCTTTACAGGCTAGCTTGAAAGAACTGAAAGATTGTTGTCAGCGCGTCGGTTTAAATCTGGATTTGGGTGATGATCGACTTGGATATATTGATTTACTGTTTTCACATTTTGTAGAGCCTAGTTTAGGTTTTGACACCGCTGTATTTTTGACAGACTTCCCGCCAGAGTTAGCGTCTTTGGCAAAAACCAAACATGATGAAGATGGTGAATTGGTTGCAGCACGTTTCGAACTGTATATCGAAGGTTTGGAATTGGCGAATGCTTATGATGAATTGATTGATGCAGATGTATTACGGCAACGTTTTGAGGCAGATAATCAAGAGCGTAAGCAATTAGGCTTGCATGTGATGCCTATTGATGAATATCTATTAGCTGCTTTGCCAAATATGTCAGAATGTGCAGGGATTGCTTTAGGTTTAGATCGTCTGTTGATGGTGGCGACTGAAAGAATGCGCTTGGAACAGGTGATTACTTTCCCGGCACAGATTGCATAATCATAAATTACTTCCAAGATACAAAGCCCCTGATTGATTGAGATCAGGGGCTTTTATTATTCTGACTTATTTGTCGCTGCATGTTGCGCTTTATAAGCTTCCAAAGCTTGAATACGACGTTGAATCAACATTTCACCAATTTCAGAACCTTGGACATTCTCAGGTAAATCTTGTGCTTTAATTGTGCGCACAATTTCCATCGCATCACGCATATAGGTGGCTTGAGGATACTCACGATCTTCTAGTCCAAGACGTCCGCGTGCATCACACTCACAGGCTTGTATGAAGGCTTCAAC
Source organism: Acinetobacter sp. ACNIH2 (assembly GCF_002934965.1). NCBI lineage: Bacteria > Pseudomonadati > Pseudomonadota > Gammaproteobacteria > Moraxellales > Moraxellaceae > Acinetobacter > Acinetobacter sp. ACNIH2. The sequence continues at coordinate 2,639,353 of NZ_CP026412.1, forward strand.
ACGTTCTGGACGGCGTAGTACATCAAGACGCTGTAGAAGACGCCAGAGTGTTCCAGGTTTCAATGCAAATGCTTGATGGCACTTTAAGTGTTCTTTACAAACGGCCAAGGCCAATTGTTTGGTTTGAGTCGGTACTTTTAATCGATCACAGACTTGAGTTACGGGTGGAATTCCACGCTCTTCATGCATGATATGCCGAGGTAATTCATGCTCAGGGGTGAGGGCTTTACCCAAATCATGCACCAAAACAGCAAAACGTACATCGAGTGAATAATTCGCTTTACAGGCTTGATGAAGAGACATAAGTGTATGAACGCCACAGTCAATTTCGGGATGATATTCAGGACGTTGCGGAATGCCGAAGAGTGCATCAATTTCAGGAAATAAAACTTTTAAAGCCCCGCAAGCTTCTAAAACCTCGAAATAAACATCTGCATGAGGTTCCATGAGTGCACGTGAACTTTCTTTCCAAACGCGTTCGGGGGTGAGTGCATTCAATTCACCTGATTCAGCTAGTTGTCGCATTAAATCAAGCGTTTCTGTGGCAATACTAAACCCTAAAGGTTTATAACGTGCAGCAAAGCGAGCTACACGTAATACGCGAAGTGGATCTTCTACAAATGCATCGGAAACATGGCGGAGTATTTTATTGGTTAAATCTTGTTGACCTTGATAGGGATCATAGATTTTTCCTGCTTCATCCATCGCTATCGCATTAATGGTTAAGTCACGGCGAATTAAATCATCTTCAAGGGTTACGCTAACATCGGTAAAGAACTCAAAACCATGATAACCCTGTCCTGACTTACGCTCAGTACGGGCTAAAGCATATTCTTCTTTTGATTCTGGGTGTAGAAAAACGGGAAAATCTTTGCCTACAGGCTGATAGCCAAGTGCCAGTAATTGCTCTGGAGTAGCACCAACAACAACATAATCTTTTTCGTGATAGGGGTGTCCGAGTAAGTGATCTCGTACTGCACCGCCTACTAAATAAACTTGCATGAAAAAACCTCTATTCTTCAAGCAATCATGCTACAGAATAGAGGTTTTCTCAAGTCAATAACTTGAGCTTTTCACTAAAGATTAAAGTGCTTCAGTTTCAGCTTGCTGAATTTCAGCCACAGTTAATGCTGTCATGTTTACTAAACGACGTGTTGTCGTCGTTGGGGTAAGGATATGAACAGGTTTCGCTGCACCTAATAAAATAGGACCAATAGTAACGTTATTACCAGAAGTTGATTTCAATAGGTTGAATGAAATGTTGGCAGCATCTAAGTTCGGCATAATTAACAAGTTCGCAGAACCTTTGAAACGTGAGTTCGGGAAGGCAAAATGACGAATGGTTTCGTCCATTGCCGCATCACCGTGCATTTCACCTTCAACTTCAAGTTCAGGTGCAATTTCACTCAAGATTTCAAATACTTTACGCATTTTTTGTGCACTTGGATCATTTTGATCTGAACCAAAACTAGAATGCGAAAGTAGAGCAACACGTGGAGTAATACCAAAACGACGTACTTCTTCAGCCGCTAGAATGGTCATTTCAGCCAACTGTTCAGCTGTTGGATTCGTATTTACATAAGTATCCGCAATGAACAAGTTACGATCTTCAAGCATTAATGCATTTAAGGTAAAGAAGTTAGTACGACCTTCTTTCAAGCCAATCACATTTTTCACGAAGTCTAAATGAATGTCATAGCTTGAATATGTACCACACAGCATACCATCTGCTAGACCATGTCGAACCAACATACCCGCGATTAAGGTAGAACGACGACGTGCTTCACGATGTGCGTATTCAGGTGTTACCCCTTTACGTTGCATGATGTCGTAGTAGTCTTCAGCAAATTTTTCGTAGTTCGGGTTTTTCTCTTGGTCAACAATTTCAATGTTTACACCATTTTCTAAGCGTAGACCTAATTTCTTAATGTTGGCTTCGATCACCGCAGTACGACCCACCAAAATTGGTTTCGCCATGCCTTCATCTACAGCAATTTGTACAGCACGTAATACACGTAGATCTTCACCTTCTGCATAAGCAATACGCTTAGGATCTGTTTTTGCTTGAGCGAAAATCGGTTTCATAATGAATGCAGAGTTATAAACAAACTCAGACAAACGTTGGCGATATGCCGAGAAATCTTCGATTGGGCGTGTTGCAACACCAGAATCCATAGCTGCTTGTGCAACTGCTGGTGCAATTTCAAGGATTAAACGTTGATCAAGTGGGCGTGGAATTAAATAGTCACGACCAAAAGATGCAGATTTTTCACCATAAGTTGCAGCATCTGCTTCAATGTGTGCCATACGCGCAATTGCGTATACACAAGCAATTTTCATTTCTTCGTTAATGGTTGTTGCACCCACATCAAGTGCGCCACGGAAGATATATGGGAAGCAAAGTGCATTGTTGACTTGGTTTGGATAGTCTGAACGACCTGTTGCCATGATCACGTCATCACGAACTTCATGTGCATGTTCAGGTAAAATTTCTGGATCTGGGTTAGCAAGGGCAAAAATAATAGGATCTTTTGCCATGACCTTAACCATTTCTTTGGTTAGGATACCTGCTGCTGAAAGACCAAGGAACATGTCTGCATCTGCAATCACGTCAGCTAGCTGTGTACCTTCAATGTCTTGTACATAGCGTTTTTTTGAGTCATCTAGACCTTCGCGCTTGGTTGTGAGTAGACCACGTGAGTCAGCAACGATAATGTTTTCTTTCTTTGCACCAATTGCACAAAGTAAGTCTAAACATGAAAGAGCAGCAGCACCTGCACCAGAAGCAACAATTTTGATTTCTTCAATTTTTTTGCCATTTAACTGAAGTGCATTCAGTAAAGCAGAACCTACAATGATTGAAGTACCGTGTTGGTCATCATGGAACACAGGAATATTCATGCGTTCGCGAAGTTTACGCTCAATGTAGAAGCATTCAGGCGCTTTAATGTCTTCGAGGTTAATCCCACCAAAAGTTGGTTCTAACGCTGCAACAATATCAACGATTTTGTCTGGATCATTTTCAGCGATTTCGATGTCGAATACATCAACACCAGCAAATTTTTTGAACAGGACGCCTTTACCTTCCATGACTGGTTTTGACGCCAATGGACCGATGTTACCTAGTCCAAGTACTGCGGTACCATTACTGACAACGGCAACAAGGTTACCACGTGCAGTATATAGGGCGGCAGTTGAAGGGTCGCGTTCAATCTCTAAACAAGGCGCAGCCACACCTGGGGAGTAAGCAAGTGCTAAGTCATGTTGGTTGACCAGCTGCTTGCTTGGTGTAACACTGATTTTACCTGGGGTTGGAAACTCGTGATAATACAAAGCTTGCTGTTTTAATGATTGATCGTCCATCTGAATCTCGTTTGTTACTGAGTGGTCCAGCGTATGCTGGTGGTTTTGCTGAATTTGCTCGAATATACCATTACTTGTCTTTTAAGCCCAGTCGAACACGCTTCTTTTTTACACAAACTTAGACCTCAAGCCTATTGACTTAGACTAAGAAGGGATAAGTTTGTGTAATTGCAAGTATTCGGTGGCATTTTTTTCAGAGAGTGGTTTAGAAAAAAGATAACCTTGGGCAATGTCGCATTGTAGTTTTTCCAGATAGCAGAGTTGCTGTTCAGTCTCAATCCCTTCAGCGACGACTGTTAATCCCATTGCTTTACCCATGGCAACCATGGCACTAATAATCGCATCTTGTTTGCCATCTCCAATGTTGGCAATGAAGGCACGATCTATTTTTAGAATATCAATTGGGAAATCTGCGAGATAAGCCAGAGAAGAATAGCCTGTACCAAAATCATCTAAGGCAATATTAATATGGCGTTGCTTAATTTGATCCAATAATATTTTGACAGTTTTTGAATTTTCAATCAGGGAAGATTCAGTAATTTCAAGTTCTAAACTTTCACCAGAAATTTGATACGTTGCAATGGCTTCATCTAAATCGGAGAGAAGTTGTCCACGTTGTAATTGTTGAGCAACGACATTGACAGATACGCAAATATTTTTAAAACCAATCGAATTCCAATAGCTAATTTGCTTAGCTGTTTTACGAATGACGATTCTTCCAATATCTGAAATTAGGCTGGTTTTTTCAGCCATTGGAATAAAAAGTGCAGGGGGAATAATGCCTTTGGTTGGATGATTCCAGCGAACCAAAGCCTCAAAACCGTAAACATGTTGATCTTTAAAGTCGATTTTAGGTTGATAATAAACAACCAGCTCATCATTACGAATGGCTTGGCGTAAGTCGCGTTCTAAATAAATGCCTTGTTCAAGTAAAGCGGTGTTATCGCTCGAATAATATTTCATGGTGTGACCGCCTAAACGTTTCGCTTCAGTCAAGGCTTGTTCAGCACAATTATTTAAATAATCAAGTTGTCGACCATGTTCAGGATAGAATGAGATACCCATTGATACGGTAATAATATGTTCTTGTCCAAAAATCTCAAAAGGTTCGGCAAAAGCATCTTGAATACGCTGACAATGTTGTTGAATAGAAGGGCGGATATGAGAAATCTCATACACAATAGCAAAATCATCACCATTTAAATGTGCTAAGAACAGTGCATCCGTGTTGGTCAAGCGCAGACGCTGAGCGACTTGTCTTAACAGTTCATCGCCACCATTATTGCTTAAATATTCATTGAGAGGGCGGAAGCGGTCAATATTGAGTCGAATCACAGCAAGCTGTTGAATGGAATCTTGATGAGATACTAAGTATTGATGTAGTTGATAATTATAATAAAAACGGTTTGGTAAGTCCGTTAATGTGTCGTAATTTTCTAAATAAGATAAGCGTTGTTCCTGAAGTTTACGTTCTGTCAGATCAGAAACAATCCCAATATAGTTTATGACACGATTATGCTCATCCTGTATGGCATTGATATGTAGCCAAAATGTCAGTTCTTTCCCTGTGCTAAATTTTTCAGTGAGCTCGCCATCATATTCCCCTGTACGGGCTAATTGCTCCAAAATTGCCTGATGATTTTGTTGCTGTGAGGATTTATGGTTTGATGTGATTGCAAAAAGATGCTGACCTAAAAATTGGTCTTTATCAAAGCCTGTGATCTTTTCATAAAAAGGGTTTACATTGACATAATTTAAATGTTTGTCGAGGATAAAAATACCTTCAGCTGCTTGCTCTAAGACACTGGCAGCCAGTTTTAAACGCTCTTGATCGGTACGTTCCTGATGAATATCACGCTGTATACCCACCATACGCAAAGGTTTCTTATTGGTTGGATCACGTTCAATCACACGTCCAATATCATGTACCCACGTCCATTCACCATTGGGTTGCTGTACACGATAGGTAGCTTCATAACGATCGGTCTCGGCACGAAGATGCTGTTTTAACGCTTTTTTAAAACACAACAAATCATCTGGATGAATGATGTTTTGTAGCTGAATACTGTGTTCTTTTGAATGCTTACGCTTTTTTTGCTGCTGGTAGTTACTGACTGATATGTGACGTTTTTTAATATTCCAGTCCCAAGGTTTTAAACCTGCGATTTCATGGGCAAGATCCAAGTTTTGTTGCTGATTTTCTAGATTACGGTTCATTTGTTCAATATCAAAAGTACGTTCTTGAATTTTTTGCTCTAAGTGCTGGTTATTTTGCTGTAGTTGTAATTCAATTTCTTTAGATTTGTTCATTTCATTTTGCAGCTGTTCGCATAATTCTTCAGTCCGAATCACTTGTTGCTCAGCATTTTTTATGAGTTGACCATTGTGCAAATATAAAGCAGATAAGCGTTTATGAATTCGTACAGTTGAATTGGCACACAATAAAATGACGATGAGAACGAAGTTCACGGTCAGATGAAATAATTGGTTAATTTGATCAGTAAGTATAAATTGAGATATAAAATAGGGAACAATAGATGGAATGAAAATTAAGCAAAAATAATCAAGCCGTTGGGTTAAGAAGGTAAGTGCTAATGCTTGAGTCACGATTAACAGTAAGGCCGATAATGTTAAAGCGTGGACAGGTTCAAAACTTGGATTGACCTGAGGTAAATAGTAATAAATTAGACTGATTCCAGTAGCAATCAGAATACCTGTTCCTAGGCAGAGAAATTGCACCCAGTGATGTGCTTGGGAGATGGTGTATTGTTCAAATTTAAATCGAGTTGTGGTCAGTATCCAAAAACTGCCAACGAAGAGCTCTGTGAGCAAGAACCAAACATTAAAATAGAGAGAAAAGTGCGAAAAATTAAATTGGTAAACACAATAAACATATAAAAAAATAATGAGAATACTCACCAAAAATAATTGGATATGCCTTATGGAATTATGAATTTGCGCAGCTTGTAACTGCGATCTAAGATTCGCATCTAAAAAATCGGGCATAACATTCATAACCTTATTTTTGTTTTGTTCTAGATACTGTATAGGTTATACGTTCCATTTATTTACTTAGTCTTTTAATAAAATCACAAGGCATTGAATCACTTTTAGATTAATCAGGTTATGCATAAATATCAATCTTATCTATCCGTATTTTCGTCTTTTTAGAAAAACTATGGTCTAACACTGTAATTTAGGATGGCTAATGCAACAACAGGGGCAGTTTCGGTACGTAATACTCGCTCGCCGATGCACCAGTTAACAAAACCAACCTCATTTGCAGTTTGAATTTCGGTTTCACTTAAACCACCTTCGGGCCCAATGAGCAGTGCAATATTTGCCTTTGCGTTGCTCAAAGGACTTGTTTCATCCTTATTAGGTGCGAGCACAAGTTTAGTCTCTGGCAGTTCAGACGCAAGCCATTTCTCTAAACTGAGTGGTGCAAGAATTTTTGGCACAATGTTCATGCCACATTGTTCACAGGCTGCAATCGCAATGCCTTGCCAATGATCTAACTTCTTTTGATCACGGTCATATTTCAAGCGCATTTCACAGCGTTCAGAAGTCAACAGTTGAATTTCGGATACACCCAGTTCAACAGCTTTTTGAATGGCATAATCCATACGATCGCCTTTACTCATCACTTGACCAAGTAAGGTATGAATAGCAGGAGTACGATTGGATGGGTTAAATGTCAATACTTGAACTTTGGCCGACTTTTTCGATACATCAGTGAGTTCAACGTTATATTCCCCCCCTTGCCCATTAAACAAGGTGGCTTGGTCTCCCACTTGCGCGCGTAGTACTTTACACCAATGATGAAAAACAGTTTCGGTCAGTTCAATCTGTGTATCAACCGCTAATTCAGCTTCAATATAAAAACGTGGCATAAAGTACAACTCGTCAAGTTAGGATTAAGCTAAACCAAGGTCAGTGACAAGCTGACGAGTTGGATCAGTAGTATTCATCGTGTAAAAGTGTAAGCTTGGAGCACCACCAGCAATCAGGCGTTCACAAAGTTTGACCACAACTTCATGGCCAAAAGCTTTAATGCTTGCCGTATCATCACCATAAGTTGCTAGTTGCTTGCGAATCCAGCGTGGAATCTCAGCGCCAGTTCCATCTGCAAAGCGAATCAAGTTGCTTGCATTGGTAATTGGCATAATGCCAGGTGCAATTGGAATATTTACACCTTCTTTTTGAATACGATCTACAAAGTAAAAGTAGGCATCTGGATTAAAGAAGAATTGGGTTAAACCAGCGTTAGCACCGGCATTGGCTTTATCGCAAAAACGTTGAATATCTAAATCAAAGCTTTCTGCTTGTGGATGCATTTCAGGATATGCAGCAACTTCAATGTGAAAGTGATCATTTGAATGTTCACGAATAAAGCGAACCAAATCTGTTGCATAAGGTAATTCGCCTAGACCAACCTGACCAGAAGGCAAATCCCCACGTAAAGCCACGATGCGGTCAATACCTTGGGCTTTATAGATGTCGAGTAATTCAGCGATACGAGCTTTGTCATCGCCAATACAAGATAAGTGTGGTGCAACTGGTGTGCCTTTACCATTAAATTCAGCAATGGCAGCTAAGGTACGTTCACGAGTTGAGCCACCAGCACCATAAGTAATTGAGAAGAACTCTGGATTTAAGAGTTGTAGTTCTTGGTGTACGACTTTGAGCTTCTCTGCACCCGCATCCGTTTTGGTCGGAAAAAACTCAAAAGAAATAGGAATGTGTTTCGACATGTTCAAATCCTTTTTTATAAATGCTTGTATTAGTTTTTACCCTCAGCCTGAAACCTCTTCTAGAGAGAGGAACCTTGCGGTATTTAATTCAGGGAAAAATCCTCTCCTGACAGGAGAGGATTTAGCAGAGATGAAAAATTAGTATTTATAAGCGTCCGATTTGAATGGACCTTCAACCGCTACACCTAAGTAGTCTGCTTGTTCTTGAGTCAATTGAGTCAAGACACCACCAAAACCAGCAACCATTGCCGCAGCAACTTCTTCATCTAATTTCTTAGGTAGAAGTTCTACACGAATCGCAGCTTGTTTTTGATCTTCAGGAAGATCAGCAAATTTTTCAGCAAATAAGTGCATTTGACCCAAGACTTGGTTGGCAAATGAACCATCCATAACGCGTGAAGGGTGACCAGTCGCGTTACCAAGGTTAACTAAACGACCTTCTGAAAGAAGAATGAGGTAATCGCTGTCATTTTCAGAACGGTAAACTTGGTGAACTTGAGGCTTAACTTCAACCCACTTGTAACCACGTAAATATGCTGTGTCGATTTCAGTATCGAAGTGACCGATATTACATACAACAGCGCCCGCTTTTAATGTATCTAACATTGCAGCGTCACATACGTGGTAGTTACCCGTTGTCGTTACAATTAGGTCAGTATTTTGAAGAAGATCAAGATTAATGTCTTCTTTTTTACCTGTTTGAACACCGTTTTTGTAAGGAGCAACAACTTCGTAACCGTCCATACATGCTTGCATTGCACAGATTGGGTCAACTTCAGTTACACGTACAATCATGCCTTCTTGACGAAGAGATTGTGCAGAACCTTTACCTACGTCACCATAACCAATCACAAGCGCACGACGACCAGAAAGGAGCATGTCTGTTGCACGTTTAATGGCATCATTTAATGAATGGCGGCAACCATATTTGTTGTCGTTTTTAGATTTAGTTACTGAGTCGTTAACGTTAATTGCAGGAACTTTAAGTGAACCGTCTTTCCACATTTCAAGCAGACGTTGAACACCTGTCGTGGTTTCTTCAGTAATACCGTGAATTTTAGCTAAAACATTTGGATACTTGTCATGTACAAGTGCAGTTAAGTCACCGCCATCATCCAAAATCATATTGGCATCCCAAGGTTTGCCATTCACATTGATTTGTTGCTCTAAGCACCACATGTATTCTTCTTCTGTTTCACCTTTCCAAGCAAATACAGGTACACCAGAAGCCGCAATTGCCGCTGCAGCATGGTCTTGAGTAGAGAAGATGTTACAAGAAGTCCAACGAACTTCCGCGCCCAATTCAACCAATGTTTCAATAAGAACAGCAGTTTGAATGGTCATGTGGATACAACCAAGGATTTTTGCGCCAGCAAGTGGTTTTGCAGCAGCATAGCGCTTACGTAAGCCCATCAATGCTGGCATTTCTGCTTCAGCAAGTTTGATTTCTTTACGGCCGTAGTCAGCTAGAGTGATGTCAGCAACTTTGTAATCTGTAAATGAAGCATTAACCGCGTTCATTACGATCTCCTTAATTAAAAATAAAAATTGATCATTATGTTCGCGGATGCCGTTGTTGATTAGCACGAATCTCTAACCGAATCGTCGAGCCTAGCGATTTCACATTACTGTTTTTGAAAATCAGCCTGTGAAAAAGTCGCAGCATCCCTCGACTGCGGGCTATTGTACTTGGATTTATCTTGAGTTCCAAATGTAATTTGTACATTATGAAACCGTATAATTTATATAATGTTCATGAGTAGAATTGATGATGAAGTTTGGAAGTGTTGATATTCCAGAAAATTTGATTAAATCATTACAAGAAAACAAGGTGATTATCTTTGCAGGTGCTGGAGTTTCGATGGGAGCTCCTGCCAATCTTCCCGACTTTATTACTTTAACTCGCAAAATACTAAACTTAGATGAGCTTGAAAAATTTGATAATCCAGATCAAAAACTTGGTGAAGGTTTTGATCAAGGAGTAAGAATTCATGAGCAATGCATAAGAGTTTTAAATCAAGGTACACCAGAGCCAACAAAGTTGCATCATGACATTTTCAAACTTTTTCCTAAAAAGCCACGTATTATTACAACAAACTTTGACCTTTTATTTGAAACAGCTTTTAAAAATCTAAATCCTGATGGTGTAATCAAGAAATTTAATGCGCCAGTATTTCCGTTAGGGAACAATATTGAAGGTGTTATTTATTTACATGGCAATGTAACTGAACCAAGTTCAATGGTCTTATCAGACTCTGACTTTGGAAGAGCATACCTTTCTGAAAGTTGGGCAAAAAGATTATTAACCGATGCTTTCTTAAATTACGATTTTATATTCATTGGATATTCTTATAACGATACAATTCTAAAATATTTAACTCGTTCTTTACCTAAAAATAGGAAATCTAGACTCTATGCTTTTGCAAATATAGAAGATGGAAATATTCAGCAGGTTAATCATTGGAAATCGTTAGGGATAGAGCCTCTGATTTATCAAAAAGAAAATGGAAAGCATCTACAATTACCAGAAGCTGTAGAAAAAATTGCACATTTTTTAAATTTAAGTATTTCTAGTTATGAAGAATTTATTTGTTCTAAAGTTATAGAGTATGAGCAGAATCAATTAGAGGATGCTAAAAATTATGTAAAGTTCTTTTTAACATCAGATGATGCTTATAAACATTTTTTTAAAGTTGCAAAACCTCAAGTTTGGTTAAAAAAAATAAAAGAAGATCGGTCTTTATTTGATGCAGTAATGAAACATGAAGATGAATTCTTTCAGTGGGCTGTATGCTATTTAGATCAACATAGTGATGAATTGATGGAGTTGACCATTCAATATTCGAATTTAAAGAACAATCAGAATTTATTATGGAGAATATTTAGAAAATTAAATGATTCTCAAGAAAAAAACAGCTATTGGAAGTGGTTTTTATTTTTGGAAAAGGATTTATATGCCCAGAATAATTTGCATAACGGAGTACATTCGTGGGTTTGTAAAAAGCTAATTAATTTTGATTTAATTAAAGAGTTTGGGCGTGCATTAGAAGCTTATTTGAGTATCCAAATTAAACCTGAAATTCAATTTTCTATAAGTGAATATGAGTTTTTTTCTATAATTGAACGAGTTAAAGGAAACAGATTTTTTTATTACCAGACAGTCCAAATTTTAATAAATAAGGTAGAAGAATATGACAATATTTTGACGTTGTATGGCAAACAAAAAATACATACATCATGGACAAAGCAAGAAATTTGGGAAAAAGATAAAAATTACAGTACAGAGCTAGACTATGACTTGGTTGATGGCATTGTAGATTTGTTTTCGGAAGAAAAGTTATCTAATGATATTGTTAATCATTTTTCAAAAGAGTGTCTATCTTCAAGCAGTATCTTGCTAAAGCGACTTGGAATTTATTTATTGAGTCAGTTTAGTTCTTATGATACGGATTTTATTTACAGCTTAATAAACTTGAAGATTGATTGGTTCGATATAGAATTTAAGGCGGAAGTTTTTAAATTTTTAGAATTGCAGTACAAAAAATTATCAGATGCAAGAAAATTTGAAATCATTACAAAAGTTAAGAATAATAAAAATTTTAGTAATTACACAAAATTCCAATGGTATGCTTGGATTATTAAAAATGATCCTGATTATTCTTTAGCTCAGAAAGAATATGATTTAATTGAATTGAATAATTCTTATTATGAATTAGATGATAAACCATACTTATCATTCCGTTCATCAGGGGTATACTCTGTAATTAATATTTCACCTTTTGATGTAAATGAAATTCAGGCTAGAAATGATTACATTTGGTATTTAACTCTATTAGAGTATGATTTTTATAGACATTCTTTTAATAGTGGTAATGACTTAGGGTATGTCGGTCTTTGGCAAGAAATTGAAAAAGCAGAACCTAAGTGGCTATTAGATTTTATTAATTTTGCGATAGAAGTCACCCCTGAGCATTCAATCATTGAGAGAATAATAAGAAGGGCAAAAGGTTGGGAATTTAATCAAGAAATACATAAAAGTTTTTTTTCTATTTGTCAGCTAATACTGAGGCTGAAGGATGATAAGCAATTATATGCGCTTGCAGTTTTTTTAGATGATCTACAGCAGACTGATTACTATCTAAAAAATTTAGAGAAATATAGTGAGTGGATAGAGGTAGCTGAAATAATCCTTAATTTAAATAAAAACCAAGGATCTTCTGTTTTCGGTGATGTTGATAAATTTACTCTTAGTCTAAATAGTGTGAATGGTTTATTGGCATTGTTCGTCATTAAATTATACGAACTTTCTAAAACTGAAAAACAAATACAAAAAAAATGTGAGATGTTTATCAAGTTGTTAATTAATAAAGATAGCGAAGGTTATGGGGTAATCTGGTTTATGAGTTGCTACTCGTTTATTAAGCAACGCAATTCATTGTTTGCTCAAAAAGAGTTATTTCCGCTTCTCTTGTCAACTGATAGCAAAATTCAATTACAAGTCTGGAATGGATTTCTAAGAAATGCACACTTGGAGTTTGCAGAATTTAGAGAAATTAATAGAGAGTTCTTTAATATATTACAAGGTGCTTTAAATCATAATGATAAGCAACTTATTCGAGGTTTAACAGAATTATATGTATATAGTATTTATTTTGAATATCATGAAGATTCAATTAAGTCTTTAAGGAAATTACAGCGATTAGAAAACCAAGAAATTACGGAACAAATTTTAGAAACAGTACGGAAAATTTTGCCTAAAGAAAATGATATTGAGAAAGTTTGGTCATGGTTGGGAGAGTATATAAAAGATCGAATAAATCAAGTTAATCAACTATTAACTAAAAATGAAATTTCGAAAATTTGGTATTTGTTGACTGATCATTCAGCCATTATTGTTAATTTGAAAGAGATTGTTGTACAACTTCCTTTTAAGGAGGAGTGGGTTGGATTTTTACATGATATGTCCAGAAATCATGTAGATATTGTTTTAGGTCAGGAAAGTTTGTGGTGTGAGATTCTAGGTTTCTATCTTGATAATCAAGATGATCGAATCACTGGCTTGATTTATGATGATGAAAGAAATTTTTTAAAATCACTAATTGATCATGATTATGCGAGTATTCTTCAAACAGCATTATCAAAAAAAGGGATTCGGCTTTAATAAATCTTAATTTTATCGATCAATTTATATATCATCCGCCTCATATTATCTTGAGAGTGAACGTATGGCTTTAGAGATTCCTGATTCTTTGCTGAATCTAGAAGCGAATTGTGGTGTATTTGCCGTTTGGATGTTGTTACAGCATCATGGTACACATGTCGATATGAATGAATTGATTAAATTATGCCGACATGATCGTCAAGATGGTACATTTACCATTGCATTAGCGGTCGCTTTAAAGAAGATTGGATTTCACGTTTCTTTCCATACCGATCCTGACCCGAATATCGACCGAACCGAACGACAAAGTTATGCCGAAGCGAAAGCTTTACGTATCCCAATTGAGCCTGCGCTGAGCTACGCCCAAATTCAAGCTGCGATTGAAAATGGCAAAATGGCGATTGTGTACTATGACACATTAGATGAAGTGGGCAACCAATCTTTGGTGTATTCAATCGATGATCGGGAAATTTGTTTCTTTGACAATTTTGAACCAATGCCTGCATTGGTATTTGAACAGCAACGTAAAGCGGAAGGCATTTGCCGACAAGCGATTGTGATTGATGATCGAGATGCGAAACTTCAATCGACGATGCTGAACTGAATACATTGAACTTTGGCTTTATCTATTTTGTTAAGCTCTAGAATAGATAAAGTCATGCCGTTGAGTAGAGTTGAATATCAAGGGTGAAGTTGATTATCAATTATTGACTTGCCTATAAAGTATCGAAGAACTAAAAACAGAAGAAGGATGAATAAGATGAAATGGGGGTATGGTTTAGGGCTCTTGTGTCTGTGTGGTTGGGTCAATGCCAATGACAGCACGGGCTTTGTGGCAACAGGTGGTGTGCAATATCTGAAAAGCCCTAAAATCTCCATGCAAAGTGAAGATTTATTTGTGAGTAAAAAGCAGATTCGCGTGGATTATCAATTTAAGAACCTGACAGATCAAGATATTCAAGAAACGGTCTTATTTCCTTTACCTCGTGTCGGAAGTTCACGTGAAAGCGATTTTGCGAATACTGAACATTTGCTGCAAAGTTTTAAAATACAAGCCAATGGTAAAAGCATTCAACCACAGCAGCATGTACGGGCTTTTTTACCAACGCTGACCAAGCAAGGTGAAGTGAATTGGGAAGCTGATCCTATTGATGTCACCAGTGCTTTAAAGAAATGTGGTTTTACTGAACACGATTTGCTGTATCCGTGGAGTATGCAGCAAGATGTTGATTACAGTGGTCGGATGCTTGCCTGTAAAGAACCGCAAGTGCAGCAATTGTTAAAACCTTATCAAGCAGGTGATGAAATCTATTGGGAAGCGCAGGTTATTTATAGTTGGCAGCAAAATTTTAAAGCCAACAGTATTACGCGTATTCAGCATCAATATGCACCATTGGTCGGCGGTTCAGTGTCACTTTATCCAGAAGAAGATGAAAAAACTTACTGTATGGATAAGCACTTTAAAGCGGGACTCGCCAAAGCCAAGGCACAGCACGCGCCCTATCAAGCATTAAGTTATATTTTAACAACAGGGGCAAATTGGGCAAAACCGATAGCAGATTTTAAACTGACCGTAGAGCGAGATGCGGGGGAGTTGGTGTCATTTTGTTGGGACGGAGAAGTCAAAAAAATTAGCCCAACACGTTTTGAAATGAGGAAAAAGAATTTTCTACCAAAGCGAGATTTAGACCTTATTTTTGTTCATGTCCGTTCGTAAATAGAGGATATTAAAACAGAAACCCGTTTCAAAAAGAGTTTCTGTTTTTATTACTCAAGCTTAGCTAGCTTGTTGCGCTTTATTGTTCCATTCATCTGCTTTGGCTTCGTCAATTTCAACGCCTAAACCATGAGCATAAATACAAGCTAAGTCGCGCATGGCTTGTACTTCACCCAGCTCTGCGGCTTGTTGTACCAAGGCTACAGATTTTACAACATCTTTTTCGACCACATCGCCACGACGGTAGAAACCTGCAAGTTCTAAAATAGAAGCCGCATGTTTGACGCTACTGGCTTGCTTAAGCCAATGGTAGGCTTGTTCAAAATAATATTTTGCTTCTTCTGGATCTTCTTCTAGCAGTTCTTTTGCATAAACAGTATATCCTTCACCGAGCCAGTACATGGCTTCGACATGACCATTTGCAGCAGCTTTCAGTGCCCATTCTTCGGCAAGTTCAATGTGCTGTTCATCTTCACTTTCCATGTATAAAGTGGCAACCTCGAACTGTGCTGCTGCATTACCAGCAATTGCACGATTAATGAGTTCTGCTGAAATAGAAGGAAGTTGAGACATAGAAATTCCAAAGGCAGTCAATTAAAAAAGCCAATCCGAAGATTGGCCGAGTGATTATAGCCTAAAAGCTTTGGCGGAGTGCAGCATTAAAACCACAGTATCGTTGCACTCATGAGACTAAGCATACAAAGTGCAAGCGTAAAGGCTTTGATTTTCTGCTCAAAATAACTCAAAGATACACCCACAAATAACGCCGCAAAACTGAGGACACCTACCCAGAAACTGAGCATATTGCTGAGTTTTCCTGACAGGATACATATCACTAGACTGAAGGTGAGTAGTAGCCATCCTATGATTGTGGCGTAGCGCGTTTGTATGGTGTTGAGTTCATTGCCAAAAATCTGTTTTTGATGTTTCGACATCGAACTGGCTAAGGCAATAAAGGCTAAGCTACATAATGACCAAATCAATAAAAAGAACATCATGATGTTAGCTCCTGTGGTCGAGGAGTTGCTTTGGTTTTTTTGCCAGTTAAACCTTTATGATTTTTGACTTTGAGATAAGTCATGCCAAAGATGAATGCCAAAGCCCATGCCATGAGGTCGAAACTGGCAATCATCCATTGTCCTTCTGCAATACTGAGCCATAACGCATGACCACCTGTCAGTGCATTTAAAACAGGCAGCAAAGCAAACATGACGGTCGCGAATCCGAGTAATTCCAACCAAGCCTGACGATGGGTGCGGAAAATGGCATAAATGAGGCAACATAACCAAGTAATCAAGAAAATATTAATTTCCCAATTTAAACGTGTTTCGAGTTGTATTGGTAATAATCGGTTTGCATAAAAATAACCTGCACAAGCCAATGGTAAACCAATAATTGCCGTAATATTGGTGACTTCAACTAAGCGATAGCCAAAAGATTTATAACCTTGTTTTTGTTGTTGTGGCGCACGTTTAACACACCATAAAATAAGCCCTGTTGCGACCATTAAAGTGCCCAGAATCCCGGAACTGAATAATAACCAACGCAGGGTTAAATCTAGGCCACGTGCTTCATGTAAAACAGTCACGACATTATAAATACCCATTGGAACTGAAGTCCGATAAGGTGAATTTTGCTCTGTCGTGTTGATGCCAGTCATTCCATTAAAGGTAAACGTGGGCATAATATTTCGTGCAATGACACTTTCTGCATACAGTGCTTTAATTTCGACATTCGCCGCCGTAGTATTTGGGGCAATGATTTGAATTGAACCAATGGGATTGTTTTGCCACTGCGATGCTGCATAGTTCAACATTGGAGTCAGATCAGCCATTGGTGCCGCTTGAGGTTCTGCTTCCCTTTTATGATGTCCATGCTCACCGCGCTTTTGTTCACCCCGTCCAGAACCACGTAATTCTGATGAAGGCTTGGATAGTTGAGTATTGGTCTGTGGACGTAAATCTTTGAGAAATTCTTGACGATCTGAATAGACTTGATTAATTCCCCAAGGCATGAACATGAACATGAGCAGTAATAAACCGCTCAAGCTAATCATAATATGAAAGGGAAGTGCAAAGACTGCGGTTGCATTATGCGCATCTAACCAAGAACGTTGTCCCTTGCCCGAACGGAACGTAAAAAAGTCTTTGAAGATTTTTTTGTGAGTAATGATGCCGCTCACAATTGCAACCAGCATCAGCATGGTGGCTAATCCTACTAACCAACGAGCCCAAAGTCGTGGTAATCCGTACAGTTCAAAATGGAAACGATAGAGAAAACTGCCGCCACGTGTATCTCGTGCCTGTAAAACTTCTCCAGTTTGGCTGTCTAAACTAATACGTTCACCACCACGTCGAGCATGCGGATCTTCGCCTTGTTTACGCACCATAATTTCAGTGGTGGTTTGACGAGAGTTTGGCAGAGAAATCATCCAACTGCCTGCCTGAGGATGGTTCTTTTGCAGATAATTTAATGCAATTTGAGTTTGTTGGATTTGGGTATTATTGGCGACAGATTGATGCAGTTCTGGTTTCATCCATACGGTAATTTCATTCTGGAAAAAACTGAGCGTGCCCGTTACAAAAATGGCATATAGCAGCCAGCCTAAAATCAGACTTGCCCATGTGTGTAACCACGACATGGACTGACGAGGACCTTCAATTTTGTCATCTGGACGCATATCAAGCCCCTAAAAATTGCGAAGTTAGCCAAAGAACGAGGCATGGAATAAAAATGCCAAGGCTGGCTTTGATCGTTTTATGCACCATAAATACCCAAATAAATGCGGCGCAATGAATGCAAAAAGCCAATAGGGTTGCGGCGATTGCAGCAGTCGCTCGAGAGTCGATAAATGCTTTCGCAATAACAATTGCGGTCAGGGCTGAAAGTAGATAGCCACCGAAAATGGCTAAAACAAAACGATAAAACACCATGCAACGATATTTGAGCAAGGTCGAGTCTGTCTGCGATTTGGGTTTAATTTTGAGTGTGGGGGCTGCTATCAGCTGGTCTGGCGCACTTGAATTATTCATGAGAGAGCATCTGACGATAGAAGTTGATTAAATATTAATATAAATGATAACAATTATTATTTAATAAATAAATGTACTTTATTGAAATGTGGATGAAACATCAAAATACTTATTTTTACTGAAGTTTGATTCTCAGGTATGCAATGTCATTTTTAATTTGATGTTAGAAACCGTAGGGTATGCGAAGTAAGAGTGGTCACTTGTGTTTTAAGAAGTAATTATTCCACAATATATACACTCATAAATTTGAAAAAAGGGAACTCATGCTGAAATTAATTTACTACGTTCCAGAGAGTCACCTAGAGTCGACTAAACAAGCCATTTTTTCAGCAGGGGCTGGGGGAATTGGTCATTATGAGCACTGTGCATGGCAAGTTCTGGGTATGGGACAGTTTAAGCCTGTACAGGGGGCAGATCCATTCATTGGTGAGTTGAATCGTTTAGAACAAGTGCCTGAATGGCGAGTAGAAACGATTGTGCCAGAAGCTCATGCCAAAGCAGTGGCTCACGCGCTTAAAACCAGTCATCCTTATGAAGAACCAGCTTTTGAGTTTATTCAAATCTTAGATATTTAGCCCAAATAGCTTTTACAAACTGAAAATTAGATACACGGAAATGTCATCTGCAATTGTTTAAGACAGGACGAATTATGAAAAAAATGGTTCTGCGATGCATTGAAATGCAAACGGTATTAGCCGAGTTTTGCAGATCTTGCGCTGCTATAGTCGCACCTCAGGTTTTGCCTACTTTTCCCAAAAGAAAAGTAGGTCGAACCGAAGGTTATTCTATTAACTAGAATCTTATTGAAAAGATTCCATCTAGAAAAATCGTTAAACCTTCTGAATAAATAACTCACGATCAAAACGGTATTGTGGGAAAAATACACCGTCTTTCGCACGTTCGCCTGCTGCAATGACCATGACAGGATATTGCTGGTCATTTAGTTTTAAGATTTTTCGAACCATTGGCTCATCAAAACCTTCCATCATGCAGCTATCAAAACCATAGGCACGCAAAGCCAAAACCAGATTTTCACACGCCAACGCTGTGGTTTTACTTGCCCATAATTTAGCATCGGCAGAGTTAAAAGCAGTAACAGGCAATTGCTTATCAAATGTTCGTACCAATTTGAATGCGACTTTTTTGACGTTGCCTAACGCATTGAAATAGCCTGTTTTGTAGTTATAGGGAATGACGCGATAATATTTTTGTACCGCGGGTGGCGTTTCGGGGAACGGAAATTCACTGATGTTGCGTTTTGCCATATCATCCAAACGGTCCGTACGTGCAATACAGACAATCAGTTCAGCCGCGGTTTTTGCTGCCAATTGGTTTAGGCAGGCTTTTATCAATTGCTTTTTCTTGCTCGGGCTTTGTACGACATAAAAAGTCCACGGTTGTAAATTGGATGAGTTGGGCGCGAGCAGCGCTAAATCTAAACAGGCATCCAAAACGTCGCTAGGAATTGTGCGATCAGTAAATTTACGTACTGAACGGCGGCTTTCAATGACCTTACGGAAATTAGCAACATCAATATCTTGCGGGGCAGGCTCGTAGTAACGAGATTTACCTGATTCATCTGTAATGAAGTTAGGTTGGTTGGTATTTGTCATGAGATTTATAAATTTTAAATGTTGTCGTTTTAGAATATATCGGGTGTAGTGCCCCTGTTGTTGTATTTCAGTGAGCTAAAACAAAAGGGGCAAAATGCCCCTTTTGATACCCAATTAGTTAAATTGAGAAAAATCAGGTCTACGCTTTTGCATAAATGCAGCAACGGCTTCAGCCATTTCTGGTGAAGATACCCGTTTCATGAAAATCTCGGCTTCATGGTCAATACAGTCTACAATGCTGTTTAGATTATGTTTCATGAGTGCCTTGGTTTGACGTAAAGATGCCAAAGGTAGTGCAGCTAAAATTTGCGCTTGCTTGAGTGCAGCTGCATAAACATCTTCTTCAATACTGTTGACTAGACCCGCAGCAACGGCTTTTTCGCTGTTAAATTTTTGTGCAGTAAACAACAACTCAGCCGCTTTGTGGTAACCCGCTTGTTGAATCAGTAATTGGCTGGCTGCACCTTCAGGTGAAAGTCCAAGACTCACAAATGGAATTTGGAATAAAGCAGTTTGGTCGCTATACACAAGATCAGCATGAAGCAAAATAGTCACGCCAATACCAATCGCTACACCACGCACCGCAGCAATTAATGGTTTAGAGAAACGTGCTGCTGCTTTTAACACCACAAATGGCGGTGCATCGCCAGCTTTACCTTGTAATGGGGATTGAATGAATTGCATAAAGTCTTGCATGTCATTTCCCGCAGTGAAATCGGCATCTTCACCCCGTAAAATCACCACGCGTACATCTTTAGATTGATCCGCTTCATCAAGGGCTTGAGCAATCCATAAATATAATTCACCATACAATGCATTTTTTGCTTTTGGGCGGTTAATGGCTAAAGTCAAAATACCGTTGTCTAAATTTGCATTTAAATGTTCATGTGGTTGTTGAATACAACTGAGCGTCATCGTACTATCCTTGCTTTAAAATTTAGTTAAATTTTATGAGCCATTATGTCGTATCTTAAACAATAACGCTGCTACTGATGAGTTCATAAAAAAGTTCATTCTCTATGAAACATACATTTGATTATCTGGTATTTATTGGTCGTTTTCAGCCCTTTCATTTGGCACATATGCGAACCATTCAAATTGCATTGGAACTGAGCGACCATGTTATTTTGGCCTTAGGTTCGGCACAGATGGAACGGAATATTAAGAACCCATTTACCGCTCAAGAACGTGAACAGATGATTTTGTCGAATTTCTCTGCGGAAGATGCAGCGCGAATTCATTTTGTACATGTTGTTGATGTTTATAATGATAAAAAATGGGTGAATTTGGTCAAAAGCTTAGTGGCAACTCTAGTAAAACCTGAACATAAAGTGGGGTTGATTGGGCACTTTAAAGATGAATCGTCTTATTATTTAGAACTTTTTCCAGAATGGGAAATGGTTGAAATTGACAGTTTAGAAGGTGCGATGTCTGCAACACCGATGCGCGAAGCTTTTTATCGTGGTGAAATTTGGGAAGAGACTTTCCCGCAAGGCACGATTGCATTTTTACAAAACTTTATGCAAAGCGTGATCTATCAACAATTACAACACAAATACCAGACCCAAGACAAAACCAATCTTGAGTAAACTATATTTTCATCACCTCGTATGAGGGAATGGATATGCTACATCATGTTGAACCTTATGGAACTTCATTTCTATTTTGGTTTTCTAGGTGCGGTTATGTACTTGCCATACTTATGTCTATGCAATCTGTTCGGGCAAGTTTGTGGCATTTAACCCCCCATTCTGAAGTCAGTTTTCATATAGATACATTTGGCATGACTTTTATGAAAGGTCAGTTTGAAAAAGTCCAATCCAGCCTACAGTTTAATCCGCAACAACCTGAACAAGCCACAACCGAGGTGATACTTGATATCACCAGTATCGACTTAAATAAACCCTCATTCAAACAGATGGTTTTGGGCCCAGACCTATTTTATGTAGAAAAATATAAAACAGCGACATTTACCAGCACTCAATTTAAGGCACTTGGAGATCATCGGTATCAGATTCTCGGCAATTTGACTTTAAGAGGCGTGACTCATCCAATTTCGTTTAATGCCAAATTAGTTCCAAATTCGAATAATTCAGATCTGTTAGATGTCGAAGCGTATACCCTAATCCGCCGTAGCGATTTTGGCATGAAAAAAGCTTTCGGTGGTGTTGGTGAAAAAGTAAAGATTCAGGTGATTGGACAATGGAAAAAAAGCGACTGAATTAATTCAGAAGCTCCTGAGCTTTTTGGGTCAAGAGCTGTGTCAGTTGCTCAAGTTGGGCCGATTGTTGTTTCCAATGATGCCAATAGAGCGCTAAGTCGATGCTTAAATCTTCTGAAACTTCGATGAGTTTGCCCGACTGTAAATATGGATTTGCTTGATAGTCTGGAAGCCAGCTATAGCCTAAACCCATCACAGTTGCATCCACGAATGCAGTCGAACAGGGAATAAAAAAATGGGGGTATTGGGTTGGGTTAAGTCCAAATTTTTGCTGGATAAAGCCTGTATGCATGAAATCTTTTTCGTTGTAAATCAGGGCAGGGGCAAGACGTAAAGTCTCTCGATTTACCCCTTGTTTAAACCATTGTTGTTTAAATTGTGGTGTTGCAACAAAGCGATAATCCATTTTACCCAAATAGGCTGCGATACATCCTTTCATTGGCTTAGGTTCAGTGGTCAAGCACGCATTCACTAGCCCTGCTTCAAGTAAGTGATGTGTATGTGACTGATCATCAACTTGAAATTGCAGCACAATTTTGTTTTCAATCAAGTTTTGTTTGAGTAAGGGTAATAACCAAGTAGCAAGGGAGTCAGCATTGGTAGCAATATTGATTTGATAAAATGCAGATTCAGCGGATTTACCCGTTAAATTTTGCATTAAATTTTGTTCAAGCAATCTACTGTGCTGTAAATAGTGCAATAAAGATAGACCTGCCTGAGTAGGTCGGCAAGGACGCTCACGCACAATCAACAAATGCCCCAAGGATTTTTCTAAACTCTGTACACGCATGGTGACTGCCGAAGCCGTAATGCATAAGCGTTCGGCGGCCAAATCAAAACTGCCTGTTTCAGCGACAGCTAAAAATGCATCACATTGTTTACTATTTAGCATGGAAGGGCTCAGTTTTATTCATGAATAAGCTATGGCTATAATCTAAGATAAATTGAGTTAAATTGATATTTTTTTAGTTTTATTTAGTTAAATAAAAAATGATTGATAATGCGATGGAGCAAAAATAGAGTTGAAAAAGTCATGTTACAAACGTATTTACAGGGCATCGCGATTGGTTTTAGTCTGATTGTGGCGATTGGGGCGCAAAATGCTTTTGTTTTAAAACAGGGCTTAAAACAACAATCTGTATTTTGGGTCTGCTTTGTTTGTGCGCTGTCCGATTCAATTTTAATTTTATTAGGAATCACAGGTTTTTCTGTGGTGCTTCAGCATTACCCGTCAGTACTCGGAATGGCAAAGTGGGCAGGGGCATTATTTTTATTTTGGTATGGCTTTCAACATTTGCGTGCTGCTTTCAAATCAAATCAGGGGCTGCATGCAGCGCAGCAAAATGAGACCAATTTAGGTCAGATCTTGTTGGTATGTTTAGCATTAACTTGGCTAAACCCACATGTTTATTTGGATACCGTAGTGCTCATTGGTTCCATCTCAACACAATTTGAACAGAGTAAACTCTATTTTGCGCTGGGAACGATGACCGCATCATGGTTATTCTTTTTCAGTTTAGGATATGGGGCACGACTATTAACCCCAGTTTTTGAAAATCCTAAAGCATGGAGAGTTTTGGATGGTTTAATTGCTTTGATTATGTGGGGTATTGCGCTGTCTTTAATTTTAAGTACTTAATGATAAAAGCCGCTGAGTTGAGTAATCATTACAGCGGCTCTATTGATTAAGCTTGTAAAGCTTTTAAATCAGCAAGAACTTGTTCTGCATGTCCCGCAGCTTTGACTTTACGATATTCTTTTACGAGTTTGCCTTGATGGAAAATGAACGTAGAGCGTTCAATGCCCATGACTTGTTTGCCATACATATTCTTTTCTTTAATTACATCGAAGTGTTTGCACAGAACTTCTTCTTTATCACTGATTAAATTAATGGTTAACGCCTGTTTTTCGGTAAAGTTCTGATGGGCTTTAACCGAATCGCGTGAAACACCAATGATCGTAGTTTTCAGTGCATCAAACTGGTCTTTTAAACATGAAAAACCAACGGCCTGTGTGGTACAACCTGGTGTTGAATCTTTCGGGTAGAAATAAACAATTAACCATTCACTAGGCACTTCAGTTAAGTTGATTTCGCCTGTAGTGGTAGGGAAAGTTTGATTTGGAAGTTGAATTGTCTCTGTCATGGTTCATCCTTCAATCTGGTGTTGTTCTAGTTCAAGGGGTAAAAAGGCGTAATTTTCGTGATAGAGAATATCACCTTTCATAATGTTGAGTGCATGTTTAAAAATAGGGCCATTAATCACTGTCGTGTGAAACTCACCCGCTTCTCCGCAAGGGTCAATCCCTCTGGCTACAAGCTCTTGTATATAGTCCAGTGTCAGAATTTGTCCCAGATCTTCAATTTTCATGCCTAAGTTCAGATTGACCGTCACAATAATGCTTTGAAATCCTAGTGAAATAGATTCCTGCACAATGTCTAAACGTGGACGTTGCCAAAGTGGCATACATAAACCGAGCTGACTTTTATCGCAAACAGATTGGTTCCATTCTGCGTGTGCCATTAAGTCAATATCGCCTGTAACCAACGTTTCTGCGCCTAAGATTTGGGCTTTTTGTAGCAGTTGAATAAAATGACTTTCATAATCTTGCCAAGTGGCGGAAGCTGTAAAAATGGGTAATCCAATCGCATTGGCTTGAGCATGAATAATGTCCAAGGACATACCGTGCGAACGAGATTTCAAGCCTTGCTCTTCAAGCATCACTATTAGTGCAACGGCTTCACCCATTTGCATGGCTTGATAGAGGGCGAGGCTGCTGTCTTTACCGCCACTATAGGACGCAACAAATTTTTGACCTTGAGCGTTTGTATTCCATTCATTGCACATAGTTTCAAGTTCTATCAATTTTGTGACATAGAAAAAGCCTGCATAAAGCAGGCTTCATTCAAGTTAGGCGAATTATTTTTTCGCTTGTGCGTTTTTCATTGCAGTTTCAGTTAATGACTTTAATTTTGTCGTTAACTGAGGACCAAAGCAAGCTTGTAAGTCTTTATTCTGCTTTTGAACAAAGGCCAAGGTGCTTGGGCTTTTCTTTTGGTTAATTGCGCTTTGAATTTCCCATTTTTGAGCATTGGTTAATTTACCATCTGCTTCAACTGCACAAGTACAGTATTTGCTTACTTCAGCGCTAGATAATTTATTACCTTTAGCTGTTTCTTCTTTACAAACATTAATTAACGCAGCTTTTACATTGGTGCTTTTATAGGCTTCTTGTAATTTGTTTGACTCAGCAGCATGTGAAGCTGTTGCGAACAATGCAGCTGCAGAAACCAATGTAGAAAGAATAATGTTTGATTTTAAATTTTTCATAAACTGTACCCTGTAATTACGGTATGTAACGTGTTGGGTCTGCTACGCCTGCATCTTCAAAGCCTTGTTTGCGTAAGCGGCAGCTGTCGCATTTACCACAAGCACGTCCTTGGTCATCTGCTTGGTAGCAAGACACCGTTTGACTATAGTCTACGCCATGTTCTATACCTAAGCGAATGATATTTGCTTTGGATAAATGTAACAGAGGTGTTTCAAATTTAAGAGGTTTTCCTTCAACACCCACCTTGGTTGCCAAGCGTGCCATGTTGGCAAAAGCTTCAATATATTCTGGTCGACAGTCAGGATAACCTGAATAATCAACAGCATTGATACCAATCACAATGGCTTCTGCACCAAAAACTTCTGCTGCTGCTAAAGCATAAGATAAGAAAATGGTGTTACGTGCTGGAACATAAGTTACAGGAATACCCTCTTGGAGTTGTTCTGGTACATCAATGCTATGGTCTGTTAAAGCAGAACCACCTAAGTTACCTAAATCAATATTAATAATACGATGTTCAACACCAACACGTTGTGTTAGGGCTTTTGCAGCATCTAACTCTGTGGTAGAGCGTTGACCATACATAAAACTAATAGCCATACATTCATAACGTGCTTGCGCCCAAGCTAAACAAGTAGTTGAGTCTAAGCCGCCTGATAACAAGACTATGGCACGAGGGCGCATATGCAAATCTCCAAAATATTTAAAAGCAATTAACGACCAGTTTCATCGTTCCATAACAATTTATGTAACTGTAATTGGAAGCGAACAGGGAGATGGTCTTCTAAAATCCATTGCGCTAAATCACGCGCAAGTTGTGGTAAGCGCACAGCACCTTTTTCTACAGCAAAAGCAGGGGAGAACCAAACGGTACTGACTTTATCTTGTAGTTGGTATTGTGCAACCTGTAGTTTTGACCACTCATAATCTTCACGGTTGCAAATCACGAACTTAATCTGATCATGTTGAGTAAGATGATCTAGATTGCTGAGCAAATTACGTTGTTCTTCACCCGAAGTTGGAGTTTTAAGGTCTAAAACTTTAGAAATACGAGGGTCAACTTTAGACACATCTAAAGCACCACTGGTTTCTAAAGATACTTCACAGCCCAGATCTGCTAGACGTTGCATTAACGGTAAGGCATTCGGCTGTGCGAGGGGTTCACCACCTGTCACGCAGACATACGGAGTTTTAAAATCGAGTGTGGTTTGAATAATTTGATCAAGCGATTGGCGTTCACCACCTTCAAAAGAGTAAGTGGTATCACAATAGGTACAGCGTAGTGGACAACCTGTTAAACGGATAAATACCGTTGGCAGTCCTGCTGTATTGGCTTCACCTTGTAATGAATAGAAAATCTCCGTGATGCGTAAGCCCGCAGCCGGATCAGAAACAGGAATAGCTGAAGATCGGAGAGTATTCATAGCACAAGATAACCACAAGATAGAAAAATAAAAATCTCTACGACCATACCTGACCGTAGAGACCGAAAAGCAGTTTGAAAAATTAGTCTTCGCGTAATAATTCGTTCAAGCTTGTTTTAGCACGAGTTTTCGCGTCAACTTTTTTCACGATAATTGCAGCGTATAAGCTGTAAGTACCGCATTTAGAAGGAAGGCTACCAGAAACAACCACAGAACCTGCTGGTACGCGGCCGTAGTGGATTTCACCAGTTTCACGGTCATAAATCTTGGTTGATTGACCAATGAATACGCCCATTGAAATGACAGAACCCTCTTCAACAATTACACCTTCAACGATTTCAGAACGTGCACCGATGAAGCAGTTGTCTTCAATAATGGTTGGGTTTGCTTGTAATGGTTCGAGTACGCCACCGATACCTACGCCACCAGACAAGTGAACGTTTTTACCAATTTGTGCACATGAACCTACAGTTGCCCATGTATCAACCATTGTGCCTTCATCTACATAAGCACCAATGTTGACATAAGACGGCATCAACACCACATTTTTTGCTTGGAAGCTGCCTTTACGTGCAACAGCTGGTGGTACAACACGTACGCCCGCAGCTTTGAATTGTTCTTCAGTCCAACCAGAGAATTTAGTGTCAACTTTGTCGTAGAAACGAAGATCACAAGACTCAATTGGCTTGTTGTCGTTTAATTTGAACGATAACAACACTGCTTTTTTAAGCCATTGGTGAACAACCCATTCGCCGTCGATTTTTTCAGCTACGCGTAATGAGCCATTATCTAAACCTGCAATCGCTTGTTCTACAGCGTCACGAATTTCAGCAGAACAGTCTGCTGCTGTGAAATTAGCACGGTCTTCAAAGGCTTGTTCGATAATTGTCGAAAGCTGAGACATGATCTTCCTTCCAAAAAAATTTTGAAGATTTTACACTATATTTGCCCAAAAATAGATGAAAAATCGTCTTAGCATCGGAATTAATAATTAAGGTAGTTCAGTAAAAACCTATGTTAAATTGTATAAGTTGTTAAACAAATAAGTGTTTGCAAACTATATTTTATGAAATATGTATCAAAAGTTAACAAAAACTAAGCAAATCGTTCATAAAAAGCACCGATGTTCTGGTCTAGCATGAGTTCATCAAAACAACTTCACGATTAAAAGTTTAATCTTCTGAGGAGACCAGCAATGAAAAAATTAAGTTTAATTGCAATTGCAACAACAATGACCGCTTTTGCAGGGACTGCAATGGCAGAAGAACCTGTAATTAATGATGGTCGTGTTTCTAATCAGCTTATTCCTACTTCTGTGCGTGCTGAAGCAGGAACGACTGGATACGGTGGCGCAGTCACTTGGACCGCGAACCCTTATGTGGGCGTAACCTTAGGTTACAATGGTGGTGATGTTTCTTGGTCAGATGACTTGTCTGTTGATGGCGTAAAATACGACATGGACATGAAGAATAACCTTACATATTTAAATGCTGAAGTACGTCCTTGGGGCACAAGTTCGAACATGTGGGCAAATTCACTCTATATGGCAGCAGGTGTAGGTTATGTCGATAGTGAATATACGCTCAAATCTAAAGCAGGTAGCGGTAATATCGAGATTGATGGGACTCCAACCAGTTTTGAGTCTGTGACAGGTAAAGTTAGCTATAACAATGACATTGCACCTTACTTAGGTCTTGGTTTTGCACCTAAAATCAATGACAAGATTGGTGTGTTTGGTGAGGTAGGTGCTTACTACACAGGTAATCCACAAGCTAAACTGACAGGTGTCGGTGGTACAGCAGCGGATCAGGCGTTATTGGCTGAACACGAACGTAATGTCGAAAATGACGATAAATATGAGTGGATGCCAGTGGCGAAACTCGGTGTAAGTTATCACTTCTAAGAGATAATCTTATTCTAGAAAAACGGGCTAAATGCCCGTTTTTTATACATTCATACAATATCAGCTAAAAGTGATGTCCGATTTTTCCACCAAATACCCATGCATTATTTTGATTCACTGAATATAAAGTAGCAAGTTTGGTGTTCTCTCCCGCATGCGCTACAGTTTTGGCTTTGTTAAAGCGTAAATACTGTGTTCCTAAAGCAAAGAAGGACTGAGGTTGCCAGTAATAGAGGGCGCCTAGACCAACTCCATAGTAACCGTCGACAGGACTTAAGGTCGAAGCTGTATTACCGTTCCCTGAGTCCCAGCTCATATCAAGAGTAGAGACCCAGCGCGAACTGAATTGATGCGCAATGCCAATTTTCCCAGACCATTGATCTTCTTGATATTGAATCATGTTAAAGGAAGCAATTTCAGGGGCATATTGCGCTGCACTTTCAATAATGGCGGCAAACTGAGTCGGCTGAATGATGTAGTCACTCCAATTGACCCAGCGCAGCGAAGCATACAGCAGACTTTGGGGGGAAAGTCCTGTTTGGAAATCCAGATTGACTGAAGCGGGTGTTTCTATTGTAGTTTTATTTGCTGTCGTCAAGTGAATAGGTTGGTTCTGAATTGATTCATTTACATGCACTTGATGTTTAATTGCCGAGCGATAGGTTAGGCTACTGCGTAATGCGTATTCAGGAATTTGATAACTTAGACCTGCAAGCCAACCTAGGGCATGATCCTTTTCAAACTCTGCGCGGTATCCATTTAAAAAATAGAAACTTTGTCCGAACACATCTAAGTTGCCTTCAAAGCTTTGTATAGCGAGACCTGCATAAATTTGCCACGAAGGATTAGGCTGATAGCCAAATAGGCTAGTTATATTGTGACTGTCAAAATTGATATTTGTGGCTTCAATCTCAATGGGTCCAATCACGGTATCAGGGCGATAATGGTATTGAATATCGACACCAAAGGGTTGATCAAAGATGAGACCGAATGAAACTTTCGGGTGAGGCTGAAATTTTAAAGCTGCCTGTACAAAATTACGGTCTTCCACAAAGTTTCCGGAGGAAAAGTCAGTGACCCCAATTTCAGCCAATTCAGCTTGATTTTGGACTTGACCTGAAATATCTGCATTTAAACGGGCGAAGGTTAATTCGGCATAATTGCCTTTTTCAAAAAAAGGCCAAATAGATTGACCAGACAACTCCATGCCACCCGCTTGCAATGTGGGGGGAATAAAAATAACTATAGATGTAAATGTTCGGATCACCCACATATTAAAATACTCTGAATTATTATAAAAAGAGGTTTTGTTTTGGTGTGCGAGTGATTGTTATTGTGTGGAATTCTACAGAGTGAAGCAAGAGGTTTATGTCATTCACATTTTTGTGAATAGCACATTTGAGCATTGTGGCGTTTAGTTGAATAACATGGAGGTAATACAGTGCATTACCTCCATGTTGATTGTTATTCTTCAGGATATGCGACTTTTTTCAAAGCTTTAATATCAGTTTCTGGTGAGCAAAGTGAAATAAACTCATAACCATAACCACGCAGTAAATGTCCTTTACGTACTGCAAGCCACGTGGTGTTTACACCAAAAATATCAGTTTGAATTTGCTTTAAGCGATAATCACGCTCAGCGTCGTAAGCAACATTATTGACAATACCAACGCCCATACCGAGTTCAACATAGGTTTTGATGACATCGGCATCCAGTGCAGACATGACAATATCGACATCGATATGGGCATCTTCAAATGCTTTATCAATTTTAGAACGACCCGTGAAACCACCGTGATAAGTAATTAATGGGTAATGTGCTAAATCAGCCAATTCAATATTTTCTTTTTGTGCTAGCTCATGTTGTTGTGGGGTAATAATGCAGTGCTGCCAGTTATAAAATGGCACACTGGCCAAATTATCTTCAGTGGTCAAAGATTCTGTAGCAATACCGATATCTGCTTCGCCTTGTAACAACATTTCCGTAATTTCAACAGGGCTGGCTTGTTGCAAAATAAGGTGAACTTTAGGAAATTCTTTTTTAAATAAGTTCACAATTGGCGGCAGGACATAACGCGCTTGGGTGTGCGTAGTAGCAATGGTCAAAGTCCCTTCATCTACTTTATTAAAATCGTCGGCTAAACGTTTAATATTATCGGCATCGACCAACATCCGCTCCACAATACCGAGTAAGGCTTGTCCTGGTTCTGTTAATCCCAGTAGACGTTTACCCTTACGAATGAATAATTGAACCCCTAATTCATCTTCTAAGTCTTTAATATGTTTACTTACCCCAGATTGAGAGGTATATAAGGCAGCAGATGCTTCGGTCAAGTTGAAGTTCTGTCGCACTGTTTCTCGAATAATTCTGAGTTGTTGGAAATTCATTTCTCTATACCTTAAAGCGGATGAGGTGTTGATGCCTCACCTCTATGTCTCTATGCGACTTGATTTTCGAATAAGTGTAATGCAGTTGCACGCAACCAAACAGTTTGATTTGGTCTAAATTGGTGTAATTTTGACTCTTCTGGGCTGAGTGTGATTTCAATCAGGTTGCCCTGACGGTCTTGTAACTCGGCCAAGACTTTGCCTGCAATCCAAATTTCACGTAAGAATGTGGCTTGAATCGCATTGTCTTGGGGGTGTGTATGAATGCGTAATTCATTTGGACGTGCAAAGACAATGACATTGCCATGTGGCACATGTTGAGCAGCATCTAACTGAATACGGTCTTCACCCAGTTGAATAATGCCTTGATGATTGTGACCTTCAAATCGGTTGGCTTGACCTAAAAAGTCAAAGACAAACGGTGTAGCTGGTTTTTCATAGACTTCACGAGGCGAACCAATCTGTTCGACATTACCTTTGTTCATTACCACAATTTGATCGGCAACTTCTAGCGCCTCTTCCTGATCGTGCGTCACGAAAATTGAAGTAATGTGCAATTCGTCATGTAAGGTACGTAACCAACGACGTAGTTCTTTACGTACTTTGGCATCGAGTGCACCAAAAGGTTCATCCAGCAACAATACTCGTGGCTCAACCGCTAAGGCACGGGCCAAGGCAATACGTTGACGTTGTCCACCTGAAAGTTGAGCAGGATAGCGGTCTGATAAGAAACCAAGCTGAACCAAATCTAGTAAACGGGTAACACGTTTTTTAATTTCTGCTTCCGAAGGGCGTGTTGCACGCGGACGAACACGTAAACCAAAGGCAATATTGTCAAAAACGGTCATATGACGGAATAGGGCATAGTGTTGGAATACAAAGCCAACTTGACGCTCTCGGACATGTACATCAGTGGCATCTTGACCTTCTAAAATCACCTGTCCACCATCTGCCGATTCTAAACCCGCAATAATACGGAGTAGGGTGGTTTTACCGCAACCTGAAGGACCAAGCAAAGCCACTAATTGACCTTCAGGGAAATCTAAAGAAATATTTTTAAGTGCATGGAATGCACCGAAGTTTTTTTCAATATTTTTAACTTGAATACTCATGGCTTCATTCCTATTTAAATACTTGAACTATGGTTTTGTTTTTCCTGACGATATTCGACCCAAGTTTTTAAAATTAAGGTCACAATTGCCAGTAAAGCCAGTAAGGAGGACACTGCAAAAGCCGCGCTAAAGGTGTACTCGTTATAAAGAATTTCAACATGCAAGGGTAAGGTGTTAGTTTCTCCACGAATATGTCCAGAAACCACAGATACCGCACCAAATTCACCCATTGCTCGTGCATTACACAGAATTACACCGTAAATCAGACCCCATTTAATGTTTGGCAGGGTGACTTTCCAGAAGGTTTGCCAACCTGTAGCACCGAGAACCATAGCAGCTTCTTCTTCCTCAGTACCTTGTGCTTCCATAAGCGGAATAAGCTCACGTGCCACAAAAGGAACGGTAATAAAGACAGTTGCAAGTACAATCGCTGGGACTGCATACAGAATTTTGATGTCATGGTCGAGTAACCAATTCCCTATCCAACCTTGCGTACCAAAAATGAGCGCCAGCATTAAACCTGCAATAACGGGTGAAACAGAAAATGGCAGATCAATTAAGGTGGTTAAAATAGATTTTCCACGGAAATTAAACTTAGCGACCGACCATGCTGCCGCTACGCCAAACACTACATTTAATGGAACTGCAATTGCCGCTGTAAGTAAGGTAAGTTTGACCGCAGACAAAGTGTCTGGATCGACCAGAGCCTGAATATAAACTGCAATCCCTTGCTTAAAGGCTTCTACAAAAACCAGAATAAGCGGAAGAATTAAACAGCTTAAGAAAAAAATTAAGGCAATGCTCAGTAAAGTGTAACGGACCCAAACAGGTTCACGAGTGGCGTCACGAGACTGTAGGCGTTCAGCAAAGGCATTGCTGTTGGTAACTAAGCTCATATTGCATTTCTCCCTGTACGACGACTTGCCCATGCTTGTAATAAGTTAATTAAAAAGAGTAGTGCAAATGAAATTAACAGCATGACCACAGCAATGGTGGTTGCACCAGCATAATCATATTCTTCCAAACGAGAGATAATCATGAGGGGTGCAATTTCAGTTTTGAACGGTTGATTACCAGCAATAAAAATGACAGAGCCATATTCGCCAACACCACGTGCAAATGCCAAAGCAAAACCTGTGAGTAGCGCAGGGAATAAAATGGGTAAAATAATTTTAGTCACAATTTGCAGACGATTCGCGCCTAATGCAGATGCTGCCTCTTCGAGTTCTGTTTCTAGGTCACTTAATACAGGTTGAACAGTACGAACTACAAAAGGAATGCCAATAAAAATAAGCGCAAGCGTAATCCCGATAGGGGTATATGCCACTTGAATACCTAAAGGATCGAGATATTGTCCAACCCAACCTGTAGGTGCATAAAGTGAAGTTAACGCGATACCAGCCACCGCAGTGGGTAAGGCAAAAGGCAAATCGACCAAGGCATCGACAATGCGTTTACCTGGAAAACGATAACGAACCAAGCACCATGCCAGTAATAAGCCAAAAACAACATTAATGATCGCTGCTAAGAGTGCAGTAGTAAAGCTGAGTTGCAAGGCTTTTAAGATACGTTCAGAACTTAAAATTTCCCATAAGCCAGACCAACCAATATCTAGAGATCGAATAAAAACTGCTGAAAGTGGAATCAGTACAATTAAAGATAAATAGGCGAGGGTAAAACCTAGCGAAAGTCCAAACCCTGGCAGCACTCGGGATCGCTGCGACATGACAATTCCTCAAAATGTGAGAATACTGATCAAATAAAATCAGTAAAATAATCAGTAAATTAAATTATGCAGACCCTAGAGTGCATAGTTCAGAAAATGTGGATAATCATCAGACAGACGCATTCGAGACATTGAGCGTTCAGGAATCAGGTAGTCATAAATTTCAGGAAATGGTCCAAAACCTGATGCAACATTAATATGTCCCACTTGACCTAAATTCACTGGTTGCAGCTTCCAGCTACGTGCCAACTGTTGTGCATCTTCAAAGCTTAACCATGGATCATTTTCACTAATGAGCAAGGTTGTAGGCACCTGAATCTTCAATTGGTGAAAGAATGCTTGATAATCAGTTTTACTGTCACGTGCGAAACCCGCTTCGCCAAATCGGGCAGGATTGGCAGGTGCAACTAAAATCAACTTTTTCACATGCTTGTTTAGCTCAGGATGCAATGCTAATGCAGCCACTGTCGTTAAACAGCCAAAGCTATGTGCGACGATTTGTACATCACTTTGAAGAGGGCGCAGAGTTTTCGTAAATTGCTCTACCCAGTGATTAAGGACAGGTTGGTTCCAATCGGTCTGATTTACACGGGAGCTAGACATGAGGTTACGTTGCAACCAAGATTGCCAGTGTTGTGCTTCACTACCACCTACACCCGGTACGATTACGGTATGAATCATGACGTTGCTCCTGTGTAATTAAATAACGGTTTATTTTGCGCTATTGATTTTCACGATTTGATCGAAAATACCGCCGTTGTCAAAATGCTGTTTTTGCACTTTGGTCCAACCACCAAATTCCTTATCAATTGTCACCAGTTTTAATGGTTTGAAGGTTGTTGAATATTTTTTCAGTACGCTTGCATTACGTGGACGGTAATAGTTCTTCGCTGCGATCTCTTGTCCCTGAGGTGAATACAGGAAGTTCAGATAACCTTTCGCAAGATTTAAATTGCCATCTTTTTGCGCATTCTTTTCAACAATCGCAACAGGAGGTTCCGCTAAAATAGATAAAGATGGTGTGATAATCTCGAATTTACCTGGTTGTTCACGTACAGCGAGGTAAGCTTCATTTTCCCAAGCCAGTAATACATCTCCGATCCCGCGCTCAGCAAAAGTTGTTGTGGCACCACGGGCACCTGAGTCGAGTACTTTGGTTTGTTTGTAAATTTGACGAACAAACTCTTGTGCTTTGGCATCAGAACCATATTTGTGTTTAGCCCATGCCCATGCCCCTAAATAGTTCCAACGTGCACCACCAGAGGTTTTTGGGTTCGGTGTAATAATGTCTACACCTGGCTTAACCAAATCGCCCCAATCTTTGATTCCTTTAGGGTTGCCTTTACGAACCAAAAACACGATAGTTGATGTGTAAGGGGTCGAGTTTTGTGGGAATTTCTTTTGCCAATCTTTCGGGAGTAAGTTGGTTTTGTCTGCAATCGCATCAATATCGGCTGCCAAAGCTAACGTAACAACGTCGGCATCTAAGCCATCAATAACGGCACGTGCTTGTTTGCCTGAACCACCATGAGATTGTTTGAAGTTAATATCTTGACCTGTACGGCTTTTCCAATATTGTCCAAACTGTTTGTTAAAGTCTTCATAGAGTTCACGTGTCGGATCATAAGACACGTTTAGGAAATCCTTTGCAGAAGCATGTACTGCTGTAATTGAAATGAGTGCAGCAACAACCCCGAGTTTAAGTGTAGAAAAACGCATTTTCAGACCTCAATAATTCTAAATGTTCGTTAACATGAGCAAAGAATAGCGCTGTGTTTTTTGCAAAAAAAATAATAAAAAACGAATTTGATATGAATAAAAAAGAAATAAGTTGGATAATCTAGTCCCTAAACTACAACAGGATCTTTGGGGGTAGTTATGCTTTGTTTTAAGAATGCACAGGAAGTTACGAACGTCAGCTTACTTGATCGTGCTTTTCATTATGGCGATGGCTGCTTTACGACTGCACGAATTGTGAATAATCAGATTGAGCTGGAACGCTTACATTACGCACGTTTACAGTTGGCATGTGAACGTTTATCACTTCATGCAAACTTAACTTTGATTGCTGAAACTTTAGTAGAAATGCAACAAGGTTTTGGGTGTCTAAATGGGACTTTAAAAGTTGTCATTAGCCGTGGTGATGGACAACGCGGCTATAGTCTGCCCGATCATGTTGCCGATATCTGGGTGTTCTTCTATCCGCAAGTTGTCGACACATTTCATTACCAGAAAATTCAGTCGGGTATCTTGCAGCGTGTTATGGGCTTGAGTATGCCAAACTTGGTGGGCATAAAAACTTTAAACCGTTTAGAACAGGTCATGCTTAAACAAGAAGCCGATCAACAGGGGTTGCTAGAGGCTTTGGTGTTAGATGTACAAGGCTCAGTTGTTGAAGGGATAAGCAGTAATTGTTTCTTTCGCATAAATGACACATGGATTACGCCTGAACTTCGTTATAATGGCGTGCATGGTGTCATGCGTGCTGAAATTCTTCGTCGTATGCAGCAGCAAGATATTCCATGCGAACAGCGTTTGGTGAAATCGGAAGAGATAGTAAATATACAAAGCCTATTTTTCTGTAATGCCTTGCAGCCCATGAAAATTGCCACAGTGTTAGATCAGCAAACATTAATGGTTGAACCCTGCATTGAACTTTTTAATACCCTAGAATTGAATCAGATAGCCTAATTTTATTATGAGCAGTAAACCAAAACCGAAAAAAAAGCCTGCGAAAAAAGGCAAACCGACAGCAACATTCTCCGCTAAAAAATGGGGAATTTTTATTGGGCTATTTCTAGTTATTGTCATAGGTATTCTTTGGTCGAGTTTATTTAAGACCTATCCAGTTGAAGGGAAAAAACAGCTTTTAGCCATTGGTCAGGGGGATAGTTACTCAGGTTTGATTGATCGACTATCGAAAGAAAACAAAATTCATTTCCCTTTGATTTTAAAGCTTTATCAAAAAATCATGATTCACGAGAGCTTAAAAGCGGGTGTTTATGAAATTGATCAGGGTATTAGTGTACGTCAGGTTTTAGAGTTTATTTCTAACGCTGAAAATGCGCAGATGAATCGTGTTTTAGTCATTGAAGGCACCACCTTTAAACAACTGGTAGAGCAATTACAACAAAATCCACTGGTAAAAAAAGAGGTTTCAAACTTGCCTCAGGCTGAAATGTTGCAAACCTTGAACATTCCTTTTTCACATCCTGAAGGTTTATTTGCACCAGACACCTATTTCTTTAATAAAGGTGAATCGGACAAGAAAATTTTGACAGACTTGTACCGCCGTCAAATGAAAAATCTCGATCAAGCTTGGGAAAATCGTGCTCCGAATCTACCCTATAAAGATAAATATGAAGCACTTATTATGGCGTCGATTATTGAAAAAGAGACCAGTTTGGACAGTGAGTTACAGCAAGTTTCAGGTGTCTTTGTGCGTCGTTTGCAAAAGGGGATGCGTTTACAAACCGATCCAACCGTCATTTACGGAATGGGAGATCGCTATAAAGGCAATATTACCCGCCAAGATTTAAAAACACCGACCGCTTATAACACTTACACCATGAGTGGCTTACCCCCAACGCCTATTGCTTTACCAAGTAAAAAAGCAATTGAGGCAGCAATGCATCCAGATGACTCTGACACGATTTATTTTGTTGCCACGGGTAATGGTGGTCATAAATTTAGCGCAACCTTGGATGAACATAATCGCGCTGTCAAAGAATATTTATCCGTATTAAAGTCGAAGCAGGAGTGAAGCATGTTTATTAGTTTTGAAGGCACAGAAGGTGTCGGGAAAACCACTCTCATTCGTAAAATTCATGAGCATTTTCAACAGCAAGGCAAAGATGTCGTGCTGACGCGTGAGCCAGGCGGAACGCCAATGGCTGAGCAAATCCGTAGTCTACTTCTTGCCGTGAATCATGATGAATCAATGTCAAATGATACTGAGTTATTGTTGATTTATGCCGCGCGTGCGCAGCATTTACAACAAGTCATTGTCCCAGCCTTGCAAGCAGGTAAAACTGTTTTATGTGACCGTTTTACCGATGCAAGTTTTGCTTATCAATGTTCAGGGCGTGGCTTGGATCAAACCAAATTAAATTTATTAAACGATCATTTTGTCTCTCATATGCCGAATATTACCTTCTGGTTAGATGCTCCAATTGAAACTGGCATGGCACGTGCGCGTGAACGTGGTGCTTTAGATCGTTTTGAACAAGAGAAAGTCAGCTTCTTTGAAAAAGTCCGTGCAGGTTATCAAACGCTTTGGGAACAACAGCCTGAGCGTATGAAACGTTTAGACGCAACGCAGACACCAGAACAAGTTTTTGCCCAAGCGCTGTCATATTTGGTGTAATCGTTGATCAATTTTCCTAGTGTCGATCACTGAATAATCTTTTATAGTGGTGATCGAATAGGGAAGACGGATCATAATACGCAATGAATATGCAAAGTAAACAAGCTGAAATTATTCAATTTTTGATGCAACATTTTCCGCAAAGTTTGGAAAAATGTGAGATTGAATCTATTACAGAGCGGGCAACAACGGTCATTTATCATATTGATGATCGAGATTTGCGTCCTGGTGGTACGGTTTCAGGACCGACCATGATGACGGTTGCAGATTATGCTTTGTATATTGCGATCCTTGGGGAAATTGGCATTGTTGGGCTAACCGTGACCACTAATTTAAACATTAACTTTTTGCGTAAACCCGCAGCTTCGCAAGACCTGCGTGGTGTATGTAAACTGATGAAAGTTGGTAAATCTCTTATTGTTGGCGAAGTCTGGATCTATTCAGTGAATGAAGATGAACCTGTGGCACATGTAACAGGAACTTATTCTGTTCCACCTCAGCGCACAGTGATATAACGACTCATTTGATTTATTGTGCTTATTTAAATTTGATGGTTTAAAAGGCAGGTACAGTTCAAAATAACTGTACCTGCTGTATTTTATTCAGCATTCACTAAAGGTGTTTCAACTTGAAAGTTTGGAGGAGTGAGTACTGTTTTGCGTAGTTCAGGCGCCAATTCAGGATAGTCTAAAGTGAAATGTAGCCCGCGTGATTCTTTACGTTCCATTGCACAACGTACAATCATTTCTGAAACTAACACCAAGTTACGCAGTTCAATCAGGTTTTTACTGACTTGATAGTCTTCATAATATTCCGTGATTTCACGCTTGAGCATTTCAATACGGTGTAAGGCGCGCTGTAAGCGTTTGGTGGTACGGACAATGCCCACATAGTTCCACATAGTTTGACGTAATTCATCCCAGTTTTGCAAAATGACGACATCTTCATCGGGGTTCATGACCTGCGAGTCGTCCCATTCTGGAACTTGAGGCGAGCTATAGTTTTCAACATAATGTGATTGAATATGTGCAGCAGCACTCATGCCATAGACGAAACATTCGAGCAGAGAGTTACTCGCCATACGATTAGCGCCATGTAGACCTGTATAGGAAGTCTCACCAATCGCGTATAAACCGTGGATGTCAGTTTGACTATGCTCATCAACCACCACACCACCACAAGTGTAGTGTGCAGCAGGGACTACAGGAATCATTTCCTTAGTAATATCAATGCCTAATTCGAGTAGACGAGCATACAACGTCGGGAAATGTTCTTTTACGAAGGCTTCTGGCTTATGTGTAATGTCTAACCAGACATGACGGATACCTAAACGCTTGATTTCATAGTCGATAGCGCGCGCAACAATGTCTCGTGGAGCCAGTTCTGCACGTTCATCAAAACGCAGCATGAAACGTTCGCCATCTGGCAATCTTAAATAAGCGCCTTCACCACGCATCGCTTCAGTGATGAGGAATGAGCGGGCTTGTGGATGGTATAAGCAAGTAGGATGGAATTGGTTAAATTCCATATTTGCCACGCGACACCCTGCACGATAGGCCATGGCAATTCCATCACCAGTTGCGATATCAGGATTCGAGGTATACAGATAAGCTTTCATTGCTCCGCCACATGCCAAAGCGGTAAACGGTGCGAGGAAAGTATGAACTTGTTCGGTTTTCTCATCGAGTGCGTATAGACCAAAGGCACGATTATGCGCTTCGTCTAGACCGAGTTTTTGCGAAGTAATTAAATCTATCGCGATAAAATTTTCAAAAATCGTAATATTGTCTTTTTCTTGCGCACGTTGTACCAACGTGGTCGAAATTGCACGCCCTGTTGCATCGGCTGCGTGAATAATACGACGTTGTGAATGACCACCTTCACGGGTTAAATGTAACTGCGATTGTTCATCTAAAGTGAACTGCACGCCATTATTAAGCAGGAAATCGACAGAAGGTTTGCCGCCTTCAACGGTTTGTTTGACTGCATCAAGTTCACATAAATGCGCACCTGCAATCATGGTGTCATCAATATGCTGTTGAATGGAATCCGTTTCATCCAGAACAGCGGCAACCCCACCTTGTGCATAATAAGTGCTGGCATCGGTTAGGGTTGATTTTGCTAAAACTGCAATGTTGAAATGATGAGGTAATGACAGTGCTAAACTTAAACCTGCGCCACCACTGCCCACAATAATCACATCAAATTGATGCGTTGAGCTTAAATTAGACATTTCCATCAGCTAATTTTAAAAAAAGTTTGGTAATGACAACGCTTTTTGCGACAAAAGGCAAGTGTAAAATAGTCGAGTGCTTATCAGAAAAAGCAATCAAGTTGCTATAACTTCATCTAAAAATAAGTACTTGTTTTGCTAAAACATAATTGAACATATTATTACGCAAGAATAACGAGTTTTATGATAAAAATTTTTTGTCTAATACGTAACAATAATTGAGTGAATGAGTTTTATGAAAAGTGGCTATTTACAAAAAGGAATGTATGCTGCGGTTTTTACAATGGTGGCAGTACAAACTCAAGCCGCACCAGCAGTAGATTTTTCAAATTTAGTTGAGCAAGTTAGTCCTGCGGTTGTGAGCGTGAATGTGGTCAAAAAAATGACCCAAGAAGAAATTATGCAGCAACAAGTACCAGAGATCTTACGTCGTTTTTTTGGTAATCAAGTCATAATTCCGCAGCAGCAAGTTCCACAAGAAAAAACGGCTTATGGCAGTGCATTTTTTATTAGTAAAGATGGTTATTTGTTGACGAATCATCATGTAGTCGAAAATGCTTCAAAAGTCACGATCATGATGAATGATCGTCGTGAACTAGATGCAACGGTGATTGGTAGTGATGAACGTACCGATGTGGCATTGCTCAAAGTCAAAGGTAATCAATTTCCTGCATTAACAACGGGGAATGTGGATCAACTTAAAGTGGGTGAGCCTGTATTGGCGATTGGTTCACCGTTTGGCTTTGATTATTCCGCTTCGGCAGGGATTGTCAGCGCCAAAATGCGGAATATGATGGGTGAAACATCGGTTCCATTTATTCAAACGGATGTTGCCTTAAACCCTGGTAACTCGGGTGGACCACTATTTAACCAGCGTGGGGAAGTGGTTGGGGTCAACTCACGTATTTTTAGTGGAACAGGCGGTTATATGGGCTTGTCATTCTCCATCCCAATTGATGTCGCCATGGATATTGCCGACCAGTTGAAAAAGAATGGTAAAGTGACTCGCTCTTATCTCGGGGTATCGATGCAAGATATCGACCGTAATTTGGCAGAATCCTACAATTTGCCAAAACCTGAAGGTGCCTTAATTACCGATGTAACAGCGAACTCGCCCGCGTCCAAAGCAGGATTAAAGTCGGGTGATATTGTACTGAAATATAATGGTGCATCCATTTCACGCACGTCTGAATTACTCAATTATTTAAATCGTTCAGTTCCGAATCAAACCATTCAGCTTGAAGTGTTGCGTGATGATAAAATACGAAATATTTCAGCAACTTTAACCACAGCTCCAGATGATACGCCTGCTAAAGTGGATCAGGGCGCAGAAAGTGCTGGGCCAAAAATTGGGGTAGCAATTCGTGATTTATCACCTTCTGAGTTAGCACAACTGAACATAAAAGGTGGTGTACTGATTCAAGACGTTATGCGTGGTGGGGTAGCATCTCAAGCACGAATTCTACCTGGTGATGTGATTACCCAATTGAACAATACGACCATCAATAATTCAAAAGAGTTCATCAAAACAGTTTCAGGCTTAAAGAAAGAGAGCATTGTGCGTGTTTCACTGATTCGTGAAGGACAGCGTGCTATTTTAGGGATGCGTATTTAACAGTTTCATGTGAAATCATGACATGAACTAGTAAAAGCCAGTCTATTCAGTTTAGACTGGCTTTTTTGACTGATGTTCGGACAGTCAAATCAGCTTAAGTGTGAAAAACATATACATGGTTTTTATACATGAATGTAACCATGGACAGGACGAATAAATTAATGAGCGCGATTTTTGATTTAAATTTGACGGTAAAGCCAGAACATATTGATGTTTTGGGGCATGTCAATAATGTAGTTTATGTACAGTGGATGCAGGATATTGCAACAGCACATATTGATCAGTTAGGTTTAGGCATCCAACAGTATTTAGAGCTCAAACATGCCATGGTTGCAGTCGAGCATCATGTGCAATATCGAAAAGCAGCGTTATTAGACGACCAAATTGTGTTACGTACATGGCTAAGTGACATCAATAGTATGTATTTATTTCGTCAGTATGTTTTTTACCGACCAGCCGATCAAGCTGTGCTATTTATGGGGCAGACCAAATGGGCATGTGTTGAAATTGCAACAGGAAGACCTAAACGTATTTCGCCGACATTTTCGCAAGCGTATCAACCCTTAAATGATCAGATTAATCCATTAGATTTTTCACATAGCTATATAGTTTAAAAGCCAATTCACACATGTTTGAAAAATGTACAGGCTTAAAAACCTGAACGTTTAAACGAATTTATCACTTTTTCATTTTTGCAATCTGCTATAATCGGCAGCAATTTGTTTAACCGCTTACGCTTAGTACCTCTGCTTTGTACTTGGCACTATTTTTTTCTTAAGGTAACTCATGGCGCAAGCTAAAAAATCCGTTGATATCAATAACATCCGAAATTTTTCGATTATTGCTCACATTGACCATGGTAAGTCAACTTTGGCTGACCGTTTTATTCAAATGTGTGGTGGTTTACAAGATCGTGAAATGCAAGCCCAAGTTTTGGACTCAATGGAGTTAGAACGCGAACGTGGGATTACCATTAAAGCGGCTTCTGTGACCTTATATTATACGCATCCAAACGGGCAAGAGTATCAATTGAACT
This sequence comes from Acinetobacter sp. ACNIH2, assembly GCF_002934965.1. NCBI lineage: Bacteria > Pseudomonadati > Pseudomonadota > Gammaproteobacteria > Moraxellales > Moraxellaceae > Acinetobacter > Acinetobacter sp. ACNIH2. Next base: position 2,682,347 of record NZ_CP026412.1, read on the forward strand.
TCATTGATACCCCAGGACACGTAGACTTTTCTTATGAGGTGTCTCGTTCCTTAGCGGCTTGTGAAGGTGCATTGTTGGTTGTCGACGCTGCACAAGGTGTTGAGGCTCAATCGGTTGCAAACTGCTATACCGCAATTGAACAAGGTTTAGAAGTTTTGCCAATTTTGAACAAAATTGATTTACCGCAAGCAGAACCAGAGCGCGTTATTCACGAAATTGAAGAAATTATCGGCATTGAAGCGACGGATGCCCCAACTTGTTCTGCAAAAACTGGCTTGGGTGTCGAGGGTGTACTTGAACGCTTAGTAGACGTGATTCCAGCACCTGTGGGTGATCGTGATGCGCCTTTACAAGCTTTAATTATTGACTCTTGGTTCGATAACTATCTAGGCGTTGTATCTTTAGTTCGTATTAAACAAGGTCGTATCCGTAAGGGCGACAAAATGTTGGTTAAATCGACAGGTCAAACTCATCCAGTAACTTCAGTGGGTGTATTTAATCCTAAGCATACGGAAACAGATATCCTTGAAGCTGGTGAAGTAGGTTTTGTAATTGCGGGTATTAAAGATATTTTTGGTGCACCGGTAGGTGATACCATCACGCTTGCAGCAACCCCTGAAGTTGCTACTTTACCGGGTTTCAAAAAGGTTAAACCACAGGTTTATGCAGGTCTGTTCCCGATTGATTCAAGTGATTTTGAACCGTTCCGTGAAGCATTGCAAAAATTACAAATCAATGATTCGGCATTGTTCTTTGAACCAGAAAGTTCAGATGCCTTAGGCTTTGGTTTCCGCTGTGGCTTCTTGGGCATGTTACATATGGAAATTGTTCAAGAACGCCTTGAACGTGAATACGATCTTGATCTGATTAGTTCTGCGCCTACGGTCGTGTACGAAGCATTAACCAAAAAGGGTGAAATAATTTATATCGATAGTCCATCAAAAATGCCTGATGGTTCAACGGTAGAAGATTTACGTGAGCCAATTGCTGAGTGTCATATCCTTGTACCGCAAGAATACTTGGGTAATGTGATGACCCTATGTATTGAGCGTCGTGGTGTGCAAAAGGACATGAAGTTCTTGGGTAATCAAGTCTCGATTACTTTTGAAATTCCAATGGCTGAAGTCGTAATGGATTTCTTTGACAAACTTAAATCATGTTCACGTGGTTTTGCATCGCTAGACTATAACTTCGTACGTTTCGAAAGTTCATCTTTAGTTAAGGTTGATGTCTTAATTAACAGTGAAAAAGTAGATGCCTTGGCTATGATTTGTCACCGTCAAGATGCTCGCCATCGTGGCATTGCATTAGTTGAAAAGATGAAGGATTTGATTCCACGCCAAATGTTTGATGTCGCAATTCAAGCTGCAATTGGGGCACAAATTATTGCGCGTTCAACTGTAAAAGCGATGCGTAAAAACGTATTAGCTAAATGTTATGGTGGTGACGTTTCACGTAAGAAGAAACTTCTTGCTAAACAGAAAGAAGGTAAGAAACGCATGAAACAAGTGGGTAGTGTAGAAATCCCGCAAGAAGCGTTCTTGGCTGTGTTGAAAGTAGAAAGATAAGAATTAGAGGTTGTTTAGCTCATGGATTTTGATTTTAATTTAATACTCGTGCCTGCCACCCTGATTTTTTTCTTGGTGTGGTTACTCGATAAGTTTGTATTAAAACAAAGACAAACTAAGGGAAGGGGTAATGAAAACTTCATTATTACATGGGCTTATGACTTCTGGCCTGTATTGGCGGTGGTTTTGGTTTTACGCTCATTCTTGTACGAACCATTTAATATTCCGTCAGACTCTATGGTGCCAACTTTAGAGACAGGTGACTTTATTCTAGTAAATAAGTTTGACTACGGTATGCGTTTACCCATTGTGAATAAGAAAATTCTCGAAGTTGGTGAACCAGCACGTGGCGATGTTATTGTCTTCCGTTATCCACCACAACCGACTATTAGCTATATTAAGCGTGTTGTGGGTTTGCCAGGTGACCATATTATTTATGATCATGGTCAGTTAACGATTAATGGGAAAAAAGTTGCGAAAGTCCCAGTGGAATTTAGTCGTGAGAAAGATGCCTTAGATACACCGACTTCGATTTATCATAAGGAAACTTTGGGCGAACATACCTTTACAATGCGTGAGTTGGAAGGGGTGAATGTTGCTCGTCAAGCACCATTTATTAATTATATTGAAAATGGTAAATACTCAACTGAAAATGGTTTATATTGGGAAGTGAAAGTTCCTAAAGGGCACTACTTTGCGATGGGGGATAATCGTGATCAAAGTGCTGACAGTCGTTTTTGGGGATTTGTACCTGAAGAGAACTTAACTGGGCGAGCATTCTATGTTTGGATGCATAAAGAGCCTGGCTTTAAACTGCCGTCATTTAGTCGTAACGGCAAAATTGATTAATTGACCGAAATGGAAAATAAAAAATGCGTCGAAATCAAAAAGGTGCATCATATATTGGTATTTTAATTGCAGTTATAGGTTTTGCTTTTTTAGCAAAGGTTGCAATTGCAGTTTGGGGACCCTATTGGGATGATCGTGTGATTGATAGTCAGATTACAGAATTACTGCAAAGTAGCCCTGCTGATATCAGTCCATCGAAATTTTCAAGCCAAATGGGGCAGCGTTTAGATATGAACAATGTTCGCGATATTAAATTTGAAGACATTGCTCAAGTGACCAATGTTGATGGTTTGCAAGTGAAAAAGAGTTATGAGGTAAGAAAGCCTTTCTTACTGAATATTGATTTAGTGTTAAAGTTTGAGAAAAGTTTTGATCAAAGGTCAGCCCAAACTAAGTGATATTCGCTTGGTGAATCGCATTGGTTATCAGTTTAAGCAAGCTGAGTTACTTCAGCTTGCTTTAACGCACCGTTCGGTAAGCCATAAATATAATTACGAACGCTTAGAGTTTCTAGGTGACTCGTTATTAGGAATGATTATCGCCAATTATTTGTACCATGCTTATCCACATGAAAATGAAGGTCGTTTGACGCGTATGCGAGCGACCTTGGTTCGGCAAGAAGCATTAGGTAAAATCGCAAATGATTTAAAACTCAGCACCAGCTTAATTTTAAGTACAGGTGAGTTGAAGTCTGGTGGGCATCATCGTGAGTCGATCTTGGCAGATACGGTTGAAGCGATTATCGGTGCAATTTATGTGGATTGCGCTGACTTAACTGTATTAGAGCGTATCGTGCTAAAATGGTATGAACCTTACCTAGATCATATCGAACCGACAGATCAACTGAAAGATCCTAAATCAAGATTGCAAGAATATTTGCAAGCACGTAAGAAGCCGCTTCCTATTTATGAAGTGGTCGATATACAAGGTGATGCGCCTAACCAACATTTCAAGGTGAATTGTACGGTTGAGGGCTTACCTCTATTTAAAGGTGAAGGTTCAAGTCGTCGTTTTGCAGAGCAAGCTGCAGCGGCGGATATTTTAAAACTTTTGGAGCAGTAATCTGCCATGTCAAATTCTTCCGATCACAACGATGCTGATCACGAGTCGCAAAGCGACACTAATGATTTAATTAGCCAGTTTTTTAGTGAACAAGGCACTACCATTCCTTCTGATTTCAGAAGTGGCTTTGTTGCAATTGTTGGTCGCCCAAATGTGGGTAAATCAACATTGATGAATCACTTACTGGGACAAAAACTTTCAATTACTTCACGTAAACCGCAAACTACGCGCCATAAAATTGTCGGTATTGATTCACGTGAAAAATCTCAGGCGGTGTTTGTTGATACTCCAGGGATGCATAAAAAAGAAGTACGTGCCATCAATAAAATGATGAACCGTGCAGCTTCTTCTGCATTGCGTGACGTAAACTTGGTCATGTTTGTTCTTGATGCAGACAAGTGGACTCAAAACGATGAACTTGTTTTGGAAAAACTTCAAAATGCAGAAATGCCAGTGATTTTAGTGATTAATAAAATTGATACGCTTGAAAATAAAAATCATGCATTACCCTTGATTCAAGAGCGTGCAAAATTAATGAATTTTGCTGAGATTGTTCCTGTTTCCGCACTTCGTGGGGCAAACTTGGAACATCTGCGTGATACTATTGAAAAATATTTACCTTTCCAGCCACCAATGTATTCATTGGATCAATTAACAGATCGTTCTGAGCGTTTCTTGGCTTCGGAAATTATCCGTGAAAAAATTATGCGTCAGCTCGGTGAAGAGCTTCCGTATGATTTAACGGTTCAAATTGAATCATTCCGTATAGAAGATGCTGTTGTACATGAAAAAACAGGCAAACTTAAACCTGCATGTACTTATATTGATGCGACAATTTTTGTGGATCGTCCAGGACAAAAAGCAATTGTGATTGGAGAAAAAGGTTCAAAATTGAAGAAAATCGGTATGGATGCCCGTGTCGATATGGAAAAAATGTTTGAACAAAAGATCATGTTAACGCTTTGGGTGAAAGTGAAAGGTGGTTGGTCTGACGATGAGCGAGCACTGAAAAGCTTAGGTTATAGTGATATCTAAGTCTTCATAAAACAAATCTTATAGGGATAGTGTTATGGTCAAAGTATTTGCAGTTATAGCTTGTGTGTTGTTTTTGCAAGGTTGTATCTACAAGATCGTTACTGTCCCTGTAAAGATTGCTTATAAAACCACAAAAGGCGTGGTGAAAGGAACCGCAGCAGTGGTTGGTGCTGTTATCCCAGATGGGGATGATGAGGACAGCGAAAAGAATGATAAAGATAAGAAAGATTAGTTAATTTCTCATGCGTAACGAAGTACTGCATGGTTATTTAATTCACCATAGAAAATACCGTGAACGTAGTCATATTGTGCATTTATTTACCCAAGAGCATGGGCGAGTTGATGGTATTTTAAGACAAACTCCAGCTCCACAATATCAACCGTTGCGTCTACAAGCATCAGGAAAGTCTGAACTCAAAAATTTCAGTAAATTGGAAATTATGCATCATCCCATTTTCTTTTTTGGCGATGCTTTTTTTTCAGGTTTTTATCTAAATGAAATTTTATTACGCTTATGTCCGCTCGAAGTGGAAATGCCTGAAACTTTTCGGCAATATTCCGCAACCATTCAGCATCTACAAACACTCAATAATCACGCTAATCCAGCACTATTTTTAAGACAAATCCTACGCCAATTTGAACATGCATTATTAGAGGAATTGGGTTATCCACTTGATTTTACAATTGATGCAAATCAAGAGGCGATTCAAGTACATCAAAACTATGCTTTTCAGTTAAATGATGGCTTTATTCCCACTGTTCGGGCTTCATCTTCTACGCTGTTGGGTGAACAGATTCTGAGTATGCAGGATTATGAAAGTGGTAGGGAATTTAACCTAGAACAGTTACAATTATTGTCGAAGCTGTATAGGCAAATGATTACATCCTTGTTGGGAGATCGACCGTTGAAAAGTCGCCAGCTTTGGATTCAAAACACTCAATCTAAAACATGATTAGGAAAAAATGATGGCTGCTTTGCTTGGTGTAAATATTGACCATGTTGCAACTTTGCGACAAGCACGTGGAACAACGTATCCAGACCCAGTTAATGCTGCTTTAATTTGTGAGCAAGCGGGTGCTGAAGGAATTACACTGCATTTGCGTGAAGACCGTCGTCACATTCAAGATGATGATGTGCGTCGTATGCGTCCAGTATTAAAAACTCGTATGAATTTGGAGCTTGCTGTAACGCCTGAAATGATTGCATTTGCGAAAGAGATTCAGCCACAGCATGTGTGTTTTGTACCAGAAAAGCGTCAAGAAGTAACCACGGAAGGTGGGCTGGATGTGCTTGGTCATTTTGAAGAAGTAAAAGCGGCGACACAAGAACTTATTGCTATAGGCTGTGATGTTTCGCTTTTTATTGATGCAGATTTTGCCCAAATTGATGCTGCTGTTGCATGCGGAGCACCAACCATTGAAATTCACACAGGGGCTTATGCAGATGCTGAAACGCCTGAAGCACAGCAATATGAGTTGGATCGTATTGTGAAAGCTTCGCGCTATGCCGCCGAAAAGGGGTTGGTGGTGAATGCTGGTCATGGCTTAAATCTAGAAAATGTTACCCCGATTGCACAAATTCCTGAGATTCATGAATTGAATATTGGTCACTCTCTAATTGCAGATGCTGTATTTGTTGGTTTGGCGCAAGCTGTGCAAGAAATGAAAGCAGTGATTAAAGCTGCACGTTAATTATCTATTTTAAGATTCAAATATGTCGAATATAAATTACGATGAACTAATGAAGCCAGTCATTGGCTTCTTGGGTTGTACTACGCCACAAGCTTGGTTGGATGAAGCATTGAATCATCTTGAGATTCTGATGCAAGACCATGCCAATTGTGAAAAAAAAGCAGCAGGTACGGCAATGAACCTGATGTTTCGTTACAGCTTCTTTACGGATCTTCAAGTGAAGCTGGCTCAATTGGTGCGTGAAGAAATGCTGCATTATGAGCAAGTGCTTGAGTTTATGAAGAAGCGTGGTCAAGCGTGGTCAAACTTAAGTGCTGGGCGTTATGCGGGTGGATTGCGTAAGGAAGTTCGCACTTATGAACCAGAAGCCTTAATTGATATTTTGATTATTGGAGCTTTTGTAGAGGCACGTTCTTGTGAGCGTTTCTATGCACTGGCTCCGCTTGTGGATGATGAGTTAGGGCGTTATTACCGTTATTTACTTAAATCTGAATCACGGCATTTTGAGGATTATTTGACTTTGGCACTAGATGTTGCACGAACAGGAAAATTGAAGGATCCTGAAGAAGATATACAGCAACGCATTGAACATATTCGTGAAGTTGAAGCAAATCTGATTCTATCGCCTGATGAAACTTTCCGCTTCCATAGTGGTATTCCAGCCATAGTTGCAGCGTAACGTTAGATCATGGTGTTTCAACTGGATGAACCACCATGATTTTACTGAATCTTTTTTTTAATCAGGTTTGCGGAAAAAAAGTCCAATACCAATCAAAAAAATAAGACCAGTTTGCATGAAAAAGGCAGTATTAAATCCTGCATAAAATTGCTGTGCATAGCCTGCAATCATCAAGGCTCCAATCCCATAAAAAAGCATGTATAAGGGTCTAGAGAAAGCATAAAGCACACCAGATAAGCTAAGAAAAAAACATCCTATAGTCATGTAGTGCAGATCCCAAATGACACTATGGACGGCAAATAATATACAGACCAATAATCCAATAGAAAGATTCCGATAACTTTGAAACCCTCTGTCAATACGATAGAAATAAGCGACAAGTAAGGGAATGAAAAGTAATAACAATGGAAAATAAGTTAGCTTGTTACGTCCTAAAAAGAAGCTTGAAGGCTTGGAGGTAATTGGGTTTTCATTAAAGCTTAATCTAACCCAACCATTTTGATAACCTTTGGGTATTTGGGCATTCACTAAAAATTGTAATTGTTGCGCGTGTACAACAGGAAGTACATAGGCATCGCTATGTCCATAAAAGTACCAAGATTGATTGGTTTGGATAGCTTGATAGTCAGTGTTATTTGCTGTATTGAAGTTAAAAAATGGAGTAGGGGTAGATTGAGATGATAAGGATGTACAGGCTTGTATTAATGTCCCATTGGTACAGATAGGTAGGACATAAAATTCAGCATCTTTACGAGAGCTCTGTTGACCACCAAAATCCAAATAAAAATGGAGTTGGCTGCTTTGATTATTAAATGTAGTGGATGGGCTAAGCCAAGCACGATCTCCTAAACTTTTGGTTAATTCATTCAAGTTCAAATTAGTTTCAATTACATTTGAGTCAAATTGACCTATAGGAATAATCCATTGTTGTGTGGCGGGAATGGGTTGATTATTAACAGCATCATATAACACTGGTGGGGGTGTTACTCAGTTGTTCGACTTTACCTTGTGGATGACAACTGACTAAGACAAGACCGATCAGAATAAGAAAGCTGATGAGCACAATGCTGAAAATTTTGAGCCTGCGCAAGGTTGAATGGTGTGTCGAATTCATATACTGAACTTTTTATAAAGAATATAAGATATTTTTTTCATTATTTAGGCATAAAAAAGCCCGCTTTAATGCTGCGGGCTTTTTTGTATTTGGCTCTCCAACCTGGGCTCGAACCAGGGACCTGCGGATTAACAGTCCGTCGCTCTACCGACTGAGCTATTGGAGAATCTGAGTGCGATTATAAGCAGATTTTAAAGTAGGTCAAGCATTACTAGCATAAAAAGAGAGATTTTAAAGTTGTATGTTTTATATTTGAGCAAATGAAAAGAATTTATAGAAAAAATTAACTTTTGACTTGTACTTTGAAAAAAGCGTTGTTAGATTAATTGAAGAAAGTTGTTGAGGTATAAACCTTAACAGTGTGGATTTAAACCAACTTGCCAGCACTAAAATGGCTAAATCGGAGTAAGCGAATGAATACGCTCAGCATCCCTGAAATTTTTTCTCAATTGTCATATTATCAAGAAAACTATTTATCTTTGATTCAGCAGCCAGAATTGTATTACACGGCTGTGGAAGGAGCTTTTGTATCTATACAACCATTTGCTACGGTGCAATTATATTTAGGTGATTTATTGCAACTGTGGTTTTCAGAAAAGTGGTTGGTTGAATCTGAACGTGAAAGTTGGATTGCAACATATTTTTCTGAGCAGACCGAAGCGCAAGAACGTGTTTATATTTATGCTTTAGAAGGCAAACTCTGGTCTAAGCCATTACAAGCTCAAGCTTGGTCGAAATCACAGCATGCGTCATGTACTGTTCAGCTAGAACGAACTCTGAAATATTATTGCTATTACAAAGCTTTAACTGCACCACAGTCGAAATTAAAATCTGTGCAAAAAACCTTTCATCATGTTTAATTTAATATTATTGCACAACACCAAGGGGTGTTGTGCAATCGCATTTACGCGCGAATAATCATGCATGTGGCTGTCGCATGCGCATAGAGTTTTCCTTCTTCATCTATGATTTTTCCTTCAGAAATCCCCAAATTCTTACTCATGTTGATGACCGTTCCAATCGCAATGAGTTCTTTATTTTGAGGAATTGGACGGCACATTTTAATATTAAGATCGATGGTGCCATAGCCGACACCTGCCTCAAGCATAGTGTGAACTGCACAACCTGTTACTGAATCAAGTACTGTTGCTGCAAAGCCACCATGTACGCCACCTAAGGGGTTTAAATGGCGCTGATCTGCCTTGGCTTTAAAATGAATGCTACCAAGTGTGACTTCATAGGGTGCCATAGGGATCGTTTCACTGATACTCGGTGCAGGTACTTTTCCAGCACACATGGCTTCGAGCAACTGTAATCCAGTCATTTCTTTTATGTTCATTTGCAATCCTTTAATTTATCAAGTTCTAAAAAGGAACTATATGGTTAAGATAATAGTGAGCGCAAAATGAAGTCAAGTGAAGATGAAGACTGGGGGGTTACGCATCTAGCTCATAAATTTTATCGAGGCTATCTGCTCCCGTTAAAATATGTAGAGAAATGCGTTCACCTGTTGCCCAAGTGGCTTGATCAGAGTTGAAGTCAACATCAACAATATCTAAATCACGGCAAAGGGTTAAAGCACTTTCGATAACGATAAACTGCGGTGAACGGGCTTTTAAGCATTTAGCAATGTAACGTTTAATATTTTGTTGTCGGTATACATCGATAATCTTATAGCGCATGATGAACTCATAGGCATTTAGCTGTGTGTGAGCGTATATTAGAAGATCGAGCCAAAGGTTGCTATGCTTAATGTGTTGCGAAATGTTTGATTCATAAAAATAAATAGGGTTTACATTTATTTATAAAGTGTAAGCAGTAGAATGAGTAAAATTATTTTTTAATACACATTGATGAAAATTAAAATAGTTCAAGAGGTGTCAAAAATGAAAAAAAGGCATGCGCAGTGTTTATGTGGGACAACACAATTTGAAGTAAATTTAGCAAATTATCAAGTTCATGTGTGTCATTGCTCGCTTTGTCGTCGGCAAAGTAGTGGCTTACTTATGACGATTGATGTAAAACCTGAAAGTTTGGTTTTTTTAAAACAGGATCAATTGGGAGTTTTTAAATCATCGGAATGGGGTGAACGTGGTTTTTGCAAGCAATGTGGGACCACTTTGTTTTGGCGTATGCACGATCATAGTTATTGTAATATTAATGTGTTTGCACTGGATGAATTGCCTAAAGAGCTGAGTTTAGACATGGAAATTTACATTGATAATAAACCCGATTTTTATTCATTGAATCAGCCAACTAAAAAATTAACAGAGGCTGAAGTGGTGGCGATGTTTAACCCCTAAATATCTGTCGATAGTTATAAGATATAGAAATAAAAAAGAGCTCAACTGTTGTAGAGCTCTTTTTTACAAAATAATGGATGGGATTATTTTGCCGCTTTTTCAGCTTCAATCGATGCAATTGCAGCGTCTACGCCTTCAATTGAATCTGCTGCTTTCTTGATACGAGCAAGTGCATCTACAAGTACTTCATCAGCAGTTGCGTAAGAAATACGCATGAAACCACCAAGACCGAATGCATCACCAGGAACTACGGCTACGCCAGTTTCTTCTAATAACCATTCAGAGAATTCTGTGCAAGATTTTAAACCTTTTGCACGAATTAACGGACGGATGTTGGCATAAGCATAGAATGCGCCATCAGCAGGTAAGCATGAAATACCGTTGATTTCGTTTAAGCCATTCACAACTAAGTCATGACGACGTTTGAATGCTTCAATCATTGGCTCAAGTACATCTTGAGGGCCATTCAATGCAGCTTCAGCAGCAACTTGCGAAATAGAAGTTGGGTTAGAAGTTGATTGAGATTGAATTTTTTTCATTGCGCCAATGATTTTTGCAGGACCCGCTGCATAACCAATACGCCAGCCAGTCATTGCATAAGCTTTAGACACGCCGTTTAATACGATTGTACGGTCATATAAGTCTGGGGCAACAGTGGCGATGTTGTAGAACTCGTCATCCCAACGGATTGGTTCGTACATGTCATCAGATGCAACAAATACTTGTGGGTGTCGACGCAATACTTCAGCTAAAGCTTCAAGTTCAGCTTTGGTGTAGATCATGCCTGTTGGGTTAGATGGGCTGTTCAGTACCACTAAACGAGTTTTTTCAGTGATCGCCGCTTCTAATTGTTCTGGTGTAATTTTGAAACGCTGTTCTTCACCACATTTCACAATGACAGGTGTACCTTCAGCGATGATTACCATATCTGGATAGCTAACCCAGAAAGGCGCAGGAATAATCACTTCATCGCCTTTGTTTAACAAAGCTAAAGCTAAGTTAAAGAAAGATTGTTTACCACCGCAAGAAACCAAAATTTGGTTTGCTTGGTAGTCAAGGTTATTGTCGCGTTTAAGTTTTGCAATAATTGCTTTTTTAAGGCCTGGCGTACCATCTACAGCGGTATATTTAGTAAAACCGTTGTTAATTGCTGCAATAGCAGCATCTTTGATGTGTTGCGGGGTGTCGAAATCTGGTTCACCAGCTCCCAAACCAATGACATTTTTACCAGCAGCTTTAAGTTCAGCAGCTTTGTTAGTCACAGCTAGTGTAGGGGACGGTTTGATGGCATTTACACGATCAGATAGACGTACGTCCACGGCGTTATTCCTTCTTATGGAGGGTAAAAAATAAAAAGCATATTATCTTAGCCTAAAAAGAGTGACTGCGTCGTTTAAAAAAAGTACAAATTCATAAAAAAGCGTAAAATAAATCTTTTTTGCTTTGAAAGCAGGCAAAAATTATTAAGTGGTAGGAAGTCACTCGCAACTGAGCGTAAAAAACTTTAAACTACTGTCAGATTTTATTTGAGTCATGGTCATGAGTAAGCAACAGCCTACGAATAAGCCATTGGTGAAACTCCCATTCCCAATGCCAGCAACTGATGAGCAATCGTCAGACTCAGCTGCCCATAATCAGGTGCGTCCTAAACCTGAGCAATACGCAGATCGAACTTGGATGCCTCCACGTGGTACACGACGTTCGATGGGTAAACGTTAAAAAAAGAAGTGCACATGCACTTCTTTTTTTATGAACAAAATTAACGTATGCGACGTTCATTGTGTTCATAATACTGTTCTTTATTTAGATACATCATTTGATCTGCGCGTTTAAGCATGTCTTCAACACGTTCATGTGCTTTGATAGTTGCATGTCCAATCGATAAGCTAATCGGTTGACTGGCATAAAATTGATTATCGACATGTAGCAGTTCTTGCAAACTCTGCAAGCAGTTGTGTAAGGCTGCTTCATCTGCACCTGGCAAAAGTACCACTAATTCATCACCACCTATTCGGGAAGCAGAATATAAAGTATTTTGAATGAGCTGATTTAATATACCGCCCATGCGTCGAAGTAGTCCATCACCAACATCATGTCCTAAACTGTCATTTACTTCTTTTAAGCCATTCATATCTAGAAAAATGCAGGAGACTGGACGTAAAGGACTACGTTCCAAGCGATTCATTTCTTCGGTGTAAAATGAGCGATTGTAAAGTTTGGTCAAGACATCATGTTTGCCCAAATATTCCAGATAATTTTCGGCTTTTTTTCTTGCTGTAATATCGGTCAGAGCAACTTGCACCATGCTCCAATCATCTTTGTAGTCTGGGAAAACGGTAAATTGTAGTAAGACATGTCGGATACTGCCATCAAGGGCATAATTTACGGCTTCCCGTTGATGATGAATGTTGCCATTCCATAATTCAATTAATTGCTCACGGAACGTTTGTACCATTTCTTTCGCAAAAATTTTATGGGTATTTTTGAATAGAGTATCTTTGTCAGCCGCGCCAAATAAATCAAGTGTTGCTTGGTTGACATCAATGATAATAATGTCCTGAATACATTGCAGAATAAAATCATGATGTACATCTAAGAAGGTTTGAAAATCCTGAATGCCCATGTGCTTGAGTTGATCTAGACGATATTTGATTCGGCTGAAATCTTCGACCCACAAAGAGGTTGGAGAATATTTAAACCTTGATTCAGCAAGTAGTCGGTTTTTTTCTTCTAATCGACAGGCTGTTTTATATGGTGTGATATCTTCAGTTGTGATTAATAGTAGTGATAAATCATGTTCATGCCCAGGAATAACTGTACCTCGTAACTGAATATCTAAGCGTTGTCCTGAAATGGTGTAATTGACTGTACTACTGATAAATTCAGTATGACCTTCCCATAAACTGATTAATTCTTGAATATGAGTTTTGGCCATGTCTTGTTTGAAGATGAGATCCAGATTTTGTTGTAAGTGAGCCAAGTCTTGAGCCTGAAAGAGCTCTAAAGTTTTGGTGTTGACTTGTAGAATTTTAATTTTACGTGCGCAGTCTAATACGCGAAATTCATCTTCGAGTAAAAAGTGTTGGAGGTCTTGGATACCTTGTGCTCGCCAGAGATCAAATTGTTTTTTGACCTCGCTAAAGTCTTCTAGCCACATGGCGATGGGGGATAATTCAAAAATTGAGGAATCTAATAATTCCATGGATTGCTCGTATTTATTATTTAAGTTGAACTTAGTATAGGGATAATTTTTTCATTTTTAAATCATGTGATTAATAAAAGCATTAAATCTAAATTGGTGATGATTTTGGCATTAAACTTGCCACAAAATGGGGTTGTCTGAACGTATTTTCATTGCAACCCCATATTAATACAGTTGAATTAGTGAGCTGCTTTTCGGGCTTTATTCTCAGGTTTAGGTGCTGCTATTTCGCGTTGATGATTCCAGACATCGAGGAAATCTTGTTCATTGATGTTGTAAAGCTCAAGTAATGCAAGCACTACACCGCCAATCACCATGCGACTTTCTAAAGGTGAATCTACCTTGAAGCCTTGTGCATCTAATCGGTGCAAAATATCTTCAATTTCAAAAATACGATCTCGCCCATTACTGTCGGTTGGATACATTGGTGTATTTAAAATGATTTGTGCCAGACTTTTTTCATTTTCTGCCAATGGAAGCTGTTCAATCACTTGATCAAGTGGTTCATTGGGGAATATGACGTGATCTTGCAAAACAGCTTTTAAGAATGCTTGGCGTAATTTAGGTAAAGTTTGCTCCACAAAAGGACGGAATGAAACAGGGAAAATGACGTTATGAGAAATGCCTTTAAACATCGGTGCAATTTCTTCAACTTTATAACCTGCAACACCACAGCCTACGGAAGTAATGAAATATTTGGTTTTAGGATGATGCTTGGTATAAATTTTAAAATCATCAATATAATGTTGAATTTGGGATAGTGGCATTTGTTGTAAATGTTCATTCATGGTGGGAATGGCATAGCTTTGACCTGCCCAGCCACGCCCTGAACCTTTCATGGCACCAAAATGTAATAAGGCAATTTTAGCAGCACCGCCCGCATGCGTACCCGCCAGATTACTGCCAAAAACAAACACGGTATCTTCAGGTAAACTTTTTACAATTGTTTCATCGTGGTAATGGTAGCGCATAAGTATTTTATCTAATCATCATTATTGATTCATGTTGCAACTGAATAGAGCATGGGTCAAGCGTAAATAAACAAATCACCATAGAAAAAAATAGCTCAGTACACCACCAATAAGCCAAAATAATATCCCTAAAGCCGCTAAACGTAACTGTTGCTTTATAATTGTCCAATTGTCATTTTTCTCCATTTGGATATCCTTTAAAAGTATTTTTGATAAATTCCAAATAAAACAAACAATAAATAGCATGCACCCATTACAAATGCTACCTCCCCAAAATAGCTGAGTTGGTTGTTGAAAGCAGTTTGCTCAAAGTCTTTCCTTTTCGATTTTTGTAATTTTTTCTGCTGAAGTTGTAATCGTCGTTGTGGTATTTTATCGTAGGGCATTTTCAAACCAAACTAATTAGGAGTATGTTAGAACTTGTTATTCTTATAGCCTAATAGTCGTTCTAATGATTGTAAATCAAAAAAATAAGATTGAGTAAATGCCAATAGCCCCCATACTATGTTAAGTCATAAGTGTACCGAAGATGGAAACCATGCAAGAGCGTCAAAAACCTGTGCAAGATAACCAACAACCTTTTGATTTGGTGACTCAGTTTCAACCTGCTGGGGATCAGCCGCAGGCGATTGAAAAACTGGTACATGGTGTTGAGCAAGGTTATCGCAATCAATTATTACTTGGTGTAACAGGGTCTGGTAAGACGTATACCATGGCGAACGTGATTGCTCGGACGCAACGTCCCACTATTATCATGGCGCATAATAAGACGCTTGCAGCCCAGCTTTATGGCGAATTTAAAGCATTTTTCCCGAATAATGCGGTTGAGTATTTCGTCAGTTATTACGATTACTATCAACCTGAAGCTTATGTGCCGTCTTCAGATACTTTTATTGAGAAAGATGCTGCCATTAATGATCATATTGATCAGATGCGTTTGTCTGCAACGCGGGCTTTACTTGAGCGCCGCGATGCCATTATTGTCGCTTCGGTTTCTGCTATTTATGGTTTGGGTGATCCGAATGCCTATATGAGCATGTTGTTACATATTGTACAGGGCGATCGAATGAACCGAGATGACATCATTCGTCGTCTGGTTGAAATGCAATATAGCCGTAATGAATTGGAATTTTTACGTGCGACTTATCGTATCCGTGGTGAAATTATTGATATTTTCCCCGCCGAATCGGATCAACATGCGATTCGAATTGAACTGTTTGATGATGAAGTCGATTCCATCCGTTGGTTTGATCCATTAACAGGAAAAATGATTAGAAAAGTCCCACGTGTCACTATTTATCCGAAAAGCCATTATGTAACACCCAAAGATAATCTTGAGCGTGCGATTGGTACCATTCGAGAAGAACTCAAAGATCGTCTTGTATTTTTCCGTGAACACGACAAATTGCTAGAAGCGCAGCGAATTGAACAGCGTACCCGTTATGATTTGGAAATGATGCAGCAGTTGGGTTATACCAATGGCATCGAAAACTATTCGCGTCATTTATCTGGAAGACCATCTGGGGAAGCACCACCTACTTTATTTGATTATGTGCCTGATGATGCCTTGTTAATTATTGATGAATCACATGTGACTGTGCCACAAATTGGCGCTATGTATAAGGGTGACCGTTCGCGTAAAGAGAATCTGGTGAACTATGGCTTCCGTTTGCCAAGTGCGCTAGATAACCGTCCAATGAAATTTGAGGAATGGGAGCGCATTGTTCCGAGTACCATTTATGTGAGCGCAACCCCAGCAAAGTATGAATTGGAAAAATCGGAACAAGTGGTTGAACAAGTGGTGCGACCAACAGGATTGGTTGATCCTGAAATTGAAATCCGTCCAGTATTGACACAAGTCGATGATGTGCTGTCTGAGATTAATATCCGTAAAGAGCTCAATGAACGTGTTTTGGTGACGACATTAACCAAGCGAATGGCGGAAGATTTGACCTCATATTTAAAAGAATATGGTGTGAAAGTCGCATATTTACATTCAGATATTGATACGGTTGAGCGCGTCAAAATTATTCACGAATTACGTTCAGGTATTCATGATGTTTTGGTTGGGATTAACTTGTTACGTGAAGGCTTAGACATGCCGGAAGTGTCTTTGGTGGCAATTTTAGATGCTGATAAAGAAGGCTTCTTGCGCTCAGAACGTTCTTTGATCCAAACCATTGGTCGTGCTGCACGTAATTTAAAAGGTAAAGCGATTTTGTATGCTGACCGTATCACCGACTCTATGCAAAAGGCGATTGATGAAACTGACCGTCGTCGTGCTAAACAAATTGAGTTTAATTTAGAACACGGGATTACACCACGAAGCGCTGTGCGTCAGGTTGTCAAAGAAATTGACACAGGTGAAGTACTCAATGATGATCAGATTGAAGCCAATATTGCAGATCAGGCACAAGCCTTATCGGCAGATGAACAACATATTTTGGCGAATCCGAAATTGTTCAGTAAACATATTACTAAACTAGAAAAAGAAATGTTGAAAGCATCTAAAGAGTTGCAGTTTGAGCAAGCAGCACGTTTACGTGATGAAATTGTGCGGTTGAAAGCACAGTTGTTGCAATAAAGTCACAAACTTTTTGCAGCAAAATCATTACATAACGCTACAGTGTGTAGGATCAAAGCCCGTTATTTTTTAAAGAAATTACATTCGGGCTTGGTCCAGATCAATCATTTAAAGGATGTTGTTATGAGTGAAAATCATCTTCCTAAAGCAAGTTGGCGTATAACAAAAATAGTCATTGGTGGGGCGATTTTAGTGGGGTTGGGGGCTGCGACTTTGGCATATGCGCAAACCAGACCCATGCCTGTGGTTGAAAAAGTCGAATTAGACCGCTATTTGGGAGTGTGGTACGAGATTGCTCGGAAGCCTATGTACTTTCAAAATAAATGTGCGCGTGATGTATCTGCGACCTATACCTTAAATGAAAATGGCAATGTGAGTGTGGATAACCGTTGTTATTCCAAAGAGGGGATTTTGCAGCAAGCCTTAGGTGAAGCCTTTGTGCAAAATCCGCCATTTAATTCGAAGTTACATGTCAGTTTTTTACCCGAAGCCGTGCGTTGGATCCCTGTTGCACGAGGCGATTATTGGATTTTGAAAATCGATGATGACTATCAAACAGTGTTAGTCGGTGAGCCGCGCCGTAAATACATGTGGGTGCTGTCACGTACACCAGAAGTAAAACCAGAAGTTATGAATGAATATTTAGAATATGCTAAAAGCTTGGGCTATGATTTGAGTGATTTAATTCGAACAGCACACACTAAAGGCAAAGCAGAATAATTTTAAGACCTAGAATAGATCTTGAGGATAGATTATACGAACACATTCAAAGTTGTGACTTGTGTGAAAGTTATTCTAATCATGACGTATTTTATTTAACTTATCGCTATACTAAGCCCAGCAAATAGTTTGGGTGAAAAGATGTATAAAGGCGTAGCACTGTCGGTATTGGCATCCGTCACATTTGGCGTGCTTTACGGCTATACAGAATTTTTAAAACCTTTAGATAGTGAGCAGACTTTTGCTTGGCGTATGTTGTCGACATTGCCTTTTTTAACCCTATTTATGTGGTGGTCAGGCGAACTCAAGCTTATTGCCGAACTATTCAAAAAAGTACTCCAAAATCCAATTTATCTCCTTTGGTTGTTCATCAGTTCACTGTTATGTACCTCGCAGTTATGGTTGTTTCTCTGGGGACCAATCAATGGGCGGGGTTTGGCGGTATCTTTAGGATATTTTTTACTGCCTTTGGTTATGGTGCTGATTGGTTGTGTCTTGCATAAAGAGAAACTTTCCCGTTGGCAACTATTGGCTGTAATTCTTGCGGCACTGGGTGTCATCCATGAGATTTGGCGTATAGGTAGTGTCGCGTGGGAAACATGGTATGTTGCCTTGGCTTATCCTTTATATTTTTATTTACGCCGACGCTTTAAATCCGATCACTTGGGTGGTTTTTGGTGGGATTTATTTTTAATTCTTCCAGTCGCTTTTTATCTGTTATCGCATGCAGAAGCTTTAAGTGTCATATCACATTACCCGCATTTAATCTGGGCAATTATTGGTTTGGGTTTTTTAAGCGCACTTGGTCTGGGAAGTTATATCCTAGCAAGCCGTTTTTTGCCGTTTATTTTATTTGGTCTGCTTAGTTATTTAGAACCTGTATTGTTGGCGACGGCATCAATTGCTTTAGGTGAGCAAGTTGCGCCAGAAGAATGGCTGACTTACATCCCAATTTGGTGTGCAGTTTTGGTCTTGGTGCTTGAAGGGTGTTTACATCTATATAAACAACAGCGTCAGAAACAAAACCTCGTCCGTAATATTGATAAAGCAGAAACACGCTTAAATGATCAAGATTAGTTGTTCTATTAAGGGCGTTTAGGCTAGCTAAGAATCCACAAAATGAAGGGATTCTCATGTTCTCTTTTGGGGGTTAAAAGAAAGTCAGATTTATTGAAATTTGGCAGGAAAAGTACAATCATCATAAAAATTACAACTATTTTGTAAATTTATAATGAATATGTAGGAAAATAGCAGCGACTGAACCAGCTTTTGATTCAAACTTGGCGCTAAATCCTTTACAATCGTTGGGTTTTAAAATTTATGCTTAGATTAAATTAATTAGAGGACGTATCTGTGAGCAAAGAGACTATCATCGCCCTACACGCAGAACACCAAGGTCGCTGGAAAAACCGTGAAGAAATCGCGGAACAAATGATCGCTTTGATCGGTCAGCTTTACCGTGAAAAAAATATTGTGGTTTCAGTGTTTGGACGTTCTTTAGTTAACCGTTCAGTTATGCAAATTTTAAAAGCACACCGTTTCACTCGTATGATGGACGTTGAGCTTTCAGTTGTACACACGTTCCCAATTCTTCAAGCGTTGGCTAAAATTGAAAATATCGGTACTGCTGAAATTGATCTAGGCAAATTAGCTGTTGCATTTAAAGAGCAAGGTGGCGATGTTGATGCATTTGTTGCAGCTGCTGTTAAATCTGTAGAAGGTCGTGCGACTTCAGTAGAAGGTCGTGACGTTGTCCTTTACGGTTTTGGCCGTATTGGTCGTATCCTTGCACGTTTAATGATTGGTCAGTCTGGTCTTGGCCGTGGCTTAAACCTAAAAGCGATTGTAGTTCGTAAGTCATCTGACGGTGATTTAGAGAAACGCGCGTCTTTATTGCGTCGTGACTCAATTCATGGTCCATTCTCTGGCACTATTTCTGTAGATGAAGAAAACGAAGCAATTATTGCTAACGGTCAATTCATCAAAGTTATTTATGCATCTAATCCAACTGAAGTTGATTATACTGCTTATGGTATTACCAATGCGTTAGTGATTGACAACACGGGTAAATGGCGCGATGCAGAAGGTCTTGCACAACACCTTAAATGCCCAGGTGCTGCACGCGTAATTTTAACTGCACCTGGTAAAGGTGAGATGAAAAACGTGGTGTTTGGTGTAAACCAAGCAGACATTCTGGATGAAGACCAAATCATCTCAGCTGCAAGCTGTACAACCAACGCAATCACACCAACATTGAAAGTATTACATGACAAATACACAGTGTTAAATGGTCACGTTGAAACAGTTCACTCGTTCACAAACGACCAGAACTTAATCGACAACTACCACAAAGCAGACCGTCGTGGTCGTGCTGCAACATTGAACATGGTAATTACTGAAACTGGCGCGGCGAAAGCAGTTGCGAAAGCACTTCCAGCACTTCAAGGTAAATTGACAGGTAACTCTGTACGTGTTCCAACACCAAACGTTTCACTTGCGATTTTGAACTTAACTTTAGATAAAGAAGTGGATCGTGAAGAAGTAAACGAATACATCCGTCAAATCTCAATCAGTTCAAACCTTCAAGGTCAAATTGGTTACACCAACTCAACTGAAGTTGTATCTTCTGACTTCATCGGTTCACGTACTGCGGGTGTGTTTGATGCACAGGCAACGATTACTTCAGGCAACCGCTTAACTGCATACGTATGGTATGACAATGAAGTGGGTTATAGCTGCCAAGTATTACGTATTGCTGAACAAATGGGCGGCGTAAGCTATCCAAAAGTTCCTGCTGAAACAAATGCATAATTTGTTCGGTTAAGAAAAAAAGAGCTTCAGAAATGAAGCTCTTTTTTTTGTATCAAAACTTCCGACATTCTTTTTTGAATTGACCAAAATAATAAGATGCATTCATATTAGGTCAATGCCATAATTCCGACAAAATTAGTAGTATTAAGCCAAGCGCGCTATGTTAGTGTCGCTTTTTCATCTCAAAATAAATGTGATCATTACTCGATTGGAATTAAAGACAGTAATGGTCGATAGAACGACTCAAATGAATTGAGTCTATTAAAAACGAACTTAAAGGATTAAGTCATTGCAAATAAAAAAAGTGCTTGCTGGTTTGGCATTTTTGAGTCTAGCAACCCTCAGCGGTGTCTTACTTGCAATTTGGATCTTTCAACATTTCAGTATTTATATTCCTCTGAACAATCAAGCTGTGAATATTGACTTGCAAGAGCCATTACAGGCCAAAGTTAAAATACATGATGCCTTAGATGTGGATGTCTCTGGGCGAATTCGCGCTGAAATTCCAATTCAAGAACAGCTTGAGATTCCACTGGCGCAGACACTTACCCCACGCGTGTATTTTGATAATCAAGTGCCAATTAAAACTATGATTCCTGTGCGAGAAGCTCTGAAAGTGCAGCAAAATTTACCCATCGATACGCGTGTAAATGTGATGATCATGGGGAAAAATATTAGTCTGCCGTTAAAAGGCTCAATCCCGATCAATCTTGATGTGCCGATTCAGATTGATGTGCCATTAGAACAAAATGTACATCTGAAATTTGATGCCCCAGTGCGAACGGTATTGAAAGAAAATCTGCATATTCCTTTAAATGCAACGTTAAAGACCGAAATACCAGTGCAAGGGCAATTAAATGTACCCATTAAGACAGCCCTTAATGCCACCGTAGATGTGAAAAATACCTTGCCCGTAAAAATTCAGAATGGACAACTCAAAGTCCCTTTAAATACGGTAAAACTTTCGTCTCCTCTATACGAACAACCACAGTTGGTTCGAGCTGAATAGGAGGGATAAGCAGGTGTGTTTTTCTTATCGCTTTTGGTGTTTGAGCTTTATTGGGTTGGTCGCTACGATTGCGCTTTTATTTTGGTTGTACTTGAATGTGATTGCATCGATGCAAATTTCAGCACACCGCTCCGAAATTATATTGCCAACATCTTTGCCGACTCAAATTCACGTGGGCAATTATTTGGATATTCATTCTAAAGGGCAGTTGAATACAAAAATTGATATTGATCGGCAATTGGAGTTGCCGTTAAAAGGAAAATATCTCGCCGATTTACAGTTTGAAGTGGAAACGCCGATTACTGTGAATCTTGACTATCAAACCATGATCCGTATTGATCAGTTGATGCCTGTGGAAACGACTACAGATTTAATTTATCAAAATCGTTTGTTGCCTCAATTCCCTCTGAAATTAAATATTCCAGTTAAATTGGACGTACCTTTCCATTTAAAGCGAGAGTATACCATTCCTGTGAAGATTCAATTTGATGGTCCCGTGTATTTTGAATTTAATGAACCTGTTGGTTTACACGTCGTTCATCATTTTGCACCACAACTCAATTTGAATGATCCAATGAAGATGGAGCGCATCGCAAGTTTTAATGCCACCATGTACAACGCCGTACGAAAAACCTCAGCCAATTTAGAACTGAATATGCATTTGCCTGTACGGAATATTCATCCTTGAGTAAAGAATGCAACGCTTCCTTGATGGTTAAAGATTAATCTGGTAGCTTACCTATTGAAAGTACGTATAAGAAAAGTAAGCTGATTAAAGTAAGGGGAATACATGAGTACCTATGCAACCAGTAATCTATTGGGGCAAGTTCTTTCAACTGCTTGCCCATCACGCGAAATACTTGAGCATCTTTCCAGTAAATGGTCGTTGTTGGTGTTGCATTGTTTAAGTGAAGGTGTACACCGCTTTAGTGAATTAAAAATAAAAATTGAGGGGATTAGCGAAAAGATGCTGTCGCAAACCCTGAAAACATTAGAGCAGGATGGTTTTATTCTACGGACAGTTTATCCGATTGTGCCACCGAAGGTTGAATATCAATTGACAATTTTAGGCTCGCAGGCTGCGGAAAAAGTGAATGAGTTAATTTTTTGGATAGAGCGAAATTTATCTGAAATCTTAGAACAGAAACCTAAAATAAACATTTAAATAAATGATCTACTTGGTCGTTTAACTTTAGGCATTAAGCCGCATTGAGATTAATCTCTATCTTAAGAATCTTAATTAAATTAAAGTTTAATGTTTCAACTATGCTTAAGTTCATTGTGTATAAATTAATGTAAAACAAGTATAAAAATAACTAGACCTATAAAAATAATGCGTGAAATTCATATTTAGTTGAATAATACTATTCGAGAAATTCTTTAAAATGTGGCAGAATAAGCGGTTTTAAAGATTTTAGAGGATTGGCAGTATGCGCTTTGTTGATGAAGCAGTCATTACCGTAGAGGCTGGCGACGGTGGCAATGGCGTAGCCAGTTTTCGCCGTGAAAAATTTGTACCTTTTGGTGGGCCAGATGGTGGAGATGGTGGTCGTGGTGGCAGCATTTATATTCAAGCTGACGACGACACGAGCACACTGGTAGATTATCGTTATACCCGTAAATTCCGTGCAGAACGGGGTAAAAATGGTTCAGGCGCAAACTGTGCTGGTCGTGGCGGACAAGATGTCATTCTCAAAGTTCCAGTTGGTACAACCATTGTAGATACCGACTCTGGCGACATTATTGGCGATTTGGTAGAAGATGGTCAGAAAATTCTAGTGGCTTCTGGTGGTGATGGTGGTTTAGGAAATACACACTTTAAATCATCAACCAACCGTACACCGCGTAAATGTACGCATGGTTTTAAAGGTGAATTCCGCGAAATTCGTTTAGAGTTGAAAGTATTGGCAGACGTTGGTCTATTGGGTATGCCAAATGCGGGTAAATCAACCTTTATTCGTGCAGTTTCAGCAGCAAAACCAAAAGTTGCAGATTATCCATTTACTACGATGGTACCAAACTTAGGTGTTGTCGATGCAGATCGTCACCGTTCATTTGTCATGGCGGATATTCCTGGACTAATCGAAGGTGCTTCGGAAGGTGCAGGTCTTGGTATTCGTTTCTTAAAGCATTTGGCACGTACGCGTATCTTATTGCATATTGTAGATGTACAGCCTATTGATGGTTCGGATCCTGCATATAATGCTAAGGCGATCATCAAAGAATTAAAGAAATTTTCTCCAACCTTGGCGAAACTTCCAGTGGTTTTGGTACTTAATAAGTTAGATCAACTTGCACCAGACACCAGTGAAGAATGGTGTAATCACATTCTTGAAGAATTAGAATGGAAAGGTCCAGTATTTAAAACTTCTGGTTTACTCGCAGAAGGGACAAAGCCAGTAGTTTATTACCTCATGGATCAAATTGAACAACAACGTGAACGCGAAGTTGAAGATCCTGAGTACGCAGCAGAAGTGAAAGCATTCCGTGAGCAGCTAGAAGCTGAAACACGTGAACAAACCATTGCCGCTAAAGAAGCTTATCGTGAAATGCGTCGTCAACAGCGTCTTGCTGGTCTATTGGGCGATGATGATGAAGACGATGATGATGGCGACGATGGCGATATGGAAGTGTTTTACGTTCGTTAATTTCCAAGCGAACAACATGTAACTGAGGACAAGATGATAGAAGTGGTAGATGGGCAACGTCAGCTCAAGGCTTTAAAACGTATCGTTGTTAAAATCGGATCATCTTTACTCACAGCAAATGGGCAAGGCTTAGATTTAGATGCAATTTCGCATTGGGCGAAACAAATTGCAGATTTACACCAAGCTGGACATGAAATTATTCTTGTCTCCTCAGGCGCTGTGGCTGAAGGTATGGTTCGAATGAAGCTAGAGAATCGACCCACCGATCTACCCAGTCTTCAGGCATGTGCTGCCATTGGTCAAATGGGTTTAATCCATACATGGTCAAGTGTACTCGAACAGCACAGTATTCAAACAGCGCAAGTGCTTTTAACCCACGATGACCTTGCGGATCGTCGTCGTTATTTAAACTCTTGTGATGCTTTGCAAAATTTAATCGATTGGCGTGTGATTCCAGTCATCAATGAGAATGACACAGTTTCAACTGATGAAATTCGTTTTGGTGATAACGATACGCTTGCAGCAATGGTTGCAGGTCAAGTCCATGCAGATTTGTTGATTATCTTAACAGATCAGCAAGGCATGTTTGATTCTGACCCACGCTCAAACCCAAATGCGAAACTGTTCCATACTGTACGGGCTTTAGATGAAAGCTTGTTTGATATGGCAGGTGGTGGTGGTAAGTTTGGTCGTGGTGGTATGCTCACCAAAGTTCGTGCTGCACGACTAGCGGCAAAGTCGGGTTGTCCAACCCTGATTGCGAGTGGTGAAAGTGATCAAGTGCTTGCCCGTTTAATGGCAGGTGAAATGCTTGGCACTTTGTTTATCACGGACAATGACCGTATTACCGCGCATCAGCAATGGTTGGCCGCACATTTGCAAACTGCGGGACGTCTAATTTTAGATGATGGTGCAGTTAAAGCCATTAAAGATAATCATCGTAGTTTATTACCTGTTGGTGTGAAAGCGGTTGAAGGGCATTTTGACCGTGGCGATGTTGTAGAGTGTGTTGACCCTTCTGGTTATCGTGTCGCGGTTGGGCGCGTTAATTTTAGTTCGCGTTCGGCAGAATTGGTTAAAGGTTTGTCTTCAGACAAGGTTTATCAAGTTCTGGGTGAAGCTCGTTCGCTTGAGATGATTCATCGCGATCATATGGCAATTTACTAAAAAATTTAAAAAAATCCCGCTTTAGAGCGGGATTTTTTATTTTAAGACCAAGTTATTTAATATAGCCTTTTTGAATCAGTGGTCTAAATACATAGAAGTGAAGCGTCAGTACCCATTCCATAAGTTTTTCTTTATAGTGATTCCAGAGCGTTAAACCAGACAAATTCAGCGCAAAAGCCAGTACAAAGGCACCGAGCATATCTAAAGGGAAATGAACACCTACATAAATGCGTGACCATGCAACTAACCAAGCCAGCATAATTAAGAAAATACCAAGTTTACGGTAAGTTGAAAAGAAATAAGAAAAAGCAATACTGCTAAAAATGAGCATATGATCGCTAGGAAAAGAGCCATTCGGTGAGTGATAAATCAAAGTTCGTCCAACATCCATCACAAAAGGGCGTGGGTGATAGTAGATGTGTGAAATACATTGACTGATGAAAAGCGCAATACTGGTAAAAATAAAAGCTTTAAGAATTTGTTTCTTTATTTGATAGTCACCACGTAACCAAAACCAAGCAAAAAGTGCAATCATGCAATACAACAGGTCATTCGCAATAAAAATCGCAAAATTAATCTTTAAGTCGCTAGCATCTGAAGATGCATTGATGAATGAAAAGAGCGAGAGATTGAGTTCAGAAAGAGACATGAAAGCGGATTATGTATGCAAAGTGCGTAAAGTGTAATAATTCTGTCATCCTGTTGAAATAAAAAAAGACTACAGATTTGTAGTCTTTTTTTATTTCAAGAAACTTACGTCGTTTACTTATTATTCAGCTTAGAAGTCAAATGAGGTTTGTAGGTAGAAAGTACGTGGTTGCCCAACATATTTACCGCCAGTCGAATCGGTAGAACGTGTGAAATATTGTTTATCGAACACATTTTTAATACCGCTAGCAATTTTTAAACCGTAGTATTGCTCACCAAAGTCATAGGCTGTACGTACTGCAAAAGTTGAGTAACCTGGAATATCCCCGTACTTACCATCCGAAGATTCTATAATTTGATAAATACCAGACTCTTGGTTTCCTGGAGAATGTTGTTTCGATTGTGCAAACATGTCGGCATTGATAGTCCATTGATTCACTTTATAGCCTAAACCCACATTGGCTGTATGACGTGAATAAAATGGAAGATCTTTATCTTTAAAGTTGCCTGCTTCAGCAACAGCCTTCGTGAAGGTGTAATTGCTATATATTTTGAGTCCCTCTAGGGCATCTGCAAGGTAAGCAAAGTCATAAGCCAGACCAAGTTCAACACCTTTATGGCTGGTTGCACCTAAATCGGTCCAATAGCCATTTTGAAGGGCGTCACGTTCTAGAATTAATTCTTTATTAAAGTCTAAATAGAATGCAGTTAATTCTGCATTCAAACCATTACCTAAATATTTTGTACCAATCTCATAGTTATTGGATTTCTCAGGTGAAAGACCATCTAAAGTAGAAATTGCTATACCTGTTTTTGAGTTTGTGGTTGCTAACTGATTGTATTGTTGAGGACCAAAAGATACGCCCGCATTTGCAAATATATTCCAGTTATCAGTGGCTTTATACATAATTGCCAGACTTGGTAACCATTCATCAGATTGAATGGATGGATTTACGGTATTCAGTAAGTTACCAGATTTATAGGCGCTAAAATTATTGTGCGTATCAATAGATTCAAAGCGGACACCAGGGGTAATTACCCAATTGCCTAAATCGAATCGGTTATCAATGTAGAAGGCATGTGCTTTAGTGCCACCTTTACTCGATGTGCGTGCGAGGAATTTCCCTGGTTGAGCATCAATAGCATAATCTGTACGTCCCGCAAACTCAGTACTATCTTCATCCATATAACGATAGCCGATAGTAACTTCACTCTGTGTATTACCAATTGAGTAAGCACGAGAAAAACGAGGTTCAATTGCAAATACAGAATAATCTCGAGGAGCATTGTCTAAACGTTTGAACGGAGTACCATCCTGACGTTGTTGATTTGTTCCCAAATTACTCGTACGGAATGAATCAATATAATAGGTTAATAATTCAAAATTATTTCGTTCATCTTGATGGGTATAACGCAAAGACACATCTGAACGACGACCTGCAAAATAGCTTTGTGATTGGTTGGATTGATATGGGTTTTCTGCATATTGTTTTGCAGTTAAACCTTCAGGCATTTCTCCACGACCTTCATAATGATGTAAATTTAGCGCTACAGCATCGGCATCTGTAATTTGGTACGCTGTTTTTAACATGACATCATCAATGTCTATTTGATTGTTAGCTTCGCGGTAAGCATTTCCTTTGGTCCCTGAATAAAGCAAAGCAAGCCCTAAACCGTTATCTAGAGTACCACCCATAAATAAACTTGGGCTAAGTTTGGTTTGATCTGTGCCAGAAGCATATTCAGTGGTTAAGCTTACACTGCCTGCAAAATCTTTTGGGATTGCACGCGTAGCAAAGTTGATAATACCGCCCACATTTTGTGGTCCAAAGCGTACGGAACCAGCACCACGAACAACGTCTATAGATTCAATATTGCCTAATGATACAGGAGCAAGTGAAAGTTGAGGTTGACCATAAGGAGCAAACGACAATGGTACCCCGTCGAGTAATACGGTTGAGCGAGGGGATAAACGTGAAGTTAAACCACGAACACCAATATTCAAAGAAACGTCACTACCGCCAGTGCCATTATTTTCTTGGACTTGGACACCAGGAACTTGTTTAAGTGCATCTTTAATGGACGTTGCCGCAACTTCATCTAAACGTTTACGGTCGATAATTGTGCGTGCCCCTGCATGTTTTTGAACTTTTTCAGCATTAGCATTTTCCAGCCAGTTACCTTCAGCTTGAAGGGTAATGGTCTGTAACGTGTTCACAGAATGACTATCTGAATCTGCTGCGAAAGCTGCTTGTGTGGCAAGACAGGTTAAGGCAAGCTGAATTGCTCGGGTTAGCGGTGATATTTTAGTTGGCTTGTGAATACCAGATAGAATCAAATGGTTTGACATATTGAACACAGAGATTGCAAATTTGACGATATAATATCGAGACTCTCGCAATTATTGAATAATAATAGTTATCATTAATTACTATTATTTTCCAAATTTATGATTAGATTTCGATCTTGAATATGATCTAAAACAACAAAAAATAAAAAACCGTGTCTGTGACACGGTTTTTAAGTTAAATCTAAAATTATTTAAACTGTACAGTACCGTTTGCATTCACCGTAATTTTAGATTCACCTGCTGCAACTTCAGGCATTGATGCTGCTTCTGCATCGGCAAATTTTGCCATACTGCTACGCATCATAATGGGTTGAGGGTAGTTGTTGCTGGTATTTAAATTTAAATTGACTAAATTATAGCCTGACTTATTCCATGACTGACTCAATAACTGCGCGCGCTGTTGGAAGTTTTTAGAGGCTTCAACCATAAGTTCATTTTCAACTTTTTTACGTTGAGCATCTGAAACAGTAAAGTTGATTGATTGAGTTTGGAAGTTTTGCTGTAACTCATTCACTAACTGACTCGCCGCTTTAAAGTCGGTACTTTCAATTTGAATTTCAGCACGACCACGCCATTCTTTTAATTTGCGACTATCGTTGTCATAAATTGGATAAGTCGTTTGAGACCCTGTTTCGACTTTTACATTTGGGTACTTACGCGAAGTCGCAATCGCCTGATTCATAAGTTGAATGATTTGGCTTGCCAATTCAGCAGGCTGTTTATTGCTCTTTTCAATATAGAGTACAGCGTGCATTTCGTCATTTGAAACTTGACGTGATGCTTCTGCTTGTACGTTTACTAAATTGTAATTCAAAGCTTCTGTTTGCTGCGCAAAAGCAGTGCTGCTGAATAAACCACCGAGGAGGAGGGAAGAAACTACAAAATGGCGCATAAGAAGTAACCTTTATTTGAATTTTTCAAACTTATTTGATTAAGGTAATGGTATAGGCAGTTCATGGGGAACTTTTGCAGGAATTGTGGTGAGTTTGTAAATTTTTGCATGAAAGCCAAGCTAAAAATATTTAAATTAAATAGTCTTAAATCAAGGGTTTAATTTTATAAAAAACGATAAATAAAATGATCAGGAAATGAAATTTCTAAAAAGTAAAAAAAATCGTATTTTCTTTCACTTGTCACAATGTAAGATGATAATGAAAGGGCTGGTTAGGTGTACAGTTTATTTCAAAAAATTAGGGCGTATATTTGCTAAAAGTTGTTTATTTTCCTGAAAAATTCGGTATCATGCCGCTCCTAGTTATTTAATTAAATACTGTCTAACTAGATTCTATAAAGCACCGAGTCAAAGGACCGCAAGTCACCAGACTTATTTCTTTCAACCCATATCAGAGATGGTAATTCGATATGAGCGTTTCTTCTGTAAACCCTGCCACTAATTCTACTAACGAATACTATTTGACTCGCCAAAGTCAGATGGAATCCAATGTTCGTAGCTATCCACGTAAATTACCGTTAGCGATAGCAAAAGCATTAGGTTGCTGGGTTACCGATGTTGAAGGTACAGAGTACCTTGATTGTTTAGCTGGGGCAGGAACATTGGCATTAGGCCATAATCATCCTGCGGTCGTTCAAAGTATTCAAGATACACTGACAAGTGGCATTCCATTACATACTTTAGATTTAACTACACCGTTGAAAGATGCTTTCACGGAAGCGTTGCTTTCGTATCTTCCGGGCGGTAAAGAAGAGTACTGTTTACAGTTCTGTGGTCCATCTGGTGCAGATGCGACTGAAGCAGCGATTAAACTTGCGAAGACTTATACAGGTCGTAGCTCAGTAATCAGTTTCTCTGGTGGTTATCATGGTATGACCCATGGTTCTTTGGCAATGACAGGTAACTTGTCTGCTAAAAATGCTGTGAATGGTTTAATGCCAGGCGTACAGTTTATGCCATATCCGCATGAATACCGTTGCCCACTGGGTTTAGGTGGTGAAGCGGGTGTTGATGCGTTAACCTATTTCTTCGAAAACTTCATTGAAGATGTAGAAAGCGGTGTCACTAAGCCAGCAGCAGTTATTCTTGAAGCGATTCAAGGTGAAGGCGGTGTTGTGACAGCACCAACCAAATGGTTGAAAAAAATCCGTGAAGTGACTGAAAAGCACAACATTGTATTAATTCTTGACGAAGTTCAAGCGGGCTTTGCTCGTTCAGGTAAAATGTTTGCCTATGAACATGCAGGCATTGAGCCAGATGTAGTTGTAATGTCAAAAGCTGTTGGTGGTGGTTTACCACTTGCGGTGCTAGGTATTAAACGTAAGTTTGATGCATGGCAACCAGCGGGTCACACGGGTACTTTCCGTGGTAACCAGTTGGCAATGGGTACTGGCTTGGTCGTATTAAAAACGATTACTGAGCAGAACTTAGCGCAAAATGCACAAGAGCGTGGCGATTTCTTACAAGCTGAATTGAAAAAATTAGCGCAAGAATTCCCATGTATTGGTAACGTTCGTGGCCGTGGCTTAATGATCGGTGTTGAAATCGTTGATGAGCGTAAACCAGCTGACCATATGGGTTCTTTACCAGCAGACGGTCAATTGGCAGCAGCAATTCAAGCGGCATGCTTTGATAACAAACTTTTGTTAGAAAAAGGTGGTCGTAACGGTACAGTGATTCGTTTACTTTGCCCATTAATCATTACGCAAGAAGAGTGTGTAGAAGTAATTGCTCGCTTTAAGAAAGCAATTGCTGAAGCGCTTGTTGCGGTGCGAGGCGCTCAATAATGGTTGATTTTGCAGAACACCGTAAAGCGTTACTCTGCAATGATGCCCAATCCATTGCTGACTATGAGTCAGCAATGGAGCAAGCTACCAAAGCGGTAGCGGCATGGTTGCAAAATGACAAAATGTACACAGGCGGCAGCATCAAAGAATTACGTGATGCGATTGCTTTTAACCCAACTAAAGAAGGTTTAGGTGTACAAAAGTCATTGGATCGTATGGTTGAGCTTTTCTTAAATAAAAGCTTAAAAGTACATCACCCTCATTCTTTAGCACATTTGCATTGCCCAACCATGGTTGCAAGCCAAATTGCTGAAGTTTTGATTAATGCAACCAACCAATCTATGGACTCATGGGATCAAAGCCCAGCGGGTTCTTTGATGGAAGTTCAATTGATTGATTGGCTTCGTCAAAAAGTCGGTTATGGTGCAGGTCAAGCAGGTGTATTCACTTCTGGTGGTACACAGTCTAACTTGATGGGTGTACTCCTTGCGCGTGATGCTTGCATCTCGAAAAACTGGAAAGACGAAAACGGTAATCCGTGGTCTGTACAGCGCGATGGTATTCCTGCGGAAGCAATGAAAAACGTTAAAGTCATCTGTTCTGAAAATGCACATTTCTCTGTGCAAAAGAACATGGCAATGATGGGCATGGGCTTCCAGTCTGTGGTCACTGTTCCTGTTAATGAAAATGCACAGATGGATGTAGATGCTCTCGAAAAAACCATGGCGCATTTACAGTCAGAAGGCAAAATCGTGGCGTGTGTGGTTGCAACTGCGGGCACAACCGATGCGGGTGCAATTGACCCACTGAAGAAAATTCGTGAAATCACCAACAAATTTGGCGCGTGGATGCATATCGATGCGGCATGGGGTGGTGCACTAATTTTATCGAATGATTATCGTTCGATGCTGGATGGGATTGAGTTATCTGATTCGATTACGCTTGATTTCCATAAGCACTATTTCCAAACCATTTCTTGCGGTGCATTCTTGCTTAAAGATGAAGCGAACTATCGTTTCATGCACTACGAAGCTGAATATTTGAACTCAGCCTATGATGAAGAACATGGTGTTCCAAACCTAGTATCGAAATCTTTACAAACAACTCGTCGTTTTGATGCGTTGAAATTGTGGATGACTGTAGAAGCTTTAGGTGAAGAGCTTTATGGTTCTATGATCGATCACGGTGTTAAATTGACACGTGATGTTGCCGATTATATTAAAGCAACTGATGGTCTTGAGCTTTTGGTTGAGCCACAATTTGCTTCTGTATTATTCCGTGTTGTACCAGCAGGCTACCCAGTAGAATTGTTGGATACATTGAATCAAAACGTTGCAGATGAATTGTTTGCGCGTGGTGAAGCGAATATTGGTGTAACTAAAGTAGGTCAAGTGCAATCATTGAAAATGACGACACTGAGCCCTGTTGCAACATTAGAAAACGTACAGAAGTTGCTGTCACTTGTTCTTGCAGAAGCAGATCGTATTAAAGGTCCTATTCAAGCAGGCACATATACACCAGCGATTGACTAATCGTCATGTTGTTAAAAAAGCCTGGAAAATTCCAGGCTTTTTTGTTTGTTATATAGGAAAAATGTTTAAGCTAAATGCACAGGATGATAGTTGTGACTTTTCGATTTAAGTAAAAAGTGATTCTGTTCCTTAATTTTTTTCAAAACAATGTAAGACTTAATGTGACCAATAAAAGAATAGGTTAATAAGCGTTCTGTCACAAAATGCGAAAGTTGCTCTAAGTTTTCAGCGACCACCTTCAGAATAAAATCTGCATCGCCACTGATCGAAAAAGCATCTTGAATATTGTCTTCCGCTTCGATGAGTTCTTGAAAGGCTTGTTGGGAAGATGCTTCGTGTGTTCTTAAGTTAATATGAATCATGGCAGTCACTTCCATGCCTAAAGCCTGTTGCTGTATGCGGGCGGTATAACCCAAAATAATGCCTTTTTGCTCTAGCAGTTGTCGTCTTCTCGAGCACTGTGATGCAGATAAACCAATTAAATCGCCAATTTCCTGATTGGTGAGCCGTCCATTTTTTTGTAGTGCTTGAATGATTTGCCAGTCGAACTTATCCATGCATAAAATCCTTTTGTGATACACAAATCTTGTATTTTTATTAAAATTCGGTTTCATTATGCACGAA
This sequence comes from Acinetobacter sp. ACNIH2, assembly GCF_002934965.1. Classification (NCBI taxonomy): domain Bacteria; kingdom Pseudomonadati; phylum Pseudomonadota; class Gammaproteobacteria; order Moraxellales; family Moraxellaceae; genus Acinetobacter; species Acinetobacter sp. ACNIH2. Next base: position 2,715,654 of record NZ_CP026412.1, read on the forward strand.
ATTTACGGCGTAGATGAAATATTATTTTTCTATGGAATAAAAAATGGTCTCAAAGGATATCGAGCAATGTTCATAGAAATTGGTGAATTTTTAAATCTTCGTTTAAAACAAATGGGTATACAGCATCTTTTTGGTGTACCTGGTGATTTCAATCTTTCTTATTTAGAACAAGTTGAAGCAGATGCTCAGCTAAAATTTATTGGCAACTGTAATGAGTTAAATGCGGCTTATGCAGCAGATGGCTATGCACGAATTAACGGTTTTGCAGCATTGGCAACTACATATGGCGTTGGTGATCTAAGTGCAATTAACGGCATTGCAGGAGCCTATGCGGAAAATGTACCGATGGTACATATTTCAGGAATTCCTCCTTTGCATGTGGTTCAAAAAGGCATTCTGGTTCACCATACATTGGTCGATGGTAACTATGACAATATTATGAATTGCATGAAAGAATTTACTGTGGCGCAAACACGTTTAACACCTGCCAATGCAGCTTTTGAAATTGATCGTGTTTTACGTCAGTGTTTTCTAGAGCGTCGTCCAGTGCATATTCAGCTAGCATCGGACATTACCCATGTAAAAATTGAAGTGGATGAGCGACCACTCGATCTCAGTTATCCATCGGTTGAACCTGATTTACTAAGTAGCGTAGTCGATCAACTGTGTGGCATTTTGGCAAAAGCAAAAAGCCCAGCATTGTTGATTGACAATGAAGCCGCCGTTTTTGGGGTGACCTCTTTATTACATGATTTATCTAACAAGTGCTCGATTCCATTTGCTGGTATGAATACAGCAAAAAACATCATGGATGAGGGCTCACCGCGTTATATCGGAACTTATGTGGGTGGAGCGAGTCAACCGCACGTAAAAAATGTGATTGAACAGTCGGACTGTTTAATTGGGGTTGGTGTTCGCTTTACTGATGTAGGCTCAGCAGTATTTACGCATCAAATTGCGACTGAAAATTATATTGAAATTAAGCCTTATGGTTTGAATATTTTTGGTCAGGACGTACCGGGTATTGAAATTGGCCAATTGTTAGTTGAATTAAATAAAAAAGTAGCACCGCGTAAAACACCACACCATATTGTGACTCAGTCCCCTACACAAAAAAGACCTGAAGTTAATGAGCAGCAGAAACTCAGTCAAGAACTACTGTGGAATGCTATCGCAGGTTTCTTTAAGGATGATGATGTCATTATTGGAGAGGTTGGAACTTCAAACTCTGCACTATCGGGTTTAAAGCTACCCGCCACTGCAAAATATATTTCTCAGCCACTTTGGGGTTCAATCGGTTATACCTTGCCCGCTTTACTTGGAAGCCTGTTAGCTGCGCCTGAGCGTCGACAAATTCTGTTTATTGGAGACGGTTCATTTCAATTAACTGTACAAGAACTCTCGACCATTATTCGTCATGGTCTCAAGCCAATAATTTTCTTGTTGAACAATGGTGGCTATACCATCGAGCGTTTAATTATGGGTGAAAATGCGGCGTATAACGATATTCAAAACTGGAACTATGCACAAATTCCAGCAGTGTTTAATGGAAGTAAGGCTTATCAATCACATATGGTTGAAACAATTGGGCAACTGCAACAGGTTTTGGATAACGTGCAGCAACAGGATGGACTGACTTTTGTGGAATTAAAACTCCCTGCCATGGATGCTCCTTTAAGTTTGAAAAAATTTGCCAACGTGATTGCACGATTTGACTATGGTGATCGTGGCTATGAAATTTTAACTCAGCGTTCAAATACGCTGGAATGTAAAAATGTAAGCTCGTTCTAAGCTGGAGACCGCAGCGTCTTTTTAAAAAATGGAATTAAATTAAAGCATATTAAGTCCGAAGATTAATTATAGGTCTTCGGTCTAGTGCTGAATAAAGGTGTACAGGACGTTACACTTACAACGGAGAAAATGTATGGATGAAAATAATCAGCATGCTTTGAAACAAGGCTTGTCGAATCGGCATATTCAATTGATTGCCTTAGGTGGCGCAATAGGTACAGGGCTATTTTTAGGACTTTCACAAACCATTAAACTGGCAGGGCCTTCTATTTTGTTGGGCTATGCTATAGCAGGGATTATTGCATTTTTAATTATGCGTCAGTTGGGTGAGATGGTGGTCGAAGAACCCGTCAGTGGCTCATTTAGTCATTTCGCCAACAAGTATTGGGGCAAAATGGCTGGATTTATGTCTGGTTGGAATTATTGGGTGTTGTATGTGCTAGTCAGCATGGCTGAATTAAGTGCAATCGGTACATTTGTTCAGTTTTGGTGGCCTGAAATTCCAACGTGGCTCACCGCTTTATTTTTCTTCATTTTAATGAATGGCATTAACTTGGTGAATGTCCGCTTTTTTGGCGAATCAGAATTTATATTTTCTTTTATTAAGATTATTGCGATTTTGAGCATGATTGGCTTTGGGGCTTATTTACTGTTTTCGGGTTCAGCAGGGCCACAGGCTGGTATTGCAAATTTATGGCAGCATGGTGGATTTTTTCCACATGGTATGCATGGTTTTGTCATGGCATTGGCAGTCATTATGTTTGCTTTTGGTGGTTTAGAGTTGATTGGGATTGCCGCAGCAGAAACTAAGCAGCCAGAAACGACTATTCCTAAAGCAGTTAATCAAATTGTCTACCGAATTTTGATTTTCTATATTGGTGCAATTGGTATTTTGCTGTGCCTTTATCCTTGGAATATGGTGGCAGAAGGTGGTAGTCCATTCGTTTTAATTTTCCAGTCACTCAACAGTAACGGTGTTGCTAATGTTCTAAACTTTGTTGTGTTAATTGCTGCAATTTCTGTTTATAACAGTTGTATTTACTGTAATACTCGTATGTTGCACGGCTTAGCAGAGCAGGGGAATGCACCTGCAATATTGAAAAAAATTAACAGTCGCGGTATTCCAGTACCTGCTGCAATTGTATCGGCATCAATCACAGCAGTTTGTGTCTTGGTGAATTATTTGATTCCTGGACAAGCTTTTCAGCTCTTTATGATGTTGGTGGTTGCCGCATTGGTGATTAACTGGTTGATGATTTCGGTAACACATTTGAAATTTAGTAAAGCCATGAAACTACAAGGACGTCAGACCAAGTTTCAAAGTATTTTAAGTCCATGGACAAACTACTTGACCATCGCTTTTGTTTGTATGATTCTGATTATTATGGCGCTTACACCAGATATGCGTTTGGCTGTGATTTTAGGTCCCATTTGGATGGCAGCTTTAGCAATCACATATGTACTCAAATATCGTAAAAAAATGTTGGTAATGCCAGAAGCACAGTCCAATTAAAGTTTTAAAAGTTATACATTTAGGGTTACCCGACTAACGTGAGGTAGCCCTTTTTGTATTTAAGAATGACTGAGTAGAGTAAGTGTAGGTATTCGAGATAGGTAAAAAATTCTTAGATTCTTAAATTCATGCTTTAAAACTGTTTAATTAGGTAGGAAAGGCTGAATTGGGTAAGAGGGTATTAAGATAACGGACACACTTTAAAGCATGTAAAAATGACATCAAGATGAATTGTTACACTTTACAGCTAGTAATTAAAACATAAAAATAAGAATATAATTTATGTTACATATTGAATCTAAAAGAATTTTAAATAAATCATCATTCAAGCTCCAAATATCATAAAAGCGTCATATTGCTGTAACTTATTTGTCATATTTTAAAATCAAAATGCATATATCGAAAAAAGTACAAAACTGAATAAAAAAGTGACGTACTTCAAATTGCACACATTAAGAGAGATGAGTATGCGCTTAAACCACATCGCACTTGCATTGGCAGTAACAGGGGCAGCTGTAGCAACAACTGCAAATGCAGCACGTGACACAATTCAAATCGCTGGTTCTTCAACAGTATTGCCATATGCAAGTATTGTAGCTGAAGAATTTGGTAATACATTTCCGCAATATAAAACTCCAGTTGTGGGTTCTGGTGGTACTTCAGGCGGTTTAAAACAGTTCTGTGCAGGTGTAGGTGACAATACGATTGATGTGGCAAATGCATCACGTAAAATTAAAGATACAGAATTAGCTGCTTGTAAAAAAGCAGGCGTAAACAAAATTCACGAAATCAAAATTGGTTATGACGGTATTGTTTTTGCGTCAAACTCACACAAAGCAGCATACAAGTTAAAGCCTTACCATGTATTTGCAGCTTTAGCTGAAAAATTACCATCAAATGGTAAGTTAGTTCCAAACCCATATACACGTTGGAACCAAATTGACAAAACACTTCCAAACGAACCAATTACTCTTGTAATTCCTGCTACAAACCACGGTACACGTGAAGTGTTCCAAGAGAAAATGGTTGAAGCTGGTTGTGAATCTTACGATTACTTCAAGAAGTTAGATAAAGATGCTCAGAAGAAAGCATGTTCAGCTTTCCGTAAAGACGGCAAAGTCATTGAAATTGCAGGCGACTACACTGAAACATTGGCTCGCTTGAAAACTTCTCCAAGTGCAGTAGGTGTGTTTGGTTTAGGTTTCTACGATCAAAACCGTGACAAGTTACGTGTAGCGACAGTGAACAACGTTGCGCCATCTGAGAAGACAATTCTGAATGGCTCTTACCCTGTTTCACGTCCATTGTTCTTCTACGTGAAAGGTGAGCACCTTCAATCAATCAAAGGCTTACAACAATACACGGAATATTTCTTAAACAAGAAAGTTTCAGGTAAAGGTTCTAAGTTAGAAAAGGCAGGCTTGATTTCTATGTCAGACAAAGAGCGTGCAAAAATTCTTGCTGACTTTAAAGCAGGCAAAGCTGTTAAGTAATTCAGTGAAATAGGCAAATGGTGGGATCTCCCACCATTGGCTTTTTGTACATAGTGAGTTTTTTCAAAGAATGAAAATTGAAAAAACGGTGGAGAATACATGAATCTGCTACTTATAGGCGTGTTACTGGCCATAATTGCGATCGCTTACCAAATTGGTCTCGCAAAAAGTCGTAACTTAGCAGGTAAGGGAAATAACTCAGCAATGTTGCATTCACGCCCAGGATATTATGGGGCATTGGTTGCGTTGTGGTGTGGTATCCCTGCTTTTTTAATTTTGATTGTTTGGAATATCGTTGAACCCAATATTTTGCGTCACATTGTCATGAACAATGTTCCTGCAAATGTATTAAGTGGTTTAGATGCTGCGGGTGTTGAAGTACTTCTAGATCGTGTACAGGCAATTGCATCAGGTTTTGGGGTAAGTGATCAAGCTGCGCCATATGAAATCGCGGCTGCACAACAATTGGCAAAGGTTGAAAGTATTGGTTCTTTTGCAAAATTAGCTGTGGTGATTTGTGCTGCCTTAGTCGGTTTAGTCTGGGCAAAAAAACGTGTACAAGGACAATACCGAGCACGAAACCAAGTTGAAAAAATCATCAATATTGGTTTGGCGTTGTGTTCGGGCGTGGCAATTCTGACAACCGTCGGTATTGTGATGTCGATGTTTACTGAAGCCATGCATTTCTTCCGTTTTGTCAGCCCAATGGATTTCTTCTTTGGTACTGAATGGAACCCAGGTTTTAGTACTTCAGGCAATGCGGAAGGCAGTTATGGTCTGCTCCCATTAATTTGGGGAACCTTGATGGTTAGTGGTATTGCACTACTGGTTGCAGTACCTTTAGGTCTCATGATTGCCATTTACTTGGCTGAATATGCTTCTTCAGGCTTCCGTTCTTGGGCAAAGCCAGCTATTGAAGTTCTCGCAGGTATTCCAACCATTGTTTATGGTGTATTTGCGATGATGATCATTGGTCCATTCTTTAGAATGCTCGGTGAACAAGTCGGCGTGAACATCAATGCGACCAGTGCGTTGACGGCTGGATTCGTGATGGGCATCATGATTATTCCATTCGTATCTTCACTTTCAGACGACATTATCACTCAGGTACCTCGTGCATTACGCGATGGTTCTTTAGGTTTAGGTGCAACCAAGTCTGAAACAATCAGAAAAGTAGTTTTGCCTGCAGCTTTACCTGGCATTACAGGGGCTTTCTTACTTGCAGTATCTCGTGCTGTTGGTGAAACCATGATTGTGGTTTTAGCCGCAGGTAATAGTCCATTACTTCATGCAAACCCACTCGAAGCAGTATCAACCGTAACAGTGACGATTGTGAAGCAATTAACAGGGGATACAGATTTTGCCAGCCCTCAAGCATTGGTTGCTTTTGCATTGGGTCTGACCTTATTTGTGATTACTTTGGGTCTGAACATTATTGCACTTTACATCGTGCGTAAATATCGCGAGCAATACGAATGAGCACATCGAATTCTTCTTCTATGGGTCAAACATTTGACTCGCAATCGGCTGCTGAATTGCGCGAAAAACGTAAAAAGATTATTGAAAACTCATTATCTAAACGTCACCGCAAGGAAAAAATCTTTCGTGGATTTGGCTTTGCAGCAGTAATCTCTGGCTTATTCTTCGTGGTTTTACTGTTTGGCAGTATTTTGGCGAAAGGTTTGCCTGCCTTCTGGCAAACCAGTATGTCAGTTCCAGTGTATTTTGACCCAACGATTGTGAATGCGGGTGCTAAACCTGTACAGCGTGCAGGAGAGTCTCCAGCACAGTTTCAAGAGCGTTATGTGGCTTGGCAAACCGAAATGGGAATGGTTGACTGGGATGCACTGATTGTGAATGGTCTGATTAAAAAAGATCCGTCACTGGCAGCTCAACGTGACGAACTTACCAGTATTTATACTGATTCAGAATCGTACCGTTTACGTGATATGGTGTTGGCTGATCCAACGTTGATTGGTAAAACAGAAGATATTAAGTTGTTAACTGATGCCAATGTCGATGTATGGTTGGCGGGGAACATTGACCGTAGTCTTCCTGATGAGCAACAGCAATTAAGCCCAGAAGTTCGTCAGTTGGCTGATTCTATGGAAGCGAAAGGTGTAATTGAAAATACCTTTAACACCAATATTTTCACCAATCCAGATTCACGTAGTGCGCCAGCAACATCAGGTTTAGCAGGTGCATTTATGGGCTCGCTGTTCATGATGTTGATTGTGATTTTTATCTCAATTCCAATTGGGGTGGCATCAGCAATCTATCTTGAAGAATTTGCGCCCAAAAATATTGTTACCGATATTATTGAAGTGAACATTAACAACCTTGCAGCCGTTCCTTCGATTGTATTCGGTTTGTTGGGTGCAGCAATATTTATTGGCTGGATGCAGTTACCATTGTCTGCGCCATTGGTTGGTGGTTTGGTATTAAGTTTAATGACTTTGCCAACGGTAATTATTACCACACGCGCATCTTTAAAAGCAGTTCCGCCATCCATTCGCCAAGCTGCATTAGGTTTGGGTGCATCGCGCATTCAAACTGTATTCCATCATGTGCTTCCTTTAGCACTCCCAGGGATCATGACAGGTTCAATCATCGGTGTTGCACATGCACTGGGTGAAACTGCACCACTACTATTAATTGGAATGAGTGCCTTTGTTGCCAGTATTCCTAGTACACCATTAGATCAAGCCACAGCATTACCTGTACAAGTTTATTTATGGCAGGGCAATGAGTTACGCAACTTCTTTGAAGGACGTACTGCGGCAGCCATTATCGTACTTCTTGCATTAATGATTGGATTAAACAGTCTTGCAATTTGGTTACGTAAGAAATTTGAAGTCCGCTGGTAATTGAGGGCAATATATGAATACCGTTGTAAATAACTCTTTAGAGCAGGACAAGTCAGTGAATCCACAACAGACTCAATTTACATCTCCTGAAGCTGATTCAAAGCGTCAAACGTCGTTTATTTCGCAGTTTGATACGCAAGCGTCTGCAAAAAAAGAAAATGAAACTGCCAAAGTAAAACTCAGTACTTCTGATGTTCATGTTTATTATGGCGATGCTGAAGCCATTAAAGGGATTGATTTAGAAATTTATCAAAATGAAGTGATTGCCTTTATTGGTCCTTCAGGTTGCGGTAAATCGACTTTTTTACGTACCTTAAACCGCATGAATGACACCATTGATTCATGCCGTGTGACGGGTAAAGTCTTGTTGGATAATCAGGACATTTATGATCCAAATCTAGATGTGGTGTTACTGCGTGCGCAAGTAGGTATGGTCTTCCAAAAGCCAAATCCATTTCCAAAGTCTATTTTTGACAATGTTGCGTATGGTCCAAAACTACACGGTTTGGCACGTGATAAATACGACTTGGAAGAAATTGTTGAAAACAGTTTGCGTAAAGCAGGTCTTTGGGATGAAGTTAAAGACCGTCTGAATCAACCAGGGACAGGTTTATCAGGTGGTCAGCAACAACGTTTATGTATTGCACGTACCATTGCGGTGAGTCCAGAAGTGATTTTGATGGATGAACCATGTTCTGCACTCGATCCAATTGCGACAGCAAAAGTGGAAGAACTAATTTCCGAGCTTTCAACACAGTACACTATTGCAATCGTGACACACTCAATGCAACAAGCGGCACGTGTTTCAGACCGTACAGCTTACTTTCACTTGGGTGATTTGATTGAAGTGAACTCGACAGAAAAAGTGTTCACGCAACCTGATCATCAGCTTACTGAAGCATATATTACAGGTCGTTTTGGTTAATCAGATCTACTTGTATCTAACCGCAAATTTTAATTTGCGGTTTTTTTTACCTGCAAAATTTTTCCTGATTTAAGTTAGAAAGGCCAATAATTACAAGGCAATTTTTATCCCAATATTATTGCAAAAACGATATTGAATTTTCACTATAAAAGCCCCATCTTATACTCAATGTAAACAAAATTGAGAATTACTTACATATGTTATTTCAATTGCCGAAGTTGCCTGCGGAAATACGAGTTAGTCACTTAAATGCACGCGTAAATGAACAAAGAAAAAAAATTGCGCAAACGACTGCTTCAAAATTAGAGCTTTTACAATTGACACAACAATTGGCGAAAGAAGCACGCGCACGTAAAAAGAACAATCAAAAAATCTATGTATTGGACTTTAAAGGCGATACCGCAGCATCTGCTGTAGATAATATTCGTGAAGAAATAACTCTTATTTTAGCGACTGCTAAGGCAGGTCGTGACCGTGTTGTTGTTCGTTTAGAAAGCCCTGGTGGTATGGTACATGGTTATGGCCTAGCTGCTGCCCAGTTGGTGCGTTTACGTGATGCAGGTTTTCATTTAACCATTTGTGTCGATAAAGTTGCAGCGAGCGGCGGTTACATGATGGCATGCATTGCCAGTGAGATTATTGCTGCACCATTTGCGGTGGTTGGTTCTATCGGTGTGGTTGCACAAGTACCCAACTTTAACCGTTTGCTGAAAGAACATCATGTTGATTTTGAGTTGTACACAGCAGGACAATTTAAACGCACAGTGACTATGTTTGGTGAAAATACTCCTGAAGGTAAAGCAAAATTTGAAGAAGAGTTGCAACAAACCCATGAGTTATTTAAGCACTTTGTCGAAAAATACCGTCCGCAGTTAAATGTTGAAAAGGTTGCGACAGGCGAACACTGGTATGGGCGTGATGCGCTAGATTTGAATTTGGTCGATAAGCTTCAGACTTCAGATGAATACCTATTGAGCTTGTTACCACAACATGATGTTTATGTGATTCAAACTCGTCGTAAACCAACTTTAGGTGAAAAAATTGGCCTACAGGCAGCACAAATTGCAGACCAATTGGTTCCAACTGTGATGCATAAAGTAATGGAAAGTCTAAGTAAGGCAAATGCGAATTTGGTGCAAATGCGCGATCCTAAGCTTTAATTTTAATGTATAAAATGATGAAATTTAAAAATGCCCTTTATGGGCATTTTTTCTGCATTTTAATTTTCAAATCAACTTGTATTGGTATGAAGCCTTTATAAATTCATAATGAGAAGTTGTGATATGAATCGCACCATCACAATAACCCCAAATGCTAAGATTGACTGAGTGCTTCTTTAACTTACAGTTATTTGGCAGTTGCTCATCTTTCGAATTATCCGAATCGTATTTTTGTCCTGTGTAATATTTATTTTTTAGATGTGGAATTTGCGGTAAGGGCAGGATAGATTAAGTACAAAATGCCATAAATTAAAGAACCTATTGTTGCTAACAGCATGTCCATATGAGCATCCCAGATGTCACCTTGTTGACCGTTATAGTTTTCAGCATCTTCTGGAGAAAGTTGAATGGCAATTAACCATTCGACCCATTCATAAATCAGGCTGGTTGCCATCACAAACTGGATCACTAAAAGGAAAAGTACATAAGGTTTGAGACTAGGTAACCAAACTTGAAACACACGATAGAAAAAAGGATAGAGGAGCAGTCCATAGACTAAATGTACCCATCGATCGTACATATTGCGTGTCCAGCCCATGGTTTGATTTAAATCAAAATGAAAAACTTGCTTGAACCATTCATTATAGGGCACATAGGAATATAAATAATGCGCACCGATAATATGAATGAATAGGAAACCCAAGTACAGGCTAAAAGTAAGAAAACTCAGTCCGATCTTTTTCATCATAATGAACAGAACAATAAGCATAAAAATTGTTCCTGCTTGATGAAGTAAATATGATTCGAATTCTAGAGGGTGAATACTGGTAATTAAAATTGTAGTAGCAATGAACGCTAAGCAAAGCCAGTGTTTTAAAGTCAGTTGGTATTCGATCATTAAATTTATTCATATAAATAGTTAAGCATAAAAAAAGCGAAGCCTAAGCTTCGCTTTTTAAATTAACAGCAAATTAGATTTTAGCAATTAAATCTTTAATTTGTTTTGCTTGTTCAGCAGCATTACCTGTGTAGCTTGCAGGCGTCATTTCAGCTAAACGTGCACGATCGGCTGCTGGTACAGCTTCAAGTTCATTACCATTGACGAAGTCAACCATCATGTCACGTGTCATAGCTTGACCGCGTGTAAGGGCTTTCAATTTTTCGTATGGCTTTTCTACGTTATAACGACGCATAACCGTTTGAATTGGTTCAGCAAGTACTTCTTGAGCGTTGTCTAGATCTTCAAGAATACGCGCAGCATTGAGTTCAAGTTTACCAATACCTTTTAAGCATGCTTCAAATGCGATTAAGCTTTGAGCAAAACCAACACCCATGTTACGAAGAACAGTTGAGTCAGTAAGGTCGCGCTGCCAACGAGAGATTGGTAATTTTTCACCTAGGTGCGCCAATACAGCATTCGCAAGACCTAGGTTACCTTCAGAGTTTTCGAAGTCAATTGGATTCACTTTGTGTGGCATCGTTGAAGAACCGACTTCACCATCTTTAAGTTTTTGTTTGAAGAAACCTAAAGAAATATAACCCCATACATCGCGGTTAAAATCGATCAAAATCGTATTGTAACGACGTAAAGCATCAAAAAGTTCCGCCATGTAGTCATGTGGTTCAATTTGCGTGGTATACGGGTTAAAGTCTAAACCTAAAGATTCAACAAATGCTTGTGAATGTGCAGGCCAGTTAATGTTTGGGTAAGCTGATAAATGTGCATTGTAGTTACCTACGGCGCCATTAATTTTGCCAAGTAATTCCACATTTTGGAACTGCTTGATTTGGCGCGCTAAACGGTAAGCTACGTTTGCCATTTCTTTACCCAAAGTTGTTGGGCTTGCTGTTTGACCGTGTGTACGAGAAAGCATTGGTTGTTCAGCGTGTTTCTCAGCCAATACCACAATTGCATCAATAATTTGTTGCATAGAAGCAACCAATACATCACGACCATTTTTCAACATTAATGCATGAGACAAGTTGTTGATGTCTTCAGATGTACATGCAAAGTGAATAAATTCGCCCGCATTTTTAAGTTCATCAATATTGGCAATTTTTTCTTTTAAGAAATATTCAACCGCTTTTACGTCATGGTTGGTTGTTCGTTCAATTTCTTTAATGCTGTTTGCATCTTCTTCAGAAAATTGAGCAACGATAGCATCTAAAGCTGCATTTGTTTCAGCTGTAAATGCTGGAACTTCAACAATTTCAGGGTGGTTCGCAAGCGCTTGCAACCAGCGCACTTCAACAGTCACACGAGCATGGATTAAACCAAACTCAGAGAGGAAAGGACGCAAAGCATCACATTTGCTAGCGTAACGTCCATCTAATGGAGAAAGTGCAGTTAAAGCGTTCATGGTGATTCCTTAAACTTTGGAATAAAACGTAAAACGAAAATTTCGTACAGCATTAGGTTAAACCACCTGATACTGTAAACGAGCGAGATCTTGAATATCTTGAAGCAATTTACGTTTGCTAAAAATCATGCTCCAAGAGCTTCCTCCAAGCTGACGCCACAAATGTGCCATTTGTAGACCGGTAAAGAGGGCAGCACGAATTCGATTGGTGTGCGCTGTATCCTTAAATGCTTCTGCATTGCCACGTACCATAATGCGAGGATTAATTTGTCCTGCGGTATCGACATAGGTTTGGGCTAAGTTTGCAAGAATGCTCGGATGCGTATAATTATTGTCGAAAAAAGAGAGTTGTTTCAGAATCTTTTGCTGTGATTTTTCAATAATTTCTACAAACTTTGGATTGCTATACACCTTCTTTTCTAATTGTAATAATGCCATAGCATAGGACATCGGAAGCTTAGCATTTGAAAGTTTAGGTAAGCGAGATTTTGGTGCAGGATTAAATGGCTGGGTAATACTACTTTCTAAGGTTTTTAAACCAAGCGAAATATCAGCGAGTTGGTTGAAAAAGTCCAAGGTTTGGCAGGATTGATTGGAGGTCGGACGAATATTTAGGCTGGCTTTAATGAGCTGCTCTAAATAGAAATTCCCGCTATCTCCGATGCTCTGTCGCCCAGAAATAGCGGTCATATGGGTGAGTTGTGTTGCCTGAAACACAGCCGCAAGCGCCAATGCACGATTTTGACGTTGACTTAAAGTTTGAGGCTGTTGAAACGGTAACTCAACCATACCGAACAATCCTTTTATGCAATAAAATCTGGCTTAGGCGCATTGGTATGATGAATGACACCACCACCTAAACAAATATCATCTAAATAAAACACGACACTCTGACCTGGAGTAACAGCACGTTGTGATTCATCAAATTCAACCCGAACACCGTTTGGCATCGTGTCATCTTTATATAATACGCAAGCTTGGTCAGGTTGGCGATAACGGGTCTTAGCTGTACAGCGGAAACCTGTAGCAGGGATGTCTTGTTCACCTGCAACCCAGTCAATCGCTTCACTCCAAAGCATCGTACTTTGCATGAGTGGGTGATCATGACCTTGGCCAACGACGAGACGGTTATTTGCAATATCTTTGTGCAAGACGAACCAAGCACCTTCTTCAGCACCTTTCATACCGCCAATGCCAATGCCACCACGCTGACCGAGCGTATAGTACATTAAGCCGTGATGATCACCAACCTCTTTCCCATTATCCAACACAATTTTTCCAGGTTGAGCAGGCAGGTATTGTTTCAAGAAGTCATTAAATCGACGTTCTCCAATAAAACAAATGCCAGTTGAGTCTTTTTTCTTCGCAGTGACTAAACCTAGCTCTTCTGCAATGCGGCGAACTTGAGGTTTTTCAATTTCACCTACAGGGAACAAGGTTTTATTAATTTCACGACCATGTACGGCATGTAAGAAATAAGTCTGATCTTTATTTTGATCTAAACCACGTAGTAAAGGCGCATATTCTTCACCACGTGAGTTGGTCATGGTTTCACCACGACGGCAATAATGACCTGTAGCAATAAAGTCGGCGCCTAAATTCACCGCATGGTCGAGAAAGGCGCGAAATTTAATTTCTTTATTGCACAAAATGTCTGGGTTTGGGGTACGACCAGCAGCATATTCAGCGAGGAAGTGTTCAAACACACGATCCCAATATTCCATCGCAAAATTTGCGGTATGTAATTTAATTCCAATTTTATCGCAAACGGCTTGTGCATCGGCAAGGTCTTCCATGGCCGTACAGTATTCCGTGCCGTCATCTTCTTCCCAGTTCTTCATGAAAAGTCCTTCAACTTGATATCCTTGTTGAAGAAGAAGTGCTGCAGATACAGAAGAGTCTACACCACCAGACATACCGACGATGACACGTTGTTGCATAGGATTAAGCATCCAGATTTGAGATAAGAGGAGAGTTTTGGTGCTCATAAACGAGCGATAAAGGGTATTTTTGCCCAGCGAGCGCATCTTTGACCGCTTTAATGACTAAAGGGCTACGTGCGCGAGCAGTTTCTTGAAGTTCATCTAGGGTCATCCATTTTGGACCAACAATACCTTGATCGAGTTCAGCTTCAGGAAAATACTCTAGAACATGTGCTAAAAAACAAAATCTAAAATAAGTACGATCAGGGAACATAGGCGGAGTGTAAGTATAAATGCCTAGTAGAGCATCTACTTCAACCGCATGACCTGTTTCTTCCATGGTTTCACGAACCGCTGCTTGAATAATGCTTTCACCACATTCAACATGCCCAGCAGGTTGGTTAAACACCGTATGTGTAATACCTTCGCTGTGTTCTTCGACAAACAAAAACTTTCCGTCTTTTTCAACGACAGTGGCTACGGTGACATGAGCTGCCCAAGCGGTCATAAAAAAGTACCATGGAATAAAAGGAGTATTCTACAAAATTTAGGAGGCGGTGGCTATGTTGACAGACAGTTTTCTTCGGGGGAATCAATCCTCTGTTGTTTTGGTCATTCAGTTTTATTTCTTAAAATTCTACTAAATTTTTGAAATTATAGGAGTAAACCTGTTATATATGAAATAAAAGCTGCTTTCATGTGTTGAAGAATATGCCGTCTAGTAATAAAAATTGCTATTTAAATAATCATTTTTTTGCATAAGATATTGATTTTAAATAAAATTTAAAAAATAAAAGCCATATTTTGCAGCAATCAGGGTGTCAGATGAAAGCTTCAGATAAATTTATACTTTACTCTACACTGTTATTAATATCCGCATTTCTTTTTTATTTTTTATTCAAGCTAATCATTTGGCAATATGAAGAATATAACGATAGACGTGGTTACTGTACAGCAGAAGGAAAATATCTTTCAGATCAAGAAAAATTGAGAAATCTTAAGGCGGATATTATTCAAATTCGATTGGAACAAACAATAAAAGAAAAAAATCAAGGATGGTATGTTGATGATAATAAGGTATTTGCTTCTAAATATGATTTAAGTGATAAAGATAAAATTATAGAACTGATAAAAAAAGCAGATATTAAAAAATCATTTGAAGAAAATTTTGGCTTAGTTGCTGTTGCTACGGTAGAGGAATATAGTAATCGGAAAGAATGCTTAATAAATAATAGGTGTTTAAATATTGATCATTCTCGTGATGGGCTACGTAGCTTATGGAAAGAAGATAATAGTGTTGATATTGATTATTTGAAAAATTTACCTTTGACATATTCTGTAGTGGTAGGTTCAATTGGAATCCTTCCTTTATCTAGTTTGAAAAAAATAGATAAAAATACATATAGTATTCATAGATATGATATTGATCCTCGCTGTTGTGACAGTGAATTGATAAATAATGCATTTAATGGATCCGGATTTTGGGTTGTTACGAAAAATGACACTAATAAAATGAAATCTAATGAAGTAATAATGAGGTTAAATATAGAACAGTTAAATGGGGATGATATTGTTTATATTTATGATTTATATAGGGGTTATAATTTTAATAATATTAAATAAGTTATGTATTATGGATTGTTACTAAGTGTGGCAAGTTTAAGAAGTGATAATTATCCACAAGTGATTAAATTTCATGTAAATTCTTGTGGGTTTATTGATGAGAAAAAAAGATTTTCACTTAAAGTAAAATAAATATAATATTAGAATCAAAGGTATAAATTAAATAATTGATATTATATTTAACATGATGCTACTTATACACAGTATCAAAAAATAGCCCCAAACTAAGGGGCTATTTACAATAAACTTTACGCTGAATATTAATCTCGTTCTCGGTAATTATTTGCCACTTTCACATAGTGTCGTGCAGAATAAGTTAAAAACTCTTTTTCTTTATCGGTTAATGGGCGTGATTTTTGCACTGGGCTACCGACATAGAGATATCCACTTTCTAGATGTTTACGTGGTGGAACTAAACTACCTGCGCCAATCATTACATCATCTTCGATAATCACATCATCTAAAACGATACTGTTGATTCCGACCAATACACGATTGCCAATAGTACAGCCATGTAAAGTGACATGATGTCCAATCGTGACATCTTCACCAATAATAAGGGGAGAACCATTCGGTTTAGCATCATTTTTATGGCTAACATGTAGCATGCAATGATCTTGCACATTACTGTATTTACCAATGCGAATACTGTTTACATCACCGCGAATCACGGCAAAAGGCCATACGGAAACATGATCAGCCAGTACGACGTCTCCAATCACAATAGAGGCATCATCAACATAGCAGCTTGCATCAATCTTCGGTTTGCTATCGAGATAAGGACGGATATTTTTTTTCATGTTCATACAGCATCATTCAGCAATTTATATCTGAGTATAAAAGAAAAAAGCATCCGTATTTGCATACGAATGCTTTAACTTTAGTTTAAGGTGTTAAATCTTAAAATAAGTTTGCGAAGAATTGTTTGATATGGTCGATTAAACGTGCAAAGAATCCTGCTTCTTCAACTGCTTGTAATGCAACCAAAGGTTTTTCTGAAATCACTTTGCCATCTAAGCTCGCAACGTATTTACCTACTACTTGACCTTTTTGTAAAGGAGCAGTCAGTTTAGGTTGAACCACAAGTTGCGTTTTAATTGCATCTGCTTTGCCTTTAGGCATGGTCACGTTGAAGTTTTCAGCCAAGCCAATTTGAACTTCGTTTTCTTTACCAAAGTAAACTTTTGCTTTAGCTAAAACTTGGTTCGCAGGCTGTACTTTTACCGTTTCAAAGTTTGCAAAGCCCCAAGCCAATAAGCTACGTGTTTGTGTCGCACGCTCTTGTATGGTTGGCGTACCAAATACCACAGAGATCAAGCGCATTGGACCACGTTTTGATGAAGTGGTTACACAGTAACCTGCTTCTTCAGTATGACCTGTTTTTAAACCGTCTACACTTGGATCTGTATAAAGCAAGGCATTACGGTTGCCTTGTTTGATCCCATTAAAGGTAAATTCTTTTTCAGAATAGATTGGGTAATATTTTGAACTGTCATGAATGATATGTTGTGCAAGTGTTGCCATATCTTTTGCAGTTGAGTAATGGCCATCTGCTGGCATACCAGTCGAGTTGATGAAGTGGGTATTGGTCATGCCCATACGTTTCGCTTCTTCATTCATCATGTAAGCGAAAGTACCTTCATTTCCAGCAATGTGTTCAGCCATTGCTTTAGATGCATCATTACCCGATTGAATAATAATACCACGCAACATTTCTAAGGCAGTCGCAGTACCGTTTAAAGGAACATACATACATGATTCTGTGCTACTACCACGACACCATGCAGATTCGTTCATACGAACTTTTTCATCTTCAGTGAGCTCGCCCTTCAACAGTTTTTGTTCAATGATGTAACTGGTCATCATTTTTGTCATTGAAGCAGGTGCTAACTTTTCATTTTCATTTTTCGCTGCGAGGATTTGCCCTGTCTCATAGTCCATCAAAACATAAGATTTATTATTGAGTTCTGGCGGCGTAGATAAGACAGTTGCTGCGAAAGAGAAACTTGGTAATAGTAATGTTGCAGCAAGGGCGCTTTTACGGATCATTTCTAGCGGGTTCCAATATCTTGATGTAAGCACAAAGAACTTAGCATTCTAGGACAAAGCATAGCCGACTTCTACCTATGAAATCGGCTTATTTCAAAAGTATTGTAACCAATTTGTTTCAATTGCTATAGGTGGTCAATTCTTGACAGATTTCTTTATTTTTATCATCGCCCGCAGTTTTAGCATCAGATTTTGCCTCGGCTAAAATTGGTTTAAATTTTTTATTTTTACTTAATTCAGCCAAAGCAGAAACAGCATCTTTTTCCTCAGGAAGATGTTCCTGTGCGAGTTTGGCATAGCCTTGTTCAAAGCCATTTTTATTGTCAATTAGGCTCGGGCAGATTTCTGAAAGTACATAAATGGCAGCGAGTTCTTGTTGAGTAACTGTTTGGTTTGGTGTGACTTCAATATTTTCGTCTTTGCTTTCTTCAGCATGAGCGAAAGAAAAAGTAAAAGCGGTGAGTAAAGCTAAAGATGTTGTTTTTAAAGCGGCGAATTTCATAAAGAATAAACTCAAAAGATCAATCTATTTGAGCTAAGGTTAAACAGATTATGTAGAAATGGAAGAGGGGAAATGTATATAAATGGTTGAAATAGTGAAGAAGTTGTGGACTTTGGAAAAGGCTGGCTTGAACTTACGAATAACTTGATTTGAAGTCATTCGTAAGCAATTTTAGCAATTACGCTTGATATTCAACAACATCCATACATACAGCTTGTTGTTCTTCTTTACTGGTTTCTTGGGCAGCTTTGCGTGTTTCTTGCAAAATAGATTTGTACTCTGGGTCAGCTTGCAGTTGATCTAAAGTCATTGAGCCAGTGTAGTCTTTTAAATACATTTGCGTGAGTAATTTTACATTTGCATCTAATTTTGCATTTTTCCCAATAACTGCAGGGCAAACTTCAGCCATAATTTGGGTGGAAGCGATATCTTCTTTTACAATGCTATTTGCTTCTTCTGGGCTTAAACCATCATTTGCGTTAACTGCTTGAGTAAATAAAACTGCAAGACCAAACCCCAAAACACTACGAAATGATAAAGTTTTAATCATTGTAAGGCACTCATTTAGTGATAGATATTGAGCGCTAATATATATAATTTCACATATAATTCAATGAAATGTTCTAGTCAGTCACTTTTTAAAGCGAGTTTTTTGTGAATATTCTTATTGCCAATGATGATGGTGTTTTTGCGCCAGGGATACAAGCTTTAGCACATGCGTTAAAACCATTAGGTCGTGTGGTGATTGTGGCACCTGAAAGTGAACGAAGTGGTTTTTCCAGTGCTTTAACTTTAGATCGACCGCTGCGACCAATCTCAATTGCGCCAGATGTTTGGGCGGTGAATGGCACACCCGCAGATTGTGTGTATCTCTCCATGAATGGACTCTTCGACTTTGAATTTGATTTGGTGGTCAGTGGCATTAATAGCGGTGCCAACCTTGGTGATGACGTGCTGTATTCAGGAACAGTTGGTGCAGCATTTGAAGGGCGTTTAATGAAACAGCCTGCAATCGCAGTTTCTTTAGCAGGAAGCAATGTACGTGGTTATGAGCATCCAGAAGATTATGCAGTTGCGGCACAATGGGTACACGACTTCATTCAGGCAGGTTTGCCAGAGTTACCACCGCGTCATATTTTGAATATTAATATTCCTGATGTTGCTGAGCTGCAAGGTCAGAAAATTACCTATCAAGGTCGCCGCTATCAATCCAAACCGATTACTAGTCATGTCGATCCACGTGGTCGCCAAGTATATTGGATTGGTTTGTCGGGAGAGGCGGTGGCTGAACCAAAACAAGGAATTGCGGGGATTGAGTCAGATTTCTTTGCTGTTGCAAATGGTTTTGTCAGTATTACACCCATTCAAATGGATGCGACCAATTATGAAATTTTACAGAACTTACATGAACAGTATCGCTAAAGCATCAAAAGTCTTGTAAATGTTGTAACTTTGTGAAAAAGTCCGTGAATGCGGATTTTTTCAAAATATTTTTGCTACTCTTACGCGCATGAAAACCAATAACGACATATATAGAGAGGAAGATAAATGCCTGCGATGTCGCAAAATCGGATCTTTGCTACGCCAACAGCATTGTTGAAAACCCTAGTCATCTCAACAGCTATTGTTACCACTGTTATTTTAAGTGGATGTGCATCCAAACCTCAGATTAATAATCCAACCCGTTACGCAACGGCACCAGACTATTATACGGTGCGCTCTGGCGATACCTTGAGTGGAATTGCGGCACGTTACGGACTAAGTTATGTCAGCATTGCCGATATGAATGATATTGCGCCGCCGTATCGTATTTATGTAGGACAGTCACTTAAGTTGAAAGGCTCGGGTAATAGCCGTCGTACTACAACGACACAGGCAGTTACACAAACTGCTCCGATTCAACGTCAGGCAATTACTTTACCAACCACGCCATCAGTCACAACAACACCTTCGACCAACTCTGTACCTGTTACTCCAACGCAGGTAACTTCTTTACGTTGGGTTAAGCCATCGAATGGCGCAGTCATTGAAAACTTCAATTTAGCCAATAATGTGAAAGGTATTCGTTATAGTGGTAATGTGGGTGATCCAGTGTATGCCGCAGCAAATGGTCAAGTGGTCTATGCTGCTGATGGGCTGAAAGAATATGGTAATTTAATCTTAGTTAAGCATATTGATGGTTATATTACGGCTTATGCACATAACAGTAAGATGATTGTGAAAAGCGGAGAAAATGTAACGGCTGGTCAAAAAATTGCAGAGATGGGTTCATCTGGTGCAAGCCGTACCATGCTTGAGTTTCAGGTACGTTTAAATGGTAAGCCAATCAATCCGACTAATGTTTTACCAATAAATTAAATTAAGATCATTACAACTTTAAAATTTCACCGTATAATCCAATGAGTTGCTTTTATCGAAAGGTAGGAGCATCTCATAAGTTTAGAGGGAAATTTATGTTAGATCAACTTCGAGCAATGGGAGTGTTTGCTTGTGTTGTGGAAAAATGTTCGTTTAGCGGAGCCGCACGAGAGTTAGGAATTACTACAAGTGCTGTAAGCCAACAGATTCGTTCTTTAGAACACGAGATGGAAGTGATCCTTCTACATCGTTCGACACGGAAATTGAGTTTGACTGAAGCTGGACAAGCTTTTTTTCATAGCTGCCAAGAGATGCTAGCTGCTGCAGAGCGTGGGAAGATTCGTATTAACGAATTACGTGATGACCTAGTTGGGGAGTTGCGTATTGCAACAACTCCAGAGTTAGGTGCAAATCACGTTATTCCTGCATTATCACATTGGATGTCGGCCCATCGAGGTTTAGCTGTTCATTTGGAAGCGGACAATCATTATATTGATTTGATTGAAGGTCGAATTGATATTGCGTTACGCATGAGTCCGAAAATTGAAGATCAAAGTTTACATGCGGTTCCATTGGCCCGCGTTGAACAAGTGTTAGTTGCTTCACCAAGTTATTTAAATCAGACGGCACCAATTTCGCGTCCTGAAGATCTAAAGAATCATGATCTGATTCCCGTTAACTTAATGAAAAACTATGAAAGTTTTGCTTTCCAACATGGTATGTCTGGTGAATCTGTGAGTATTGAAATGAACTCACGTTTGACCACCAATAATGTGTTGGTTGCCAAGTCTTTATGTCTACAAGGACATGGAATTTCTCGAATTTTATATCTTGATGTTCAAAAAGATTTAGTCAATGGTGCATTGGTAGAAGTATTACCAGAGTGGAAATTGCCTAATTTCTATTTATATGCAATTACATCGAAACGTGAACAACAGCCGATGAAAATTCACCGCTGTTTAGATGCATTGAAACAATATTTTTGCCAATTACCCGGTGGCAGAATTTATCAAGAAGCTTCATAAAAAGCTGAAATAACAAAGCCGCTAAAAGCGGCTTTTTTTGTTAAGCGATGTAACATGTATTACATCGCATTGTGCTTAAGCAAGGTAAGCTTGAATCATAGTGACTAGACGTTGAATCAATTGATCTGCTTGCTCTTGAGTGATGTTTAACGGTGGTAATAAACGAACCACTGAACCCGCGGTTACATTAATAATCAGGTGATGTTGATCGCGTGCAATATGAACTAATTCGGCACATGGTTTAGGCAAATCGATACCAATCATCAAGCCAAAACCACGAACAGCGACTTTTTGATCAGAAAGTTGTTGTGCCAACTCTTGCACAATATAGCTGCCCATATTCGCTGCATTTTCAACTAGGTTTTCTTTCTCGATCACATCGATAACAGTATAAACTACACGCGAACCTAAAGCTGTACCGCTATAAGTTGAACCGTGGTTTCCAGCAGTGAGTACACCTACACCACGACCTTGGGTCATCACAGCACCAATCGGGAAGCCATTACCCAAACCTTTAGCAGTGGTAAGTACGTCTGGTACAATATTGGTATGTTGATAAGCAAAATATTTACCAGTACGACCATTACCTGTTTGAACTTCATCAAGCATCATTAACCAATTGTGTTGATTACAGATACGACGAATATCTTCTAAATAGCTAAAGCCTTGTGGTGCAGTATTTACACCGCCTTCACCTTGAATAGGTTCAACCAGAATAGCCACGATATCTGGATGTTGAATTGCAGCTTCTTCAATGGCTTCTACGTCACCAAAAGGTACGCGAATAAAACCTTCAACCAAAGGTCCAAAGCCTTCTTGGACTTTCTTATTGCCTGTAGCAGATAAAGTCGCTAAGGTACGCCCATGAAATGAATGATCTGCGACAATAATTTTAGGTGTTGCAATACCTTGTAAGTGTCCGAATTTACGTGCAATTTTGATTGCACCTTCATTCGATTCTGCGCCACTGTTCGAGAAGAATACTTCTTCCATGCCTGCAACTTGTGCAAGTTTTTGTGCAGCAGCAGTTTGCCAAGGGACTTCAAATAAGTTGCTGGTATGAATAAGCGTACCCGCTTGTTCTGCAATAGCTTGGGTCACTTCAGGATGCGAGTGTCCTAAACCACAAACTGCAATCCCTGTTAAGGCATCTAAATATTCAGTTCCATCCGCAGTGTATAAATACGTTCCTCGGCCTCGGACAAAGCTGATCGGCTGACGGCCAAACACAGGCATCAAATGAGATGGTTGATCAGTTTGTATAGGGGCTTGAGTAAAGGTATTCATAACTAACTCGTATTTGAAAAGAAATAATAGACTTCACTAGCATCGGTTTACCGAAAGTAGGGGGATGTTAGTGGATTGATTTTACAATTCTGGACAGAACTGAAAAACAAACCCTATATAAGCAAAATCTCATCTAGAATTAAAGCCTGAATGTAAATAAAACTGGAAATATTGCTTTAAGCATACTGTTTTGTTGTGTTTTGGGTATAATGCAAGGCAGATTAGTTGAGGATTCATCAATGACTGAACAAACACGCGATACAGAAGCGTTAATTCGTGACCAGATTGCTAAACACGCAGTTCTTCTTTATATGAAAGGCACTCCGCAATTTCCACAGTGTGGTTTTTCTGCTCGTGCTGTAGAAGCACTCAGTCAAATTGGTCGTCCATTTGCTTACGTTAATATTCTAGAAAATCCAGATATTCGTGCAACATTACCGCGTATTGCAAACTGGCCGACATTCCCACAATTGTGGATTAACGGTGAGTTGATCGGTGGTAGCGATATCATGCTTGATATGTTCCAAAAAGGTGAATTAAAGCCTTTAGTTGAACAATACAGTCCAGCACCAGAAGCATAATTTGTTTCTGCTGTAAGTAAAAAAGCCAACATCATGTTGGCTTTTTTTTATGCTTGAAAATTAAAACTGATATTGGAGCTTAAGCCATTTTTAAATGAGCTGGCAAAGCTGGAAGTTTCTGGTCTCGTCCTACCATATAGGTGTATTGGGCAAGGCTGAACATTTCGAGATCTTCTTCACTATTGCCATAAGCGTAAATGCTTGCATATTCAGCCACAGAGTATTGCTGAGAAATACGGTTTTTCTTTTCAATTCGACTACAGTCGGCAGATTGATAATATCCTGTAAGTCGACCATCTCGAATTTCAGTTTCAGTACAAATAAGATCAATCGACAATAATTGGCATAATGGTTTTAGATATAAATCGACTGATGCTGAAACCAAAACCACGTCATGTCCAAGTGCTTGATGTTGGCGCAATTGCTCAATAAATTTAGGGTCTAATTCGTGCATCAGTTGATGTGCATATTCTTCAGCAATTTGTAGAATTTCAGCATAATCAATGTCTTTAAACATGCCATAAAACAGTTTTGGTCGCATGGCGTGAGCAGGGTAGACATTTAAATAGTAGGCTTGAATCCATGGTAGGAGTTTCAAGCCTTGTTTGACGATATGTCTTTTGGAGAGTGCAAAAAAAATAAAGCCAGTAAAGCTGTCTTTTTTGCACAAAGTGCCATCAAAATCGAATAATGCTAGATTTTTATGCGTTTCGCCCGTTGCATACATGTTTCATAACGTCCATTTACACGGCTGGCAAACCAGTTGGTATTGTAATCGCGACTTAATTTTGGTCCAGAAATGACGACTTGAGGCATCATGGCATAAAATGCCTTTTTACCCGTTTTTTCTTCATATAATTTAGTCACTGCGCGATAAGTCGCAGTTTCTTCAAAGTCTTTCTCTTTTTCTTTCTTTAAATCGCTGCGAATTTGGCGTGGTGTAACTAAAATATTATTTTGAGCAAATACATTGATTAACTCACGCTCTGATTCACTTTTTGCTGAACGTACAGACCCATCTTTATTATAAAGTAGAAGATCACCGTCAAGGCTAAGTTCAGCTTCGGTCAAGTCATTTAACATGCTTTGGAAAGCTGCATTGCGACTTGAATACATACCTGAGTTGTAATCAGCGAAACGGTAAATCGCCTTGTCATAATCCGCTGGATACATCATTAAACGGTGAATGCCGTAATATAGTCCGCCGTATTGGCTGTATAGGTCTGTACGTAGCTCTGCAATACTGCCACCTTGACGTTTATGTGCTTTGGCATAGCCGATGTGAACCTGCATAGAACCCAAAGTCGTAATTGGGTTCATTTTTTCACCGACATCTTGTCCAACCAATTTGGCTGCGCCTGTAAGTGCGCTGACATGATAATGTTGCGACATGTAGTCGAATATTTCCCGATAAAGTTCGTCCAATTGGCGCTCAGTTTGTACGCGGCGCATTCGGCTTAAGTAATTATCTTCGGGACTAGGCTGGGTTTTTAAAACTTCTTCAAAATAACCAGCAACTGTCCCACCAATGTTTTCACCCAATTTATCGGTAAATCTTTCGGTGAGACGGTCTTGCACTTCTTTAACTGCTTTTTCACCCAAACCAGGCACTTTAGGATCGGCAACAAAGTTAGATTCTTGATCGACTACAGCCACAATACTGCAAATATTTTCTTTAGTTTGAGGAATACCTAACTGCTCGGTAATGTCAAAAATATCTTTGGCCCAAGAACTGCGCTCATTTACACGTGAAGGAATAAGACGATTAATTTGATCACTATTTAAAGTAGGCTCGTCATCTTTCCACCATGAGTGATCGCCGCAGGCAATAAGACTAAATGAGAGTGCTAATACACTTAATGGCTTTAGTGATTGAATTAGGGATACAGAAAAAGCAGTTTTTCTCATAGTCTCTGGACAATAGGTAAGGGGGTGAGCAAATAGAGCAGGTGCAGTATACTATGTTGCTGATTAAAAGTTATGAATATATATGTATATTGCCTCCTATCAACTGTCAAATAATTTAGTTGTTGCCTTTAAAAGATGGATGAGAAGGATGAAGGCTTTTAAATATTTTATTGAATTGCTGGCGGGTTCTAAACATGAGGCGATATGAAACCTGATTGTAAACTTTAATCTTTCGTTGTTTTTGTGTTCTTTTTGTGTAAATGCTATAATTTTAGCATTGATAATAATTTTTTAAAAAAACTGCTTGTCATGATGCAACTACACGTATCCAACTTAACTATGAGCCTGGCAGATCAGGAGCTGAGCTCTATAGCGCGAATACCTGCGATGCAGCGTCGACGGTTATCATCACTTGCGAAACTTGCATTAAATAATGCTATCCACGTTTTAGATCTTGGAAAAGCTGATTATATTGTATGGGTGTCACAATGTGGCGATGAGGCGAAAACCCTCACTATTTTGCAAGATGTGCTGAATGATCAAACACCATCGCCGACCCAGTTTTCGACTTCAGTGCATAATGCAATTTCTGGGTTATATTCCATTTTATGTCAGGATGCCACTCCAGCAACCAGTTTAGCTGGCTCATGGAATGATGGTTTAATTGAAGCATATGCATGGTTAAAAACAGCCCCCAATGCACGCCAAGTCTTAGTGGTTTATTATGAAGAACCATTACCCGATATTTATGTAGAGCATCAAGCGTTTTCTGCTTTTTCGATGGCAGCTTTAGTTTCATTGCAGCCAGTCAATTTGATCGTGAATCCCAATACCCTGCTTGAAGCAGAAGTACATTTTAAACAGGCTTTGAAATTTTATGATTTCTGGCAAAACACTGACCAGAGTCAATACGAAGCGTGGACCAAATGCTAAAAAAACTGCAAGTAAAACAAAAAGCCAATTATATTTGGCGTGTTGGTGCGACTGGATTGAGTTTTGCCAGTTTTGGTCTTGGTGGTGTAGCGATTGGTGCTTTGATTGCCCCAATGGTGAAGTTGAGTTCACAAGACTTGGATATTCGCACGCAGCGGACACAAAAGGTTATTAAGCATAGCTTTAAGGGTTTTACCGAAATGATGGTAAAACTCGGCATTATGACTTATGAAGTTGAGGGCTTAGAGAAACTACAACAAAGTCAACAAGAACTGGTGATTGCCAATCATCCGACACTGATAGATGTAGTGGTTTTAATTGGCTTGATGGAGCGGGCGAACTGTGTCGTGAAACAGACGCTATGGTCAAACCCATTTACCAAAGGGCCCGTACAAAATGCAGGTTATATTTTAAATGCGGGTTCTGAACAGTTTATTCAGGATTGTGTGTCAAAATTACAACAAGATCATGCAGCATCTTTGCTCATTTTTCCTGAAGGGACGCGGACCGCAAAGGGTGAACAGTTGAATGATTTTCAACGTGGCGCATCTAATATTGCGTTGCGTGCTGGAGTCCCGATTCGTCCCGTATTGATTACGTGTACACCATCGACACTCACGAAAAACGAAAAATGGTATCATATTCCAGATCGTCCCTTTCATATTCAAGTGAAAGTACTGGATGCAATTCGTGTGGAAGACGTATTGGATGACGTAACAGTTAATCCCAAAAATGTGCGTCAATTAAATCAACAATTACAGTGGTTTTTTAACCAAGAGTTATCCGTAAATGAGTAATCTTGCTGATGAATTAAAGCAAATGATTATTGATGTCCTTGCCCTTGAAGACATCAGTATTGACGACATTGATACAGACGCACCTTTATTTGGTGATGGTTTGGGTTTGGACTCAATTGATGCTTTAGAATTAGGTTTAGCTTTGAAAAAGCGCTATGGCATACATTTGAATGCAGAGTCGACTGAAACTAAAGAATATTTTAAATCAATTCAAAGCTTAGTGGCTTTGGTTGAAATGCAACAAACGGCATAAGAGGTTGTAATGCTAACTCAAGAACAAGTACTCGAAAAGTTACGTGAATGGATGGATGAACTTTTTGAGATTGAACAAGACGATGTTCAGTTAAATTCAAATCTTGCATCTGATTTAGATGTAGATAGTATTGATGCCATCGATTTGGTGGTAAAAATTAAAGAATTGACAGGTAAGCAAGTAAATCCTGAAGACTTTAAGAATGTCCGTACAGTGCAAGATGTTGTGACTGTTATTCAGAACATGTCTGCTGCATGAGCAATATTTTAAAAGGGGTAGCAGTGGTCGGATTGATCCTCTATCCTTTTTTTGTGGCTTATGCTTTAGCACATGGACAGTATATTTGGGTTAGCGCCTTATTGATTGCACTGGGTGTTCTTCGTCTATTGAGCAAGGGTAATGCGTTGCTGTGGCCATTAACGAGTTTTGCCATTTTATGTGGTGGACTCAGTTTGATTTTAAAAGATCATGCATGGCTTAAGCTTTACCCTGTCTTTATGAGTCTTGGGGCACTGTTTATTTTTGCTAGTACCTTGATCCGACCACCATCGATGATTGAACGTTTTGCACGTTTGGTCGAGCCTGATTTGCCCCAAGAAGGGGTAGAGTGGACTCGTCAAGTCACTAAAGTCTGGTGTGGATTTTTCTGCATCAATGCAGTCATCGCGTTGATCACTGTTTTCTTTGCACCGATGAATATTTGGGTGTTGTATAACGGTCTGATTTCCTATGTCTTGATGGGTGGTTTGTTACTGGGTGAGTTCATCTTGCGCAAACGCCAGCAACGACTGCATCAGACACAGAAATAACAGCGACTTCGAACTATAGCGATTAGAAATACGGTTTTAAAAATAAATTTTATGTCTTGTCATTTTCAACACCATATACATTCATCTCGTCCCTTGTGTATTCAAGGGGACTTAAGTCTGATTTCTTTCCAAGCCTTTTGGTCGGATGTGGCTGAGCAAGCTGCGCAAATTCAACACTTGAATCAAACTGTATGGGCGCTTTGGGAACAAGACAGTTATGAGTTTTTGGTGTTATTGTTTGCGGCCTTGCAGGCAGGTAAAGAAGTACTGTTGCCTCCGCATCGGGTCAGTGACTTAGAAAAAGAACTGGCTGAGCAGCAGATTTATTTTTTAAAACGTTTGCCGTCGACTGTGCCATCGACGTTCGAACTTCAATTTGATGCTGCCTTTTTCAATCAGGCGCAGTTGTATTTTTATACTTCGGGTTCAACTGGGCAGCCGAAAAAGATTCCCCGCACTTTGCAACAACTGTTCAATGAAGTCTGTGGTTTAGAAGCCAGTTTTGATTTGCCTGAGCAGACGGTAGCCATTGCCACAGTGAGTCATCAACATATTTATGGTTTGTTGTTTAAGTTGTTGTGGCCCTTAGCCAGTGGACGCAGTTTTTATCAAAAACAACTGGCTTTCCCTGAAGATGTGGTTGATGTTCAAAAGAAAATCACCCATGTGCAGCTACCCAATTATGTGATTTCCAGCCCCGCTTTGCTGAAGCGCTGGACCACAGATGTGGTATTGCAAGACTGTCAGATGGTCTATTCTTCTGGTGGAAAGTTGGATGCAGGTGTGCGTCCTTTGCTGAACCGTCCGATTACCGAAGTGTTTGGTAGTTCTGAAACAGGTGGGATCGCTCACCGTCAGGCAGATGATGCACTATGGACACCTTTTGCTAATGTCGAAATTAACTGCGCCGAGCAGCAAGAGTTAGCCGTTAAAACCAACCATGCCTTTAGCACGGATTGGATTTTGACAGGTGATAAAGTTCAGCTCGTGGATGCAGATCATACCAAAAGTCCATTTCAGTTATTGGGGCGTTTGGACCGCATTGTCAAACTCGAAGAAAAGCGTTTAAGTCTCGATGCAATTGAAGCGAAAATCGCTGAGTTGGCTGAAATACAGCAGTGCCATGTTTTAATTCATGAAAAAGAACAACGTCAGATTTTAGCGGTGGTGGTTGTACTGACCGAGGATGCAAGGGGGTTGCTCATCGAAAAGGGCAAAGCTGCATTTACTGCACAACTGAAAAAACAACTACAACAGAAGTTGGAAAGTATCGCGATTCCGCGACAGTGGCGGTTTTTAACGCAAATGCCACAAAATGCACAATCGAAGTTGAACAAACAGTATTTAAAATCGCTCTTTCAGCCGATGACCTTGCCTGTGGTATTGACGCAGCAATCTCAGGATACGCAGATTAGTTACGCTTTAGAATTTATGCCTGAGTTAGAGTGTTTTAAAGGACATTTCCCAAACTTTCCAATTTACCCTGGTGTAGGCCAAATAGGATTTATCCAGCATTTTGCCAAACAAAACTGGGCTGATTTACTGTGGTGTAATGGTTTTGAGCAGTTAAAATTTCAAGGGCTGATCCAACCCTATCAAACGGTAGAACTTGTGCTCAGTCGTAAAGCACATAAGATCAGTTTTGAGCTAAAAAACGATGACAAAATATTGGCATCAGGACGTTTGCTATTTGCTGTCCCTTCAGACGTTTAAGCCGAGAGACAAAATGAAACACTGTTTTGTGATTCCTGTGTATAACCATCCGCATTATTTGACTGCGTTACTGTCACATTTAAGCCCTTTTGAGTTACCCATTATTATGGTGAATGATGGCAGTGATACTGATTGTACAGCACTATTACATCAGCTCGCGTATGACCACCCATTAGTCGATCTGGTTGAACATACACACAATCTGGGGAAGGGGCAGGCAGTGACCACTGGGCTAAAGCATGCTTATCAATGCGGTTATAGCCATGCCTTGCAATTAGATGCCGATGGACAACATGACTGGCAGGATGTGCAACGCTTTTTAGACACCTCTATCCAGCATCCCGAAGCCATGGTGATTGGTCAGCCGATTTTTGATGCGACTGTTCCGAAAAAACGTCTCTATGGCCGTTATGCAACGCACATTTGGGTGTGGATTAACAGCCTGTCTTTTGACATTAAAGACAGCATGTGTGGCTTTCGTGTTTATCCTTTGGCGCAGACGGTAAACATTTTAAATACAGCCAAGTTTCAACCGCGTATGGGCTTTGACTCGGAAATTTTGGTGCGTTTGAAATGGGACAATGTGCCATTTATCAATCTGCCCACACATGTGATTTACCCTGAAGGCGGCATTTCACATTTCGATGTTTGGCGTGACAATCTGGGTATGGCGCGTGCGCATAGCCGCTTATTGGGTGGCATGCTGCTGCGTTTCCCCAAGCTGATTTATCAGAAAGTCAAAGGCTAAGGCGGTCAGAGAAGCATATGCAGAAATGGAGCGCCGTGAAAGAGCGGGGCGGAATGTTGCCGCTGATGTTGATGCTGGGTTTCTACCGTTTGGGTGGGCGCTGGTTATGTCGCGTCATCTTATACTTTGTGATTTTATGGTATTGGCTCTTTTCTAATACTGCGCGTCAGGCTTCCCTGTTGTACTTAAAAAACCTGCATCATTTTGCAGGTGCACAGTCGCCATTTCAGACTGAGCCACAGCTGTGGAACAGCTATACGCATTTGATGCAATTTGGCGAATGTATTTTAGATAAAATTGAGGGCTGGCTTGGGCATATTCCTGAGCAGAACTTAAAGCTACATGGTCATGCGCACTTTCGTTCGCACTATCAAAAAGGCGCGGTCATTGTGGTGTCACACTTTGGCAATATTGAATTGTTACGTGCCATCAAAGCAGAGCATCCGCAGAAAATTAATGTGTTGGTCTATCAAAAGCATGCTACCAAGTTCAATGCATTTTTGAAAAAACTGAATGAACATGCCGATGTCAATTTGGTTTCGGTGGACGAATTAGGAATCGAAACAGCACTGATTTTGCAGGATAAATTGGATCAAGGCGAATGGGTGATTGTGGCAGCAGACCGCGTACCTGTGCAGTCGGATCGGGTACAATCGGTTGCTTTTTTGGGTGAGCAGGCACTATGGCCGCAGGGTGCATGGATTTTGGCCAGTTTGTTGAAAGCTCCTGTGTTGGCGGTGTTTTGCTATCGAGTCGATACACATTTTGAAGTGCATATTCATCAAGTGGCGGAGCAGTTAAACTGGCCGCGTAAAGAACGTTTACAGGCCATGCAGCAGACCACACGACAGTATGTGCAACTGTTGGAACAGCATTGCATACGCGCGCCCTATCAATGGTTTAATTTTTATAATTTTTGGAATAAAGGATAAGTCTTGTGTTAATTGTTGGGGAAACTCCGCTCAGTATTGAAGATGTTGTGGCTGTAGCGCGTAAAAAAAAACAGGTGGCATTGCCTGCATCTGCTGAATGGACAGCATTGATTCAACGCGGCGCAGATTTCCTCGATCAGCTGTTGCAAGACGAAGGCGTCATATATGGTGTGACCACGGGTTATGGCGACTCATGCTTAGTTGAAATTCCAACTCACCAAGTGTATGAGCTCCCGCTACATTTGTCGCGTTTTCATGGCTGCGGCATGGGGCAAAACTTAGACCTGATTACAGCGCGAGCTGTGGTGGTGGTGCGTTTATGTTCTTTGGCACGTGGTTATTCGGGTGTTTCACACGCCTTGTTAGAGCGTTTGGTCTGGATGCTGAATGAAGATGTAATTCCTGTGATTCCATCGGAGGGTTCGGTCGGTGCCAGTGGGGATTTGACACCTTTGTCTTATATCGCGGGGGCCTTGGTCGGTGAGCGCGATGTGTACTATCAAGGTCAGATCGTACCGATTGCACAAGTGTATGCTGAAAAAGGTGTGCAGCCGTTGGTGATGCGTCCTAAAGAAGGCTTGGCCCTAATGAATGGTACAGCGGTCATGACCGCGATTGCTTGCCTGAACTATAAAAAAGCAGAACAGATTTCTTTTGCCGGTACTTTGATTACTGCACTGAATGTTTTGGCCTTAGAGGGCAATCCAAGCCATTTTGATGAAGTCTTGTTTGCGCAGAAACCACATCTAGGACAGCAACATATTGCAGCTCAGTTACGCGAATGGTTAAACAGTGAGGTACAGACCGAGCACCAAAGTTCGCGTCTGCAAGACCGTTATTCACTGCGCTGTGCACCACATGTAATTGGAGTGTTTGAAGACTCCAAACTGTGGTTGCGTCAGTTTATTGAAAATGAGCTGAATTCAAGTAATGACAATCCATTGATTGACCCAGTGAACCTACGTGTATTGCATGGTGGCCATTTCTATGGCGGACATATTGCCCAAGCGATGGATAGTCTAAAAATCATGATTGCCAATATTGCCGACTTGATGGATCGTCAATTGGCGCAGTTGGTGGATTATAAAATGAATAATGGTTTGCCGCGCAATTTAACTGGTTCAAGTCCTGAGCGTTTACCACTGAATCATGGCTTTAAAGCGGTACAAATCGGGGTCTCGGCATGGACAGCAGAAGCTTTAAAACAAACACTCGCGGCATCAATTTTTTCACGCTCAACTGAATGTCATAATCAAGACAAAGTCAGCATGGGTACCATTGCTGCGCGTGATGCCAGTCGTGTCATTACCCTGACCGAACAAGTGATTGCGGCACTCAGCTGTGCAGCGGTTCAGGCGGTTAAACTCAAAGGCGTAGATACAGAACTCAGCCCTGTTTTAACAGCATTTCAACACTGGGTGCTTCAGAGCTTCACCTATGTAGAGGAAGATCGTCCTTTGCAACATGAACTTCAGGCATTGGTCAATCGCTTTGAAGATTTAGAACTGTTAGACAGCATTGCTGTTCAATATTCATAGGAAATGAGCATGTATGCTGATGTAATTATTGAAGTGCCCTTTCATGATGTCGATACCATGCATGTGGTGTGGCACGGTCATTATTTAAAATATTTTGAAATTGCACGATGCAAACTGTTAGATCAATTTCACTATAACTATAACCAGATGCGTGACTCAGGCTATGCATGGCCTGTGATTGAAAGCTATGTGCGTTATGTGCAG
This sequence comes from Acinetobacter sp. ACNIH2, assembly GCF_002934965.1. Taxonomy (NCBI): domain Bacteria; kingdom Pseudomonadati; phylum Pseudomonadota; class Gammaproteobacteria; order Moraxellales; family Moraxellaceae; genus Acinetobacter; species Acinetobacter sp. ACNIH2. The sequence continues at coordinate 2,748,945 of NZ_CP026412.1, forward strand.
GGCATTGAGTTTGAGCAAAAAATTCGTGTGCGTGCTGTTTTGAAAGAATGGGAAAATCGTTTGAAAATTGAATATCTGATTTTCGATGCAGTTTCGGGCAGAAAGCTGACCAAGGGCTTTACTTCGCAAGTGGCGGTACACATTGAAAAACGTGAAATGTGCTTCCAGTCGCCGCAGGTGTTGTTGGACTGTTTAAATGCATGGCCTGAGTTTAAGGCGGAGTAATGCAAGCATGATTCGATACAAACTCTCTAAGATGATTTCCGTTGCGTGTATGGCAAGTGCGATGACTTTGCTTGCTCCCGCAGTGAATGCACAAAATACTGAATTGAAGCAGGTGTTTGCTCAACTCGGTGCAACGCCTGTGGTGCGTGCCCAATTTGAGCAGCAGAAAAAACTGGCAGCTCTGAATAAAACTTATGTGTCCAAAGGCACGGTACTGTTCAGCAAAAATCAAGGTGTGCTGTGGCAGATTCAAAGTCCAGTCAAAGCCGATTTGGTGGTGACACCGCGTAAGTTGGTACAAAAGACGCAGCGTACTTCCAGTCAAATTGAAGTTGACAAAACCCCGTATGGCTCTGTAGCGACGATGTTTTTACAGTTGATGTCGGGCAATGAGGCGGCTCTCGCTAAAAACTTTAATGTGGTGTCTGCCAACTACAGCCCGACGCAGTGGAATGTCAGCTTAACGCCGAAAAGCAGTCTATTTAAAAAGCTTTTTGTCCAAGTTGATGCGCAAGGTCAGCGCTATGTGGATCGTATCACGATTTTGGAACAGGCCAATAACCGCACCGTCATTCGTTTTAGTCAGCAAACGGCTCAACCTCAAACTTTAACGGCTGCGGAAAATGCGCTTTTCCAATTGGCAAAATAAGTTTAGCGCCCTTTGGCTACTGATTTTGTGTGTCATCGCTTTGGCACTGGGCACGGCTTGGCTGAATAAAGGCATTAAGATTGAAACCAATATCTTTGCTCTGTTGCCTGAGGCTCATCAAGATGCTCATCTGGAACAAGCACAGCAATATGTGAGTCAGCAGTTAAATGACAAAGTCTTTGTGGTGTTAGATGCGAAAACAGATCAGCAAATAGAACAGGCAACGCAAACACTTAAAACCCAAGCTAATCAAAGTCAGCTTTTTTTACCTGTGCGTCCGCAGCTCGATCCTGATCAATTTGCCCAAGCGCTGTATCAGCACAAAGTAGGGCTATTATCCAAGACTGATCAGCAGCTTGTGCAGGGGCAGGACTATGCTGCGTTGATGGAGCAGGGCTTATTACAACTGATGAGTCCGGGCATGCCGATTACGGCTGAAATGCTCAAGCAAGATCCTTTACTGCTGTTTCCGCGTTATGCAGTGAGTTTAAGTACCTTACAAAGCAATGCTGACATCAATTTAGAGCAAGGCTTTGCTACGATTCGTGATGAACAGGGCATTTCGCGCCTGATGGTGCTTCAGCTCAACAACAGCCCTTATAACATTGCCTACCAAGAGCAGACCGCTGCCTTTATTCAAAGCATCAATCAGCAGCTCAACCAGTTGCAGATTAAACCGCACTGGACAGGCACGTTACTGTTTGCACAGTTTGGTACCAATTCTGCTAAAGAGGAAATCTCGACCATTGGCGTGGGCTCGACTATTGGCATTTTACTGCTGGTCTGGTTTGGTTTCCGTTCGATACGACCCATGCTAACGGAAATGGTTGCGGTGGGTACAGGTAGTCTGGTGGCCTTTGCGGTAACATATTGGATTTTTGGCGAAATTCATCTGATGACACTGGTCTTTGGTGCCAGTTTGATTGGAGTCTGTGTCGATTTTTCATTTTACTTCATGGCCATGCAGTCTCAGCACCGACAGATTGATGGATTTACTGTTTTAAAACCGTTGCTGCCGAGTCTATTTGTGGGGTTGATGACCACGCTATTGGCCTATGTGGTGCTGAGTTTTACCCCATTTCCAGGGTTTAAACAAATTGCAGTTTTTTCCATGGTTGGATTGAGTGCTGCATGGGTGACCAGCATTTTATTACTGCCACGTTTGCCTGCGCTGAATGCGGAACCAGCGATACGTTCACTGGGTTTTATTGGCAAAGCACGTAATTATGTGCAAAGTCACAACACGCTGCGCTATGGCATGATTTCACTGATTGTACTGGTAACAGGCAGCAGCCTCGCCTTTCTGAAAAGTAATGATGACATCCGTAATTTACAAAGTATGGATGCTACCTTAAAGCAAGAAGATCAATACATTCGCTCGCGCTTTATGCAACAGCAAAGCAGTGAATATTTTGTGGTACAGGGCCGAACACCCGCAGAGTTAGAACAGCATGAACAGCAACTGCTGGCAAAACTTGCTCCCTTACAGCAGGTTGGCAAGTTAGATGCTGTGCAAGCTTTAGGGCAGTGGATTCCCTCGCTTGAGCAGCAAAAACAGAATGTTGCGATGTTACAGGCGATTCCTCAGCACGCTTTAGTGGAATATGCACAGGCGTTACAGCTTAATACTGCCGATGTTTTAAATTGGCAAGCGCATTTAAAAGGCCAACCGTTATTGACTGAAGCAGTCTTTAAAGATCATCCGTTGCATTTTCTGCAGATGAGCCCCACGCAACGTTTAGTGATGCTACAAAATGTGCATGATGTGAACGCTGTGCAGCAGCTTGAAAATGCTGATGTGCAACTGTTACGTCCTGTTCATCAACTGTCTGAGTTATTCAAACAACATCGTGAACAGGCGCAATGGCTATTGCTTAGTGCTTTGATGATTTTAGCCATTGGCTTGGGTGTACTTTATGGCAAAAAATCTATTCTGCCTTTGGTACTGCCCGTCAGTATGGCTCTAATGACCACTTTTGCGATTCAAGCATGGCTGGGTGTCGAGATTAATTTATTCAGCATTATGGGCACCTTTTTGATCATTGGAATTGGGGTCGATTATGCGATTTTCTACCGCCACGGACATGATCACCCACAGGTGGTAGGTATGGCTTTATTTCTGTGTATGATGTCGACTTTCTTTGGGTTTGGCTTATTGTCGTTTAGTCATACTTATGCCATTCACAGTTTTGGCTTAACAGTTTTATTGGGCGTTATTTTTTCATTTCTTTACGCCACACTTTTTACATCTTCCGATGTAAAACATGTTGTGGTTCAACAATATCAGCCAAAGAGCTGAGTTAAAGGGTACAGTGCAATGAGCACCATGCAACAAACAGATGTTTTAATTATTGGGGCGGGACCATCAGGCAGTTCGGCAGCAGCTTTGCTACGCCAAAAAGGCCATCAAGTCACAGTGATCGAAAAGCAATATTTTCCGCGCTTCTCCATTGGCGAGTCCTTATTACCACAGTGTATGGTGTTTTTAGAAGAAGCGGGTTTGTTGGATACGGTTCGTGCACATGCCGATGAATATGCCTTTCAGTTTAAAAATGGTGCTGCCTTTTTAAGAGGCACGCAGCGCAGTTTTTATGACTTTACCCAAAAATTTAGTGAAGGTCCTGGCACCACATGGCAGGTAAGACGTGCCAATTTTGACCAGCTCTTAGCTCAGCAAGCCGAAAAAATGGGCGCAGATATTCGTTTTGGTCATGAAGTTTTGGCGGTCGATGTGGCATCTACACAGCCGATTTTGACGGTCAAAGATGAGCAAGGTAACAACTATCAAATTCAGGGTAAATTCTTATTGGATGCCAGTGGTTTTGGTCGCATTTTGCCAAAGTTTCTTGACTTAGAAAGCCCGTCGGACTTTCCAGTGCGCCGTGCGGTCTTTACCCATATTGAAGATGGTTTGTTGGATGATCCTGAATTTGACCGCGAGAAAATTTTAATTACCGTGCATGAAAAAGACCACCGTGCGTGGTATTGGCTGATTCCCTTTGCTGATGGACGTTCTTCATTTGGTATTGTGGCGGAGCAAGATTTTTTTGAAAAATACGGCTATGACGGCAGTGTAGATTATGATTTAGAAGCCTTACAGAAACGTATTTTAGCTGATGATGTCAGTTTGTCACATGTGCTGCGTCACGCCAAACATGATACTCCAGTACGTACTTTGGTGGGCTACTCTGCTGATGTGAAACATTTGGCATCTAAAAACTATGCACTACTCGGCAATGCAGGTGAGTTTTTAGATCCTGTGTTTTCCTCGGGTGTAACGATTGCATTGAAATCTTCCAGCTTAGCGGTGCCTTTGGTCGAGCAAGTACTGCAAGGTCAGGCAGTAGATTGGATGGAGCAATACGAAAAGCCACTGCGTAAAGGTATTCAAGTGTTCCGTGCCTATGTTGAGTCATGGTATTCAGGAGAGTTTCAGGATGTGGTGTTTTCGACCCAGCAGGATGAAAAAATCCGCCGTATGATTGCATCTTTACTGGCAGGTTATGCATGGGATACGACTAACCCGATCCATCGTAATGCCAAGCAACGCTTGAGCACTTTGGCAGAATATTGCCGCGAAGCACAACAACAGAATGAGTTGCTGACTGATGAAACTTAAGCTGTGTTTAAAGACCATCAGTTGGGTTTTAGCCAGTGCTTTGCTTTGTAGTGCCTGTCAAAGTTGGATCCCTAAAGCGCAAGGATTGGCGACTCCGCAGTGGGTGGCACAAAATTACCAACGCCAAGATCAAATAGAAGTACAGTGGAAAACACAGAGTTTTAGCTTTTTACTGTACCAGCAGCAACAGGGACAATCACTTGACATGCTGGCGCTCAGCCTTACAGGGCAGCAGTTGTTTAAGCTCAGTTTTGACGGTCAAAAGGTTAAAGTTGAACAGCGTATTGAGCCGATGAAGTTGTTACCATTTGATTATGTGGTGCGGGATATTCTGTATGCAACATATCCAAATTTTGCTGCATTACATGCTGCTCAAAACACTGTTATACAAAAAGCAGATACCATTTATATTCAACAGCAGCCTGTGTTGAAAATTCAGCAAAATGAAGGGGTAATTGAACTGGATAATTTGCAAGTGCCATATCAAATGGTGATCAGTGCAGTGAGTAATACTTTAGAAGATAATCAAGGCGGTATCGATGACTAAAAATGTACAGCATACTTCAGCCGTCGGTATTCAGTTCAGTGCAGCGCTGTCAGCTTTGGGACAAAATCCTGCGGAGCTTCAACATGCGTTAACAAGCGCCGAAAATACCTTGTCGCAACGAGAGGATCTGATTGCCGGGCGTAAGGTATGGGTAGGTGCTGCTGATCAAACCTTAATTCAAGACATTCCTGAAGTTTTGAGCATTACCGATTCGCGTAATTTACGCTTTGCCTTGACGACTTTGGCACAAATTGAAACAGAGATTCGTGCCTATACTGTACAGTTTCCGAAACAACGTCTTGCAGTGATTATTGGCACGTCAACGTCAGGAATTGCGGATAATGAACCAGTTTTAAAAATGCAGTTTCAACAGTCAGCACCACAGTCTGTACATCACCAAAAACAAGAAATGGGCAGTTTAGCGAAAGCTTTACAACAGTATTTGGGTTGGGAAGGACCTGCCTATACCATTTCTACCGCCTGCTCCTCAGCAGCAAAAGCCATGGCAGCGGGGCAACGTTTGCTCAATGCCGATTTGGTTGATGCTGTGTTGGTTGGAGGCGTTGATACGCTATGTAAACTGACCTTAAATGGTTTTGACAGTTTGGAAAGTTTATCGAGCAGTATTTGTCAGCCTTGTGGTGCTAATCGTGATGGCATCAATATTGGTGAAGCCGCAGGACTATTTTTATTGTCGAAAGCACCAGCACCTGTAATGTTACTATCAAGTGGTGAGTCAATGGATGCTTGGCATATTTCAGCACCCCATCCAGAAGGGCAAGGCGCTGCTGAAGCCATGCAAAAAGCATTAGCTGCTGCACAGCTTGAAGCCCGTGATATTGGTTATTTGAACTTGCATGGTACTTCTACACCGCAAAATGATGCGATGGAGATTAAAGCTGTACATACTGTGTTTTCAGACAATATGGTGGCATTAAGTAGCACCAAACATAAAACAGGGCATTGTCTAGGGGCAGCGGGTGCAATCGAAGCTTTTATTTGCCAACAGGTTTTATTGGATCAATCATGGTTACCGCTGCATCATGCGGGTGAATTGGATGAAACTTTGGCTAAGCAAAATTATGTGCTCGATCCTAATTTAACAGCGCCAATACGTTATGTCATGAGTAATTCATTTGCGTTTGGCGGTAGCAATATTAGTCTAATTTTGGGGACAGTTTTGCCATGATGGATGCAGTACAGTTTATTCCGCACGAAAAACCCATGGTTTTTGTCAGCCATCTCATTGAAGTGAATGATGAGTTTGCTATTGCTGAACTTCACATCACGCCGGATTTGATGTTTTGTGAGTCAGAAGGTTTGCCAACATGGAGCAGTATTGAGCTGATGGCACAGACCATCAGTGTCTATGCAGGCTATAAAGGACAAACTCAGGGATTGCCACCAAAAATTGGTTTTTTATTGGGAACGCGTAAAATGCAGTTGCCTTGTGCCTATTTTAGTTTAGGGACCACGGTGCAGATTCGGGTAGAACAAAGTTATCTGCATGAGGGTTTAGGGCAGTTTCATTGTGAAATTGAATATCAAGAACACCAATTCAGTGCCATGTTGAGTGTATTTGAGCCTGAAAATATGAACGAAATTATTGGAAAATTAGTGTGAATAAAAGAATTTTAGTAACAGGTTCTAGTCGTGGAATTGGCAAAGCGATTGCTTTAGAGTTAGCCAAAGCAGGCTTTGATGTCACGGTACATGCACGTTCAAGACAGTCAGAAGCAGAAGCAGTGGCACAGGAGATTCAAGCCTTAGGTCAAGACAGCCATGTGTTGATGTTTGATGTGAATGACCGTGAAAAAATTGCAACGATTTTAGAACAAGATATTGCACAGCATGGCGCTTTTTATGGAGTGGTGCTGAATGCAGGACTCACTCGAGATGGAGCATTTCCTGCATTGACCGATGATGACTGGGATGATGTGGTTTCAACTTCATTAAATGGTTTTTATAACGTGCTAAAACCAGTAATGATGCCAATGATCCGCTTGAAAAAAGGTGGACGTATTGTGACCTTGTCTTCAGTGTCTGGATTGATGGGCAACCGTGGTCAAGTCAACTACAGTGCAGCTAAAGCGGGCTTGATTGGTGCGACCAAAGCTCTGGCGCTAGAGTTGGCAAAACGTAAAATCACGGTGAACTGTGTAGCTCCGGGCTTGATTGAAACTGAAATGGTGACCGAAGAAGTAAAGGAACATGCTTTGAAAATGATTCCGATGCAACGCATGGGGCAGGTGGAAGAAGTTGCAAAAGCCGTGAAGTTTTTATGTAGTGATGATGCCAGTTATATCACCCGCCAAGTGATTTCAGTCAATGGGGGGCTGATCTAATGAAACGTGTTGTTGTGACAGGAATGTCAGGAATTACCTCTTTAGGCGAAACAGCAGACCAAATTTTTGAACAATTTGCACAAGGCAAAAGTGGTATTCGTTATATGCCTGATTGGGAAATTTATTCCGATTTACGCAGTAAATTGGGCGGCCCAGTCGAATCATTTACCGTACCCAAGCATTTTAATCGCAAGGTTACAAGAGGCATGGGACGCGTTGCTTTAATGTCGGTGGTCTGTGCTGAAAAAGCATTAGAAGATGCAGGTTTGTTAAATAATGACATTTTAAAAAATGGCGAAACTGGTGTCGCGTTTGGTTCATCTGCGGGAAGTGTAGATGCTGTACGTGAATTTGGTTCGATGTTGATTGATAATAATATGAACCAAATGAATGCGACGACTTATATTCGGATGATGTCGCATACCAGTGCAGTGAATATGACCATCTATTTTGGCTTAAAAGGTTTAACACTGCCAACTTCAAGTGCCTGTACTTCAGGTTCTATGGCCATTGGACAGGCGTATGAAGCTATTAAATATGGCAAGCAAACCGTAATGATAGCAGGTGGTGCAGAAGAGTTGAGTGCCGCAGGTTCGGCTGTGTTTGACGTACTCTTAGCGACCAGTATGCAAAATGCTCGACCTGAAGTAACGCCACGCCCTTTTGACGCGAACCGAGATGGTTTGGTGGTGGGAGAAGGTGCAGGTTGCCTCATTTTAGAAGAATATGAACATGCCAAAAAACGCGGCGCTACAATTCATGCCGAGATTGTCGGTTATGGAAGCAATACTGATGGTCAGCATGTGACTCGACCTGATTCTGAAATGATGGGGCGTTGTATGCAGTTTGCATTGAAAGATGCACAGCTTACCGCCGCTGATATTGATTATGTCAATGCACACGGGACATCAACTGATCAAGGAGATATTGCTGAATCACAGGCGACAGCGCAAATCTTGGGTAAAAAACCGATTAGTTCATTAAAAAGTTATTTTGGGCATACATTGGGGGCATGTGGTGCTATTGAAGCATGGTTAAGTATTGAAATGATGCACCGCAAACAGTTGGTGCCTACGTTAAATTTAGATCAGATTGATAGTGCTTGCGGTGATTTAGACTATATTGTGTCAGGTATGCGTTCTGCAGAAACGCAAATTATCATGAGCAATAATTTTGCTTTTGGGGGGATTAACACCTCTCTAATTTTTAAACGTATTGAATAAAACAAGGGTTATAATGATGTCTTTTAATAATTTTTTTGCAGCAACAGTATTTTCTTTATGTGGTATTGCTTCTGTTCAAGCGGCAGACCAGATGTATGATTTTAATTTCCAAGATGCGGTGAATCGTGCAATTGCCGATGGGGTATTGGATGGATCCGTTAAATTTTATTTGGCGGGAACCAAGTCGGGTGGCAAAGTGATTCAAAAAGATTTGGTGACCAACAAAAAAACCAATGGTTTTGCCAAGTCAGCAGAAAGTTCATGTGACCATGTATTACGTTCTGCACTGATTCAATTTCAAAACACAGCTAAAGCCAATGGGGCAAATGCCGTGACCAATGTGGTGAGTTTCTATAAATCAAATGAAAAACGCAGCACCACTACATACCAATGTGCGAAAGGAACAGCTCTGGCGGGCGTAGCATTAAAAGGGAATTTGGTGAAATTCTAGAGTAGTCGAGAATATTGACTACCCCAGATATACACATCTTTTTAAGACTGTTTAAACTCGGATTTACCTAAATCCGAGTTTAATTGACCATATTAGATTGTTAATAAGATTAGTTACTCGGATTCTCTACGATGAAATCCTTTCATGGCATCATCAATTTGTATGTCATCCCACTTAGCATGTGTCTTTATTAACTTAGATTCATGAATTGTTCCAAATTTTTTGACATCATGTGGCTTTCTAGATTTACAATAGCCATGTTGATTCGTATCTCTGCTCCAAGCTATTGAATCCTTTCCTAAGCTAAAGGTGCTTTCACAAAGTTCTTGTTGTAACGTGTGAGGAATCATTCCTGACATAATATCGAGTTTTACCATCGGCCTATTATATATTCGCCAATTGAAGCTATTTTTTAACCATACTAAACATTTACGTCATGACTATTGAAGTGACGAAAATGAGGGCTAAAGAATAGCTAAACGTGTTGGAGAGTATTTCAAATTGATTGAGAATGTGGGAATTTAAAAATTGAGTCAAAACAACACTATTAAAGAATTGTTTGATAAATCAATAGACAAGAAACTTTGGGTTGCTCCGATGGCGGGTGTGACAGATCGCCCATTTCGGACACTTTGTAAATACTTTGGTGCTGGACACGCGGTCAGTGAGATGATGACAGCCGATAAAACCCTGCGTATGAGCAAAAAAAGTTTGTATCGAGCTAACTTTGATGGAGAGTTAGCCCCAATTTCAGCACAAATTGCAGGTTCCGATCCGAAAGATTTGGCAGAGGCAGCTCGTTACCAAGTCGCAAATGGAGCGCAAATTGTCGACATTAATATGGGTTGTCCTGCCAAGAAAGTGTGTAATAAGTTGGCTGGTTCTGCTTTATTACAAGATGAAGATTTGGTTGCGCGGATTTTAGATGAAGTTGTTGCTGCGGTAGATGTACCAGTTACCTTAAAAACGCGTTTGGGCTTTTTAAATGGCCATGAAAATATTTTGCGTGTAGCGCAAAGAGCCGAGCAAGCAGGTATTGCTGCTTTGGCATTACATGGGCGTACTCGTGAAGATATGTATTTAAATACTGCACGTTATGACCTAATCAAAGAGGTTAAACAATCACTGAATATTCCCGTAATTGCCAACGGTGACATTGATAGTCCTGAAAAAGCCAAACATGTATTGGACTATACGGGTGCAGATGCAATTATGATTGGGCGAGCAGCACAGGGCCGACCTTGGATTTTTAGAGAAATCGCACATTATTTAACGACAGGACAGCATTTAGCTGCACCACAGATTGCAGAAGTCAAAGAGGTTTTACTCGGACATTTAGCCGAACTCTATCAATTTTATGGTGAATACTCAGGCTGCCGAATTGCACGTAAGCATATTGCTTGGTATACCAAAGGATTACGAGCAAGCAATGAATTTCGCCAGAACATGTATAAGGTTGAAACCACAGCAGAGCAGGCTCAAGTTGTTGAAACTTATTTCAACTTATTGTTGAGCGAAGGTCAAACCATGCACGATGTTCAAGTTGAACAGGTTAATTTACTTGATATTTAAAAGTCGGATGTTAAAAGCCCAGCTATTGCTGGGCTTTTTATTTATTGTGCCTGACTTAATTCCAGCACCAATTGATTGATCAAATCAGCAGCTTCCAATTCCCGAATTTGAGCCACATTTGAGCCTGCCCAGAATGCTCCATAGCTATGGTCACCTTGTTGACTTGCTGCTGCATGTAACTGTTTGGCCAAGTCATAAGCATATGGGTAAGCGGGTACAGCTGGACGGTCTGGTTGATCCACTGTCATGTGCCAAGTGTTTACTAATCCACGGGCAGGGCGACCAGAAATACTGTCCGTAATTTGTGTAACTGGTGCATTTAATAATGCTTTACGATAAGCAGTGTTGGCATTTGAACTTTTACATTGAACAAATGCAGTGCCGAGTTGTACCGCTTGAGCACCAAGCTGTAGTAATGAATGTGCTTGCTGTCCAGTCATGACTCCACCTGCCGCGATTACTGGAATATGGCAATGTTGGCTTAATAGTTGTACTAAATCAGAGGTTTTGATTGCACCATCAATACTTTGATTAAAAATACCACGATGACCACCCGCTTCAATTCCTTGAGCAATAACAATATCAATGCCTGCTGCTTCAATTGCCAGTGCTTCTGGCAAGTTTGTCGCAGAGACCATAGTAAGAACACCCGCAGCTTTTAATGCTTTTATTTGATGTGGGTGTGGAATACCAAAGTGAAAGCTTACGGCTTTAGGTCTGGTTTCAAGCACAAGATTTAAAAAATCATCATTGTCTAAAAAACTTGGATAAATACATTCTAGCTGCTGAGGAGCAACGACATTCAAGAGCGAGAATTGTGGGCTTAAATATTCGATCCATTTCGCTGCAATCGCTTGGTCTAAGACTTGGCTTTGGTGGCAGAAAAAATTTACTTGAAATGAATGATCTGTTAAGGCTTGAGTTGCAAGAATTTGTTCGCGTGCAGAATTTACAGAGCTTGCCCCTAAGCCTAATGAGCCTAATCCACCTTGATTAGAAACCTCGGCTGCCAATGTCGGTGTGGAAACACCTGCCATTGGGGCTAGAAAAATAGGATGTTTAATTTCTAGTTGTTCTAGTAAAGACATAATCAGGCTCCATGTATTTACTTAACTGTGCCCAAGCTGAATAAATTAAGCAAATAATATTCACTATTTAATCTAAAAATATGGGTTAGAAAATACTGACTTTGTATGTAATTTTATAATTTATGTGGCTGTGTTATAGAGCTTTAAATAAAAAAATTTAAGCAATAAAAAACACCCTGTAGTAGGGTGTTTTTTACTAAATATTACTGTTGTGCTTTTTCTTTTACATCAGCAGCACCTTGCTCAACAGCACCCGCAACATGTGCTGTTGCATCTTTTGCGGCATCTTTCACGTCTTTAGCAGCAGCTTCGGTTTTAGCAGCAGCCTCATCCGTTGCATTGTCAATTTTATTTACGGCTTCATTGGTTGCAGCTTGAGTTTTGGCAGCAGCCTCACTAGCAGCATTTTCCATATCATGGCTCGCTTGTTGAGCAGCATTTTCCAAATGCTCGCCTGTCGTAGCACCAGTTTCTGGAGCTTTTTCTTTACTACATCCAACTAAAGTCACAGCAGCAGCTAGACCTAAAACAATAAGCAATTTATTCATAAGAAGTTTCCTTTTTATTTGTTCTATCCGACTAAGGGATAGACAAAATATAAAGTAAATTTGCTGAAAGTATGCTCAAAAAATGTTAAGTATTTGTAATTATTATTGATACTCTGATGTGGGTGTGAAACATGTAGGTATTATTCTGTAAATCGTTAGTGATGCCTTTTGTACCAATAAAAATATGAAATTGTTAAGATATACTTTATAGTGTACAGTGATTATGAAGAGCTGATTTTTTATGGCTTGTTTTATTTCTAATAAGTCTAGAAAAATTTTAGGTTGAATATAAATTATTGTTTTGAACAAAAATGCCAATCGAATTTAAATGAATATATATTTAAGTTAATTACATAAATCATCATTTAAAACAAATGCTTAAATTTTATTCAATAAGATTTTAAGCATTAAATTGGATTAAACACATATAAATATTAAGGGATTTTATTATTTACTTTTGATTAAATGTTAAAAAATTGATGTTTTATGTCAATAAAATAATTTATAATGTGAATTAAGTCACACTTTTTCTATTTGGTTAAGTCATGATTTTACAACAATACAAAATTGTTTTTGGTGGGACGATGGGGGCAGGTAAGTCTGCTGCGATTAAAACACTTTCTGATGTAGCAGTAATTAGCACAGAAGCAGTGAATACCGATACCCAAGCTCATTCTAAACTTTTAACCACAGTCGGAATTGATTATGGTGAGATTAAATTAGATGACGATACAAAAATAGGCTTATATGGAACCCCAGGGCAAGACCGATTTGATTTTATGTGGTCAATTGTCTGTAAAGGAGCCATAGGGATAGTATTGCTGATTGATCATAGTAGTTCAGAAAGATTGCTCGATTTAGAATTTTATTTAAACGCATTTGAAAATTATGGTTCTAATATTGTGGTGGGTATAACCCATATAGATGTAGAACATGAATTAAAGTTAAAAACTTATAGAGACTGGATGCGTATCCATCAAAAAAATTATCCTATATTTGCTGTGGATGCGCGTGAAAAAGATGATGTGCTACTTTTAATTGAGACATTAATTGCAATGCTTGAAAGCCAAAACCTTATAGCGATTTGAAGGTGCAGTTCAAATGTCTAGTTTATGTGAAATGATACAGCCATTTAAGAAACTATTCATAAGCAACTATTTGTTTTATAAATAATATTATCTATTTTTTGTTGATTGTTTTTTAGCTTTATATTGCTTTGAACTCGTTACCGAATCTCAAAATATCTTTTGAGAATCTGAGTAAAGTTACAGTGGTTAGTATTTTTTGCATTGATTAAGAATAGCCCACTTTATAAATTTCAGAGTATAAGTTTAAGTGAAAAAATTGGGAAAGTTTTTTATCGGTGGTAACACTTGATTGCTCCAATCGTCTTAATGGATTTTGTCCATAATGATAATTTAATTGATGAAAATGTATTTTTACTTTCAAAAATTAAATGAAAAATTGATGGAATTGTCGGCGTAAAGATGTGTTTTAAATCTTGAAATTATGGTTAATTTTGAATGAAGAGCATTTTAAATATTGCAGTATTTGGACTAAGTTTAAGTACATTAGATCATATTAAAACGCAGGTTTTACTTGCACTACCATCTTCAACACAGGTGAAATGGGTAAATTTGGCAGAGAGTAAAATTGATCTGTTGCTTGTAAATGATGTGTTCTTTAATGCACCAGGTATTCAGAAAGTTTTGAGTAATCCACATATTACCTATTTGCGTTTAGTCAAAAAGGTCGAACATGCTGGGCGTATTATAGGTGATCAACTCTTTTACCCTTTTTCAAATTTAGAGCATCTACATGAATGGCTGTCTGAAAAATTGATACTAGTCACGGCTATGCCTTTTTCGTTACCTGTAAGTAATAAAGCAACGTCAATTTTGCCAACGATTACTCCACAGGAACAAATGTCAATCGAGAAGGTATTTGCTGAAATATTCACTCCAAGAAATGGTTTTATTCAATTATTTGATGCGAGTGGTTTTTTAGCTTTGATTGATACACGTACAGAAAGAGTATGGGTAGACGCAGGTAAAACTATTCAACTGAATTCAACTTTGAATCAAACTTATGCAACAGCGCAATTTGTGCAAGACATTACAAAAAATAAAGAAGTTTATGATTTGCGCACATGGTTGTGGAAAGTGGTGAATGCTTCAACAGATTTGAAACTACTTGAGGTTAAGCTAAATCAGAATTTTAAATTAGATCTTTGGCCTCAATTTGAACGTGATTTTAAGCGTAAAGAGTTTCTAAAAATGGCAGCATGTTTCTCGCATGGCGCAAAAATAAGCGATGTAAAACAGTTTTTGAATTTAAGTCATGATCAGATATTGAATTTTGTATCTTGTGCTGTTTTACTGCAATTGGGGCGTTTTGTAGATCAAAATGAAGTGAAGTTTCAGGAAGATACAAAACAAGTAGAATCTGGCCAGGGACATAAACTTCGTAGTTTTATTGGAAAATTACGCAAAAAACTTGGCTTATAAATAATCTGCGCCTAATCATAATTTTAACGGGGTAATTCCCATACCAAGAGGAAACAAGAAATGGCACGTGTTAGTCTAGATGCTCTAACAAGTTTAGATGGTTTTGTAGCAGCAGCACTGGTAGATAGCGACAGTGGTCTTGCTTTAGCTACACAGGGGACTGGTGTAGATTTAGAACTTGCAGCTGCGGGTAATACTGAAGTGATTCGTTCTAAACGCAAAGTGGCAAAAGCATTACAACTCAATGATAATATTGAAGATATTCTTATTTCTTTGGGTAAGCAATACCACTTAATTCGCCCATTAGATACCAATGAATCATTATTTTTGTATTTGGTACTCGACCGCGCTAAATCAAACTTGGCTATGGCTCGTTATGAACTTAAAGGCTTTGAAAAAGGTCTTGATTTTTCTTAATAAAATCAAAGCTATTCAAATGCCAATGTAACTCACATTGGCATTTTTTTGGTTCTTATTCTAATAATAAATTTGGTGTGCAGTTTTAAAAGTGCTTAAATGGAGCTGAACTAATTCAGGCAGGGCTTGATAGCCACCAGCCAAGACAAACATCAAAGGAATCTGATGTTTTTTAGCTAATCTGAAAATCATCTCATCCCGTTTTTCTATTAACTCAGTGCTAAACCAAGTAGAACCACAAGGATCATTTTGGTGACAGTCCATGCCAGCCTGATAAACAATTAGATCGGCATTCCATTCAATTGCCCTTTTAAAGGCTTGATAAATGGCGAGGATATATTGGCTAAAATTCCCACTATGTTTATGTATGTGACTGGTTTCAGAACGTTCGTAGGTGGGGCAGCCAAAGGCAAGTCCATAAATACTATAATTAAATAGATTCTCGTATCGCTTGGTAAACTCAGCTGTTCCATTCCCTCCGTGTTGATCACAATCGAGTACAAAAATACGTTTATTAGGAAATTTTTGGGCGATGAGTGCTAAACCATTAAATGTACAAAATGAACTACCGAACTCATAAATAGCGTGATGAAATCCTTGAGCAATATTGGCAGAAATTTGATGTTTCCATGCTAATTCAGCTGCGAGAATCTGTCCTGCATTAATTTGATAAACAGCATCTCTAAGTTGCGTGTTCCAAGGTTTAAAGCCCTGAAATGTTGCCATCTTTTCAGGACTTCCTGTATGAAATGCATCGACATATTCAGGAGCATGTAATTGCTTTAAACTCTCTATTGATAGAGGATGAGGCTCATGAAAATTTGCTATGCCTAAGGGTTTTAATGCCTCAGCCACCGCAGTTAATTTCTCCATACTATTGGTATGAGTTTGTGCGAAGTACTGCGGAGAGTAACAAACCTGAAGCATCGGACTAACCTTGAATCTGCATTAATGCAATATCACGTAATTGTTGGAGTTGAGTCGTTCCTGGACTAAATAAGCCATTATCAACTTGCTGTTTATAATGTGTTGTAAAAGCTCGCTCACGATTTTCTGGGGAAACAGCTAAGGTTGTAAGGCGTAAAAACCAAAATCCATTAATGGCTGAGTAAGGTATAACGTAGCCTTTAAATTTTTGATTGGCTAATTTTTCCTGAATGAGGGTACGATCATAATTCACAGAAAATAATGATCCAGCGGGTAAACATACGCCATTCATTAAAACAGGTTTCAAGCTAATACAAGAGTGATTATCTCCCATATTTAATTTTTCTAATAAAATCGGTTGTTGTTGTTCATCGACAAAAATATTGATTTCACCTTGTCTAAGCATACGACCATGCGCAATTTTAAGGAAGAAATTTTCTGCCATTGGGCATGAACCCACTTTAGGCTTTTCCTCTAAAGCTTTTAATTCGACTAGACCTGTTTGTGCAGACGTTCTAGGTAAAATAATATCGGCAATTAAACTACATAAAAGTTTACTTTCTTCTAATGTTGCCTGTGAAGAAATTCCACGGAGTTTTTGTTGCAGTTTAATTTGCTGCTGTACTTCCAACTTAAGCTGTTCAGGCGTTGAGTCTGGAAGTGTATGTGCTGCATGATTTAGATCTAAATTATGCCAATCTGAAATTGCGAACTGAGATTGCTCCAGCAAAGTTTTTAATCCTTTTGTTTCAAATTGATTAAAAAGTTTTAAATCAGAAAAATCTTGTGGCAATCGAGTGGTATTGATGTATTCAGCCAATACTCGAGTGGCCTGTGTGTAGCCACAGCCTCGGCGTTCTGTCTGATGTGAAAAATGCTCATTGAGCATTTCGGTAAGTTTAGATGATAGCGGATGAATATGTTGTTTGAACAATTGAATAATTTCGTGATCGGTTTCGTTCATCCTTGCCTCATTTTTATACAAAAACATTTTGAAGTACATTTCTTTTAAATGAAATGTCTGATTTATTCTCAAGTTTTATTAGAGATTTATAAGGTCATACAATAGCAAAAAAATATTTGAATAAAATCACTTATACTATTTTTATTCATTATATTGGATGATTTTTATACCTTTGTTCAAAAGTGAATATAAATAACCAGCCTCGAAAGACTGGTCATTCTTTAGGGTTCAGATTGAGTTAGTGTTGAAGATTTGGCTCACTTGCAGACACTTCTACTGTTTCACTACTTTCTTTAAGTAATTCATCAGTCAATTGCTCAGGGACTTTGGCTTTTTTCTTATCTTTTTTGGCTTTTTTCTTTTTTTTCTTTGGCGCTTCTTCAATTTCTGCACCATCTTCGATTGCCTGCCAATATTCAAGCTGTTCCATGACCGCAGCGTAGATTGATCCTTTGCTATAGCGACCTTTTTTATCGAGTGTGCCTACAGGTCGAGCCATTAAAATTTCAAGGGCTTGATCAATCGTTTCAATGGCATGAATATGGAATTGACCTTGTTCAACGGCTTCGCGCACATCAAGACGTAACATTAAATGTTGCATGTTTTGACGTGGAATAATAACCCCTTGTTTACCTGTAAGTCCTTGTAGTTTACAGGCATCGAAGAAGCCTTCAATTTTGGCATTGACGCCACCAATAGGTTGTACTTGACCTAATTGGTTCATAGAGCCAGTAATTGCCCATGACTGATCAATAGGTAATTGGCTAATTGCAGAAATGAGCGCTGATAGCTCAGCAACAGTTGCACTGTCGCCATCGACCTGACCGTAGCTTTGTTCAAAGGCGAGGGCGGCAGAGAAATGCAGAATTTGCTCACGACCAAAATGTGCTTTTAAGAAGCTCGACATTAAAAGAACGCCTTTGGCATGTAATGAGCCACCGAGTTCAACACTACGTTCAATATCAAGAATATCGCCACCCCCTTGATAAACGGAGGCTGTTAGGCGAGAAGGTAAGCCGAATTCAACATCTGCATAGTGGATGACGGATAAAGCATTGATTTGTCCTAAGCGATGACCACGTGTTTCAATCAGTTGTGTACCACGGGAGAGATCTTGCCAATACAGTTCACGCAAATAGCCTAAGCGATACTGACGATGTTGTAAGGCAGTATTAATATGTTTGTCAGCTACAATTTTATCGCCTGCTTGTACAGCATGATGGTGAGCTTCACGAATTAGGTCACCCAAAGTCAACGCGTGGAGCGAGAGGGAGCTTTGGTCTTCGGCTTGGCGGCTCGAATCTGTGAGCAAAGCAGCCAAGGCTGAGCGATCAAAAGGTAATAATTTATCAGCTTGTACATAATCTGCAATCAACTGCATATAAGCTTGTTCATTGGCGTCATTACGTTGCAGTGTGTCGGTAAAATCGGCACGAATTTTAAATACACTACCGAGTTCAGGTTCGAGCTCCAAAATTTCATAATAGACTTCTGGCTCTGCCAATAATACGACTTTGATATTGAGCGGTATTGCTTCAGGTTCAATAGAAATACTGCCCGTAAGCGTTAACATGTGTTCAAGCGAAGAAAGCTTTAATTTTCCAGATTTGAGTGCACGCTTCAAACCTTGCCATGCATAAGGTTGTTCGAGTAATTGTTCAGCTTCAAGCATGAGGAAACCCCCATTGGCTTTATGCAATGAACCTGGACGAATCAGCGTGAAATCAGTGGTAATTGTGCCATGTTGTGTGAGTTGTTCGACATGCCCCAATAAATTGTAGTGGGTTGGGAAGTCTTCAAAAATGACAGGCGCACCACTATTCGGCTTATAGGTTACAATAATATTGGCTTGGTAACGTGCTGGTACTCGGCTAAACAGTCCAGGTGTGAAATCATCTTCTTCTTGCTCAAGTACAATCTCAACATTGTTAATAATGTCTTCTGCATAAAGTTTTAAGTATTCGGCTAAACCTTCAACTTTAGAAAACTTATTAAGTAATAGATCAATACGCGGCATGACCACTTGATTGGCAATTTCACGATTCAGTTCTTGAACTTTGTCACGTGCGTCATCTTCCAGATCACCTAAGTGCAGACCTAAACGCTCAAGCTTTTTATCCATATAGCGCATGTTTGAGACAATTTCTGCGCGCTGTTTGCTATTTAATGCATCCAGATCCTTTTGCGACATCTCTTGTAGTTGATCGTCTTTAAATTGCACAGGAATAAAACAGTGCTCATCATGGCGCGTGACTAATTTCAAACTGAGTTCTTCGCCTTCTTTGGTTAATTCAACTAGGGCTTGTTGTTGTTCGTCACCTGTTTGTTGGCGAATTAGTTCAATACGATTGTGATAGGTTTCAGTCGTAAAGCGACGTTCAAGTTGCTTTAAGATGGTTTGCCATGTTTGGTGTAGTAGGGCCTGAAATTTGGGTGCTTGTCCCGCAGGGAGTTGAAGCGCAATCGGTTGGCGAGATGACTTGAAATTATTGACATAAACCCAGTCATTTGGTGTGGGCATGGTTTTGGCGTGTTGTTGCAACAGGCGTTTAACCATGGTGCGTTTACCTAAGCCCGCAGTACCTACAGCAAAAATATTATAGCCAGAATACGGTAAAGCAATGCCTGCTTCTACAGAAGCACGTGCACGGTCTTGTCCAAGAAAATTATTGAGCGGTTTAATACGTTTAGTTGAAGTCGGAATGTTGGTTAAATTTGGGATATGGGTAAGTTGTTCTGATTTTAAACGTGTTTGATTGAAGGTATTTTGAATTTCGGTTTGCTCGAAGGCAGTAATCAGGTGGTTTTGCGGATCTCGTGCTTTATTATTTGAAAGGTTGGTGGATAAAGAAGAATTCATCTGTTCAAGTTTTTGGGTCACTTTGAAATCCAAAACAAAATATTGCGGTAGAGGTTTAAGGTATACAGGTTTAGTGGAAAAATTCAAGCAATGCCGCTGTTTTTCTCGTCAAAATACCGTAATCATTTCATAAATACTGTTGAAACCAGAGCACTTAAACGGTTGAATAGCACACATGATTTTTTGTAGAAAATAATAACCGAATGACAACTCAAGCAAATGGATGGAAAGCGGCATTTCAGGCATTTCTCGATCGGCGAGCAGCAATTATGTTGTTCCTTGGTTTTTCAGCCGGTATTCCGATCTTACTAATCTTCTCTAGTTTATCTCTATGGCTTGGTGAAGCAGGTATTGAAAAAAGTGCTGTGACTTTTTTTAGTTGGGCAGCTTTGGGTTATTCCTTTAAGTTTGTTTGGGCTCCCTTGATTGATGAACTTCCCGTTCCGTTTTTAACCAAGCGGCTAGGGCGTCGCCGTGCATGGTTGCTGATTGCGCAATGCCTCATTATTTGTGCCATTTGTATTATGGCATTTTCAGATCCTGCTTTAGGACAAAGCTATTTGTACCAAATGGCAGTTGGCGCAGTTTTGTTAGGTTTCTCTGCGGCAACGCAAGATATTGTCATTGATGCCTACCGTATTGAACTGGCAGAAACCGAAATGCAGACGGTTTTGGCATCGACCTATAATGCGGGTTATCGCATTGGGATGATTGTGGCGGGTGCAGGAGCGTTGTTTCTGGCGGCGTCATTAGGTACTGCGAAAGGCAATTATATTTATACTGCGTGGAAAACAACTTATCTTGCCATGGCAGCGGTGATGTTGGTGGGTATTCTAACGACCTTGATTATTCGAGAACCCCTAGTCAATCGTGTTTATAAAGAATATCAACGTTCAGACTATTATCGTTTGGTCATGGTGTTCTTTGTTGCTGTTATTAGTTTTGTCTTGTCCTATATTTATTCTGGCACTTTAATCGAAGCCTTGGTTGCATTTTTGGCGATCAAAGATTCATTTCTACTGTTTTGTTTTGAGGCATTACGTTTTCTGGCTTCAGGGGGTATAGCACTGATTGTCGGTGCAGTGTTAGTCAAAATGGGTGCAGTGAATAAGCAAATGGCATTTGAAACGTGGGTCAATCCGATTGCAGATTTCTTTAGACGTTATGGGGTAAAGCTCGCTCTAGTTCTTTTGTTATTGATTGGTTTTTATCGTATTTCCGATATTATTGCTGGTGTGATTTCCAATGTCTTTTATCAAGATCTAAATTTCACCAAAGAGCAAATTGCTGAAGCCGTGAAAATTTACGGTGTCATTTTTAGCCTTTTAGGCGGTTTCTTAGGTGGTTTATTGGCGCAGCGGATGAATATCATGAAACTGATGTTTGTTGGTGCCATTCTTGCAAGTTCAACCAATCTTATTTTTATTGGCTTGGTAAAATCAGGTCAACCTTTGCAGCAAGTCGACGTTTCGATTGGTGCACAGCATTATCAAGTTCAGGCAGATGAAGTGGGTTATTGGAAGCTGAATGTTCCAGCTCAAGTACTGAGTCAGTCCAATCAAATTCATGCTTCAGTTGCATTTGCTGATAAGTCTGATGAAAAATCATCTGTAGAGATGCCTTATTTAATGGGTTCAGCGACTAAAGCCATTATCTTATTTCCGTTAACTGCGGATAATGCTTTAAGCCCGAAAGAGGTTCAGCAATCTGTTGTGGTGAAAGGCCAGATTCAAGGTGTTGATGTTGCACAACTAAAACCAGAGCAACCCATCAGCTTATGGTTAGATGGTCAAGAATATCCTGCAAAACTAGATGCACAAGGCATTTTTAGTGGTGCGATTGATGGCAAGTTATTAGAAAATGCCAAAAATAAGCAGGTGACAGCTCAATTAAATACGCTAAATGCGTCTGAAGTCGTCAAGATTAGCCATGCTTATCAACTATCTAAGCAACAATCCGCTTTAGAGTTGACGATAGACCCGATACTCACTTCAGTAGATGCGAAGCAAAATGTGCAAATTACAGGTAAGGTGATTAAATCGTATAGTACGTTATGGCTTTATTTTGCGATTATTGTCGATAATTTGGCTTCTGGATTGGCGGGGGCTGCATTTATCGCTTTTCTTTCTAGTCTGACGAGTGTTTCTTTTACCGCCGTTCAATACGCTATTTTTAGTTCACTGATGACCCTTACACCTAAAATTTTAGGAGGGTATTCGGGTACTATAGTGACTAATATTGGATATCCGAAATTTTTCTTGATGACTACTTTAATTGGAATTCCAATTTTAATTCTGGTGGTTTGGGTCGCGAAGTTACTCCGTGATCATCAAAACAAACAACTTCAACTGAAGGATGAATAATATGCGAATGCTCCATACGATGCTACGTGTAGGCAATTTAGAACAGTCATTAAAGTTCTATACCGAAGTGCTGGGTATGACTTTGCTCCGTAAACGTGATTATGAAGAAGGTCGTTTCACACTGGCATTTGTCGGTTATGGCGATGAAGCCAATAACACAGTGCTTGAATTGACACATAATTGGGATACTGATCACTACGATTTAGGTAATGCTTATGGTCACATTGCAATTGGGGTTGATGATGCCTATAAAGCATGTGAAGAGATTAAAGCACGTGGCGGTAAAGTTGTACGTGAAGCAGGACCAATGAAAGGCGGTGTAACCGTGATCGCTTTTGTTGAAGATCCAGATGGTTATAAAATTGAGTTGATTCAGCAAGATTCAAATGCACGTAATAACTAAGTATCGTGTTATTGATTAACTAAATATCGAATATAGCAGTTGAAAAGCTAGCAATATTTAAATAGCCCAGTAAGATGAAGTTGACCTACGGGTAAAATTTGTCTACTGGGTTTTATTTCATCTTTACTTTTTTAAAATATATATAACAGGACGTTAAGCAATGAACATGCTCAAGCTTCTTGCCTTGGATCGATTCACTTTACTCTTAGTTGCCATGGTTGTACTGGCATCTTTTCTTCCTGTCTCTGGTTCGGCTGCCCATTTCTTTAATGTCATTACTACGATTGCAATTGCAATATTATTCTTCTTACATGGTGCGAAACTTTCCCGTGAAGCAATCGTTCAAGGGATTATGCACTGGAAGTTTCATGTATTGGTATTTGCTTTCACTTTTGCAGTATTTCCAATTTTAGGCTTACTTGCAAAACCTGTCCTGTTACCAATGTTAGGGCAAGAGCTTTATTGGGGTTTCTTGTTCATGTGTTTCCTACCATCTACCGTACAATCATCAATTGCATTCACTTCAGTTGCCAAAGGCAATGTCGCCAGCGCGGTATGTAGTGCTTCATTTTCTAATATCATTGGAATGTTTATTACCCCCGTATTGGTGAGTGTGTTTATTCTGGGCAAATCGGAACATGAATTTGATCCAACATCCTCCATCATTCAAATTACCTTATTGCTGTTACTGCCTTTTGTTTTGGGACAATTGTTTCGCCCACTCGTTTACCCACATATGATAAAAGTACCGCGCTTGGTTAAAAGCTTTGACCAAGGTTCGATCTTGATGGTGGTTTATGGCGCCTTTAGTAGTGCAGTCGTTGCGGGATTATGGAATGAAGTGAGTTGGCAAACCTTGTTGCTTTTGGTGTTGGCATGTTCGGTCTTTTTAACCGTAATCATGTTGTTGGCCTATTATCTTCCAAAGGTATTCGGTTTTAACCGTAAAGACCAAATTGCAATTTTTTTCTGTAGTTCCAAAAAGACGCTCGCTAGTGGTGTTCCAATGGCGCAAATTTTATTTATTGGTCAGCCTTTAGGGATGATTGTTTTACCAATTATGATTTTTCACCAAATCCAGTTGATGGTGTGTGGCATCATTGCAAATCGTTGGTCGAAACAAAATCCAGACGAATGAAGAGAATAGTTCGCTATCTGGATTTATTTGGCGTATAATAATGTCCACTTGTTGTGCTTAGCTCTGACGGTATCCGTCTCGGTGGGCCAAGAGAATGGTCTGTTGTGGTGTTGACCTGCTTTAAAGCTTTCCTTGCAATATGCAAGAGTGGTCAATTGCGATGACAGCATAAGCCTTTCTTACACTTAGGAGTAATCGACCATGCGCGCCGATATTCACCCAAAATATGAAAAATTAGTAGCTACTTGTTCTTGCGGTAACGTAATTGAAACTCGTTCAGCTGTTGGTAAAGAAGCTCTTTACTTAGACGTATGTTCTGCATGCCACCCATTCTACACTGGTAAGCAAAAGAACGTTGACACTGGTGGTCGTATCGACAAATTCAAGCAACGTTTTGCTGGTATGTCTCGTTCTATCAAACGCGACTAATACCCCAGTTGAAAAAAAACGAGCCATTGGCTCGTTTTTTTATGTCTATAGAAATATTAAAAAATAAGATAAAAGTACAAGACCTATTGGTCTTGTACATCAATTAAATGATCCAGTTTTTTCTGGAAATAGTCACCTTGCAGATAGCGTGCTTCCACATTCCATGCATTGGCGAACATCGTCATATTATTCAGTTCACGTAATAACATTTGTGTTGCTTTAATTTCATGGAAATGATTAATACGCTCTTGTAATTCTTCAGTAGATTTGTCTGAGTCAAGCATCTGTGCTAACTGATGATGCAACGTCACATGATTAATACTCATCTGATTCAAAATAGATTCGCTATAAATCGAGTTACCAAATTCACGTAATGATATTTCTGCACCGCTCTGAATTAATTGAGCTGTATATTTTTGTGCATCATTTAGATTCTTGGCAATATCTTCTTCAGAGAATTGTAAAATGAGCGGGTGACTTTGTTTGCTACCCACAATCGTAATTAATTTAGCAATAAATGCAGGGAATGTACGGTCAGAGAAGAGAACTTCTTTGTTTAAATTGACAATAATTTTAGCATCAGGATATTGGGTAATAAAGTTATGTAACTGTTTACATGCCTCAACTAAAATCCAACGATCCAGTTTGATCGAGAATTCTGGGTCATCTGCAAGTTCACGAATTGATGTAATATCTTGCCAAGCATTATTGTAAATGAAGCCGCTGGTAACTTCGTAGGTGTATAGGTTACTATCTTGTTTATCATACAGTTGTTGATATTTAAGATGAATTTCACCCCGCTCTAAACTCTTTTGCAGTGCTTTTAATAAGCTAGAGTGTTCTTGCAAATTCAGATGAGAATCAATTAATTCAATATGAGGATGGGCTATTGGGTTAAGTTCAATATTATTTTGTTCTTGCCCAGATGGTAGAGCTGTGTTGTACGCTCGTTCTATTAGCTGTTGGAACTGTTGCTCATCCTTTATATTGTGTTGAATTAACGTATAACCCATTCTTAAATTTAATGGGAAGGTTTGTTGATTTACACCTAATAATTGTGGCTTAGATAAAGCACTTAATCCAATCAGTTTAGATTCCAACACACTTTCACTAGAACCTTGGAATAGACCTGCATATAACGCATGGTTGACCTTAAACAATGGAACATTGGTTTGTTCTTTTAAGAAGCTATGAATATTCGAAAAATAGGCATTTGAGGTTGCCCAGTCTTGTTGAAATATAGATTCGGGACAAGATGCAAGTGAAAAAAGTACAAGCGCATTGAAATCAGCAGGTTGCTTGGCAATGGTTCTGTTAATCAGTTGATAGGTATTGGGTTGTGCGGCAGGGGCTTCAACTTGGGCAACCGTAGGCTGAGCCGATGTAGTGTGTTCAGTTTGATTTAACTCAATCGTGATTTGTAGGGCATCATCTTCAACGGCTGCTAAAAACTCAATTTTTAAAGGATTTGTTTGGACATGACTATTGAGTGTCGTCAGCTCAAAACGACCTTGATCTAATTGCCCTTGCGATATTTTTTTAAAGCGTAGTTTAAAATCATTCAGATCTTGCGGTTGTAATACATCCAGTAAAGGCAGACCAATAATTTCATCTTCACTTTTTAAACCAAAGAGATGAAGATATTCCTCATTGGCTCCGATATGAATTCCTTCTTGAATAATCGCAACAGCTTTATTGCTTTCGCTTACCCATGCCTGTGCTTGTGTCTGTACATTTTCAAGCTCTTGCATGAGATGTTGTTGGCCTTGATTTAGGCGACTAAAAGAGAGCGCACGTAATAAAGACAAGTAAAATCGATCTGGAAAATCTAAATTGGCGACATCATAGACGCCTTTTCGAATATAGGTTACGTATTGGTTCGGCTCATAATCATCAGGTTTGAGTAAAATAAGCGGTAATTCAGGTTGCTTAGACAGACGAATAAGACTTAAGGCCTGTTCATATTTTAAATCGTAGGCACGACCGAAAATAACAATATCCCAATTTAAATGGAGTTGCTTTTCGAAAGTTTGTAAGTCATCTAATAAAAAAGCGTGTACTTGATGTTCACTTGTCGTTAATAAATCACAGATTTTGTTAAAACGAATTTGGTTGTCATCGATTATGAGTAAACGAGTTTCCGTACGTTTTAACTTTTTGGACAATAGTGGATTTCTCACTTCAATGCTTCCCATAAATCATGATTCTTAATTTCGTTGGTTTGTTTCCGAATAAAATTTTCAACCAAATGTTCTTGTTGATCATTTAGTAATTCAAAATCGAACCGCATAAAGCTTTGTGTAATTAAATGTGCTTTTAGTAAATAAACTTTCAGTTCATCTTGTTCTAAGCGTAAATGAATCGTTTGTTTTTCTCTGAATAAGTGTGAACCGGGTAAAATGAGGGTGGTTGACACTTCATTCAACTCGGCAGTTTGAACTAATAAGGCTGGATAGTAGTTGCCTGTATTACGATCAGTCTTTACGTAAACTGCACATGGGAAAATATCTTGTGCAAGCATTTCAAGTCCCAGTTCAAGACTTTTCTCAGTCGATTGTTTAATCCAACGGACAACGCCACCACGCCATTCACTTTGAGCATTTTCTTGTACCAGAATAAATTCACCTGTTTTTAAGTTTTTTGGGGTATTCCCAGACCACTTAATGCGGTAACCATTGACACTAATATCAAGAACTTCAGCTGGATAAATTTGTTTTGCTTCACGATCTAAAGTTTTAATATTGCTCGTACTTAATAGATTATGATCATTCATAGAGCTAAAAATATTACTTTCAGATTGCAGACCGTAATGTGCATCTAAATTTAGTGTTTCATTAAAGTTTTTGCCCTTCGATAAATAGAAATGGGCAACATTTAAGCCGAAGCAGATATGCAATTGAGCAGAATATTCATAACGCTCATGGCGGCGTTCAGCATTACTTGTGAGTAAACTATGAATATGGAAGTGTAAAGCAGGGGTGAGGAAAATTTTCTCATTTCGAGATAGATATTCACCATGCTTCCCTTGAGCTTCAGTAAGGTGATCTAATAGATTCTGAGTAGAAATATAAATTGATGGATTAAAACTACTATTTTGATGCGCGTTAAATACAGGTGGATGGTCTAAAGAAGTATCTACAATATAGCGTGATAAAGTCGTTTCTTTAGGTAAAACCTGAATTAACTTTGCCCAATCATAACTACATAAGAACAGCCCTTGAATTTCGGATGGTCGAATCTGATGCGGATTTAGGATGTCTAAAAGAATAATTTGTGCATAGATTTGACCAATCGTTTGTAGTTGGTGTTGCGTACCTTGCAATTGGTTAATGTTGGTTTGATTAAAATTATGTTGAATCGCACTTTCCATTAACTGATGAGTTACTAACCATTGACCAGACAGTGGATTGGTATACAGAATTTGTTGTTGATACAAGAGTTGAGCAAGCTGTTGTAAGCCATAATAACTTGCGAGAATACGTGCAGTTTGCAAGTTTTTCTTTTGACTAAAAGCAAAAAGGGAGAATTTTTGCTGATTCAGTTGTTGGTCACAGCGTTTCGCAATATCAATATATGTTTTTGCAAAACAACTGCGTAATAACATGGCCAATTCAATAATATGGTCATTTCGATCCGTTGTAATTAGACCTTGATTAAAAAAATGTTTTTCTAAACTGGTTAATACATTTTCAATGGTCGGATGAATAGCATGAATTAAATCAAAACGCAGAGTTTCACTACATTGAAGTTCAGAAATTTCAAGTAGGGCATTAAATAGTGCACGAGAAGAGTCACCTAATTGTAAAATAGATAAATTGGACACCCAATCCTGAATGTCCGTCACCGTGCTTTGGCAAAAACTCAATTTATCCAACTTTAATTCAGTTGGCGTTTGAAACATTTCTGCGGTGCTCATATTCATAATTGTTATTTAACTCAGAAAGTTGAAACTCCAAAAAGCGGTGTTTTGTTTTTTTCGCCCGCAATTTCCCTGACAAGTTTAGGTACCAAATAACCTGGTAAGCTTGCTAAAACCTCTTTATAAATTTCATCGATTTCATTTGAAGCCAAATCAAAATGCTGCGCACCTTTGACTTTGTCAAGAACATGCAGATAGTAAGGCATCACGCCAGCTTCAAATAGTCGATAACTTAGATCGACTAAAACTTGTGCAGAATTATTAACCCCATTTAATAACACTGACTGATTTAAAACGGTGATTTGATTCTGAACCAATGTCTCAAGTTTGGCGCAGGTAAAATCATCTAATTCTGCTGCATGGTTTGAGTGTACCACCAGAATTATGCGTAGCCTACTGTTTTTTAATAAAGAAACGAGCTCTTCATCGACACGGTTGGGGATTACAATAGGAACTCGTGAATGAATTCTCAAAAATTTAATTTGTGGGACAGATTCTAGACGTTCCAGCCATAATTTTAATTTACGATTCGAGAGAGTAAGCGGGTCACCACCACTTAAAATTACTTCGTTTACATCAGGCTGACTTTCGATATAAGCACGAATATTGATCCAATCGTCATTTTTAGGTAAGTTTTCCTGATAAGGAAAATGTCGGCGAAAACAATAACGGCAATGTACTGCACATGCGCCTGTTAAAGTGAGCAAAAAACGCGATTTATATTTATGTAATACGCCAGGTTGCTGATTGGCTTGTTCCTCACCTAATGGATCGGTCACAAATTCAGGATGCTCATTTAATTCTAAATGGTGAGGAAGGACTTGCAGTAAAAGTGGGTCTAAGGCATCACCGATGTTCATTTTTCCGACGAACGCACGTGGAACACGCAATTTGAACTGTTCAGAAGCTAAGATTGCCCCTGATAATAATTGGTCTGGTGATAACTGGAGCGTCTCAAGCAACTCTAAAGGGTCTGTAATTAAGTCACTCAGTTGAGTTTGCCAGTTTTGCTCTTGATACAAATAGTTTATCATGCCACGTGTTAAAAATAGTGCTAGTCTAGCATTAATAGACTATTCTAGCATTAACAGATTTTAAGTTAGCAAGTTTGGAGTGTGCCAGTCATGGCCAATTATTCTACAAATGATTTCAAGCAAGGCCTTAAGGTGATGCTTGATGGTAACCCATGTTCAATCATGGAAAACGAATACGTAAAACCTGGTAAGGGTCAAGCGTTTAACCGTGTTAAATTACGTAACCTTAAAACAGGTAAAGTTTTAGAAAAAACATTTAAGTCTGGTGACTCTCTTGAAGGTGCAGACATTGTAGAAGTAGAAATGAACTACTTGTACAACGATGGTGAACTTTGGAACTTTATGGATCCTGTAACTTTTGAGCAAATCGCGGCTGATAAAACAGCAATGGGCGATGCTGCAAAATGGTTAAAAGACGATTCAAATGAACTTTGCACGATTATGTTGTTCAACGGCGTGCCATTAAATGTAAGTGCGCCGAATTTCGTGGTGTTAAAAATCGTTGAAACTGATCCAGGCGTTCGTGGTGATACTTCTGGCGGTGGTGGTAAACCAGCGAAATTGGAAACTGGTGCTGTAGTGCGTGTTCCATTATTCGTACAGCAAGAAGAAAGCGTTCGTGTAGATACTCGTACGGGTGATTATTTAGAGCGTGCATAATGGTTTAAAAATAGACTATTATCGAAGGGATGATGAAAAATCATCCCTTTTTTTATGCCAAAGTCGTAGAGGCAGACTAAAGTAGAAGGAGTAAAGTCGACAAGGAATTCGGCAGATATAACGCGAACAAGAAAATCAAACTGCTTAATGAATCTTAAATGAGGTCATGAATGGATACGATTCAACGAAAATCTACACTCCCTTCCAAATTGATCTGGAGTTTAGTCGCGATTATAGGCGCGGTATCTTTTGGAATATTAGCGGTTAGTCGAGGCGAGCATGTTAACGCAGTTTGGCTAGTTTTAGCTGCTATCTGTGTATACAGCATTGCTTATCGTTTTTATAGTTTATTTATTGCAACCAAAGTTTTTGAACTGAATCCAAGACGCTTAACCCCAGCTCATCGTTTAAATGATGGTCTGGACTATGTACCGACCAATAAATATGTACTTTTTGGTCATCATTTCGCGGCGATTGCGGGTGCAGGTCCTTTAGTCGGGCCGATTCTAGCAGCGCAAATGGGATATTTGCCTGGTACAATTTGGCTGTTGGTGGGTGTTGTTCTTGCTGGGGCTGTTCAAGACTTCTTAGTCTTGTTTATTTCAACCCGTCGTGATGGACGATCACTGGGTGAAATGGCAAAGCAGGAGTTGGGTTCATTTGCTGGTATTGTGGTCATGCTTGGCGCGCTGGGCGTAATGAT
The DNA here is from genome assembly GCF_002934965.1 of Acinetobacter sp. ACNIH2. Classification (NCBI taxonomy): domain Bacteria; kingdom Pseudomonadati; phylum Pseudomonadota; class Gammaproteobacteria; order Moraxellales; family Moraxellaceae; genus Acinetobacter; species Acinetobacter sp. ACNIH2. The sequence continues at coordinate 2,779,536 of NZ_CP026412.1, forward strand.
CATTATTTTGGCTGTATTGGCTTTGGTGGTGGTCAAAGCACTTGCACATAGTCCTTGGGGTGTATTCACTATTGCTGCAACAATACCGATTGCGTTGTTCATGGGCATTTACATGCGTTACTTGCGTCCAGGTAAGATCGCAGAGGTTTCCATCATTGGTTTTGTATTGATGATGGCGGCAATTGTCTATGGCGGTAATGTTGCTGCAGATCCATACTGGGGGCCATTTTTTACTTTAACAGGCGTACAGTTAACGTGGTGTTTGATTATTTATGGTTTTGTCGCGTCTGTTTTACCTGTGTGGTTATTGTTAGCACCGCGTGATTATTTATCTACATTCTTAAAAATCGGGGTCATTGCAGGACTTGCAGTCGGAATTATGGTTGCAATGCCGATGTTGAAAATGCCTTCTGTGACGCATTTTGTTGATGGAACTGGTCCTGTATTTGCAGGTTCTATGTTCCCATTTCTTTTCATTACCATTGCTTGTGGTGCAATCTCAGGTTTCCATGCTTTAGTTTCATCAGGAACTACGCCTAAATTGATCGATAACGAAGTGAATATTCGTGTGATTGGTTATGGTGGTATGTTGATGGAATCATTTGTTGCGATTATGGCAATGATTTGTGCGACTGTGCTTGAGCCTGGGGTGTATTTTGCAATTAATGCACCGACTGCAGTACTAGGTCCAACTGTAGAGTCCGCAGCTGAGGCTGTGCGAAATTTAGGTTTTGTTGTAACCCCTGAAACGTTAAGTTTGCTTGCAAAAGAGGTGGGTGAAACGACCATTCTTTCACGTACAGGTGGTGCGCCAACGTTTGCAATTGGTATGGCACACATCATTACGGAAATTTTTAATAACCGTTCGATGATGGCATTCTGGTATCACTTTGCGATTCTATTCGAAGCATTGTTTATTTTAACTGCGGTTGATGCGGGTACACGTGCATGTCGTTTTATGGTGCAAGATACTGTAGGTATTGTGGTTCCTTCACTTAAAAACACACACAATTTTTTTGGAAACATGGTTGGGACAGCAGTTGCAGTTGCTGGGTGGGGTTTCTTCGTTTATCAAGGTGTAGTCGATCCGCTCGGTGGTATTAACAGTTTATGGCCGTTATTTGGTATTGGTAACCAAATGTTGGCAGCTATGGCGTTGATCTTGGGTACTGTCATTCTGTTTAAAATGAAGAAAGAGAAATATGTTTGGGTCACCATTATCCCAACGGTTTTCTTAATCATTACCTGTATGACGGCAGGTTGGCAAAAAATCTTCCATGAAAATCCAAAAATTGGTTTTTTGGCGCAAGCAGATAGATTCTCAGCTGCTATTGCGAAGGGTGAAATTTTAAAACCGGCGAAAACATTTGAAGAAATGCAAACGATTGTATTGTCGAATCAAATCAATGCTGCGCTTTGTGCATTCTTTATGATTGTGGCAGTGGTGATGATCTTTGCTGCGATTGGTGTAATTCGTCGTGCATTGGCAAGCCCAGTTCCAACGGTTAATGAAGCGCCAGCTGTGTATGCAGATCCTGAAGAAGTCACAATTTCTAAGTCACATTAATTTTTGCGATATGACTTTGCAAGTATATAAGGTGAGGTGAGTAAGATGAATCTTAAATTTGCCAAAGGTGGTAAAACGGTGATTTATAAAATCATCAAGATGACCATCATGTCGCAAAAAGGCTTAATTTTTTCGCCAAAAAATTGGTCAAGAATTACAACATTGTGGCAGGGTTTACAGCAAAGCTTTCGGTTGATGGTTGGTGTTCCAGATTATGAAAATTATGTGGAGCATATGAAAAAGCACCATCCTGATTTAACGCCAATGGATGCAAAAACCTTTTATCGTCATTGTATAGATTCACGTTATCCGACGGCTGGTGGCAATTTAAAGAAATGTCCGTGTTGATGGACATTTAGAAAGTCACTGATTCCTTTGGAAAAAGTTGAAAACGGTGTATGTTAATCATGCACCGTTTTTATTGGGGAACATTTGTGATTTGGGCAAAACAGAAAGAAGAGCAGCACTTAGCAGAAGACACACGAAAAATAGATGCCAAAATTCAAGCCTATGCCAGTAAAGTTCAGACTTTTTTGACTCAAATTAACCAGATTATTTTAGATAAAGAGCAACAAACCAAGTTGGCGTTGAGCTGCTTGTTGGCAGGTGGGCATGTACTTTTTGAAGATTTACCCGGTTTAGGAAAAACCACGCTTTCAAGTGCTTTGGCACATATTGCAGGTCTGCAATTTCAACGTATTCAGTTTACCAATGATATGTTGGCGAGTGATGTGATTGGCGTCAATATGTTTAATCAAAAAGAGCATATGTTTGAGTTTAAACACGGTCCAATTTTTACTCAAATTCTTTTGGCTGATGAAATCAATCGTTGTAGCCCGAAAACGCAAAGTGCTTTATTAGAGGCGATGGAGGAGGGTGCGGTTACTGTCGATGGGATTCGTTATGCCTTACCGCAACCGTTTTGGGTGATTGCAACACAAAACCCGCTATTTCAGAGTGGAACATACGCCTTACCTGAATCTCAGCTAGATCGCTTCTTAATGCGGTTGTCTCTGGGCTATCCTTCGCGCTCAGCAGAAAAATTATTATTACAGCAAGATTCAAGACAAGTTTTAATTTCAACTTTGGCACAAGTCTTTCAGCAAGATGAGATATTGCAATTACAACATTTGGTGCAGCAGGTTTATTTGGGTGATGTTGTCATGGATTATCTTCTAGATTTGGCGCAAGAAAGCCGTAAAGGGCGTCACGGTTTATCAACACGCGGGCTATTGGCATTAAAAAAAGCAGCACAAGCACATGCTTTAATCGAACAGCGTAGTTTCGTCACTGCGGATGATGTCCAAGCTGTTTTTGTTGCGGTTACGGCACATCGAATAGGTCTTAGTGAAAGTGAAACTGCACAGCTTATGCGACAGATTCCGATCAGTTAATGGCAAGGAAATTTACGTTGATTCAGTCATTGTGGTCGAAATGGACAAAAAAAAGATTTAGTTTTGAGCAACAGAAAGCATTGACGCAAAAAGATGTGTTGGTTTTTATGTATCAGCAAGGTTACTTATATCTGGTATTGATTTTAATTACCTTTATTGCGGGGGTAAATTATGCCAATAATTTAATTCTTGGTTTTTGTTTTCTGATTAGTGCCATTTTATGTATTAGTTTTTATCTTACCTTTAAGCAATTGCATGGTTTGCAGATTGAAGTTTCCTATACGGAACTGGGGCAAGTGGGGCAGCCTTTAAGCTTAGAGCTCTACTTTAAACAGTCTCAACCTCAAGCACGTTATTTATGGATGAGTGTTGATACGCAGATACATCGGATCATGTTTGCAGATCTTCGATATTGCTATGTAATTGAACTCAAAGCAAATAAACGTGGAGCATTTGAATATCCTACAATCAAGCTTTTTTCAGTCTATCCTTTTGGATTAGTTCGGGCATGGACTTATATGTATTTAAAAGGGCAATCTTGGATTGCACCTCATGCTCAATATTCAATAATGCAACAGCAGTATTCACGACAAGCACAGGAATTAGATTTGGATGAATTTCGAGAGTTACGCGATTTTCGACAAGGTGATTCTATCCAAGCTGTTTCTTGGAAGCAGGTGGCGCGAGGACAAGGGCTTTATGTGAAAGTTTTTGAGCAACATGATGATTTACATAGCATAGATATTGATTATCTACATATGCCGAGTACAGATCATGAAGAAAAGTTGAGTTTGATGATGGGGCTGGTCGAACAATGTGAGCAACAGCAATATGCTTATCGTTTACTTCTACCACATGCTGAACTGGTCAAAGGGCTTGGGGAGCAACAAATGCTACAAGCTAAACGGTTGCTGGCACAGGCTTAAATAATGAAAAATACACTTAGCTCTTCGGTCAAATTAACCATTTTATTAAGCTTAAGTTTAATTTTGATAGCGCAAGCTGCATATTTGCCAATAATGCTTTCGGCACTTCTACTGACTGCGATTACAACGCTATATATTCATTTTAGACAAAGTGAATTACACGCTTTTTCAAAATTGTGGACAGCTTTGGGGGTACTCGCAGCACTTGCGAGCATTTATTTTAGCTATGGCACCTTTATTGGCGTTGAGGCTGGAGTTGCTATATTAACCACGTTTCTTTTTGCAAAAGCCTTAGAAATTAAAAATACGCGTGATGTCATTATTATTTTTAATTTTGCTTTATTCGTGGCTGCGAGTTCATTTTTATTTAGCCAGTCCATCTGGATGGCAAGTATCGTACTTGCCTGTTTAGTTAGTTGTTTTATGGGGTTATATCGGCTTCAAACCGCAGGTTTTCAGCATCAAGAGAGCATAACAGGTGGGTTTAAGCAGGATTTAAAACATGTTGCAAAGTTCATAGGCCTCGCGCTACCTTTTTTTGTGTTGCTGTTCTTATTTTTTCCACGCTTACCGCCGTTATGGCATATCCCCCTTCCTGAAAATAAAGCCGTTACAGGCATGAGTGATCGCATGTCTCCAGGAGATATTGCAGAATTATCTCAATCCAGTGCTTTAGCATTCCGTATTTTGGGGGATATGTCGAAGCTACCACCACGTTCAGAGCTGTATTGGCGAGCGATGGTACTCGATCACTATGATGGTCAAACGTGGACCAGTAGCCCATTTAATCAGCAAAATTATAACTCTGAAAATCAGACACGACTGGTTCAGCACGCGCAGTTTAAATATCGATATTTAGCAGCGGATCCGCAGAGCAGTTGGGTCATGGGGCTGGATCAATCGATCCCGAATAATCCCCAATATTTCTTAAAAAAAGATGGCAGTATCGTGCCAAATCGCGCTGTACAGTTGAATGAACCGATAGATTTACAGTGGTTAGGAAAAAGCACTCTTGCTGATTTTGTTAAAGAGGATCCAACTACTAGAAAAAGTACCACTAAATACCCAGCGCATTTGGATCTTCGCGCACAAAAATTAGCAAAGCAATTATTTGAACAAGCGGGTCATGATCCAGAACGATATATCCATCATGTTATTGATTGGTATAAGCACCAACATTTTGCATATACCCTACAGCCAGGATTACTGGGACAGAACCGTATTGATGATTTTCTTTTTCAATCGAAGCAAGGTTTCTGTGAACATTATGCATCAAGTTTTGCTTTATTGATGCGATATGTGGGGTTACCAGCACGTATTGTCGTGGGATATCAGGGAGGAGATTTAGCACCCGATGGTAAAAGTTGGGAACTTAGACAACTCGATGCTCATTCGTGGACAGAAGTAAAGTTGCATGGTAAATGGATGAGGATTGATCCGACAGCGATTATTGCACCACAGCGCATAGACTCAGGGATGCAAAACTATATGGATGCTGAGCAAAATGTTTGGGGAGCAGAAAGGTCTAATGTGAGTTATCAGCAGTATGCTTTACTAAAAAAAATGCGTATTTGGAGTGATTATGCAAGCTATCAATGGCAAAGTAAGGTAGTTGGCTATAATGCCGAATCACAACAAAGCTGGTTAACTCGTTTAGGTATTCGTTCAACCTATGCAATGGTTATGGTATTGGTCTTAAGTGTTTTATCTCTTTTAGCAGGGTATTTTCTTTTTATCGTTTATCTAAAATGGAAAAATATCTCTGAAATTGATCGTTTACTTTGGCGGTTTTCTAAAAAATTACAGCATGATTTACGTAAGCAGGAGTCTGAAACAATCACTGTTTGGATGCACCGCCTTAGTGATGAAATAGAAATGGATGATATCCAGATCTTTGAAAATATCGCGCATTTACACCGAAAGATTATGTATGCACCGAAGCATAGTGAGCAAGAGATTGAACAATTTGCTGAAATGCTTAAAACTTGCACGTTTGTATTGAAAAATAAAAGAAAGATCTTGTCTAAGTGAAAAAAACTGAATATTATGCGTGACATATAGGCGTATAGCTCAGTTGGTTAGAGCGCTACGTTGACATCGTAGAGGTCTCCAGTTCGAGTCTGGATATGCCTACCAAATAAAATCAAAGACTTACAGTTAAAATCAATAACTTGTAGGTCTTTTTTTTGCATGTAATTTGGCGCAATTGGTGCATTTGTTGCTCTTTTTGGTAAAAATACGCCATAATTTACGCCAAGATTACGCCAAGACCTGTACGATGAAATTACCCAAAGCCAGAAAAAGAGGTGATGCCTATCGAATTGAATTAATGTTCGATGGAAAGCGTTACTCAGCAACCCGCGATACAGAAAAAGAATGTGAGCAGTGGGCAGCAATAAAAATACTTGAGTTGAAAGCAGGTGCCAAAGAAGATGCTCCAATAAATGAAAAACCTGTTTTCACCTATAAGCAGTTATTTGATGTTTATTGGGACAAAGTAGGCAAGCATACAAAGTCTAAAGATTGGATTTTGACGCAGTACAAAACCTTTGAAAAAAAGATGGGTGAGTTGGCCCATAAAAATATTCATGACATTACACCACTCGATTTAACTAATTGGCGAAATAAGCGTTGTACTGAAGTAAAAGAAAATACTGTGCTTAAAGAGATTTCACTCTATTCAGCAATGTACACATATGCTCAAAAAGAAATGTTCTTGTTGGATTCAAATGTTTGGATGCAAATATCGAAGCCAGTCAAACCTGAATCACGGTACCGTCGAATTTCTCAGACTGAAATTGATACGATGTTGAAGCTCTTGGAATATGAAATAGGGCAGGTACCGACATTGCCACAGCATTATGTTGCTTGGGGTTTTCTTTTTGCTATCGAAACAGCGATGCGCAAGGGTGAGATTCTGAACATGAAGCGTTCAGAAATTTATGACGGCTATGTACACCTTCCAAAAACTAAAAATGGCTCTAAACGTAATGTGCCATTATCTAAGTTTGCCAAAGAGCTGATTGCTCTGATTCCGCATGAGGATGAGCAAATCATTCCACAAAGCCCTGATGCATTCAGAAAGTTATGGGAGCGAAGAAAGGCAGAATCAGGAATTGAAGATTTTCATTTTCATGACACACGCCATGAAGCAATTTCCAGAATGGTTAAAATTAGAAAGTTACCAGTAGAGGTATTAGCCAAAATTACTGGCCATAAAAAAATTGAAGTTCTAGTGAATGTCTATTACAACCCAGATGCAGATGAACTGGTTGAAATGTTTAATTCATAAAAAGAAGAGAGCTAACAAGCTCTCTTTCTTCCACGTTTAGATGTGCTGTCTTTTAATAACTGGGATGCTTTAACTGGGTCATAGAGAAATTTACCCTCAGTTCCTTGGTTGATAGCACTTAGACGTCTGCGCACGGTTGCAACTGAAATGCCATGTCGCTGTGCAATATCCGCAGCGGATACCAATTCAACCTTTTCCTGTTGCATCCCGACCACCGTTGCACCACCGATATCAGATCCTAAGAAAATCTTTGGAGGTACATCAGATTCAACTGTAATTGTATATTTTAAAGCTCCCATCAAGTCACCTCCTTCAAACTTTCCACACTTTCAACAAGGGTGATGGCTTCACTTATATGCGAGCCGTTCTCATTATTTTGAATACAACTAAAGTATTCATCTTTAGCTTCTTCCAGCCCGCCAAACTTCTGCACCAACTCATAAGCATCTATATATTTTTTTAAATCGTCTCTAAACTGGGTATTTATAAATTTTTCCTCAACCTCATTAACAGCATTAAACCTACCAGTCCAGTATTGAGATGCACCCCAGCCAAACTTTTGAACAAATTCAATTGCTGTCATGACTTTGCTCCTGTGCATTTGGGATTGCTTTTAATATTCTTCTCTCAGCCTCAACATGATGATCGAACCAAGTGGAGGGTTCGCCTGTTTCATCAAAGACAGAGGATGTTGATTCATTCTCCATAGCATCAGAGCAGTTGCATAAAATTGTCATCAGATCGTCCTTCGGTACCAAAACAAACCCGTCAGGCACCGCTTGGGATTTGGCTTGCCAACCTTTTTTAAAAAGGTTGAATGCAAGGGCAGTATCGCTATTCTCATAAGGATTTTCATAGTCACCCCATTTTTGATCTAAGCAAAACCCCATTTCATCAGCTTCGACCTCAAAGGCTTCTTGAATTAAATCATTTTCTTTCTGAATACCCATCACTTCACCTATCTCTTATGAGCAAATATCTGCGCAAAACCTTTAATTTTTAAGAGAATTGCGCATAATTTTGCTCAATATCGCCATAATTCAAAATTAATAATTAGTGTTCCGTTTATTGCCAACATCACTTCAAGCCACCAGATAACCCATTCCATGTGATTCACCTTTAACAATATGCAGAATTTCTTTTTCTGCTTTCGGTGTGCAAGTTTGATCAGGTGCCGCAAGGTGTCTTTCAAACTCAGTCCCAAGCTCATGTGCTGCGGTGTTACCCGATAAGTCGGCACCTACACGCATATAATGATGTGACTTTTTATAAGCCTTTTGCGCTTCACGGCTTTTAGCTCTTGCTGCAAAACCACCGTTTAATGCATTTACGTCATAACCTAGTTTTTCTAACCAAATTTTGAATCCTAAGAGGTTCTTTGGTTTGACTACTGCGCGCATAATTCTCGTCCTTCAGGTTGAGTTTGAGTGCTGTAGCCAATCGCCTTGAACAGTGGATTTAAAGCCGAAATATCCAATTCTTTTTTGGCACGTGTAGCAGCAACATATAGAAGTCGGGCTTCATCTTCAGATAGAACTTTTTCACCAGGTGCAGCCGCTTCCTTATAAAAGAAGTCACCACCAAGTTTGACCTTGTTAAATTCCAGACCTTTCGATTTATGGGCCGTAGTCACAACACAATCAAAATCACTTGAATTGCTTTTCATCAATCCTTCAATCAAAGCAGATTCACCAACTGTATTAATTAGACTAACCAGTGGTTTTAGGTCATTTCCTGAAACTTCTTCGGTATATTCAATAACTTCTTCCCAATTGCTAAAGCCTTCAAATACGCTTCCATCGTGAACCTTGATGCCTGATTTAACCTTCTGAGCATCTTGAATGTTTTTCAACAAGGAGGCTGTATCAACCTCTAAACGTGGTTCGCGTCCAATTTTTACCAACTCAACCATGTTCGATAGGGCAGCAGCATTGGTACGGTAGATGAATGCATCTGCAATCACGTCACTGACATCACCAACACTAGAATTGATCTGTTCAAAGCCACGTAATGGAATAGTTTCATCCAAGACATTGAATAAAATCTTATTGGCAAGGTCAGCAATATTTTCACCAAAACGGAATGACTGGCTTAAACGTGTCTCGGCAATTTCTAGAGATTGCATGGCATTGACCGCGCCTCTGAAAGCATAAATTTGTTGGTGGCGATCACCCACATAAATGACTTGCGCTTGTTGCTTACTCAACACATTCAGCATGATCGGATCGGCATCTTGAGCTTCATCGAACAGGATAAAATCAGAATTAATCACTGGATTACTTAAAGCCCAATACTTCAAGTAATGATCATGCTCTAATTTGTTCACCCCTGTAGGATTGAGTACATCGCCCCAATAGTCATATGCCTTAGGTAAAAGGACATTAGCCAACTCTGCACGATAGGTGTCATCCATCCAGTCAGGTAGGGCAGCATATACATGCGCCAGTTGGATCTCGTTGTAATTTGAACGGCAGAAATATCCAACTGCATTCAACATGGCATTAGCCATATGCTTAGAATTGAATAAGCGTTTTTTATCATCTTCACCGCGTTGTTTTACCAATGCGACAGGCACATGATAATTTTCAAGGTTATGGCGGTATGCCAACTGGTTAGACATAAGGCGACGATTCTTCAATTTGTTCGTCAACCAACGTGGCACAGAGTTATATGCAAGACTGTGAAAGGTTTTGCACTTCACATTGTGATTGAATTTAGACTGTGCCTCAGTTGCAATTGCCTTGTTAAATGCTAGGTACATGCCGTGTTGGTTGTACTTTGCATTGCCAATTAATTTTAGTGTTGATGTCTTACCAGCACCTGCATAGGCAGTTACTTTGCAAGATTGTCCTTGAATCGCCATATCAATGGCATGTCGTTGTTCAATAGTTGGATTCATCTTTGATCTCACTATTGGCACCCTCATCGATGAGGGCACCACATGCCAGAGTTATGCTGTTAATTCAGCTGCTTTGCGTTCGTAAATCGAATTGATCTTGTCGATCTGTTCGTCAGTTAGATATGAAGTGTTAGGTTCAAATCGTTCACCCATAATTGAATTGATAACTTCAACATCTGCTGCATCTTCAAGATCAACAACCAACTGAAGGTAGAATTTCTTTGCAGCATAGGCATTTTTAATATCTGTTTGAGCCGGTTCACCTAAATCATCTGGCACAGTGGAACCAACTTGTTTTAATTGATCCAGTGACTCTGCTGCAGCAATTTCTGCAATTAGAGCTGCTGTGTCGAACTCAGGTGCCATATCAACAACCTTGTCCTGTTGTTCACGATGTTCTAACTGTGCTTTTAGACCAGATGCACCTTGATGCTTCTTGATATTTGATGGCTCAGGAGTCACATCAATTTCTTTATCACGCTCTTCTTCAGCAACCCCAAAACCTTTAAGAATATCCGTGAACTCATCGCGTAATGCATAGCCACGTGCACGCATTTGCATCATGCGTCGTGGATATTGAGACCAAGGACCTTGTTTAGTTAATAACCCAGCGCGTTTAGCATCTTCCTTGCTGAATGTTTTGGTAACAGCTTTATGGCCTTTACGTTTAACGATACAAGTTGCAACGTCGTCGGTTTGAGTCTCTTCAAATTGCTCAAGCAACCCTGAACTACGAACCAAGGCAAGAACAGCATCACCCCAAAGAGAAGGACGACCATTAATTACTGCAATGTTTTGCATGGCCTGAAGTGGTTGTAAGCCAATTTCAGCACCCCATTGCATAGCAACTAAAATGTTGCCAGGCTTTTTCTGATAGTCCTTTGGGACAATTTCAGAGTTCGCCAATAAATCAGCAATTTGCATCGCTTCTTGAAGGTTAGTAGGAGTTAAAAAGCCAGTGTTTTGAACTAATGCATTCATGATAAATATTCCTTAAATTGCTTCTTTAAATTTGTTTGAGGTACGGAAAACACGCGTACTGGATGTTTTGCTGTATTTCGCAAATAAATCAGGTTCTTCTTTTTTCAACAGCGTGCTGTCGATACGAGTAGAGGATTGTTCTTTGTAGGTACAGATAGTCATGCCTTGGCTAATCAGCATTTCTGCATCTTGCATGGTGGTAACGATCTGTAGCTTGATCTCATCTTCACGCGCCTTGTCAGCCTTTTGGCGATTCTGAACAGTGATGAGCTCTTCAGCTAATTTGATGTGCTTTAAGTCAGCTTCGACTTGTTTACCAACAACTTGCTTAGACCAGCGATGCAATACATCATCAAAACAAGTTGGATCGGGTGGGACATCAGCAACCACATGGTTGAACCAGAACGCTTTAACTTGACGAAAAATTGAATCAATCAAATCTTCATCACGTTCAATGCGATACATGCGGAACTTGTTGCCACCGATCAGTACTGCTAAATCAATAAATTCACAGCCTGAAAGTAGTAGGTACCAAAGGCACTGTGTTAGGTAATAGTCTGGTACTTGGTCTGAGCCTTCTTCACCAAATAACTTTGCTAGATACTCAGAAGCCGTTTTGCATTCAAGCAGTCTGTCAGTTGTGAGCTTTCCATCTTTGAATCGCACGTTGCCTGAAATTTCAGGATTGATAATTGCGCGGTCAATGTTGCCAATTGCCCAAGGATGATCAGGCAAACTTAATTGTTGTGTTACACGCTGAACCTTTACACCGGCACGACGTGAATATTCTTTTGCAACCAAATCTTCAAGAAGATGACCAAAGTGTGCTGATTCGCTTTGAGACTCAGAGCGTTCACTACGGCCAGTTTTGTCTAACCACAATTGGTATGGTGACTTGTATGGGCTGAAACCAAGGATTGCAGCAACATCTGAACCACCGATTCCTTTTTTACGACCTGCAAGAAACTGGTCGCGATTGACTTGGGTATTCATATCAAACCACCTGATTTTCAGAATATTTAGGTGCCAAAGGGCGGTAGCTTTCATCAGCAGTACGCTGGCAGTTCGCGCAAATCATTGCTGGTATTACGCAACGATGGAAAAATTCATCATCGTAACCATCACGTGTTTCAGTATTTCCGCAGTGTTCACATTCATAAATTGCTGTGAAATCTCGACGGGTTTGAGAGGTGATTTTCTTAATTTTCATAAGAAAAATCCTCCACGTTTCCCCATGATTTCCAAACTAATTGAGCCGATACCTACATCAATGATCAATTCACGAAAATCTTGATTAGAGGTAATGCCAAACTTAAATGCCCAACCACCACCGAAACGACCTGAACCCTTCACTTTGAGTGGGTTCCAACCCCATTTCTCACCATTGAGGTAACTGTTTATAGGATCGCGTGACTTGATGGTTTGCCATGGGAAGCCTTCTAACGACACGTAAATAGTCGATTTGCCAATGTTGATTTCGCTATAGTCTTTAGGAACAACATGGCATAGCATTCTATAAACTAGTGCTTGCAGCTCATTTCGCTGACCTTTAGAACCATGCTTAATCACGATAAGTTCACCCATGAGAACCTCCCAACTTTTGAAGTTTCACAGCAATAGATTCTTCAAGCGCCTCATTGATTTTGGTGAGCTCATAACGGTCAAGGTATGCATTAATTTCTTCACCTGATTCATCACCAACGAACTCAGGTTCAAGACGATCTATCTGAATACCAGTAGAGCGATTGAAGCCGTTGCCATTATCAAAACCTGAATAATCGAAGTTCACTTCAATCAAAAAACTGTCATTAGCTGCAAGGAGCGTTGCATGGCAATCACGACGGCAGTCGTTATATGGCCCAAGATCAAGTGCATCCACTGTGTAGCTGTCAGAAGAAACAGTAATTTGTTGCTGCTCTTCAATTGGTAGCTTTGCTGGTTGATACATTTGTACTGAAGCAAACACTGCTGTCATAACCACTGCACTACCTAAACCACACAAAACCGATTTGAAATTAAAAGAAACCATGTTCATAATCCCTCCTATAGCTTTCGCTATACCCCCTAAAGAAGCCCCGTCCTCGATCAAAAATTCGGGGCTTTTTTTCGTTTAAAATTTAAGTAAATTAGACAGAACCTTCCAAGATGGTTACGTATTCAGGAACACCTGGTAATACGGCCTGTTCTTCTTGATTGGTGACGATTTTCCCGCTGCGGATGTAATCAACGGTATCTTCCATTGATTTTTCGATTGCCTTTTCAAGCTGATCAAGGTCATACCAGAAGGTGATATTTCCATCTTTGATGCGGTAGCGGAAACGAGCAGGAAGGGCATAGTGCTCACCGCCACGGTGAACTTGAATACCAAATACGATTTGTTCAGGAATGGTCAAATTACCAGACACACCTGCACGCGCTTCAATCGTTTCGTTGTATTGAAGTTGAACTTGACCGTTGTCAGTGCGAATACCTGATTTGAAATCAACATTCGTTTTTGCATTCAATGTTTGAACGATTTCATATAGTTCAGCTGCTGCCGGTTGATTGATGTAAGGCATTACATCTTCAAGGAACAAAGCAAACTGAGTTTGAGTGAATTTTTCACCTGAGCTGGCTTCAATTTTTTTAAACTCAGTGGTTTTTTCAACTGTTAAATTTGCGACATGCTTGGCGTGACGTGGAGCAGCTACCACACCATCGTCCGATTTTTCTTTAACTTCGTGGTAATCAAGAACAGCTTTAAAACGACCACTAAGTACATTCACAAAGATAATTGAGTTTTGATCTGCAAAACGCTCTACATATTTAATGAAGTCTTTAGCAGTATCTAGTTTTACAGCTTGCTCAAGATGTAAAGGGCGCTCAAGTGTGTTTTCAAATGTATGAACACGGCCATTGTCTGGAATTACAACAAATGGCAATCCACGTGTTTGTTGCAGTGAAGTTTGACCAAGTGTGAAAGCATTTTGGCATTCGCTTGAATTTTTAGCTTCGCTCATTTTTTAATAAACCTATTTAAAATTGTTGATATTTAAGAAAATATTCCAAAGTTAATTAATTAACTTAATGGCTTGATTACAGGTTTTTCATTTCCAATTGGAATTTGTTTGAGCTCAACTGGCGCTGAATCGATATGCTCCAACTGCAATTTTTGTTGGCGTGGATCTTCACGAACAAGCTGTTGATCACGATCTGTAAATAGAACAGTCGGCTCTTTATCGAATTTAGGAAGCGTAGACTTCACATCATCAATGATTTTGTACACACCATTACCGTTAGGTTTAATAGTGAGTTTCACAGTGATAGTGCTTTGCTTACCTGTGTCTTGAGTTGCTTGAAGCGCTTCAGTTAAAAGCTCATCTAATTCTTCAATTGTGCTGCCACGTTGAAGGTTAGAAAGCGTTTGGCTGAATGAAGTGTTTTTAGCTGACATAGCATTCACCTAACATTTCAGATTTGTTGTTGGTGAGATAAATATAAGAAAACTTAGTTTTTCAATCAAGAGGAATTATAAGAAATCTTAGATATTTTACTTAGAAAACTTATTTCAAAAAATTTAGGCAATAAAAAAGCCCGCGTTAAAATGGGCTTTAGGTTTGATCGAGTAGGGTTTTCTGTATCTAATTAGTATGCTGAATATTCTGAGTTATTTTCAATTTCGCTGTTCAAATCTTCTAAGCTACTTTCAGCATCAGGAACAACATCACGCCAATTTTCACTTTGAAATCTTTCAAATTGAGCATTAACTTCATCAGCCTTACTTTCAAGGTTTGCAACATGTTCTTGCAAGCTCTGAACTTGACCTTCTAGTTCCTCAATTCTTGCGTCTTTTTCACTAACCATCTCATCATACTCATCTTGAGTGATCTGAGGTTCACCACATCCAACGAGAGCCAAACCTAAAACAAGAGGTGCGAACCTTATGATTTTCATTAAAAATAACTCGTATTGTTTTGTTTGTTAAATTTTAATTTTTCGCTTTGCTTTATAAATATAGCGAACAGAATCAATAACCTCACCCACAAAAACACATTCTTCATCGAGATGTATGATGTTTGGCTTAAAGTCAGGATTAAGGGCTTGTAAGTATCTTGAGCCATCAGGTTCAATCACCAGTTTTTTAAATGTCGCACCATCCAATTTGCGAACAACAATTAAATCACCAGATTGAATATCGCTGTATTGAACGTGAGGATCTACCAGGATGTAGTCACCTTCGATAAACATGGGTGCGTTACTTGAGCCTTGTACTTTCAAATAAAAGCAGTCTTCACAATCTTCTGGAAGAGGGAGCCATTCCTCAACTTGAGTCATGTCAATTGCTTCAACATTGGTGAATACACCTGCCTGAACCCATGACAGTACTGGAGCCATTTTAGGTGAGATAGGAGTCACATTAGATGAACTGCTACTACTTTCACCTTTACCAGTCAGGATATATTCAGTCGTGACTCCGAACTCATTTGCCATTGCCTCTAATGAGGCCGCTTTTGGCAAATAGCTATCCTTTTCCCATTCCGTGACAGCAGGCGAACTTACGCCTGCAATCTTAGCTAGCTGCACTTGAGTAAGTTTTTTCGAGCGTCTAAGCGCACGTATGCGCTGACCAGTAGTTTGCTTTTCCATATAAGTTATCTTACATATTGCTTTTATAAGTTTTCTTTGATTAAATAATAAGAAATCTTATTTTTTAGGATGTTGGAAATGACCAAGCAAGAAGCTTATGAGCTGCTTAAGGTAAATGGGGTTGAGTTGGCTGGACTTCTTGGAATCGAGCCGTCAGCCGTTTATCAATGGCCTGAAAATAAAATCCCATTAGCAAGGGAATACCAAATCCGTGATTTAGCGGAAGGTAAGGAACCAATTAAGCACCAACCACATATGGTGAAAGTATGAGTCTTGAAAAGAAATCTACGCATGTTCGCTTGTCTCCAGAGATCCATGAACGAGCAAAAACTCTCGCTGAAATTAAGGGTAAAGACCTTGCTCAATACCTCGCTTTCTTACTTGAAAAAGAAATCGTGGGTGAGTGGCATGTTCTTAATTTACAAGCAAAATCTTTTGAGCGCTTGGGATTAGGAGCTTTAGTGCGGGACTTGTCTACTGAGGTGAGCTTTTCAGAGGGATTGGAAGGGATTCACGGGAATTTAAGCAAAGAAAAAGCCTGATATCTGACATCAGGCTTAGTTGTTCATCAACCAGAGAGATTAAAGAACATGACTAATTTAACAGAACATAAGTGTGCTGGCAAATGTCCAGAGTTTAACGGGGAACAGTGCAATCACTGTTTGATTATTGAAGGTGAAACGGCTCCAGTGGCTTTGTTTGTTTCTGGGTTGGATGACGGGGAAGAAGCATGACGAATACAGCATTGAATCCTTCAGAACAGGACTTAGTTGTCTTGAATCGAAATGATGTAAGTGATGCGAATTACTCGATCACTGTCGCAAGTGATAGACCTGATTATCCTGTTTTTAAATCAAGTACAGGCATTTTTCACACCTATTCAGAAAACAACAGTAAATGGGTCGAATGTAAATCTATCAACGATAAAACATCAGGTTTGAAAGCTGTTGCAGTGGAAACTATCAAGGTTAAAGGATTTGAGGATCTAATTGATGGTAAGGCTGCATTAGCTGCTGCTTTGGCTGGTGAAAAGGTTCAGATTTCTTTAGAACCTTGGGATGAAATTCGTTGGACTGATTTCATTCCAGACACAGACGACACTTCTACGAAATTATTTTTCACTGGATTTTATGATGAACGGAAGGTCTTTTTCCGTATTAAGCCAAAAACTATCACTATCAACGGCATCGAAGTGCCTGCGCCTTTTTCACATCGTCCCGAAGTTGGTCAAGTAATCCTTTATTTAGATGATTCTGAGCCTCAAGGTTTCACTGGTGAAAAATACAGTGGTTTACATGATGCTGACTTTAACTATGGCTGGTGGGGTTCGGAAGAAAAAATAAAAATGGTGGTTGATGCGCTTCGTAAAGTATTCGAGGTGCAGTCATGAGAAATCGCTTTAGTGGTTATTGCTATTACTGCACGCACTTCGTTGCAAAAGGTGCAGGGCATTTTGAAAAGCGCCAAGACGCTAAAGGTTTTCGTGTCATCCATGCTGAGTGTGTGTTCAAGCAGCGCGAAGAAAAGCAAAAAGCGAATGGGGTTACAGCATGAACCTACGTCGCCCTAAAACCCGTTCTCGTTTCAAGCCTGGTCAAGTTGTTCGTTTGGATGGCTGGGCTTATCGCGTGGCTGCAACTATGCGCATTGATAACTGCGAAATTGTGCATGTCTATGCCAAGTTCCGTTGGTCATTTGGTCCTGATATTTCAGCACGTACCGTCACTGCAAAACAATTGGTTTTGATGCGAGGTGCTGCATGATCGACAACACTTCAATTCTCGCTCTAACAGACATTATCCAATTGTCTGAGGATGAACGCTTACAGGCGATTAAAAACAGCTTTGGTGATAAGTCTCATGATGAACTGTTGGGCTTGCTTGGTAATGTTCTGAATATAGCTGTGAATTACGCTCAATCATGTGATGAGACTCTTTATCTGCACATGGTAACGAATGGCGGTATGCATCCATATGCGATTGAAAAGCTAATCTCACCTAGTTTCCATGGTGCTTTGAATGGGCTGATCTTGGCTCAGAAAGCACCTAATCAAGATGTGCTATGCGAATCATGTGCATATCGCTGCGGAACTCTCGCAAATCACTGTCTTACGACTCAATCTGACTTGGCTCATGCTTTGGAATCGGATGCGGTGTTTTATTGCCATAAAGATATTGAGAATCTGGACTGCCCGACCAGTGAAGACAAGAAGCGTATGAAGCCATGCAAAGGTTGGGCACAGCATGTGAAAAACAGGTGGCAACATGAAGGACCTTAATAAAGCACTGCTGTTCATTTTTATGGTGATCGGTGCTGCCGCAATTCGATTAGGGGGTGTGGCTTGAGTGATTCAAAAATTCCACTAACACCAAAAGAGTGTGATGTATCAAATTTTCCATACATGCCGATTGAAATTGATCGTCTTTTGAATTCTGAAACATGGATTCTTGGAGATGATTCAGAAAAAGTTGCAAGTATGACGCTTTGGTTGAAATCGTGGTCGCAAATCCCTGCGGCAAGTATTCCCAACAATGACAAGATGCTTGCGCATCTATCGGGTATGGGTACCAAGTGGAAAAAAGTAAAAGAACATGTTTTACGTGGTTGGATTGATGGTGGCGATGGACGTTTATATCACCACGTTGTTGCAGAGAAAGCATTAGAGGCTTGGATTGAAAAGCTTGCCAATGCTGTATCTGGAGCACATGGCAACGCAAAACGATGGAGTATTGATATTGATACTTCTGAGTTGGAAGGTCAGCTATGCGATGCAGTTTACCGACTAAAAAGTATCGCACCGCAATCCAAAGCGTTAACTAAAAAGATTGCCAAAATGGTCGAGTCACGATCGCAACCCGTATCGGGGGGCGATACCGACCCGAATAGTCAGGGGATCGCAATAGAGAGTAAAGAGAACGTAAATAGAATAGATATTAATAAACACACACAAGACGCGAACCAAAAATCTGAACAAGACGACTCTTGGAAACCCGATTCAAATTTCTTGCTGAACGTCATTCGTGAAAGCGTAGGTGCTCAGGCTGAATCCGTTTTAAACATGCCTGATTACCAATTTCACCTTGGTAACTTCAACGCCCATTGGGAAAACAGACCAGACCTCACTGAAAACCAGCGAACCCGAAAGTTTGCTGTATGGCTCATTGATAAATTCAAGCAGCGAAAACCTGGTACTGATTCCAAAAGCAAGGCCAAGCACGACAACAAGAACGTCAACGACGATTGGGACAACCAACCCAAAAACGATCAACCGTTTCACGGCACAGTCCAACTACCTGAGGGCATGACATGAACGCACATTTTCAATTCAGTAATCATGCAGTCTCACAGGTTGTTTGTGAGCTGCACCAAGTTCAAAAACTTGTGGCAGGTGGGAATTTGATTTGCCCTATGTGTGCGAGTGAATACGTGAATGCTGATCGATCTAAACACCAATCAGAAACAAATCGAGCAGTGTTTGAAAAGCACATTGCAGGGGCAATGCTTCCAGATCGACATGCACATTCGTCATTCTCGAATTACAACACCACCACCCAAGGTCAAGCGAATGCATTGAGCCAATGTGCAAACTTTGCAAAACGGATTGCTGAAAAACAAAACTCAAATTTCATCATGGTTGGATCGACAGGGACAGGTAAAACACACCTTGCTTGTGCAACGGCTAAGAATCTTCTGAAAAGTGGGCTTAAAGCGCGTTGCATCACCAGTGAAGAAATTGCACAGCGGATCATGAACGCATGGGACAAGGACACGAAAGATCAATCCGAGGAAGCTGTGATTTATGAGTTTTCTCAATACGATTTGTTGATCGTGGATGAATACGGATTGCATGACCGTGATAAGCGCATTGAGCTTGTTCACAAAGTTTTAACCAAGCGATACGACTGCAAAAAACCGACCATGTTGATTTCAAACTTCACCTTGAAAAAATTACGTGATGACCTAGGGGACCGATTGTGGTCACGCTTCCAGCACGATGGTTTAACCGTAGTGGAGTGTAATTGGGCTGATGCACGTGTTGGGGGTGCTCATGTCTAAAATCATCATCGGTATCGATCCTGATTTAGAAAAATCGGGTGTGGCAGTTTTGGGGAAATCGCATTTTGAGCTGAAGAATCTCAAGTTTGCAGATGTGGTTGAACTCTTTCACGACCAACAAGACATGATCAAGAAAGTTGTGATTGAAGCTGGTTGGTTAAACAAGAAAGCAAATTTCAGAAGCGGTGCGAAGAAATCACTTGCGGTCAATGAGCAGATTTCAAAACGTGTTGGTGAAAACCATGCAACAGGCAAGTTACTTGTGCAGATGGCACAGCACTTAGGTTTGCCAGTTGTCGAAGTGAAGCCAACAAAATCTAAAACCAATTCAGAAGATTTTAATCGTCTCACTGGTTGGGTAGGTCGAACAAATCAGGAGCAGCGTGATGCTGGCATGTTGATTTGGGGCATGAGCGTTTAGGAGGGATTAAAAATATGCCAGTACTTGCGTTCCTGACTCAGTTCCATGTCAAAGACAAGGTGAAGCGTAGTTCAACGCCTAAGGTGTCTGAGAGCGATATTAAGAATATCCGTCAGCTTCATGCTTCAGGGCTGTCCTATCGTCAATTGGCGCACAAATACGACATATCCCATGAGATGTGCCGAAGAATCTGCAACAGGTATTGCTACAAGGAGGTGATTTGATGTCTCTACGTGGGAAACAGCAACGATTTGTTGAAGAGTATTTGAAGGATCGTAACGCCACTCAAGCGGCAATTCGTGCTGGATATTCAGCAAAGACTGCAAACGAGATTGGAGCACAGAACTTAGCAAAACTTAGTGTGAAGGAAGCGATTGCAAAGGGCGAGGCTGAACTTGCTGAACGCAACAAGATTACCCAAGACAAGGTTTTAAATCGATTGTGGGAAATGGCTACGGCTGATCCCAATGAGTTACAGCGTTTTGTACGTGTGAATTGCCGTTATTGCTGGGGTGAAGATCATTATTACCA
Source organism: Acinetobacter sp. ACNIH2 (assembly GCF_002934965.1). NCBI lineage: Bacteria > Pseudomonadati > Pseudomonadota > Gammaproteobacteria > Moraxellales > Moraxellaceae > Acinetobacter > Acinetobacter sp. ACNIH2. Next base: position 2,800,229 of record NZ_CP026412.1, read on the forward strand.
GTGGACCAATGGCGAGTATCACAATGCAATTTATCAAGCCAAAGCACGACAACTGCCACCGCCTGATTGTGATGGTGGCTTTGGTTTTGACCGAACCAAAGAGCCAAACCCTAAATGCCCTGAATGCAGAGGGCAAGGACACGGCTTCACCTATATCGAAGATACAACTCGCGTGAGTGATCAAGCAAAGCTCTTGTATGCAGGTGTCAAAGAGACGCAGCACGGCATTGAAATTAAATTTCATGACCAAGTAGCAGCATTGATCAAAGCAGGTCAGCACATCGGAATGTTCAAGGATCAGTTGGTTCATAGCAACGATCCAGAAAATCCATTAACCGAAACCACATCCAACAGCAAAAAACTATCTGCGATTGCCAAGCTTAAAAAGGCGAAGGATAAAGCGAAATGACAAGTGAACAAGAATTTGAAGTCAACCATTTGGCAGAAGCAAACACACAGTGGAGAAAATACTCTAACCGACAAAAACAACGCATTAAATTTTTAGAGATGACTTTGAGATTTGTTAAAGATCATTTTGAAATGAATGATTTAGATAAAGTTATGCCACGTGTCTATGAAGAAATTGTTGAATGTTTAGAAGATCAACAAAGCAAAGTACACAATACTTCATGCACATACAAATTTGAGCTTGCATTTCACCACCTGCAAGACACACCTGAATTGCGCAAGTTGTACTGGTCTGCAATGGGTGTGATTCAATTTGATGACAAGGATCAGGTTGTTATTCCTGAACTAGTTGAATGCCCTGTGTGCAAAGAGGGTGAGCATGTCTAAAAACCCTGACGATGAAATCCTTTCCTTACTTGCTGATATGACAGAAAAGGAAATTGAGCAGTACTTGCTGTCACTGGATGAAGACGAGCACAGAGAAGTACTTAAGCTGCTTGCAAATGCTCCAATTTGGTTTCCGCTTGAAGGCCCTCAAATGGCTGCATATTTATCCACGGCTGATGTGATTGGCTACGGTGGCGCAGCAGGTGGTGGTAAGACGGATTTACTCGCAGGGCTTGCACTGAATATCCATAAGCGTGTGTTGATTGTACGTCGTGAGAAAGCGCAGACGGACGGTATTGTTCAGCGCATTGAAGAGATTGTTGGGCATAAGAACGGATTCAACTCTCAAAAATCTGCATGGCGTTTGGATAATGGCCGTCTTTTAGAGTTTGGTGGTCTGGATAACATCGGTGATGAAAAGCGTTGGCAAGGTCGTGCACATGATCTCAAGGCACTGGATGAGGCTACAGAGATTCGTGAATCACAAGCACGCTTCATCATGGGGTGGAATCGTACCAGTGACCCAACATCAAGCCTAAATGCCTTCTGACCTTCAACCCACCAACAACCGCAGAGGGACGTTGGGTATTGGATTATTTCGCACCATGGTTGCAGAAGGGTTATCCAAACCCTGCACAACCTGGTGAGCTTCGTTATTTCGCAATGATCGGTGGCAAGGAACAGGAAGTTGCGCGACCTGAGCAGTTTGTTTTGGTTGATGGTGAGCCTTGCTATGAGTTCGATCCAGAGCAATTTAAGCCTGAATTTATCATCAAGCCTAAATCACGGACGTTTATCCCTGCGCGTGTCACAGACAATAAGTACTACATGGAAACAGGCTACATGAATACTTTGCAATCCCTGCCTGAACCTTTGAGGTCTCAAATGCTCTACGGTGATTTCAGTGCTGGTATTGAAGATGATCCATGGCAAATCATTCCGACTGCATGGGTAGAAGCTGCACAGGCACGTTGGAAGCCATACGAAGAAATGCGCATGTTGAATCGTGGTGTCTTTGAAATGGATTCATACGGCTTGGACGTTGCACGCGGTGGACGTGATGAAACGATTGGATATGCACGTTATCAATACTGGTATGCAGATGCAGATTTATTGGCTGGTGCAGATTCACTTGATGGCCCATGTGTAGCTTCGTTTGCCGTTGGTAATACCCGTGACCATGCGCCAATTCATATTGATGTGATTGGGGTAGGTGCCAGTCCTTATGACTTCCTTAATCAATCAGGCATGCATGTAGTACCAGTTGATGTGCGCCAAGCTGCTACATCATTCGACCGTTCAGGCCAGTTGAGTTTTTTCAATCTACGTTCACAGCTTTGGTGGCAGTTCCGCGAAGCATTAGACCCTGCATACGGCAGCATTGTTGCACTTCCTGATGATCCTAAATTACTTGCCGACCTGACTGCACCGCGTTGGTCATTACAGGGCAAGAACATCAAGGCTGAATCACGTGAGGACATTGTGAAGCGTATAGGGCGAAGTCCTGACCGTGGCTCTGCAATCATCATGGCACAGATAGATACACCTAAGCGTCACATCATGCAGATGGTTCATGGATCAAGAGCACGTCGTGAATATGATCCGTATGAGTAGTGTCAACAGCAAAGGGGGAATCTATGAAGTGCCAATGTCAGAATGTGAAAACACAAACGAGGAGATATGACCATGTGTAGCAGCAATATTGGTGATTTATTGATTGGTGGTAATAGCGTTCTTGATGGAACTGCAAACTATTTGGTATGGAGCCCAAGAAAGCACAGGTTGTGGCTCCACCTGCACAGCCAACAAAACAGGAAAGTAAAGCAGCAGATTCTTCGGCTGTAATTGATCGAGCACAACAAGCACAAAATTCTATGTCTGGCGGCATCGCTAATACTTTGTATACCGACACAACAGGCGTAAATGATGAAGAACTACGTTTGGGCAAAAAAACTCTTTTAGGGCGCTAATATGAACGCAGATGCAATCAAGAAGCTTAAAAAGCGTTTCGATACAGTATGGCAAAACCGCGTCAATGATTATGACGATCATTGTGCTGAGATTGCATTGCATGTTTTACCTGTGCGATTAAGTCAATCAAGAATCAGGAAAAGCATGATCGTTCAGCATGGCGCAAGATTGTAGATAACACAGGCAAGGATGCTTTGAAGGTTCTTGCAGCAGGTATGTTGTCTGGAACTATGTCACCAAGCCGACCTTGGTTTGTAATTGAAGCGTCTGATCCAATGTTGAAAAAAGACATTCAGGTCAAGCAATGGCTCAAGGACTTGCAAGACGTATGTTATGCAACATTTGCCAAAAGCAATGTTATCGCACCATGCACAACAACTACCTGCAAGAAGGTGCTTTTGGTACATGTGCTGCCTTGGCACCACGTTCACCAGATGCTGAGCTCATGGATATGATTCCTATGTCCTTTGGTGAATTTGCTATCACCGTGGATCAGTTCAATAAACCCAATGGTGTATTCCGCAAGTTCAAACTAACCGTTGCCAACATTGTTAAACAATTTGGGATAGAGAATGTTTCAGATCAAATCAAATCAGCATTTGAAAATGACAACACCGAACAGGAATACACGATTCATCATGCGATTTATCCACGTGAGGACGCAAAAGGCTATGGCGCTAAAAATATGCCTTTTGCTTCGGTTTACTTTGAGGAAAAAGAGCAAGAGAAATTATTGCGTGAAAGTGGTTTAGAGAGTTTTGAGGTCATTGTAGGTCGTTGGACGGTATCAAGCAGTGATGTTTATGGTGAATCACCTGCAAGCGATTGTTTAGGTGATTTACGCGCATTGCAGAAAGGACATCAACAAATTGCTAAGGGGGTAGATTATCAAGTTAGCCCACCAATGTTGATCCCGTCATACCTGAAAGGCCAAGAGAAAGAAACTCTGCCAAATGGTATTGCTTACTACAATCCAACTCCGACAAGCCAAGTCGCACAAGTTCAGCCTATGTTGAACGTGCAATTTGATTTAGGTGGTGTGAATACCATTATTCTGCAAAACCAAGATCGTATTAATCGTGCAATGTACAAAGATTTGTTCTTAATGCTGGATCAGTACGACAAAGGGCAGATGACAGCTACTGAGGTATATGAGCGCAAATCTGAAAAGATGCTGATGCTTGGACCAGTGGTGGAACGTCAAATTGATGAACTATTACGTCCACTGGTTGAAATTTGTGTAAGTCGTGTTTTAGAGACCACTCAGTTTTTACGTGATTCAGCACCACCACAAATCCAAGGTACGGACCTAAAAATTGATTTTGTGTCTATTTTGGCAATGGCGCAGCGTGCTACTGGTGCATCCAATCTTGAACGTATGCTGCAAATGATTTCTACCGTTGCACAAATCAATCCAGATGTATTGGATAAGTTTGATTCGGATAAGTATATCGACGAGTACGCAGACACTATTGGTGCATCTCCTACGATTTTCCGCAACCAAAAACAAATTGACCAACGTCGCGCTCAACGTGCGCAGCAACAGCAAATTGCACAGCAACAAGCTTTGGCACAGGCACAAGCTGAAACTCAGCAACAGCAAGCCAACACAATGAAAACAGTTGGTGAAACGGATGCAGAGGCATTAGGCAATCTTGCGATTGAAGGAGGTATTGTCTAATGAATCGTGATAACGCCAAAGAAATTGAGAACGAGCGCGAGAATGAGCTTAACGATCTGCGTTCAGTGCTTAAGACTGATAGCGGAAAACGCTTCTTACAACGCTTAATTAATCGTGCAGCAATTTTTCAACCAACTTACGCCAGTGGAGCCAATCCTAGTGATTTCGCTTTTATGGAAGGCCGTCGAGAGATGGGGCTTTTCATCATTGGTGAAATCACCCAAGCAAATTCTGACGCATGGATTGCCATGCAAAGTGAACATTTCAAAAAACTTAATGCATTAAATGAGAAGGTGAGCCATGAGCGAAACAACCAACCAAACAACGACTGATACTTCGACCACAACAACAGCTTCTGCACCTGGTGAAACAACCACTCCAGCAACCACAACTGTAGAAACGCAGGCTACAACTACACCTGCTGTTGAAACTACAGCAACGACAACAACTGAGCAGCAACAGCAACAAACATTGTTAGGTCAAGATCAACCAGCCGAACAGCCTATCGTTTATGCAGACTTCACTATGCCTGAAGGTTTTGAGCTGAATGGTGATGATTCAAAGGTTCTTCAGGAGCTTGGTCAACAGTTCAAAATGCCGCAAGAAGCTGTTCAAAAGCTTGTTGATTTAGGTGTTCAAATGCAACAGCGCCAAGTTCAAGAGCAGCAAAAAGCAATTGCATCTTGGGTGGATGCGGCTAAAGCAGATGCTGAATACGGTGGGGATAAATTAGAGGCTAACCTGTTGACAGCGCAACGTGCCTTCAGCTTACCCCGTGGCGACAAAATCTCTAAGATTCTATACATGAGTGGACTTGGTAATCACCCTGATGTAATTGGCTTTATGACTGAAGTAGGCAAACTGTTGCAACCAGACAGCATAACTACAGGTCAAGGATCAAATACAACAACGCCAAGTCTTGGACAACTTTGGTATGGCGATAAATAACTAACAGAGGGCTTAATATGTCTGTAATCGCACAATTACAACCAACCTTGATGGATCTAGCTGCACGTTACGGACAAACGCCCGAAAGTGCGGTTATTGAAATCTTAAGCGCAAGCAATGAGATGCTTGACGATATGGTATGGATTGAAGCAAACGATGGCACAGGACACAAGACAACTATTCGTACAGGCTTACCTAAGGGTGCTTGGCGTTTATTGAACTACGGTGTCCCTGCTGAGAAAGCAGCAACTGCTGCAATTCGTGACACTTGTGGTCTTTTAGAAACTTACTCAGAAGTTGATAAAAAGCTTTATGAAATGGAAAGCAACCCTCAAGAATGGCGTGCAAGTGAAGATGCGGCATTCGTTGAAGGTATGGGTCAAACTATGGGTGAAACATTACTCTATGGTAACTCGCGTGATACACCTGCTGCATTTACAGGTTTTTCCCCTCGTTTTAATGACATTGCACAAACCAACCCTGCAAATAAGCGCAACATTTTAGATGCTGGTGGTACTGGTAATAACAACACTTCAATTTGGTTTGTGGTTTGGCACAAAGATACTGTTCACGGTATTTACCCACGTGGCACCAAAGCAGGTTTGCAAATCCGTAACTTAGGTGAAGCGACCAAAGAAGAAGCTGGTGGAATGATGCATCAGGTATTACGAACTCACTTTGAATGGAATGCTGGTGTAACTGTTCGTGACTGGCGTGCGATTGTTCGTATTGCCAACATCGATGTTACAGCACTAACCAAAGATGCAAGCGCAGGTGCTGATCTATTCGACTTGCTTGCACAAGCCGCTGAGTTATTGCCACGTAAAACTTCTGGTCGTGTTGCTATTTATGCAAACCGTACAATTTCTTCATTCTTACGTCGCCAAAGCGTTAAAGGGTCGAATGTACGCATTACCACTGATGAACAAGGTGGCCGCACAGTGACTAAATTTGATGGTATTCCAATTCGTCGTGTTGATGCATTGCTAAACACTGAATCTCGTGTGGTTTAAGGAGCTGCCATGTTTATCGATAAATTATTAGTGATGTCGCTTGATCAGGCTATTACAGTCACAGCGGTATCAACAGATACGCTAGATTTGCAGAAAGCTTCAACTAGCGTGAATCGCCTTCCAGTGTTGGTGCGAGGTAAAAACCTTTCACCAACTACGGCAACCATCACTGTGCAGCTTCAACAGTCCAATGACAATAGCACTTGGGAAACAGTTGAAACTTCGCGTGCTTACACTGGTGCAGAGCTTATTGCTGGCACAGTGGCAGAAGTTATGCTTCCAGTTAAAACGAAACGCTATGTACGTTTGAACTATGTTGTGGCGAGTGGTCCATTCACAGCAGGCACCGTGTTTGCTCACATTTCTGACCATCGTGATGTGAATGCTGCTTATCCAGTTTATGCAGGGGCTTAATAAATGACTCAGAAGGAAGTACGTGCGAATCAAAAGGGTTTTTATAAAGACCGCTTAATCCAAGAAAATGAAGTGTTTTTGGTACCTGAAGGTGAAACTGCGCTTTGGTTTGATGATGTGAATCCTAAGCCTGTAACTGCTTCAACCCCAACTGGTGGAACACAAGGTTCAGGTGAATCTGATTCGGAAGATAAACCACCTGCATATTCACGCATGAACAAGGCAGAACTCACTTTAGAAGCTGCAAAGGCTGGTATTGAGCTGACTGGTGAAGAAACCAATCCTCAAATCGTCGAGCTTTTGACTGCTAAAAATTCACAAAAATAAGCCAATCAAAGCCCGTATCAGTACGGGCTTTTACCTAATGAATCCATAGCGAAAGGTATTAGAAAATGAACAAGAAATTATTAGCGCATGCTTTGTGTGCATATGTTGGCACCAAATCAGTTTTAGCAACAACAATGACTCGCGGTGAATATAACGATTATCGCGGTTGGCAGATTCCTGAAAATGAAGATCCAACTGAACAAGGTTACTTAGTCGAATATGTGGATGGCGGCAAGCCAAACGACGAACGTCATGCTGGTTATATTTCATGGTCTCCTAAAGATGTGTTTGAACAATCCTATAAGTCCAGTGGCTCTTTAAGTTTTGGTGATGCGCTTATTGCATTGAAACAAGGTAAAAAAGTTGCTCGTAGTGGTTGGAATGGCAAAGACCAATACGTAGTTGCCCAAGGGGAATCCAAACAAGTTGAATCCACCTATATTTGGAATCCCCATAACAAAGCCCATGCTGAGAAGATTGGTGGTTATATAGATGTTGCACCTTACTGTACGCTTAAAACAGCGCAAGACACCTTAGCTATGGGGTGGGTTCCATCAACTGGTGATCTATTTGCAGAAGATTGGGTTGTTGTTGCCTAACCAATACTATCAGGGTAAATCCTTATGAGATCAATTGTTGATCTTTGCAATCTAGCCCTGTCGCATCTTGCACAGGGCTATGTTGTTAATGATCTAAATGAAAGAACACAACATGCAAACTTGTGTAATACCTATTACCCAATTGTAGACAAGAATTATTAGATGATCCGCACCAATGGACTTTTGCTGTTAATCGTATGGCATTGAACGTTGATGCTGGATATACCGCACAAACTGCATTTGTTTTGCCGAGCGATATGGTTCGACCATTTCAACTTGAATCAGGCTCACGCTTTTACATTGAAGGTGATCATCTATTTACTGATGATTCAGCACCAGTACTGCGTTATGTACGTGATGTGAAAGATTTAGCAGTATTACCATGAAGTTCAAATTGGCTTTGTCTTATTTACTTGCTGCACGGATTGCAGGCCCATTGACGCAGAATGAGCAAAAGCAAATGTCGATGATGCAGTTATATCAATTAGCTCATGGTGAAGCTGTTACGAACGACCTACAACAACACCGGATTGAAAACCGTCCTGATTTTACAGGCTCAATGATTGAGGCAAGATAAATGCAATTTTCATTTAATGGCGGTATTGTTTTCCCCTGAGATGTTTGGACGTTTTGATCAAGCTAAATATCAAACAGGGGTAGCCAAGTGTAAAAATTTCTATGTTGAACTGTATGGTGGGCTGACTTATCGCGCAGGCTTCCGTTATGTTCATCACTATGATTATTCACTTGGTACCATGCGTTTAATCCCATTCGTATTCAGTGAAGAACAAGCTGTTGTACTGGTGATCCGCGAAGGCGTGGTGAACTTCTTTGCTGAAGGTGGAATGCTGTTAAATGATCTTGGCACGCCATTAGAAATTGTATTGCCATATGCTGCTGAACACTTAATGCAGCTTCGCTATGCGCAATCAGCAGATGTGATTACGATCACGCACCCTAATTACCCACCACGAAAAATCATTCGTCGTGGAGCAACCAACTGGACAACAGAGCTTGTGACTGTCGGTATGGGCTTGATGCACCGTTAAATGCAGCAGCTACAGCTCATATTGAAGACAAATATGCCACAGGTGGGGCACAACATGATGCATTTGTTGAGCGTGAATATATTTATCAAGTTACAGCAGTGAATGAGGAAAATGAATCTGCTGCATCTACGCGCACAGCAGTGGTGCTGAATGATTTAACTTTATCTGGAAACTACAACACAATCACATGGGATGCGGTAACTGGTGCAACGCGCTATAACGTATTTAAACTACGTTCAGGCCTTGCAAGCTATATTGGTGAAACAACAGAATTAAGTTTTACTGATGACTATATTGAAACTAATGGGGAACTCACACCACCATTAATTAGAGACCCATTCGAGTATTATCCAACAGCAGTTGCATACCATGGCCAACGCAAAGTCTATGGCGGTGGTTTTCAATCTCCACAATGGCTGCGCATGTCGCGTACTGCAACAGATGATAATTTTGGCTATCACATTCCACTACAGGATACAGATTCAATTCAAATCCGTTTTGCAGCTCGAGACGGCAATGGGGTAAAGCACCTGGTACCAATCAGCGATTTAATGATTCTTACCAGTGGTGCAGTCTGGAAGTTATCTGCTGATGGTGCTGTTACAGCATCAAGTGTTAGCGTAAACCCTCAATCTTATGTCGGTGCAAATGATGTAACGCCTGTTCAGATTGGTGGTGCTGCTGTCTTTTCATCGGATCAGACAGGCCATGTCCATGAAATCTCAATGTCACAAGGCTATAACGCAAATTATCAAGTGATGGATTTATCAATCATGTGTCCTCACTTATTTGATGGTTATAAGATTGTTGACTGTGCTTTAGTGCGCAATCCATTAAGTATGGTTTTCTTTGTTCGTGATGATGGCAAATTGCTTTCGCTTACTTATGAACCACAGCAACAAGTATGGGCTTGGGCTGAACATGAGACGCAAGGCAAGTTCTTATCGGTGGCGGCTATTCCCGAAGCTGATCAGACGGTGCTGTATGCGCTTGTTGAACGTAATGGTTTTCGTATGATTGAGCGACTTTTACTTAGACAACCATTAGAGCTTAATGATCATTGTTTGCTTGATAGCTCATATCAATATACTGGTCTGGAAGTTGATACTCTAACAGGCCTTGATTGGTTGGAAGGTCAAACTGTCTCTGTATTTGCTGATGGTGGTGATAAACCTGACGTAGTTGTTACAGGTGGTGAAATCAAGCTTAGCCGTAAGTTCACAAATGTATGGATTGGTTTAAATTATGAAGGGGAAGTTGGGTCTTTACCTTTGTATGCGCAATATGCAAATCCAGTAAAACCTAAAATAGCCTCACAAGTTTATCTTCGTGTACTTGGCACACAGAATATTTCTGTAGGTGTGAATCAGGACACACCAACCCCTATGCCTATCACCGAACATAAACCACGTAGCCTTGAGCGTTATGGACAACCATTAAGTCTTATATCAGGCATTGTTCAAATCCCTGTTGCCAGTCCTTACAGTCGTGATCTACAAATTACTGTAAAACATGATAAACCTTTACCAATGAAACTTTTGGCGATGGAGGTCGAGTTCAAATGACACGCATAAATATTGAAATTCGCAAACCAACTGAACGTGATATGCGTATGCTGGTTGCAAATTTACGTCCAGCCGATCAAGAAGAGTTAAAAGCATATTTTAGTGATGACTTTGATTTTATTGTGAAAACCAGTGTGAAGTATTCGCGTGATGCTTGGTCAGTCATCGTGAATGGAAAGTTACTTTTCATCTGTGGCGTTGGCCGTACCAGCTTACTTGGAGACGTTGGCTGTCCTTGGCTTTTAGGAACTACGCATATCTCGCAATTTCCAAAAGAGTTCTATAAGCAATCTTTGCAAATCGTGAATGAAATACGTCAAAACTATAAGTTATTGATAAATCACGTTTATACTAAAAATACGGTCGCGATTCGCTATCTAAAACGAATTGGTTTTGAGCTTAAAGATCCTGTGCCGCATGGGGTAAATGGTGAATTATTTCATCCATTTGGCATGGTGACTCCATGATGGGAGGCGGTGGTGGAGGTGGTGGCATGGGTGGTGGCAACCTCTATGCTGCAATTGCTCAAGCAGCTGTTAAAGGTGCTACAACTTATTTAAAGCTTAAAGCCAAAAAACAAGCACTTGAACAGCAAGCAAAAATGGCACAAGCCAATGCGACCCTTGCTGATCAGCAAGCACGTGGTGCAATTGAATCTGGTCGGAATAATGTTGAGGATTACCAACGAAATATTGGTGCCTTTAAATCAAGCCAGATTAATGCTATGGCTGAAAATGGCTTGGATGTCACTCAAGGTTCAGCCATCGATATTTTGGCAAGCACAGACATGATGGCCCAAAGTGATCTTGAGAATATGAAATATAACGCTGCAATGAAGTCGTGGGGATTCCGTGTCGAGGAAACCAACTTCATCAACCAGCGAAATTCACTCACAGCGCAAGCCAAATCTGTTCGTCCACGTCTAAATGCAGAACTTGCAGCAATGGATCAATTCGGTTCATCTTTGATGGGTGGTGGCGGAGGCAGTCCAATGCAGGGTGGTGAATCTTTAACTGGCGGCAATGTTTCGTCTGTGGGTATGAATGATTCAAATGGCTATAAAACTTGGTCAGGTGCTGAGGGGTATCAAAGTACATCAACACCTTCATGGCAGAACTATAACTGGAACTGGATGTCGTAAATATGCGTGTACCTCAATTCAACCAACAAGTCGGACAAGATCAAGCGCCAAACGTTCGTGTGCAAGGTGGATTATCACCAGGTGAAGCTGTTGGTATGGTTGGAAGCCAAATTGACGGAATTGCTAATTTGGTGAGTACTGGTGCGAGTATTTATCAGAAACAGCAGGATGAAGCTGACCGTGTTCGTGTCATGGATGCGCAAAACCAGTTAGCAGAATTAAAGCTACGTCTGCAAAACGATGGTAATGATGGATATATCAATAAAAAGGGTGTTGATGTAGTTAGTTTTGATTCAGGTGATGGGGAAGGTTTTGTTGATTACTATCAACGTTCTTATATGGATGGTGTTGGAGAGATTTCCAGTAATTTAAGTAACAATCGCCAACGCAATATGTTTAATCAAATTGCATCAGAAGATCAGTTACGTTTTAAAGGTATGTTGCAAAGCTATTTTGTACGTGAAAACGATGTATATCAGCAAAGTGTTTACTCAGCTTCAGCTAAACGTTTTGTGATGAATATTAATGAAAACCCTGCAAATTTTGTAATCATTGATGATAATCGTGAGAATTTAAAAGTAGCTATCGCAAAGTCAGCACAGTTGCAAGGGAAGTCTGCACTTGAGGCAGAAAAATTCTTATTTAGATATTATTTCTCAAACGCATGTGGCAAACATCAATGCATTTATCGAGAGCAATGATCTGCGTGGCGCTGTTCAATATCGTCAAAAATATAGTGACGAAATTTCGCTAAATGATTCATTTAAATCAAATAGGCTGATTCATCAAAAATTAGAGGATCAGCAAGTTGAAGCTCTGGTTGATAGTGCTTCAGAAGGTGTTGAATATGGTAGCAACTATGCGCTGAACATTCCGCCACAAGCCACACAGCAAGCCGTGAGTGAGTTGAAAAGCTTAACGCCTGATCAGATGAAGAACATCAAATACAATGATCAGCGTTTGGATATCTACACAATACATGCTGCCAAGGAAAAGGGCATGGAGTGGGCGGCTCCGTTGCTTCTAGGTATTCGCTTGAGTGGTGAGAAATCACACAACAACCAAGTCAGTCCTAAGGGTGCTCAATCTGTCATGCAGTTTATGCCTGCGACTTGGGGGGATTTTAATAAAGGTGGTAAGCGAGATATTAATAATCCAATGGATACGATTGATGCTTCATTGGAGTTTGTGGACTGGGTAAGTAAAAAATATAACACCAAGGATCCAATGGTGATTGCCGCATACTACAACGGTGGTGGCAAAGCCGCAGAAGCAGTTTTGAAGGCAAGCAACCGCCTACATCTGAAACTCAGAATTACTTGCAACGGGTTGATAAGTGGCTGACTGATGATTTTGGCAAGTATGCAGATGAGCCTACCAAGTCACGTCAGCAGGCTTATGATGCTATTTGGAATAGCGATGCATCATCTGAAGTTAAAACCAAAGCGCAATCACGATTGAATCAGAAGTTTGCTGCTATGGATAAGATCAAGAGCGATCAACAGGATCAGGTCTATAACGATCTTTATAAGGGCATCAGTACTGGTGAATTTACTTATGAGCAAATTCCAGTGAATGCTTTTGATGTGTTAAAGCCAAATCAAATTGCAAGCCTGAAAGCCATGAGCAAGGCAACTTTGAGAAGAATATAAAAACTGATCCAGTCGTATTTTCAATGATTGCACTCAACAAAGAGGAGCTTTTCAAGGGTAAGCCTCAATCAGTATTGCACCAGTATGCAGATAAGCTTTCACCTGCTGACTATAAAGAAGCAACAAAAATGTATGTGGAAGTAAACAAGCTGGATAAATCAAAGGAACCAAAAGAGAAAGTTTTCCTTGTTAATGACTCCACTGTTGCAGCTGCTATAAAACCTTATTTGAATACGATTGGAATTACTGATACCAAAAATAAAGATCAGTTGTTGCACTACAATGCTGTGAAATCAGATTTAATGCAGACAATGCGTGAAGCTGAAGCAAAGAATGGCGGTTATTTGTCATGGCCTCAGATTGATCGACTGGTTTTAAAAAATCTGAATACCAATGTGAGAATCACAACCACTGGCATATTTGGTGGAAGTGAGACTGAGCTTAATCGCATGTATTCTCAGGTTAAGAAAAAATCTGACATTACGCCTAAAATGCTGGATAAAATATCCGATACATTTAAAAAGCAGGGGCGTAACCCCGATAAAGTAACTGATTCAGAATACTTAAACGCATATTATTCAATGATGCGAAGAGGGTTCTGACCTGTCAACAGCAAATAGCTATTTACAATCTAAGAGCATTTAAGATTACAGAAGTCCGTAATTTTAAGTGCTTTTATTATGTCTGATCCAAACCAAACGAATCTTACAATTGGTCAATTATTAGAATTAAATCAAGGTAAAAATCCTACACAAATTGCGGATACAGAAGCACGTGCACGTAAAGCTGCAAAGTCTTTAGGCTTGGATTATTCCAAGATGACACAAACGCCTGAAGAGATTTCTTCTGTAGCAGATGAAGTAAATACGCAAAAGCATATCAATGACGTGGTTGCCAGTGATCCAGTGTTAGGGAAATATGCATTGGACCCAAATCAAGCTGCAATTTCACTTGATGATTTTGGTGGTCTAAAGCGTGTCAGCGATTCAGTTTTACTTTTAAAGCCATCCATCGCAGAACCACGGCAAACAGTGGACTACGCTGATATTCAGGAAATGTTTAAGAAAGGAACAACACCTGAGCAAAAGAAAACACTGCAAAAGCTTGGAGTGTTTGAAGATCCAAGAAAACAGATTCAACCCAAGGTTCCCAATCAGCACATTATTGAATTGAATAAGCCGTTATTCCCACAATCAATAGAGCAGACCATTGAACAGCAGTTCAACGAAATTAAAGGCCAGTATGGGGTTTATGCTGCAGCAAGATTCAAGCAGTACATGAGCAATCAATTGTATTGGGCGAACAATACAGCGAGTGCCGAACCAGTCAATGCTGAAGATCAAGGCAATCGTTATCTGAATGCAACTAAGCGTGGTTATGCCTCAATCTGGCAAACAATGGGTGCTGCTAAATTTGCAGTAACTGGTGATGCTTCAATGCTTGACCGCTTCACGCTGTATAAAAATAAGATTCCACAATCAAATGAAATGTCACAAGCATTATCGGATATGCAACTTGCAGCACAAACAAACGATGCAGGCGTATTGGGTGCTGCACAAGAATTTTTGAAAAATGCTGATCTTGGATTATTAGCTGAATTTACCGCTGAACAATTGCCGCCAAGCATTGCGGGCTTTGCGCTTGGTGCTGGCACAGGGAATGTTTTATCTCAAACTCTTACACGTAGCACCGCAAAGTACGCACCAATTTTAGTGAACATGGAAAAGGCAGCAGCTCTTACACGTGGTGCAGCAGTGGTCGGCAGTGCTACAGAAGGCGCATTGGGTGCAGGTGCGGCTGATTATGTGGCTTCCTATGGTCAAAATATGGCAGAGGCACGTGAGAAGTTTTTAACACGTGAAGAGCAGATTGATTATGCCTCCGCAAAGACTTGGGGTTCTGCCAAGTATTCAGCCTTAGGCGGTTTATTGTTGCCTGTTGGGTTTGGTGGTCCACTACGTACGGTAGGTGGACAAGCTGTAATTCAATCAGCTGCAGGTGTGTATTCAGTTAAAGGTGCGGCTGATGCAGTGGGCGAAAAGGCTGATCCTGTAGAAATGGCACTGGAAGGTGTATTGGGCTTGGCAATGTCTGCCCCTGAAGTTGCCATTGTTTCGGCTGGCAAAGTTAAAAATCAGTACACAGCACAATTAGCAATTGATCAGATGTACCAGGAGCAGCAGTCAAATGCTGTTAAGTCCACAACCTTTGCTTCTGTGCTTTCCAACCTGATTAATCAGAACAAGGAAACCAAGACAGCACAGCGTGATGAAGAGACAAGCCAGTCCTTTATTCGACAAGCTGTAGCGGAGCATGGTGCTGTTGGTGAAGTCTATATTGATGGTCAGACTTTCAACCAGTTATTGCGAGATCGAGACCTTGATCCTGAGGATCTATTTGCGCGTGCACCTAGCCTGCAAAATCAGTTAGGTGATGCACAAGAGTTCAATAGCACAGTGAAAATTCCAATAGATGAGTTTGTGTCAGCAATGTCTTCAATAGAAGATCCGTCGGGCTTTGTTGAAAATATTCGTTCTAATCCTGATATGCCAACATACCTTGAGGCACAGGATATTTTTAATAAAACCACAGAGCAGATGCAGACCGATGCAGATGTATTCCTGAATGAGCAAGCTGCTTTTGAAGTGGCAGAAGATGCTCGAGAGCAAGTTGCAACGGAAGTGCAAAGCCAATTGGCTGACGTTGGCACATTCAATGCAAAATATAATCGTGCTGCAGGTGAGCTGACTTCAGCATTCTATTCAACCTTAGGCGATAAGCTTGGTATCACAGCGAAAGATGCTTTCGACCGTTATCCAATTCGTATTACCAATGAGATAACAAACAAATCTTCCGAACAGACTGCAACATTTAACCAGTCTGAGATGTCGCAACTGGTAGTTTCTTTAGATGACTTTGCAACTGGATTGAAAGAAAAATACGGTATTGATCTTGGCTTAAAAGGTAACCCGAAAAGAAATTTTATTACTTTACATAAAATCATTGTTCCAGAAACTGCACGTAGCCAAGGTGTTGGCTCTAAAGCCATGAAGGAAATCATTGATTATGCTGATTCAACAAATAAGACTTTAGCTTTGACACCAAGTTCAGATTTTGGGGGAAACAAAAAGCGCTTAGTTGAATTTTATAAAAGACACGGCTTTGTTGAGAACAAGGGTAGAAATAAAGATTATGAGATCAGCGAGGCAATGTACCGTTCCCCATTTGGGAAAAAATACAATCAAGCCAATGGCGGTACACGCGGCTCAATCACATTCAATATCGGGCAAGATGGATCAACAATTGTTTTAAGCAAAAATGCCGACTTCTCAACATTCGTGCATGAGTTGGGGCACCATTTCCTTGAAATGAATATGCAGTTGGCTTTAAGTCCTGATGCACCAGTGCAAATCCGTGAAGATATGGAGACAGTTCTTAAGTGGGCTAAGGCTGATTTTGAAAGCTTGAATGAATGGGATTTCTTCACAGACGCGGAAAAGACAGAAGTGCATGAAAAGTTTGCAGAGACATTTGAGCAGTATGTGTATACAGGCAAAGCACCAAGTGCAGACCTTAAGCAAGTATTTAACCGGTTCCGTCAATTCATGATTGCGGTATATCGCAACATTGAGAAATTCTTAGGCATCAATGACCGTGCTGAATTAAGCAGTGATATCACTGGCGTTATGGATCGTATGCTTGCTTCAGAGAGTTCAATCAAAGAAGCCGAAGCTGCTTATAACCTTGAGATGCTGATTAAACAAGATGATTCAATGCGCTTGGGTATTTCACCAAAAGATTATGATGAAATGCGTCAGGATCATGAAGCTGCAACTGAACTGGCTATTAATACCTTAGAACAGAAATCTATCCAAAATTTATCCTGGTATCAGAAGCAAAAAACCAAGTACATGCGCACACTGCAACGTGAAGCTAATAAGAAGCGCGAAGCGGTACGAGAGGAAATTGCAAAGGATGTTGCGCAAGAGCCTGTTTATCAAGCCATGACTTTTCTACGTCAACCATCTGATCCAAAGCCTAAGACCAACCTGAAAAAAGTTGAGCCTGAGCGTGATAATCTTTTTGAAGCTATTGCCAAAATTGGTGGTTTGGATGCCAACGAAGTTGAAAGTACTTGGGGGATTGATCAACCAGCCACAATTAAATCAGGTGTTGCAAATCAGCCAGTGGTACGTTCAAGCAAGTCTAAAGTTAAAGGCTTATCGATTGAGGCAATGTCTGAACGTCTTGTTGAAGAAGGCTATTTAACGAAAGATGCTAACGGCAAATTTGATACACGTGAGCTTGAGGACAAGTTTTCTGAGCAGCTTATTGGTAACAAGCAATATTCAAATCAAGTTGAGCCTGATCTGTTAGATTATTCACAAGACATGGATATCTTGCAGCGTTATTCA
Source organism: Acinetobacter sp. ACNIH2 (assembly GCF_002934965.1). Taxonomy (NCBI): domain Bacteria; kingdom Pseudomonadati; phylum Pseudomonadota; class Gammaproteobacteria; order Moraxellales; family Moraxellaceae; genus Acinetobacter; species Acinetobacter sp. ACNIH2. The sequence goes on from NZ_CP026412.1 coordinate 2,817,799, forward strand.
GAAGGCTTGGTGACCAAGGCAAAATTATCTTTGGATTGGATTGAAGCCAAGTATGGTCCAGATAGTGAAATTTTCAATCGTATCTCTAAAGGTGCTTATGGTTTTGCACAGCGCGGTGGTGAGAATCCTGATTTAGTCGCTGAGATGTTTGGCTATGAAAGTGGTGACGCATTAGTGCGAGACTTAATCAGTGCACCAACACCTAAGCAGCGTATTGAGCAATTAACCGATGAACGCATGGCCGTGCAATATTCAGAGTTCTACGATCAGCAAAGTATCGTTGAAGCGGTTGAGTCTGCCTTACATAATGAAATCCGTGCACGTGTTTTATCGGCTGAAATGGCGGCTTTGAATGGTCTGTTAGGCAGAAAATCAGCTTTAAATGAAGCCGCAAAATCTGTGGCACGTGACATGATTCAGCGCCAAAAATTAAAAGATATTCGACCACATCTACGTGCTCAGGATGATGCACGTTTAGGAAAGATGGCAAGTGATGCATTCCGCAAAGGTCAATCTGTGGAAGCGGCAAGACATAAGCGAAATCAGTTGGTTCAGTTCTTTGCAACCAAATACAGCTACGATGCAAAGGACCAAGTGCAAAGCCACTTAAGCCTAGTAAAAAAGATCTTTGGCAATAATGAAAAATTAGCCAAAAACCGTGACTTTGATATGGTCACAGCGGCACGCGCAATTTTAGGTAAATATGATTTAGGGAGAGAATCTACCAACTATGAACATCAATTGGATCTGATCCGTAAATATGATCCGACCACCTATGCAGAGATTCAGAATATTGGTGCTTTGCCTGAAAACCAAAGTTATAAAGAACTCACATTAGAGCAGTTCAGTGCTGTTATGGCGGCAGTCGAAACGCTTTGGCACCGTTCACGTGAAAACAAGGTCTGGCACACCACCAATGAAGCGATTGAGCGCGAACAGGTGCGTGATGAGTTGATTCAACAGTCTAGCGGTAAAAAGAGCGTTGAGAAGATTCAGCAAGACATGCTCGGCAAAGACAAGACAGCAGAACTTAAAGTTAAGTTTATGGAGCTTGGTGCTTCAGCTAAACGTGTGGATCAGGTGGTAACGTGGCTAGATGGCGGTGTCACTGGTAAGTACCGCGAGTATTTAATCAATCCGATGCAAGATGCCTTGAGCAAGTACCGCATTGAAAAAACTAAGATGCTGGATGATGTGGTTAAGATTTTTGAGGGTTTTGGAAAGCTAGACAATTCCAAGATTGCTGCCCCTGAGTTGAACAACTATACCTTTGTAGGCAAGCAAGCCTTAATTCATGCCATTTTGCACACTGGTAATATGAGCAACAAAGAGCGTTTAGTGATTGGGTATGGCTGGGGTAGTCGCCTTGAAGATGGCTCTGTGGATTTTAGTCAATGGGATCAGTTCTTCAATCGTATGATTGCTGAAGGCACGATCACCAAAAATGATATGGACACAGCTCAAAAGCTTTGGGACCTATTTGATCGATACAAAGGACAAGCTCAATTAACCCATAAAAAAATCAATGGTCGTTATTTTGATGAGTTACCGACCTCACCAATCAGTACGCCTTTTGGTGAATACAAAGGTGGTTATGTACCTGCATCTTATGACCGCATTCGCTCTAATGAGCAAGACCGTATCCAGGATAAAAACCTTGCTGAAAATAACTTGCAGGCGTTGGATATTGCGACCACTGGTGCCAACTTCACCAAGTCACGTGCGGACAGATACAGCGATATGCTTGAGTTGGATTTATCGCGCCTACCTAGTCACTTAGATAAAGAGCTACGCTATATCCACCTTGAACTACAGATTCGTCAAATTGGACGCTTATTATTAAACAAGGACTTCCGTAATGAGCTTGAGCGAGTATTGCCGTTTGCTACAAAGCAAATCTTTAATCCTTGGCTAAAAGCGATTGCAGACCAGTCAGTTGATCAAAGCACTGATTCACATCTACTGGATAATGTCTTTAAAGCTTTGCGTCGAAATACAGGCATTGCAATCATGGCTGGTAACCTGAAAAACGCCATTGAGCAGTTCACAGGTTTTGCACAAGTTGCCGTTGCGGTACCGCCAAAACTTTTGATTAAAGCTCAAGGCGAGTACTTCAAGTCTGTGGTGACTCGTCAGCACATGGCAGAGCAAATCATGGAAATGTCGGATTTCATGAAAACCCGATGGGATCAGGCGGCAGATGAATATCGCTATGCAGTGGATGACATGGTTTTTCAGAAGAATGCGATTCAATCCGTTAAAGATTTTACGATGAAGCATGCGTATGTATTGCAGACCACCATTCAGCGACCAATGGAGGTTGTGTCATGGCAAGCTGCTTTCAATCACTATACTGAGATAGGTTTAAATCAATATGATGCTGTACACGCAGCAGATGCAGTTATTCGCCAATACATGACAGATATGTCACCAGAAGGGGTTTCAAACCTTGAGCGCGGCTCACCAGCCAAGCGCATGTTCCTCATGTTCTATAACTGGTTCAATATGGTTTGGAATACATCGAATACTGAAGTAAAGCTTGCGCTGGAAGCTACAAATGGTAGTTGGGTGAAGGCTTCACCACGATTGGCTTATGTTGCACTGATGATGATTTCAATTCCTTCTATGTTATCTGAGTTGCTTGGGATTATCTTTGCAGGCGGCTTAGAAGATAGTGATGATGATGGGGAAAAATGGGATGACTTGTCTGCCAAGTTAGCAATGTCGCAATTCAAGATGTTATCAGCTTTTGTGCCGTACGCAGGTAATGTGGTGAATGCTGCAATCAGTAACACAGATGATAATGTCATGAATGACCGTTATACCGCATCACCAGTGTTTAGCATGGGTGAGAGTGGCTTAGGCCTAATCAAACATGCAAAGACTGCTTTAGATGAAGAAAAGGAAGTCAATCAAGGTAAAGCAGCAAAAGATTTTCTTAATACCGCAACACTGACCACTGGTATTCCATTTGCGGTGCTTGGCAAACCTTCGGGTTACTGGCTTTCTATCTCGCAAGGTAAGAAAGAAGCGCCTGAAAGTATTTATGATGCTACTCGCGGAACCATTACTGGTAAGCATGCACCAGAGGAATAGGGCTGTTGACAGTCCATTGCTTTGAGCAGTCCTATTATTTATGAGCTTACATAGAATTGGTTGTAGAAATTACAACCTTTTTTATTGGTGAGCACATGACAGTTCAAGTTACCGATCGACTTAGCCCGCTCTATGTCGGTAATGGGGTAAATACCCGATTCGATTTTACATTTCGAGTCTTCAATCAGGAGGATGAGACAGGTGTAGCTGTACGTATAAAAGTTGGTGATGATTTTGAGTTTATGGACGAGGCTTTATATGCTGTCACTGTGAATGAAGGAAATCTGGGTGGATATATTACATTTGTTGAAGCACCAGATTCTTCAACATTTTTCTATGTGGGTGGTAAAACTCCTGTAGACCAACTGTTAGATATAACAAACTACGATAACTTCTACCCAGATGCACTAGAGCGTGCCTTAGATAAACTCACAGCAATTTTACAAGAATGGAAGCACCTTGTTGATTTCGAGACACAGGCACGTATTTTGGCTGATATTTCTTATGATGAATTAGCTCAAACAAGAGAAGCGGATTTAAAGGCGTACATTGATGGTATTGCAAGTGCGATTACTGGACAGCCTGTTTTAGGTTTGCCATCTGAATATGTTCAAGACGGCACTCAAACCCAAAAACAGATTAATGATTTGACTATTCAAAAAATAGAATCATTGAGCCTTTTAAGAACGTTAGTTCCACGTATAGAAGGGCAATTGGTGCAAGTTCTTCAGCATACAAGTGATTCTGTAGGTGGTGGATTATTTAAATATAACTCTGTACGTGCACTTGAAGATGATAATGCAACAGTTGTCATGGGGTGGGAGCGTGTAGATACTAAAAATCTGAGTGTATTTGATTTTGGTGCGTTGACAGGTATTAATGCCACAGTAGCGATAACAGCCGCAGATACATACGCAAAAGCCAAAAGTTTTAAAATTTTAATTCCCGATAGCCAGACATTTTCTTTAGACAATTCGAATGTTAATACTGCAAATTTTAATGGCAATGGGGATTTAAGATTTATTAACCATGATCGGGTGATGAAATCTGAATATCGCAAGGGATCCAATAGAAATGGAATTATTACATTAGAAGATGAGTTCGGTCAGCACGTCGATTCAAGTAACCGTTACAGTGGATTTGGCTGTTCTGCATTAGCAAATGGTAAAGAATATGTAGCTGTTCGATGCGGTCAAAACCACTATTACAATGCTTCTGTACCTTCTCATCTTGTTATGTATATCATTGATCGAAACAAGAATAACGCGATAACCAAGCAAGTTCTTCTTACAAGTGTAGTTGGTCAAGATATTCGAGATATTAATATCTCAATCATGCCTCAGTATGCTAATCGCTTACTGGTAAAATTTGCCATGCAGACTGGTGCAAGCACATACGATACCTATTTACTGGTATATAACTGCACAAACAACACAGTGGAAAACACTCGCAAGATTTCATTACCAACCAACCATTTTACATGGGGTAATACGCTAATTACTCCATCTGGTTATCTACTTGTTCCTAGTTACGGTTTAGACGGCTCATGCCGTATTTATCGTTCAACCGCAGTTTATGACTACACTTTGACAACTGATATTGCTGTGTCTCAAGCAGCTCAGTTTGAATCAGCTGGCTCGGCAGAGCCGACTATCTGTTATTACGACGATCAACTAATTTGCTTTTGGCGAATGGGTACTGGTGTAAATGGGAAATACAATAAGACTTTCAATCTGGAGGGTAATTCTGGCTGGGGTTCAAACATAAGTATGGCACGCGAAGTTCACGCTCCATATGTCGATCCATATAATTTTGGAAAAAATGAGTTATTGATGATGTGTTCTCTAGGGAATGCACGTTCATTACTAGCCACATTTGCTACACAGAATCTTGAAAATTGGTACACAACTGCCCAGTTATACATTGCTGGCGATACCACACTTGCAAGCGGACAAAGTGGCGGTTATCCATCTTTTGTCGATTATGGTGAGAACTTAAGCGTTCAAAGCTACGCTGATTTCCGAAGTTCAGACATGACATTAATGTCTCGTTTAGATGTCCGATTGACTAAAAAGAATATGTATTCAGCTTTGAATAGCTATGAAGCGCAAAGAGTTACATATGAGAATTCTAGTTTATCTTGGGGAGAATACTCACTAGGAACAAGTGCAGCTACAATTGATATAGCAATTGGTTTAAAACGAAGTCTAAGTGTGACGAAAGCTCGTATTCGAATGACAGGCGTAAGTGCGAATACTTTTGCAGAGATTCTTAATAGCTCTGGGGCTGTTGTAGCAACAAGTGCTGTTGCAAGCATTAACACAACGACTTATCAGGATGTCGAGTTTACTTTCACATCAACCGCATTAACTGCGGGCAACTATACTCTTCGCATTCAGCGCCGAGATACTGCAAACCCGTTAGTGTTCAACTGGAATACTAGCTCCATAGTTAAAAAGCGTGTTATTAAAAATCGTGTTTTAGATATTCTTGGACTAGTGAGTGCTAGCAGCGCTACGCTGTGGAACAATGCAGGAATTCATGTTGATTTGAGTTAGTGACTAAGAAACAACTGCTTATCGCAGTTGTTTCTTTTTTGAACCATGAATGATGAATAATAGTAAAAACAGCACAGTATCGAACGGAGTGAATAAACCTAGCTGATCTACAAAGAAACGGCTCAAAATTACTAAACCAAATAAAATTAATGTAATGTTTTTAGATAGTAAAATGTATAAAACAATACCTATGGAAAGTAATGTATGAGCTACACCATAGCGCATATGTCCCATAATAAATGAGTTATGTGGATTCCCTTGGAAAGTTTGAATCCAGCTACAGCATTCTGCGATTCTTCTGCCAAAGAAGAAATCGGAATTGCTATTTGTAATACCTGTTAAGTATTCATTAATAAAGATGGATCTCTCAGAACTTAAGCCATTCGTAAAGTTTGTACTGTTTTCAGCGAACAAAATAATAGACTGCAAATTGACTAAAATGAAAGCTATAGTGCCTACTGCGAATACGCCAATTAACCTGTAGTTTTTCTGTTTTGCCATTAGAAAAATGAGCATTGCTAATGAAAATACAATACCACTTCGCCCAAACAATCCTACACAGCTAACAAAAGTGATGAGTGGGTAAATTAATGGTGTTGGTTTTTTTATTTTCTCATAGGTTAGTGCTAGCAAAATTAGTAATAGAACAAAGATTCCGCTGAGATAATTTCGACTAGAGCCTTTTAAAATATCATTGTAGAGCTCAGGACTTTTAAATCCAAGTGTATAAAAATGGTAGAAGATGAAGGCTGTATAGGACCAAAATAAAACTTTAACAAATACTTCACTTTTGTCTGTTTTATACAATGCATAGGATGCTATCAGTGCCGAAAAACCATAAAGCATGTTGTAGTAAGTTACTACCACTGGAAACTCTTTAGAATAAATCCCAAAAAACCCAAATATTAATGTTATAACACCAAGTAAAATAAGCATTTTTTGATTGAGTTTTTGATGGATAATTACAGTTGCAATAGGTATTGAAAGTAGAAAATACGAAGCTAAAAATGTATAACTTTCTGTTTTTAGATAGAAAAAATACAGATAAAACTGTATGACAATAAGAGCACCAAATAAATAACTTCTCTTAAGTGTAAAATTTTGGTTTTGATTCATGAAATGAGTTTTAATAGCATGCAAACTGCAAAAGAGTTTAGCTCTTAAGTTGTAAATATCAATCTAATTTAATAAATTAAAGCAATTTTACTGCTATTGAAAATGATAAGGTTAAAGGTTTGATTAAATTACATACAATTCTGAAACTTTCAGCCCTGATTTTTTTACTTTCAGCTTGCTCTAAAGCTGATCACATTATGAAATCATCACAAGCTATATGTGACACGAAACAATGCCCGACAATTGCATTCAAAATCAATGAAAAAACTAAAGCTTTATCTTTGTTCATTGATGTCGAAAACGATGACTCTGAAATAGAACAGGTGGATCTAGTTCTTAATGGTCAGCAAAATGTCTTTAAATTGTCTGATGAGAATGTTGAAAACTCAAATACAGGTAAGAGCACTTATCTGGTACTGAATGTGAAAAAAGACCTTGTTGATAGTCTTGTTTCTGCAGATAACTCTTCCATAAGCATCAAAACCAAGAATGGCACATTTACTGGAGTTATTCGTAATGGTCAGCAAGATAGTGAGTTATATAAGGCTGCTAAGGAATTCAAAAGCAACCTAAATTAATCACCCAACAAACCCCTATAAACCCTGATCTTTAACTAGATCAGGGTTTTTACTGTCAACAGAAATCGATACTTAGAAAGCCCTAACCAATAAAATTTGGTAGGGCTTTTTTATTACCAAAAATAAGGGGGATGTATGGCAGAACCAGTGAGCACAACGGGTGCAACGGTTTTTTTCAAGGTTTATGGGGTGTGGATTGCAGCTGTGTTATGTGCGGCATTAATCGCATTGGTAGTCATGTTGATACGCATGCCGAAAAGTCCACATGAATGGGCGGTCGGTCTGATCTGCACAGTCGTATCAAGTTTTACAGGTGGTTCATTTCTAATTGTCTATTTCGGTTTGCATGCATGGGCTGCCGACATATTTGGAGTTGTTGCACTTGGTGGATTGTTCTTTGCTTGCGGCCTGCCGGGCTGGGCGATTGTTCGATGGACCACAACATTCATTGCACAGCGTGACGGAAAAACAATTATCGAAGTGGTACGTGAACTAAAAGAGGAGTGGAAGAAGTGAGTAAAAAACTAACTACTGAACAAATCAAACAGCAGGCAGCATCTCTAGGAATTGAAGTCGCAGCATTGCGTGCCGTAATTGAAATTGAATGCAAGGGATCTGGTTTTAATGATGATGGCACACCAGTAATTTTGTTTGAACGTCATGTCATGCGACAACGCTTATTGCTTCACAAGAAGAAAGCGATTGCCGATGTAATGGAAGTAAAGCGACCAGACTTATGCAGTAAAACATCAGGTGGCTATGGCTTATATTCTGTGCAACATCAAAAATTAGCTGATGCTGCAAAATTTGATCGCTTCTCTGCACTTGAATCCTGTTCATGGGGTATTGGTCAGGTGATGGGGTATCACTGGTTCAATCTCGAATATCCATCCTTACAGGCATTTATTAATGCCATGTATAAGGACGAAGCCTCACAGCTTGAAGCTATGTGCCGATATATCAAAGTGAACAACTTGATTAGTGCCTTAAAGAACAAGGATTGGAAGGCTTTTGCATCGGGCTATAACGGCAAAAATTATTCTAAAAATAGCTATGACACTAAGCTAGCCAATGCTTACAAGAAGTGGAGTGCATAGATGCCGATTCTCTATCTAATTTTGAATAACAAACGCTGGACCTTGATTGTCATCCTTTTGCTGTTCTCGCTCTGGAAAACTTGGCAGACCAATGACTATGCAGGGGAGATTATGAAAGCCGACCTTGCATGCAAAGCCAAAGTTGAGCAGGAAGTAGCGAAAGCAGTCAAACCATACAAAGAAGCAGAAGAAGCCGCTAAAGATAAAGCACAGAAGGCAAGTGAAGATTATGAACAAACCAAAGAAGCTGAGCGCGTCAAAACAGAAACGATTACACGTACAGTGCAAAAGATCGTGGATCGTCCTATTTATATCAACACTAATTGTTTTGATGACGACGGGGTGTCAGCAGTCAACGCCGCTGGTAATACCAGCAAACCTGAAAACTCCATGCCCTGATCTTTTGACACTGGAATCAGGGCAGGCAAAAGAAGTGCTTCAGGTGATGATTGATGATCGTCGCAAATACATTGATTGTCAGCAACGACATGCAGCAGTGATTTCGATTGTAGAAAAACCATTAAAGTGAGAGCGTGTTTGCAATAACGTAGCGCTCTCAAATCTTCATTGTTACGATTATCAAAATCAGCTATATTGAGATCAGTTATAACCGATTTAGCACCTAAAACTAAGTCGGTTTTTTCATTAAAAACCTGTGGATAACTCGGTGTTTACGCCATTCTTACGCCAAATTAAATTAAGTAATTGTTTTAGTTTGTTTTTCCGCACCTTGACATCGTAGAGGTCTCCAGTTCGAGTCTGGATATGCCTACCAAATATAGCTGTTAATTCAGCAACTTAAAGCCCACTTCAAAAGTGGGCTTTTTGTTTTCGGGGAACTTTCGGGGTATTTTCGGGGAATGAAATATTTTCCTACTGTTAATAACTCGCCCATTTAAATTTAAAAACGATGACTAACGGTAGCTAAGTAAATAGCTACTTGGACATCTCTTCTTATTTCATCTGGACATTTTTTTCTTTTTTAGGGTTAAATGAGACTACACAAAGCCGTGGAACATTGTTTAATAAGCAATCATGGAACATGATAAACTATTCAAAAATACCAATACATTTGAATTGGGATTTATCAAACCAATTAACACACTGAATTATATGAAATAGAAAATGAATTGCATTTAACGCGCATTATGTTAATTTTAGAAAAATTTTAAAATCATAATTAAAAATCTATGAATAAATCATTAACTAAAAATATACATTACGGCCATCTCATAGAAGATGAGGAAAAAATGAGTCCAAGAAAGTTGCATTGTGATAAACAAGGATAATAGATGAAATTAGCACATAAAATTATGCTTGGCGGAATGTCGATATTACTGATTTATTTGTTGTTCAAACTAATTGTTTGGCAATATGAGGCATACAATGAAAGACGAGGTTTCTGTACCGCAGAAGGAAAATATCTGACAGAAGAAGAAAAATTACAAAATCTAAAAGTAGATCTAATTGTCGCTCTTTTAGAAGATTGGAGTAAAAATTATGACGATAATTGGGATGCCAATTTATATATTTCTAAATATGATTTAAATGATGAAGAAAAAATCATAGAGTTGATGGCAAAATCAGATATAAACAAATCATTAGAAGAAAATTTCGGATTTATTGCTATTGGGTCAATGCCAGAATATTTTGCTCGGGATCAATTAATACATTGTAGGTTTGGTAAGGGGAATTGTGGAAAAAGTCTATATAATTTTGATAGAACAATAATGCATAGCCTTTTCAATGAAGATAATAAAATTGATATTACATATTTAAAAAATTTACCTAAAGATTATTCGTTTGTGACAGATTGGGGAAGGGGCTCTACTAATCTTCAAATTTACCCCCTATCAAGCGTTCAAAAAATAGAAAATAAACTTTATAAATTAAGATCTTATGATATATATAAGTTTTGTTGTGACCGCGATTTTATTGATAAACTTATTAAGTACAATAATGTCCCAATTTCTAGAAAAAACAGAGACAAGACAGAAAATGAGGGTGCTTATAATCAAGAAGAGCTAGACTTACGCTTAGACCAAGTAGATGGTGAAATAATAGATGATTTTTATATTTTAGACTTATATAAAGATAGAAATCTAGCTTTAGATCACCCTAACCAAGTACAAAAATTTGGATTATTCTGGAGTGCAGGAGCACTAAGAAAACCAGCATATGCTAATAAATATAGAAAAATATTCGTCACTGCATGTGGCATGATTGCTGAAACTGAATAAAGTTAAATATTAGATTCTAAGACGAAAGACAACAGCGATTAATTTAGATAAGAAATGAGATAGGATAAGATAGCGTCTTGTTTCCAGATCGACCAAAGTCAAAGTTACACAATGAACTAACTAAACCAGTCAAGATTTTATGCATTATCTTTAAGTAGGTAATTTTTTATAATAAAAAATTATACTTTCTGCCATTTAACATAAGGCGATTATACAAATTTTTAAATTGGGTTAAATCTACCAAAGCTGATGATCCATGAAATGAAAGCATCAGCTTATTGGTATGACTAACGGTAGCTAATCCGCTCTGGTTTTGGCGCTTCATGACCTTCTAAATAGTGATCCGGTAATCCCCCCTAAAAATAATAGGACTTAAAAGTAGAATTTTCTCTTAAGATACAAGCAGGAGATTCTGCATGAAAACATCTAAATTTACTGACAGCCAGATCATGTCCATCTTGAAGCAAGCGGAGTCTGGCACACCTGTTGCGGCCCTTTGTCGTGAACATGGTATGAGTAATGCAACCTTCTATAAATGGCGTGCTAAATATGGCGGCATGGATACATCTTTGATGGCACGGCTGAAAGAGTTGGAAACAGAAAATACCAGACTGAAAAAAATGTATGCTGAAGAGCGATTAAAAGCAGAAATTATTCAGGAAGCGATGTCAAAAAAGTGGTAAAGCCATCTTGTCGACGTCAGATGGCTCAACAGGCAGTGGCCCAACATGCTGTTAGTATCCGTTTAGCTTGCACTGCATTTGGCATAAGTGAAACCTGCTACCGTTATCAGGCTAGACTCAGTGATGACAATGTGCTCATTGCAGAACGGCTCATTGAACTCACTGAGGAAAATACCGATTGGGGCTTTGGTCTATGCTTCTCGTATTTACGGCATGTTGAGAGTCACTGCTGGAATCACAAGCGGGTTTATCGCATTTACTGTGAGTTGGCACTGAATCTGCGTATTAAACCGAGAAGAAGACTAAAACGACATGTGCCTGAACCACTGAAAGAGCCAATACGTGCAAATCAGGTTTGGTCACTGGATTTTATGCATGATCAACTTTCCGATGGTCGCAAGTTTCGATTATTGAATGTGATTGATGATTACCGCCGCGAAGGCCTAGCCATTGAAGCAGGGTTCTCATTGCCCACAATTAGGGTCATTCGTACGTTGAATCAATTGCTGGAGTGGAGAGAAAAACCGTTAGTGATCCGATGTGATAATGGCCCCGAGTTTATCAGTCACGAATTTGTGCGCTGGGCTACTGAGCACGGTATTCGTATTGAATATATTCAACCGGGTAAGCCACAGCAGAATGCGTATATTGAACGATATAATCGGACTATACGTTATAGTTGGCTGAGCAAGCATTTGTTTGATACGTTAGAAGAAGTTCAGGATTACGCAACTGATTGGCTGTGGCATTACAATCATGAAAGACCACACCAAGCTAACAAAGGAAGGCCACCTCTAATGGCTGCTTAACCTCTACTTTTAACTTCGGTTATTTATGGGAGGATTACCTAACGACTGTAAGGCGAAACACAGTGCTATTGCGGATGCCCTCAATTGAGGGCAGTTCGAATAATCGCCATCAGGTTGAATTGATATTCTTAATGGGGGCTAAATTTATAGCCAAAATGATTGAGGCATACCTTAACGCCATTAAGAGAATAGTCCATACATCCCTGATGAATACACTTACTTTCTGAAAAGCCCTCATGAGCTAAAACAACCAAGAACTGTTTAATACTGTTTATTTGATTTTGGTTTAGTGTTTTCTTTATATCTAGAAGTTTTATTCCAAAAATAGGACTTGTTGGCGTTTCTGGATAACATTCAAAATACCACGGTTGCTGACATTCAGCACAAACATAATAAAACTCACCATAATCAAATTCTGGTTGTGCTTCCTCACATGGAGTATCTTCAACTATGTAACGAGGAAACCTATCTTTTATATTGTAGTTATGGCTAAAAATATCTGAAAAATTAGTCGGACATACAAAAAAATTACCTACAGATTGGCATTCACACATGATTTTTGTTCTTTAAATGGGGTTTAACCAACATAATACGTATATTGCCCATTATGTTAAAGGAGCCTATACATCACTCATAATTATGTACTAGGTATTTCCAAAAAATTCTTACGTATCTTTGTAGCCAGATGTCTAACCTTCTGAGAATACTTATTTTTATCCTTAATTAGATTATCAATCCAATATAAAACATCACTATCAAGATATTCAGGTTTTTTCTGAAGCCAGTTTAAAGCTAATTCAGGCCAATAGTTTGATACGCTTTCAGAAAGCGCATAAATGATTACTTTCCTCATATCTTTCAAGGAGTATGTATATTTTTCTAGACTATTTTCATCCATTTCCAAGAGCAACAACCCATCTCTTACATCATTCATATCTACATAACTCGAATATCTTGATTGGCCTAAAAATAAAGGATTAATAAATTACATTAGTATTGACTCTTAAACTTCTCTAAAATCAACATAATACACCTTCTGCAAAATTCTAAAACTTTTACACTAAGCATCAATATCTTATATGAATCCATAATGGGTTCAGCGCACTATCATGGCTTCTTTATGATCATTTGCATATGTTCATATCGCCGTAGGTGTGTAGTGGGTTAATGAAAAAGCCCTCGAAATGATGCCAGTTTCGAATAAGCTCCATTAGGTTAAATAACTGGTTTCACAAATTAAAGATTTGGAAATCGAACCTTTGTTTCAGCTTTTCTAATTTCATTACTAGTAAAAGAAATAGTTGTTCCTAATGAATAAGCATGGATTCCTTGGATAGAATCATTAGATGATTCATATGAAATATAAAACCCATTATCAACCCGCTCTACCCATTCAAAATTATTTTTATATTTTTCAAATAGATAGTTGATTAATTTCTTTTTTGTTTCTACATCATCTATATCAATTTCATAAGCAATAGAATGAAGTTTACCTTTCCACTCTTGAAGGGAAATAAATCCTACTGGTGTTTTTAATCTGTACCAGTTTGATTCTTGAATGAAATTTACTCCTGAAGTCTTTGCTTCTAAGCTGAATTTAGTTTGAATATCTGAAAAATTAGAACCAATTTCAAATATAAATGGTTCTAATATCATATTTTCCTTCAATGTATTGGTCTCTGCATGCGATAGATTATTGATAGAAGTTGAAATTAACACGACAACTAGCATAAAAGCTTTGAGCATAAGTAATTTTTAAAATTAATAATTCATAAAATCAACATAATACACCATTTGCAAAATTCTTGAAATTTTACATTGAGCATCAATATCTTATTTGAAACCATCATGGATTGGGTTCGACCAATCATTAAGAAGTTGGTTCAGAATTTTGCATAAATAAAGCGCCGTGGGGCACTTTATCTTTATATGAGGGTTATCGGCTATACATATTTTTTAAGGTAGTGTATATTGTATATATACGCTATACGAATGGATGCTAAAGCTTGATTAAGAGTTTTAAACATAAAGGTCTTCAGGCTTTTTTCCAAACTGGTACAACAGCAGGTATTCAAGCAGCGCATTCTGCCAAATTACGTTTAATCCTTGCAGCATTACATGCTGCTTCCACAGTGAATGATTTAAGAACTCCACCAAATTGGCGTTTGCACAAGTTAAGTGGAAATCTACAAGATCAATGGTCACTAACTGTAAACGGTAATTGGCGGGTAATTTTTAAATTTGAAGATGGTGATGTCTACATTGTGGATTATCTGGACTATCACTAAGCCTTTCAGCGCAGGAGTACTAAAATGAATATGATGTTCAATGCACCACATCCTGGTGAAATGTTACGGGAATACATTGGTGAAACTCCTGTGACGGAGGCTGCTCAAGCACTAGGGGTTACTCGTGCAAATCTATCTCGTATTTTGAATGGTCATACTGGTATTTCAGCAGATATGGCAATTCGTTTAAGCGAGGCTTTGGAAACATCACCAGAGTTTTGGTTAAATTTGCAGATGCAGCATGACTTATGGAATGCCAGTCAACGTCAGAGACCAGTCATAAAGAAATTGGTTCAGAATTTTACATAAGAAGAGCGCCGTGAGGCGCTCTACTTGCTTAGTTTCAGATTAAAATTACTAGTCTTTATTGCATTTAGCATCTTGACCTAGAGCACGGATTTTATCTTGCTCTAAACGTTTATTTAATACATTTTGATTTGCATTGTCCGTTAATAGACTGCCTCGAATTGTATAGAGGGTAAGCTTCGATGTATTTGAATCAATAGGCGTAATGGTTGTCTTAAAGATATAAGTTCCATACGGTGGTCTGCCGTAAAAGGTCCCGATGCTGTTTTCACGATCCAAATTAGCATCAATTTTTAAGGAATCATTTAAAGTTCGGTATTCCATACACTTGACGTATGCTTGCTTTAAATTTGCATACGATTGTACATAATCCAAAGGAACTTCTACTGAACCACCACCATTAATTGATTTCGTTACTAATTCAGCGTCTGAAGTGGGTAGCATCATACGGACGCAACCTTGTAATGCTAAAACAGAAACCAACAGCCCCAAAGTGCTTCCAAACTTAATAAACTGATACACGTTTGAAATTCCCATGCTCAATACCTTGAATGATTCGTTTTTTCACTATAATTGATTCAGGTTCATTAGGCTTGAATTTTGAATCGATTTCATATTCAGCAATGAAAACCTGTGCTTTGCCATTAGGGATTCTGTCTACCCCAATTACATAGTCTTTATTTGCTTCTAAAGTTACATTCTTAATCTCTGTGAAATAGCTGTGACTTCCAACACCACTCACAAAAACAAGGTCATGTTGTCCGACCGGTAATTTTAACTTTGATTGAGAATAATCAAATCTTGTCATGGTCGTTGAAGGGCTGAGCATAGAGTTTTCAATAAACTTTACACGTTTTTGATCAAAGTTGTAGAGGGTATAAGGGTATGCACTTAGTGAACCAGATCCTTGAAAAAATTCGTATGGAATGGTTTTTATAGTTGCATATTGTTCAGCAGAGCTGACAAGTTGATTGGTATATGCTTCTCGCTTTTCTTCAATTGATGCTTTTGGTGATACGTTTAAATAACGTACTTCATCAGGTATGTGTAATGGCAACATAGATACAGATTTCTTATTATCTGCATTTGTAACAACCTGGCATCCAGAAAGGATGCCAAAAAGTCCTATAAGTAAAAGTGGTTTTATTTGCATTATCATGAATCCAAAATTAGTCATATTTTTTGGTGTGAATAATTTACTTAAAATATATGACCACTTAAATACATTAGATTACATTTAAATCTAATAGGTTGAATTGCGAGCGATATAAGCGGTTGTATTTTTACAACCATCTATTTTTTCTTCTTCGGACACTTCTTCCCATTTCCACCCGGCAAGCAATCACATGCTTGACCATCGCCGTCGCGGTCTAAACTTTTCCAGCCAGTTTGTTCTGACTTTTTACGTTGTTCATACCATTTCTGTGCTTGCTGCTGAGTAGAAAAGTCAGCGCATTTTTTTGCATAAACTTGGATGGAAGTGAACCCCAAAACTAAAATTAGTAAAAATTTCCTTTGTACACGACAAAAAAAGACAACTCATTGAAATAATGGCATAATACTTGTTTTCTGACGACGAATATGATGACACATTTCAATGAGTTACATCTCATCTTAAACAAATATCTAAAGTGGAACAAGTCACGTGTAAAATGTTTTACACTGATTATGCTGGCATTAATTGTAAAACAGACATGTAATCTTTCTTCTGCATCTAAAGCCTTACCCATCACGTGCTTACCACAATCATTTTATCGACGTATACAACGCTTCTTTGCAGATCAGTATTTCGATTATCGTCAAATTTCTCAGTTAATTTTCAATATATTTTCATTCGATAAAGTCCAATTAACTTTGGATAGAACCAACTGGAAATGGGGAAAACGAGATATCAATATCTTGATGTTAGCCATCGTCTATCGTGGAATAGCGATACCTATTGTTTGGACATTGCTCAATAAACGTGGAAATTCAGATACAAAAGAGCGTATTGCTTTGATTCAACGCTTTATCTCCATTTTTGGTAAAGATCGTATTGTGAATGTGTTCGCAGACAGAGAATTTATCGGTGAGAAAT
The DNA here is from genome assembly GCF_002934965.1 of Acinetobacter sp. ACNIH2. Taxonomy (NCBI): domain Bacteria; kingdom Pseudomonadati; phylum Pseudomonadota; class Gammaproteobacteria; order Moraxellales; family Moraxellaceae; genus Acinetobacter; species Acinetobacter sp. ACNIH2. The sequence continues at coordinate 2,834,647 of NZ_CP026412.1, forward strand.
GGTTTACATGGTTAATTGAAAATGACATTAACTTCTGTATACGTGTTAAAAAAACTTTATTGTGACCAATCACTTAGCCAAGAATCATAAAATTAGTGATTTATTTCGTCATCTTCAAGTTGGTCAAACAGAATGTCGTAAACGACGTATTTGGGTTGGTCGAGTGAAACTGTATATTAGTGCGCTACGATTAGAAGATGGAGAACTTTTACTTGTTGTTTCTCCTATGTTTAATGCTTCTGCTATTGGTGATTATGCATTACGCTGGGAAATCGAAACCTTATTTAGTTGTCTCAAAGGACGTGGATTCAATCTTGAAAATACTCGTTTAACAGACCCTAGACGAGTCAAGAAATTGATAGCAGTGCTAGCGATCGGTTTCTGTTGGTGCTATTTAACAGGTGAATGGCAACATGATCGAAAAAAAGCGATAAAACTAAAGAAGCATGGACGACTTTCAGTAAGTTTATTTCGCTACGGTTTGGACTATGTTCAGATGGCTATTCTACGTTTGATTGGTTTTGGAAAAAAAGAAGAATTTAAGAAAGTGCTAGCAATTTTAAGAAAGAAAAAGCCTGATAGGACAAGGGCCCTATGAAATTTGTCGTGTACAGAGAAAAATTTCATAAATTATTTTAAAGTCAAAACATTAACTGAAGTCTAGCAACTCTCTACTTGTCTGCTCAATGAATCTAGTTAGAAAGTCTTATGAATAAGGACTTAGTTGACAAATCCTAGTTTGAGTCCTAAAAGTTGGTTGACAAAATTTAAAAATAGTCCTAAATCAAACCTTTACTTTATAAGAACGTGATAATGGAAACTTTATTAAAAATTGGTGGGGTGTTGGCTGTTCTCGTTGTACCAATAGTACTGGCATTCTTAAATAATAGATTAGCCCATTTAAAACACACTCAAGAAAGCAAAGCAGAAGCCTTGAAACAGGCAGAGCAGTTTGAAACAAAGGGTTTAGATAAGAGATCTACCCTCTACAAGGATAGGTTAGCTAAATCAGCTTTTAATGATGATGCAATAACTTATAGTGAAGTTAAGTTCTTTCTGAACTATGAAAATGCGGATTTATGGATAAGTGAATACGTAAAGATTAGAGGAATGTTGACGCGAAAAAGAGATGATACTGGGGAAGTGACTGGGTTTAAGCCTAAGTATAATTGGATTAAAGGGTTATCAGCTTTTGCTGGATACGGTGTCTTCGCGTTTGTTGGATTAATTCCATTTGTAATCATGAACAAATACATAGCTATTATGGTGAGTTCCTATGAAAAAGGCATACCTTTATGGATTGCTTTGATGGTTGCGATTCCTATTATGGCTTTGGCAATTGCGTACTTATGTCTGAAGTACGTAGAAAGATGTGCTGATTGCGGAAATTTTCTAAGTAATTTTAAAAAGTATGCATACGAAGTGCCTGTAGAAAAGAAAGTAAGTGAAGAAAATATAGCTGCTTAGATTCTTTAGTTTTAGTCTCATTGTAAGTTTCTAATAAAATTATAAAATATTGTCTTTAAAAATATTTTGTACTTTATAAATTTTTTAGTGGGTAGTCATGAGAATCATTTTTGTAGCCGTTCTTATTTTATTACAGACAGTTTTTCTATCCCAAGCTGAAGCACGTGGTGGTAAATCTTCAGGTGGGCACAGTTATTCTTCCAAGAGTAAATCTTCAAAATCATACGGTAGTGGTTATGGTGGTTCATCTAGTAGTAATTCATCAGAATGCCCTTGTAGCGGGTCGAATGATTGCGTAGGCCCAAGAGGTGGGACCTACTGTATTACATCTGGTGGGAATAAGCGCTACCGTTAAGATAAAATATCGAGAATTTGTATTGAGTAAAAAAGCACTCCAAGGTGCTTTTTATTGCAAGTATCTGAATTAAAAAATTAATTCATCATGGTTTTTATTTCATCACGTATAATTATTCTAATTCTCTGTATTACTTCTAATATTTCTTTTTGTTTGTTGTAGTTATTCTGTTCATTAAATATTGCTTGATTTAAAACCTGACTTTGAAAGATTTCAAAAGTAATTATCTTATTGTTAAACGTATTGAAGAAGGAAATAAATTCAACATATTCATTTCCTTTTGAATTTATTAATGACATTATCGTTCCAATTTCACGGGATAACTTTTCATTATATTTAATGGATTGTAGTATTGTTATTTTGTTAAGAAGGTCTCGATATATTTCTAATATAAATATTGAATTATCATGGTCTATAAATGAGTCATCAAAATATGAGATAATATTTGTAAGAGAGCTAGGTTCAAAATAATTGTTTTTTATTAAATTGTTACTTGAGAAGCTAGATAAATGTTTATTTACAACAGCTTTTAGTAACTCTGCATTAAAATACCTTTTTAGTACATATATAGAGTTTAATTTTTCACAATTATTTAATATTTGTTCAAAAATTTCCATTTCTTTATCAAAACGTCTTTCATTTTTCCAATCACTTAATGTAAATAAAATTACTAAAGGTGCTAAAAAAGTTGAGACACCAGAAAAAATATATATTAAATCAGTTGCTTGACTTTGCTTAAGGGTATCCTCATCAAGAGGGTTAAATGTTAGATAAACTATACATACTGTGGAAAATAGTATTAAAAATGCTAATATGAAGTACAAGGTATACCAGTATTTACCTTTCATTTTACACCTGAATAAATATAAAATTAATAATGAGAGAGATTCTGCTATCATTATGCTAAGAAATATAGATAAGTCTTTAATCATTTTGATATATTTAAAAAAAGATAAAAGTTTATATAACTCAAATTTAAGTTATTTCTGAATACTTTTACTTAAAAGCTCTTCAATCATTTGGAAGTACTTTTTATTATTCTCAATACTTTGTTTCAGCAATTCTCGCAGATCATTTACTTCATGTTCACTGGTAATTGGCTTTTCAAAACTTTGCTCCAAACGCGCAACAATATCCGCATTCATAGAGCGATTCAGCTCCTTAGCCGACTCTGCAATTTTATCTTTTAGTTCTTGGGACATACGCATTTTGTATTCCACACCAAGATTTCTTCCCATTTTACAAACTCTAGAGTTAAGCGATTTTTAAAATAATAGTATCCCCAGCAGGGATTGACAAGAGTATGTTATGAGAATAAATTAATTATATCCCCAGCAGGGGTGTAAAAACGCCCCGAACAATCTTGGCGGAAAGCGGGGCGAGTTACCAATCTTTTGAGAAAATTGATATGAATAGTTTAACATTTAATGCAATACAATTTCATCCCGTACCGCAAAACGACAATCAAATTTGGATAACTTCATCTGAATTAGCTTTTGCATTAGGTTATAAACATGCGGACTCTGTCACACGAATTTATAATCGTAAGTCGGATGAATTTACTTCCGATATGACAAAGGTTATTGATAATCCCCAGACGGTCAATTTGACCGTACGGGTTTTTTCACTTCGCGGTTGCCATCTCATTACATTCTTTGCCCGCACACCCGTCGCCAAAGAATTCCGTAAATGGGTACTCGACGTACTTGAAAAAGAAGTCCTGCAACAGCAAATCGACACTCGAGTAAAAATCAACTCAGAGCAACAAGCCATCCTCAAAGAAATTGTCGACCGACGCTCCGAGGGCAGTACAAAGAAACGCGCCGAACTATGGGCCAGACATAACAAGCACTTTCGCATTCCACGTTATAGCGAACTCCTAGCTATCCACTTTCAAGATGCTGTGGACTACCTAGAAACCATGCAGATCAAAGCAAAAGGGGATATTCATATAGATGAAAACCAAACTATAGAAATGCTCTGTGGTCATGCTCGACTATTCCAAGCATGGTGGAATACCCATAGCCCAGCATTGGCCAAACTGAATCCGCAACTGGTGTATATGCTGCATGACAACATGTTCTATATGACCTATGCCATTTCGGATCTATGCAAGAAGTACGGTGTAGAATTACCAAATTATGACTATAAACACATGTTCGAATTGGCGACTTCACCGCACCAAAGGTACAGCCTACTTAAATAAAAATGACCGCCTGAAAGGGCGGTTTTTTATATGTTGAGAAAATAGAAATGTGATCTCAGAAATCTTTAGTAGAAGGGATATTTTATAAAATTTCTATTATGTTAATTTGAATATGACTAACTAATTCAAACGGATATAAGATATGAGAAAAATATATGCTCTACTTACTTTAGTCGGGGTAATACTGCCGTTTTCACAATTCATACTTTGGTTAGCTGAATATGGATTTAATTTTTCTTTATTCATCCGTCAAATTATTGAAAACCCATTAGCAGCTTTTGCATGGCTAGATGTCATTGTAACGGTAGTAGTCATTGTCGTTATGGTGATGAATGAAGGTAAAAGCCATAAAATTAAAAGATTATGGATTCCTATAATTGCATCATTTTTGGGAGGTGCCTCTGTCGGGCTTCCACTGTTTTTATACATGAAACAATGTCATTTAGAACAAATTGATTCGGCAAGAAATCGACTCGAAATTTGATTACAACAAGAGTGAATATGACTGTTTATTTGCATGTTGAGTTTAAATGCTTTTAAGACAAAATTGCTATGAGCAATTTGAAGTAAAAGCCCAAAAAAGCTGTAGAGAAATGATGCTCTAAATTATTGATTTTATTGGGTCTAGTTGGGTAGAAATTTGACCAAAAAAAGCTCAAAAATAACCTGTGAAATTGTTATATTCCAATGGCTTATATTAGGTCATAGCTTGATATTGACATCGTAGAGGTCTCCAGTTCGAGTCTGGATATGCCTACCAAATACATAAAACAATATAAACTTATTTAACTTTATATTGTTAAAAAACCCTTGAATCTTAACGATTTAAGGGTTTTTTATTGCCTGAAATAAACTCATATAAACTTACTTACCTGAACTCTTCTTGTATCACTTTATGTATCATGGTCTAATATGTGAACTCGTGATACAAGCCTTGATGTAACTTTATGAAAAGAACAGAAATAAAGAAATTTCCTATGTCTGATACCACTTTGGCAAATTTAGAGCCTGAGGGGAGAGATTATCGTGTAAAAGATTCAGATAGCGGATTATATTTTGTTGTAAAAAAAAGTGGTACTAAATCTTGGCAGTTGAGATATAAAAAAGCTGATGGCGTGTGGTCTTGGTATGGTCTAGGTGCATATCCTTCTATTAGTGGTCATCGTGCCAGAAAACTGGTAGGGGACATAAAGTCAAAGTTAGAAAATGGAGAAGAGCTAGTAACCAAGAAATCGATTAAGCAAAAAGCCGAAGAAGCAGAGAACATGAAGTTTAAAGTTTTAATGTCTGAATGGCTTGATACAAAAAAATTCCATTGGGACGATGTTACATTTGATAAAGCTGTGAAATCGATTGAACGACATATTATTCCTGTTTTTGGGCAGCGTAATTTCACAAGTATATCCCCTAAAGAGTGGTTTGATTTTTTTCAAGGTTTACAAAGAGAGCTTGGAATTTATAAACAAGTAGAAAAATTGACTTCTTATGCTCGGAATGCGTATGACTGGGCAAAGTTTCAGGAGAAAATTGTATTTAATCCACTAGAAGGTATTACGAAGCATTTGGATAAAAATAATGGCGGAAACATGAAGTTCGTTGAAATTAATGAGCTCCCTGCCCTAATACATGCAATCAGAGGTTATCCAAAGCGTGATATGGCAATTGGCTTGGAGTTGCTAATTCGCTTATTCCCTCGTCCAGTTGAGCTTCGTTTCGCAACATGGGATCAATTTGATTTGGAAAAAGCAGTATGGATTAAGCCAGCTGAAATAATGAAAAAAGGTATAGCTCATGCAGTACCGCTTTCAAAACAAGCTGTTCAATTAATTAAAGAATTGGAAACATATAGGACAGAGTCAAATCTACTCTTTCCTAGTAGAGAAAGTTTGATCAAGCCGATTTCTGATAACACATTTAATCAAGCATTAAACCGCTTAGGGTATAAAGGTCGACAAAATCCACATGGTTTTAGACATATAGCAAGTACAGAGTTGAATAATAAATATAGTGATAAGGAGCAGGTTGTAGAGGCTACCTTGGCGCATTTAAAAACAGGTGTAAAGGGGGTATACGATAAGGGGGCGCATTTTGAAGAGCGTATAGGTATGATGCAGTGGTGGTCAGATTATGTTGATGAGATAGTTGGTTAAAATATAATAAAAAAGTAATGTTATAGGATTTGTAATGGCAAAGTTTTATAAAGAAATACCAAAACTCTTTCAATTAGAGAAATACCAAGGCTTAGATAAATTCAATGCATGCGAATGGTTCTATGCTCTAAGCGGTAGGCAGATGATTTTTAATTATATTCAAGATCCAATGTTAATTGATACGATAGGTGAACTGTCTGATGGAGATAGAACAAAAGTATTAAAACAAGCTATTGAAAAAGTATTAAAAGATCCATTGGCTCTTAATTTTGATTTTAATTATATTAGAAAAAATCCTCAAAATGATGAATCAGTAAGAGTCTTTGTATTTGGAGATGATGAAGGTTCAGAGGAGTTTATGTGGGTTGATAAGTATCATTATCCACCAGCTAAAAAAATGAAAAATGTAGATTTAAAATATCTTAAGGCTGCTACTGATTTAAATAAACATTATGATGGTATGGATGTTGTAGATTCTCTTTTCAAAAATAATGGTATTATCAATCAGTATGCGGAAGTTCCAATTGTAATTAATCCATTTTTTTCTGATGAAATTATTATTGATAAAATTAGGGAATTATTAATTAAAATTAGACAAGAGAATAGTATTAGCTATTCAAAAGTAGTTAGTAATAAAATGTTGAAAGCTTGGGCACGATATAGAATTTTGGCTTATATGGATCTCTGGCTTTGGTCGAGAATATTTCTTGAACAAAATGAAAAGTTTTCTTTTGCTACCTATCATAAAGCAATATTTCCAGATAATGCTAGAAATCAGTCTACAATTGAGAAAGAAGTGAAACCGCTTACAGATGAAATATTTTCCTATACCTCATCGGATACGTTTCATTATGAAGAACAAGAAAAACCCAAGTCGATAAGTATTATGGATCATTTACAAATTTTTGCTGCTGTGGAAAAAGCAGGATCTGAATCACGTGAAAGATCATATTATAAATAATCATAACGAATCTTAAACATGACTTAATAGGAGTATAGTCATATATGTTTATACTCATTTAAAAATATTCTAACTTATACAAAGGCTTAAACAGTAGTCTGTAAATTGCTATGTACTCAAAATTGGATAGTAGTTAAAGACTGATTTCCAGTTTGATAAATATTTACTTTCATTGGATTCAGCTGCAATTAAAAAAATGCGGGGAAAAAATGGGTGTGAATTCGCCGTATTTTTTTGTTTAATTTATTTCAAAATAAGTTCATAGCAAGTTCTATGGAGTTATATCAATGCTACCTATTCGAGTCACTTACAATCAGACATGTGAACTTTTAAGTATCACACGCAATACCTTACGTGATCTTAGACTGAATGATCCTACCTTTCCAAAGGGATATAAAGCTGGATCAACGAGACAGGCGCCAGTTTATTTTGATTACAAATCATTAGTCGAATGGCATAAAAAAAATGAAGCTAAAAGCGAATAATTTTTAATTTTATTTAAAAAATTAACTATCAGCTACTTATTCGGTTTTGAGTGGCTGAGAGTGTTTTATTATCTATATTGACTTGGTTATTTTAATGTTACAAAAAATTGAAAATCAGGATTTAAGCTGTAACTTAAACCCTGATTACACTGAAATCTTAAATCAACATTGTTTTAATCTATCTGAAAATGATTCAGATAGAAAATCTAATTCTACAATATTTCGTTTTGGTAATCCTAGAGGTGGATTGTTTTTTTCAAAAGAAATTTGTATGAATAATATTGACTTATCTGGCCGTGTTGTATTTCCTCTAAAGAGAAAAGGGGAAATCACAGGGTTAAACTTTCTGTCTGATAGTGCAGATAAGAAAGATTATATAGTTGGAAAAGGTAATCTAATAGTAAATTCTGATTTTGATAATTCAATTGTTTTAGTTTGTGTGGATAAATACTCATTATTCAAGCTTTCTCATGCAAAGTATCCGATTATTTATGTATCAGATAAAAATGTTGATAAGTTAAATAAAGCTGATTATCAGAATTCTCAGTATTATTTAATATGTGCTAAACACGAAGAAAATGACTTTAAGCGAAAGTTAAGAAATTCATTTATTAAGGTTTTAGCATTGTCTATGCCAATTTGCGCGGTAGCTTCACCAAGAGAAGTGATTGCTGAGGTAGAAGAGATTTTGGCTATTGAAACTGATCGAAATGCTAAAGAGATATCTTCATTTAGACCAAGTAACATTTATGAAAATCCATATCCTATTAATGATTTTCCTGTATCTCTAAGGAATGCAATTCTTTGTATTCATGAGTATATAAAAGTCCCTATTGGTATTGCAGCAAACTCTGTTTTGTTCGCTGCAACTTATATAGCTCAAAGAAAAGTAGATGCATATGACATCAATGGTGGTGTAATGCCATGTAGTTTGTATTTTCTTACAGAAGGCGAGAGTGGAGATAGAAAAAGTACTGCAGATAAAATGGCGATGAATGCTGTTTTAGCCTTAGAAGATGAAAAAATGTTGGAATATCAAAAGGCGTTGCAAGCATATCGAAATTCATCGCAACAAGTTTCTGAGCCTGTAAGTCCTAAAACATTATTTTCAGATACTACTATTGAACCAATTACATCTGGTTTTATTAACGGAGATTTTAGAAATATTGCTTTGGCATCTGATGATGCAGCGGAGCTTTTAAGTGGACATACTTTTAAATCTGATACTGCTAAGTCGAGTATGGCGTTATTGGCTAAAATGTTTGACAAAGGCACAATTGAGCGGACTCGTTCCAAGGGAAATGTAAATGGTAGCGGTGTTGCATTTGGTTGTCGTATGAGTATCCATTTAATGGGTCAGCCTATTATCATTAAAGAGGTTGTTAGTGATAAAGCTATGTCGGGTATTGGTTTATTACCTCGATTTATCTTCACGGCACCTAAGTCAATAGCAGGTACTAGATTAATTGACCAGAAAGAACTATCGAAAAATATAAAAGAAGATTTGAGAATGCTTACTTACTGGGAACAATGTAAAAAATTACTTCGTGATGATACAGCATCTGATTTAAAGGAAAGTGATACTGAGCGAGGGAGATTAGCAATGACGTCAGAAGCAAAATCATTGTGGATTCGGTTTTATAATAAAATCGAGGTTGAACTTAAGCAACAAGGTAAATATAGCCACATTAAATCTTATGGTAGCCGTGCAGGTGAAATCATGATTCGTTTAGCGACAGTGTTTGCTTTTTTTGAAGAGAGGGTTGTGGTTGAAAAAGCGGATATCTATTCAGCTGCAATGATCATAATGCATTCATTAAATGAGTGGGCTAATTACGATCAAAAGCATGTTGTGCATTCGAAAAGTGACGATATTTTAAACTGGTTGATTCGAGAATATAAGAATGGAGAGGATAAAGTACTTAAATCTACGCTCAATCAATATATTCGCTCTATAAAATCTGCACGAATTAGAGATGAAGCTCTACAACCATTAATTGATACCCATTGTGTGTTTATTGAAAAGTTTGAGAATAAGGAATACGTATTGTTGAATCCTAAATATCATCTAATAGTCTAATTTTACTTTAAGATATTGAATTATATTGATATGTCTTTAGATTATATAATCTAATTTCACCTAAGATGTCTAATTGTATTGTTTAAATTAGACATCTTAGTTTTTTTTAGAAGGTGTAGTTTTTAAAATTAATTAAATATTATCAGTGTGTTGGGGTGGTTTAGTCATTTTAGACTGACCATAAGCTGCGATATTAGCTTCGCCTTTTTCCATGATTTCGCAATAAACATCAGCATATTCTTTAGCTAATCGTTCGTAAGTTTCCCAATGCATTCCAAGTGGCCTTGGTGGAGGGGAACCCCATCTACCTTTACCTTTCAGCTTCTTTTCTAATCGTTCAAGTTTATACATTGGTAGAAAGTATTTTGATCTGTTTTGGCTTGGATATAAAAGTTTATGGCATTTTCTACAAGCGAATAACTCTTCTTTAAGATAGAGTTTATCTACCCGTTTTTTACACCCTTTAATGGGGCAAATAAACCATACTCTCTTGCCTTCATACTGAGTTTTTTGTTCTTGATATCTAATATGATAAGCCCACTTCTCACTTAGTTGATAGCCGACCAGAATCGTGGTTCCTGTAAAGAAAACTTGTACATGGAAGTCCTCACCGTAATGGGAGGGGAATTTAAATGTCAACCCTTGACCTTTGTTAAGACTCAGAATTGGTTTAACGTGTTTCATCATGCTGAGATGGGGATAACGATTGGTAATATTTGAAGACATAGTTTCATAAACTCACAATAGAATTAGGATTCGGGACGTTCAAATGCTGAATTTCCCATTCGATTTAGGTTTATTGTGCGTTCCAAAAAATACTTAAAAGCTTTGATTTTCCTATTTTGATACATTGAAAGTTAAATTTGGTTGTATGGAGGGTTATATTGGCGAAAAGGGGGGAGTACATAATCCAGAGTGTTATGTAATGTGCAGTAAATGCACCTGATAGTAAAAACACGGCGTAGTCTTTTGGCGTTTTAAGCTATTCTTTGTGGTGTCTAGTTGTCACTGTAGTCCTTCATCTATCCTGCAACAAAATATCGTAGTTCACTCAAATACTTTATTACAGTTGCTAACCAGTCTGGAAATGATATTCTTTTGTTCTCTGAACTTGTGAATATATTGTGTATTGTTGATCTATATACAGGGCAATTTCATTATTCGCTTTTTCATATAACCCACTCTGTAGCAGGAACTTTAGGTAATAAAAAAACTCCAGAAGGAGGTTTGGTTTCTATTTCGCAAAGTACTTCTCTACTCGTTCCTTAACTGCTGGATCAACATCTTCATCCAAAAAGAAACAAGGTCGATATTTATTAATCAAATGATGAATAAATTTTTGCTTGTCAGGCACTGTGTGTTTCAACATGATTTGAGAAGAGACAGTGATCAAGTTATTTGACTGGCGCATTAACGTAATCAGCATCTCATCCGTATACCCCATTACATCACGGGTAAAAGACTGCTTGCCAGTATGAACCAAAGAGTTAAGTTGCTTAAGGTGGTATTTTTTAAAAGCGCAGAGGTGATCAATTACTGATTGTGCTGGAAGGTTTGCATTACTCAGCTTTTCAAGCATGTCACTTATCATTGGACAAGTATCACTTTCGAATTGCTCTTCAAATGTATAACTAAAATTTAACTTTGATACTTGGTGATTGCTTGCAATAAACAAAAGCCAATATGCTCTGACTACTGCTTCAAATTGTGATCTAAGTAAAACCATGGCTTGAGTAGGTAGTCCAATGGCTAATAATCCATTTACTCCTATTCCATGTTCAAAAGAGATGTAAATACACTGCTCTACTAACTCTAGTCTTGGACCACAATCAAGAACATCACTCTCTATGATTTCTTGTTTCAGCTCCATGATCATCTGAGTTGATAATTCAAAAAGTTTTTCTCTATTCATGTGTATCTATAATTTTAAAGTTTTAGTGATAATAATCTGTATTAATAAGAAATAAAAACCAAACTTAATATTGGTTGACTAAATATAGTGCCTTGTACTGCTCAATTACCGCAGAAACTAAGAGCAAATAGCATTTTTATTTTTTATTACAGCAGTGATGTTTATGAATACTAAAGTTTTACATACTTAGTATCGTTAGTCTCATCTATAGGTCTGTAAAACCTATTGTAAATCAGGCACAATGACCGCATTTATTTCAATATTGATAGCTGCTTAATAGCCTTGGTTTTTTTAATGACTAACAATAATTTTTCTCAAGTAGCCGCATTCATTTGGTCAGTTGCAGACCTACTCCGTGGTGATTTCAAACAATCTCAATATGGTCGCGTTATTTTACCGTTTACGCTCTTACGCCGTTTAGAGTGTGTCTTGGCACCGACTAAAGCCAATGTGCTCGCGGAATATGAAAAGGTCAAAGCTTTACCTCTACCAGAAGAAGCCAAAGAAAAGTTATTGCTGAAATCGACCCAAGGTTTAGCCTTCTTTAATACTTCTGAACTGGATTTAGTCCGCCTTGGGCAAAAAGACATTCGTTCAAACCTGAATAACTACATCCAAAACTTTTCTAAAGATGCACGTGAAATCTTTGAACACTTCAAATTCGATGAATTTACAGGCTTATTGGATGATGCCAATCTACTTTATAAAGTGGTGCAGAAATTTTCGACCACAGATTTAAGCCCTGAAAATATTTCGAACCATGAAATGGGCTTAGTGTTTGAAGAATTAATTCGTCGTTTCGCTGAAAGCTCAAATGAAACCGCAGGGGAACACTTTACCCCGCGAGATATTGTACGACTCACCACAGGTTTGATTTTTAGCCAAGATGATGATGCCTTAAACAAAGAAGGTGTGATTCGAACCATTTATGACCCAACTGCTGGGACAGGCGGCTTCTTGTCTTCAGGCACGGAATATGTCTATGAGCATAATCCAGAAGCTGTGATGCGTGTGTTTGGTCAGGAACTGAATCCAGAATCCTACGCCATTTGTAAAGCGGATATGTTGATTAAAGGGCAAGATGTCAGCCGTATCAAGTTAGGCAATACATTGTCTAATGACCAGCTTGCCTATGAAAAGTTTGACTATATGCTGTCCAACCCGCCATTTGGTGTGGACTGGAAAAAGATCGAACAAGAGATTAAAGATGAGCATGAACAAAAGGGCTTTAATGGCCGTTTTGGTGCAGGTTTACCCCGTGTCTCTGATGGTTCACTCTTATTCCTGATGCATTTGATTAGCAAGATGCGTGATGTGGATAGCACAGGTCAAGGTAGTCGAATTGGTATTATTCTAAATGGTTCGCCTTTGTTTACAGGCAGTGCGGGCAGTGGTGAAAGTGAAATCCGCCGTTATATTTTAGAAGCGGATTTGCTCGAAGCGATTATCGCTTTACCAACCGATATGTTTTATAACACAGGTATTGCGACCTATGTTTGGGTACTGAGCAATAAGAAATATGCTGAACGTAAAGGCAAAGTGCATTTAATTAATGCGTCGAACCTCAGTTCGAAAATGCGTAAGTCACTTGGCTCGAAGCGTAACTATCTGACTGATGCAGAAATTAAGACCATTACCCAAAACTATGGTGCATTTGAAGCGGTAGATACGCTGACTTTGGATGGTGAAAGTGAACAGCAAAAGCCATTCTCAAGCAAAATTTTTAACAGCTATGAGTTTGGCTACCGTCGTGTCACCATTGAACGTCCTTTACGTTTATCTGCTCAATTGTCTGATGACCGAATTGCGACTTTACGTTTTGCACCAAAGCCGTTTAATACGGTGATGCAGAAAATTTACGATGATTACGGCAATGATTGGACTGAAGCGAGCTATGGTCAGTTGAGTGAAGATGCTCAAGTTGAAATTCGTGCATTGATCAAAGCTGAATTTAGCGAACTCAAAGAAAAAGATATTAAAACCCTACTTGAGCCAAAACTCTGGTTAGAACAAAGGGCCTTAATGCGTAAAGCTAAAGCCTTGCAAGCTAAAATTGGTACGGCGCAGCATGATGACTTTAATGCCTTTGATGAAGTGCTCAAACAAGCCTTAAAAGATACCAGTATTAAACTCGAAGCGAAAGAGAAAAAGCAGTTCCTTGATGCGGTAACTTGGAAGAATGCTGAAGCTGAACCTGTGATTAATAAAGACATTAAAGCAAAAGAAAATCCGCTATATGGTCAGTTTAACTACAAAGGCAAAGTGGTTGAGTTTGTACAGGATGGTGACTTGCGTGATGCGGAAAACATTGCGCTTGACCCAAGCCAAAGCACGACTGATTTAATTGAGTCTTATTTTAAACGTGAGGTACAACCGCATGTGCCTGATGCATGGATCAATGCTGATAAACGTGATGCTCAGGACGCTGAAATTGGCATAGTCGGTTATGAGATTCCGTTTAACCGTCATTTTTATGTGTATCAGCCGCCACGAGATTTAAGAGAGATTGATGCGGATCTGGATGCAGTGAGCCGTGAGATTATGCAGTTGTTGCAAGAGGTGCATTCGTAATGGCGAAGTATCAGATTTATCAAGATAAGGCTGAAACACACAATATTTGGATAAAGTCGATTCCTAGAGAATGGAAAATTGTACCTCTAAAATATATGTGTAGTGGCTTTGTCAAAGATGGCCCTCATGAAACACCTAAGTTTATCGATGAAGGTATTCCTTTTTTATCTGTTGATGGTATCCAAAATAATAAACTAGTATTTGAAGGTTGTAGATATATCTCTATAGAAGATGACGTTAGGTTTAGTCTCAAATGTAAACCTCGGAAAGGTAATATTTTACTTGGGAAAGCCGCGTCAGTAGGTAAGGTTGCTTTCGTAGAGAATGATAATGATTTTAATGTTTGGTCACCGTTAGCAGTTATTAACCCTAAAGATATTAGACTAGGTAGATTTATTTTTTATTGTCTGCAATCGTATGAATTACAATTGCAATGTGATGTGTTTTCCAATTCGAATACCCAAAAGAATTTGGGTATGACAACAATTGATAATTTGTCTTTCCCTTATCCAAGCATTAATGAAGCAGAGAAAATATCAGACTTTCTCGATCAAGAAACTGCAAAAATTGACAGCCTGATTGCTAAACAAGTAAAACTGATCGAACTGCTCAAAGAAAAACGCCAAGCGGTGATTAGTCATGCGGTGACCAAAGGTTTAAATCCAAATGTACCGATGAAAGATTCAGGTGTGGAATGGTTAGGGGAGGTGCCTGAGCATTGGCGTATATGTCGTCTTAAGCATGTTGGATACATTCAATCTGGTATTGCAAAGGGTAAAGACCTCACAGGTAAAACATCAATCTCCGTTCCAATGTTACGTGTAGCTAATGTTCAAGATGGTTATCTTAATTTAGATGAAGTTCATCAGATTGATATCGAACCAGAGCAGTTAGAAAGATATCTTTTGCAAAATGGTGATGTTCTCATGAATGAAGGTGGAGATAATGACAAATTAGGTCGAGGTGCTGTTTGGCGTAATGAGATAAAAAACTGTATTCATCAAAATCATGTTTTTGCTATTCGAACAACAGTAATTGAGCCTGAATGGTTGGATATTTTAACTAGAGCAAGTTACGCAAAATTCCACTTTTTTAGACAATCTAAGCAAAGTACAAACCTAGCTTCCATATCGGCAACTAATATTAAGGAAACACCGATATTAGTGCCACCAAATAATGAGCGTGAGCAAATACTTGGCTATCTAAATAGACAGTTTAACCAGTTTTCAAAACTAGAAAATAGATGTTATCAACAAGTTGAATTATTAAAAGAACGCCGTACAGCTCTTATCTCCGCAGCCGTTACAGGTAAAATCGACGTTCGTCATTGGCAAAATCCAAATAAAAATAAAGAAGCGGATACGGAGTTAAGCGCATGATGCTCTCCACTCATCCTATACAAAACTGGTCGCAAATGCGAACAAAAAGTCATTGCACAAAAACGCACAAAGTTGCACAATACGCTCAACAACACCCGACAAGGCTAGGCAAGCAATTGCATCCTCAAACTGTCGGGTTACTTTTTTCTGCTTTACCAAAATATAATAATGACTCTACATACAGGCAATTACCTCAATGTGCAGGTAATGCTGTATGAAACCATTTAATAAGCTGCCAAAAACATTTTCGGAGCAACTGGAGATTTTAAAATCTCGCGGTATGATCGTTTCCGATGAACAAAAAGCAATTTTTCATTTAGCCCAAGTCAATTACTACCGTTTGGGTGCCTATTGGCTACCCTTTGAACAGACCCATTCACCCCACTGTTTTAAAGAAAACACGCATTTTGAACAGGTGTGGGAAATCTATGTTTTTGACCGTGAACTCAGGCTCTTGGTACTCGATGCAATCGAACGGGTTGAAGTGGCGATTCGAACCCAATTTGCCTATCAGCTTGCACATCGGCATGGTGCACATGCATTTATGCATCCGCAATATTTTAAACCTCTGTTTAGATGGGAAAAATTATTAGAGTCGTTAAAGAGCGAAATAGACCGAGCTGATGAAGTATTTATAGATCATTATAAACGTACCTATGATGATCCAGAGCTACCACCTATTTGGGCAACTTGTGAGGTGATGAGTTTTGGGCAGCTTTCTAAATGGTATCAGTCACTTGCTCCGAAACAAACACGCACAGCAATTTCGAGTCATTTTGATTGCGATGAAAAACAATTTGAAGGTTTATTACAGCATCTCGTGTATTTGCGAAATACCTGTGCACATCACTCACGGCTATGGAATCGTAAATTTACAAAAACCATTGCGAAACCTAGAAATAAACCTTTGGGCTTAGCGCAGCAGTGCAATTTTGATCAAACGAGTTCGGCAGATCGTAAATTGTATAATAGCTTGGTTTTTATACTGTACTTTATGGATAAAATTACTCTGCAACATACATGGCGTCAGCGTTTGATTGATCTTTTGTTGTCGCATAGCAACATATCCAAAGCCTATATGGGCTTTCCTGAAGATTGGCAAAGTTATCCAATCTGGCAGATAAAATAATAGAAAAGATATTTAGAATTTAAAGGGGCGGCGGAAACAATGAGATCGGATGTAACTTTAGAAACGATTTTTCAACAAGACATTATTACGCAAATGCAAAGCCACGGTTGGCAGGTCGGTTCACCGCAAGGCTACAATCGTGAAAAAGCATTATACGAACAAGACGTTTTAAGCTTTGTACAAACTACACAAGCCAAAGAATGGCAGAAGTTTCAAAATATCTTCCCGAATGACACGGAACGCCATTTTTTAGAAACTGTGGTAGCACAGCTTAAAAAAGCCGACATCAATGCCACAGATATTGAATCACGGAGTTATGGCACCTTGGGTGTATTGCGTCATGGACTTAAAACCCGTGGCACCCGTTTTTCATTTTGCCAGTTTAAACCTGAACACGGCTTAAACCCTGAACTGAATGCGAACTACCAACAGAACATTTGCCGTGTGGTGCCTGAACTGGTGTATAGCCCATACGCCACCCAAGCAGAACTCGAAGCGACAGGTAAACAAGCCAAAAAATGGCGTATCGACTTGGTGCTGTTTATTAATGGATTTCCTGTGGCAACCATGGAACTCAAATCTGAGTTCAAGCAAGCTGTGCAAAATGCCATGACGCAGTATAAAAAAACGCGTCTACCCAAAGACCCTGAAACCAATAAGCCTGAACCGCTACTCAGCTTTAAACGTGGGGCATTGGTACATTTTGCGGTGAGTCAGTATGAAGTGTATATGGCAACCCATCTCAATGGGGACAGTACCTATTTTCTACCATTTAACAAAGGCACTAAAGAACAAGGTGCAGGCAATGATGTTCCTAAAGATGTGAATGAATACGCCACAGGTTATCTGTGGAATGAAGTACTGACCCCAGACAGCTTGTTGAATATCGTGGGGAACTTCATTCATTTACAGATTGAAGAAAAAGAAGATTGGGAAGGGCGGAAATATAAAAAAGAAAGCCTGATTTTCCCACGTTACCACCAGTGGAAAGTGGTGAGCAAACTGGTTGAAGATTCTTTAAAAGAAGGCACAGGGCAAAAATATCTGATTCAGCACAGTGCAGGTTCAGGCAAGTCCAACTCGATTGCATGGACGGCGCATCAACTGTCCAGCCTGTATGATGCCAACAATCACAAAATGTTTGACTCAGTGATTGTGGTGACGGATCGAACCATTTTGGATGCCCAGCTACAAGACACCATTTACCAGTTTGAACATGCCGATGGTGTAGTTGGACGCATCAACAATAAAGAAGGTGATGGCTCCAAGTCGGAGAAATTGGCAAAAGCTTTAGAGATGGCACAGCCGATTATTATTGTGACCATTCAAACTTTCCCGTTTGTACTCCGTGCGATTGAGAACAGTACCAGCTTAAAAGAACGTAAATACGCCGTGATTGCCGATGAAGCGCATTCATCACAAAGTGGCTCTACCGCACGACAGCTGAAAGAAACCTTGATGCTGGAAGAGCGTGACGAAGATGATCAGCTCAGCTCTGAAGATGTACTCGATGCAGTGATGGCATCGCGTAAAGGCAGTCAGAATTTAAGTTTCTATGCCTTTACTGCTACGCCAAAGGATAAAACCTTACAACTGTTTGGACGCTTGCCGAATCCAGAGCTACCGCCATCCAAGAGCAATAAACCTGAAGCCTATCATGTCTATTCCATGCGCCAAGCGATTGAGGAAGGCTTTATTTTGGATGTGCTGAAGAACTACACCAACTATAAAGTCATCTATAAGCTCAAGCAGAAAATTGAAGAAAAAGACGATCAGGTCGATGCCAAGAGAGCCAAAGTTAAACTTAATCAATGGGTACGCTTGCATGACCACAATATCTCGCAAAAAGTTCGTGTGATCATTGAGCACTTTAAAAAGAACATTATGGGCTTATTGAATGGTCAGGCAAAGGCCATGGTGGTCACCAGTTCACGTAAAGAAGCAGTACGCTATAAACAAGCCTTTGATAAATACATCACTGAACAGAAATATACTCACATCCAAGCCATGGTGGCATTCTCTGGAGAAGTGGAGTTCACCGCGAATGATGCGGACAGCAGTCATTTGCTTGGACAGAAATTTACTGAAAGCAATATGAACCCGAACTTGAAAGGACGTGAAATGCGTAAGGCATTTGACAGTGATGACTTTCAGGTGATGATCGTGGCGAATAAGTTCCAGACAGGTTTCGATCAACCCAAACTGTGTGCCATGTACGTGGATAAAAAGCTGGGTGGGGTCGAGTGTGTGCAGACCTTATCGCGTTTAAACCGTACCTATCCAGGTAAAGCGGAATCAGGCACCTTTGTCCTCGATTTCTTTAATGAACCACAAGATATTTTGGATGCCTTCCAACCGTATTACCAAACGGCAGAATTGGCCGATGTGTCGAATCCAGATCAGATCTATGATCTGTTTGAGAAGCTGAAAGCGGCTCGGATTTTCTTATGGAATGAAGTAGAACAGTTTGTCGAAGCGTTTTATAGCAAGAACAAATCCAACGCTGCACTCGCCAATATCTGTAAACCTGCATTACAACGCTGGCAGCAACGTTATAGTGCTGCGGTAAATGATTACGATGTGACTAAGAACCGTTTAGAGCGCTGCAAACAGACTGGAGATGCGGTGCTGATTGCCAATGCGGAGAATGAGTTTGCTGAGGCGAAAAAGGCACGTGATGCCTTAGAAATCTTCAAGAAGGATTTAGGCAGCTTTACCCGTTTCTATGAGTTCATGTCCCAGATTGTCGAGTATGACGATAAAGAGCTAGAGAAACTTAGCTTATTTGCACGTAACTTACGTCCATTACTGCGTGAACAAGTTGCTGATGAAGGTGAGATTGACTTGAGTAATGTGGCGATGAGTCATTACCGTCTGTCTAAGCTACGCCAGCAAGATATTCAGCTTAAAGCCGATAGTACCGAGCATAAGCTGGAACCCGCGAATGACATGGGGACTGCCAAGGCGAAGGATAAAAAGGAAGACTTTTTATCGGTGATTTTAGGTCGTGTGAATGAATTGTTCATTACCGATAAGCTGACAGATCAAGACATGATTAATTATGTTCATACGGTGGCAGATAAGATGTCTGAAAACACGCGCATGATGAAGCAGATTCAGAACAATACGCGTGAACAAGCGATGCTAGGTGAGTTTGACAGTGCTTTAGATGACGCCGTGCTAGACAGCAATGCTGCACACATGGAGCAAATGACGCAGTTGATGAGTGATCCTGCCAAGATGAGGCAGTTTGCGCACATTATTTATGATGTGTTGGTGAATAAACCTAAGACAATTTAAAAAAGTTAAAGTAAAAGGTTATCGTAAGAATGGAACTAGAAGCGTTTAAGCAAAAATTTAATTTGCCCCGTATTAATGATTATGTAGCACTTTTATCGGAACCACAGAAGAATTGGTTTTGGGAACAATTGACTGAAATAAAGCAAGTTTTCCCAGACTTGGATATCTACCATGCTGGAGCCTCTAAGTATGGGTATTTAGGATTTGGTAAAAAAAGAATCCAAGCGAAGAAAGTAGAAGATTTTTTATTTGTACTTCATTTAGAGAAAAATGGAGATTTTATACTGTATATAACAGATCAAACATATAGATTAATACCCGTAGATGAAGATGTATTACCACAAGGTTATGATAAATCTATACCAGAAGAATTAAATTTAAGAGATTGGCTAAATAAGGTAAAGAAAATCACGGAAGAGTTAGACTTAGAATATTCTGGCGAGGGTTTATTCCCTATAGATTATGAAATAGAAGATTTTTTTACGACATTAGAAGCATATGATTTTTTAAGTAGAAAGTATAAGAAAACTAAAGATGAAACTAAGAAAATAGTTGGATTTAGAAATAAATCAAATAGAGAAATGGCTTTGATTTTAGATAATTCTAGGCCCACTTTTTTTATAGGTGTTGATCCAGAAAATAATCAATTATTTAAGTTTAAGTTTGTTGATAATAACTCGAAAATATTTGGCAGATATGATGAGGATGAAGGACGACATAGTGGATTGAAGTCTCATGCTCCGAGTCTAGATAAGGGTAATAAGGCTTATTATATTGAGATAAATAGTTTAGTGGATTTAGAAAAATTTTGTGATTGGTATGAGTTGGATACAAAAAAAATGTTAATAGATAGTAATGAAATTGAAGAAAAGATGATGCAAGACAAAAAAAGATTACAACCATTGAATCGTATTTTATTTGGTGCAGCTGGTACAGGTAAAACATTTAATACTATCAATCATGCACTTTCGATCATTGAGAATAAATCATTAGAAGAATTGGGAACAGAGACTCGTGGAGAGCTAAAAAAGCGCTTTGATTTTTATAAAGAAAATGATCAAATCAAGTTTGTAACTTTTCATCAAAGCTTTAGTTACGAAGACTTTGTTGAAGGGATTCGAGCTGAAAGTGATGAAGATGGTAACTTAAATTATTTGGTAAAAGATGGTGTTTTTAAAGAAATTAGTATTGATGCTCAAATCGAAGTTGATGCAAAAAAAATAGCAGGGAATGTACCAACTGACTTTAGTATTAATAGTGCAATTGATCAATTAATTGAGAGGGCAAAGCAAACGGAACAAGTCTTTTATACAAAGCGTAAAGCAGAAATTAAAGTGACAAGTAACTCGTCAGGCACTCTTTTTGCTTTGAATTCTCAAGAGACAACTATCACATTATCAATAAGACACATTAAGAATTATTTAAAGACTCAACAAGATAATATTGTTGATAACAAAGCCTATGAATGGGCTATAGCAAAATCATTGCGTTCAGAAGTTGAATATGAAAAGACCAAGCCCGATTCTAAGCCTTATGTGCTAATCATTGATGAAATTAACCGTGGGAACATATCTCGTATTTTTGGTGAACTCATTACTTTAATTGAAGACTCAAAACGTGCAGGCGCGGATGAAGAATTATCTGTTACTTTGCCCTATTCAAAGCAAGAATTTACTGTACCAAATAATGTTTACATTATTGGCACGATGAATAGTTCTGACCGTTCATTAACAGGCTTAGATATCGCATTACGTCGCCGTTTTACTTTTATTGAAATGCCACCTCAACCAAAATTATTGGAAGGTGTAAATGTTTATGGTATTGATATCGAACGACTATTAACGGTTATTAATCAGCGAATCGAAGCCTTGCTTGATCGTGATCATTGCATTGGTCATGCCAACTTTATGAGTTTGAAAAAACAGCCAACCCTTGAAAACTTAGCCCATATTTTTAAACAAAAAATCATTCCACAACTACAGGAATATTTCTTTGACGACTGGGCAAAGATAAATTTAGTTTTGAATGGAAATGGAATGCTTCATTCAAAACCTATAGAAAAATCAGCAATATTTCCGAATGTAGATTCTGAGGAGTTGGGTTACTTTGAAGATAAGAAAGCTTGGGAGCTGGTGCCAACTTCATTTGATAACATAGAAAGTTTTGCCAAGATTATTCAACACTAATAGGGGATATTTATGTCTGATCTGATTACAGTCAGAGAATATGCATATATTAGTGTTGCTTATGCTGGGTGCCCTGAATCATCGATAGATCATGCTTATATCTCTGCACCCGCATTTGATCATTTATGTGAACTATCTGCATCATTTTCAAAACACGGCGCTAAAATATTTGAATTGGCTGGGCGTAGAAAGCTTAAGCTTGATCAATATGTAGGAATTATTGAAACCAAGTGTGGTACTCGCATTGAAATCCTGCCAAAACATATCGAAAATGCTGTTGGTGAATCCATAGAAAGCGTGGTTGAAAAAGAACGTGAGCTTTTGAAAAAGATGCTCCGAGTATCTTTGCATTTACCCTATCGAGATGCAGGTGAAGCGAATCTAAGCCGATTTAAACAACCGATACATGAGTGGATCATAGAACAGTTTCTCTGTAATTTTGAGAAGCTCATTCAACGGGGATTACGCTTTGATTACAACCGTGTTCAGGAAGAGCAAAAATATTTAAGAGGGCAGTTGCAGCATGTAAAACATATGCGGCAACCGCCAGCAAAAAAGCATATCTTCCCGATAGAACATGATGTTTATGAAGTTAATCGACCTGAGAACAGATTGATTAAAACTGCATTAGATGTTGTGTGTAAAAAAACAAGAAGTTCTAAAAATTGGAAGCTTGCTCAAGAACTTCGTTTAATGACTGGAGAAATTCCGAAGAGCCAAAATATCACTCAAGATTTTAAGCAGTGGCAGTCAGGGCGCTTACTTGCCCTGTATATTGATATAAAGCCTTGGACTGAGTTGATTTTGAGCGAATACATGCCCGTGTCTGCTCAAGGTGATTGGCGTGGGATGAGCTTGTTATTTCCTATGGAAAAGCTTTTTGAGCATTATGTTGCTTACCATTTACGCCGTGAATTAAAAGATTGGGATGTAAGCACACAAGTATCGAGTCAGCATATTTGTCTACATGAAGATAAGCCAATCTTCAGACTCCGTCCTGATATTCATATTCAGCATAAGCAAAAGAATCTGAAAATTGTTTTAGATACTAAATGGAAGCTATTAGATCAACATAATCGAGGCGGACGATTCGGCTTTAAAGATGGTGATATCCAGCAGATGTTCGCTTATAGCCATTATTATTTAGAACATGCGAGCGAGGTTATTTTAATTTACCCTCATCTGGCCAATAAATTTGATGATGAGCTTCGTTTTAAATTTAATGTGCAAAGTGATAAAGCTCTTTTGCGGGCGATACCATTTCATCTAGATGAGCCAAAGAATGTGCTAGAGTATCTATCAGGCTATCAGGTTTGAACTAGTATAAGAATTTTGATGGCTATTCAGTAACTTAATTTAGATTGGAAAGTAAGGGTAATCCCCCCTAAAAATAATAGGACTTAAAAGTAGAATTTTCTCTTAAGATACAAGCAGGAGATTCTGCATGAAAACATCTAAATTTACTGACAGCCAGATCATGTCCATCTTGAAGCAAGCGGAGTCTGGCACACCTGTTGCGGCCCTTTGTCGTGAACATGGTATGAGTAATGCAACCTTCTATAAATGGCGTGCTAAATATGGCGGCATGGATACATCTTTGATGGCACGGCTGAAAGAGTTGGAAACAGAAAATACCAGACTGAAAAAAATGTATGCTGAAGAGCGATTAAAAGCAGAAATTATTCAGGAAGCGATGTCAAAAAAGTGGTAAAGCCATCTTGTCGACGTCAGATGGCTCAACAGGCAGTGGCCCAACATGCTGTTAGTATCCGTTTAGCTTGCACTGCATTTGGCATAAGTGAAACCTGCTACCGTTATCAGGCTAGACTCAGTGATGACAATGTGCTCATTGCAGAACGGCTCATTGAACTCACTGAGGAAAATACCGATTGGGGCTTTGGTCTATGCTTCTCGTATTTACGGCATGTTGAGAGTCACTGCTGGAATCACAAGCGGGTTTATCGCATTTACTGTGAGTTGGCACTGAATCTGCGTATTAAACCGAGAAGAAGACTAAAACGACATGTGCCTGAACCACTGAAAGAGCCAATACGTGCAAATCAGGTTTGGTCACTGGATTTTATGCATGATCAACTTTCCGATGGTCGCAAGTTTCGATTATTGAATGTGATTGATGATTACCGCCGCGAAGGCCTAGCCATTGAAGCAGGGTTCTCATTGCCCACAATTAGGGTCATTCGTACGTTGAATCAATTGCTGGAGTGGAGAGAAAAACCGTTAGTGATCCGATGTGATAATGGCCCCGAGTTTATCAGTCACGAATTTGTGCGCTGGGCTACTGAGCACGGTATTCGTATTGAATATATTCAACCGGGTAAGCCACAGCAGAATGCGTATATTGAACGATATAATCGGACTATACGTTATAGTTGGCTGAGCAAGCATTTGTTTGATACGTTAGAAGAAGTTCAGGATTACGCAACTGATTGGCTGTGGCATTACAATCATGAAAGACCACACCAAGCTAACAAAGGAAGGCCACCTCTAATGGCTGCTTAACCTCTACTTTTAACTTCGGTTATTTATGGGAGGATTACCAATGGCTGCTTAACCTCTACTTTTAACTTCGGTTATTTATGGGAGGATTACCTTCGGATAAGTTCGAAATTGACACATAATCAAACAGAATGTGCTTAAGTGAATTAAATTTCTTCTTTGGGTGGAGGCGACTCAATTCGTTGAGTGGGTGTTTAGTGAATAATATATGAAGATCTATCGTCAGATTTTTATGAGAAAAATTTGAAAGGACTTATTTGAAGAATTTTATTTCTAAGTTGTTGAATAATAATGAATAAATTGGTTTTCATTAATGGTTATAATTTTGTAGTTAGAAGTTGCTGGTGCAATAGATTATGTATGAATGTAGTAAGTTGTAAGATTATTTATAAGTCATTGAAAAATATAATTTTTAAATGAGTCAGCTCTATTTGCTTTAAACAAAGTGAACTAGAAAAAAATATAGTGTATATTTTACCAATAATTAAAAAATTTATTTTATTATAATGAAAAAGTTCCTTATACCTGTGTTTCTATTGATGGTCTGTATCTTAGGATTGAGTGTATATTACGAATCTGAGAACAGGCAGAAGCAAGAAATTGATCGTTTGATAAACGAAGCACATAGCTCACTCCAAAAAATTGAAGCTGATGCTCAATCAAAAAATATTTTGAGGAAAAAAGATCAATAGCAGTACGAATTTATTTTTGTAATTAAAGATTTAAATTTACTCGTATCTCATTTTTTAAGGCTTAGTCGCTGCCGTGCATAAATTCTAGAAACAACGTGAAAATCAATATGTTATAATCCACGCCGAATTTAAAGAAATGTTTATGTTTTTTATTTAAGCTATTGATTTATAAAGTATAAGTGTTAAGGCTGCATAATATATGCAGCTTTTTTCGTTTACTTGAAAAGGAAGCCTTATGTTTGGCAATGACAGTTTCCTTGTTTAGCTTAAAAAAAAGCATTAGATATTTGGCATACCCATTGCTTTAAATTTCGAGAATCAAATGGCAAAAAGTTTATTTTTAGTCCAATTCGGAATTTTGGCATAATGTTTTTTTACAGGGGCTAGGTCATGACGACTCCTAATCCATCTTCAGAAAACGTACTTGAACGCTTATTTAAATTAAGCGAAAACAAGACGACTTTTCGTACTGAAGTTCTTGCAGGTGTAACCACTTTTTTAACCATGTGTTACATCATTATTGTTAATCCAATGATTTTATCCGAAACAGGGATGGATCATGGAGCTGTCTTTGTCGCAACATGTCTCGCAGCAGCGATTGGCTGTTTAGTGATGGGGATTATTGCGAACTATCCAATTGCTTTAGCACCTGGTATGGGTCTTAACGCCTACTTTACCTATTCTGTTTGTATGGGGATGGGTGTGCCGTGGCAAACTGCTTTGGCAGCAGTATTCGTTTCTGGTTTGGTTTTTATTGCCATTAGCATGTTTAAAATCCGTGAAGCGATTGTCAATGCAATTCCAATGTCACTTAAGTTTGCAATTGGCGGTGGTATTGGTTTGTTCCTCGCACTAATTGCGTTAAAGAACTCAGGCATTATTGTTGATAATCCAGCAACATTGGTTGGTTTAGGTGATCTTAAGCAACCGACCGTATTGTTGACGTTGTTTGGATTTTTAATGATTGTGGTACTACACCATTTTAAAGTGCGCGGTTCGATTATTATCAGTATTTTAGTGCTGACTGCAATTTCTACCGTGATGGGGCTAAGCGAATTCAAAGGTGTTGTAGGCGAAATTCCTTCAATTGCACCAACATTCTTACAGATGGATTTTGAAGGCTTATTTACCGCGAGTCTAGTGGGCGTCATTTTTGTCTTCTTCTTGGTGGACTTATTTGACTCAACAGGTACTTTAGTAGGGGTCGCGCATCGTGCTGGCTTACTGCAAGATGGTAAATTACCTCGTTTGAAAAAAGCATTATTTGCTGACTCAACAGCTATTGTTGCAGGTGCTGCACTAGGTACATCATCAACCACGCCTTATATTGAGTCTTCAGCAGGTGTCGCAGCAGGTGGTCGTACAGGTCTTACAGCTGTTGTGGTTGGTGTTTTATTTATCTTGTGTTTGTTTTTAGCCCCATTAGCACAATCTGTACCTAGCTTTGCAACAGCTCCTGCATTGTTATTTGTGGGTGTGTTGATGATTCAGGGGATTACCCATATTGAATGGGATGATATTACTGAAGCTGTACCTGCATTCCTAACGATCGTATTTATGCCATTTTCATACTCAATTGCAGATGGTATTGCGATGGGCTTTATTAGCTATGCGTTAATTAAATTATGTACTGGCAAGGCTTCAACTGTTCCTTATATGGTTTGGATTGTTGCAGTGCTTTGGGCAATTAAATTTGCATTTTTTGGTGGTTAATACCCACACCAATGTTAAGGGTGTAAACAAGTTTACACCCTTTTTCTTTTTTAAGGATAAGGTATGAATCAACTTGAGCTCATCCGTGCTTTACCAAAAGCAGAATTACACGTTCATATTGAAGGGACTTTTGAGCCTGAACTGATGTTTGCAATTGCACAACGTAATCAGATTGAAATTCCTTATAAATCAGTTGAAGAAGTCAAGCAAGCCTATAATTTTCATAACCTGCAATCCTTCCTAGATATTTATTATGCGGGTGCAAACGTACTGGTGCATGAGCAGGATTTCTATGATTTGGCTTGGGCATATTTCGAAAAGTGTCATGAAGATCGTGTCATGCATACGGAAATGTTCTTTGATCCGCAAACACATACCGATCGTGGTGTTGCATTTGAAACCGTAATTAATGGTTTACAGCGTGCTTGTGATGATGCTCAAACAAAATATGGTATTAGTTCACATTTAATCATGTGTTTCTTGCGCCATTTAAGTGAAGAAGCTGCATTTGACACATTGGCACAAGCGATGCCATTTAAAAATCAAATTATTGGTGTTGGGCTCGACTCTAGTGAAGTTGGACATCCACCTTCAAAATTTGAACGTGTCTTTGCCAAAGCACGTGAAGCAGGTTTCTTGGTCGTTGCACATGCGGGTGAAGAAGGTCCAGCAGAATATGTATGGGAAGCTTTAGACTTACTTAAAGTGAATCGTATTGATCATGGTGTACGTTCAGAAGAAGACCCTGCTTTAATGCAACGTTTAATTGCAGAGAAAATGCCGTTAACGGTTTGCCCACTCAGTAACTTAAAGCTGTGTGTAGTTGATGATATGGCAGAGCATAATATCCGCCGTTTATTGCAGCAGGGTGTGCATGTCACAGTGAATTCAGATGATCCATCATATTTTGGTGGTTATATGAATGACAATTTCATTGCGATTACAGAAGCATTATCTTTGTCGAATGATGAATTGAAAAAATTGGCTCAGAACTCTTTTGAAGCATCATTTATTAGTGATGCTGAAAAGCAAAAATGGATTACAGCAATCCAGAGCCTGTAATTCTTTTAATATAAAAAAACCGCACGAGATTGTGCGGTTTTTTATGATTAGGTTTTACTTGGGTTGGCGGGTCATACTTGTGAGCACACCATCTTTATCGATAAAGTGGTGTTTTAATGCAGCACCAATATGCCCTACAACCAATAAACCTGCTGCCCAAGATAGATAGATGTGTAACGGTTTTACAATTTCCAGTACATCATAGTTTTCTTCTAGAAGGCGAGGAATCTCAAACATATATAAAACAGGTGCAGGATGTCCTGCGCTCCAACTGAATAAACATCCCGTGATTGGTAAGGCAAGTAACATTAGGTATAGCGCTAAATGCCCAAGATGAGCCAATACCTTCATTGTTGGAGACATGCTGTCTGGCAGTGAAGGGGCTGGATGGGTATAGCGCCAGAAAATACGAATCATGACTAAGAAGACAATGGTCGTAGCAATGTTCTTGTGTAAGGTGATGACGTCACCTTTGAAACTTCCATCAGTCTCATAGCTTAAAAAGTTCCCACTATAGAAACCAATGATCCAAGCGACAATAAAAATAATCGCCATGATCCAGTGTAAGACCTGCGCGGTACGCGTGTAATAGGGGGATGTATTTTTCATAAAGTAGGAGTGAATAGGCTGAATAATTTTTATAATCTTACTGAAGTTAAAATTACAAAAAAATGCAAATTCTGCAACGATGCGTATATTTGTTGCAACGCTGATGCTATTTGATGGGTTTTGTTGCTAAATTGCACAACCAATTGATCATTAAGTCAATCAGGGCTTTTTATTTACTGGTGTTACGGCACAATAGCGCTACTTTAAATCAATCATCAAGGTAATATTGTGAAAAAAAGATTAGCTGCATTTGCGCCTGTTATTTTAGTTCTAACGGCTTGTGCTACAACAGAAACAGCAACAACTACGGCAGCGACAACCCAGCAAGTAGGGATGGCAGCGATCAAAATTGCAATCAATTCAAAATGTGTGACAGAATTAAATAATACGCCTGCTTGGAAAAAGTCTACACAGCTTATGACTGCTGAGCAAAAACAAAATATTCAAACGGATATTTGTGGTTGTGTGAGCGAAAAAGCACCACAAAATGTGACGACTGTAGATTTGGCGACTGCTGCTATAGACCCTGCAGCACGTGCAACGATAGTGAATAATGTTGTGGCGAAAACCATTCAAAGTTGTGTGAGTGAAGCGGTAAATAAATAATTTAAAAAGCTAGGAATCTCCTAGCTTTTTTATTGCAATACTTTTTGTGCTTTATCATATTTTATTTTATATTGTTCAGAACAATAAATGACCTATAAATCTATTTACGTAAAACAAAGGTTGAATAATGATGAAAAAATATAAGTTTTTAATGTGTTTAACTGGAGTATTAATGCTCTCTGCGTGCGTATCTTCACCATTATCTGGTTCAGAATCAGATGGTATTTCTGTGATTCGAATAGCGTCAAACCAAAAATGTATGAAGGAAATTGAGAGTAATCCTACTTGGATTGTAGGTAGTAAACTTTTATCTAAAGATCAAAAACAAAAGAAAAAACGTGAAGTATGTAAATGTGTGGGTGACAATGCACCGAAAATGTTCTCTAAAGAGCAATTGGCTTTAGCAGCAATAGATCCGAAGGCAAAAGATGCTTATTCTACATTGGCTGCAACAAAAACTTCTGCAACATGCACAGCTGAAATGTTAAAATAAGTATATTGAATATATGATTAATTCTAAGATGGCTGATTTTCCAGCCATTTTTTATGAGAGTAAGACATGCGAGTAGCGGGTGTAGATGAAGCAGGGCGTGGTCCTTTAGTTGGTTCGGTTGTGGCTGCAGCTGTCATTCTTGATCCGAATAATCCAATTGAAGGGTTAAATGATTCTAAGAAACTCACAGAGAAAAAGCGTGAGAAGTTATTTTTAGAGATTCAAGAAAAAGCATTGGCATGGGCAATTGCAGAAGCCAGTCATGAAGAAATTGATGACATCAATATTCTACAAGCATCCTTGTTGGCAATGCGCCGTGCAGTGGAGGCATTACAAATCACGCCAGAGCATGTCTTGGTGGATGGAAATAAGATTCCACAAGGTTTAAACATAAGTTGTGATGCTGTAGTTGGAGGGGATGCATTGCATGCAGAAATTTCTGCGGCCAGTATCTTGGCCAAAGTCACGCGTGATCGAGATATGGTGGCTTTAGATCAGAAATATCCACAGTACGGTTTTGCCAAGCACAAAGGTTATCCAACCAAAGCGCATTTTGAAGCTATTGCGATACACGGTGTTATTGCAGAACATCGCCGCAGTTATGCACCAGTAAAAAAAGCCTTGTCACAATTTGACTAGGCTATAAAAATTTAAAGCGGCTTAGAAAAGCCGCTTTAGGAGATAACGTTTAATTTTAACGATTAAAGTTATTCTGGGAGTAATTATCTTCTTCAAAAGAAGGCTGATAATCTTGATCGAGATGTTGCAGGTGTTCGTGCATCGCACGTTCATGTTGAATGCGTTGATAGATTTCTTCGCGATGAACTGATACTTCTTTTGGAGCATTTACGCCAATACGAACTTGGTTGCCTTTAACGCCAAGTACAGTAACACTGACTTGATCCCCAATCATTAATGTTTCTCCGACACGTCGGGTCAGAATCAGCATGTTTATCTCCTTGCAAAATGCTAAACCTGCATTGATTAAAAAGTTAAAAAAACACAACCTTCGTTATAAAGAAAATTTTAACAGAACTTATAAAGACAAATAGGTAGGTATTTATAGAATTCTGTTGAAATTTACTAAAACGCCTCTGGGCTAATATAACAGAGCCACTATAGAAAAAACTATAGTGGCTTTGTATTTTTATAGGATTTTAAAGAAATTGTCTTACAAAAGACAATTATCTTTTAAGCGCGTGCGCTTGACTCGCCATGTTCACGGTCTAGACCAAATGCAGTGTGTAAACAACGAACAGCAAGCTCTAAATAGTTTTCTTCAATAAGTACAGAAATTTTAATTTCTGATGTTGAAATCATTAAAATATTAATGCTTTCATCTGCCAATGCTGTGAACATTTTGCTCGCAACACCTGCATGTGAGCGCATACCAACACCAACGATTGAAACTTTAACGATATCATCACGAGTTACAACTTCACAGCCTTCAATGCTGCTGGCTGTTTGCTCTAAAATTGCCTTTGCTTTTGCCAAGTCAGTACGATTTACAGTAAAAGTAAAGTCTGTTGTACCATCTTCTTCTACGTTTTGGATAATCATATCCACTTCGATATTGGCATTGCTGATCGGCGATAAGATTTTAGATGCAATTCCTGGCTCATCAGGAACACCCAAAATAGTGAGTTTTGCTTCGTCACGGTTAAATGCAATACCTGCAATGATTGGTTGTTCCATATCGTCTTCTGCCTCAGTCGTAATTAGTGTGCCTACGTTTTGTTTGAAATCTTCATCAAATGCACCGTCATCATCATTATCAAAGCTTGATAATACGCGCAGTGGAACTTGATATTTACCTGCGAATTCAACAGAGCGGATTTGTAAAACTTTTGAGCCTAAAGATGCCATTTCTAGCATTTCTTCAAAAGAGATACGGTCAACTTTTTTCGCTTTCGGTGCAACACGTGGGTCAGTGGTGTAAACACCATCCACATCCGTATAGATTTGGCATTCATCTGCTTTTAGTGCAGCCGCTAAAGCCACCCCAGAAGTATCTGAACCACCGCGACCTAAAGTTGTGGTGTTGCCATCGGCATCAAAACCTTGGAAACCAGCAACGACAATGACACGACCTGCATCTAAGTGCTCAGTCATTACGTCAGTATCAATCGATTCAATACGAGCTTTGGTAAACGCGCTGTCCGTTTTAATACCAACTTGGCGACCAGTGAGTGACTTAGCTTCAACGCCAATTGAATTGAGCGCCATCGCTAACATGGAAATCGTTACCTGTTCACCCGTTGAGACCATTTGGTCAAGTTCACGTGGGTCAGGGGTGTCCGTAATGGCTTTCGCGAGAGCTAATAAGCGGTTTGTTTCACCACTCATTGCTGATACTACAACCACTACCTTGTGGCCGTGGTCATGCCAGCGCTTCACACGACGAGCAACATTTAAAATGCGCTCGGGGGTACCCATAGAAGTACCGCCATATTTTTGAACGATTAATGCCATAGTTGTTCCATATAAGCCATGACCCCGAAGTGCCAATCAGGGTCAGTTACACAAAAGGTGAAGTTTTATTTTGCTTCAAGCCAAGCAGTTAAATCTGCCATCACTTTTGCAAACTTCTCGTTTAGTGGCGCGCCACCTTGTGCCAAGTCAGGTTTACCACCACCTTTACCACCAAGCTCATTCGCCAAGTGTTTGATGATGTCACCCGCCTTTATAGAAGCAGTAAATTCTTTTGCTACAGATGCGATCAAGCTAACCTTGTCACCCTCTACACCTGCAAGAACGATTACTGCATTTTCTAATTTTGATTTCACACCGTCATGAAGGTTGCGAAGTGCTTTAGCATCCATACCTTGAACAGTTGTGATTAAAGTTGTGCGACCTGCAAGTGTTTGAACTTGGCTTAAAAGTTCCGCAGCTTGCAAGCTTGCTAATTTCTGATTGAGTTGTTCAATCTGTTTTTGCAATGCAGATGAAGTTTCAACAATTGCTTCAACTTTTTCTACAGTTTGATCTTTCTGAGCTTTCAATACACCATTGATATGCACAATATCTGCTTCAGCTTTTTGTACAACTTCTAAAGCTTTAGTACCTGTTACTGCTTCAATACGACGTACACCCGCAGCTACACCACCTTCAGAAGTGATTTTAAATAAGCCGATGTCGCCAGTACGTTGTACGTGAATGCCACCACATAGTTCAATCGAGAAGTTCTTCTCTTCAATAATTGAACCCATTGAAAGAACACGAACCTCATCGCCATACTTTTCACCAAACAACATCATCGCACCTTTGGCTTTTGCAGATTCGATGTCAAGAAGTTCAGTGCTAACAGCAGTATTTGCGATCACCTCAGCGTTGACCAAACGCTCAATTTCTTGAAGTTGTTCAAATGAAACTGGCTGATCGTTGGCGAAGTCAAAACGTAAAATATCACTAGCAACTAAAGAGCCTTTTTGCTGGACGTGTGAGCCTAGAATTTGGCGCAATGCAGCATGTAAAAGGTGAGTTGCAGAGTGATTACGCGCAGTTGCGGCACGAATATCCGCTTTTACAATGGCGTCAACAGTTTGTGATGCTTTTAGATGACCAACAGTCACGATGCCTTGATGGACAAATGCGCCGCCTGATTTTTTAGTATCTTGAACTTCAAAAATACCAGTTTCATTTTTGAAGATACCTGTATCACCAATCTGACCACCACTTTCAGCATAGAAAGGTGTTTGATTCAACACGATGAGGGCTTCATCACCTTCAACGACCTCATCAACTTGCTCACCATCTTTATACAAGGCAATAATTTGACCTTGTCCAGCAGTTGCATCGTATCCGTCGAATTGTGTTTCACCTTCAACTTTTACAACGCTGTTGTAGTCAATCGCGAATTTACCAGCATCACGTGCGCGTTGGCGCTGTGCAGCCATTTCAACTTCAAAGCCAGCTTCATCAATGGTTAAATCACGTTCACGTGCGATGTCAGCTGTTAGGTCAGTAGGGAAGCCGTAAGTGTCGTAAAGTTTGAAGACAACTTCACCTGGGATTACAGAACCTTTCAGTTGAGTCAATTCAACTTCAAGCAATTTCAAACCTTGCTCTAAGGTTTTAGCAAATTGCTCTTCTTCTTTCAGCAATTGTGCTTCAATACGAGCCTTTTGTGCTTCAAGTTCTGGATATGCAGCGCCCATCACTTCAATTAAAGGCTGCAACATTTTGTGGAAGAAAGAACCTGTTGCACCCAATTTGTTACCATGACGCACTGCACGACGGATGATACGACGAAGCACATAACCACGACCTTCATTTGAAGGGTTTACACCGTCTGCAATCAAGAAGCAGCAAGAACGAGCATGGTCAGCAACTACTTTAAGTGAAGCAGGGTACTGAACAGGCGTGCCTTTTTCTTTTGCTTCAGCTTCTAAGGCTGTTGTATCTAAACCAATAATTTCTGCCGCAGCTTTTAATAGGTGTTGGAATAAATCGATTTCGTAGTTTGAATTTACGTGTTGTAAAACAGCAGAAATACGTTCCAAGCCCATACCTGTATCAACAGAAGGTGCTGGAAGAGGGTGAAGCACGCCATCCGCAGTACGGTTAAACTGCATGAATACGTTGTTCCAGATTTCAATGAAACGGTCGCCATCTTCTTCAGGTGTGCCTGGTAAGCCACCCCAAATATGATCGCCATGGTCAAAGAAGATTTCAGAACAAGGACCACAAGGACCTGTATCACCCATTGCCCAGAAGTTATCTGATGCGTATTGGCCACCTTTGTTATCACCGATGCGAATAATGCGAGAAGCATCTAAACCAATTTCTTTGTTCCAGATGTCAAATGCCTCATCATCAGTGTGATAAACCGTGGCATACAGTTTGTCTTTTGGTAGTGCTAACCATTTATCGCCGGTCAGGAATTCCCATGCAAATTTGATGGCATCGCGTTTGAAATAATCACCAAAAGAGAAGTTACCTAACATTTCAAAGAATGTATGGTGACGTGCTGTATAACCGACGTTATCTAAGTCATTGTGTTTTCCGCCAGCACGGACACACTTTTGCGATGAAGTTGCACGAACATAATCACGTTTTTCAAGACCTAAAAAGCAGTCTTTAAATTGGTTCATACCAGCATTTGTAAATAATAATGTTGGGTCGTTGGCGGGTACTAGAGAACTCGACGCGACACGTGTATGCCCTTGCGATTCAAAATAGCTTAAAAAAGCTTCGCGAATTTCAGCTGATGTCATAAAACGAGTACTCACAACCAAGTCACTCCATAAATCTTGAATTTGGCTAAATGTATTGTTTATAGGTGGTTTTAGCACATTCTATAAAATACAGGCTTAATTTTTTAAAACGCCAAATTATAACGGAAAAAGCCCCATGCACAATCACTTTACTATGAATTAATGACAAAACTATGGAATTGTAAGTCATCCTTTAGTCTGTATTTATTTTATGTAAATAAACTTTTTAAGATTTTCTAAATTAAGTGAACACAGTAGAAGGGGGTGTTCAGGTTGAATTGGGTGGTATTTTTCGTCAAGGCTGTCATTTTTTTAATTTTATGCTGGATTTGCAAGAAAACATCTTGGCTAAAGTACAAAATCTATTAACATAAGGCAGCTTAAATTAAGGTTTCATACAAAGGAAAAGTCATGCAAAAAGTGGCGATTAATGGATTTGGTCGAATTGGTCGTAACGTTTTACGGGCTTGGTTCGAAAATCCTAAAGATTTCCATTTTGAGATTGTAGCAATTAATGATATTGCTGATGTTGAAACCTTAATTCACTTGTTTAAGTACGATACGACACATGGTCGCTTCAAGGGTAAAGTTGAACTTGAGCATGAAAACGAGCAAATTTATTTGCATATTCACGCAGGACTTGCCAGTCTAAAAGTTCAAGTTTTGTGTGAGGCTGAACCTGCCGATTTGCCTTGGCAGCAGTTAAATATTGATGTGGTATTGGAATGTACGGGTTTATTCCGTTCGCGTGAAGCGGCTACTCGTCATATTCAGGCAGGGGCAAAGCGTGTGATTATTGGCGCTGCGCCTTTTGATACGGTCGATGTGGCGATAGTTTATGGTGTAAATCATCATGAAGTGAAAGCTTCAGATCAAATTATTTCCAGTGTGTCTTGTACCACGCAGGCATTAGTACCTTTAGTTAAAATTATTGATGATGCTTTTGGGATTCAAACGGCATTAATGACCGAGATTCATGCGGTAACCGCTGATCAGTCGGTTTTGGATCATGCTCATCGAGATTTGCGTCGCGCCCGTGCATCTGGGCAAAATATTATTCCAACGACATCTTCGGCTTTAGGGGCATTAAAGCAAGTGATGCCGAAAATGGAAAACCGCATTGATGGTTATTCTATTCGTGTTCCAACTATTAATGTGGCTGCGATTGATTTGAGCTTTGTGTCGCAATCGCCAGTTACCGTACACAGACTGAACGAAGTGTTGATTGGTGCTGCAGAAAGTGATTATGCTGAAATTATGCAAGTGACCGATGAAGCATTAGTGTCTAGTGATTTTAACCATTCACCTTATTCACTGATTGTAGACTTAAGTCAGACTATGGTGGTGGGGCATCAGGCGAAAGTATTTGCTTGGTATGATAATGAATGGGGTTATGCCAACCGCTTACTAGATTTATGTGAGTCTTTTGTATAAGTCATCAAGCACCTTATTGGGTTCTGCAAATAAGGTGCTTTAGCTGTTATTCTTCTTCAGTTTCGTTCAAAAAGCCTTCTTGAATTTCTTTAGGCATATCTTGATGCCACCAAGTGTAGATTTCGGCTTTGATGTTGAGATCTTCATCTGGATCATTAAACGGTTCATCGTCCTCACGAACGAGCTCATCACCTTCAAATTTAAACCAGAACTCCCACGGGTCATCATCACCACAACCCCATGCTTGTACATGTAATGCAGGGACTAAGGCTTTTAAGAAAAACAGGATAGCTTCCATAATGTCATCGCCAGCCGAACCGTGGACAAAGTGCAGAATACTAAATCCCGCAAGTCGATAGACAGTTTCTGGTGCAAGGTCATACTCGATTTGATCCACTTGATCGATAAGTTCTTGTGCAAGTTCAGCACCATACTCAGGATTGATCGTGCTAGCCAATTGCACAAAAGTCACTGGGTTGTCTTGATGTTGTTGGAACAGATGGTCGAGTTGATCCATGATGACGCTATCAGGATGGTGATAGTAAAGATTGCTATGTAATTCCATAGTGATGATCTCAATAATCAGTTTTTTTCTAAAGTTGAATAATTGTTAGCGAATTGAATATATCGATTGATGTGCATTTCTGGAACAGAAAACATGTATCAAAATATCATTGATGTAGATTTGGTTGTCTTTCTTGATATAAATGACATACATGAGGAGTGAATATTTGAAAAATATCGAGTTTATCTTTTACTTTTTATAAAAAATTAGAGTCATCTGACATATTATAAAAGAAAGACATAATGACAATGAGAAACATATGATGATGTTAATCTGGGGATTTATCCTGCTATTGGCAGTTGCAGTTATTTTTCTGGTGTGGTTTCAGTTTAAACAGCAAGGTGAAAGTACAGGAGATATAGAGTATCAGCAACATCTTGAGCAGAAAGTGGTACATCTTGAAGAAAATTTAAAGAAAACGCTTGAAATTATGCAAGACCTTGCTAAAAAAATGCATGTACAACAAGAAGTAATTGATAAAACTGTAAAAAGAACGCATCAATTGGAATTGCAAAATGCTGAATTAGTTAGCTTATTGAGCAAATCAGTCGAGCAAACAAATCGCTAATGCTGAGTCAACTACGCCAATTTTTTTAAATCAAAATTTGGCGTAGTAATGCTGCACTTAACATACTAATGACCACAGTCGAAAGTAGCGGTAGCCGAGATGCTGCCAACAAAGTAATTACGATTGCAATTAAGTCTGCTGGGTTATCTTTGACAAAATAAGGTGCAATGACTGAAATCAGGACACAGCCTGGTACAACTTCTAAAATCCTTTTATGTTTGGCCGACAAGGTTTTATTTTTTAATAAAACATAGCCCAATAAACGGGTCAAATACGTGGTAAGGGCGATGAATAGAATCGCAATCAAAGTGCTGGCATGGATCATTCGTTTTCTCCTATTAAGAAAAATGCAGATGCGATGCCACTGATTGCACCTAAAGGGACATGCCAACCTGCGGGTAAATATAAATAGGCAATCGCGGCAACGACCAAACTGACTAACCAAGGTCGTGCTGCAGTAAAACCAGTCCACATTCCGCGCAATAAAACTAAAATAATGGCTGGGAATGCCATATCAAAACCATAAGGGTGAATATCGCCCAAAACTGGACCAAGAACAGCCCCTAGGGTGGTGACTGATACCCACATGACATATAACGCTAAGCAAACTCCTGCGTAGTAGGGCATATTAAATGCATGCCTTAGTCCAACTTGATGAATCCTTTTTTGTGCGTTGGATAATCCTAAGGCCCAACTTTCATCGCAAAGGAAAAAGAGTGCAGGGTAGACTTGATGGTCAGGTAAATGTCTTAAATAGGGGACGAGGCTTGCTCCCATAAGGAGATGTCGACTATTGATTAAAAAGGTGATGAACATCAGTAGTAGGAATTGCGGAGGGTTGGTCCACATTTCTAAGATGGCAAATTCTGACCCACCTGCAAAATTTAATCCTGTAAGCAGGGATACTTCTACAATGGAAAACCCTTTTTGTGCCGCTTGAGTACCCAGTACCAACGCCAAAGGAACAAAACCAAGCAACATGGGCAATGTTGTTTTAATGCCACGCAAAAACTCATCTTGGTTTTGACTGTTTAAAATCAACGAATGCGATGAGCTGCTTTTAAAAG
The DNA here is from genome assembly GCF_002934965.1 of Acinetobacter sp. ACNIH2. NCBI lineage: Bacteria > Pseudomonadati > Pseudomonadota > Gammaproteobacteria > Moraxellales > Moraxellaceae > Acinetobacter > Acinetobacter sp. ACNIH2. The sequence continues at coordinate 2,873,370 of NZ_CP026412.1, forward strand.
TGGACATGGGGGAACCTCACAAAGTAGAAGGTTATTTTAAAAACTTTATGATGATATTTGACGCTAAAATAAGCGGTATTTGGGGTAAGTTGAGCATAAAATTGCTCTAAATTTAAAATATAAAGTATTTAATGCTAAAAGGGTGGATATGGATAAAATTGACCGGCGCATCTTGCAGACGCTACAGCAAGATGGAAAATTGGCGAATAATGAATTGGCGCAGCGAGTTGGTTTATCGGCTTCACCATGCTTGCGTCGCGTGAAGCAGCTAGAAGATGCTGGGATTATTGAAAAGTATGTGGCTTTGGTGAATCCACAGAAGGTAAATTTAGGCTTAACTGTATTTGCACGAATTTGGTTAAAAGGGCAAGATGCAAAAACGGTCAATCACTTTATTGATTCAGTCCGAGAAATTCCTGAAATCGTGGAATGCCAATTAATGGCAGGGGATTGTGACTTCTTTTTAAGAATTGTGGTGTCTGATTTAGATGCTTATCGAAAATTCCAAATTCAGCATTTAAATAAAATTACAGGTATTCAGAACGTAAAAACTGAAATTCCACTTCAGAGTATTAAACAGACAACTGAACTGCCTCTATAACTACAAGTGCATAGAAAGAAATCAATTTGTTGATAACAATCGTTGACTTAGTGTGTGATTGAATGATGCGAAATTTGTGCAGGGAATGGTATTAAATGTAAAAAATCTCAGTGCATGGTGTGAACTATCGTGCTAAACTAGGAGAAATCGGGTGTGCTCCCGATTTTTTTATGCGGATTACTTCCGCGCTGACAAGAATTTAGGTTTACAACATGCCCATTTCAGAGACATGGTTATTACCTGATGGTGTAGCTGATGTATTACCAGAGCAAGCGCAAGTAATTGAAAACTTGCGCCGTGACGCCTTGGATTTCCTCGCATCTCGAGGTTATCAGTTGGTGTACACGCCGTTTATTGAATACATAGAATCCCTTTCTTCTTTATCCGAATCAAATCACGATTTAGACCTTGCAACTTTTAAAGTAATCGACCAATTATCTGGACGTTTGCTTGGGGTGCGTGCGGATATGACGCCACAAGTGGCGCGTATAGATGCACATGTTCATCCTGTGGAAGGTGTGGCTCGTTATTGTTATGCAGGTACTGTTCTACATACCAAGCCGCAAGGCTTTAATACCACACGTGCGCCATTACAACTGGGTGCAGAATTGTTTGGTTCTGACAGTATTGATGCTGATGTTGAAATGGTCGATGTAATGCTAGGTCTGATTGAAAAAGCAGGCTTGGTAGACGGTGTCCATCTGGATTTAGGGCATGTAGGTTTATTCCGTAGCTTGGTTAAGCGTGCGGGTTTAAATAAAAATACTGAACGTGAACTTTCAGACCTTTATCAACGTAAAGCATTACCTGAGCTGGCAGAATTCACGCAAGATTTGAACTGCGGTGCTGACTTTTATGCATTAGGTCGTTATTCAAGTGATCTTGATGCATTGCAAACTCATCTGAGTGCAGAAATTTTAGCAGACACAGCATTCAAACATGCTTTGGATGAGTTAAAAACTACGCAGTCTGCAATTCAGGCACGTTGGCCAAATCTCCTGATTGGCGTTGATGTTGTAGAGTTACGCTCATATCACTACCACACAGGTTTAATGTATGCCGTGTATGCACCAAACCGAGCTGCTTCTTTGGCGCAAGGTGGTCGTTATGACGGTATTGGTGAACATTTTGGTCGTGCGCGTCCTGCAACAGGTTTTAGTTGTGACTTATATGCACTCAGTGCAGGGCAGTTTAATGCAATCTCTGTGGTTGTTGCGCCTAAAGGTATGAATGCTGACTTACAACAAGCGATTGCTGCCGTTCGAGCACAAGGCTTAAGTGTAATTCAGTTATTGGGTAATGATGATTTAAACTCTATTCCAAATGCAACACATCAACTGGTTGATGTTGCTGGTGAGTGGCAAGTTAAACCAATTTAACCACTGCGAGTAGTGTTCATGTCACTACTTGGAGTTTTAATTTTAACAGCATGATGTAATGAGGCTATTATGGGCAAAAATGTTGTGGTACTTGGTACCCAATGGGGCGACGAAGGTAAAGGTAAAATCGTCGACCTGCTCACAGATCAAGCGGCTGCGGTAGTTCGTTATCAAGGCGGACATAACGCAGGTCATACTCTCGTGGTTGGTGGTAAGAAAACTGTATTACACCTCATTCCATCTGGTATTTTACGTGAAAACGTATTGTGCTTAATTGGTAACGGTGTTGTGCTTTCACCAGAAGCGTTAATCAAAGAGATGACTATTCTTGAAGAGCAAGGCGTACCAGTTAAAGAGCGTTTACGTATTTCTCCAAACTGTCCATTGATTCTTCCGAACCACATTGCACTTGACCAAGCACGTGAGAAAAAGCGTGGCAATGCAAAAATCGGTACAACGGGTCGCGGTATTGGTCCAGCGTATGAAGATAAAGTTGCGCGCCGTGCAGTACGTGTCGCAGACTTGGTACGTGGCGGTGAAGCATTAAAAGCACAATTGGCTGAAGTATTGGATTACCATAACTTCCAGTTAACTCAATACTACGGTGTTGAAGCAGTTAAGTTGGAAGATGTGATTGCACTTTGTGATCAATGGCGTGAAGTTGTTGCTCCGTTAGTGGTTGATGTAACTACAGAATTGCATAACTACCGTAAAAACGGCGACAACATTATGTTTGAAGGTGCTCAAGGCTCATTACTTGACGTTGATCATGGTACATATCCATTTGTGACTTCTTCAAACACGACCGCGGGTGGCGTAAGCTCTGGTTCAGGTTTGGGTCCATTACATTTAGACTATGTTTTGGGTATCACTAAAGCTTATACAACACGTGTAGGTGCAGGTCCATTCCCAACTGAATTGCATTACGATGCAGCGACAGATACAGGTGATGCAATTGGTCGTCACTTAGGAACTGTAGGTCATGAGTTTGGTGCTTCTACAGGTCGTCAACGTCGTTGTGGTTGGTTTGACGCAGAAATTCTTCGTCGTTCTGTAGACGTAAACTCACTTTCAGGTATTTGCTTAACTAAACTTGATGTATTAGACGGTTTAGAAGAAGTGAAAATCTGTGTGGGTTATGAAAATACAGATTCAGGTTGTGTAGGTTCTTCTGATGCGCTTGCGTATGAAAACTTAAAACCAATCTACGAAACAATGCCTGGTTGGACAGAATCAACAGTTGGTGCAACCAGCGTTGAACAGCTTCCACAAAATGCAATTAACTACATCAAGCGTATTGAGCAGTTAATTGAATGCCCAATTGATATTATTTCAACGGGTCCAGATCGTGCAGAAACTATCGTATTGCGTCATCCATTTGATGCTTAATCGATACTAGTTCATGCTAAAAAGCCTCGCAGATGCGGGGCTTTTTCTTGTGCGTTTAAATTGAAAAATTTTACGGTTTTGAAATCCAGACTAAAGTTGCATTTGCTTGTACACTTTTTCAAAATAGCCTTGATACAATAACTTAACAGTAAATCTGGATTTAGGCAGGATGCACAAAAATATTTCAAATACCATTTTATATTCTTTAATTTTTGCTATGGGCGGTGCGCCCACCATTGCCATGATGATTATTGAAGGGCAAACCACTGATCCTAATGTAATTTATAATGCTTTAATTGGATTGTCTGTGATTATTGCTTGTGTTTTGGTGCCTATTGTTCTGATTCAAAATGCCTATTTATGGTTTAAACGTAATGATGAAAAATTAGCAGAAAAAATCAAACCTGTAGGGCAGGTTTATCTGGTGTTGAATGTGGTGTGTTTAATTTATTGGTTAAGTTACCAGTTTATGTATTAAGTCAATTACATAAATACTATGTTTATGAAGTTGTTATTCATTCAAAGCTCCACATTGATTGCTTATAATGCGCATATATTCAAGTGATCCAAGAGTGGTGGAGATTAAAATAATGAAGAACAAACTGATGTTGAGTTTGTGTGTGGCAGGAGCTGTTACACTTTCTGGTTGTACAACAGTTGCTGATATGGCGGGTGCAGATACAGCATCTTTAAATGTTGCAGCAACCCAAGGTTTTAACAAAACTGTTCAGGAGGCGCGTGGTAACAATACGCTAGATACCTCCTCTTCGACGTATAAACGAGTTTATGCTGTCTTTAATCGCTTGAAACCATATGCTGATCAAATGAACCAAACGGGGACTAAATTTGATTGGCAACTGGCAGTATTAAAATCTGATCAAGTCAACGCTTATGTAGCACCAGGTGGTAAAGTTGTGTTCTACACAGGTATTGTAAACAAACTCAACCTGACTGATGCTGAAATTGCCGCAGTGATGGGGCATGAGATGGTTCATGCCTTAGAAGAACATGCAAAAAACAAAATTGGTGCTCAAGCATTAACAGATCTAGCACTAGGTATTGGTTTAAGCTATGCGGGTGACAGTGTGGGCCAATTGGGTGCTGCAGCAGCACAATTAGGGACACAGGTTGGAGTAGGTTTACCTTACTCTCGTAGCTTAGAAAGCCGTGCGGATCAAGGTGGTTTAATGCTGATGGCAAAAGCAGGTTATAACCCACAGGCAGCAATCACACTGTGGGAAAAAATGAACAAGCTAGATGGTGCTGGTGGCTCATCATTTTTGTCAACTCACCCATCGAACAGTCAACGTATTGATGCAATGCGTAAAAATTTACCAGCAGCGCAAGCGGTATATAACAAGCGTTAATTGTTTGGTTGGAGTGGAAAAAGGATGCTGTGGCATCCTTTTTTGATTTGAGAGTATCTGTATTTTAAACAGAAGATGAGTCTACGGTAGGTGAAGCAGTGCTTCAACTGAGTGAATGACAGTGAAATCTCTATGGTGCAGGATTGGGTTGCTGACGGTGAATTGCTTCAATGCCTTGAATTACTTCGGAAGGCAGATCAAGTTCAAAGGCAGCGATATTTTCTTTAAGTTGATCTAGGTTGGTCGCACCAATAATGGTACTGGTCACAAAAAACTGTTGTTTAACAAAAGCGAGTGCCATTTGTGTCAAACTTAGACCGTGTTGCTCTGCGAGAAGTGCATATTGTTCCGTTGCCCATTCGCTTTCTGGATTGCTATAACGGCTAAAACGTGAAAATAAGGTAATTCGTGCATTCGCTGGGCGGGCGCCATGACGGAATTTACCCGTTAGGTAACCAAAGGCAAGTGGGGAATATGCCAGTAGTCCTACACCTTCATATTTTGCTATTTCAGCCATTCCAACTTCATAACTACGATTCAGTAAATTATATGGGTTTTGCACACTCACGATTTTTTCGAGGCCTAGTTGCTCTGCCAAATGGATAAACTTCATAGTTCCCCATGGAGTTTCATTAGAGAGTCCAATGTGGCGAATACGCCCTTTCTCAACTTCCTCGGCAAGTGCTATTAAAGTCTCAGCGAGGGCTGTCACAGGCTTTTCGTCTAAGGCTTCTGCATTACCATAGCCCAGTTTGCCAAAAAAATTAGTGTTACGCTGCGGCCAGTGTAGTTGATAAAGATCAATATAGTCTGTTTGTAAGCGTTTAAGTGAGTCGTCCAAGGCAGAAGCAATTTCATTCGCAGTAAAACGAGTTTGTCCGTCACGAATATGGCTTCCGCCTTGTGAGGGGCCAGCAATTTTAGAGGCAATAAATAATTGATCACGACCACCATGTTGCGCAAGCCAATTCCCAATAATGGTTTCCGTACGACCTTGCGTTTCAGGTTTTGGTGGGACAGGATACATTTCTGCGGTATCCCAGAAGTTGAGTCCATGCTCTAAAGCATAATTCAGTTGTAGAAAAGCTTCTTGCTGTGTGTTTTGTTCACCAAAAGTCATGGTACCCAAACAAATTTCTGGAACAAGAATGCCACTATCGCCTAATGGTTTGAATTGCATAAAGACTATCCTGAATAAGAGCTGAACAATTTTTTCAGACTATCGTAAACAGGTAAGTTTGTTAATGAATACTTGTAGGTTGTTTTGTGAAAAAATTGAATTAGTTAGCATAAAAAAAGCAAATCATTCGATTTGCTTTTCTAAGATAATCAGAAGAATTACTCTTCATCATCTTCGTAGTCATCATCAGTATTTGGCTGTTCTAAAGATACATCAAAAATAAGAATTGCTTTACCGTCAGTTTGAATCATGCCTTGGTCTTCGAGGGTTTTAAGTACACGACCAACCATTTCGCGTGAACAACCTACGATACGACCAATTTCTTGACGTGTAATACGGATTTGGCGACCATTTGGTAAAATCATGGCTTCTGGCTGTCCTGAAAGATCAATCAAGCAGCGCGCAATACGACCAGAAACATCAATGAAGGCAAGGTCTGTTACTTTACGGGTGGTGTTTTTTAAACGACGAACCAATTGAGCAAATACAGCATAGCTCAAGTCAGGGTATTGTTTACTTAACTCATGGAAGTTTTCATAGGTAATTTCAGCAATTTCACAAACATCACGTGTACGTACTTCTGCAGTACGTTGCGGATTTGATTCGAAGAGCCCCATTTCCCCAAAGAAGTCCCCAGGGTTTAAATATGCAACTACAATTTCACGTTCATCATCTTCACGTAAAATAATAGATACTGACCCTTTTAAAATCAAATAAAGTGATTTTGATTCCGTCCCTGCATCAACAATAGTTGTACGTTTAGGGTAGCGGTTTATATATGCTCGTTTTAATAATGCTTTGACTGATTCAGGTAATTGACCTGGCGATAGCGCATCAGTGCTCAGCTGTGAAAAATTTGAAGTCATGCTTTTGGTTTCCGAAAATGGATAAATAATAGATCGCACAAGACCTAAAATGAACTTGTCACACTGAAGAGGTGAAATTCCTTATCAACTCAAATTATGTTAGTGTACAGGTACACGGTAAATTTATAGCTTTTTTTAGGTAGTTGCAATGCAAACAAGTGTACATTGGCTAGAGAATGTTGCTTTTGAAGCGAAATCAGAAAGTGGCCATAGTGTGGTGATGGATGGATCCCCAGAGTATGGTGGTGAAAACCGTGGACCACGTCCCATGGAGCTTATATTAATGGGACTTGGTGGGTGTGCTTCCTTCGATATTGTGACCATTTTGAAAAAATCTCGTCAAGATGTGACAAATGTTGTATGTCAACTTAAGGCAGAACGTGCCGATAGCATTCCTGCTGTATTTACCAAAATCCATTTGCACTTCGTGGTAACGGGTACTGCGGTGAAGGAAAAACAGGTTGCGAAGGCTGTCGAACTCTCTGCAGAAAAGTACTGTTCAGCAAGTAAAATGTTGTCTGATGGTGGTGTAGAAATTACCCACGATTTTGAAATTATAGAAGCTGTATAAGCGTGAGAAAGCTGGTGATTCATCAGCTTTTTTTTGCCTTTGAATATGCTAACTTATATCCGAATATGTAACAAAAAACTTCTAGAATTTGGTTTCAATTGGGTAAATTTTTTAGATAGAGAAAAATTACATCAATACTCTTGAAAATAAAAATAATCAGACCAATATTATAACTAACATCTATAATATTTTTTAATTTAAGATATTGAAAAATATATAAAAATTTATTTGAAATCTAAAAATAAGTTCCCATATATCTTACAAGTTGAAAATTTGTTGTGAGGAATAACTAGAATGCGTTTTGAAAAATTTACAAACCGCCTACAGCAAGCCCTTTCTGATGCTCAATCCTTGGCAATGGGGAAAGACAATACCTCCATTGAAGGCATTCATGTGCTATCGACTTTATTGGAAGAAGCTTCAAATGCCAGTATTTTGCAACAGGCAGGCGCAAATTTGCGTGAATTGCAAACGAAGTTGCAACAAGCATTGAAAGATGCACCTACGCTCACGAACCCAACTGGTGAAATTAACCTTAGTCCAGAAGCTGTTAAAGCACTAAATCTGGCAGATAGTTATGCCCAAAAAGCTGGAGATGAGTTTCTGTCTACTGATTGGGTGTTACTCGGTTTAGCGGAAGTTGGTGCAACCAAGTCTTTATTAAATAGCGTAGGGGTAACCAGTGATAGCCTACGTAAAGTGGTGAATAAAATTCGAGGGGATGAAAAGGTCATGAGTAATAATCATGAAGATCAACGTGACTCATTGAATAAATACACGATAGACCTGACTGAACGTGCCTTAGCAGGCAAACTTGATCCTGTTATTGGGCGTGATGATGAAATACGACGTACAATTCAGGTGTTATCTCGTCGCACCAAAAATAACCCCGTACTGATTGGTGAACCAGGGGTGGGTAAAACGGCCATTGTTGAAGGTTTGGCACAGCGTATAGTGAATGGTGAAGTACCTGAAAGTTTGAAAGGTAAACGTGTTCTCTCTTTAGACTTAGGTTCTTTACTTGCGGGTGCGAAATATCGTGGCGAATTTGAGGAGCGCTTAAAAGCTGTTCTTAAAGATTTAGCCAAACATGAAGGTGACATTATCCTATTTATTGATGAACTGCACACCCTTGTAGGTGCAGGGAAAGGTGATGGGGCAATGGATGCAGGGAATATGTTGAAACCTGCTTTGGCACGTGGTGAATTACGTTGTGTTGGTGCGACTACACTAGATGAATATCGCCAATACATTGAAAAAGATGCTGCACTAGAACGTCGTTTCCAAAAAGTTTTGGTAGATGAACCAAGTGTGGAAGATACCATTGCAATTTTACGTGGTTTAAAAGAGAAATATGCAACGCATCACGGTGTGCAGATTTTGGACTCTGCCATTATTGCTGCTGCAAAAATGTCGCATCGTTATATCACAGACCGTCAATTGCCAGATAAAGCCATTGATTTGATTGATGAAGCTGCTTCACGTATCAAAATGGAGCTGGACTCTAAGCCTGAAGCGCTGGATAAACTTGACCGTCGCTTGATTCAATTGAAAATGCAGCTAGAAGCGGTCAAGAAAGATGAAGATGCAGGTGCGAAAGGCGAGATTAAGCATCTTGAAGAACAAATTGCAACGGTAGAGAAAGAATATAACGACCTTGAAGAAATCTGGCGTGCCGACAAAGCTTTAGTTGAAGGCAACAAAGATATTCAAATCAAGTTGGATCAGGCGCGTATTGCTTTAGAAAAGGCGCAGCGTGAAGGTGACTTGGCTGAAGCAGGTCGTCTGCAATACGGCGTGATTCCTGAGCTACAGAAGCAATTAGAGCGTATTGAGGTTGCTGAAGAAAACGAAGCACCCAAACTATTACGTAACAAAGTTACGGACAATGAAATTGCTGAAGTAGTAAGTGCTGCAACAGGTATTCCAGTCGCTAAAATGTTACAAGGTGAACGTGAAAAGCTGTTACAAATGGAAGAGTTCTTACATAACCGCGTAGTTGGACAAAATGAAGCTGTTGTAGCAGTATCGAATGCAGTTCGCCGTTCGAGAGCAGGTTTGTCTGATCCAAATCGTCCAAGTGGTTCGTTCTTGTTCCTCGGACCAACAGGTGTGGGTAAAACTGAACTTACCAAAGCATTGGCAAACTTCTTGTTTGACAGTGATGATGCGATGATTCGTATCGATATGAGTGAGTTCATGGAAAAACACTCGGTCAGTCGTTTGGTTGGTGCACCTCCAGGTTATGTTGGCTACGAAGAAGGTGGTGTATTGACTGAAGCTGTACGCCGTAAACCGTATAGTGTCGTGCTGTTTGATGAAGTTGAGAAAGCGCATCCTGATGTATTTAATATCTTGCTACAGGTGTTGGATGATGGTCGTTTAACGGATTCGCAAGGTCGTGTGGTTGACTTTAAGAATACAGTAATTGTGATGACTTCTAACCTTGGTTCACAAGATGTACGTGAATTGGGTGAGGGAGCTACAGATGACGAAGTAAGGGCTGTTGTGATGAGTGCAGTTTCTCAACATTTTCGTCCAGAGTTCATTAACCGTATTGATGAAGTCGTGATTTTCCATTCGTTGAAAAAAGCACAGATTCGAGGCATTGCGGATATTCAATTAGATCGTTTACGTAGCCGTTTAGCTGAACGTGACTTGAGTTTATCTGTTGAAGATACTGCCTTCGACTTATTGATTGATGCAGGTTTTGATCCAATTTATGGGGCACGCCCATTGAAACGTGCCATTCAGCAACAAATTGAAAATCCACTGGCCCAGAAAATTCTGGCTGGAGAGTTTCAAGCTGGTGATACCATTTTGGTTAAATCAGATCATCAACATTTGTTGTTTGATAAATTGAAACTAAGTTAATTTGAAGTCTAAAAAAACCAGCTTTGGCTGGTTTTTTTTATGTAACAAGGTTTGTATTAATTTGATATTTTGGGTCATAAACTGACAATTAAATGCATAATAGCGTGATGAGAATCACCTATAAGTCCTTTATATGTAAAATAATTATCTTTATATGGGGTTTTTGATTATACTGCGTGAACAGAAGAAATACACAATATGAGATATATTCATGTCGAAAATAAAATGGGGTGTTGGTGGCATCGTTGCAGTTGCTACATTAGCGGTAGGTGGAAATTTATATGCAGATAAAAGCTTGCAAACTTATTATCAGCAAGAAGCGAAACAACCAAGTAAAAATCTAAGCTTGAACTATCAAAACTTCCAAATGGGGGCTATGCGAGGCAGTGCCGACTGGACAGCTGAGTTGATTCTTGATCCATGTAAGCCAAAAGAAGTGATTAAGCTCACGGGGCGAGATCAGATTAAACGTAGTTGGAATGGTTACCAAATTCAGTCAGATGTTAAAGTTGTACAAGCAGATAGTGCTTTGAAATCTTTAGTGAATCAACCGTTAAAGCTTAACACACATGTGAATTGGTTAGGGACAATGAAATCTACCTTGACCACCCCCGTCATTGTGCGAAATGAAGCCAAAATACAGACGCGTTTAGATCCAGTCACTTTGGAATATCGTGCGAAGCCTGTGAATGATCAATTGCAAATGCAGGACTTGAAATTAGACATTCCTAATTTGACTGTGATGGATGCAGAAACTCATTTTCAAATGACCGGTTTGAAAATTGAAACCAATCAAGGGTTGAATGGTAATTATCTTGAAGCAGGAAAAACGACGGTTCAAATGGATTTGCTGAAAATGGCAGATCGAGGTTTGAATAACCCAATAAGTGCTGAATTAAAAAATTATCGAGTTGAAGCAGAAAGTGATCTTACAGATCGCGTTTTAAATACAAAAATGGCAGTTCAAGTTGGTGAAATGAAAATGACATTTTCACCTGTCATGCAAAATGTGAAGTTTAACTTTAACTTACAGGACGTAAACCGTGCCAAACTCCAAGCGTTGTTCGACATTATTGAAAAGAGTGAGAATAGCTGTTTAGCCCAAGAGAAATTATTACAAGATTTGGAACCTGCTTTACTTGCAGTCATTAATGAAGGTTTTAAGTTCGATTCTAGTGATAATCAAATCAAGATTGGGACAGGTGAAGCCAAAGCCAGTCTAACAGGTCGTTTTATGCCAAGCCATCAAAAGACCTTAAAAGGCATGGTCGCTATGGTACCGAGTCTGGTTGAATATAAGGCCGATGTGCAATTTGATAAGAACATGGTCGCTTCAATCATGAATAGCATTCCGGGTAAGGCAGGTCTGTCAATGTCGGATCAAGATATTGAAACGATGCTCAGCAGTATGCAGCAATCAGGACAGCTAAAACGTGATGGTGATGTGATGAAAATGTCGATGGAATATAAATATGGTGAGAAGAAATTTTTAACAGAATGATTTTATAAAATATTTTAAAACTAAAGCTCTATCTTACTTTCGTGTGTATTAGGTGAAATAGAGTTTAATTGAGTTAGACCTAGAGATATTAATCAACAGCAAGTTTTCTTGAGCAAGTAAATTCTTGAATTAAAGACCTGTAGGTTTATTGATAATATCTCAATGAGAAGATCAGCCTTCCCACTATGCTGGATGGGGAGGTTGAATGGATTTAGAACTTCATTACAAAAAACAGGGCTATTGGTACAGTGATCAATGCCAACATTGTACTCAACATCACGGATGTGGCTGCTTTTTCAGGATGAAGTCCTAACGTATTAGAAATAACAACAACATTACCAGCCATAGGTGTAGCAACCATTAGGGCCACAATTTGGAGTATTTGTTTATCTATAGGCATGATAAACATGAAAATCAAAATGCCAAAAACTGGATAAATAAGATGTTTCCAAGTCAAAGCCAATGCTGAGAAAAGCCAATCAATCTCAATTTTTGAAAATTTTGCAATTGTAATCCCAATGGTCATCATTCCCAAAACGCTATATGCACCTTTAAAATTCGCCAAGAAGGAAAGGAAGACTTCATCAAATTGAATATCGAGATATTTAAAAATCATTCCTAAAAATGCAGCATAAAGAATAGGCATTTTTATGACTTTTAAAATACTTTCTTTAATGTTCAGTGAGCCTTTAGCAGTAATCAAATAACCCACAGTAAATTCATATAGGTTAATACCAATGATAATAAAAATAGCCATAGCTATTTGTGTTTTATCAAAAATTGCAAGAATCAATGGCAATGCGAAATACCCTGTGTTACCTGTACCTGCTGCGAAGCCAAAGAGATTTACTCGGCTGTCTTTCCAAAAGCATCTTGCAAAGAGTAGCCCCGCTACAGCCATGAGCGATGCCGCTAAAAATGCGCCTAAAGAAAATTTGAGGTAGGTCCAATTTGCTGGTGATTCGATAATTGAATAAAAAATTACGAATGGGGAAATAATATAAACAAGCAAGGTTGAAATATCTTTAGAATCTAATTTAAATTTCTTACCCACACCCCAGCCAATAATTGAGATTGTGATTAACAAAAAAACTCTGATTACAACTTCAAAAATCATTGAATAACCAACTATTGAATGTCCAAAACGGTTGCTGATGAGAATGTGTATGTGCCATAACATCCCTGTAACCAGCGGTTACCTTTAACTTCACTACGTCTATGTAAACAACGGAGGTTATTAAAAATGATGAGATCTCCAGCATTCCATGATTTCTGAATTTGATTCTCAGAAACTATTGATTTCAGTTCATACAATGCTGATTCACTGTCTTCATCTGTTGCATTAAGGTTGTGTAATGCTGCTTTAATCTCGTAGTTCCCATCGACCAAGTCAAAAATTGAACTCTTTATTCGCTTATTCTGTACTTTAAATGTTTCTGGTGCTGTATGGACGAATCTTGACTCACCCAACACACTTTTAGATTTATGACTTAATTTTTTAATTACATCCGAAATCTTTACCAAATTAGTAGCAGTTCGTTGTTCATCTACAAGGCACATTAATGACAGAGTATGTGGTCTAATATTTCGAGACAAATAAGCTCCCTCGGTATGAAAGTCAAACTCTGCCATTCTTACAGGAGAAATGTGGGTATTATTTTTTAAGTCCTTAGGTGTGATTTCATGTACTAATGCTCCTTTTTTTTCTTCTTTGTAAGCAAAAGGATTTAAACCACACGCTTTTGTAACCCCTAGTAGCACGAGTTCTGAGATATACCCTTTAGAATAGGGTCTTGCAGCACTGGATGGAGGTTGGTATAGCTGATCATCAATAGGTAAATTGCAAAACTCAAGTAATCCACCTCCTACTTTTAATTCATTAAGATGAATATCTCTCAAATTTAGATATTTTTGTGCTAATTTCGCACAATGTTCAATGAGTTCTGTCGAAAGGCATTCATTAATTTGGGGCAATAATTTTAATTCATTTTTCCAAGCATTAGCCAAATTCTTATCAATCTTAATTTGCATGTTTTACCTATTTCGGAATTCAATTCTTATAAAGTCTTTGTATGTGTACTATTTAAATAACCGAGAAAAATGTTGATATCTATTCTTTTGATTCTTCCTTGAATGTGAAAAATATAATGAGAATGTGTTCTTAATTATCCTTCCTGTTTGTAATTAAATAATGTATTCATGCGTATTTTCAATTACATAGAGTTTTAAATATTCTCAATGAAATAATAAGAATAAAATCGGATTATTTACCAATCAGTAAAATATTATTTGTAACTGAAATAATTAATACAATTGAAGGTCTATATTTAAGATTTATTAATCAATTAAGTCATTGGCAAATTATTTAAAATACTAGGATTAGTTATGCATTTTTTGCATAGGTTTCTACTTTTTTTCATTATTAATTTTCTTTTAATTTGTTTAAATTCCATCCATTGTTTCTGAATCAAATAGGATTTGATTTTGATGAAATTAGATTAAAGCTATATTTTTCAATATCTTGCTTTGTCGTTTTTAAGGTTGTAAAAGGACATTTGATATGAATCAGAAAAAACTGCTGAAGTTTATTCTTATTGCCATGGTTTTAGGCATCGTTATTGGTTGCATCTTCCACTATTATTTAACACCTGTTCAAGCCGAAAATATTGCGTCATATTTCAAAATTTTAACCGATGTATTTTTAAGATTAATTAAAATGATCATCGCGCCATTGGTGTTTGCAACGATTGTTTCAGGCATTATCTCAATGGGTAAATCCTCAGCTTTAGGTAAAATCACCTTAAAGGCAATGAGTTGGTTTATTGGTGCATCATTCATCTCTCTTTTATTGGGTTTAGGACTCGCTAATTTTTTCCAAACTGGCGTTGGAATGAATTTACCTATTCCGACTGCTCCAGTCGATGTAGGGGTTAGCGCAACAAACCTCAGTTTGCAAACCTTCATTACTCATATATTTCCAAAAAGCTTTGCTGAAGCGATGGCGAATAATGAGATTCTTCAGATTCTTATCTTCTCTATATTTTTCGGTTCAGCGTTGGCTTACGTTAATCATCTGCAAAAAGATGGCTCTATCATCGGTAAGATCATTGATGAATTAAGCTTGGTAATGTTTAAGATTACTGATTACGTAATGACATTTGCCCCAATTGCTGTTTTTGCTGCTGTTGCAGGAGCAATTACTGTAAAAGGTCCAAAGATTATTCTTGATTATGGCTCGTTCATGGCTGAGTTTTATGCCAGCTTATTTATTCTTTGGGCAGTTATCATCACGGCTGGATTTATCTTTTGAAAAAGGATGTGTTCAGATTGTTAAAAACAATCCGTGAACCAGTTGTTTTGGGTTTTGCTACAGCGAGTAGTGAGTCTGCATATCCAAAATTGATGGAATCTTTAGAGAAGTTTGGAGTTCCTAAGCGAATCACTAGTTTCGTTTTACCATTAGGTTATTCTTTCAACCTTGATGGTTCGATGATCTATATGACATTTGCCGTATTATTTATTGCACATGCATATAACATCGATCTTAGTCTTTCTCAACAGTTGTTAATGCTTTTGACTCTAATGATTACCAGTAAGGGTATTGCGGGTGTTTCTCGTGCTTCACTGGTTGTTATTGCTGCTACATTGTCTATGTTTAAACTTCCAGAAGCAGGGTTATTACTTATCCTTGCAGTTGATCACTTCCTTGATATGGGTCGCACAGCAACCAATATTATCGGTAATAGTGTGGCAACGGCTGTTATTGCTAAGACAACGAAGTTGGATGAAGAAGAAGTTCCAAGCCCGATTGTTGTAGATGCACCACAAAGTGAAAAGCTTTAGTATTGGTTGCTCACTAAAAAAAAGACCGCTTTAGCGGTCTTTTTTTTTAACTGAAAGATTAGACTGGGTGATGCTGAATTTTCCAAGCGCGATGGATTTTTTGATTGCGCTTGAAGTCCGGCCCAATGGTTTCTTGAGTGATTTCTTGTACATTAAACATCGCTTCAATTTCTTCATCTAACTCAAAACCACGGTAATTGTTAGAGAAGTAAAGCGTTCCTTCCGTGGTTAAACGGTTCATGGCACGTTTCAGTAGAGACACGTGGTCACGTTGTACATCAAAGGTGCCGTAGAACTTCTTCGAATTCGAGAAGGTTGGTGGATCGATGAAAATCAAGTCATATTGTTCATGACCTTCTTTGAGCCATTCAAAACAGTCACTAGCAAAGAATTGATGCTGTTCATCTGCATGATCGACAGTTAAACCATTTAAGACGAAGTTTTCTTTTGACCAGTTCAGATATGTATTCGACAAATCCACACTAGTGGTACTTGCTGCACCGCCTAAAGCAGCATGTAAGCTTGCTGTTGAGGTGTAGCTATACAAGTTTAGGAAGTGCTTACCACGCGCTTCTTTGGCAATACGTAAACGAATTTGACGGTGATCAAGGAACAGACCTGTATCGAGATAATCCGTCATGTTGACTAAAATTTTCGCTTGACCTTCTTGCACGATAAAACGTTTAGATGCTGTACTTTGCTTGGTGTACTGATTTTTACCTTCTTGACGCGCACGGGTCTTAATGAAGATTGCATCACGGTTTAAACCCGTCACTGCACGAATCGCAGCTAAAGCCAAGTTAAAACGCTTTTTGGCTTTTTCAGGATCGATGGTTTTAGGTGGCGCGTATTCTTGCACATGCAGACGGTCGCCATACAAGTCAACGGCTACATTAAAATCAGGTAAGTCGGCATCATATAAACGCAAACAGAACACGCCTTCTTTGACTGCCCATTTTTTCAGGGTTTGCATATTTTTCTGCAAACGATTGGTAAAGTCTTCTGCACCTTCAATTGGTTCGAATTGAAGCGGTTGCCAAGTTTCAAGGAATGGCTTCACCACGGTAGCAGGTTTGATCTTGCCTAAGCGGATGTAGATAGGTAATTTACCATTCATCAAACGCATGGTTTGTGGATCACTAAATGCCATCACGTCCGCTTGTTCAACTGCTGCTGCGATCACAGCAGCAGTTTGATTCGGGAAGTTCTTTTGTAATAACGCAGACAGACCTAAATACAATGCACGGTTCGATGCTTTATCGCCTAAACGCTCACCATAAGGAGGGTTTGTGACGATAAAGGCTGTTTTATTGCCGACTTCAAAATCTGGCCAGTCAGAAAGGGTGCGTTCTTCAATCTGAATTTGCTCGAGCAGGCTCTCAAAACCCGCAGCAATAATATTTTGTTTAGTTGCCTTTACTGCTTCCCAGTCTGCATCAAAAGCATAAAACTTTGGTAAAGGTTGAGCCAGACCTTGTTGATGACGTTCAGCAGCTTCCGCTTTAATTGACATCCATAACTCATGGTTATGACCATTCCAACCATTAAAACCAAAACGACGCACTAAACCAGGGGCACGGTCAGTCAACAACATTAAAGATTCAATAATGAAAGTACCCGAACCACACATTGGGTCCAAGATAATGTCTGGACGTAATTGTTGAAGTTTGGCTTTTTGTAAAATTGCAGCCGCCAAGTTTTCTTTGATTGGGGCATCCGTCATATAACGACGATAACCACGTTTATGTAAAGAATCGCCCGATAAGTCTAAGCAATAAGTATGTTCAGTTTTACCTGCAAGGACGTATAGAGTAATTTCAGGTTGCTTGGTATCAATGCTTGGTCGACGACCAACAGCTTCCATGAATGAGTCCACTACACCATCTTTAACACGTAAAGTCGCGAATTGGCTGTTCACCATAATTTCGCGTTCAACGTGCAAACGGATAGCAAAAGTACTTTGTGGTGCAAAAATAAGAGACCAGTCAAAGCTGATTGCACCTTCATACAGTTCTTCAGCAACATCACGCGCATCATGGCTGCGTTCAAGTTCATGGGTATGAATAGGGAGCAGAACACGTGAAGCCAAACGTGACCACATGCAAATACGATAGGCTTGTTCTAGCGTGCCTTTAAAAACTAAACGCCCTGGAAAGCGTTCAATTTTTTCGATGCCTAGACCTTGTAATTCTTCTTGGAGTAAGGTTTCTAGCCCATCTGCACATGTGACCCAATAGTTGCTTAAACGGGAAGAGCTATTCATAAATTAGATAGACCAAGATTTAAAAAAATACTTGGCAAAGTTTAACTGATTTTGGCTTTGAAAGCTTTTTAAATTGCATGCTTGCATAAGCAGATCATAAAAAAATGCACTTTTACCGACTTGGTTCTCAAAATTGGTATGTATTTTGCTAAGTTAAGTCCATTAAATGGCGATGTGCATTTGAAATTTCACTTTATTTGCGCAATCTGCTGTGAAGTCATTATTCGTATTAAATTCAATAAAACTGGGGGATTGAAAAAGATGTCTAATCATGGATTCGTTGCTCATCCTGAGGCTTTTTCCGCTGCAACTTTAATTTATACGCGTTTGCGTCGTGTGTCGGGGCGTGTCATTGACGCGATGTACCTCGCTGAAAATAAGGATTATGCCCGTCATGTGGTCGATTTGGCTCTGGCAACAGGAGATGCAGAGTTAGCTCGTCAGGCTGAACGCTTAAGCAGTTTCATGGATTTGGATACAGTGATTGAACCAGAGGTAGTGGCTGAAACCGTAGTTGAGCCGACACAGTATCGCGAGGATGAAGTGACCGAGGAAGAAATTTATCGTGCACAGGTGCATCATCACTATATTGGTGCATTACGCTAAATCTTGTTGCAGATTGGTTTACTTATCATCTTGTTTAAGCCAATCACCTTAAAACTCAAATTTCTGGTGATTGGTAGACTCAGTGTTGAGTGGTAAATTTTGTTTAAATTATCTCTTTGTACACGACAAAAAAAGACAACTCATTGAAATAATGGCATAATACTTGTTTTCTGACGACGAATATGATGACACATTTCAATGAGTTACATCTCATCTTAAACAAATATCTAAAGTGGAACAAGTCACGTGTAAAATGTTTTACACTGATTATGCTGGCATTAATTGTAAAACAGACATGTAATCTTTCTTCTGCATCTAAAGCCTTACCCATCACGTGCTTACCACAATCATTTTATCGACGTATACAACGCTTCTTTGCAGATCAGTATTTCGATTATCGTCAAATTTCTCAGTTAATTTTCAATATATTTTCATTCGATAAAGTCCAATTAACTTTGGATAGAACCAACTGGAAATGGGGAAAACGAGATATCAATATCTTGATGTTAGCCATCGTCTATCGTGGAATAGCGATACCTATTGTTTGGACATTGCTCAATAAACGTGGAAATTCAGATACAAAAGAGCGTATTGCTTTGATTCAACGCTTTATCTCCATTTTTGGTAAAGATCGTATTGTGAATGTGTTCGCAGACAGAGAATTTATCGGTGAGAAATGGTTTACATGGTTAATTGAAAATGACATTAACTTCTGTATACGTGTTAAAAAAACTTTATTGTGACCAATCACTTAGCCAAGAATCATAAAATTAGTGATTTATTTCGTCATCTTCAAGTTGGTCAAACAGAATGTCGTAAACGACGTATTTGGGTTGGTCGAGTGAAACTGTATATTAGTGCGCTACGATTAGAAGATGGAGAACTTTTACTTGTTGTTTCTCCTATGTTTAATGCTTCTGCTATTGGTGATTATGCATTACGCTGGGAAATCGAAACCTTATTTAGTTGTCTCAAAGGACGTGGATTCAATCTTGAAAATACTCGTTTAACAGACCCTAGACGAGTCAAGAAATTGATAGCAGTGCTAGCGATCGGTTTCTGTTGGTGCTATTTAACAGGTGAATGGCAACATGATCGAAAAAAAGCGATAAAACTAAAGAAGCATGGACGACTTTCAGTAAGTTTATTTCGCTACGGTTTGGACTATGTTCAGATGGCTATTCTACGTTTGATTGGTTTTGGAAAAAAAGAAGAATTTAAGAAAGTGCTAGCAATTTTAAGAAAGAAAAAGCCTGATAGGACAAGGGCCCTATGAAATTTGTCGTGTACAGAGAAATTATCTTATTGAAATAATGCATAGGAAAATAAGAAGCCATTTTAAATATCGTCAAATTTTCTGTTGAGTGCCGAAAACTTCATCTGCCAAATTGGGGGAATCTCTGTATAATACGTTAACTTAACGTATAAGGAATCTCTCATGCACTTGGCGGAATTGCATACTCCGAGTCAGATTCAACTCAATAAAGAAGGAAATTTAAAGCATTTCCTGACCATCGAAGGGCTATCGAAAGCCACACTCACGAAAATATTGGACACAGCGCAGTCCTTTTTTAATGACCAAAATCAGTTGATTACTAACAACCTGCTTGAAGGTCGTACGGTGATGAACCTGTTTTTTGAAAACTCAACTCGTACTCGTACAACATTTGAAGCGGCAGCGAAGCGTTTATCTGCAAATGTATTGAATATTGATATTGCGCGCTCAAGTACGTCCAAAGGTGAAACCTTACGCGACACGCTTTGGAATTTAGAAGCGATGGCGGCAGACATCTTTGTGGTGCGTCATTCATCTTCTGGTGCAGCACATTTCATTGCTCAGACAGTTTGTCCGCATGTCGCAATTATCAACGCGGGGGACGGACGTCATGCGCATCCAACCCAAGCCATGTTAGACATGTTAACCATTCGCCGTGAAACCAAAAAGTCATTTGAAGAACTAAGTGTGGCGATTATTGGTGATATTAAACATTCGCGTGTGGCGCGTTCAGATATTGCTGCTTTACAGACTTTAGGTTGTAAAGATATTCGTGTGATTGCTCCAAATACATTATTACCGTATGGCTTTGAAGAATATGGTGCAGGTGTTCGTCTATTTAATAAAATGGATGAAGGTGTGAAGGATTGTGATGTGATCATTACCCTGCGTATTCAAAATGAACGTATTGATTCACCCGCATTATCTTCGCAGTCTGAATTTTACAAAATGTTTGGTTTGAACAAAGAACGTTTAGCATTGGCGAAACCTGATTGTATCGTGATGCATCCTGGTCCAATGAACCGCGGTGTTGAAATTGATTCAAGTATTGCAGATGGTCCGCAATCGGTAATCTTAAATCAGGTCACCAACGGTATTGCGGTACGTATGGCTGTTTTAGCCTTATCAATGCAAGGCCAATTACAAGAACAAGGTCTATTAGAAGCGATTGCGGGATAAGAGAAAGTCATGAGTATTGTAAAAATTGAAAATGTCCGTGTCTTAGACCCAATTCAGCAAAGCGACTCGGTGCAAACAGTTTATTTAGAGCAGGGTAAATTGGTTTCCGCTACAGATGAAGTTGAAGTTACCTTAGATGGTCAAGGCAAATGGTTAATGCCAACCATGGTCGATTTGTGTGCGCGTTTACGTGAACCAGGTCAGCAGCAGCATGGTACGCTCAAGTCTGAAGGTAAGGCTGCGCGTGAGAATGGTATTCTGCATGTGTTTACGCCACCAGATTCAAAGCCAATTGTGCAAGATAATGGTGCTTTGATTCATGGTCTGGTTGAAAAAGCCATGTTAGATGGTGGTATTTACCTTCAGGTGATTGGTGCGCAAACCCAAGGTTTAAAAGGTCAACAACCTGCGAACATGGCAGCTTTGAAAAAAGGTGGTTGTACCGCAGTTTCAAATGCCAATGCACCTTTTGCGAATGATGATGTGGTCATTCGTACATTGGAATATGCAGCAGGTCTTGGTTTAACTGTTGTGTTCTATGCAGAAGAACCACAAATTGCAAAAGATGGCTGTGTGCACGAAGGTTTTATTGCCTCACGTCAAGGTTTGCCAATGATTCCAGCTTTGGCTGAAACGGTAGCGATTGCTAAGTATTTACTCATGATTGAAGCAACGGGTGTAAAGGCACACTTTAGCTTGCTGTCATGTGGTGCTTCGGTGGAGTTAATCAAGATTGCCAAAGAAAAGGGCTTACCCGTAACCGCTGATGTGGCGATGCATCAACTACACTTAACAGATCGTTTAATTGACGGTTTTAATGCTTTGGCACATGTGCGCCCACCATTACGTTCTGATAAAGATCAAGAGCATTTACGCCAAGGTGTAAAAGATGGTGTAATTGATGCAATTTGTACTCATCATGAACCATTAAGTAGCTCAGCAAAAATGGCACCATTTGCAGAAACTGAACCTGGTTTTACTGCATTTGATACTTATGTTTCCTTAGGTGTGCAATTGGTCAAAGAAGGTTTATTTACACCTTTAGAATGGGTGGAGAAAGTCACTCTAGCACCTGCCAAAGTTGCGAATATGCAAGAGCGTTGGGAACAAGAAGCGGGATGGGTATTGGTTGACCCAGAAATACAGTGGACTTTAACCAAAGAAAGTATTCTTTCACAAGGTAAAAATACCCCATTAATTAATCAGACTTTAACAGGAAAAGTACTGCAAACTTTTCATGCTTAATTTTTGACTGTTATAAAAGCCAGCAATCGCTGGCTTTTTTATGCCTAAAATTTGAGATAGATCAAAGGGTGTATAAAATACAATAATTTACACTGTATGAAAATTGAACATATAAACTAACTTAATAAAACAACAAAAGAATAAGAGGGCAGGAAATGCTGACCAATATCATTGAATTACTACAGCAACAAGTTACGCCTATTGTTTTGCAATCTGAGACAGAGCATTTGCTGGAAAAGAGACATGCATTAGATAATTTTTATCCCATTTTACTCAGTTTATTAAAAGAAAAACCAGATTATATTACCGAGTTACAGAACCATCTTAATCCCAGATTGAGTGATCTTTTTAAGGCACATCAATCGCTCAAAGAAAAATTTATTGAAGCAATTGGTGCGACAGCACCACCATCTGAAATTGAAGAAACATTGAATCATGCGATAGCACCGACATTGGGGGTTTTAGAGACACAGGCGGGTTCAAGTGACCAGCATGCCATAGAGCATTTTTTACTTAATCACAATACGGATATTACTGTAACTTTACCTTTGTGGGCTAAACCATTACTTGCCGCACTAGGTGTGAATACACTAGTTGGTCAAACTCTACATCAAAGCCCAAGTAATGCTTCTTATATTGGTGCAAAGAGACAAAACCGTTGGTTGATACCTGTTTTATTTATTGTCGTATTAGGCTTGATCAGTGCGTTGCTTTTTAAAATGTGCAGCCGAGTTGAACAGCCCACGACTGTGGAAGACAGTTCAAATGTTGCCAGTCAACCAGCAAAATTTCAGCTAACCACTGGACAAGAGGGGATGTTGGTGACCTGTCAGATCTTCACATCAAACAAGTCGTATATTGATATTTTACAAGCAGAAGTGAAACAGATATTTGCACATCCCGTTGGATGTGGTGTTGATGACAACAATCAATTACACGAAAACTTTATCGATCAGGATGCAATACCTAGTGTCTTGAAAATTATCAAAGGAACGCCAAATGTATCAATTACTTGGTTGGGTGATCAATTGTCGATTCAAACCGAAAGTAATACAACTGCAACTGAGTTAGCCCAAAAAATTCGACCATTAGTGAAAAATATGCAAATAGTGATGCAGCAACCTATAGATGTAAACCAAGTGGTTGGCAGTAGTGTGAGCGATGCTGAAAAAGCATTGGCGAGTTTAAATCCAGAGCATATACGTGCCTTAGACGTGGCGACGGCACTGAATTTACAAATTATCAATTTTGAACCTTATTCAAGTGAAATTCCTGAAATTAATAAATCAATTTTAGATCAAGCGGCTGCATTAATTCGGCGAGCACCGCAAGTTAATCTGGTGATAGAAGGGCATACGGATAACGTAGGTACGGCACAAGACAATAAAGAGCTGTCAGTGAAACGTGCGCAAGCTGTTATGGATTATTTAATTAAACAAGGGGTTGATCCTGCAAAATTGCAAGCTGTGGGCATCGGTGCTGAAAAACCTATTGCAGACAATAGTACGCCAGAGGGACAGTTTAAGAATCGTAGAATTGAATTTACTGTGCTCAATACTGAAACAGGTAAAGCACGTCAAGTGAACGAGCAAGGTATAAATACTGAAGGTTATTAAGACTAGAATCTAATAGGGACAGAGCATAACCCATTCATGGTTGTGCTCTTAATTTTGTATATATGGTGCTGGTAAGAAAAAAAGTATGGAAAAGTTTTGTTAATCCAATGCTTTGTTAAGTGAATATTAAGAATATTGGTCTAAAATAAGGATTTATGCAGTATCAATAAAAATCAAGACGAGAGCATTGATGAGAAGATCTATACATCTAGAGAAGCATAATTTAGAAAAAACGGGTTGGTTACGTGCGGCAGTTTTGGGGGCGAATGATGGCATAATTTCAGTCACCAGTCTGGTAATTGGTATTGTGGCAAGTGGTGCAGGGCAACAAACTATTCTGATTACTTGCTTAGCAGGATTGATTTCGGGTGCCATCTCTATGGCTGCGGGGGAATACATTTCGGTTAAGTCGCAAGCTGATATTGAAGAAGCTGATCTAGCATTAGAGAAACGTGAATTAGAAAATAATCCAGAACAAGAATTAAGAGAATTAACCCAAATTTATATTCATCGTGGTTTAGATGAAAAGTTAGCACATGAGGTGGCAATTCAGTTAACAGCCCATGATTCTTTGGGAGCACATGCCCGCGATGAAATTGGCATTGTTGAAATGACTGCAGCAAAACCAATGCAAGCCGCTTTGTCTTCGGCTTTATCATTTTCGGTTGGGGCAGCCATTCCGTTGTTGGCTGTGCTTATCGCACCACAACATTATTTAGCCAGTGCGATTGTGATTGTTTCTATTTTTGCTTTAGTCGGTTTGGGTGCATTAGCAAGCTATACTGCAGGATCATCCATTTGGAAAGGGGCTTTAAGAGTGCTGTTTTGGGGATGCTTCGCCATGCTCATTACCAGTGCCATTGGGTCATTGTTTAATGTAAACGTCACATAACGAATAAAGTCTATAATATGAGTTTACTTTCCGACGAAATGCAATTCAAGCTTGAGTAAATTATTTGCCATTCGATAAAAATATGATAATTATAATGCAATGTATCTAATCATCTTGATACATCGATGTTTCAGGACCGAAACAAGCGCGAGACAGAAAAAAATTAAACAAGGAGTTTAAAATGTTTCAATTACTCAGAAAGTTACTTTGTTTCCACATTTATGAATATGAACAAATGCAGGAAATAGGTGAGCATCTGGAATGTAGAAAATGTGGTGAGAACAAAACCTCCTAGTCTTGGAATTGTTCTAACTAAATCCGAAGTGAGTTAATCATTTCGGATTTTGTACATTTGGCATTAGTCAAATTGATCTGTTCCTTTTTCATCAAATTCATTCTCTCATCCCTTAAAGCCATTACAATGTTTTCATCTTGTATTAATCAATTCACTATGTCTAAAGATTTTCAAAAACAAACGTATATTGTAGATGACCAACTTGCGGATACACTGACATGGTTGTGCCATCATCAAGACTGTTATGAACGTTTCGAATATGATGCAGTAGCCGAACAGTTAACGGTTTTCCACGCCAACGGTGCCGATATTATTCGAAAAGGGGATTATCTCACTGCGCAATACGGCATTTTGATTACTGCGCATAATTTTGCAGGTTAAGCTGCTGATCATTGATTCAGTGAATATAAAAATCTTAAATCAAATTCAAATAAAAAAGCCAATTCATAGAACTGGCTTTTTTATTGAGCTTAAGAACTAGAAGTTCTATTAGCCTGCCATAGCATCTACTGAAAGTTCAGAAACAGTTGGTTTTGCTTTTTCAGCAACTAAGCCTAATTTATTAAATAACTGCTTGTCGCGACCTTCACCAGCATTTGGTGTTGTCAGCAATTTTTCACCAGAGAACAGTGAGTTTGCACCTGCCATAAATGCCAATGCTTGGTCTGAATCAGACAAAGATTCACGACCTGCAGAAAGACGAATATAGCTTTTTGGCATAATGATACGTGCAACAGCAATGGTACGAATCCATTCAGTCACATCGAGCTTTTCTACATCTGCCAATGGCGTGCCTTCAATTGGAACAAGCATGTTAATTGGCACAGATTCTGGATGAATAGGTAGTGTTGCAAGTTCAAGTAATAGCCCAATACGATCAGCAGTGTCTTCACCCAAACCCACAATACCACCACTACACACTTTCATGCCTGCACCACGTACATATTCAAGCGTATTTAAACGATCATCGAAAGTACGGGTACTGATAATATTTGAATAATACTCACGCGAAGTATCAAGGTTGTGGTTATAGTAATCTAAACCTGCATCTTTTAAGCGTTCAGCCTGAGACTGGTTTAACATGCCTAAGGTCATGCAAGTTTCCAAACCTAAAGCTTTTACTTCACGAACCATTTCAAGCACATAAGGCATATCGCGTTCGTGCGGGTTACGCCATGCAGCACCCATACAGAAGCGAGAAGAACCAGACGCTAATGCTTCTTTAGCTTCGCTAATAACCTTTTCTACAGCAATACGCTTTTCTGCTTCTAGTTTTGAATCATAACGAGCAGATTGAGAGCAGTATTTGCAATCTTCAGGGCATTTGCCTGTTTTAATTGATAATAAAGTGCTGACTTGAATGGTATTGGCATCGAAATGCTCACGATGAACTTTCTGAGCTTGGAAAACCAAGTCTAAAAAAGGTTGTTCGTATAAAGCTTGAATTTCTTCACGCGTCCAATCATTACGTACAGTCATTCTAGGAAGTCCATCATCTGTATTCTTTATTGGCTTTTATCATACAGATTTCGTGCCAAAACCAAAGGCAAAAAAAACCAAAACTTATAGTATCTGACGATTAAAATAGGTCGATGTAATGAATGATTAGATAGAAGATTTAGTCACAAAGTCGGCTATTTTTAGTGAGTATTCCATGCAAAGTTTTTGTTTGATCCAATAAATTTTGTGCCAAACACGTAACTATCCTTTTTATAAAACAATAACTTTGCAAAGAACTGTAAATACAATAGTTTTATGGTGACGTCAGATTCATGATTTTAAACTGATTGTGATTTAATCAATTGTTCTTGAATGGCCCAGTCAATATGGACTTGCACAATATCATCATGCAAGTGACGAGTTTCGTGCAAAGTTTGTAGAATTAAGCTAGAAAATGGTGCATTTCCCAAACCAATTGCAATATTACGCATAAAGCTTTGATAGCCTGTGCGCCGTATTGGGCTGCCTTCAGTGCTGCTTAAAAAAGTTGCTTCATCCCAGTGCCATAAATCTAATAAAGTGACCCGATCTAGATCATGGCGTGGATTAAAATCTTCAATACTGGCTTTTTGTGCAAAACTGTTCCAAGGGCAAATGAGCTGACAGTCATCGCAGCCAAAAACCCGATTGCCTATTCCCCGTCGGAGTTCTTCTGGAATAATACCTTTATATTCAATGGTCAAATAAGCAATACATTTACGTGCATCGAGCATATAGGGTTCTACAATGGCTTGTGTCGGGCAGATATCAATACAAGCGGTACAGGAGCCACAATGCTTTGTGGTTGGCCCATCAAAAGGTAAATCAAGAGAAGTAAACAATTCCCCTAAAACAAAAAATGAACCTGATTTTTTATGAATGAGTAAAGTATGTTTGCCTGTCCAACCCATCCCTGCATTTTCTGCCAAAGACTTTTCAAAAATGGGTGCGGAATCTGCAAAAGGACGAGATTCGAAATCTCCCACACGTTCTCGAATACGAGTCGCTAATGTTTTTAGACGGCCACGCAAAATTTTATGATAATCCCGCCCACGTGCATAACGCGCAATAATGGCGGCATTCGGTTCATTGGGAACGTAACGTGGTTTGGGGGTTTCAACCAAATAGTTCATCCGAACACAAATAATGCTACGTGTGCCTGGAACCAGTAGCGTTGGGTCGGCACGCTTGTCTAAATTTTCTTCAAGATAAGTCATATCTGCATGATAACCACGTTTTAAATATTCTTTAAAACGTTCTAATTCTGCTTGAGCATCTGGTTTGGCAATGACACAATCAGCAAAACCCAAGTCTAAAGCCTGCGTTTTGATCCATGTTTTTAGCTCTTGAAGATCAAGCTGTTGCAGTGAGATGTTTGAGGAAGAAGAGGTCGAAGCCATAAACCAATAATAGGGGAAATCATGCAACGTTCAGTTTACCATAGCAGCGAAATTCAAGCATGGGAGCAACGTTGGTTTGCTCAGCAAAATTCATCATTAGGTTTAATGCAGCAAGCCGCTTGGACAATTGTGCAACAGTTATTTCCACAATTTGAACAAAAGCAGATTAAAAAAATAGCGGTGTGGTGTGGGCAAGGCAATAATGCTGGGGATGGTTATTTTATTGCAGGCTACTTAAAACAGGCTGGTTTTCAAGTCACTGCATTAACTACTGAACGTGGACCATCACCAGACTTACATCAGGCATATTTATTTGCCCAGTCGCAGAATGTATCTTTTGTTGAGATCGAAACAGGATTTTCAGAATCTAAGACGCCACAACAATTAGAATATTTTGAATGTCATGTAGATGCTTTATTTGGAATAGGACTGAACCGTGAGTTGAGTCAAGATTGGCAAAGGATTATTCACTTATTCAATGTACAAACTGGATTAAAAATAGCCGTTGATATTCCGAGTGGCTTGCAGGCGAATACAGGTCAGGCTTTACCTTGTGCCATTCAAGCCGATCAAACCTTTACTTTACTTGGCTATAAAGCAGGCTTATTTACAGGGCAAGGCAAACAATTTGTCAGTCAGTTACATTTAGTTAGCCTTATTCCTCAAGATGATGAATTACATCCCATCGCGCAGTTATCGCCTAAGAGTCTTACATTACCGCAACGACAAGCCTTCGGACATAAAGGTAGTTATGGTCACGTACTGGTGGTGGGTGGTCATGCTGATATGGGGGGAGCAGTCATCATGGCGGCAGAAGCAGCTTTTCATGCGGGGGCAGGTAAAGTCAGTGTGGTGTGTCATGCTAAGCATCACTCATCAATTTTGGCACGTGCTCCAAATATGATGCTACGCGATATTAATGCTTTAAATTCTGAGGCAATTCAACAGTTATTAAGCCATGTCGATGCTGTTTGTTTTGGTATGGGGTTGGGGCGTGATGATTGGGCTGAGCAGATTTTTCAGCAATGGTTTGAACTACTCAATCAAAGTACGCATTTAGAAGTCGTGTTGGATGCAGATGGACTTTGGTTTTTAGCGAAAGAAAAGCAAAAGTTGAATGATCATATCTATGCCACACCGCATTCGGGAGAAGCTGCAACGTTGTTGGGTTGTACAGCAGCGGATATAGAACAAGATCGTATTGCCGCGATTCATCGATTACGTGCGACTTTTGCTGGGCAATGGGTACTCAAAGGTTCAGGTAGTTTGATTTTGGAGGATAAATTGTATATTTGTACTCAAGGTAATGCAGGCATGGGAACTGGCGGCATGGGGGATGTGCTCGCGGGGATGGTGGCGAGTTTAAAAGCTCAATTTCATGATCAAATCGCCTTACATCAAATTGTCAGTTTACATGCTCAAGCTGGTGATTTATTGGCTGAATCGGGGATGCGTGGTTTACAGGCGCATGATATGGGACGAGCAATTTATTCTGTTGTGAATGGAGGTTAAAATGCAAAAAGCATTTCGGCTCATCATTTCAGGACGGGTTCAGGGCGTTGGCTATCGGAGATGGTTTTATCAGCAGGCTCAAGCTTTAGCATTAAAAGGGTATGTCAAAAATTTAGCTACAGGGGAAGTAGAGGTTTTGGTGATCACTGATGCAGAAAATCTACCTCATCTAATCGAACTGGCTTATTTAGGACCATCTCATGCAAAAGTGCAGCAGGTGAGAAGTTGTGAAGTATCACAAGCTCTCGACGTGACTGACTTTCAGATTATCCGTGAATAAACAAAATTATCGAATAATTAACGACGTCGGCTACTTGAGCGACTTCGCCCACGAGCCATGCCGCCTAAAGCATTGAGTACAGCCAATTTACTCATACTGCCCGAGGCATGCGCATGACAGATGGCAGCAGCCAGTGCATCGGCTGCATCCGCTTGTGGAGTCACACTTAAATTCAGAAGTTTGACCACCATCATCTGAACTTGTTCTTTATCCGCAGCGCCATAGCCAACTACTGACTGTTTAATTTGACGGGCGGTATATTCAGCAACTTGCAAATCCAGATTTACAAGCGCAGCAATTGCTGCACCACGAGCTTGTCCTAATTTTAGTGCCGAATCAGGATTTTGAGCCATAAATACTTGTTCAACCGCTGCTTCAGTCGGACCGTGAAATTTCACAATCCGTTCAACACCTGCAAAAATACGTTTTAGGCGTTCTGGCATGTCTTGGCTTTCGGTACGGATGGTGCCCGCATCGACAAAGCGTAATTTTTGACCGTCTTTTTCTATAATTCCATAGCCTGTAAGGCGTGAACCTGGGTCAATCCCAATAATTAATGACATAGTAAAAAACTTGGTAAGATTTGAAAAAATGATGCAGAGATTGCAATCGATCTGTGAAGTATATGATTTTATAGATATGAAAGAACAGTTATTTCGCTTTAACTAAGGTGTTGTTGAGCGATCTGGCTAAATTTTCACAGGCCTATTTGTTGGTGATGATTTTGAGTGGTCGTAAAGAGCGTGATCACCAAAAGTAAAACCCGAAAATTTTACAATTAACGGGTTATAAAAGCGGGTTAAAATTTCCACTGTAATGTAAGCGATGCATTTAGTGGATCGCCGGGTTGAATCCAAAGCTCGCTATAACTTGCAACATAATAGGTTTCGTCCAATAAATTATTGATATTGAATTGATAACGGAGTTGCTCTGATGGCGCATAATAGGCGTGTAAATTGACTAAAGTGTATGCAGGTAGCGTAAACCCATTATCACTGCTATGCCCACTACGGTCTCCGACATACATTGTGGTTGCACCGATGCCCATTTTACTGGCGTTTGCCAGTGACCATTCGTAATTTCCATTGATTGAGCCACTGTGCTTTGGCACATTACTCAATCTGGAACCTTTTATAAGGGTTTGGTCTTTTTCAACTTTTGCATCGGTATAGCTATAATTGGCACGTACAGAGAGTTGATCATTAAGCTGCATTTCTAAATCAAGTTCAATGCCTTGACTAGAGGCTTCACCTGCCGCAACTTGATAATTAGCATCTGTAGGATCGATGGTTAAGACATTTTCTTTTTTCATTTTAAATAAGGCGAGACTAAGCAGGCTCTGAGGGTTGATCTGGTATTTGCTCCCAAGCTCGTAACTTATACCTTTTTCTGGGCTAAAAACTTGGTTATGACGGTCTATACCACTGTTCAGTGCGAAAGAATGTCCATAATTTGCATACCATGACCAATTATCATTTAGCCGATAATTTAACCCTAATCGTGGGCTGGTTTGTTGTAGATCTCTTTTACTCGAGCTATCAATCAGTTTATTTTGAAAATCTTGCGTGATATGGTCAAAACGTGCGCCAAGTAGGACGCTCCATTGATCATTTAGAAAAACTTGATCTTGAAGATTCAGGGCAAAATAGCTCTGTTGTTCTTCGGTATTAATGAACAACGGAAGTTCAGGAAGATATTGTCCATATACGGGGTTATAGATATCGATCGTATTGGGGACACTCGTGCTGTGATTACGTCGCAATTGAAGTTGACGATAATTCAGATGGCCAATTTCACCGCTAACTAGAACTTCGTGTCTGGCCCAATCTTGTTGAATTACGCCCAGTAATTCCGTTTGAAAAAGTGCATCATCACTTTTATTGTCACGATAACGACGTTGTCGTTCTAGGGTTTGACCATCGCTTTGAATTTTACGCGGCTCACTAGAAAAACCTCTTAATTGAGCATCTTTAATGCTCAAGGCATTATTGATTTTCCAAGCATCATTATATTGATGTGAGAGACGAAGCTGGTAAAAATTGTCCTTTTGAAGATGCTGACCATCATTGGGTTCGCCTGAAAAGGTTTCTGGTTGCATGACAAATTGTTTTTGATAACTGCTGATTCCACGGTCGAAAGTTCCCCTTTGTTGCGTAAACTCGCTATCAAAATCGAATTGAGTTTGATCAGAGATTTTCCAAGTCAATTGAGGTGAAAAAAACAAACGTTCACTGGATACATGGTCACGGAAACTTTGATTATCTTCATGTGCAATCGCAAATCGATAAGCAATATCGTTATTGATAGGAGCTGTATGCTCAAAGCTCGCTCGATATTTTTCTAGGCTATTGGCACGTAGGTTAATTTCACTTTGGGGTTCCCATTTCGGCTGCTTAGTATTGATATTCAAAAGTCCACCTGTTTCACCACGACCATAGAGTGCTGCCGTAGGACCCTTTAAAAAGTCAAGTGATTCGATATTGACCATATCCCGCGGGGCGCTGAGTCCACGATTGACGCTAAGCCCATTTCTAATGATTTGAGCCCCAATATTGGGGTCGGTATTAAAACCCCGAAATGAATAGTTGTCCCAAAAGCCACCTCCATAGTTGGTTTGATGATAGACACCACTGACCTGAGCTAGGGCATCGTCTATACGTTGTACATCTTGTTGCTGAATAAAGTCTTTGGACAATAGGCTGCGACTAAAAGGGATATCGAGAATATCATGTGAAAATTTAGTTAATACTGTGGTTTGCTTTGAACTTTCTGTTAACGTTTCGGCTTGTAATTGTATGGTTTTAAGGACTTCGGGTGTACTTTCAGCCCAACAGAATGGAGTAAAGAGAGATAAGCTGAGGCTAGAGTAAAATATGTGAACAGGTTGTTTCATAAGTAATTAATGAACTTAATGTAATGTTATAACATTCTATATTTTTATGCTTAGAATACTAGAGTCATTTATATCTGAAATATGAATAACAAAAATGAGTAATTCTTATGATTTTCTTAATTTAAACTGATTGAGATACATACACTTTTAAGGTGCGTTTAAACAATCACCTTATAAGAACGACCCCTAAAAGAGTTCTTGAATGTGAATTGTTTCTACAATTTTTTGACCAAAGACTTTAAAAATAAAAAACTGCCCTTATAGATATTCTTAACCATAGAAAAATGCTGAACAGTGTGACAGTCATTGAACATGGTCATTTTTATTATTTTAGAGATTTGATTAATTTTCATGAAATTATTTCTGATTGTACTTGCTGGCTTAATTCTAGAAGTATTCGTCTGGATCGGCGTGGGTGACCTCGTTGGTAGTATGTGGTACGTGTTTTTCTGGTTTGTGGCTGCCTTCTTTATTGGATTAAATATTATCCGTAAATATTCGGCGGGAATTATGCCGCAAATGCAACAAATGCAATCAGGTCAGGTGAGTTCAGACCCAGCATTTACAGGAAATTTACCTAAAATCTTTGCTGGTTTTCTATTATTGATTCCTGGTTTAGTTAGTGATGTATTTGCAGTGTTACTGCTAATTCCAGCTGTTCAAAAAGCATTACAAGCGGCATTTATGAAAACCATGATGAAACGCCAACAAGCCATGATGAACAAAATGATGGGTGGCATGATGGGCGATATGGGTGGGGCAACAGGTGCTCAAGGGCAGAATCCATTTGCTGATTTAATGCGTCAAATGCAAGATATGCAAAATCAGCAGAGTGGTGGTCAATACCGTGATTCAAGCATTATTGATGGTGAAGCACGTGATGTAACCCCTGAAGCCAAGAAAATTGAAATGAAAGATGTAAATAAATAATCTAGCCGATTATCTATGTATCTGAACCGAAGTCCTTCAAAAGTACTTCGGTTTTTTTTATTCTTAATACGTGATTAATGCAGTAAAAATTTAAACAAGCGTTATAATTCACCCATTGAAAAATGGTCAATTTATAAAAATATGTCTTTATTACTTACCATCTGTGCTTTACATTTTGTCGCACAATTAACCCCTGGACCTGATGTTTTATTGATTGCAAAAAGCTCAGCTTCTACAACACGGTTAAATACCTTAAAAATCATTTTGGGCATTTCGGCAGGGATTGTCGTTTGGGTTGTTTTAACCTTATTGGGCTTTACCGTATTGGTTGAACAATTCCCTTGGATTCAGCAAATTTTGATGCTCATTGGGGGATTCTTCTTGGCTCGCATGGGTTGGGGAATGCTGAAGGAGGGGCTTACTTCTGCACAAACTCCTCAATTTGAAGGGACTTTAACTCTGCCAAATGGTCAGCAAAAGTATTTCTTATTGGGATTATTCACCAATTTGTCTAATCCAAAGACTTTAATCTATTTCAGTAGTGTCTTCTCCTTAGCACTGGGTTCATCTGCAAATGCCAATTTAAAAACTCAATTGGCATTTATTATCCCATTGCAAACGTTTTTGGTATTTAGTTTATTCATGTTCATCATGTCTACGCCAAAAATTAAAGCGTTGTATCAGCGGTCAGGACACTATATTGATATTCTTTCGGGTGCTTTATTTCTAGTATTTGCTCTATGGCTTTGGTACGACGCTATTCAGATGTTTTAGATTGAGCATTGGTCTCTTGAATCTGTGTGGAAGCCGAGTTTGCAGTTGTGGTATTTTTCGTAGTTTCTGCATAGCTATTGGGTTTGAGTGTGATTTCGGTATTCTCTGAGCCTTGAAATTTTCGGCTACGGTTTGCACGCTCACGTAGACCACCTTTTTTAATCAATTGTACCATTGCTAAAATCCACACTAAAAAACTGGAGTTGAGCCACTATAGTACTTGAATTATGAAAGGAGTTGAATTTTAAGACACTTAAACCTCGTTACATAATCATCAATCTCATAATTTTCATAAAAGAAAAATCAAAACAATAGACTAGTGCTACATTGATTAATTTTGAACTTTACAGTCGACTTTTATTTGTGACTTGGCTTGTGCATTTACAAATACTCACATAACATGAAGAAAGATTACATTGCCATGGATTTGGGAATGTGAAAATAAATACAACCACTACAGTGAAATAGGAGTATACCTATGCTGTATCAATACCATTGTGCTTGCTGTGATTTAGTGGTCGATTCGGATGTTAAAGAGTGTCCGAATTGCGGCTCACATAACATTCGAAGTCCATTTGGTTTCTGGATTTTTTGTATAGCGACGTGTTTAGCCGTTGTGATTGTGTTTAAAGTTGCGCAAGTTTATCTTCATAATCAGGCTGAAGCACCTGTGCAGCCAACTTTACTTGAAACATTACATTCAAGTGATGATAAGTCCTGACAAATTCAGGACTTATCATTTTAAAGTGGGGCATGGTTGATTTTTGAAAGATCTGTATTAACCTGAAAAATTTTGCTGCGAATATTGGTAATACCGAAACTTTCTAAACGTGCGCTGTGCATGACTAAATAGCGCTTTGCATTTTCCATCGAGTCAAATAGGTAGACTCCACCTGCTTCTTGGGCATCATTATTTTCTGTCCAGATTTTCCAAATAAGCCCAGTTTCCTGATTAATACTTTCTGCAAGTGAAGTAAATGCTTGAGTCATTTCTTTTGCAAAAGGTCCAGTACTTGGAAAATCAATTTGTAATAAAACAGTCATGTGAATAACCCCGAAAATTTATAGTGTTGTACGATTTTATCGCAGTGTTTGGTTTAAAAAAGTGACCGCAAAAATTAAAAAGGAGATCTCATCAGATCTCCTTTAAGCGCTATTTAAACAACTTTATCAGGTGTCATTAATACCTGATTAATATACAATTTTATTAAGCGATCACGAGAGCCAATAGCTTTTTGGTAATGGGTTGAATTGAGCAACAAACAAGCACCATAAGTGACAGTCCAAACATAAGATTGATAGTCTCGAATGGACATTGCACTGTTGTTTTCTTTTAAATATTTATCAGTGATTTCTTTAATACTTAAAATCCGCGCTTCACGGATTTTATAGAGTTCATCAAATAAGTTATTCAGTTTACGTTCGTTGTTGGTCAGACGTTCTTCAATCACATGCAGCAATATTGTACGGTTTGAATTTAACATGTTGTAGAGCATGTATTCTGAAACATACGAATTGATGTCTGTGTTGAATTTGTGTGAAATATCAAGTAAACGTTTTTCGTTTAGAATAATAAGTTCTAAATAAAGTTGATTTTTACTGTCGAAATGCTTGTAAATTGTGCCTTTGGCAATATCTAATTCAGAAGCAAGTTCTTCAAGAGTAATGTCCTGATTATTATCGAGTAATAATTTCTCGGCCATTGCTAAGATTTTTTCTTTACGCAAAAGAAAATTTTGTTGGCGTTCTGAATTCATGCATATGTTCCGTATAAGATCACTATAAAAGAACTTGTGAGAAGACTATAGCAATTTTTTCTTGAACATAATTAAACTATTGTAGAAGAAATGCCGATAAAAACAACAATTAGCCTAGTTTAATTAAGCTTGAAACAGCCATGCTATAACCTGAGGGGGAGATATCTAAATTTGGATACCTATCATTAATTTGGTCAAAATAATGATTTAAAAAGGGTTTGTAAAGTTTAAGCAGAAAGCAAATTGAAAGAAATTATGATAACAAAATTTTTCCTTAATTAAATCAGATAATTATTTTTAAGATTTTGCCTTTATTTGAAATTTCTAAAAAGTATCACATTGATTATCTGACGCATTGTTAACTTCTGTGTGAGCAAAAGCGTCCTTTATTTCGATTCAATAAATTCAATTGGGTAATTAAAAAGTTTCCTTGAATAATAAATACAAGAAATGTCAATTAAATTGGTAGTGTAACTGCAGGGTATTTTTCCATGTAGCTTTCACCAGAACTACCATAATAAACGACGTAACGTGCTTCTAAATTAACGGTGTAGCGAATTATTCCAGCAGACCAGATTGCTTGTAAAAACTCTGGAAATGAGGTGTGTCCTGCTTGGTCTGCTCGTAATGCTTGGATGAGTAAGTCTTGATTAAATGTAGGAATGTCTGTTGCCGTTGTAATCAGTGATGGATGAGGAAAAATGACAGCCCCACTATTGGTCTGATAAAGACTTTGGCAACATGGAAGAATCCATTCATTTATGGTTACGCCTGCTTCGCGTAAAGCTTCGGCTAAATAAGGAAATCCACCAATTTGAGGGCGATGATTCATGCCTTTTTGTATTGCTTGTTCGATGATTTCTATAGCTGTACTCATATTTTTTACTTCATTATTCGGCTGATTTTATTATGACACGAACCAGTTAATCTTCAGTGCTTTTTAACTTTATTTGCTCGAAATATTGGACGCTTTTGGGGATATTTAAGTCTTTAAAACTAGGTCTTCAGATGAATGTTTTTGGGTTTTTATTCGGTTGAACTTTTTAATAAAATTATTTCGTATAAAAAGAAAATAAGTCTGAGAAAAGCATTGTTCTATGCGTAAAAATTGTGAATACTCATGCCCGAAAATTCATGTTGTAAGATTATCTTTTGGGGTTAGGCAATAACTGTGAATACGTATCCATTTTCATTTTCTCATTTACAAAAAGCATTACTGACAGTTGGTTCATTTTCATGTCTAGGACTAAGCTCAGGAATGGCTTATGCAGCAGATGAAAATGAAACTGCACAACTTGCGACAATTACAGTAACTGCTGAGCAAGCGCAGGCTGCGTATTACCAGCCTCAAGTGAATTTGACGGGGTTTACACAGCAAACTCAGGCTGAAATACCTGCTTCACTGACGACAGTTACAGCACAACTTATTGCAGACCAACATGCCAAAACACTGACTGATGTCGTTAAAAATGATGCAGCCGTCGGTGATGGTTATGCACCAATTGGTTACTACCCAAATTTTATGATGCGCGGTTTCATGCTCAATGCAGGGTCAAGCTATTTACTGAATGGTAATCTACTTCGTGGCCAACAAAATGTAGCCCTTGAAAATAAAGCACAAGTTGAAATTTTAAAGGGAATTAGCGCCATTCAAAGTGGCATGTCTACGCCTGGCGGTGTAGTCAACTATGTGACTAAACGCCCTGAAAATATCCGTTCTTTAACGATTGAGGGAGATAGTCATGGAGGCAATCGTGTAGCGACTGATCTTGGTGGGTTATTCGGGGAACATCAGCAGTTTGGTTATCGTATAAATCTTGCAAAAGAAGAAATCCACCCTTATGTGGATCATGCCGATGGTCAGCGTGTATTTGGTTCTTTGGCTTTGGACTGGAAAGTATCAGATCGTTCAAAATTGGAGTTTGATATTGAGTCACAACGTCAGCGCCAACGTTCAGTACCAGGCTATCAGTTACTTGATGGCACAACCATACCAACAGGGGTGGAATGGGATCGGTTATTAGGTTATCAAAGCTGGGGTAAACCTGTTACCAATGAAAGTTTAAATGCTGGCTTAAAATATACCTACCAGTTTAATGACAATTGGACAGGGAATTTGGTAGCTTCACAAAGTCGTGTAGTGGTCGATGATTATTCAGCATTTCCATATGGCTGCGCTTATAGCAATGAGTGTCAATATACAGGTTTAGGTAATACCTTTGACCAAAATGGTAATTACGATATTTATGAGTTTCGCAGTCCAAATGACAGTTACCTGACCAATCAGTTTAAAACGGGGTTAAACGGGAAGTTCAATACAGGTACATGGCAACATAAGCTAAGTTTAGAATTATCGCAGACCTATAAACGCCATGCACAATACGATGCGATTTTTGAACCAGTAAACAGTGATTTTGAAGCTACAGGGAATATTAATAGTGACCCTATTGAATATATCCCAAGCGATAAAAACTTAGGCAACCATTACAAATCCTTAAACAGTGAACAGACTGCGTTAAATTTGTTGGATCAGATTGCTTTTAATACTCAATGGTCGGTTTTATTGGGCGGTAAGCTGTTGC
Source organism: Acinetobacter sp. ACNIH2 (assembly GCF_002934965.1). Classification (NCBI taxonomy): domain Bacteria; kingdom Pseudomonadati; phylum Pseudomonadota; class Gammaproteobacteria; order Moraxellales; family Moraxellaceae; genus Acinetobacter; species Acinetobacter sp. ACNIH2. The sequence goes on from NZ_CP026412.1 coordinate 2,911,920, forward strand.
ATTTAAATGAAAATGCTTATGCTGCAGATGGAAGTAATATTCGAGAAACCAATTTAGATCGTTTCTTACCGCAATTCGCCGTGATGTATCAACCGTGGGAACGTACTCATGTTTATGCGTCTTATGCCAAAGGTTTAAGCGACGGTGGACAAGCACCATGGTATGCCTTCGGTAATCCTGATAAAGGTATCGCAGGCAATGCTTATGAGACTCTAGCGCCTGTCCATTCAACTCAATTTGAACTGGGAATCAAGCAGCAGCGGCAGGCATTTTTATTCACCGCAGCCTTGTTCGATCTCAAACAAGACAATCAATATACGAACTTAGACAATGTGTATGTCACAGATGGTGAACAGCATAATCTGGGTCTTGAACTGGGTGTACAAGGGCGCTTAAGCCAAAACCTTGATATTTCATCAACACTGGCGTTGACTCATTCACAACTTAAAGGCATTGATGTAGCTGAATATAGTGGACATCAAATGCAAAATGTCCCGAAATTACGCTTTGCTAGTCATGTTTCATATGCTGTGCCACAAGTGGAGGGATTGAGATTATTGGCAGGTATGCAATACAGCAGTGATAAATATGCGAATAGAGCAGGCACTGTTAAAGTTCCAAGTTTTACAGTGTTTGATATTGGTTCAGCTTATAACTTCCGCGCTTATGGGTATGACAATACGCTACGTTTAAACATTGATAACGTGTTTAACAAGAAATATTGGCGTGATGCAGGAAGTTTCTCTGGGGATGATTACTTATTCTTAGGCGCACCACGTTCAGCTCAATTTTCATGGACAGTGAATTTCTAGTTTAATATTTTCTAGCCACTTAATTGCTTAGTTGAGGGACATTTGTCAGATGGCGAATGTCCCTTATTTATTTTAAGGTAGAAGCACTTTTTTATAAGCTGATTTGCTCTAGTTGAGTTCACTATATTTTGACCAGCCATAGGGAACCTTAAAGCCAATCAGGTTTATGGGTGGGGATGGAGTTGTAAAAGAAGGTTTTTAAGTTTTACCCATCAAATTCGGCTGTCTAGAATTATGGGTGTGGAACATATAGATAACTTGACTATATCTGTATATACCTTTTGAGGGCTACAGGGTAAACTGCGAAGAATTAAGTTTATCTGTATCGAGTAATTACATGGCAATAAAAAAAGAGCCTAAACAAGACCTAGAGCTAACCATTGATGCAGATAGTCCGATCCCGATTTATATGCGAGTGAAGCAATTAATTACCACCAAAATTAATCAAGGGTTATGGTCGACCAATCAAAAAATTCCTTCTGAAAGTGAATTGGTTAACCAGTTGGGTTGTAGTCGTATGACCATTAATCGTGCGCTACGGGAGCTAACGGCAGAAGGTGTATTGGTTCGAGTTCAAGGTGTTGGTTCTTTTGTCGCAGAGCAACAAGGGCAAACTTCGTTGTTTCAAATTAATAATATTGCGGATGAAATTCAAGCCCGAAAGCATGAGCATCGTGCTGAAGTCATTGTTCTGGAAAGTCTTCGGGCAAATGCATTACAAAGCCTGCAAATGGAGGTACAAGAAGGTCAGCTACTTTATCATTCGATTATTATTCATTATGAAAATGATATTCCTGTGCAGATTGAAGATAGATTAGTCAATTCATATTTGGTGCCGAATTATTTAAAACAAGATTTTTCGCAAATAACGCCGAATGCTTACTTAATGCAAAATTCACCAGTGACTGAGGGAGAGCATATTGTAAAAGCAGTTTTGGCATCTGCCCAAGAGTGTAAATGGCTCAAAATCAATAAGGCAGAACCTTGTTTATTTATTCAACGTAGAACATGGTCAAATAAAAACCTCATTTCTAGTGCGCGTTTGATTTATCCAGGCAATCGATATCATTTAGAAGGCAAGTTTAATCCCTAAGACAACAGATGAAGGGAAATAGGCATTTAAAGTGGTTTATATCTCAGTACGCAGCTTTGTCGAGACCCGATAAAAGTTCAAATTTAAAAAAATGAATCATGCAATTTGAAGATTCATCAACCATCATCCACAATGTTGCTACTCTGGTGTGTTCAATAAAAACGCGGGTTGAACAGCGTGAAATGATACCAGTTCTAAGCTTAAAATTTAGAAATTCAAATTGTTTTCGGAAATGCATAAGTCTTCTTATGCATTTTTTTTATTTAAATTAATGGGTTGATGGAAAATTAAAAAAAATTATTGCATTAATGAAAAAATATATAGTATATATATGTATATACAAGTATGAACATGTAGTTTCCCATAAGAAGATTCTTGTGGACATTATTTTTAAAAGGAAAGGAGTCTGTTTGTGAAAGCAAATAATCCACGTTATCGTGACATTGAAATTCGTGCACCTAGAGGGACAACTTTAAATACAAAAAGCTGGTTAACAGAAGCGCCGTTGCGCATGTTAATGAATAACCTTGACCCCGATGTGGCTGAAAATCCTAAAGAACTTGTTGTATATGGTGGTATTGGCCGTGCAGCGCGTGACTGGGAATGCTTCGATAAAATTGTAGAAACACTCAAAAAACTTGAAGAAGACGAAACCCTTTTGGTGCAATCAGGTAAACCGGTAGGTGTATTTAAAACCCATAAAGATGCACCACGTGTGTTAATTGCCAATTCAAACTTGGTGCCACACTGGGCAAATTGGGAACACTTTAATGAACTCGATGCCAAAGGTTTGGCCATGTATGGTCAAATGACAGCAGGTTCATGGATCTACATTGGTAGCCAAGGCATTGTGCAGGGTACTTATGAAACTTTCGTTGAGGCAGGCCGCCAACACTACAACGGTGATCTAAAAGGCCGTTGGGTTCTTACTGCTGGTTTAGGCGGTATGGGGGGCGCTCAGCCTTTAGCTGCAACACTTGCAGGGGCTTGTTCTTTAAACATTGAATGCCAACAAACCAGTATCGATTTCCGTTTACGTACCCGTTATGTAGACGAACAAGCAACTGATTTAGACGACGCTTTAGCGCGTATTGACCGCTATACAAAAGAAGGTAAAGCAATTTCAATTGCGCTTCATGGTAACGCTGCTGAAATTTTACCTGAGCTTGTTCGCCGTGGTGTACGTCCAGACATGGTGACTGATCAAACAAGTGCACACGATCCACTCAATGGCTACTTACCAGTAGGTTGGACTTGGGATGAATACCGTGAACGTGCGAAAACTGAACCAGAAGCTGTGGTAAAAGCTGCAAAACAGTCGATGGCGAAGCACGTACAAGCGATGCTTGATTTCCAAAAAATGGGTGTTCCAACATTTGACTATGGTAATAACATCCGTCAAATGGCGAAAGATGAAGGCGTAGCAAACGCTTTTGATTTCCCGGGCTTCGTACCTGCTTATATCCGTCCATTGTTCTGTCGTGGTATTGGTCCATTCCGTTGGGCAGCGCTTTCTGGTGACCCAGAAGACATTTATAAAACAGATGCCAAAGTTAAAGAGTTAATTCCTGATGATGAACATTTACATCACTGGTTAGACATGGCTCGTGAACGCATTAGCTTCCAAGGCTTACCAGCGCGTATTTGCTGGGTTGGTCTAGGCTTACGTGCAAAACTTGGTTTGGCATTTAACGAAATGGTTCGTAGCGGTGAGTTGTCTGCACCAGTTGTGATTGGTCGTGACCATTTAGACTCAGGTTCGGTTGCAAGTCCAAACCGTGAAACTGAAGCAATGCAAGACGGTTCAGACGCAGTATCAGACTGGCCTTTATTAAATGCATTGTTAAATACAGCGGGCGGCGCAACTTGGGTGTCTTTACATCACGGTGGTGGTGTAGGTATGGGCTTCTCTCAACACTCAGGCGTTGTAATTGTGTGTGATGGTACAGATGAAGCTGCTGCACGTATTGCTCGTGTACTGACCAATGACCCTGCAACAGGTGTTATGCGTCATGCCGATGCCGGTTATGAAATTGCGATTAACTGTGCGAAAGAGCAAGGCTTAAACTTGCCAATGATCACGCAATAAAAATACATGGAAGAACTGGCGGTGCTTTTTGCAATTGTGAAAAGCACTGTCTCAGCAGAATATAGTGCAAAAAATTAGGAAGCCAACATGGAATTACTGATCCAACCGGGAAAATTAACCTTAGCTGATTTACGTCAAGCTTACCTCAACCCGATTAAAGTTAAATTAGATGAAAGTGCGTCAGCTGCAATCAACGCAAGCGTGGCTTGTGTAGAACAGATTGTAAATGAAGGGCGTACAGCTTACGGCATTAATACAGGTTTTGGTTTACTTGCTTCAACCAAGATTGCTCCTGAAGATTTAGAAAAATTACAGCGTTCGTTAGTTCTTTCGCATGCAGCAGGTGTAGGTGAAGCACTTGATGATGCAATGGTTCGTTTAATTATTCTATTGAAAGCAAATAGCTTGGCACGTGGCTTCTCAGGTATTCGCCGTAAAGTCATTGATGCTTTGTTGGCTTTAATTAATGCTGAAGTTTATCCGCACATTCCTCTTAAAGGTTCAGTCGGCGCTTCAGGTGACTTGGCACCACTTGCACATATGTCTTTGATTTTACTTGGTGAAAGCAAAGCGCGTTATAAAGGTGAATGGTTACCAGCAGTTGAAGCTTTAAAAATTGCAGGCTTAGAACCAATTTCTTTAGCAGCGAAAGAAGGCTTGGCACTTTTAAATGGTACCCAAGTTTCGACTGCTTATGCTTTACGTGGTTTGTTTGAAGCTGAAGATTTATTTGCTGCTGCGACAGTTTGTGGTGGCTTAAGTGTTGAAGCAATGCTGGGTTCACGCTCACCGTTTGATGCTCGTATTCATGAAGTACGTGGTCAACGTGGTCAAATTGATGTGGCGGCGGCTTATCGTGACTTATTGACGGATTCGAGTGAAATTGCACATTCACACGAAGACTGTAGCAAAGTTCAAGACCCATACTCTTTACGTTGCCAACCACAGGTGATGGGTGCATGTCTAACGCAAATCCGTCAGGCTGCTGAAGTTTTAGAAATTGAAGCAAATGCGGTATCTGATAACCCACTTGTTTTTGCAGAACAAGGTGATGTGATTTCTGGTGGTAACTTCCATGCGGAACCTGTAGCAATGGCGGCAGATAATTTAGCATTGGCAATCGCAGAAATTGGTTCACTTTCAGAACGTCGTATTTCGATGATGATGGACCGTCACATGTCACAGCTTCCACCGTTCTTGGTCGCAAATGGCGGTGTGAACTCAGGTTTCATGATTGCTCAAGTGACAGCAGCAGCTCTTGCGAGTGATAACAAAGCACTTGCACATCCGGCGAGTGTTGATAGTTTGCCAACTTCAGCGAATCAGGAAGACCATGTATCAATGGCTCCGAATGCAGGTAAACGTCTTTGGTATATGGCTGACAACGTCCGTGGCATTTTAGCTGTCGAATGGTTAGGCGCTTGTCAGGGTCTAGACTTCCGTGAAGGCTTAAAAAGCTCGCCTAAACTTGAACAAGCTCGTAAAATCTTGCGCGATCAAGTTCCTTACTACAGTGAAGACCGTTTCTTTGCTCCTGATATTGAACAAGCAAGTGAATTACTTTCGAGTGGCTGTTTAAACGAGTTACTTATTCCAAAACTACTCCCTAGTTTATCTGAAGTGTGATTGATAAAACGGTCACATGGAGTGGCCGAATCTAACTAAATTTCCTCAAGGATTGGAGATTATAATGTCACAAAACTCCACACTACAGCGGGGATTGAACACCCGCCATATTCGTTTCTTGGCATTGGGCTCAGCAATTGGAACTGGGCTTTTCTATGGTTCGGCTACCGCCATTAAAATGGCGGGGCCTTCAGTATTATTGGCGTATATCGTTGCAGGGATTGCAATTTATATCGTTATGCGCGCACTGGGTGAAATGGCTGTCCATAACCCAGTATCCGGTTCATTTAGCCACTATGCATCACAGTACATAAGTCCTTTGGCAGGTTTCACTACGGGCTGGACTTATGTGTTTGAAATGGTGATTGTCGCGATTGCCGATGTCACCGCTTTTGGTATTTATATGGGGTTCTGGTATCCCGATGTACCACGGTGGATCTGGATTTTATCTCTGATTATGTTCTTGGGTGCCATTAACCTGATTCACGTTAAAATCTTTGGTGAACTCGAATTCTGGCTTTCCATCATTAAAGTCAGTGCCATTGTTGCCATGATTTTAGGTGGCATAGGCTTAATGTTCTATGGCTTCCACGCTGACCATAGCAGTGTGGTACCGGGTATTCAAAACTTATGGATTTATGATGGCTTTATGCCGCATGGCATTGCAGGCTTAGTTGCATGTTTATCTGTGGTTGTATTTGCTTTCGGTGGTATCGAAATTATCGGTTTAACTGCTGGCGAATCACAAGATCCGAAAACCACTTTGCCAAAAGCCATTAATGCTGTTCCAGTCCGTATTTTACTTTTCTATGTACTGACCATTTTTGTTTTGATGTCGATTTTCCCATGGAATCAAATTGGTAGCCAAGGTAGCCCATTCGTACAAATTTTTGAAAATTTAGGCATTAAATCTGCCGCGAATATTCTAAATATTGTAGTGGTGACTGCTGCGATTTCAGCAATTAACAGTGATGTATTTGGCGCTGGCCGTATGCTTTATGGTATGGCAAACCGTGGTCAAGCACCTCGCATTTTCCAAAAATTATCGCGTAATGGTGTGCCTTGGATGACTGTTGTGGTTATGGCTGGCGTGCTGTTAATTGGTGTGGTGTTGAACTACCTAATTCCTGAAAATGTATTCATGATCATTGCATCAATTGCGACTTTTGCAACGGTTTGGGTATGGCTCATGATCTTGCTTTCACAAGTCGCGATGCGCCGTAAGTTATCTGCTGCTGAAATTAAGGCACTGGATTTCCCTGTATGGGGTTGGCCAGTTGCACCTGCGTTCGCGATTGGTTTCATGGTGTTTATTTTAGTGATGATGGGTTATTTCCCTGATTCACGTCCTGCAATTTATGTCGGAATAACATGGCTTGCACTCTTAACTATTGCTTATCGCATATGGGTAAAACCACAGCAAAACTTGGGAAAGGAAAGTAATCCTATCCAGCAAAATGTTGAGATAGAAAGCTAACAAATGAACTGCCCAATGGTTTAACTATTGGGCAGTTTTGAGGAAAGGCTCATGAAAAAACTTTGGCAGAATTGCCACATTGCGACCATGCAAAATGGGCAATACTCCTACATTGAAGATGCTGCAATTGTCACAGAAGGGCATCTCATTCAGTGGATTGGAAAACAACAACAACTTCCTACCGACACATATTTCGAAACAGTTGACTTAAACGGTGCTTGGGTGACCCCAGGGTTCATCGACTGTCATACGCATAGTGTATTTGGTGGCAACCGTAGTGTTGAGTTTGAAAAGCGCTTACAAGGTGTAAGTTATGCTGAAATTGCAGCGAGCGGTGGTGGTATTGCTAGTACAGTACGTGCAACGCGTGAAGCAAGCGAAGAACAACTATTAAATTCAGCCCTTAAACGTATTCGCTGTATGCAACAAGACGGTGTAACCACCATCGAAATTAAGTCTGGTTACGGACTCAATTATGAAAATGAGCGCAAAATGCTGCGTGTGATCCGTCAAATTGGTGAAGCTTTACCAATGACGGTAAAAAGTACCTGTTTAGCTGCGCATGCTTTACCGCCAGAATACAAAGACCAAAGCGATGCTTATATTGAGCATATCTGTACAGAAATGCTGCCTAAACTGCATGCCGAAGGTTTAGTCGATGCAGTAGATGCGTTCTGTGAGCATTTGGCATTTTCACCTGCTCAGGTTGAACGTGTTTTTAAAACGGCACAATCATTGGGCCTACCCGTTAAGCTTCATGCTGAACAGCTTTCATCGTTAGGTGGCTCAAGTTTGGCAGCACGTTATCATGCTTTGTCGGCTGACCATTTAGAGTACATGACCGAAGATGATGTTAAAGCTATGGCTGAGTCGGGCACGGTTGCTGTGTTGCTACCAGGTGCCTTTTATCTACTGCGTGAAACACAATATCCACCAATCGAAAGCCTGATTAAACATGGTGTGCGTATTGCGCTATCGAGTGATTTAAACCCGGGTACATCTCCAGCACTTTCTGTACGTTTAATGCTGAACATGGGCAGTACGTTATTCCGTTTAACGCCTGAGCAAGCCTTAGCTGGTGTCACCATTCATGCTGCACAAGCGCTTGGTTTAGAGCAAACGCACGGTAGTTTGGAGCAAGGTAAAGTCGCTGACTTTGTGGCTTGGGATATTGAGCATCCATCTGAAATTGTTTACTGGCTGGGCGGAGATTTGCCTAAGCGAGTCGTTCAGCATGGACAAGAAGTTATTTTTTAAACGGTGTCACATGAATCACACATTTAAATGGCAAGGCCGACATGATGGCGAGGGTGAAGCACACCAACGTATTCACCATATTGTGAACAAAACTCAACATGCCGAATTTGCCCTGATTGGTTTTAGCTCTGATGAAGGCGTGAAACGTAACAAAGGCCGAGTTGGTGCTGCCGACGCACCAGATGCAGTCCGCATGCAACTGGCTAACTTACCGATTCATCGTCCAGTGAGTCTGGTCGATTTGGGTACGGTGACTTGTGAATACGGCAATTTAGAGCAAGCACAAAGCGAATTAGCAGAACAAGTCGCAAACAGCCTACAAAATGGTTTAAAACCGATTGTGTTGGGCGGTGGACATGAAGTTGCATTTGGTAGCTTTAGCGGTCTATTCCAATATGTACAAGCCAACGCGCCAGATAAAAAAATAGGCATTATTAACTTCGATGCCCATTTTGATTTGCGTGAAGCAGAGCATGCCACTTCTGGAACACCTTTTTTACAAGCAGCAAGGCTTTCAGAACAGCATCAAAAACAATTTAATTATTTATGTATTGGGGTTGCCAACCATGCCAATACTAAAGTTTTGTTTGATACAGCCGATGCTCTGAATTGTTCATATTTAAGAGATCATGAGGTTAATATTTTTAACCTACCAAACGTGCTTGCAGCGGTTGATGCTTTTATTGAAAAAGTAGACTGTTTGTACGTTACGATTGATTTAGATGTCTTCTCGGCTGCAGTTGCACCGGGGGTCAGTGCGCCAGCTGTAAAAGGAATTGATTTAGCCACTTTCGAAGCAATTTTTAAGCATATTCAAGAGACTGGCAAAATCAAACTTTTAGATATTGCTGAGTGCAATCCAAAATTTGATTTAGACAATCGAACAGCAAAACTGGCTGCGTATATTGTTTATCAATATTTGTTTAATCAATAAGTTAAAGATATATTTTTAAATCAGGTCTTCAGTTAAGGCCTGATTTAAAAGGCTATAAAAAATATAATATAATAATGAAAAATATAGTTTATTTTAGAATTTAAAAATGGAAAAAGCCTTAAAAAAATATCAAGCTATTATTTTTGATATGGACGGTACTCTAGTCGACTCCTTTAGCTTCTTTTTAGGTGCTTTAAATCAACTTTCTACAAAGTATAACTTTAAATCAGTAGGCCTTCATGAGGTTGAGTACTACAAACAACTCACGCCTAGAGAAATTATGAAAGAGATGAAAGTTTCCAGATGGAAACTACCTTGGATTGCTAAGGATTTCATTCGCTTAATGAAAGAAAGAGATCAAGAAATTTATATGTTTGAAGGTATGCAGGATCAGCTAATAGAACTGCATAATCGAGGGTATACGCTCGCAATTATTACTTCAAACTCTAAAGAAAACTGTCAAAATCTTCTGGGTAAAGAACTCTGTGAGCTTTTTGCTCATATTGATGGTGGCTCTTCTGTATTTGGTAAGGCAAAAAGAATTAGGCGTGTTCTCAACCTTTTAAATTTAAGTAAAGAGCAGGTCATTTATGTCGGTGACCAAATGACTGATGGCGAAGCGGCTCATAAAGCAGGCATTGATTTTGCTGCGGTAGGATGGGGTTATACGTCGGCTGAAAAATTAAAAACCATTCAACCCAAAGTTTTGCTCAAAGACTTAGTAACCATGAAAGAATTTTTCCAAATATATGAAATACAGGATAAATTATGAGTAACAATAACAACCCGATTGGAATGATTGATTCTGGTTTAGGCGGGCTGTCACTATTTAAGCACATTCGGCAGGCTCTTCCCAATGAAGACATTATCTATTTCGCGGACTCGAAATATGTCCCGTATGGGGACAAAGAAAGTGACTGGATTGTTTCAAGAACCACTCACTTAATCTCGAATCTTATAAATGACGGTAAGTGCAAAGCGATCGTTGTTGCTTGTAATACCATGACTGCTGTAGCGATTGAAACAATCAGAGCGCAAATAAATGTGCCGCTTATTGCAATAGAACCAGCCGTAAAACCCGCAGTAGCAATGACACAAAACAAGCATATTGCTGTCTTGGCAACTGCAACGACGGTTAAGGGCAAAAACTTAAAAAGTTTAATTAAAACTTACGCACAAGATATTAAAGTGTCTCTAGTGCCGTGTATTGGCTTAGCCGAAAAAATTGAAACAGGTAAAGCACATACCGCGGAAGTTAAGGATTATTAAAAAAATATTTTAGCGCCGTTGGTCGAGCAAAAAGTCGATACGATTATTTTAGGATGCACACATTATCCGTTTGTTTCAGATACGATTCAGGAAATTGTAGGTCATGATATTCAAATTATTGAGCCTTCGGAGGCTGTAACAGCACAACTAATTCGGCAGCTCAATCAATATCATTTAAGTTCTGAACGTACACATGAGGGGAGCCATATTATTTGGACCAGTTCAGACCCATTGAAAGTCGCTGACGTGACTTTTTCTTTGTTAGGTACGCATTTGCCCGTAGAAACTACAGATTTTTAAAGTTAAGAAAAACCTCTAAGCCCAGAAAAATGAGTCTATCCATAAGGGATATAGATTTTTTGATTTCGTAAATTTTTGACTGATGTAATTGGCTAAAGCAGTCAACAAATTTAGTCTGATTTAAAAGCTCGAGATGATTTCGGGCTTTTTTATTTAATTTTATGCAGTCATAAGCCTGAAATGAGCATCTTTAAACAAATAAAATAAAGGTTAAATAAATTTAAATATTTTGTTTTATATGGTTATTTAAAAAATTTACGCAACATTTACGTTACTTCATGGCATGCCTCATTTATCTTGAGTTCATTCAAATGAATAGGGCTAGAGATGATGAGTAGCTTACTCGCGATACAAGATAAACAACACGGTTCGAGAATAAACATCCCCCTTGATCCTTCAACTTTGGATTTAGACGAAATATTGTTTTTAGAAGAAGTAGAGTACTATTTCACTCGATATCCCAATACCAAGCATATTGATATTTGTCTGCATGACATTAATGGCCATATGCGTGGTAAACGAATCGATGTGAGCAGTCTTAGAAAACTGAGTAAAGGGTGTTATTTTCCGCTCTCGATTTATGCGATGAGCCTAGATGGGGAGGTGATAGAAGAAACTGGATTGGGAAAACAAATTGGAGAGCCAGATTATTTTTGCAAACCAGTATTAGGAAGTTTGCAGCCTTGTCCGTTAGAGCCTGAATTGAATGCTCAATTATTATTAAGTATGAAAGAAGGGGGCGCTGATTGCGAATATGAACCGCGAAATATTTTAAAGAACATATTGGCACAACTTGAAAAGCAGCATTTATATCCATGTATGGCTGCGGAATTAGAGTTTTACCTATCCGATCAGAATGCAAATGCAGGGATTATGGTATCTAGCCAATGTTTTGATGTTCAGGCGCCTAATAGCTATCAACAGGTTCTAGATGAAGTTGAATATATTGCTGCTTTGCAAGGTATAAACATTACGGGCATTGTGGCTGAATCATCTGCTGGGCAATATGAAATTAATATTCAGCATATGGACGATATTCTTAAATTATGCGACCAAATTATGCTTTTAAAGCGCACGATCAAACAAGTGGCTTTAAAAAATGGATTAAGGGCCAGTTTCTTAGCAAAACCTGATCTTCATAAAGCAGGGAGTGGTATGCACTTTCATATGAGTCTTTTAGATCGAGCCAAACGGAATGTGTTTCGTATGCAGCCAAATGAATCGGTATCGGCTGAATTATTAAAAGTGATTAGCGGGCTGATTCTACTTTTACCTCCAAGCATGGCGATACTTGCACCTAATATCAATTCTTTTCGACGCTTTCAGAAAGGCAACCATGTGCCTTTAGAGGCAAATTGGGGACTGAATAACCGCAATGTCGCAATTCGGATTCCATGTTCGGATGCTGAAAATAGTCGATTAGAATATCGAGTGGCAGGTGCAGACTGTAATCCATATTTGACCATTGCCGTGATGTTGATTGGAACATTACATGGCTTGACCCATCCTTTAGTCGTTCCTACAGCAACGAACCAAATGAGTGATCCTACTGAACGTATTTTTTTAGCGACAAATCAGTTGGATGCTTTAGCACTGTTTAAAGAAAACCATATTTTACAGAGCTATTTGGGTAAGCGTTTTATGAAACTTTGGTGTGCTGTTAAACGTGCAGAACATCAGCATGTGTATAGTCAAATTACCGCTATAGAACAAATGTGGAATATTTAAAAGCTGCCTTATAGCCACATGAATAAAGTTGAATCGTCTGATAGAAAATTGACTCGCATGGTCGTCAACTGTCCCTGAAATATAATTTTCAAAATGTCGATGTGGAATTATGGATGCCTAAATATCGTGCATCCTCTAAGCATAAAAAACCGATTGATATGGTGATAAAAGAACAAGGTATTCCCAAAATAAGAGGAATAGAACTTTAATTCAGCATTCGATATGGTTGATCAAGAAATGACTTTTAATAGTATTTCGAATTTTAGGAAGAATAATTGATTCAAGTGTTACATCTATGTTAGTTTTCCGCGTTCATCATTTCAGACGGGATAGGATTGAGAGCATCTTTTGTGCTCGCTTTAATAGCGATGTGGATACATGTTGCAGTTTTTTTGCAGCCCTTGTTACCTGAGAAACTGCAAATTGCTCAGGTCTGTATCACTATTGCTGAATTAGCAGTCCAGACGAAAGCAACTCAACAGACTAGCCATCATGCACATGCTGAATCTATGCATGATCTGCAAAATATGCAGCATTCGCCATCTCAGCATCAACATCATTTAGATCATCACTGTATTTTCTGTACGGTATATGGGCATTTAGTTGCTCATTTGAATCTTGGTATCCAAGAAGTCTTTACGCGTATGCAAGTTCGTATGCTTGCATTCCAAAAAGCATTTAAGCACGTCTTTTTTGTTTTACAGCGGCTATTTCTCACTCCTCAAGGGCGAGCCCCACCTTTATTTGCCTAAATTTCACAACATTTTAGTCAGAGAGCTTTTCTAAGCATGAAAAGTTCTCATGGAATTTTACGCATTAAAGGAATTGAAATGTCTCAATTCAAGTTAAATCCGTTCCTTAAAGGAAATGGCGGTATGGTTTCGCCATATGTTCAAACACAGATTAACCCTCGAATTTTTAAAGTTTTATGCAGTGTAATACTCGGTGCAATATCTGGCTTAAATGCTCAAACCAGTCATGCAGCAGAGGTTGAAGCAAAAACAGAAACAACCCAGTTGTCGACCATTACTTTGACTGCTGAAAAGCAGGATGAACGACATACCTCATCTCAGGCGATTACCCAGTTTAATCATGACTTATTAGACGTTCCATTTACAAAGTCCCATGTTTCCAATGAGGACATTCAAAATCATCATGTTCATCGAGTTAGTGATGCTTTGTCATTGGTTAATGGTGTGGTTTATCAAGACAGTTATGGTGGTGGTTTTTGGGATAATTATTCTTTTCGAGGCTTTAGTACAGACCCCAATATGGGCACTATCTATATGCGAAATGGTTTAAGTTCAGTGAGTGGTATTCATACACCTCGAGACATGGTGAATATCCACGCGATTGATTTCCTAAAAGGCCCTATGGCAGCAATGTATGGGCAAGGTGCAATTGGCGGGATTATGAATATCACCACCAAACAGCCCGAATGGGAATCTATAAATAGCCTAAGTGTGAGTGGTAGCACCCTTGAAGAATATCGTGCTGCATTGGATACCACAGGTGCAATGAATCAGGATGTGGCTTATCGACTGGGTTTGGCTTATGAAAATAATCAGAGCTTTCGAGATCAAGTCGATAGCCAACATTATTATATTGCGCCGCAACTGGCTTGGAAGCTTTCAGCGCAAACCCAGTTGAATTTGGATACCGAGTTTGCTCAATCGAAAGGGGTATTCGACCGAGGTATTCCAATGGTTAATGGGCAATTGAACCTGAACAAAAAAACATTTTTGGGCGAACCTAGCGACGGTGATATTGAAATTCAAGATCAAATGGTTCAACTGCGTTTGAATCATGCATTTAATGATGATTGGAACAACACCACGGCAATCACCTATAGTCATGGCGAGCGAGCAGGGACATCGACTGAAATTTCTTCTATCACCGCAGATGGGCAGACCGCAAACCGTTTCCGTCGTTCACGCCAATTTGAAACCGAGACGACAAACTTTCAGTCGATTTTGCGGGGTAAATTGAATACGGGGTCAATTCGACATGAGTTGGTCACGAACATAGAAGCAGGTCACTATACGATTGATCAGTTACAACGCCGTAGTGCCGCGGGAGCATCGAGTCAGATTGATCTTAATCACCCCGTATATGGTCAGAATATTTTGCCATTAACACGAACCACCAAAAATACCAAAGAAACGCAGCAAATGCTGGGATTTAATCTGCAAGATCAAATCTTCTTGAATGATCAGTGGAATGTACTTGTTGGTGGGCGTTTAAATCGTTTAGAACAGCAAATCGATGACCATCGTAGTGGAAAATCTGCTGAACAAGCGTTTACACCATTTACTCCTCGAGCAGGAATCAATTATCAACCAACTGAGAGACTATCTTTCTATACGAATTGGGGCAAAGCATTTGAACTGAATACAGGATTAAATAAAAACAATGACTTGTATAATCCTGAGAAAACTGAAAGTTGGGAAGTCGGTGCAAAATATCAATTCCAAGGCAAAAGTTGGTTGGGACTCACTTATTTTGATCTCGATAAACAACATCTTTTAACCGAAGGAATCAGTGATAGTTATGTTGATAGTGGACGCGTGCAAAGCCACGGGGTTGAATTTGAATTACAACACCAATTGACCGATCAGCTACGTCTCAACGCAAATTATACGTTTACGGATGCATCTATCGTTGAGAGTGAGGTTGAGGCAAAAGGGGCAAGATTAAAGAATATCCCGAAGCATACGGCAAATTTGAGTGCGAATTACCAATTCAACTTTGCGGGATATGATGCAGGCTTGATTGGTCATGTGAATTATTATGGCAAGCGTAGTGCAAACTATATTGATAATGGTACCAGCTTACCTGATTTTACGATTGTAAATGTGGGGGCGTATGCACAACTTCGTCCTGATTTACGCGTGCAACTTAATATTGATAACCTGTTTGATCAAGATTATTACGTTGCTAGCTATACCAATAATTGGGTTCAACCTGGTGAACCACTTAAGGCAACCGCTACCTTGAATTGGACCTTCTAAATGAAAAAAACATTACTGTGTTCATTCGTTTTTGCCAGTTTATGTTTGGGCTGTAGCCAGTCAAAACAAGCTGAACATTCAACCCGTGAAACTGAAAAATCCACAAAAGCTGTAGATCCGCAACTGCAACTGTGGGTGGGGCAATACCGAGGCATTACGCCATGCGTGACTTGTCCTACGTTCTGTGATGGCTGTGAAGGATCAACAATTGACCTTAAATTAAATCAAGATCAAAGCTTTGAATTGATACGGACAGCAAATAGCGGCAACAAGAAGTCTGAAACTTTTAACGGGAAGTTTGCATTCAATGATGATGGAAAGCTCCAGATTCAACTTCATGGTGTGAAAGATCGTAACCTCATCGTATGGGGGCAAAATTATGTGGAAGTTATTGACTCTAATTCGGGGCGACCATTTGATGCATTTGAGGATTTTCAGTTAGAGAAATTGAGTTAGCATATTGTCATCAAAATTGTGATGCCAAGCTTGCATGGGTCGAATTGATCCAAGGACAGACTTTTGATGTTTCCCTGAGAATTCAGGGGAATATCACGATGTTTCATCAATACAGGATTCATCTGTACAGTGAATGCTTACATATTGTTTAGATGTGTTTTGTTTTGAAAAACCGAGCAATTGAATATAGTACATATTTAAAATGTACGGGCTTATGGGAAAAATTGCATAAATCTCAAGATAGCATTTCCACTTTGAGCCAGAAATCTGTAAAATCTACGCGCATTCGTTAAGCCGTTTTTTAATCAGCGCCAAGCCTTTGGCTGATTCTTTTTGCAAACCAATTTCTTCATTGCATTCTGCTTTTAATTCAATATTTTCGACGCTTATCTGTCTGGTGTAGGCATATAAGCATCATTAGGTGCCAACATGGAAATTAAAGTCAATTATCTCGATAACCTTCGACTCGAAGCTAAATTTGATGACTTTACTGTAATTGCTGACCAACCTATTCGCTACAAAGGCGATGGTTCAGCCCCAGGACCATTCGACTATTTCTTAGCTTCTTCAGCGATGTGTGCCGCTTACTTTGTTAAGGTGTATTGCCTTGCACGTAACATTCCAACCGATAACATTCGCTTATCACAAAATAATATTGTTGATCCTGAAGATCGCTATAAACAGATTTTTAAAATCCAAGTTGAGCTACCAGCCGATATTTCAGAAAAAGATCGCCAAGGGATTTTACGCTCGATTGACCGTTGTACAGTAAAGAAAGTGATCCAAACAGGACCTGATTTTGTCATTGAAGAAGTTGAAAGTATTGATGCAGATACACAAGCGCTTTTAATGCCGAATCTGGCGTCTGAACACTTGACTCATATCACAGGCAAGGACTTACCTTTAGAGGAAACTATTGCCAACATGTCAGGCTTATTGGCGAACTTAGGCATGAAAATTGAAATTGCGTCTTGGCGCAATATTGTGCCAAATGTATGGTCGTTGCATATTCGTGATGCGCATTCTCCAATGTGTTTCTCTAATGGCAAAGGTGCAACGAAAGAAAGTGCTTTAGCTTCAGCCTTGGGCGAGTTTATTGAACGTTTGAACTGTAATTTGTTCTACAATGATCAATTCTGGGGTGAAGAAATAGCCAATGCCGAATTTGTACATTATCCAGATGAAAAATGGTTCCAACCTGGTCCAAACGGTGAATTACCACCAGAGATTCTGGATGAGTATTGCAAAGCAATTTATGATCCTGAAAATGAACTTTTAGGCACGCATTTATACGATACCAACTCAGGCAATATCGAGCGTGGTATTTGTTCATTACCTTACGTGCGTCAGTCAGATGGTGAAGTGGTGTACTTCCCAACCAATTTGATTGAAAACTTATATTTAAGTAATGGGATGAGTGCAGGTAACACGCTTGCAGAAGCGCAAGTTCAATGTTTATCCGAGATTTTTGAACGTGCAGTGAAGCGTGAAATCATTGAAGGGGAAATTGCACTTCCAGACGTACCTGCGGATGTACTGGCGCAATATCCAAGCATCATTGAAGGGATTAAAGGCTTAGAAGAGCAAGGGTTCCCAATTTTGGTGAAAGATGCATCATTGGGCGGAAAGTACCCAGTGATGTGTGTCACCTTAATGAATCCACGGACTGGTGGCGTATTTGCTTCGTTTGGTGCTCATCCAAATATGCAAGTGGCGATTGAACGTAGCTTAACTGAATTAATGCAAGGTCGTAGTTTTGAAGGACTAAATGATTTACCACGTCCAACTTTTAGTTCGCAGGCGGTCACAGAACCGAACAACTTCGTAGAACACTTTATCGATTCGAGTGGCTTGGTGTCTTGGCGTTTCTTTAGTGCGAAATCGGATTATGATTTTGTCGATTGGGATTTTAGTGCTGAAGGACATGCGAAAAATGTTGATGAAGCCAAAATCTTGTTTGATATCCTCAAAGATATGGGCAAAGAAGTTTATATGGCTGTTTATGAGCATTTAGGTGCTACAGCCTGCCGTATTTTAGTGCCTGGCTATTCAGAAGTTTATTTGGTTGAAGACTTAATTTGGGACAATACCAATAAGGCGTTGTGGTTCCGCGAAGACACGCTGAATTTACACCGTTTAGATGATGAGCAGCTTGAAGCCTTGGTTGAACGTTTAGAAGAAAGCGAGTTGGATGACTACACCGACATCAAAACCCTGATTGGGATTGAGTTTGATGACAATACGGTTTGGGGACAACTTACGATACTTGAACTCAAGCTGATGATTTATTTGGCTTTACAGCAATTTGAAGAAGCCAAAGACTTGGTTGAAACTTTCTTGCAATACAACACCAATACAGTGGAACGAGGTTTATTCTACCAATGTTTAAATGTTGTGTTAGAAGTTGAACTCGATGATGACATGGAACTTGAAGATTATGAAGTCAATTTCCGCCGTATGTTTGGTGATGAACACATGGATGCAGCCGTGGGTTC
Source organism: Acinetobacter sp. ACNIH2 (assembly GCF_002934965.1). Lineage (NCBI taxonomy): Bacteria > Pseudomonadati > Pseudomonadota > Gammaproteobacteria > Moraxellales > Moraxellaceae > Acinetobacter > Acinetobacter sp. ACNIH2. The sequence goes on from NZ_CP026412.1 coordinate 2,930,467, forward strand.
AGTCGATGGTAGTGTTCGATTCTATGGTTTAACGCCAACCAGTATGAAACTTGAAGGGTTAGATCGTCATCAACGTTTACTTGATAGTTATCAAAAACTACATGCTGCACGTGCCAAATATTCGAATCTTGCCAAAGTCAAATTGTTGGCCTAATTGATTTAATTTGAGTTGCAATAAACCTAATAATTTTAGTCATACCTCTTGAAAAAGGGGTGTGACTTTTTCTTGCTGTCATTATTAAAAATGGTCTTATTTAAGCACCAAGATTTGTATATTAATGGCTGACTTTTAAATGCAGCATATAAAAAACTATTCAAAATTTGGGGCTATTTTGAGTTTTAAAACCATAATTTTCTAAGTGATCCATGTCAGAAGTTCTCCTGATAAACGAAGCCAAATGCAGGGTAACTTTTTCCTTTATTTCATAAATATTGCTTATTTTGATTAAAAAAAGAACATTTGAAAGTTGAATAGTATATTAAAAACTTAGAGCTTTATCTCCTTTGTTTTCATAAAATTTATATGCGTTTTGAAAATTTAGTCAAAATATACTTTTGAAAAATAAATAAAAATAATAATTTTAATTTTCATGTTGCTGATATTTAAAATTTAATCTCGCCTCTGATCTCGTTAAATTTTTATCATTATTTATTAAATAAATGTTCACTATCATTTATTTGTATTTTATTATTTTGCGATACATTTTGATACAACTCTAAGCGCAATGGAACGCTAGACAATTATTTGATGATTATGAATCGAATGTTTCCTAACCATCAAACAATTGGAGAAACAACAATGCAACTGGAAAACAAAAATTGTAAGAAACGCATCGTAATTGTCGGTGGTGGAGCTGGTGGGCTCGAACTCGCGACGCGTTTAGGGAACCGTTTAGGTAAAAAAAATAAAGCTGAAATTATCTTGGTCGATGCAACTTTAACCCACATTTGGAAGCCACTTTTACATGAAGTGGCTTCAGGAACATTGAATTCACATGATGATGAATTGAATTACTTTGCACATGCCAATAAAAATCATTTTGAGTTTTTTTTGGGGAAAATGATCAATATTGATCGCACTGAAAAAAAGATTCAACTTGCGGAATTAAGTTCTCATCTAGGTGAGCAAATTGCGCCATGTCGTTCTATTGCTTACGATATTTTAGTTGTTTCGGTAGGATCGACTTCAAATGACTTTAATACTGAAGGCGCAAAAGAACATTGTGTGTGCCTGGATTCGCGTGCTCAGGCAGATTATTTACAGAAAGAGTTTTTAAATCTATATCTCCAAGCTCAAGCTAATACCCTAATTGAAGATACGCAGCGTAGCTTACTGAATATTGCGATTATTGGTGCAGGTGCAACAGGGGTTGAATTGGCAGCGGAATTGCATTTCGCGGCACATCAATTTTGTAAATATGGTTTAGATAGTATTCAACCCGATAATGTGTGTATTACCTTAATTGAGGCGGCTGATCGAGTATTGCCAGTGCTGAACTCTAAAATATCAAGTTTGGCTGAAGCAGAATTAGTCAACATGGGTATTCAGGTCAGAACCAAAAGTCGAGTACAAAAAATTGATGAAACACATATTTATTTTGATGATGGAACGCAATTAGCTGCTGACTTAAAGGTTTGGTCTGCGGGAATTAAAGCGCCAGATTTTCTCAATAACATTGCAGAATTAGAAACCAATCGTATTAATCAACTCATCGTTAAATCGACCTTGCAAACGACACGAGATGATTCAATTTTTGCAATGGGGGATTGCGCGAGCTATACACCAAAAGGCAAGGAGCGTCCTTTAGCACCGCGTGCTCAAGTCGCCAATCAACAGGCAATTTTTTTGGAAAAAGCCTTAGCGGCTTATATCACTGGTCAACCACTTCCAGAATTTGTCTTTAAGGATAAAGGCTCACTCGTGTCTTTAAGTGACCGTAATAGTGTTGGACATGTTATGGGCAATATCAATATTGAAGGGTTTGTTGCTCGTTTAATGTATATGTCATTGTATCGGTTTCATCAAATCGCTTTGCATGGATTATTTAAAACCAGCATTCTGATGTTAAAGGATGTTTTATCTAAGTCGGCTAGACCACAATTAAAAATGCATTGATATTTCACAGATAAATTTAGTTTATTGATATAAAACGGTATAGCGATTAGCTCAAATTTGAGCTAATCGCTACTCTGTTATTGGGTTAATGATCAGGTTGAATTTGAGCTTATTTTGTTCTTATGCAAATTTTCTTGAAATTCATGATCATTGTGCGTGCTTTAATTCAATAATTTTCATGTTTTATATCGTCTAGGGACGCATAAGAGTTTCAAGTTATGATTTCGACAGAATTGTAGTCTGCAGCTATCCTTACTTATGCCATGTCGTAAAATGCTAAATCAATGTCGTCTAATGCGAAGTTGTCACCCTAGCTATGTTGTAGTTTGAGTACATGCTTCTTTAAGCACCGAATAAGAATACGACACGGATAGTAAAATGACGATGAATAAAGCAATCAGGTTCTATGAAACAGGAACCCCAGAAGTAATGCGTTACGAGGATATAATAGTCGGTGAACCGGATACTGGGCAAGTAAGACTGCGACATGTAGCCGTTGGTTTGAACTATGCTGATACTTATTTTCGTGATGGTACTTATCAAATTCCTTTAGCCAATGGTATGGGGGTAGAAGCTGCAGGTGTAATTGAAGCTGTGGGTAAGGGTGTGACCGACTTTAAAGTTGGGGATCGTGTAACTTATACGGGGTTTTTAAATACCTTAGGTGCATATAGTACGGCACGTTTAATTGCAGCAAATGTTTTAATCAAATTACCAGAAGAAATTTCCTGCGAGACAGCAGCTGCAATGACCATGCGCGGTTTAACTGCTAGTTATTTAATGCGTCGAATTTATGACTTTAAGGCAGGAGATACAATTTTATTACACGCTGCGGCAGGTGGTGTGGGTTTGATTGTGGCGCAGTGGGCAAAGTTACTTGGTTTGACCGTTATTGGCACAACCTCTTCGGATGCAAAAGCTGCGATTGCCAAAGCACACGGGTGTGATCATGTAATTAACTATAGCCATGAAAATGTTGCAGAGCGTGTACGTGAGTTAACCAATGGTGTTGGTGTTAATGTCGTTTTTGACAGTGTAGGTAAAGACACCTTTATGTCGTCTTTAGACTCGTTAAAACGTCGTGGTTTAATGGTGTGCGTTGGTACGGCATCAGGGCCGATTCCAGACTTCAACCCAGTTTTGCTGGCACTAAAAGGCTCATTATATATTACCCGTCCAGCACTCGCAGACTACATTGCCGACCCAGTGGAGAAACAAGCTTTAGCCAATGAACTGTTTGATCATGTCGCAAGTGGTCGAATCAAAATTGAAATTAATCAACGTTATGAACTGAAAGACGCAGTACAGGCACATCGTGATTTGGAATCACGTAAAACCACAGGTTCTTCTATTTTTGTAATTTGAAAAGGATTTCATATGCAAATTGAACAATTAAGCTGCCATATTGGCGCAGAACTAAGCGGGATAAATCTGGCAGATGCAATTCATGATGATGGTCTGTTCTCTGAAATTCGCGCTCATCTTTTAAAACATCGTGTTTTGTTCTTAAGAGATCAAAATCTAACTCGTGCTGAGCATGTGGCATTTGCAGAGCGTTTTGGACAGTTGGAAGACCATCCTGCGGTGGGAAGTCATCCAGAGCATCCGGGGTTGGTGCAAATTTATAAAAGTCCAGAAAGTCCAATTGATCGCTATGAAAACGCGTGGCATAGCGATGCCAGTTGGCGCAAAGTTCCACCAATGGGTTGTGTCCTGCGTTGTATTGAGTGTCCTCCAGTTGGTGGCGACACCATGTGGACGAATATGGTGATGGCGTATGAAAATTTACCAAATGATGTTAAGGCCAAAATTGCCAATTTACGCGCTTACCACAGTATAGAAGCTAGCTTTGGTGCAGCGATGCCGATTGAAAAACGGTTAGCTCTGAAACAACAGTTTCCAGATGCAGAGCATCCTGTGGTTCGTACCCATCCAGAAACAGGCGAAAAAATTCTGTACGTGAATGCATTTACGACGCACTTCAGTAATTTTCATACCAAAGATATGGTGCGTTTTGGACAAGATGCCAATCCGGGTGCTGCTGATCTAATGCGTTATTTAATTTCACAGGCTTATATTCCAGAGTACCAAGTTCGCTGGCGTTGGAAGCCAAACAGTATTGCCATTTGGGATAATCGTAGCACACAGCATTATGCAGTCATGGACTATCCTGCATGTCACCGCAAAATGGAACGCGCGGGCATTATTGGTAATGCCACTTACTAAGTTTAAGAATTAAAACATTTTACTCAATTCACAATTTGAACACTATACGAGGAGATGCATATGCAATTCTTTGATGATTCTTTGCACCCAGAAAATATGGAAAAAGTGGTTATTACGGTTGCACCTTACGGCCCAGAGTGGATGCCAGAGGATTTTCCAGAAGATATTCCGGTAACCATGGATGAGCAAATCCAAAAAGCGGTGGAGTGTTATGAAGCAGGTGCATCGGTACTACATTTGCACGTGCGTGAACTTGATGGCAAAGGCTCAAAACGCTTATCTAAGTTTAATGAACTGATTGCAGGTGTGCGTGAAGCTGTACCTGACATGATTATTCAGGTCGGTGGTTCAATTTCATTTGCACCTGAAAGTGAAGGTGAAGCTGCCCTTTGGCTTAGTGATGATACGCGCCATATGCTCGCAGAACTGACCCCAAAGCCAGATCAGGTGACGGTTGCAGTGAACACTACGCAAATGAATATTATGGAACTTCTGTATCCTGAATATTTGAAAGGTACATCACTTGAACATCCTGCCATTCAAGAAGCATATGCCGAAATGACTGTACCCGCAGGACCGGCATGGTTAACTGAGCACTTAAAGCGTTTGTGTAAAAATGGCATTCAGCCGCACTTTCAATTAACTGGTATGCATGGTTTAGAAACCTTGGAACGGATGGTGCGTAAAGGTTTATACATGGGGCCATTGAATCTGACATGGATTGGTATTGGTGGCGGTTTTGATGGTCCAAATCCATTTAACTTCTTTAACTTTATTCACCGTGTCCCAGATGGCTGTACTTTGACCTCAGAATCATTGCTTAAAAACGTTTTGCCATTTAACACCATGTCTATGGCGATGGGTTTGCATGCGCGTGTAGGTAATGAGGACACAATTATCGATCATCGTGGTGAGCGTTTTAGTTCTGTGCAGCAAATTCAACAAACTGTTCGTATTGCGCATGAGCTTGGTCGTGAAGTAGCAAATGGCAAAGAGGCACGTGAGATTTATCGCATAGGCGTGCAATACAACAGTATTGAAGAGACCTTACTCGCCAATGGTATGGCACCGAACCGAAAAGTAGGTCAAAAAGGGGTTCCTCAACGTACTGGTGAAATTATATTTGACCAAACGTCATATGACATAAATCGTAAAGTTGGTTAATGGTTAACGTATCAAACGAACGCAACAACAGCCGAGTCAAATGGAATGTTGGCTTGGCTAAGATACTAAGTTGATTGTGCGGCGGATCAGGCACAATTTTTATGAAGAATGAGAATTAGAAAGTATAAGAAACACAAGGAGGTCGTATGGGTGCACATCAGTATGCCAGTTCTACAGATGGCTTAGATACATCAGTCGACATACCACGTAAGTATGCGTGGTTAGTTTTTGCTTTAACTTTTGGTTTGCTTATTTCGGACTATATGTCGCGCCAAGTGCTTAATGCGGTTTTTCCTTTAATTAAAAATGAATGGGCCTTGTCAGATAGTCAGCTCGGCTTATTAAGTGGCATCGTTGCTTTAATGGTTGGATTGTTAACATTACCTTTATCTATATTGGCTGACCGTTTCGGCAAAATTAAAAGTCTCACTTTTATGGCTGTGTTATGGAGTTTGGCAACGCTTGGTTGTGCAATTGCGGAAAATTACCAACAGATGTTTATCGCCCGTTTTATGGTGGGTGTCGGTGAAGCAGCTTATGGCAGTGTAGGGATTGCGGTAGTTGTAGCCGTCTTTCCCCGTGAAATGCGTGCAACATTAGCCAGTGCATTTATGGCAGGTGGAGTGTTTGGTTCCTTCTTGGGCATGGCTTTAGGTGGTGTTATGGCTGAACACTATGGTTGGCGTTGGGCATTTGGTGGCATGGCGGTGTTTGGGTTGTGTTTAGCACTTTTATACCCAATGGTCGTCAAAGAGAAAAAGATAGGAATTCAGTCCCGTAAGATTAAGTCTGAAGCCAAACCTGATCAATTTAAACAACCACTAAAATCTATTTATTCCAGCCGTTCTGTGCTTGCAACCTATATTGGCAGCGGTTTGCAGTTATTTGTTGGGGGCACAGTCATCGTTTGGTTGCCGAGTTACCTCAATCGATTTTATGGCATGAGTACAGATAGAGCAGGTGTTGTCGCTGCGGTGATTGTGCTGAGTAGTGCAATTGGCACCATTCTTTGTGGAATGTTGTGTGATCGTTTGGGGCGTAATCGACCTGATCGCAAAGTGAGTCTAGCAATCGCATTTTGTTTGATTGGTTGTGTTCTGTTGTCAATTGCCTTTGGGATGCCTGCTGGAAATGGGCAACTGCTCATGATCTGTATTGGGATGTTTATTGCACTTGGAACCAATGGTCCTTCTAGTGCGATGGTCGCAAACCTGACCCATAATTCTGTACATAGCACAGCATTTGCAACCTTAACTTTAGCCAATAATTTTCTTGGTTTGGCTTTAGGTCCTTTGGTTATTGGAAAGATATCGGATGTGATTGGCTTACACAGTGCCTTTCAACTTATGCCTTTAATGAGCATCGCGGCGGCAGCCGTATTTTTCTATGCTAAACGTCACTATCTTCGAGACATCACTCGTTTTGAAGCACAAACCAAATTGGAACCGACTCAGTTATTTAATACAGGTGATCGCTGATGTCTCGTTGGATTCATATTGATGTGTATTTTGATTTTATTTGCCCTTGGTGTCTGATTGGCAAACGGCAATTAGAAGCGGCCATTCAATTGCTGCAACAGAGCGATCCTGATGTAGAAGTCAAATTGCAATGGAAAGGCGTACAGTTATTAACTGAAATTCCAGAAGAAGGTGTCCCTTTTCAAGCTTTCTATTTAAAAAGATTAGGGAGTATTACCGCAGTTCGAATGCGTCAGAATCAAGTACGTCAAGCTGCAAAAGCTGTTTCCTTAGAGATAAATTTTGATCGTATTCAACGTATGCCGAATACAAGAAAAGCTCATCAGTTAATTAAGCATATCGAAACTAAGGGCGATCTGATGTTACGGAATCGGCTATTAGAAGGAATATTTTCAGCCTATTTCTTGCATTCAGAAGATATTGGGGATGTAACAGTTCTAAAGAGGATTGCAGCCTATTTAGGAGTCCCTGAAGAAGAATTGAACAATATAAGTAATACAACAACGACGCCATTTTTGTCGGCAAATACAGGAGGAAAGGGCGTGCCATATTTTGTATTTGATAAAAGTTTTGCGATTGCAGGGGCTCAATCAGCAGATGTGCTTTATCAGGCAATGCTTGAGGTTCTTGCTACACAGGGACAAGCCGTATGACAGTTCGTTTTGAAGTACCACAAGAAAAAATTCCTAAGCTAGGTGAACGAGCCTTTTTAATCATAGGGAATAAGGCATTAGCATTATTTAACATTGCAGCTCAATTTTATGCCATTGATGATCGATGTCCACATCAAGGAGCTTCATTATTTGGAGGGAAATTAGACGGGCGTGTAATTCAGTGCTGTGCACATGGTTTGCGTTTTGATTTAGCTAATGGATGTTTGATCAATTCAACACAACTAAAAGTTGCCTCATATCCTGTAGAAGTCATTGGCGAACAAGTATTTATTAAGTTGAATGCTGGAGAATAGTGTGAGTAATTTGAGTCAACTTGATTATATGCAACAAATTGGTCTGCATCAAAAAATCCGAGAACTCACACCAGGGTTCACGGTCAGTTTAGTAGCCGCTGCAGCAGCAAGCTTTCTTTCGGAACATTATGGCGCACCTGTAATGTTGTTCGCGTTATTGCTAGGTATGGGATTGAATTTTCTGGCTGTGGAAGGAAAGTGTAAAGCAGGCATAGAATTTACTGCCAAAACAGTCATGCGGGTCGGTATTGCTTTGCTTGGTATGCGGATTACATTAGGACAAATTACAGCATTAGGTTGGCAACCGGTGGCATTGGTGATCATACTCATAATTGTGACGATTTCCGTATCTATATTCGTTGCGAAATGGATCGGTTTTCAGAAACTATTTGGTATGTTGACGGGAGGAGCTACCGCGATTTGTGGTGCGTCAGCGGCACTCGCAATTTCTGTTGCATTACCAAATCATCCCAATAAGGAAAAAGCGACATTATTTACAGTCATTGGTGTATCTGCACTGTCTACTTTGGCAATGATTGTATATCCAATGATTGCCCACTGGCTGGCTTTATCTCCAAAAGAAGCAGGTATTTTCTTAGGGGCAACTATTCATGATGTCGCTCAAGTGGTGGGTGCAGGTTATAGTATGTCCGCGGAAACGGGTGATACCGCAACTGTAGTTAAGCTTATGCGGGTGGCTATGTTGTTACCTGTTATTGTTTGTGCTGCCACGATTACACGTATGCAAGGTGTCTCATCAGATGGAAAGCGACCACCTTTATTACCATGGTTTGCTGTAGGATTCCTAATTCTTGCTTGTGTTAATAGTTCTGGTTGGGTTCCAGTTATGGTGCAAGGTGGTATTAATGAGTTATCTCGTTGGTGCTTGATTATTTCAATTAGTGCTTTGGGTATGAAAACACAACTGAAAGAACTCGCAACGGTGGGTATTAAGCCGATCCTTTTAATGATAGGTGAGAGTGTTTTCCTTGTTTTGCTGGTCTTAACTATAATGCATTGGCTGTTCTAATCTCTTTTATCAAGGTTATGGATAGAGGTTTCATGGTTTCAAATGTTTGTTCTATGAAACTTCATCTCAGCATCCTTTACTTAATAGAAGGGTTTTGTTGATTACGCCATGTTGTTGGTGAAACGCCAAATTGGCTAATAAACCAACGAGTAAATGAGCTGGGTACAGAATAGCCCAAAATATCGGAAACTTGAGCCAGTGAGTAATTTAAGTTATTCAAATAACGAACCACTAGTGTGCGACGTACATCGTTGATTAAAATGCTAAAGCTAGTTTCAGCAGTTTCTAATTTACGTTGCAGTGTACGTACATTCACGCCGTGTGTTTGAGCAACTTGTTCAATGGTCGCACGTCCCATAGGTAAAAGAACATAGATACTTTTACGAACTTCAAAAACAGTTGAAGATTCATTTTCATGTTGCAATATATCAATATCGAGATAACGTCGGGCATGATCTGCCATTGCAATATTGGCTTGTGGGTTTGCTTTATCCAATTCAGAAGATGTACAAACAATGCCATTGAACTCACTACCAAATTCGAGTAAACAACCAAAGACCCGTTGATGAATGGTTAAATTCTGCGGAGCATCATGTGTGAAGTGTATGCTGAGTGGGCGCCATTTCTGTGATAATAAAGCAGCACAAAAGCGGTGTGTGATTCCTAGAGCGAGTTCAATTGCTTGGCGACTATATTGCTGGGTAGCAGAGATCACTTCGATGTGAATAATGACTGTATGGACAACTTCTTCAATATATATTTCTAAAGCATTATTAATGAGGTTTCGATAGCGAACAATTGTTTGTAAAGCATCACGCAAGGTTAGCTGATAATTGAGCAATAAGCTTAGTTCCCCAAAATCTGCAATTTGGCGTTGTTCTGCCATATGTAAGCCAAAAGTTTCACAACCACTCTCCTGAGCAGATTGTTCTAAAAGCTGAATGGCTTTGTCTACAGAAATTCGTAATTTTGGATCATTGAGTTGAGTAGGATAAAGCCCGACATTTGACAATAAATGGTAAGGATTGAGGTTTAACTGTTGGCTCACATTCAAATAGTTTTTGAGCATAGCTGTATGCGCGAGAGGAACCACGATCTTTTTCCTTCTGTATTTTAACCATCCTGGTTAGTTTCTAGTTATAACGAAAATATCAGATTTAGCAAAGTATTCGATATTGCTTCTACACCATAGCTTAGACCAAACCCACTCAATTTCTAAAATTGTTAACACCTTATTGTCGTCAAATGAAAAGGCGTTGTCGCGAAATGTATATCGAGCGTTTAACTGAAAACTTATTGTGAATAAGAAATAAAAATAACCATTAGCCTGAAAGAGCAAGGAGCTCAGGGTGTAGAACTATGGAAAAAATATTCACACAAGCGACAGTTTTGATTATTCCAGGGTTACGGGATCATGTAGAGGATCATTGGCAAACCATACTGGCATCACGTTTAGGTAAAGTTTATTCAGTACCGCCCGTGGAAACAGAGAAGTTAAATTGCGCAAACCGTGTGGCACGGATTGAGGCGGAACTCAGAAAAATTGAAGGACCTGTTATTTTGGTGGCGCATAGTGCGGGTGTATTGATGACGATACATTGGGCTGCTTTGTATCAATATAACATTCAGGGTGCACTTCTAGTTACACCACCTGACTTGTCTGAAAGCTGGCCTGATAGTTACCCAAGTCCAGAGACGCTTAAAAAAGAAGGTTGGTGTCCATTACCGAGTCAAAAACTACCTTTTCCTAGCATTGTGGTTGCCAGTACCAATGACCATTTAGCAACATTTCAAGCTGTTGAAGCTATGGCGAAGATATGGGGAAGTCAATTGGTTAATGCAGGAACAGTCGGACACTTGAACCCCGCTTCTGGTTTTGGGTATTGGCCTCTGGCGGAGCAATTGATTTTACAGCTAGATGCTCTGCAAATTAAAAGTGTTTCTTAGTTTGTAGATGAATTCCAATATCTAAAAATGATTTCGTGTAAATGACTGAACGACTAATTTGTATGACCTAAAGATAAATTTGTACATTTTAAAACAGTCAATTTAAATATCGGGCCAAAGGATGGCTTTACAGAATAAATAGAGATGTGGAGCAAAAATGTTGAATTTAAACAAAAATGCTGCATGGTCTGTCGTGGCAAAGTAAGCTGAATTTTCAGCATTTTTATTGAAATTAATCACAGTATTTAAATTAAATCATATCGATATGGAGATGATATGGTCAGTTATTTTGTGTCTTTGAATGGACAAAATCATCATATTTCACTGATGAAAAAAACGGTTCTTTGTTTAAGTCTGAGCTTGGCTATGTGTGAGGTTTTCGCTGCAAGTTTCGATTTAAATGGGGAATGGAAGCTTGAAAGCAAAACGTCGCTCAGCTATGGGACAAATTGGAGTACTCAAGGCGCTTCTAGTTCACTGGTCTATAAACCTGATGCGAACTACATTGGAAAAGATGGTAATAGCATTGATATTAATGGTGATGACGGTCGCGTGAATTTCAATGAAGGCGATGCAATATCTCAAGTGATCAAAGGCTTGAGTGAGCTCAGCTTAACAGGAAAACAGCAGGGTGCTGTTGTTAGTGCAAAGTATTGGTATGACCATGCCTATGAAACTGGAGAAGGTGACTTAAAAGCCTTTAATGATTCTGCGTGGCCACGACTTGCTAATTTTAAAGGTATCGACTTGTGGGATGCTTATATCTGGAAAAACTTTGCTTTAGATCAGGGTCAAACGGCGAGTATGAAACTAGGTAAGCAGACTTTGCAGTGGGGCAAATCACAATTCTTCCAAAATGGATTAAACAGTGTAAGTGCTTTTGATTATGCTGCGATGAATCGTCCAGGTGGTGATACTAGAGAGCGTGTGATTCCAACAGAAATGTTTTCTTTTGAAGCAGGCATAAACCCGTATTTAAAGTTTGCTGGTTTCTATCAGTTTAAATTTAGACCCTCTGTGGTCGATGGCTGCGGAACATTCTTTGCTATTTCAGACTTCGTACCCGAAAACTGTGGACCAATTCTGATTACGGTCATGCCAGGTGATAAACTGTCTGATACCGCTTTACAGAACAAATCTTATATTCCGCGGAGTGAAAGTCGATATGCTAAAGACAGTGGACAGTATGGATTTTCTTTAAAACAAACTTTGCCTAAGTTCAATAATGCTGAGCTTGGGTTGTATTTTGCAAATTATCATAGCCGCAATGCTAATTTTGATGGAACCGCTGTAACTGCAGTCGGCCCTACAAATTTTAATACAGCGCAATTTTTCTCAATCTATCCAGAAGATATCAAAATGTATGGACTGAGCTTGGCAGCAAAAGTCGGTACGACATCTGTTTTTAGTGAATTAAGCCACAAACCTAATCAGCCTTTGCAGTTTAATGGTACAGATATTGTTTATGCTCAGGTCTTAGACAAAAATACGCCACTGACGGATAGAGGAACTTCTGCTGAATTTGGACAATATTTACAAGGTTATGTGCGTGCACCTGTAACACAGTTTTCATTTGGTGTCAGTGATAGCTTGAACAATGTATTGGGTGCGAATACCCTGAATTGGGCTACTGAATTGGCCATGAATCATATTGGTGATATTGGTAACTATCGCTTTGGTCGAGTCGGTGCATTTGGACGCAGTGAACTGTCATCTGGTGCTTATAATCCTGAAACCAAGGAAAATCAATGCACGCCTTATGGTACAGCGCATCTATCCAATGATGAAATTGACCATTTAAATAAACGTTTTTGTAACACAGATGGCTTTTTTACCCAATGGTCATATGGATACCGTTTACGTGGCGCTCTGACTTTTAAAGATGTGCTACCTGCCATGGTTATTACACCAAGTGTGTTGTTTCGCCACGACCTATATGGCTTTAGCCAAAATTTTCAAGAAGGACAAATGAGTTTGGCTGCGACTGTTTCGGCAACGTATCAGCAAAAATATAATGTAGAGTTTGCTTACGTAAACTTTTTTGGTTCCAATAATTTCAGTACTATTGATGATCGAGATTTTGCATCAGTTGCATTTAAAGTTAATTTTTAAGTGTAGGTGATTTTGTTATAGCAATCAGTTTCTCAAGGCGTATTCAGTAATTCAATAGTGTGTTCAATCAAAAAACTCAGCAAACTAGGGGTTCAAATCTATTCCGACAAGGCTATTAAATGTTGTCAGATGAATAAAGTCATATTTTGCTTGTTTTTATCTATGGTGATTGGCTTTGAATTCGATCTTATTAAATCAAATTTGGCTCAAGCAGTTTTCATCATCTAGTGAATGAAATCCATATACATTTGACAATTTTAGATGGATTTACACAATAAGATGGATCTTATTCCACAAACTGTTGCTATTTATATTGATGGAGGAGGTATTCATTTTGTAACAGGATTGTTGTTATGAATTAGCCGAGTGAATGGGCGTTGTGGTACGACGAAATATGCCGATTTGTATTGCTGTGCATTCTCTTTTAAAAATGCACAGTGAACTAGATTTTAATAAAGTTGATAATGCCGTAAAGACTAGGATGTATTTAATATCAAACGATGATATTAATATCAGCGAGTAACCCACTCCACAGTCTTTTGCATGGTTTCTTTCAGCTCGGTTGGAGGGATTTTCCATTGTTGATTTAGTCGATTGAATGTTCCCAGATCAAGCTGCTCAGTTCTGATAAAGTTTAGCATTTCGGGGGACATGTCTAATTTTTTTGCTAACCATTGCCACTTTAAAAGCCATGTTAGAAAAGAGATAGAAATAAAATGCCGTGGAGGATTAATTTGTAATGACTGAGCAACGATTTGTACTAAAGTTTGAAGCGATATTTGCTGAGGATTCGCCACTAGAATTTCCTGCTTAACTGTTTCAGGGTCTTCACTAGCATGTACCATAGCATTCACCAACATAGTAACTGATACCAAAGGTAGAGAATGTTGTGGTGTACCAGGAAGAGCACTCATTTTTCTTTGTCGAAGCTGTTGAATTAGAGCAGTAATAGGTTGAGATGCTGGAATTTCCCCCGTTATTTCATCTCCAATCACGGTGGCAGGGTGGATGACTGTCCATGGTATATTTAATAAGTCTGCTTGTTTAATCCAGTTAAAATGCCCTTCAATTTTTGAAGCTTCATAAGCGCCTAGTGCCTCATAAATTTTTGGCCAGTCAGTTTTTTCGATATGTTCTCGGAATATGCCCGCTGCTTTTAAATGCTGATCGAGGGTCAACATAAAGCCTGATAAGTGTACTGCACGTTCTAAATGGCAATGTTTGTTCACGCTATGAAGCAGATTGGTTAGTCCATCAACATTGACTGCTTTAGCCTGCTGCATAGACAGATGCCATTTGAATAATGCACTAGCATTATATAGATAATTCACTTCTTTCAATGTTTTCCAGTCTTCAGGTGATAACCCTAAATTGGGTAAAGTAATATCGCCTTGAATAAAACTCAGCTCTTGATCATTGATATTTTGCTGTGTCAGCCAACGACGCAATTGAGGTTCTTGTTCATTGATATTGCGACATAAAGCAAACACTTTTGCACGATCTCTAAGTAATTGTGCGACAAGGAACTTACCAATAAATCCAGTTGCACCGACTACAAGTGCAGTTTGCGATAACATAAGCATAAAATTAAACTCGATTAATTGTTAATGCTTAAGCTAAACTGTGGAGTATAGTCCACAGTCAAGAGTTTTTTAAAAAATATAAAAGGAAACTGAATATGCTAATCGGCGAGCTATCACAACAAATTAATTTAAGTCGGGACACAATCCGTTTTTATGAAAAGATGGAACTGATTCAGCCTTTGGTACGCAATAATGGCTACAAGGATTATCCTGAACAAACGCTGCAACAACTAAAACTTATCCAGACCGCTAAAAATCTAGGCTTTACACTTGCTGAAATAAAAGAAATTATTAATATCGTGGGAGAAAACGAGATTCCCGCTGAGCAATTTCAACTAATTTTGCGAGAAAAATTAGTGATGATTCAGGAGAAAATGGGACAATTGCAACATATACAAAATATGCTTGAAAATTTGCTAGGGGGCGAACCTTGTCCTTTAAGGAAAGGATGTGAAGTCATCGAATTGAAATAGTAATGAAAAAGACCTTATTTAAAATGGTCTTTTGATATGACTTTTAAAAGAGTAATTGTGTGATGTCATATTTTAAGTTTAAGAAATTCTTATAAAAATAAGCTTATACAAAATCAATTAAAAAAGCGCCTATCTTTTGATAAGCGCTTTTTAAATTTTGGAGCGGGAAACGAGACTCGAACTCGCGACCCCAACCTTGGCAAGGTTGTAAAAAATTATAAATAATAATGGTTTATACGAATGCGGTGTCGAAGTGGTGTCGATCTAAATTATTGTAACAAAATGCTTATTTAGTTTCGCTATTTGAGTAAAACAGATATTACTAGATTTGAATATACTAATTATAGGAAAAACATGGTGTCTGTTAAAATTACAGGAAATTTGGATGGCTTAAAAAAGCTTACTTCTAATGCAAAAAATTTAAAAGACCAAAATCAAACTAAATTCGGCGATATCGTTACTAAAGAGTTCATTCAATCAAATACCAACTTTGAAAGTTTAGATGATCTCTTTGAAAAAGCAGGTTTCAAGGTGGAGACTGAAGAGGATATTGAAGCGGTACCACAAGAAGAGTTAGATAATTTTATTCGTGAGAATACTAAATTCAAAGGTTTCAGTGATTTACAAGTTGAAGCTGTCACTGAATTCGCACGAAAGCAACTTTTCAAGGGTATTAAATAATTAAATGGCGCGTTTAGCGCCTTTAATTTCTACGTCTCGATTGCCTTGCAGCCTTTTCAGCGTTCATATTTTCCAAAATCGGCATCACATCGTTAGGATCATAAAGGTGTTTGCCATCTCTCCCTTTATTGAATGGACGTAAATGATCAACAATGGTTTTACGAGATAAATTGAATCTTTCCATTAACCAAGCAGCAGTTACTCGATTCGGCAATTCTTCAGCTTTAAGCTCTACAACTTTCCCAACATTTGGGATTGTGTCATGAAGGAATAATTTTGGTGGAGTTTCCGATTCGACAATTACAATATATTTATTCATACCCATTCTATTATCCTTTAAATACTGGTGCTCTTGAGAAATGATCACAGAGGGTCAGCAATATGATCACTTCACAAGAACACCAGTGCTGGAGTCTTAAATTGCCATTTGCCGATTGGTTGGAGTTACGATCAAACTATCAAGTCTTTTACCTGCTTCAATTTCCTCATCAGTGGCATGTCTCCACTTGGTTGGTAAAAATGACTTAACAATAAAACCCCAGTGCCCAGACTTTGTTTTGTATTTAAAATCAAAACTACAGTCCTCAACTAATTGACAGGGTTCTTCTGAAAAATCTTGGTTATTTGTCAAAACCCAGTCATTAAGTTCAAAAATATTATTCGCTCTGCGATACGCTAAAAGTGCATGACGTATATCGCTTATCTTCAACATACCTTTCATTTGCTCATTAATTTCAGGAATGTGGGAAAATTCTTCATTAACCCAATGGCGACCACAATTTGACACATGTGTCATTTGCGGATGAAGCGGATCAAATACTATTTCTTTAGCCTGCTCATACCCACCCAATTGCTCAATCAGATTCATGACTTTGCTCCTGTGCTTCACCTAATGCCATTAGCTTGAGTGCAATGTCCTGCCACATTTCACGCACTTCATTTGTTTTACTCTCGGTGTGTGTTGCTAAATCAAGCGCATTAATAGCAACTGTTAAATCCAGTAATTCTTTAGAACTAACAAGCAAAAACCCTTCAGGCACAGCTTGGGATTTGGCTGATTGCCATAACTCCCAATCACTTTTGAAATTCCAGCCTGCATACCGATTATTCGGGAATCTTCTCTCGCAGTCATCGAGGTCTTTTTTTAATGCTTCATAATCTACGCCTATTTGTTTAGCTTTAAATTTTTCAAAATCTTCTCTTTCTTTCTGAATATCCATCACAACCACCATAAATTTAATTTGATAAACACTGTTCCATTCACTACCAACATCACTTCAAGCCACCAGATAACCCATTCCATGTGATTCACCTTTAACAATATGCAGAATTTCCTTTTCTGCTTTTGCTGTGCAAGTCTGTTCAGGTGCTGCAAGGTGTCTTTCAAACTCAGCCCCAAGTTCATGCGCTGCTGGATTGCCTGATAAGTCGGCACCTACACGCACATAGTGATGTGACTTTTTATAGGCCTTTTGCGCTTCGCGGCTTTTAGCTCTTGCTGCAAAACCACCGTTTAATGCATTTACGTCATAACCTAGTTTTTCTAACCAGATTTTGAATTCTAAGAGGTTCTTTGGTTTGACTACTGCACGCATTAAGCCACCTCATTTTGTAAAGCTTTTCGCAAATAGGGATCGAGATCATCTTGACGAAGCAACCAGGATACATAGCTAGGTTCAAGATCCTTAATTGCTGTGCCTTTATGCTTGCCGAATGTAATAAACTTAGGAATTCTTGCAGTCTCAGACATTAGGTAAAGTGAGCTTATATCTCTAATCCCAAGCTGTTGAACCAATGCCTTAAGCAGCACACCAGTAAAATAAATGTCAGCCTTCGCATTATGAGCATGTCGAAGATGCTTACGAGCTAACTCCAAATCATCCATTACGTGGTAGTACATCGCAGTCAGGTTGTGCGGTAGATCAGGCCAAACCATTCGAGATAAAGCCAAAGTACAGATACCTTTCACTTCCAAGTCTGGCTTACACTTCTGAATAGCCTTTATGTCATAATCAATGTTGTGGCCAATCAGGTATTCAATGCCTTCTGGTATCTTGAAAGTTTCATAGCTCGGCTTATCGGCAATCTCTTTATCTAGGATGTGATGAGTTGCCAATGCACCTAGCGCGATAGGCTCAGGGCAAGAGAAAAACTCATCAAACACCTGATCCTGTTTAACAACCAACACCCCTTGCTCAAAAGAGCAAGGTGCGTAAGCGATTTCAATTGGATAACCGTTTAGATCATGGGTTTCGGTATCTAAGATCAATGCATTCATAAATCAGCCCTCAGTATGGAAAGTCATCTTGAGGAACGTTGTTTAATATAGGTGGTACATCATCGTAGAAAGGATCAAATCCGCCTTGGTTGTAGCCATTGTTTTGGTTGAAACCTTGATTATTATTGCCATATCCACCGCCATTGTTTTGCTGATAACCACCGTTTACATTCTTTGGTTTTCGAGTGGTAATAGGGTTTAACATCAAGGAGGCGAGTGACTTTGGTAAAGCTTCAGGTGATGTTTTACGATCAATAATTTCCTTTGCCATAAGCTCGCTTTGAGCATGGAAGCAAGAGAAGAAATTCATCTGGAATTTCCAGTCACCGCTATTGTTTTGATAGTTTTCACGTTGGAGTAAAAGACCAACACGCTTACCAGTAATTTCAGGTGCAATGATGCAATTTTTTGTGATGCGCTCCTTTGCATCAAAGTCGTATTTTTCCAATGGTGCATTGGTTGGAGTCAAACCACGCACGCCAACACAAGCAAGCAGAGCATTGATTTTGTGAACACCACCTAAAGGCGTTCCATCTTTCTTTTCAGTCCAAATTGAGAAAGAAGCAGATTCTTTATTGTCGGTTTCAAATTCAATTTCAAAACCTGTGGTACCAGAATTCGCGGTGATGAATTCCATATGTTTAATGATGCCGACATATTTACCAGCTTCTTCGATACGTGCGCTGCTGTCTGCTTGTTTTGCTGATTCAGGGTTATAACCAAATTGTTTGTATTGCTGATTCATGAAAAATTACTCCAAAATATTCAATTAAGCGTGGTTAGCAGTTTGTTGCTGTTGGCTGTTTTGCGACTGAACTTGTGGATTAGGGATTCCGTAGAATTCGCAAATCGCAATATCCACTTCGTTTAAGTCATTTTCGATGTGGTCTTCTTTAAATAGATCAGCAGGTGCTTTAACAGTCGAATTGCCGTTATTTTTGGTCTGAAAAACATATTGACCATTGATCACAGCAGTTTGAAGACAAGTAGTCACCATGCCTTCGAGCGTGATTTTCTCGTCAAGCATTTTTCCAATTGTCTTAATTTTGGTTTTGCCCTGAGCGTCCTCTTCGGTGTGACTTAAAAGGTAGACCCGCTTGTGGTCATGGGCATTGATAGCTGCGTTGAACACATCCCATGCATTTCGACCAATCTCAGTGAACTTATCAAAACTCTTTTCAGAGCTTCGACGCATGAACTCATTCGCCATGACGTACTGGAAGTCATCAACAATAATTATCGGGCGCTTAGACTTAAGAATTACATCTATGATGAAATGCGGGTTGTCAGAGACAAGAATAGAACCTTGTTTGTTCTCAGGCGTGATGTATGTCCAGTTCGGTGAACGAAAAGGCAAAGGCTTTTTGATGACTTGAATCAACAACACATGTTGAGGATTTAGGTTTCTTAAGCTTGTGGTTTTGCCAGTACCAGACTGACCTATAATTAAAGTTGCAATACTCATTATTCATTACTCACTATTCATTCTAAGAATGGGTGGTGTTTATGCACCAACCCAGCCCATGCGTTTTTTGTATGCCCGACGATCTTGTGAAGGGATATGTGTGCGCTGTAGAACCTCGGCAAGCTTCTGGCGTTTCTGTGCTTCTTTAACCCATGGCAATGCTTCTAAGCTGTTACGTAAGTTGCTATTTAGAGTTTCCTGCTCGAGCAACCAATTAACGTAGCCATGGTTAAGATCAACAAGAGCAGTGCCTTTAAACTTTCCGAAGTTGATAACTTCTATTGTTTCCACTTGAGAGCTTGAATTCATGGCTTAACTCCCGCTTTAACAAGGTGTTCAGTTTGAGCAGCAGTTTGATGACGATCAGCAGAACAACTAGTGATTCCAGAAAGGATTACGGTGCATATAGTGATAGCTACTAATGCAGCAGTAGCTAAACCTGATGATTTGTATTGCACTGTGTTTTCAGGAGTAGGGTGCTGGTATAAGCACGCTGTTGTTTTACTTTTGTTTGTCGTACGCTCTTGCGTTTGACTAAGGCATTCGATTTGTTTCATACTTATCTCGCAAATTTGCAAAGCCCTGATATCCGTCGAAAGTCATCGGGGCTTTTTTTCGCCTATTGTTTATGTGTTATGCCGTGAATGTACCGATACGAACTTCATTGTCTGGAAGCAGCTCAATAACCTTGTCTTTGAACTCTTGAATGATCTCGTTGCGAAGAATTTCTTCTTTGACGATTTGAAGGGCAAACACAGGACTACCATCTGAGTCATTGGTGAGTAAGCGCAACTTGATTGTCTTCTCGTCCAATCCAACGTATGCAGTGTCTTTAATTTCAAAATACGCAGGTAATTTTCCAACTGTCGTTGATGCTTCAACGTTCTCTAATACAGAGCGAGACTCGCTTAAATTATTAACTTGGCTTTCAGTTGTAGACGTTGCGTTGATCTTCATATTGCGCACGGCATTCAATGCTTCACCAATTGAGATGGTTTCATTATTTGGCGTAAGGGCCACGAAAACACCAGCCCAATCTTCCAGTAAAGTTGCAAAGCTTTTTTGATTAAACTTGCCATCTTTAATTTTGTTGAGCTTTTCCCAAACTACAGTCGGTTCAAGCTTTAACGTCGCTTTGTGGTCGCAATGACCTTGAGCGAAGTCTTCTTGAGTGAAGTTTAAGATTGCAGTTGCAGCTACGTTTTTATGGTCCACAAATACAAGGGCAGTTTTTGGTGCAACATATGGTTCACCAGCAGAGCAAATCACGTTCGTTGGACCAGCTTCTGAATGCTCTAATACATAGCTTTTGAAATCTTCAAAAGAAGGAGTGGTCAAAACACCACGCGCACGATTGCGGCCATTTAAGAATTGTTCTAAATCAGCGAGTTTATAGTTCTCATGAACCGCTACAAGTTGACCACGATCAAGTTGCTGGACAGGTTTAGCAAGTTCAACGATATCTTTAGCTGAGTTTTCCATTTTAAGTACCTTACTGGTTGGATTTGAAAAAGTTGTTAGAAAGAAAGTAGGGAAGATGCTTTACGCGTCTTCGTGCTGGTTGTGTTCTTCAAATAATTGGCTGGTGTGATTTGCAAACAGGGTTACGTCACCGCCAGCATTGAAATGCATTGGAGATTTTGAAGTTGTGTCTTCAGTACGTTTGCCTTTAGCCGTTGGCTCAAGGTAAGCAAGGGTGTGCGCGATTTCGACCTGGCTAGAATCACCGATACGGGAAATATCCAGCGTGATTTTGATTTGACCTTTTTTGTTGTTCTTTACAACGCCTTCGGCAACCATGCTGATAACAGCACCTAATTGGTTTGCGAAGACACCGCCGCTTAGATCGCCGATGAATTGTTTTGCATTAGTGGGTTTTGACATTTTATTCACTCACATTGGGTTGGTGTGTGAGATAAATATCGCATTACCGATATTTATAGTCAATAGGAAATCCGATATTTTTATGGAAATTCCGATTTTATGTTTTAATAGGCAAAATAAAACCTGCACAGGGCAGGTTGTATGGGGCGATTAAAATGTTAGTAGATCAAGATAAATCAATAGTTTTTATGGCTCGCACACCTAATGGTCACGAGTATAAAGTTTTTTCAGATGGCACAGTAGACGGATTTGAAAGTGGTATACGAGTCTTTAACTATTGGTTGCCTGTATATCAATCTGAGCAAGCATTACGGAAAAAGGCGACTAAGCAAAGTAGCGTCACCGACCAATAAGTTCCCAATTTCATTTTTTGATGGTTGATCGCATGGTGTTGCATTAAACATTAAAGCAATTGGTTTTGCTTCAGGGGAGAAATAAAAATGAACACCGTTATATTCTTCCATTCTTGAAAAAATTGAGGAATGGGAGTTGCCACCCATTGATAAGTCTAATGCAAAGACAGCATCTGAATAGCGATTTGACTCACTTGCTGCCAGCATTAGATCATCAATATACTTGTAGTACCAAGTTGTCACATTAAACTCCAATTTTATGAATTATTAGGACTCTGCAGAATATCTAGTTAAATAGATCGGGTGCTGGCGCTGATTTTTTAGCCCAGCTAAGAATATTGTCAGAAATAGCTGATTCTTCGTAATATTTTTGATGTTCAATTTCATTCATTTCTAATTTCCATTCAAATTCTTTTAAGAAATTAGCTCTTTTTTCCTGTTCTTGCTCTGGTAGTAAGCTTAATGAATAATCATTAGGTAATAAGGTAAATAGAATCGCATCTTCACCAAGACCACATTTTTTAGCTAGTTGAAGGTCTGTAAGGGCAGTGAGGCAGTTCACTTCAAACTTGTCATATGTTTTATAAATAGTTGAATTAATATTACCAACTTGCTTTGTACCATTTGGACGAATCGGTAAATCAATTTGATGTATATCTTTACCAATTTTAATATCTAACCAAGATTTTTCAGGGAAAATATTATAAACATCGTCACCAATTTGACTAAAAATTCGAGATTTAATATTGGTTATTAAGTTTGATGTTCTGTATGTAGGGAAACGATCTGCTATTTCATTGGGTACATCGTGAGGCTTACCAAAAGGCACAACACGATAGAATAATTTATCAAGTATAGCTTGTGTTGATTCACCACTAGCATAACCGCGATGATCAAGAATTAATTGGGGAGAAACCGATTTCTTCCAATCCCTTTTTAATAAATACTCAATTAAATCTATAGCTAACTCTAGGTTATTAGATATATCAGTACCATATACACATTCCAGTCGCCCGTAATCTTCAATAAATTTAGTATGTATAAATCCATTTTCTTCTAGAAAAACACCAATGGCGATTTGCTCATTACTAATAAGATCTGGTGTCCAACGTATTTGAGTCCAACGACCATCAACTACAGATTCTTGAGGTTGATTTTTTTTAAATTTTTCTTCTAAGCCTTTGAAATTATTCATAGTATCAACTCAATGGACGAGTAATTGCATGGGATGAAAGAAATGTATCACACCTTTCACCGAATTTCTCTAAGCTCTGGGCACGTTGTTTTAAAAAGGTTAAGACTGTTTCCAAAGCTAAATAAGAAGGTAATTCTTCTATACCAGTTTCAATTATTTCATCCCCAATTAGATCTTGAAGATGTGTTTTCAACTCATTTTCAACTTTTTGAAATGCTTTTTGATGTTCTAGTTTTGCTAACTCAAGTTCCTGCATCGTATTCTCATATTGGAATAACCCCGCCGATGCATTTCTATCATGTAATAGTTTTAAGTGTATATTGTTGGCGAATCCAATATGAGAACAATCGTAATTTAATAATTGAGATTCTTTCCAATCACCGCCATGCAAACATTCACCATGATCTATAAGGCTGAACGTTTTATCTGGAAGGTGGATTGAATTACCCATATTTCTATCGGTATTTAAAATCCAATCATCGAATGCAATTAAATTTGATAAGTACTCCCAATCTTTCATACATGAACTAAAGTATTCAACCATTACATTCATAATTGAAGGATTATTTTCAATTTCAATCCTAAGATTTTTCCCTTTTATGTCTTCAGTTACCCATGCAAATGTAAAGCCTCTATATCGATCAACCTCACTAAGTAAGTTGACAAAGTTAGGATCAAGTATTTTAGTTTCGAGTAATAGAAAACCAGCCCTAGGGGGCATAGGTAAATTTAGAGCTTTACCCAAAAGGTATCCAATCATTTCATTAATTAGACTTCTGGGTTTATTACCTGCATAAATTTTTACCCAGGAGTCTCTTTCAACCCCATCATTCCATTTTATGCTTGCCATATGAGTAGCCCCTGAGACACCATCAGTTGCACCTCTGAGATACTCAATATAATCTGAAGATTGTAAATATTGAATTATTTGTGGTTCTATCATTTTTATTATTACCTCTTAAATTAATGAATAGGATACTTATATTCTATTAACTTCTTCTTACTCGTTTTGGACGTGAACCGCCAAGTGGTCTAAATGCGTCGATTACCAAGCCAACCAATTCCATACCATCTTGGAACTCAATAATATTTGGCTGAAAGTTTGGGTTAAGTGCCTGTAAATATTTACGATCATCACTTTCAATAACTAATTTCTTAAACGTTGCATCTGTATTATGACGTACAACAATCAAATCTTCCGACAGCAAATCACATACCTGAAATGCAGGATTTACTAGAATATAATCACCATCTTGATAAGTTGGATAATTACTAATACCTACAACTTTTAAGTAAAAACAACCATCTGGGTCATCAGAACTTAAAGGGGGAAGCCATTCAGCAATTTCTGAAGGGTTTATTGATTCTACAGATGTCATTGATCCAGCTTGAACCCAGGATAAAACAGGTAATAATTTTGAAGTAACGGGTGCAACATTATTATCAAACTTTTTAATGACTCCTGTTTTTAATTCTTCGGCTGACACACCTAAAGCACTAGCTAATTCAAGAATTGAACCTGTTGATTTTGCTATACCAGTTTCAAGGTCAGAAATAACAGATTGGTTTACACCTGATTTTTGAGCAAGAGCCTTTTGAGTCATTTTTTTTGACTTACGTATCGCTTTTAGATTTTCACCTAAAGTAGCCATAGAAAATTTCCTTAAGTTCACTATCGGAATTCTGATACAAATTGCAATCGGATTGGCTATTGTTTAAATATCGGAAAACCTATATATTTATTCAAATTAATGGAGTTTCGTATGAATCAGTGGCAAACAATGATCTCTGAATTAAGAGAAAAGGGGCTCACACAAACTCAAATTGCAGCAGAAATTGAATGTTCTCAAAACTATGTAAGTGATTTAGAGCGAGGTGTTTGTGGGAAACGTATTTCTTATCAGTTAGGTAAGAAATTAGAAGCCCTTTGGGAGAAGCACCAGCCCAGAAAAATTTAAAAGCACAACCAACGAGTTAAAAAGGAAATCTTATGGAAACAAAAATAATGCTTCTATTCAGCAAAAAACTGTTGGCTCCCATGTCAACACGTGTACCGCTGGAAGTCCAAGAGATCATTGATACTTTGGCTGAAAGCCAAGGTAGTGACCGTGCTAAGTGGTTAAGAGATGCCATAGATAAAAAGATTGAACTGGAGACAGGTCAATCATCATCTGAGCACTTAGAAAAATCAAAGAATACAAAGTATCCCAGCGTATTCACGAATGTATTCAAGAAATTTAATACTTTTTTGAAGGCATTAAAAAAGCCCGATGGTCTAGATCGAGCTTCAAGTATTCATCATCTGTCGGGAAAATGAACATGACTAATTTAACAGAACATAAGTGCGCTGGCAAATGTCCAGAATTTAACGGGGAACAGTGCAATCACTGTTTGATCCAGCAAATTGAAAAACGTGAATTTGAATTGGGCGTTGCACCAGATGATGCGTATTTCATCGGTATTGATTTAGCTGCTGATGGGGAAGATAAGTCAGTTGAAATAGCTTATTGCGGAATATCTAAAAAATACTGTACTTGCCCAAACGGTGTACAGATTTGCTTACATGAACATGGTGGTGCAGTGGTGGAGGTACAACCATGAAAGAACGTCCGATTCTATTTAATGCCCCAATGGTCAAAGCAATTTTGGAAGGTCGTAAGACTCAGACTCGTCGTTCTATAAGTCCGCAACCGTCATTAGTGATGGGTGAGGGTAAGCATTCAACTTATGCTTACCGTGGTGGTATGTATGCATTGGATTTATACGCAAGCAATTCAAATATTTTAAGCAAGTGTCCATTTGGGAAAATTGGTGATCGTCTTTGGGTACGTGAAACATTCCGCTTATTTGATTCAGAGGAATGCCCACATGCTGATTTTCCTTGTGGTTGCCCTAGTTGGGGAACTCCACTGTATCGAGCATCACATGATTGTGGTGATGGTGAAAAGTGGACTCCATCAATTCACATGCCACGCTCGGCAAGTCGCATTTTGCTCGAAATTACCAAAATTCGTGTAGAGCGACTTCAAGACATATCTGAATCAGACTATTTAAAAGAAGGTGTGGGATCACCAATCTTACGTTACTGCAAAAAGCCTAAATTTATGCAGTTATGGGAATCAATAAACGGTGCAGATTCTTGGGCTGCAAATCCATGGGTATGGGTTGTTGAATTTAAAGTTATCCAAGGCGGTGCAGCATGAGAAATCACTTCAGTGGTTATTGTTATTACTGCACGCACTTCGTTGCAAAAGGTGCAGGGCATTTTGAAAAGCGCCAAGACACTAAAGGTTTTCGTGTCATTCGTGCTGAGTGTGTTTTCAAACAGCGGGAAGAAAAGCAAAAAGCGAGTGGGGTGGTGGCATGATTGAAAAAATCACCCTGACCAAAATTGGTCCATATCAAGAGCATTGGGCAACTATTTATATTGACCCAAACAACTCATACAGTGCTGGTGGTGGCCGTATCACAGTTGTAATGGGTGACTATGTTGGGAGTGCTTTTTTCTCTCATGTGGGTCAACCAACTTTTAAAGAGTTTATTGCTCAATGTGATCCAGAATATTTAATTAGAAAGCTATTCAAAGTTGATCAGTGGATTCCTGTTGAAAATGGTGAGGAATTTATTGAATACGTTGCTCTTGAACGTCTAGATGCTATTAAAGAACATCGCTCATCAGGCACAGTTACTAAAGCTGCACTACGCGAGTTATACGATGAATTGAAGAGTAGTGAGTTCACTAATACATCTCATCTCTATGACATTTTGTATAAAACCGAAAGAGAGACCATGGAATCAATTTTTGGTGATGATTGGTGGTTTGAGCTTAACCCAAGCAAGATCAATCGAATTTATACGTTTTTAGATTCAATGCTGACTGATGTGATTGCTGAATTTAAGAAATTAAATGAGGTGACAGCATGAACCTACGTCACCCTAAAATCCGTTCTCGTTTTAAGCCTGGTCAGATCGTCCGTTTGGATGGCTGGGCTTATAGCGTGGCTGCAACTATGCATATCGATAACTGTGAAATTGTGCATGTATGTGCCAAGTTCCGTTGGTCATTTGGTCCTGATATTTCGGCACGTACCGTCACTGCAAAACAATTGGTTTTGATGCGAGGTGTTGCATGATCAATAACACCTCAATTCTTGCTCTAACTGACATTATCCAATTGCCTGAAGCAGAACGCTTACAGGCGATTAAAAACAGCTTTGGTGATAAGTCTCATGATGAACTGTTGGGCTTGCTTGGTAATGTTCTGAATATAGCTGTGAATTACGCTCAATCATGTGATGAGACTCTTTATCTGCACATGGTAACGAATGGCGGTATGCATCCTTATTCGATTGAAAAGCTAATCTCACCTAGTTTCCATGGTGCTTTGAATGGGCTGATCCTGTCACAAAAGGCACCTAATCAAGAGGTGCTATGCGAATCATGTGCTTATCGCTGCGGAACTTTAGCAAATCATTGTCTTACAACTCAATCTGATTTGGCTCATGCTTTGGAATCGGATGCGGTGTTTTATTGCCATAAAGATATTGAGAATCTGGATTGCCCGACCAGTGAAGACAAGAAACGTATGAAGCCATGCAAAGGGTGGGCGCAGCATGTGAAGAACAAGGGGGATTTATGAAAGAACTCCACAAAACTTTGCTGTTCATTTTCATGTTGTTTGGGGCTGCTTTAATTCGATTTGGGGGTGTGGCGTGAATTTCAACTTACTCCCTCACGAATTAATTATAGATAACTTTGCTGGTGGTGGCGGAACCAGCACTGGTTTAGAACAGGCCTTCAAACGCCCTGTTGATGTTGCTATCAATCATGATCCAAAAGCACTTGCAATGCATCGAGTAAACCATCCTGACACCAAGCATTATTGCGAAAGTGTTTGGGATGTAGACCCAATTGAAGTTACTGGTAATCAACCTGTTGGGCTTGTTTGGCTATCACCTGATTGCAAACATTTTTCTAAAGCTAAAGGTGGCAAACCAGTTGAAAAGAAAATTCGTGGTTTAGCTTGGGTTGCACTTCGTTGGGCTGCCAAAGTTCGCCCTCGAGTAATCATGCTTGAGAATGTTGAAGAGTTTAAAACTTGGGGGCATCTCAACTCAAAAGGTATGCCATGCCCTGTGCGAAAAGGAAGGACTTTTAATAGTTTTGTGAATGCCTTGAAGAAGCAAGGTTATGAAGTCGATTATCGTGAGTTGCGTGCATGTGATTATGGCTCACCCACTATTCGCAAGCGTTTCTTCCTGATTGCTCGTCGAGATGGTTTGCCAATCCAGTGGCCTGCACCTACACATGGTAGCCCTGATTCTATCCTGGTGCAAAAAGGCAAGTTAAAACCATGGCGCACCGCTGCGGAATGTATTGACTGGTCAATTGAATGCCCAAGTATTTTCACACGCACACGTCCGCTTGCAACTGCAACACTTGAACGTATTGCAGGTGGACTTAAGAAGTTTGTTTTTGATAATCCAGATCCGTTCATTATTAATGGCATGGCACCAGTTTTAACTGAGTGCGCAAATGCATCGAACAAACGGTCAATGCCAATTAATGAGCCGCTGCGGACTATCTGTGCGCAGACTAAAGGTGGACATCATGCATTGATTGCTCCAAGCCTAGTGGTAAATACATCAGGTCATCACGGGAATAATGTGATGAACCCTTTACACACAATTGCAACTGGTGGGCATCACGGCTTGGTGGCGGCTTTTTTGGCAAAGAACTACACAGGTGTTTTAGGTAGTTCAGCAAAAGAGCCTGTACATACGATTACAGCAAAGGACCACAACTCACTTGTCGTTAGTCATCTATCAAAGATGAAGAATAACTGCATTGGGCAGGAACTCAGTGAGCCGATCCACACCATGACCACTGTAAACCAGTTTGCTGAAGTTCGGGCATTCCTCACTGCATTTTACGGAAATGAAAAAGATGGGAACTCTATTGGGGAGCCGCTGCGCACAATTCCAACACGTGACCGTTTTGGACTGGTCACTGTAGGTCAACAGCAATACCAAATTGTGGACATTGGCTTTCGTATGCTTCAACCGGTTGAGCTTTTTAAAGCACAAGGTTTTCCAGACTCCTATGTGTTTGAAAAAGGCCTAGATGAGCATGGCAATGAAATCCGCCTAACCAAAACGGAACAGACACGCATGGTTGGCAATTCAGTTTGCCCTCAACTTTCACGCGCTTTGGTTGAAGCTAATTTCAAACACGAAAGTAAGTATAGAGGGGCAGCATGAGCAACCAAGAAGTTGAAATTTGGATGCCTATCTATATAGGCGATATTCTTGCAAAAACTACACGAATGACCACCGAGCAAATCGGTGCGTCGTTTTTATTGATGATGGACTACTGGCGCAATGGTGCAATTCCTGATGATAACAATGTTATTGCCAGTGTTATCCGTATGTCAGTGACAAAGGCAAAAGCACTCAAACTGATCTTGGTTAATTCCAATTTATTTGAAGTAAATGATGGTCAAATGTCATCTAAGTATTTGGATGGATTAAAGAATCAAGCTGAGATTAATAAGTCTTCTAAATCTGAACGTGCAAAGAAAGCTGCTGAAGCACGCTGGAATAAAGAAAATGGTGATGCAACCACTGGGCATAAAAATAGCAATGCTCAAGCATCCAATGAGCATGACCCAAGCAATGCTAATGCATATGCTCAAGCAATGCATGAGGATGCTCCAAGCAATGCTTATGCAATGCTTGAGGAATGCCCGTCATCGTCACCTTCATCTATTAATAATATATCTCTTACGCACGAGCAAAATTCAGCCGCTTCAAAACCAGAAATCGAAGACCGCTTTTCGTTTGATTTGGAAACAGCTAACACACGAATCAAGCTACGTGGCCTCAAGGAAATTACTCAGGATGAGTTGAATAAGCTTCTGGATGACTTAAGGGCTGAGTATGGCCATAAAACCCAAATGGTGAAAAACCAGATTCTTGGGAAACTTGTTCAATGGGTTGAGCGCAGACAACAAACACCTTTGGCATCACATGATAATCCGCAAGGTAGACCTAGGAATAAATCGCAATCTCAAAACCTGAACGTCAACGACGATTGGAACAACCAACCCAAAAACGATCAACCGTTTCACGGCACCGTCCAACTACCTGAGGGCATGATATGAACGCACATTTTCAATTCAGTAATCATGCAGTCTCACAGGTTGTTTGTGAGCTGCACCAAGTTCAAAAACTTGTGGCAGGTGGGAATTTGATTTGCCCGATATGTGCAAGTGAATACGTGAATGCTGACCGATCTAAACACCAATCGGAAACAAATCGAGCAGTGTTTGAAAAACACATTGCAGGCGCAATGCTTCCAGATCGTCATGCACATTCGTCATTCTCGAATTACAAGACCACGACTCAAGGGCAAGCGAATGCATTGAGCCAATGCGCAAACTTTGCAAAACGCATTGCTGAAAAACAAAACTCAAATTTCATCATGGTTGGATCAACTGGGGTTGGTAAAACACACCTTGCTTGTGCAACGGCTAAGAACCTTCTGAAAATTGGGCTTAAAGCACGTTACATCACCAGTGAAGAAATTGCTCAACGGATCATGAACGCATGGGACAAGGATACCAAAGACCAGTCCGAGGAAGCCGTGATTTATGAGTTTGCTCAATACGATTTGTTGATCGTTGATGAGTATGGATTACATGACCGTGAAAAGCGCACTGAGCTTGTTCACAAAGTTTTAACCAAGCGATATGACTTCAAAAAACCAACCATGCTGGTTTCCAACTTCACCTTGAAAAAATTACGTGATGACCTTGGGGACCGATTATGGTCGCGCTTCCAGCACGATGGCTTAAGCGTAGTTGAGTGTAATTGGGCTGATGCTAGGGTGAGTGGGCAATGAAACGAAAAATGAAGCAGCGCGTAATACAGCAGCGTAGGCAGCAACGAAATATTCAAGCAATGCTCAGTAATTCACATTGCCAACATGGGTTCGACATTGCATGCCTGATTTGTGGATTTGGACAGAAAGATGGCAAACGAGTTTGGCACGATTGGACCAAGAAAAAAGAGGAGGTTGCATGACAAATTATTTATCTCCTACACAGATTAAAAGACTTGTACATCAACGTGAAAACAAGCCTAAAACACCAAAGTATGAAAATCATAAAGTTGTAATTGATGGGGAAAAAGTTGCTGATTCAAAGCATGAATATAACCGATTAACTGAGCTGCAAATTTTGGCACGTTCAGGTGAGATTAAAGATTTACAAACACAGGTTCGCTACAAGCTGATTCCAGCACAGAAAATTTGTGGTGTGAAAGTTCGTGGTACCGATTATGTAGCGGACTTTGTGTATTGGACCAAAGATGATCAATTCGTTTGTGAAGATGCCAAGGGGCATAAAACTGCGGATTACATCATTAAACGCAAGTTGATGAAGTTGATTCACGGTATTGACGTAGTTGAAGTTTAAGAGCGATTTAGGGGAGTATGACAATGAAGTCTAACGCTGAAACAATCCTTGAAGCCATTGAGGATTTACACAATCAAGAGCAGATCGTTACACGAGAAACCCTGTCACAACTGACGGGTTTAAAGCTTTCAATTGTAGATGATCGTTTGAGTTATCTTGTCGATAGCGGTCAGATTATTCGTGTTCAGCGTGGTGTATTCATTCCAGCCCCGAAACATCGCCCTGCAAGATTGATGTCTAAAATGGTATTGCCAGATGGTACCGTTAAAATTGAAATAGGGGATGATGAAATACTGACACTAACTCCCCGAGAAGCACGTCATTTGGGTAATTTAATGGTTGCTGAAGCAATGCAGTACGCCAATATTGAAATGGGCCATCACATGGCAATACTTCAGAGTGAGGTGTCAGGGCAAGTTCGTAAATTATCGAAACAAGTAAGTGATTTATTGGATGTAGGGAAGCAGGGTGAGTTGTTATAACTCTAACTATCTTTGATACATATTTACG
Source organism: Acinetobacter sp. ACNIH2 (assembly GCF_002934965.1). Classification (NCBI taxonomy): domain Bacteria; kingdom Pseudomonadati; phylum Pseudomonadota; class Gammaproteobacteria; order Moraxellales; family Moraxellaceae; genus Acinetobacter; species Acinetobacter sp. ACNIH2. Next base: position 2,962,405 of record NZ_CP026412.1, read on the forward strand.
TGTTAAATTAAAACTTTTATCCGAAATTTATAGAGAGCTTGTTATGGCAATTATGACGATATTGCGCTTACCAACTGAGGTTGAACTTAATTCACATCTTTTGGAATCAGATACTTTTTTTAAAGCGTTTAACAAAAATATATGCTCAGATAATAATTTTTCAGCGCATGTCATAGACAATGGGGACGGAACATACGATTTAGATGGATGGACTATTACTGATGAAGATGAGGATGATTGGTTTAAGATTATCAAATAAATGAAAATCCATTAATACAGTTTCATCAAAAGCACTTATTGTGCTTTTTTTTATGTCCCCCCTCTAAGGTTAGACCTCCCCACATATATACATGATCATTAAACCAATATGAGGTTTGGTGATCATGGCTGAAAAAAAAGTAATTGATTGGGAAAAAATCGAACTCGATTATCGAGCAGGCATTAAGTCTCTACGTCAAATTGCAGGTGAGCATGATATTGCAGAATCAGGCATTAGACGTAGAGCAAAGCAATACGAATGGGTTCGTGATCTATCAGAAAAAATCAAAGCTAAAGCAGATGACATTGTGCGCAAGGAGAGTGTGCGCAGTGTTGTGCGCACGAAAACGACCATTTCAGAAAAAGAGACTATTGATGCTAATGCCAATGAAGTAGCGTCAGTTCGATTAGCGCATCGTAAGGATATTCAACGTTCACGAAAGATTGCCATGAGTCTTTTTGATGAGCTTGAAATGATGGTCGGTCAAGAGAATGTCAGATTGCTTGAAATGTTGGGTGAGCTTATGTGGACACCTGATGATAAAGGCAATGACAAAGTAAATGACCTTTACATGAAGATCATATCAATGCCTGGTCGCGTAAAGTCCATGAAGGATTTAAGCGACACACTCAAAACATTGATTGCTTTAGAACGTCAAGCATTTGGTCTTGATGATGAGAACAATAAACCTGTTGATGCACTGACCGCATTACTTGAACGAGTGAGCACAGGGAATAGCTCTGCGTTTAAACCAATTGCCGATGATCCTGAATATGGAGCATCTACATGAATATAACGATCAACCGCCCATACCAATTTAATTTCATTCACGTACACGCTTTGGAAATGCACCAACGTTGTGCAAAATGGAGTGAAAATTGATTTATAACACTAACTTACAGCCACTACCGACAAATGCCGAGGAGCTTGAACGCTGCTTGGCAGATCCTATTTGGCGTATTTTTAGTGGCTGTCTATATAAGATTAAAATTAAGGGTGATGACTTTGTTAATGAGTTCGGGCAAGTAGAAGAAGCTCCAACTTTTGAATTGCCTTTTAAACCGAATGATGCACAAAAGAAATTCTTAAATCGATTGTGGTACCGCAATATTATTTTGAAAGCACGTCAGTTAGGCTTCACCACATTGATATGTATTCTTTGGTTAGACCATGCGTTGTTTAATGCTAATCAGCATTGTGGCGTTATTGCCCAGAACTTAGAAACTGTTGGTGATATTTTTAGCGATAAGATTAAATTTGCCTATGACAACTTACCACCTGAAATATTAGAACGCTTTCCACTCAAAACGAATAATGGTACCGAGATGGAGTTTGCGCATAACGGTTCTAAAATTTCAGTGGCTACATCTTTCCGTGGCGGCACAATGCACCGCTTACTTATTTCGGAATACGGTAAGATTTGCGCCCAATCACCTGGTAAAGCCAAAGAGGTTCGTACAGGTTCATTACCAGCAGTTCCAACAACAGGGATTTGTGTCATTGAATCTACTGCTGAAGGTCGTGGTGGTGACTTCTTTGATAAGGTTCAGATCGCACAGAAGAACTTTGCATCACGTAAAAAGCTCACTCCAAAAGACTTTAGACTACATTTTTATGGTTGGTGGGAAGAACCGAAGTACCGCATTGATTCAACTGAAGTCATCATTACTCAAAAAGACCATAATATTTTTGATCATATTGAAATTGTCGTATCCCGAAACTTGGGTAAGAAGATCAAGATCGATCCAGATCAACGCGCTTGGTATGTATCGACCCGTGATAATGATCTATCTGGTGATCAAGCTTTAATGTGGCAAGAATATCCTTCATTCCCTGATGAAGCATTTCAGGTCAGTACAGAAGGAAACTACTACGCTAAAGATATGCTCGAGTTGCGTAAACGTAGTGGTATTACTCAAATTGAAGTTTTAGATGTACCTACGTGTACGTTTTGGGATATTGGCAACCATGATGGTTGTGCAATTTGGTTTCATCAAATGATGAATCAACAAGATCGCTTTATTGATTATGAAGAAGATCATTTTCAAGATTTACGTCATTACGTAAAACTTATTAAAGATAAGCCTTATATCTACCATACCCATTATTTACCGCATGATGCAGCACATCAACGGCTTGGTGATTACAACAAGTCAGTATTAGAAATGCTGGAAGAATTATTACCTGGTCATAATTTTGTGGTGATTCCACGTATCACATTGCTTACGACAGGTATTCAACAGACCCGACGACACTTGAAGAATGCTTGGTTTGATGAAGAACGTTGCAAATTGGGTATCGAACGTATTGAAGGTTATAAGAAAAAGTTTAACCAACAGGCCAACATGTTTATTGATCAGCCTGATAAATCTAACGGATGTTCTGAAGGTGCCGATGCACTTAGACAATGGGCACAAGCCAAAGATGCTGGCTTGCTTGGTGATTATGTCTATACAGCTAGTCTTACTGGCATGAATCAAGATACAACACATCAAAATCCACATGGTTATGTCGAAGCACCTGCACCAGATTGGCGAGCAATATAAGGAAAAGCTATGTTTACTCAAGAAGATACACCTGTAAATGAGCAGATTAGCGATGATGAAACGCTCAGTCTGGAAGAATTGACCGAGATCATGAATGAAATTGAGGAACAACCTCACTGGCGACATACTGCTGATAAAGAGATGGACTATGCCGACGGTAACCAATTAGATACTGAGTTGCTGAATCGCATGAAGACTATAGGCATTCCGCCTGCAGTCGAAGACAGAATTAGTCCAGCATTGCTGTCTATTCAAGGTTATGAGTTGCAGACTCGTACAGATTGGCGCGTTAAGGCCAATGGTGAAACTGGTGGTGATGATGTTGCCGATGCACTCAATTATAAATTGAATCAGGCAGAGCGATTATCTAAAGCAGACAAAGCATGCAGTGATGCGTTTAAACCACAGATTGGTTGTGGCTTAGGCTGGGTTGAAGTGAAGCGAGAGCAAGATCCATTTAAATATCCTTACCGATGTGTTGTAGTTCACCGTAATGAAATTCATTGGGATATGAAGTCTACAGAGCCTGATCTATCCGATGCCCGCTGGTTACGTCGAACTCGTTGGATTCACCCTAAACGTTTAATGAATGCGTTTCCTCAGCATAAAGAGCTGATTGAAACCGTTGGGCGATATGGTGGTTCATGGTGGCAACAATCTGAAGTATTAGATGGTGGATCAAGCACAGGCTTACAAAATGCATGGCTTGATGCGCGGTCATATACGATCAGTGAACAGTACTGGTATAACCCAACCTCTAAAGAGGTGAATGTCATTGAGGTTTGGTACCGTCGTTGGGTGCGTGTGCCAGTGATGAAGTTTGCCGATGGTCGCGTGGTTGAATATGACTCTAAAAATATGGCTCATGACTTGGCAATTTATCAAGGTGTTGCGCGTGTAGAAATGGCAACAATCTCTAAGCTACGACGTTCATATTGGCTTGGTCCACATCTTTTACATGATAGTCCTTCACCATATTCACACCATTATTTCCCTTATGTACCGTTTTTTGGGTTCCGTGAAGATAATACTGGCATCCCTTATGGCTTTGTTCGTGGGATGAAGTACAGTCAGGATAGTATCAATTCAGGTATATCTAAACTGCGTTGGGGCATGAGCGTTACTCGTGTTGAACGTACCAAAGGTGCAGTGGCCATGACCGATGAACAATTACGTCGGCAAGTTGCTCGGCCTGATGCGGATATCGTATTAGATGCAGCACACATGGCTAGACCTGGTTCTAGATTTGAAGTTAAGCGTGATTATCAATTGTCACAGCAACACTTTCAGTTGATTAGCGATAATCGAGCTGCAATTGAGCAAGTCAGTAATATTACTTCGGGGTTCCAAGGTAAAAAGGGTAATGCGACTTCTGGGAAGCAAGAGCAGTTACAGATCGAGCAATCTAATCAAACCTTAATGAAGATGATGGATAACTTCCGTGAAGCACGTACGCTCATTGGTGAAATGTTACTGTCAATGATTGTTGAGGATATGGGAACAGGGCAGCAGACCATCATTATTGAAGGTGATGCTGTCCGTGAGGATCGAACAGTTATTATCAACAAGCCTGAGGTTGATGAACATGGTTATCCTTATGTGAGTAATGATGTTCAACGTACACGATTGAAAGTAGTCCTTGATGATGTACCAAGTACCAGCACATTCCGAGAGCAACAGCTTAATGCCTTGTCTGAGATTGTGAAGTCTCTACCTCAAGAGGTTCAAGTGGCAGTATTGCCTTATGTCATGGCATTGACCGATATTCCGTTTAAGAAGGACATTATTGAATCTATTCGTCAAGCTACACAGGCACCAACACCTGAACAAGTTGAGCAACAAATTAAGGAAGCTGTTGATAAAGCACTTGCCGAAGCTGGTATTGATTTGAAACGTCGTGAGCTCGAACTCAAGGAACGTAAAGCAGTAAGCGAAATTAGAGAAATAGACGCACGTTCAGTACAAATTGGTGTACAAGCTGCATATTCAGCAATGCAAGGTGGTTCACAGGTAGCAATGATGCCACAGATTGCAACTATTGCAGACGAGATTATGAAAGGTGCAGGTTATCAGCGACCTAATCCGGGTGGTGATGATCCAAACTTCCCAACCGCAGAACAGACAGCAGTGCGTGATGTACGTTCACCATATTTAGAAGGTGAAGGGGCGCAGTTAGGAAGTGAAGGACTGGTAGAGGTGCAACAGAATACCAGTCCAATGAATCCAGCAGTACCGAAGCTGGGAGGTACAGGAATGCAGGGGATTGAGACGGAGAGGACTTCTGATAATTTGCAGTGAAGTAATAAATTCCAAAACCAATCCTACTTATTTTAATACACTAAAAAAACCCACTTTAAAGTGAGTTTTCTCGTGGTAATATCTTAACCTAAGAGCAGTTCTTTTGGATATTTAGGATCAAATTCATAAAGTAGATCTAAAGGATGCTCATCGGTATTAAATCTTAAATGGCTAACCCAGGTTCTTAGCTCTTCATTATCTAAATCAAAGTCTGAATCTGGTGTAGGGTATGCAAACTTTGCATCTTTAATAATCAAGGATGCATCTTCAGCAATTCTAATATCATCATAACTTTCCAAAGAAGGTCTTAAAAATCTGTTTGGAACATTGCGCTTTACTAAGTTCGCAAATTGCAATTCTGAAAATATCCATGGAGATGAAATATATTTATTTTCAGTCAATAAATTTTGTATATTGATAGAATTATCAGTACCAAGGAATAATAAGAGTTCGCAGCTATCAATCACGCGATGAAGAGCTGCATTCAAAATCATGAATACATTAGCTGTAGTATGGTTTCGTTTTTCGTAACTGTAAGTATGTGTTTGACTTTGATAGCAATATTTATCGTCAATTTTTCTTAATAAATCGTATGCGTTTGCCCATACACCAGAGTCTACAAAAACCTTTAATTTTGTATGGTATTCGATTTTTGCCGCAAGCTTAATTACATTTTCTTGATCAGCATGAGAATGGGATAAAAATATATCTGGTTTAACATTCGAAAATAGCTCATTGTTGATTTTCTCAACATCAAAAACCTCATTTTCATTTAAAAGAAGGTTCTCTATATTAATTAAAATTTCATTATTTTTTGATTTGTATTCTTCTAAAGCTTTTGAAGGTAAAGGCCCATATAAAGAAAAATCAAAATTTTTAACATGAATAGCTTTGAACATTTATTTAACCCCTAAATAATATGCAGCCAGCGTGCATAAAAATAATGAAACTTGAAAGTAGGAAAATGAGTATGTTTTAAAAAAAACCTCCAAAAATTTAGGACGATTTGCTTTTAATGTATGTTCATTGATCACTAGATCTGTTGTGAGAATGGAATTCTGGATTACAACTTGATTATAGATGTTTATAAATGTTTTTTCCTGGTATAAATAATAAGCATGAAAAGATGCTAGAAATATCCACGGGAAAAAGAACATCCATAAACTTGGATTTTCAACATTCTCTGAGACTGAAAAAGCTAGTAAAGCTGACATTAAAGTAATATTTGCGGTCATTAGAACTAACACGCTATTTGATAGTCGGCTGATAATCCCTTGTAGAAATCCCAAATAAGCAATTTTAAGTTCAGTGCTTTCAGAACTTGAATTGTTTGCCATATTGCTCCCCAAGTAAAAAAACATCTACTATATTGCATTTATTGGTTATAAATGCAATATAAGTCACTGATTTATTTTAATTGTGTATTTCAAAAAAATTACGTATAAGCAAAAAATACCTACCCCCCTGTAAGGCTAACGCCATCATATCCAATTCCTAGACACTTGTCTCATGTTGAGCAATCAACAGCTAAACGCTAGATAACTCTAGCCATTCGCCTTTGCGGTCACAGCGATAAGTGATAGGACAGACATGGATATTACAGAGCAACAAAATGAGTTGATTGAAACGAATGGTGGTAAAGCATCACCTGAACTTGCAGCGCAGCTTTTAGAGCAAGCGTTAAATGGCGATACCGCAAATGCGGAAGAAGGTAGTCAGCCAGCAACTACCCAAGTTACAGAAGAAAATACCCCAAAAGTTGAAGGTCAAGACGATACGCAACAGCCAAATGATGCTCAAGCACAACAGCAACAACAGGTCGATGAAAGTCAGTTAAATGCTGAAAATGCAGTGATTTTGGCGAAAGATGGGAAACATACTATTCCTTATGGCAAGTTAGTGGAAGCACGAAACTCAAGTCAGGAATGGAAGCAAAAGTTTGATGAAGCCCAACAACAATTGGCGCAACTTCAAGCTGATGCGCAGGAACGTAAAGATAACGGTCAAGCTGCAACAGTACAAGATAACCAAGTGGACATTGCCCAACAAGCGATTGAGCAAGGTGTAGACCCTGCAATCTTCGGTGATTTTGACGAAAAAGGCTTAGCCGATGGTATTCAGAAACTTGTTGATATGCGTGTATCAGCAATGGTGCAACAGCAATTACAAACTGCTTTAGCTCCGTTGCAACAACAGCAGCAAGTGAGTGCAGAACAGGCACACTTTAACGAAATCTTTACAGCACATCCTGATGCGGAATCCATTGTTGAATCGAAAGAGTTCAATGACTGGAAAGAAGCTCAACCAAGTTTTCTCAAAAATGCGTATGAGACAGTTTTAAACCAAGGTTCTGCTACACAAGTTGTAGAGCTATTAGGACTGTACAAGTCAAACACCCAATCAAGTCAACAAGCTGCTCAACCTGCCGAAGATGCAGTCAAGGCAGTAGCGCAAAAAGCTGTGAGTCAGGCTCAAACACCACCACCGAACAGTCTTAGTGATTTGCCCGCTGGAAGTCCTGCTGGCGTTTCCCGTGATGAGCGTTTGGCAGCAATGTCGCCAATGCAACTTTCCGAGGAAATGCAGAATTGGACACCTGACCAGATCGAGCAATTTCTAAATCGACGTGTTTAAACAAACGTGATGAGAGTATTTGAAAAATGACTAAAACTAATGCCGCTTATGGTGACAAAACAAATATGGTGCAACAGGCCGTTGGCTTGTTTGCTACTCACATGCAGCGTAACGGTACGCTTAACCTGTTGGCAGGAAAAATGCCCAAAGGTGAAGCTGGTGCTGAAGCGACTTTACGTAAACAAACCACTCAGCACATGCCTATTGTTCGTGTTCAGGACTTAGGTAAGAGTAAAGGGGATGAGGTTACATTCCACTTGCTTAACCCTGTTGGTGCTTATCCGATCATGGGTTCAGCTTATGCTGAAGGTCGTGGTACTGGTATGTCACTGAATGAAGATCGTCTACGTGTGAATCAAGCGCGTTTCCCAGTTGATTTGGGTAATGTGATGTCACAGATTCGTAGTCCTGCTGATCTTCGTCGTTTAGGCCGTCCAGTTGCACAAAATTTAATGGATCGCTATTGCGACCAGTCATTGATTGTTCATATGGCAGGTGCACGTGGTTCTCACGACAACATTGAATGGGTTATTCCTAAAGACAGTCACCAGAATTTCAATGAAATCATGGTGAACCGTGTTAAGGCCCCAACCAAAAACCGTCATTATGTTGTAGATGGTGCAGGTGTACAGAGCGTTAAAGCAAATGCAGGTGAGCTAGATATTGCATCTACTGACTTATTCACCATGGATTCAGTTGATTCCATGAAAACTGTGCTGGATCAAATCGCATTACCACCACCGATTTGTAAGTTTGAAGGTGATGTAGCAGCGGAAGATTCACCTTTACGCGTGTGGCTTGTATCACCTGCGCAGTACAACAAATTTGCTGCACAACCTGGTTTCCGTTCTTTCCAATCATCTGCATTTGCTCGTGCAAGTCAGGCGAAACAGCATCCGCTTTTCTTAGGTGATGTTGGTCTGTGGAATGGCTTCATCATTCGTAAGTTGCCACGCCCAATCCGTTTCTATGCAGGTGACGATATTAATTATTGTGCTGCTTATGACTCTGAAACTGAATCTAAAGTGAAAGTACCTGCAAGTTTCGGCGAACAATTTGCCGTTGACCGTTCAATTATCTTGGGTGGTCAGGCAATTGCAGAAGCATTTGCTGCAAGTGACAAGTCTGGTGTTCCGTTCTTCTGGTCCGAAAAAGATCTCGACCATGGCGATAAATGGGAACTTTTGATCGGTTCGATTCGTGGTACCTCAAAAATCCGTTTTGCCGTGAATACAGGTGAGCGTACTGAGTTTACCGACTATGGCGTAACCGTTGTTGATACCGCTGTGCCAATCATTGGTGCTAATCAGTAATTGTTTTAGGTGTGTCCATTATTGGATTCACCTCATCTCATTCTCATGCATGGAGAGATTTAAAATGGCGACAATTAAGAAGAAGCAAAGTCGTTATGGTCAATACGGTGGTTTTTCACCTTATGGCAACGTCACAGCTTTGATTTTTGCATTAGCAACAAATTCAACGGGTGCAGTAGTTGATTCAGATACAACCGCACCAGTAGCCAGTGGTGATGTTATTGATTTAGGTGAATTGCCAGAAGGTATGCGTCTTGATGATGCCCAAATCCTGATTAAAACAGGTATGACCGCAACGGTTAAGGGATCCCTAGGTTTTAAATATACCGATGGCATTAACAGTACGGCAGTTCCAGAAGATGCTGCTTATTTCATTAATGCTGGTGATATTGCAACAGCAGGTCGATTACGTGCAAATACAGGGAAATTGGTCACACTGCCAAAGCCTGCACGACTCATCTTAACAACAAGTACCGCAGCCAATGATAAAGCTAGTGACATTCAAGTAATTGTCAGTGGTGAATTGACTGGTCCTCGTTAATGGTTTGATGGTGTGGATTTCGGGTTTTCACACCATCTTTTTTATTCTGAACTACTCACGGTGATGAAATGAAATCGATTGCAATTGCGATGATGTGCCATGCGATTAATGCAGCATACTGCCAATCAATGGGTGATGACAGCCAACCAACATGGGATGATGCCCCTGAAGCCCATAAGCAAAGTTTACTTGCTGGTGTTAAAATGCATCTCGCCAATCCTGATGCTACTCCTGAACAGTCTCATGAGTCTTGGTACAAAGTAAAAGAAGCTGAAGGTTGGAAGTATGGTGAAGTAAAAGACTTGGAGAAGAAGGAACACCCATGTTTTTTACCATACGCAGAATTGCCAGCAGAACAAAAGGCTAAGGATTATTTGTTCCGTACCACAGTACATTTGGTGAAAAATTTCCCTGATTCTGATGAATACCTTGCATTGAGCGCGGAAGTTGTCAATTTACGCCAAAAGGTAGAACAGCAAAAGTCAGTGGCAATTCGTACTGCTACTGTTACGCCTACGGAAAGTATCCAAAAAGCAGCTGGTGTAGCAATCCAGTATGTAGGGAATAAATCTTTGTACACGGACCACTTGTATAATTCTGCTTTAACCTTTGAACAAGGTCAGGTGCGTTCTATTCCAAGTGATTTAGCAACAAAGTTTTTAAAGCATCCTGAGTTTAAAGCTTATGAGGGTGAGCCTGAATCGACTTCAGGTGAAACTACTGAGCAAGTATCAGATGATACGTCTAGTATTCTCAATCGCTCTAAAGAAAAACAGCAGGAAGAAGTTGATAAAGAAAATCAAATCTTTGACGAAATTGAAACTGTCGGAAAAATGACGAAAGCTGGTCTGATCCAGTATGCTCAAGAAAAGTATGACCAGAAACTTAGCCCACAAAAAAATCTTGATGAACTGAAAGAATCAGTCACTCAATTGATTCATCGATTTGGAGTGGTGTAATGCAATTAAGCGACCTGATTAGCCGTTTTCGTACATTAGCCAACGATAAGGTAGAACCATACTTTATTGATGATGAAAGTGTCATTGATTGGCTTAATGATGCAGTGAATGAAGCCTGTATACGTGGTCGCTTATTGCTAGAAAGTCATAATCCTGATGTATGTCATATTGATGTGACGACTGGTACAGCTAAATATCCACTACATGAATCATTGTATGAATTAAGCCGAATCTGGTTTGAACCAACAGATGGCAGTAGAGGCTCATACTTGGCTTTAATGTCTGCTGAGAATCTGGACCATCGATATAAGTGTGATAACTGGAAGATGATGCAGGGTGTACCTCAGTTTGCGATTCAGGATGATAATGGTATTCGGCTTGTACCAATTCCATCAATTGAGGGTGAATTGCAATTAGAAGGCTATCGTATTCCTTTGACACCATTGCAAAATGATACAGATATTCCAGAGATCAATCAGATTCACCATGTTCATTTGATACAGTGGGTTTTGCATCAAGCATTTAATGTGCCTGATGCTGAATTCTTTGACCCAAATCGGTCAGCATTGGCAGAACAAGCATTTACTGAATACTTTGGACCGCGACCAGATAGTGATTTACGTCGAACCACACGTGAAGATGTACCGCACAATGTAGTTCCTTTCATGCCATGACTTGCTTGTGACATAAGCACCCCTGTAAGGCTAAAGCTTTTCAGGGGTTTTTTACATAATGACCTTATTCAATTCATTTAATCATGCACAAAGATGGGCAAATTAATTCTTGATATACGACAAGGTGATGTTCTGAATATTGGTGGTTCTCAAGTTCGCTTAATTGTGAAATCAGGAAAGTCATCTCGTTTAGAAATCACCGCATCAAATGAAATCGAAGTATTACTTGAGCGCAAGAGTGCTCCCTTAATTTTGGAGCACAATACGGATGGCAAACACACTATATGACTTTGCACGTCAGCGTTTCTTGGAAGCACAGCTTAACTGGATGACCGACACAATCAAGGTCATTCTGGTTGATACAGGTGCATATACACCACAAACATCAGTACATCAATATTTATCTGATATTCCAACATCAGCCCGTATTGCAGGTCCAGTAACGCTTACTGCCAAAGCAACCACTGGTGGTGCAGCAGATGCAGCAGATTGTACTTTCCCAACCGTTTCAGGTGCATCTATTGAAGCTATTGTAATTTATGCAGATACAGGTACGGAAAGTACCAGTCCTTTAATTGCTTATATTGATACTGCTACAGGTCTACCAATTACTCCAAATGGTGGAGACATCATCGTAACGTGGGATAACGGTACAAACAAAATATTCAAAGTTTAATTGATAAGGTGGGATATGGAGGATAACCAAAAACCACCTACACAATCTGTAGGTGTTGCAGGTTTTAAGGCTGATTTATATGCAAATGATCAAATTAAAATTCATTGGCATAACTTGATTGGCTTACCAAAATTTCAAATGTATGCGACTCAGATGTCTGGAAATAGTTATGGCGATATTGGCAACGTTATGGAATGGATAATGGGCTATGTACAGGATCGTATTCAATCGTATGGAGAGCAAAATTTCTTTGATGAATATGTCAAATGGCATAGCGAAAAAGGATATTGGAACAATGAAGATGTTTATGGCGCTCTAATTAAGCAATGAGGACAGTAAAATGGAAATATTACCTTTTAAATATTACAGGCTTTATATAACAAAAAACGCAAATGGTAATAATGGTTATTTTTCCATGAATACTTTCAGTATGTATGAGGCAAATGAAAGTACTACTGACCTATGTATAGGTGCAACTGCAACCGCAAGTTCTGAAATAAATTCGACCAATAATGCACCTAAGGCAATTGATAATAATGCATCGACGTACTGGGAAACAGCATCAACTTCTGGTGATAAATGGTTCAAAGTTGAGCTACCTACTGCGAGAAAAGTCCGGAAATTAATAATTACTGCGACCACTTACCAGGGGGAAATGCCGAGTGCATTTATTTTTCAGGGATCGAATGACAATGTAAATTGGGTAAATCTTAAGACAGTAAACAAAGGAACTTTTAGTTCACCTACTTCTTACACCGAGTTGTTAAGCACAGTTGTTGGAGGTAAAAGTGTTCTGGATAGTGGTGATCCTAGTTTAAAAGTGATTCTTTTCAATTGGCAGACCATGCAATACATCATTCATACAACACCTAATGCATCGGGTGACTGGTTTATATATTTGAATGATACAAGTGATGTATTAATTACACACATAGGGCCAGCTGGATATCAGCCAATAAGTGATGGACCCGTTACACCAATGGTGTATTAATGCCATTTTATGCACCACCATTATACGATAACGTAAATGTACGTTTAGAAGGAGGTTATATACCTCCCAGTGCTGTAGGTGGTGAAAAAACTCTTTCCCCTATTGGGCGATATGACTATAAGCCCTCACATTACAATAATGTTAATGCCTATTTAACCTCAGGATATATTCTTCCTAACCCAGTTGGGCAATCTAAAAGCCTATCTCGTACAGAGCACAGTGGTGCTTTGCCACAAACGATTTCTGTAATTGGTACTGAACACGCTGAAATAGGTCTCAATCGTGTCGATTTAAAGATATCGTACGTACTGCCAAATGGAGTGGAATACACTTCCATTGGTAATTTACATATTAGAAATGCTGTAGAGAAAATATATGTAAATCATGATTACATCCCAAAAGCTGACATGCAGGTTAATCTTTCTGGTAATTATCAGATTAGTACTTCTGCTGTATTGAATCGACGTGGGAACTACGGTTTTTTTGGCTTTTCTTCAATTAACAACGTTAATAAAGAAGTTATCAGTGTCGGTATAAAGCAGTCAGAGTTTGGGTTATCAACGGTAATTCTTGCAAAAAGAACAATATCTGTATCTGGGTTTTTAACATCTCTGTTTGGCACTCCTTTAGTCAAAGATACATCTATTCACCCATTTGGTATAAATTCTTTAATTTTCAGCAATTTAATAATTTATAATTTACGCCAATATGTAAAAAATAATAGTTTTAACTCAACAGTATTTGGCTCAGCTTATGTTCAAGGTGGAGTTAAATTTGTCGTACCCAATGGACTTTTTGGAACTGTATGGGGTGCAAATAAAGTTATCAATACACGTGCAACTCAATATGTGGTTGCTGAAGGTATTTCTAGCTTTACAGTTCCAAATCCTATTGTTTCTCCTAGATTTATCATAACGTCAGGAATTATTGGTACTATTTTTGGAGTTCCTTTTGTTCAAAGGAATCCAAGTCCTAAAGGCTTTATAAATACCAAGTATGGTATAGCATGGATTTCTCATAGCCCTCGCTACATTATGGCAAAGGCTGTTGAGTCATATATATCAGGCTACCCCAAAGTCTTTGATCCAACCCAAAATATATATGTCTCAGGCGTAAATACAATTATCACTGGTGGTGTTTTTGGTGATATTGCCATCCGTAACCATCGAAGGGTTTTGAAAGTAAGTGGTTTTGATTCATATCAATTTGGTGATTGGTCTGTAGTTGAAAGTAATTTAAGGAACATTCATCAAAAAGGGGTTAATGCTCAAATATTTGGTGACAATGCGATACGGAATAAAACACCATCTATCATACCAATTGGAATCTCCTCATTTTCTGGAATAAATTCTTCCATTGGCTATCGCATTCGTAATGTTAAGCCAAGTGGCTTGTATCAACCAAAATTTGGTATTCCAACTTTTACCAAGCCTCCAGAATTAAAACCTATTAGCATTTATTCAAGTGCTTTTGGTACATCATGGATTTCTCACAAGAATCGTATTGTTAGTGCTGGTTTTGGGAGTGAGTCTTTAATTTTTGGAGGGATCAATGTCTGGCACTATACAAGGTATTTAAAGCTCAATGGAGTTATCAAGGATGAATACGGCATACCTCGTATAGAGCATGGTCGTAGAACATTACTTGTTAAAGGTTCCTTACATTCAGCATATGGGAATATTGTATGGCTTTCATATGCGGTACGTTCAATCGTCCCACCATCCATTGATTATCCAAAAATACCTAACCATCGTGTAGGTGGAACACAACATGTTCATCTGAATGGGTACGTCGCAACATTATTTGGTAACCGTATAATCCCTGATTCCCATACAATTTATATGCAAGGATTCTCAAATGTCTTTGGTCTTGCCGATGTTAATTTATGGAAAAAATACATTAAACCAAATGGTTTCTTAACAATAGGGCAAGATGCAGGACATCGTTTTGGTACAGCTAAGTTTTGGAATTTAAGACAATACATTATTCAATTTTATGATGGTAATAGTGGATTAGTACCGCCTCTATGGACAGGTTGGACTAATATAAATAACCGAAATAAATCAATTGGTGCAATAGGTGGTAATTTTACACGTATAGCTGAACCTACTATTGAGAATAAGGCACGACCGATATTGCCATCTGGTTTTGATTCATCATCAATCATCAGTAAATCAATGATTGCAGATCGGGTAAGAAATTTAAAATTACAAGGTATTGATACACCTTATATCAGTAGTTGGTCAGTAATATTTAACGCTGCAGCAGTATTAGCATCAAAGGGATTCAACTCACAGTCATTCGGCATAGCAAGTATTATTAATACTCGAAGATATTTTAATCGTATTGGTAATTTTGAGAGTCTTGAAGTGGGTAAGCCAATGGTTGCTGATCGGATCAGAACCTTAAAGTTTGAGCAAAGATATACAATTTCCCCACCTTATATACCAATTCATCGCATTGATTTGCATACTCGATATATAGATGAAGTTGGGCGTTTTGATAATCATCAAGCATTTGGTAATCCATCTTTGAGTATTCATTGGAATATGATTACTCCACGTTGGACATTGAGAGACGCTTATGGCACACCAGTAGTCAAAAATATAACTCCTGAGTTGGGTACACGAGGTCGCAACAGCGAAGAATTTGGTCAGACTAATATTCGTACACAATGGCGTGAGCTATTACATTTAGGCAGTCAAACGGTTGCATGGGGTAGAACTGAGATAGCATTTAGGGATCGACAATTCTCAGTGAGTGGGTTTACTCAATGGGCTATACCGAGACACACAGTAACTAAGACAGGGGTTCCTCCTTACTACCCACAATATATATGGCTAGATGAAGTCGAGATTGATGGTAAGCAAAACAATGGGCATGGTATAGAGATACCAGAAAGGCAGGTTGCCTTTCCATCGGTTAAATCTAACGCAATATTCCCAATTGGTTTTGTAGCGAGTAGTTATGGTAGCCATTACACACAATCTAATGGGATATTGGTACAACCTGGATTGCAAGAATTAACAATCGGTGATCATTTTATTGGTCTGAAAAATAGAACGATAACAGTACCTACGATTGGTGATTTGCTTCAAATCCAAAATGCGAAACCAAGAATATCCCCTTGGACTATATGGGCAACTGAAGATACCCCAAACCAAGCGAAACTTAATCATTCTGATTCGAAAGGTACTTTTCATCCGTTAAACAGTAATGGAGGAACACGACCAGCAGGTGAGATTTTTGGAAACTTAAATATATCTTTGCTACACCGCAAGTTTCCAATTGGTATGGGTAATCAAAGCAGTTTTGGTAATGGTCATAAAATTGATTTAAAACAACGTTACATCGTTCTGAAGGATTTTGGATTTAGAAGTCAGCGTATTGGGTTTCATGTTGTTGGCCCATTTGACCAAAATGTAATGCAATTCGATTCAAATGATATGCAGGGTTTTGGATGGCCATCATTAAGTATTCCATATCGCGGTGCATTTTTCATTAAACCTAATGGTCTCAATTTTCCTACCTTTAACAGACCTACTGTAGATTTCTTTAATCGCACTATTAAGGCTCTTGGTAGTAACCATCTACAAATGGGGACTATTAAAAGTGGTGATAAACCTTATATGTGGCAAGGTTTGCGTGTTGGTGAGCTGATTAAGGGTAATTATGGTGGTTTTGAAAATGAAGTATTTGGAAATACCTTCATTTCATTAAAAGTCAGAAACCTTGAAGCACAAGGCTTTGAAAGTTTTGTGATGGAATATGACTATACACAGTTTGACAAACGTATGCGAGTTGTACGCCAAGAGTTACCTAAACCAAAACTGTTGATCAAGCCTGTAGGTGTTGATGCCTTATTCGTCACAGTGCCTAATATAAAGCCAGCAGTACATTACATTCGCCCAGATGGTAATGCTGATCAATTTAGAAAAGGAGCTTTTTAAAATGGTAGCTTCGAAGTTATTTCCAATCGCTGGTATTAATAATGTTGACGCAGATGATGGGCTTCAGCAAGGTGGCGATTCACCTAGATTATATTTACGTGATGCAGTTAATCTTGATATTACTGATACAGGTCGAGTGAAATTACGACAAGGTTCAGAAAAGGTCACCCCTTTAAAATATAAAAATGTCTGGCAAAGTCCATTACATAAAGATGTATTTGCAACTATAGAAGGTCAATTGGTCAAACTTAATCCTGAGACTTGGCAGCATGAAGTTTTGGCAAATATCGGACATGGACAACTATGTTATGAAGTAATTAACAATCTTATTTATATCTCAAGTGAATTAGGTCTGTGGATATATAACGGAAAGAGTGTTCAGGCTTTAACGATTGAAACACCAGCAATGCCAATCTTAACTCTGCTTGATAGTGGTGGATCATTAAAAAGTGGAACTTACAGTGTGGCGATTTCTTGGTTGCGCGAGCAACAAGAATCAGCATTATCCCAAATAGCGTCAGATCAGATTGAACCTCTTGCAAATACCACTCTTGAAGATCAGGCTTTTGCCAGTATTCAGGTCAAATTACCTTTCTGTTTTGATCCCACGGTTACCCACGTCAGAATTTATGTTACAGAACGCAATGGAAGTGAATTAAAGTTTCATACAGATTATCCAATCAGTTTAAATTTGATCACTATTTCTAGTTTGGATTTAGGGATGGCAGCACGGTTTAAGGGTTTATCACCTATGTCTACAGGTCGATATATGAAATATTGGCAAGGTCGTTTGCTTACAGCCGATAAAAATATTTTACGGTTCTCAGAACCAATGGCCTACCATTTACATGATGAACGCTTTGGTTTTGTTGTCATGCCTCAACGCATTACCTTTATCTTACCTGTTGATAGTGGAATCTGGGTTGGACAAGTTACGCATGTTGTTTTTCTGACTGGCACTAATCCAGCAGAAATGACATTTCAGTCGAAGACGTCTCTTGCGCCTGTACCAGATAGTGCAATTGAAATTGATACTAATGATATTGGTTCTGATATATCGCAAGGTGGGAATACGACTGCATTATGGCTCGCAGAGAATGGTTATATTCTAGGGACTTCAAGTGGTCAGATTATTGAGTTGCAAGCTGGCATATTAAAAGGGATCACCGCAAAGTCTGGTAGGTCTGTAAGGCTAGGGAGAAGGGTTACAACGATTGTAACCTGATGTCATTGTTTACTTATAGGTATCAAACGATGAACACCCAAGAATTAAAGAATGATTTACAAGCAGAAAATTACCAGATGACTGAGCAAGGTATTTATTTTCCCAAGCAGGGCATTCTGGCTCAAGGTGAATATTTTGATCGTGTCAATGGTGGTGAATGGCAATCAACTCATAACCTTGTGGTAAATGAAGGTCTTGCACATTTACTTAATGTTGCAATGGGCTCAAAAGCTAAATCTGCTGGATATTATCTTGCTTTATTTAGCGGTGCTACTGCTCCAGCAGCAAACTGGACTGCTGCAAATTTTGCATCGGTTGCAGCTGAGATTGTGAGTTTGACAGAAGGGTATACCTCTGCAACACGACCACAATGGACGCCAGCAGATACTTCAATAAATTCAATTGATAACTTCGCTTCTGTGGCTAAAGTGACTATTGCTACATCATCACAGCTTACGGTTACAGGCGCTGCTATGCTGACAAGTAGTACAAAAGGTGGAACAACAGGCACATTAATTTCAGCATCAAAGTATGCAGCAGCACGTGTATTCCAAGATGGTGATGAATATGAAATCGGTTATCGCCTGAGCTTCACTGCGGCATAACAGATGCACAGTCCACGTCCTTATGGGCTTTTGGTGATTAATAGTGAACTAACGGAAAAAGATAGTTTATTTATTGATCATCAGCTAAAAAAGTTAAGTAATCAGAAAGCCCTATCAAATTTAGAAAGCATCAGGCAAGTCAAGGATTTGCCTGATGGTGGTTATGTCATATTGCAAGATATGGGCGGTATTTTAAAAGCAATCGCTTATAAAGATGCAATTGAAGATATTCAGTACGATGGAACTGCAAAACCTTATATCCCTATGCTTTTTAGTGGTGTAATTTTAAAAGCAAGAGTAAATCGAGATGAAGGGGTTGCTCTAAAAATCACAGAACAATGCCGTAGAAGACTAATTCAATATTCAGATCAAAAAAAAATACCAGCAAAAGAATTAAGGTTACAGCGATTTGTCATTGAGCCGAATTTAAATTTAGTACCAGAATTTGTGCCTAATAATAGTAATAGCGAACTAATTACAACACAGTATGTACAACAACGACCTACGTGGTATAGCGGTGCAATGGCAGAGGTGATGCAGATTGTTGGTGGATTTGGAAAGCTAGAATTAAAGAAATTACCTCAAAATGATTTAGAGCGCGCACAGTTTTCTATACCAGATCAATATATTGAGTCTATTTCTGAAGAAATCTACGGAATCCGATTACCTGGATACAACGGTATTCCATCACTTGGCGGTCAATTTCAATATGACTATAAGTTTACCCGAAGCCATGGGATTACATTTGATCGTAAAAATAAGCCATGGTTGATACGAATTGGACCATCTGGCATATACGCCATGCCGTTACCTGTAATCCCAGCTACAACTACAGATTCATTTCGAGAATACATGGATGATGTAAGTGACCTTGAAATTCTTTCGATTCTAGATAGATTTAGAGGAATACCAAGTGGTGAAGGGTTTCCTCAAGGTGACGGATTTGAAGCATGGCGTAGAGCTGGGGTAGTTATTAAGGTCACTGATACCTCAGATTTTTATTCTCATAGCCCATATTTTCCAGCTTGTGGTTGGAGTTTTAATTTTAATGGTACCGAAGGATTCAATACTTGCTATAGCTATGACAACGATGGGGTAATTATAGGTAAGTCATATCAGGTGAGCTTAGATTTTAATCCCGCTGAAAATCATGGATGGATTAAACGTAAGGAAGTAAAAGAAGAATATCGAGATGTAATTTCAACATACTTAAAACAACTCTTCGAATTGCTAGAAAACGGGACAGATAAATCCAAAGCCATCATGTACAAGTTGCGTCGTGTTCCTCAAGAAGATTTATATCAATATGCTTTGGCTAGTTTAAGAAGTCCAGAAGGAGTTACTTCTAAAGATATAGATTATTGGGACAATTTAGAAATTAAACCAATTGCTGAATTGATCGGGAAAGTTTCAAAAGTGAGTGAGGGCGCCCTGTACCATACAGCGAAGCCAAAGTTTCAACCCCAAATTAAGTTTCCAAGTGTTGAACTTCACGGCTGTATTTCTTTTGATTTTAGACCCTTAACAGAAAATAGTGTACCTGCTGGATACATCGCTAAATGTGACACCATTATGTTTGGGTACTATATTGGGAATAACTTAAAAGTCGTCAAATATTTCTATGATACTCGCGGCTATGTTCAAGATGAGATATCAAATTTTGAACCAGTTATGACTGTAGGTAACTGGGAGAAAACAGAAACTGAAGGTACTACTACAATACAAGGTCACTTCTACACAACGGATTTAGATTTAAGACAAGCATTATCACCAACAACCACACATACCAAGATTAAAGGTGAAGATAAAGGATTTGATAGCCAACCATTTTTCAGTTTTGATGATTACTTTTGGCGACCAGGTACAATTTGGCGTAATCGTTATTATACCCACCTTACTCAAGTGACTAAGACTGAATATGAGTCTTTAGATGTTGCGATATGCATTCCATATTTTAATCGCTGCGCTGATATTACTGCTTATCAACTCAATATCTTGAGTAATAATCAAACTGAGTCTTTAAGTCTAAAATCCATGCGTGACCCGACCAGTTATCGTTACTGGACTCATGACAATATTCTAGCTTGGGCAGGTGGATTAGAAGTCATGAAAGGGAAGCCAACACCAGTAGATGGTAATCCTGTATGGGTAGAAATTGAAAACTACAATCCTACAGTATATTCAGATTTTGCTGATCAAGGCAGTTGGTTACCAGGATTGCCTTATGACATAACTTGGTTAGTACACCCAAATAAGAATCAGTGGAATCATTCAGGTGGTGGTGGCGCACCAAAAATTAAAGAATATTTAAAGACAATAACTTTACCCAATAATTCTAATGGATCGGTGTATTGCTCACTGATAGAAACTTTTAAACAAGTACATACACGTGTTCCGAATTATTTCTATTTTACTGGTTCTCCTGATGAATTTGGAGAAGTCTTTTATAGAGACGCCTGTAAGGTTGTATTTGGAGATAGTGAATATGCCAACATATCTGAATTCGATCAGAATAATCGTCGCTATAAGTGGGGGTATTCTAGTTTAGTTGAAGATAAGTCCGCATATCATTTTATTGGAGTAATTAATGAATGACTTTATATCGTGATGATATTCAGGAAACGATTGCGTATTCCAATAATACAATTGGTAAGTCGAAGGCTATAACCGAAGAATTGATAAGAATTCGAGAAGATTCACTACACCGACTTACCGTGTTTTCTGGGAACATTGTTATTGTTAGTGATGAGTTAATTGATTCAGCTATTTTTCCTGTCAAAGATACAGTCAATGTGATAGATCAGTTTACTGGCCGTAAACGACACGTAGATTTTATTTATGATGAAATTATTGTTTCAGATAATTTTAAGAATCGTCTCCGTGCAAGATCATTGATTCAGGACAACATTAGCTCTACATCAACACAAAAAGATAAGCTTCGCAATTTGAATATTGAAAGATTGCTTATTGTTGAGAATATAAATACTAAAAAATATAGCTTGTCTCAATTAAATGAATTTTTAAAAGTCAAAGATGCTTTTAGAGCAACCGCGCATTTAAAAGATTTAATTTCTGACGGCATTGATATTTATGATGCTTCTTTAAAATTTAAATTACGAGCATTTACTAACGAGCATATTGTTTATCAAGATGATTACAGACTAAGAAAAATAGCACGATCAACAATCACAGAAACATTAAAGGCACAGGGTAGCTGTGTCGCTCGATATTCTGACTATATTGTTGATCAGATACACTGTTCAGAACAATTCACTCAGCGCAAGATAGTTAAACAGCGCGTAATTGATACGATTTATGTCGCGGAAGTTTTAAAGCTTCAGCGAAAATCTAAAGACAGTATTTATGAAGTTTTGAATCCATCTGATTTTAGTCTAGGTAAAAACTTTGCCAAGCAACTCATTAATGATCTTATCTTTATTGAAGAAGATTCTTCAAAAGAAAAACAATATGGGAATGCATGGACAGCAAATGTTGATACTTGGGCAATGAGTCGTTATCAAGACTATGGTTTTAGTGAACTGTCTGTAATTGATGGTGTTCTCTATGGTGTTACTGATGATGGCTTATATAAATTGGATGCCAAAGAATCAATAGATGCCAAATTAGTAACAGGTCAATTGGATTTGGGGCAAGGAAGCCTAATTCATCCTTTAGGTGCATATCTCGAATATGAGCTATCAGGAAATTCAAAAAAGTTAGAAATAGGTGTGGGCACTACCCAAAGTGGAAATAAGCAAACTTATTACTATTTATTACCCATAGAAAAAGCAGATTACATGACGAATGGCCGTATTTTATTTGGACGCGGTTTACGAGGTCGTCACTTTGCATTTGAAGTCAAAATATCAGGTGAGCACTGTTACATCAATGACCTAAGTATTGATTTCGCTGCGACTAAACGGAGAGTTTAAAATGACAATTACTGTTCCTCAAATTGATGTTGTCACAAAAGAAGTCACAGAGAAACTCGATTACTTTGAAAATAAAGTAAATGGTTACGCAAATGATGTATCCGATGCGCTCAGAGATCTAACTAATATTTCGGTAACTGAGATTTTGCCACCTTCAAATTTAGCTAAACCTGATGAGAGTGGATTTGAACCATTAAATGGGCTTTCTGTACCTGAATTAATCATTGATCGACCATCACCACCAGTCATCAATTTAGATATTCAACCACCAAAAGAGATGATTGCCCCTGAATTTTTGGGACTAGAGATTGCTATTCCAGATGCACCTATCTTTAGTGAAGACTTATCTACGCCGAGTTTTATTGATGCTTCCACATTGCCCGATGTAGACACTACAATTAATCTGCCAACTGCACCTACTTTCAATGTCCTAAACTTTGATGCAGGTTTAATGCCTGAGAAAGTTAATTTAAGTGACCTCATAAGAGACTTGGATTTAAGCGATTTGGAATTGCCAGCAACACCTGAAGCACCAATTTTGAATCTGCCTACAGCACCAAGCATGGGTATCATTTCGGTTCCATTAAGACCTGAAATTAATGATGATGTTGAAATGCCTAGTGCACCAACCATTGTTATCCCAGAAATGGATGTAATGGAGAAAATTCAATTGCCTGATTTCAAATATGAAGAAGTTCCTGTCTTTGAAGGTCGGCCTCCTGAGTTTAATATTACGATCCCAGATAACATTGATGCTTTGATCTCAGATGCAAGTAAGGTGGCAAAGCAAGACTATTATGCATTTAATACTGAAAGTGCAATTAAACCATTAGTTTTGGAAATACGCTCATGGCTCGATGGAAGTCATACAGGGCTTGGATTACCCGAAGCGGTTGAACAATCACTATTTAATCGTGCGAGAGAACGGACAAGTCGAGAGACTGAACGCGCAGTGCAAGAAGCTGTCACAGAGTGGGCAAGTCGTGGTTTCTCAATGCCACAAGGTATGCTAGCAAAGCAGGTCAGTGATATTCGTGATCAGGGAAAACTTGTTATAGCGGATTTAAACCGTGACATTTTAATTCAGTCATTTGATAAGCAATTAGAGCATATCCGTTTCCTTACTGAGCAAGGTATGGCATTGGAAAAAATGAAGCAAGATATGTGGCTTGCTTATGTTTCTAATACGATGGAGTTAGCTAAGTTTCAAATCGATAGTAAAATCAATGTTTTGAATGCTCAGATTAGTATATTTAATGCTCAAAATACTGCGTTTGAAAGTTTAATTACAGTTTATAAAACCAAAGTTGAAACTGCACTTTCTCGTATTACAGCTTACAAGACATTGCTTGATGCTCAGGCGGTTATTGGACAAATTAACCAACAGAAAGTTGATGTTTTTAAAGCCAAAATTGAAGCAGTTATGACCAATGTTGAGGTATATAAAGCATTGGTGCAAGGTGCGACTGCACGAGCTGGATTGATTGCGACTAAATTTGATGCGTATAAATCTGAGGTTCAAGCTTACTCAGAGCAGATAGGAGCTGAAAAGCTTAAAGTTGAAGCTTATGATTCACAAATCAAAGCTGAAACCTCAAAAGCATCAATGTATGAATCTCTCGCTCGTATGTATGCAGCAACGGTAGATGGTGTAACTGCTAAAGCGAATGTGAAATCTAAGCAAATAGAGCTAAACCTTGAAGCTGCACGTGTAAAAATATCTGAATATCAAGCAAATATTGAAGCATATAAAGCAGAAATTGATGCAAAAATGGGGGTTATTCAAAGCAATACATCAGCATTCAATTCACAAGTAGAGTTGTTTAAAGCACAAGCAGACGTTGAAACATCCAGAGTGAATACACAAGCAAGTGTAATAGACTCAATTTCACGTACTAAAATTTCTTTTGCTGATGCGCAAGCCAAGTTCGCTGAAATGAGAATGCGTGTTGGCATTGCAAATAGTGAATCATTGGCTAGATTTGCTGATATGAAATCACGTACAGCTATTGCAGTATCAGAAGCGCATTCACGATATGCCGACCTAAGTTTAAGAACGACTATTGCGAATGCGGATGTTTATAACCGTTATATTGAATCACAATCTCGCGTTTCTATTTCAAATGCTGAGATGCAAGCCCGTTATGCGGACATGAACAGCAGAACCAATATTGCTTTTGCAGAGACTCAATCACGTTACAACGATATGATTCTTCGTACGCAAATTGCCAATGCTGAAACCAAAGCGCGTTATGCAGATATGAATGTCCGTACCAATATTGCATTTTCTGAAATGCAGTTAAAAGAGTACGAGGCCAAGATGCAGAATGCGATTCAAAAAGCGCAACTTGCTTTAGAAGCAGCTAAAGCAGTGGGGCAGTTCTCGTCTCAATTGGCTGCTGGTGCAATGTCGGCAATGCATGTATCAGCGAGTATTGGAGCTAATGCTTCTATTGGTGGTAGTGTTTCTGAAGGAACTAGTACAACTACGAGTCATAATTATAGTTATTAATCTTCAAAATTTTTGGTATGTATTATTCAATGTATTACATACTTAAATTACTTAAAATTTAACATGCAAAATTGTAAAAGCTCCTTTTCAATATCTTGAAAAGGAACTGATTCTAAATAGATAAATTCTACCCATTCATTTGCAACTTGTCTTTGCTGACATATTATATTTTCTAAATTTAATTCAGCTTCTTCTATATTTCTGATTGTGCTTTGAAGCCTTGAGATATATGTGTTGAAAATGACCACGTTTTTATCGTTAAGGGATTGAGCAATATCAATTATATGATCTTCAATGTGGTGTATTTTAAACATGATTTTTGCTTGTCTCTCTACCTAATTTCTGATTATTTGTAATTTATAGTTACCCAAATTTACATGAAGTTCCATCATAAGTATATTGATTGTTAATTTTAAAGCGATTTATGCATTATGTTAGATAAAATTAAATCATTGTTTTCTAAAAAAAGCGTGAGTATATACCAAACCGAATTTAATTCAGCGGTTAAGCTGACGAATAAGTTATGTTTAGGTAATTACAAATACTTTAAAAATAGTAACTTCAGCTATTTTGATGATCAAGAAAATGTTTTAAATTTAATCAGATTTCTCAAAAGTGAAGGATGGGATATTAGGAATTTAAAATTAGATCGAGAATGTTTAACTATTCACTACAATATAAAACAATACATTGACGAATTTTATAAAATTGATAGCATACTTACGATTGGTTATATAGAAAGTTCTCACGATAAACAATTTTATGAATCAATTGAGCAAAGGCTTTCAAATTTGGAAAACCCAATAAACTCAGCTGAAAATCATCTAATCCATGCTTGGCTAACTTTGCCAAATTTAGAAATATTAGATTTTACTTATTTTACAACTGAGGCTGTAAAAACTAATAACCCTGAGAGATATGGTCATGTTTTTGCGAAACACGGTGATGATGATTTATTACACAGATATAAACCACAGTTAGTTGGTGTTGAATATCTAATAAAAGCAGGATATGTAAAGAACCAATAACCCTGTAAGGCTAACTAATAAAACAAATACTGAATAACCATACATGATATTTATAGTTGAGTAAGTGTCATGTACGGCTTAAAAAAACGTTCAAAGCAAGATGAAAGTGGACAAATTCAAGGTGCAGGTACTGGCACTTCTGATGATATTAAAAAAACGGTACCCAGTGGCAGCTACATTATGCCTGCTGATTCTACCCAAAAGATTGGGATTGATAATTTAAAAAATATGGGGAGTCCCACACCAGTCAATCTCAGTAACGGTGAATTCCAACTCTCGCCTGACCAAGTTCATTCGGTGGGTGTGCAAACACTTAATGCCATGAAAGATCAGACGCACATGCCTGTTGATCAACCTCAATTGGGTTTTAAGCCTGGCCAGAATAAACCTGAGTTATTTTTTGCGAATGGTGGATTGGTATCAAGCCCTTATCCAAGCGCAGATGATATTCGACGAGCCCAACAAAATAGAGTTGGTGGGCCACAAATGCGTGATGTCACACCAATTAATCGTCAACTTCCAGCAACATCAACTACACCTTCAACAACTAGCTCACCATCTGCAAGTCCAAGTAATACAGCACCAGCACAAGGTAGTAGTTTTGGTGCGGGGTTTAGTTCATTACGTCAAGGTATTAACCGTGCTGCAAATAGTAAACTTGGTAAATTGGGTACAGTTGGTGCTTTGGCAAGTACAGGCTTTGCTGTAGGCGATACACCAACAGAACAATATCGTGAGCGTTTCGGTTTGGGTGATTATAATCCTGATGATTCTGATGGTATGCGATTTGCAAAAGATCTTGGTGTACGTGCTTTAGGTGCTGCATCTGATCTAGGTGTTGCCATGACATTAGGTCAGGCTGGTCGGTTTTATGCTGATAAACAACGTATTGCAAGTGAAGCAAAAGCAGCTCAACCTGAATTTAATGCTAAACAGAATAATCCAAATCCTGTTGTAAATAATCCATTTGGTAATCCTAAAGCACCACCTGTAACTCAAACACAGCCTGAAGTCCAAACTCAATCAAGCACTGTACAGAATTCTGATCCTTATGTTATTCAGCAAAAAGGAAATAGCTTTAGTTATGCTAATCCTGGTGCAGCTGCCCAAGCACGAGCAGATGGAGTTCGAGAAGGTGAAGGGTTGGGCTTTAAAGTACGCCCTGCAAATGATCCTAAAGGTGTAGCAAATTTCATGCAGAATACACGTGAGATGGGACCATCTGAACAACAGATTCAAAATGCAATCGCTCAACGTGAAATGAATTTAGGCTTGGGTATGCAAGGTTATGGCAATAATTCTGTTCAGGCACCTCAGCGTAATGATGCACAGGAGGCAGAGCGCCAATCTGTAATTAAAGCAGCCAGTACACCAATTGCTGGTGCCAGAGGACTGACAGCTAATCAAATCCGCACTTTATCTGATTTACAGCAAGGTGAGGATAATCGTGCGAGTCAACGTTATACGACTGATGCAAACAACGTCGCTGCTTTACAGCGTGAAGCTATGGGGCAAGCTGGACAGAATTATCGTACAGAACTAGGTGAGCAAGGTACAAATAACCGATTTAATGCAAATTTAGGTTTTGATGCACAAAAGTTTCAAGCTACCAATGATTTGGCAAACCGAGAATTTAATTTAAATGCTACTGAGAAAGGCTTTGGGATTCGTAACTCGCAACGCTTAGAAAAATTGTATGAACAATATGATTCTGCGAAATCCGATGAAGATCGTAAATCAATTCAAGAAAAAATTAACCGTTATACAGGTAGTAAAGCTGATACAGGAAAAGATCGTTATATGACTGTAGGTGGTGGTCAAGAGTGGAATGAAAAGTCTGGAACTATGGTAAATAGACCTCAACAGTTATTTGATACACAATCTCAGCGGTTTATTGATACGCCACAAGGAAAAACTGCACAACGAGCTGTTGGTACAATTTCTAAAGTAGGCGACAAAACCGCTGTTTGGGATGGTAAGGACTGGGTTCAACAGTAATACGTAGTCACCTTCTGGTGACTATTAATTACATTGCATTTGCCCACCAATATTTTATGACTCTTTAATTGCTTAATAAAATCAATAGGTTATAAACGTGAGTTAAAACTTTGGTCTTTTATGGATTTTTAGTATTAACTCGCTGTTATAACTTTATTTTTTGCTATAAAATTACTGTTCACTGCCATATAGGCAGCTTAGAAATTTTACTCCTAGCACTCCAAATGTTAAGCGTAGTTCACTGCCATATAGGCAGCTTAGAAATGCAGGGTTAAATGCAACAGCAGTACCATATGGTTCACTGCCATATAGGCAGCTTAGAAATAACTCCATCCATCCTGCACCAAGCCACTTCTGTTCACTGCCATATAGGCAGCTTAGAAATTACGAATCAGGTCAATACGCAGAGGTTTTGCGTTCACTGCCATATAGGCAGCTTAGAAATGAACGATAATTTCAGGAAATTGTGTTTCTTGGTTCACTGCCATATAGGCAGCTTAGAAAGCAAAGAAAGGCGAGAAGGGCGACCAAGGTATGTTCACTGCCATATAGGCAGCTTAGAAAATAAAAAAAGTTTACACGCTCATCGGTAGCCGGTTCACTGCCATATAGGCAGCTTAGAAATGATTCGTAAGGCATTCCTTAAGCTCCTGCAAGTTCACTGCCATATAGGCAGCTTAGAAATTCCTATTGATTCTCTTAACCCACTGCAGAACGTTCACTGCCATATAGGCAGCTTAGAAATTAAGAATCTCAACCAATCCTGCGAACGTCATGTTCACTGCCATATAGGCAGCTTAGAAAACCAACAAATGGCTCAACCCATTTTGTAATTCGTTCACTGCCATATAGGCAGCTTAGAAAATGAAGAATCAAAAGGTCAAGTTGGTCTATTGGTTCACTGCCATATAGGCAGCTTAGAAAGATCAGGGATGAATCAACAAAGCTATTTGTCAGTTCACTGCCATATAGGCAGCTTAGAAAACTTCATAAAAGCCTGCTTTTGTAAAATTGTCGTTCACTGCCATATAGGCAGCTTAGAAAATAATAAGTAAAAGCTATTTGATGCGTTCCTTGTTCACTGCCATATAGGCAGCTTAGAAAATCTAAAGATTATTTATATAACACCTAAACTGGTCATGGGAAAAAGCATAAAAATAAAGCGACCTAATTGGTCGCTTTTGTTCACTTTTTATATTGATAAACTATTTATAAAAGTGAAAAATAAAAATCTACTTTATAAACAGATGAATCTATTATGATTAATTATGAATTAATTTTTGAAGAACTCCATGCTATGCAACCCAAAGGAGTGAAATTTTTTAAAGATCATACATCACAAGAGTTTGAAGAATTAAATAACTTTCTAGAAGATAATCAATTTGAACTTGGAATAGAGATAAAACCCCATAGGGAGAGTCAAACTGGTCATCGAGCTATAGATGCAATTCTGGTTAAAAAGTTATGATTTTTTGGGCTGAAAAATTTCAAAAAGATACCCCACAACTTAGATTGTGGGGTATTTGTTTTACTTACTCGCTAAATATCTACCAGTTGTGAGTAATTCATTGCCATACACAAAATCAAGTAATCCGTCGAATTTTTTAGCAAACTCTGCAAGATTTATAGGGTAGTAGCCTTTAAGTAATGGCATGGCTGATAATTGCCCATCATCTCTGACTTGTACAAACCAAGAGTGGTAGTGACCACCGTTATATTCATTGTTGATTTGCTGTGCCACCTGAATGACTTGTTGAGGATATGGCAGGGCTTCGACTTCCTGTTTTTCAGATTTGGCTTTAATTTCCATTGTTTCTAAATAGTGAACTGCTTCTGGGAAATGGATTGCCAATAACTCAGCATAACGTGGAATTTTAAAGTGACGATTATGTCTAGCCCACATCTCAGCAAAGATTTTGCGCTCACCGCCTGAACGACGAGAAACAATTTCATGCAACAAGGCTTGCTGTTCTGGTGAGATGGATTGGCGGTCATTGATTTTCCACTGCATTACCAAAGCATCGTAAGCACGAATCACAATCAAGTGGAACTTTGCGGAGATCCACATTGCATATGCGTAAACTATTTCTTTGACAGCGTACGTCCCACGATTATTACCACCATTGATTACTTTTACAGCACTTCTCATATTTGAGAAGTGGTTGTTTTCAATAAGGCTCATATCCGAGACTTGTTCAATCTCTTTAATTAACTCTTGAATTTGCTCAACACGTAAAAAGTTAGATGGCTTATGCTTAGCAAGATTGCCACTTGCTTTATGTAAATCAGCAAGTGAATATCGCCCATCTTCGTCTTGGCGAATAATGAGTTCACCAATTACTAAAGGTTGGTTGTTTGGATTTAAAAGATTTTGTTGTATAGTAGTCATGTTGACTTTCCTGTAAGTTGTTGACACATAAAACCTTGTTAATTCTTGGCGGAAGGCAAGGTTTTTTTGTGCCTGTTGATTTCATGCTTTTGCACTCTCTTGGGTTAGTAAAAGTTCAACAGCCTTATTCATTAAATAATTCATTGAACGCTCTTCTTTTTTAGCCTTTTCTTTCAAAGACTCATGCAATTCACCTTCTAGGCGGAATCGCACATCTGTGGATTTTTTTTGCTTATTACTCATAGTTCTCACCTAATTGCCACACTTTGTGGCGTTTGATAACTATAGCCACACTTTGTGGTAATGTAAATAGATCAAGACAACATTTTGCCACTTTTTGTGGCATGAGGAATTTATGAGCAACCAAGCTGACCACACAATTGTTAGATTGCGCGTTCCGCCTGAACTAAAATTAAAAATTGAAAAGTCGGCTGAAGACAATAATCGCTCTCAAAGCGCAGAAATGGTTTCGCGCCTTGAAAATAGCTTTATTTCAACTAGAGTTGCATCGGACCCATATAAAAGAATGCTACTAGCTGTTATAGCGCAAGTTGTTGCGGAACAAGCAGATAAGGAAAAACCATCCTTCCAAGAAGCTATTGATAAAATTACAAAAGCAATCATGGTAGATGAAGAGTGGTTTGATAAAGTTAATGGTCAATTAAAAAACCAAAAAAAGTAAGTCACTGGTGACTAAAATGCCGACTTAAAGTCGGCTTTAATTTCTTTTTAAATTAATTACACTGCAATTGCCCACCAATATCTCGGCACATACGACCATTATTATAATAAGTGCCACTATTGCCATTATAACGGTTGCCTTGATTATCCCAGCATCCAGATCCATCACAGTTAGTCATATGGGTTGGTGTTGGTGCTTGTGGCATTGGTGCTGAGTAAGAGTTATTTGAGTTTGAATAACTATCACCACTAGAAACATTTACACCATTCATTGCCGCAAGAGTATTGCGTTGATTAGCAGTTAACCCTTTTGAATTCTTATATGGTGTGCTCGCTTCATTAATAATTTTCTGTCTCAATGCTTCATTTTCAGCAGAACGTACCTGTTGACGTGTTTGGCTATAACTAGAGGTAGTATTATTTTGGTAAGGATTTACATAAGTATTTGGAATTGATGCATTTGATTTGAAAGTCTGTTTTTGTGTTTCCGTGGGTGTTCCTAAAGAGCGGATAGTTTCTATTTTTTGTTCTTTCATTCCTTGAGGTGGTTTTTTTCTGGAGTATGTAACATTACCTTTAGCATCAACCCATTTATAAATTTGTTGTGCATTCAAGTTAAAGGATAGAAGGATAGATAAAATTAGTATGAAATGTTTTAACATCTGGATTCTCTATTTCTGATTATTATCATTTAAGATTGCTTTTTGAGCATTTTCAATACCCCTCTAAGGTTAGACCATTTTTAATATAAAAAACATGATAGACGCATAATATTAGGAGTGCGTCATGTCTGAGCAAAACCAAATTGATTGGGAAAAAGGGGAAATTCAAGAACCAAGTCAAACTGATTGGGATTCTGGGGTAATTTCTCAATCGAAGGAAAAGAAGGAAAAAGGTTTTCTTGGACAAGCAAAAGATCATACTATTTCATTTGTAGGTAAAGGTGCTGTAGCTGGCGGGCAAATATTGGTTGGACTTTCTGATTTAATGTCTGATGGTGCGACTGGCAAGGTTTTATCTGAAAAATTTGGTTATGACCCGAAAGCTACTAATCAAGAAATGACCAGATGGCAAACTCCACAATTACAAGAACAAATAAATCAAAAAGCCCAACTTCCTATACAAAAAATAGAAGAGGAAGATGACATTCCAACAACAGTTGGGAAGCTCTTTAATAACTCAAAAGAATATTTGAAATTCTACAAAGACAATCCCGCAATGATTAGCAATAGTGTTGCAGAATCCTTAATTCCAATAGGAGTTAGTGCTGCACTTGGTCGAGGTACAGGTATTGCTAATCCTATTGTTGCTGCTTCGGTTGGCGAGGGTATTGGAATGGCGGGCAGCCAAGCTGAACAAATTCGCCAAGAGACTGTAGATGGACGCTTAACAGCAGATCAATCCTTAGCAAGTGCAACAACAGGTGCCCTTGGCGGGTTGATTGGCTTTGCTGGTGGTCGTCTTGCCCAGAAAATGGGAATTGGTGATGTAGATACCATGCTTGTAACGGGGCGAGCTGGTCCAGCAGAAATTGCTGGTGAGATTGCTTCAATGCCTGCGAAGTCTTTACCTCGTCGTATGGTTGAAGGTGCTATTTCAGAAGGATTTTTAGAAGAATTACCCCAATCCGTTTCTGAACAAATTTTACAGAACTTGGCATTAGATAAGCCTTGGAGTGACGGTATTGAAGATGCCGCTGTCATGGGCACATTGGCTGGTATGGCAATGGGTGGTGGTGCCAATATCTTGTCTGGCCATAATGCTGAAAATGAACAGCAACGAGCGATAGAAAAAAATAAGGAGCTGTCTGAAGCTGAATATCAAAAAACCTTGCTAGATGAATACCATCTACGTTCGCAACAGGAACAAGAGAAGGTTTGGAATGCAAAAGATGATGAGAATTTTTTAGCTAATATATCTCATCATATCAATAATATGAATGGACGATACCTGAATCAACCCACAGAGGAAATGGGTGATTTAGGTAACCAGATTGGTACAAGTATTAATCCCAACTTACTTGAATTTAATTCAAATA
This sequence comes from Acinetobacter sp. ACNIH2, assembly GCF_002934965.1. Lineage (NCBI taxonomy): Bacteria > Pseudomonadati > Pseudomonadota > Gammaproteobacteria > Moraxellales > Moraxellaceae > Acinetobacter > Acinetobacter sp. ACNIH2. The sequence continues at coordinate 2,995,654 of NZ_CP026412.1, forward strand.
ATGATCCTGATGCACCAATTAATCCTAATCCAACAAACACACCTAACCCAGATAGCCCACTTTCTCCGAGTGGTGGAAACTATTTTGATGATACTCAAACACAGTTACAGCTACCGTCAGAACGCTTGGGTATTAATCCAAGTGATGGACCAATGTCATCAGCAGCAGCTTTGGCGGTGGATAGTGGTGCTTCACCAGTTGCACAATTAAGTTTTACCCCAGAACAACAGGATAGTAATTCGCCATTAAGTGATGCTGTACCATCTAATTACCAATCGCTACTTGATAGCCAGACAAACCAATCACAGATTGATTATCTTGAACAACAGTTTACAGATGCTAAAAGTGTGCCTAAAAAGGCCGAGATTCGTAAACAAATTGATGAACTCAAAACTAGCAATCCCATTACTGAAAATCAGACAAAACCTGTATTTAATACTGACGCTAATCTTTCTGTTGGGTCACTTCCTTGGTCAAAGGATATTGCTAGTCAGGCTTTACAGCAGTATCAGGGTGATACCAATTCGTTAGAGCAAACAAATCAATCTTTAACGGGAAAAGGCGCAGCGACTGATCTTATTTACTATAAAAACTCACCATCATTTAGTAATGTTGAAGTTGTTGATGCAGGTGATAAATCGATTGTTAAGTTGACCAATGCTAAGACAGGTCAAGTGGTTGAGCGTGAGTATCCGCAGGAGTTGTCACGATTTAATCAGTTCTTGGAGGGTACGGTAAATCAAAGTACAGAACAATTAGATATTCCACCAGAAACAAAACAAGTTTCAACGATCGTACCGCTAAGTGAACAACTTACTCAGCTTGAACAACAGTTCTCAGCAGCTAAGACTGTTCCGCAGAAAGCCAAATTGCGTAGACAGATCGAAACTTTGAAACAAGGGAATAATACATTCAATCCCGAAGTATTGGACCATGGTGTTTTAAATGTGCCTTTAGCTAAACGCGGTAATATTGATGCCCAAATTGATCAATACAAGTCTGAGCAAAGTAAATTATTAAAAGATCAAAGTGAAACCAAAAAAAATGAACATAAGGCAGCTCAGAATCAAGCAAAGCCTTTGTTTGAAGCATTAACAGCAGAACATATTAATACTTATGCAAATAAGGCTGGAATCAATGCTGCAAATGCTAAATCAGAATTAAAAAGCATGGCGCATTGGCAACCTCAAAAAGCAATGAAGGTTTTTGAGGCTTTAAAGTCAATTTCGGAATCGAATTCATCTCCAATTGACACGAATGCACATGAAGCGGCTACGAGTCCACAAAATGATTTACCAGCACCAACACAAGCGCAGATTGAAGCTGGCAATTATAAAAAGGGGCACATTAAAGTTCAGGGCTTAGATATAGCTGTTGAAAACCCTCGGGGTTCATCTCGTTCAGGTAAACGACCTGATGGAACAGAATGGTCGCATGAAATGAGTGACCACTATGGATACATCAAACGGACTACTGGTGCCGATAATGAGCACATTGATACTTATATAGGGAGTAACCCAGATTCAAACCAGGTATTCATTGTAGATCAGCTTGACCAAAAAACAGGTAACTTTGATGAGCACAAGGTTATGCTTGGATTTAACAGTCAGGAAGATGCTACCACAGCATATAAATCAAACTTTGATAATGGATGGATAGTAGGTCCTATCCGTACTATGGATATGGAACAGTTTAAAAACTGGCTTAAAAATGAGGATACCTCAAAACCTGCCAATGAAATAAAGGCTGATTCCCTTATCACTCACGGTGCGAATGTTAAAGCGCAATCCGAACAAGGCTTAAATACTTATACTCAGATTCAATCTGATTCAGGCTTAACCCATAGCATCCCTAGCAAACTAATGGATCAGGTACATAAGTTAGGCAGTATTGCGAATGACTTGTCGAGCATAAAAACGGAAGGTGTAAAAACCAATGTGCTGTATGGCAAACGATTGTTGGCCAAGATTGCAAAGCTTAATCCTGATGTGCAGGTGCACATTGTTTCTGATTTGATCAATATTAAAGACAAAACTACTCGATCTAGACTTAGTTCAGGTGGTTTTTATATCCCTGATCAGAACATTTTGTATATTTATCCTAAGACGGAACTTTGGGAAGGTTCAGTTTTAGAGCTAATAAACCATGAGTTGACACATACTGTCACAGAGCAATCGATTACCAAAAACCAAGTATCCAATGAAAATTTAGATAAACTTGAACAATTTAGAAGTATTCTAGGGGAATATATTTGGAATCAAGGTGAGAACCTTGATGAAAATATGGCTGAAAGATTGCGTTATGCATATGAGCAGGACTTTCCTCATGAATTACTTGCGGTGAGTGCTGCTGAAACCAATGTGCGTGAAGTTTTTAAAACAATGCTTGGTCAGGATGGATTCAAGCAATTAGATGCAATATTTACCGAAATTTCTACCAATCAGTTCAAAGAGAAACGAGATGATCGATTATCCACACGAGGTCAAAGTCAGCAGCCGAGTCGAGATCGCGCAGAAAATATATCAACAAGCGACACCAGAACAGCAAAATCAGATGGAGCCACTGCTCACTCAAGTGATGGAGTTACAGTCTCAACCGCAGACAAATCATCAGGAACGAAAGAAAGTTCAGCACGAGCTGCTCAAATTAATGAATCAAATGGCTCATATTCTGACAACGGACGTAAAAGTGTTTTCAAAGATTCAGGAAGGGGTAGCAGAGAAGCACTGGGAGGAATATCTGAAGAAGATAAACAGTTAAAAAAGAATAATGAAAAGAAACGTTTTAGCCATGCTAATAAAGCAGTTGAATCATCTACAGTAGCTCAAATTCGAGAAGTCTTGGTTAACCATTTTGGGGAAAAGACAATCAATGAGCTTGAACGTCAGGGTAAGCTTGAAATTATTCAAGACTATGCTGTAGATGGAGTAGAAGGATTTTATTACAACGGTAAAGCCGTTCTTATTGCATCAAATCTTACTCTTGAAAGTGCTGTGCCAACATTCTTACATGAGTTGGGTGGCCATGCTGGTTTTCAAAATATGATGAACCAGGAGCAATATAAGGAGTTAATGCGTCAGTTTGATAAGTTGGTCGAACAAGGTAATCCAGTTGCTATGGCGGCTAAATTACTTGCAGAACGCGAACAAGGCAGCGTTCGCCAACAACTTGAATATTTACCATATCTATTAACGCTTTCATCAACGATGCAGCAACGTAATGTAATTCAACGCAATGCTCTTCAAAAATTGATCCGCAATATCGTCGCATATGTGAAAGCATGGGCATTTGATCGATTTGGTATAAATCTAAACCTAAATCCAGATGATATATTGGCGTTATCGGAACGCATGATTAAACAGATTGAACGCCAGACCTCAATGGATACTGTTCGCCAAAAATATCAGGGCACGAGTCAATGGATGACTGCTCCCAATGGGGCGAAGACGCATCTGTCAGAACAGCAATGGTTGCAGGTTCGTACGCCAGAATTTAAGAAATGGTTTGGTGACTGGGAAAATGATGCAGAGAATTCCTCTCAGATCTTAGATGAGAATGGGGAACCTAAGGTTGTCTATCATGGTACTTCCAGTGAATTTAATGAGTTTAGAAAAGGTCATGGTTTATTAGGTGAGGGTATTTATTTAACTGATAGTTTTGATACTGCTGATATGTACGCCAATGTCCGTGGTAAAAATGGTTTTGTATTACCTTTATTCGTGAATATTCGCAATGCATTTAAAACGACTGGTAATGTCTCTCGAGATTAAGTTGTAGAAGCCACCCGATCAGGCAAGTATCAAGGGGTGGTTCATCATTTTGATGATCATGAGTATATTGTTGCTCTTGAGTCTAATCAGGTCAAAATGGCTGAAGGGAATACTGGTACATTCAATAGTGAAAGTGCAGATATTCGATTCAGCCGTTCTGCGAAGGATATTATTGATAAACTTGGTAAAGACCTTAAAGGTACTACGGTCCAATCAATTAAAGATAAAACTGGTTATAAGTTTACTGATTGGTTGGGTATTAGTTTATCGGCTCTAGGTCGTCGTCAACTCACTGAGATTTACAGTAAAATTTTGCCACAGCTAAATAAATATAATGAACTGGCTACTCAAATGGATGCGGATAAGAATGATGCTGGTGCAGAAGCTGATAGCATTGTTCGGGAATGGTCGAACCTTAAAGATGAAGAGCAACTTGCAGAGCTTATGCATGATGCAACTTTGGCAATGATTGATCCCGTAAAACCTTATAAATCTGGTGATAATAAAGCGAAGTATCAGCAGCTATTACATGCATACAACGACCTGACTCCAGAAGCTCAAGCGATGTATAAAAATGCGCGTGATGCCTATAAAAAACATTACACCAAAGTACATCAGGCCATTAAAGAACGGATTATGCGCGCCGAACTTTCGAGTGAAAAGAAAGCCGATTTAATGAAGCAAATGGATGACAATTTCTTTAATGGTCGGATTAAAGGTGTTTATTTTCCATTAGCACGCTTCGGTAAATATGTGGTTTTGATGCATAACCAAAATGGGCAAATCGAAAGTGTAAGTCGTGCAGAAACCATGGCAGAGGCACAGCGTTTACGTTCTGAATTGATGCAGAAATATCCACACTTCAAAGTAGACCGTGTCATTTTAGATAAAGAATTTAATGCATCACGTGATGGCGTAGGCCGTGGCTTTATGACCAGTTTATTTGCAGAAGTAGACAATCTTGGATTATCAACAGCAGAGCAGGCTGAATTTGAAGATACATTGAGTCAATTGTATTTGTCTTCTATGCCAGATTTAAGTTGGGCAAAACATGGTATTCATCGTAAAGGCACTGCTGGATTTAGTCAGGATGCACGTCGGGCATTTGCGCAAAATATGTTTCATGGAGCAGGGTATCTCGCTAAACTGCGATATGGCGATCAGTTAGCACAGCAGCTTGATGATATGCAGAAATATGCATCTGAACAAAGCAAGCTAAATGACAGTTATGACCAGCCTACGGCTCAACGTGTCATTGATGAAATGAACAAATGCCATGACAATTTAATGAATCCTAAATCTCATCCATTATCGAGTGCTTTAACCAGTTTAGGCTTTATTTATTACCTTGGCTTGTCACCAGCTTCAGCATTGGTCAACTTATCGCAGACAGCATTAGTCGCGTATCCGATTATGGGTGCCAAATGGGATTTCGATAAAGCAGCCCAAGAGTTGTTGAAGGCATCAAATGATTTTAGAAAAGGGGTTGAGTTCCACAAAGTGAAATGGGAGGGAACTAAAACCGACCTTTATAAAACCATGAGTGCAGACATTTCTAAATTCCTGAGCAAGGATGAAAAGCAGGCTTACGATGATGCTGTAGCTAGAGGTGTGATTGATGTTACACAGGCACATGATTTAGCTGGTATTGCACAAGGTGAAGATAGTGGTGTGATGTGGAAGACACGTCCAATTATGCGTGCAGCAAGTGTGATGTTTCACCATGCAGAGAGATTTAACCGAGAAGTTACTTTTATAGCTGCATATCGATTAGCTCGAAAAGCAGGTTCAAGCCATGATTCAGCCTTTGATCAAGCGGTTGATGTAACCTATAAAGGTCATTTTGACTATAGCTCAGGAAACCGCCCACGTATTATGCAGGGCAATGTTGCTAAGGTCCTTCTGCTGTTTAAACAGTTTGGCCAGAACATGATTTACACATTAGCGCGTCAGACCTATCAATCAATTAAAGCTGAAACAGCAGCAGAGCGAAAAGAAGCTCGTAAAACACTTGGGGCAATTTTAGCAATGCATGCAACATTTGCTGGTACGCTTGGTTTACCAATGGTAGGGATGCTGTTATCTGTAGCATCATGGATGGGTGGAGATGACGACGATCCTTGGGATGCAGAAGTTGCATTACGGAACTATCTAGCTGAAGCTTTTGGACCAACTATTTCAAATCTATTAATGAAAGGTGCACCTCGTGCACTGACACCTCTCGATATGTCGGGACGCGTAGGTATTAATAATTTGTTATTACCAGATGTACAAGAAGGTCTTGAAGGTAAACGTTGGGCTGAATCTGCTATGGCTGGTGCATTAGGCCCTGTTGCAGGTATAGGCCTGAATGTTGCGAAAGGTGCACAAGAAATTTCAGAAGGGCATAATTTACGTGGCATAGAAACGATGCTTCCAGTGTTCTTAAAGAACTTTGCCAAAACTTATCGTTATGGTGAGGAAGGTGTACAGGACAAAACGGGTGTATCCATCATGGACGAAGTCAGTTCAATGGATTTACTTGTCCAAGGTATGGGTTTTTCTCCATCTGATGTACGCACGGCCAATGAAGGTAAATCAGCAATTTATCAGCTTGATAAAAAATTAAATGAACGTCGTGGTCGCTTAATGGCTTTATGGTCCAGAGCCAAATTGATGGATGATCAAAATGAGATGGACGAAATTTGGGAAGAAATTCAAGGATTCAATGAAAGAAATCCATCTCGTCGTATCACTCGAGTCAATTTGAATCAGAGTTATAAGAATCGTCAACGTCGTATTGATCGTTCTGAAGATGGCATTTATTTGTCACGGAATAGACAAGATGCCCGAAGTGCCGGTTATTTTGCATTTGGTGAGTAGTAAAAAAGTCACCTTATGGTGGCTATTTTTTAGAAAAATGGCAACTATAAAAAAAGGATAATGAAAGGTTTGCGTAAAGCATATACAATAATAAAGTATTTACTTTTGCTAATGGAAGTATTTGTATTTACGAAATGGAGAATAGTATGCATTTTGAAGCTGAAGATTTCACAGTAGAAGATGCTCTTGGTGTAGTTTTGGTACGAAGAGAAAAAACTCCATCTGGCCGAATTACACAGGTAATAGCACCTGCTGGGGAAGATCAAGCTAAAATTGGTGTTGTTTACTTAAAATCGAATTCGCATTTAATAAATTCAAAAAGAATATCAGGTGGTGCGGCACGATTATTAAGATCATCAAGTCCTGTAACCGTAATAGGAGTCGAAGCTCTTCGTACCTTCGCTTTTGATATTGAAAATGTGAATGAAGCATTTGATAAGGCTATGAAAAAGCATGTCAGAACAGTTGCGTGATCCAAATTTAAGCTGGGTTTATCAAGAACTAACAAAAGATGATAATGGTAATTTCAATTTAGTAAATAATATTGCTTATATATTGTATAAGCAAAGGAAAATTGAATTTTATCAATCTCATAATGGGCATCCTACAACAGAACAGTTAAGAACTTTTCAAGAATCTTATATGCTTGCTGGGGTAATTAAGGGATTAAGGGATGAATCTGCATCAATTGTTCAGGATATATTAAAAGCTAGTTTGGCGAGCAAAGTGAGAGAGGTTGAGGTACGTCTATCTACCACTTTAGAAGCAGAAATGAAAACAGAACTAGCTACACTTAAAACTGAGTTAAGCGGTAATCATACCCAATTAAAAACATTGTTAGATACAGCAACTCAAATTCGTGAATCAAATCATTCTAGCTTAATTAGCGGACTTGATGGTTTGTCATCACGTGGTTGGAAATGGTGGTTTGCTGAAATTGGAAAAGGAGCTTTAATAACAATTGCTAGCACAATTTTATTGTGGTTGATATTTGTTGCAGTAACTTCTGGGAAAGAAAAACAAACTGATTTTCAGGACACGCATTTGCCTGAGAAACAAAAAAGCTAAAAGAAAAGCCACCATAAGGTGGCTTTTCTTTAGGTGCCTTTTGAATTAGCTTTGAATATTACTCTCAGCCTCATATTGCTCACTTTTACTTTTGTGATCGTCAACAAAAGATTCAGCAAGATACTGTGTGATTTCTAGCAATGTCTGATTATGAAAAACTTTTCCACATTCTAGATTTTGCTTAACTGTTGAAACGAGAGTGGCTATCCATGACAGATGACTTTCAGCAAGTGCGTGAGCATCTGCAATATCACCTGCATCATACGATTTGACTTGCTCAGTTGATTGTTCCATACTTTCCAACGTTGATATTCCTGTATTAACAAATCAAGAGCCCTTAACTTTGCCGAGGGAAGGGTTCTTGAACTTTCTTCTTTAGCACATCTTAAAATCATGCTGTGCCTCTCAAAATATAATAAAAAAGACATAATAATTTTTCACCCCATCATTTTAACGACCCCATTGCTCACCCAATTTTTAAATGAATCTACATGAAACTTACATAAACTGCAAGATCAAAGCAGCATTAATTTTTACTAAAAATTCTGGTTAACTTGAAACATGGCATAAGTCAACATAAATGCTCTATTGTATAAATCATTATAAACACTAAATTGTATAAACACGAAATCCATTTATATTCATTTATATTTTTGAGCATCTAAGCATCATGATGTCTATGCATCTATACATCGAGATGCTAATGCGTTTTTATTTACACATAAGTGCATGAATGCAATGAAGATTGTGTTCAAATGAACATGGTGTTCAAATGAACAAAAAGCATTAAAAAATGAAATTCAAAATCGAATTATTAGTTAATAAAACAAATAGTAATTTTGTTTTGTTAATTCAAATTTGATTTAATAAGTTTTAATATACATTATCTTAATGAATTGTAAATCCATTAAGATAATGGTTTTTTATTATGAATTAAATAAACAAATAATCATTTTATTAATCTAATTAAAATGCGATTAGTGTTAATTATGAATGATTATTAAAATATAATTGTAATTATGAATAGACTTTACCCCCTGTAAGGTTAGCTAAAAATTTGCCTTTCCATAAAACTCTATGCAATAACGTAGAGCTATTGGGGCAACTTATGCAAGAGAATACAATTCCTTGGATTATAAAGATAATTCCAGCCGTCGCAGGGGCAATTTTGGCTCTTGTTTTGAGTGGCGACATTGATAAAGATGCAAAAATTAAAATTACTTTAGGGGTTATTGGTAAGTTTTTATTTAGCGTTTCCGTTAGCTTGTATGGCGGTGCTGCATTCATTGAATATTATGAATTGTCAAAATATTCGCATATGGCGCAAGGTTTTGTGATGTTGATTTTTGCTGTTTTTGGATTATTAGCAATCGGAATTTTGTACCAATCAATTGCATTAATGCAAGGTAAACCATTATCAGAGGTCATTAGCGAAATTAAGTCTGCCTTTATTTCCATCATTAGCAATGGGAAAGGTGGTGAGCAATGAACATTGAGCAATTCTTAACTGAATTAATTATACGAGAAGGTGGTTACGTTAATGATCCGACTGATCGTGGTGGTGCTACCAAATATGGCATTACTGAGGCGGTAGCCCGAGCAAATGGCTACAAAGGTCACATGAAGGATTTGCCTATTGAGTTAGCAAAATCCATTTATAGAAAACAATACTGGACATCACCGAGCTTTGATCAAGTGAATACTATCAATGCCAAGATAGCAGAAGAGTTGCTTGATACAGGCGTGAACTGTGGTGTGGCTTTTGCTAAACCACTTTTACAACGTGCACTAAATTTGCTGAATAACCAAGGCAAGGAAGGCTGGCCAGATTTAGCTGTAGATGGCATATATGGTCCAGCAACGTTATCAGCTTTAAAAACTTACTTGGCTAAGCGTGGTAGAGAGGGTGAAACCGCTTTATTGCGTGTTTTGAATATCTTGCAAGGCAATCGTTACATTGAAATTGCTGAGCGCAATCCATCTCAAGAGAAGTACTTTTATGGATGGGTATTGAACCGGGTGGTGATCTGATAACATTCAACAAGCATCTGCTCGATCAATATCTACGTATTCAATGACAGTGCCTTTTGATGGGTGGGATATATTCCCTGATCATGTTGCTTTAGGTAGGTCGGCCATTATAAATGCTAAAAAGGATGCACTTGCATCAACAGCCGTACTTACAGCTGATGCGGCTCAAGTGGCTAAAGTATTAGGGAAAGGGGTTGCGGGATATGCACTATCAGTAGCAGTTGAGCAGTTGTTAGGAGCTGTTGATTGGGTGTTGGATCCTGCGAATAATCAGATTAAATATAAACCAAAAATAGAAAGCCAGTATATTTACACTCCTGCAGCATGGGGGAATGGAACATATTTCTCGACGCCGCAGCAAGCTTGTGAATATTCACTATCGCTCATTCAAAAAATGCGACCGGATATAGGATACTCAAGTGTCAGTTTGGATGATAAAGACTGTATTTACGTTTCACCCTATGGAGTGGAAAGATTATTATATGTTAAGAAGGTTAATCCTGATTATGATGGCAATTCTGAAAAATATCTGTCCTTAGAAACTGTTGCTCAAAAAGTAATTGAAAATGCAGATGCTGGAAGTCTAGATGCTCAAGTGGCCACAATGGCGGCAGCCGCAGAGAAACTTGCAGATGCTGCAAATGATGAAGAGATAGAGCAAGCGATTGTGGATCAATTGGAGAATAATGCCAAATGTCCAAGTGGTATAATGAGTGAAAAAGGGCAATGCTGGGAGTGCACCAAAGAAGATTACCCAGTAATTACTCAGAGAACCAAATTAGCCAAAGTAGAAACTGCTCGTTTAGGTAAGTGTTTGCCTGAAATGGACAATACAGCATTATTTATAAGAATTAACGCTTTTAATGAGTTTGTCCAAGCTAGAGTAAATGAAAATTCTTGCTGGGCTCCTCTAGATCCAGGACATGTTCAGCAAGAGCAAGATGGTAGAAATGGGGCTTTAAAATGTACAAATTATCTCAAGTAGACCAAATTTTTATTCAAGAGCTGCATGATGCTTTTGATGATGTTCATTTGGAAGATAGATTTACTCTCTTAGAAGAGGACTTTGCAGATACTAGTTACTTGAGAAGGTATCCTCATCAACAGCCTTATGATTTGAATGCTGTAGATTATTTTTCGAAGAGCAATCTACTCAATGAAATAAAAAACAGTGACTTATTGGTTGGTGAAAAAAATGATTTAATTTTAGCAATTAATGAAGAGCAACGAGTTATTAATCATTATCGAACATGGGGAGTTGTACCATTTGAGTATTTGAATAAGTACGCACATGGATTTTACTTCATTACACCTGAGGCATATGTATTTTACACACCCGTTTTAATTTTAAACTTAGTTTTAAACCCAGAATTTTTTAAAGGTGTGGCTTTTGATAAGTGGCTTTCAAGATTATTAATGGAAGTAAATGAACATAACTCATTAACTTTATTTAATAATAATCAGTCAAGATTAATAAAAAAATTTCTCAGTAATATTTTATTAAATAAATCTATTATTGATTTTATAGAGGCTGGAGACGTCAAAAGAGCCCTAGAAAAAATAAATAAAAATTAATCATTGATGTAGTTTATGGGGTAAAAGATCTATCAGGTTTTTTACCCCATTTTCAGGTTTCTAAATTATGCTTAAACAATACATCATGATAAAGACAAAATGAACATTACAAAAATTATTGCAGGGATCATTATTACATTCATGCTCGTAGGGTTGTGGGCTGCGAATGCGTCACAAACTCGAAATATTGATCCTGAGTGTGGCTTTGAAGATGGAAGTGAACAATGCAATGGCTATTTGTATGCAAAGTACAACCAGTTAAAAAGAATTGATCAATGTGATGATGATAAAGTTGATCCAGAGATGCAGATTAATAAGGTCTTCATACAAGGCTGTGAGAGCTTTTTTTCAAAAAACTCTCAAGAGAAATACCCTCTTAGTTGAAATGATAAAGCCCTTCTAAAAGAGCTCTATTCTAAGAATCTACACCTTGAATCTAAAATGATTTATCAGGGAGCTGCTTTAGGCAAAGACGAAATTAATTTAGCTTCATAGTCATTTAAAACATTGTCAATATTTTCAATCCATTTTGTACCATTGGCAACTTGTGCTGATCTAACGACTTTGCTGTAAACATGAATTGGTTCAGCTGGCGATTTCTTCGTATTGATGATATCAGTATCAATTTCAGAGTGAATTTTAATAGATGCAAATCCTGGTTGGAACCAAGACCAGAATTTATTAATTTTAATGTTTAAAACTAAGTCCGCATTCGCTCGGTTAGCGGCAGTATCTTCAAGAACTTCATAGCCTGATTTCTTAAGTGCTAAAGTTGTACGCTTCTTTAATAATTCAGAAACAGTTTCTTTCTCTAAAAGAATATCACCTAAAGCTTTTCCATAACTGTTTCGCTTTCGAGCTACAGCTTTTGCTTTTTCTTCTGCCGTAGCCTTAGCTAAACCATCTTTTAAAGATGGGATATCAGCAGTTGGTGGTTTATCTTGGAAAGTCCTGTGATCTTCAACAAGTGCAATAATCACTTTTTTAGAATTAGCAACTTCTTGTGTGGAAACTTGGTTAGGGGTTGGAACTTGGATAAGTCCACGAGATGTTGCACATCCCGAAAGCGTAGTGATTAATAATCCCAAAGTTAGTATTAGAAAAGAATGTTTCACAAAAATCCCTCAATATTTATATAGTTAGATGAAACCGCATAAATATAAAGAAACAGCATAAAGATTGAAAGATCATTATTCGTATTAATTGGAAAGTCTTTAAGTTTTTTCTAAGTGATAAAAACCCTTACTAAGGTAAGGGTTTTCGTTTAAAAGTGACTATAGCTTTCTTTGTAGTAAATAAATTTAAGTTGTTGAAATGCGATATACCCCCCTAAAAGCGTTGGCACCATATAAGTAGCGAAAAATACGACTTGGAATTCCGTAAAGTGTTCGCTTATGTACTGACCAAAATTAGGATAAAGGAACACAGCTCCTTTAAGTATGGTTGGGGCGACGTTAAGGAATGCGTAAGAAACTGCGACCCCAAACAATGCAATACCTACCGCCTGAGCCTTACCACTTAAAAAGCAGTTAGATACCCAAACAAAAAATCTAATTATCAAATCCATAGAAATCCCTCTTTAATTTAGAACTTATTATATTGCTCATAATTTAACAAACATAAAGAGGGATTTGCATTAGAGCGTTAATTGGTGCCGCACTCATCAGATGTCATGCTGCAACTAACATCTTTGCAATTTCAGAAGCAGTAGGATTGTAATATGTGTTTACAAGTACGCTAATGGTTTTATGCCCTGTAATTTTAGCGAGAATTTCGACAGGTAGCTTATAGTTATGCACAAACCGAGTGATTGCTTCATGGCGTGTATCATGGAAATGAATTTTACCATCTAGGCCAACACGACGAAGATTGCGCTCCCAAACTAATCTGAATGAATTCGATGTATGAGGGATGAGGCGATAATCACCTTCTGGAATATCAATCCACGTTAGCATTTCTTTAGCTCGAGCAGTTAATGGTACATCACGATTGGTACCGTTTTTGGTATCAAATAGTTTGATGTAATCTTCAAATATATGCTCTTTACGTATACCTAAAATTTCACCTTTACGCATTGCTGTTTCAAGCGCGAATAAGAAGCCCCACGCAATAAAGTGCCTTGGTTGGGTTGGTTCTTTACCCCAGTGGTAATCCAACCCTTTTAAAATGGTTTCTTCATCTTCTTTAAATATACGTTGATGACGTGCAGGTGGGGTAGTTGGCTTTGAAATTTCTTTAAAGGGGTTATCTTTCGTCAAAAATAACTCTTTGCGGGCATAGTCAAATACAGAGCTGTACAAACCCATTTGACGAATGACAGTTCCTGATTTAACAGATTTAAGACGTTTATCTCGCCATTGCTTTACTTTGATAGGGGATAGATCATGAATAGATTCTTCTGCTAAATCACCCCATTGGCTTTTTAAAGACTTAAGTTGCTGCAAAATAAAGGCAGCACTTTTCATTCTTTTACCAACTTCATTGTAGTATTGGTCAAGAAGGGAGTAAAAAGAGATATGAATTTTTTCAGCTTCCTCGGATTGAGGAGCTGAAGATTGTAGTTCGAGTAGTTTCTTTGCCGCCCATTGTTCGCATTCTTGAGCTGTATCTCGGGTCGCTGTGAAGCGATTTCCTTTGTAGCGAACAACAATACGCCAAGCATTGCCGCGTTTGACAGGTTTTTGCATATACACTCCAAATTTCTGGTGTCGCAACGGCACCAAAATTTAGAAAAGGACAAAAGACCCTAACTTTTTTGGTGTCGGTGCGGAAATATAAAGCGTTTTTTAATGCGAAATTTGATTATTTTGAATAACCAAAGCTGACCTATCGACAATAAAAAACAAGCCGAAAAGTCCTAAAAACCTTTCAGCTTATTGATTTTAAAGAATAAATTTTGGAGCGGGAAACGAGACTCGAACTCGCGACCCCAACCTTGGCAAGGTTGTGCTCTACCAACTGAGCTATTCCCGCAATATGGATGTGCATTATAGAGAGTTTAATTTTACTGTCAACTCTCTATAATGCAATTGCTGAATTAATCAGCACGACGCCATACAGTACCTTGGCGTGTATCTTCCAAAACCACACCCTGATCCAATAGTGACTGACGAATGCCGTCAGCTTTTGCGAAATCCTTCGCTTTCTTCGCATCTTGACGTTGTTGAATGAGATCTTCAATGTCTGCTTCAGACAAGCCTAAAGCTTCTTGCCCAATATCTGACTTTAAAAACTCTTTAACGTCATGCTGTACCAGACCTAGAATGTTGGTGAGGTGACGCAACGTTGAATAATAAATTGCTGCTTGTTCAGCATTTTCTTCTTTGACTGAACGATTGAGCTCTTTGTTAATTTCAAACAACACAGCAATTGCTTCGGCGGTATTAAAGTCATCACGCATTGCAGCATTAAAACGTTCAACCAAAGCATTATCTAGCTGTTCAACCACATTGGTGCCGTATATTTGTTGATAGGCTTTGAATGAATGGTAGAAACGGCTTAATGTAGTTTTTGCTTCTTTTAAAGCCACATCTGAGAAGTTCACTGGGCTACGATAGTGTGAAGACACAATAAAGTAACGAATGACTTCAGGATGGAATTTATCCATTACATCACGGATGGTGAAGAAGTTGCCTAAAGACTTCGACATTTTTTCGCCATCCACGTTAATAAAGCCCACGTGCATCCAATAATTTACATATTGTTCGCCTGTCGATGCTTCACTTTGGGCAATTTCATTTTCATGGTGTGGGAACATGAGGTCCGAACCACCACCATGAATGTCAAAATGGTTGCCTAAGCAGCATGTTGACATGGCAGAACATTCAATATGCCAACCCGGACGGCCATTGCCCCAAGGCGAAGCCCAAGCAGGCTCATTTTCTTTGGCATGTTTCCAGAGTACGAAGTCGAAAGGATGTTTTTTCTCAACTTCCACATCAACGCGTTCCGATGCACCTGCTTGCATATCGTCAAGTTTACGACCTGAAAGACGACCATATTTTGCAAATTTTTCTACTTGGAAATATACATCACCATTAGTTGCAGGGTAGGCTGTACCTTTATTAACCAAATTACCAATCATGCTTTGCATTTGGTCAATATACTCTGTCGCGCGTGGTGCTTCATCGGGGTGTAAACAGCCCAAATTCTCAGCATCTTCATTCATAGCTTGAATAAAGCGGTCGGTAAGCGCAGTAATGCTTTCACCATTTTCGTTGGCGCGTTTAATAATTTTGTCGTCAATATCAGTAATGTTACGAACGTATTTGACGTTCCAGCCCTGACTACGTAAAAAACGAATGATATAGTCGAATGCAACCATTACACGCGCATGTCCAATATGACAGTAGTCGTAGACGGTCATGCCGCAGACATACATGTCGATATGACCTTCTTTACGCGGTACAAATTCTACTTTTTTACGTTGCTCTGAATTGTAAAGAACAAAAGGTTGCATAGGGCTTACATATTGCGATAACAAAAAGATTTCTCATCATAACGTAAGGTCCATGATTCACAAAGTTTTATACGTTATTTTTATAAGTAAGTGAAAACTTATACATTTAGAAACGATGCATTTGCATAGATATGATAAAATTGCGAAAATTATTTTTTGCTTGAGACTGGGGTAAGTCATTATTTCGATAATGATGGAATACCCTGAAATGAGCTCTTATCGAGTTTAAGGTTGCCAACGTTGAATTTACAAACCATGCCGAATCCAATCGATTTTCAGAAAGCCGCATTAGAAACTTTGCGCATTGAAGAACAAGCTTTAGGGGTATTAGCAACGCAGATAGATGAGCGTTTCAGTCGTGCCTGTGAAATTATCTTGCAGTGCAAAGGGCGTTTAGTGGTAACAGGTATGGGGAAATCAGGGCATATTGGTCGTAAAATGGCGGCGACATTTGCTTCAACAGGTACACCTTCATTCTTTATGCACCCAGGTGAAGCGGGGCACGGCGATTTGGGCATGTTGGTTCGTGGAGATGTATTGATTGCAATTTCAAACTCGGGAAAGAGTGATGAAATTATGATGTTAATGCCACTAATCAAACACTTAGAAGTGCCTTTAATTACCATTAGTGGTGATGATACTGGTCCAATGCCGCAAAATGCTGATGTGGCACTCACTTTAGGCAACATTCAAGAAGCTTGCCCATTGGGTCTTGCACCAACATCAAGTACGACTGCCACTTTGGCATTGGGTGATGCTTTAGCCGTAGCTTTATTGGAAGCACGTGGCTTTACCGCGGATGATTTTGCACGTTCGCATCCTGCGGGTGCTTTAGGTAAGCGCTTGTTATTACATGTAAAACACTTAATGCACACAGGTGCAGAACTACCAAAAGTAGCACCTGAAACGCCGATGAATAAAGTGTTATACGAAATTTCAAATAAACGTTTGGGTTTAACTACCGTTGTCGATTCAGAAAATCGATTATTGGGTATTTTTACCGATGGTGATTTGCGTCGTTTAATTGATAAACAGCAAGGTTTTGATGTCAATCTCCCTGTGTCTGAAGTAATGATTCAAAACCCAGCAACGATTTCGCAAGAAGCACGCGCGGTTCAAGCTTTAGAAAAATTACGCGACAAAAAAATTAATCAATTCGTTGTTGTTGATGATGCCAATAAAGTTATTGGTGTGATTAGCATGCATGACTTAATTCAAGCAGGGGTAAATTAATCCATGGCATCTTATGTTTTATTAGAACAAGCACGTCATATTCAAGCGCTCGTATTAGATGTCGATGGTATTTTAAGTGATGGTTTTGTGACTTTAACCAATTCGGGGGATGAAATTAAATCCTTTGATATTCGTGATGGTTTAGGCATGAAGTTGGTACAAAAGTCTGGTATGAAAGTGATTATTATTACTGGTCGTAAAAGTAATATTGTAGAAAAGCGTATGTCAGATTTAGGTGTCGACTTAGTTTTTCAAGGGCGTGAAGATAAAGGTGTAGCTTTGCGTGAGGCATGTGCTCAGCTTAATCTTTCACCAGATGATTGTTTATATATGGGTGATGACTGGCCTGATCTTTCAGCCTTTGCTATCGCAGGGATGAAAGTCACGGTGCCGAATGGTCATGTTGAAGTACGTCGTCGCGCTGATTTAGTCACACAAGCGATGGGTGGTCGTGGTGCAGTACGTGAAGTTTGCGACATGCTGCTGATGGCGAAAGGGACTTACCAAGAGCTACTTGAAAAATTTATTACAATCCCGCATTAATGCTCATATACGTACATAATTGTTTTTAGTGAAGAACCACACTTATGGATACCAAAGTTTTATATGTCACGGCGATTGCAATTGCTGCTGTAAGTGGTGGTTATTACTATTACAGTGGTAAAGGGAATAAATTAGAAACTGCATCTGCGCGAAGTATGACGTATTCCGCAGAAAAAATTAATTTAACCCAAACCGATGATGCAGGAAATTTATATATTCGTGCTCAAGTTGATCGACTTGAGCAGGATATGCAAAAACAGACCACTAAACTCGAGAACTTGAATGCTTCAATGTATAAAGATGGCACTGTAGATGCGACATTTTTTGCTAAGCAAGCGAATGGTTATGAAGACAATAAAAAAGTTGTTTTGTCTCAACAGGTCGTTGCTACCAAGTTATTAGATCAAGGGCAGGGGAAAATGCAGTTTTTAACTGATGAGCTGACGGCATTCCCGCAGACCCGAGTTATAGAAACAAACCGTCAAGTGACCGTGCAATCTCCACAAGCAGAGTTTGTCAGTCAGGGATTGAAAGCCAATTTAAATGATGGTCAATACGAATTTTTTAATATTCGAGGAAAGTATGAACCAAAATCTTAAGTTTCAAGCTTATAAAGCTTTCCTTAAAAAAGCAGTTGTACTCAGTATAGCGATTGTTGCGGCATCTAGTGCTTTTGCAATTCCTTCGGATCGCAATCAACCAATTTCTTTGGTGGCAGACCGTGCGACTTTTAACGAAAAAACTGGGGTAACGACTTACTCTGGCAATGTGATTATTGAACAAGGCACGATGCGTTTACAAGCAAACTCAATTGTTGCCAATCTGAATCAGAAAAAACAGATCAGTTCAATTACTGCCACAGGCGGCCCTGCGCGCTTCCAGCAACAGCTAGATGCCAATAAAGGCTTAGCTAAAGGACAAGCACAAAAAATTGTTTATAATGCGGAAACAGGTATCATCACCATGTCTGGTGGTGCGCTATTAGAACAAGATGGTGCGAGTATTCGTGGTAACACATTAAAATACAGCATGAATAAGGGTGATATTGAAGCGACAGGAACACCAAATAGCACAGGTTCATCGTCTGGTCGTGTACAAATTGTGATTCCGCCTTCAAGTACTAAATCCTTCCCAGGAGCGCGTGATTAATGGATCATGTTGAGACTGCAACACAAACCCTTTGTATTAAGCACCTTGCGAAGAACTATAGTAAACGTTGGGTTGTAAAAGACGTTTCCTTTAGTATGCAAAGTGGGCAAATTGTAGGTTTGCTCGGTCCGAACGGTGCGGGTAAAACCACCAGTTTCTATATGGTGGTTGGACTGGTGCGAATGGATAAAGGCGAGATCCATCTTGATGATTTGGATATGTCAGACCTTGCTATGCACGAACGTGCGCGTAAAGGCATTGGTTATTTACCGCAAGAAGCCTCTATTTTTAGAAAATTAACGATTTCTGAAAATATTATGGCAATTTTAGAAACCCGCAAAGATCTAAATAAGCAGCAACGACAACAGCGTTTAACAGAGTTATTGGCAGATTTTAAAATTACCCACATTAAAGACTCGTTGGGCATGAGTGTTTCGGGTGGTGAGCGCCGTCGTGCTGAAATCGCCCGTGCCTTAGCTGCAGACCCTAAATTTATGTTGTTAGATGAGCCATTTGCAGGGGTCGATCCAATTTCTGTAAATGACATTAAAGACATTATTCGTACGCTTAAAGATCGTGGTATTGGTGTACTCATTACCGATCACAACGTACGTGAGACTTTGGCAATTTGTGAACGCGCTTATATTGTGAGTGAAGGTTCCGTGATTGCAGAAGGTACACCACAAGAAATTTTAGAAAATGAAACTGTTCGTCAGGTTTACTTGGGCGAAGATTTCATGGTTTAAGCTTAAACGCTGAATAATCTTTAAGATAAAACCTCCATATATATGGAGGTTTTTTATTACCCTTGGTTTAAGTTGCTTGTTGAAACACGTTACAATTATTCTATTCCTGTTAGTTATCTTTGAATATGCCATTCACTATCGCAGCCCAAGTCAGTTATGAAGAAGAAATAAAGAAAAGCCGTTTTCAAGCGATAGCTGTTCCTGTCGAAAATGAAGAAGCTGTAAAAACGTTTCTTGAAGCAAACAAAGATATCACGACGACCCATCAATGTTGGGCATGGAAAATTGGGCATCAGGTTCGCTTTAATGATGATGGTGAACCTTCCGGTACAGCGGGACGCCCTATATTGGCAACGATAGAAGGCAATGAGCTGACGAATGTGCTGGTACTCGTGAACCGTTGGTATGGCGGAATAAAGTTGGGCACAGGTGGTTTGGTACGTGCCTATGGCGGTAGTGCGGGACAATGTTTACTTCTAGCAGAGAAAATTGAATTAATCGAGAAGAAAAAGGCATATTTTGGTTGTCAGTTTTCGGAGTGGTCGATCTTTAAATATGAAATGCAACATCAGGGAATTGATTTTCAAGAGCAATATACTGCGGAGGGAGTTGTTGTCGAGCTACAGTTACAAGTTCACCAAATTCCAGAATTGGCAGACAAAATTCGGGATGTCACTCGTGGTCGTGAACAACTTAAGTTAGTGGAAGAACAGCATGAGTGAACAAGATCCATTACTGAAATATCGTGAACAGCATAAACACCGACTTAATTACATGCCTTGGCTTTACTGGACTTTAAAGCCGAAACATCGTGCATGGGCGGAACAATGGCAAAATGAATATCAACAATATTTGAGAGAAATGGAAACGGTTGAGATTGGCAAGAACTGTTTTATTTCTCCTTTGGCCCATATTTTTGCGGAGCGTGGACGTACCATCAAGATTGGTGATAATTGTTTTATTGCCGCAGATTGTACCTTGCATGGACCACTGGACATTGGTAATGAAGTTGCCATTAATCATCACTGTATTTTAGATGGTGGGCGAGTCGGGATTAAATTGCATGATCAAGTACGTGTTGCTGCTTACAGTCATCTTTATGCTTTTGACCATGGCATGCAGTTAGATCAACCTATTTACCAGCAACCTGTACGCTCACAAGGAATTGAAATTGGCCGTGATGTTTGGTTGGGGGCGCATGTCGGGGTAAAAGATGGTGTCAAGATAGGGGATTATGCAATTGTTGGAATGCAAAGTATGGTCACCAAAGATATCGGGGAAAGAGAAGTTGTGGCAGGTAATCCAGCCCGCTTTATTCGTTACCGTGAATAGAATAATTGTATATTTTTCATCGATCTCGGTTACACAAAAGATGCCAACTCATCACTAGATGTGCTAACTTTAGATACAACAACTAGACCTATAGTCCCTAGAGACTAATTGAGAGGCGAACAATGAAACGGGTAATAGCGTGTATAGATTCTTCTCCCTGCATCAATGCCGTCGCAGAAGCAGCAGCTTGGATTGCAAAACAAACACAACGCGAACTCGTGTTATTACAAGTGTTGGACTACTATCCTGCCAGTTACCATTTAGGTGAAATTAGCGGAGTCATTGGTTTTGAAAGTAATGCAATGTTACTCAAAGAGCTTGCTGAACTTGAGCAGAAACAAAGCCAACTAGCACTTGATTATAGCAACAACCTACTCAATCATATTTCTGAAATGGTCAAAGATAAATATGGTTTAGATGCGACCCATATTCAGGAAAAAGGTGATTTTCTAGAACAAAGTTTTCATGTACTTAAAGAAGATGATATTGCTGTGATTGGTCGGGTGGGTGAGCGCTCGGCAGAGCGGAATAAACCTATTGGTGGCAATGTTGAAAACTTTATTCGTGGTGTAAGTAGTACTGTACTAACAGTTGGAGAGAAGTTTGTACCGCCGACTCGCTTTATTTTTGCTTATGAATATTCTCCTACCTGTACCAAGATGATGCATCGAATTGCGCAAAGTGATTTATTGCGCTTGTTACAATGTCATTTACTTTATGTTGGAGATCATCCCGAAATTTTAAATGAACCCTCACAGTTCTTAAGAGATGCGGGTTTAGATGTTGTTGTTGAATACCGTTATGGCGATGTTTCAGAAAACATCTTGGAATATCAGCGAGAACATGATATTAAATTAGTGGTTATGGGGGCATTTAGCCACAGCAAGATTCACCAATTCTTTTTAGGAAGTATTACCACCACAATATTCAGAAATTCAACAGTTCCACTCTTGGTTGCAAAATAAGAATTTAGAATGGATTACGTAAATTTATAGTTATCCGCATTAAATGTGGATAACTATATGGACAATATTTGTAAGTGCTTGTATTTTAAATTAAAAATACAATAGAGTGTTTTTTGTGCTTTGATTGCTATTTTACAATCGCAATTGCAAAACCATCATGCCCTTTACTGCCAACCGTCTGTAACGCTGTGCAAGACAGTAATCTTGGATGGTTTTTTAAACGCACAAAAGTTTCTCGAATACCTTCTATACTTGGCTTATGATTTTCTGGATTCACAATATCACCAGCACGAATCACATTATCGAGCACAATAATGGTGCCTGAGTGAGATAAGTCTAAGCTGAGTTCTAAGTATTCGGGATAGCTTTGTTTATCTGCATCAATAAAAATAAAATCAAAAGGTTCAAAATCTGCTGGAAGTGCTTTAAGTACGTCAGCAGCGCGTCCGACTTTCAGTTCAATGGTTTGTGGCAAATTCGCGCGGTCAATATTTTCTTGACCTAATGCTGCATGAGTATCACGTCCTTCAATGGTAAGAATATAACCATCTTTAGGCAGTGCACGTGCTAGCCACATAGTACTGTAAGCTGCAAATGTGCCAAGCTCTAGGACACGTTTACATTGATTCATTTGAATAAGCATTTGCAACAACATGCCTTGATTAGGAGCAACAGCTAGATGATCAGGAAAACCTTTTTGAGCTGTATTTTCAAGTGTTTGTAACAGAATTGGGTCTTCAGGAATTAAATGTGAATCGATAAAATCATCAATCTCTGACCACATTTCTTGCATAATCTTAGCGCCTAAATATCGAATCAGTGCATTTTAAACATTTCTAGACAGAGTTCAATTCTCTCAGAATATTAATCACTGAAAATAAAAGACAGAGGTGCTTAGACCTCTGTCATGGAATACATGTTAATAATTACACATGGATGAGGAACGACTTAAATCAGGCCCCCAAGTACGAAAGCCTTGAGTATCAATATGGATTTGTCCAGAAGCATACAAACCTAGACCCATATTGAGACTTTGACCATATTGTTCCCAGAACTGACACAGCTTAAATTTGGTATTTTCAATAAACGTGTAATCTTCCGGTTGTGGATATTCGGGGCCAATACGGAAGTCGATTGCTGAATTAAACAAGTGGCGTGAAGAGCTTGCACCCCCAGCACATTGGTTTAGCGTTAAGTCACGGTAAACAGACGTGACTTCAAAGTCGGTTAATACTTTGGATGCGACAAGATATTTAAAAACCTTAAGTGTGGGGATCTGATTTGCCCACAACTCACGAGTTGGAATCATATATTGAGAACGTCCACACTTTTGCCAGTCACGTGCGGTACGTAATAATTCAAAAGTCGGAATAATATTCCCGACATTATTTTTTTCTAGGAAAACTTCATATTCACGTACGCGTCGCAAGTTATCACTGGCAGCGACCCAACTATTATAGGTATATGGAATAATTTTAGGAGGGATTGGGCGTTCGACGCTTACACGTTCGTGAGGAATGAAAATCCGTTTTCCATGAGGTGTGCCTTGCCCAGATTTATGAGGAGATGAACTACATCCGATCATAACCAGAGGGATGATACTCAAACTGAGCACGCCCTTGAAAAATTGCTTCATGTATGAAAATCAAATGCTTAGAAATATAGGTGCTTATTTTAATCGAAAAGGGGGGAGTAAATTTGGAAAATTTGCAATCAAATGTGTGTTTTTGGTATAAAAAAAGATCAGCAATTGCTGATCTTTTTTTATGGCTTATTTTTCAAGATATTGTAACTTGTCTGCCTTACCATTCCATTCTTCACGGTCGGCAGGTTGGTCACCAATTTGAGTAATGTTTGGCCATTTTTGTGCAAGTTCTGCATTTAGTTCGATAAATACTTCTTGACCTTCTGGCAACTCATCTTCAGAGAAAATTGCATTTGCAGGGCATTCTGGTTCGCATAATGCACAGTCGATACATTCATCTGGGTTAATCACCAAGAAGTTAGGACCTTCGTAGAAACAGTCAACAGGGCAAACTTCTACACAGTCTTGATATTTACATTTAATACAGTTTTCAGTGACAACAAAGGTCATGGCGACAGCTACCTAAATAATATGGTTTTAATTACTCATCCCGTATTTTAGGCAAAAATGGGGATAACTAACAATTGCTTTTATTGATATTTGTTATTTAAATGCGTGACATACATTTAAGTAAATGATAATTGATAGCAATAATATATTTGAGAAACTGACATAAATATTGTTTATATATAAAATAAATTATAAAAAACAGTTTGTTACGGTATTTTTTGGTTTTCGTATTATGGCGTAATAAAATTACAGAGTATATTGGAAATGAAAAATTTCAAAGTTAAAGTAAGTACCTGAATGATTAAATTCTTAATTTTTTTGCCTAGAAAGTCATCGATATACCATTAAAAAAGTAGTTCATTCAAACAAAAGTACCTATTCAATAAGGCGCTATAAGCTTCAATAGTCTCTTTCATTTTTTTATCTGTCATGGTGTTGAATGATTTTTGCCAACTGAGTTATAGCGTGCTCCATTTGTTGAATATCAAAGTCTCCTAATCCGAGTATAAGTCCAGAACGTTTCGTTTGATTTGAATAAGTGGGTGAAATGGCTTTAATTGAAATTTCGCTCTCAAGTGCTGATTGGGCAATAGCACGGTCATCTAAATGATCGGCTAGCCATAGCAACATATGCATACCTTGATCACCTGACTGTAAAACGCCAAGGTGTTTTGGTATGTGGCGTTCTATCATATCGATTAATTGCAGACGATTTTCTGCATAAACTTTTCGTATACGCCGAATATGTCTTTCTAAATGACCTTCTTGAATAAAGGCTGCCAATACATGCTGATCGGCTGAAGGTGGGTGACGGTCAATCAATGCTCTTAGCCCACAAAATGCAGCAACCAGTTTTTTTGGCAGAATGGCATAACCTAAACGTAATGATGGAAAAAGGACTTTGCTAAACGTACCCAAATATATGACTTGATCCGATGCCATGCCTTGTAGTGCAGGAAACGGTTGGCCACTGTAGCGAAGTTCGCTGTCGTAATCATCTTCAATAATCCAAGCATTCTGCTGTTTTGCCCATGCGAGTAATGCGGTTCGTCTTGCTAAGCTCATCGGCATACCGATCGGGTATTGATGAGAAGGAGTCACAAATGCAGCACGGGCATTTTCCGCAAGTGTACGACCTATATTGACTTGAATGCCTTCTTCATCAACAGGTACACGTATGATTTTTAAATGATGTAATGAATGCTCAAGTATGGCTGTAGTCCCACGGTAAGCAGGATCTTCAACCCAAACGGTATCATTCGCATTGAATAAAATTTGACTGCAAATATAAAGTGCTTGTTGGATTCCGCTAGTAATCACAATTTGTGCAGGGTCACAATGCACAGAACGCGAACGCCGAACATAATCAGCAATAGCAATGCGTAAAGACAATATGCCTTGTGGATCATCATAACTTGACGGTGCTGCTATGCCACGGGCACGGTATTGATTGCCATATTTCCGCCACATATCATTCGGTTGAGTACGGCCTGTGGGCACAGAAACGGCAAAAGGTCGATGCGGTAATGGTCTAAATTCTTTGAGTATTTCTGCAAATGCTTGTGCAGCTGATGTAAGCGGGATGTCGGTTTCTTGTTTTTCTCTTTTTAACGTCTCTGTAGTCGAATGGTTTAAAGTTTGTGAAACAAAAGTCCCTTTTCGGGCATGAGATTCAAATACACCTTCTGCGATAAGTTGCTCATAAGCTTCAATCACAGTACCCCGGGCAACATTTAATGTTTGTGCTAGCTCACGGGAAGAGGGTAAGGCATCACCAGATTGTAAATCACCCTGTTGAACGGCTGCTCTAAAAATATGAATGAGTTGAGTGCTGATCTGCCCATTCGCCTTATTCAGTTTTGTCATCGATGGAAGATCTATTACTTTGGTCATTCTTGCCATAATTCTGGTCTACTAAAATTTAGATAAACTGGTTCTTTTTTATAATCCAATTAAAACTGAAAATTTACAACAGGAAATACAGACTGAGATTAGGAACATAAGAGGAGTTATAGACCATGTACGTCCCCGTTGAATTTGAAGAAACACAAATAGATATCCTGCATGAACTCATACAACAATATCCTTTGGGAATTTTGCTAACGCATGGGCAAAGTGGTTTAGATGCGAATCATCTGCCTTTTGAACTTGATACTGAGGTGACTGAATTGGGTGTACTGCATGCACATGTAGCAAGGAAAAATCCAGTTTGGCAAGAAGTTCAAGATGGTGATGAAGTGCTGGTAGTCTTTCGAGCAGGTGATGTCTATATTTCGCCACAATGGTATCCGAGTAAACAAGAGCATCACCAGCAAGTACCGACTTGGAACTATCGAGTAGTTCATGCGCATGGCAAGTTGAAAATACGTGATGATGAGCGTTATGTACGTGGAGTGGTGGCACGTTTAACCCGTACCCATGAAGCCATGCAAGCTGAACCATGGAAAATGTCAGATGCGCCAAAAGATTATATAGAAACGATGTTAAAAGCCATCGTGGGGATAGAGATTGAAATTACCAAAATTCAGGGCAAATCCAAATTGGGGCAGAATAAAGAGCATCGAGATATAGTGGGTGTCGCACATGCATTATCTACAACAGGACAGCGGGAGATAAGCAAAGCAATGTACCAAGTGGCAGCATCCAAAAATTAACTCTAAAGGAAGATGAAACATGTCGTGGTTAAAGCCAGTCACTTTGGTGGGTAAAAACATTAAATTGGAACCCTTAAGTTTAGAGCATGAGTTAGCACTGAGAGAAGCTGTGTGTGATGGTGAACTCTGGAAACTTTGGTATACCTTTATTCCTAAACCTGAACTTATACATAGCGAGATAAAAAGACGACTTGAGTTGCAGCAGAGGGGAAGTATGTTGCCCTTTGTGGTGATTGAACAGCACAGTGGTCAGATCCTTGGCATGACCAGCTATATGAACGTGGTTGCTGAACATCGTCGCGTGGAAATTGGTTCAACATGGTATAGACAATCTGTTCAGCGGAGTGCTGTGAATACAGAGGCGAAGCAATTACTGCTTAAGCATGCATTTGAAATATTAAACTGTATTGCCGTTGAGTTCAGAACATCGTCTTTTAATTTGAAAAGTCGTGCTGCAATTGAACGCTTAGGGGCGAAATTAGATGGTGTGTTAAGAAGCCATCAAATCGTGCAGGATGATATTTTACGTGATACCTATGTATACAGTATTTTGAAAAATGAATGGCCTGCCGTACAACAAAACTTAACGTGGAAACTTGAGCAATCTCGATGAGTGAAGTGATGCTCAAAATGAAAAGGTCGGTGATATTCAACCGACCTTTTTTAAAAGCTTAACTTTCTAATTGTTCTTTCAGTTGATACAAATGCTGTAAAGCTTCACGTGGGGTTAGGTTATCGACATCTAACGCTTTTAAAATTTCCAGTGCTGGAGAGACTTTTTCAACTTCAACAACGCGTTCAATAATATTAGGCTCCGCTTGCACGGCAGGTGCAAATAAATCACGTTGTACCGCCGTATTGACGTGCTGTTGCTGTTGGCGCTCTAAAATTCTTAAACGGTTTTGCGCTTCTTTAATCACATTCGTAGGAATACCCGCTAATTTTGCGACTTGTAGGCCATGACTCTGACTGGCAGGACCTTGTTGTACTTTATGCAGCAAAATCAAATTACCATTCAGTTCTTTGGCGCTGACATGATAATTGTAAATGCCCGATTCTTTACTCAGTTCAGTCAGTTCAAAGTAATGGGTGGCAAACAAGCATAAGCATTTCACTCGTTTACTTAGGTCTAAAACACAAGCCCAAGCCAAGGACAAGCCGTCATAGGTACTGGTTCCACGACCCACTTCATCCATGAGCACCAAGGATTGGTTGGTGGCATGATGCAGAATTTGCGAAGTTTCGGTCATTTCCACCATAAAGGTCGATTTGCCTGTCGATAAATCATCGGCAGACCCAATACGGGTAAAAATACGGTCAATCGGACCTAATGTAGCGGACTGCGCAGGGACAAAACTACCACAATAAGCCAGTAAACTAATTAATGCGGTTTGACGCATAAAGGTCGATTTACCACCCATGTTAGGACCAGTGATAATTGCCATGCGATGTGCATAATCCAAATGGGTGTCATTCGGCGTAAATGCAGTTTTACTTAATGCTTCGACTACAGGATGACGACCCGCCATAATTTTGATGCCCGTTTCTGGGCTAAATTCGGGTCGAGACCAGTTTCTTAAACGGGCTTGATGTGCAAAGTTACTGAGCAAATCAATTTGAGCGATGGCTGCGCTCATAACTTGTAAATTTGCAATATCTTGACGTAGCTCATCTAAAAGCATTTCAAATAGCATTTTTTCACGCGCTAAAGCACGAGATTCACTGGATAACACTTTATCTTCAAAACTTTTCAGTTCTGGCGTGATATAGCGTTCGGCATTTTTGAGGGTCTGACGGCGAATATAGTGTTCGGGTGCCTGTTCTGCCTGAGCACGAGTTAACTCTATGTAATAGCCACTGACACGGTTATAGCCGATTTTCAGGGTAGGAATACCCGATTGTTCACGCTCTTTAATTTCTAAATCGATCAGGAACTGCCCAGCATGGTCACGTATTTTGCGTAATTCATCCAGTTCACTGTCAAACCCTTCTGCTATGACATTGCCATCACGTAACAGCACAGGTGGATTTTCTACAATTGCTGCGAGGAGGCGCTGGTATAAACCATTAAAATCACCCAATTCCTCATTTAACTGTTGAACCAATCGAGATTGCTGATTGGTCACAACTGGGTTTAAAGCATGGCGTAAAAATGGAAGCTGGGCGCTCGCTTGACGCAGTTGTACCAAGTCGCGTGGACGCGCACTTCCGAGAGCAACACGGCTAAGCACACGTTCAATGTCCCCAATTTCTTTTAGGACTAATCGAATAGGAGCTTCATGATAGCCATCAATGAAAGCCTGAATAGCATCAAGACGTGCATCGAGCAGAGCTGTATCGCGTAGTGGTTGCATGAGGGTACGGCTTAATAACCGACTTCCCATAGCGGTTTGGCAATCATTGATGAGTTGAAACAATGAAGTTCCATGCTCGAATAACGGATCCACAATTTCTAAGTTGCGACGTGTTACAGGATCTAGTGCAATAAAGTCACTGCTTTGTTCTAACTGAATACTGCGGATATGTGGTAATGCAGTTTTTTGTGTTTCTTTGGCATAATGAATCAGCGCAGCCGCCGCAGCTTTTGCCAACGGCAAATGATCAATCCCAAAACCAGAAAGCGTTGAAACCCCAAGCTGATCACACAAGGTTTTTTGCGCATTATTTAAATTAAAGTCTACATTGGGGCGCTTAGTCACAGGACAGTCGAGTTGTTTTTTGACTTGTTCTAAAATATTGGGGTCAATAATATCTTCATCGACTAGAATTTCACTTGGCATAAGACGTGCCAGTTCGATGCTCAATTGTTCTAGCTTGAAATCCTGTTGTTGGACTTTAAAAATACCTGCACTTAAGTCGAGTAGGGCAATACCAATTTGGTTTTGCTGTAAGCATAGTGCAACCAAATTCGAAGATTGATGACTATTGAGTAAGGCATCATCAGTGAGTGTACCAGGGGTGAGAATACGAACCACCTGACGATCTACAGGGCCTTTGCCTGTGACTTCGCCAACTTGCTCGCAAATTACAACGGTTTCGCCTTTTTTGACTAAACGCGCCAGATAACCTTCTGCGGCATGAAAGGGTACGCCTGCCATTGGAATTGGATTGCCATTGGTTTTGCCTCGATGGGTGAGCGTAATGCCGAGTAGTTTGGCTGCTTTATGTGCATCGTCAAAAAAAAGTTCGTAGAAATCACCCATACGATAAAACATTAAGGCATGAGGATGCTGCATTTTGACTTTTAAGTACTGTTGCATCATAGGAGTGTGGGAAGATATGTCAGCTATGATTTCTTGCATGTTCATCTATGCTAAATCCTTAAATTTAAACAATTAATTAAATTTTAAAACAAGTCTGACTGTCCAACCAGATCCTATTTATTCTGAATTAATCCTATCTAATCCAATAGAAAAGTATACCTTTTAGTGTAACTTGTTTTAAGGCATAATCATTTTTGAAGGGGTGTGGGATAGTTCAATTCTACTCAGGTTGAATATGGTAACAAATTCAGTTGAATGTACAAAAGAGAAAAGAAATGTTGGAAAAGATTGAAACGGCTTTGTTGCACAAATCTATTTTAAAGGTTCCTTCAGCAATATAATTTCAAAAAGAAGAAGTCTGCACCGAAAACCTATCGTACAGCCAATTTGTCCTCCTATAACAACCGAGCTTTGTCGAAATCAGACCTATTCCGATACAGCTATCCAAAGTTGTTTGATGATTAAATCTCTATTTAGACTTTCTTTAAGGATGGCTACTGGTTTTGTTCAAAGTCTCATTAAACGATCTGGTTTGAACTGGACCGCTCTGGATTATTCTACCCTTTGCAGAAAACAAAAGCATATTGATATTGCGATTAGCTATCAAAAAAGTAGTGATGGTCTTCATCTACTCGTCGACTCCACTGGCTTAAAGTTTTTAGGTGAAGGTGAATGGATCAGTGCGAGAAACTTTCAAAGCCAAGTCAATGAGATGCATGCACCTTGCGCAGCAATGCTGCTCAAGTCTTAAATGAATTTACGGAATTAGGCCGAGCTCACACCCAAATTGCCATTTAAATTTGAGTAGATATAGGAAATCTTAATTTTTAAATCTTTGTTCAACAAAGCCAGTTTAGTCTAAACAACTTCTTTGAAATAAAATCCACAAAAGCCCTGATTTTGGGAGAAAGATGACGGTTTGACGGCCATAATGCCCAGAACTGAACGAGTTCCCGTTCGGCATTATTCAATACAATTTGAAGCTTTCCCTCGTCGAAAGCTTTATGCACCAAGAAATCAGGCATGTAAGCAATCCCGTGCCCATCAATCGTAGCAGTCAATACAGCCTCCATGTTGTTAAACGTTAAGATGGTATTTAGCCGTAGTTGTGACCAGAGGGGATCTGCTGACATCGTCCATGCCATGAGCTTCCCAGTAGTCGGAAAGCGATAACGTATGCAGTCATGCTGTTCCAATTCAACAGGTGTGCGTGGGATGCCCCTATGTGCCAGATATGCAGGCGCTGCACACAATACGTGGCGACACGTCCCTAACCGCTGCGACATCAGTTTGGAATCTGGTAGATCTCCACTACGTATGACGATATCAAACCCCTCCTTGATGACATCGACAAGTTGGTCATTAAAATCAATGTCTAGCTCAATTTCTGGATAAAGTCGGCGAAATTCAGGCAGCTCAGGAAGTAAGAAGTGGTAACCAATGGTCGGCAAGCTTAATCGTAGCTTACCGCGTGGTGTCTGAATGGCATGCGACAGCATGGCCTGTGCTTCGTCGAGATCGTCCAAGATTGATCGACAACGCTGATAGAACATCTCACCTTCAGCAGTCAAATGAACTTTGCGCGTGCTGCGCTGAAACAATCGTACTCCCATCGTTTGTTCAAGCTTAGCAATACTTTTACCCACAGCAGATGCTGAAACACCGAGTGCGCGGGCAGCGCCGACAAAGCTGAGTGCTTCAGCTGTTTTTACGAAGTAGACAATTCCATTAAAGTTATCCATGAAATACTCGATTAATTATAGAATTTTATTCGATTATAAGTGGAATTATATCGTATTTATCTAATATTAAGTCGAATTTATACTCATCATAGCAATCCATTCACTGAATCCATCCTTTTCAAAATAGGTATTTCCATGACAAATGCGACTTTCACCACTGACCGCAGCAAAGTGCTCATTCTGGTTTCGATCTGCCTTGCTGCGGTAGTCCTGCCATTGAGCTTTACCGGAGGAGTAGTTGCAACGCCTATGATTGGCCATACTTTGGGCGGTAGTGCCACAGCCCTTACATGGATCACCAACGCTTTTATGTTAAGTTTTGGCAGTCTGTTAATGGCCGCTGGGGCCTTGGCCGATAAATTTGGTCGGAAACGGATGTTTATTCTGGGTATGGCATTATTCATTATTACTTCGCTAGTTTTAAGCGTGTGCTCGACTGTAGCATGGCTTGATGTATTACGTGCCATACAGGGAGCCGCTGCAGCGGCAGCGCTGTCTGGTGGTTCATCTGCGCTGGCACAGGAGTTCGAGGGACATGCGCGTACACGCGCTTTCAGTATGCTGGGCACAAGCTTTGGGGTAGGCCTTGCTTTCGGTCCTCTAATGGCCGGTGCATTGATTGACATATTTGGTTGGCCGTCAATTTTCTTTGCAATTGCAGGCATTGGTACTGTGGCACTGATTTTGGGAATGTCACAAATGCGTGAAACACGTGATCCCGATGCGACAGGATTCGACTGGTTAGGCATGCTGACCTTTACAGGGGCTTTGACGCTTTTCACATTTAGTGTCATTAAGGTGCCTGAAAGTGGCTGGATGAGTCCAAAGGTGATGACTTTATTGATTGCCTCATTGGTTTTGTCGGTCATCTTTATTTTAATTGAACTACGGGTGACGAAACCAATGCTTGATCTCAGTTTGTTTCGTTATCCACGTTTTATAGGCGTGCAGATGCTGCCTATCGGAACTTGTTATTGTTATATCGTGTTGATTGTACTATTACCGCTGCGCTTTATTGGCGTTGGTGGCTATTCTGAAATCGAAGCAGGTCAGTTGATGCTGGCTTTATCGGCACCACTGCTTGTGATCCCCATGCTGGTTGCTTCGTTGACACGCTGGGTCTCAGCCAGTGTTCTGTGCGGAATTGGTTTTTTAATCGCTGCCATTGGGCTTTATTTGCTTGGCTTGATCAACGATGGTCACTCTGGGTATGCCGTCATCATTGCAATGTTACTTATTGGGATTGGCGCTGGTATGCCGTGGGGACTCATGGACGGGCTTGCAATCAGTGTCGTGCCTATAGAAAGGGCAGGGATGGCGACTGGTATTTTTAATACCACGCGAGTTGCGAGCGAGGGTGTTGCGCTGGCCATTACCATAGCTTTGCTGTCGACTTTCGCTAGCATGAGGCTACAGTTTTTATTATCAAATAGTGCGAGCTCTGTTACAGCTTTACGAATCACGGAAGCATCACAGCATATTGCGGTAGGCGATCTCTCTTCTGCATCTGCAATGTTACCTGAGATGAATCGCAACCTTCTTCTCTCGAGTTATACCAATGCTTTCCAGAGTCTGACTCATGTTTTGATCGTCATTACTCTTTTGTCTGCAGTTATTGCCTTCTTCTTCCTGAATCGCACATCGCGTACGAATTGCAGTTATTCAGACAATAAGCATATTGAATCAAAGTCAGACACGATATGACGGTCGCTCCATTGATTAGTCAGTCTTTGGATATATTTGTATGAGATACAGTAATAGTGTAAATAGCTGAGCAAAAGTGCTTCTTTTTGCAGAATTAAGCAGACCTCATACCCAAGTTATCACTTAAATTTGAGTGACTTAGAAATGTTCTATCTTTAAAGGCTTTATGCAACAAAGCCATTTTGTACAGATTGAGGATAATGAAATTGGTTTGGATGAAGCACAAAACACCTCTGATTTTCCAAAGATTTTATAGAGTGAATCAAAACAGCGTCATTATTGACAGTAGCCTCGGCTTATCGATTGTTAAGCAAATTGTCGATTTATATCACGGAAAAGTTGAGTTACGTCGGACAAATGTTGTTGGTGGCCAAATGGTTAGGATTGAATTTAACCATCAGAAGTAAATAATGGCACTATTTAAAGGGCTGAGGAGTAATTTTAAAAATTATAGATTGGGTTAGGCGATGACTTACCACATGATGAACGTTATGCGTATGCTACAGAGTTTCTAGATGTTGTAAAAGGATATTGGAATAATCCTTCATTTCACTATAAAGGAAAGTACTATTTTGTAGAAGGCGGTGGTTTAAAATATCCACTTAAAGCAAGCCTTCCCATTATTTGCACAGCAGGTTCTTCGGAAGCTGCTCGCGAGTTTGGAGCAAAACATGCCGACTATTATTTAATGCGAGCTGAAAAACCAGCAGAAATTGCCGCATTTATTGCAGACGTACGTAGTCGTGCAAAAAAATATGGTCGTGAAAATATAAAATTTGGTCTATCGATCGATACCATTGCTCGCCGTACTGAACAAGAAGCATTGGCTGAAGCACAGCGCTTTCTTGATGAAGCTGCTGAAAAGCAACGTTTACACGCGGCGGCAGCCCATGCGGGTTTACGCTCAGCGCGGGTATTAAGCTTTGAAAAAGAGTATACTGAAAAAGATGGCAGTAAAAATGTTAGCGACTTTTTTATCCATCCAAATGTTTGGTCTGGATTTGGATATATTGGTGGCCACCCGGTGTTGCTTTGGTAGGCAGCTACCAACAGATTATTGAGCGTATTGAAGAATACAATAGCATTGGCATAGAGTTATTCTTTCTTGCTGGCTATCCACATCTTGAAGAGTCATACCGTCTTGGTGAACACGTTCTTCCATACTTTAAAAAGCAACGTCAGGGATTGCAACGTATTCCAGAAGAGTCAAACTATCGTATTGCCTAGAATCGAACTCAATCATATAAAACCAAATTTATTTTTAAGCATGATGAACAATCAAAGGCGCGTTGAGGTATTTATAATTTGAAAAAAATTTGCGCTATGAACATTGAAACAGTAACAGGGTCAGTATGATTTGTGGTACGAATTTAGAAAAAAGAGAGGCGTGAAGCCTCTCTTTTAAGCCACTGCTGCAATTGAATGAGTAGGAACATTTTCTTTTAAAAATTCGAGCTGTAATGCAATGTTCTTTTCAAAAACATCACCTTCGCAGAATTCAAAATGGTTACTGTTCAGCATGAAGTATTGAGCATTCGGCATTTTCTGCACAGCTTTACGAATCAATGCTTCGGGAATAATACTATCGCGCTGTCCTGAAATTACCAAAGTAGACATCGTCAATTTATGCACAAAACGAGTTGGATTGTAATTTGCAACTTCTAAGAAAATACGTGCACGGGTTTTGTTTTCCCAATTGGCATTCTCTGGGATTTGAGATAGATATCCGTCCCACGCCTCGGGAGCCGTCATAGCAGCAATATCGTTTTCACGACCAATAATCGGACGATAAACTGGTTTATTAACCAAGCCACCAAATAGATCCATGAATCCTGCTAGGCTTAGTTTTGCCAGCTTAGAAAATGGCACACCTTTTAAACTTGATCGGCCATCGACATGGGGAGCTTGTAAAATAACGGCTTTCACTTGACCATCAGCGGCAGCAGTTTGAATCGCATGTCCGCCAGAAAATGAATAGCCCCACAGAATTACTTGTTGGGTATCCACTGTGGTCAGTGTTCTGATAAAGTCTAATGCCGCTTTCCAGTCTTCTAAATGACGTTTTGGACTGACCCAATGACGTGGGTGGCCTTCACTTTCGCCAAAACCTCGATAATCAAAAGAAAATACAGCATAGCCTTGTGCAACAAAGCGTTCAGCAAATTGGGGGAGCCCCACTTCTTTAATCAGACCAAAGCCTTGCGCCATGATAATCACGGGGGCTTTACGATTACATTCAGGTAACTGGAGTGTGCCCGTGCAACGTGTGCCTTGACTGATAAAATTGAGTTGTGAAGTTTTCATCATTATTTTCCATTTTTTGTTGTTCACACTAGATTCATATGAAGAATCTCCATATGAATCTATGATCAATGATGGCTTAAGCTACTTTTGATTTAGCCTTCGCTTTAGGCTGTTGCGCAGCGCTAGTCCAAACCAGATGCTGGCTTTCGATTGGCAAGTTATACATCGCTTCATCTTTTTCGAAGTTATGGCTTACAAACCACTCGGTAGATTTACCTTGGCGCGGCAAGACCCAATCTCCACGCTGTACATAACCTGATCGCATACCGTGAACAATACTGTTGCTTGTTTTTTCATTTGCAGGTGCAACAGGTTTGACTGCCGTCATTTGACGAATATCGAGCTCATTGATTAAACGACAAATATAGTCGCTGGATAAATCAATTTTTAAGGTCCACGGTGCATTGGTATAACCAAATAAGTAAGCAAAATTCGGGACATCTTCAATTAATGTACCTTTGTAGCTCATTTTCTCATTAGGTTTGATCTGCTCTTGATCTACAAAAAGTTGAATACCACCAAACAACTGTAATTCAAGACCTGTTGCTGTCACAATGATGTCTGCTTCTAGGGTTTTACCCGATTTGAGCAAAATACCATTTTCAGTGAAATGCTCAATTTGATCGGTCACAACAGATGCTTTGCCGTCACGAATCACGTCAAATAAATCGTTGTCTGGAATGGCACAGAGACGCTCATCCCAAGGCATATATTCTGGTGTAAAGTGGGACATATCATATTGATCACCCAAGGCTTTTTGAACATTTGAAAGCAAGAATGAACGCATTTGTTTCGGGAAGCGACGACAGACTTTATAAATACTGCGCTGCATAAAAATATTACGCTTACGGAAAATTTTATACACCAGTTTTTCAGACAGGACTTTTCGACAAGCATCGACCAGTTTGTCTGTATTTGGCACGTTAATGACATAGCTTGGTGAGCGCTGTAACATGGTGATATGTGCAGTATCATTGGCCATTGCAGGAATTAAAGTCACCGCTGTCGCACCGCTACCAATCACCACGACCCGCTTATTGCTATAGTCTAAATTCTCAGGCCAGTGCTGTGGATGAACGATTTGGCCTTTAAAGTTTTCAAAACCTTCAAACTTAGGCGTATAACCTTGGTCATGGTTGTAGTAACCCGTTGCAGCAATGAGATAATTACAGTTAAATTGGCAACTTTCTCCCGTTGTTTCATTAACCGTTTCTACCGTCCATTTATTGGTTTGGGTTGAAAAATTAGCAGAGATAATTTTGATGCCGTAACGAATTTTTTGATCAATCTTAAATTTCTGAGCTGTTTCTTGCAAATACTGCTTAATCGACTCACCCGCAGCAAGGGTAATCCTCCCATAAATAACCGAAGTTAAAAGTAGAGGTTAAGCAGCCATTAGAGGTGGCCTTCCTTTGTTAGCTTGGTGTGGTCTTTCATGATTGTAATGCCACAGCCAATCAGTTGCGTAATCCTGAACTTCTTCTAACGTATCAAACAAATGCTTGCTCAGCCAACTATAACGTATAGTCCGATTATATCGTTCAATATACGCATTCTGCTGTGGCTTACCCGGTTGAATATATTCAATACGAATACCGTGCTCAGTAGCCCAGCGCACAAATTCGTGACTGATAAACTCGGGGCCATTATCACATCGGATCACTAACGGTTTTTCTCTCCACTCCAGCAATTGATTCAACGTACGAATGACCCTAATTGTGGGCAATGAGAACCCTGCTTCAATGGCTAGGCCTTCGCGGCGGTAATCATCAATCACATTCAATAATCGAAACTTGCGACCATCGGAAAGTTGATCATGCATAAAATCCAGTGACCAAACCTGATTTGCACGTATTGGCTCTTTCAGTGGTTCAGGCACATGTCGTTTTAGTCTTCTTCTCGGTTTAATACGCAGATTCAGTGCCAACTCACAGTAAATGCGATAAACCCGCTTGTGATTCCAGCAGTGACTCTCAACATGCCGTAAATACGAGAAGCATAGACCAAAGCCCCAATCGGTATTTTCCTCAGTGAGTTCAATGAGCCGTTCTGCAATGAGCACATTGTCATCACTGAGTCTAGCCTGATAACGGTAGCAGGTTTCACTTATGCCAAATGCAGTGCAAGCTAAACGGATACTAACAGCATGTTGGGCCACTGCCTGTTGAGCCATCTGACGTCGACAAGATGGCTTTACCACTTTTTTGACATCGCTTCCTGAATAATTTCTGCTTTTAATCGCTCTTCAGCATACATTTTTTTCAGTCTGGTATTTTCTGTTTCCAACTCTTTCAGCCGTGCCATCAAAGATGTATCCATGCCGCCATATTTAGCACGCCATTTATAGAAGGTTGCATTACTCATACCATGTTCACGACAAAGGGCCGCAACAGGTGTGCCAGACTCCGCTTGCTTCAAGATGGACATGATCTGGCTGTCAGTAAATTTAGATGTTTTCATGCAGAATCTCCTGCTTGTATCTTAAGAGAAAATTCTACTTTTAAGTCCTATTATTTTTAGGGGGGATTACCCAAGCACTTTATCGCTATTCCACGGACTGAATTTATAGCCAAAGCTAATCACGTCTGAGTCTGAGCGAATGCCTGGATAGCGAAACAGATCCCACGTTCCACCTAGTGCTTGTCGGCGCTCTAATATTGTGAATGATTTATTGGGGTTCTGTTGTAAAAGTTGGCATCCCATGCCAATTCCACCTAAACCTGCTCCGATGATGACTACATCATATTCCATTTGCATTTTGCGGCTCCTTGTCGCTTTTGTTTTTTTCCTTCTTTAATACTAGCGGTTGATCAAATTTAAACTTGACTTTAGGAGACAGATATTTAACTCTAGAAGACATGACAATTATGGTACATGCCAGTGGTATTCGTGGTTATCTTGAGGTCATGCAAGATCTGAATTTTGACCCAGAACCGCTACTCGCACAGCACAATATTACGCTGG
The DNA here is from genome assembly GCF_002934965.1 of Acinetobacter sp. ACNIH2. Lineage (NCBI taxonomy): Bacteria > Pseudomonadati > Pseudomonadota > Gammaproteobacteria > Moraxellales > Moraxellaceae > Acinetobacter > Acinetobacter sp. ACNIH2. The sequence goes on from NZ_CP026412.1 coordinate 3,034,113, forward strand.
ATCAACTCAAACAGGATGATGCTTGGCTAAGCCAAAGAAGCGTCATAAATTTGTTTGAGCAAACTGCAGCAATTGCGCAATGTCCAGATTTGGGGTTACGTGTTTCGCGCCATCAGGACATCAGTGTTTTAGGGGTTTTAGGGATTATTCTCCAAAGCGCATCGTCTATACGTGGTGTGATTGAATACACTTCAGATTTTATGTTTTTGCATGGTCCAGGTTTGGTGATGTCACTAAACCAACCTAGTCCACTTTTTGAAGATGCCGCAGAAGTTATATTTGAAATTCAAATCAATGGCTATGCACCCCAGCGGCAAACGATTGATAACTGTTTGGGGACTACCCATCGTATTTTAAAATGGCTTGCTGCTGAAAACTATGAATTAAAGGCCGTTTCCTTACCACATAAACCTATTGCTGCAATTAGTGAATATCAACGTTTTTTTGGTGCGCCTATTTTGGTTAATCAAGAAAGAGCAGCATTACATTTACATAGACGAACCCTTGAAAGTCAGCCACACAGCAGTAATCCTGCCTTACGGGAAATCGCACAAGATTATATTACTCGGCACTTTCGAAATCCTGCTGAAATGGTCAGTTCTAGTGTACGCAAAGCTTTAAGAATTCATTTAGCCACACCGCGTGCAGATAAAATTCGCATCGCAGCTATGTTGGGCTTACATCCACGTACTCTACAGCGTAAGCTTGCCAGTGAAGGGACAAGTTTTGATGAGATTAAGGACGAAATTCGTAAAGAGCTTGCCTTACAGTATTTGTGGGAAACAAAAATTCCGATGAGTCAGTTGGCCAATATCTTAGGATTTTCTGAACAATCTGCTTTAAGTCGTGCCACCAAACGCTGGTTTGGTCGTTCTCCTAAAGAAGTCCGTAATGCTAAAGGGCAACTGAGTATTTAAAATAATGAACTTGAATTGTGTCTAGATAAAATTCAAGTTCAGTGCTGAATGGTTTTAAGATAGATTTTTGTTGCTGGCAGTGAGGATAAAATCTGGGCGGTTTAGGTTAGCCTATAAAATTATTTTATATCATATACAAAGCACTGTTGTATCATCAGTCCAAATCTGAGCAAAATGAAGTAACAGGAATGCTCCATGGTTGTAATAAAGTAATCTAAAAACATAAAAAACACAGAATCCAACCCAATAAAGTTAGGTTTAATGGGATCTTACTTTATTTAGAGAGATAGGCTTAGTTATTTCCTCAATCGCGATTGATTCAAAGATGCAGATCATCCAGCATCATTGAAATCTGTTCAATCAAGAGATCAAGTGCTTGAATGATGGTTTCATTCATTTCAAAAGAACAATTGATACGAATGTGGTTATGCTTTTTATTCTTGCGATAAAAAAGAATACTTGGGGAAATACCAATATCTTTTCGAATCATTTTTTCATAAATGCTGCTGCTGTCTACTTCTTCAGGTAGTGTTACCCACAGAAAATAGCCCGATGGATAATAATGGATAGTACAATTTTCGGGTAAGTTCTTGCTGAGATATTGATAATATTGATTTTTAAGCTTTTTTAAGGTTGTACGAAGACCTTTTAAATGTTTTTCATAATGACGATGTGAGAGATAATCGACTAAAGCATTTTGAATGAAAGAGTTGACAGAGATGGTACTCATTAATTGTAGATGTTGTATATGTTCAGAAAATTTTCCCGCATAAACCCAACCAACACGGAAACCTGCTCCCAAAGTTTTGGAAAAAGAAGAGCAGTGCAAGACTAAGTTTTGTTGATCATAATACTTCATGGATAGCGGTCGTTTTTGATCATAATAAAGCTCTTCATAGACATCATCTTCAATCAAATAAATTTCATGCTGGTGTAACAGTTTAGCCAATTCGAATTTAATCTCATCACTGACTGTAAATCCAATCGGATTATGGCTGTTCAGCATCAATAGACAGACTTTAATTGGATAGCTTGTAATGGCTTTCTTAAAGGCCTCCAAATCCAATCCATGTTCTGGGTGTTCTGGAATGGTAATGACCTTTAAGCCCAGATTTTCAGCAACTTGCCAAGCTCCATAGAAAATAGTTTCTTGCAGAAGAATATAATCACCTGCTTGAGTCATGGCTCTTAAAGACAGATTTAAAGCATCTAGACCACCTGAGGTAATCACAATGTCAGAGGGATCGGTGGGAATGCCTTGCATACAATAGCGTTGAGCAATTAGTTTTCTGAGCTCGTAGTTTCCAGGTGGTAAACTCGGCATCTGCTCATAACCAACACGGTATTTTGCCTGTTGTGCTAAAGTCTGCATTAGTTTTGGAGAATAAAGCAGTTGGCTATCGGGAAAAGCACTTCCTAAGGGAATGATTTTTTCAGATTGAATGGATTTTAAATAACGAAATACCAGTGAGTTAATCTCAATTTTTTCATTCACAATGACTCTTTTTGCGAGTGCAGTTTGTAAGGGATTCTCTGTAACAAAGTAACCTAATTTTTCTTTTGAATAGATCAGCCCTTGTGCTTCCAGTTCCTGATAGGCGTTCATTACTGTAATTAAGCTAAACCCAGAAATTTCGACTTGTTGTCTTAAAGAAGGAAGTTTCTCATCTGTTTTCCAAGTCCCTGTTTCAATAAGATGTTTGAGGCTTAAGGCGAGTTGTTCTGATTTATACATAAGGACATGCTCATATGAGAAGGGGATAGCCATGATTGCATGGCTATCCGAGGTTTTATCAAAGATGCTTTTAATAAGCCAAGCTGAGTAGCAGTCTAAAAATTCCTGCAATTAAGCCTAGGGATAGGAAACCAAAACACCATAATAAGATGAACCATGTTGTAGGATTCAAACGATTTTGCATTTTTTTCATCAGGGTCACCTTGCTTAATGATAGCCTTCATCACCAATACGCACTTTGTCACGGAACACCCAGTAGGATAAAAAGGTATAAACCAGAATAATCGGAATTAGAATGACAGCACCTACCAGTGCAAATTTCATACTTGATTCAGGAGCAGCAGCTTGCCAGATGGAAATAGTTGGTGGAATGATGTTGGGCCATAAACTAATTACAAAACCCGTAAAGGCTAAAAATACCAGACCCAGCGTTAAAACAAAGGGTTGAGCATCTTTTTGCTGTGCACATGCTTTCAAAATAAGCCCAGAACAGATCAGTACCAACACCGGTACAGGGCTGAAATAGAACAGATTTGGTAAGCTAAACCAGCGCTGTGCAATTTCAGGATGGCTGATGGGTGTGTAGATACTGACTGCACCAAAGACAATTAATAAGGTAATAATTAGCTTAGGCATCAGCCTATACATTTTTGCTTGTAAATCTGCCTCGGTTTTCATGATGAGCCATGCGCAGCCTAATGCGCTATACATGATAACTACACCCAAGCCCACAAACAAAGAGAATGGAGTCAGCCAGTCGAGTGTGCCACCGCTATAAATGCCATTTTGTGTTTCAATTCCTTGAATATAAGCTCCCAGAATAACTCCTTGGAAGAAGCTAGAAAAGAATGAACCCCAAATAAATGCTTGATCCCATAGCGGCTTGCTACGGTGGGCCTTAAAGCGGAATTCGAAAGCCACGCCTCGGAAAATTAAAGCCACTACCATAAAAATGATCGGTAAATACAAGGCAGATAACACGGTGGAATAGACTAGCGGAAAGGCAGCAAATAAACCTGCACCACCCAAGACCATCCAAGTTTCGTTGCCATCCCAGACAGGGGCAACGGTGTTCATCATCACGTCGCGTTCTTGATGCCCTTGAATAAATGGAAACAGTATGCCTATGCCCAGATCAAAGCCATCCATAACCACGTAAATCAATACACCTAAGCCAATGATACCGACCCAGACTAATGCAAGATCAATCATGATGCTGCTCCTTATTTTCAGGTGTTTGGCTTGCTGAACCATCAATTGTTTCATCAACAGCACTCAATGGTCGCATTGGCGTTTTAAAGTGCCCAGGACCTGCAAGTTGCTGATCAACACTGTCTATATGTAAAGGACCTACCTTGATTAATTTCAGCATGTAATAGATGCCTGTGCCGAAAACGACGGTATAGACCAGTACAAAAATAATCAGACTAAGACCCACTTGTTCTGCAGTCACGGTATGTGATAATCCATGCTGAGTACGAATTACTCCATAGACCACCCAAGGCTGTCTGCCGACTTCCGTGGTGACCCAACCTGCGAGCAAGGCGATATAACCTGTGGGTCCCATAACGGTAGCAAACTTATGAAACCAGCGGCTTTCATATAATCGGTCTTGTTTACGTAACCATAAAGCAGTCAGTGACATCAACACCATGAGCATGCCGAGTCCCACCATCACGCGGAAACTCCAGAACACGATTGGAACAGGTGGACGATCTTCAGGGGCAAAGTCTTTTAAGCCAGTGACTTTGCCATCCATAGAATGGGTTAAAATTAAGCTACCTAAGTTTGGGATGCCTAGTTCAAAGGCATTACGTTCATTCTCCATATCGGGTAAAGCGAATAACAGTAACGGCATACCATGATCATGGTTGGTTTCCCAGTGACCCTCAATTGCAGCCAATTTAGTCGGTTGATGCTCAAGGGTATTCAGACCATGCTGATCCCCAATCACCACTTGCAGGCATGAAGTTACGAGTACCATCCAAAGTCCCATAGAGAAGGATTTCTTGACTAACTCATCGCGACGACCTTTGAATAAATGCCAAGCAGCTGTACCAACAACCAATAATGAAGATACAAGGAAAGCTGCGGTTGCCATATGGGCAAAGCGATAGGGGAAGGATGGGTTAAACACAATTGCCCACCAGTCAGATGGAACAATAATACCATTTTCAATGGCAAAGCCTTGTGGGGTCTGCATCCAACTGTTGGACGATAAAATCCAGAACATAGAAATACAGGTACCAATGGCGACCATCAAGGTAGCAAAAAAATGTGCCTTAGGACCAACACGCCCCCAACCGAACAGCATGATGCCGAGAAAGCCAGCTTCAAGGAAAAAGGCGCTTAGCACTTCATAAGTCAGCAATGGACCAGTGACTGAACCAGCAATTCGAGAAAATTCACTCCAGTTGGTACCGAACTGATACGCCATGACTATGCCTGATACGACCCCCATGGCAAAGGCGACGGCAAAGATCTTAATCCAGTATTTGAACAGATCTTTATAAATTGGGTTTTGGGTGCGCAGCCATTTCCATTCCAGCAGTGCTAGAAAGCAGGCCAAGCCAATCGAAGTAGCGGGAAAAATGATGTGAAATGAAACTGTAAAGGCAAATTGAATTCGTGCGAGTTCAAGTGCGGTTAAACCGAGGCTCATAGGACCTCCCATTTTAGACATGGGTTTCTGAGATTTTTTAAATCAACACTATTTATTTTAGTGTTATAAAAAATTATAGATCGTTTCATCAAAACTACCTACTTTGAATAATTATCAAGATTTTGCAGGACACAGAATTCAAGATGTAGGTACAAAAATATGTTATATAAAATATAACAGAGAAAGTAGATAAAAATACTCTGTTATATTTATACAGCACAATTCTGTAGCTACTGCTGATTTGAAAAAGAATCAAAATAACAAATATGAATCAATCTGGATGGTGATGAAATGTTTGTTACAGAAAGTCTGAATAAAATTCCTGAGATAGTTGAACAGGGAGCTTTTTCAGCGAAGTTGAAAAAGAAGCTGACACAGAAATTCGTGAATTTAGAAGCAACACTACTCCGAGCAAAAGTCTTGCGCGAGCTTTCCAAGGCGAAAGCAAACTATATTGTACAGTCGGCAATTCAGCATGAACAATCTAGTTTGGCTTACTTATTTGCGCCATTTATTCTAGGGAATTTAAATCAAACCACTATCTACCATAGCCAAGCGACCGCGTCTGTACTGAATCTATTAAGCCGTTACTATCAGGCAGAGAAAAAACCGCACCTAAAAATTGATGATGTGCTGCAAGCTTTAAATATCTATTTGGATCTGCATGACAATGACCTAGATGATATTGAGTTTTTTTATTATGCCTTGCTAAACGCCTTGTGCAGAGCTGATGTGACTCAAATTTTTTTAATCACCCATTTAAATGTTGATATGCAAAAAATTGCTGCAATTGCGCAGTTTTTTAAGATCAAAATCTATTGTATTCAGACTAATCCATTAGACAAGATGATGGACAGTGCTGAATTAAATATGCGTAAGTTATTGTTTAAACATAAAGATCAAAGCTATATCGAATTGTGTGAAAAGTTATCCAAACTCAATGCGCAGTTACTCAGTGTGAATGGAAGTTACAACCAAGAACAAGCCACGCAATTGGTCGAAGACATGTTCTATGCAGAGCATGTTTATGAAAAGTTATCTGTTTATGCTGAATATATGCAGACCTGTCTACAGAATGCTGTCTCTAATCATCCTGTAACTTTTTCAGCTTGATCCATTCCATTCTCATCAAAAATGCATTTATTTCATATTTATCGCATAAATAGATAGGTAGCCCAGATGTTTCTATATACAGATTTTGACCAGAATTTATTGAATGAACGTGTTGCACAATTTCGTAATCAAACCCAGCGTTATTTAGAGGGAAAACTGACCGAAGAAGAATATAGACCATTACGGTTACAAAATGGTCTATATATTCAGCGTTATGCACCGATGTTACGTTTAGCTGTGCCTTATGGCTTAATGAATGCAAAGCAATTGCGTAAGGTAGCTGAGGTTGCACAGAAGTATGATCGTGGTTATGCACATATTTCAACCCGTCAAAATATTCAACTGAATTGGCCGCAGCTGGAAGATGTACCTGATATTTTGCAGGAACTGGCTACGGTACACATGCACTCCATTCAAACGAGTGGGAACTGTATTCGAAACACCACTACAGATCAGTATGCAGGTGTTGTTGAAGGGGAATTGACCGATCCGCGTCCAACCTGTGAACTGATTCGCCAATGGAGTACCTTCCATCCTGAATTTTCATTCTTGCCACGTAAATTTAAAATCGCAGTTTGTGCACACCCAGAAGAGGATCGAGCTGCAACAACATTCCATGATGTTGGGGTGTATATTGTAAAAAATGAAACAGGGGAAATTGGCTATCAAATTAAAGTAGGTGGTGGTTTGGGTCGCACACCTTTAGCTGGGCATGTGATCAAGCACTTTTTAGCGCGTGAAGACTTAATTGCTTATTTAGATGCCATCATGCGCGTATATAATTTACATGGTCGTCGCGATAATAAATATAAAGCACGCATCAAAATTCTCGTTAAAGCATTAACTCCTGAGGGCTTTGCTGAAAAAGTTGAAGCAGAATTTGCCTATACTCAGACTCAACTCAAAGTTCAACAAAGTGTTTTAGAGCAAATGGATGTCGTATTTCAGCCATTTACGTATGAAAACTTAGAACAGTATGATTTTGAAGCTTTATTCAAGCAATATCCGAAATTTAAACACTGGTTCAATATCAATACTCATCCTCATAAAGTGGCAGGCTATCGTATAGTCACAATTAGTTTAAAAAGGGCTGGTGTAGCCCCTGGAGATATGACTTCCGATGAAATGCGTTTAATTGCAGATTTAGCTGATCAATATACTTTTGGTGAACTCCGCACGACACATGAGCAAAATATAGCTTTAACTGATGTGCGACAAAAAGATTTATTTGAACTGTGGCAAGTTTTGGATCGTGCCAATCTAGCCCGTGCACATATTGGTTTTCTGACCGACATGATTTGCTGCCCCGGTGGTGACTTTTGTTCATTGGCGAATGCGAAATCTATTCCTGTTTATGAAGCGATTGCTCGTCGTTTTGATGATCTAGACACTATATATAATTTAGGCAAGGTTGATCTGAACATTTCTGGCTGTATGAATGCGTGTGGGCATCACCATGTCGGCAATATTGGCATTTTAGGTGTCGATAAAAAAGGTGCTGAATATTATCAAATTACTTTAGGAGGTAACTCCGACCATGACGCATCTGTTGGCGATATTTTAGGACCGTCATTTCCAGCAGAAGATATTCCTGATGTGCTCGAAGAAATTCTGAATACTTATTTGGATTTGCGTTTAGCGCATGAATCTTTTTTAGAAACCTACCAACGTGTCTCGATTCAGCCATTTAAAGAACGGGCTTATGCGGACATAGGCTGATGTTGGATATCTTAACTCTGCCCAGCAGGCTAAAAAGCTCAAGCTACCAAATTATCATCATTTTGGCGGTTTGGAGCTGTGCTTATGTATTGCAAAGGCTACTGAGCTTGCCTCTGGCATCTGGTGTGTTGGGCTTTTTCCTGTTGTTGTTCTTGCTTGAGATGAAGTGGTTGAAATTAGCTCAGGTTGAACATGGTGCCGACTTTTTACTTGGCGAGCTGTTACTGTTTTTTATTCCACCTGTGGTCGGTGTGATTCAGTATCAGGACTTATTGATTATCAGTGGTTGGAAAATACTGTTGGTGATTTTGATCAGCACAACTCTGGTCATGATGGCTTCTGTATATGCGGTGCGGATGTTCTTAAAGCGTGAAGATCTAAAACAGGAAGGTCAGTATGACTGAGTTCTGGGGGATTTTTCACTTAGTTTGGACCGTAGTGTGTTATTTCATAGCAAAGCAGCTCTTTGTTCGAACACAAAAAATCTATTTATCGCCAATTATTGTCGTCCCTATTTTGAGCATCGTGCTGATTTTTATGTTACGGCATCAGTTCCAAGACTATTACCGCTATACCCAGTATTTGGTCGCGATGCTTGGTCCCATCACAGTGGCTTTTGCGATTCCTGTATTTCGCTATCGCAGCATGATTCAGCAACATTTTAAAGTACTCATGTTGAGTTCTGGCCTTGCTATGTTGGTGGGTATTTTCAGTAGCTGGTTTTTGGCCAGTCTGATGAATTTCGATGACATTGTCAAAAATAGTCTATTGGCACGTTCCATTTCAATTCCCTTTGCTTTTGTGCTGACTGAAAAAGTTGGCGGTTCAATTAGCTTAATTCCGCTCTTTACCGTGATTACAGGTTTGGTCGGCATGTTGTTGGGAGATGCTCTGCTGCTATGGATACGGTTCAAGAACAAGATTGCTTCAGGGGCAGCATTCGGCAATGCCGCACATGCCATGGGGATTGCCCGTGCAAGACAACGGCATGAATTAGAAGGTGTGATTGCCAGCCTTTCCATGATTATTTCAGGAATCATCATGGTGCTATTTGCTCCTACAGTGATCGCACTGACGAAACACATCCTTGGTGCTATATCATTTTAAATCAAAATAAGGAATCGTAAATGAATCCTATGTCACATGTAAAGATAACTTTAAGCTCTAAAAGTTATGTTGCTGCTTTTCTCTTTATTTTGCTCATGGTGGCGGCCGCTTATGGCTTGCATGACCGAGAAATTATATTACCTGAAATAGTCGCGATGGCTGTTGGGTTATGGGTTTATCGAGATAAACAGTGGTTGAATCAACCCGATAAAATTTTTATTTTGCCTAGTTTGACGGCAGTAATTGGCTTTTGCATTAATCTAATGCCAGTTTCGTACCTGTTTAAACTGGTTTTGGTGCTATGTGCCATGCTGCTGGTCATGTGGACGTTTAATTATATCTTACCACCCGCACTGGCCACGGGTTTCTTGCCGATTGTAACCCAAGCCGATGAACTATCATTTTTGATTTCCATCTTGGTCACCAGTTTTATCCTGATGTTGGGTGTTGTGTTATTTAAACTGAACCAAGGTTTGGAACGGAAAGGGAACTTTGATCGAAGAAAGATAGGGGTGTATGCCAGTATTACATTAATGGGTTTTGCACTCGCTGCGATATTCAAGGTCGAAGCGATGGCACTCATTCCTCCAATTACGGTGGTGGTGTATGAGTCTCTGAATATGATGATGTATTCGTTGAAAATGTATTTTAAGCAGGTTGCTCTATTGACACTGTCTATCTCTATAGCCGTTGCGATGCTGTTCTTGATTCAAGATTGGATGCTGCTCACTTTCATTTATATGCCCTTAATGTTTGTTTTGCTCAAGTTGTTTGATATGCGGATTCCTGCGGTGTATGCCTTTCCATTTTTGGTCTTTGTCTTTCCACAAGACAGTGTGATGCACTTACCAGTTGCTTCATGTTTGATGGTGAGTTTTTCACTCGGATGCGTTTATCTCTATCGAACTTATTTTCAACATATTGCTATTGAGAAATCGTATTCATAGTTTTATGGTGATGTAGCCATCGAAGGCTTTTCATCATGATTGCATACTTGAATTGTAGGAAAAACTGGAAAAGTCATGGTTAAACGTGATGAAAACTAGGATGCTACCTATGCTTAGATGGAATGTCGTTTAATGTTCTTAAATGTCACTGGCCTAAACCTTATAAATGGGTCGTTGAAGAAGATTCAAAATGCATTCCAATCTATCTGTATTTGGTTTAAAGAAATGGATTGGTTTGGAATATGCTCATGGATAGTTTATCTGAATTTTCTTGGCAAAATATAAAATATAATTTTTACACTACAGGTGCACTACCTGAGCTGGTGGAGCGGGATTCACCGATTTTACAAGCATGGGAAAGTGCTAAAAAATCAGGCTTAAGTCCTTTTTCTAAACTGACGTCTTTATATGATTTTCCTGTCGACCACCTTTCTAAAGAAGATATGAAATTCGCGGAATTGGCAGAAGTGGTTTTAAATGACATTTGGCAGTTATTTGGACAGCAGGATGTCAGTGTTTTCTTAATTAATCAGCAGTTGAAGATTATTGCAGAACGACACAACCCAGACTTAGATGAACAATATCATTTTTTACGGACAGGTCGGGTGATAGATCCCTCTATCTTTGGTGCGATTGCTCCTACATGTAGTGTTCTGTCGAAACAGCCGATGATCATGACTGGACATCAGCATTATTTAGATGAGTTTGCCAATTATTCTTGCGCCTCAGTCCCCGTGTTTAATGGGGCAGGAGCGGTTTTGGGTGCTTTGGATATCACTTCACCGCAAGGGCTTTTAGCAAGCAATTGGCTCAGACATTTGCTTTATCAAAGTTATATTTTAGAAAATAAAGTGATTCTTGCTGAAATCAAACCAAATCAGCGCATACTTTATTTTCAGCACTCCAAAGATTTACTCGAAAATGCCTATACAGGCATGATCGTACTGGATGAGCAGCGTAGAGTTATTAAAGCCAACCAAATAGCATTGAAATTACTCAACTGTTCCATTGAGCAGGTCTTGGATCAAACGATTTATAATTTCTTTGTTATTGAGCATTTGACTCAGGTTGATACCAATAATGCCTTTTTTATTCAAAGTCATGACCATGCTTTTTTCTACGCACAATTTCATCAGTTCAATGTAAATGTTCCTAGTCCAGCCAGAGCCATTACTGCACTTCATTCGCTTGATCAGGCACTGAAAGCCTTAAAGGCAGATATTCCAGTGCTGATTACAGGAGAAACAGGGACAGGAAAAGACCACTTTGCACAGCAATTACATCAAAAGCTCGATGCTGATTTACCTTTTATTTCCATTAACTGTGGTGCGATACCTGATCATTTATTGGAGGCAGAACTGTTTGGTTATGAGGGCGGTGCTTTTACAGGGGCGAAAAAACAGGGTGAAAAAGGTCTCATTGAGTTGGCGGATCAAGGAATTCTATTTCTCGATGAAATTGGTGATTTGCCCTTACATTTGCAAGTCAAAATTTTACGCGTCTTGCAAGACCAACGGTTTTATCGGGTTGGGGGACGCAAACCGATTAAATCAGCATTTAAGTTATTATGCGCAACCCATCAAGACTTAAAAATGAAAATTGAACAGCAGACATTCCGTAGCGATTTATATTATCGGATCTGTGGCTTTCAAGTGCATCTGGAGCCTTTACGTTTACGTCAGGATAAGCAGGCTATTTTCCATAAAATTCTGCATCAATTCGGTATATCACAATGGTCAGCCAAGGTTGAGCAGCAGTTTCAGACCTATACATGGTCGGGGAATATTCGTGAGCTCATTCACATTGTAAGGTTATCGGTGGCGTTTAATGAGGGCGATGTTCTGACACGACTTTATTTGCCTGAGTCCTCAGTCAGTCTTCAAACAATGAATCAGCCTATGCTAGCAGCGAAAAACCAACATTTAAATGCAATGACCAAACACATGGTCATGCAGGTATTAGATGAAGAGAATGGCAATATTGCACGCACAGCAAAGCGCTTAAATATTTCGAGAACGACGGTGTATAAATATATCAGCAGTTAGGTTCTTTTGTATTTAGCTTAAAATGAAGTGTTTATTGAATGACATAAATAGATGTTTGTGCAGCATTGTGTAGGAACTATTCATCCCGCTGTTTTTTTTAAGATACTTAATATCAAAGGACTGTTCAGGAACTGAACAGTCCTTTTTTAATGTGTCTATATGATGGACATGGTAAATCCTTGTCTAACTTTAAGATATTGATTTTAAATAATTAAAAACTTGGCATGCAAACTGCAATTATTCTCTGACTCATATTTGATTAATCGCTAGATTGAACTGATTAGCACATCGGCTATGGATGGAATGTCCATAAAAATTTTCAGTCTTCGGAATGAGTAAATAAGGACAATTTAAAGAAAAGGGAACAGGTTATGCATTTTGCGAATAAAAATGCGGGATTACTCATATTGGGTGCATTGCTTACTCAACAGAGTTACGCCATTGATGTCAATGTCGGAGATTATACAACCCTCCCAAGAGGAACCAATGTTGGTGTCTTTTACTATCAACATAGTGAAATGGATGGCTATTATCAAAGGGATGATAAAACCGATGCCGACTCCCGTTCAGATATTGGGATTGCACGCTTCATTCATTACACTGACATCGCTGGATTACGGGCAACACCTCAGGTGGTCATTCCATTTGGTTCAGTGCGAAATACTCAAATTGGCGATGTGCATTTAAATCATGCATCTGGTTTTGCAGACCCGATTATTGCTTCTGCATTTTGGTTGATTAATCAACCTGAACAAGGAGCTTCAGGACGTTATCTTGCCCTTACACCGTTTATTTATTTGCCACTGGGCCAGTATGACAAATATGACGCCGTGAATCTGGGAGAAAACCGCTTTAAATACGATGTGCAGTTGGCTTGGGTACAACCGCTCTCTGGCAAATGGGGTTTCGAATTTTATCAAGATGCCATCTGGTATGGGGATAATGATGAAGCGGGCAAGGGTAATCAGACCTTGTCTCAAGACACCAGTTATCAAACACAGGTCAATTTACGTTATGACTTGAATGCCAAGCAACGCCTGGCATTCGGTTATGCAGCAAACTATGGTGGCGAGCAATTTTTGGATGGCGTCAGACTCAATCAGAACATGGAAAAGCAGCAAGTACGATTTGAGTTTCAACACATGATGAATGCCAAAACTCAATTGAGTGCACAGCTAGTTTCAGATACTCAAGTTGAAAGCGGCTTCAAGAAAGAACTAGGACTAAACTTTCGGCTTTTTTACATTTTCTAATTCAAAACATGTGTGATGACAACACATCCATTGCTTCAATTTTGCCACGATGAAAGTGAAATGATGTATGGGTTGTTCAAGACAATTTTAACGAGGTCATTATGTCGATATTAACAAAAGAGATTTGGGATAAAAAACTGTTCAATGGCTTATGGCAGTCAGCCCCGCAGTTATATAAGGTTGTTGAAGTGGCAACTGGTCAAGAGCTGGGCGAGATTGGCTATGCTGCTGCTCAAGATGTGGTAAATGCAGCCAAACAAGGTAAATCAGCACAACAGGCATGGTGGGCATTGAGTTATCAAGAGCGCCAAGCAGTCTTTGAACGTGCAGCAGCTTTGCTCACAGAGCACCAAGCCGATGTGATTGATTGGCTAGTTAAAGAAAGCGGCTCTTTACAGCTTAAAGCAGGTTTTGAAGTGAGTATCGCCATTCAGGTGCTTAAGCATTGTATCGGATTGCCTGCTATGGATCAGGGCATAGTCTTGCCAACTCAAAATGGAAAACTCAGTATTGCAAAACGCGTACCGCTTGGTGTGGTCGGGGTCATTTCACCGTTTAATTTTCCACTGTATTTGGCTTTACGTGCTGTAGCACCAGCTTTAGCATTAGGCAATGCAGTCGTGCTTAAACCTGATGAACGTACAGCCGTGTGTAGTGGTTATGCCATAGCACGTATTTTTGAGCTAGCAGGTCTCCCGAAGGGGTTATTGCATGTATTACCAGGCGGTGCAGAGGTCGGGGAAGCACTGACACTGGATAAAAATATTGCCAGTATTCAATTTACTGGATCAACGAATGTCGGGCGTATAGTCGGTGCCAATGCTGCAAAAACTTTGAAGAAAGTCTCTTTGGAGTTAGGCGGTAAAAACTCACTGATCATTTTGGACGATGCTGATATTGAATTGGCTGCTGAAAATATCGCATGGGGAGCATTTTTGCATTCAGGTCAGATTTGTATGACTTCTGGCAAAATTCTGATCCATCAGAAAATTTATGCACAAGTCAAACAACGTGTGATCGAAAAAGTCAAAAAATTTGTAGTTGGTAATCCGTGTGAAAGTCATGTCACCATTGGCCCTCTGATTAATGCTAAACAAGCGCAACGTGTCGAACAACTGGTGAATGTCGCAGTTGCGGAAGGCGCAACATTAGAAGTGGGTGGGCGTGCTGATGGCGTATTTTTTGAACCAACTGTGCTTTCGAATGTAACTTCAAATAATCCAATTTTCAGTGAAGAAATTTTTGGACCTGTGGCTGTACTAATTCCTTTTACTACTGATGAACAGGCAATTGAACTTGCTAACGATGGAGACTTTGGGCTTTCAGCAGGTGTGATTAGTTCAAATGTTGGACGTGCGATGCAGCTTGGTACACAACTTAAAGTCGGTTTACTACACATCAATGACCAAACTGTAAATGATGAAACGGTCAACCCATTTGGTGGTTTTGGTGCATCAGGAAATGGGACGCGTATTGGCGGTCCTGCCAATGCGGATGAGTTTACCCAGTGGCAATGGATGACCGTACAGGCGCAAGCACCACATTATCCTTTTTAATCAGTTAAATTATTTATTACAGGAAGTAATCGCATGAACGAAATGAAAGACATCGTTGCCGCTGTGACGGCATGTAAAGGCGCGGATTTTGAATTGCAACCCCTTAAAATCCGTCAACCTCAAGGTGATGAGGTGCTGGTGAAAGTTGTCGCGACGGGGATGTGTCATACCGACTTAATTGTCCGTGATCAGTATTATCCTGTGCCATTGCCTGCTGTGCTTGGACATGAAGGCGCGGGAATTATTGAAGCGATTGGACCAAATGTGACTGACCTGCAAGTGGGTGATCATGTGGTGTTAAGTTATGGTTATTGTGGAAAATGCACCCAGTGCAATACAGGTAATCCTGCTTATTGCTCAGAGTTCTTCGGACGTAACTTCAGCGGTGCTGACTTAGAAGGTAAAAGTGCGATTTGTAGGCATGATCATACCGTAGTACACGATCATTTTTTTGCCCAGTCTTCCTTTGCGACTTATGCCTTAAGTCGTGAAAATAATGCAGTGAAGGTAACCAAAGAGGTTCCTATTGAGTTACTGGGACCATTAGGCTGCGGTATTCAAACGGGTGCAGGGGCATGTATCAATGCGCTTAAAGTAAGCCCTGCCAGTAGTTTTGTGACATGGGGCGCTGGTGCGGTAGGTTTAAGTGCATTGCTTGCGGCGAAAGTCTGTGGCGCATCAACCATTATTGCTGTTGATATTGTCGAATCACGTTTGGAGTTGGCAAAACAGTTGGGTGCAACCCATGTGATCAATAGTAAAACGCAAGATCCTGTGGCTGCAATAAAAGAGATTACGGGCGGTGGAATTAACTTTGCACTTGAGTCTACGGGACGCCCTGAAATCTTAAAACAAGGCATAGATGCTTTGGGTATTTTAGGCAAAATAGCAGTTGTTGGTGCACCCCCTTTAGGAACCACGGCACAGTTTGATGTGAATGATTTATTACTCGGTGGAAAAACCATTATGGGTGTGGTTGAAGGCAGTGGTGCACCGAAGAAATTTATCCCAGAGCTAGTTACACTATATCAACAAGGAAAGTTTCCATTTGATCGGTTAGTGAAATTCTATGCCTTTGATGAAATCAATCAAGCCGCACTAGACAGCCATAAAGGAATCACACTAAAGCCTATTATTAAAATTGGCTGATTTGGGGTTAATTGGGAGTGACCTGATTATATTGATGTCATCAGGTTATTCCATTTAAAAATTTAAAAAAAGAACGCTGGGAAGAATAGAAAATGACGGATAAACCTTTTGTGTGAAATACCAATACCATGCCGTGGGAATTTATTTCTATTCCATTTAAAGAGTGAATTACCAGTAAAAACCTGTTTGCAAGACCCAGATACAGGCATAATGATTTGGAGGTTGCGCTATCCTGCTGGGTTTAGCACGGTAGAGCATTGGCATAATTGCGCACACGGCATGTATGTATTAGAGAGATATTTGGCTACGAGCGAGGACGAGTTTGGACTCGGAAGTTTTGTCTGGCTTCCTGAGGGGGGCAATCATGTTTCATGGTGCGCGAAGTGATAATGATGTTTTGATGTTATTTATTACCAATAAGCCTTTTGATATCCATTTTCCTGCTGAGGCAGGAATGCCTCTGTCTTAAGTCCCAACCCCACGCAAGTAATGAAACATTAATCTTTTTAGATACATAAGGGATTTAAGATTTAATTTCTGGTTGAAAAGCATGATCATGCTTTCAAGAGTGGGGTTTAATATTTAATTCCCATTTGTTTAATTTTAAAATCAGTGTCGTTGGATTAAAACCTAACAGTTTAGCTGCACCAACATCACCAAAAATTTTACCTTCACATTGTTTGATTGCTGATTTAAGATTTTCAGTTTCTAACGGTTTGAGTTGTTGTATCGTCAGTACTTGCTCGATTGTAGAGACGTGATTGGACTATATGGTCTGAGATGGTTCTTGTTCAAGCAAATATTGAAAAGAAACAGCATCGTGTATGGTCGTGATTAATGCATGTTCCAACACATTTTGTAATTCACGAATATTACTGGGTCAGTTTCTATTTTCGATTAGTGGCGGCAATAATCCTAACTTCAACGTATCGTATTTTCTCTTCTCCAACTCTTTCGAAAGTACCTTCATGCATGTAATACGTATAGCAATTTACTTTGTAATTCGAGAGGCTCGACAATTTAATCTAAAAATAAAATCCCTTAATCGGCAAGTTCAAAGCGTCCAGCCCAATCACGAACTGCACCTGTAAATGATGATTCGCGCAAATGCATAACTTGACTGCACGCTGTACTTAACTTTATAGGGTCAAATACAGCGTTAAGAAAACAATAACGTTAAATATTCGTTGCTTGCTTAATAAAACCTAGTAACTGGTTAGTTTCAGCTAAGCTAGCCTTTTGTAAAGGTTTTCTAGGGTCACCGACACAGAAACCTAGTTCATTCAATCCAGCCTTCACTGTTTTGGGTAAACCACCTTGCACAATAAACCGCAATAAAGGAAGTTGCTTATAGAAAAGGTTTTGTGCCTGAGTTAGATCTCCATTTTTGACTGCTTGATAGAGTTGATTGGGGAGTTTGCCTAACAGATTTGGGGCAACGGTACACCAACCACTTGCACCAGCACAAAATGCCTCAAGAGCCAAAGGATTACAGCCATTATAAAAAGGCAATTTCCCTTGTGTCAGCTCATGGAATTTATGCATACGTTGAATATCCCCCGTACTGTCTTTGACCATAGAAATGTTTTCAATCTCTTCAAACATTTTGACAATTAATTCAGGCGACATATCCAAACCACTCGTTGCAGGGTTGTTATAGACCATAATCGGGAGTTTAGTCGATGCTGCTATTTGTTGATAATACTCATAAACTTCTTGATCCGTCAGTTTCCAATAGGAAACAGGAATGACCATAATCACATTTGCGCCTAACTCTTCAGCCTTTTGAGCTTTTTGAATTGCCATTGAGGTCGTGAGTTCAGAAATTCCTAAAATGACAGGGACACGATGATTGACGACTTCAATACTTTTTTGAGCGACTTGTTGCCATTCCTGCCAAGATAAATAAGCACTTTCTCCAGCACTGCCCAGTGGTGCAATCGCATCACATTGATGCTCAAGCAATGCATTTAGCGTAATCGTCAACGCATCAAAATCAACTTCCTGTGTTTCAGCTTTAAAAGGAGTAATTGGGTAAGCAATAATGCCTTCTAACTTCATGGTTATTCTCCTTTAATGCAATCTGAGTGATTTTTCAAAGCTTTACGAGCGTAATAAGCGAAATTGATTTTGTTGCGTTTATCTGTAGACACCCAGTCGTGCGCTTCTTTGGCTAAGTCGTGTGGAATCTGTTGAATTTGACCTGCCGCCATGGCCAAAAGTTGTAAGCGTGCCGCACGTTCAATCAAAATCGCGAGATTACAAGCTTCCTCGATGGTTTTTCCTGTGACCAACTGTCCATGGTGAGACAATAAAACAGCACGATTTTCACCCAATGCTGAAGAAATAAAGATCCCTTCTTCATTGCCAACAGGAACACCAGGCCAATCTCCAACGAAAGAACAATCTTCGTACAAAGCACAGGTATCCATATGTGAGATAACGAGTGGCACACGGAGCATAGACAACGCAGCGACATGCGTTGGATGGGTGTGAATAATACAATTCACTTCGGGATGTTCTTTATAAATCCAAGTATGAAAACGGTTGGCTGGGTTTGCCATGCCTTCGCCATTTAAAGGTTTCAGATCTTGATCTACTTCTAATAAGTTGGCCGCAGTGATTTCATCAAAGCCTAAACCAAAACGTTGAGTAATAAAGGTATTCCCTTTATCGGTTCGGCTGGTGATTTGTCCAGCAAGTCCAGCATCATGACCATGATCAAATAAGATACGGCAAGTTAAGGCCAGTTTTTGTGGATCGGTGTAGTCTTCATCTTGAAAATGTTGTTGCATACTTTGTTGAGCGTTGTGCATGAGCTGCTGTTTATCAAGTAGTGCAGTTTCCATAAGACCTCCTATTCGGTTGATTTGTCATTTGGACATGGGCAGAATAAGAAACTTGTGGATGGTAGAAAATATCCAGTTTTTAAAACTTATATGGTCCAGATAATCATGCAACAATCGTGGGAAATGCGACTACATCTTGCTGAACGTAAAGAAAAAACCATTTTTCTTAAACTGACAAACCAGATTATTCAGGAAATCTTGTCTGGGCGATTAAAGCAGGGCACACGTTTGCAAGGTTCGCGGACCTTAGCGGATGAGTTGGGAATTAATCGTAAAACAGTACAATCCGTTTATGAAGATTTAGAAGCTCAGGGCTGGTTAGTCTCAAAGCCAAGACAAGGGACGTTTATTTCTGAACAGTTACCTGATCTCAAACTTGACACAGCATTAGCTTTAATGACATCAGCTCAAACTTCTACTGAATTATCTACTCCACAGGAAACGGTGATTAAAAATGATGGGATTCCCGATACTCGGCTGATTCCATATGAGTTATTTTCGCGTGCTTATCGTCATGCCTTGATTAAGGTGACGAGGCAGCAAATGATGGGGTATGGTGACCCGCAAGGGGCGCTGGAATTACGTCAAGCCTTATTAAATATGTTGTCAATGGAGCGATTTATTCAGACCACAATACAGCATATTTGTATGGTTCGTGGAAGCCAAATGGGGATATTCCTTGCAGCTCGAGTGCTTGCCAAGCCACAAGTACAAGGTCAGGTCATTGTCGTGGAGCAGTGGTCTTATCCACCAGCAGTTGAAACTTTCTTATCCAACCATTTTCAAATTGTGCGGGTCAGATTAGATCAACATGGTTTAGATACCGAACACTTAACAGAAATACTAAAAAATCATTCGGTTGCAGCCGTATACACTACGCCACATCATCAATATCCAACGACTGTTTCCATGTCGATGGATCGGCGACTAAGGCTTTTGGAACTATCTAAAACTTTTGATTTTTATATTATTGAAGATGATTATGATCACGAATTCCACTATGACAGTCGTCCTATCCCTCCTTTAATCAGTTTACCTGCGGCTGAAAAAGTGATTCATATCGGTTCATTGTCCAAAGTCTTTGCACCAAGTTTAAGAGTGGGCTATGTGGTTGCTGATTTGGAAATTATCCAAGCCATGAAACAGGATATTTTACTTATTGATAAGCAGGGCAATGCCATTACAGAACTGGCGATTGCAGAGTTGATGCAACAAGGTGAAATCAAGCGGCATACAAGGAAGATGCGCAAAATTTATCAAAATCGTCGAGATTTTGCTGTGATGACTTTTCAGCAATTTTTTCAGGACAACGTTGAAATTACTGCACCAGCAGGGGGGATGGCATTATGGGTGCGGTTTAATCTAGCTTATCAAACTCACTATACTGAAGCTTTAAGTCATTTGCAGATTGATTCTGAATATTGCTTTGGTTCTTGTGTAGAAAATACCAGTTTAGAATATTTTCACATACGCTTTGGCTTTGCTGCACTGAATGAAACTGAAATAACCAAGATTATTCAAACATTACATCAAATTTTCATGACTGAATTGTAAGTTGAAAAATATAAAAGCCAAAATCTTGTGGACTTTGGCTTTGCTACATAACCTAATTATAAAGGCATACGATACTCAATAATTCCAGGTTTTTCAGCGATCCAGTTATAAAGTTTCTGAGCAGTCTGGTTTGTCTCTTGAGTATGCCAATATAAACGATCACACTTTTGAGTAAGCGCTTGTTTTTGGACATATTCTATTAAACGTTTCCCGACGTGTTGCCCACGTGATTCAGGCGATACATATAAGTCCTCTAAATAACAATAGTCTGTTTCTGCCCAAGTTGAGCGGTGAATCACATAATGGACAAAGCCTAAAACTTTGTCGCCTTCTTTGGCAACAGCACAGTACACAGGTTCAGCATCATCAAAAAAGCGTTGCCATGTGGTTTGTGTGACTTCATGAGATAAATTAACTTTATAAAATTCTTGATAGGCAAGCCAATACGGTAGCCATTGTTGGTAGTCTTGGCACAGTGCTGGTGTTACTTGAATATTTTGCTTTTGCATAGAGATGTTCCCATCATTTTTGGTGATTAAAAATTGATGGGTAAAGCATAATCTTGATATGGTACTGTTTTAAGATACGGTTTTCGTATTTTTTACAGTACCAGTTTAAGATTTTTATACAAAACGCCGTGAAAAGATACTTCTAACAGCATATTGAAGATTTCTAATCATTCACCGTTTTTATAAAATTATCCGAAACAAATCGTTTGAATTTTCCATTCAAGACACAATAAGCGATTAAGCCTAAAATCAATCCCCAAAATGCTCCGCCAATCCCCAATAATGTAATATTGGCAGCACTGGCAAGAAAGGTAATTAAAGCTGCTTCACGGCTTTCAACATCACTCATAGCATTGGTTAGACTTCCTGTAATAGTACCTAACAAGGCAAGACCTGCCAGCGTACTAATAAAAGTTATTGGAAATGCTGTAAATATTGCAGCGAGTGTGACGCCAAAAATCCCAACCAAAATATAAAATATCCCCGCAGCAATTCCGGCTATCCAGCGTTTAGATGGATCTTCATGAGATTCCTTACCTGTACAGATTGCAGCGGTAATTGCTGCAAGATTAAATGCATGAGCGCCAAAGGGTGCCATGATGAAGGAACCTAAACCTGTGACAATAAGAATGGGTTTGGCATTGGTTTTAAATCCATCATTTTTTAAGACCAATAAACCTGGCATATATTGCCCTGTTAATGTGATTAAAAATAAAGGTACGGCAATACTTAATGTGGAATTGATGGAAAAATCAGGAGCAGTAAGAATCGGTGATGCTAATTTTAATTCAAATCCTGCAAAATCAATTCGAGTCTGAAAGATTAAAAAAATAAAACCAAAAACCAAAACACTAACGATGGCATATCGTGCAGAAAAACGTTTAACAACCAGATAAATCAGAAATAATGACAGGGTCAGAAGTGGGTCGATTATGGTGTTGGTAAAGGCAGTTATACCAAATTGTAATAAAATCCCTGCCAACAAACCTGACGCAATACTTACAGGAATGAGGCGAATCAGTTTTTCAAAATAACCAGTAACTCCTAAAATTACGAAGGCTAAGGCAGAAAGTAAATATGCGCCAATCGCTTCAGCATAGGGAATAGTTGCAAGAGCAGTAATGAGAAATGCAGCAGCAGGAGTAGACCATGCCGTAATGATGGGTTCTCGAGTGTACCAACTTAATAATATTCCAGTAATACCAACACCAATAGAAATTGACCATACCCATGAAGCTGTAAGCTCTGGGCTAAGTCCTGCCATTTGTGCTGCTTGGAAGATTAAAATGAATGTACTCCCATAATTGACAATTACCGAAATTAATCCTGCCAAAATAGGAGGGAGTAAATCCTTGGAATAACGGTGAAAAACTGCGAGTCGAACCGACATAACCCCAACCTCTGAAAACTTTAACCATGAAAGCGTTGAGTGTATTTTTAATCATGGTATTGTCATAAGATACAGTTTGGGTGTTTTTAGAAGTACCAGTTTACTATGACAACGTCATCTTCTGCTTATTTTCCACATTTAATTTTGCCTAAAGGGCAACCCATAAAAGATGGTTTATATTGTGTTGGCTCTAGACTAGCAGACTAGTTATGTTGGTCTGTAATCATGATTAAAAACAGTAAATTAAGCCACTACAAGATTAAAAAAATCATTCAATGCTTTTGCATTGATATACCCGCTTCTAAAACTGCATTATTACTCAATTTAAATCGTAATACGATCAACTATTGGTACATGCTTTTTAGGGAAGCTATTTATGATCATCAAACAGATTTAAGAACTAAATTTGTAGGTTCTAAGTATCAACTAAAAAGTAAACATGTATTCATTACCAAAACCCTTTGAAATCTGCCCAACCCAACGCTCTATTTGATCTGCCTTCATCACCTTAAAATCCCGCCAGTTATACTTCATCTGCTTCCAAACCATCTCAATTCTATTCAGCTCAGGACTATACGCAGGTAGAAAATACAAAGTCGTTGAATACTCTTGTACAAGAAGCTTGCGCCAATCTACCATCTGTTTGCTGCGATGAATCGAGGCATTGTCAACAATCAACACCAAAGGAACTTGATAGCTGCGTTTCACCTGTGCTGCTACACCCATCAAATAGGCATAAAACCAGCGACTGTTAACGGACTCCTGTAGGCAACTGGTGATCAGATGACCCGTTGACAGCAGACAACCCATCACATTAACTCGCTTTAGTCTTACAGCATCAACCGCATGAACATCGCCTATCTTTGTCCATGCATAACGATTATCTGGCGTAGCCGAAAATCCTGTTTCGTCCACATAGCCCAATACAATTTCACCACGTGCCGCTTGCTCACGTAATGCTTCAATCTGCTGTTGCGCTTGTCCAAATGCGGTCGGGTCTCTTTTTTTTCAAGCTGTGGCGGGTGCGTTTGAAGACCATGCCTGAATCTCGCAAAAACTTGCGAAGAGTTTCAACAGACACGGATACACCGTGTTTTTCATGCAGTTTGACTCGGATTTGTTCTGCATTGAGTGGACTTGTGTTGACCCACTCTAAGATTTGAGCCTGATAGTTTGAGGTCAGTGTATTGGGACGGCCTGAGCGATGACCTTCTTGAATCGATTCAAACTGATGTAGCTCCCAATGTCGGCGTTGTAGCCTTATGGTTTCTGGGATACGCTCTTGTAACGCAGCAACTTCGGCAACAGTTTTACCTTCGGAAAGCCAGAGAATGGTTTGGGCACGTTGTCTTTCACGCCAATGTGCTGCATGCTTGGTCAGGAGAATTAGTTGTGCACGCTGTTCTAAGCTGAGTGGGACGGTAACAATCCGTGGCATGTGCAAACATCGGTTAACCAAAAATGTCTTTTCGCATGTTTAGTTGTTTTTGTCAACTTATTGAAGTGGATGAAAGCTATTTTGGCGCTAAACGACAACGTGGTTTTCATGGGAAGTTAAAACGTGGTCGTGGCACTTTAAAACAACCCGTATTTGGAATATTTGAACGGGATGGGCGTGTTTATACTGAAATCGTTCCTGACTGTAAAATGAAGACTTTACAAAAGGTTATCTTAGGTAAGGTGGCACTAGAAAGTGTCATTTATAGTGATGGATGGCGAGGCTATAATGGTCTAGTTGATGTTGGTTATTCAAAGCATTTCAGGGTAAATCACGGAGCAAATGAGTTTGCTAGAGGACAATGTCACATAAATGGAATAGAATCATTTTGGAGTTTCTGTAAACGAAGATTATCCAAGTTCAATGGTATCTCAAAAGATTATTTTGACTACCATCTGAAGGAGTCTGAATGGCGTTGGATGAGAGAACCTAATGAGTTAGCAACTGAGTTGTGGAACATCATTAGATAAAATTAAGTATAAATCTGCTAGTCTAGAGCCTTGTGTTTTACGAGATGCAATTCTAGAAGGCCGTCTATCTGGGGGAACAAAACTACCCTCAAGTCGCAATTTGGCAGAGATGATGTCCATTTCCCGTAATTCTGTATTGGCGGGATTAGAACGTTTGCTCGATGAAGGCTATTTAGTCACTAAACCAAGTTCAGGAACTTATGTTGCTGCCGTCATTCCAGACCAATTAATTCAAATTCAAAATGATATAACCCAGACAAAATCTCAACCTACGCAAAGCATCAACATTAATCCACATTTCACTAATTTGTTGCGTCATTGGAATAAGCAGACATTATCAAGTCAAGAGAAAAAAATATTTCATGTGGGTGTAGGCTGTGTCGATTTATTTCCCCATGAACTTTGGGGCAAATTATTAGGGCGTGCATGGCGACAATCTTATTATCAATTAGGCCAATTCCATGATCCCCGAGGCTATCTGCCTTTACGTCAGGCAATTTGTCATTATGTTAAGTCAACACGAGGATTAAACTGTCAGGAAGAACAAATTCTGATTGTGAATGGAACACAACAGGCAATTCATTTGGCTGCGTATGCACTGTTACAGCCAAATGACCAAGTGTGTTTAGATGAGCCGGGTTATGACGCAGCCTTAAATATATTCCGTAGTTTTGGTGCCATAGTAAACCCTATCACTAGTGATGAGGAGGGGATGAGAGTTGAAGAAATTATTCATGACCATGCTGAAAGCAAACTCATTTACACAGCTCCCTCACATCAATTTCCACTTGGCGACACCCTGAGTCTTGCTCGCCGATTTGCTTTATTGGACTGGGCTACCCAACATCAAAAATGGATCTTTGAAGATGACTACAACAGCGAATTTCGTTATGGAACACATCCAATACAAGCATTACAAGGTTTAGATGAACAGCATCGTGTGATTTATGCAGGCACATTTTCTAAGATGATGTTTCCTGAATTCCGACTTGGGTTTATGGTCGTTCCTGAAGCCTTAATTGAGGTTTTTAGTCTGGCAAAATATTATACCGACACGCGTAGTTCCTATCTGGAACAGGTGGCACTGACTGCATTTATTAAAGATGGTCATTATGCACGGCATGTGCGTAAAGTCCGTAAAACCTGTTACGAACGTCAACAGGCTTTAATTGTAGCAATTGAAACCTATCTTTCAGATGTACTAACTGTACAGCCTACCGATTCAGGAATTCATTTAGTTTGTTGGCTTAAGAATGGTTGGACTGAAAAAGAATTTCTTATTGAATGTGAAAAAGTGGGTTTAGCTGTACAGCCTTTATCCAGATATTGTCAAGTCACATCCCAAAGACCCGCCGTACTGTTTGGTTATGCAGCACATACGCCTGATGAAATACAAGCAAATATTAAAAAACTTGCGCAATCTCTGTATTAGTTTTTTGATAATTTAAAATATGCCTGTTAGTTTCTAAAATATGAGAAGACTAATTTTGCTATGCACATAATTAAATTCACTATAGATGCTTCTTTATTATGCATACATTTAAGAATTATTGATGCATTATTCAGTGATAAGAATTTTAAAAAGCAATTGGAATATAAGTCTGTATATTTTGTCGTTGAAAAAGGATTTATGGGTGTACAATGCTGATTGTGGAGTCGGAAAAGCTTCTAAAAAATATAACAAAAACAAACGGGCTGAATCAGTTTGATATAAAAATATACTCTAGAGGTATTTCACAAAATTAATTTTTTCATTTAAAAAAAGAAAAAGATTCTGTCTTGATATATAGTTTCAATGAAAGGATACAAGAATGACCAATCGAAGGATTTTGATTGGCATAAAAGTTGCTGTTTTAAGCAATAGGGTCTTAGCTAGGTGAAAAGGATATGACATCACTCAGCCAACAGATGAATGTGAACCACTATTCTCGGCAAGCAGATTTTGCTCAGAATTTAATGTCGAGCATTTGTGGCGAACATCGTTTAGATACAAGTGCACGCGATACCTTAGATTTTCATTACGATGGTATGCGTTTGCCCAATCGGAAAATGGCGATTGGTACGATTCGTTATGGTGCAAATGTTGCCATCAATATTTCCAATTTAAAAGCCTATAGTATTAGCTTGCCTTTACAGGGGAAACAGGCGCTAAGTATTCGTGGTGAAAATTATGTTTCAGATGAGAGTAGAGGGTTAATTGTCTCGAATAATGATTGTCAGGAATTAGTTATTAACCGTGATTGTCAGAAATTACAGGTCGTGATTCCTGAGCGAAGCATGCATATGGTTTTGGCAGATTTATTGAATCAGTCCATTGACCAGCCTATTATTTTTAATCCAGAAATGCATATCGATTCAACTCAATTAATTCATGCATGGTGGAAAAACATCCAAAATTTCTTGCAGTTTAATGCACAGAATAATGTTTTTTTTGGCTTACAAATGCTGTCTGATGATTATGAAAATTTTGTGATTAAGGCGTTATTGCTTTCTCAAGAGCATAATTATTCTGCGGCATTGAAAGTACATGCACAGCAACAAGAGCCTATCTATATTCGCAAAGTTAAAAATTTCATTATTGAACATGCGCATGAAGACATTCGTGCTGATGATTTACAACGTTTGGCAGGTGTTTCAAAGTCAAAGCTGTATGATGAGTTTCAGCAATATTATGGTACTAGCCCGATGTCTTTTTTGCGCAAATATCGCTTGCAGCAAATTTATAAAATTTTAAGTCATGCCAATATGAATGCTAAGTTATCGATTTCAAAACTGGCTTATGATTGGGGTTTTACCCACCTCAGTCGTTTTTCCCAAGACTATAAAGAGGAGTTTGGTGAAAAGCCGAGTGAAACTAAAAATAAGTTACGTGAATAAATGATGAGATATAAGAAACCCCTGATTGAGAAATTTCATCAGGGGTTTTTTAATGCAATATACAAATGGTTTAGACTGAATTTTCTAAGTTATAGATTGCTTTAGTTTTAGATTTTTCATAAATGACTTTTAGGGTTAAAGCCATAAATGAAATGAAAGTTGGGATAGCCAGTACAAAGAAGATGCCACCTAAACTTAGGTTAAAGGTGAAAATAAGTGAACCAAAGAATGCCCCCAAGATCGCACCAATCCGTCCGATACCATGCATCCAAGACACACCAACTGCGCGGCAAACGGCTGGATAGAACATAGTTGCTAACGGTAGCAGTGAAGACTGCGCACCAGCAAGCAATGCACCAATCAAGAAAATGGTGATACCGAGCAACAAAATATTTGAGCTGACTACACCTGCAACAAGGAATAAGCCGAATGCGATGAGATAGGCATATTTAATTACGGTGGTTGGATTCACCTTATCCATATACCAACCCATGATGGTTGCGCCAATTACACCACCAAAAGGGAAAATTGCGGCAATTAAGCTAAATTGTTGTGTACTAAAGCCCGCTGTTTTTAAAATGGTTGGCATCCAACTGGTTAAAAGATAAAACACCAAGAGGCTGGTAAAACAGCATAACCACAGCATACTTGAACCCCATAAGTATTTGCCCAATACAATTTTTACAGGATTTTCATTGGTGGTTTCGGTTTGTGGCAAAACCAGTTTTACGGGTTCGCTAAACGGATGCCCTTGAATTTTTTCTAAGATGGCGAGTGCTTTGTCTTGGCGGTTGCGCGCAATCAGCGATTGTGTCGATTCAGGTAAAGTAAGCAGTAATGCAATGACCAATAGTAAAGGAATACTACCGCCAAGAATAATGACTTTCGACCAACCAAATCCTTCGAGTAAATAAGCGGACAATACACCACCACAAGAAATGCCTAACATAAAACCACAACCTGCGAGTCCTGTGAGAAAGGCTTTGCGCTTAACTGGCATATATTCAGATACCATTGTACTGATGTTTGGCATGGCTGCACCTAATCCAACCCCTGTAATAAAACGGTAAATCATCAGTTCTTGGGTAGAGCTAGCAAAACCACAAAGAATGGTAAACACCGAGAATAGAAGGGTGGTTGTGACAATAATGCCTTTACGTCCAAATTTATCAGACAGTGGTCCCGAAATGATCGCACCAATCGACATCCCGACCAATGCAGCACTGAGTACGGGGGCAAGTTGTGGTTTGCTAATGCCCCAATCATCCAGTAAAGCGGGGGCAATAAAGCCAATAATGCCCGTATCTAGGCCATCGCAGAAAAACACCAAAAAGCCGAGAATAAACACCAGCCATTGTAGGGGGGAGAGCTTCTCCCGATTAATAATCTGATTTACTTCAATTGTTCTCATAATTCTTCCTTTGAATGTATGTTTTAGCTCGGTTGGATTGACCCTTTTTGTACAAATTTACTCATGGCATTGATGGATGAATTTTGCGTTAGCAATGTTCGCACATGAGTGAAAGGTGTTCGATTTACACCAGAGACATCGCCTTGTTCTGATCGGCAGAAAGACTCTTTTTAAACGGTAGAGAAAGTTGCGCTATCGCGAGGTATGAACATATCTTGATTGAACTATTTTTATACTTGGAGGACTATCCACTAACTCCTGAACTTCATCCATTTTTTCCATTCATGCTGGATCGTTTTTTTTTTACAGATTATTTTGTGTCACCTGTGCAAACAAAAGAAGCATCCATATTTAGACACGCAATTTAGAATTGCGCATGGATTGGATAGTGCTCGCAGCTTTTGGACAGTCATCTTAAAAATTTGGATAGAAGATAAAGCCATAACAAAGTCAGGAGTTGACGATTATGGCTGGTCAAACGATTCAGATAAAAACCGAGACTGGTAAACAATTTAGTGCTTACTTGGTCGCCCCATCTTCAGGTAAAGGTCCAGGCATTGTGTTGTGTCAGGAAATCTTTGGGGTCAATGCCGCAATGCGGGAAAAGGCAAATTTTCTTGCCGAGGAAGGATACACTGTTCTTGTTCCTGATTTATTTTGGCGTAGTGCAGCCAATATTGAATTGGGCTATACCCCAGAAGATTTTCAAAAAGCTTATGCACTTTATCAACAATACGATGAAAATTTAGGGGTAGAAGATATACAAGATAGTCTGGCTTATCTGCAAACACGACCTGAATGTGATACGTCTACAGGGCTGGGTGTTGTTGGGTATTGCTTGGGTGGAAAGCTGGCGTATTTAGCCGCCTGTCGTTTACCAGAAGTTGCTTGTGCCGTTGGCTACTACGGGGTTGGTTTAGAAAATGTACTGGATGAGCTAGCTAACCTAAAAGGACGTTTGGTACTGCATATCGCAGAGTTAGATCAATTCACCCCACCAGATGCACGACAAGCGATTTTGCAAGCCGCGAGTCAATATAGCAATGTCAAAGCCTATGTCTATGAAGATGTCGATCATGCTTTTGCTAGACCGAAAAGTGAACATTACCACAAACCATCAGCCCGATTTGCCCATGAGCGAATGGTGACTGCACTGCATGACACGATTGGACCACATTATGATTTGGTGGCGTTATGGGAAGAGCATATTCGGCATGAGTTTGATACACGAGATGTCCCTGCGACCATGGCAACCATGGTGGCTGAACCTTATGTAAATCACATTCCAACGTTAACAGGTGGTGTGGGGCAAAGTCAGTTAGCGCGTTTCTATCGTTACCATTTTGTCCATCAAAACCCTGAAGACATGAAGATTACCTCTATATCACGCACAGTGGGATCAACACAGGTGGTCGATGAATTTATCATGAGTTTTACTCATGACACCGAAATTGATTGGCTACTGCCAGGGGTGAAACCAACAGGCAAATACGTCGAAATTCCAATGCTGGGTGTTATTCAATTTCGCGGTTCTAAACTGTGTCATGAACATATTTATTGGGATCAGGCATCGGTACTAGTGCAAATTGGTTTACTCAACCCTGAGGGATTGCCTGTGGCCGGTGTTGAGACGGCTAAAAAACTCCTGAATGAAGATTTACCTTCCAATACGCTGATGCCGTCATGGAACAGCAGCGAAGGAAAACCCATTGGTGAGGGAGTGTAATTATGAACATTGATTTAAAAGGCAAGGTTGCCGTGGTCAGTGGCGGTGCAACCCTCATTGGAAAGGCCGTGGTTCAGGCTTTGGTGAATGCAGGCGCACGCGTTGCCATTCTAGATATCGATGCCAACGGAAAGAAAGTTGCAGAAAGTTTTCCTTATGACGTGATGTTCATACAAGTGGATTTGACCAGTGATGTGGCGATTCAACAGGCAGTCAAGAACATTCATCAGCATTTGGGGGAAGTCAGTTGTTTGGTGAACTTGGCATGTACTTACTTAGATGATGGCTTTCAGTCCTCGCGTCAGGACTGGCTAAAGGCATTGGATGTCAATGTGTTGTCTGTAGTGGAGTTAACGCGTGCCTTTTATCCAGACTTAAAAGAGCATCGTGGTTCGATTGTGAATTTTACTTCGATTTCTGCCAAGTATGCGCAAACAGGACGCTGGTTATATCCCGTATCCAAAGCGGCTATTCGCCAATTAACTCAAAGTATGGCCATGGATTTTGCCGCTGATGGTATTCGGGTCAATTCGATTTCCCCAGGTTGGACATGGTCGCGGGTGATTGCCGAAGTCAGCGGCAACAACCGTGAAAAAGCAGATGGCGTTGCAGCGGATTATCACTTATTAGGCCGTTTAGGACATCCAGAAGAAGTGGCCAATGTGGTGCAGTTTTTACTGTCATCTGCAGCGAGTTTTGTAACTGGGGCAGATTATGCCGTCGATGGTGGATATTCGGTCATGGGACCTGAAGGGGCACAGCCCACCATTCCACGCTTAGCCAGCTAAAACAGACATTCATTATTTAGAACATTAAGAAATTTGGAGAAACACATGCGCCGTATTGCAATTGTTGGAGCAGGACAATCAGGCCTGCAACTTGGATTAGGTCTGTTAGATACAGGCTATGACGTGACCTTAATTACCAACCGTACTGCCGATGAAATCCGTCAGGGCAAAGTTATGTCCAGTCAATGTATGTTTCATACTGCTTTACAAACGGAACGAGACTTAGGGCTGAACTTTTGGGAAGAACAATGTCCTGCAGTGGAAGGAATTGGCTTGGCTTTGGTCAATCCTGAACATGGTGGCAAAGCCTTTGAATGGAGTGCGCGTCTGGAACGCTATGCACAATCGGTCGATCAGCGCGTAAAAATGCCATTTTGGATGCAGGAATTTGAAAAACGTGGTGGGCGATTAATCATTCAGGATGTTGGTATTGAAGAACTAGAGCAATTGGCCAATGAATATGAGTTGGTCTTGCTCGCCGCAGGAAAGGGTGAGGTCGTCAAGCAATTTGAACGTGATGCGGAACGAAGTACTTTTGATCGACCGCAACGTGCCTTGGCACTGACCTATGTCAAAGGCATGAAACCCGTCTCCCCATATTCACGCGTCACTTTCAACATCATTCCAGAAGTGGGGGAATACTTCTCTTTCCCTGCACTGACCATTAATGGACCATGCGACATTATGGTTTTTGAAGGCATTCCCAACGGTCCAATGGACTGTTGGCAAGATGTACAAATGCCTGAACAGCATTTACAGCGCAGTCTTGAATTGCTTAAAAAATATGTGCCATGGGAATTTGAGCGTTGCAGCAATGTTGAACTTACCGATGCGGGCGGCTATTTGGCAGGTCGATTCCCACCAACAGTGCGTAAACCTGTTTTGACGCTGCCTTCAGGTAAAAAAATCTTTGGTATGGCAGATGCGCTAGTCGTAAATGATCCAATTACAGGTCAAGGTTCAAATAATGCTGCCAAATGCAGCAAAATTTATTTCGATGCCATTTTGTCTAATGATGATCAAGCCTTTAGCGAAGCATGGATGCAACAAACCTTTGAACGCTATTGGGCATACGCCGAAAAAGTCGTGGCATGGACCAATAGTCTGCTGTTGCCACCACAACCGCATGTCGTGGAATTACTTGCCGCTGCCAGCCAGAACCAAGCGATTGCATCAGTGATGGCAAATAACTTTGATGACCCACGTGACTTTGCTCCGTGGTGGTTTGATGCGGAACAGGCTCAGCATTTTCTTGCCATGAAAACAGCTCAAAAAGTTGCCTAATCAGGTTTTGTAAAAAGGATCTTACTTATGATTGATAGCATTGAAGATATGGCATTACTGCCAGTAAACGTAGAAAACCCAAGAGAAATACGGAATTTACTCGGCCAGTTTGCAACAGGCGTAACGGTCATCACGACACGCAGTAAGCAGGGACGAAAAGTTGGCATGACAGCGAACTCTTTTTCCTCCTTGTCACTCGACCCGCCATTAATTTTATGGAGTTTGTCTAAAACTGCCCCAAGTCTGTCAGATTTTGTTGATGCAGAACACTTTGCCATTCACATGTTGGCGCAAGAACATCATCTGCTTTCTGGGCATTTTGCCAAAGCTTCTGCCGATAAATTCGCTGGAATTGCACATCGAGAATGTGACGTAGGTGTACCCATTCTGGAGGATGTGCTGGCAACCCTTGTCTGTCGAAATGTGACCCAATATGAAGGAGGTGATCACCTTATTTTTATTGGTCAGATTGAGCAATATCAACAACGGCAGGGAGAGCCATTGGTTTTCCATGCAGGGAAATACCGAGTCGCGGCTGCTCATCCAGAGCTAAGCAATTAAAGATTTAGTCACGATGTTTCATCGTGACTTTTTTATTTAGGAAAAAACAATGAAGTCTCATGTAGTACAAAAAAGTGTTTTGCTCTGTAGTTTGAGTTGTATTTCTGTCATGGCTCAAGCCTATGATTTGCCAACTGTAAATTTAGGCATGACCAGTTTTTTAGATGGCGGCTTACCTGCTGGAACGGGTTGGTATGCACAAACCTATTTTCAAAACTATGACAGTGATGAATTGGTCGATGCTCAGGGAAATAAATTGGGCTTGCCCAAAACAGATCTGAATTATCAAGTACTGGTTGAACAAGTCAGTTATTTGTCTAATGTAAGATTAGGTGATCATGCCAGTTTAGGGATGAATTTTCTGATTCCATTTGTGAGCAAAATGGATATGGATGATGGATTAAATCAAATGGCAATCAAATCACAGGGTGGTTTTGGTGACATCATGATTGGTCCTTTTGTACAATTCGATCCAATTATGGGAGCAGCGGGTCCCAAATTTGTACATCGGATTGAGTTTCAAGTGAACCTGCCAACAGGGGATTACAGTTCACAAAAAGATATTAATCCGAGTAATAACGCGGTTTCGTTAGATCCGTATTGGGCGGCAACCTACTGGTTTAATCCCAAATGGACAGCTTCGACACGTATTCATTATCTGTATAATTTTAAAAATGATGATCCAAGTTATGCATTTTCAGGTGCAGATGAGATTCAAGCAGGGCAGGCATTGCACGCGAACTTTGCAACAGATTATGCAGTTACGCCACAATTTCGCTTAGGGCTAAATGGGTACTGGTTAAAGCAAATTACCGATACAGAAGTGGATGGCGAGAAAGTAAAAGGACGAAAAGAAAAAGTTTGGGCAATTGGTCCAGGTGCAATGTACAGTTTTTCACCCAATAACCATGTAGTAGCCAATGCCTATTTTGAACAAGATGCAGAAAATCGTCCTGAAGGGACGCGGATGCAAGTTCGTTATATTCATCATTTCTAATTAAAACAATGCCTTTTATCCCTTGCAGGATAAAAGGCAATTAATTTATGAGTTATTGCAGATAGTATTTAAATTGGGTTAGCTACATCGACGGGTAGAGGATGGCAAAGTTCCAAAGCGTCTTTTATATTCTTGAGAAAATCTACCTAAATGCGTAAATCCCCATTTAAATGCCACGTCCGTAACGGTTAAATGTTCATTTCGTACGAGTTCTAAGTGCGCCTGCTCAAAACGTAATTCTCTCAGATATGCCATTGGGGTCGTGCCCAAATAGTTTTTAAAGCCCGTAAATAGAGTACGTACACTTACACCCGCTTGTTCGGCCAGCGTTTCCACACTTAACGGCTCATGTAAATGTTGTTGAATATAGGCTTCAGTCCGTTTAATAAAATGTGGCGAAATCGTTTTATCTTTATGAGAATCAATTTTATCTAAGCCATTATTGGGCTGCCCATAAATCAGCGCGTTTAATAGATTCGATTCAAACTGTTTAAAAGCCAATGGATGATGCAGTGGGTGTTTGTCGCATGCCAGTGCATCCATTAAGGTGCGGAGCAATTGCAGAAAGTAGCTGCCATTTTGGGTGGTAAAATCGAGTTTAGGATCAAAAATAAGCGGAGTGTTGTCAGTGTCAGGAATATGCTGGCGACAATGATGCAGAAAATCATCTTTAGAAATTTTTAAAATAAGTTGCGGAGAGTTGGCATGCCAGCGCATCCGCAAAGATTGTTGCGGTGAGATGATGGATGCGACTTGCGAATAGGACATAAATTTTTGACGTCCAAATTCAATTTCGGCATAACCATGGGTTGGAATTTGGATTAAATAAAATTTGTCTAAATGGTCGGGTTCTATAATCACATCCGCACCGTAGACTAAACGGCTAATGGATAGGGCACCTGTTTTAACATGGTGCATGGTTGCACTAAAATTTTTCTGTGGCTTAGAGATTTTTAACAGGTGAGGCTTAAAAACTTGCCCTACATTTTTACAGGTTTCATTTATATCTTGATGGCTGAACAGTAAATTATGGGGAGAAAAAATAGATTCCTGCTGGAAATGCCGTCCATTTAATTCAGAAGAGTTGGCTTGATACATATCGTTATTCCTTTGGCTAACTCCTGCTTGTATTTCACCTTTGAAAACTCTGCTCGGAAGAATTTTGAAGGGGTGTAAATACTGCACTTAGATGATTCAGTTGTGCGCAAAATATATAAAGATCAATGCAAGATACAGACCAGAATTGCCAAAAATGCTGCTTTCAACAAGTTTTAGTGAAGGAATTAAAATCCTTATTTTAAGTGTTTAATAACAGGCATATACTTGAAGATTCCATTCCATGCGCTTGGTGTTTTTATTCAGATCTTAGTCCTTAAGATCTATACAATTTTATAGCAAATCCAAGTGATCTGGTCAATTTTATGATCACTTGGATTCTGCTGATCTTATTGAAATATGATGTATTTAAATGAATATATGCTTAGAGACATACATTCATTTGTAGGAAATTCATAAGATTCTGATTAAACGCCGTTGGCTGTTCCACATTGGAAATATGCGACGCATCAATTTCGACCAACTGACTGTTTGGAATCTGACTCTGCATAAACTCAGCATCCGCCACCGTTGTCACAGGATCTTGCCGTCCTGCAACAATCAACACAGGCACCGTAATCGTCTTTAATTGTTCCCGAACATCCGCTTTAGCCAAAGCTTCACAACAACTCGCATAACCTTCAGGGCTGCCAGCACCTAAGTCGTTTGAAAGCGTTGCAACCGTTGCCGCGTTGCTTTGGATAAAGGGAACTGTAAACCATCGCGAAGCTGCGCTGTCCGCGATAGATTGTAAACCTTGAGATCTGACCAAAGCCGCCCGATCCAGCCAAGCTTGCTCCTGACCAATTTTAGCTGCCGTATTACACACCACCACATGGCTAAAACGCTCAGGATAATAAATGGCCAACCATTGACCGGTTAAGCCCCCCATCGAAATCCCACAAAATGCAGCTTTTGAAATTTGTAAATGATCCAGTAAATGAATTACATCTTCACCCAACTGTTGCAAGCTATAAGGACCTTGCGGGGTAGATGAAGTACCATGACCACGCGAATCATAACACACCACAAAGAACTGCTCTTTTAAAGCATTAAACTGCTGCTGCCACATGCCATAATTGGTACCCAAAGAATTGGAAAATACCAAAGCAGGATTGGCGGCATCACCAAAAGTTGCGTAATTGATGGTTGCATCATTTGAAATAAATGTTGGCATAAAATCCCTCCCGACCTCCCTTTAAAAAAAGGAGGGGAAATATCTTAAATAGTTATGATTTGTTAAACGCGCTGAATAATCATTGCAATACCTTGACCGACACCAATACACATCGAACATAGCGCATAGCTTCCACCCGTTTGTTCCAATTGGTTTAAAGCCGTGGTGACTAAACGCGCACCTGATGCACCCAACGGATGACCAATCGCAATCGCCCCACCATTGGGATTCACTTGAGTCGTATCGTCTGCCAGACCTAAATCACGAGTAACCGCCAGTGCCTGTGCCGCAAAGGCTTCATTCAACTCAATCACATCCATCTGCTCGATTGTGAGATTAGCTTGTTTCAGCAGCTTCTTAATCGCTGGTGCTGGGGCAAAGCCCATAATGCGCGGTTCAACCCCCACTGCCGTAGATGCAATAATCTTGGCACGTGGTTTTAGTTGATACTGTTCAACGGCTTGTTCCGAAGCAATCAGTACAGCAGCCGCACCGTCATTGATGCCTGACGCGTTTCCCGCTGTGACGGTGCCTTCTGCTGTGACGACTGGCTTCAGTTTCGCCAAACCTTCGAGTGTGGTCGATGCACGAGGATGTTCATCGGTATCCACCACAATCGGATCACCCTTACGCTGAGGAATGCTCACTGGGATGATCTCATGTTTAAAAAAGCCTTGAGCTTGCGCGGTTGCTGTGCGCTGTTGACTCGTCAAGGCAAACTGGTCTTGATCTGCACGATCAATATGAAACTGTTGTGCCACATTCTCTGCGGTCTGTGGCATGGTCTCTACACCATACATGGCTTTCAGCTTCGGATTGATAAAACGCCATCCCATGGTGGTGTCTTCAATCTTCTGGCTACGGCCATAAGCCGTTTCCGATTTGCCCATCACAAACGGAGCACGTGACATGCTTTCCACACCGCCTGCAATGATCAGGTTCGCTTCACCCGCTTTAATGGCACGGGCTGCCATAGCAATCGCATCCAACGATGAACCACATAGACGGTTGATGGTGGTGGCTGGAACTTCAACCGGTAAACCTGCCAACAATGCAGACATACGCCCGACATTACGGTTGTCTTCACCCGCTTGGTTGGCACAGCCGTAAATCACATCATCGACTTGTTTCCAGTCCACGCTTGGATTACGTTGCATTAAGGCTTGAATCGGCACAGCACCCAAGTCATCGGCACGGACTGGGGCTAAACCCCCAGCATAACGGCCGAATGGGGTACGGATGGCATCGATGATATAAGCGTCTTTCATGTTTAATCTTGTCCTTTGAAACGGGACTCTGCTGATAGATAAACTGTATCTAGTCACGACGGAGTCTTACCGTGTTCAGTTAAATGCCAGTAGCTCGTTCTTGTCACTTTTTTAAAAAAGTGACCAAAAACCTTTGTTGAACAGAGGCGGCTTCCTTGCCTTCCTGTTCAACTTAGCGACATCCATGTCGCCTGTCACGATAATGAATTACGGTGAAAATCCAAATCTTAATAAGCAAGAACCGTATTCAAAGCGTCCCATTCAGTATTTCTCGATGGCGGCATGGATGCCGCCCGTTGGACTGTGGTATATGGATATACCATCAGCCCAACAAAGATTTTTGTTACTTTTCATCTCTGAAAAGTAAGGGTATCGCCTACACGGAACGTGTTTGCTTAAACCAGTATTCGAGGCAATGACCTTATTAAAACAATTAAATTTTCAAACTAATCAGTTAATGTGTCGCATCCACCAACGGAGCACCCGTCATCGCTTGCAATTCTGCAAAGCTTAGACCGTCGACTTTCTCAATCACTTTTAAGCCTTCCGCAGTGACATCAATCACACACAGGTCGGTATAAATACGGTCAACACACTTTTGTCCTGTGGCGGGGTAAGTCAGCTCGGCCACAATCTTCGGTTCACCGTTCTTGGTGACATGATCGGTGGTGATAAACACTTTTTTAGCGCCGACGGCTAAATCCATCGCTCCACCTACCGATGGAATTGCATCGGATGCACCAGTATGCCAGTTGGCCAAGTCACCATTGGCTGCGACTTGAAACGCCCCGAGAACCGCAATATCCAAATGCCCACCCCGCATCATGGCAAACGAATCCCCATGATGGAAAAAGGCGCCGCCTTGTAACATGGTTACGTATTCTTTACCCGCATTGATCAGCTCAGGATCTTCTTCACCTGCGGCAGGTGGTGGACCAAAAGCCAATAAACCATTTTCAGAATGCAGGAAGATCTCTTTGTCATTCGGTAAGTAGCTGGCAATCTTGGTGGGTAAGCCAATGCCTAAATTGACATAAGCCCCATCCGGAATATCTTGTGCCACACGTTCAGCAATCTGGTTGCGGTTGAGTTTTTGATAGCTCATGATGTTCTCCCGATTACACAGCCACAGGTTCAGGCTGAACCTGCACCACATGTTGAACGAAGATGCCTGGGGTGATGATATGTTCAGGGTCTAATTCGCCCAGTTCCACCACTTCAGACACTTGGGCAATGGTCACACTGGCTGCCATGGCCATGATTGGACCAAAGTTACGTGCCGATTTACGGTAGACCAGATTGCCCCAACGGTCGCCTTGTTGGGCTTTAATCAAAGCGAAGTCAGCTTTGATCGGGTATTCGAGTACATAATCTTTACCATCGATGTGACGGGTTTCTTTGCCTTCGGCTAATAAAGTACCAAAGCCTGTAGGGGTGAAGACTGCGCCGAGTCCCATGCCTGCGGCTTGAATACGGCAAGCGAGGTTACCTTGTGGTACTAATTTCAATTCGATTTTGCCTGCACGATAGAGTTCATCGAAGACCCAAGAGTCGGACTGACGCGGGAATGAGCAGATGACTTTTTTGACGGCGCCGGCTTTCAACAGTTTCGCCAGACCATAGTCGCCATTGCCTGCGTTGTTGCTGACAATGGTGAGGTCTTTACGTCCAAGTTTGATCAGCCCGTCAATGAGTTCAGCGGGTTGGCCTGCTGTGCCGAAACCACCAATCATGATGGTTGAGCCGTCTTGTATCTGGGATAAAACTTCATGAATTGAAGTCGAGGATTTATTGATCATGTAAAGCACCCATACATTGATTTTGGATCTGCTTCTTTCGTGCAAATATCAAATGTCGAAAAGGGGAGTAAGAATTAAAAAATCGTAGCGTTATTTAGAAACTGAATGGAATGAGCTAAGTATTTCCTTAGCTCATTCATAGTTTAACGATTAAAGCGTTATGCTACTGCACGACGACGATCAACTTCAGTCGAAGGAGCAGAAGCAGCTTCTTTAACTAACTCAATATTGAAGGTAATGTGCTTAAAAGGTTTGTCTAGACCACGACGCTGGATTTCAGCAGGGTCAGTCACATCAACTGCTGTAGCCACTAAGCCATCACGAGTTGCAAAAGCAAAGTCATCCCAAAGGTATTTGTCACCTTCAATGTTGAATTGTGTAGTGAGCTTACGGAAACCTGGCGCAGAGACAAAATAGTGCACATGTGACGGACGGTTACCATGACGACCTAACTTATTCAGTACGGCTTGAGTCGTGCCTTCAGGAGGGCAGCCATAACCTACAGGCATAGTGGTTAAAGCCACATATTGACCCTGTGCATCGGTTAAAATAGTACGACGTAAGTTAAACTCAGACTGAGACTTATCAAAGAATGAGTAGTTTCCTAAGCTGTTCGCATGCCAAACTTCAACTTTGGCATTTTCAATGATTTGACCGTCTGCATCACGGACAATACCTTCAATAATTAAGGTATCAATTTTGTCCG
The DNA here is from genome assembly GCF_002934965.1 of Acinetobacter sp. ACNIH2. Taxonomy (NCBI): domain Bacteria; kingdom Pseudomonadati; phylum Pseudomonadota; class Gammaproteobacteria; order Moraxellales; family Moraxellaceae; genus Acinetobacter; species Acinetobacter sp. ACNIH2. Next base: position 3,074,275 of record NZ_CP026412.1, read on the forward strand.
ATTCGCTGCCATCATCCATACGTGCAAAACCAACTGTTTCAGGTGCACCAGCCACATATAAAGGACCTTCAATGGTACGTGGTGTACCACCAGTGATACCTGCTTTGGCATCCGCTTCGTCAGCACGCAAATCTAGATAATGTTCTAAACCTAAACCAGCAGCCAATAAGCCCAATTCATTGGCTTGACCAGCATCGGTAAAATATTCCAAGCCTTTCCATACCTCAGAAGGTTGGATATCTAAATCTTCAATGGCTTGGAACAGATCGCCAAGTAAGCGAACAATAATTTGTTGAATGCGTTCATCGACAGGTCCTTGTGCGGTATCGACATTCATTTTTTTTACAAGTGCATCAATTTGTTGACGGTTCATACTATAACTCCTGAAGTATGTAGATTATGGATGGCATTATTATTGGCTATTGATTTAGCTAGTTGGTTCTAATGCCACAGTCCTTGTTATGTTTAAAATACAGGTTAATGGTGATTCAGACTCTATGAATCATCCTCACGGATGGAAGATGGATGCCGATTTAAAGGCATGACTTTAATATTCATAAATGGATAGAGTGGTAAACCTTGTAAAATGTTATGCAACTCTTCATTACTCGCAACATCAAAAATACTAATGTTGGAGTACTGGCCTGTAATACGCCAGATATGTCGCCATTTTCCAGAACGTTGTAATTCCTGAGAATATGCCTTTTCAATGGCTTTTATTTCATTGACTTTTTCAACGGGCATATCAAGCGGAATATGCACATCCATGCGTACGTGAAATAACATTTACAGCTTCCTTATTCTTACGGCGTAATTGTTCAATTTTGTCTTCGTCAATTTCGATGCCTAAACCTGCACCTGTAGGCAGATGAAGTTCAAAATTTTCATAACGAAGCGGTGTTTTTAAAATTTCTTCGGTTAAAAGTAGTGGGCCAAATAATTCTGTACCAAAAGCTAAAGATTCAAAGGTCGAGAAGGCATGTGCAGAAGCAATACTGCCAATAGGGCCTTCCAGCATGGTGCCACCGTACAAATCGATACCTGCCAGACATGCAATCTTGGCAACTTCGCAGGCTTCGAGCAGACCACCTGATTGTTCAATCTTGACTGCAAATACATCTGCGCCATGACTTTTGGCAATGCGGTAAGCACTGTCAGGGCCTGTAAGGGCTTCGTCTGCCATAATCGCAACGTCAAAACGCTGAGTCAGACGCGCTAAAGCATCCGTATTTTGAATAGCACACGGTTGTTCAATGAGGTCGATACCACCATCTTGAAGTTGCTGAATACCACGAATACATTCCAGTTCTGACCAAGCACGGTTGACGTCTACACGAACACTGATGTCTGCACCCAAGGCTTTCTTAATTGCAATCACATGGTCAACATCTTGCTGTAAAGGACGTGCACCAATTTTGAGTTTGAACGCGTTATGACGTTTCAGCTCAATCATTTGTTTTGCTTCGGCAATATCTTTTTCAGTATCACCCGAAGCCAGTGTCCACAGCACAGGTAAACTTTCGCGTAAACGTCCACCTAGTAATTCGCTAATAGGTAAACCTAAACGTTTAGCTTGAATATCCAGCAGCGCAGTTTGAATGGCACACTTGGCAAAGCGGTTGCCATTAATATTTTTGCGGATTAGTTTTAAGGTTTGTGCAACATTTAATGCTTTAACTGAAGTCAGTAATGGTGCAAAGTAAGTATCAATATTGGCTTTAACACTTTCAGGGCTTTCTTCACCATAGTTTAGCCCACCAATGGTGGTGGCTTCGCCCCAACCGACAAAACCATCCGTAGTTGTTATTTTTACCAGTACCAATGTTTGAATACGCATCGTTGTCACAGACAGTTGATGCGGGCGGATTGTAGGGATATCCACGAGTATGGTTTCTATGCTTTTATACATGAAGTTTCAACTGTTTCGAACTTGTTTGTATACCATAGAAGAATGTAATCACCTAAAATAGATATGAAGTGGTATTTTAAAATACTAAAAAGGTATGTTGATGGAATTAAGACATTTACGATATTTTGTGACCGTAGTTGAAGAGCAAAGTATTACTAAAGCTGCGGAAAAGCTGTTTATTGCTCAACCACCATTGACTCGCCAAATTAAAAAATTAGAAGAAGAGTTAGGGATTGATCTTTTTGAAAAAGGTTCTCGACCTTTAAAAGCGACGGAAGCAGGTTTATATTTTTATCAGCATGCGGTGCAGATTTTAACGCATGCGGCGCAAGCCACGACCATGATCAAGAAAATTAACTCAGTCAATACCAGTGTAAAAATTGGCTATGTGAGTTCTTTGTTATATGGGTTATTGCCACAGATTATTTATTTGTTTCGCCAAAAAAATCCAGAGATTCAAGTCGAGTTGATTGAATGTAGTACCAAAGATCAGGTCGAGGCATTAAAACTCGGTAAAATTGACATTGGTTTTGGTCGGTTACCAATCAGTGATCCTGCCGTTAAAAGACTGTTGCTACGCAAAGAAAGATTAAAACTAGCGATTTATAAAAAGCATCCTTTAAATGCCTATCAGGAAAAAGGCGTGTATTTATCGCAAATTGTGAATGAAACTATTTTTTCTTATCCCAATACACCGAAACCGAATTTTTCAACCACCATACAAGCGATGTTTACCCAGTTAGGTTTAATTCCGACCAAGTGGACGGAAGTGCGTGAAATTCACATGGCTTTGGGTTTGGTGGCCTCAGGTGAGGGTATTTGCTTAATTCCAGAAAGTGCGTGCGATATTGGCATGAAGAATGTGGAATATTTGGATATTTTAGATTTAGAAGCGTATAGTCCAGTCTCGTTGTCGATGCGCAACATGGATCAAAGTGCGTATATTCCCAAAATTTTAGAATGTATTGAAGAAATTTATCGGACTGAGAATATTTCTACTAACTTAAATTGATCAGATGTCAGATTTCATTGAAAAATTCTACAAGCCAAAAGATGCCTCATACTGGATGAGGCATCTAGATTATAATGTTTAGTTTTAAAATTTTTTCATATAATTCATAAAAATACGGTCTTCAGTAAAGTCATTGCCATATTTCACATTATAATCAATGTGAATATATTGAAAGCCGAGCCCTTTGAGATAAGGCTGTTGAAAAGCGTAATTGAGGACATAATTGGCTTCGGTTTCTTGATTATCTTCCCCTGTGGATGATTTGAAATCATGACCATAAACCCATTTCACCGCAGTGCTGAGCCCTGGTATAAAGTCCTTAAAATCATAGCTATAAATGAAGTGATAAGATTTTTCATCTTGTTTGGTAAAGCCTGTGACGTTCCAGTTAATAAAATAGGTTTCAGGTAGATAACCATCTAATAATGGATAGGCAGAATCGCCAATAATTTGCTGATAGCCTAAGCCAAAAGAATGATTACTCACTTTCAAGGTTTCCAGCAGACCAATGTTTTGCGCATCAATAGTGAACCTATTCTCATGGTCTTTAGAATTAAAATATTTCAGTTTTGAATTAAGCGAAAAATTCGCTTGTTTCCATGTGTGATCTAAACTTGCATAGTGCGTATTATATAAATCTTCCAGATTGCCAAAATAATATTCACCCTTTAACGTTGGGGTAATTTGATAACGCAGGTCAATATAGTTCAACCCATCTGAATAGTGTGTGACCCCTTTAGAGGTATAGGAAAATTTACGAAACTCTTCTTCATTACGTGGCGAGACTTTTTCGATGCGACCAATTTCAGTCTGAAATTGATCGGTAATTTGCGAGCGAAGATTGGTTCCCCAATAAGAGGTTAACAACTGGCGACTGGTATCCACCGAAGTCACAGGCAGATCCAACCAGAGTTCACCCGTTCTTAATAAGGAATTACCATAACCAAGTTTTAAAGTTGCGCCATATTTTAAAAAATCAGAGGCTTGTGACTGGTTGGCTTTATCAAAAGGAAGAATGGAATCGGAAACATGCTTATCCGAACTTAGACGCACAGCATATTGCACAGAAGCATCAGCACCAATTGTGATGGGTTGATCGGCAATATTTAAGGGGGTATCTAGCATTTTAGATTTATAGAATAAAGAGGCTGCTTGCGACCAACTGCCCGTATCTTTGACACTAGCATTATCAAAATCACGATCGATATAGGCATTTCTGAGCGTGAATTTCCATTCATCTGTTGGTGTTGTCGTAGATTCAGCTGCGTGAATAGCTGTTATTGCAAATCCATTGAATATCAGCAGGGTGGCAAGGGCGAGTTTTTGTTGTTTGAAATGCGTTAAGCGTTGCATATTATTTCCAAGAGGTGAATGCTCATATCGGGCATTAACTTTTTAAATATTCTGAAGTGCCTTCCCAAAACATTGCTTTGGGACAGACATCAGAATGCAGAGATTAAAATGGCAATTAATGTAATTTTTCGCGTTGCATACTGTCGTTGAAAAATTTGCAGCCTTTAAGCAAGAGAATGAAAGCAAACACACACGATGCGCCACCAATAATTGACAATGAAGACCCCACCATGATTGGGTTGCCAAAGTATTTGTCAGTCAAAATTGCAACTAAAGTGGTGCCAATACCCAAACCAATCAGGTTACTGACCAATAAGAAAATGGCAGACAGACGAGCACGAAATTGATTGGGAGCCAACATTTGTAAAGCAGTTGCAGAAATCACCAAAGGGAAGGAGGCAAAAAACATGGCAGGAACAAGTAACGCTACCGAAATTTGTAGATTTTGGACTTGGGTGAAAAGAGAGATCGGGAGAATTAAACCAATAATACCAATCACACCTGTGAGCATCGGTGCATTTTGTCTGCCTTTCTTAATGAGCCAGTCATTCAGCCAGCCTGCACAAAAAACACCTAAGGTATTGGCAATTAACATAATGGAACCGAGCATATAGCCAGTTTCAGTCGGTGAAAGCGAAAAGTTGCGAATGTAAAAAGCGGGAGTCCAACTGGTTAGGCTATATAAAGCCATAGCATAAAAGGTGAAACCTAAATAATGACAAGTAATGGTTTTGCCATGTTTACGGATAAATTGTAAACATTGCTTAAATTCACCTTTTTCGACATGACCATAGGTATTCAATCGCTGACCTTTACGTTCAGGGTCTCGTACGGTCAAAATGAACAGTAAACCAATGAAAATACCGGGTAAACCCACCACCAGAAAGGCAACTTGCCAAGCCTTCATAGCGCCGAATAAGGGAACATGAATTAAAGTTGCACCTTTAAGTAGTTTAATGACATACCCACCCACGAGAAATGCGATACCACCGCCTAAGAATGCGCCAATAGAGTAAATTCCTACAGCACGTCCTAATTTGTCCTTGCTAAACATGTCACTAAACATGGAGTAAGCTGCTGGAGACAACGCTGCTTCACCAATCCCAACACCCATACGGCATAAAAATAATTGAATGAAGTTTTTACTCATGCCACAGGCTGCTGTTGCAAGACTCCAGATAATAATGCCAATAGAGATGAGTTTAGGGCGAGAAAAACGGTCAGCAATATAGGCTAAAGGTAATCCCATAAAGGCATAAAACAAGGAAAACGCGAGGCCATGTAATAAACTAAATTGAGTATCGGTTAAATGTAAATCGGCTTTAATTGGCTCAATCATGAGCGCTAAGATTTGTCTGTCAATAAAAGAGAAGATATAGGCCAGCATACAGAGTATGACCACATACCATGAATACAGATGGGTTTTTTTATGCTCCGCTTTTTCTACGTAGACATCTACATGATCCATTGATTTGTCCTTTTGTATTTAGCTTGCTCGGTTTGAAATTTCTGAATAAGGTTTGCTTGCGCTAAACGAATGGATTTAGTGCGGATTAGATTCAGAGGCTTAACTTTTGTATTTGATCAATCATATTTTTAGGTAAAATAATTAAAATTCAGTCAGCCATTCAGCGATTGAGATGTTGATCATTGAAGGATTATTTTCTTTTTATATGTAAAATTCCATTACTTTTTGGGTATTTAAAAATACTCTATGGGTATCTTATTTACATGAATAAGCTAAAAAGTAATTTTAGATCAAAGATTTATTCTTATAATTTTAGATAGGAGTTTGCTGGAAAGAAGAGAGCAGCAGATGAGTTTTCACTCATCAACTGCTGAATACAATTAAAAAGCAAGGCTTAGCTAGAGGGCATTAATTCAAATAGTTTTTTTAGTTGTAGGTTCAGATGATGAAGTTCATCTTCAGAAAAGGCATTCAAAATGCCTGCTAAGGTAACTGCACTGATTTGGTTAATCTGTTCGACAAGGTTTAGCCCTTTATCTGTTAGCTTTACCATAGAAATACGTTCATCTGTCGCGGAAGAAAAAACTTCAACAATGCCATCTTCCACTAAGCGATACACGGCTTTGGTTGCGGTAGTGAGTTTGAGTGTAGAAAGATTAGCAATATCAGTAATACTGGCTTCACCCAAAGCGTTGGTGCTCAGAATAATTTTACGACGCGTGTTGTCTATTCCTAATTTTTTAATAGATTTTTCAATAAGTTGAGAGTATTTTCCATTAACTTGGGAAATCCAGAAAAAAGGGAAATTTTTAAGACTTTCTGGTTCATTGTTAGGTAAAAATTGTTCTAAATGGTTCAGCATGGCTAAGCAAGGACTTAGTAAAAATTGAGAAAGCTATTATAAACAAAATTTTGCAGCTTGCCTTAATGACTCTTGTAAAAATTACTTGACAATTACATTTAAATTTCCCATATTTGAATTAAGTTATAAAAATACATGGAAAAGTGAATGAATATTATTGCACAATCACTTTCGCGAGGACATGGCGAACTTAAAGTCATGATCAAGGATACGATTGATATTCAAGGCTTTAAAACAGTTGCAGGCAGTAAAGCTTATTTAAATATTTCACCTGCAGAGCACAATGCGGAAGTGGTCGACAATATTTTGAAAGGGAATTGTCAAATCACTGCTAAAACCAATTTACATGAATTGGCATTTGGTATTACGGGAATTAATCATGCTTTTGGAACACCTGTTAACCCTAAATATCCTGAATTAATTCCAGGTGGATCTTCGAGTGGTTCGGCTGCGGCAGTGGCGGCAAAACTGGCAGATTTTTCTTTAGGAACCGATACGGGTGGTTCTATTCGTATGCCCGCTGCATGCTGTGGCGTTTATGGTTTAAAACCGACTTTTGGGCGTGTCAGTCGTCAAGGAGTGCATCCAGTAACAAGCAGTTTGGATTGTGTTGGACCTTTTGCAAATTCAGTCGAAATGCTCGAAGTTGCCATGCAGATTATTGAGCCAAGTTTTCAGCCTGCTGCAAAGCTACAACAGCCACCCAAGTTGGCTTATTTAAATGTAGCTGCGAGTGATGAGGTATGGCGTTGTATTGAGCAATTCTTTGTACAACATCATCTTGATTTACCGCGTGAAACCATCGACTCGTTTGATGCCGCTTATGATGCAGGCATGCAGATGATCAATTATGAAAACTGGCAGGCTTATGGTGAATTAACTCAGACAGGTTTAATTGGTGCTGATGTAAAGCAACGCCTATTAAAAGCAGCGGATACTAGCCTAGAGCAGGTGAAACAGGCAGAACAGGTCAAAGCACAATTCACCCAAGCTTTAAATACGTTATTAAATCAATACGATGCTTTAGTTTTGCCGACATTGCCACAAATTCCGCCAAAAGTAAAAGATGCTGAAAATACAGTTGCCTTCCTGAATTTAACCCGTTTAGTTCGTCCTTTTAATTTGTCTGGACATCCTGCCATTTCAATTCCATTACAGACAGAAAATGGTTTTCCTGTAGGTCTACAGTTGGTTGCTGGGCATCAGCAAGACGAAAAATTATGCGCGATTGCAAAATATCTTTCGCACTAAAACAAATATATTACAAGGAGTTAGATAATGAATGAATTATCTAAAATGGAGTTTGTAGCATCAGAAAAAGCCGTTGATCTAGACGCTTTATGTCAAGAAATTCGAGCAAGAGCCTGTATGGGCGAATTTGATAATCAAGCCTTTGTTAGTCAGGACATGATTGAAAAACTCAAGCAATTGGGAGTTTACCGCGCGCTTGTGCCAAAACGCTTTGGTGGTGATGCAGTTTCACCACGTGAGTTTTGCGAACTGATTGAAACTTTGTCTAAGGCGGATGGTTCGGTAGGTTGGGTGGCAAGTTTTGGGATGAGCCCCGCTTATTTAGGCAGTCTGCCAGAAGCAACACTTGAAGAACTGTATAAAGATGGCCCTGATGTGGTTTTTGCGGGAGGAATTTTCCCACCACAACCTGCGGAAATTACCGATGAAGGCGTTCGAGTCAGTGGGCGTTGGAAGTTTTCTAGTGGCTGCATGGGTGCTGACATTATTGGTGTCGGTATTGCACCTTTAAAAAATAATGAAATGCAGGGCCTACCGCGCATGGCTGTGATGCCTGCGCATAAAGCCAAAATTGAAATGACATGGGACACAGTGGGTTTAAAAGGCACAGGTAGTCACGATTTGGTTGTGGAAGATGTGCTAGTGGAAAAGCACTGGACATTTGTACGGGGTGAACCTTCCAAACTACCAGAACCCTTCTTTAAATATCCGTCACTTTCCCTAGCGACCCAAGTTTTAACCGTTGTTGGGATTGGTGTCGCAGCAGCTGCTTTAGAAGAATTTCAAATTTTAGCACCGGGCAAAGCATCGATTACAGGTGGTGCTGAAATTGCGAATCGTCCTGTGACTCAATATGAATTTGCTCAAGCAGATGCAGAATTTCAGGCAGCCAAAGCATGGTTCTATCAGACCATGGATAGCGTTTGGCACGAAGTCATTGCAGGGCGTGCAGCAACCACACAACAGATTAGTGATATGCGTTTAGCCTGTACCCATGCTGCTCGGGTTTGCGCCAAAGTCACGCGCAAAATGCAAATGTTAGCAGGCATGACCGCTATTTATACCAACAACCCATTTAGTCGTTTTGTGAATGACACCAATGTCGTCACACAACATGCCTTTATGGGGGATGCCACATTACAAAATGCGGGTTCAATTCGTTTTGGCTTAAAGCCAAGCCCAGGATATTTATAAATTTAAACTTGAGACAAGGAAATCAAAATGGACGTTAAAAAAACTTTACGTGTGTTGTTCTGCATGGGTATTAATCAGAATTTTTTTGATGCAGAACCTGCCGAAGCAAAAGCGGTTTGGGCTGCATTTGGTGAGATGTGGAACACAATTCATGATCTGCCGGGCGTACATGTTTTTGGCAATCTCGATGATGATCAAAGCATGGTTGGCCCTAGTACAGGCTGGCCATGGACAACCTACTTATTGGCAGATGTGCCTGATATTGAAACTGTACATGCGGCGTGTAATTTGTTCAGAACCACGGTGGTAGGCGAAGGTCCTTACAAACTTTGGAAATACTGCAAAGTCGAAGCACGTGTTGGACGTGAATTGATTATTCAACGCTAAGGTGCAGGACATGGATGACAAAGTGAATTTGGTAAAAATCCTCTCACGTTTAGAACAGTTGGAAGCACATAACGCCATCCGTAATTGTCTCAATCGTTATATGGAAATTTGTGATGAGCTGAGTCCAAAGACTAATTTAGATGAGCTGATGGGGCTTTTTGATGCGGAGTGCATTTGGGAAGGTATAGGGGAAAAGTATGCCAAATCTTTTGGGCGATATGACTCTCGGCAAGCCATTTACAACATGTTCAAAAGCTATACCCAAACAGAAGGTCACTTTGTCATGAATGCTCACTTTGTCAGTTCGGAGCAAATTGAAGTGCAACAACAATATGCCACGGCAACTTGGCTGATGTTGCAAACCTCCACTTTTCGCGATGGACGCAGTCATTTAAATAGCGCCAAGCTGAACGTGAAATTTGCACAACAGACGGATGGTAGTTGGAAGATCAAGCATTTTCAAACCCAGAATATTTTTAGTCGACCAGTGACAAATTGGCACAGTGACGCTGAATTACCTGTCCCGACCCAGAATTAAATTACCAATTTATCAAAGGATTATTGAAATGAATGGAATTATATCAACACTGAATATTGGTGTGGATTATGAAGCATTGGTGCAAAGTGATCGTGCACATACGTCTTTATACAAAGATGAGCGTATCTTTGATGAGGAAATGCAGAAGATTTTCTACAGCACATGGGTTTGGGTAGCACATGCTAGCGAAATCCCAGAAGGCGGTAGCTATAAAACCATCAACATTGGCAAACAACCCGTCGTCGTAGTTCGTGACCGCAAGAAAAAAGTGCATGTATTGCTTAACCGTTGTCGTCATCGTGCTGCGACAGTCTGTGAACACAAAAAAGGCAAAACCAATAGCTTTGTTTGTCCATACCACGGTTGGAGTTATGCACTTGATGGCAGTTTACGCGGCGTTCCTTCCCCAGAAAGTTATGGTGAATGTTTAGATAAATCAGAATTGCCATTGGTCAGCCTGCGTGTTGAAGAATATAACGGCATGATTTTCGCGTCATTCAATCATGATGTAGAGCCTTTAGAACATTTTCTTGGACCTGCGAAAAAGTGGATTGATTTGTTCATGAAACAAGGTGCAGGTTATCCAATTAAAGTTTTAGGCGAACATCGTTTTACCTTCCCAGGGAACTGGAAAATCCAGCTTGAAAACACCACTGATGCTTATCATTTTCCGTTGGTGCACAAGTCTTTCTTAAGTTCAGTTGATGAAAAAACAGAAGAATTATTTAACTTTGAAAATCAACCTGGTTTTGTTGAAGACTTAGGCAATGGTCACAGTGTGATGGTGATGATTCCTGAATTGGTCGATTTAGACGAAGAATTAATGGAACGTCCAATTCAGGAGCGCTTTGAAGATTTAGCGCAAGCTTTGCGTGATGAAGGACATGCGGAACTAGAAGTTCGTCGTATTGTGCGCGCTGTGGGCGGTTCTGGTTTTAACTTAAACCTGTTCCCGAACATTGCCTGTTCAATGGCATTTTTCCGAGTCATGCAGCCGATTTCAGTCGATAAAACAGAAATTCATCACTCCGTGATTACCATGGATGGCGGCCCACAAATTGCGAATCAATATCGCCTGCGTTTGCATGAGCATTTCCAAGGCCCATTTGGTTTTGGTACGCCCGATGATGCCGAAGCATGGGAACGTGTACAAAAAGGGGCAGCCGCAGGCGAAAACCTCTGGATTATGTTGAACCGTGGTTTAGCTGGTGAAGTACAAACTGAAGATGGTTTAAAAAGTGATGTGAGTGCTGAAACTGGGATGCGCTCTGCCTATCAACAGTGGAAAAAGTTGATGACGGCTTAAGGGGAATAACATGAAAATTGATTTAAATTTACTCAATGAAGTCACAGCGTTTATTTGGGCAGAAGCCGATATGCTGGATCACTCTGAGCATGATGCTTGGTTAAATCTTTGGAATGAAAAAGGAGTGTATATCATTCCAATTGATCCGACACTTACCGATTATGAAAACAATTTGAACTATGCCTATGACGATCATCACATGCGTAAATTGCGTGTTCTGCGTTTAGAAAATGGCGAAGCAATTTCAACTTCACCCAAGGCAAATACGGTTCGGAGCATTTCACGTGTTCGGATTTTAAAACATGAGGAAGGTGAAATCATTTTACGTTGTGCGCAAAACTTGCGTGAATTCCGTAAAGAGAACCTCAAACACTACACCGCAGATGTGACTTACCATTTAAACCGTGATACCGACGCAGGTTTAAAAATTAACCGTAAAATCATTAATTTAATTAATTCTACCGATACCTTGTCAGGTATTAGCTACATTCTATAGGAGCATCGGCATGCAACAGGTTGTATTAGTGACAGGTGCTGCTTCAGGTTTGGGCAATGTCATTGCAGAATATTTTGCTAGCCAAGGTCATCAGGTAATTTTATCTGCCAGTACTTTGGAAAAGGCGGAAAAAGCCAAAGTAGAAAGTCAGTTTCCCGAGCAAATGTTTCCAGTGAAACTGGATATTTCAGTTGAAAACGACTTTCATGCCGTGGTGCAGTGGATTGAACAAAAATTTGCAAAGCTTGATGTGTTGATCAATAACGCGACGGTCACTAAGGCAACCCCAGTTTTGGAGATTACGGCTGCTGATTTTGACTGGGTTACCCAAGTTAATCAGCGCGGTACATTCCAGTCCTGCCAAATTGTTGGTCAGTACATGGCGCAAAAAGGCTATGGGCGCATTATTAATATGGCGTCTTTGGCAGGGCAAAATGGTGGTACGGCAACAGGCGCACATTATGCAGCGAGCAAAGGTGCCATTGTGACTTTAACCAAAATTTTTGCTAAAGAATTTGCAGCTAAAGGTGTGACAGTAAATACCGTTGCTCCTGGTCCAATGGAATCAGCCATTGTGCATAGCGTAGTGTCAGACGAAAAAATGGAACAATTTATCCAGAATATTCCTGTTAAAGCATTAGGCAATATGTCGTTTATTGCAGAAACCTGTGCGTTATTGGCAAGTCCAAATGCTGGGTTTGTCACAGGTGCAACTTGGGATATTAATGGTGGTTTATTCATGCGCTAAGCCTTGTGCCAAGCAAGTGAAAAGGAGAAAACAAAAATGACTACACTTTATGATGTTGTCGTAAAAAACCGCCATGTAGAAGGTGGCAATATTGCAGTCATGGAATTTGAATCTGCTAATGCCGAAGTATTACCTCAAATTGAAGCAGGTGCCCATATTGATGTGCACTTACCCAATGGTATGGTTCGTCAATACTCGCTTTGCCAAAATCCAAATCAGGCTGGCAAGTTCAGATTAGGCATTTTAAGAGATGCAGAATCACGTGGTGGTTCGATTTCAGCTTTTGATGATTTAAAAGATGGAATGCACATTCAGGTGAGTGCACCCAAAAATTTATTTCCATTGTACCCAGCGAAACATACGGTGTTGATCGGTGGAGGTATTGGCATTACCCCGCTCATCACCATGGCCTATCAATTAGCGCATGAGGGTGCATCTTTCGAGCTGCATTATTGTGGTGCGAGCGAAGACCGTTGTGCCTTTGTCAATGAAATTAAAAATGGCGAACTAGCACCATTCACCACCTTTCACTTTAAATCTGAAGGAGCGAGCCATCGCCAGTTTTTTGAAGCCGCGATTCAGGATATTGATGTAACAAGTCATATTTATACCTGTGGTCCTGTGGGTTTTATGGACTGGGTGATCAATCTCGCTACGACCCACAATTTCCCGCAAGCACAGATTCATAAAGAATATTTCCAAGTTAAAACTGATACTTCGGGCGATGCATTTGAAGTGGTCGCTGAACGGAGTGGAAAAATTATTTTGGTAGATGCAGGAGAAACCATTTTACAGGCTCTAGCCAAACAAGGCATCAACATTGAAATGTCTTGTGAGCAAGGGGTCTGTGGTACTTGTATGTGTGATGTGATTGAAGGTGAACCCGACCATCGCGATGTGTATTTTACCGATGAAGAAAAAGCCAGTAATGAACAAATTTTGGTCTGCTGCTCTCGTTCCAAATCATCCCGTTTAGTTTTAGATATTTAAGCCTTTTCCTTGTGATATGGAAATTAAGGAGAAAAAGATGAATGTAATACAAAAAGTACAACCGTTAAGCATAGATCCTTTGCAATTCCGACGCGCATTAGGCAATTTTGCAACGGGTGTGACCATTGTCACAGCGCAAAATGAACAGGGTGAAAAAGTCGGGGTAACTGCCAATAGTTTTAACTCAGTGTCACTCGATCCACCGCTGATTTTATGGAGCATTGATAAAAAATCATCTAGTTTTTCTGTGTTTGAGCAAGCAACACATTTTGCTGTCAATATTTTGTCAGGTTCGCAAATTGAACTGTCCAACAAGTTTTCACGCCGCAATATTGATAAGTTTGAAGGAACCAATTATCAGGAAGGTGAAGGTGCGAGTTTATTATTAGAAAACTGTTCTGCCATATTTGAATGTGAACGTCACCAAGTGATTGAAGGGGGCGATCACTGGATTATGATTGGTAGAGTGGTGAAATTTCATGATCAAGGTCGCAGTCCTTTGGTCTATCACCAAGGTGCATATTCATGCGTGATGCCACATCCAAGTTTAAAGCTAAAACACAGTGAATCAACACTTTCTGAAATTCCACAACAAGGGCATTTATATAACAATGTTTGTTATTTAATGAGCCGTGCCTTTAAAGCCTATCAAACGGATTATATTCCGAAGCAATTGGCATCGGGTTTTCGTACCAGTGAATCTCGATTGTTGTTAGTGCTTGCCAGCGGAACTGCTTCAAGCAAGGAAGATTTACCACGGGATATTGCTATGCCGATGCAAGAAGTAGAACGCGCAGCGGAAATTTTAAAACGTGAAGGGCTACTTTCAGATCACGAGAACTTGTATCAATTGACAGAAAAGGGCAAACAAACAGCACAATATCTGTTTGAAATCGCCGATAGCCATCAAAATGGAGTGTTTGAAAAATATCCACAACAGGAAAAAGAAGCATTCATTAGCATGTTGCGTGACTTTGCTGGTGTGGCTTAAGCAAAAATGTACTGATAAATCTTCGGATTTATCAGTTTTATTCGATCTCTGTATTGATGTTTAAGCCCGAATATATGTTTATCAGATACGTATTTTGATGTGACAAAAAAGAGCCAAGGATAATCTTGGCTCTTTTGGGGTTATTTACTAGAAATTACCATGAAGAATGCATAATTTAGGTTTTAAAATTAGGTTCGTGCAGTATTACTTTGTAAGAACTTTTCACTATACAGTCGATAGTCTTGTAAGGATTGTTCATCAAGCCAACTTTTAACGGCTTCAATCATTGGTGGCGGACCACATAAATACATATCGAATGCTTGTTCAGCCAGTTGTGCTTTGTTCAAATGTTCATGAATATAACCCGCTTTGCCTTGCCACTCATCTGATGCCTTGGTCACAATCGGGTGATAACTAAAGTTCGAAAATCGCTCAGTATAGTTGTGTAAACGCTGCTGCTCACATAAATCTGACTCTGAATTCACTCCATAATAAAGTTGAATCGGTGGGGTATTGGGTTGTTCAACCAAATTGTCGAGCATACCTAAAAATGCGGATAATCCTGTACCCCCTGCAATAAAGACCAGTGGGCGTTCTACTTCACGTAAATAGAAGCTGCCTAAAGGTGCTTCAATCAGTAGCGTCTGACCTATTTGACAGCGCTCGCGTAAGTAATTGCTCATTACGCCATCGGGTAATAGGCGAATTAAAAATTGTAATTGGTTTGTGGCGTTTGGTCGGTTAGCAAAGGAGTAAGAGCGCCAGTCATCGGTATCTGGAATCTGCAAACGCGCATATTGCCCAGCTAAGAATTGTAGTTGAGAGCTAAAGCTACTGGCATCCAAATGTAAAATGGCGGTAGTCTCTGAAACCAATTCAACGGCAGTGACTGTTGTTGCGATTTTTAAAGTTTCACCCGTATTACAGATGCTTGAATTATGATCAAAATAAAACGCGGCATCAGACTTTACTCGAGTTTGGCAAGCCAACATTTTTCGTTCTGCCAAATCACGTTCACTTAAAGCATCTTCATCGACATAATCTTGCGCATAGATACCCGTTTCACATTTTCCTTGGCAGGTTCCACACACGCCTTCACGGCAATCGAGTGGTAAATTAATCCCCTGTCGAACTGCTGCATCAAGCAGCAATTCGTCTTGGTTCACAGAGATGAAAAAGGTTTTACCATCGGCAAAATTTAAAGCAACAGAATGTCCCATTTCTATGCTCCTTAAACGTGGTAGAAGTCTAAAACAGAATCAATTTTGTCATTCAGCAAAATGCTGTGCTGACGACGAATCTTGAAGCTTTGCTCTGTTTGACGGAGTAGATAAGTCGCATGACCATAGAAGGAGCCTTCCAAACCTTGGCGGTTATATAGGGTATGCCAAGCCACTTTGGCTTCAACCAAACCATCTTCACGGGTTTGTACCTGTACATTGTTAATGCTGTGAAAGGTGCGAGGTAAAGGATTCGCCGATGCCGCTTTACCCGTACGAATGCGAAATACGCGGTCTTCTAAACCTGAACGATCAGCATAGTAAATATAAGACAAGCCCTGATTCGGATCTTGCACATAATTGTGGTCATCAATCCACTGTGGAATGTGGTATTCACTGTCCTCATCATAAAGATCAAGATAGGCATCCCAGTCATATTTATCGCAAAGCTCTGATTTTTTATACAAAAATTGAGAAACTGCAAATTGTAGTTGTTGTGACATGGTTATACCTCATCCGCTACGTTTTGATTTTGAAAAGTGATGTCGAACATTTTTAATGACTTTTTCTTGAAGCCATCGAGCATTAGGCGTTGCCAATGACCGTGTTGATTGACATAGAGACCTTCATGGGTAAATTCACGCCCTGTGATCACAGGTTCAATGCCCAAATCAATTGAGTTTTTGCTTGGACCATATTCCCAAGCTTGATAACCACGTGAAATGTCACTCCAACGTTCTAGTCGGGCTTGAAACCCTTTTTGCTGTTCACGGAATTCGACCAAGTCATCAGGGGTGCCTAAACCTGAAACATTAAAGAAATCTTCAAATTGACGGATACGGTTACGACGCGCTTCAACGGATTCACCTTTTACACCGATACATTGGCTGATGACTTCGGTTTTGTTCCAAGCCACAGGACGGACAATTCGGAGTTGCGAGCTAATTTGATCCATAAAGAATAAGCTAGGGTACAGGTTTAAATTTCTTAAACGATGCATTGCCCATTCAGCATATTTTTGACCATATTTCTCGACCATATAGGGCATAACGGTTTCATAACCTGGACGTACCATTGGATTTGGCATATCACTGAATAAAACACTATGTCCATTTTTAAAACTGAACCAGCCATCGTCAGTTTCAGCATCACCTGCACCTAATTTACTGTAATCGAGCGTATCTAGTTCGGCCCCTTTGGCAGCATTTACTTGCTGGCGATGTTGCACAGTAGAAACATAGTTATAATGCACGGTACTGACATGATAGCCATCTAAGCCATTTTCATTTTGCAGTTTCCAGTTGCCTGCAAAGGTATAGGCTGATTTGCCTTGTAGAACTTCAAGTTCTCCCGTTGGGGATTGATTCACCATTAAATCAAGGAAAATTTTGGCATCGCCCAAGAAATCTTCCAAGGTATCTGTGGCTTGCGTGTCTAGGCTAACAAACACAAAACCCCGATAACTCGCAATGCGTCCTTGTTTAAGCCCACGGCTTGATTTATCAAAATCTTCACAGTATTCACTTGGTGCTTTGACTTTGACCAAACGACCATCCGATTTATAGCACCATGCATGGAACGGGCAGGTAAAAGTCGATTGATTGCCTTTCGCAACACGGGTAAGTGTTGCACCACGGTGTTCGCAGGCATTGACCATGGCATGTAACTCGCCGTTGCCATCACGACTGACAATAATGGGCTGACGTCCAATTTGAACGGTCAAAAAGTCATTTTTGTTGGGAATTTCACTTTCATGGCAGGCATAAATCCAGACTTTTTCAAAAATGAATTCCATTTCCAGATCGAACAGTTCTGGTTGGGTAAACATATCCCTTGCGACGCGAAACACACCATCTTGAGGGCGGAAATCGATGCATCCATCCACCAAGTCATTCCATTGTTGTAAATTTGATGAGGTCATGTGCTCAATCCTTTAGTCAATCAGCTTTAGCTTGATTGAAGCGTGATTAAGCACTTGTCTCTATCCACTTTTTCCAGATGTTTATCCAGTCTGTGCTGCTTTTATTTTAAAGTGCTTAGATACGGGGTTTGAGGAGGGGATCGGTATTGAAAGAGCCAGCTTTAACGTGCTGGCATTATTTGGGTGAGTTGCTGCATCATAATATTTACATATTTATGCACATCATCTTTAAAAATCATATATTGAAGCGCTAAGCCGTAACTTAATGAGATAATTTCTAGAAGCTTGTATTCATGCTGAGCTGACTCTGCAGCAGAAAAATTTGGAATGAGTTGTTGTAAAACTTCTGAAACTTGCGCCTGATGATTCTGCCAAACTTGCTGATATTCATTGGAAAATATTTCGTCACGTGCCGCATATAATTGCAATTCAATTGAAATTTTCAGCCATTCATCATTCTGGAAAAAATCGATTAACCACTGTTCGAGTGTGGCCATTAAATCAGACTGCGTCAAATGTGTCTGAGTAATAATTTTCTGTAATTGCAGATTTTCTTGTTCAAATTGAATTTTCATTAAGGTCAGTAAAAAATCTTCTTTGTGCTCAAAATTTGAGTAAAAAGCACCTTGAGTATAGCCCGCCTTTTTTGAAAGATTCCGAATGGATACCGCACTATAGCCTTGCTCAGATATAAGATGAAATCCTGCTTCAATTAACTGATTTCTAGTTTGAATTTGTTTTTCATCACGAGAAATTTTTGTGGGTTTCATAGATTAATTTAAATTTCAAATATCACTTGATATCTTAAACTTTAAGCGTTATTTTGGCTAGGTCTATTTCGGATATCATATGATATCTGAAAAGATAAATCTGTTCTAACCTAGAGAAGAATATGAGTAAGCAGTTGAAAAGAAAAATCGTGGTCATCAATGCTCATCCATCATCAACAAGTTTTAATCAAGCTTTAATGCAAGCCTATATTGAAGCTGTACCATCTGACTTGCAGGTTGAAGTGATTGAAATTGGCAAATTACATTTTGATCCAAATCTGAAATATGGCTATGAACAAAGAATGGAGCTTGAACCCGATTTACAAGCAGCATGGTCTAAAATAATGAGTGCGGATCATTTGGTCTGGATTTTCCCAGTGTGGTGGGGTGGTTTACCTGCTGTAGCGAAAGGGTTTATTGATCGTTTATTTCTTCCTAGTCAGGCCTTTAGTTATTTTGAAAACAGCAACCGTATTCGTGGGCATTTAAAACGCAAAACGGCCAGAATCATTACCACCTTAGACCAAGCTGGTTGGACGTATAAATGGTATTTTGGCGAACCGAGCACGCGACAGCTTAAAGATACGACATTAAAATTTTGTGGTGTAGGATCAGTAAAGACACATTATTTGGGTTCTATACGGGGTTCTAGTTTAGCGCAACGTCAAATCTGGCTGGGATTAATGAAAGAACTGGCGCAACGTGATTATGCCAACTTGATGAAAAAATCAGATCAAGGATTAGTGCAACGGCTTCGGCTTTATTTCAGTCATTGAAAGCATTGAGATGGTAAGGCAAAAGTATCCTATCCACACTCAATGCAAAACAGATTCTATTTTCTACAAAAGACTCCAGCCCGCATGAAATGAGGTTTATATTCCAAATTTCTTGCGGTAGCGCCACAAACTGGTTCGGCTAATTCCTAGGGCCTGTGCTGTCAATCCCAAGTCATATTGATATTTTTTGAGAGTTTGCTGCAAGGTATAGGCATCCAGTTTTGTGGAGTTGATTCGTATAGGTTGCTCATATGTTTCAGTTGTAGATTCAGAATCTTGTGCTCCATGAATGATCTCATCAGGTAAATCAGAAATCGTAATTGCGGAACGGCCATTCGCCATTGCCAGAGCATATAACAACGTATTCTTGAGTTCGCGGACATTCCCCGGCCAGTCATATGCTATTAAAGTTTGCAGGGCATCATCTGAAAGAAGAGGGGCTTGTGCTGAAGTCCGATGTTCATTCAGTAGAAATTCGGCAATCAAAGGGATATCTTCTTTGCGTTCACGCAGTGGAGGTACGAAAATCGGAATGACCCTTAAACGGTAGAGCAAGTCTTGACGGAAGCGTCCTGACTTGACTTCTTCACGTAGTGCACGATGAGTCGCTGCAATAATACGGACATTCGACTTTAACGATTTTTCACCACCTAAAGGCGTGAACTCTCCTGTTTCGAGTACCCGTAATAATTTGGCTTGTAGTTCCAGTGGAATTTCGGCAATTTCATCCAGAAATAAAGTACCACCAGCCGCACGTTCAAAGACACCTTTGTGTTCACGGATTGCGCCAGTAAAAGCCCCTTTAACATGCCCAAATAATTCACTTTCTAATAAACTGGCATTGAGCGCAGCACAGTTAATGGCAATAAACGGATGTTTTCTTCTTTGGCTATGTTCATGAATGGCTTGTGCCACGAGTTCTTTTCCACTGCCTGATTCCCCCCGAACCAGTACAGGAAATTCGGTAATCGCAACCCGCTCAATAATCGAGAACATATGCTGCATCGAACTTGACTGGCTATGAAAAGTCTGTTGTAGAGATAATGCTGTTACAGGCTTTGGTTTTACCGTATTTAAAGAAACAGGCTGCAATACAAAAATTTCGCCTACAAACTGTTGATCAAGTACATCGAGTTTTTTCCTAGTCAATAAATATTGAGCAGAGCTTTCAGGCAGATGAATCAGCCCAGTTTGTAGTTGTGTATTTTGAATTAAATGTTTGAATGTCGTGATAGTTTTTTTATTAAATTCGGATGTGCCATATTCATAAATAAAGTTTTGGCTCTGCTGTTCTTGAATCAAGATCAAACTTTCATCAATAAGACTTTGTAATTGTTCTAAAAATAATTCTAACTGAGTTTTTAAAGAAAAACGAAGAGTCGGCATGGTGTTTCACTATGTGTTTCAGTTGTTTCTTATTGAAACACAAAATGAAACAAAGATGGAATGGTATAAAAGGGTGAATTTATAATTTAAATTTTAATATATTGTTTTTTATGAATATAATTAAAATAGCTAAAAGTTGGCACCATGTTTGCAATTTAAGAATAAAGAAACGTATTTATTCAGGTGTTACAACATGATCTTTCATCAATTTTTTGAAGTAGAAAGTTCAACTTATACTTATCTATTGGCTTCAGAGCAGACACGTGAAGCTGTATTGATTGACCCAGTTGCTTCTGAAATAGACATCTATACCCAGTATTTAGAAATGCATAACTTAACACTGGTCTATAGTTTGGATACGCATGTCCATGCGGATCATGTTACCGCTGCCAATTTATTACGTGAAAAGTTTGCTTGTAAAACCGTATTACATCGCAATTCAGGAGTGAGTTGTGGCGATATATTTATCACTGATCGAAGTGTGATTCGGATAGGTGAAATAAATATTGAAGCACGTTATACCCCAGGGCACACCAATGCATGTACCAGTTATGTTGCAGAGGGTATGGTGTTTACAGGGGATGCTTTGCTGATTGATGGTTGCGGACGTACCGACTTTCAGGAAGGCAATGCCGAAATCTTGTATGACAGCATTCATACTCAAATTTTTACTTTGCCAGACGAGACTCTTGTTTACCCAGGTCATGATTATAAAGGTCGTTTAGCTTCGACAGTCGGGCATGAGCGTCTGCACAATTCACGTTTGGGCGCAGGCAAAAGTAAAGCTGAATTTGTAGAAATTATGAACAATTTGAATCTTCCTTATCCGAAAAAAATTGATATCGCATTACCTGCCAATAAAGCTTGTGGTCAGTAAAGGAGAGAGAAGATGCAATTAAAACAAGTCAATACTGAATTTTGGGTTGCCGATCAAATTACTACGCAAGATATTGAATTGATCGCAGCACGTGGTATTAAAACCATCTTTTGTAATCGTCCAGATGGTGAAGGTCCCGATCAACCGAATGTGGCTGAAATTGAACAGGTTTTACAACCTTATGGGATTCAAATTCAGTATTTGCCTGTGGTGAGCGGTAAAGTGACTGATGAGCAAGCCGAAGAATTTAAACACCTCTATACGCAAGCTCAAAAGCCTTTATTGGCATATTGCCGATCTGGAACACGGTCTATTACCCTTTGGGCGTTGTCTCAAGTAACAGATCAGACCTTAGAACAAATGTTATTGACAGCAAGAACTTTAGGATACGACTTGCAAGGTGTAATCCCCCGTATTTTAAAGCAATCGGCACATGCACAAGAACATATTCCAAAGTTGAGTGTGGTCATTGTAGGGGGCGGGGCTGCGGGTATTTCTGTGGCGTCAAGCTTACTTTCACGTCAGCCGAATTTAGATATCGCCATTATAGATCCCACAGAAGTTCATTACTACCAACCGGGTTGGACCATGGTGGGAGGTGGTATTTTTAAGCCTGAAAAAACTGTGCGAACTATGGCAAGCTTAATTCCAAAACAAGTTCAATGGATTAAAGCGGCAGTGGCAGCTTTTGATCCAGACAATAAGCAAGTGCTGTTGGAAGGGTGCAAGCCGCTGAATTATGAGGTCTTGGTGGTTTGCCCAGGGTTAAAACTAAATTGGCATGGAATTGAGGGCTTGGTCGAAACTTTGGGTAAGAATGGTGTGACTTCTAACTATCGTTATGACTTAGCCCCTTACACTTGGCAGTTAGTCCGAGAAATGAAACGCGGTAAGGCAGTTTTTACCCAACCGCCGATGCCAATTAAATGCGCGGGTGCACCGCAGAAAGCCATGTATTTATCTGCGGATCATTGGCAAAAGCAGAGCGTACTTAAAGATATCCAGATTGATTTTTATAACACAGGTGCAGCGTTATTTGGCGTGCCCGCTTATGTGCCTGCCTTGATGGAATATGTCAAACGTTATAACGCTCATTTGCATTTTAACCATCAACTCATCAAGGTGGATGGTCGACAAAAGCGAGCTTGGTTTAAGCAACTGAATGGTGAAAGCGGCCCGATTATTGAAACCGATTTTGACATGATTCATGTGGTGCCACCACAGCAAGCTCCAGACTTTATTCGGGCAAGTAATTTAGTCGATCAGGCAGGTTGGGTCAGTGTCGATCAACATACCTTACAGCATACCCAATATCCGCATATTTTTGCTTTGGGTGATGTCATGAATGCGCCGAATGCCAAAACGGCAGCGGCAGCACGTAAGCAAGCACCGATTGTTGCCGTGAATGTGCTGGAGTATTTGCAAGGCGGTGCCAACTTTGCCCAATACGATGGTTATGGTTCATGTCCACTTACCGTAGAGCGTGGAAAAATTGTACTGGCCGAGTTTGGTTATGGTGGCAAGTTGCTCCCAAGCTTTCCAAAATGGCTGCTTAATGGTGAACAACCGACACGACTGGCATGGCTGTTAAAAGAGCAGATTCTTCCACCGATGTATTGGGATGGCATGCTCAAAGGGCATGAATGGCTGGTTAAACCTAAACGCTAATTATTTTTTAACTCCTTAAAAAACAAGTCCCTATCTGTCATTTCATAGATGGGTTAGGGACTCTTTTATTTAAAAAAGAGTCCACCTTGAGGTAAAGAGGTCTAGAACCATGTGGTTGTTAGTTTTAGAAGGCTTGGCAATAGGATGTTTGCTTGGCATGACGGGTGCTGGCGGAGGAATACTCGCAGTTCCTGCACTGATGGCGAGTCAGGGATGGAGTGTAGCTCAGGCAGCCCCAGTTGGCTTATTGGCTGTTACCTTATCCGCTTTTGTGGGAACAATTCAGGGTTTCTTCAAAAAAATCGTGCGTTATCGTGCTGCGATTTGGATTGCACTGATTAGTATTCCTTCAGCACGTTATGGTGTACAGCTTTCTAATATCATTTCTCCAGTCTGGTTGAGTATTGCTTTTAGCTTAGTGATGTTGGTGGTGGCTTATCGAGTCTTTTTTAATAAAGTCAATGATATGGAAAATCCACCTTGTAAAGTGAATAAATCGACTGGACGACTCATCTGGAATTTCAAAACAGCTTCTGTATTGGGTTTTATTGGTGTGGTTGCAGGGTTGTTGACTGGACTACTAGGTGTAGGCGGAGGCTTCGTGATTGTGCCTGCATTGCGCAAGGCTACTGATCTAGACATGAATAGTATTGTTGCAACTTCACTGATGATTATTTTCTTGATCGGTGGTGTGAGTATTTCAATCCATGTATTGGATGGTTTTCAGTATCCCATCAGTATTTCAGTAACTTTTGTGATTGCCTGTATTGTGGGGATGTTATTGGGACGTAAAGCAACGAATCTTGTGCCATCAAGCGTTATTCAAAAGATTTTTGCCATAACTGTGATTGTGGTCGCTATTTCAATGTTGGTTAAAGTGCTGGCTTGATGTATCCCAAGATTGATATAAGACGATAAATCTACAACTGAAGATAAAAAGTAAAGCTAAGAATGGGCGTCATCCTTAGCTTTACTTTTATAGCAATATTACGACATCTACCAATTGCTCATCATGATGAAGAGCATATTCTATGTGTGAATGCGTTGAAGCTAATCGAATTATGCTCAAAGACTCAATATGCTTTTAATGTGTAAACGCTTGTTTATTGTGATCACGCCATTCGGAAGGACTTGTGCCAAACCAATGTTTAAAATTACGACTGAAAATGGAGAGTTCTGCATAACCGAGTTGTAAGGCTAGATCTGTGAGACTGACATTACCCGCGTTAATCATACGAAGCGCTTCTTTCTTGCGGACGTTTTCGAGCAAGCCTCGATAAGTCGTGCCTTGCATTTTTAAGAGCCGTTGTAACTTTTTTGGATGCATGCCCATACATAAAGCAATATTTTCAATACTACAGTCACCTGTTGCCATTAACATGCGAACTGAGCTTTCAATTAGAGAAGTGTCGTTATCACCTTTGGTACTACTTTGCGTTTCCAGTCGCTGTACGATCAGTTGATCTACCAGATCTTCATTAAACGCATAAGGTTTATGCGTTAAAAAACTGGCTGGAAAATACAGTGCATCTTCTTCTGTTTTGAACTCAACTCGGCAAGCGAAATGGTCAGTAAATACTTTAGGGTGTTTGGGAGCATGTTGCTTAAGATGAATTTTTTCGGCATGCCATGCAGGTCCAATTAAATCTTTTAAAATGTTAGTCACGAGGCAGATTGCCAGTTGTGACTTTTGTGGGACTTCGACATTGTATTCACTTAAGCGAACAAAAGAGAGTTTACAAAGTTGTTCACTCACTTCGCTGACATGAAAAACCACGCCTTCAGCATGCAGATAGACATATTTCTGTGCAACACGTAATGCATCTAAAATGGTCGCTTGTCGGGACATATACACGCCAATTAAACCAATCGTGCTAATATTTTGTAGTGCGCCAAGTTTTAAACCAAAACATTCTTCTTGGCAGTGCAAAGCAGCATTTTCTAATAAACTTAAATAATGATCATAATGAATGAAAGCATCTGGATCGCGTAGTAAAGATGGCAAAATACCGACTTGTTTTAATATTTCTATAGGATTTACACCGTAACTACGAACAAGTTCTTCGAACCCGCCAAGGCTGGCCGCACGGATATAACTTGCCATAACAATGATCCTGAATGTCCTAAAAGATCAAGTTAGTGTCCTAAAAAGTCAAGCTCAATTCAAGTATTTTGTTAGAGTAGAGTAAGAGATTTTCTCCATTTAGGCATAAGAACGCGTCTACCACCGTTAGCCGTTAAAAGGAAAGACTATGGAACTTACAGTTCAGTCGCATTTAGAGCAAACAGTTATCGAACAGACATTACAAGACTGTTTCCAATTACAGCGCACGAGCTTTCATCAGCAAGGTATTGAAAGCAATTCACAACGCAAACAGCATTTATTGAATTTAAAGGCCATGATCAATAATCATCGGGAAGCGATTATTGAAGCTTTAAATCGTGATTATGGCAATCGTTCACGTCATGAAACTTTACTGGCAGAAATTATTACGGCTACTGACGATATTAATAGCAGTATTAAACATTTGAACCAATGGACGAAGGTACAAAAGCGTAGAGTCGATCACAGCATGTACTTTGGTGCCAAGAATCGCCTAATTCCTCAACCACTGGGTGTGATTGGCGTTATTGTGCCGTGGAATTTTCCAATTAATTTGATGTTCTCGCAATTGTCCGCCGTGTTTGCTGCGGGGAATACCGCTATGGTGAAAATGTCGGAAAATTCACGTCATTTGGCAGAGTTGCTTATTGAGATTAGCCCTAAATATTTTGCCAAAGAAAAATTACAAATTTTTGATGAAACAGGCGAAGTTGGTGTCGCATTTTCAAAACTGCCATTTGATCATCTGATGTTTACGGGTTCTGGTACTACAGGACGTAAAGTAATGGCGGCTGCGGCTGAAAACTTAACTCCTGTGACTTTGGAACTCGGTGGTAAATCACCTGCTGTCATCGATCCAGAATATCCTACCGACAAAGCGGTTGAGCGGATTATGTTCGTGAAGCAGTTTAATGCGGGACAAATTTGTACCAATGTTGATTATTTATTTGTGCATGAATCGAAACTTCAGGAATTTATTGAAACTGCGAAGGCTTGGGTGCAAGAGCATGTGCCTGATATTCATAGTAAAGATTATACTTCGGTGATTGATCATCGTGCTTACCAGCGTTTAGTTCACAGTCTAGCTGACGCTGAAGCCAAAGGGGCAACGCTGATTAATTTAAACCAACAAGAAGCCGATGCTGCAACACGAAAAATTCCGCTGACTTTGGTGCTCAACAGCACTGCTGAGATGGAAATTGATACGCGTGAAACCTTCGGCCCCATTTTGATGGTGAAAACCTATCAAAGCCCTGATCAAGTGGTCGATTACATTGTACATCGTGATCGACCATTGGCATTTTATCCATTTAGTCACAATAAACGCTTACTAGAGTTCTATATCAGTCGTGTTATGTCGGGAGGTGTGTCTGTAAATGATGCATTATTCCACGTTGGACAACATGACTTGCCTTTTGGTGGTGTGGGTGCAAGTGGGATGGGGCATTATCATGGTTATGAAGGCTTTCTCACGTTCTCAAAAATGCGCCCAGTATTTTATCAGGCAGGTTTTTCGAGTTTGAAATTTCTGGCGCCGCCGTATGGCAAGTTTGCCACTTGGGTGCTGAATTTTTTAATTCGTATGAAGTCTTAGTTTTACTGTTTAAACCCTTAAATAGGGCAGTTGAGCTTCAGAATAATTTTTGAAGCTCAGGGCTGATGCATGTTTAAAAATAAAAAAAGCTATTAAAGGAGTTAATAGAATGGGTAATCAACATTTTGATTTTGATCAGATTGTCATTGGATCTGGTTTTGGTGGTTCGGTCAGTGCGCTACGCTTAAGTGAAAAAGGCTATAACGTCCTGATCTTAGAGAAAGGTTTACGCCGCGAAGACCATGATTTTCCAACCACCAATTTAGATACCAAAAATTATTTGTGGATGCCTGAGTTGGGATTCAAAGGCACCATGCAATTTACCTTTACCAGTAAGACAACCATCTTACATGGTGTAGGCGTGGGTGGCGGTTCACAAATTTATGCCAATGTACATTTGATTCCACCCGATGCGGTTTTTGAGTCAGAGGCATGGACTAAAATTCGGAAAGACTGGAAAGAAACGCTCAAACCATTTTACGGTTTGGCGCAGCGCATGTTAGGAACAGCCAATAATACCTATACCAATGTGGCAGACCATACCTTAAAAGCGGTCGCAAGTGAAATGGGTTATGCCAATTCTTTTAAAACGGTGACTACTGGCGTCTTTTTTCCGCAGGCGGATGGTCAACAAAATAAAGCCGTGAAAGACCCGTATTTCAATGGTGATGGACCAGAACGTAAAACCTGCAATTACTGTGGTGCATGTATGTTGGGTTGCCGTAATAATTCGAAAAACACCTTGATGAAGAATTATCTGTATTTTGCCGAACGTAATGGGGTTGAGATTCGTCCAAGTTCTGAAGTCATCAAAATTACCCCGCTAAATGAAGATGGTAGTTCGGGTTATGAACTTATTGTTAAAGAAACCCTAGGGAAACAAGTTCGTCAGTATAGTCTACGCAGTCGTGGGGTGGTATTGTCTGCAGGGGTAATGGGTACTGTCCCGATGCTGCTCAAAATGCGGGATCAACACAAGACTTTACCGAATATCTCGAAACTCTTAGGGCAAGAGATTCGCACCAATTCGGAAACCTTAACCACAGCGAACAACACGCGTGAACGATTAGATGATGGTGTAGCGATCAGTTCCTTTATTTCAGTCGATGCAGATACCAATATTGAAGTGACCCGTTTCCCTGAAGGGGCGGATGCTTCTTGGGTCTACATTCCTTATGTACCCATGGTCACAGGACAAGGTTTTATTCGTTTTATGAAGTTTGTATTCAACACCTTGTTACACCCTTGGAAAACTTATAAAGTCCTGCGTTATAAGGGCAAAGCTAAAAATTCTATTATCTTATTGGTCATGCAAAAGTCAGAAGCCTTTATTCATCTGGAATGGCGCCGTAAGTGGTATCGATTGTTTAAAAATAGTATTACTGCAGTTCAAAAGCCTGAAGACACACCATTGACGGTTTCATTCCCTGCGGCTGAAAAAGCGACCAAACTGATTGCTGAAAAACTGGGTGGAGAACCTGGTTCTGCATTGACAGAAATTATATTGGGAACACCTACCACAGCTCATATTATGAGTGGTGTGCCGATGGGGCGTGACCAGTCAAATGGTGTGGTTGATTTTACAGGGCAAGTCTTTGGTTATAAAAACCTACGTGTGATTGATGGCTCAATTGTCCCAGGTAATTTAGGGGTAAATCCATCTTTAACCATCACTGCATTGTCTGAATTTGCCATGAGCCAAATTCCAGTCTTTTCTGAACAAAAAGCTTCGAAGATCAAGCGTATTCAGTTCAGTCAGCCGTTGGATGGTCAAGTCTCGGAATTAAAAGGTACAGGTGACTTGGCGATTGCTTTAGTTCAAGCTTAATAGATTCAATATTTGACCTATGACTCAATGGGGAGTTATAGGTTAAATTATCCAATATATTGTTTTATTAAAAAATTTTTTAGTATTTTTCAAGACTAAAACTAAGTGTAAGCTATAATCAATTTCATTTGAGTGAATTAAAAAAATGGAGATGGTAATTTTATACTTTATATATTTTAATAAAATATAATTATTTTAAGTGTTTGGTGTGTATTTATTTTAGTTTTTCGAATTAGGCTTTGTAAAATATCTCATCAGCACTCGGTGAGTATAATAAATAGTGTAAAAGATAATAATTTTCAGTTAGATTATGGGTCATGGTTTACAATATATTGTTTTGTATCTTAAATCTCATGTAATGAAGCTTAAATAATATAAGTATTTGAATATAAAAATAAATAAATTATTAAGAGTTATGGTTGTCATAAAAGTGTCATAAATATTTAAGTAAATTTTAAGTTTAAAAACTTATTTTTTAATGAATCAATTTATGGCGAGATGACTATGACGACATTCATCTTTGGGTGAGAACTAACTATATAACTAATACAGACTGTTGAGATAATTGTGGGATAAAGCGGGATAACCTAGGATGTGGTGGGATAACTTTTGAAATGTTGTTGCAACAGATGAAACTACAAGGCGGACATAAAATCCGCCTTTCTTTATTTTAGTTTGCAAATAAATCATAGTTTCTGTCTTCATTTTTTTTAAGCTTTTCTTCAGTGCTTAAAATTGTTCTGATTGATCTTAGCGTCAAACCAAACTTTCGCGCTAGTTTTGTATTAGATTCTTTTTTAGATGCTTCGCGTACCGCTTTATTGCGCATAGCCGTGGTGATGGGTGTACCCATAGGAATTTCGATATAGGTTTTACCAAGTTGGTCAGCCATCATTTGGAGCGCTTTCAGTCCAACGACGTGTGTAATTTCATGCTGGACGTTTACTGCGTGCTTAGCGGGTACGAATAAGCGTGTGCCGCCAAATGCATGGATTAAATTCAATGCTGCCTCAACACCAATAAGCCTAGCTACAAAGGCGTAACTCTTTGGCATTAAGTTAATGATTTCTTGGTCTGAAAATACTTGCTGTGCATCTGTGATGTGAGGACGATAAGCCATACTTTTACCTTATAAAGTAATATGTTATAGTTGCTTAAATCGTCCTCTGGTCGGGATGGTTGTTGGATTTTGAAAAGCTCATGATTGCCGTCATGGGCTTTTCTTTTTTACGCTGGGTCTAGACGTTCTATCTTGCAGCGTTTGCACCATTGGCGTAGATGCGTAATGATCATGTCTGCATTTTTAGTGCTTAAAAACTGAAGCGCACTGACACCGACTTTATTCTCTACAAATTTGGCTAAAGCAATTTCACTGCTGTTCCGTACCTGACCAGCTGCATGCAGCTGGAGCCACAAGTGGCGGATCAGTTTGCTTTGGGCATCATCTGCTAGGTTCTCAACACCTGTTTTATCTTTTGATTCCACATTAAAGCCTAGCTGCTTCATACGATTTAGGACTGCTTCCAGTTGATGAATAGTCAATTCTTTTGAACTGGTCTTGCCTGTACAGCTTTCAAGTACTTCACGATAAAGATCATCGTCTAGTCCAAGTTGGGTTTTAGCCACATGGATAAGCTGGATCAATTTGGTTTTTTTATTGAATTTAGCCATCACAAGAACACTCCCTTAGCAGCATTAAAAAGACCAATTAATGCAAGTATTGCCAGCGATACTGATGATCCCGCTTTCAGTACATAAGAGCGACGCTCAAATACAGTTAGACCTGTACTTTTTCTTGTAATCCATGCAAGTCTAGCTTCATTAATGCAGTTATATAAACCAAGGAGAAACACAGCGAAAAAAGCAAAAATACTCATGTAGATACTCCTAACTTTTCATATTGTTTGCCACCATTCATAGCTTGATTAAGCTTTGCTGATTTTCCTGACTGCTTGCCAGCATGATAGTCATTAGCTGCTCTTTCAGTAAAAGTTTTTCCTTTATTACGATCTTTAGGTGTAAATGAACCAAGTTTCCCATGAGTTGTATCCATATATTTTTTGATACGCTCATTGGTATTTGCTGGTACATCAATATCTAAGTCAGTTATTAAATGTTTAACTGAGGCTACCCAGCCTTCACAGAATAAATCTGCACGACGTACTTTATTTTTTTTGACAGTGACGCGGTTTAAAGTAGTCTCAATGAAGTTTTTTCTTGAGCGAATAATCTGACGATATAAAACATCAAAGGTATAAGAGGCAACTTCAGGCGCTGGATCGACACCAATAAAATTCCATGACGCTTTGATACCCCAAGTACTACTGCCTGAGCTAAAAATAGGTTTACATTGCATAGCTCTAGCAATTGTTAATACTAAACTTGCCTCCCAAGCTTGCGGGGTTTTAGTTGATTTAGTTTCACAACTAGCCTCAACAATATCCAGTAAATCTGGATCGATTTGAAATTCACGCATCAAAGCCTGCGCTTGACGTAATGCAATTGCAGCTTCATTTTCATTAGCAGATTTTGCTAATGCTAAACATTTTTTGATTTTCAAAATTGCTTCTTCGCGTGTCATACCCATTACGATGTCTCCTTAACACTTTGCACTACTTCAGGTGGTAATTTTTCTAAATCTTCAATTAAAATCATTGTTCTATCTCGCTGCTCATCAGTACCAGATCACGACATCTGGCAGACACAGGCACGAATGCCTGTGTTTCGCTTAATTCATCGCATCCTTTAAGCCTTTACCTGCTTTGAATGTTGGGACTTTAGATGCAGCAATTTGAATTTCTGCTCCAGTTTGTGGATTACGACCTGTACGTGCTGCACGGTCAGTGACCTTGAAAGTGCCAAAGCCGATTAATGCAACTTCACCACCTTTAGATAGCTCACTTGTTACAACAGCTTCGAATGCCTGAAGTGCTTCAGTTGCCTTGGCTTGAGTTAAGTCAGCACGTTCAGCAATTTGTTTGATAAGTTCAGTTTTAGTCATGGGTATTTCCTTGTTAGGGTTGTTGGTAAATAAAATTAATGTGCAGCTGTTGCAGTTGGATCGACTGTTTCAATGTCATATCCGAATGTGTTACGTGTATTGACGCTTGCGCCAATTTCTGCAATTTGCTCAGGTGTTAATTGTTTGATTGCCTCTTTATCTGGTTCTGTTTTGATACGAAGACAGTGATCTAGTTGAAGCTGCTTTAAAACTTGGCAAGTGAATACAGGATCAGGAATAGAAACTGTGGTTGAAAGGCGATAACCAACGGAGCCGTGTGTCAATTTCTTAGTTTTAATCTGAGTAAATTCAGATTTACGCGCTTCACAGAACTCCTTAAGTTTGAGTTCACTCGCCTTGATAGAATCGAGAAATGGCTTAAGTTTCTCTTTACTAGCAGTCTTAATTTGGTCGACCTGTTCATTACAAGCTGATTGTTCAAGCTCTATTTCTCGTCTTGTTTCTGCAATCTCTGCCAATGTTTGGTTAACTGCTTCCCAGCTTTTAAGCTGTGGTTCTTTTAAACTTGTTCGTGCCATTAGATTTTTCCTTTATATTGCTTAAATGGTTTTACGCACTAAGATGTAATTACCGCTGATTAGATGGTTTAAGTTCTTTGCGAACTCAGCACGTTTATGATCCGTCGCACTTTGTTTCGCCCATTTTTCAAAAGCAGCCTGTACTTCAGAAATTTCAAACTTGCCTTGGGTAATTTCAAAAATTTCATATTCTGTGTACTGCTGATTCAGTTCTAAATAGAGCGTTGTTCGAGCAAAATATTGTTTGAACTCTTCAAGTTGATGCATGTCACACCCCACGAAAATGCTTTTGTTGGGCTTCAAAATGGGTCTGACATTGCACGCAGCGTGTCACACCACCAATGGCTCTGCGTTGAGCTGGAATTTCTGTGCCGCATTCAGCGCAGCCGTATCTGCTTTCACCCTCAAATTGGGCACGTGAATTAAGTTTTTCCTGCATTTGCTGCGCTCGAAGCTCTTCTGCCATATCAACTAAATCAACCATGACAGCCCCCAAGCACCGCAATAACTGAAGTGCATAAAAGAAAAATTGGGCAGTTGATCAGCATGGCGTTGGTCAAAGTAAATGTCATGTTAGACCTCCATGACCAAGTCGCCAGTGATGACGTCTGAGCCAAGTTCCGCTGCGACATTTAATGCACCTGTTAAAAGGTTGCCGACTGCCAGCGGATACAACAGGCTTTCACTTTGATTTTTACGCCCCACATTGCGAGTTAATTTTGTACAGATGGCATCTAATCCTGATTCATCAATGAAGTCAGATAGCTTGCGATCTGCTGCTTTACAACGGTGTTGTAGATAGTCCACCAGACTGGTGTGGGTAAAAGGTTCAAGCGTCACGATTTCACAGCGTTGAACCACTTCACGTACTTCCTGATTGTTTTCAGCAAGTTTGATTTTCAGTTCGTCTTGACCAATCAAGATGATTGAAAGTAGTGGCGTAAAGCCGTTTTCAAGCTCAATAAAACGCTTGAGGTGTTTAAGCGTTGGAATTGGCAGACTGTGTGCTTCCTCAATAATCAAAATATGATGGTGCCCAGCACGGCTTGATTCTTTGAGCAATTGATGCACTTGGCGAAAACGTGCTTCAGGTGAACGTTTGGCATTTGTGCTAGGTGCTAGTGCTGCCAAAATTGACTCAGCAATATGCAAGGATTTAAGGGTTTTGCCTTTAAAGTCGTTGTCTTCCGTAGCCAGCACATACGGTTCAATAACAATGACCGATTCACGCTCACGTTCGATGCGGTCAATCAATTCACGACGTAGCGTTGATTTACCTGCGCCCGATTGACCCACCACCGCAATAAAACTGCTATTGCCTTTGGCGACTTGCCACATGGCTTCGCGGACATAGTTGATGTCGGTGTTGTTGAATAATTCCCCAGCACTGCGAATGTTTTCAGTGAAGATATTTTTAAACAGGGCAAATTTGCGCTTTGCTTCTGGTGTTAGGGTTTGTTTACGTAGTAGCATTAATTGCTCCTCATCGTGTTGTGGGGCAGCTGTACTCTCAACTCCAGAGGCTTGGTCGTTTTCTAGGTTGAGAAGTACAGCATCCATTGCTGTTGAAATTGTTGTTTCTGTAAGTCCTTTGCTTACTAAAAGTTGAATAAATTGCTGCTTTAACTGAGCAGCATTTTTCTTTGGATATTTGCCATGCTTTACAATCAAATTGATTGTTGCTGGGCTAACATCGATTTTCTTTGCAATCCATGTTTGGCTGATTGAATGCTCGTCGAGCAGTTTTTTTAATTCCGACATGGTTATTCTCCAACTACTCGTAATTTATGTTTGCCTAAGCCACCATTAATGCGTTCCACCCAAAATTGCACATCTTCCTGCGGGACATCCCCATTCGGGTAAGTCGTCTTCAGCATTTGCATGTGGTCTGCTGTCCATGCATCTCCAACAAAACCTTTAATAGCTTTGGCTGCTTGGATGTAATTCAGTGGTACAACTTGGCGACGTTGAGTTGGTGTCGTCATTTGCTCACCCGCACGCTGGATGTAAGTTGGAACTTCTGTGGCTTGGACATCTGCCATGACATTGAGCTGACCTTCATAAGCGGTATGCTTTTTGGCAATGGCTTTGTCTGCTTGTTCCAATGTGTCTGCGTTGTAAGCTTTCTTGATGATGCGCTTACGGTTCTCATCAATTGCACTTTGCGGCATAGCTTTGACTTCTTCACCGATGATGGCTGCATCTGGTCGGAAGCCCACCCAGTCCACTTGCACTGGATCACAGGTGTAAGTCACTTCATTGCCATGCTCATCTACGCAAAGAACATCGATAGAGGGTGCGCGGTAAGGGTTTACCACCACTTTCAATTTGGCTTTTGGATAGACCCCATCGATATGACGCACGTCATAGTCATTTGACCCATAGCCCTTAATGGCATAACTCACGGTTAAGTTGGCAGCTACAGTACGTTCCACAGGTGTAGTACTGAGCAGCTCTTGGCAAAGCTCTAGTGGTGGTGCTATGCGTAATTGGTTCGGTGCAATGGTCTGCCAGACTGCATTACGTGTGCGCTTGGTACGGCTATGAGTTTGTACTTCATTCCACATCATTCGCCATTGCGATGCTGCTTTATTGAGCTGCTCAATGTTGTCAATCTTGATGAAACGTAAACGTCCTTCAAATTGTGTCTCTACAATATTTTGAGCATTTTCAACTTGCCCTTTGGCTTGCGAATTTCCCGTTGCGTGAGCAATAAAAGTCACATCCAAACGCTCAAGCAGATTCTTAAAAAGACCTGATGTATTGGCACAACCTTTGTCGGTATAAAGGATAAAAGGCACGCCATGCAGCGGTTCCTGCATTGAGCGTTTTTGAATACAGTTCAAAAAGATTTCCGTTAGGTTTTCTGCGCTTTCACTGCCGTAGACATACTCGACATAAACCGAACCTGAGAAATGATCGGTGATGACATAGCGGATCACGCGGTCATTCTCAATTTTTTTCACATTGGCAGGTTTGTTCTTGTAGAACTTCTTTTCGTCTAGGACTTGCATACCACCGCGAGGGAGGTAGAACAAAACACAGATTGACGCATCCACTTGCCAGACATGGTTCGGGTGCAATGACTTCTGCTGTGTATGTGCTGAAGGCGTTGCCAATTGCTTTGGATGACACATATTATTTTTCATGACACGGGCAATTGTGGCAGCCGAAACATTGGGTGCTTGACCATTGGCTTTCATGATGTCGAGCGCTGTAGTAATTGGCAGGGTTTGCTTGCCATTGGCACGCGTAGCGACATGCACCATACCGCCAATTTGTTCTGCAACTTCAGCAGATACAACAGACTTGCCTTTGTCACTGCGCTGTTTACGTTCGGTTTTAAAACCTACAGTTTCCAAGTCACGGTAAAGCTGTGCCTTGCTAATTTGAAGATGTTCACAAGCCACTTTTGCAATTGCACCTTTTTCACCAAACTCAGCATTCGTGAGCTTGAAAGCTACATCGCGTAAATAATCTTGTACTGCCAAGTTTGGGGTTGTCATTATTCAGCCTCCAGCTCAGAAGGCGCTACGCTCATCCAAGATGGATTGACCATCGCTTGAAAGTCAATTTGAATGCCAAGATCTACACTGGTTTGCGCAATTTGCTGGAACAGTGCGACAACGTTAGCTTCCAGACGTTCTTGAATGTCATACAGTTGATGCTCATTGATTGCATCGACAATAGAATTAATGTGGTTGGTGAACCGCACTGTGTCGTTATGCATGGTTAAGCAGGCTTTGTTCATTTCCTCTAACGCTTTTTCAGTTAAACGTTGAGGTTCTGATTCAGTCCGTTTTTTAATTTCGGCTGGGCTATTAAGCTTGGTCAATTCGACATCAAGTTTTGTGACTTTCTCATTTTTATTTTTGATGATTAAGTCTTTGGCTTCATTGTCAGCAGTTAAGTCTTTAACCTGTTTGTTTAATGTTTCTTTATCACGTGCATGCTTAGCTGACATTTCTTCAATCAAGTCAATTAAGCTCTCACGATCTTCTGTTTTAACCGCCTCACCATTAATCACAATCTCGCGCTCAGCATCATTTAATTTGCGCAGTTTGCGTAGGTCTCGGTAGCCCAAGCCAATGCGTTGACTGGTCTCTAAAAAGTCCTCACCAAACATACCGAGGTTGCGAATATCTTCATCCACCTTTTCGCAAGACATACCGATGTGTTTGCAAAAATGATCCCATGTCGTAACGGTTACGACTTTTCCAAAATCATCAATCACCTTTAAACCCTTGTATTGCTTGGTTTCTTTGATTTCAGCAATAAGTTTAATTTCCGTAACGGTTACGAGTTTTTTGATGAAATTGGTGGCTTTAATAGCCCCTAGTTTCTCAGAAAGCTGTATTTGTTCTACAGAAACAGTTTGCTCAATTTGGGCAAGTTGGTTTTGATTAAGTTCAGACATATTTAGCTTCCTGAATTAATTTGGTTCACGCCAGCCCAAACGCGCTGAACATGCTCATTAATATTGTTTTGTGCGCGGTTTATTTCTTCTGCATGGGCATGTGCCATTGAGACCAATTTGTTCCCCAGTGCATAACTGCCATCATCCAATTGCTGTGCAAAACCTTCAGACACTAATGTTTTTAATGCTCGAGTAATTTGGCTTGGACTTTCATCTAGTTGTTTTGAAAGTTCTTGGTTACTAATGCCTTTTAGGCTGTGTCCACTTAAAGCTTTTAAAACTTTAAGAATTTTTTCAGCGGATTTAACTGTGCTCACTTACGCACCTCTTTCCCTGTGTAACTTGAAAGTTCTTGACGCAAAATTTCATTGTCTGATTCTGCGAAGTACCAACCCATAAACCCTAAAATTGTTGAACAGAGGAAAATCACCGCAAACAAATCGTTTTTCATTGCTCTTGCTCCATGTGCAAATATGTGCAAATATGTGCAAATTATTGAACAGGTGGTGTATCGAGTGATTCACCTTTTGGTTTGGCTTTCAGCCCAAGTAAAACAGCAATTTTATGACCTTTGCCTCGTTTACATTTCGCCTGACCATTCAATACTTTATAAACATCCTGAGGTTCGAAACCGTTGCTAGTTGCCCATTCTGCAAAGGTTTTGCCCTCTGAATCGAATTGTTTTCTAAGTTCATCGGGAGTTGTAACCATCATTTTTTTGCAACCTCTTGTGTGAATTAATTCGATTTAAGTTGAATCTTATGATTGCTCAATATATTGAGCATGTCAATGTAAATTGATCAATATTTTGATCTAAATTCTAGTTGTTGGAGTGTATTTTGAGCAATTTTACAGAGCGCTTACGTTTTGAGATTGATCGTGTTGGAGTGAGTGAACTTGCTCGTAAGACAGGATTTGCTAGAAATTCACTCTATAATTGGAGTGAAAAGGGAAATATTCCTTTAGATAAGTTATTTGTACTTGAGGAATGCGGTATAGATATTAACTTTGTTCTATATGATGAGCGGTCTGCTCAAAAAAATGAGCAAGTTATAAATGAAGAATTCGGATTAATTCAGGTACGTGATGATATTGAAGTCTCAGCTGGAGATGGAGCTGTGGCTGGTAATGAAGAAAAACCTAAATATTGTTTAGCTTTCCGTAAAGACTGGCTAAATAGTCGAGGGTTAAAAGAAAAAGATTTGTACGTGGTATTTGCCCGTGGTGATTCAATGGAACCTACAATTTCAGATAGAGATTCGTTGTTAGTCAATACTGCTGAAAAAGAACCACAGGATGGGCATATATACGTGATCCGCAATTGTGACTTACTGTGGGTTAAGAGGGTTCAGCGATTGTTAGACGGCTCTTTATTATTGCTTTCTGACAATAAATTATATCCACCGATGCCTTTAAGACTTAATGAAACAAGTGACGTAGAAATTATTGGAAAAGTGGTTAATTCAAGTAAGAATTTTTATTAATTATGGGGTACTTATGGGAAATGATTCTGAGTGGTTAAAATGGGTTGGTTTAAGTATTGTTGTCAGTATTTTGGTAGCAGTCTTTTTTGTTAAAAATAATAGACATGAAGAGCAATTGCAAAATTCAACCAGCAACAATATAGATACTTCAGAAACTAATATTCAAACGGAAGCAGTCAATCATACAACACAAGATGTGAATTTAGACTCTACGGATAGTTCTGCTCCACCAGAATCATATGACGAAGTATCGCAACGTTTGAAATCAGAAGTTAGTGATTCTAATAATGAACCACCCCCAGTTTCACTATTTATTGCTGATTTAATGGTTGCTAGAAATGTGAAGTGGGAAGAGTTGAATAAGATTGAAAAGACTAACTATGGCTCTGTGATGAAAGATGTACAACAAGAAGGCATGAAACTTCTGTGTGTTCAAGGTTCTGTAATAGAAATTTATGGCGCTGAAAGTCGTCAGCGAAATAAAATTTATGATGTCGGCATTATGGATGATAAAGGTAGAGTGTTTCGTACAATCGCTGTAGGATCAACAAATAATATTGTTGCTGAAAGCCGCGGCAAATTTTGTGGTCAAGTAACTGGTCGAATTAATTTTAATAATGCTATTGGTGGTTCAACTACGGCTCCATATCTAGTTGGTATGTTTGACCTACCTGAAAATAGATAAAATAATTGGAAGTCCTTCCACCTGATATACGAATAAAGAAAACAGCAACATGACCTCATCATTTGATGAGGTTTTTTTATGTCTATCACTTTTGACGAAGTGTTTGAACGCTGTATGGGACATGAAGGTGGATATGTAAACCATCCTGATGATCCTGGGGGTGAAACAATTTGGGGAATTACCGCAGCCACAGCACGTGCTAATGGTTACACGGGCACGATGCGCTATATGAAGCGCGAACAAGCAAAAGAAATTTATCGTAAAGCATACTGGGAACGAGCCAAGTGTGCCCAATACAACTCAGCTATTGGCTTTCAAATGTTTGATGCTGCCGTGAATCATGGCATTGGCAATGCTATTCGAATTTTACAACGTGCAGTTGGTGTAGCTGATGATGGGGCTATAGGCAAAATTACCCTAGGTGCTATCAACGAAAAAAGCATTGATGATGTATTGGTTTTATTCAATGCGGAACGTCTTGAGTTTTACGCCAAGTTACAAACATTCCAAACATTTGGTCGTGGCTGGACACGACGTGTGGCAAGTAATCTGCGTTACGCTGCTGGAGATACTCCATGAAGAAAGAAATTAAAAATAACCTTGCCACTCTTTCATATCATGAAAAGCGTATTCAGCTTGAGCAAGAAATCCAGCAACGCTATGGGGATTTAAGCGAAAAACCTAAAGCTATTGTGCGTGATGTTATTCGAGAGTTTATCCGTCGATCTGCTATGCCTGTGCGCATCATCTATGCGCAGAAGTTTGTTGAAGAGTTAGAAAATAGATTGTTCGAAAAAAATCAAGTATTTCAAGAACTATCCAAAACTCATGAGCAAACCCTAGCTAACCATAAGGATCAAATGGATTTCTCATGGAAAGATGGCTATGAGAAAGGTGTGCTTGATACCAATGCCACCCATAATGCCACTAAGCAAACAGATAGTGAAACTGAATCCGAAAAAATCCAACAACTGCGTCTTCAGCTTTCTACCCGTGAAAGCGACCTTGATCAGAAAACCTTAGAACTTTCTGAAACTAACCAAAAACTGTTAGATCAAGCAAAGCGTCATCAACAGCGTGTAGACGAGCTTAAAGCGGAAATTGCGCAGAAGTCTGAGCCAATTATGGCTGAGTTAGGCTCAACCATGAATTTTGGTTTTTTTGTATCAAACTGGCGTGACAGTTGGAAGTGGATTAGCAACTGGTGTTTTGGACTGATTGTATTTTTTGCAACGACTCCAATTCCACCAGAATTACTAGCAGTACTGCCAGAAAATATCCGTTATTACGTGATTGCTTGGGTTGCCTTCTGCGGTTTTGTTGGGCGCTATATCAATCAGAATAAACCTGTGCCGCTCCCGCCAATTGATATTGGGGATGCCG
Organism: Acinetobacter sp. ACNIH2; assembly: GCF_002934965.1. NCBI lineage: Bacteria > Pseudomonadati > Pseudomonadota > Gammaproteobacteria > Moraxellales > Moraxellaceae > Acinetobacter > Acinetobacter sp. ACNIH2. The sequence goes on from NZ_CP026412.1 coordinate 3,114,433, forward strand.
ATGTTTGAAACCCTTAAATTAAACTTTTCAGAAGCCAATTGGATCGTAACGACGATCCTTGGCATCTATATCTGGTTTATCAATAAACAAAGCGCTTCAGCAAAAGAGATGCTGGATTTGCGTATGCGTGTAGTTGAACTAGAAAATGCTGTCAAAGACATGCCGTCAAAGGTTGATGTTGAAAATTTGCGTGGTGAATTGAATTCGCTCAATAAACAAATGGACAGTGTTCAGCATGGTGTTCGACGTATTGAACAATGGCTTATTGATAATAAAAAGTGAGGAAATATGAGTTTTGAAAATCAGCTTAAAGAAGAAATGCGTTTAGTGTTACTTCGATTGTTGAATGAAATGCCATCTTACAGAGGTAATAGTTCAACTTTGCACAGTGGGCTAGATCGCTGGGGGTTAAGTTTTAGCCGTGATCAAGTTAAAACCGAATTGTATTGGCTCAAGGATCAGGGCTGCTTAACAATTGAAATGGATGATCCGGCTGTTATTGTCGTGAAATTGACTGAACGTGGGCAGGATGTAATTGAAAACCGCTCCCGCATTCATGGCATTAAACGCCCTTCAGCGTAGGTGAGTTATGTCCAAATCCTTTATGCGTAAGCTGACCGATGAACAACGTCAATTCATCTATCGAATGATGGAGGAGGATCGTTTTACTCTGAATGAGATGATGGATGAAATTCGTGCCGAGTTTCCTGCAGATTGTATCCCTAGCCGTTCAGCACTTGGTCGTGAGAAAAAGAACTTTGCTGCGGAAGCTAAAGAGTTTCGTGAAATTGCTGCGGCTTCTGAGGTTTTGGTCAAGGAGTTTGGTGAAGACCCTGATGATAAAGGTGGAATGTTACTTGCTCAAGCTGTTCAGGCGGTTGTGACGAAACGTGCGCTTGATGAATTGACCAATCAGGGAGACGATCCACTAAACCCGCAAATGGATATTGGTGCTGTGGGTGCTTTAGCCCGTGCTGCACGTGCTGCCATTATGACCAAGGAAAAAGCCATGGAAAACCGTGCTGAAGTACGACGACAAGCACGCGAGGAACTGCTCAAGGAGCAAGATGAAAATCTGAAAAAAGCGGCTGCTTCCCAAGGTATGGGCGAAGAGCAAATTCAATTCTGGCGTGAAAAAGTATTAGGTATTAAGTAATGACTGCACCGAAACCTCGGCAAGATACAGTTCGGATTATTGACTGGGATGAACTTCCTGAACGTGCCCGTAATCTGCCTAACAATCTAAATCCATTTGAAGAAGGTGTTTTGATGAAGCACCAAGTCGAATGGCTAAAGATTAAGAGCGATATTAAGGCATGTCCTAAAGGACGTCGAACTGGGATTACTTTTGCAGAAAGTTTCGATGCAGTTTTTACCGCTGCTGCCAGCAAAGAAGCTGGTGGTATGAGCGTTTACTACATTGGGGATACGAAAGAAAAAGGGCTGGAGTTTATTGGCTACTGTGCCAAGTTCTCACGGGTAATTGCTGAAGCACAAGGTCAAGGTATTTCTCAGATTGAGGAGTTCTTATTTGAAGACCAAAATGAAAAAGGTGAAACACGCCAGATTACAGCCTACCGTGTACGTTACTCCAGTGGTTTTCAGATAGTTGCTTTATCTAGCCGTCCAGAGAACATCCGTGGTTTGCAAGGTAAAGTTGTCATTGACGAAGCTGCCTTTCACCCTAACGTACAAGGTGTGATGGAAGCAGCAACAGCTCTTTTGATTTGGGGGGGACGTATCTCCGTCATTAGTTCTCATAACGGTAAGAATAATCCCTTCAACCAATTCGTCAAAGACATAGAAGATGGTGTGTTTGGGGAGGATGCTAAAGTCCATGTGGTCACTTTTGATGATGCTGTTACCAATGGCTTGTATGAGCGTGTCTGCTTTATGCAAGGTAAAGAAGCAACGATTGAAGGCAAAGAGAAATGGTATAAGAAAATCCGTAAAGCATACGGTAGTCGTAAAGCAGCCATGCGTGAAGAATTAGATGCCATTCCCCGCGATGGATCGTCAGTTTGCTTGCCGACACTTTGGGTTGAGCGCGCAATGTCTGAGCCGCGGACAATTTTACGTTTAGCACTCGGTGATGATTTTACCGAGATGACACCAGATGAACGTGATGCTTATATAGATGACTGGATTCAGCGTTATTTAGAACCTGAATTGAAAAAGCTAGATCAGCGTAAACAGCACTGTGCTGGGCAAGACTATGCACGCCACCGTGACTTCAGTTTTATTCTGCCGTTTTATATTGCTCAAGATTTGCGTCGGGTTGCACCATTTGCCATTGAGATGCACAAAGTACCTTCACGTTTACAGCAAAAGGTGCTTTGGTACATGCTGGATCGACTGCCACGTTTTGGTGGTATTGCGATGGATGCAACGGGTAATGGTGAAACCTTGGCTGAAAATACGGCTGAAAAATATGGTGAGCACATGGTGCATCAAATCAAACTTAGCCGTGCTTGGTATGGTCTATGGACACCAAAACTGGTCACTGCTTTTGAAGAAGACATGATTGATTTACCAATGGATGCTGACTTGAAAAATGACTGTTCTGCGATTGAGGAAGTAGACGGTATTTACATGGTATCCAAAGCGCGTGCCAAGGATGTAAAAGACCCTGAGTTATACCGTCATGGTGATGGCGCAGTTGCGATGATATTGGGATGGTTCGCCAGTCTGCATTTATCCAGCCCAATTGAGTTTATTGCACTTCCATCTTCAAGTGAGTTGGAAGTGAATCATGATGATTATGATGGGTGGTTTAGTGAGACTGGGTGTATCTAATCAACTGTTGTAATATCTTTAAACAAAATCAAATTATCTTCATTCTTAATAACTTCATATTTTGATGAATGCTTTGTGTCATTTTCATCATAGTAATCAACGTTTATTATATTTCTATTAAAAGGTTCACTTCGTGTTCGAGCATAGAAGTACAAAGATAATGTTTTATTAACATTTATAGCGGCTGTAGAAAATTCTAAAGAATTATTCATAGTTCCTCCAGAAATAGAGATATACCAAAAATTACTTCGAATTTTTAATGACTTAATGGGTTGATTTTGAATTTTTAATTCTAATATGAATTTATAGTCCCAGTCTCCATTAAGTGTCGGACTATTTGTTTTAGAATAGTCAGAAGGAATAAAGACTAATTGAGGTATAAGACTTTTTTGCTTCTCAAATATGGTTTCTTGATATTGTTTCTCTGCAAGTAGGAACATATCTTGTTGTGCTTTTACAGACTTACCCATCTCTACTACTTGTTGTCGTAAAGATTCATTTGATATGCGAAGCTCTTCAGCTTGCATATTCAATGCTTTGGTATTTTGTTTTAGTTCTTGTCCTTGTTGCAGGTAACCATAAACAAGCCATAGAAATGCTAATGGAGAGAAGATACCAGCCAGAAAATCTCCCTTTTCATTTAACTTAAGAGCTTTGGCATCTTCAACATTGATGACGAGATTGCAGACTAGCCATAAATATAGAATAGTTACTAAGGATATAAAAATAAGTCCTAAGTTATCTTTGATTTTCTGCACAGTAATACTTCTCCTTTATAATGTATTAAATTCATTTACTTTTATCATCAAACCGCTCTTTATATTCTTTATTTGTAATATAGCTATGAAGTTGAGATTTTGCTTCTAAGAGTGATGGAAAAGTCTTTTTACCTGTATGAACTTTTTTACCTAACTTGTAGACATCAACTTTAAAAACTCCTCTTCCAACTTTAATTATTCTAAAAGTAAGACGTTTATTGGCTTGAAACAAAGACTCCTCATTTTCGGAATCAGACCATTTATCTAAATATCTTTGAAATGCTTTTTCTTTTTTTCTAAATTCAGTCGCTTCTTGCGTACCTGTTAAATAGTCACAACAAACTGTTCCTACTACCATTAGCTCAGACCAATCGTTATGAAAAACATGGAACTCAAATCTTAAAGTACTACCGCAAAGCTCACATGTCCCAATAGTTGAACCGAGGTCATTTGAATGGGATAAATTCCAATCATAATCTGGTCTAACATGACCATGTTCTCTAGCGTGGCAACCACTGCACAAAACTTCACAGTCTGAGAGATTATATTCCCAAGGCTTTCTACCATCGATATAAACTTTATGATGAACTTGTAGTACAACATCATCATCACTTCGATGGCATCGTTGACAACAATATCCAAGCTCATCAAAAGCTTTCTCTCTAAATTCTAGCCAAGCAGTGTTTCTATAATCTTTGGTTCCCATTGAAGATTTTCCGTACTTTTAAAGCCATGAATCAAATAGAAATGATTGTTGGTATAACCAAACTGGATGTGTTTAATAATAGCGTAGTTAGAAATACATAATCTTTAACATGCTATCAACGTATGATTTTTCTGCAAAGACAATGAAATGAGGATTCTTGTCACGCAGCTCATATAAATAATTTGGTAAGTCGAAGGTTTCTAGCTGAGAGGAATTTACTAAAGATATTTTTTGTTCGAAGGAAATCTCAAATTCAGCTTTTGATTCTGACCAAAGTGTAAATTTACCGTTTCCCATGCCGTCACTCCAAAGTAGATGAAGATATTTATCTTCAAATGGAGTTCCCATTAGTTGTCTTTCGACTTCTAAAATAATGTCTATTTTCTCAGAATGTGTGAGATTTCTAGCTCTAAAAGTTAATAAAATATATAGGTCTTTTTCATTTAATAAGACATATAAATTAGATTTCATAAGATGACCTAAACAAAATTATTGGAAAGCATTCCGCCTGATCTAGTTGCTTCAATTAAGAATAATAAAACGAGGCGACGAACTTTGTTGGAGCAAGATTCGCCTCCCTTGGTAATAGCACTACCGCAGGCAAAGCCTCGTTACCCTGATCAGAGTAATTGCAGGCTATCAAAAATGAAATGCTTTTGCAGTAGGTGAAATCGTGAAAACCAAACCAATTGTTCCTTGGATGGGTGGTAAACGTCGACTGGTGTCGCAGCTGACTAAAAAAATGCCCCAACATGAATGTTATGTTGAATTATTCGCTGGTGGCGCAGCACTATTCTTTATGCGTGAACAAGCCTCAAAAGTAGAAATTATCAATGACTTGAATGGCGAACTGGTGAATCTATATCGAGTGGTGCAACATCATTTAGAAGAGTTTGTACGACAGTTTAAATGGGCACTGGTGAGCCGACAAATGTTTGAATGGCTCAAGAATGCCAATATTGAGTTAATGACAGATATCCAGCGTGCAGCGCGTTTCTATTACCTTCAGCATATTGCCTTTGGTGCTAAAGTGTCTGGGCAAAACTTCGGTACAGCAACCACGGGACGACCAGTCAACCTACTTCGCATTGAAGAACAGTTGAGTGAAGCGCATTTAAGACTGTCAGGTGTGACTGTCGAACATTTGAGTTGGGATGCTTGTTTGTTAAAGTATGACCGCACTCATAGTTTTATGTATGCCGATCCACCGTATTGGAAGCTGGCAGGTTATGGTGTGGACTTTGGCTTAGATCAGTATCAGAAAATGGCAGAGCTGATGAAGTCATGTAAAAGTAAAGTCATGCTCTCGATTAATGACCATCCTGAGATGCGTGAAGTGTTTGATGGGCTGAATATAGACACAACTGAAATTAAATATTCAGTCGGCAATTCAGATGCAAGTCGCAGTACAAAACAGGAATTAATCATCACCAACTATTGAGCGACCTGATTTATAGATTTATAAATCTTTATAAATGCGTTTTTAGCGTTTTAATTCAGATTCTGCATGAATGACTCATGTTTGAACTTAAAGCGCTATAAGCGCGTTTTATTCGCCTTTTAAAATTCTCAAAAATAAATGGAAGTCCTTCCGCCTGATTCGTCAGGTTTGAATTGTTTATCGTGATGCAAAATCCACTTTCTGTATTTGCATCCCTCATGGCTAAAAAAGACCGTTCTCAAAAGAAACAAGACCGCACTGCCTTGGAAACACCGCAGACAGCGGAAATTGCTTGGTTGACTAACCAGTGGCAAGAACATCCCGTGGTTGGCTTGACTCCAGCCCGTTTACATCGACTCTTAACCGATGCTGAACAAGGCAACCTGCAAGCACAAGCAGATTTGTTCTGCGACATGGAAGAGCGTGACGGACATATCTTCTCGGAAATGACTAAGCGTAAACAAGCTGTGAATGGTCTGCCTTGGGGCGTCAAGCCACCAAAGAATGCTTCTGAGCAAGAAAAGAAAATTGCAGAAGAAGTTTATGAATGGCTGGATGAAATTGAAGACTTTGAAATGTTCTTGTTTGAAGCCATGGATGCTGTAGGTCATGGCTACAGTGCGCAAGAAATTAAATGGCATCGCTTGGGCAATCTTTGGCTACCTGAAAGTTTTGAGCAGCTTCAACCGCGTTTCATCATGACACCACACAACCAACCGAATGAATTACGCATCAATGATGGTTCAATTGAAGGGTTGGAATTTCAGCCATTCGGTTGGTTTATTCATCGGCATAAAGCGAAATCGGGATACATTTCCCGTTCTGGATTATTCCGTGTGTTGTCATGGCCGTTCTTATTTAAGAACTATGGCGTACGCGACATCATGGAGTTTTTAGAAACCTATGGTCTGCCATCAAAGCTAGGTAAATACCCCGCTGGCGCAACCAATGAAGAAAAAATGACCCTGATGCGTGCAGTGATGAGCATTGGTCGTAACGCGGGTGGCATTATTCCGCAAGGCATGTCGATTGATTTTAATGATGCCACCGATGGGGACACTAACAACCACATGAATCTGGTCAAATGGTGTGAGCAAACCCAGTCTAAAATTATTGTGGGTGGAACGTTACTGTCTCAAGCCGATGGCAAAACCAGTACAAATGCGCAAAGTAAAACTCATGAAAACCAGTTTGATGTGATTAATAAGTCGGATGCCAAGCAGTTAGCCCGCTCGATCAATGACAGCTTAGTCAGCGCCATGATGCAGTTGAATTATCCAAACATCACCCCAGACCGCTATCCAAAATTCTGGTTTGATACGTCTGACACTGAAGACTTGGAAAGCTTTAGCAAGTCTTTGGGTGAGTTGGTTGATACAGGCATGAAAATTCCATTGGATTGGGCGCATGAACGTGCAGGTATTCCAATGCCTGCCGATGACAAAGTGCCTATTCTTGCTCGTGTTCAGCCTGTTCAAGTGGCTGCCAATAGTTATCAGTATGCAGGCATACCTGCCTTGCAACTTGCAGCGCTTAACCAGACTGCGGGTGTTGCACTGCATCCTGCTGAAGCTGCCGCTGCGCGTGCGCAAACACTGCTCGATGGTCAAATGGATCAGAGCCTTAACGATAAGCATCTGCAAAGCCAAGCAGAGCAGTTTTTACCTGATTTGATTGCCCAACTCAGCCGTGGTGAAAATATTGAAGCGGCTTTGACCATGCTTGCTGAAATGTCTCCAGAGAAAGATTTAGATGCTTTGCAGAATGATTTGGAACAGATGATTTTTGCCAGCAATGTTTTAGGGCGACTGTCCGTGCATGAAAGTCGCAAAGCCTCAAAGCAAGAGGATGAGTGATGGATCAGCCAACGATGCAGGCTGTGTTTGGTCAGCCCCCGCGTAAAGCCATTGAATATCTTCAGCAAAAAAAGGTCATGCCATCAGAAGACTGGTGGCGTGTACAAGGCAATGCCCACAATCAAGCCTTTGTTGTTGCCCACATGACCCGCTTGGACTTGCTCGAAGATGTCCGTCAGTCCTTACTTGATGCGCAAAAGAATGGTTGGGATTTAAAGCGCTGGTCAGAAGAAATTGAACCCAAAATGAAACAGCGTGGTTGGTGGGGAAAGCAAGAAACCTTTGTTGAAGGCGGTCAGCGTGAGGTTCAGCTAGGCAGTCCATACCGCTTAAAAACCATCTATCAAACCAATATGGCGCAAGCTTATGAAGCTGGGCGTCAGGCGGTGATGTGGGATGATAATCCACTTTTTCCATACGTTCGTTATAGTGCAATTTTAGATAACCACACTCGACCAGCGCACCGTGCATTGCATGGAGTTGTTATGCTGAAGTCAGACCCTGCATGGCGATATATCAGTCCCAAAAATGGTTACAAGTGTCGTTGTACAGCTTATGAAATGATGGACATAGATGTTAAAAATCTAAACCTACAGGTACGTAGTAGTGAGGGTTATCTCAAGCTGTATGACGTGGATGTAAGCAATGGCGGTGTGGCACAAGTTGCTCGGCTTGAATTTCCAGACCTTCCCGTATTTTCTACCGATGCAGGCTGGACAGGTTCGCCAAGTGCTTTAGTCACCCAAAAACTCATGGACAAGGCAATCACCGCAGAGCCACAAATTGCCTCCAAGTTGGTGAGTCAAACGCTGAAGAATAATAAAGTTGTTCAGCAACTGAATGATGAAGTCAAAGCTTGGATTCAAAATGTAGACCCGCTTAAGCCGAAAGGTGAAATGCGTACTGTCGGTGTGATTGACTCCTTTTTTCTTGAGACCTTGAAGAAGAAAAAGAATGTTGAGTTAGCCAGTGCTGCAATCACTGTGCATGACAAAGGTACGATTAGTCATATTTCTAAAGAGCGTAAGCTGCATGATCCTGAATGGTTTGAGAACATCGTCAGTCATTTAAGTGGTCAGCATGACTTGTACTGGGATGTACGCCACGAAGCGGCTTTATTAGTTTTTGATATTCAGGAAGATGGTCTGCTCTATAAGGTTGTGTTGCAGCTAAACCAGAACATTAAAGGCAAAGATGAAGATGGGAATAAACAGAAAATTGTGGGTAATTTGATTCGGACGATTGTGGTTGAGCAAGAAATTAATCTGAAGAACAGTAAGGACTATGAGTTTCTGGTCAGTAAGAAATAAAAAATGCGTTTCTGCCTGTTCGGGATTCGAACCCGCGTATACCGCGAACGGTTGGCTTCCAGTAGCCTACTTTGGCAAAAACGCACTTTATAAAATAATTTTAGTTTATTTAATAGGCAGGTGCAAGCATGAGCTATTTACAGATTGCCGATGAAAATGTGCGTCAAACCTTAATGCAAGCTGCACAGCAGATGGATGATTTAACCCCATTGGCTGCGAGCCTAGAGCGTGTTTTGGTTAGTCAGACTTTGCAAAACTTTCATGCCAATGGTCGCCCTGCATGGGCTGGACTCTCTCCAGTAACGTTAGAAATTTACCGCAGACAAGGCATTGTCCCTCAAGGCATATTGCAGCGCACAGCTGGCGGTCTGCGTGACAGTGTGCAAGGCGATCATGACCAAGACTCTGCAACTGTAGGGGCTGGCTCTGGCAAAAGTAAAGACTATGCTGCCATTCACCAGTTCAGTGGTATGGCAGGTCGTAACCGAAAAGTAGAAATTAAACCTAGACCTTATTTGCCGATGGATAGCCAAGGCTTTTTACAACCTGAAGCTGAAGTTGCAGTTGAATACACCGCAAATTATTTCTTAGCCCAAGCCTTCAAATAATAAAAAATAATCGGAAGCCCTTCCGCCTGATCTTTTTATGCAGCTAGTTTTAATCTGGCTGCATGAAAAAGACCTTATTAGTAGCCGCGTGCTCATTTGCCCTTGAGGCAACCACACCTGAATATCTTGTCCTTATTCCTGAAGGAATATTTAAGGGACTTGATGGACGTCCATTTGATGCCCCGCACTGGAATTTAACGCCAGAACGCGGTGAGCAAATTGTTGCTGTATTGAATCAGCGCAGCATTGATATGGTTGTGGACTATGAGCATGCGACGCTAGATGCACAACAGTCTGGTGATCCTGCACCAGCGGCTGGCTGGCTTAAGTCAGGTGGCTTTCAATATATTAAAGGAGTTGGCTTATGTAGTGCTCACTTTGAATGGACTGATAAAGCAGCAGGTTTTATTGGTTCCAAAGAATATAAATACCTTTCCCCAGTCTTTCTTTATGACAAATCGGGTGATGTTCAGCAACTGCTGCATGTCGCACTCACCAATACCCCTAATTTAGATCAGTTGCCCGAAGCACGTTTAGCTGCTGCGGCTCAGGACTTTTTGTCTCAAAATTCACAACAACAGGATTCAGAAATGAATGAAGAGTTATTAGAACGCTTGCGCTGGATGTTGAATCTGCCGATCTCAGCCACTGCTGAAGACATCATGGCGGAACTCAATAAACTCATTACGCAGATACAAGAAAAGACAGGTACAACTGTCGCAGCCAATGCTCAAAACTTATTTGATGTTATTGACGCTATTGAACAACTTAAAGTTGCAGCTAATAGCCAAAGCGCTGTCGATCCAACCCAATTTGTCCCGATGGCGGTGTATCAAGAAGCCATTGCAAAAGCTGGCAGTGCCGACGCAGCAAATAAAGCTAAAGAAATTGATGACTTAATTACTGCTGCTTGTACCGATGGTCGTTTGACGGGTACAGCCACCATCAACTGGTACAAAGAACAAGCTACAACCAATCCAGATTTTGTGAAAGCACAGCTTGAGGCTTTACCCAAAATTGCAGCGTTGACCCAGCAACAAACCAAGCAAATTGATTTGAGTGGGAATCATCAAAAGCCCGTTGTGGATGATGTTCAAAATGAAGTATTTGGCATCCTTGGGGTAAGTAAAGCAGATGTTGAAAAATATGGAGCTTAATCATGACCAAAACTAATACTTCAATTTCGACAGAATACCGTGATGGGATTTTAATCCCTGTTCCCTTAGCAGCTATGGCAGTTGTCTTGATGGGCACATTTGCAGTGGTTGGCGTAGATGGTTATGCCGTTGCCTCAGAAGATGTCGGGGCTGCTGGTCAAACCTGTATTGGCATTTGGGACAATGATGCTGAAAACCCTAATGCAGCAGGCACAGTAAATGGCATTGCACATCGTGGAAAACTATTTCTTGTTGCTAACTCAATTGTAGACCCTGTGACTCAAGCAGACTTTGGGGCACCAGTTTATATCGAAGATAACCAGACCATTGCTAAAACAGATGGTGCAGGTAGCCGCTCTCTTGCTGGGCGTTTTATGGGATTTGATACGCAGTACACAGGCAGCGTATGGGTGGAGATTGTTTAATGAAATTTACAGCAGAAAATGCAAAACAAGTACTTGCACATTTATTTACAGGGTTTAAAACGACTTTCAATAAGTCTTTTTCAGAAACGGAAGTAACTTGGACTCAAGTTGCTACAAAAGTGACATCTACTGGTCAGTCTGAAAATTATGCATGGTTAGGTAAATTTCCTAAACTGCGTGAATGGATTGGTGAGAAAGTCGTCAAGCGTTTAGAAGGTCACGGTTATACCGTTACAAACCGCGCTTTTGAGTCGACTGTTGCTGTGCATAAGCATGAAATTGCTGACGGTCAGTTAATTGGTTTACCAGTCATCTTCGCTTCGATGGGTGAAGAATCGAAAAGCTTTCCTCAAGATTTAGTCTTTGAAGCACTTACTACAGGGTTTAAAAATAAGTGCTATGACGGCAAGCCTTTCTATGCGGTAGACCACCCTGTGGGCGATAAGGATAAAAATAAATTCTCAAATAAGCTCACTGCAAAACTTTCTTGGGCGAGCTTGGCTGAAGCCGAAGCTGGCTATGGTGCTGCACGTGCAACTATGACTGGTTTAAAAGATGAAAATGGTCGTAGCTTAAAAATTAAGCCCAATTTACTGGTCGTTCCACCTGCACTTGAAACAACAGCCAAAGCATTGATGACAGCTGCCAAGTTTGCCGATGGGACTGAAAATATTTTTAAAGGTACGGCAGAAGTCCTCGTTGAAGCTGGGTTAGAAACAGATTCCGAATGGCATTTACTTTCGACTACAAAAGCCATTAAGCCAATTATTTACCAAGAGCGTCAATCACCCGAACTATTGGCTCAAACAGACCTCAATTCAGATGATGTATTTATGCGTGGTGAACATAAGTTTGGTGTAGAAGCACGTGGTGAAGCAGGTTATGGCTTGCCTCACTTGGCACAAGGCTCAACTGGTACAACCTAATAGGTGACGAAATGTATGCAACGGTAGCGGCAATGCGGGATAAATTTGGTGAACGTGAACTGATCCAGCTCACGGACACTGAAGCCCCGTACAAAGATGTAATCAATATAGATAAGCTGAATAGAGCGATGCAAGAAGCCAACTCGGAAATTGATGCTTATGTAGGGAGCCGCTATGCACTGCCGTTGCACATTATCCCTCCATTTTTGGTTGAGATTGGCTGTAATTTGGCACGCTATTATGCGGTCACTGGTGATTTAAGTGAAAACGATCCAATTAAAAACCGTTATGAAACATCCATTAAAACCCTAACCAAGATTTCTAAGGGAGAGTTGGTCTTAGGTGGCTCTCCAGTTGGAGAATCAAAACCAGTGGAAACCTCATCAAATAACGTCATGTTCGGTGTTGGACGTCGTGATTTTGGAAATGGAGGCTGGTAATGCTGGATTTATCAATCATTGAACAAGCTATCAAAGATGAAATGGCACAGCAAATTCGGGACAGAAAATGGCCTTGGATTCGTGAAATTAAAACCTATGGCGGTGAGTTCGATGCTGGTATTACAGCCATTATTAATGCTTTCCCTGCCATTTGGGTGACATTCGAAGGTAGTAAGACCCCTGAAAAAACCAGCGCCAATAAGACCAAAATGCCTGTGACCTTCGTGGTCTTGGTTGGTAATCGCTCTGTACGTAATGAAGAGTCGCAACGACATGGTGCAGGTGCCGATATTGGCACATTTCAGATGCTACACAATGTACAGCAATTATTGACTAGCAATGATCTATCCAGCCAAGGCGTTGTGGGTTTAGCCCCACTGGAACTGGGGCGAGTTAAAACAATTTTTAATACCTCCGCCCGTAGTCAGTCATTAAGTGTGCTGGCTCAGGAATTTACTACGCAATACACCATTACTGCTTCAGATCGTGTCCGCGAAGAAGCTGCTGAAGAAGCTTGGCTTGAGCGGATCAATATTAATTACCATTTCGACCCTAAAGATTTCGGCATATTCGAGTCTGATTTAGTCGAATTAAAACGATGAGATAGAAAATGAGTTTAAATATTCAAACTGAGGTTAATTTAGATATGACAGTTCGTATTACTGGGCGCGACCAAGTCACTGGTGCAGATCTTCTGAAATTAAATGCACTGTTTAAAGCTGTTGAAGATATGGGCGGTACGATTACTTTGCCAAATCCTATTCCAGCAAATCCCGATTTTATTAACTGTACATACGATGCAAATGTACTGAGCTATATAGGTGGCACAGTTAATCTTGGTGGCGACGACGTTGCAGGTCTGCTTAGTGCAATGAATTTCCCTGTAGGCGCAGTTGCAACTTTTGAGCTAAATAAGACGAGCCACGAGCAAATGTTTTTATCTTTTGGTAGCGAAACAGCACAAGCCCAAAATGACCGAAATGATGCACTGACCATTAGCTATTTTTCCCCAGCTGCACTGACTTTGAATATTTCTAAGCAAGGCTATGATTTGGCATCAGTCCGTCTAGATGAAATAGTCGCCTATAAAATTGTTGCAACTCGACCAACAGAAACAATTGTTCTCTTAAATTTCTATAACCCAGCAGATGAACTTATCGGAACGTATGAAGAGACAAATATAGATGCGAGCCGATTGTGGTTAGGTGTGGCACTTGCATCACAGGAAGCTGTTTTTACAGCAAATATTCAAGTGGCTACTCAAGCTGAAACTTAAGAGAGAACGATTATGAGCATTCAAAATGGGATTAAAACACCTGGTGTGTATACAGATGTCAATATCAATACTCAGCGCACAGGTTTATTAGCAAATACTCAAAAAGTGCTATTCATCACCAATGATGAAGGTGATGGCAGTATGCCTGTCAGTATTTACGATAAAGCCGCTGCGGATGGTGAGTTTGGCGTGAACTCAGAAGCAGGCCGTATGATTACAGCTGCAATTAAAACCAATCGCGTGGTGGACGTACAGTGTTTGGGAAAGTTATAGGCTCAATAAGTGAGCCTGTAGGATGTGAAGGCGCGACTTCAGAAATTATTGTAGGGCGCATTTCAGATGGTGGAATCATTGAAATTTTTGTGAATGGTCAAGGTTTAGGACTCTCTCACCCTTATGGCGATGGTGTAGTTAATATACTTTTAAGTATGGGTATTGAGATGATACCGCTGGATGCAAATGGCAATGTTCTTACCATTGAAAGTCTTGCCATCAATGATTTAGCAGAACGAGCGCATTTTATTAATCATACAAATCAATACAAGCAAATTCAGATTGTTCTTGGTGATGCGAGTCAAGTTGAAAACAATTACACCCCAGAAAATCAATCATTTAACTACGATTTAGCAACCCAAATCACCACCTTCTGTCTAGCGCCTGCCTAATTAAGGATATTCAAAAGATGACTATTCAAGAAACAATTGCTCCACTGGGACATACAATTATTGCATTATCAGCACCTCCACTTGCTGGTCCTGATACTTTGACATGGATTGCACATCTCAATTCAGTCAGTGATCCGATCAACCAAAAACCTGCAATTTTAGTTATCCCATTTTCTGATGTTGAAGATGCTGAAGCTTTTGCAGCTCAAGCTCCTGTTGAAACCTCATATCGAGTGCTATGCGTTTGCTATCACGGTGCGATTGGAGAAGAACCAGAACTTGCAGCAGCTATGGCAGCAGCTTTGGCGGATTCAGCCGATCCAGCTTTACCCTTTAATGGAGTGAACTTGCTAGGCATTACACCAGTGGAAGATCAATACAAATTAACCTTTGAGCGTATTGAGGCGGCAATGCGTAATGGTGTGTGTATGATTCAGACAGGTGCCGATGGTTTCCCTGAAATTGTGCGTGCCATTTCAACTTACCGCAAAAATCCTGATACTGGCATTGAAGATGACATCATGCTGGACATCAATGGTGCATTAACAATTGATTATGTACGTAAAGTTATGCGCACAGCAGCATCAAAGCAACGCCGTCGTAAAAATACGGCTCCAGCCCGTCGTAATTTACGCTCAATCTTTATGACTGAAGCACTGAAACTGGAAAAGGCTGAAATTTTAGAAAATGTTACGGCTACCGCAGATCAGTTGACCGTTACACAAGACAATACAGATAAATCCCGTGCCAATGCTGAGATTCCAAGCCATTGGGTACGTGGTATGCACATCGTTGCGACAACATTGAACGTATATTGACGCTAAATTACTAGGTTTATCGCCCCCGAAAAAGACTGCACGATGTGTGGTCTTTTTTATTTGGAAGTCCTTCCGCCTGATACCGCGGCATAAAATCGGAAAAAATAAGCCAACATTAATATGAGACTGTAGAAATGTCTTTAGAAACAGTTGGCTTTATTATTTTAAGCGTCAATGGTGATGAATATGACTGTGCATCACTCAGTTCCACCAAGACTACAGGTAACCGTCCAGTAGCGACCATGAACCGTACAGGTGAAGCCAAGCACAAAGCGAAAGGAATTCGTACCTATGCACTGACAGTTGCTGTTGTGATTCCTGATGGTAAAGATGAAGTGGATTGGCTTGAAGTTGAAGATGCTCGTTTAAGCATTGAGTCTGAGTCTGGTAATTTCCGCGAAACCTATATTGATTTTAACGTACAAACCATTAGCGATTCTTATGACGTTGCTGGTGAAACACGTCGAAATTTAGAAGGCTTTGCATTGAGCTACATCTCAGAAAACCTATAACTCCTAAGGAATAAAATATGATTCAAGTTGAAGGCACCTTACCTGTAGCACTGAAGGCACTTGATGGTCAGACTGAGATCAAAAGTAAAAACATCGTGATGCGTCAATTGACCGCAATTGAATACATCCAATCTCAGACAGATATTGAGGCAGGTCAATATCTTGCGATTGCTGACCTTGCAGCAATGACCAAACTTGTAGATGAGCACGGTAAAGAACACGCCATTACCTACGCCATGCTGGGTCATTCTTCCAAGTCTAACCTTGATTATTTAAATGACAAGCTGAAAGAGTTAAAGGCAAAGGAAGCAGCCGCAGAGTAAATGAGGGAGCGCGGTTAATCCGCGCTCTTTTGTCTTTAGACATTCCATTTGAGGCTATTCAAAGTATGCCTATTGATATTGCACTTGCAATACTCTCGGATGAGCGGCAGAACAATACTCGTCCTAGAAATTCCCAAAAACGTCAAAATACCAGTGCCGAAACCTCAAGCACCACAAAAACTGCAACCAAGCGTAAGCATTCGACACCAAAGGCATAAGCGATGAGCAAAAATTCTGTAGTCTCCTTAACTCTTCAAGTCAAAGGACAGCAAGCCAGCCAAGAGCTGAAGCGCATCGCTACAGATCAGCTCACAGCCGTCCAAAGAATTAATACCGAGCAGCAAAAACTTGCCCCTATTCAAGCTGGTCAGATTAACAATGCCAAAAAAATTACGGATGAGTTGTACAAACAAGGTCAGGCATTTACAGCTCAGAAGCGTGAAGCCCTTGCTTTAGATACTGCCCGTAAATTAGGAATTCGAACTGAGCAACAGATTCATGCAGAAATTAAGAAAACGCATAATACCTATGCCCAGTTTGGCATTTTACAACGTCAAGGTTTAGTCACAGCCAAAGACATGGAACGTGCCTATGCTGCAATGAAATCACGTGTAACTGCGCTGAATACTGAATTAGGAAAAACGGTATCCACTGAAAAACAAATTCAGCAAATTCAAAAAACTGGTGGTTCGGGTGGGATGAGTACCCTACAACGTGGCGGTGTTATCGCTGGTGGTGTTGTGGGTGCAGCTTATATGTTGCAACAACCGATTCAGCGTACAGTTGATTACGATAAAGATTTACATTATGCAGCTCAAACCTTCGCAGACAGAAAAGAAGACTGGGCACCTGCCAAAAAGTGGATTAATACCATCGTTACAGGTAATGCAATTAATGGAGGCGTGAATCGTGATGACTCATTTTTGGCAATGGATGCTTTAATTGCAGATGGCAGTTATTCAAAGGGCAATAATTTAGATAAAAATAAAGCAGCTTTAGCCAAAGCCCATTACGATGCATCCCGTGCTGCACTTGCATCTGGCGGCGATATGCTTGATTTCGCCAACGTAGGGCTTACAGCACGTAAACGTGGTTTGGATGAGAAATATGTTCAAGCTATGGTCATTCAAGGTGATGCTGAAGGAAGTATGCGCGCCAAGGACTTGGCTAAAGTCATAAACCCTCAATTGGGTTTATTGCCTGCTGATCCAGCGAATAATGCACGTTCTGTTGCTCAATTGGTCGCATTAAACGAAGTGGCGATGGGTACTGCGGGTAATGCTGCTGATGCTGGCGTAAACGTTAAGAATTTAATTGGGAAACTGTCCTCTTCTGATACAACGGCTCGCCTGAAAAAAGATTTTGATATTGATTTATCAAAACGCACTGCTTTAGATAAACCTAAAGGGAAAACTGCACTTGATACTTTCTTGGATATCACTGAAGAAATTATTAACAAAAATCCAGAAATGCAGCGTGTAAAGAATAACTTAGCGAAAGCGGGAAATAGTCAGGAACGACAAGCTATCTGGGAAAGCCAAAAAGGTGTCTTTGAGCAATCAGGATTAGCTGAGATTATGCCTGATATGCAGTCACTACTTGCGCTTGTTGCAGCAACGAATAATAGACCGTTGATGGAGCAAATTACACAGAATGCATTATCCAAAGGTGTTGGAACCCTAGATGAAAAGGCAGATTACAATAAAAAGCAATTAGCAGCAGTCGGTATCAATGCAGCAGATGTAGTAAGAAAAAATGCTGAATATCAAACCCTCCAGTCCACCATTGGAGTATTGGGTGATATGGGCACAAAAATGGCTGAACTTACAGATAAGTATCCCGTTTTAGTTTCTGCGATGGGTGGAACTGAGCTAGCTTTAAAAGCCTTAACGATAGCAGCTGGTGGAGCAGCATTAACACAGTTTGTCGGTGGAAAAGGCTCTTCACCTGATCTGCCGATTGAAACTAAAACCAAAGGTGTGCCGAAGGTAAAAGGTTCTAATGGCTTGAAAGCTGCTGGACTCGCGGGATTGGCATACACAGGATATGAATTGTTTGAGCCTTTAGATAATGCTATCTACAGCACTTTGGATAAATTTATGGGAGGTTCGGGAGAGCGTCCAGACTTTGTTCAGCAAGCGATTGATAAAAGCATAGCGGCACAATCTCAACAAAATGCAGAGTTAATAGCCAAACAAGAGCAAGCGAACAAATTAAGCCAAGACATGCTAGGAAAACTCAATTCACTTATAACAGCTACTCAGCAAAATAAACCACTCCCTTTTAATACAGGTAGTCTATTGGGTGATATAAGCAATCATGCAGCAGCTGAAGAAAAACGCCATGGTGCTTTTGTTCCGTGGAGAATCACCCCAAAATAAATGGAAGTCCTTCCGCCTGATATCAGCTTTATAGTTTTTGAATAATAACCTCACTAAAAGTGAGGTTTTTTTATGGGCTGGGCTACAGGATTACAAGATGCAAGTTTTCGCGGTGTGCAATTTGAATGCACGTCGACCAATGATGCTGTATCTAAAGCTTTGGCGATTAAACAAGCCCCGTACTCCAATGACGCTGAAATTGAAGATGTCGGCAATAACCCTCGCAATATTTCCATTAATGCAGTTTATTCAGGTGAAGATTATAAAACTTGGGTGGATGCACTTGAAGCAGCATTGCTAGAGACTGGATCAGGTGAATTGATTCACCCAGTTTTTGGCATTATGCAAGTTCATGTGGTCGATTACAGTATTGATCACGATGCGAATAACGTTGATTACTGTGGGATTTCTATCAAATTTATTCAAGACAAGGATAAAAAGCGTGAGCTGTTTGTTCCTGTTGTTGTACCTGATGAAATAAATACTGAAGACATTGTAAGTGCCCCTGCATCAGCCTTAGAACAATATTTAAAAAAGTTAGAAGTACTGGATCAAAACCAATTTTTTGATGCAGTAAATAACATGCGCAAAGGTGTCAACGCTTTTCGTGACGGCTTAAATTTAGCAAAAACCACCATTGATAATGTGCTTGCCCCAGCGACGTTCGTCGTTGGGTTAGTAGATGATGTCAGCCAGTTGGTTACTTTTGATGCCAATATTTCTGCATTGTCTAAATGGCGTGACTTAGTCAAACGTGTACAACGCTTTGAAATGCTATTTCAAGATGATCAATCATCACCACAACTTCAACAATTGTGGCGTTCAACACAGGTTGCTTCTACTGTAGCAATTACCCAACAAGCCATTAATTCAACTCGTCTTGAATTGGCTGAAAATAAAGAAACAAGCCTCACACCCATTGATTTAGCGGTAATTCGTCAGAATGTACGTCAGTCAATTCAAGCCGTTATTAATACTGAGCGAGAACTGGTTACTACGGAATTAAAAACTGTCGCAGTTAGCCAAATCCAAATATATAAAGAGACAGCTGATCAGATTCATCAACAGATTCAGGAGTTGATTGAAGTACGCCCCCCAGTGACTACCACTGTGCTTGCAGTACCATGCACCTTGCATTGGCTGGCACATTATTTATATGAAGATATGAGCCGTGCCAATGAAATTCGTAGATTAAATCCTACGTTAGAGAATTCAGCAGTTCTTCGCCCTGGCATGGAGTTGACTGTTTATGCTCGATAACCAAGGTAATGAAATTACGCTACAAATTGCAGGCTATGCAATTAATAGCTGGGATTCCATCTCTATTGATAGTCAGCTAGATACACCTGCTGAGAATTGGAGCTTTAAGCTATTTCAGTCAGAAAGCGCACCTTTACCTAAAGGCATTTGTGGTGGTGCAGACATTCAGGTCTTTTATAACAAAGAACTGATTTTAACCTCGATAGCAGACAAAGTTGCAGAAGCAATTGGGCGTGATGGTTATGGCTTAGAAATCAGTGGTCGTGATTTGGTTGGGCAATTAATTGATTGTTCTGTGCCTATTTCCAGTGGTCGTCAATTAACACTTGAGGAACTCCTAGCACGTTATGTTTTAGCTGGTGATTTAAGTGCAAAAATTCATGATGTACGGATTCAGGATAATTCATGGCTAAAAAATAAAGTCTCGGTTGAACCCAGTGAGTCTCTTTGGGATGCGATCGCAAAAGCGGCAGCGGTTACAGGTCAGCATGTATGGATGGAGCCAGACGGAACTTTGACTATTGGTGATCCATTTGCTCAGCCCTATATGGTTCAAACAGCATTACGTCTTATGAAACCCCTTGATAATAGCAATAACGTCTTGGATTTGACTTATGTCAATGATGTAAGTGGTGTCTTTAGTGAGATCAAAATTTTAGGTCAAGATAATAAAGGCAGTCATGTTTTATCTTCTATCACCAGTAGCACTCAATATGATTTTAATCGCCTAAAAATCATATCTATGGGGGATGTTGAAACCAAAGCAGAAGCAGATTCTACGCTAAATAAAATCAAAAAAGATAATGACCTTCAAGCCTATGCACTGGATGCGACGGTGAGTGGTTGGACAGTTGATAGTAAGGTTTGGACACCAAGCTGGTACACCAATTTAGAAACCAATGCATTAAGCAATGCCACTGCTAAATGGGCGGTTTATGGCCGTACCTTGATGCTTTCACGCAGTGAAGGCAAGACCACGAAACTACGTATGAAGCGTCAAGGTGATTGGGCGCAGCCGTTATTACACAAAGAACCAGCTCCCAAAAAGATATCTAAGAAAAAAACAAAGACCACTGGAGCACAGAAATGATTGGTTCAATGCAGCGCCAAATTGCACGTGGTTTAGGACAAGTCCGTTTAGCCTTTATCGGTGTCGTTGCACGTGGTAGCTCAAAACTCTTACAGCTGACAGGCGTTTCGGATGAAGTACTGGATGAGGTCGAACTCATTCAGCAAGTTGGTTTTAGTTCTTATATTCCCGAAGGAAGTCGCTTGGTCGTTATTCCTCTTCAGGGGAAAACTTCACGCTCAATTGTCGTGGCGACAGATGGTGCACCAATCCTAATAAATGTTTCTGAAGGTGAAACATGCATCTACGACCAGTTCGGTCATTCAGTTTGGCTGAAGAAAGATGGAACACATATTACTGGT
The DNA here is from genome assembly GCF_002934965.1 of Acinetobacter sp. ACNIH2. Classification (NCBI taxonomy): domain Bacteria; kingdom Pseudomonadati; phylum Pseudomonadota; class Gammaproteobacteria; order Moraxellales; family Moraxellaceae; genus Acinetobacter; species Acinetobacter sp. ACNIH2. The sequence continues at coordinate 3,135,522 of NZ_CP026412.1, forward strand.
GATTTATTTGTGGATGGAAAAGTCCAAGCCACTGGCGATGTCATCGACAAGAAAAGTTCTATGCAAGAAATGCGTGGCACATATAACAGCCATAAGCATGGCAATAGCCCAACACCAGATAAACCAATGTAGGTGAAGACATGGCAACGATTGATTTAGAAAGTAAAGATTACGTACTACTCAGCTTGGATGCTGCATTTGTTAATGATGATGTTCAGTGTGTTTGTCAGCGATTGGGCATTCATCGTGGAAAGTATTGGGCAAATAAGAAGATAGGTAGCCGACTTTATACGTTGAAACGTAGCAAAGACCTCAGCAGAAATGTGCTGTTAGCCAAACAATATGCTGAAGAAGCTCTTTTGGACTTAGTTCCATCACGCTTTGAGTCCATAACGGTAAGTGCAAATCAATCTGAACAGAGCCGTATTGACTTAACAATTGAAGTTTTTCGTATTACAGGCGAAAGCCAGAAGATTCTTTACTTTGTTCCTGTAGGAGGCTAAACGTGTATCAAATTCCTACCTTTCTGAAACTTTACCAGACTACTGTACAAGAGATTCGCAATCAGACAGGTTTAACTGTCTCCTCTGATTCAGATGCTTCTATTCGTGCTGATGGCTCATCATCTGTTGTTGAAGGTTTATACCATCATCAAGCCTATATTCAGCGGCAGCTTTTTGTACAAACCGCAGATGAACCATATTTGTATATTCATGCTGAAGAACTCAAAGTTCCACGTTTAGGTGGTACCCGTGCTTCAGGTACAGTAAAAGCGAAGTCAAATGTTCAAGTCACGATTGAGGCTGGATCGAAACTCACTGATGGCAAGGGCTATTTTTGGAGCGTGGTTGCGACTGTAGTTGTACAGCCCAATACGACCACTGAAATCAGTGTTACAGCAGATCAGCTTGGTGCATCTTGGAATTTCTCAGGTTTATCCTTAATTTGGGTGAGTCCAATTGCAGGTTTAAGCGGTACAGCCGAAGTTGTTTCAATTGCAGGTGGTTCAGATCAAGAAGAGATCGAAGCATGGCGTGCACGAATGCTTGAAGCCAAACAACTTGGTCAAGCACGTGACCGAGAGGCTGACCTTAAACGTGTCATGAAAAGCGTTGCTGGTGTTGGGAAGGTTTATATTTATAAAAAACGTCGTGGTTTAGGTTCAATGGATGTTGCGATTACAGCCATTGGAAATCCACCAACTTTGCCAACTCAGGCACTCATTAATGCCGCTCAAAATGTTGTGGATGCTGAAGCTGGCTTTTGGGCAGATTGCCGTGTTTATTCTCCAACAGAGCAATTAATACCGATAACAGCTCAAGTAAGTGGTACAGGCGTAATTTTGTCAGATGTCGAAAGTACCATTCGTAACTATATTGCTGAGCTTGAACCCGCTGAAGAATATCAAGCGAACGTACTTGTTTCACGAATTATGGCTTTGAGTAACGTTACTGATTTGATCCTTAGTCCTTCAGCAAATATTAAGCCTATCGTTGATTGGATGCATACGCGCTGGTTACGCGCGGGGGCTGTTTCAGTGAGTGCAGCATCATGAATCTAGAACAAACTATTGAGCTTTATGCAGCCGTACTTAGACAACTTTTACCCACTGGTGGTTATGACACATCCCCCAATACGGAAGTATTGTCAAAGGATATATATGCTCATGCAAAGTTGTTTGCGCAAGCAAATCTCGATGCAAAACGATTACTTAATGTTCTAGAAGGAATTCCACCTGAACTGATTAATGAATATGAAGCGGAATATGGTTTACCACTGAAATGTACCGTGAATGCTAGTCGGACACTTGAAGAACGTTTGGATATTCTAAATTGGGTTCGCACAAGCCGAAATGTTTTGAACAAAGCTTATTTAGAACAGCTTTTTGCAATATTCAATATCCAAGTCTTAGACGTCGTGAAATTTAAACCGATGCAGTGTACTGCTCCTTGCAATTCACCAGTCAATACAGAACAACTCAGATATAAAGTCAAACTAAAACTACAGACCCCATTACTTGCGGATATAGATTGCATTATTAACAACTATTTACCCGCTTTCATTCGTTATGATGTTGTCGAGGTATAAATGAAACGAATTGATAGTTCAAATGCACGCCCTAATGCAAACGGTACAGGAAAAACTGGATTTCACGATAATGCAGATTTACCCCAACAGGACGCCACATACGTAACACCTGATTGGCTCAATGTGATTCAAGAAGAACTCGCCAATATTATTGAGTTAAATGGTCAAACGCTTAACCCGAATAGCCGTCGTCAGCTCTATGACATTCTAGCAACAGAAGAAGGCTTATTGGCTTTAAGTCAAGCTGTTGAAGACCGTATTCAACTGCTGAAAGAACAAATGCAGGATGCAGATTCAAGTCTTCAACAGCAACTTTCAGAAGCTGTCGAAGCATTGCAGCAGCAGCTTTCAAACCTTGCTACTGGTCTAGCTTCTTTATATCCCAAAGTGATTTTAGCTGGTGTTATTAAACAAGGTGATGCACGGGTAATTAATCGCCCAGCCAACAGTAATATCAGCTTTTTAGATGCTCGTTATGCGATTCACATTACACCAGAGGGTGGACATGAAGCTTGGACGATTGGACGTCAAGACGCGAGGATTGATTTAAATGTTTTTGATCGTTCAGGTTCTAGCCGTGTTGGATATAACGGTAGCATTAACTGGTCGATTGTACAGGTTGAAGGGCTAACTTCTGCTACAGGTAACGGGACTTATGTATATACGGGCACACCTGTCGTTTTTCCTATTCTAGCGGGTGAATCAAAAGCATTTACGATTATTGGTGCTGGTGGCGGTGGTGGTTCTTCACGATACGTTGATTTAAATGCAACGCCTAATCCCCCTGATCTTAAAGGTCAGAATGGTCAGGATAGCTATATTTCAATTGACGGTACCACAATCAAATTTACTGCTGGCGGAGGCATTGGTGGCATTGGTGGCATAGTTGGAGACGGTGGCCAAAAGATTGATGGTATTGCGGGTACTGGTGGTCAATGGTTATTAGAAGGTGAATATGCTTCTGCAACCCGATTGAATGGGCAATCAGGGAGTGCGACTGCTGAAGACCATTCGGGTGCTGCTTCAGATACAGAAAGCCGAGGTACTGGTGGTGATGGCGCAGATGGTTCTTTAGATGCAGGTACTGGCTTTGGTGGCGGTGCTGGAGAAGGTGCAAGGCTCTCAATGACTTACACCAATAATTCAAATCAAACTCAGTATGTCCGCTTGTATGTTGGAAAAGGTGGTACAGGTGAAAATTCTTTAATAACGGCTGATTCAACACCAGACCAATATGTCGCAGGTGAAGATGGATCACATGGCTTTATTCGTGTTGCGAGTGCTATTTAATGATTAAACAAATTAAAGGTTATGTATTGGATCAAGAGATCACCTCACCATTTATTCTTAACACAATTAGCTATATTAAAGGTCGATTATCAAACCCTATAGACGGATTGAACATTATAGGCACGTCTCATCCTTACTATGGTGTGCAAATCTATGGCTGGCGTTCACCATTGCCAGATCATATAGATAACACAGGTCATGTCTTAATAATGCCGATTCACATCTCTACAGGTAGTGATCGAATGATTTGTGCTGATTATGCTTGTGATTTGAAGGTTGGGCACTTATATGTGCTTGATGACCGTAAACCACATCGTACTGAAGGGAATGGTGACGTCGTAGCGCTCTTTATGGGTTCTTATAAAGCTAAAGCACTGAACGATGAGTTATATCAACGTGTGTTTAATGAGTTTGTTGAGTATTTGAAATAGTTGCTAAATTTGAAATTGATTTGCATTGTATGCAATGAGTTGATGCGCGATTTATCTCAGAATTTTAGGGAAATTATCTCGTCGCGCATCATTTGGGAAAAAATTTTCAACTACATTTAGTGGTCTGAATTATTATAAAAATCATAAAATTTATGAAAATTCTGTATTAAAACTAGAATATTTGAATGGATTAAACTGTCAGAAAAATTATCGAGTCGTGTCACATCAAAAAAAGATGATGCTCCATATTCATGCTGTGCAAGAAGGTCAACCTGAGCGAAAACAGGTGGAAGCTTTTATCAGTACTAAGTATCAGGAAATGCATAAAGCAACATTATCACATTATTCCTCCACCTTATTTGTAGGGGAATTTCAGCATCAAACTCATGTGGCGATTGGCATTGAACCGCTCAAGTCCCATCAGGCATTTTTAGAGCAGTACCTCGTACAACCGATTGAACAAACGTTAACAAAAATGATTCAACGCGATGTGGCGCGAGACAAGATTGTAGAAATTGGTAATCTGGCCTCTCAGAACATGGAATACGCCAAAATGATCGTGGCATTTTTGGTGTTCTATCTCACGGTAGCGGAAGTCGAGTGGGCGGTATGTACGGGTACGATAGCCGTACGTTATGTACTACAGCAAATGGGGTTGCATTTTCATGTATTAGAAAAGGCAAATCCTGAAGTGTTGGGTGAAGCCAAAAAACAGTGGGGAAATTACTATCAGCAAAAACCATTGGTGTTGGCAATTAATGTTGCTGATGCTTTGGCTGTAACCCAACAACATTATGATTTCAAAGTGAATCATGCTGCAATCAGTGGGGGAAGTCTATGAATCAACTTTTCGATGTTATTGCAGCGTACGCTAAACAAACGCCTAAACGTGAAGCGATTGTGACCGAAGTACGTACAGTAAGTTATGCAGAACTTCATCATGCTATGGAATGCCTCAGTAAGGAACTGGGGCTGTTACAGACGCAGAAACTTGCGATCTGGGGCATGAATAGTATTGATTGGGTATTGATTGATTTAGCTGCTAAAAAAGCAGGGATTACCGTGATTCCGATCCCTCTATTTTTTAGTGCTCAGCAGATTTTACATCTGTTAAAAGACAGTGCAGTCGATACGATTTTTATGGCAGATGTAAATCTTACCTTGTCAGCGTATCACCTTGATTGTGTGGCCCAAAATCATACATGGTTGCATACCTTGAGTGAGCAAGGCCGTATTCAACAATTACTTAATGCTGAACAGGCTTTTGGCACTTTTATTCGTTTAAATGTGACTGCACCAACAACGATGGATTCTGTCGTTCCTGCAAAGATTACTTACACCTCAGGCAGCACAGGTACACCTAAAGGGGTATGTCTGGCGGAAGACACGATTCAGTCGATTACTGAATCGCTCAGCTCAGCATTACAGTCGAGCCAATTGGGACGACATTTATGTTTGATTCCATTCGCTACTTTATTGGAAAACATTGCAGGGATTTATGTTGCCTTGAATATGGGGCGTTCAATCGTTGTAGGGAATGTTAGTCATTTTGGACTGGTATCGAATCATGAGTTTAAGGTGGAAAACTTTGCAGCTACGGTACAGCAATACCAGATTCAGAGCGTGATTTTATTGCCGCAAATGCTTAAGGCAATGGTGGAATATATTCAGCAATTTAGTGCTCAGGCCTTTGCGAGTTTGAAATTCATTGCAGTGGGTGGTGGTAAAGTTTCGACCGATTTGTTGTTGCAGTCGCAACAGTTGAATTTGCCTGTTTATGAGGGTTATGGACTATCAGAATGCGCTTCAGTGGTTAGCCTCAATTTGCCGAATGCCAGAAAAATTGGCAGTGTAGGCAAACCATTACCCCATGTAGATGTGCAAATTGCGGACAATGGTGAGGTGGTAGTACGCGGCAATGCCATGCAGGGTTATCTCAATGAGGTTGTAGTTGATCCTCTGATTCACACAGGTGATGCAGGCTTCTTTGATAAAGACGGTTATCTGTTTATTACGGGTCGTATTAAGCAAATTATTGTCAGTAGTTTTGGGCGCAATATTTCACCTGAATGGGTGGAATCGAATGGTTCGAGTGAACCAGAAATTAACCAGATTGCTATTTTTGGTGAAGCACAGCCTTATCTTTCTGCCGTGATTTATGCCAAAGACAATATTTCGGATGGCATGTTAGCGCAAGCGATACAGAAAGCAAATGAGCGCATGCCTGACTATGCCCAAATTAAGCAATGGTATCGATCATCAGAACCATTTTCACTGAACAATCAGATGTTAACCGACAACGGGAAATTGAGACGCAACGAAATTAAAAAGCAATTTGGGCAGTATTTATCGCTTCAATGAGCTGTCGTTCAGCTAAGCAAACGATAGCCGCAATAAGACCTGAAGATTTAATTTCCACGCATAAAATTTCACTAAATAGTGAGTAAAGATATGAATATTGAACAATCCGTATTTGACCTTGAGCATAGAGACAGCTATTCGCCATCAAGTCATGCAGAAATTAAAAATACCTTACGTGAGCAAGGTTGGATTTTACTCAGACATGAACATTATGATGTGCATCGTTTTAGTGAGTTGATGACAGCCTTATGCCAAAAGCTGACTTATGACCCTGCTCGTGAAAACGTTACGCAACAATCTCAGAAAGTGGATGCAGGCACTCAGGCTGTTGGGTTGCATATTGAAAATGGTTCAACGCCATTACCTCCAGATATTATTGCTTTTTTTAGTGAAGTGAGTGCTTCTCAGGGTTCACAGACCACTGTATGTGATGGACATGCAGTATGGAAGAACTTATCTGAGCCGTTAAAACAAAAGTTTGCCGCACCGATGACCATTAGCCGCTATTTACCAAAACAGATTTGGCAGAAATATGTGGCGACTGCTTTCAATATTGCGGAGGCGGATTCGGTGACTTGGGAGGATTTAAATAAGTTTATTCGGATGATTCCAGGACAAACGATCACTCCCTCTCACGATCAAGGTGTGGAATACCATCTGCAAATGAACATGATTCGCCATGATAATTTGAAAGGCGTGCCTGCATTTGCCAATACCATTTTGGGACCCTCCTACAATTATCAAAAACCGAAATTTACTTTTGCGGATGGTCGCGAGATAAGTCAGGAACTGATTACAGAACTTGCGGAACTTTGCGAACAGCATACGCAGGAAATTGAATGGCAAGATGGTGATGTTGCGATTATCGACAACAAACGTTTTATGCATGGTCGACGTGAAATTTTAGTCCCTCTTGAGCAGCGTAAACTCTATATCAGTATGGGTTTAGGATTGAACGAAACATTTTAAGCACTAGTCTTAATACAATGAAAAGGAATAGGGTTATGTCAAATTTAACTGCAGTGATTGTTGGGGCAACAGGTGGCATAGGTAAAGCTATCGTTGAAAATTTATGTAAAAACAATGTGAACGTGATACTTGTGGCACGTAATGCTGAAGCATTACAAGTTATGCAGGCAGAGCTTAAAGCACAATATCCTCAATTAAAGCTACAAAGTCTGCGTTGCGATTTGAGCGATGCCGAGAGTCGTGAACAATTTATTCAAGCACTGACGCAGCAAAAGATTCACATTAATTACTATATTAATAATGCAGGGGTGAATGATTTTTCTTTGTTTAGTCATCAATCTAGCGACGCGATTGAACAGATGATGCTGATTAACGTGGTTTATCCACTGCAATTGATTCAGCACATTATTCCATTAATGTCGAAAACTGCACCAAGTCAAATTATTAACATGGGTTCGACTTTTGGCAGTATTGGTTACCCAGGTTATGTGAGTTATTGTGCCAGTAAATTTGCCTTACGCGGTGCAACCGAAGCCTTGGCACGTGAATATTCCAACTCACAGATTCAGTTTAAATACTTTTCACCTCGGGCAACCGCCACCACCATGAACAGTCCAGTAGTGGTGGAAATGAATGCAAAGCTGGGTGTAAAAATGGACAGCCCTGCTTTTGTAGCTGAAGAGCTATATCAATTTTTACAGAACGATAAGTTGTACTATCAAGTGGGATATCCTGAAAAAATCTTTGTCAAAGTGAATCAGGTGCTACCGAATGTGGTGTCGAGCTCGATTCAAAAAGACATTGATAAAATTAAAAATTTTGCAGAATTGAACCACCCAAAAATCACGACGGTTTCATAAACGAGAACTGTTTTAAGTGGCTGAACTGACGAGCACCTATCTGGGTGCTCGAATCTCTACAAAAGACTAACTTTTGGGCTGAATACTCTCGATTGTTGAAATAAAGTCTGTAAATTTTTGACCCTGAATGACCACATGGGCTTTCAATAAATCTTCAGCTTGTTGTTCATCACCTGCAAAAATGGCATCTAAAATGGCATTGTGTTCCGAAAAAGAATTATTCATTCGATTATTTACACGAAGCTGTAGTCGTCGATAGGGATGTAAACGTTTATGTAAGGTGGATGCTTGTTCAATTAAAAAAGCATTATGACTGGCCTGATAAATGGCAAAGTGAAATAAGCGGTTGGCTTCATAATAGTTTTCTGAATCATTTTGCTTTAAATAATCCTGACACAGTAGATGCAAACGCTGTAATTCTTGTTTTTCTTCAGGTTGAATACGACGCGCGGCTAAACGTCCACACATGGCTTCTAATTCAGCCATCACTTCAAACATTTCACATAAAGTTAATGGGTTAATGGTCGGAATAATGGCGCCACGACGTGGGCGAATTTCGACCAGACCTTCGGCTGCAAGAAGCTTCAATGCCTCACGAATTGGGGTACGAGAAGCACCATAGCGATCACACAGTTCTTGTTCATCAAGTTTGGTTCCCGGTAAGAAGAAACCATAAATAATATCGTCCTCTAACTTTTTACTAATTTGAATAGAAAGAGGGAGTTCTGCAATAGAAGTCATACACCACCAAAAAATTGTATACAATTTATGTTTATTTGAGTACAAAACATTGTACACTGGATACAGATAGGCTATAACTATAGCAAATTATAAGTCAGATTATTAGAAGCAAAGCATGATCCAGGGAGGATTCAGCGATGATTATTTACGGAACAGCCATACTGGCAATCTGCCATCTACTCGGTGTGTATTTAGGAAATATTCTCGGTATGGCGCTTGGTGTAAAAGCCAATGTAGGTGGTGTGGCAATTGCCATGATTCTTTTAATTATATCAAAGGAGGTTTTGGCTAAACGTGGGCACCTGCCTCAAGTCACTCAGTTCGGTGTGTTGTATTGGTCAGGGATGTACATTCCAATCGTCGTTGCCATGTCAGCAGGACAAAACGTAGTTGCAGCGCTTTCAGGTGGAATGTTGGGGCTGATTGTTTCTGTCGCTTCACTCATTGGTACGGTATTGGTCATTCGTTGGTTGAACAAATCTAGCGGTGATTATGCAACCTATGAATGGTCAGTTGAAACAGTAGAAAAAGCGGTCTAACAGCCAGTCAGGCATGGATACAGAATAAAAACGGTTGGTTGGGTTACAAGGAAGAAACGTAATGGAAGAAATAGTCACAGTATTGACGAAAAATGCGTTAGTCACAGCGTTGGCAGTAACGGGGTTGATGATGTATGTCTCGCATCTCCTCTCAAAATATCTGACCAAGGGTAAATTACAAAGTTCAGCGATTGCCATCACCATGGGCTTGGTTTTGGCGTACTTTGCAGGCGTATATACCCAAGGTGAAAAAGGCATTTCAGACATCGCGATTTTTGGTGGTTTTGCTTTGCTTGGAGGCGCAATGTTGCGTGACTTGGCAATTGCTTCTACCGCATTTGAAGTCGATGTAAAAGAAGTCAAGAAAGCAGGCAAAGTCGGCATGATCGCGCTGCTGTTGGGTTGTGTGATTCCCTTTGTGATTGGCGCTATGGTCGCTTGGCTCATGGGTTATCGAGATCCTGTCTCTATGACCACAATTGGTGCAGGTGCAATGACCTATATCGTGGGCCCAGTAACAGGCACAGCAGTGGGTGCAAGCTCAGAAGTGATTGCATTATCCATTGCGATTGGTCTGATTAAGTCAGTGTTCTTTATGGTGGGCACACCATTACTCGCAAAATTCATGTATTTAAAAAGTCCACGCTCAGCGATGGTTTTTGGTGGTTTGGCGGGGACAACTAGCGGTACAGCTGCGGGTTTGGCAGGTACAGATGTTCGTTTAGTACCGTATGGTGCTTTGGTTGCAACATTCTATACAGGTTTAGGTTGCTTACTCGGACCCTCAATATTTTTCCTCACAATCAATGCCATCTTCGGCTAACTCAGACATAAAGGTGTTGTTATGAACCAGATGGTTAAGAAGCATTTATGGGATAAGCAGAGAACCCGTAGACAAGAAAAACTCAATCAAGCAAAGCAAAAAGGCTTTGAAAAGAAAGTTGAACATGCACGTGTCATTGAACTATTAGAAACGGTCATTGCTTGCGGAGATCGAGTGTGTTTAGAAGGCAATAACCAGAAACAGGCAGATTTTCTCTCCAAGAGCTTAAGTCAGTGTAATCCAGATGTGGTGAATAATTTACACATTGTTCAGTCTGTACTGGCTTTACCGAGTCACATAGATGTCTTTGAAAAGGGTATTGCTTCTAAAGTTGATTTTTCTTTTGCTGGCCCACAAAGTTTGCGTCTGGCCCAATTGGTTCAGCAGCAAAAGATTAGTATCGGATCAATTCATACTTACCTAGAGCTGTACGGACGTTACTTTATCGATCTGACGCCAAATGTTTGTTTAATCACGGCACATGCGGCAGACCGTCAGGGCAATTTATATACAGGTGCTAATACTGAAGATACACCTGCAATTATTGAAGCGACTGCATTTAAAAGCGGCATTGTGATTGCACAGGTCAATGAAATTGTCGATAAGTTACCTCGTGTGGATGTGCCTGCGGATTGGGTCGATTTTTATATTGAAAGTCCCAAGCACAACTATATAGAACCGTTATTTACTCGTGATCCTGCACAAATTACCGAAGTGCAAATTTTAATGGCGATGATGGTTATTAAAGGTATCTATGCACCATATCAAATTCAACGATTAAATCATGGCATTGGTTTTGATACTGCGGCGATTGAATTATTGCTGCCTACTTATGCGGCTTCATTGGGGTTAAAGGGGCAGATCTGTACCAATTGGGCTTTGAATCCGCACCCAACTTTAATTCCAGCAATTGAAAGTGGTTTTGTCGAATCAATTCATAGCTTTGGTTCTGAAGTCGGGATGGAAGATTATATTAAAGAACGTCCAGATGTGTTCTTTACGGGTAGTGATGGCAGCATGCGCTCGAATCGTGCGTTTAGCCAAACTGCGGGGCTCTATGCGTGTGATTTGTTCATCGGTTCAACCTTACAAATTGACTTGCAAGGCAACAGCTCAACCGCGACGGTAGACCGTATTTCTGGTTTTGGGGGGGCACCGAATATGGGTTCTGACCCGCATGGACGTCGTCATGCCAGTTATGCCTATACCAAAGCAGGGCGTGAAGCGGTCGACGGCAAACTTATAAAAGGTCGCAAACTGGTAGTGCAGTTGGTCGAAACGTACCGTGAACATATGCATCCTGTCTTTGTTGAAGAGTTAGATGCGTGGCAGTTACAAGACAAAATGGACATCGAACTCCCACCAATCATGATTTATGGCGAAGACGTGACCCATATTGTGACGGAAGAAGGCATTGCCAACTTACTGTTATGTCGGACCCCAGAAGAACGGGAACAAGCGATTCGTGGTGTAGCAGGTTATACCCCAGTGGGGATGAAGCGTGATACAGCGAAAGTTGAAGAATTACGTCAGCGCGGCATTATTCAACGTCCAGAAGATTTAGGCATTGATCCGACACAAGTGAGTCGTGATTTGCTCGCAGCAAAATCGGTGAAAGATTTAGTTAAATGGTCGGGTGGTTTATATAGCCCCCCAAGCCGCTTTAGAAACTGGTGATTGACATGGAAAAGTTAAAATTTGAATTGCAATCAGCACCGCTGAGTGCTGAACAGGCGGCTGTTATTTGTGGTGTGGTTGGTTCTGGAAATTTAGAAGTCTTAGTTTCACAGCATGATCAGGCGGATATTTGTCAGATTGAAGTCACCACATCAGCCGTTGGTTTTCAACATGTTTGGCAGTCTGTACTGAATGAGTTTGCACAACGTCATGCGGTAGCAGGGCTTAAATTTCAGTTAAATGATATGGGGGCGACTCCAGCGGTGGTGAACCTGCGCTTAAGCCAAGCAATATCTATGTTTAAGGGAGTATAGAACATGGATCAAGTGATGCTCAAAAACAGTTTTTATGAAAAAACCGCGCGTGCGCGTATTCAAGCTGTGGTCGATGAAAACAGCTTTAAAGAAATCTTGAAGCCGACCGAAATCGAAGTTAGCCCACATTTATCGGCTCTGGATATTCCGGGAAGTTTTGATGATGGCGTGATTATTGGTACAGCAGCGATCAATCAAACCCCAATCCATATTATTGCCCAAGAAGGACAGTTCATGGGCGGTGCCGTGGGCGAAATTCACGGAGCGAAGATTGTCGGGCTGTTACATAAAGCCATTCAGGATCAATCACAAGCCGTGGTGTTCTTTGTGGATTCAGGTGGTGTGCGTTTGCATGAAGCGAATGCAGGTCTCATCGCCATTTCTGAAATCATGCGTGCCATGTTGCAAGTGCGACATGCAGGTATTCCGATTATTACGGTGATTGGTGGAACCTGTGGTGCTTTTGGTGGTATGGGTATTAGTGCATGTTTGAGCAGTGCCATCATCATGACAGAAGAAGGGCGTTTGGCACTTTCTGGCCCAGAAGTGATTGAAACGGTCAAAGGCGTGGAAGAATTTGACTCTAAAGACCGTGCTTTGGTTTGGCGTGTCACAGGTGGTAAACATCGTTATTTACTCAATCATGTACAAGCTTTGGTTGAGGATGATATTACAGATATTCGCGATGCGATTTTAACGCAGCTAGATGTTAAGACGGCCCCTCTAGACTTAGAACAATTATTGCAGCAACAGCAACAGCTTGAGCAACAACAGCAACGCTGGTTTGGTAAAAACGATGGCTTACAGATTTGGCATGAAATGGGCATTGCTCAGCCAGAAAAAATTCCAATGCTCTCGGCGCATGAAGTCGTGATGTTAAAGCAAGGATGATGCAATGAATACAGAATTAGTTTTGAAACAACTTTTTCCAAATCAACTGAATTATCAGATTGAGGGTTATGTCATTAAAGGGGATGCACAGACTGCGATTGGCCCAGTACGAATTTTGGGTACGGTTAATGCCGCGCCGATTAATCAAGACATTGCCATTCAGTTGTCTTCTGAAATTTTAAAATTGGTACAACAAGGTGATCAAACTCCTGTGGTTTTTATTGTAGATACGCAAGGACAAGATCTTTCCCGTGCCGATGAATTGTTGTGTCTCAATCGTACTTTTGCACATTTAGCTTCATGTGTAGATTTATTACGCCGTAGTGGACATGCCAATCTTGCCATTATTTTCGGTCAAGCTGTCAGTGGTGGCTTCCTGTCTTATGGATTAATGGCAAATGAAGTGTATGCACTGAGCGATTCTCAGGTCAAAGTCATGGATCTGAACGCGATGGCGCGTGTCACCAAAATTCCTGTAGAAAAGTTGAAACAACTGTCGCAAAGCTCAGCCATCTTTGCCCCAGGAGTCGAAAATTTCTACAAGATGGGCGCTATCAACGCCGTATGGGAAAACTTGGACACCGATTGGGTGAGTCAAGCATTAGTCAAACAGCAACATCTCGAAAGTTATATGACAGATCAGCGCCGTGTAGTTGGTCAGCAACGTCAGGGGCGAATGCTTTGTAATCAAATTGTCGAGAAAGTAGCACTCAGCTAAGGAGTAGAATATGGATCGTCATGACTTAGCTTATCTCTATGATTCAGCAACATTACATTTTTTGGATAGTACTTTACCTGAACCTGCTAAACAAAAAGTGTATCAGTTGTTGAATCAGCACATTCCAATGACGGTATGTCGGCAGGAAAGTTCGGCTGATGGACAAGTTAAGCTGGCGATCAACTGCTTGGTTGATGGTTGCAAATATCGGGTTGCTTGTTTAGTCGATATTACTGAAATTGAACTAATCGCCCGACCACTATCTTTACATATGCTCTTAAAAGAGCATGTAAACACCTTTTCAGATACAGTAATTCATGATTTTGCCGAGGCTTTGCAACAGCTTGGCTGCGAAGTGTATGTCTACGGGTCTTATGCCTATGAATATCTCACTAAAGAAGCCTATGTACGTTCAACATCCGACTTGGATTTGGTGTTATATCCAAAAGATTTAACACAAATTTCAGCGATTCTAAATCTGCTTCAACAGGCTCAAGCACTGAGCCAGATACGTTTGGATGGAGAAATCCAAATACACCCAGCTTGGCATGTATCGTTTAATGAACTCCTGATGATTTATCCAGACCAATCGCAGAGCATTATTGTAAAAGGTTTGCAGCGCGTGGATATGCTGAGATTAGAACAATTATTAGAAGGTACGCTTGAAGATGCAGATTATACAGAAGCATGACTGTGTATTGGATATTTCACAGTATGCTATGCGATTAGATCATTTAGCGCGAACAGCGCTTTATGAAGAAGTGAGTTTAGAACAAAAGCCCGGTTTAGTATGTCCGACAACACAGGGCAGTCATACTGATATGGATTTTCCATTATTTCAGCGCAGTATTGACGCTTTACAGGGTTATTTTCAATCCCAATGTTTGAATGGTTATCAGCACGTTGCTTTTGAAAATATTCGACAATGTGGCATTCAAGCTGAACAGGACATGATGGCAGCCACCAAGCAGATTAATACTCACAAAGGGGCTATTTTTAATTTAGGCTTTGCCAGCGCAGCGGTCGGAAAATGCTTAGCTCAAGAAGTTTTTGTGAATGCAATCTCCATCGCGCGTATGATTCAGCAAACATGGCAAGAGGAATTACTGCATCATTTAGAGCGCAATCCAAATAGTCATGGACAACGGATGCGCAGTCAATACGGCATTACAGGTGCAATTGAGGAAGTCGCTTCAGGTTTTAAAACTGTTTTAGATGTTGCTGTTCCGCATTATTTAGAAATTTATGCAAAAACAGAAGATAAAAAGCGTGCCTCGCTTCAAGCTTTATTTGCATTAATGTCTCATCTGCAAGACACCAATATTGTTTGGCGTGGCGGTTTATCGGCGCTATATATTGTGCAAGATATGGCGAAGCAGTTTTTAGCCCGAGGTGGTGTGCTACAACACAATTGGATGCAAGATGTATCTAAAGTTGAAGATTACTTTGTTCAACATCATCTTAGCCCTGGTGGAAGTGCAGACTTATTGGGGGTGACTTTGTTCATGCTGAAGGTGGAACATGAATTTCGCAATATTATTTAGTGGGCAAGGGGTGCAGAACTTAGCTCATGTTCAGCAATTGAAAGACCTTGCTATAGAGTTAGATGTCAACTTGCAGCTCACGCAACATCTGCCTGAGTTGTTTAAGCCTGACTTATCTGAGTTAGATTTGTATTGTAATGATTTTGCTCAACCTTTTATTTTTGCTTTACAGTGGTGCCGATGGCAAAAGTTAAAGCATACGTTAGATGAAATCATCAGTTTTTCAGGTTATTCACTTGGTGAATTAAGTGCACTGATTTGCTCAACTCAAACAGATTTAGCACAAGGACTTTATTTAGCCCGACAGCGGGGCATATTGATGTCAAACGCGGTGCATGTACCGAGTGGTTTGTTGGCTATTCAGGGCATGAATTGGGTAGGGTTATCCCCCATTTTGGCAAACATAGAGACTGAATTATCAATAAAAATTAGCGATAGCCATTTTATTGTCGGTGGTCTGGCATCGAACTTACAACAATTGACACAACAACTTAAACAGGTGGGAACACATTCGGTGAAGCGACTGAATGTCAGTATTCCTTCCCATACCTCTTTAATGAATGGTGCTGTAGCTCCTTATCGGCAGGTTTTACAACAGCATCTGTTTAATCGTTTGGAAGTACCTATCATTAGTGGTTCAGGTGGGCATAAATATTTTAAAAGCTGCGATGCAGTCGAAGCGCTGATTGATCAAATGAACCATGCCATAGATTGGGATTCGTGTTTAACCGCTATACAAGAAAACCAGCCCGATATTGTGTTAGAAATTGGGCCAGGCAATGCTTTAAGTAAAATGGTATTGGAGCGTAGTCCACATCTAAATGTAAGAGCAGTGGATGATTTTAAGACGTTTTCTGGTTTAGAACTTTGGATTGAAAAGCAGCAGAATATTTATTCTTAAATAAAATAAACACAAGATGACGTTTTATTGATGATCTCATTTATTAGATGATTTGCATAAATTGATTTAAGCAGAAAATATGATTTGATTGGAACAATTGCTTATTTCAGGTCAAGTTGAAGATTCAGTATATTAAATGAACTTAAACCACATGGAGAAACCAGTGATGACCACTAAATCCATTCGATATAACCGAGGAGAACTTGCTTGCTGAACCATCTCATGTGCAGCAAAAAATACAATCGATGTAGACAATATGAGTCGGGGTTCAGAAACATAATGTCTAAAACTTTCACCACGCAAGATTATAAATTAAAACAGATAAATACAATAAAATTATAAAGTCCCAATAGTTGGGACTTTTTTTTACCTAGAAATTTTTGCCACAATCATTTCAGTCTAGTTGTCGGACTACACGTTCAACTTCTTCAGGCTCAATTTTCTGAATTTTATTACCAAAACTGCGTAGCCACCACGTGAGTTGAGAGGTAAAAGGAACAGTTGCAGAAATTTGAACCAGATTATGTTCAAGTGGGGTAATCACCTGATCTCGACTTAACTGGCTTTCTTCAAAATAATGTGACTCGCATTCTGGAATGGTCAGTTTTAAAGCAACATTATCTGTTGGTTTGTTATAGTCGACTCTAAATCCAAGTGCACCTGAGTCAATATAGGCATCAATGTCGAAATTGACAGGATGTAGTGCACGAGAATCTAGTACTTTGGCTGACTTAAAACGGTGCAAAGCAAAAGTTTGAATATCGGTTTTATCATAGCGAGTGCAAATTAAATAAATAGTTGCACCTTTTTGCACCAATGCCAAAGGGTTCAATGTATAAACGCTTTCTTCTGCTTGAGGGCGTTTTTGATAAACACATTCCAATTGCTTGTCTTGTAATAAACCTTCATAAATGGCTTGCTGTGCAGCACGATCCACCACAGGTGGAATTAAAGGTTGATTAGCAGGGACTATACGTACCCGATTAATCCATTGGCGTACATTATTTTGGGTAGATAAACTACGACGAGCCAAATCAAACCAAGGATTCATTTCTTCCAGTAAACTTGGAGGAAGAAGGTGTTTTAAGTGTTCCTCAACCATCATAAAAGTGACAGCTTGAGAACTGGTCATATGAGGCAAACTTTGAATCGGCGCATCAGAACGCCAACGCCATCCCTGTGGGACGGTTTTGTTGCTCTCAATTGGAAATCGCTGTGAAATCTGATTCAAATCACGCTGAATGGTGCGCAAGCTGATATCGATGCCTTCTCTTTGCAAAATTTCCTGTATTTCACGAGTTCCCATCCATTTTCCTGTAGAAAGACGGGACAGGATTTGCCATTGTCGATAAAGGCTATTCGATGTTTCTTTTTCTTGTGCAGACATAATTCAAATAAAAATAAATAAGTGGGGAATTAACAAGACAGTGTTAAACACAATAAGAAAACCTAACTGAATTGGCAAGTATTTATCACCGAATCGGGCAAAGAAAGTTCAATAAATTTAGACACAAGATCAAGCAGAAATGACATTGAGTCGAAGTGAAAAGAATGGATTAATAGTAAATCAGTATAAGAGATGCAAGGAGTGGCATTCTTATTGCTTAATAAAAAATGAGTTTGGCTATAACTATAAAGAGGGTCATATGCTTAATGAAAAAGAGATTTTAGATATTAATGGTTTATCACTAGAAGTGAATAATAAGCAATTGACAGCAAAAGTGGAGGGTGTAGCAAAACCGCAGGAGAAGACACAGTTACTTTTTGAGCGAACGAACTCTGTTTTTTTTAATGAAATGTTAGATGATCAAGCAGTTTCAGAAACCGCTTGCGCAAAAATTGAACATTGGCTTTCACAATACAATTTAGATGAATTACAAGCTTTAAATCAGCATGCCAAAGCGCATTTTTTATATGAAGGCATTACATTTACGGTATATGGAGAAGCAGAAGGCACAGAGCGTACCATTCCTTATGATGTGATCCCGCGAGTAATTGCGAAAAAGCAATGGAATAAGATATCGCTTGGCTGTGCACAACGCGTCAAGGCCCTAAATCTATTTTTACATGATATTTATCATCAGCAAGATATTCTTAAAGCGGGTATTGTGCCTGAACTACAAGTTCTCAAGCATGAGGCTTTTCAGCCACATATGTGTAATCAGAGCTTAAAAGGCAAAATTTACAGCCAAATTAGTGGCATTGATATTGTCCGAGATCGTCATGGCGAGTTTTATGTGCTTGAAGATAATTTAAGAACGCCATCGGGTGTGTCTTATATGTTGGAAAGCCGAAAAATCAGCCAAAAACTGATGCCTGAATTATGTTTGCAAAATAACTTACAAGGTATAGAGCATTATCCATTACTACTGAAAGAAATATTGGCCGAAAATGCCTTTAACGATAATCCCTTTATTGTCATTTTAACGCCAGGTCGTTTTAACAGCGCATATTATGAGCATTCCTTTTTGGCAAGGGAAATGGGTGTGCCTTTAGTAACATCGCGTGACCTTTACGTCGAAAACGATAAGGTTTATGTCAAAACGGTGCGAGGTAAACAGCAAGTTGATGTAATTTATCGACGTATTGATGATGATTATCTCGATCCATTGTGTTTTATGCCTGACAGTGCACTTGGTGTTGCGGGTTTAATGTCTGCCTATTTACAAAAGAATGTCGTGATTGCAAATGCGCCTGGTACAGGAGTTGCAGATGACAAATCCATTTATCCGTACGTCGATAAAATGATTCAGTTTTATTTAGCTGAACAACCTGTCCTTAAAAATGTACCAACTTATCAATGTCGTGAAAGCAAAGACCTTGAATATGTATTAGACAATTTAGCTCAACTAGTTGTGAAAGAAGCACAGGGTTCAGGAGGATATGGCATGCTTATCGGACCACATGCTTCTGCACAGCAAATTGCGACTTTCAAAGATAAAATTTTAGCAACGCCACATTTGTACATTGCTCAACCTACATTGGATTTGTCAGTTTGTCCGATGTTAACTGATTCAGGGTTATCAGAACGACATATTGACTTGCGTCCATTTGTGCTGAGTTCCCCTTATCGTACCGAAATTGTACCGGGGGGGTTAACACGTATGGCAATGCAAGAAGGCTCTCTTGTGGTGAATTCTTCACAGGGTGGTGGCATTAAAGATACATGGGTTGTAGACCATTTACATTCATAAGTAACCAAAACAATGAAGGAGCAATTTCATGATCTTACTCAGCACGAATGCACAGCAAATTTTTTGGTTAGGTCGTTATTTAACGCGTATTGAATATTTATGTCAGCAATTTCCATTTATGGATGATCAGAAAGCTGTGTCTTATGCCCACGCTTTTTGTTTACCTGCATTTGATGCAAGCTCGCTAAATGAATTGGTATTAGACCCAGAACAACCTTATTCATTTATTCAACAGTTTCAGTTTGCCAAAGACAATGTTCAAGAATTGAGAGGCGTTTTTTCTGCAAAAACCTATGCAGAACTCAATCAATATATTCGGAATGCGAGTGCAAGTTCGACGTGTATTTGTGATGTGATTGCAGATTGTCGTGAAGTGTTAGAGGGTGAGCCGGAAGAAACTTTCTTGTTCTATTCTTTGGGGCAAACTTTAGAGCAACTAGATCGACAACTTCGCTTAAAGCAAGATCAGACACAAACCTTAGAGCAAATTTCGGCGCTTATACAAGTATTGGAGAAAATGGGTTGGGACAGTTTAGATACGGCTTGGCAACAGCTTAAAACTCAACCTGATCAAATAAATTTTTATAACTTTAGTGATCAAATTCAATATTTATTTGAGGTGAATGCATGAAACTCATGATCAATCACCAGACACACTATCAATATACTGAACAGGCATGTAATAGCATTCAGTATATTAAAATGACCCCATTGAATAATGCACATCAGAATGTGCATTACTGGGATGTCAGTGTGCCAGGTGAGCGTTGTACGAAGAGAGATTCGTTCAATAACATCTGGATTACCAGTTCACAACGTTATGCTTATGAGCAAATGACAATTATGGCGCAGGGCATTGTTGAGCTGAATAAGCAGCCTTCGGTGATGGGTCTAATAGATCATCTAAATCCTTATCAATTCTTACAACCAACGCCAACGACCATGTGCAATGCGGAAATGAAAGAATTTGCGCATCGTTTCGTACCTGAGTTTACGCGTGAAAATTTGGTCAAACTAGCTGAAGCCATTTTGCAGCATATTCCCTATACTCCTAATTATACTTCAGTCAATACTTCTGCCATTGAAGCGTTTCATAATCGTCAGGGGGTATGCCAAGACCACAGTCATGTTTTTATTGCAATGTGCAAAGCTTTGGGCTTGCCAGCGCGTTATGTTTCAGGTTATTTATTTGTGCCAAATACATCACACCTTGCCAGTCACGCATGGGCGGAAGTATTTTTGGGAAACACATGGTATTGTTTCGATATCAGCAACCAGATTTTTAGCCCAGACCAGCATATTTATGTGGCAATTGGTCGAGATTATTGGGATGTTGCCCCAATTCGTGGAGTGCGCGAAAAAGGGGGAATTGAAACGATGCACTCAATTGTTCAAGTACTTGCATGTTAATGAATGTAAGTTAAGGGGAAGAGATGACTTATTGTTGTGCGCTTAGATTAAAAGAAGGTCTCGTCTTTATCAGTGACACGCGAACGAATGCGGGAGTAGATCATATTTCTGTATTTCGAAAGCTTTATACATTTGGAATTGAAGGCGAACGTTTTATCACGATTCAAACATCGGGTAATTTAGCGACAACGCAGGCCGTGATTGGACATCTAAAAAACCATTTAGAATTACAACAAACACCAAATTTATATAGTGTAAATACCATGTTTGAAGTAGCTGAATTGGTCGGTCATACATTGCAAAAGGTCATTGCAGATGTAACTGAAAATACGCAGGAACAAAGTAATTATTACTGTAGTTTGTTGGTAGGTGGACAAATTGGTCAAGCAGAAATGCAACTTTATAATATTTACCCACAAGGTAATTTTATTTGTGCAACCAGCGATACACCTTATTTCCAGATTGGAGAAAGCAAATATGGTAAGCCAATTCTAGATCGTGCCTTAAGTTATGATATGCCACTCAGTGAAGCTTTACGTTGTAGCCTAATTTCATTTGATTCGACATTGCGCTCAAACGTATCGGTGGGTATGCCACTTGATGCACTCATCTATAAAAAGAACAGTTTACATATTCCTGAAGGTAAGCGAATTACAGAAGAAGACCCTTACTTCGAACATATTAGTAAGCAATGGTCAGATACACTACGGAGTGGATTACAGAATTTACCAAAGCCGTCGGAAGATTATTTTAAATAATGATGTATTATTATTTTGGCTCTAGACTAGCAGACTAGTTATGTTGGTCTGTAATCATGATTAAAAACAGTAAATTAAGCCACTACAAGATTAAAAAAATCATTCAATGCTTTTGCATTGATATACCCGCTTCTAAAACTGCATTATTACTCAATTTAAATCGTAATACGATCAACTATTGGTACATGCTTTTTAGGGAAGCTATTTATGATCATCAAACAGATTTAAGAACTAAATTTGTAGGTTCTATTGAAGTGGATGAAAGCTATTTTGGCGCTAAACGACAACGTGGTTTTCATGGGAAGTTAAAACGTGGTCGTGGCACTTTAAAACAACCCGTATTTGGAATATTTGAACGGGATGGGCGTGTTTATACTGAAATCGTTCCTGACTGTAAAATGAAGACTTTACAAAAGGTTATCTTAGGTAAGGTGGCACTAGAAAGTGTCATTTATAGTGATGGATGGCGAGGCTATAATGGTCTAGTTGATGTTGGTTATTCAAAGCATTTCAGGGTAAATCACGGAGCAAATGAGTTTGCTAGAGGACAATGTCACATAAATGGAATAGAATCATTTTGGAGTTTCTGTAAACGAAGATTATCCAAGTTCAATGGTATCTCAAAAGATTATTTTGACTACCATCTGAAGGAGTCTGAATGGCGTTGGATGAGAGAACCTAATGAGTTAGCAACTGAGTTGTGGAACATCATTAGATAAAATTAAGTATAAATCTGCTAGTCTAGAGCCTTATTTTTTTAAGCATAGCGCGAGAAATCGCGCTATGCTTTTATTTATACAATGAATAAAACAATAAGATAGGAAATCAAAAAATGTACCAACTTTGCTATGCCAGTCAGGCTAAATTTCAACCCGAAACACTACTACAAGATTTAAGAGACATTCTATCTGAAGCCCGAGATTTTAACGTAAAGCTGAAGATCAAAGGCGTATTGTGTTATGCAGATGGTTGCTTCTTTCAATGTTTGGAAGGAGAACAAAATTCGGTTTTAAACTTGTTGAATAAAATAGAAAAAGATCAACGACACTCTGATTTAACGATATTGTCACAACAATACATTCTGAGTGATTCGCATTTTTCAGATTGGAGTATGAAATATATAGGTCGGCATTCAGAAGTACATCATTATTTTGAGCAATTGGGATCTAGCAAATTTAATCCTTTATTACTGCAACATGAATCATTACAGCATTTTTTGCAGTTGTTATATCTTATTCCAGAACAGCAATTATAAATTCTATTCAGTTCAGCTATACAACCCTAGATACTACTCATCGAAGAAAGCAGTATCTAAAGCAATATTTTATTATTTCACTATCCGATGAGGGCGTTGGCTCAAACGGCATAAAATCTCATACCCAATGGTACCATTTGCATCGGCAACATCATCGACCAAACGTTGTTTGCCCCAAAGCTCAACAGGTGTGCCTAGAGCAACTTTTAACCCTGTAACATCAATAGCAACCATATCCATCGCTACACGTCCGACAACAGGAAGCATTTTCCCTTCAATTACTACATAATTTTGTTTGACATATGCACGCGGGTAACCATCGCCATAGCCAATAGAAACAATAGCCAAATCGGTATTTTGTGTTGCAGTATAGGTTGAACCATAGCCCACTTTTTCGCCTTTTTGGATATGATTCAAGGCAATAACTTCAGCAGTAAAAGTCATGACAGGTTGTAAGTCTAAGTCTCTTACTGTCTGCTCTGCAAATGGTGTTGCACCATACAGCATAATGCCTGGGCGAACATAATCAAAATGGAGTTCAGGCCAACGGTAAATTGCAGCAGAATTACAGCATGAAGCCAGAATGGGAGCGCAACTTTGTTTTATATCAATAAATTGTGCTATTTGCTGTTCATTTAATGGATGATCGGCATCAGCATTGGCAAAATGCATGGTTAATACACATGTAAAACCAGCTGCTTTTAAAGTATTAATGACGGCAATAATTTCACTTGCTTTAAAACCAAGTCGGTTCATGCCGCTATTGAGTTTAATCCAGACTTTGAGCCCAAGTGCATTGTATTGCTCCTGATGTGCAAGTAACCAGTTCACTTGTTGTTGTTGATGCACGACACATTCAAGCTTTTGTTCTATGACAGTCGGCATTTCATCCGCTGAAAATATTCCTTCAATTAACGTAATCGGTTGTTCATAGCCTAAGGCACGAATTTCTAGTGCCTCTTGCAAGCAGGCGACACCAAAAGCATCGGTATTATTCAAGGCTGCAAGACAGTCTTTGATACCATGTCCATAAGCATTGGCTTTGACCATGCTCACGATTTTTGCCTTAGGGGCAAGTTGTTTAACACGGTTTAAATTATATTGAAGTGCTGATTGATCAATACAAACTGTTGCTTGGCGCACCCGAATGACTCCTTTGGGAATAGAGAATGGCAAGATTAAAACTAGGGTTTTATTTCAAGTCATCGAATCAGAAACATGGAAGGGTATTACCGTTCAGGCAAATATCCATAAAATACGTTAGTTATTGTAGACCTATAAAAATCAAATACCCATCTTATTTCATGGCTTTATTCTATTTAAATCTATGAGTTATCGGTTTTGTTCGATAAAGACGATTGTAAAATGATGCTATTTGCATTATTCATGAGTAAATAAAAAATGGGCTGAGTGCCCATTTTTTATTCTTCATCATCGTACTGACTATAGTACTCAGGCGATAAGTTACTAAAACGTGTATATTGACCTTCAAAAGCCAATCGGACTGTACCAATCGGGCCATTACGCTGCTTACCAATAATAATTTCAGCCGTACCAGCTTCTTTCGACTCTTTGTTATAAACCTCGTCACGGTAAATAAACATAATTAAGTCGGCATCCTGCTCAATCGCACCTGATTCACGCAAGTCAGACATGACTGGGCGCTTATTAGGACGGTTTTCCAGAGAACGGTTAAGCTGTGATAAAGCAATGACGGGACACTGCATTTCTTTTGCAAGGGCTTTTAAGCTACGAGAAATTTCACCAATTTCACCAACACGGTTATCACCCATACCTGGCACTTTCATTAACTGCAAGTAGTCGACCATGATACAGCCCAATTTACCACCATGCTGTTTGGCGATACGACGCGCACGAGCACGTAATTCAGTTGGAGGTAGGGCAGAAGAGTCATCAATATACAGATGCTTCTCTTGTAGCTGTAAAATCGTACCTGTGACTTTAGACCATTCATCACCGTCGAGTTTACCTGAACGTAAATGCCCTTGATGTACTTTGCCGTATGCAGAAATTAAACGCATAGCAATCGAGTCCGCGGGCATTTCCATTGAGAACACCAACGCAGGTAAGTCACAGTTAAACAATACACTTTCGACCAAGTTCATGGCAAAAGTAGTTTTCCCCATAGATGGACGCGCTGCGACAATAATCATATCGCCCGCTTGCATACCTGAGGTTTTATTGTCTAATTCAACAAAACCTGTTGTTAAACCAGTGATATTCCCATCTAGTTGTGACAATTCATTTAATTTATCAAAGACATCTGCAACAACAGTGTTGATGGCTTTAGGACCTGAATTTTTCTTATTATTATTGTGCTGTTCGGCAATTGAGAAAATATTGGTCTCAGCTAAATCTAAAATTTCACTCACACTACGACCTTTGGTGTCATAAGCATTTTGTAAAATTTCAGAGCTGACTTTAATCATATTGCGTAAAGTCGAGAATTCTTTAATTTTATTGGCATAGGTTTCAAGGTTATAAAAACTTGAAGGAGAGTCTGCCATAAGTTGCATTAAATATTCTTCACCACCAATTGCATCAAGCAAATTTTGCTTAATTAACCAGTCATTTACCAATACTGCATCATAAGGAGAATTTTCTTGTGCAAGTTTTTCAATTGCACGATAAATGTACTTATGGCGTGTTGCATAGAAATCTTGTTCATTGAGCACATCACTTACTTGCTCAAATGACTCAGCAACAGTCATCAGTGCTGCAAGTACAGCCTGTTCAATAGCTAAATTATGTGGTGGTGTACGAAATTCTTTGAGTTGATTCGACTCATTTATTTTGTTGTCTGCTTTGGGTGAGTTTGGTGTAGCAGTGGCATTCGCCTGAGACATATCAAAAACCTAAAGATAAAAGCAGGGATGAATCATGCATATTGAAGTGCATCGCATCATGATAATTTCATCAATAATACGCACTCTGATATAAAAATAGAATCAAAATTTCAGCTGATTTTAGCCTGACATTTGAAGATTAGAAAAATGTAGAGATAAAAAAAGAGCATGCGTGAGCATGCCCTTTTTTCTTGCAAGAAATTACTCAGATACGATAGTAACGAGAACTTCAGCAACAACATCATGATGCAATTGGATTGCGATGTTGAATTCGCCAGTGTGACGAAGAGCGCCGTTTGGTAAACGAACTTCTGCACGGTCAACAACAAGACCAGCATTCGTTAAAGCGTCAGCGATGTCACGCGTACCGATAGAACCGAAAAGTTTACCTTCGTCACCAGCTTTAGCAGTGATAACGATGTTAACTTCGTTCAATTGATCAGCACGTGCAGTAGCAGCACCTAATACTTCAGCTTCTTGTTTCTCAAGTTCAGCACGACGAGCTTCAAAAGCAGCAGTGTTAGCTTCAGTTGCAGCTACAGCTTTACCTTGAGGGATCAAGAAGTTACGACCGTAACCAGCTTTAACTGATACTTTGTCGCCTAATTTACCAAGGTTTTTAATGCGTTGTAATAAGATAATATCCACAGCTCAACCTCACTTATGATTGTCAGTGTAAGGGATCAAAGACAAGTAGCGAGCTTGTTTAATAGCAAGCGCTAATTGACGTTGGTAACGAGCTTTAGTACCTGTAATACGGCTAGGAACAATCTTGCCATTTTCAGTGATGTACTGTTTTAAAGTGTCGATATCTTTGTAGTCGATGTACGTAACGTTCTCAGCTGTAAAGCGGCAGAACTTGCGACGACGGTAAAAACGTGCCATTGATGTTCTCCTTATGCTTCAGCAGAGTCTTGAGCAGCTAGTTGTGCTTCTTCACGTTGAGCTTTACGCGCACGCTTTTCTTCAGCACTCTTAGCCAATAATGACTCTTCAGTGATTGCGTTTTCACGACGGATGATTAAGCTACGAAGGATCGCGTCGTTGTAACGGAACAATTCTTCTAACTCATCAAGAGTAGTTTGACCACACTCAACATTCATAAGAATGTAGTGAGCTTTGTGGATCTTGTTGATTGGGTAAGCCAATTGACGACGACCCCAGTCTTCAAGACGGTGGATTTGACCTTCAGCTTCTTTGATGTGAGTTAGGTAACGTTCTACCATACCCACAACTTGATCGCTTTGATCTGGGTGTACCAGAAGTACGATTTCGTAGTGACGCATTGTCAGCTCCTTACGGATTATACAGCCCCTAACGTAATTGTTAGAAGCAAGGAGTCACAACCAAGGTTGTGTCGCATTAGATGCGAGGGGTGAATTTTAGAAGGTTTGGCAATAAAATTCAAGCAATATTAAATTTATGCGCAAAGTAGTGATGATATCGAAGATTTATCTAGGTGTGGAATAGATATGAACTTACAAATAGTAATTATGTGTAGAAATGAAGACCAGCTTTAAAAGATAGAGAGGAGGTCTCTATCTTTTAAAACAGGGGTAAATGCGGGGCAGGGCTTATATAGCTAAAACTAAAGCTAAAACTTAATGCTGTGATCAGAATCACAGAATACAAGAAATAACGTTTAGCCCAAACTTGATCATTCTCGGCTTTAAAACCAATAATTGATAAATATACCCAATAAGCACATAAACCATTAAAAGTAATTAAGAAGAATAAGTTTGTATAACCAAAGCAATATAAACCATTGAGTACTGCTGCAAACAAAATAACGTAAATCAGGCTTTCGACCTTGGTACGTAAAATTGAACGCGCAACAGGTAAAATTGGAATACCTGCATTTTTATAGTCATCGAAACGATAGATTGCAATTCCCCATGAATGAGGCATTTGCCAAAGTGCATAAGCTAAGAAAATAAGCAAAGCAGCTACATCGAATTCGTTAGAGACAGCCGTGTAACCAATCACAGGTGGACTTGCACCAGAGATACTTCCAATCACTGTTTGGTGAATGGTGGTACGTTTGCTCCAAAGACTATAAAACCCAACATAAACAACAAAACCAAGAACAGCAAAACCAAAAGAATATGCATTGACAAAAAACCATAACATGCCAAAGCCTAAAAGACCTAAAGCTGCGGCAAAAATCAGTGCCACACTAGGACTAATCGTTTTTTTAACAAGTGCACGGTTTTGAGTACGTTGCATCTTCTGGTCAATGTCTTGATCAATGACATTGTTAACTACACATCCTGATGCAACAACCAAAGTTGTAGCTAGTAGTGTAATCAGAAGTAAAAGGAAATCTACAGAACCTTGGGCGGCTAAGAAGAAGCCGCCCAAAGTGGTAACGAAGTTACCAAAGAGAATTCCTGGTTTAGTCAGGAATAAATACTTTTTTAACATGACAACCAGTTTAGAGCATCATGTTGAAGTGGAGGTAATTCATAACCCATACAGAACCGATCAAAAGAACGGCAATTGTAAGAATTGTATAAATAAATGCAATTACGTTCCAACGTTGCTCTGCAGATGAGTTCATGTGCAAGAAGAAAATCAATTGTACAAGAACCTGAGCAACTGCAGTAATACCAACTACTGCAAGGGTTGCGCCACGACCGAAGTTTTCTGGGTTCATTGCCATATAGAATGGAACAATGGTTAATACCACAGAGACAATAAAACCAATAGTATATTGCTTCACGGTGCCGTGAGCTGCATCAGACGCATGATTATCGTGACCCATTAGAGAACTCCCCGCAAATAAACTACGCTGAATACACAGATCCATACGATGTCAAGGAAGTGCCAGAACAAGCTCAAGCAAGCAAGGCGACGTGTATTCGGTAATGTCAAACCATATTTTTTGATTTGAACCATTAACACGATCATCCATACCAAACCAGAAGTTACGTGAATACCATGCGTACCAACTAAAGTGAAGAACGCAGATAAGAACGCACTTGTGCTTGGACCATGACCAGCATGTACAAGGTGATTAAACTCGTACAGTTCCATGCCAATGAATGATGCACCAAATACCCAAGTAATTGCTAACCAAATTAAAACTTGGCTAACATTCTTTTTGTATGATGCAAGTACAGCAAAACCAAATGTAACTGAAGAAATTAAGAGAGCAAAAGTTTCTGTTAATACGAAACCTAAAGACTCGCCGAATAGTTCTTTAGCACTTGGGGTACCTGGTGGAACATGACCACTTAATACAACGAAAGCAATGAAGAGTGTACCGAATAGGATCAAGTCACTCATCAAGTAAGACCAGAAACCAAAGACAGTAATGTCTGTATCATCATGATGATGATGTTCATCGTGTCCGTGGTTATCGTGATGAAGTACTTCAGCCATTGTCTTAGTCCTTCTTCAAGTGTTTTTCAAGAATCGCATAGCGTTCGTTTTCAATGCGCTCAACTTCAGCAGCAGGAACATAGTAATCAACTTTCTTAGTGAAAGAGCTTACGATGAAGCTGATGATTGCAGCAACAAAGGTCACGACAACTAACCACCAAATGTGCCAGATTAAACCGAAGCCCATAACAGTAATGAACATTGCGATTACAAAGCCAGCAGCACGGTTCGTTGGCATATGTACATCTTCATAAGACGTTGGACGTGCATAAGCAACACCATTCTCTTTGTCATTCCAGAATGTATCGATACCGCTGATTTTTGGAAGATGAGCAAAGTTATAGAACGGAGCAGGTGAAGATGTAGACCATTCAAGTACACGACCATCCCATGGATCGCCTGTAACGTCCATGTTGTCATGGCGTTGTAAGAAACCAACAATGATTTGCATTAAGAAACATGCAATACCGATTGCGATTAATACTGCACCAAACAATGCGATTGTGATGTACGGATCCCATTCAGGGTTGTCATATGTATTCAAACGACGAGTCATACCCATGAAGCCAAGGATATAAAGCGGCATGAATGCAAAGTAGAAACCGAAGAACCAGAACCAGAATGCTGCTTTACCCCAAGCTTCATTAAGCTTCCAACCAAACATTTTTGGCCAGTAGAAAATGATGCCCGCAAACATTGCGAACACAACACCACCAATAATTACGTTATGGAAGTGAGCGATAAGGAATAAAGAGTTGTGTACAAGGAAGTCCGCAGGTGGAACAGCCATTAATACACCAGTCAAACCACCGATACCAAAAGTCACAAGGAAACCAAGTGTCCATAGCATTGGAGTTGTGTACGTAATGCGACCTTTATACATGGTGAATAACCAAGAGAAGATTTTCACACCAGTCGGGATCGCAATAACCATAGTCATGATACCGAAGAACGCGTTAACGTTGGCACCTGCACCCATGGTAAAGAAGTGGTGAAGCCATACAACAAATGACAATACTGTAATTGCAACTGTTGCATACACCATAGATTTGTAGCCGAACAACGTTTTGCGAGCAAATGTTGATACAACTTCTGAGTAAATACCAAACGCTGGTAATACCAAGATATATACTTCTGGGTGACCCCATGTCCAGATCAAGTTCACATAAAGCATTGGGCTACCGCCAAGCTCATTTGTGAAGAAATGGAAGCCGAAGTAACGATCTAGAGATAACATTGCAATTGTTGCAGTTAACACTGGGAATGCAGCAATAATCAGAACTGCTGTACAAAGTGCAGTCCAAGTGAAAATTGGCATATCCATAAGTTTCATGCCAGGTGCGCGCATTTTGATGATGGTAACAAAGAAGTTAACACCAGTTAAAAGCGTACCTAAACCTGAAATCTGTAACGCCCAGATATAGTAGTCAACACCAACACCAGGAGAGTATTCAATGCCAGAAAGAGGAGGGTAAGCCATCCAACCTGTAGCAGCGAATTCACCTAAAGCAAGTGAAACCATCATTAAGCCAGCAGCACCAGCGAATAGCCAGAAACTTACAGAGTTTAATAATGGGAAGGCAACGTCACGAGCACCAATCTGTAAAGGTACAGAGATGTTCATTAAGCCAACAACGAGACCCATTGCTACGAAGAAGATCATGATTACACCGTGAGCGGTGAAGATCTGGTCATAGTGTTCTGGGTGTAAGTAACCTTCACCGCCACCACGAGCGAGGAAAAGTTGTAAGCGCATCATGATCGCATCTGCGAAGCCACGAAGTAACATGACTACAGATACCAAAATATACATGATACCAATTTTTTTATGGTCTACAGATGTGAACCATTCGTTCCACAAGTAGCTCCATTTTTTGAAGTAGGTAATACCTGCGACAGCAACGATACCACCTAAAATCATTAATGCAACCGTTACCAACACGATTGGATCGTGTGGAATCGAGTCTGGACCTAACTTACCTAAGAAGCTCATGTCTTATTCCCCTACAGCCGATGAAGCAGGTTCAACTGCGGCATGTGCGTCAGCAGCAGCCCCGTGAGCACCCGCAGTAGCTGAATGATCAGCACCGTGATAGTTACTCATGTATTTGTTGATCACTGATTCAAATAAGCCTTTCTCAACAGAAGAGTAGTAAGTCACAGGATGTGGCTTAGTTGGATAAGGCTTCATTGCTTCAGCAGCAGCCTTTTCTTCAGGAGTAGTCGCTTTAGCGATAAGAACTTCGATCTGATGATGCGAACGGTTGCCATCACGCAAGGTTGCGAATTCGGCTTGGTCTAAAACACCTTTCTGAATTGCAGCAGGGTTAATTGAAGTACCGTTGCCTGCTTTCACCGCTGCGACCCAATCAGCAAACTGAGCTTCAGTCACTGAATGCGCACGGAAACGCATTTGCGAGAAGCCATAACCTGAGTAGTTAGAAGAGAAACCGCGGTAGCCTTCAGCTGGACTAGTTTCATTTGCTAACAAATGCAGGTGGGTTTGCATACCAGCCATGGTATAAATTTGGCCAGAAAGTGCAGGAATGAAGAACGAGTTCATTGTGAAGTTAGACGTCAAACGCAAGTTCACAGGAGTTTTCTCTGGGAAGCGAATTTCGTTAACAGTCGCAATTTCTTGCTCAGGATAGATAAAGATCCACTTAAACTGTTCAGCGATAACTTGAACTGTTAATGGTGCTTTATCAGAATCGATTGGGCGGTACGGGTCATACTTGTGTGAACCCCACCAAGTTAACCAAGCTAGAATACCAATAATAATAACTGGAACACCCCAAACTACAATTTCAATAGCAGTTGAGTGTGCCCAAGTAGGTTTATAGTCTGCATCTTTATTCGACGAGCGATATTTCCAACCAAACCATAATGCCATTAAGATCGAAGGAATTACGACCAATAGCATTAAATAGATCGCAGTCATCATCAAGTCACTTTGACCTTGTGCAACTGGACCTTTAGAGTTTAGAAGTACCATATCACCACCACACCCAGTTAAGAGTGCAGCAATCGTTGATAAAGACAATACAGCTAAAATCGTTTGTCTCATTTTACAACCTCGGTGAAGAGTCCCATTCCCTAAATAATATGGGATAGCGATTAAAGTGTCGCATGATTGAGAATTTTGATTTTTGAATAAAAAAACTTCTCAAGCATGTGGCACCGCTACGTTGTAGGGCATTATGCCTGATATCGTTAAACTAAGCTATATATAAAGTCGCTTTAAATGTCTGTTATAAAACCTGATTTTAGTGGTCGGAATTGGATGTTTTTGGTTTTTTTTTATTGAAATATCAAACTTATGTATAAAAAAAGGGATGAACCGATCATCCCTTTATTTTTGTCACGTTTATTGCTTTATCACGATGGTTTTTGCTAGTTTATCATGCAATGTTTGTCGCTTTTTACCGAATGCGAATAAATAATCGGCAATCGTAATAAACGGCATAAACAGCATATTTAAAATGATAAATACAATACTGCGTAACAGGAAGATTCGCGTCAAATTAACATTTTCACCGCTATCAGCATCTACAATTTTAATTCGAGTTAACTTTTTACCAATGCTTTGCCCAGACTTTGCTAAAAAGAACGCCTGAATAGCCAACATAATAATGATATAGGCAAACATTGTTTGCCAAGCTTCAATTGGAATAAGCGCAAAAAGTTGATGTTGCAATTGCATTGCTTGAGTGGATGTATCTGCGGCTTGCATTTTTTGCTGAATGCTAGCTAGCTCATTCACCTGATTGGCGTTAAGAAAGAAAGAAGGAATTGCTGCCGCAGGCAACCAAAGTAATAAATCAATGATTTTTGCTAATGCGCGAATATTGACTGATGCAAGTTCAGTTTTAGATACGTTGCCTTCAACTTTAGTTTGGATAATTGTGGGGTTATGTAACGGCGTGTGTGTTGGAGGAACATAACCTGTTGGTGTGTATACAAGTTTCCCTTGGGTTAATTCACCTAAAGCTTTCCATTCGGTCATACCTTCATGCCAAGCTAAATCTGTTAAGAGTACTTGTTGGCTGGCAAGCATTTGATTCAACTGTTCTAAAGTGTACGGACCAGCTTGTTGATTATTACGTGCCAAGTAAATTTGCATAAAAATAAAATCTCAAAAAATGAAAAGAGAAAAAAAGACCCAACTAATGGGTCTTTTTTTAACATGTTTTCTTAAGCTTGTTGAGCTTTTTCTTCTGCAAGGAAGAACCAAGTGTCTAAAACTGAGTCTGGGTTAAGAGAAACAGACTCGATTCCTTGCTCCATCAACCATTTTGCAAGGTCAGGATGATCTGATGGCCCTTGACCACAAATACCAACATATTTGCCAGCTTTGCGACATGCATGAATTGCCATTGAAAGTAATGCTTTAACTGCCGCATCACGTTCATCAAACAGGTGAGAAACAATACCTGAGTCACGATCCAGACCCAATGTAAGCTGAGTCAAGTCGTTAGAACCGATAGAGAAGCCATCAAAGTGTTCAAGGAATTGTTCAGCTAACAGTGCGTTAGTTGGCAATTCACACATCATGATCACTTTAAGACCATTTTCACCACGTTTAAGACCATTTTGAGCAAGTAACTCGATGACACGTTTTGCTTCATGTACAGTGCGAACGAACGGAATCATGATTTGAATATTAGTCAAACCCATTTCATCACGTGCTTTTTTCAATGCGCGGCATTCTAATTCGAAACAATCACGGAAGTTGTCAGATACATAACGGCTTGCACCACGGAAACCAAGCATTGGGTTTTCTTCTTCTGGCTCATAAAGCTTACCGCCAATTAGGTTCGCATATTCGTTTGACTTAAAGTCAGACATACGAACAATCACGGGCTTATCAGCAAATGCCGCAGCAAGTGTAGAAATACCTTCTACAAGTTTTTCAACGTAGAATTCGATAGGAGAAGCATAACCTGCAGTACGAGCCAAAACTGCTGCACGAGTTTCACGTGGCAAGCTGTCAATGTTCAATAACGCTTTAGGGTGTACACCGATCATACGGTTAATAATGAACTCTAAACGTGCAAGACCAATACCTTCGTTAGGAATTTGAGCAAAGTCAAATGCACGGTCAGGGTTACCTACGTTCATCATGATTTTGAACGGAAGTTTTGGCATTGAGTTAATTGAGTTACGTTGAATTTCGAAATCTAACGAACCTTCGTAGATAAAGCCTGTGTCACCTTCTGCGCAAGAAACAGTGACTTCTTGACCATCAGTCAAGACTTCTGTTGCATTGCCACAACCTACGATTGCAGGTACACCAAGTTCACGAGCAATAATTGCTGCGTGACAAGTACGACCACCGCGGTTGGTCACAATCGCAGCGGCACGCTTCATTACTGGTTCCCAGTCTG
This sequence comes from Acinetobacter sp. ACNIH2, assembly GCF_002934965.1. Lineage (NCBI taxonomy): Bacteria > Pseudomonadati > Pseudomonadota > Gammaproteobacteria > Moraxellales > Moraxellaceae > Acinetobacter > Acinetobacter sp. ACNIH2. The sequence goes on from NZ_CP026412.1 coordinate 3,169,924, forward strand.
GGTCAGTCATGTCTGAAACAAGTACGTCACCTTCTTGTACTTTGTCCATTTCTTTAATAGACGTCACGATGCGTACTTTACCAGAACCAATACGTTGACCGATTGAGCGACCTTCGCAAATTACAGTACCTTTTTGCTTAAGTAGGTAGCGTTCCATAGTGCCGACGTTTTCACGGCTTTTTACTGTTTCTGGACGTGCTTGAACGATATAGATTTGACCGTCGTCACCATCTTTAGCCCATTCAATATCCATAGGTGCTTGATAGTGCTCTTCGATGATCAGGGCTTGTTTAGCAAGCTCTTGAAGCTCGTGATCATTTAATGCAAATTGTTGGCGTTCTGCTTTTTCAACATCCACGACGACCACTGATTTACCAGCAGCACCTTCTTCGCCATATACCATTTTCTGGTGTTTAGAACCAAGATTACGACGTAAAATAGCATGTTTGCCATTTTTCAGAAGTGGTTTAGAAATATAGAATTCATCAGGGTTTACTGCGCCCTGTACAACCATTTCGCCTAAACCATATGAAGCAGTAATGAATACAGCATCACGGAAGCCTGATTCTGTATCTAGAGTGAACATTACACCCGCTGCACCAGTTTCAGAACGAACCATTCGCTGGATACCCGCAGATAATGCAACGATGTCATGCGCGAAGTTTTGGTGAACACGGTAAGCAATAGCACGGTCATTATAAAGTGAAGCAAAGACTTCTTTAATCGCAATAAGAACGTTGTCAATACCACGGATGTTTAAGAAGGTTTCCTGCTGACCTGCAAAAGACGCATCAGGTAAGTCTTCTGCTGTCGCAGATGAACGAACGGCAACCGCGATATCAGGGTTGCCGTTTGAAAGGGTGGCGAAAGCGTCGCGGACTTCCTTTTCGAGATCTGCCGTAAGAGGGGTGTCGACAATCCATTGACGGATTTTTGCACCAGTTTCTGCAAGTGCAACAACATCATCAACATTTAATGCTGCAAGTTCTGCGTTAATTTTAGCGTTAAGGCCACTTTGCTCGAGAAATTCACGATACGCGGCAGCAGTGGTAGCAAAGCCTCCAGGTACTGATACACCTGCATTCGCTAGATGGCTAATCATCTCACCCAGTGATGAGTTTTTCCCACCCACGAGCTCTACATCGTGTTTCCCTAATTTTTCTAGACCTATTACGCGCGCTTCCAAAGTTGTTACTCCACTTTTGCAGTATTAATCACTATCTTGGCATGAATTTAAAACAAATCTGCTTAGCTTTTTAATTTTACTAAGCGACAGTCATGTAAGATCAGTTTACTATAATGATTATATAGCACTTAGACAAATATTCGAGGAGAATTTTAATGTCAGAAGGTAAACAAATAAAGCGAAGTGTGTTTTTTATTTCTGATGGAACTGCGATTACAGCAGAAACGCTTGGACACTCTTTACTGGCCCAGTTTCCAAATGTAGATTTTGACATTCATATTATCCCTTATATTACGTCTGAAGAAGCTGCTATGAATGTAGTTTCTGAGATAAATCAAAGAGCTGAGCGTGATGGGCAGCAGCCTTTGGTGTTCGATACCTTAGTAGATCCTTATGTGCGAGATATTATTAATACGGCGAATGCTGTGAATTTGGATGTGTTTGAAGGGCTTATTAGTAAGTTGTCTGAAGAGTTGGGTACACCACCTACAACTTTAGTCGGACAAACGCATGCCGTGACCGATTCGGAGTCTTATAAAGCACGTATTGATGCTGTACATTTTGCACTTGATAATGATGATGGCGCACGTACTCGTCATTATGATAAAGCTGACTTAATTCTGATTGGTGTTTCTCGTTCAGGGAAGACACCAACATCCATTTATTTGTCATTACAATTTGGAATTCGTGTAGCAAATTACCCACTTACGGAAGAAGATTTAGATGACAATCGTTTGCCTTCTGTGCTGAAAGCGCATAAGCATAAGCTGTTTGGACTCATGATTGATGCTGAGCGTTTGGTTGCGATTCGCTCAGAGCGTAAAGCCAATAGCCGCTATGCAAGCTTTAGCCAATGTCAAATGGAGTTGCGCGCAATTGAAGGTATTTATATCTCAGAAGGGATTAAATATTTGAATGTGTCTGAAATGTCGATTGAAGAAATTTCTACGCGTGTCTTACAAATGACGGGTTTAAAACGTCGAATCGGATAGTATTAAATTACGCCGCTATTCATATAAAAATTGAATGAATTAATACCCAATTTAAATAATTAGATTGGGTGTTTTTTGCACTTATTTTAATTATAAATATGAAACTTCATTTGAAATTCTCTGCAATTATTTATGCAAATTCGTTGTAATAATTAAGTCGACAGGATAAATAGAGCCATCTACACATTCAATGCAGCTTTCTGTAATTTTTTTGACTGGCCAAGTAATAAGTTGACATTTTTCTTGTTGCAAGGCGTGATAATAATCATCAGATTTCAGAAATTCTTTCTTTTCACGCGTAATATTTGGTGTTAGTTGTCGTTTTAGCCAGTTGTCCTGAATTTGAGAGTCCAAAAAACGCAGGGCTAAAATGCTTTTGATTCGGGGATTGATGAGGCGCTTGTTTTTTAAAAGTAATGGATGTTGCACATAACGGCTATATCGTTGCTCTGACTGTGGAAGAATTAAGGCAGGTTGTATCTGAAAAACATATACTGAACTTGAAACATTGCGGATTTTCTCAAGCAATGCTGCAATTTTTTGATCGATCCCAATGATTGCAACTCTTTGCTCGATGCATGCATCTAGGCTTAGTTCTGCTGATGTTCGGATTAGTCCTTTAAATACTTCATAATCTTGTTTTTGATGTTGAAAAATATAGCCGGAAGTATTCAGCTTACTAAATTGTTGCATGATTATCCCTTAATCATTTTTTATTGTCAGAATTTTTGTTTTCTAATTGAATATTAATTCATCTGCTGCGTAAAGTTGATTCAGCAACTCGGGAGTCATTTTTGACGGATTGAAGGATTTCGATTGTGAAAAATATTAAAAGCCTAAGAATGATTCTTCTTAGGCTTGATGGCATTCAAATGGGTTTAATCAAATATTATTTTTGATATCCATCAGGTAGCTAAAGTTTTTTAAACGCTTTTCAGTATCATAGATATCACAGGTGAAAATAAATTCATCTACTTGATAGGTCTTGAGTAAATCTTCAAGACCTTCTTTTACAGTTTGGGCCGACCCAATTTGTGCTAAGGCAAAGAAGTTATTCACTGACATTTTTTCGACGGGTGACCATAGATTTTGCATGCTTTCTACAGGCGGTTTAAGTTTTAGGCTATGTCCTCGCATTAAGGCAAGTACACGTTGGAAGGCACTTGTTGCAAGATATTGAGCTTCTTCATCGGTGTCTGCAATGACTGTGGGCACGCCCATCGAAACATAAGGTTGATCCAGATATTCTGATGGTTGGAAATTATCGCGGTAAAGTTGAATCGCTTGCCCGAGCATTCTTGGTGCAAAGTGCGATGCGAAAGAGTAAGGAAGTCCTAAACGCGCAGCAAGTTGGGCACTAAAAAGGCTAGATCCTAAAAGCCAAACAGGCACATGGGTAGATTGACCTGGTGTAGCAACAATTTTTTGATGTTCTTCAGGCGCTTTAAAGTACTGTAATATTTCCGCGACATCTTGTGGAAATTGATCCTCAGTTTCTTGGCGCCCACGACGTAAAGCACGCATAGTCACTTGATCTGTACCAGGTGCACGACCTAAACCAAGCTCAATACGGTGAGGATAAAGTGTGGCTAAAGTCCCAAATTGTTCAGCAACAACAAGCGGTGCATGATTAGGCAGCATAATTCCACCTGAACCGACTTTAAGTGTTTGCGTGTTGGCAAGAATATAGCCTAGTAATACGGCTGTAGCGGAACTGGCAATACCATCCATATTGTGATGTTCGGCTAACCAGAAGCGTTCAAAGCCCAATTTTTCAGCGTGTTGAGCAAGCTCAAGGGCGTGATGCAGAGAAAAGGCAATACTTTTATCATCGCGGACTGGGGCTAGTTCCAGAATTGAAAATTGGGTATTTTGTAGAGTAGGCATATCCAGACTCGAAAACTATATATCGAAATAATACGATATAAGTGGGTTATTGTATATCGTTTAATTTCGATATATTGCTTGAGCGCAAAATAAAAGCATCCGAAGATGCTTTGTAGTGTGTTGGATTAATCATCCCAACGTTTTTTCTTGTGGTGACCCAAATGGCGTCCGTTGTCATGACGGTAATAGCGATCATTGTAACGTGCATCGTTATAGCGATAATTACGATCTGAGCGATAGCCACGATTATCATAGCGTTCATCATCACGGCGATCTTCAGCTACTTTACGTCCTAGCGCTGAACCACCTGCGGCACCTAAAGCGGCACCAACATAGCCACCATTGGTTCCAGCAACATTTTTACCTACAGTATAACCACCTGCACCACCAAGACCTCCACCAATCGCCGCAGATGTGCGGTTACGGCGATCACTTGCCACCGCAGCACCACCTGCACCACCAAGTGCAGCGCCAATTGTAGCGCCAGTAGTACCACCTAGTTGTTTGCCGATTGCTGTGCCTGCGACACTACCTAAGGCAGATGTTGCTGCAACACGAGTACCATTATCGGCATATGCAGTTCCCATCATTGTGGTCGCGATTAATGAGGCGTAAATTAAATGATTCAGTTTCATTGCAAACTCCATTTTTAAAGTACTATGTGCTTAAGTCCAATCTAAAAGAGTTGAGCGGATTAAAATGAAGGACTTTGTATTTGAGCATGAGGCTTTTGTCATTACTTTGTATTGTTTCTTCATAACAAATTCACAATTTAGAACCCAATACTTCAGTTTCAGATCTCGCTGTTCTAACCCAACGTAAGACAAGCACCTAATGGTGCTTGAATGATGGAACTGAAGCGATTAACGGTAGTGACGGTGACGTTTTTTCCATTTACGTGAAGATTTGGCCTTTTCTTCAGCTTTGTCTTTAGAAATTTTGTTCCCTAAAGCAGCACCACCCGCAGCACCTAGTGCAGAACCAATGTAACCACCGCTAGTACCACCCATGCTTTTACCGACGGTATAACCTGTACCACCACCTAAAGCACCACCAATAGCAGACTCTGTACGGTTTCGGCGATCACTTGCTACAGCAGCTCCGCCTGCACCACCGAGTGCAGCACCAATTGTAGCACCTGTAGTACCACCCATGCTTTTACCTACAGCAGTACCCGCAACACTACCTAGTGCGCTTGCTGCTGCAACACGTGTTGTGCTATCAGCGTGAGTATCCATTGCAAACATTGAAGAGGCAGCCAATGCGGTGCTTAATAAAACGGCATTCAATTTCATCGTATTCTCCATGTCCAAAAATGCGGACGAAATTTTTTGATGTGGCAAATCTAACAAAACGCATCGTCATAAATGTGGAGAGCAAGACACTAAGTTGTACTGTTAGGTAAGTGCTTTGTATGAGTTTAATTAAAATCGTTCATTTTATGGCTGATTAATCATTGTATGGGTAAATAAGCAACAACTTTTTGAAGAGCAGAAAAAAGTAAAATATGAGCAATGTGAAAGATTCCAAAGCTTATTTATCAGCATAATAGATATGTCAATTAAAGGGCAGAATCGGTAAACTATGCTCAAATTTGAAATTATGCAGCCTAATTTAGACTGCTTGAGCTATTGAGATAGATTAAACAATGAAAGAATCGTTACGTTTGCGATTAGATCAGCTTTCTGACCGTCATGAAGAGTTAACAGCACTATTGGCTGATGCTGAGGTTATTTCGGATAACAAGCGTTTTCGTCAATTGTCACGCGAACATAATGATCTAACAGAAATTACGGAAGTCTGGGCAAAGTATAGACAAGCAGAAGCTGATATTGAAACAGCAAATGCTATGTTGTCTGATCCAGATTTTAAAGAAATGGCTCAAGAAGAAATTAGGGAAAATAAGGCTATTATTGAACAGCTCGAAGCTGATCTTAATATCTTGATGATTCCTAAGGATCCAAATGATGCGAATTCGGCCTATTTAGAAATCCGTGCAGGAACTGGTGGTGATGAAGCCGCTATTTTCTCTGGTGATTTATTCCGTATGTACAGTAAGTATGCTGAGTCGAAAGGTTGGCGTATAGAGGTGCTTTCAGAAAATGAAGGCGAACATGGCGGCTACAAAGAAGTTATCTGCCTAGTGAATGGTGAAGGGGTATATGGTCGCTTGAAGTTTGAAAGTGGCGCTCACCGTGTACAACGTGTCCCTGCGACAGAGTCACAAGGTCGTGTACATACTTCAGCGTGTACAGTTGCGATTTTACCTGAGATTGATGTAGATACGACTGTAGATATCAATCCTTCAGACTTGCGTATTGATACTTACCGTGCTTCAGGTGCGGGTGGTCAGCACGTCAACAAAACTGATTCGGCTGTTCGTATTACCCATATTCCTACTGGAACTGTGGTGGAATGTCAGGAAGAACGGTCACAGCATAAAAACAAAGCCAAAGCGATGGCTTTACTGGCTTCACGTTTAGAAAATGCAAAACGTGCTGCGGCTGATGCAGCGACTTCTGAAATGCGTCGAGATTTGGTAGGTTCGGGTGATCGTTCTGAACGAATCCGTACTTATAACTATCCGCAAGGTCGTATGACTGACCATCGCATCAACTTAACTTTATATAAGTTAGATGCTGTGATGGAAGGTGATTTAAACGAATTGCTTGATAGTCTGCACCGTGAATATCAGGCAGATCAATTGGCAATGCTAGCTCAACAAAACGGTGGCTAATGAATATTGCACAGGCATTAGCCTTACGTGGAGAGGCTGAAAGTTATGAGCGTCAAGAGAATGCTTGGTTACTTGAGCATATTCTCAAAATTGATGCTTTTGATTTATCAATCAAATCTGCACAAGAACTTACCGCAGAGCAAGAGCAAGATTATGTAAATGGTTTGGCTCGGATTGCAGCAGGTGAACCTTTGGCTTATGTCACGGGTTCTCAACCATTTTGGACCTTAGACCTGACCGTGACTCAGGATACTTTGGTGCCTCGCCCAGATACTGAAGTATTGGTAGAAACCGTTTTACGTCTGGACTTACCCGAAGACACACGTGTTGTGGATTTAGGTACAGGTACGGGTGCCATCGCATTGTCTCTGGCGAGTGAACGTCCTAACTGGTCTGTCATTGCAACAGACATTTATGAACCGACATTAGAAGTTGCCCTGCAAAATGCCGAAAAGCATGATTTAACACAGGTGAAGTTCTTTTTAGGCAGTTGGTTTGCTGCGTTGAATCGTCAATATTTTGATGTGATTGTGTCTAATCCGCCATATATTGATGCAAAAGATGAGCACATGCTGAGTTTAGCTGCTGAACCTGAACGAGCTTTGGTTGCGGACAAGGAAGGCTTGGCGGATATTGAACATATTATTCAGCAGGGTAAAAAATGGCTAGCCGCACAAGGTTGGATTGTACTTGAGCATGGTTATGATCAGGGTGAAGCGGTACGTAATATCTTTAAAAATGCAGGTTTTAAAGAGGTCAGAACTGTTAAAGATTATGGTGGTAATGACCGCGTGACTTTGGGGCAACTGCAGTAATTATCGCGTTTTATAGTTGCAAAATTAAAAAAAGCACGACCCAATCGTTGTGCTTTTTTAATTTGATTGAATAGGGCTTTAAATAAAGCCACAGAGTATTAAACGGTGCAAGACTTAAGTTAAATTATGATTCATTGGTTGAATTGCGGGAGGTAATTCAATTTCAAGTGATTCTGACATTTCTCGTTCGATTAAACGTACAATTGAATTTAATGGCAGATCATTGTCTTGTAATCCAAAAGGTTCTTCAATTTGTGCACTCAGTGCATCTAAACCCAAAAATAAATAAGCAATCAAGCCCACTAAAATTGGAGTCCAAATGCCTAAACTCGCTTCTAGGCTAAAGGGTAAAATAAAGCAGAAACAATAAACGGTACGATGTAAAAGTACTGAATATGAATAGGGTAAAGGAGTACTTAAAATACGATCGCATCCAGCCTGAATATTGCCTAAATCGACAATGTGCTGATTTAAACTATTGTAAATAATGTCCGATATTTCTGCGTTACGTAATGCGAGGACTAAATCTTTTTGAATAGCTTCAAGCACATATTGCGCAGCATTAATTTTTTTGCTGAGTTGTTGCAACTGTGTTGAATTGAAATCCACTTTATCGTGATAAAACTCGAAAGATTGAGGTTGAGCTCTAAGACGATCACGTAATAAGTGAGTAAATAGCATGACACGATACATCAAGATATTGCGACGTTCATTACTGAGAACATGCGAATCACGAGAGATATGGCGTGAATTGGCAATTAATGCACCCCAGAGTTTACGTCCTTCCCACCAACGGTCATAACAGGCGTTGTTACGGAAGCTTAAAAAGATGGAGAGGATGATACCGAAAATGGTAAAGCCAATCGCTGGAACCGCAGGGATAGTGAAGTATTGATGTGAAGATAGGTAGACCAGAATCGCTGAAATCAATATGACGATTAATAGTGCAGGGAGTACTTTAGGAAGTATGGTGCCAGACCATGCGAAAAGTAATTTGAAACTATTATTTTTATCTCTAACAATCATTGATCTACACCATCACTATAACAAGAACAGTGTTCCACAGACAAACTGTGCTGTGCAAGAGACAGTGAAATCATTTATAAGAAAAGACGACATCAATGTCGTCTTTTCCAGTTCATTCTAATAGCTAAAATAATGTATTAAACGAAATAGTCGGATGAAATTTCGGAAATCTCAACTTTCGATAATGCATCAATTTCTTCTGCCAGACAGAGTGCGACAATTTTAGAGGTATGAGTAAGCGTTGTGCCTTGGGTTAGGTTCTCACCTGTACGTAAGCGCAGAATAGCTTCATCACTCAGTTCGAGTGCCTTTGCTTTTGCCATAGCATCATGTTGCGAGAAAAATTGGGCAATCACATTTTGTAGCTCAATTTCAGAAACATTCAACAAGCTTTGACAGAATAATTCATCTAATTCAGTTGGGGAGTTTAGAGAATGGGTAAAATTTTGCACGAGATTTTGATCTAGTACATCAATCATCTTAAACATAATGTTTACCTTTAAGTTAAGGTGATAAAACAGGAGGAGGACAGCCGAAAATAAGCATAAAGTTATGCTTTAGAATTGAGTGAAAAATATACTAATATGGCGAAATTTGCAATTCAATCTAGATGACTGAGCAGTAATAAAAAAGTTATGGCTTTATCATTTCGTTGTGAGCGTGCTTATTCTTTGGATTGACGATAAGCACCAGGGCTCAGTCCAGTCCATTTTTTAAAGGCACGATGAAAAGCACTTGGGTCATGAAAATTCAGTTCATCACTAATTTCATGCAGGGGTTTATCAGTTTTAGTTAAAAGTTCTAATGCTGTATCACGACGAATATCATTTTTTAATTGTTGATAATTACAACCTTCACTATTCAGTCGGCGGCGTACGGTTGCCTCTGACATATTAAGTTGTTGTGCCAGTACATTCAGTTCAATCCATTCTGCGGGTGGGGCTTGAAGTAGATATTTACGTACTTGGGTACTGAGTGCATGTGGATTTTTAAAGCGGACCAAGAGATTGTGTGGCGTTTGTGAAATAAACTCATACCACGATTTTTTATCTTGTTTAATTTTGATATTTAAATAGTCTCGATCAAACTCGACGACGTTTTGCTGAGTAGAATAGGCAATATTGGAACAGAATCGAATGCGATAATCTTCATCTGTTAAAGGTTTTTCACACTTGAGTTGGATTGAGTTGAGGGGAATACGTTGACTGGCTAACCAACACATTAAAGTATGAATTAACATCAGGTAGGTTGCATAACTAAACATGCGCTTTGGCTGCTTTTTATCATGAATAATAATACGTGCAACATGCTGTTCAAGAATTAATTCACTTTGGAAATCATCCAACACTAAATTAAAAAACTTTAATATATCTTTCAGCGCTTTTTCAATGGTTTCACTCTGAATAACAGCTTTAGAAATAAATTGATAACTGCCACGCCTTAAAGCATGGTGATCCATACCAAAAAACTCATCGTTCATACGATTAGCCAGTTCAATCCAAAGTTGTGCATATTGTGAAATAGATACACGGGCCTTATTGGATTGCATTAATTCTGCGGGAATTCCTGCACTGTGTAAGATTTCCTGAATATTGTGTCCTTGATGATGCGCAGAAAGTACAGCTTCCTGTACTAGACTCATCGAAATACTGCCTTTATCGAAATTTAATTGTGGTTCACGCATGTAAAAATCCAAATCTCCAGACATTCCACTGTCCAAATCCATCATTAAGAATGCAATATTTGGAAATTGTACTCAAGCTTGACAGTGTTTACTCTGCAGCTAAAGTCGAGTATGAACTTTCAAAAAGATAGGACAGGGAAATGAAAATTCAAAATAAAGTTTTTGTCGTTACAGGTGGTGCTTCAGGTTTAGGTGCTGCCACAGTTAAATATCTGGTTCATGCAGGTGCTCGTGTTGCTTTTGTCGATATGAATCAAGAACTAGGCTATGCCTTAAAACAACATTTAGGGGAAAATGCAAAGTTCTATCCTTTAGATGTCACCAATGAGCAAACCGTGAAGTCTTTCTTTTTAAATGTGGAGCAGGACTTTGGTCAACTGAATGGCTTGGTGAACTGCGCTGGCATTGCGCCGTCAGCAAAAATATTAGGGCGTGATGGTTTACATGACTTGGCGATGTTTCAAAAAGTCCTAGAAGTGAATGTCACAGGTAGCTTTAATATGATTCGTTTTGCTGCGGAATTGATGGCGAAGTATGAATTACAAAACGACGAAGAAGATCGAGGTGTGATTATTAATACAGCCTCCGTTGCCGCATACGATGGTCAAATTGGTCAAGCAGCTTATTCGGCATCAAAAGGTGCAATTGTGGCTATGACTTTACCGCTTGCACGTGAACTGGCACGGAATGCGATACGTGTAATGACCATTGCACCTGGCATTATGGAAACGCCTATGCTTAAAGGTATGCCGCAAAATGTACAAGATGCTTTGGGACAAATGGTGCCGTTTCCACCACGTTTAGCCAAACCTGAAGAATTTGCAAGTCTGGTTGGGCACATTGTTGAAAATACGTATTTGAATGGTGAAGTGATTCGTCTAGATGGTGCGATTCGTATGGCACCAAAATAAAGCTAAATACGTGTATAGATAATAAGTTTGTACAATTGGGATGTGCAAAAGAAAGAATAGAAAATTGATAAGAGTATTCACATGATTTTAAATGATGAACAAAAAATGGTTCAGGAGATGTTGCGTGATTTTTCGCAGACACAACTGAAACCCACTGCGGCTGAACGTGATAGAACTGGGCAATTTCCTGCCGAAGAGTTAAAGCAGTTAGGTGAACTCGGTGCGTTGGGTATGACCATACCGCCAGAATGGGGTGGTGCAGGTCTGGATTATGTATCACTGGTCTTGGCGCTTGAAGAAATTGCAGCAGGTGATGGTGCAATTTCCACAATTGTCAGTGTTCAAAATTCATTGCCATGTGGTATTACCTACAAATATGGTACAGAACAACAAAAGCAGAAATACCTAGCAAAATTGGCAACAGGAGAGTGGTTAGGCTGTTTTTGCTTAACTGAGCCACAGGCAGGCTCTGATGCTGGGGCATTGCAATGCCGTGCAGAGCGTGATGGTGATACATGGGTTTTGAATGGAACAAAGCAGTTTATTACGACAGGCAAGCACGCACAGTTAGCAATAGTTTTTGCTGTGACGGATAAGTCCGCAGGGAAAAAAGGCATTTCTTGCTTCCTCGTGCCAACGGATACCCCAGGTTATATCGTGTCGCGAATTGAGGAAAAAATGGGGCAGCATTGTTCAGACACAGCCACTATTGTGTTTGAGGATTGCCGAATTCCTGCGGAAAATATATTGGGTGAAGAGGGGCAAGGTTACAAGATAGCATTATCCAACTTAGAGTCGGGTCGTATTGGTATTGCGGCGCAGTCAGTTGGTATGGCTCGCGCGGCTTTAGATTCGGCTATTGAATATGCCAATGAACGTAAGGCTTTTGGAGTGGAGTTGGTACAGCATCAAGCTGTGGCTTTCCGTTTAGCCGACATGGCAACACAAATTGAAGCAGCACGACAACTGATTTTGCATGCTGCAAGTTTAAAAGATGCTGGACAGCCCTGTTTAAAAGAAGCCTCAATGGCCAAATTGTTTGCATCTACTATGGCAGAAAGAGTCTGTTCCGACGCGATTCAAATTTATGGTGGCTATGGCTATGTAAATGATTTTCCAGTGGAACGTATTTATCGAGATGTGCGTGTTAGCCAAATTTATGAAGGTGCATCCGATATACAAAGACTGTTGATTGCCCGAGAAATTACTCATATTTAAGCCATTATGCACATCAAAGATGTCTTGTTCTTGATGTGCATAAAACAGCAATCAGATTGATGGATTTGGAAATTGATACATCCATCAAGGCATGATTAGCTAAGTACAGATCACCCTATTTTAGAATAGATTGTGGAAAACAATAAAAGCTAAGCAACAAGGCGAGATGCTTTGTATCAGGAAGAGGTTCAAGTCATGAAGACGTTAGTAGAAGCCCATCAAGAATTTAGTCTTGAAAAAGCAATTCAAGATCATTTAGTCGGAACTCCGCAAGCCATAAATGCTTATGTTGAATGTTGTGCACGTTATTTAGGACAACATAAAACGGCTTTAATCTGGGAAGGTAAACAGGGTGAATCAGAACGTTGGAGCTTTGAGCAGTTGGATGAAGCTTCAGGTAAATTGGCAAACTATTTTTTGCAATCTGGAATTCAGGCAGGTGATTGTATTGCAGGGCTTTTGCCACGAACCCCTGAATTACTGATTACTGTTCTAGCAACTTGGCGTATTGGTGCAATTTATCAGCCTTTATTTACTGCATTTGAGTCTAAGGCCATTGAGCATCGTATTGAGGTTGCTAAAACAAAACTGATTGTGACCAATTCTGAACAACGGTCTAAGCTGAATCATATTCATATTGCTCAAATTTTGACTGTACATCATGATAAACACAGTCTTAAAACCGATGCAGATTTCTGGCAAGAACTTAATGCGAAAGATGCAGAATGTCCTGCGGTAATGCGGGATTTTGATGATGACTTTTTGATGATGTTTACATCAGGTACGACAGGTTTGGCGAAATCAGTTCCAGTACCATTACGTGCGATTTTAGCATTTAAGGGATATATGACTCATGCTGTAGATTTACGTGAAGAAGATTCTTTTTGGAATCTGGCTGATCCAGGTTGGGCTTATGGTTTGTATTATGGCATTACTGGTCCGCTCAGTTTAGGTCATAGCATTATTATGGATGAGCGCGCATTTAATGTAGATCAAGCCATTCAAGTGATTCAAAAACATAAGGTTTCTAATTTGACGGGTTCACCGACTGCTTTTCGAATGTTCTTTGGATTCAAAGAGAAATTTAATGCGTCAATTAAACAACATTTACGTGTAGTAAGTAGTGCTGGTGAACCACTGACGCCAGAAGTGATTCATTGGTTTAACCATGATTTAGACGTCAATATTTATGATCAATATGGCCAAACAGAACTTGGAATGGTCATTGCGAATCATCATGCATTAGCACATCCAAAAAAAGTGGGTTCTGCGGGCTTTGCCATCCCTGGGCATCGCTTCGCAGTCCTGAATGCACAGCATCAGGAAGTAAAACAGGGAGAAGTAGGGACTTTGGCAATCGACTGTTCTAAATCCGCTTTATTCTGGTTTAAGGGCTATGATGGGCAGAATCGTAAATCCTTTGTCGGTAACTATTATTTGACGGGTGATATGGTTCAACTGAATGAGTATGGCGGTATAGATTTTATTGGACGTGATGATGATGTCATTACAACGTCAGGCTATCGTGTGGGGCCTTTTGATGTGGAAAGTACATTATTAGAGTGTGAGGAAGTGCTGGAGTCTGCTGTCATTGGTAAACCAGACCCAGAACGTACTGAAATTGTGAAAGCATTTGTTGTCTTGAAGCCGCAATATCAGCCGAGTGAAGATTTGAATCAAAAATTACAGCAATATGTTCGTTCTCGCTTATCAAAACATGCTTATCCTAAAGAAATTGAATTTGTACAAAGTCTACCTAAAACATCGAGTGGTAAAATCCAACGGAATCTTTTAAAACAACAAGAGATTGCGTTACAGCAAATACAGCACGCATGTTAATACCTTTTAAACTCAACTAATTTTGCTCTTGCGCCCTACGGGGCGTTTTTTTAATCATTTACTCTATTTTTCAAGTAATTTAAAAATATTTTTCATGTGATTAAAATTTGTAAAAAGCCTTTACAGACAATAAATGAACGATATAATGCCAAACATTCTTGTGTAACTGTGTCATAAGTCACTTTTTTGGGGTTGTTTATGAAAAAAATCATTCTTTCTTCAGTTATTGCTACTTTTGCATTTTCTTCTATTGCTGCACATGCTGCAGGAACGGATACAACTCAGTTTCAAGTAAAGATTACGGTTAATGAATCTTGTAAATTTACCTCTAAAGATGATGTGGTATTTGCTGCTGTTGATCGCTCAAGCAGTACGGATAGTACTGCTACGGGTCAATTGAATGTGACTTGTACATTAAATACACCTTATAAAATTGCCTTAGCTGGTACAGGTGCAATGCAGAATACAAATACTGGATCAACCAGTAAAGTTCCGTACAAATTGTATCAAGATGCAGCACGTAAAACAGAATGGGATGCAATCAATTTATTAGGTAAAACAGGTAGTGGTAAAGACCAAGCAATTCCTGTCTATGCTAAATTGGCAGGCGATACGAACGTTGAAGCGGGTAACTATGTAGATACAGTGGTTGCGACAGTAACTTACTAAGTTTGAAGTAGAATAAATAGAGTGACGCAATATATGAACAAATTTATTCCAAGTATTTGTGCAGCTATTGTTTCACTTTGTTCATTCAATCTTTCGGCTGCGAGTTTGCAAGTTTCACCTATTTCAGTGACATTTTCCACCGGTGAAAAAGCCAAAGAGATTTGGTTAACGAACACTAGTGATCAACCGATTCGTGCACAAACACGAGTGCTCAGTTGGACGCAAGAAGCAGGCAAAGATCAACTGAATGCTTCAAGAGATTTGGTCGCCAGTCCTTCAATAACTGAAATAAAAGCAGGTGACCGTCAATTGATTCGTGTATTAAGCATGAATGTGCAGAATACAGTGCAAGAGCAGACTTATCGATTATTGATTGATGAACTTCCGAACTCAAGTCATGGTAATCAACAAACTGGGTTGCAGCTTCTATTACAATATTCTATTCCTGTATTTGTTCAACCGACGGAAATAATACCATCTAAAAGTGGCTTAACCTCACTTGATAAAGTCATCTTTAATTATAATAATCAAAAGCTTAGTGTCCAGAATAATGGTAAAAGCCATATTCGCTTAAGTGAATTAAGTTATATCAACCCAAATGGTGAAAAAGTACCGTTAATTCAGGGGTTAGTAGGATATGTTCTGAATGGTCAAACCATGCAGTGGGATATTCCATCTCATGCACAAATGCAGCCTAACGGGAAGTTTGAAGCGCGAATAAATGCCGATGGTTTAGCTCAGACATTACCTATTCCATAATTGGTGATGAACAAGTTTGTTTACCGTTGTGCTCTATGTCAAGCTCTGTTATGCACATCTTCATTACATGCACAAGTCACTCTGGCAAATGAGATGATTCACCCTAGTTCTGATGTTGTTGATCAGCAAGAACTGTATTTAAGTGTGGTATTGAATCAGGCATCTAGTCCAGTCTATGGGCATTTTATTCAGACACCACAAGATTTATTAATTTCTCGAGAAACACTACAAGAATTACAGTTAAGCATTCACGCTGTGGATGCCTTAGGTTACACAGGTTTCGTTGCTTTATCCCAAATTAAAGGGCTTAGTTATCAATATAATTCAGCAGAGCAGAACATTGAACTCACTGTACCTGTTGAAGTTTTAAAAGCACGTACCACTTTGGGCTACGAGCAAATTCCGCCTGCCAAAGTTAATCCTGCACAGATTAAGCCAGGTCTATTGTTTAATTATGATCTTTATTCTCAAGTTACAGACGATGTCTGGTCTTTAAGTGGATGGAATGAATTGCGGTTATTTGGTATAGGGACAGGGAATACATTCAGTATTTCTGCCAATCATGCTTATACAAAAACCAAAACGACGAATGAGCTTTCAAGCCAAATTTTAGATACCTATTGGCAAAAAGATTTTGCTGATCAAGCAATTACTTTGACAGTCGGTGATAGTCAATCCCGTGCTTTAGAGTGGACGCGTTCAACACGTATTTCGGGAATCAAAATAGCTAAAAATTTCAGTTTACAACCTTATCAAGTCACATCACCACTGGAGTCCTTTAAAGGTTCAGTGCTTGTACCTTCGACAGTTGATTTATTAATTAATGGTATACAACAAAGTACCAGTGATGTACTTCCTGGGCAATTCGATATACAAGCATCACCCTCTATTACTGGGGCAGGTAATGCACAGCTTCTCATAACCGATTTAAATGGTCAGCAGCGAGTTGTAAATTTCTCATTATTTGGTACTTCACAATTATTGCAAAAAGGTTTGACTGATTGGGAGGTTAATCTGGGGGTCCATAAGCTCGATTATGCAGTTAAATCATTTAGTTATTCAGATGATCCTGTAGTAAATGCAACATTAAGGCATGGTTTAAGTAATAATACGACTATTGAGAGTCATGCTGAATATTCACGTGATGTCGCTTTGGCAGGATTTGGTGTCATCCACCGTTTGCCAAATACTTGGGGCCTAATCAATGGGGCTTATAGCTATAGCGATCTCAATCAAAACTTAGGGCAATCTTATGCTGTAGGTTATGAGTGGAACAATCCTTATGTGAGTTTTTCTCTACAACATCAAAAAAGTGATGGTGATTTTGGTGATTTAGCTAGTGCTCTAGGTTATGGTTATATTAAGCAGTCTGACCATGTTTTCTTAGGTGTAAATACAGATTATGGTCAATTTGGTGGAAGTTATGTGGCACAAAAAAATCAGAATTCTGAAAATGAATATTTGGTTTTTAACTGGTCTTACTACTTTCCTTCAAAGAAATATTTAACTTTAAATATGACTCGAAATTTAAATGAGAAAGAAGACACCTTCTTTCTCTCTTTAAATATACCTTTAGATCGTCAGGTCAATGCGACCTTAAATGCCCAGCAGGATACAGACCGAAATAAGTTTGCTGCCAATATTCGTAAAACAGCAATACAGAATGAAGATGATTGGGGTTGGCAAACAAATCTTGAGTTTAGTGATAACAACAACTATAGCGTACAAGGGCAGATTCAACGTGAAACGCAGACGGGTGAATGGGATGTCGGTTTACAAAGCGCTAAAACTCATTCGGAAGACTATACTACAGTGGTCGGTTCTGCCCGAGGCAGTTTGGTGATGATGGAAAAGTCAGTGTTCCCAATGAGACAATCGCTTAACTCTTTTGCTGTGGTTTCGACCGAAGGGGTTTCTGACATTCCAGTTCGCTTAGAAAATCGAGTGGTTGGTAAAACTAATCGAAAGGGTTTAATGCTCATCGATACATTAAATCCCTATCAACATAATGATATTTCGATTGATACCTTAGACTTGCCATTGGAATATAAAATTGAAACTACACGTATAGATGCAGTGCCATATAACGCTAGCGGTGTGGTGATTCAATTTCCAATTTATAAAATGCGTGCAATTCAATTGAGCGTAACAGATCCGCAAGGTATTCCAATGAAAATGGGTAGTCGTGTTTGGGTACAAGATACTTTGCCGAATTTGGAGTCAACAGAACACACGATTGTGGGACGTGACGGAATGATCTATCTCGAAAATCCATCATCGCAACAACTTTATGTTGAGCAAGATGGACAGGTATGTAATGTGGTTCTACCAGATTTTAGTCAACAATACGGCTTTCTGGATATGGGGAGCGTACAATGTCAGTAAGTCTTTTCTCTCAAAAAACAATAATTCGAGCCTTGAGTTTATATAGCCTATTTGCAGTCATTATCATTTTTAGTACAACTTTGTTGAGCTCTTCTGCATATGCCGCTACGGGAAGCTGTTGGCTGTCAGGTCCAGCCTTAAATTTTGGTTCCGTTTCGAGTAACGGTAAAAGTAATTACACCAACTGGCAAGTAACGTGTAATCAATATGGCCATAAACAAACGGTGAATGTTGCATTGTGCCCATATGCAACAGCAGGTGGATTGGGTTTACTCAATAGCAGACGTTTGATGGTTAATTACTCCACTTGGCCACAGAGTTATTTATCTTATGACCTGTTTTATGATGCTGCTTTAACGAAACGTATTGATACTAAAGCTGATTTATCAACGCTACAGTGTATTTATAAAACCATATCAGTCAATCAAAATACCAAAGTATTCGATTTGCCTTTATATGGACGAGTATATTCGGGTCAAAATGTCACCGCAGGTAGTTTTAGAAATAATAATGATGTTGCGGTCACCTTATTGTACGGCTTTAGCGAAGAGAAACAGCCAACTACAGAAGATGTGATGGCAAAACAATCTTCAAATCAAACATCAAATAGCCTAAGCGTAACTGCCAACTATGAAAATAGTTGCAACCTTATGGCAGCCTCAGACTTAAACTTTGGTCATATTGATGATTTATCTAAAGGGGTTATGAGTAGTACGACTGTCAGTTTATCTTGCCCACTCAATACAACATGGAAGGTAGGGTTGGATCAAGGGCTGAATTATGATGGTAAAACTCGCCGTATGCGAAATGGTGCAGACTACATTGCCTATGATCTTTACCAAGATGTGAGTTATAAGCAGTCTTGGAATAGTATGAATACTTCACAGGGAACAGGGACGAATGGGACGCAAACAATTCAAATTTATGGCAAAGTTCCACCTAGTGCCTTGAGTGTTCCGCCAGGAGATTATCAAGATACCATCACGGTCACATTAACTTATTAGTAGGTAATCACAGCAGTGACTTTATCGCTATAAACCCCAGCAGGTACATCTGTATCGGAGTGATTTATTGTGCCCCATACTGGTACGGTTTGTGTTCTACCTGTACCTATATTGCGATAAGCATTTTGAGCTTCAGCTCCCCAAAGGGTAGTTCTATTGGCATCTTGATAAAGGTTGTAAGGAATACTGACATTATTGACTTCTGTGGAAGTCATCTTTCGTTGACTTTGTAGAGCGATATTATAAGGTGTACCTTGTGTACAAGTTACAGCAAGGTGTGTACTTTGCATATTGGGGTTCGAGGCACGACTGACTGTACCAAAATCTAAGTCTGTTCCATTCCCTGTTGTGACATTACACATCTCTTTAATGGTGATGCTGACATTAAATGAAGTTGAGTCTTGTTGCGCAGCATAAATATAAACAGATGCTGCTGCTAGAGTACAGACGAAAAAAGCAGAATAATATAATTTCATAACGTGCGGTTTTTTTACATTTATACGTTTTATTTCAGCATACCTGAAATAAATAACTTCGTCCGAAATTAGACGTGGTAACTGTTCATATTTTAACTTAATAATGCTGAATTAGTGCACTAAGTCACTTATTAAGTGTAATAAAATTTAGTCGGCAACGCCAAGTTATCCATTATAATTGACCAGCAGTCATAACCCCTTCAACGGAAGAACAGTGAATTTAGTACCTGAGAATGATCTGGAATTAACAGACGAAGAAATGCATTTGTATAGCCGACAAATTTTGTTAGAAGGTTGGGATTTAGACGCACAAGAAAAACTAAAATTAGCGAATGTTCTGATTGTAGGATGTGGGGGAATTGGCTGTACAGTTGCAGAGTTATTAGCACGAGCAGGGGTTGGTAAAATAACCCTAATTGATGCAGACCATATTGAGATCAGTAATTTACAGCGACAAATTGCATTTACTCAACCGGACATTGGTTTTTATAAATCAGAAATTCTAGCAAAGCGCTTAATTCAAATAAATCCATATATTCGGGTTGAACATCATGTCGCCAAACTTGATGAAACCAATGCCATATCATTGGTCAGCGAGCAAGATTTAGTGCTTGATGGTTGCGATAATTTCACCACACGATATTTGGTCAACCAAACTTGTAAACAGTTGAATGTCGCCTTGATTAGTGCATCAGCCATTGGTTTTCAAGGGCAATTATTCATGGTTGAAGGGGATTCAGCTTGTTATAACTGCATATTCCCTAAAGAACAGCATAGTAATGAAGGTCTACGCTGTGCCGATTCGGGGGTGCTTTCGACCACGCCGAATGTGATGGCCAGTTTGCAAGCGCATCATGCTTTATTGTACTTAGGTTTGAACCGTATGCCATTACTTCAGAAACTGTTGCTTTGGGATGGTTTAACTATGAAACAGCGAATCTTGGCATTTGAGAGAGACCAAAATTGTTCAGACTGTCAGGCAAGATCGACCTTAGAGTCTTAATTTTTTGTTAAACTCACGACTATGAATTTTTAACCACATTTAAATATGATGAAAAATAATATCTGGCTCGATGGACTGCGTTCCGTTGCCCGTATGGGGGAAACCGCAGTTGTTGCGGCAAAGGCTGGCTTTAAATATGCAACTGAAAAGCCAAGTAATGCCAAATTAATGCGCGAAACTTTTGAAGATTTAGGTTCGACCTATATTAAGCTTGGGCAATTTATTGCAAGTACACCATCGTTATTTCCTCGTGAGTTTGTAGAGGAATTTCAAGGTTGCTTAGATCAGACGCCATCTTTACCGTTTAGCTATGTTCAACAGGTTTTAGCCTCTGAATTTGCTGGTCGAAATTTAGATGAAATCTTTGCTTCAATTGAGGAAAAGCCGCTGGCATCTGCTTCAATTGCACAAGTACATGCTGCAAAGTTGGTTACGGGTGAAGATGTCGTACTCAAAGTTCAAAAACCAGGTGTAGAAACAATTCTCTATACCGATTTGAATGTCTTGCACTGGGCCACCAAAATTTTGGAAAAAGCAGTACCCAAAGTGAAATTTGCTTCATTGGCAGACATTGTCGATGAAATTAAAACCCGTATGGTTCGTGAAGTTGATTTTATTGAAGAAGCCCAAAATATTGATGATTTTGTCAATTATTTGAATGTGACGAATAATAAAGCCGCAACTGCACCCAAAGTTTATCATCAGTTTTCAACCCGTCGCGTGTTGACGATGCAACGTTTATTTGGTGTACCTCTGACTGATTTTGAAGTGGTAAAAAAATACTCTAAAGATCCATCGCAAGTTCTGATTACAGCAATGAATACTTGGTTTGGTAGTCTAATGATGTGTAATAGCTTCCATGCAGACTTGCATGCAGGCAATTTAATGCTACTCGAAGATGGACGTATTGGTTTTATCGACTTTGGTATTGTGGGGCAGTTGAAACCTGAAGTTTGGACCGCTTGTATGGCATTTATGGATGCATTGCAACGGACAGACTATAAGCTCATGGCAGAGAATATGCTCAAAATGGGGATGACTGATGTCGCTATTGATACTCAGGTTTTAGCTGCAGATTTGGAACGACTCTTTAGTGGTGTTTTGTTGGCAGATCCTCAAGAAATTTTGAGTTCTAACCCAGCGGACTTAAATGACATTATGATGGACATGGTTGCTGTTGGTGAGCGTCATGGTATCCGCTTCCCGCGTGATTTTGCCTTATTGTTCAAACAAATGCTGTATTTTGATCGATTTATGCGCGTCCTAGCACCTTATACCGATATTTATGCAGACCAACGTTTGCAAATGGTGCAAACTATCGATCCAAGTTTGATGTTGAAAAATTAATATTCAAATTTCGATTATCTATTCATGGCTAAAAGGCAGAGCCACTAAGCCATGAATAGTTTGAGATTTAAGGATCATGTTTTATGGATGCGATAGTCATTGAAGGCTTAAAGGTGAATACCGTGGTAGGTTGCTTTAATTGGGAGCGACAGATCATTCAACCTTTAATGTTAGATTTGATGATTCATACCAATTTAGAGGTAGCAGCCAGTTCGGATGAACTTGAAGACACATTAAATTATGCTGAAATTTGTAGCATTTCTGCAGAAGTGATCCAAAAAGCTCAGCCTAAATTAATTGAACATGCTGCAAAATTGGTACTTAATGCGCTTTTTTCTACCTATCCTGCGATAGAATCGATTAAAATTACGATTCGTAAGCCTGCCATTATTGCAGAAGCCAATTCTGTAGGAATTCGTATTGAACGCCACCGAAACGATTTACGCCTTAGCACTGGCGAGTAATCTTAATTCCCAACACAATTTTCGTTATGCCTATCACCAGATATGTGGGCTTGGTGTGGTTGAGTTTTCTAAAATTTATGTGATTCCATGCCGTGATGGTGTAGGGGCAGACTATTGGAATGCAGCTTGCCTATTACATTCAAAATTAACCCCTGAGCAAATTATTGCACAATTAAAGCAATGGGAAGCAGATACAGGTCGTGTTCGTCCATCTCATCAAATCTCATTGGATGTTGATCTGATTGCATGGGGAATGTCATTAGAGCAGATGCAATTTAACCCTAAAAAAATGCCTTTAGCACTCGATGTGAAAATTCCGATGGCGGATGTTTGGTCACATCCAAGTTTTGAGGATTCAAAACATGAGTTCCCTACAATTAAATGTCTAGAAGTTATTAACATATAAAAACGAGGCTGTTTCATTGACTATTTTAAAATGAACATTGAATCAGCTGTAAGAGATTTGCTGTTATGAAAATTCATCTTTTTCTGTGTACACTGCTGAGTGGTCTAGTCGTGGGATGTAGCTCAAATACTCCTATGGAAAATACACAAACGACACCACCAATTTCAACAACGGATTTGGCTGGTGATGAAACGATGTTGCATGCACTCAAACAAGCCGTCTATTTGTCTCTTCAGGAACAGTCTTTATATCAGTATGCATTCTATGATTTGAATCAAGATGGTATTCAAGATGCGATTGTGATGTTGAAAGGTACAAATTGGTGTGGCTCAGGCGGATGTACAGTATTGGTTTATCAGGGCATGAGTCGTGATAAATTTCAGCCCCACAGTAAAATGACCGTAGCTGATGTACCCATTGTGGCTTTAAATAGTAAGACGCAAGGTTGGTCAGATTTGTCGGTTTATTCACGTGGTTCGGGACAAGTCATTCTAAAATTTAATGATCGAAGTTATCCAGCTAACCCTTCACTAGAACCTAAATATACAGGTAACCTGCAACAAAGTGGAAACAGGGTTCTAATTCAATAACGAAATTTGAAAATGTAAAAAGCAGTGTCATTTGGCACTGCTTTTTACTGCAAAATATATTGAGTTAGTTAAATAAAATAACTGGTTTTAGTCATGAGTTTTGAAATGGCGGTCATGGTCATGCGAACAGGCATAGGCAAATCTACACCACCAGCATTGAGCGCTGTATCACGATGATGCAGCTCATCTTCATTCATTTGTTCTAAAATTTTACGTGAACGGTTATCTTGAGCAGGCAGTTGACTAATATGATGTTGTAAATGCAGACTGACTTGGCGTTCAGTTTCAGCCACAAAACCTAGACTGTATTTGTCACCTGCAATACCAGCGAGTGCCCCCATACCAAAAGACAAGCTATACCAGATAGGATTGAGTAAACTAGTGTGGCTATCGAGCTCTTTTAAGCGGTCTTCACACCATGCTAAATGATCTTGCTCTTCAAGAGCCGCCTTTTCCATTTCACGGCGGACATTCGGTAGTTTAGCCGTGAGAGCTTGCCCGTGATATAACGCTTGAGCACATACTTCACCACTATGGTTGACACGCATGAGTCCTGCCACATGACGTGCTTCACTTACAGCCAATTGCGTTTCTTCTGGAACAGCAGGATTTTCTCGCTGAGCTGCTGTCGTCCCTGGCACGAGACTGCGAAGTGCTTGGTCAAAAGAGTTAATGAGCTTATCAATGCCCGTATAGTGACGCATAGGGTTAATCCTCTAAAGAGACTTGAGCTGTGTTGACTAGTGGTTTTAAACGAACCAATAGCCAAACGCTAAATATTGCACTAAGTACAGCGGTAATACAGAACAGTATTTTAATATCAATTTTTAAAATACTTAAAATGATAATAGAAAAAATAGCCGAGCTGACCATAAACACCGCATTTAATATGTTGTTTGCAGCAACAACACGTGCACGATGTGATCGAGGTGAATACGCTTGCATCATGGCATACAGTGGAACAATGTAAAAACCGCCACTAATTCCAAGTAGAGTAACCGCCAACATGACATGGTAATAACTCCAACCTTGCTGGAATACATCGGCAAGATGTAGGAGTTCCCCTGTGCGTACGGGAACAAAAGCGAGACTGGCAGCCAAATATAAGGCAAATACCGTTAAGCCAATGGCACCAATTGGAACCATTTTTAAATTAACTTCTGTGCCACCAATTCTGCGACATAACAATGAACCAATCCCGATTCCTACAGAGAAAAAGGTCAATAGAAGACTGACGACATTTTCAGATGCATGTAAATTTTGCTGCGTTAGTTGTGGGATTTGAGTTAAATAGGTTGCTCCGTAAAACCAATACCAAGAGTTCCCCAATAGCACTAAATAAATGAGCGGAATGCTCTTTGCATACTTTAATGTTTGAAAACTGGTTCTGAAAAAGTTCCAATCAATTTCTAAATCAGGTGTGGTGACATTTTGCTTAAGAATAAAACGGCTAGAGAGGTAACCCAGAATCGCAATCGTAACGATCGTCAAGCTAATCCAGAGTAAATTACCATCTGAAGCAGAAATAACAGCACCGCCCAAAATCATACCAATTAAGATAGCCATTGAAGTACCCGATTGAAATAAGGCATTCCCCGACATCAATTCATTTGGTTTTAATATTTCGGGCAAGATTGCATATTTAATAGGGCCAAAAAAGGTAGAGTGCGTGCCCATCAGGAACAGCGCGAGTAGCAATAGCCATAAATGTCCAAGCAAAAAACCTGCACTACCAATCAACATAATAATGATTTCAAGAATTTTAATACCACGCACCAAGCGCGCACGTTCATATTTGTCAGCAATTTGTCCCGCTGTTGCTGAAAAAATGAAGTAAGGCAGAATAAACAATAGTGCTGCAAGGTTATTGAGTGTACTTACACTGGCACTTTGCTGATTAATCCATCCATAGGTAATCACCAACAACAAGGCTTGTTTATAAACATTGTCGTTTAATGCGCCTAAAAACTGAGTCATAAACATCGGTAAAAAACGACGAGTGCTTAAAAGATGTTCTTTTTTTTCCATGACAATGTGAACTTCATAAAGTTTTATTAAGAAATGTGAGCATCTGGTAAAATAGCCATGAAAATCATGTATGATATTTTAATCCTATGCTGTGGTGAAAAAATCAATAAAATTGAGTTCTTTAGCCAGTATAAATTTTAAACTTTTCATTACAAATACGAAGGGCTGTTGATTAGACCCATCATGAGTTTAGAGTATTCTATGCTTGTAAAAACCAATTTTAAAAAGTCGACTTTAACCCTAAGTATGAACTCTATCTTGGAGTTGAATCATACCAATAAAAGTTTGTGTTTGAGCGCTTTTTTAATGTTTTTTGCCCAACATGGCTTCGCTCAAGAGATGAGTGTGGTACAACCTAAAAATGCAGCCACATCCCATATTGAGCAAGCGGCTAAAGATGAGCTGAATGCACAAATTCAAGCAGAAGCACAGACGCAGAATTTAAGCCAAGCGGAGCAACTAGAAAAAGTTGAAAACTATCAAAATAAGGATTCAGTACCTGATAGTTATGTAATGCTCCAAGATCAAATCCAACATAATGGTCAAATCGATGCTTTTAAGCCAATTGCCTTTGAAGATTTAGAAGAGCTGCCTGAAACACCCGTCGATCAGGGTATGGCTAATGAAATTTATACAGTAGCGAACGAAGCAAAGGCTGAGGCAGAAAGATATCGTGCAGGTCAGACTCAAGAAGTCGTAATACGTAATCCGACTCCGCAGGAACTGACCGAAATTAATCAGGCGCCAGTAAATGTCGACCAATTAATGAATCGTATTCAGGCGGACAGCCAAATTGTCGTAGAGGCAAATGAGTCGGGTAAAACATTGCCAGAATTAGGCTTAGTCACGGAACCTGCAGTAGAAGAAAAGGGCTTTTTAAAACGTTGGTATTATAAATTTAGGCCGTCTAAAAATGAGCTGACTTCGACGAAAGTGCCGCGGATTAAAGCTGAAATTGTCATAGTGGATGCAAAAAATACTAATCCAGATTTGCCTGAAAAAGAGTATCAACAAGCACTTTTAAATTTAAAAAATAACGTGGGTGCGAAACTGTCTAGCTTTACGCAGGAATCTTATGGTGATTTTAATGCAGCTTTACCTCAGTTAAGAGGTTTAGCCAATTTAGCTGCTCAGGCCGTAGGATTTTATCATGCTGAATTTCAGTTCCACAAAACCAGCGAAAGTCGTGTCAAAGTTAGCATTAAACCGAATATGCCCGTTTTGGTTAATAGTCAGAACATTGAATTTAGTGGTGGCGGTGCCAATAGTCCGCAGTTCCAAGTCATTAGCGTGTTACCAGACTTAGATATTGGAGATGTATTCAATCACGGGCAGTATGAAAATACAAAAAAACGGATTGTCGATGCTTCTACAAACAACGGTTATTTTGACGCCTATTGGCGTTTGCATGATGTGAAAGTTGCTCAGCCTCAAGACTTGGCTGACATTAATTTGCGGTTTGAAACGGGTGAACGTTATAAGCTTGCTGACGTAGAATTTCGCATGAGTGATCCCGCTAAACCATTCCCGCTGGATATGGATATCTTAAAGATGATGGTGCCATGGGAGGATGGTGCGGATTATGCATTGTGGCGTGTGAATACTTTAGCAAACAATTTAACCAATTCACGCTATTTTAACTATACTTTGGTTGATGCGGTACGTCCTGACCCCGTTGAGTTGCCTTTAGAGCTTCCACCAGATTTGCAAGCCTTAGTTGACCAAGAAAAAATTGCAAGTAGCGATTTGCAAGTTCAAGACCAAAAAGACGTAAATTCTGCGAAGGAAGTAACGCAATCTGTGGTCAACGAAGATCAATTTGCTGGTGCAAATGATAAGGAACTTGGTCCTGATATTAAACAGCAGAGAGCCGCTCAAGAATCTCGTTTAGAAGAAGATGAACGACTGAAAATACAAGCACGTGATGAGAAAAAAGTACCAGTAATTGTTACTTTAAATGCAGACCGTTTAAATAATGCTGAAGTTGGTTTAGGCTGGGGTTCGGATACAGGTGCAAGATTAAGAACGACTTATCGTCGAGCTATTGTGAACTCAAGAGGTCACTCATTTGATGCGAACTTAGAGTTATCGCAGATTCGACAAGCGGTGGATACCCGCTATAACATTCCATATAACCATCCATTAAACGATTATATTAGTTTAGTCGGAGGATATGAGCGTGAAGAGCGAGATGGTGTTGCTCAGGGGAATAGTTTAACCATCGAATCTGCGGTTGTCGGGGCGGACCGTATTATCAAGCGTTCCGTGGGCAATTGGCAGCATACATTTGGTTTGCGTTATCGATTAGACCGTCTAAGCCAAAATGGGGTAATTGATGAAAGTGATATTCCTGATGCATTTTTAGCGAGCTCGGATACGGAGCAACAATCGTTGCTGGTAGGTTATGAAGCTTCACGTGTAGATTCAGATAAACGTGTAAATCCAACAAAAGGCTTTCGACAAATTTATAAAGTAGAAGTCGGAAGTGAGGCACTTTTATCTGATGCAAATATGGCAATATTAAATGCAGGCTGGCGATTCATTTATTCCTTGGGTGAAAATAATGACCACCAGTTTATAGGCCGTAGTGACTTGGGCTATATCGTGACTGAAGACTTTAATAAAATTCCTTATAATCTTCGGTATTTTGCGGGTGGAGATCAATCTATTCGTGGTTTTGACTATAAGAGTTTAACGCCAGAAGTGGATGGTTATAAAATTGGGGGGCAAGCTTTAGCAGTTGGTTCACTCGAATATAACTATCAATTTAAAGACGGATGGCGTGCAGCATTATTTAGTGACTTTGGTAATGCGTATGATAAAAACTTTAGTAATGATACAGAATATAGCGTTGGTCTAGGCATTCGCTGGGCATCTCCTATTGGGCCTTTACGCATAGATGTTGCATCGGGTATTTCGGATGAAGATCATCCAATTCGCGTGCATTTCTTTATTGGTTCACCACTTTAAAATTTAAACTTAATTTTATACTTGAGAAGGTTATGGCTGAAGTAGAACAGCAAAAACAAGAATTGCCCGAATCACCACTGCCTAAAAAGCGTCGTGTTATGAGGAGTGTCCTTTTAACGCTACTCCTTTTGGTAATTTTGCTTGTATCTGCTTTTGCCATCATGTTTTCGACCGACAAAGGAAGTAAGTTTCTCCTGAATCGCGTGTTGGAACGGCAACATATTATTCATTATGAATATGAAGGTGGTAATCTTTTAAAAGGTATTGTTTTAAAAAATATTTTGGTGACCTTGTCTGCGGTAGATGTGAAGATTGATCGTGCCGAAGTGACTTTAGGGTGGAGGGCTTTGGTTCATAAAGAAGTTCATTTATATAGTGCCGATGTCCGTAATTTGCAGGTCATCACCAAAACGGCACCCAGTAATGAGCCTTTTCAGTTTAAAGAAATTAAATTGCCATTTACCCTTCGTTTAGATCATGCAGATGTTGATCATTTATTGATTAAAACACATGCAGCATCAGTGAACTTTAAGGATATTCAATTAAATGATGCATTATGGTCTAACACCAAATTAGAGTTTGAAGACTCTAGTGCGGATATGGGCTATGTAGCCATTAAAAATGCGACTGGAAATATGGATTTTCAGGGTAAATATCCATTACATGCAAAAGCAATAGTGAATATTCCAGCGTTAAATCATAGTCTAAATGTTCGTGATATTCAGGTTGTTGCGAAAGGAAGTTTGGATACGGTTACAGCTGGATTTGCGACTAACACACCTGATTTGCTGTCTGGTTGGGGGGTTGTACATCCCGTTCGTAGTCATGTTCCTATGTTTGGACAATTAAAGTTCGAAAATTATCACTGGCCATTACTGACCGATCAAAAATTATTTACCCAAGCAGGTGTTCTTCGTTATCAAGGGGATATACAACGCCTCAATCTCGGATTATCGTCTGATTTAACAGGAAAAAACTTTCCAAAAGGCAAATATACTGCTGCGATGCACACGGACTTGGTACATCAACTGAACATTGACCAGTTTAATGGTCAAGTGATGAATGGAACAGTTGATGCCAAGGGGCTGGTCAGTTGGGAAAAGCATGTACATTGGGATGTACAGGGACGTTTAAATAAAATTAACCCAAAAGATAAGTTGATTCCGCAAGTAGTTAAAGATTTCTTACCGCCAAGCCTTGATGCCAAAATTGCGTCGACAGGTCGTTTAGAAAAAGGGTTACATCTGACAGGTTTGGTTGATTTTGATCAATATGAAACTTGGAATTTAAAATTAAATCAGAATGAAGCGAAACCGAAACAGCATCAACCAATGTTACTTGACGTTGCGTGGAGAAATATTGATCGTGCGATGCCTTATATTGGGTGGCTAAAGAGTGATTCAGGCGATGTTCAGCTTCGCTTAATTGAAGGTCAGCAAAATGTGGTGGTTTCTTCGGTGATTAGTCAGCATGAATCTGCCTTACTTCCAGCAGGTCAATATAAGGCGCAACTCAATATTAAGCAAAATATATTAAAAGTGCCAAGTTTTAGTTATGTTGCCAATAAAGGGAGTTTAAGTGGGCAGGCGAATGTCATTTTGCCTACAGAGAAAACGCAATTAAAATGGGATGCTAAGCTTAAGGCTCAAGATTTCAACCCACAAACTGTTGTTACTGCTGCACCAGTCGATTTAGTTAATGGTCAAATACAGGCGAGCGGATATGCAAAACCGAATCAACATATTATTGAGCTTAAAGGAATTAACCTGATTGGGCATTTACCACAACAGGCTCAACAAGAAACAGTACAACTCACAGGTAAAAGTACAGTAGCTGTACTTTTTCATGATGCTAAAGTAGGTGGTGGCTTTAAAAGCTTTGCAGTAAATTACGATGGTGCATTAAAATCGAGCAAAATCCAAGAAAGTAGCGGACTGTTAAAAGTTAAAATTTCTGGTACACCTCAGCTACTTAAAATCGATCAACTTCAACATGATGGTATTGCTGGTAAAATTCTTGCACAAGGTAAAGTCGATTTAAGCAAGGGGATAGGTTGGAATATCAATGCTTCATTGGTCCGCTTTAAACCACAGTATTTCGTCTCTACGGTTCGTGGTGAAATATCAGGTATTGTTCAAACAGAAGGCTTTTGGTCTGATGCACTCAAACGTATCAATATTCAGAAGTTGAATGTAGCAGGCTATATTAATAATAAGCCTGTACGTGGTACAGGTAATTTGGCTTTGGTTTTAAATAACACGCAAAAAGGTTTTTTACCACAGCACTTTGAAGCCAATAATTTGTATATGTCTTATGCAAATAACCAAATTCAAGCCACAGGCAATGCGCAAAATTTAAGACTTAAAATTAATGCACCTGCATTATACGAACTGTATGGCGGCTTAAGAGGTAGAGCTTACGGTTATCTTAATATACAGTCGCAACCGCGTTTACAGGCAACAGCAAATCTTGCAGTTGATGATTTTAGAGTGGGTAATATTCTGAGTATGCAAAAATTGCGCGTACAAGGTCAGTTACCAACTTCTGAAATTACACCAACATTGCTTAAAGCTGAAATGACAAATTTACGAAGTGGCAATAGAGAAATCCAACATGGTGTAGTTTCACTTGCAGGAACGAGAAAAGCACATGTATTAAAGGTCCAAGGCAATAACCGATTTAGTAATTTTTATGTACAGCTTGCTGGTGGGTTTAATGGTAATAACTCATGGTTAGGTCAGATTCAAAAGGGTGACTTTGACTCGGTTCGCGTACGTTTGGTACAACGTCAGAATGCTTCGGTGGTGTTCAATCAAAATACGACAGAATTATTTGTAGGAGCACATTGTTGGGCAAGTCAGCAAAGTGAGTTGTGTTTCGATCAACCCATTCGAATTAGTAAAGCCAAAGGTAATATTTCTTTTCTTACTAAGAACCTTGACTTAAATGACTTTGCTGCATTTATGCCAGAAGGTTTAGCAATTACAGGAAAGGCTAATGGTTATGCGAAAGCAGCTTGGGCACAGGGTAGTAAACCTAAAATCGATGCGCGAATGGTATCGCGTCAAGGCATTATAGGGATTGCTGCTGAGGATCCTCAAGATACGGCATCTTCATTGAGATATGATGAAATTTCGGTGAATGCAAAAAGTGTTACACAAGGCTTGCAGCTTCGTTTAGATGTAAAAGCTCCAGAAATTGGTACGGGTTATACCAATGTAATTATTGATCCTTTCAAACCGAATAAACCTATACAAGGTGAGATTGCGTTTAATGAAGTGCAATTGAAAGTCTTCAAGCCATTTATAAAAGATATACGTACATTAAGTGGAACGCTTTCTTTTGCGGGGAAAGTGGGTGGTGAACTTATGGCACCACGCTTAACGGGTGAAATGCGTTTGAAAGATGGCGTAATCAGTATGATTTCGCTACCAGTTAATTTGACTAATGTACAAGTCTACTCTTCCATTCGTGATGACCATGCCATTATTAATGGAGCATTTAACAGTGGTCAGGGGGTTGGTTTACTTACAGGAAATGTAGACTGGAAAAATGAGCCACGTATTCAATTACATTTAAAAGGCGATAATCTATTAATTCGCCAAGCTCCACTGATCACTGCACTTGTTACACCTGATTTTAGTCTGGATGTTATGCCTTTTCAGAAAAAATTAGTATTAAAAGGTGAGGTTGACGTACCACGTGCTTTAATTTCGATGCCTGAATCTTCTGCCCCAGTGGTAGATGTCTCTTCTGATGTTCGAATTGTACAAGAAGGTCAAGATCAGTTGGCAATTTTAAAGTCAGCACGTCCTTGGGATATTAAAGCAGATGTGATGATTAATTTAGGCAAACAAGTTGTATTCCAAGGTTTTAATAGTCGGATTCCATTGGCTGGGCGCTTATATTTATCACAACGCGGCCTTGAAACAGCCATGCGTGCGAATGGTGCGATAGGCGTAAGTCAGAAAGTTAAAATCGAGGCCTATGGACAAAGTCTTGATTTAAATCGTGCAATTGCACGTTTCAATGGCCCTTTGTCAAATCCAACTTTGGATGTCGATACCAATAAAATCATACAAGGAACCATCGTTGGAGTACGTGTTACGGGTACCGCAAGTAATCCAAATATTCAAGTTTACAATGATGGTAGTTTGACTGAACAAGAAGCCATGAATGCATTGATTACAGGGCGTATCGATGAGGGTGCAAATAATATTAATCAGACTGAAACATTTAAGTCAGATGTAAATAACACCATCGCTGCAGCAGGAATTAGTATGGGCTTAGGGGGAACACGTGCCTTTACCAATCAATTGGGGCAATCCTTTGGTTTAAGTGGACTAGCATTAGATGCTCAAGGTACGGGGGATGATACTCAAGTGAGTGTAACGGGATATATCACACCAGATCTGTATATTCGTTATGGAGTTGGTGTGTTTACGCCAGTCAACAAATTAACGTTACGCTATCAAATCAATCAAAAATTGTATTTGGAAGCAAGCCAGTCAGTCGATCGTGCTGTAGATTTCTTCTATAACTGGCGTTTCTAAGTCACGGGAATCATATTCTTTTGTAGCATATTGTTTATGATTGTGTTGTTTGGGATTTAACCAGTGTTAAGAAATGCTGATGTAGACTGTTAAGTAATTTCAGATTAAAAATACAAAGGTTTAACTTGTAGATTTAGTCTGAAATGACACTTAACAGGTCTATTGTTATCGTATTTATTGGGAACTATCTCCGCCGTTATGAGTTGGATGTTGAGATCCGGTTGTTGAATGTTCTGCGGTGTTTGTTGGTTTTTGGGCGACTTTGGGTTCGCGGTTAGGCATATAGTCTGGATCGCTTGACATCGCTAAATATAAAAAAGAAAAAAAGATGGTTGTGATAATTCCAACAATAACAATAAATTTCCAACCTAATACGGTTGATTCGGTGTCGTTAGAAGAAGAAGTTTTCATAAAAAGCCCAAATGGGAAAAAGGTTATGTATAACACAAAGCTAGTGCTAGGTGATAACTAGTTGAAAATTAATTTATGCCTTAAATTTGAATTAATGCTAAAATTTTGAACTATTTAGAGTATGTTTTATTAGACAGTAAACAGGTAAATTGTATAATTGGCTACATTATTTAATTATGAATTATATATGAAAAATTTTTCTCGAGCCGTTCAGCTCATTGATTTTAATGTGAAAGGAGATGATAGAGGGTCATTGATTTCACTTGAAAGAAATATAAGCATCCCTTTTGATATTCAACGAGTCTATTACATTTTTGACACGAAGACGGATGTTAAAAGAGGATTTCATGCTCATAGAAACTTAAAACAAGTTTTAGTTTGTGTGAATGGATCGTGTCAAATTTTAATCGACAATGGGAAAGAAAAAACCACCGTATTATTAGACTCACCAAATCAAGGTTTATATTTGGAAGGCTTAATTTGGCGTGAAATGTTCGCTTTTTCAGAGAATTGCGTGCTTATGGTGCTGGCAAGTGAGCTCTACGATGAAAGTGATTAT
This sequence comes from Acinetobacter sp. ACNIH2, assembly GCF_002934965.1. Lineage (NCBI taxonomy): Bacteria > Pseudomonadati > Pseudomonadota > Gammaproteobacteria > Moraxellales > Moraxellaceae > Acinetobacter > Acinetobacter sp. ACNIH2. Next base: position 3,203,843 of record NZ_CP026412.1, read on the forward strand.
ATTCGTAAGGCTCTAGACTAGCAGATTTATACTTAATTTTATCTAATGATGTTCCACAACTCAGTTGCTAACTCATTAGGTTCTCTCATCCAACGCCATTCAGACTCCTTCAGATGGTAGTCAAAATAATCTTTTGAGATACCATTGAACTTGGATAATCTTCGTTTACAGAAACTCCAAAATGATTCTATTCCATTTATGTGACATTGTCCTCTAGCAAACTCATTTGCTCCGTGATTTACCCTGAAATGCTTTGAATAACCAACATCAACTAGACCATTATAGCCTCGCCATCCATCACTATAAATGACACTTTCTAGTGCCACCTTACCTAAGATAACCTTTTGTAAAGTCTTCATTTTACAGTCAGGAACGATTTCAGTATAAACACGCCCATCCCGTTCAAATATTCCAAATACGGGTTGTTTTAAAGTGCCACGACCACGTTTTAACTTCCCATGAAAACCACGTTGTCGTTTAGCGCCAAAATAGCTTTCATCCACTTCAATAGAACCTACAAATTTAGTTCTTAAATCTGTTTGATGATCATAAATAGCTTCCCTAAAAAGCATGTACCAATAGTTGATCGTATTACGATTTAAATTGAGTAATAATGCAGTTTTAGAAGCGGGTATATCAATGCAAAAGCATTGAATGATTTTTTTAATCTTGTAGTGGCTTAATTTACTGTTTTTAATCATGATTACAGACCAACATAACTAGTCTGCTAGTCTAGAGCCTTCGTAATTACGAAGAATTTATAAAAGAGTGCCAATAATGAACTACTTTATTCATCCTTTATCTGATGTTCAGAGTAAAGCAATTGGTGACGGGACAAGAATTTGGCAATTTGCTGTAATACTACCGCAAGCCATAATTGGTCGAAATTGTAATATTTGCTCTCATTGTTTAATTGAAAATCGAGTGGTAATTGGCGATAACGTTACAGTAAAATCGGGCGTTCAATTATGGGATGGTCTAACGATTGGTAATGACGTTTTTATTGGTCCTAATGTGACTTTTACAAATGATAGATATCCAATTAGCGGTAATAAACATTATGAGCAGTTAGATACACTAGTTCACAATAATGTCTCAATTGGTGGTGGTGCCACAATTTTGCCAGGAATTGTAATAGGAGCTTATGCCGTTGTTGGGGCAGGCGCTGTCGTAACTAAAGATGTGCCTGAATATGCTACTGTTGTAGGAAATCCTGCAAAAATTCTTAAAATTTCAAAGCCTAGTGACGAAACATGAATATTCCATTTTTAGATTTAAAAGCTGCATATTTAGAATTAAAAGCAGAAATTGATGAAGCAATTTTAAGAGTGACAAATAGTGGCTATTATGTTTTAGGCCCTGAAGTCGAGCAGTTTGAGAAAGATTTTGCAGAATATTGTGGAGCAAACTATTGTATTGGTGTCGCTAATGGCCTTGATGCATTGACGCTCTCATTAAGAGCAATGGGTGTAACTCAGGGGGATGAGGTAATTGTTCCATCTAACACTTATATTGCAACTTTATTAGCAGTTAGTCAGTGTGGTGCTATACCAGTTCCAGTAGAATTCAACGAGTTAACTTACAACATTAATCCTGAATTAATTGAATCAGCAATTACAGATAAAACAAAAGTCATTATTCCTGTGCACTTATATGGGCAGCCTGTTGATTTAGATCCAATTTTAGAAATTGCTGAAAAATATGGTTTAAAAGTTTTAGAAGATGCTGCTCAAGCACATGGTTCTACCTATAAGGGGAAAAAAATTGGTGGTCATGGTCATGCTGTAGCATGGAGTTTTTATCCAGGTAAGAATTTGGGTGCTTTAGGTGATGGTGGTGCAATTACAACTAATGATAAAGTTCTTGCTGACCAATTACGCACTCTTCGAAATTATGGCTCTGCACAAAAATATATAAATATTGAGAAAGGGTATAACAGTCGCCTAGATCCAATTCAAGCGGCTATTTTAGGTGTGAAATTAAAACATTTGAATCAATGGAATGCGCGTCGACAAAAAATTGCCGAAATGTATTTTTTAGGACTTTCGGGTACAAATTTTATACTTCCTGAGATTATCCCAGAGGCAAATTCTGCGTGGCACTTATTTGTAATTAGATCTAAACAGAGAGACAAGTTACAAGACTATTTACAAGCGCATGGTATTCAAAGTCTGATTCATTACCCTATCCCACCACATGCTCAGTGTGCTTATGAGACTGAATTATCACATTTGAAGGGTAAGCTTCTACTAACTGAAAACGTTTCTAATGAAATATTGAGCTTGCCAATTGGTCCTCATCTAAGTGAGGAATCAGTTTCTTATATTATTGATGTATTAAAAGGGTTCTCATGAATAGCACTAATCAAGAGTTTGTGAGAGAAGCACCCTCGGTAACAGTTTTTTTATTTGCTTATAATCAAGCCGAATATATTAAACAAGCTTGTGAAAGCATCCTAGCGCAAGACTATTCACCATTAGAAATTATTTTTTCTGATGATTGTTCAAGTGATGATACTTTTAAGGTAATGACTGAAGTTGCAGAGCAATATTCGGGGCCGCATAAGGTAAAACTTAATAAAAATGAGCATAACATTGGATTAATTCCGCACATTAACCTAGCGAACAAATTAGCTGCTGGAGAGTTATTGGTTGCAGCAGCAGGAGATGATATTTCTGAGCCGAATAGGGTTACTGAAATTGTCACTGCTTATTGCAAGTCAACGAATCAGCCTACATCGATTTACTCAGATGTTTTGGAAATGTCACCCTCTGGTGAACTTGGCAAGGTTAGTCTTCCACCAGTAGAAAAGCATGGTAGAACTGTAGAAAAATGTGCTGTTAGTTCAGCTTTAATTTGTGGTGCTTCACATGCTTGGCATAAAAGCTTATTTGAAAAATTTGGTGAGATTACCGAGCTTAAAGCTTATGAAGATTTAGTGCTTGCATATCGTAGTTCAATACTGAAAGGACTGGTTTATGTAAATAAACCCCTTGTGAAATATCGTTTAGGTGTGGGTATATCCGAGTCTGGAAAGTATGATAATAAAGCTAAAGCCGATTCTGAACTTCGTAAAAAAATGCAGATAAGAGAAGTGAACATTATGCTTCCAGTATTATCCCAAAGACTTATAGATAGTAAAACAGCGCAGGTAGATCCAAGCATTATTAAACTTATTGAAGACAGAATGAATAAGTATGAGCTTGTAAAGCAAATGCTGTTAGATCAGAAATCGTTTTTAGATTTATTCAGCCAAGCAAAAAAAACATCTATCCTCCCTTTCTTTTTCAAATCATTGTTAAGAAAGTTACGTGGGAAAAATTTTTAAATCTTATAGATAAAATAATGCTCGATTTAGGATCGAGCTTTTTTATGTAGAGTAGATTTATTATTAAAAAAATTTCCCATTTTAATATAGTATTAAAATGAGGGGACTAGTTATCTATTTTCAAAAGATTATAGATACTTTTAGTTCAGTATTGGAATCTATGATGTGAAAATATCTTATATGCGATTTTGGTAACTTATGATTTATGCAAAAAATATATTATAACTTCGCTGAATTATGATAATAAAAGTATGTTTGAATGGAGTCTATCAAAATTATTTCTCAATAAAATGATCACTCGAAAAGTGACCATTGTTATCTATCTATTTATAACTAATGAATGATCAACTTTAGATTGTGTTGCTTTTTTTCTTAGGAAGGGACTCTCAATAAATTTGTATGTAAAAATTGATAACAACACAACAATACTGAAGATAATTGGAAAGAAAAGATAATAGGAGTGCAAAGAAATATTATTGAAGTCTATAACATTTAGAATAGAAAAGAAAAAGTACAAAACGGCACCATGAATAAGATAGATACTATAGCTAACTTCTCCAAGTATCCGTAAACCATTGTGATAGAGTACACCAAAGAAATTATAACCATTTGCAATAAATCCAAAAATGATTGCTAGAGGAATCATTTGTGAAAATGTATAAGGCTCTGTAAAGAATAAAGAAAACAAACTTAATGTTATTACAATTACATTGGTTGTATGAGGATACTCACACATAAATTTTTTAAATTGTTGCTTCAGTTTAATTGCGGGGATAGAAAGAACAAATAGGGCATAATAATAGTGAGACTTTTCCTTAAAAATATAGAAAAATAAGGCTGCAATAATGATAATGGATAAAGTTAAGGGAATTTTTTTGTGATAAATACAATAAATAATTGGAAGACTAAAGTAAAACTTCCATTCATACGCCAATGTCCAACTTACGCCTGCTATGATGAGACCACTTTCAAATCCTTCAAAGCTTCCACCCTTGAAAAGAAGCCAGTCACTGACCCATTTCAATAAAGCCCCAAAATTAGCACTATTGATCTCAACATTAAGTAAAGTAATAACAAAAATGAAGATGAAAGCTGCTATATAAAGAGGGTAGATCCGCTTTATTCGAGATAGATAAAGTTGCTTCCAATTGATATCCACTTGCATCATTTTATTAATAAAAAGATAACCAGTAATGAGGAAGAAGAGCGAAACGGCAGTTCCTCCGAAATTATTGATTAAAATAAATTCAGGTTTTTTCCATTCACCCACAGTTTTCCATACATAAGTGATGTAGAAATGATGAGCAAGTACAGAAAGAGCAAGAATCCCACGTAAACCGTCCAGTGGAGAAGCACGCTGAATGATTTCACTCGGTAAAAATTGAGCTCTTTTTAAGAGAATAGCGGCAAGCCCGATACACAAAACTAGGACTAGAAAAAGATATAAGGCATCAATTGGAAAAAATTGCATAATGATGTTGATGAAAAAATTACGTGGGCATTTTATGTATGCCTTTCTTATATTTCCACATAATTTTTAATTTTTGAATATATTAAATCCTAGGTTTATTGCTTTATAGGCTGTTTCATTTGCTATGTGGATCATTTTAGAGCTCAGGATCTCCAAATTCAGATTTATCTAATTGGCTTAATGCGTTAAATTTAAGAACTGAACCTCGAAAGAGTATCTTTAAGGTATTATTTTTTAAAATATAGCTTCCACTACCATCTTTATATTTTAATGAGCTTCGAAAAAGTATTTCCATCGTACTTGAGGTAATTTGTCTAGATCAAGAAAATCTATAGATAACAGCCACTAGATACCTAAAACCAATTAAACCATATGAAAAGTAGGTGTATAGTAATTGGACTTGCTAATTTTGAGCGATAATCACCATGCCAATCAAATTTGTACTGCGTTTTGCAGCGATTTTATTTTCAGTTTTAATCTTGGCGGCAATAGCTATTAAATTTCTCTTTAATCCGCACTATACCGTGATTTTTTGGATTTTTGCGGTACCTTTTATTTTGGGTGTCCCAATTTTAGCTTCAGTAGTTTTAGCGAAAAATGAGGAACTTGATATTCATTCAGTGAATTAAAGTTGACATATAAAACAAGTCTTAAGTAAAAAGTCCTTCGATTGATGGGCTTTTTTTAATTGATATTTTGCAAAACTCGCACAGTTTATTTTCAATATCTTTGCTATGTTAATCTTTTATTTAAAGAAATATCCTTTATGAAAAAAAATATGATGTTTGGGTTGATCATGGTGATTCTGTCGGGTTGTAGTACAGTGCAAAAGACAGAAACTGAAAAAACGAACATTGGAATGGCAAATCCAGCAAGTACTTTTTGTGTTGAACAGGATGGTAAATTGGAAATTAGAAAAGAAGCCAATGGTGAGGTTGGGTATTGTCATTTACCGAATGGGCAGATTGTAGAGGAATGGCAATTTTTCCGTCAGAATCAGGCAAAATGTGTACCAGAACAAGCAGCAACTTTAGTTGGGCAGATTGGCTTGACTGAGGCGCAAATTAAACAAAAAACCAATGCTCAAACTGTGCGTTTAGTTCAGCCAGGTCAACCTGTGACGATGGATTATCGCGAGGACCGGGTAACTGTAACTATTAATCCTAAAGATAATAAAGTAGTTCAAGCAAATTGCGGTTAATTGATCGAGTAAAAAAGCCCTAATTAGGGCTTTTTTAATATTCAAAGCCAGTAATGGTTCATCATTTCAAAAAGTTTGACTATCATAGTGCGCAAAATTGGAGAGTATGCATGAAAAAAATTTATTTTTTAGCTATTGTGGCAGCATTAGCAGGATGTTCTGAAAAGAAGCCATTAACTCCTGAAGAACAATGGCACGGCTACTGTACCAGTATGGGGAATGCTGCGCGTTCAATTATGCTTGATCGCCAAAGTGCTATTGAAAAAAATAAGGCGATTGAGCACGCCAACAAAATTGATGATGAATTTACCAAAAAATTCATTCTGGACATTATTGAACAAGTGTACGCAATGCCTGAAGTGCAAATTAAACAAGATAAAGATGCAGCACGTGAGCAAATTAAGACGCAAATTACTGAGAAATGTTTGATCACACCACACGATAAATTGCCAGAGTATAAGCAGTTCTAACTTGTTCATGACAGTTAAAATTTCGTCATTTAAAAATTTAAATAAAAGCCTTGTGGAAAGATACACAAGGCTTTTATTTACTAGGTTTTAAAGTGGAATAATGTTTGATATTTCATGTAATTGAAATAGCCTAAGCATATTTTAAATATATGATTTGATAGGGTTGTAGATATAGAAAACAGTCCATTTTTAAACAATAATAAAGACAGAACAATAACAAGCAGATGGAGTGAGATATGGAAGTAGCTGGATATTTAAATCAAGCTGATTTACTTTTACAGGACGAAACACATTGTATGATCATATCAGGGAGTCATTATGTGCTGAGTCTTGGCGATAGAGTTTATATACAACACTCAATAGACACGGATCTGAAGCTCTATGCTGTAAAAATCTCTTTTGCTAGTGCGCAACACATGATGTTGCATGAAGATGAAATTCAGATCAAATTTGAAGGTGATGAATCAGGATTGGCTGAATATTTAAAGGGCACGACTGTCCACTAAGGTTGAATATTTATCTGTAGTAAAAAAAGGCAACATAGGTTGCCTTTTTTGTTTTTGAATGGCAGTTCAAAGTTAATGTGAAAAAAGCCCAAATGATCTGACTATATTGCTGTTTTTATATGCAATCGATATGAGCATCATTTAGTTAGAAAATAATGGGCATCACGAAGAAACACTTGTAGCGCATTAACTTTTAACTGGAATTTTAGTAAAATCAAGCAGTCCATATTATTTGCGTAGCTTTGTTTAAAGCAGGAATGCGTAAATAATTTTTTAAAAAAGAGGAATAACACCGTGCTAGAAGCTTACCGCCAACACGTTGCAGAACGTGCCGCACTCGGAGTCCCACCGAAGCCACTTGATGATGCTCAAACAGCTGAATTAGTTGAATTATTAAAAAACCCACCAGCTGGCGAAGAAGCATTTTTAGTTGATTTACTAGAAAACCGTGTTCCAGCGGGTGTTGACCAAGCTGCATACGTTAAAGCTGCTTTCTTGGCTGCTTTGGCTAAGGGCGAAGCGACTTCTCCATTAGTTTCTAAAGAACGTGCGGTTTACTTACTAGGTACTATGCTTGGTGGTTATAACGTAGCACCTCTAGTTGAGCTTTTAGACAATGCAGAATTGGCTAGCTTAGCTGCTGAAGCATTAAAGAAAACTCTTCTTGTATTTGATGCATTCCATGACGTTGCTGACAAAGCGAAAGCGGGTAACGAAAATGCGAAAGCAGTTCTTCAATCTTGGGCTGATGCTGAATGGTTCACTAGCCGTAAAGATGTTCCAGAAGAAATTAAACTTACTGTATTCAAAGTAACTGGTGAAACAAACACTGATGACTTGTCTCCAGCTCAAGACGCTTGGAGCCGTCCAGATATCCCATTACACGCGAATGCGATGTTGAAAAACGTACGTGATGGAATCAACCCAGAAGTTCCTGGTGAAGTTGGCCCACTTAACCAAATTAAAGAACTCATCGCGAAAGGCAACCAAGTTGCTTACGTGGGTGACGTTGTTGGTACAGGTTCTTCTCGTAAGTCTGCAACTAACTCTGTACTTTGGTTCTTCGGTGACGAAATCGCGCACATTCCGAACAAAAAAGACGGTGGTTACTGCTTAGGTTCTAAAATCGCTCCGATTTTCTTCAACACTATGGAAGACGCTGGTGCGTTACCTGTAGAGATTGACGTTGCGAACATGAACATGGGTGACGAAATTGTTCTTAAAATCGATCACTCAGCGGCTAAAGTAACTGCGTTCAAAAACGGCGAACAAATTGCTGAATCTGAACTTAAAACTCCAGTTCTTCTAGACGAAGTACGTGCCGGCGGCCGTATTAACTTGATCGTTGGTCGTGGTTTGACTGCTAAAGCGCGTGAAGCTTTAGGTCTTGCTCCATCTACTTTATTCCGTACTCCTGTACAACCTGCTGCAACTGGTAAAGGTTTCACTTTAGCTCAGAAGATGGTTGGTCGTGCATGTGGTCTTCCAGAAGGTCAAGGTGTAATTCCTGGTACTTACTGTGAACCTAAGATGACTACAGTGGGTTCTCAAGATACAACTGGTCCTATGACTCGTGACGAGTTAAAAGACTTAGCTTGCTTGGGCTTCTCTGCTGACCTAGTTATGCAGTCTTTCTGTCACACTGCTGCTTATCCAAAGCCAGTTGACGTACAAATGCAACACACGCTTCCTGACTTCATCATGAACCGTGGTGGTGTTTCTTTACGTCCAGGCGACGGTATTATCCACTCTTGGTTAAACCGTATGCTTCTTCCAGATACAGTAGGTACTGGTGGTGACTCGCATACTCGTTTCCCAATTGGTATTTCATTCCCAGCGGGTTCTGGTCTTGTAGCGTTCGCTGCAGCAACTGGTGTTATGCCACTTGACATGCCAGAGTCAGTTCTTGTGAAGTTCAAAGGTAAAATGCAGCCTGGTATCACTTTACGTGACCTTGTACATGCAATTCCTTACTATGCAATCAAGGAAGGCGATCTTACTGTTGAGAAAAAAGGTAAGAAAAATATCTTCTCTGGTCGTATCTTAGAAATCGACTTGTCAGAAATGGAAACTGATTTGACTGTTGAACAAGCATTCGAACTTTCTGACGCTTCTGCTGAACGTTCTGCTGCTGGTTGTGCAATCACACTTTCTGAAGAGAAAGTTGCTGAGTACCTACGTTCTAACATCACAATGCTTAAGTGGATGATTTCACAAGGCTATGGCGATGCGCGTACGATGGCTCGCCGTGTTGAAAACATGGAAAAATGGTTGGCTAACCCATCACTTCTTAAAGCTGATGCTGATGCTGAATACACGAAAGTGTATGAAATCGACCTTGCTGACATCAAAGAACCTATCCTTTGCTGCCCGAACGATCCCGATGATGCAAAACTTCTTTCTGACGTTCAAGGCGACAAAATTGATGAAGTATTCATCGGTTCTTGTATGACGAACATTGGTCACTTCCGTGCTGCTGGTCAGTTACTTGAGAAAGTACCAAGCGGTTCATTAACAACTCGTTTATGGTTGGCTCCACCAACACGTATGGACGAACACCAGTTAATGGAAGAAGGCTTCTATAACACTTATGGCCGTGCTGGTGCACGTACTGAAATGCCTGGTTGTTCATTATGTATGGGTAACCAAGCACGTGTTGCGCCGAACACAACGGTTGTATCGACTTCTACACGTAACTTCCCTAACCGTTTAGGTCAAGGTTCTAACGTTTACTTGGCGTCTGCTGAGCTTGCATCTGTTGCTGCTGTACTTGGTAAATTACCAACTCCAGAAGAATACCAACAATATGCAGCTCAAATTGACAGTATGTCTGCTGACATCTACAAATATTTGAATTTCGACCAAATGGGCGAATATACAAATGCTGCGGATAAGGTAGATACTAAGAAAATTGCTGCTGCTCAGTTAACTTAATTAATTGATAATTAAGTTTTAATGAGTTAAAAATAAGGGCTGATTAATCAGCCCTTATTTTTTGGATAATAAAAATGGATAAACCTAATATTTTCAGCTATGCAACAAAAGAATTATCACAAGATGCTTTTATTTTTTGGTTACTTTCTTGGGCTGATCCTAAATATAAACATTTCAATTCTGACCTTACAATAGTTGCCATTCAATTATTGGAACAATTTTTTCTAATTAGCGGTTTTGATTTTCCTAAGACCATTAATAACTTTAAGTTAAAAAAACAAGAAGCTAATATAGATATTGTATGTTACTTGAATGAATATATGATTATTATTGAGGATAAAACAAATACTAAAGTACATTCAAATCAACTGATACGTTATAAAAATTATGCTGAGGAAAAGGATGGTGGAAAATATCTAAATAAAGTTATTGCTATTTTCTTTAAAACTTTTGATCAATCCAATTATAAAAAAGAAGAAAAAGATGGATTTTCTATTTTTACTAGGACTATGTTTTTAAAGGTCTTAGTAAACAGTGAATTTCAAAATATTAAAAGTGATATATTTCAAAATTATTTATCATATATTTTAGGTATTGAAAATAAGGTTCGATCTTATAAAATACAGAAAATAGACGATTGGAGTAGTTTAAGTTGGAGTGGATTTTTTCAAGAGTTACAATGTTATATAGATGGTAGTAATTGGGGAAAGATAAATAATGTGTCTGGAGGATTCATGGGGTTTTGGTGGGCATCAAAGAAAAATGAATTTTGTACACAATATTTGCAAATAGAACAAGATAATTTAGTTTTAAAAATTAGTTGTGATAAAACTAATGATAGTAAACGGATTAGAAAGATTTGCTACAGGCATTATCTGGTTAGGGCAAAAGAAAGAAAGTTGAGTTTTAAAAAGCCTATTAGATTTGGAAAAGGTAGAACAATGACGATTTTAACAACAAAGTATCTTATAAGAGATGAAAGCACAGAATTGATAGATATTGAAAAAACTCTTCAGGAACTTAAGAAATATACACAATTTATTGAAACTAATTTTTTAAATGCTACTCAATTGGTGGGTTAAATAAAATTAGCATACTATGAGTATCACTATTATTTTAGTATATTACTAATCTCTTCAATCTTCTAGTTTTAGATACACTCAGGTTGATTGATAGTTTCTATGTATGTTATGTCATTTATTACACTTTACACTCCAACCAATAAATCGTTTAATCTCCAAATTGTTATATGATTTCTGTAGTTGATTTAAGCAAATGCCTAAACAATCCCGCTTCCTATGTATAGGTGGCTTTCTTAACGGTTCTGCCGTAAAAGACCAAGGTGACAGCTTTATATGTGTCGAAAATGGTAAACAAGTCACTTACCGAAAAATGGAAATTTTCCATCAAGATTCATGGGATCATGACTACTATGTCTGTGAAACAACCACAGACAAACAAGCTCGAAATTGGGTCTATGATATTAAGCCGGATTAAGTAATCTGATTGGTTTTATCAAATAGATATTGTTGTAGCTTAGTCTCTTGAAAATATAGACGTTAAAAAAGCCCCTACTAGATAAGGGGCTTTTTTAAAATCTGAATATGCTTACCAATAACCCAACATCTTCCACCAAATTCCACCTAAGACTATAAAAATAACCATATTAATAATGCTCATGGCAAAACCTGCTTTCCACCATTCACCAAGCGTTGTATAACCTGAACCATAAATAATAGGGGATGTGCCCGTCGCATAATGAGTCAGTGTCATCATAATGCTTGATGCTGCTGCCATAATCAGCGCAAAGAACATTGGTGGTGCACCTAGTGCGATACCTGCAATGTAGAATGCTGAAAACATAGCGGTAATATGCGCAGTAGTACTGGCAAAAATATAGTGGGCGTACATATAAGCGAATAATAAAAGCATGGAAGCAGGAACCCAGGTTAAGCCAAGCTGCCCAATGCTCGTTTGTAAAACATCAGAAAACCAAGCGATTAAGCCGAGCTTATTTAAAAAGGTGGCCATCATCACCAGTGCAGCGAACCATGTTACAGTATCCCATGCACTTTTTTGAGTTAAGACATCATCCCAAGTTAAAACACCACTAAGTAATAAAAGAGATAAACCAATAAATGCGGTTGTGGTGGGGTCTAATGTCCACATATCACCTAACAGCATCGCTGGAATACCCGCCCAGAGTAAGAGTAAAATTCCAAACACAGCAAGCATGATCATTTCGTGTAAGGTAACGGGGCCCATTTCCTTTAAACGCTCTTTGGCAAACTGAGCGGCATTGGGTGTTTTTTTAATTTCAGGCGGGTACATAAAGTAAAGTGCAATTGGCATTAACGCCAAAGCCACAATACCGGGTAACACCATGGCTAATGCCCATGTCGTCCAACTCAGCTGAATCTGGCTATTGGTGGCTTTTGCTACAAGCTCAACAACTAATGGATTCGGTGCGGTAGCGGTAATAAACATCGCCGAAGTGATGGGGTTTGAGTGGTAATTCACCAAAGCCAAATATTTACCAATTTTTCCTTCTGTACCTTTTTCAGGGTCAGAGTCAAAACTCATTGCAATAGAGCGCACAATGGGGTGAATAATTCCACCACCACGAGCAGTATTACTTGGGGTCACTGGGGCAAGGATGAGTTCAGATAACGCGAGACTGTAGCCAATACCGATGGTTCTTTTGCCCCAAACTGCAATAAAGTAATATCCAAGTCGAGCACCTAAGCCTGTTTTTTGTAATCCTTTTGAGATCATGATGGAGATACCAATTAACCAGATCAGTGGATTGGCAAAACCACTTAATGCGTCCTTGATGGCATCACTTGGGTTATTGTTGGTTACTCGGGTAATCGCAACAAGTGCAATAGCAATAATCGAAATTGCCCCAATTGGCATGGCTTTGCCAATAATGGCAGCAATCACCCCGATGAACATGGCAAATAGAAGCCAAGCATTTGCAGAGACATCGTGTGGGACTGGGATGAAAAACCAAATAATAAGGGTAAGTGATACTGAAATTATGGTTGGTATGAGTTTAAACCCCATTGAAGCGCACTCCAAAAATATAGTTATTATGTGAATAAATAATGAACATTGATTATGTTGAAGTCTAGTGTGAGTAACATATTCCCAATAAAAGATTGATTTTAATTTTGCCTAATCAGTCTTTGACATGGTAATCCTCCCATAAATAACCGAAGTTAAAAGTAGAGGTTAAGCAGCCATTAGAGGTGGCCTTCCTTTGTTAGCTTGGTGTGGTCTTTCATGATTGTAATGCCACAGCCAATCAGTTGCGTAATCCTGAACTTCTTCTAACGTATCAAACAAATGCTTGCTCAGCCAACTATAACGTATAGTCCGATTATATCGTTCAATATACGCATTCTGCTGTGGCTTACCCGGTTGAATATATTCAATACGAATACCGTGCTCAGTAGCCCAGCGCACAAATTCGTGACTGATAAACTCGGGGCCATTATCACATCGGATCACTAACGGTTTTTCTCTCCACTCCAGCAATTGATTCAACGTACGAATGACCCTAATTGTGGGCAATGAGAACCCTGCTTCAATGGCTAGGCCTTCGCGGCGGTAATCATCAATCACATTCAATAATCGAAACTTGCGACCATCGGAAAGTTGATCATGCATAAAATCCAGTGACCAAACCTGATTTGCACGTATTGGCTCTTTCAGTGGTTCAGGCACATGTCGTTTTAGTCTTCTTCTCGGTTTAATACGCAGATTCAGTGCCAACTCACAGTAAATGCGATAAACCCGCTTGTGATTCCAGCAGTGACTCTCAACATGCCGTAAATACGAGAAGCATAGACCAAAGCCCCAATCGGTATTTTCCTCAGTGAGTTCAATGAGCCGTTCTGCAATGAGCACATTGTCATCACTGAGTCTAGCCTGATAACGGTAGCAGGTTTCACTTATGCCAAATGCAGTGCAAGCTAAACGGATACTAACAGCATGTTGGGCCACTGCCTGTTGAGCCATCTGACGTCGACAAGATGGCTTTACCACTTTTTTGACATCGCTTCCTGAATAATTTCTGCTTTTAATCGCTCTTCAGCATACATTTTTTTCAGTCTGGTATTTTCTGTTTCCAACTCTTTCAGCCGTGCCATCAAAGATGTATCCATGCCGCCATATTTAGCACGCCATTTATAGAAGGTTGCATTACTCATACCATGTTCACGACAAAGGGCCGCAACAGGTGTACCAGACTCCGCTTGCTTCAAGATGGACATGATCTGGCTGTCAGTAAATTTAGATGTTTTCATGCAGAATCTCCTGCTTGTATCTTAAGAGAAAATTCTACTTTTAAGTCCTATTATTTTTAGGGGGGATTACCATCTCATACTACGCCTATTAAAACATAGATCTACATAAATTGCAGTAAACGAGTTTTCGATTATTCAATCAACATTAAATCAGATGTGGTGGCAGACTTAAGCGGGCGTAAGGCAAAAGTAGAGCGCGTATGACGTATACCTTTAATTGAATAGAGTTTTTTTCTTAAAAACCGTTCATAGTGTTCAGCATTTTTCACTGCTACTTTGACTAAATAATCATAATCACCCGTCACTAAATGCGCTTCAATCACTTCAGGAATATCTGCTAAGGTTTGGCTGAATTGCTCCAAAATTTCATCATCATGTCGTTCTAAGGTGATTTCGATGAAAAATAATTCATTAATGCCAATTGCCTTCGGATTGATGTTGGCTGTATAGCCATCAATAATTTTTAGATTCTCTAAACGTTTTAAGCGTGTCCAACACGGAGAGGAGGAAAGTCCTACTTCATCTGCGAGTTGTGCGACGGTCAATCTGCCATTTTGTCTTAAAGCAGATAAAATCTTTCGATCAATTTTATCTAGCGTGTATTCTGTACTGTTCAAAACTTATTCCACAGAAGAATCTTCTTTAAAATATAAATATACTTCATTTTTATGCTGAAATTTAATGAAATTACTTTAAATACAGCAAACATTTGTGCAAGTTAATGATTAGACTAAGGATATAAATTATCACTGAATGGGTTAAAGGTGATAATTGATCCAATAGCACCTTTAGGGAAGGGTGACTTAAAGGTGCTATTGGTTCATTTTTATGCCTTACGATGTCATCAGATATTCAAACAATCAGTGAAAATGATCTAAAACTAAAAAATGATTGATAAAAATGCTTAAATTTTTTATGGGTTATTTTATTAAAATTTAAAAGATTTAGACTCATTGGGTTAAAGTTGTATTTTACTTGCATCTTATTGATTTTGCTGAATACACAATTCTGTAATCTATTGATTTAAAATATGAATAATCACCCTTTAATAAAGCATATGAGCCTTAAGTACCTAGTTTAGGGGATGTCGGACAGAATCATCTCGTATTAGAATGATCAGGTCTATTCAACTCGGACGGAGTTATGAATATTTCCGAAACAATAACAGATTATAAGAAGCTATTACCTGAACATCAGAACCAATATCTAGAACAACTTTTAGCATTTGACCGTATTATTTTTCCAGATACCTGTAAGCAAGAATTGCATGATTTTATGCATGATTCAGATGCGATATCTGTACAAGTTGTAGAGTATTTTGATGGTGTTCGTTTAATTGGGTATAACAGTATTCTGATATTAAAACTGACTATTCGAGATAAGAATATTTTTGTGGTGAATTCACGTGGGTCATTCTTACCGAATTATCAACGTGGCAATAAAACTGTGAATTCAGTGATTAAAGTCGCTGTACAGCACAGCATTAAACATCCGCTGATTCCATTATGGTTTGTCGTGACGATGATGCAGCCGAAAGCCTATGCCTTGCTTGCATCGTGTGCACAAAATTTTTACCCGAGAACAGATGTAGATACGCCACAGGATTATCTGGACGTACTTAAATTGGTTGCGGTACGTAAACCAGATGTACAAAAACGTCGTGAAGATATTTATGTGCATCCAAGAGTAATTCCAGAAACGACTTTAGATGAGTCGATTCATATGCATGATCAGGCGAATCAGCATATTGATTTCTTCATGCAGCACACACCAGATTTTTTTGATGGGATGGGGATGATGTGTGTCAGTAAATTGAATACTAAAATGTTAACCGAAGCCGCAATTTTAAATGCGATAGAACGCGCAGCGAGTTAATAGATGTGAGCATATTCTACTTATGCTCACATCTGTTTTTTACCTGTGAATGATGCTGAAATTTGCATACTCACTGATTTGATCAGCTGTAAGGCTATCAAGTGCATCTAAGAAAGCCACATTAAATGAACCTACAGTTTGTGCTGTTTGGTATGCTAATTGTCCTGCGACAGCAAAATGTACATGTGCGGACAAAGTGGCAATTGTAACATCGGTTACAGCACAATAAGCTGCAATTAAAGCACCAAGCGCACAACCTGTTGCAGTCACCCTTGGTTGTAGAAAGCAACCGCCATTGACTTGAATGACGCTGTTTAATTCTTTAGAGAGAATAAAGTCAGATTCACCTGAAATTGCAATACACTCAGCATGGTCTAACAAAGTCCAAGCTTGTATATAAACTTCTGCACTATCTAGCGTGCTATCTACCCCTTTACCTGTCACTTGATTGCCTGCTAATCCACTCATTTCCGAAGCATTCCCTCGGATTACAGAGGGTTGATATTGCAACAGCTCATTGGTCATTTCTGAGCGCCAAGATAAAATATTGCCATAACCCACAGGGTCAAGTACCCAAGGAACGGAAGCTTGCTGTGCTGTATTGGCAGAAATTTGCATTGCTTGCATTTGTTCCGTTGTTGGTGTACCTAAATTAATACTGAGTGCGCTACTAATCCGAGTGAAATTTTCTGCTTCGAATGGGTTATCAATCATAGCGGGCGAAGCACCACAGGCAAGTAGTACGTTGGCTACATAATTGGCAGCGACACTATTGGTAATACATTGCACTAGAGGTTGAGTTGCACGGAGTTGGGTATGCGCTTCAACAATTTTCTGTAGTAATGGTGCAGTTTGATCCACTAGATTATCCTGAAGGTCAAATATTGGCTGGTTTGAAAGTGTAGACATGATGTTCACCATTCACCGTGTGAAATAGTGGTCCTGATGCTTACAATGTCGACAAAATAAAGATACGTATTCTTCGGCATCATAGTCAACGGCTAAGTCGTTGGAACCACAATACATACAGCGTTTGACTGAATAGAAATTTAAACGCGGTTCAATTTTCTTCCACGAACGCCAGACAGGTTGAAAGAAAATCCGTTCATCATAACCGAGAAATTTAAAAAATAGGATTTCACTCATTTTACTGAGCGGCATAGTGGGTAAACGAGGAAGTGTAGATGTTTCCCATCTTTCTGTGAGAGATCGTTCCCGATACTGCTGAACAGTTTTTTTGAGTAAGTTGGTATTGATGAAGTTCTCATTGCGTGGCTTTAGTGCTTTTTGTTCATATAAATATTCCAATGCAGTTTGGATGAGATAATAAATCTGACCTACCGCGAGAGTATCCATTAAACGATAACAAAAAGTTTGAAAGCTCTGATTTCCTGCAATTTGAACCCCCCAAGATTTGCAGTAATATTGCATGAACTGGACGATTTCTTGATATAAGATCAAATACAGGGTGTTTTTAACTTCTTCAGCATCTTTAAATGGGATGCCGAGTTTTAAATTTTCGTAAAACCAATGTCTGAGTTGTTGGGTAATACTGAATAAACTTGGCTCTGTATAACCTTCTAGACGGACATTGACATAATATTCATGCGCTTCTTCTGCAAAGTCTTTGGCAATTAAAATTTGGTCTTTTAAAAGTTGCTTGAGCAAGGTACTTTGAAAATAATAATTGGGGGTAATGGGTTGATATTTAATTTTTTCCCAATGAATAAATTCGTCATGTGCTGAATATTCCTGAATCTGATTATCCAGAATACTGAGTAAAAACAGTTTGTGTAGAAAGCTAAGTTGGCGCAGTTCTAGCTCTACAATCTCTTTTTTCTTGAGTTTACGTTGTTCTTGCAGTCGAGTTTCTTGAAGTAATTTTTTACGTTTTGAAGCACAACTGTCACAGTGACACGTGAATTTATCCGACTGAAATACCCGATGCGCACAGTGACTACATTCATGGAATTGCACATCTTGATCATATTGTTCGGCTTCTATCCAATACATTGCTGCCTGACAAAGCGGACAAGTTGTGCTTTCATCCAGTTGTTTTTGCAGAATTTGGAGCAGCATGGTTAGTCATCGAATAATTGAATCAGTGCTTAAGATTATACACCGTTTAGGTGTTGTTCAGAGTTGAACTGTTAAGCATTTGTGCAAAGCTTTGCTGATGTTTTGCAAATAAAAAGAGCTACTGCTTCGAGTAGCTCTTTATTCGGTAGCAGTTAGAAAGAATTTAATAGGCTGCAGGGCAAGGCAGTGTTTCGTCATCTTCTCCGAGTTGTTTGGCATAAATTAAAGCTTTCACTTTTTTGGAAGGAATTTTTTTGCTTCCTAAAGCATCATATTGATTTAAAACGGTGCTAACCTCTTGTGCTTGTATTGCAATACCTTCACAACACATAAATGTAGCAATCACTTTGTGATCAATCCCTGCCGCGTGCAAGGTTTGCATGATTTTGATATTTTCCGTACGAATCAAATGTTCTTTGATATACATTTTGCACCTCGTTTTTATTTTGCTCATTTTATAGTGCGCTTTGCACATCTATTTACAAGCAAAAAACGTGCACAAATTGTAGTCAGTTTGAAAGATAATTCATAAAAATGTCACTCGCACAAGTGATACGAAACGGTGTGTAACTGAAATAGAGAGGTATGCGCTAAATACACTGTAATTTATGGGCTATGAGTTTCTGATTCACTTTCTGTTTTTGTTTATCGGCTAGATAATTTTGATAAGTTGTTATAGCACCAGACTGCTTCGCACTATAAATCACTGCATAAATGCGTGCACCTTGCAGAATAATTTCATATTGCCCTGTATTACGTTGGAAATTACGTTCGTTGAAAAAAAGGTGTTGTTCATAGGGACGGTCTTCTGCCATTTCAATATTTTCAGTTTTTATATAATGCAAAGAAATGGGCTTTAAATAAGGAAAATACATCAGTTTTATTGTTTGCCCATTTTGGGCTGGGGCAACCAAAACAAAATGATGTTGTTGATCCGCTGCAAGACATTCCATGTATTGAAGAGTTGGCGCGGCAATTGCAATGGATGCAAAACTTGACAAGATGATGCCATAAATCAGGTGTTGTATTTTCATTTTTAGCCGACATACTCGTAGAGGAGGAATAAAGCGTATAAATAAAATACATCTCCTTAAAATTATGCGCAATCGTGATTGAAATGCGGAAAATAAACACCCATATTGAATGATAAACAAGGGCAAAGATACTTGTACTGTGATGAATGATTTTACGCAATGCAAAAGTCAATGCTAAAAAGACAAATAGGAAATGATATGAACATTGCGGCAAACCCAGTGGTAGAAGCAGATCAAACTGTATATTTAAAAGACTATCAAAAACCTGTATTTCTGGTTGATTCGATCAATTTAGATATTCAGGTGTATGCAGAACATACTCAAGTGGATGCCAATTTGGTCATGAAACGCCAGACTGACGGTGATTTGGTCTTATTGGGGCGTGATTTAGAGCTGAAGTCTATAAGCTTAAATGGTCAGGTTTTAAATGTGAGCGATTACACTTTAGATAGTGAGCAACTTGTTATCCATAATGCACCAAATGAAGTCATCTTAGAAACATCAGTGATCATTCATCCCGAATCAAATACGCAGCTTGAAGGCTTATACCAAGCAGCATCAGATTTGTATGTAACACAAAATGAACCAGAAGGTTTCCGTAAAATTACATTCTATCCAGACCGTCCTGATGTTTTAGGTGTATTTACGACGCGTGTAGAGGCCGATAAAAAATATCCAGTGCTTCTGGCCAATGGTAATTTGCTTGAAACAGGTTCGGTTGGCGAAGACCGCCATTTTGCGATTTGGCAAGATCCAACCAAAAAACCAAGCTATCTTTTTGCTTGTGTGATTGGTGATTTAGCTGTTTTAAAAGATCGATACACGACTTCTGAAGGACGTGATGTGGCTTTGGAAATTTATGCTGAAGAAAAAGATATTCCAAAATGCCATATTGCGATGGAAGCCTTAAAACATTCTATGCGTTGGGATGAAGAACACTATGGTCGTCCATATGATCTAGACAATTATATGATTGTTGCCACCAGTGCTTTCAACATGGGCGCAATGGAAAATAAAGGTTTAAATATCTTTAATACCTCATGTGTACTGGCTGATGAAGAATACACAACAGACGCTGCAATTATGCGTGTGCAATCGGTCATTGCACATGAATATTTCCATAACTGGACAGGTAACCGTATTACTTGCCGTGACTGGTTCCAATTATGTCTAAAAGAAGGCTTAACAGTTTTTCGTGATCAATCTTTTTCGGAAGATTTGCAATCGGCAGCTGTACAACGGATTGATGATGTCGCTGTACTCAAAGCACATCAATTCCCAGAAGATTCGGGCCCATTGTCTCATCCACCGCGTCCTGACCATTTTGTAGAAATTAATAACTTTTACACAGCTACTGTATATGAGAAAGGGGCTGAAATTAACCGCATGATGGCGACCTTATTAGGAAAAGAAAAATTCCGTAAAGGCACAGATGAATATTTCCGCCGTCACGATGGTCAAGCTGTAACAGTTGAAGATTGGGTTGCTGCATTAACTGCGGGTTCAGGTGTTGATTTGTCAAATTTCCTGACTTGGTACAATCAACCAGGTACGCCAAAACTTGAAGCAATAGGTGAGTATGATGCTGCGGCACAAACCTATCGTTTGAGTTTTAAGCAAAGCCTTAAAGCCCATGCGAAATACCCGAACTTAAAAGCAGTTCCGATTCCTGTGGCACTGGCATTATTTAATGCGGAAACAGGTGAACAATACACGCTGCAATCTGATGCATTATTTGAAAATAGCGTGAAGGATGGTGTGTATTTGTTCGATCAAGAACAAGCGAGCATTATCTTTACAAATGTAACAGCGAAACCTGTCGTGTCTTTGCTTCGTAATTTCTCTGCACCAGTCAATCTTGAATTTAACTATTCAGATGAAGAATTGGCGTTCCTGATTCAGTATGAAACCAACGGCTTTAACCAATGGCAGGCTACACAAACCTTGTTAGAGCGTGTTTTATTGAATGATCATGATGCAACAATTTATGTTCAAGCCATTAAAAATACGTTGCCTGCACTTGTCGAAAAAGATCCTTTACTGGCCTCACGTTTGTTTGATGTTCCGAGCGAAGGTTATTTGGGTAGTCGTATTGATGAAAACTATAATCCTGAGGTAATTCAAGAAAAGCGTAATGCATTATTAAACACCTTGGCATGTGAATTAGGTCAATTCTGTAAAGAAACATACTTAGCTTTAGATCCTGATTTGCAGAAAGATTTTTCACAGGCCATGGGCGTTCGGGCATTGAAAAATATCATGTTGATGATGTTGGCACGACAAGGTGATACGGAAGCATTTGATTTGGCTTACCGTCAATATACCAGTACGACCAATATGTCTGAGCGTTTAGGGGCTTTACGTGTTTTAGTCTGGAATGATGCACCACAAGCTTCAACTGCTCTCCAAGACTTTTATACGCGCTTCAAAGATGAAGCACTTTCTCTTGACCAGTGGTTTACAGTCCAAGCGTCAAATCCGAATGCAACTGCGGAAAGTATTCAAACTTTGATTAATCATCCAGATTATGATTTGGGAGTACCAAACCGAATTCGTGCTGTGAGTGGTGGTTTAAATAGCAACCCTGTAAATACTTGGAGCTTTGGTGTTGACCATTTTGTAGATTTGGCCAAGTATTTAGATGAAAAGAATCCAATTTTAGGTTCACGTTTATTACAGGTTTTATCTCGTTGGTATACTTTAGCCGAACCCCAACGTTCACATGTATTGGCATCTTTAGAAGCCTTAAAGCCACAAGTGAAATCTAAAAATGTGGTGGAAACTTTAAACAGTATGCTGAGCATCTGATAAAAAATTCTAGAGTTTAAGCTGGTTCAGGCTATTTTTCAGCAATGGGAAATAGCCTTTTTATTGGTTTCATTAAAATTAAAAATAGAAACACTGAATAAATGTAGCAATATAAGATATTTATTTACTTGAACTTTTTTCTTCTGAAAATAATTGAAAAAGACATTTAGATAATTTTGTCATAAAAAATGATCAATTAAATACTTCTTCTACATATTTTCTTCATAATTTGTTAACTTTCTGTTACATTTCGCCAGATTTCTTTAAAAGAGTAATAAAAATGAATAAATTATTAGTTGCCTCTATGATTTCTGCAACAATGCTGATGACAGGTTGTGCAAGTATTATTAAGGGGTCGACTCAAACGCTAACGTTTACCAGCGTTCCAGATTCAGCCAAAATTGAAATTAAAAACCGCGCAGGGCAAAGTGTACATGTTGGGCAAACACCTACTACAGTAAGCTTGAAAAAAGGTGCTGGTTATTTCAAACCAGAAGAATACCAAATTACTTTTAGTAAAGATGGGTTTACACCGAAAACCGTGACAGTAAAAGGCACAGTTAGTGGCTGGTATTTTGGTAATATTATTTTTGGTGGGCTAATTGGTTTGTTGGCAGTAGATCCAGCGACAGGTGCTATGTACAGCTTCACACCAGAGGATATTAACGCAGTATTAGAAGCTAATAATACTGAAAAAATGCCTAAAAATGCTCTGTACACGACAAATTTCATAGGGCCCTTGTCCTATCAGGCTTTTTCTTTCTTAAAATTGCTAGCACTTTCTTAAATTCTTCTTTTTTTCCAAAACCAATCAAACGTAGAATAGCCATCTGAACATAGTCCAAACCGTAGCGAAATAAACTTACTGAAAGTCGTCCATGCTTCTTTAGTTTTATCGCTTTTTTTCGATCATGTTGCCATTCACCTGTTAAATAGCACCAACAGAAACCGATCGCTAGCACTGCTATCAATTTCTTGACTCGTCTAGGGTCTGTTAAACGAGTATTTTCAAGATTGAATCCACGTCCTTTGAGACAACTAAATAAGGTTTCGATTTCCCAGCGTAATGCATAATCACCAATAGCAGAAGCATTAAACATAGGAGAAACAACAAGTAAAAGTTCTCCATCTTCTAATCGTAGCGCACTAATATACAGTTTCACTCGACCAACCCAAATACGTCGTTTACGACATTCTGTTTGACCAACTTGAAGATGACGAAATAAATCACTAATTTTATGATTCTTGGCTAAGTGATTGGTCACAATAAAGTTTTTTTAACACGTATACAGAAGTTAATGTCATTTTCAATTAACCATGTAAACCATTTCTCACCGATAAATTCTCTGTCTGCGAACACATTCACAATACGATCTTTACCAAAAATGGAGATAAAGCGTTGAATCAAAGCAATACGCTCTTTTGTATCTGAATTTCCACGTTTATTGAGCAATGTCCAAACAATAGGTATCGCTATTCCACGATAGACGATGGCTAACATCAAGATATTGATATCTCGTTTTCCCCATTTCCAGTTGGTTCTATCCAAAGTTAATTGGACTTTATCGAATGAAAATATATTGAAAATTAACTGAGAAATTTGACGATAATCGAAATACTGATCTGCAAAGAAGCGTTGTATACGTCGATAAAATGATTGTGGTAAGCACGTGATGGGTAAGGCTTTAGATGCAGAAGAAAGATTACATGTCTGTTTTACAATTAATGCCAGCATAATCAGTGTAAAACATTTTACACGTGACTTGTTCCACTTTAGATATTTGTTTAAGATGAGATGTAACTCATTGAAATGTGTCATCATATTCGTCGTCAGAAAACAAGTATTATGCCATTATTTCAATGAGTTGTCTTTTTTTGTCGTGTACAAAGAATTTAAAGAATCAACCCTCCTTAAAAAACAAAGCCGCTATAAAAGCGGCTTTATCAAATAATTTAGATCAATCTAATTATTCATCATCCATCATGCTTTGGCTCATACCTACAGTATTGAAACCACCATCAACATAAAGGATTTCACCTGTAATACCTGAAGCCCACGGTGAGCAAAGGAATAACGCTGCATTACCCACTTCTTCAATCGTTACATTACGCTGTAATGGAGCGATTTTTTCATTGGCATCCAACATTTTACGGAATGATTTGATACCAGATGCAGCCAATGTACGGATTGGACCCGCAGAGATCGCATTCACACGAATCCCCTCTTTACCTAAGCTTAGTGCTAAATAACGAACACCCGCTTCTAAAGACGCTTTAGCCATGCCCATCACGTTATAATTTGGCATCACACGCTCAGAACCTTGATAAGTCAAAGTCAATAAACAACCCTGACGTGCTTGTAATAAAGGCTTTGCAGCACGTGCCATCGCAACAAAGCTATACGCACTAATGTCATGTGCAATTTTAAAACCCTCACGATCCGTCACGTCGGTAAAGTCACCATCTAGCGTATGTGCAGGTGCAAAACTAATCGAATGCACAACACCGTCTAAACCATCCCAGTGTTTTGCCAACTCGACAAAAGTATTGTCAATTTCTGCATCAATCGCTACATCACAAGGGAAAACGAGGGTTGAACCAAACTGTGCTGCAAAGTCATCAACACGCTTTTTCAGCTTTTCGTTTGGATAAGTAAACGCTAATTCTGCACCTTCACGGTGTAAAGCCGATGCGATACCAAAAGCAATTGATAATTTACTTGCAATACCAGCAATTAAAAAACGCTTACCAGCTAAAAGTCCTTGTGACATCTTATTCTCACTCGAAAAATTTTCACCACATCATGCCAATATTCCTGATTTTTCGGAATTGCATAATCCACCTTTTTTACAATCTTGCATAAAAAAATCGCCTTCATGTGAAGACGATTTATGTTTGATATCAATTCAAATTTAATCATCACCTTGAATTAGGCTTAATAAGCGCATGAATGAATAGTACATCCACACTAAAGTCGCAAGTAAAGCAATCGCACAGACCCATTCAAATGCTTTAGGAGCGCGTTGTGCTGCTGCATTTTCAATAAGATCAAAATCCAAAATTAAGTTCAGTGAAGCAATTACAGCAACAAATCCAGCAAAACCAATACCTAACCAATTGCTTTCAAAAATATAAGGAATACTTGAACCAAAGATCAAACGTAAAACAATCTGCACAACAAAAACTAAAGCAATCGCAATAGAAGCTGAAATTACAATTGCCTTAAATTTTTCAGTCGCACGAATAATTTGGAATTTATATAACGCAACTTTGTACACGACAAAAAAAGACAACTCATTGAAATAATGGCATAATACTTGTTTTCTGACGACGAATATGATGACACATTTCAATGAGTTACATCTCATCTTAAACAAATATCTAAAGTGGAACAAGTCACGTGTAAAATGTTTTACACTGATTATGCTGGCATTAATTGTAAAACAGACATGTAATCTTTCTTCTGCATCTAAAGCCTTACCCATCACGTGCTTACCACAATCATTTTATCGACGTATACAACGCTTCTTTGCAGATCAGTATTTCGATTATCGTCAAATTTCTCAGTTAATTTTCAATATATTTTCATTCGATAAAGTCCAATTAACTTTGGATAGAACCAACTGGAAATGGGGAAAACGAGATATCAATATCTTGATGTTAGCCATCGTCTATCGTGGAATAGCGATACCTATTGTTTGGACATTGCTCAATAAACGTGGAAATTCAGATACAAAAGAGCGTATTGCTTTGATTCAACGCTTTATCTCCATTTTTGGTAAAGATCGTATTGTGAATGTGTTCGCAGACAGAGAATTTATCGGTGAGAAATGGTTTACATGGTTAATTGAAAATGACATTAACTTCTGTATACGTGTTAAAAAAACTTTATTGTGACCAATCACTTAGCCAAGAATCATAAAATTAGTGATTTATTTCGTCATCTTCAAGTTGGTCAAACAGAATGTCGTAAACGACGTATTTGGGTTGGTCGAGTGAAACTGTATATTAGTGCGCTACGATTAGAAGATGGAGAACTTTTACTTGTTGTTTCTCCTATGTTTAATGCTTCTGCTATTGGTGATTATGCATTACGCTGGGAAATCGAAACCTTATTTAGTTGTCTCAAAGGACGTGGATTCAATCTTGAAAATACTCGTTTAACAGACCCTAGACGAGTCAAGAAATTGATAGCAGTGCTAGCGATCGGTTTCTGTTGGTGCTATTTAACAGGTGAATGGCAACATGATCGAAAAAAAGCGATAAAACTAAAGAAGCATGGACGACTTTCAGTAAGTTTATTTCGCTACGGTTTGGACTATGTTCAGATGGCTATTCTACGTTTGATTGGTTTTGGAAAAAAAGAAGAATTTAAGAAAGTGCTAGCAATTTTAAGAAAGAAAAAGCCTGATAGGACAAGGGCCCTATGAAATTTGTCGTGTACAGAGCTAAAAATGACAAAGCCTTAGCAGTGGTATTTACAGATCAAGTGCCTGAAGATGTAATGGCACGTGCAATTCAAATTAAAAAATAAAGCTGTTTTTAATACGTATGTTCTGCATTTTGTTGAATAGATATATAAAAAATCCCTCGATGCAGAGGGATTTTTTGTACTTTAGACTTTTACAACAAGAACTGGAATAGGGGACTGAGTAAGTACGGCTTGTGCAACACTACCGAGCATCATCTTTTTGAAACCAGTACGACCATGTGAACCCATAATAATTAAGTCAGCACTAACTTCATCTG
This sequence comes from Acinetobacter sp. ACNIH2, assembly GCF_002934965.1. Classification (NCBI taxonomy): domain Bacteria; kingdom Pseudomonadati; phylum Pseudomonadota; class Gammaproteobacteria; order Moraxellales; family Moraxellaceae; genus Acinetobacter; species Acinetobacter sp. ACNIH2. The sequence continues at coordinate 3,230,608 of NZ_CP026412.1, forward strand.
CAATTTGGATAATGCCTTCTGCGGCGGAAACGCCACGAATTACTTTAGTGTCAACCTCTATCTCATCTCGAATGAAGGATTGTTTAATATCTGCCAAACGCTTTTGGGCATTTTCTTCTGCTTGCATGAAATAATCGGTAATTGCTGGAGCAACTTTGTAAAAGTCGACGCCGACAAAGGGGTCGACAGCCACGACACACATAACCGTTACGCGACAATTCAGGAGTTTTGCTAAAGAAAGTGCTTGCTCAACAGCGGTATATGAAATTGGAGATTCATCGACAGGTACTAAAATATGTTGATAAGTCATGGGTGCACACCTTCGATTATGATTATAAAAAACTTAGCTTTCTGCATTTGTAAAATTTAAAAGTATCCTTAAAAGATACTTCTATAAGCACCCACCTAAAAGTAGGTGCTCGATTTATTGGCTTATTCTTTTACAATTAAAACAGGCAGATGCGTACCACGAAGTACATCTTGTGCAAAACTACCAAGTAAAAACTTTTGGAAGCCTTTGCGACCATGTGAACCCATCACAATTAAATCAGATTTTTTCTCTTCAGCAGCTTGCACTACACCTTCAGCAGAAACTTGTCCTTTAATGATTTGTGTTGTTGGCTCAACATCTTCTGCTTGAGCAAAAACAATGGCTTCTTTTAGGGCTTTTTCAGCATTGGCATAAGCTTGTACAAAGTATTCTTTCATAATGGCAGAAGAATAATAAAAGTCGACTTCTGTAAAAGGATCTTCTGCAACAAGGCTAATCAAAGTCAATTCGCTGCCAAATGCTTTCGCAATAATCGCGGCTTGTTTAACTGCGGAAAATGAAATTGCAGAGCCGTCTACTGGAACTAAAATATGTTGGTAAGACATCGGATTTACTCCTGTTGTTTATCATTATTGCTACTTATTTATAGATAGCACATAGTCGGATTGTGATCAATTTATAAAATGAAAAAACAGCGTAAATTCATTCAATTAATTAGAGATTTTTAATCTTTCTCAAGGCTTTCTAAAAGCTAGTAAGTTGAGTGTTTTTATCAGATTTATCAGGAAAGGCTTAATCAAAATGGAATGGTTTTTTCATTTTTTATGATCGAGTATTATTTTTTCGCTAAAATACGCTTGCTGAAAAAGATTCTTTAAAACACATCATTATGAAAATATTTAAAAACTGTGGAATTGCTCATGTATAAAAAGACAATTTTTATCATTTTAAGCTGTATTTTGGTGTTGTTAACGGCATGCCAAAATACTCAAAAAAGTAGCAAAGTTATTGCGCGAAGTTTTAATACGGCCACAGAAATACAGAAAAGAATGTTAGATAAACATGCACCTAAAAATGTGTTGATCTATTCAAATATTGAGTATCTAAAAGATCCAAAATTAGGACTCGATCTATATCAACCTGAAAATATTGAAGAACTGGGTTTAAGACCGACAATTATCTGGATTCATGGTGGGGGATGGATTTCTGGTTCAAAAGAAAATGCTCGTGGATACTTTAAGTTGCTTGCTGCACAAGGTTTTAATGTTGTATCGGTCGAGTACCAATTTGCCCCTCAAGTGATTTATCCTAATCAGTTATTGCAAATAAATCGAGCACTTAAGTTTATTAGTAAACATGCAGAGGACTATCAGATTGATGCTAATCAACTTTATATGGCAGGTGATTCAGCAGGTGCTAATTTAGCAAGTCACTACGCAGCGTTGCTTACAAATCCTCAATTTGCCCGAGAATCAAATTTTGTACCTGCGATCCAACCGCAACAGTTGAAAGGATTAATTCTGCATTGCGGTATTTACGATATAGCATCTTTTGTGGCGACAGCACCTGATGAGCATAAAATTATAGAATGGGGCATTTATAGCCTCGTTAAGGCATACACAGGGGAGCGTAAGGACGATGCCGCTTTCTTAAATGAGATATCGCCAATAAAGCATCTAACTGCAAATTATCCTCCAGTATTTATTAGTGGAGGTCATAAGGACTTTTTAACAGAGACTCAATCTGTTCCTTTCGTTGCCGCATTAAAGCAGCATGAAATACCTGTAACTGCTGTGTTTTATCCTGAAAGTAAAGAGCCATTAGTTCATGAGTATCAATTTTTTATGGGGTTAAAAGCCAGTCAGCAAACTTTTGATCAAACCATTTCTTTTATAGAACAATTCAGTAATTTGGATGCCTCATCGTAGAAAAACTCTATAATCCGTATCTATGAACTGTTAATCTGCATCCAGAAAATTTGGTGAAGTAACACAAGCATGAATGTCCTACTGTTAGCTTATGCCATGTTGGCTTTGGCAATTGTTTCTGAAGTCACGGGTTCGGCATTTTTAGTGAAATCTGAGGGTTTTACAAAATTAGGACCTAGTTTATTGGTCGTCGTGTTTTATGTCGTTTCTTTTTATTTGTTATCGCAAGTAATCAAAACTATTCCTTTGGGAATTGCTTACGCAATTTGGGGTGGTGTTGGTATTGTATTGACGGCTTTAGTCGGTTTTTTTGTATTTAAACAAACTTTGGATTTACCTGCTTTAATTGGAATCGGCATGATTGTGGGTGGAGTAATTGTTATGAATGTTTTCTCAAACTCAATTGGGCATTGATACGAAATAATATAAAAAAAGCATACAAAATATGTATGCTTTTTTTATTAGACAGAGCTTATTTTTTGATGTTCAATTTCATAATAAATGCAACGGCAAAACCAAATAGTAGCCCCCAAAATGCAGAACCAATGCCAAAAAACTGAACGCCTGAAGCACTAAATAAAAAAGTCATCAATGCAGCTTCACGATCAGAAACATCATGAAAAGCCAGTGCTATGTTGTGGCTAATGGTTCCAAATAGTGCAATTCCAGCTAAGGCCACAATAAAAATATGTGGAAAAGACATTAAAAGGCTAGTGAGGGTTGCAGCAAATAGCCCCATCAAAACATAAAAAAATCCACAACTAATTCCTGCAATATAGCGTTTGCTTGGGTCTGGATGTACTTGATCGTCTAAGCTAACTGCGGCACTAATGGCTGCAATATTGACACTATAACAGCCAAAAGGTGCTAATACAGTTTGAATGAGTCCTGTGCCACCAATTAATTGATTGACATGAGGTTGATAGCCATAACTTTTAATCATGGCAATGCCAGGTAAATATTGCGAGGCCATGTTAATGACAAATAGTGGAAGTGCAAGACCTAAAATCGCAGACCAAGTAAAGTCAGGTGTCATCCAGACGGGTTGAGCCATACTCCATGAAACTGTAGGGGTATGGAAGTCCAAGAACACTGGGCACAAGGCAATCGCTGCAATCACGGTTAATACAATGCTGTAGCGTGGAGTAAGTTTTTTTGCAACGATATAAACTGCTAATAAGGAAAGAATAAATTCCCAATCAGTTTTAAGGCTGGCAAAGAGTTCGATGCCAAATTTTAATAAGACACCAGCTAACATTGCGCTGGTTAGACTTTGTGGAATAAGCGTTAGAATTTTTTCAAAAATGCCTAAATAACCTAAAACTGCAGTAATTAAACCACAAACCAGAAAAGCACCGATGGCTTCATTTAAGCTATAACCACTGCCTGTAGCAATGATGAGGGCTAGGCCTGCGGTAGACCAAGCGGTAGACACTGGGTATTTTAGTTTCCATGATAGAAACATGCCTACTAGGCCAATACCAAGCCCTAAAGCCCAAAACCATGAGGTAATTTGTTCGGTACTTGCACCTAAAATTTGAGCTGCTTGAATGACCAACACCGCAGATACACTGATCCCAATTAAAAACGTAATGAAACCAGCGAAGACTGCGGGAATAGAAAAATCTTGAATGAGTTTTTGCATGTATCCGTACTTATTCTATTTTGACCAAAAGTTTAAATATAGGTCTTGCATCATACGCTTAAGCTATATTGGGGAAAAGTAAATATCTTAAAATTAAACGATATTTCACGTTTTAAAGATCATTATTGAAATTTCTTCAACTACAGTGTTGAAAATGCCAATTTCATGCCAAAGCCTAAAAAAGCAAATCCAACGATTGCTACAGCAACTGAAGTGAGGCGATAACGCTGGTTGAAAAATGCTGCAAAACGTACGCCAGAGAAAATCAGAATACTTAAATAAAGCATACTAATGATCTGTAAAATAACAGACATCAGGGTAAAGCTAATCGCTGGGTATGCATAGTTCGGATCGACAAATTGAACGAAGAAAGACAGATAAAACAAAATCGCTTTAGGATTCAGAATACTAATGGTCAAAGCGGTACGATAGGGCTGAGCCTCTTTATAGGTGAGCTGAGTATTGGAACCCTCTAAAGCCTGAGCAGTAGTTCCTTTCCAAGTTCGTATACTTGCAATGATAAGTCGGCTACCCAAATAGGATAAATAAGCTGCACCAACTACTTTTAGAATAATAAACAGCCATGGGAAACTATGTAATAAAGAAGCAGCACCAAAGATGGTACAAAGTATCAGAATGAGATCGCCAGTAAAAACGCCTAAAGCAGCAAGATAGCCTATACGTGTTCCAAAACGTGATGCAATGGACATGACATATAACGAATTTGGACCTGGAAGAATAACAATTAAAATTGTTCCAATAATATAGGTACTGAGATCCGTAATGCCAAACACAATATACTCATTATAAAAAGCTCATTTTGCTATTGTAACAAAATGAGCTTAAAGTTTGCGCACTTATGGTGCAGAATTTTTAAGCTTGAATTTCAGCATCCAAACCGAATGATTGACGTAATAAGGTATTAAGTTGTTCACGTGCTTTAATAAAGCCATCAATACCGCCTTGTAGCAATTGGAAGGCCATTAGATCATGTTCTAAATGGTCTTTAAACGTCGCTTTATCAAGAATGACTGCTTGTTCGGAACTGCTTGTAATTTGGTTTGGGTCGAGCTGAAGTTGTACTTCACGGGTATCAAGTTCTAATTCAGCCAATAAATTAGGAGATACTGTTAACAAATCACAACCTGCTAAACCAAGGACTTGATCGATGCTACGGAAGCTTGCTCCCATAATTTCAGTCTTAATCTGGTGCTGCTTGTAGTATTGATAAATTTGTTTCACAGAGACCACACCCGGATCTTTATCAATAGGATAGCTTTCTACATTTTCAGCTTTTTTGTACCAGTCCAGAATACGACCTACAAATGGAGAAATTAAAGTCACTTTAGCATCAGCGCAAGCTTGAGCTTGATGTAAACCAAACAGAAGGGTGAGGTTACAGTGAATACCTTCAGCTTCAAGTGCTCGAGCAGCTTGAATGCCCTCCCAAGTTGAAGCAATTTTAATCAGAATTCTGTTTTGATCGATACCATAAGCTTTATAAAGTGCTAAAAGCGATTTGGCTTTGGCGATGGTTGCTTCGGTGTCATAAGATAATGAAGCATCCACTTCGGTTGAAACACGGCCTTCAATCAGTTTAAGAATTTCTACCCCAAATTTTACAGTCAGAATATCAATGGTACGTTCAATCAATTCATCAGAAGTATAGCCTTCTTGCTTTGCTTGATCATATGCAGCTTCAATTAAAACTTTATTTTCTGGTTGATTGGCTGCTGCTGTGATTAAAGAAGGATTGGTCGTTGCATCGAGCGGACGAAATTTTTCAATTGCCGCTAAGTCACTACTATCAGCAACGATGGTTGTCATCTTTTTTAATTGGTTTAACGCATTTTGTGTCATTGAAATCTATTTCTTAAAAGTTATATCCGTCATTTAGTTATACCACAAACTTTGCTTAGCCCAAGCAAAATCAGGGCTTCGAGCACATTTAATTCGTATTTTTTTTGTTGTTTCGAATATGTTCAATCAAAAACCGAGCTGCCGCACCAAGCTGACTTTCACGGCTCCAGACTAAATCAACCGAATATTCAAATTTGGGTGAGAAATCTTGGAAATTCAGGATTTTTAATTGTTGTTGTAATGCTGGATTTTCATTGAGCATTTCATACGGGAGTACACCCCAGCCTAAATTTTGCAAAATCATGGCACATGAGGAGTGATGATTATCTGTACGCCAATAATTTTTAGAAAAAAGTAATTCAGGCTTTAAACTTCGGTCACGACTGGCCACAACAATTTGCCGACTTTGTAATAATTGTTCATAGCTTATTTTTTCATGTTGAGCGAGAGGATGTTGTTTCGATGCGACTGCAATAAGCGTTTCTCGTTTGAGCTCTACAAATTGTTCACCACTTTGTAATTGTTCACGCTCAAACATTAATGCTAATTGTGCAGATTGATCGAGCAGCATTTGCAATGCATCTTCTTGAGGTGCCGAAAAAATGTTGATTTGAAGTTCAGGAAAACGTTGCTCGAGTAGCAAAATATAGTCCGTCCAATGCGTATGGAGTAATTCAGAAACCACCACAATGTTTAAATTCGATTCTAGGCCACCAGCTAAGGCAAAGGCATGTTGTTTCCATTGATTCATTTCAATGAGAAGCTGTTGAGTCTTCTCATATAAAGTCATGGCTTGTGCAGTTGCAATTGGTTCACGACCTTGACGGCTGAAAAGCGTAAGATCTAGATCAATTTCAAGATTCGCAATAGACATGCTAATCGCAGAGGGAACTTTACCCAGCTTTCTTGCGGCTGCTGAAAAAGAACCAGTTTCAATGACGGTTTGAAAAATAAGCAGTTGATCTTGGTTTATATTCATTGGCGTGTATTTTGCTTAAGTTACTAAAAAAAGCTTCATGGTGAACCTTTCAAAAATATTGAAAGAATCTAACTCGATTAATCAATATCATAAACATAAAATATCAAACATCTAAGACAAAGAGTATTTTTAAATGTTGATTTCCAAGAGAAGGATTGTTCATGCGTTAAGCTATGAGATCATCCTGTTGGTCATCATTGCCATCGCATTAAGTTTTATTTTTAACATGCCCATGGAAGTGACGGGAAGCCTAGGAATAGCTATGGCAATCACTTCCGTATTTTGGAACATGATTTTTAATCATTTTTTTGAAAAGTTTGAGCAACGCCGTAAATTGCAACGTACTGTTGGCGTTCGTATTATGCATGCGATTGGATTTGAAGGTGGTTTAATGTTAGCCACTATTCCAATGGTGGCGTATGCAATGGACATGACCATCTGGCAAGCCATATTATTGGATCTGAGTTTGACCATGTGTATTTTGGTATATACCTTTATTTTCCAATGGTGTTATGACCATATTGAAATGCGATTAGGGTATTCTCCTGTTCAGCAGTCATAAGAAGTAAAAAAGCCACAAATAAGTGGCTTTTTTTATGTATGGACGCTAAATCGCTTAACAGCAAACTCATTACAAAAATAAAAATATTGCATTATTTAGATCGTTTGACGATGGATAAATAATTGATGCATCTAAAGTTGGATCTCAGCTAGGTTAAATAGCTTGGTAATCATATTTCAAATGCGATTTTAGTCATTTAAATGATCTATCCTGTAATCTTTAAAAGGTCGAGTGGTATCTCAGCTTTGATTTTTTAAATAAAGAGATCCAAATAATGATAAAAAGAGTATGCAGATGGATTGGACTTACTTATTACAACATTACGGTTATTTTGCCGTCGTCATTGGTTCTTTTTTCGAAGGTGAAACGATACTCATGCTCGGTGCTTATGCCGTACATCAGCATGTTCTCAATTTTTGGCTGTTGATTGTTTCTGCAATGATTGGTGGTTTTATTGGTGATCAGTTGTATTACCAAATTGGGAAACGGTATGGATATGACTTTATTGATCAGCACCCAAAATTAAAACTGAGATTTCAAAAAGCCAGTGTATTAATTGAAAACTATCCAACCTTAAGTATTTTATTGATGCGTTTTGCTTGGGGCTTAAGAACAGTTATTCCTATGATCATTGGGATTAAGCAATACTCAGTTTTGCGTTATATGGCAATCAATCTATTGGCTTGTTTTATTTGGGCATTTGTTATTGTAAGTGTTGGTTTGCAAGTTTCGCATTGGTTGCATCTGTTCTGGCAAGCAGTAGTCCAACATGACGAATATTCAGCCTTGATCATTGTCGCAGTGATTACCTGTATCTTATTGGTTCGTTTTCTCTTTTGGATGGTTTCATACCTTAGACAATCTAAAGATCATTGAGTTTGCTACAAATTGATCTTGAAGCTGAGCGTTAATTTAAGTCTCAGAGGGAAAAAAGCACCTCCGTAGAAGTGCTTTTTTAGAGAGGGTAAGTCAATTATTTTTCAACAATTGCCGTTACACCTTGACCACCCGCCGCACAAATCGAGATGAGTACACGACCAGAGCCTTTTTGGTTAAGAAGTTTTGCAGCCGTTGCTAAAATGCGTCCACCTGTTGCAGCAAACGGATGACCTGCTGCCAAAGAAGAACCTTTAACGTTGAGTTTGCTACGGTCAATTGAACCTAATGGTGCAGCTAAGCCTAAGCGATCTTTACAGAATTGTGGATCTTCCCAAGCTTTTAAAGTTGAAAGAACTTGTGAAGCAAAGGCTTCATGAATTTCGTAATAGTCAAAATCTTGCAGCGTAATACCAGCACGTTCAAGCATACGAGGAACTGCGTAAGCAGGAGCCATTAATAAGCCTTCTTTTGGTCCATTCTTGCCAATAAAGTCTACCGCAGCAGTTTCAGTAAAGGTTAAATAAGCCAATACTTCATGACCATTTGCTTTTGCCCATTCTTCAGATGCAAGTAACACACAAGATGCGCCATCGGTTAATGGGGTAGAGTTACCCGCAGTCATGGTGCGTGCATCACCTTTACCAAAAGCAGGTTTAAGTTTAGCTAGCTTTTCAACTGTAGAATCAGCACGTAAGTTATTGTCACGTTCTAAACCTAAGAATGGTGTGATTAAGTCATCGAAGAAACCTTCTTCATAAGCCTTCGCCATTTTTTGATGTGAAGAGGCTGCAAGTTCATCCTGTGCTTCACGCGAAATACCCCATTCTAATGTTGTAATCGCCTGATGATCGCCCATTGATAGACCAGTACGTGGTTCACCATTTTTAGGGGCATCCATCAAATCTTTTAGGTTAATTTTGGTTAAGGCTTTTAAACGGTCTTTCCCTGTTCTTGCGATATTGAGCTCAAGCAATGCCTTACGTAAACCATCACCAAAAGCAATTGGCGCATCTGAAGTGGTATCTACGCCACCAGCGATACCCACTTCAATTTGTCCCAAGGCAATTTTATTCGCAACTTGGAAAGCTGCTTGTAAGCCTGTTCCACATGCTTGTTGCAAATCATAAGCAGGAGTTTCCGGTGCTAAAGCAGTATCAAGCACACATTCACGAGTCATATTGAAGTCACGGCTATGTTTTAACACTGCGCCCGCGACTACTTCACCTAGGCGCTGACCTTGAAGATTATAACGCTCAACAAGACCATTTAATGCTGCGGTAAACATATCCATGTTTGATGCTGTGAAATAAGCACCATTCGAACGAGCGAATGGAATACGGTTACCACCAATAATTGCAACGCGGCGAGGAGTATTTTGACTCATAATTTTTTCCTGTTGGACAGAAGTTTGAGTTGTAGATTCAGTTTTAGATGTACTAGGTGCTGCTTTTTTGCGAGGCGAAGAAGTTGCACGTGTACGTGTTGTTTTAGTCGTTGGGGTTGCAGACGTAGAAGCTGTGTCAGTTGTTTTGCGTGTACGAGTACGTGCTTTTGATGTATTTGACACAGTTTCTGCCACAGAATGATCGACTGCTGGATTATCTTGAGTTGTTTTGCTCATAAGGCTTTTCCAAGCATGTTACAGTATTCTTGAGGTGTAGATTAACACAATACAGCATAGCTCGAATTGACTACAATGACATTGCAGAATACATTCAGGTCAAGTCATCACTAGATTAACTCAAGTATGATTCAACGGAAACTGATGGGTCTATTGAAATCTACGTCTTTGACATGATATTGAAGTTAAACAGTAGTTTAAAAGCCATCAAATAAATTTAATTCGTTTTGAGAGATAATAAACATGACTGACCAATACCAAGCATTCGCAAAATCTCCAATTGGTAAATTTGTCATTAAAAATTTAGGTTTGCCAGCACCCACTTTTTTAGATCGTTTTGACTCTGCGACGCCTGTAATTAAAGGTGCAGTTTTGCTTGGTGCAGCACCAGCAGGTACATTATCTGGTGCTATTTCTCAGGTTTTGGCGAATATTCACGCCAACAGCTATGCAGGCAACAATGCAGAATTACAACAAGTTGCTGCAACTCAAGGTTTAAAACTGAATGCGTTTAACGATGGTGATCGTGAGTCGAAGTTCAAAGCCGTCGTTTTTGATGCGTCTGGTATTCAAAATTCTGAACAGCTCAAAGAGCTTTATAATTTCTTCAACCCTGTCGCACGCCAGATTTTAGCTTCGGGGCGTGTCATTGTGGTCGGAACAACACCTGAAACAGCTAAAACAGTAAAGCAAGCCATTGCTCAACGCGCTTTAGAAGGTTTTGTTAAATCTGTAGGTAAAGAATTCAAAAAAGGTATTGCCGCGCAATTGGTCTATGTAGATGAAGGTGCAGAAGCCAATTTAGAGTCTACGTTACGTTTTGCTTTATCACCACGTTCTGCTTATGTTTCAGGGCAAGTCATTCGTGTGTCTAAAGCTGATGTTATTGATGTAGATTGGGTGAAACCACTTGCAGGCAAAACTGCTGTAGTCACAGGTGCGAGCCGTGGTATTGGTGAAGCAATTGCACATGTATTATCACGCGATGGCGCGCATGTCATTTGCTTAGATGTGCCACAACAACAAGCTGACTTGGACCGTGTTGCGGGTGAAATTGGTGGTTCGACTTTAGCGATTGATATTACCGCAGCAGATGCAGGTCAGAAAATTAAAGAAGCTGCTGTAGCACAGGGCGGTGTTGATATTATTGTGCACAATGCTGGTATTACCCGTGACAAGACTTTAGCAAACATGAAGCCAGAACTTTGGGACTTGGTCATCAACATCAATTTGTCTGCGATTGAACGTGTAAATGATTATTTACTTGAACATGATGGTTTAAATGCCAATGGCCGTATTATCTGTGTATCTTCAATTTCAGGTATTGCAGGGAACTTAGGTCAAACGAACTATGCTGCATCGAAAGCAGGTGTTATTGGGGTGGTGAAATTTACGGCACCGATCTTAAAAAATGGTATAACCATTAATGCAGTTGCACCAGGCTTTATTGAAACACAAATGACAGCAGCAATTCCTTTTGCTATCCGTGAAGCTGGCCGTCGTATGAACTCGATGAGTCAAGGTGGTTTACCTGTTGATGTTGCAGAAACCATTGCTTTATTTGCTTCAACGGCTTCGACGGGCTTAAATGGTAACGTTGTTCGTGTTTGCGGACAAAGTTTATTAGGTGCTTAATTATAAAAGTTTAGAATTTTCCCTCTTCTTTAAGGAGAGGGAAAGCCAATAAAGGGAATGGAATTCTTCCTTCATCCCAACCTTCTCCCTGAAGGAGAAGAAGCTTTCAAAAAATATTGAAATAAAAACTTCACATAGGTTCAACATGAATACTCGCCATTTTTCTCAACTTCCGAAACCCTATTTGGCTTATCCGAAAGTCGTGCAGGGACTCATCTTTAAAAAGCCTAAAGGCGAAAAAGTTCTACCGCAAGTTGAATATGTTGTGGATTCTTTTAAGGTTGATCCAAAGCATTTGAAAGCGTATAACGCTGTGTGTGGATTTAAAAATAATGGTTATATTCCAACGATTTATTTAGCCGTTTTGTCGCAAAGTTTACAAATGCATATGATGACGCAAGAGGCATTTCCTTTTGCAATTTTAGGTTTGGTACATATTCGTAACCAAGTTTCTCAAAGTCGTAAAATTGGTGTAAATGAAAGCTTAAGCCTATCTTGCCAGTTTGGTGAATTAAAGCCGCATGATAAAGGTGTGCAGTTTGATTTTATGACCACCGCAAAAGTGGGCAATGAAGTCGTGATGCAAGGGGTGACGACTTATCTTGCACGTCAAAAAACTGAAACAAAAGCGGCTACTAAAGCAAAAGAAGAAACTCGCCCAAATTATACGCTTCAGGCAGAGTGGACAGTTTCAGAAAATACGGGTCGTCGTTATGCCTTAACTTCTGGTGATTTTAATTTAATTCACATTCATGTCATCACGGCAAAAGCATTTGGTTTCAAACAAGCGATTGCACATGGTATGTGGAGCAAAGCAAAAGCCTTAGCCAATTTAACTTTACCCGACAGCTATGAGGCTGATGTTTGGTTTAAATTACCTATGTATTTACCTTCTAAAGTTGAGTTCCTCACTGCGCAGGTAGGTAAGGATATCGATTTTATGATACAAAATAGTAAGAATAAAAAACCACATGTGACAGGTCATATTACCGCACGCTAATAACGCTGAATAAAAGCCCAAATTTTAAGGATTTGGGCTTTTTTACTTATGTATGTATCAATAATTAAAAAATTATAAGGATGTAAGATGAAAGAACTAAAAGCATATTTATCGGCGAGTCCCAATCAATATCATGGTGATGTTACTGAAAATTTTGAAGATTTGGCGAAACAGTTCAGTCGCTTACAGCATCCGCGAATGCATCAAGGTGGGGCTGCACTTTGCGTGTATTGTCAAGGACAAAAGGTTGTTGATATTTGTATAGGGAAAAAATCAGCGACAGAACAATGGGAAAAGAACACCTTGTCGGTCTGTTACTCAACAGGCAAAGGTGTTTTGGCAACCTTAGCTCATATTTTAGTGAGTCGCGGGTTACTTGATTATGATCAACCAATTGCAAAGTATTGGCCTGAATTTGCACAAAATGGTAAATCCAACATTCGTTTGGCAGATATTTTAAGCCACCAAAGTGGCTTATTTGATATCCGAAATTTGGTTCAAGACGCAGCGCAAATGGCCGATTGGGAACTTATGTTAAATCGGATTGCTGAGGCTAAACCGCGCTTTGCTGTAGGTGACGATGCAGCGTATCAGCCTTTAACTTTTGGCTGGTTGGTTGGCGGTGTTCTGGAAAAAACCACAGGGCAAAGTTTATCTCATTTAATGCAACAATATTTGTTGCAACCTCTTCAGATACAAGATGCTTATTTTGGTGTGCCAACATCAGAACTTGATCGGGTTGCACGGCCATTCCCCACAACGAATTCTACAAGCTCAAGTTCTGATTCTTCAAAAAGAAAAAATACAGCCAAGAAAATGACTTTAATGGATCGTATTACGACATGGTCAGGTCACAATTCGCAAGATTTCCAAGATGCTATGATTCCTAAAGGTATGAAGAACTTTAGCTTTTTTAGTGAACAAGGTCTACAAGCTGTAATTCCAGCTGCCAATGGTGTTTTCTCTGCTGAAAGTTTGGCAAAAATTTATGCCATGTTGGCACAAGGGGGGACATGGCAACAGCAACAGTTGATTAAGCCTGAAGTATTCCAACGTATGTCACAGATTCAATATCAGCATCGTGATCGAATTATGCCGATTCCAATGCATTGGCGTTTGGGGTATCACCGTGTCCTGACTTTAGGCAAACATGTCCCACAAGGTTTCGGACACTTGGGTTTTAATGGCTCAGGTGCTTGGTGTGATCCAGAGCGCCAATTAAGTTTTGCTTACACACATAATTTTGCAACGGCGTCCATCACTGGCGACTATCGTTTATGGGGCTTAACGCAAGAAACTTTAAGATGTGCCGATAAAATTCTAACAGGACATAAAGGCTGGTTTTAAGATTTTTAGAGTGGATAATAGAGACTTCGCATACTTAATAAATGATAGGTGCGATGGACATTGTCTTTGGTGTAAGCATATTTGAAGGTGGTTAAATATGGAAAATCTACTCAAGTTACTTAAAGAAAATGTCGTTTAAATTATGTGAAAGATGTGAGTGAACACGACCAAATTGCTGATTGATTTAAAGTGCACATTGACTGAATTTAAGATTAAGGTATCAACAGCGTGTTTAATTTCCACAATCATTAACTCGCTTTGAGATTGTTCATTCACTCTTGTGCAAAAAAACAGTATGCTTAGACCTGTGAAAAGGAGCATACATGTATCAAGTACTTGCGCGTAAATATCGTCCCCGTAATTTTAATGAATTGGTGGGGCAAAACCATGTCTCGCGTGCACTCAGCAGTGCATTGGAACGTGGGCGTTTACACCATGCGTATTTATTTACAGGTACACGGGGTGTTGGTAAAACCACAATTGCACGTATTCTTGCGAAATGCTTAAACTGCGAAACAGGTGTAACAGCGACGCCGTGTGAAGTCTGTGCCACGTGTAAAGCGGTGAATGAAGGTCGTTTTATCGACCTGATTGAAATTGATGCGGCGTCGCGAACCAAAGTCGAAGATACGCGAGAGCTTTTAGATAACGTACCGTATGCTCCAACTCAGGGGCGCTATAAAGTGTACTTGATTGATGAAGTACACATGCTCTCTACACACTCATTTAATGCATTGCTTAAAACCTTAGAAGAACCACCTGAGCATGTGAAATTTCTATTTGCAACGACCGATCCGCAAAAGCTCCCAATTACGGTGATTTCGCGTTGCTTACAATTTACCTTGCGTCCTCTAGCAGTCGATGAAATTACTGAGCATTTGACAAAAATTCTGGAAAAAGAACAGATTTCAGCTCAGGAAGATGCAATCTGGCAAATTGCTGAGTCTGCACAAGGTTCACTGCGTGATGCACTCTCTTTAACTGACCAAGCGATTGCCTATGGTCAAGGTGCGATTCAGCATCAAGATGTAAAAGAGATGTTAGGCTTGATTGATCGTACGATCATTTATGATTTATTGATGGCAATTCATCAAAATCAGAAAGCGCGTGTGAGTCAATTGTTGCTGCAATTTAGACAGCAAGCTTTAGATGTTTCTTTAGTTTTAGATCAGTTGATTTCAACTTTGCATGAATTAGCATTGCTGCAATATTTACCTGATCTAAGCCTGAAATATAGTGCCGAAATTAATCAAAAGATTTCCCAGCTTTCTCAGCTAATCGCAGATCAAGATTTACAACTTTATTACCAGATTGCGTGTAAAGGGCGTGCAGATTTGCAACTTGCGGTGACGCAAGAGCAAGGTTTTGAAATGTGCGTATTGCGTTTGTTGGCATTTAGACCTTTGCAACCAAATGAAGTCTTGGTTTCTACTCCTGCGACACAAATTCAGTCGGCACCAGTGTTAGCTAGTGAACAAGCTGTCAGCAATATCAATACCGTAGTTGCAGCTCCGCAAGAGCAAATTCAAGCGATAGCGGAAGATACACTACCTGTAGAAAACTTTGCTGTTGAGACAAATCTACAAGATCAGTCTGTATTACCTGAACATCCAGAGCAGGATGAAGAAACGGCTAATCTAACCAGTCATTCAGATCAAATCGTGTTTGACCCTGCGAGTGAAGATGTTTTATTCGACCTTGATGAAGATACTGATACATCATACGAAGCTCCATCTGAAGTAAGTAGTGATGATTTCTTATTTGAAGAAATTGCACCAATTGCTGTAGAAGAAAAAGTAGAACGTCAAGTTGAAGCATCTGATGAAAATGATTCATTATCAGCCGACTCAGGTTTTACCAGTGTAGACACAGCTCAAGACACACTCTTTAATTTGGCGGTTGATGAAGTTGAAACAGATTCAGCGGTTCAGCCGATTATTGAGCAACCTGAGCCTGAAATAGAATCTCTGCTAACACCAACTGTGTCGAATACAGAAACTGCAAAGCTTATGCCGCAAGATATTTTGCGTGTACAAGAACAAGTTTTGGAAGGTGAGTGGACACTCGGTAAGTGGGAGTTCTGGTTCAGACATAGTGAATTATCGCCTGCTGTGCAAGAGTTAGCACAACATGGTGTCATGACAGGGAAAATTGACGCGGAATCAATTTTTCATATTCCAGAGCAATATCAGCAATTATTGGGTCAATCACAGCATTCTTTGGAACAAGCGCTTAAAAAACAGTGGCCAAATACGCTGTTTAAAATTGAATATGGTGCGGTTACAGATACCACACCTTATATCTTACAGCATCAACGGAAAGAGCAAGCTTATCAGCGGGCAGAGGAATTGTTACAAACTGAACCCGTAGTACGTGATTTAATCCAAAGTTTTGATGCTGAATTACATAACATTCAATTGAAATAACTCTTAGATGAGCTTAGGTTCAGGCTCGACTTGCATAAAAGCTTGTAGAGCCTGACGCATGTTCATGGGAATCGGTGTACTTTTGCGCTGCTCTCGATCTACAAAAACATGAATAAATTGTCCCTGTGCCGCAGCTGTATTTTGATTGGCTTTAAAAATAGCTAAGTCATATTCTAAAGAACTGTTTCCCATACGTTTGATTGCCACACCGACTTCAATCACTTCAGGGTAACAAAGCTCTTGTAAAAATTGACAAGATGAACTCACCACTAAGCCAATAATTGTTGAGTGGTGAATATCAAAATGAGCTTTTTTAATCAGTAGCGCATTCGCTGCGCTATCAAAGAAACTATAATAATTGACATTGTTTACATGTCCGTAAATATCATTATCTGACCAACGTGTTTGTATAGGAAAAATAAAAGGATAGTTTTCTCTAAGTTTGGCTTGGGGTTTCATTTTCTGCATGTCCTTTGCTAAGCGATGGGTTAAGCGTAAATTGCATGATAAATTTGTTCAGCATCATTCAAGTTTAGATCGCGTGGGTTATTTTGTAATAGTCGGGTTTGTAACATGGCGTCCTGTGCCAGTGTTGAAAGGGCAGTCTTTGGTACATTCAGTGCATTGAGCTTTAAAGTCAAACCACTTCGATCTAAATGATTTTGCATATGATCGATAAATAAATCACATAATCCATCAGTGCAACCTTTGCTATAAGGGTCTATCCATGTCATTAGTTCTGCATATAAATGCTTGGCATTCGGTGCATTAAACTTCAAGACTTCAGTTAAAACCAAAGCATTACTGTGACCATGCGAAATGTGAAAATGTCCACCCAAAGGATAAGCCAATGCATGTACTGCACCTACAGGGGCATTGGCAAACGCCTGACCTGCAAACATCGAACCATTCAGCATATTTTGCCGTGCTTGAAGATTCGAACCATCTTCGAGTACCAGCTTTAAATTTTGATTGAGTAGTCTTAATGCTTGTTTGGCTAACATATCGGCATACAGATTTTTTTTAATTTTTGAAGTATATGCTTCGATGGCATGAACCATGGCATCAATACCTGTTGCTGCCGTAATATGCGCGGGTAAATTTTGGGTAAAAGTTGCATCTAAAATGGCTACATCAGCATACAGTACAGGTGAGACAATGCCCATTTTAGTGGTTTCACCTGTAGTCACAATGGAAATTGGCGTGACTTCGGAGCCTGTCCCCGCAGTCGTTGGAATGAGAATTAAAGGTAATCGAGGAGATTTTGCATTGTTGATCCCATAGAGTTCAGCCAATTTTTTCGGCTGGTCTGGATGGGCTAAAATTGCAATCAGTTTTGCAACATCTAAAGAGCTGCCTCCACCAAAGCCAATCACCGTATCAATTTTTTCTTTTTTTGCAAATTCTACAGCTGAATTGACAACGTGTTCGGGCGGATCAGCAATGACATCGGCATAAATCACATGTACTAATGACAGATGTTCTAAAATTTCTAAAATAGGGTGATGTAACTGCTGTTGTAGCATACCGTTATCTGTCACCAACAACACTTTTTTACTACTTTGCTCAGTCAAGACCGTTGCGAGTTCTTGAATTGAGCCTAAGCCTGAAATAATTCGGGAAACAGTTTGAAACTGAAAGTCATACATTGGCAATTCCTTCATGCTTTATCTATATTTACGTGTTTTTGTTATACAGTTTTAGTGGGATTCATCCTCCAAATAACTTAACATAAGACATTGCAAAATAAACGTTCTATTGAGGTGCTTATGTCATCGCAAACGCCCTACAAGGTGTTATGTGTCTGTCTGGGAAATATCTGCCGTTCACCCACAGCAGAAGTGGTGTTTAGACATTACTGTGATGCACATCAACTAAATATTGAGGTCGATTCTGCTGGAACCAGCAATTATCATCCGAATAAGGCGCCTGATTTAAGAAGCCAAAAACATGCCAGAAAACGAGGGTATGATTTATCCGCTTTACGTGCGCGTCAGCTCAAGATCCAAGACTTTGCTGAATTTGATCTGATTTTGGCAATGGATTATGAGAACTTAGATGATATTCAAGTTTTAATGCGACAGGCTCAATCAGTTCTCGGGCAGCGGATGCTTCGTGCAAAGATTGCCCTGATGAGTCAGCATGATCAAAAATTCCTTCAACAAGCGGTGCCAGACCCTTATTATGGTGGCGATGATGGATTTGAGCGTGTACTTGATCAATGTGAATCAAGTAGTTTGGCTTGGGTTCAGGTACTTCAACAACAGCTGAAAGGCTAGTTCGGGTTTTAGCATGCATATTCAAAATAACGTTCAACTTCAGCCTTTTAACACCTTAAATTTGGGTTCGGTTGCAACACACTATGTAAAAATTGAAACTGAACATATGTTGTTGGAAGCCTTATCTTATGCAGAACAGCAGCAGCTCAATGTGTTAATTCTATCTGGTGGGAGCAATATGCTTTTGCCTGAACATATTCATGCTTTGGTTATCCATATGGATATTCAAGGGATTGAAACTTTAAATGAAGATGCTCAGACCAAGACGCTCGCGGTTGGTGCGGGTCAAGTTTGGCATGATTTTGTGTTATGGACGACTGAACAGCATTTATATGGTCTGCAAAATTTAGCTTTAATTCCTGGTTTAGTCGGGGCATCACCTGTACAAAACATTGGTGCTTACGGTGTAGAAGTTGGTGAGTTTATTCAGGCTGTGCGGGTTTATGACCGCGTAACACAGCAATTTACTGAAATTCTTGCATCAGATTGTCAATTTGCTTATCGACACAGTATTTTTAAAGATCAACCTGAGCGTTATGTCATCACTCAAGTGATTTTTCAGCTTCTTAAACATGCAAATTTAAAGCTAAGCTACGGTGATTTAAAACAAGCCGTGGGCGAAGATTTAAGTGCAGAAAATCTACAAAATCAGGTTATTCAAATTCGTCAAAGTAAATTACCAGACCCAAAAGAATATCCGAACGCGGGCAGTTTCTTTAAAAATCCTGTGATCTCTGCACAATCTTTTGACCAAATAAATACGAAATTCCCTCAATTGCCCCATTACCCTCAAGCAAACGGTCAGATTAAAATTGCTGCAGGCTGGTTAATTGATCAGGCGGGTTGGAAAGGTAAGCGTTTGGGCATGGTTGGTATGTTTGCAAAACAGGCGTTGGTTTTGGTGAATTATGAAGATGCTACTTTATTGGATGTTCAGGCAACCTATCGTGCAGTTCAACAAGATGTGCTAAATAAATTCAATATTCGTCTAGAGCCAGAACCTGTTCTTTTTAATGCAGTTGGTTTAATTCAATCACACGTGGAATAATGAATGGCTAAAACACATTGGATGGTTCGTATTGTGCAAATCGCAGCTCTGCTTTTTGTACTTTTGGGCTGTCTGGTGATTTTTATCTATTCGCCATTTTATTCAAAATTGGTGGTCAAAGCATTAAATACCTTTGTTCCTGTAGAGGTGAATGAAGTTGCGGCGAAAAGTCAAAAAATGGCAGCGCTGAGTGAAGCTGAGAATCTTGAACCAGGTTCTAATTTATGGATTGCACGTCAAGCGTATCTTAAATTGATGGAACAAGAAATTCAGCAAAATAATTCTGAAAATTTACCGCAAATTCAAGCACGTTATAAAGCCTTGCAAGATTTAATTAATAAAGAGCAGCAAGAACAAAACGAAGAGGAAGAACGTCCTCAAGTTCCTCTTTTGGCAGATCCAAAGCAAGCCGCATCAGCACCTGAAGATCCAACTCAAAATGTAAAAGACTTACTAGAGTTGGATAGTAAAGAAAATAAAGCCTTGATGGAAAAATATCTGGATTTTCTACAGACACATAAAATCGAGCCTGTAGTTGAAAGTGTTGATGCACAGCAAATTCAAAAAGATATTGCCCAAATTAAAGAACAAAATGAAACACCTAAAGGGACTTTATCACAACCTTATGCGATTGTGGTGTTGGGTGGTGGTTTAACCTTGGACAAAAATAGAAAAGATATTGTCGTGAATGACTATACAAAATTAAGACTGGAGAAAACTTTAGAAGTCGAGAAGCAGTATAACTTACCCATTGTGCTTAGTGGTGTAGAAGCACCTTTTATGCAGACTTGGTTAAAAGAGCGCGGTGTAGATGCCAAGCTGTTAGAAAATAGAAGTATGAATACGTGTGAAAATTCACGCTTTAGCTCGCTATTATTACAAAAGAAAGGGGGAGCACCGACCGTGATTCTAATTACTGATCAATATCATATGCCTAGAACACGCCGTTTATTTGCTTTAAATGGAATTGAAACTGTACCTATTGAAGCACCTATGCCGACGCAATTAACGGCTTGGCAGCCTAGCCAACAAAACTATGATCATAGCCGCCGTGCAAATTATGAAATGTTAGCGACTATTCGCGACATGTTATTCGGCTCTAGTGATTGCCGAGAGGTACCTTAATGCCTGAAATTCCATTCTTAAATCCGAATATTCTGAAACAATTAGATTTACCTGTACCTAATCGAGATACGACACCACAGGTTTTAAGTCCATTAAATTTGAATCATGCTTTTTCACCATCTGTAGAATTACAAGCATATCGTAAGTTGTATGGGTTACATCTGCTCGATTGTGAGCATTGGCAAGGTTTTGTGCAAATGCCTTTATTTAAGTTGCATGTGCAAGTGTTTCAACCTAAAGCGAATGCAGAAGGAAAGGTTGTAATAAAAGGAACAGTGTTCCTTTTGCATGGCTATTTAGAGCACAGTGGAATTTATCAGCCAATTATCCGTGAACTGCTTGAACAAGGTTTTAGTGTGCTTACGTATGATCTTCCGGGTCATGGATTAAGCGATGGTTCACCCGCAAGTATTCAAGATTTTGATCATTATCAGCGTGTGCTACATGCGGTATATCAATATGTGAAAAATGCTTCGCAGCTTCCTAAACCTTGGTTGGGAATTGGACAAAGTACGGGTGGTGCAATCCTGATGCATCATTTACTTGAGTTTGCCGAGCGCCGTGAAAATCCTTATGTAGAGCGTGTGTTACTGTTGTCACCTTTAATTCGTCCTGCAAAATCGGCTTGGTGGCACAACTCTGTCGGCTTGGGTATTATTCGTCGCATTAAGCGTCAAGTTCCGAGACATTTCCGTCGTAATAATCATAATCCTGAATTTTTACGCTTTGTTCGTTTAAAAGATCCTTTGCAACCTCGTATGATGGGTATGGACTGGATTTTGGCTATGTCGAAGTGGATGCAGCAAATGGAAGAGCGACCTTCTTGTCGTATACCAGTTTGGTTGGCTCAAGGCGCACTCGATCAAACCGTAGACTGGCGCTACAACATTGAATTTATTCGTCAAAAATTTCGACTACAGACTTTGTTGATGTTGGAAGAAGGTTCTCATCAATTAATTAATGAACGGGCTGATATTCGTGCCGCTTTAACAGGTCTAATCCCTGCTTTTTTACATGCGCATAGCACAGGCGAGTATTATTAAAATTATTTTTTGAAATTCATGTTTAAAATGGACTCGGTTAAAAGCTTAGCCGAGTCCATTTATCATTAGAAATATTCTTTTTTTGCCATATTCCACATACGGAAATAAAAGTTTTCCTGATCTTTATTTTCGCAGTTTAGAAGTTCACCCTCTTTTAACCAAAAATGTAGTTGAGCATAGTTTTTAATTTCACGATCATTAATACGTTGTGCTAAATGGTGGGCTTTAATATCAGAAGGGTGGCGTAGACCTGCCGCAGCAATCATTTCGGATAGGGCGTGTAGAGTATTTTTGTGGAAATGGAAAACACGTTCGGCTTTTGTAGGCACATGTATTGCCTTTTGGCGGTCTTGATCTTGGGTTGCAACACCGACGGGGCACTGGTTGGTATGACAGCTCTGTGCTTGAATACAGCCAATTGCGAACATAAAGCCACGTGCTGAATTAACCCAATCGGCACCAATTGCCATTGTACTTGCAATATCAAAAGCACTGATGATTTTCCCACTGGCGCCAATTTTGATCTGTTTTCTTAATCCAGCACCAACTAAGGTATTGTGTACAAATAGTACGCCTTCACGGAGCGGCGTTCCCATATGATTGATCAATTCAATCGGTGCAGCACCAGTACCACCTTCGGAACCATCGACTACTATAAAGTCAGGGAGTATTTGCGTATGCAGCATCGCTTTGACTATCCCCATAAACTGCCAAGGTTGACCGATACATAGTTTGAAACCTACAGGTTTGCCACCAGAAAGTTCACGTAATTTTTGAATAAACTGTAGCATTTCAATAGGCGTATTGAAGGCTGAGTGCTTAGAAGGAGAAATACAATCACGATCACGTGGAATACCACGGATTTGCGCAATTTCCGCAGAGATTTTATCTTTAGGAAGAATACCACCGTGCCCTGGTTTAGCACCTTGTGACAGCTTAATCTCAATCATTTTAATTTGGGGAAGAATAGCCTGCTGTGCGAACTTTACTGGATCGAAAGTGCCATCTTCCGTACGACAACCAAAGTATCCACTACCCAGTTCCCAGACAATATCACCGCCATATTCTAAGTGATAAGGACTGAGACTACCTTCACCAGTATCGTGGTAAAAGTTGCCCAATTGTGCTCCTTTGTTTAATGCACGAATGGCATTAGCGCTTAAACTACCAAAGCTCATGGCAGAAATATTCATAATAGAAGCATTATAGGGTTGAGTACATTGTGAACTCCCGATTTGAATGCGGAATGTAGATGGGTCGGCAGGAGGGCAGGGTTGAATGGAGTGCGTCATAAAGCGATAGTCTTGTTGATACACGTCGATGATGGAACCAAAAGGTTTATCTGAGTTTTCATTCTTAGCGCGTTGATAGACTAAGCTGCGTTGCATTCTTGAAAAAGGTAAAGCATCTTCATCGGATTCAATGAAGTATTGTCGAATTTCTGGTCGGAACTCTTCAAATAAGAAGCGAAAATGTCCCATAATCGGGTAGTTTTTTAAAATTGAGTGCCGATTTTGTAATAAATCATATAAGCCGACAATGCTTAGGACAGTACTCACCAACCACAATATGTTGAGGGTCGTATCGGAGAGAAAATAATAAATATAATGAGGAGCATAATTGAGTCTAAACCAAGTGATGCTAAGTGCGATAAAAATAAAAGTGAACCAAACAGAATGACGCGAGAAAAAAGTGTTCAGTAATTTATGGCGTACAATTTGTGCAGGATTCGGCATAGTTATAATTCATCCTTGTGCCTGATGTTGATTTGATTTCACAATGCCAAGATTTGCAGATGAGTACAAGTAACGATTTGTGTTAGGGGCCTTCAATAAATCATTTAAAAAGTCGAGTGGTTTACATAACAATCATGTTTATTTTCATTTAATTTATGCGACTGGGCAGTTTTTTTGTGTAAAAAGTAAACGATGAGTGTATCTTAGAAGAATAAGGATTAAATCTAAGGAGAAAACTTCAATTTACCCAAATTATAGGGATATGAGTCATCTTAAAAATCTGAGTATAGTGCATACCAAAAATGGGGTGTTACATGAGCAATGATGAAACAATATTGCCAGTGCCAGTCATTATTCTGGAAGATGAACTAATTATACAAAACCGTCTAAGAAGAA
The DNA here is from genome assembly GCF_002934965.1 of Acinetobacter sp. ACNIH2. NCBI lineage: Bacteria > Pseudomonadati > Pseudomonadota > Gammaproteobacteria > Moraxellales > Moraxellaceae > Acinetobacter > Acinetobacter sp. ACNIH2. Next base: position 3,254,388 of record NZ_CP026412.1, read on the forward strand.
TTCTAACTGATCTGGGATATGAAAATGAGACATTACACTTTGTCTTTAATCTTAAGGAAGCATTTGAAAAAATAGAGGAAATTCCAATTTCATTGGCGTTGGTTGACTTGGGTTTACCTGATGGGAATGGCGTGGAGTTTATTGAAAAATTACGTGAAAGAGATTCAAGTGCCTTAATTCTGGTGATTTCTGCTTGGAGTACACAGTCAAGTTTGTTTTCTGCAATTAAAGCTGGGGCGACAGGCTATGTTTTAAAAGAGCGTGATGATTCTGAAGTTTTGTTAGCGATCCGTAGTATTTTGCGTGGCGGTGCACCTATTGATCCTTTTATTGCACGTGAGATTTTAAGTCAAATTGCGGCACAAGAAAATTCACAAGATAAAAGTGAACATCGGGAAGCGTTACCATCCGATATGGAAGCATTGACCAATCGTGAAAAGGAAATTTTGGATTTGGTGGCACAAGGTTTAAGTAATCGGGAAATCTCTGAGCAATTATTTGTTTCGCGCTATACGGTAGAAAGTCATATTAAGCATATTTATCGGAAACTTTCCGTTTCAAAAAGGACGAAAGCTGTAAGTGCAGCAAGAACTTTAGGGATTATATGACCAGACTGATTCTGCGGATTTTTGGTATGTTTGCATTGGTTTGCATTCATATGCAGACTTACGCAGCATCAACTTATTATTCCATAGACCCATATTGTACGATTCAAGTACAACCTATTCAATTTGTAAAAACAAATTCGATTCATCATATTCCTACATCGGGTTGGAAAGAAGTAGAGTTGCCTGATAACTGGGCTATCCATGAACCAAATTATAATGGTGGTGCTTGGTATAAAATACTTTGGAAACCAGATTGTTCATCGGGAACAATTAGTGAATCTTTTGCATTTTCAATTGAATATATTAATTCTGCGGGTACGGTTTATTTTAATCGTAACGTACTTTGGCGTGATAAAAATTTAATCGAACCCTTATCCAAAAGCTGGAATATGCCAAGGTATTGGGTATTAACACCATCCAGTATTAAAGCAGGAGAGAATGAGTTTTTAATTTATGCAAATGGTTATGCTTTTCAAAAAGCAGGATTAGGCGCGATTTCTTTCCATAATGTACAAGCTGCTGATGCTCAATATCAGCAACAGATTTGGAATAGGCGAACATTATTTGAAATCAATATCATCATTTCATTGGTATTAGGTCTTTTATGTTTTTCGATATGGATTTTTAGGCGTTCAGAAACAACCTTTGCATGGTTTGCACTAAGTTGCATACTTTGGGTTTTATTTATTTCAAATATTTTAATGACAGAAACAAAACCATTTCCGAATAACGTGATTTCTGCACAAGCCAATCTCAGTTTTTTTATTCTTTATATGGTGTGTTTTTGTACGTATCTGCTTCGATTTATTCGTATTGAGTTTCCGCGCTTAGAGCGCTGTATTTGGGGTCTCACGTTTATTGTATTAATTATTATTTTCTTTACACCACTACAATGGATCACACCAGTTTTTATTAAGATTTTTATCCTTTATATTTTATTATTTTTATCGACTTATTTTTATTTGGCTTATATTACAATTAAAGCTAAGAAAAGAGAGTATATATTTTTATTGCTATGTCTTACTGGTATTTTAATTTGTGCCTTATTTGATAGCTTACTTTTAGGTTCAAATTTGCATAAAAATATCAAACCACTTTCTCCTTATACCTCACCAATTATTACGGTCTTTGTCGTGCTTATTTTAGGGGTGAAATTAGCCAGAAATACACGCCGTGTAGAAAAATTTAATCAAAGACTAGAAGAAAAAGTACATCAGGTCAGTCAAGATTTATACGCCAGTGTGAATGAAAAACATAAGTTGGAATTGGAAAATGTTCGTTTACAAGAACGAATTCAGCTTTCGCATGATTTACATGATGGGTTAGGTTCATCTTTGGTACGTTCCATGATTATTGTCGATCAGGCGGAACACAATATGACGAATCAACAATTTTTATCTATTTTAAAGTTGTTGCGGGATGATTTAAGGCAAATCATTGATAGTGGGTCAAGTCTTGAATCACGCGTGCCTGGGAATCCAGTATTGTGGGTGGCACCAGTTCGTCATCGTTTTAGTCAGCTCATGGATGAATTGGACATCGAGTCTAAATGGTCTTTTCCACAAAATTGGGGCTATGTACCGAATGCTTTACAGTGTTTAACCCTTATTCGAGTTTTGGAAGAAAGTCTAACCAATATTGTGAAACATAGTCAGGCGAAACATGTCTTTGTTTCTATGGTATTTCCGTATGAACGCCAACTGATTTTAACCATTGAGGATGATGGCGTTGGTTTTGATGTGAAAAGTAATTTTCAAAATGGGATGAGCATTGGAATTCGAAGTATGAAAATGCGTTTGGAACGTGTCGGGGCAGAGTTACAGGTCAGCTCTGAAAAAGGTAGAACTGTGGTTCAAGCACTATTAGAAATTAGAGAAGAGAAATAATTAGAAAAGGCATTCAAAACGAAATTGAATGCCTTTGTAACTTTAACTTATTCTTCAGCTGGTGGAAGTAACATTAGAATTGAATCATTCATCAGTTGGGCAAAGTCAGCCAAAACTTCGTCATGATTAAAGTGTTGATCAAAGGCCAATACTTGACCATCTGCAATTTGTTTTAACAGATTGCTAGAATCTTCAGAAATACAAATTTGCTCGCCATTTGCCCAGAACAATAATGCTTGGTCTTGTTCGGCATACAATAAACGTGACGCAGGTTCAAGCAAAATCTCATAACCAGTATCTAAAATTTCACGCAAATCATCTGCTTCAATTTCATCAGGCTCAGGAATATTGTCTGGATATTTTGGCTCTGACATTAAACTGATAATGGCATTGTCCAGTTCAGATGAATTCTGTAAGCGTTCGAGTAACAGCGTTTTTACATAATCCAATTCTGATTTGGTGATTTGCCCAATAGGATTGGCTTGTTGTCTTTGAATATCAAGCAATGGATTTTTTAATAAAGTGTTATCAGCGAACTTGTCACTAACACGATCCATCACATCTGCCATGTTTGGCATGCGGAAACCAAATGAGAAGGTGAGACAGTCATCTTCCGCGACACCGTAATGTGATAATCCCGGTGGGACATAGAGCAAATCCCCAGGCGCAAGTACTTCATCAAAATCAACCTGCATTTCAGGCAATAATTTTAATGGTTGGCCTGCAACAAATTCGGTATTGGCATCACACATTTGTCCAAGCTGCCAACGACGATGCCCATAACCTTGCACAAGGAATACATCGTAAAAGTCAAAATGTTTTCCAACTGAACCGCCTTTAGGCGCATAGGACACCATGATGTCATCGCGGCGCCATTGCGGAATAAATGGAAACTTTTTCCACAATTCAGCCAAATCAAAAGAGTAATGATCGACGGCTTGAACCAGTAAGGTCCAAAGTTTTGGCATTTTTTGGAAATCACCCTTGATTAAAGGTGAAGATTTTACTGTCCACTGATTCGGGTCTTTATCTTTTTGCTTAATTAAACGCGCTGTCACATGCTCTTCTAAAGCCAGTTCCATCACATCATTGGGTTCTAAGATGTTGATGATTTCAGGTAAAGCATTACGTACAAGTAAAGGTTTCTTTTGCCAGTATTCGCGAAGAAACTGTTCAGCGGTGATGCCGCCTAAAATGTCTAAAGGTTGGGACATAAGTTACAGCCTAAATTAAGGAACTAAAATATTTAATTGACGAAGAATTTGACACAATTGAATCATTGGTAGACCCATGAGAGTCGTCTGGTCGTGGCCAATCATTTGTTCGAATAAACTAATGCCCAAACTCTCACATTTGAAGCTACCCGCACAATGTAGCGGTTGGTCTATCGCGACATAACGTTCAATCTCTGCCAAACTCAGTTTTCTAAATTTTACTTTGTAGTGTTCTACAAGAGTTTGCTCAAAGCCAGTTGACTGCTGTTGCACACTCAGCGCGGTACTAAAATAGACAATTTTGTCAGAGTTAGCCTGTAACTGACGAATGGCTTTATCTTCCGAGAGTGGTTTACCAATAAAAATATCAGGGGCACCTTCACGCCAAGCCACTTGGTCTGAACCAATCACAATGGCGTCTGGAAATTTTTGCGCAATGGTGTTGGCTTTTTCAAAGGCTAAACGATGAGCCAAATCATCTGCATGTAATTCACCACGTGGTGATTCATCAATCTCTGGTACAACACAATCATATTGAATCTTTAAGCGATCCATTAAATCTTTGCGTGTCTGACTGCTTGAAGCCAGAATGATTTGGGTATTCATCAGATGGCATAATCCATTAATACATTCAGTGGAACATAAGAAAGAACGGCTTGATGGCAGGCATGGATTTTAACAGGAGGAGCTTGACCTGCCTGATAAGCTTCCACCCAACGTGTCACACAAATACACCAAAAATCGCCTGGTTGTAAACCAGGAAAACCAACTTCAGGTAAAGGGGTGATTAAGTCATTGCCAACTTTCTGTGAAAAATTTAGAAACTCAGAAGTCATTTGTGCACACAGGGTGTGTTGCCCTAAATCGGTCGTTGCAGTATGGCAAAATCCATTGCGAAAATAACCCGTAATCGGGTCAAAACAACAACTGGCTAAGGGTTCGCCAAATACATTTAAGCGGTTAATTTTAGGATCTGGATGAAATGACATAACAGTGAATCAATTTGTGGCTTTTCAATATCATAATCAAAACTAACGCTTTCGGCAGCTTTTATACAAAAGAAGCTAACCTTTTTCTGCATAATCATTTAAAATCGTGCCGATTTTATATATTCAGAGAGCTATACATGAATTTTCAGCGTATGACTGACCTTGATTTAGCAGGTAAACGAGTTCTTATTCGTGAAGACTTAAACGTTCCTGTTAAAAATGGTGTGATTACCAGTGATGCACGTTTACGTGCTGCATTACCGACAATCAAAGCTGCATTAGATAAAGGCGCAGCAGTCATGGTGTATTCACATCTTGGTCGTCCTGTAGAAGGGGAGCCAAAAGCTGAACAATCATTAGCTCCAGTTGCAGCATACTTAACCGAAGCTCTAGGCCAAGACGTTCAGTTAGTGACTGACTACCTTGATGGTGTTGACGTTCAAGCGGGTCAAGTGGTTCTTTTAGAAAACTGCCGTTTTAACCACGGTGAAAAGAAAAACAATCCAGAACTTGCACAAAAATATGCTGCACTTTGTGATGTATTCGTGATGGATGCATTTGGTACTGCGCACCGTGCAGAAGCATCAACAGAAGGTGTTGCACGTTTAGCACCTGTTGCAGCCGCGGGACCGCTTCTTGCCGCGGAACTTGATGCATTGGGTCGCGCACTACAAACCCCTGAAAAACCAATGGTTGCTATTGTTGCAGGTTCTAAGGTATCGACTAAACTTGATGTTTTAACTTCATTGTCAGATATCTGTGATCAATTGATCGTGGGTGGTGGTATTGCCAATACATTCTTGGCGGCAGCAGGTTATAACGTAGGTAAATCATTGTGTGAAAATGATTTAATCGACACTGCTAAAGCGATTGCTGCAAAAGTATCTGTACCACTTCCAACTGATGTTGTGGTTGCTGATGCTAGCGAAATCAAATTTGATGATTTCTTGGGTTCATTGGCTGCTGCAAAAGCAGTTGTGAAAAAAGTTGAAGATGTTGCTGATAACGATATGATTTTGGATGTTGGTCCAGAAACAGCACAAGCGTTTGCAGAAATTTTAAAAACTTCAAAAACTATTCTTTGGAACGGTCCAGTAGGCGTATTTGAAGTTGATCAATTCGGAGAAGGCACTAAATCGCTTTCTTTAGCGATCGCAGAATCTGAAGGTTTCTCTATTGCAGGTGGTGGTGATACTTTAGCTGCGATCGACAAATACGAAGTCGCTGACAAAATTGGTTATATCTCAACGGGTGGTGGTGCATTCCTTGAATTTGTTGAAGGCAAAACACTTCCAGCAGTTGCTGTTCTTCTAGAACGTGCTTGAAAAAAATAATGCATCGAATCAGATGAAATAAATGAAAAGGTTGACTTTGGTCAGCCTTTTTTATTGCATTCATCTTTAGGTCATCAAACTGTCATATCTCTGCAATAAAATCACGCCTATTAAATCACCTGTTGTAGGAATAATGTGATGAACCTAAAATTAACACTTGCTGCTTTATTAATCGCACCATTGGCTCTAACGGCTTGTGCCAAAAAAGATGAAGCACCGAAAACAGATGCAGCAGTAGAAGAAAAAGTTACTCCAGAGCAACAAGCTGCAATAGATTCATTAGATAAGCCAGTTATGGACGAAAAAAATACAGATGTTCCTGCTGAAGTCGCCAATGCAGATGCCGATGCGGCGACTCCTGCTACAGAAGCAGAAGCTTCACAGGCGACTGCTCAATAAATTATCGTATTTTCTTAGAAGGTCCCTGCAATTGCAGGGATTTTTTTTAAATAGTGTTATTTATTGCTGAATTGAAACCTTTCAGCATGTAGAATATGTCGCATTACCTGGGAGGACATTATGGCTCTTATTTCATTGCGCCAGCTCTTGGATCACGCCGGCGAACATGCTTACGGCGTACCAGCATTCAACGTAAACAACTTAGAACAAATGCGTGCAATCATGCTTGCAGCAGATGCGACAAATTCACCTGTCATCGTACAAGCATCAGCGGGTGCGCGTAAATATGCAGGTGCTCCATTCTTACGTCACCTTATTTTGGCTGCAATTGAAGAATGGCCACATATTCCAGTGGTGATGCATCAAGATCACGGTACAGATCCAGATGTATGCCAACGTTCAATTCAATTGGGCTTCTCATCAGTAATGATGGATGGCTCATTGGGTGCAGACGGTAAAACACCAACCACTTATGAATATAACGTTGATGTAACACGTCGTACAGTACAAATGGCGCATGCATGCGGTGTTTCTGTTGAAGGTGAAATCGGTTGTTTAGGTAGCCTTGAAACAGGTATGGCGGGTGAAGAAGATGGTGTGGGAGCAGAAGGTGTTCTTGATCATTCTCAACTTTTAACTTCAGTTGAAGAAGCACGTCAGTTTGTTGCAGATACCAATGTCGATGCGCTTGCTATTGCGGTAGGTACTTCACACGGTGCGTACAAATTTACGCGTCCACCTACAGGCGACATTTTGGCAATTGACCGTATTAAAGAAATTCATGCGGCACTTCCAAATACGCATCTTGTAATGCACGGTTCAAGCTCTGTGCCACAAGAATGGTTGGCTGTAATTAACCAGTATGGTGGAGACATCAAAGAAACTTACGGTGTTCCTGTTGAGCAATTGGTTGAAGCAATCAAACATGGTGTACGTAAAATCAACATTGATACAGATTTACGTTTAGCATCGACAGGTGCAATGCGCCGTATGATGGCAGAACAACCAAGCGAATTCGATCCTCGTAAATTCTTCGCAAAAACTGTTGATGCAATGAAACAAATTTGTATCGACCGTTATGAAGCATTTGGTACTGCGGGCAACGCTGACAAGATTCGTCCAATTTCTTTAGAGAAAATGGTTGAACGTTATAAATAATCGCTCCACAAATTATTTATAAATAGAAGCCCACATAATTTATGTGGGCTTTTTATATGACTGACGAACATATGGGGTAAATGTCTAATGGAACTGATTCTTGCAGCAGCACTTTGCAGCGTTTTGGTATCAATACTGCTTAAAGTTTCTAAGGCTAAAGGCTTAAATCCTATGCAGATGATTTGCTGGAATTATGCGATTGCAAGTCTTTTGTGTTTCTATTGGTTTAAACCTGATTTGAGCCATGTTTCTCCAAGCAATACACCGTGGTGGCTTATTCTTAGCCTAGGCTTGTTATTACCGAGTGTGTTTTTATGTTTATCTAAATCATTACAAACTGCGGGCATTGTCAAAACTGAAGTCGCACAGCGTTTATCAGTGGTTTTGTCGTTGGGTGCTGCTTATTTTATTTTTAATGAGCAGTTTGGCGTACTCAAACTTATTGGGATTGGTTTAGGTATTACAGCAGTGTTATGTATTATTTATTCACATCGCAGCAGTCATACTCAAGCGAGTGCTGGTTCCTCAGGTATGTTTTATTTAGTAAGTGTTTGGGTGGGGTATGCCTTGGTGGATATCTTGCTGAAATACACGACAGGTTTGGGGGTGCAGTTCTCTGTGGCTTTAAACTTAATGTTTATATGTGCCTTTATCTTTTCACTTTTATATGTTGTATTAACTACAAAGCAGATTGGTTCATCTACAAACATTTTTTGGGGATTATGTTTGGGTGTAGTTAATTTTGCCAATATCGCACTATACGTTAAAGCACACATGTTACTTAAAGATAGCCCCGCAATTGTATTTGCAGGGATGAATATTTTGGTGGTGTTATTGGGTGTTTTGAGTGGTCTTATTTTCTTTAAGGAAAAACTTAAAACCAGCACCAGTCTAGGATTGGGCTTAGGAATTATGAGTGTACTTTGTTTAGCCTATGCCATGATTGTTTGATAAATTTAACAGCAGACGTTATTGAGTAGAGAAGTAAGTCTTTTTTCTCCGCAGCCCCCATAAGGAAGCCAGTATGATGACACTGAGGGCAGTGTGGTTCATGCAGCATAGACTGTGTACAGAGATGAAAATAGGTAACTTGACAATGTTTACATTCAAATTTAATTGGAAGTTGAATAAATAAAGACATCAATAACCTCTGCTTAGGTAGAACATGTATTTTAATTAAGCAAGATTTGTTCCTTTAGAGAAAAAAGGGACAAATGAATTGTCCCTGATTATTACAAGTAAATTTTACAGCTTAGTGAATACTTCTTCTTTCTTTAGGCGAGACTTTGGTAGCTTGGCGTTAAAATCTGTCTCACTGCGATAGCCCAGTGTTAGTAGCACAGAGGGAATTAAGCCTTTTTCTGTGAGTTGTAATTCTTCAGTTAATAAATCCTCATCAAAACCACCAATAGGGGTGGCATCAACATTCTCGATTCCTGCTGCAAGCAGGATTTGTCCCAACGCGATAAAGGTTTGATTTTCAGCCCAACGTTGAATATCACCTTTTTCATTACGGTAATAATCGACATAACCTGTACGACTATCTTTTTGACCTTGTTTTGCAGTAGCGTCTTTGAAGCGACCACTGACATCATCTTGCGCCAATAAATTTTCTAAATGTTCTTCAGTAATATCTGCTTTAGTGCAAAATAAAATGGTATGTGATGAATCTAATACTTTTGGTGCATTGTAGGCATATTTTCCCACCAAAGCCTTGGCAATGCGTTCTTTGGCTGTATGGTTATCTGCAATAAAGAAATGCCAAGGCTGAATATTAATTGAAGAAGGTGTTAGGCGTAAAATTTCCAGTAGGCGTTCAAATTGCTCTTGTGGAATTTTCTTGGAAGGGTCGTAAGCCTTAGTGGTATAACGAGTTTTTGAAATGTTCAAAAGATCCATGAAAATTTCTCCGAGGTCAAATGGATGCTGTCATTAGCTGAAAATTCACATTAATCGTTTAGAGTTATACATTCAAGCAGCGTATACGAATGATCTATCAAAGATTGTTCAATTATGAGATTGGAGGGGATTCTGCAAGATTAAGTGGTGAATGCAATGATCAAATAGAAAATCAATATTGGTATTTAGGTGTAAATCAGGCTTTACTGCTTGTAGCAAGTGCGTTTATGACCGTTGAACATGATGACTGACACGATTAATTACTTTAAGCAAAATTTAAAAAAGCAACAACAAATAGGGCTTTGGGTTGGTTTGGCAGATGCGTATGCAACTGAACTGATTGCAAATGCGGGCTATGACTGGTTACTGATTGATGGTGAACATGCCCCGAGTGATTTAAGAACGACATTATCACAACTGCAAAGCATGGCAGCATATCCTTCACAAGCGGTGGTACGTCCACCTATTGGTAGTGTTCAATTAATTAAACAGTTGTTGGATATTGGGGTACAAACCTTATTGATTCCAATGGTAGAAACGGTTGAGCAGGCAGAGCTTATGGTAAAAGCGGTACGTTATCCACCAGAAGGGATTCGTGGTGTCGGTGCTGCATTGGCGCGTGCAACGCGTTGGAACAGTATTCCTGATTATTATGCGCAAGCGCATGAACAAATTTGTTTATTGATTCAAATTGAGTCAATACAAGGCTTAAGTCATTTAGATGAAATTCTTAAAATTGAAGGGATTGATGGAGTATTCATTGGGGCAGTCGATTTATCTGCGACGATGGGCTATCAAGGTGATCCGAACCATCCAGATGTGCAGAAAGCTGTCATAGCAGCCATTCAAAAGATTCGTGCCGCAGGAAAAGCCGCAGGCATCTTATCCACCACAGATGAAGTCACGCAGAAATACATAGAATTAGGAACAGAGTTTGTCGCTGTAGGCGTAGATACCAGTGTCTTGATGAATGGATTAAGAACATTGTTGGCGAAGTATAAAAAGGGCAGTGAGGAAAAGCGAGTAGAAGGTGGTTATTAACCCTGAACAGGTAAGCCAGCGAAAAACAAGAGTTTTAAATACTTAGTAGTTAAACGTACTTAATTTTAATATTAAGTCCTGTTGTTTTGGATCAACAACCAGAATTTGTGCTGAATCTTCTTTCCAATCACCGAGCACAATGCGCTTTTTACCGTCTTGTTCATGAATGGCTGCACGATGGGTGTGTCCATGAATGAGAATATCTACATCCGCTAAAGCTTGGGTAACGGCTTGTTGATTGACATCCATCACTTCATAACTTTTAAACTGCTGCGCAGCGTAACTTTTTTTACGGAAACCGTTGGCAAGTTTGGTGCGGAAGCTGAGTGGCATTTTTCGTAGAAAGCCCAATACAAGAGGATTGCGAATCACTTTTTTAAAGCGTTGATAACCGACATCATCGGTACAAAGCGCATCACCATGTTCTAGGCGAAACTTGTGTTGATTGATGTTTAGGACATAGTCGTCAGGCAATAAAATGCCATTAAACTGATCCAGAAATTTTTGACCTAAGGCGAAATCACGATTACCCACTTGGAAATAAATCTGATTACCTGCGGCATTAAACTGTTGTAATGCAGCAACGAGTTCATCTAACCATGGTGCAGTATAGTCATCGCCAATCCAAGCATTGAACCAATCACCTAAAATATAGAGCTGAGTTTGCTTAAATTGATATTCTTTAAGTAAAGCGAAAAACCCTCGAACAAGTCGAGGGTGATCGGGTGACAAATGTAAATCTGATATAAACAGATAGGTCACGCTTTTATCCTTTAAATAATCCCTCCTAACCTCCCTTTACTCAGGGAGGAAGTCCCTCTTTTTAAAGAGGGATTTAGGGAGATTAATTACTCAGAAATGATTTTTGCAGATTCGATGACAACGTTCTCTAAAGGAACGTCAGCGTGGTAACCACGGTTGCCAGTACGAACGCCTTTGATTGCATCTACAACATCAAGACCTTCAGTTACTTTACCAAATACTGCATAGCCCCAACCTTGTGCTGTTTTACCAGTGTGGTTAAGGAAAGAGTTGTTTTTCACGTTAATGAAGAACTGAGCAGATGCAGAGTGAGGAGCTTGAGTACGCGCCATTGCAATCGTACCTACATCGTTGCTCAAACCGTTGTCAGCTTCGTTTTCGATTGAGTCACGTGTTGCTTTTTCTTTGAAGTTTTCATCCATGCCGCCACCTTGGATCATGAAACCATCAATCACACGGTGGAAAATTACGCCGTCATAGAAACCGTCACGAACATATTCTAAAAAGTTAGCAACTGTTTTAGGTGCTTTTTCAGCGTTAAGCTCAAGAACAATACGACCTTTATTGGTGTTTAATTCGACTTGAGGAAAACTCATTGTGTAATCTCCTTAACATGGACATAAAAGCCATGGGTTTTTGGTTGAGAGAAGCATAAGCAAACTGTAAACTACAAGGCAAGTAAAAACGTACATTTCTTTGTTAAAAATACTGAAATTGCGTTTAAAATATCCTGTTTTTTATTTTTAGAAGTGATCTATCTACTATGAAGCCAAATGATGTTGTTGCATCTCTGCCAAATAACCCGACACCAAGTAATCATGCCTCTGTCGATGCTGCGCAGCAAGAACAACAGCCTGGCTTGGATTTTGTACGTCAGGTCATTACTGACGATTTATCTTCTGGGCGTACACAAACCGTTGTAACGCGTTTCCCACCAGAGCCAAATGGCTATTTGCATATTGGTCATGTAAAAGCGATTTGCCTAAATTTTGGTATTGCACAAGAATTTAATGGTTATTGTAATCTTCGTTTTGACGATACAAACCCTGATGCCGAAGAACAAGAATATGTTGATGGTATTGCCAACGATGTAAAATGGTTAGGTTTTGAATGGAAAGATGAACCACGTTATGCGTCGGGTTATTTTGATCAATTATATGCATGGGCAGTGCAATTGATTGAACAAGGTGATGCTTATGTGGATTTGCAATCACCTGAAGAAATTAAATTAAACCGTGGTAACTTTGTTGAGCCTGGTAAGAATTCACCTTACCGTGATGCAACAGTTGCAGAGAACCTAGAACGCTTTGAAAAAATGCGTAATGGTGAAATGAAAGAAGGTGAAGCGGTATTACGTGCCAAAATTGACATGGCATCTCCAAATGTACACATGCGTGATCCAATTCTTTACCGCGTATTGCATTCTGAGCACCATCAAACGGGTGACAAATGGAAAATGTATCCAATGTATGACTATGCTCATCCATTGTCTGATGCTATTGAAGGCATTACGCACTCTTTATGTACTTTGGAATTCCAAGACCACCGTCCATTCTATGACTGGGTGATTGAGAAAGTTCATTCAGCAGCAGTACCACGTCAGTACGAATCTAGCCGTTTAAACATTGACTACACCATCACTTCAAAGCGTAAATTGCGTAAATTGGTTGAAGGTGGTTATGTAAATGGATGGGATGATCCACGTATGCCAACAGTTGTCGGTATGCGCCGTCGTGGTTTTACACCTGAAGGTTTACGTGATTTCTGTAAGCGTGTGGGCGTGTCTAAGACCGATGGTATTGTGGATGTCGCAATGCTTGAGTTCTGTATCCGTCAATCGCTAGAAAATGCTGCTGGTCGTGGTATGGCCGTCTTAAATCCATTGAAAGTCACTTTAACGAATTTACCTGAAGCTTTGGACTTGGTGCATGCACGTCATCCAAATGTAGATATGGGCGAGCGTGTTATTCCTTTGACTTCTGAAATTTATATTGATCGTAAAGATTTTGAAGAAATTCCACCAAAAGGCTTCAAGCGTTTAGTCCCTGAAGGTGAAGTGCGTTTACGTCATGCTTATGTCATTAAATGTGATGAAATCATTAAGGATGAAAATGGTGAAGTGGTTGAACTAAAATGTTCAATTGATCCTGAAACTTTAGGGAAAAATCCTGAAGGACGTAAAGTGAAAGGTGTAATTCACTGGGTATCTGCAAGCAAAGGTGTTCCTGCTGAAGTACGTATTTATGATCGTTTATTCACCGAATCTGCACCAGATGCAACCGATGATTTCTTGGCGAATCTAAACCCAGAATCATTGCAAGTGGTACAAGCTGTGATTGAACCCGCTTTGGCACAAGCAGAGCCTGAACAACGTTTCCAATTTGAACGTGAAGGTTATTTTGTAGCAGATCGTTATGACCATTCAGCTGAAAAGCCAGTGTTTAACCGTATTTTAGATTTAAAAGACAGTTTTAAACCAGGTAAATAAAACCTGATTTGAAATGTGAAAGCCCCTGAACCGTGAGTTGAGGGGCTTTTTTAATGTCTAATGTTTTTTGAAATAGAGATTGCAAAGTGAGTTAAATATGATGGATCGCTTAAAAGGAGAAAATGGTACTTTTAAACATCAATTTAACGATTTTTATGTTCTTGATCTTTGAAGAATAAATAAGTCTGTCTTTGCATTTTCGCTTTATCACGCAGTTTCTTTTTAATATATAGCGCAAGTGCAAAGCAAGTGGTGGTAATAGTGAGCAACATACCATTCATATAGCTCATAATTGAGCTTACATAACCGATAGTCGTTAAACGATTCATCATACGAACCACTTGTGGACTGCTTTCCACACCTGTAATTGCCCAAGTGCAAAGATGTTCACAATTGTTCATAATCAGGTGATAGTGGTTTTCTTTCATACGTGAGCGCATACGGCGTACGACTTTGCGACCCGAATATTTAGAATGTTGGTAATGCACGACATCAATTTTTTTACCATGACAGAATTCTGCCAGAGTGGTGGTTTCAATCGGTCTTTTTTTGAAGAAATGGGCAAAACCTGAATAATGGATAACACGTCCACGCCCAATATAAATCCCATGATGAGAGTAGGCGAAGTGTTTTACCACCAAATGTGCCCCAATATGAAACGGTTTTTTCTGTTGATGCATCGCTACACTAAACGAATAAACTTAAGCATTATATTAGCATGTAGTTTACTTGGAATAATGAAGATAAGTGAATAGTTGCATATGAATGCTACAAAAAGCAATAAAATAGAAGAGAAGTGATGAAAGTGTAATAGTTCACATGACAATAACATTGAGACAGGTTCTGCAATTGATCACTATGCTGATCAGTAGCCTAATGTCTATGTCTCAATTTGCTCAAGTGACTAGCTATACGAGGCAATATAATGATCTCAACTATACCGTAGTTGAAGTCCATGATTTATCCAAGCTTCGTTTATTGTTAAATAAACAGAACGATCAAACACCAGTAAATTACTTTAGCCAAATCCCGGCACAATTAAACACATGTGAGAAAATGCTATTTGCAATGAATGCGGGCATGTTTCATTACACGTTCCATCCTGTAGGTTTATATATTGAAAATAAGAAAAAGCTATTTCCACTGAACCAGCACCTTGGATGGGGAAATTTCTATTTACAGCCGAATGGTATTTTGGCTTGGAACAGTAAACAGGCTGTTATTTTAAGCACTTCTCAATATGTGAAAGGTAAATTTAAAGCGGATTATGCAACGCAGTCAGGGCCGATGCTGGTGTCTAATCAACTAATCAATCCAATTTTCATAGCAGAAAGTTCATCTCTGAAAATACGTAACGCCGTGGGGATAAAAGATCAAGTGCTATATTTTGTGCTGACTGAGCAAGCTGTAAATTTTTATGCTCTAGCGAGCTTTATGCAAAATGTGCTCAAGTTAGAGCAAGCTTTATATCTAGATGGCTCCATTTCAGCGATGTATCTGGCTGAGAAGGATATCAATATTCAGAGTAGTTCGTTTGGACCGATGTTGGCGTATATTGAAGATCAGGAGTGTGAGTAGAGAAAAGGCAATAAAAAAGCATTGGTTGTTCCAATGCTTCTTAATGACGAAATTGGCATCACTGTAATGGTGAATGGGTGATTTCGTTTAGCTCTTTGCGGCTATAACCTCGAGAGGCTAGAACACGTTTGATGCCAATGATGACATCGTCATCTGTGGCTTGAGCAAGAGCCTTTAACAGTTGTTCATCTGTTTTGCATGAGCAATCATTTTCGACACACGCGATTTGATTTTTATGCTCATTCAACTGCTGCGGTGCAGCAAACAATTTTTGCCAAAAACTCATAGAGCCTTCATTCATGAATAACATAGAACGAAATATAGCCAATTCTATAAATAATGCAAGATGATCTAAGTGATAAAAGCAGCAGTTGAACACGCAAAATTTCAATCATAATGGCAAGATTTAACGGTTTTATGACAGGTCAAAATGTACGGTGAAATTAACTACTTTATTTCAAATAAAAATCCTCAAGTTATTGTTTTAAATAACTTGAGGACGTAAAGGAGATGATTAAATAATTCTTACAATTTTTCCAGTAACACACCAGATTCAACATGGTGGGTATACGGGAACTGATCGAATAAAGCAAAACGTGTAACTTTGTGCGTTTGCGTAAGTAGCTTTAAATTGTCATGTAAGGTATCTGGGTTACAAGAAATATAAATGATACGTTCAAAACGCTGTAACAGTTTCAGTGTTTCATCATCAATACCCGCACGTGGTGGATCCACAAACACCGTGTCAAAATCATAACTGCTGATATCAATTTGTGCTTCTTGTAAGCGTCTAAATTCACGTTCACCATTGTAGGCTTGGGTAAACTCTTCAGCAGAAAGTCGCGCTATTTGAATGTTATCAATATTATTTTGTTCAATATTCCATTGAGCTGCGTAGACAGATGATTTTGCTAACTCTGTCGCCAATACACGATTAAAGCGAGTAGACAGTGGCAAGGTAAAGTTACCATTACCACAGTAAAGTTCTAATAAGTCTTTTGAAGATTCTTTTGCAGCATCACACGCCCATTCCAACATCTTTTGGCAGACTTGAGCATTCGGCTGGGTAAAACTACTTTCGATTTGTTTGTACTGATATTTGCGCCCAAAAACTTGTAGTTCTTCAACCACAAACTCATCAGAGAGCACAACTTTTTGACCGCGACTACGACCAATAATTTTGATCTTGAGTTTTTCAGCCAACTGTTTTGCTAAAGTTTGCCATTGTTCATCGAGTGGACAGCGATAAATCAGTGAAACAAGCATTTCACCTTTTAAAGTCGCTAAAAAATGAACTTCAAATAGTCGTTTTGATAGTGCTTCGTGACTTTTCAGTTCTGCCAATAGCACAGGCATCAGTTGATTAATGCTGGCGTCGGCAATCGGAAACTCATCGATACGAATCACTTGTTTTTGTTGTTGTTCATCGCGTTCAAACATGGCATAGAACATATCGTCATCAGTATGCCAAATACGAAATTCTGCACGCATACGAAAATGTTGTTCTGGAGATGCAAATACAGAAAGTGAAGGGGGATTGAATTCGGCAAATTGCGCAGAAATACGTTCAACTTTGGCATCAAGTTGTTGCTGATAAGATGAAGTCATATGCAGTCAAAAATTATAAAACGTAGAAAACAGGGATGGTAACAAAGTTTACTGAAGAAGACTAAGCGAATTCAGCAACTTCGAATGAAAATCTAAAGAACTAGAGAATAGTTGGATGAATACCGAGAAAATATGCTTTTCTCAAATAAAAAGAAGCCAAGCCATTAGACCAGTAATGGCTTGGTAAGGGAAAGATAACCCTTGAACAGGATGCTTTTTAAACCTTAGTTCAAGGTCATTAAGCTGGCATTACCACCCGCAGCAGCAGTGTTAATACTGATTGCACGCTCAATCACAAGACGCTCAACTGGAATGTCTTGTTCGGCAGGTTGTAAATGGGTAATACCCACAATAGCACCTGAACGCTGTGCGATTGCAGTTTGCAATTCAAGCACTTGAGTCGTTGTACCATGGTGTAGAACTGCATCAAAATCATCTGTTGCAATGCTTTGGATCACTTTGAATTGTTCAGCCACCATTTTAGGCATCGTTGACATGTGCTTCAATGCGAATACATTGTCAGCAAGTACAGCCGCTTTGCTGCCTACAGCAAAAATTGCGTTCAATTGAACCAATTGGTCTTGTTCTTGCTCTGCAAGAGACAATACGCAGTGACGAGCAACAATTGTATATTGGTTGCTTTCACCTGTAGGACCATTTAATTCATACACTTGACCAGAAGCAAGCGCAGGAACTTGAGGCAATTTCACTTGTGGGAACTGCTTTTTCACCCAAGCGCTGAATTGTTCGTACACTTCATTCTTTGGTGCAGCTTGTAATACTTTACCTACTGCAAATGGGGTACTTAACTGTTTCGCGCTGCATTCTTGCATTAAACGGTACAAGTAAAGTGGACCACCTGCTTTAGGACCAGTACCAGACAAGCCCTCACCACCGAAAGGTTGTACGCCAACAACAGCACCAACGATGTTGCGGTTAATATACAAGTTACCCACTTCAGAAGTGCTAATCACAGTGTTGATGGTTTCATCAATACGTGTATGTAGACCCATGGTTAAGCCGTAGCCTTTCGCATTGATCTGATCCACTACAGATTTCACATTACCTTGTGGGTAACGGATGATGTGTAATACTGGGCCGAAGACTTCACGCTCAAGGTCGTTTAAGTTTGGTAATTCAATTAACGTTGGTGGGATGAATGTACCTTGATTCAAGCTTGTATCAACAGCATCGTTACGCATGAACTGGTGCACTGCATAGCCTTTACCATGCATTTTTTGGATGTGGTTTTGGATATTGGTTTGTGCTTCGGCATCAATAACTGGACCGATGTCAGTTTTTAATAATGCAGGGTTGCCTACATTCAATTGTTGCATTGCACCTTTCAACATGCGAATCACGCTTTCAGCATTGTCTTCTTGTACGCAAAGGATACGAAGTGCAGAACAACGTTGACCAGCACTGTCATAAGCCGAGTTCACAACATCTAGAATCACTTGTTCAGTTAATGCTGATGAATCCACGATCATGGCATTTTGACCACCTGTTTCCGCAATTAACGGAATCGGTTGACCATTTGTACCTAAGCGTTTCGCAACAGTTTTCTGAAGAATTTTCGCAACTTCAGTAGAACCTGTGAACATAATGCCTTGAATACGTGGGTCAGCACTTAATTGCGCACCAACAGTTTCACCACGACCAGGAATTAACTGCACAACAGCTTGAGGTACGCCAGCTTCCCAAAGTATTTGGATAGCTAAAGATGCAATGAGTGGTGTCTGTTCAGCTGGTTTTGCAATAACGGTGTTACCCGCAACAAGTGCAGCAGAAATCTGACCACTGAAGATTGCCAATGGGAAGTTCCATGGGCTAATACACAATACTGTGCCTAATGACTCAATTTGAGCATTTGTAGCCAAGTTTGTGCATTGTGCAGCGTAGTAACGTAAGAAATCGACCGCTTCACGAACTTCAGCAATCGCATTGGCATAAGTTTTACCACTTTCACGGCATAACAACACCATCAATTCTTGGATACGGCTTTCCATAATGTCGGCAGCACGGTTTAAACATGCAGCACGCTCATTTTTCGGTGTATTTACCCAAGCTGCTTGTGCATTTGCAGCATTCGTTAATGCTAGGTTTACGTGTTCAGCAGATGCTTCTTTTACGCTACCGACTTTGTCAGAGTGTACAGCAGGATTGATTACATCAACTTCTGCAGCCGCAGCAATTTCAGCTAAACCAGGACCCATTGATTCAGCAGACCATTGCTGTGACATCAGGCTTTGAACTGTTTTGTCCAAGCTTAACAATTCGCTGTCATTGGCTAAGTCTACGCCTGAAGAGTTTTGACGTAATGCACCATATAAATTCTGTGGTAGCGGAATAGCAGGGTGTTTTAAGCCAACGCCTTTTTCTTGTTTGGCAGAAGTTAAGATCGCTTCACGAGGGTTTTCGATCAGGTCTTGAATCTCCAAGCTCTTATCAGCAATACGGTTTACAAATGAGGTGTTTGCACCATTTTCGAGTAAACGACGAACTAAGTAAGCCAATAATGTTTCATGCGTACCTACTGGTGCATAAATACGGCAAGGAATATCCAATTTGTTTTCAGATTTTGGACCAACTACTTGTTCGTATAAAGGTTCACCCATGCCGTGTAAGCATTGGAATTCGTATTGACCAACGTAATATTTCGCAGGATCTGCCAATTGGTAAATTGTCGCTACAGTTTGAGCATTATGCGTCGCAAACTGAGGGTAAATTTGCTCTGGTGCAGCCAATAATTTTCTTGCACATGCGATATAAGACAAGTCTGTATGTACTTTACGGGTAAATACAGGGTAGTCCGTCATACCTTCAATTTGTGCTTTCTTGATTTCACTATCCCAGTACGCACCTTTCACCAAACGGATCATGAGGCGCTTGTTGCTACGTTTAGCAAGGTCAACAATATAATCTACAACGTAGAAGCAACGCTTTTGGTACGCTTGAATAACAAAGCCAATACCTTTCCAATCTGCCAATTCAGGCTCAAAGCAAAGACGCTCTAATAGCTCTAGAGAAAGCTCTAGACGTTCAGATTCTTCAGCATCGATGTTTAAGCCAATGTTATAGCCTTTTGCCAAACGCGCGAGTTCAAGAACTTTGCTATAAAGTTCTTTGTGTACACGTTCAGTTTGAGAACGTTGGTAACGCGGATGTAATGCAGAAAGCTTGATAGAGATACCAGGGCCGCTATAAACATCTTTGTCTTTAGATGCTTGACCAATCGCATGAATCGCATTGGTGTAGTCATCATAATAACGCCCAGCATCATGATCAGTTAACGCTGCTTCACCCAACATATCGTATGAATAACGGAAACCTTTATCTTCAAGACGTTCAGCATTACTTAACGCTTCTTTGATGGTTTCGCCAGTAACAAACTGTTCGCCCATCATACGCATAGCAACGTCTACGGCCTTACGAATGATGCCACGACCACTACGTGCAATTAAGCCTGTAAGCATACTAGAAAGGCTAGCTTGCTTAGGTGTTTCCATGAGCATACCTGTTAACATTAAGCCCCACGCAGCGGCATTAACGAACATCAGGTTGCTTTGACCAACGTGGTCTTTCCAGTTACCTTGATTAATTTTGTCACGGATTAATAAATCACGTGTGGCAGTATCAGGAATACGTAATAACGCTTCAGCAAGACACATGAGTGCAATACCTTCTTGCGAAGATAAAGAGAACTCTTGTAATAAACCTTGCACGATACCAGCTTTACCTGCAGAACTTTTACGCTCACGTAAAGTGTGTGCAAGGTTAAAAGCTAAGTCTTGAATACGTGTGTTCAATTCATCTGAAATTTTGCTATGCTCAAGTAGATTTTCAACACATTCAGATTCGGCACGGCGCCAAGCAGTGTTAATTTCTGTTTCGTAAGCGGTCTTTTCTTTGAAAAGCGTAATATAGTCTTGATGAGGTTTGGTTCCATCAATTGGGGAGATGATCGTATTCATGCCAACTTCCTGTGACTGAAAAGATTGAGTTAAGCAAATTGCCGTATATAATTAATGATCACAGAAATAAACCCGAATAACTCACTATTGTTTCCCTTATTTTTAGAGATTAATTCAGATGTCTAGCCAAATTTTATCGCTTGATCGAACGGATATTAAAATTTTAGATATTCTGCAAAACGATGGACGAATATCGAATATTAAATTGGCTGAAGAGGTGAATCTATCTCCTACGGCTGTGCTTGCAAGGGTACAGAAGCTCAGTAAAGATGGATTTATTCTTGGCTATGAAGCCAAGTTAAATGCTGCGATGTTGAATTCAAATTTTGTCGTCTTTGTAGAGATTTTACTCGATAAAACTACACCGAATGTATTAGATGAGTTCTGTGAGGCAGTCATGCAGTATCCAGAAATTGTTGAATGTCATATGACTAGTGGTGGATTTGATTTTGTTGTGAAGATTCGCTGTGCCAGTATGGAAGAATTTCGTAAAATTTCAGGGCAGGTGCTGTGGCAGCTACCGGGAATTAAAGAAACCCGAAGCTATCCGGTAATGGAAGTCATTAAAGAAAGTGCGAAGTTGAACCTGAAAATTAAAAAGAGTAGATAAAAATAAAGGGGCGTTTAGCCCCTTTATTTTTTAACTGTACGAAGAATTATTTATTCTTCAATTCAGCCATTTCGCGTTTATAGAATGCATCCGCTTGTTCAAAACGTTCTACAACATCTTTCTCAGGTTCTTTACCAAGTAAGCTCACCACGACAATACTGACGAATGACAAGATGAAGCCAGGGATGATTTCATAAATACCAGTGTCGCCCATCGTATTTTTCCATACGATTACGGTTACTGCACCTACAAGAATACCTACGATTGCACCGTTGAGTGTCATGCGTTTCCAGAACAATGACAAGATGATTAATGGACCAAACGCAGCACCAAAACCAGCCCAAGCATAAGCTACTAAGCCTAAAACTTTACTATCAGGATTTTGAGCAAGCACAATCGCAAGGATTGAAATGCTGATTACCATTAAACGACCAATCCAAACCAACTCGTTTTGAGAAGCATTTTTACGGATGAACGCTTTGTATAAATCTTCTGTTAAAGTACTAGAACATACCAAAAGCTGACAGCTTAAAGTACTCATCACTGCTGAAAGAATTGCAGCAAGAATGATCCCTGCTACCCATGGGTTAAATAAGATTTTATTTAATTCCATGAAAACAGTTTCAGGGTTTTGTGTTACTGCTGCTGCAAATTCAGGGTGTTGCTGGAAGTAAGCAATACCAACAAAACCAGCACCAACTGCGCCACCTAAGCATAAAATCATCCATGCCATACCAATGCGACGAGCAGCAGGGATAGTTTTTGCAGAATCAGCTGCCATGAAGCGGACTAAAATGTGGGGTTGGCCAAAATAACCTAAGCCCCATGCCATTGAAGATAAAATAGCAACAGTACTTAAACCTTCAAGCATGTTCAATGCTTGTGGGCGAGCTGCTTCGAGCAGTACACCGAATTGTTGACTATGATCATCAATTGCAAGGTAAGTAATCACTGGCATTAACAGTAAGGCAAAAATCATTAAGCCTGCTTGGAATGTGTCAGTCCAACTTACAGCAAGGAACCCACCAATACATACATATGAAAT
Organism: Acinetobacter sp. ACNIH2; assembly: GCF_002934965.1. Taxonomy (NCBI): domain Bacteria; kingdom Pseudomonadati; phylum Pseudomonadota; class Gammaproteobacteria; order Moraxellales; family Moraxellaceae; genus Acinetobacter; species Acinetobacter sp. ACNIH2. Next base: position 3,276,981 of record NZ_CP026412.1, read on the forward strand.
TGTTGCGAGTGCACCAATCCAAAGGGCAGTAGAGTAGTCCCATCCAAATAAACTTTCGAATAAGCGTGCGCCAGCAACCATACCTGAGGCACAGTAAATAGCAAAGAAGATTAAAATTACGAAAGCGGAAATAATACGTAATACACGTTTTTTGTCGCCAAAACGACCAGTGAAATAATCTGGTAATGTAAGCGCATTATTTTGAAATTCAGTGTGAACACGTAAACGTCCAGCGACTAAAAGCCAGTTTAGCCATGCACCGATAATTAAACCAATAGCAATCCACGCTTCAGAGAGACCAGAAAGATAAATTGCTCCTGGTAAACCCATGAGTAACCAGCCACTCATGTCCGATGCACCTGCTGAAAGTGCAGTTACAACGCTTCCAAGACTACGTCCACCCAAAATGTAGTCAGAGAAATCTGAAGTTGCCTTATAGGCATATAGGCCAATACCGACCATTGCGATAATGTAAAAAATAAAGGTGATTAATGTAGGGTTCACTTGACTCATATGCCCATCCTTTGTCCTAAAACCATCAATCCAAGATGATTTTTTGAGCTGCAATAGCGAGGAGGTGATTCAATCATAAAAGCAAAATTACTTACTGTTACATTTCTAGGGTGTTTATAGTCATTTTGTGTAGCGAAATGTAATCTTGGTTACAAAACTAAAAATGACAAAAAATTGTACTAAGCATATGTAAAATGGTCTTTTTAAAAGAATGAATGCTTTAAAAAGATGATTATTCACTATATTTGATGATAATTTAGCCTATAAAGATGGAATTTCATCAAAATAATGATTTTTTTACATAAAATAACAATCAGATTATGCTTTATTTGTAAGAAATATTAGTTAGATAGCTTTAATTGACTCTTGCTTTTAGCGCAATGAAGTCATGAAATTTGAAAATTGGAATTTTTAGAGCATTTTAGATATTGCTATATTTTTCAATTAAATTCTGCAAGGTTGGATTCTAATCTTCTATATTCTACATTTGTATAATTATTCTACTAAGTTTTTGTGATCACTTGGCTTTAATGTCACAAAGAAAACGATGAAGAAAATTATCTATCCAGTTTTCGTTTATAGAGGTAAAAACCTAGTTTGAACATAATATTTGTATGGCACTTTTTTGAGTTGCTGATGTCAATTTATAAAAGTGAATATCAAATGTCCTGTTGGATCAGAGACACAGGTATTTGCACTATATAATAGTCATTCAAAATGTTGGCGGGATGTGCTGAGATGCTAAATAAGCTGAAAGATGTATTTAAAAGTTCTAGAGTAAAAGAGGAAGAGGCTTATCTGCATGAACATGCGATTCAGTTCAATCCACAACAGGGGTATATTGTAGATGGTATTGTTCTAAATCAAGCTCTATCAGAGCGCTTAGAGTATTTTTCCAATCGTCGCTTAAATAAGTTTGATGATTTGAAAGCACTTTACTATGCGGCTATGTTAATTAATGAAAAAATTGATTTGGAAATTACGCAACAGAAATTTGTCGCGCGTTTAGGCAATACGGAAGAAAACTTACTCCAATTTAAAAGCATTGTGAAAAAACTGAACGATTACTATCGTAATTTTATTCGAGAGAAATAAAATTAGAGCCTAAAAGTAAAAAATATCTATATCGGGCATGTCATTTATTAACCTAATCTCACAATGACGTGCTTGATGAATAAGATTCAGTCACTATATAACTGTATAAAAATTTTATGTAGTTTTAGCTGCGTGATAAGATTGTAACCAAGTGACTTATCTCTAAAAAGCGATCTACATGTTCCAACAAGAAATTGCTCAACTCAATCTCTCTAAGTTGAAAGCAGGTGACAAACGCTGGATCGGACAACTACAAGGTTCAGCTGCTGCACTATTATTTAAAGAAATCTCAAAACAACATCAGCAACTTTTTATCCTCGTTGCACGAAATAGTCAGCATTTAGCTCAGTTAGAAAGTGAACTTGAGTTTTATGGACTAAAGCCAACCATTTTCCCTGATTGGGAAATCTTACCTTACGACCGTTTATCTCCTCATCAAGATATTGTTTCGGAACGTTTGGCTATTTTATCTAATATGCCACAACAAGGGGTGTTATTGGTTTCTGCCTCGACTTTGGCACAGCGCGTTGCACCGACCTCTTGGGTGTTGGGAGAACATTTCGATATTCAAGTTGGACAAAAATTTGATATTGAAAAGCAAAAATTGCGATTGATTCAGGCAGGCTATCATCTGGTTGATACAGTATATGACCATGGTGAATTTGCCGTGCGTGGCAGTATTATGGATATTTTTGCATCTGGGCAAAATTCACCGATACGTATCGATCTTTTTGATGATGAAATCGAAAGTTTAAAATTTTTTGATCCTGAAACCCAACGTACCACGCAAAATCTAGAAAAATTTAGTGTACTCCCTGCAAAAGAATTTCCATTAAAAGAAGCACGTTCTTTATTTAGAGATCGTTATGCTGAAAGTTTTCCAACAGCAAATCCGAAAAAAAATCCAATTTATCAAGATGTACTTGAAGGGATTGCTTCGCCAGGCATAGAGTTTTATTTGCCACTTTTTTTCGATAAGTCTTTGATGCAAGGTCAAAGTACGCTTATGGCGTATTTACCACAGAATGGCATTGTCATTACAGATAATGGATTGGATGATGGGATATCGAGCTTCTGGAAAGAAGTTTTACGTCGTTATGAAGACCGTCGTCATAACGTTGATCATCCGATCTTGCCACCAGAAGAGCTATTTCTCTCACCTAATGTTGTTTTAGAACAATTAAATAAATTTGCTCGTGTTATTGCATCAACTGAAGCTGTAGAAGAGCGCGCTGGAGCAATCAATTTAGATACGGAAACTCCACCACGGTTAGCGGTTGATCCTAAGCAAGAAAAGCCTTTTGCTGCTGTAAAGCAATATTTAGATGCAGTTAATCATCCAGTATTACTTGTTGCGGAAAGTGCAGGTCGACGCGAAACTTTAAAAGATGCTTTGCGGCCTTTTTTAGGTGATATTCCAAGTGTCGAAAGCTTTGCTGATTTCCAGCAATCTTTACAAGCAATTGCAATTACCAGCGCACCACTTGATCGAGGGTTGGTTGTTCGAGGGCAGTTAAGTGTAATTTCAGAAAATCAACTCTATGAGCATCGCGTAGTACAGCGCCGCCGTAAGCGTCAGCAGGAAGTTTCAGAAGAGTTTCTGATTAAAAGTCTGACTGAGCTGAGTATTGGCGCGCCAGTGGTGCATATTGATTACGGGGTTGGACGTTATGCAGGTTTAGTCACATTAAGTATTGATGATCAAGAGCATGAGTTTTTGCAACTTGATTATGCTGATGCAGCCAAAGTTTATGTTCCTGTCACGAATTTGCATTTAATCAGCAGATATAGTGGTGGGGATCCTGATTTAGCCCCATTACATAAATTGGGTACAGATGCTTGGAATAAAGCAAAACGAAAAGCTTTAGAGCAAATTCATGATGTGGCAGCGGAGTTATTGCATATACAGGCGCGTCGACAATCTAAACCAGGCATCAGTTTTGAGTTAGATCAGAGCTTATATATGCAATTTGCCAGCGGATTTGCATATGAAGAAACTTTAGATCAAGCCAATGCAATTGAAGCAACGCTGCATGATATGCAATTGGCCAAGCCGATGGATCGTTTGGTCTGTGGTGATGTTGGGTTTGGTAAAACTGAAGTTGCTATGCGCGCGGCTTTTTTAGCAGTTCAAAACAATAAACAGGTTGCTGTATTGGTGCCAACCACCTTATTGGCACAACAGCATTATGAATCATTTAAAGATCGTTTTGCAGATTGGCCAATTCGTATAGAAGTATTGTCGCGTTTTGGTTCTAGCAAAACTCACCTCAAAATTATTGAAGACCTAGCCGAAGGTAAAGTTGATATTGTGGTGGGTACCCATAAGATTCTGCAAGAGAATGTTCAATTTAAGAATCTCGGTTTAATGATTGTAGATGAAGAACATCGTTTTGGTGTACGTGACAAAGAGCGAATCAAAGCGATGCGTGCCGATGTGGACATGCTGACACTTACAGCAACGCCAATTCCGCGGACTTTGAATATGGCATTTAGCGGAATGCGTGATTTATCGATTATTGCGACACCTCCCGCACGTCGTTTAGCTGTGAAAACCTTTGTACAAGAACATACATCAGAATCGGTAAAAGAAGCGATTCTGCGTGAACTGCTTCGTGGTGGGCAAGTTTATTTCTTGCATAATGAAGTGGAAACCATCGAAAGAGCAGCAGAAAGTATCCGTGAGCTTGTGCCAGAGGCACGGGTTGCGGTTGCACATGGACAAATGCGAGAGCGCGAACTTGAGCAAGTCATGCAGCAGTTCTACCATAAAGAATACAATGTATTGGTTTGTTCAACTATTATTGAAACAGGGATTGATGTCCCAAATGCCAATACAATTTTAATTGAACGAGCCGATAAACTAGGCTTAGCGCAGTTACATCAATTGCGTGGACGAGTAGGGCGTTCGCATCACCAAGCCTATGCTTATCTGTTAGTGCCTTCTATTAAAGGACTTAAAGGTGATGCAGAAAAACGACTCGATGCCATTCAGCGTGCTGCAACATTAGGTGCTGGTTTCATGTTGGCAACTGAAGACCTTGAAATTCGCGGTGCGGGTGAACTCCTTGGCGAGCAGCAAAGTGGCTCTATGCAAGCAATTGGTTATAGTTTGTATATGGAAATGCTTGAAAAGGCGACGAAAGCAATTCAGAAAGGTAAGACACCAAACTTTGATGCACCATTGTCGTTAACGGCTGAGATCAATTTGCATATGCCTGCATTAATTCCAGATGATTATTTGGGAGATGTGCATCAACGACTTCTTTTTTATAAGCGCATTAGTAATACAGATCAGCAAGAGAAACTCGATAATATTCGTATGGAATTGATTGATCGTTTTGGTATTCCACCGCAACCTGTAAAGCAGCTTTTTGCTGTACATCAACTGCGTCTTAAGGCTGAACATTTAGGGATTACTAAAATTGATATCAATACCAATGGTGGCTATATCGAGTTTTCGCAAGATACTCCCGTCCAGGCGATGACTATCATTAGTATGATGCAAAAACATCCAACCTTCTTCCGTATGGAAGGCGGGCAGCGCTTAAAAGTCATGGTGATGTTGGAAGATTTTCAAAAAAGAATCCAATTTATTAATGAGTTACTTGAGAGTTTGCTTAAAGAGTTAAATTAGTTGATAGGCAACACTTCTTTGGCTTGACTTTCTAAAAGTAAGATTAGAAGGATAGCCAAAGAAACAATTGATTTATTTGGAAAAATTATTAAAGTGTTAAATGTGATCAATATCATATAAAATAGCAATTTATTTGTAATGAAACACCTTTTATAGAATACTCAGCTCTAGTTTGATGTGATAGTATTAACCATCATTCTAATTTTCCATCATTTATAAAGATATGTTTAGTTTGCATCCACAACTTGCTCAAGATACGTTTTTTGTAGGCGATTTTCCGCTTTCTACATGTCGTTTAATGAATGATATGCAGTTTCCTTGGCTTATTCTTATTCCACGTGTACCTGGAGTAACTGAGCTTTATGAATTAAGTCAAGCAGATCAAGAGCAGTTCTTGCGGGAATCAAGTTGGTTATCTAGTCAACTTTCACGTGTATTCCGTGCTGATAAAATGAATGTTGCAGCATTAGGTAACATGGTTCCTCAGTTACATTTCCATCATGTTGTTCGTTATCAAAATGACGTGGCTTGGCCTAAACCAGTTTGGGGCACACCAGCAGTTCCATATACCAATGAAGTTCTTGCGCACATGCGTCAAACATTAATGCTTGCTCTACGTGGTCAAGGCGATATGCCATTTGACTGGCGCATGGATTGATCCCAGAAATCATTTGTTTATGGATGAATTGTGATTAGATTCGGGTTCTGGAGTAGGTAGTGCTATCATTAAGCAATTGGATAGATAGAGACCCTAAGCATTTTGAATATCTTCATCGTGTGATGGGATATGCAATGCTATCTCTACTTTTAGTTGTTTATCACTACACATCCCCAGAAACCAAGTATCAAATTTATGTCCCAATTCTGCTTGGAGTTGTGGCATTAATTCTTCCTAAACTTTCGAATTGGTTGGAATTTAAGTTTGGTTACCATGCTAAACGAAATACATTATTTGCGATTGATGTTGTAGTCATAGCAATTATGTTGTCGGCAGTGCATTTAAGTTTGGTGCTGACTTTTACTGCAATTTTTGCAATTTTATTTTCATCTATAAATACAAAAGTCTCTTTTTTCTCTGCCATGCTCACTTGTGTATTTGGTGTAGCTGTTTTTTACTTTAGTAATATTTTTATTTTCGGTTTCGGTGAGTATTTCGAACATACATCGTCAGAACTGACAGTTCTTTCATTTTTATGTTTAATCACCTATTTTGGCGTTGGAATTATTTATCAAAGCCGTCGCATTCGCTATATCCATACCAAGCGTGAATATTATTATAATCAGATGAACCGCTATATGGAGTTCGCAAACCAACTCAGTCGTTATGCACCACTACAGCTTTGGCAATCGATTATGAAAGGAGAGTCGGAAGCCAAAATTGAATATAAACGTAAAAAAATGACAGTTTTTTTTTCCGATATTCAAGGTTTTACCGAGCTGTCTGAAACATTAATTCCAGATGATCTTGCCTACTTACTCAATGATTATTTAAGTCACATGACCGAAATTGCTAAGCAATATGAAGGTACTGTTGATAAATTTATGGGCGATGCTATTTTAATTTTCTTTGGTGATCCTAATACGCAAGGTGTTGAGCAAGATGCGAAAACCTGTGTAGAAATGGCGATGGTCATGCGCCAGCAAATGAAGTTGCTTCGTGAGCGTTGGATTAAAATGGGTTATCCGCCATTGCATATCCGCATGGGAATTAGTACAGGATATTGCCACGTTGGGAATTATGGTGCTGCACATCGTATGGCTTATACAATTGTGGGGCGTGATGCGAACTTGGCAGCTCGCTTACAAAGTGCAGCAGCGGTCGATGAAATCTTAATTTCGGATGATACTTATAATCTGATTAAAAATGACTATTTATGTGCGCCCAAATCACCAATTTACTTGAAGGGAATTCAGGGGCCTGTTCGTACTTGGCAGGTGATGGAAAAGTATACTTCTCAAAAAACAGATTATCAGCGTTGGTTTGATTATGAATATAAAGGTTTTCACTTATTGCTGAACTTAGATGAAGTGCAAAACTTTGAGTATCCAGAGTTGATCACAGTGCTAGATAAAATGATTAAGCGCATTCAAACTCAGCAAAAATTAACCAACTCCCAGGGTATTGTGAAGTTAAAACTTGAAGACGAAGTCATTCAGCCTATTGAAAATACGCATATTCATTAAATTAAGTTAATCCTAAATTGATGTGATTTTCTATAAGTAAGAAATTGAATAACAAAAAACCACGCATTAGCGTGGTTTTTTACACAGGCATAGATTAATGATTTTCTGATGCGTGGTTGATGGTGTATTTAGGAATTTCAATTTCTAAATCTTCATCTACAACTTCAACTTGACATGAAAGGCGTGAATCAGGTTCTAATCCCCAGGCGCGATCTAACAAATCTGCTTCAACATCATTCATTTCTTCCAGACTATCAAAACCTTTGCGTACAATCACATGACAAGTCGTACATGCACAAGACATGTCACATGCATGCTCAATTTTGATGTTGTTTTTTAATAGGCTTTCACATAAGTTTGCATTTTGCTCTACTTCAAACTCAGCACCTTCTGGGCAGAATTGCGCATGTGGAAGTACTTTAATACGTGGCATAATCTTTACCTTAATTAGTTTGAGTTTGACCAGTCTTCGAGTTTAGTGCCTTTTAATGCGGCATCAATATGTTGATTCATACGTAATGCGGCAAAATTATCACTGTGTATTTTAAGCTGTTCGATTGATTGTTCAATAGCTTTGATATCATCACTTTTTAGCTGAGTCTCTAGTTGAGTCTTAGCTGTATTTAGCTGGTCAAGCTGTTCAGTGCTTAAAAGATGGGTATCAACTTTTAGAGCTTGCGCTAATGCTTCAAGTTCACGCTGTGCTTCAACTTTGGTTTCTTGAAGATGACGAAGATTTTTGTCTTCTTCAGCATATTTAAAACCATCAAGTAATAGTCGTTCGGTATCTGCTTCGGATAAACCATAAGATGGTTTGATGTCAATTTGCGCATGTACACCAGACGTGGTTTCTTTTGCAGCCACTGTGAGTAAGCCATCTGCATCGACTTGGAAGGTCACTTCAATGCGAGCTTGTCCAGCGGTCATCGGTGGAATGCCGTGTAGCACAAAACGACCTAAGCTACGACAATGTTCAACTAGATCGCGTTCACCCTGCACCACATGAATTAACATGGCTGTTTGACCATCTTGATATGTAGTGAATTCTTGACGGCGTGCAACAGGAATAGCAGTATTTCGAGAAATTAGGCGTTCAACTAAGCCCCCCATGGTTTCTAAGCCAAGAGAAAGAGGGGTAACGTCTAAAAGCAATGAGCCATCAGTCGAATTGCCAATTAATTGATTGGCGGTAATAGATGCACCAATTGCGACTACTTCATCTGGATTGATAGTGCATAGTGGCTCTTGGTTGAATACAGTTTGAACCGCTTTTTGAACCGCGTAAGAACGTGTAGAGCCACCCACTAAAACTACATTTTGAATGTCATCAAGTTCTAATTTAGCATCACGCATAACGCGTTTACAGACACTGATGGTTTTATCAAGTGCAATTTGAATAATCGATTCAAAAGTAGGGCGGTCAAGCTGTAATGATTGATCAAGAAGTTTGAGCTCAACTTCATTAACATCAGATAATGCTTCTTTTGCCTTGCGAGCAGCGACAACGAAATGCGCATATTCAGCATCATCAAGAAGTTCGATGTTTAATTGTTTTTTTGCCCATTTCACAATCAGACGATCAAGATCATCGCCACCTAATGCTGTGTGTCCACCTGTTGCTAAAACTTCGAATACGCCTTGCGAAAAACGAAGGATAGAAACGTCAAATGTGCCACCACCTAGATCGTAGATCACATAGTTACGATCTGTTGCTAAATTGGTTTCTTGATCCAAACCGTAAGCAACGGCCGCGGCTGTTGGTTCGTTCAATAAACGAAGAACATTTAAGCCTGCAAGTTGGGCAGCATCACGTGTTGCTTGGCGTTGAGCTTCATCAAAATAAGCAGGAACTGTGATAACAGCACCATTAACTGGATTTTTAAGACTTTCTTCAGCACGGTCTTTCAGTTGTTTTAAAATTTCTGCAGAAATTTCAACAGGTGTTTTGCGACCTTGTGCAGTTTCAAATGCAGGCATTTGATGATCTTCACCCACAAGTGTGTAGGGGTGTTGAAATTTAATGTCAGCTTTAGAACGTCCCATAAACCGTTTAACAGAAACTATAGTATTTTTAGGGTCTGTGGTAATAAAAGGTTTTGCATCATCACCATAATGGGCTTGATGTGGAGTGTAATGAACGATTGAAGGAAGTAACACTCGACCTTGTTCATCGTTAAGAACTTTGGCTTTTCCTGAAAGCACAGTTGCGACTAAAGAGTGGGTTGTGCCTAAATCAATTCCAATCGCGATACGGTGTTCATGAGGTGCACTTGATTGCCCCGGTTCTGCAATTTGCAAGAGTGCCATGCGTTACATCCTTTGAGCAGCAAAATTTGAAAAATTAGAAATCATCATCAAGATCGAAACTATCATCATCCAAGAAACGATCTTCAGCTTTGTCGATATCGAGCATGACTTTTTGAAAGAAACGTAATTTTCTGACGGTGTCACGTGCTTCAGCCCAATCTTCATCCGTGTAATCGATTTTGAACTCACGAACTAAGCCATCAATCCATTGCGAAACTTCTTTTTTAAGCGAGATAAGATCTTCGGTCGAAGAGGCTTCATCAAGCTGCTCACGTATTTCTAGCGCAGATTGAAGGAATTCAAAATCATTAATTGATTGATCTAAATGATGATCTTGTTTTTTGAGAGCTAACAAATAACCAGCACGGCTATCGACATGAGATAAAACTTTGAATGCTTGATTGATTTCGCTTGATTTAATCAAGGCTTGATCTTTATCTTCAGCTTTATCAGGGTGATATTGTTGCTGCAGTTTTAAAAATTCGCTTTTTAAACTTGCTAAATCAATATCGAGCGCTACTGGAAGGTTAAACAACTCAAAATGATTCATGGAAGATGGAATCCGCAATAATTTCATGTAAATAAATAGAATTAAAACAGTGTAAAGACACTGTTTTAAAAAAGAAAGGCAAAGGGCTATTAAACAGTGAAAGATTCACCGCAACCACATTCACCTTTTTTATTCGGGTTGTTAAACTCGAAGCCTTCGTTCAGACCATTTTTCACATAGTCCATTTCCATACCATCGAGATAGACTAAGCTTTTTGGATCTACAAAGACTTTAACACCGAACTGTACAAACATTTCATCATGTGCATCAACTTCGTCAACGAATTCGAGTACATATGCTAAGCCTGAACAGCCAGAAGTTTTCACGCCAACGCGAATACCTTCACCCTTACCGCGATTCTTTAAGTAATTGCTGATATGAGTTGCAGCATTTTCAGTTAAATTGATCATGAAAACTCCGTTATTCTTTCACTGATTTTGAAACAATTAAGCTTTAGTCTGCTTGTTGCGATAGTCTTCAACAGCAGCTTTAATTGCATCTTCTGCAAGTACAGAGCAGTGAACTTTCACTGGTGGAAGTGCAAGCTCAGTTGCGATATCAATGTTTTTAATAGCTTGTGCTTGGTCTAAGGTTTTGCCTTTTAACCACTCAGTCACTAACGAACTTGATGCAATTGCAGAGCCGCAACCATAAGTTTTAAAGCGAGCTTCTTCAATTACACCTTCGTCGTTAACTTGGATTTGAAGACGCATAACGTCACCACAAGCTGGCGCGCCAACCATACCAGTACCAACATTTTCAGCGTTTTTATCTAAAACACCTACATTACGAGGGTTTTCGTAATGATCAATTACTTTTTCACTATATGCCATGATGCTTCTCCAAACCTCGGGGTCAGCGTTAATATTAATATGGGGTTAAATTCGGTTTAATCAATGAGATCATGCGAAATGATCTCATTGAAAGCAGAGAATTAGTGTTCAGCCCATTCGACTGTAGAAAGGTCAATACCTTCTTTATACATATCCCAAAGCGGAGAAAGTTCACGTAACTTATCAACAGCAGCTCGGGTCACGCTTAACACATGATCAATGTCTTCTTCAGTAGTGTATTTACCAAAGCTGAAGCGAATTGAACTGTGAGCCAACTCATCAGAAAGACCTAATGCACGAAGTACATAAGATGGTTCTAAAGTTGCAGATGTACATGCCGAACCAGAAGAAACGGCAGCATCTTTGAGGGACATCATTAATGATTCACCTTCAACAAAGTTGAAGCTGACATTGAGATAGTTTGCAACGTTTTGAGTTGGGTGACCATTAAGGAATACCTGCTCAAGATCTTGTAAACCATTCCAAAGTTTGTCACGTAGTGCGCGTAAGCGAGTTTGTTCAGCAGTCAAGTTTTTGCCTGCGAGTTCAAATGCTTCACCCATACCTACGATTTGGTGTGTTGGTAAAGTACCAGAACGCATACCACGCTCATGCCCACCACCGTGCATTTGTGCTTTTAAGCGTACACGAGGGCTACGACGAACAAACAATGCGCCAATGCCTTTAGGGCCATAGATTTTGTGAGCAGAGAAACTCATTAAATCTACTTTTAAAGTAGAAAGATCAATTTCAACTTTACCCGCAGCTTGTGCAGCATCGACATGGAAGAAAATTTTGTTGGCGCGAGTAATTTCACCGATTGCAGCAACATCAGTTACAGTGCCAATTTCGTTGTTTACCATCATGAGTGAAACAAGAATAGTATCTGGACGAATTGCAGCTTGAACCATTTCAGGGGTAATTAAACCTGTTTGTGGTAAAGGCTCAAGGTAAGTAATTTCAAAACCTTCCGACTCTAATTCGCGGCAAGTATCTAAAATTGCTTTATGCTCGATTTTACTGGTAATGATATGCTTACCTTTAGAAGCATAAAATTGAGCTACACCTTTTAATGCTAGGTTGTCAGACTCAGTTGCACCAGAAGTCCACACGATTTCACGTGGATCTGCTTTAATTAAATTCGCAACTTGTTCGCGTGCGTATTCAACTTTCTCTTCAGCTTGCCAACCATATGCATGTGAGCGAGAAGCTGGGTTGCCAAAAGTACCTTCGAAAGTTAAACATTCCATCATGCGTTCTGCAACTTGAGGGTCTACAGGAGTGGTTGCTGCATAATCAAGATAAATCGGACGTTTCATTTCAAATACTACCTGTAACCGATAAAAGGGCTGAATCAAATGATGCTGTATTTTGACGAATTGCAACGGTTTGTACGTTGTCGCGGGCTACAAGATCAGCAAGTGTGATTTTAGCGAGATAATCGGCAATGTGGTGAGAGAGTTCTTGCCATAAATCATGTGTTAAACACATTGCACCATTTTGACAGTTGCCTTTATGGTCACAACGTGTTGCATCTACAGTTTCATTTACAGCTTCAATAATTTCTAACACAGTGATGTCTTCAGCGCTACGAGCAAGGTGATATCCACCATTCGCACCACGAACGCTAGAAACTAATCCATGACGTTTTAGCTTGGCAAAAAGTTGTTCAAGATACGCAACGGAAATAGTTTGGCGAGCTGCAATTTCGGCTAGAGTGATCGTTTGTTCAGTAGGCTGCAAAGCTAGATCAAGTAGAGCAGTCACCGCGTAGCGACCGCGAGTTGTTAAGCGCATGATTCGATACACATGTTTAGACTAGATGTGTAGATTCTATGAATCCTGACTAAAATAGTCAAGTTTTTTTAAGACCATTTATTTTGTTTTAATTAATAGTAAAAATAGTAATTTATGAAAGCCAAACATTATACACAAATAAAGTAATAAGAAGTACTGTGGTTACAAAAAAGGCAGCATTAATACGCTTTTGCTTTTGTTCTAGGCGGCGGATGCGATTTTTATATTGTTTTACCTCGACTTGAAGCGAATTTATTTTAGAGCGTTGTTGGTCAATTTTCTCTAAAAGTGGTGCAACACGTTTATTGGAGGAGGTAATATTCTTTTCATCATCAACAGGTTGTAGGAACCACTGTTTCCAGTCAGCAAGTACTTTAGGGGCGCTAAAAAGCAATACTAAATCACGAAACTCATCTTTTAGTACAATATCACCATCTATACGCATCGTTTTAATACTGCGTCGATTTGCAAAGACAAAAATTTTGACGAGATCCATAAGTGTGGTTCTTACGTCAAGATCTACTGGTTTCTCAGGTGCTTTGGTATCAAATAGGATGCCATGCTCATTAAATTGCACATAAAAGTCGAAATAGGGAACATAGCTATTAATTTTGATCGCAACTTTCTGTTCAATAAATTTTTTAGCTTGTAATGCAACAACAGGATCGCGTTTAACAATAAAAGTAAAAATCGTTTCTAAAACAATCATGGATGTTGTCAGCAACAAATGTGGTTGATTTTGTCTTTGTTGCGAATCGCTCATAAAACCTAATCCTTGCGGGTAAACAAATTGTCCTATCTCATTGTATATATTTGAGGACTGAAATTAATTGCATATTAAACCTGCTTTGTAGAACAGTTTTGCAAATCGATCAAGTGTTAAGTTTGCTATTATGAGTTTATTTATACGGTTGTTGTGTGAATGGGACAGAAAATAAGCTGGAGTAGCTCGAATGAATAAAACGACAAAAACAGAGAATAATGAAGATGGAGTTTCGGCATTGGATGATATGCAAAGAGAGCGTATCCGTCATCGATCAAAAGCTGGGCTGGATTTTAGAAAATATACCAAACAGATTTGGCTGGCAGGTTTGGGGGCTTTTTCAAGAGCGGAAGAAGAGGGAAATAAGCTATTTGACTCTTTGGTTAAAGTTGGTGAAGAGCTTGAGTCCAAAACAACGGAAATTGCTGACCAAACGGTCGAAAAAGTCTCAGAGAAAGCTAAAGAGTCAGTCGTTGATACTAAAGACAAAGTGGAGAAGCTGATTGATCACAGTGTGCATCATTCTTTAAATCGGATCGGTCTGGTTACAGCAAAAGATATTCAGCATTTGGAAAGTTTGATTTTACAATTACATAGTAAGGTTGATGCTTTGATTATAGAAAATGAACAACTGAAAGCAAAAATTGATAAAAAATGACAGATTTCGAAAGTTTGCTATTTTTTCCAAGTAAATTTGCGATTAAATTTGTAGAAAAGCTCAAGAGGAGTATTGCGTTCTCCCCTAAAGCATTGCTATAAAGGCGTTATGGTAATTTAAACTATATCCTTGAACCTTAAATAAACGATATTAGAGGACTTCATCTTCATGAATAAATCAGAATTAATTGATGCAATTGCAGAAAAAGGGGGATTGTCTAAGACTGACGCAGGTAAAGCCTTAGACGCGACAATTGCTTCAATCACAGAAGCACTTAAATCTGGTGATACAGTTACACTTGTTGGCTTCGGTACTTTCAATGTGAAAGAACGTGCTGCTCGTACTGGTCGTAACCCACAAACTGGTGCGACTCTTGAAATTAAAGCTAGCAAAGTTCCTAGCTTTAAAGCAGGTAAAGGTTTAAAAGATTCTGTAGCTTAATCTTTTAACGATTTACCAAACGCGCCTCCTTGGCGCGTTTTTTATTAATAATGCTGATTTGATGTCTAAACGCATTCATTCATATCAGGTTTTCGGGTAAAATGCGGCACAAATAAAATATTGGAATACTTATGGAATCTTTTCGTAAAGTTATTAAGGGCTGGTTGGGCAAAGTTTTGCTCATTTTGTTTTTGACCCCTTTAGCACTTGTAGGTATTGAAGGATATTTTAGTAGTGGTAGTTCTAAGGACACTGCAAAAACAGTGAATGGGCAAGAAATTAGCAATAAAGAGCTGGAAAACGCGACGAAGTCGTATAGTCAGCAGTACTTATCTTATGTAAATGGTGATGAAACTTTGTTGAATCAGTCTTTTATTAAAGATAAAGCTTTAGAGTCATTGATTGCACGTAACTTATTATTACAACAAGCAGAAAAATTAGGCATTTCATTGAGCGATGCTCAAATTGAGCAAATGATTGCACAACAACCAAGCTTGCAAGAAAACGGCAAGTTTTCTGAAGCGCTTTATGCGAATTATTTAAAATCAGTGGGTTTAACAAGCCAGGCATTGATTGAAAATTTACGTCAAGATCATGCTTTGAAGATGATGTCGTCAATGGTGATGGATTATGCCTTGGTGAGTAAGGTTGATATTCAGCAAATTGCGAATTTGCAAACTGAGCAACGTACTATTCATTTGGCAAGTATCAAACTTGATGATTATAAAAAAGGCATTCAAGTTAGTCAGCAAGAAGTTTCTGATTATTATAACAAGCATAAAAATGCATTTAGACAAGTTGCAAGTGTCGACGTCGATTTTGTGGTGCTTAGCCCAACGAACTTACCTGCGGTAAATGCTCAGGTTACGGATGCAGAATTGCAACAAGCTTATGCAAAATTTGTTGAATCTCAAGAGTCTACAGTTAAGCCTTCAGTGAAGCATATTCTTATTACTGCTGATTCGCGCTCAGATGCTGATGCGAAGAAATTAGCTGATAGTGTGGCTGCACAAATTAAAGCAGGTATGAGTTTTGCTGATGCTGCTCAAAAGTATTCTGATGACACTGACTCAAAATCAAAAGGTGGGGTTCTTGCAGCCTATGATAAAGGTGTATTTGGAGATGCATTTGATAAAGCTGTTGCGTCTTTAAAATCAGGTCAGGTTTCAGCGCCAGTGAAAACCCAATACGGTTATCACATTATTTCTGCTGAAGCGCCAGCAATTAAGTTGCCATCTTTTGAAGCTGAAAAACCACGTTTAATTGCTGAAGTACAAAAAGCGAAAACGGCAAATGCATTCTCTGATACTGTAAATAACTTGAATGAAATGGTAGTGGGTAGTGATGCGCTCGATACTGTAGCTCAAGAAGTTAAAGGTGTGCAGGTTCAATCAATTAAAGGTCTAACTTTAGGCATGCAGCATCCAGTTTTAAGCGAAGCAAATGTAAAAGCTAAACTATTTAATGATGATGTGAAAAGTGGTGACCGTAATGCTTCAAGTAACATCCAATTAGCTAATGGCGATGTTGTTTGGGTAAAAGTACGTGATTATCATGCAGCTGGTGAACAAACACTAGCTGAAGCAAGCGCGCGCGTGAAAGCAAAATTGATTGAGTTGAAAGCTACGGCTGCGGCTAAAGCAAAAATTCAAAAAGCATTGGAAGAATTTAAAACTCAACCAGCTGCAACAGTAATTGCTAAAAGTCAATTAAGTTTTGAAGATGCAGGCGTGTTTACGCGCTCACAAGGTTTAAAACGCCAGATTGAACGTGCGGCATTCAGTGTTCCAGCACCTAAAGCAGGCATGTGGTCAGTAACAACAGCGTCATTACCAAATGAGTTTGTTGTGGTTGCGATTTCTAATGTGAACAAAACTGCTGCAAATGCTCTGAAACCAGAACAGTTGGCAGAATTGACAAAGCTTTATCAACAACTTCGTGGTCAGCAAGAACTTGATGACTACACTCAATATTTAAAGAGCCAAGCGAAAATTAAATAGACGACAGTGATAAAAAAACCAGCCTAGGCTGGTTTTTTTTATGCTTATAAGATTATTCAGCCCGAAGAATAATTTCATAGCCTGTATATTTACGAATGTTAATCACACCTGTATCGAGCAGTAAGTATTGACCTTTAATACCCTGTAATTTCCCTCGGATGATCGGAGTCTTATCTAGATTGTGTGACTTAATCTTTTCAGGGTAATGTTCGACAGGATAAATGAACTCGCGAGGTTGTTCATTTTCTAGTAGTTCAACGCTTTCGTTAAATTCAAGATTTTGGCTAAATTCATCACGAATGGTTTGAATTTTAGGTGCAAATTCTTCTATCAGTTGCTCACGTACTTCAAGTAAGTTGATAGGTTCAGCTTCACCTTTAAGAAGTTTGCGCCAGTCAGTTTTATCAGCAACTTGAGTCCCAAACATGATTTCGAGTTGACCCGATAAGCGACGAGAACCCACTTTCATAATTGGAAGAGCCTGAGTAGCACCTTGGTCCAACCAACGTGTAGGCATTTGTCCAAGACGGGTAATTCCAACTTTTAATGCACTCGAATTAGCCAAATAAACGATATGCGGTTGAAAACATACTTCATGCGCGAAACTATCTTCACGGCAAGTACCTAGATGATAGTGGCAGGTTTCTGGTTTCATAATGCACATGTCACAAGATGCTTTGGTTTTAAAACATTTAAAACAATGCCCTTGAGAATAAGACTTCGGTGTTTTGCTGCCACAAGAAACACAGTAAATATTTCCAGTCCACTCCAACTCAATTTCTTGACCTAAACTGAATGGAAGCTCAATTTCTGCACGATCTAAGATAAATTTATATTCAACATTTGCCTTGCGAGTCTGTTGATCAGTTACACTAAGGTCTTTGAGACCTGCTTGCATTTTATGACAAATGCCTTGTAGTTCCATGAAAAGCTCACTCAATATTAAGGATGCAGTTATGGCTGAACAGAATGTCATCACTTCTATGTTAGACGATTTATCTCAGGAACAGCCTATTCAAACTGCATTGTGTATTGGCCAAAATTTAGAACAATATGACCAGAATCAATCAATTCGTTGGGCTTATTTTAACGTAACTGAGTTGCTAAGTCTGCCTTTTACTCAGCGGTATGATTTGGGTTTTGTTGTATTAGATAACTTAGAGATGAGCAGCTTATCAGATGTGACCAAGGCGCAATTTTTAGTGAAGCTACGTGATTTAATGGCGAAAAAGTTGGTTGTGGTCGCGACAGAGCAAGATAATAAATTAATGCGCTCGCTTGGTTTTACCCAACTTATTGAAAAGTCAGCACAGGGTAATGATTTGGCAATCTGGCAATTCAATATTCTAAATTACAAACATGTCCCAGATTGGTTTAACTCTAAATACTGGGCGAATCCTGAGAACTGGAATAAATTTCGCTGGTAATTTTTCCGTTTGGGGAATAATTATAAAAATGAGTTTGTACTTTTTTTTAAGTTTGTACAAGCTCATTATTTATTTTGCCAATGAGCATTTTCATCTTTTATAATAAGCTGCTTTCTTTTTTGACATTTGTCACACATCTTCCTGATATGATGCCTTTACTTACTGATTCCTTGCAAAATCAGCCTTTTTCTATTTTTCTTGAATACTTGCCGACTAAGCACGCACAACTTGTGCCATCGTGCATAGCTGGCTACCCAGTGACCATGACGATTGCTGATCGTGTACGTAGTGATGATGATCCTGAGCCATTAGCTATTGCCCAAAATTATGCTGCTGAGATTCCAAAAATTTTACATTTTTCGGGTAAAGGGCGAGACATAGCAGATTTTAATGAATTTATTCGGGCGATACAGGAACAAGGATATTCTAATGTATTGTTACTGACAGGTGATAAGTTAAAGCATCATCAAGATGGTCAAGATGTAAATTTGCCACGGACGCGTTATTTAGAATCTGTAAATGCTGTAATGCAGGCCAAAAAGCTTGCGCCTCAAATAAAAGTTGGGGTGGCGCTGAATCCATTTAAATATGCAAAAGCTGAGCACGATGCTCAATATTTTAAATTAGATAAGAAAGTACAGGCTGGGGCAGACTATGTTGTCACACAGTTAGGCTTTGATTTGGACGCGTTAAAAGAAGCCAAGCAATATTTAAATAAACTGCCTTCATGTTTGGATTTATTTGCCTGCGTCATGCCATTAACAGCGGCGCGAGCCGAATTCATGGTTAAGCATAAAGTTGCAGGTATTGTTTTGACTCCGCATCTTTTACAGTTGCTTAAACACGAGCAGAGTGTAGATGTTGTCATTGCAGAACAGAATGTTTATGCACGTTGTGCTTTGCAGATTTTAATTTGTCGTTTTTGGGGATTTGCTGGAGTGCATTTATCTGCCTGTCATAAGGCCGAAGAGCAAAAAAAATTAGAACAGGCGCTTGAGCGTTTTCAGGATTTTAGTTTTGAGCGGTGCATGCAGATTTGGAGTGAACTGCATCAATTGAAATCGGGTGATGAGCTTAAGCCTAAACCTGATGTATTTCAAAAGAAAGTGTCTTCTGAGCAAATGCTCAAATATAAAAGTATGCAGTTTATGCATGACTCAATGTTTGATTCCAAGATTGCGAGGAACGTAGGACGCAAACTTTTTAATCCTAAGCTTTGGTCGGGGCAATTTGCCAACAAATTACTTATAAAGTCTGAATACATGTCTAAACATGGTGTGGTAGGTTGTGAAAGTTGTGGTCAATGTCGTCTAGCGGACACCTTATATATTTGCCCTGAAACTTGTCCCAAAGGCTTGGCAAATGGTCCTTGTGGTGGAACTAATTTAGATCGGTGTGAATTTGGAGATCGCGAATGTATTCACTCGGTTAAAGCACGTTTGGCAGAGCAGACTAACCAAATAGCAATATTAAAAGAACGCTTAATTGACACAGTGCCTATAGAATTACGTGGCACAAGTTCTTGGGTGAATTGGTTTAATCCCAAATAAAAAACACGCCTAAGCGTGTTTTTTATAAAATTGGTGAGGATTAGAAATTGTATTCCATACCTGTACCAATGACAGTGCGCTTGTCGTCATCACTTAACCAATCACGTTTTTGTTGCGCTACGATGCCGTAGAAACGTGCTTGCTTGTTAATTTTGTAGTCTAAACCGATGCCATACTGGTCAATAGTACGATCATCATGACCATCACGTGCAGTTTTTGCTGATTGGTATTGTCCTTTTACAGCAAAAGGAGTGTTACCAATTTTGTAAGTAACAGCAGCAATCCACGAATCTTCTTCTAGACCTTTGTAGTTAGCTAGAATCGCTTGACCGTTTGTATCTTTTTTACCAGTGTCATAAGCAGTTAAGTCGTCTTTTGGTTCAGCATGTTGCCACAAACCGCCAAGTACCAGACCTTTCACACCAATTGAAGCGAAGTCATAAGAACCTGTTACGCGGTAAGCATCAGAGTAAATATCTTTTAAGCTATATGCATTGTATTTACCTTGAATGCCAGAGTTACCAGCAACTGCTAGGGCTAGACCTAAATCTTTATTTTCATAGTTTAATGAAGCTGAAACTGCATCACCAAAGCCATCACGTTTGTCATTATTGCCAGTTGTTCCCGCTACTACGCTAGAAGAGCTTTCACCTTGTTGGAACATTACATTGAATGATAAGCCAGCAAGTAATTTAGGGTCAGATTCAAAACCAACGACGTTGTTTGAGCGCTCTTCACCATACATGGTATTAGTGATATCTAAAATTGTGTGGTCGTTGAAGATATCTTGATTGTTACCAGCCGCAGTCTTGAAGTAAGAGTCAAATTTACCTACTTTTAATGCACCAATACCATCACTTTTTAAACCAATGAAACGGTTACGTGCGCTAAGGTCTGTGTCTGAACCAGAACCATCAGTTGCGATTGCCCATTCTGCTAAATAGATTGCAGATAATTTTTCTGTTAGCTTTTCTTCACCTTTAATACCAAAGCGAGAAGCATTAGAGTTGATTTCAGTTACATCACTCTTGCCATCAAAACTTTTGTTATCAACATTGTCGATCGATACGTTTAGTTTACCGTACAATGTTGGCGCTGCCTGTGCTGCGTTTAAGCTTAAAGTTGTCACTGCTGCAGCAAGTAGCAATTTTTTCATTGAGATTTCTCCAAAACACGATTTTTATGGCAAGTGCCTACAAACTCTTATTTTCAGCTCGCTTCTGTACAATTCGTTACATAGCTCACCAACTTGCTATGCAGTATCTGTAAACTTTGTGACAGCAAAGTGAAAACTAAATGACAGTTTGATGACGCGATGTGATTGGATAACGCTCAGTTTTTGTTTTACTTTTTCTCTTAAATGAAAAATGGAGCCAACGGGCTCCATTTAATTTGTAGTTTATCAACTTAAGATTCTAAAGCAGCTTTAATTTTTTCAGCTTGAGCTTTAATCTTTTCTTGATCAC
The DNA here is from genome assembly GCF_002934965.1 of Acinetobacter sp. ACNIH2. Taxonomy (NCBI): domain Bacteria; kingdom Pseudomonadati; phylum Pseudomonadota; class Gammaproteobacteria; order Moraxellales; family Moraxellaceae; genus Acinetobacter; species Acinetobacter sp. ACNIH2. The sequence goes on from NZ_CP026412.1 coordinate 3,298,202, forward strand.
CCATTTGTGCAGCGTGCTTACCTAAATGATGCACGTTGGTCGGAATGAGATGGAAATGGACATGCGGAACAGTTTGTCCAGCAGGTGCTCCACTTAATTGCATTAAGATAATGCCATCTACACCCAGTGCTTTTTCAATTGCACGTGCAATTTTTTGTGTGACCTGAATGGTATATGCGGCAGCTTCGGCAGGAAGATCAAGTAAGCTTATAGCTGGAGTTTTAGGAATGACTAGGGTGTGGCCTTCAGCTTGCGGCATGATATCCATAAAAGCAAGAACCTGATCATCTTCATAGACTTTAATTGCAGGAAGCTCTCCACGAAGAATTCTTGCAAAAATATTTTGATCATCGTAAGCCATAATTATTCCTTTAACAGTCTCCATTTAGGGAGAAGCTTGGTGGTTATTTACAATTTAATTCTTTCTGACGAGCTTTGATTTCGTCAAGACGTTGCTGCTCTTTGTCTGAAAATTTAGGTTTGGTAGTATAGCAATTGTCATTACCAAACTTTGCTTTTGCTTCAGGGTCTTTAAAACAGAAACCTTTAGATGCATAGATCACATCATGATCATTCTTGAGTTTTTGACACTCTTGCTCTGGCGTAGCGGCCAAAGTATTTGCACCAATAAGGGTTGATAGACCAGCAAGACAAGCAATAAGCAACTTACTCATAAGAGTTTCCTCACGGTTTGTAACAGTATATGTTTAATACCTTATTACAATATTGGGTTTAATTTGTCATCTTCAATGGCAATAAATTACTCTAGCGTACTTTTGCTCAACATGATAGGCAAAAGTTATATATATCAATAATTTTATAAAGTTAAATTGATAATAAAAATTTAACTCATTTAACTTTAATTGTTATTGTCTCTAGTTCAACGTTATGTTGGACTTTTTTGAATTTGTTATGGGGAATGACATGATTGAAAATTTTTATAAATATCTTGGGGCTTTACATGATGCCAGATTGTACGGATTCTTACTTGATTGGAATCCAGAATTATGGAAATTCGATGTTATTTTATATGTCCATATCTTCTCTGATTTTGATTGTGAATTGGAGCAATATTCGCTTGAGAAAGCCTTAGTGACATTTGAAAATGCTTCAATTGATAAATTCAGTATTACGAATGATTTAAGTTGCGGGCAATTTTACATAATTGATTACGAAGTTAAAGATCTAGGAAATGATAAGTATCAATTTGTTTTTGAATTTAACAAAACTGTACCAGAATTGGTTATCACGGCTGAAAATATGAGAATTACAACCTCTGGAGTTGTGGTAGAAAAGAATGAACAGCATCTGGCGACCAATTGGTCAAAATTATTTGATTAAAAGATTGCGGTATTAGCCAATTTGGTTATGTTTGATTTTGTTAAAATTATAAAAATAAAAAAGCCCCACTATGTTAAGTAGGGATTTTTATTAAATTTAAAATAAACTTTTGATTATAAAAAACCAAATCATTCCAACGTAATTTTGCTCCAAGATTCATATAATTTTACTGCACTAGAAAAATCACTTTCTGCAGGCGAAAGATCACTTGCTGCTTGTATGAGACTTTGTGTCAATGCAATTACAGGTGCTGAAAGTTTAGCATCACGGACCAAATCTAATGCTATTCCAGTATCCTTTGCCAATAACGGTAAAGCAAAGGTAAGCGGGAAACTACGGTTTAAAACACGTTGCGGTAATACGGTCTCAGTCACACCACTTTTACCACTAGAGGCATTAATACAATCTAGTGCTTCACCCAAATTTACACCATGTGCTTTTAAAGTGGTAAAGCCTTCGGCAACTGAGCAAAGATTGACTGCAAGAAGCATGTTATTCACCGCTTTCACAGCGAAACCAGCACCTGAGTTACCCACATGCTTAATGAGTTTTCCAATCGCTTGCAAGGCAGGGAGTGCTTTTTCGAACGCTTCTGCATCACCACCTACCATGACGGTCAGTGTGGCATTTTCAGCGCCAATCGTTTGACCACTTACAGGAGCATCTAAGAAAGTCACTTGTTGTGTTTGTAAAGCTTCTGCCAAATTTTTAGCAGACTCTGGTACACCACTTGTACAATCAATCCAAATACTACCTGCTTTTAACGCTAATCCAGAAATAAGCGCTTCAACATCTTGGCTTGTTGGAAGGCAAGAAAAAATAATGTCTGCCTGAACTGCATCTTGTAAAGAAACAGCAAGGGTTCCATATTCAGTTGCATGTTGTTCGGCCTTGGAAAAATTACGATTCCAAACAAAAACGGTTTCAAAATGTTTAGGGAGATGAGCTGCCATACGATAACCCATAGCACCTAAACCGATAAAAGCAACTGAATGAATCATGATTTTTCCTTTATATCTTTGTCGATCTTTGTTCTAGCCACGAAGTGAGTTTGGGCCAAAATTGTTCAGCGCTTGCCTTATTTGACATTAAGCCCAAATGTCCTCCGGGGATAAGAGTAAACGTGACATCTTGGCTGTTTGTCAATTCGCATAATGGTTTTATTGCTGCTTCTGTAACAAGTTGATCGGTTTGACCTGCGCCAATCAATAAGGATGAAGTAATTGAATTTAATTTGATTTGTTTATCTTCAAGCTGAATAACCCCATATTTTAGTTCATTTTTCAGCCAAATTTTAAAAATCATGTCTTGGTTGATACCACCAGGGTAGTCAATCATATTATTGAGAAACTGACTAATCGTGGCATTTTCACTGATGGTTTCCAAATCATCTAAGTTGTTCAAAAGGGTTTTATAACTTGCATACCAACCTTTAGGGTCCAGAATTTTAAAACCAATTGAATTTAAGCGCCCTGGCGTATGAGTAAATTTTTTGGGAATATGGCTTGAAAATAAGAATTGATGCAGTGTTGTATTTTTTTGGATCAGTCGATACATATTTTGATTCACTTTACCAATGAATCCAGAAGCATAACTATCAATAGGACTGCCTAAAATAATTAAGTTTTTTACAAAATTAGGCTGTCGTAAAGCACTATAAAGTAAAACAAAAATGCCTGCCATACTCCAGCCATATAGTGAAATTTGCTCAGATTGAGCATGACTGCGTATCTTGTTAATACAGTCAGGAAGTGCGTAATCAATAATGGTGAGGAAGTGAATATGTCGGTCACGGAAACGAAAGTGGTTCCATTCCACTAAATACACATCAAAACCTTGATTTTGAAAATGTTTTACTAAAGACCGATAAGGAAACAAATCGTATATCGCCATATTAATGGCAAAAGGTGCAACAAAAACTAGCGGTTCGAGATAACGATTTGAGACAGCAGGGTAATAACGCACTTTAGAATAATCATTGTGTGCCACAATTTCAAAAGGCGTACTTTCGGACAAAATGAGTGAATGTTGCTTGAAGATGCGCGTAGATAAGTTTTTAAGTCGGACTTTCTGACTGGCGATCCGTTGTTTTAGTTGTGTCATCGCGGACATTTTAATTGGCCTACCTGAAGATTTGCTCGAAGTCTAAACGATAATTTTATATTTTACCTTGACCTGAAATAGCGTAGACGCTCAAAATGTTGGCAATTATTCACAAAGGCAGTTCTGAGAACTGAATCGTAGAAATGAGCCAACAAGACGACATTGAATATCAACTCGATACATTAGCGATTCGTACTGGTCATACGCGTAGTTTTGAGGGTGAGCACGGCGAGCCAATTTTTTTAACCTCATCATTTGTTTATGAAAATGCGGCTGAAGCTGCGGCCAAATTTTCTGGACAAGAACCAGGAAATATTTACTCGCGCTTTACCAATCCAACTGTATCGATGTTTGAAAAACGTTTAGCTGCTTTGGAAGGTGCTGAGCGTGCAGTTGCAACCAGTTCGGGTATGGCTGCAATTATGGCAGTGGCAATGTCGTTTTTAAAAGCAGGGGATCACGTGATTTGTTCCCGCGCTGTTTTTGGTTCTACAGTTTCATTATTTGAAAAGTATGTGGCTAAATTTGGTGTTGCAGTCGATTTTGTAGATTTAACGGATTTGTCAGCTTGGAAAAATGCGGTTAAACCGACCACTAAGCTTTTATTTGTGGAGTCTCCATCAAATCCTTTAGCAGAAGTGGCAGATATTCAGGCCTTGGCAGATATTGCACATGCAAATAATGCATTACTTGCGATAGATAATAGCTTCTGTACGCCTGTATTACAGCGCCCAATTCAGTTTGGTGCCGACTTAATTGTTTATTCGGCAACAAAGTATTTAGATGGTCAAGGTCGTGCCTTGGGTGGTGCTGTCGTGGGGAGTCATAAACTTCTTGAGGAGGTTTTTGGTTATGTGCGTACAACAGGCCCATCAATGAGTCCTTTCAATGCGTGGGTATTCCTCAAAGGTTTGGAAACTTTAAGTTTGCGCATGAAGGCACACTCTGAAGGTGCGCAAAAGTTAGCTGAATATCTTAAACAGCACGATAAAGTTGAAAAAGTCTATTATGCAGGTTTGCCTGAACATGTGGGGCATGAGCTTGCAGCAAAACAACAAACTGGCTTTGGTGGTATTGTATCTTTTGAAGTAAAAGGTGGGCGTGAAGAGGCTTGGAAAGTCATCGATAGTACCCAATTTATTTCAATAACAGGTAACTTGGGTGATGTGAAGTCAACAATTACCCATCCCGCAACCACGACTCATGGTAAGCTTTCGCCTGAAGCAAAAGAAGCGGCGGGTATTCGTGAAAGTTTAATCCGTGTTTCAGTCGGTTTAGAAGACATTGATGATATTATTCGCGATTTAAACCGTGGTTTAAATCTGATTTAAATTGAGCGTTAGTTTTTAAATATTGTTCGGAGACTTTTATGAACATTAATATGTTGATGCAGCAAGCTCAACGCATGCAAAAAGAAATGGAAGGCAATCTTAAAAAAGCCAAAGAAGAGCTTGCACAAACCGAAGTTCATGCTGAAGCAGGTGGTGGTTTGGTTAAAGTGACAATGACTTGCCGTAATGTGGTGAAGCGTATTGAGATTAACCCTGAATTGTTACAAGACGATCCAGATATGATTGAAGACTTGATTGCTGCTGCAATGAATGATGCGGCACGTCAGGCAGAAGCAATCTCTGAAGAGCGTCTAAAAGGTGCAAGTTCAGGCATGGGTCTACCACCAGGTCTTGCAGGGATGTTCTAATCCTAAGTGGTTTCTTACCTCCCTTTTTAGGGAGGTATTTTTATATAGGAATAATCGTGTTTAGTGATCGATTTGAACAATTAGTTCAAGCTTTAAGAATTTTACCGAGTGTGGGGCCAAAGTCTGCACAACGTATGGCATTGCATCTGATTATGAAAAATCGGGAAGGTGCAGTAGGTTTAGCTCATGCTTTGACCGAAGCAACCAATCATATTCATGAATGTTGTGTGTGCCATTCACTTACAGAAGAAGAAGTCTGTGATATCTGCCTTTCTAACGAGCGTGATGACCAGCTATTGTGTGTGGTAGAGTCTCCTGCGGATGTGATGGCCATTGAGCAAAGTGGAAGTTTTCGAGGCAAATATCATGTTTTAGGTGGGCATTTGTCACCACTCGATGGTATTGGACCAGACGAAATAGGCATTCCTCATTTAGTACAGCGCTTAACTGATGGCAAGATTACAGAAGTGATCCTTGCAACCAACGCAACCGTTGAAGGTCAAGCAACTGCACATTATTTGGTTGAAGCTTGTAAGCATTTACCTGTCCATATGACAAGAATTGCACAAGGCGTACCACAAGGTGGTGAGCTGGAATATGTGGATAGTCATACTTTGAGTCAGGCTGTACACAACCGTATGCGCATGAAATAAGTAAATACTTGTTTCATGTCCATTTTAGAGGAATAGTCCTTTAAATTTTGAAAGATATTTTAACGATCAGTATATTTTTAGGAAATTAATAATATAAAAAAAGTATCAATAAACAGATAAATAGAGCTTATGTACTAAAATTTAAAATAATTATTTAACAGAAATTTAAAATTTTTATAGATAATTGTTATATATAAGGTAAGATATCTTTTTAGAGAATCTATTCCTAGACTCGGCAGTATGTTTCAGTTTATTCAGCACCAAACAGATTTCAATAACTTTTTGTCCATCATGGATCAAAATTCCATTTATGGGCTTGATACAGAGTTTATTAAAGTGGATACCTTGTGGCCAAAGCTTGGTGTGTTCCAAATTAACGTTGCTAATCAAGTCTATTTATTAGATGGGACGACTTTAGATCTCACATTATTCTGGAAAAAAATCTTTACTGCGCAATTGAATGTGTTTCATGCTTGCGGCGAAGATATTGATTTAATTTATCATTACGCAAAAGACAAGTCACTCAGTAATGTTTTTGATACCCAAATTGGGATGTCATTTTTAGGTCATGGCTTGCAAGTCAGTTATCAAAATGCGTTGAAACAAATGTTGAATGTGGATATTGATAAAGATCAGACCCGTTCAGATTGGTTGGCGCGTCCATTGTCTCCAGAACAACTCAATTATGCTGCGAATGATGTACTGTACATCATGGCTTTGGCACAAAAAGTCAGATCAGAATTACAAGAAAAGTATTTATTAGATTTTGCTCAGGAAGATTGTCAAAATCTAACCTATGAAATTGGTCAAGAAACGCCATTGGCTTTGCTTTATCAAGATATTGGAAATTATCGTCATTCACGCCGTGAGCTGATGCAATTACAGCAATTGGCTGTTTGGCGTGAGCAAATGGTTAAGGCACTCAATCAGCCGCGTAGCTTTATTCTTAAAAATTCGACCATGATTGATTTGGTCGAGAAAAATCCGAAAAATCATTTTCAATTGTGTAATGTCAAAGATATTCGTCAAAACATTCTACGTGAACATGGGAAAACCATTTTAGACTTATTGAAGTTTTTACCTGCTCAAGAAGAATGGCCATTGCGTATGGCACGCCCAATCCGCCATTCATCTAAAGAAATTGGCAATAAGGTCGATACTGTCATTCAAAAAGTGGTCAATGAAACAGCAGTTCCAAAGGAAGTTTTATTGCGTAAAAAGTGGCTTAATGCTGTTTACCAACATGTCGTGTCGGGTCATGATGAGCAGGATTTACCAAACTATTTACTAGGATGGCGTTATGAGCTTTTGACCAAGCCGCTTATTCAAGTATTACACGACGATCAGCAATATTTATCGACACAAATGCAAGTCGCCCAATAGTTACTCAGATTTGTTTAAAGAATTGACACTTAGACAAATTGACGACTGCTGCGTTAATAATCACTACTGAATCAGATTATTTTTTGTTGTATGCTTGGCGCTGTATTTTCTAAGTTAAGTAATGTTCTAAACATGCATTGTTCAATCTATAAATCGAGCAAAAAAGACGAGATGTACCTTTATGTTGCTCGTCCTTCTGAAAATGATGCAGAAGCATCTAATCCATTAGACGTTGTTCCTGAAGCGCTGCGAGTTGCTTTTGGTCGTGCTACATTCGTGATGCATATTGAGTTATCTGAGACACGCAAATTGGCACGTGTAAATGTATTGCATGTAATGGATTCGATACAAACCAACGGTTTCTTCATTCAAATGCCACCAGAAGGGTTAATTAATCCGAATGCTGTAGCCCCAGAAGGCTTGCGTGGCGCTTAATTTCATTCAGGAGTTGTACTATGGATAATTTATTTTCAATTTTAGACACAATTCCTGAAGATACTATTGCAGTGAGTGTGTATTTGTTAGGTAGCATCATTATTTTATGGTGCTGGTATGCAATAGCGAAACGCTTGCCAAAACCATTTGGCGGTATTAGTTGGATGGTTGTTTTTGCCTTGATGCTAACGCCAACGGTTTCTGAAGGGACAAATGCTTCGATTGCGCCTGCATTTTTTGGTTTGATGTTTGGCATACTGACTAAAGAAAACCCGCTCATTTGGTTTAATTTATCTGCAATTTTATGTGTTCTGGGTTTGGGTTTGATCGTTGGGTATTGCTGGTCTAAGTACAGTGATAAACGCGGAATTCCTGTAGTTAACAAGAAAAGTTCACCACTTTAAATAAAAAATAAGGTTATCTTATGTCTGTTGATACTCAACAATTTACGGGTACAAGTCAGTACATTGCGACTGATAGTTTAAAGCTAGCAGTGAAAGCTGCGCGTGCATTGCAAAAGCCATTATTGGTTAAAGGAGAGCCAGGAACAGGCAAGACTTTATTGGCAGAGCAGGTTGCAGAAAGCTTAGGTTTAAAACTCATCACATGGCACATCAAGTCGACAACCAAAGCACAGCAAGGTTTGTATGAATATGATGCAGTTTCGCGTTTACGTGATAGCCAGTTGGGTGATGACCGTGTCTACGACATTAAGAACTACATTAAACCGGGTAAGTTGTGGGAAGCATTTACCAGTGAAGAACGCTGCGTGTTGTTGATTGATGAGATTGATAAGGCGGATATCGAGTTTCCTAATGATTTATTGCATGAGCTCGATAAAATGTCTTTCTTTGTGTATGAAACAGGCGAAACCATTACCGCGACTCAACGCCCAATTGTCATCATCACCTCAAATAATGAAAAAGAATTGCCTGATGCTTTCTTGCGTCGTTGTTTCTTCCATTATATTGAGTTTCCAGATGAAGCAACCATGCGTGAAATTATTGATGTGCATTTCCCGCAGGTTTCAACAGCATTAGTAAATGAAGCACTTCAAGTTTTCTTTAAATTACGTCAGGTTCCTGGGCTAAAAAAACCGCCTTCAACCTCTGAATTGATTGATTGGTTAAGCCTGTTAATGGCAGATGACATGCCTGAAGATGTACTGCGTAACCATGATAAAACTAAAGCCATTCCACCACTTTATGGTGCATTAATTAAAAACGAGCAAGATGTGCAGTTACTTGAGCGTTTAGCCTTTATGTCGCGTCGCTAAAGGAGAAACACGCATGTTTGTGCGCTTGTTTTATACTTTACGTAAATATGGTGTGCCTGTGTCTACACGAGAGCTCATTGATCTGAATGAGGCGGTTGCATCAGGCTTAGTATTTGCCGATCAAGAAGAGTTTTATCAGCTTGCCAAAACCATTATGGTGAAGGATGAGCGTTTCTTCGATAAATTTGATCGGGGTATGAAGGACTATTTTGACGGTATTTCAACATTTGACTTGGATGAGTTACTCAATCAAGTTCAGCAGTTACCCAAAGATTGGTTCGATTTAGAATTATTAGAAAAACACCTTACGCCAGAGCAGCGTGAAGAACTTAAAAAAGCAGGTTCTCTCGAAGAATTGATGAGAATGTTGGAAGAGCGATTACGCGAACAACATAAAAAGCATCAAGGTGGTAATCGAATGATTGGTACGGGAGGAACATCTCCTTTTGGTGCTTATGGAGACCATCCTGAAGGTGTGCGTATTGGTGGTCCAAGTCGGAAGCGGTCTGCGGTAAAGGTTTGGGAACAGCGCAAATACCGTAATTTGGATGATGAGCAGATTTTGGGGACACGTCAAATGCAATTGGCATTACGCCGTTTGCGTAAGTTTGCTCGCCAAGGTGCAGCCGAGGAGTTGGACATTGATGGCACCATCAAAGAAACGGCAAAGCAGGGTATTTTAGATGTTCAATTGGTGCCTGAACGTCGTAACCGCGTTAAAGTCTTGATGTTGTTTGATGTGGGTGGCTCAATGGATTCTCATATTGCGCAATGTGAGAAATTATTTAGTGCAGCCAAAACAGAATTTAAAACACTCGAGTATTTCTATTTCCATAATTGTTTGTATGACTATGTCTGGAAAGATAATGTACGTCGCTCAAATACACGCATGAACACATGGGATTTATTCAATACTTATGGGCGAGACTATCGTGTAATTGTCGTTGGTGATGCAAGTATGGCACCTTATGAGCTTAATTCGGTTGGAGGCTCGGTCGAATATATGAATGATGAGTCGGGGCAGGTGTGGCTACATCGGTTACGTCAGCATTTTGATAAAACGGCTTGGCTAAATCCTGAAGAAGAAAATTATTGGCATTACACGCAGACCATTGGTGCAATCAAACAGATTTTTGAGCAGCATATGTATCCGATGACCTTAAAAGGGGTAGAGGATTTAACCAAATACTTAGCACGTTAAATATTTTATGTTTCTAAGTAAGTATTAAATATTTGATAAATAATAAATCTGATAAAGGGGGGATAAGCGATGAATCATCAAATTAATGGGGTAGATTTACCAAATGCCGAAGGTTTCTTTGGGCCTTATGGTGGTCAGTTTATTCCTCCGCATCTTAAAGAAGCAATGGATGAAATTAACTTGGCATATGAAGAAATTCGTCATACGTCAGAATTTCAAAATGAGTTGGCGGACTTATTTGCAAACTATGTAGGTCGTCCTAGCCCTTTATTTCACGCGAAACGTTTGTCTGAGCAATTGGGTGGCGCGCAAATTTATTTAAAGCGTGAAGATTTGAACCATACGGGTGCTCATAAAATTAACCATTGTCTTGGTGAAGCATTACTTGCTAAGTACATGGGAAAGACTAAAGTCATCGCGGAAACAGGCGCGGGGCAACATGGCGTGGCTTTGGCGACAGCCTGTGCTTTAGTTGGAATTCCTTGTGAAATTCATATGGGACAGGTGGATATTGAGAAAGAACATCCAAATGTTGTGAAAATGAAGATTCTCGGGGCGAAACTGGTTTCGGTCACACGTGGGACCGCGACCCTTAAAGATGCAGTAGACAGTGCTTTTGAAGAATATTTAAACGATCCAAAAAATTATATTTATGCGATTGGTTCGGTTGTTGGTCCGCATCCATTTCCGAAAATGGTGCGTGATTTTCAAAGTATTATTGGTAAAGAAATTAAAGTGCAAGCCCAAGACCGATTTGGGCAAAGTCCTGATTATGTTGTGGCTTGTGTAGGTGGTGGCTCCAATGCAATTGGTGCATTTACTGCATTCTTAAATGATCCTGAGGTGAAATTAGTTGGTGTTGAGCCTGCTGGTCATGGATTAGATACAGCAATGCATTCTGCAACTTTAACTTTAGGTAAACCAAGTCAAATTCATGGTATGGCATGTTATGTGCTGGAAGATGAACAAGGTGAGCCTTTACCTGTACATTCAATTGCTTCTGGTTTGGACTATCCTGGTGTAGGACCACAACACAGCTTTCTTAAAGATTTAGGGCGTGTTGAATATACAACAGCAACCGATCAAGAGTGTTTAGATGCGTTTATGACTTTGTCGCGTGTTGAAGGGATTGTACCTGCACTAGAAAGCTCACATGCAGTCGCATGGGCATTACGAGAAGCACCTAAATTACCTAAAGATGTGAAAATTGTGGTGAATTTATCAGGTCGTGGTGATAAAGATTCTGATTATGTTGCAGACAAACTTGGTCTCAATTAAAACGTACACTTAAAAAGGTCAGCAAGCGCTGACCTTTTTTCTATATGGGCTGATATTTGATTAACCAGAGATATATTGCTGCAATTGCTCAATCAAGTTTTTCTGATCTGCCATCGCTGCTTTTACCAAGTCACCAATTGAAATTAAGCCAATCAGTCGTTCATTCTCAACCACAGGCAAGTGGCGTAGGTGGCGAACAGTCATTAACTCCAGGCAGTCTTCTATACTGGTGCTGGTTGTTACGGTCAATACAGTGGCCGTCATAATTTCACTGACATTGGTTGTAAATGAAGTGCGTTCCATTAATGCAACTTTACGAGTGTAATCACGTTCGGAAATAATACCAACGACTTTTTCGTCCTGTGTTACCACTAAAGCACCAATACCTTTGTCTGCCATAAGTGTAATGGCTTCAAATACGGTTGAATCTGGACGAATTGTAAAAACTGACTGTTCGGATTTATCTTGAAGGACTTGTACAACTTTAGTCATATTATTCATCTCTGATGTTGTTTATTGTTTGACTTTTAACTTAACTTGAAATATGCAAAATGCAAATACCTAAGCAGTCATAAATTGCATAAAATTAAAAAAATTAGGTGTTAAGTGTAAACACCTAATTTAATTTGCTTTAAGCGGGCTGTAATTGCACATCAGCAAAGAAAAAATGTCGCATTTGCTGAGTGGTGAGTTTAAATTTTTGACTAGAAGAATTACATAGCGCAGGAATGACTTTGAGTCGAGTTAAAGTTGGAAGCAACGATTTTTGAAAATCGGTAGGGGTAATCTTGCGAGGTGTATAGCTCGGCCAATGTACCTCTGCGTATTTATATGCTTGAGCGCTATTCATCCAGAATGGAAAAATAAAATCATCTTGGTCGGACATGATTGCCCAGCCGTCATTATATAAACCCCACAACACACCGCAGTACATCATGGATTTAAGAACAGTAATTTTAAAAAATAAGTCTTTCGCGATCGGTTGTAATTGACTAATTTGTTTCATATTGGACAAACTTTGTGAAGTCATGGGTTATTGTAAAAATATCATGTTAAATTTCAGTGTAAGCTTTGCGAAAAATCGTAAGTAAATATTTTTTTAAATAAAGCCCAAAAAAAAACGCCACCTAAGTGACGTTTCATTATGCTTGCATTGTGGCCATTTTCTGCCAGTACTGAGCTTTAAGAGAATCACGTTCTACACGAAAACCTTGGTAATAAAGTTCAGCTAAAAACATTGCTGCTTTACCATGACCTGCACGGGCAGCATCTTCCAACTGTAAAACTGCTTCTGAAAAGTTCATTTGTGATTGAATTGTGTTTACCGCATTAGCATACACATGTTCTAACTCATGATGAGAAATTTGTTGAATCATAGATAACTCCTTATTGTAATTATGATTGCACAGCTCGACTTTTATAGTCTTCATACTAATTTAACTAAGTATTATTAAACTAATATTACAGATTAAGTGAAAAGTCAAATAAGATATGGGGGTAGTCTAAATAAATTCAAGTTACATGATTAAACAATAGTCAAAAAGTTTTTTTATTAAGATGGAACTACAGGATACTGTAATTAAAAGGAGAATAATATGACAAATACAATAGATGGTTTTACTTTTGATTTGCCACTCAATGCGGAAAAAATTATTGAATTGGCTCATTATCATCGTCAACAGTTAGATGAAGCTGTTTTTCATAATGAGATTCATTTGGGGGAATATTGTTTAGCTCAACGTAAACGTGTTTATGATTTTACACGAACATTAGAGCCGCAACAGCGAGTTGAATTTTATAAAATGTATGATGGGGAGCTGCGTAGAATTGCTGATGATGAGGACTTACATCCTGCAGATGCAGAACATGGTGTAGGCGTATTTACCATTGTACTGGCATTAGCGTTAATTGCTTTTATCCTTTATTTTGCTGTAGTCCGTAATATTACAAGCGGTTAAGACAGAATTTGCCCATTTTTAGCCAGTTGAGGTTAAGACTGGGCAAATAAACTTGAGATTCTATTGTTGTCAACCTACACTACCTACTCATTCGAGGTAGTGTATGCATAGCGCAAAGCAAAAAATTATTCATTTTTTAAATCAATTCAAATTAGAGAATTTATATTATTTCTTGGTCTTGCTGATTATTGGGGCAATTCTTTTTTTGGCCACTTTTGCATTATTTAGACCTGTCACACCAGAGCAATATCATCAAATCAAGCAGTTATCTCGACAAGCTTATTATCCTTCTACTCAAGATATGGCAGATCAGCTTTTGTATAAGCATCAGATTACTATTGGTCATTACCTGAAACTGATGCGGGCGTATCATGTGGAGAAAAATCAGGCGCAGGAGCTTCCTCCTTTGGCGGACGAGACGCTTCGTTGAATTTTGGTCGTGCTGCTTCGTTTGGAATGAGTTTTTCATTGTCATTTAAATTATTTTGTAGAATTTGCTCTAAGGCAGATTTATCTAATTTTTTGCTAAAAATAATGATCGTTAATCGATCTGGATGTAAATGCTTTTGAATAGCACCTTGTACTTGAGTAGCGGTAACTTTACTTAATTCTTCAGTGTAGTAGTCTAAATAATTAGCAGGTAAATGATAAAAACCAATAGCACCTAACTGAGCATTAATCGCGGCATTGCTACTATAGTGATTTGGAAAAGCTCGTATCATGCCCAATTTTGCTTGTTCAAGCTGTTGTTTATCAATCGGAGTATGGATGAAATTGACTAAGGCTTGATGTGCAATTTGAATGCTTTCTAATAAATGTTCTTGCTCAGTAGAATAGCCTAAGCTAAAAGGACCAGCGACTTGCATAAAACTAAAATTACTATAAGCACCATAGGTTAGTCCGCGTTTTACGCGTAGTTCTTGGCTTAATATAGAATTGAATCCACCTGTGCCGAATATACGATTGGCAAGTAGTAGCGCTAAATAATCAGGATCATCACGAGTCGTTCCAATTTCACCCATAATAATATGTGCTTGGCTTGAAGCATAAGGGATATGCCGAATGTTAAAATCTGTACGAATATTGGGGGTTGGAAGGGCATTAGCCTTGTTTCCTGCGGGTAATTGCTTGGCTATTTTTTCAGACAGTTTTAATGCTTCTTTTGGATTTAATTGACCAGTAATTGCAATGTTCAAATTATTACGTACTAAAAATTGCTTGCGGAACTCGATCAAATTTTCAGGCGTAATGCGTTTAATGCTGGCTTGAGTTCCTGTAATCGGTTCGGCATAAGGGTGTTTCCCATATAAAGTGCGATAAAAAACAATATTTTTCATATGCTCTGGGTTTTCTTTTAATTGTTTTTGCCCCACTGCTCTATTACTGAGCATCAAATCAATACTTGGCGTTTGAAAGGTTGAATGATTCAACATGTCAAGCATCATTGCCACTGCGGGTTGTAACTTTTCAGGGTCAGATAAGGTTCTTAATTTGATAATAAACATATCTCGATATGACGCTACGCTGAATTTTGCTCCAACACTTTCGAAAGTAGAAATAATTTCTTCCGCCGTATAGTTGCTGGTTCCTTCATCTATTAGCTGTGCCACCATGTTGGACAAACCATAAAGATTAGATCCTATTTCCGAGTCACGTGCTGAACCTGCATTAAATGTCAGTTGAATATCCACCATGGGTAGAGTTGGAGATTCTACAAACAGTGATCGAACATGAAAGCGATTATTCAATTCATGTACGAAAGGTGCGGTTTGATGTGGGTTTTCCTGAATATTTTTGAGGCTTTGTAGCTGAGTAATTGATTTGAACTCATTTGTTGATTGCGTGCTTGGTGCAACCTCGGCAAAACTAGCAGGTGGACATAAAAAAGAGCTGATAATACATAAATGAAATTTCCACATTTTCTTCTCCATTGGTTATTTTTTCTGATCAGGGAGAATATGCATGTTGCTTAAATTGTTTTGGTTGAAATAAGTATTCGCTACGCGTTGAATATCTTCGGGGGTAACTGATTCATAGTGTTGTTGTAATTGATCGATTAATTGATAGCTCAATCCATTCACCTCCAATGTTCCAATCATTCGGGCTTGTCCAGCTATATCATCTTGACTATAAATAAAATCAGCCATATATCGTGTCACTACACGATTCAGTTCGTCATTAGAGACTGGGGTGTTTTTAAGATTTTCAATTTCAGCCAATAAGGCTTTTTCAATCTCCTCAAGTGAAATTCCTTCAACAGGTAGAGCTGTAACACTAAACAGACTATCGCCACGATTATATGGATCATAAGATACACTAACCGATGTTGCTAACTTCTGTTTACGGACTAAATTATTTTGTAGACGTGAAGTTATTCCGCTATCCAGTATATTTTTGATCATCACCAACGCATAGACATCTTGTGGATTTTGCGCAGTGGCTAAGGAGTGAACATTCCAAGCCAAAAAGAGATTTGCCACTTGTACGGGAAGTTTAACCTCCATATAGCGATAGCCAATATTTGTATATTCTTGAACATCATTTCTTTGGGGGAGTGTTTTTGCTGTAATTGAAGAAAAGTATTGTTTTACTTGATGAAGCGTTTGTTTTGTATCTATATCACCAACAATAACTAAAATAGCATTATTGGGAGCGTACCAGTCTTCATACCATTTTTTGAGATCATTTAATTGTAAAGTGTTGAGATTTTTCATATAGCCAATTACAGGCTGTCTATAATGACTGGTTGGATAAGAAATCCATCTAAACCGTTCCGATGCAAGGGCACGTGGATTATCATCGGTTCTTTGACGTCGCTCTTCCATTACGACTTTAATTTCAGTATCAAAATCTTGTTGTCTGAGCAGTAAATTACTCATCCGATCAGCTTCTAATTCCAATGCTAAAGCTAAAAAATCTTTTTGGTAGAGCTGATAATAATTGGTGTAGTTGGTAAAAGTTGCTGCGTTCACGCTGCCACCGTAGAGACGGCTTAGGCGGGTAAATTCATCATTAGGTACTCGGGTTGTACCTTTAAACATCATATGTTCTAAAGCGTGTGAAATACCAAGCTGATTTCCTGATTCATCACTACTGCCAACGGCATACCAAATTTGTGTCATGACCATAGGTGAACGATGGTCTTCACGAATTATTACTTTCAGGCCATTGTCTAAAATATATTTTGAGATTAAATGTGTCTGATTGTTTTCAAGTTGTGCATAAATGGGAGAACAATAAATTGAACAACTGAAAAGTAATATACCTGCGAATATAGACGGTTTTTCTAGGTGCTTATTATTATTTTTGCCAAACACTTAAGGAACTCACAGGCCTTGGTATTTACATTCATTTTTAAGAAAATTGCGTATAAAAGCAAGACAAGGGTGTAGCTTTTTGTAGCTGATTTACACGCTACGGCAAGATAAAGAAAATCCTTATCTTTTATGCTAAAATTATTAACTTTTAACACGCTGCTTTTCAAAGGATTCGGCATGCAACAACAATCTACTGGGCAAAATAAATTTTTGATTGATGCTGATATTGGGGATGATGATGTAACTTTACCAAGTTTACCTGCGGTAAATGTGCCTATTATTGAGACGCCAAAAGCTGAAGAAATTGTTACACCAGTTCAAAAAGATTCTGATGAGCAAACTACCGAAAAGCCAACAGGCGGCTTTTTTAGCCGAATGAAAGAAGGGTTAACCAAAACCCGTAAAAACTTTGCTGATGGTATGGTCAATATTTTGATCGGCGGTAAAGAAATTGATGACGAACTACTCGAAGAAGTTGAAGAGCAGCTTTTAGTTGCAGATATTGGTGTAGATGCGACCAAAACAATTATCGCGAATTTAACAGAGCGTACTGCGCGTGGTGATTTAATTTACTCACATTCTTTGTATAAAGCATTACAGGAAGAATTGGTAAGTTTGTTGGCTCCACGTGTTAAGCCCTTACATATTGATCCAAATAAAAATCCATTTGTAATTTTGGTTGTGGGCGTAAATGGTGTAGGTAAAACCACCACTATTGGTAAATTGGCTAAGCGTTTGCAAGGTGAGGGTAAGAAAGTCATGCTTGCCGCAGGGGATACTTTCCGTGCAGCAGCGACTGAGCAATTACAAATTTGGGGGGAGCGTAACAATATCGCTGTCGTTGCCCAAGGTCATGGAGCAGATAGTGCCTCTGTTATTTTTGATGCTTTTGAAAGTGCACGTGCAAAAGGGGTAGATGTTCTAATTGCTGATACGGCTGGGCGTTTACATAACAAAAGCCATTTAATGCAAGAGTTGACGAAAGTTAAACGTGTTATGCAAAAAATTGATGCTACAGCGCCACATGAAATTATGTTAGTGGTCGATGCAGGCACGGGCCAGAATGCGATTAACCAAGTCGAGTTATTTGATGAGGCTGTTGGTCTTACAGGTATTACGATTACTAAATTAGATGGAACAGCAAAAGGCGGAGTTCTATTTAATATTGCAAGTCGTACACATGTTCCAATTCGCTTTATTGGTGTCGGTGAAAAAATTGATGATTTACGACCATTCTCTGCAAAATCATTTGTAGCTGCATTGTTTGAAACGGAAAAATAAAAGTAGTGTATTTCACACAAACTCCGCAAAATGCGGAGTTTGTCTTTTTTAGGGTATCTATTTGATTTAAAAGAGAACAGTTTATTTGCGATAAATAGTTTTTTTCCGAAAATTTAGCGTTAAAATAAAACCCTTAAAAAAAATATGTATATTCGGTTTTATGGGGTAATCAATGGCACTATTAGATAAACTTAGCCAAGTGCTAACGACTGAAATTACAACAGACTTAATTTTTAATAGAAAAAATGAAACGGATCCAAGAGAGTCTAGTTATCTACTACAATTACAACAACGTCGCTGTATACAACAATTAGGCAAGCGCGTAGCACATGATCAAGCATACTTAATCGATTTAATTCAGGCAGCGGTTCTAAATTGTCCATCTGCATTGAACATGAAAACTACACGTATCGTTATTTTATTTTCCAAAGCACATAAAGATTTCTGGCATTTGGTGCAAGAGATTCAAAAAACTCAAATACCTGAACATTTATTCTCTGCAACGGCAACAAAAATTCAAAAATGTAGCGCGGCTTATGGGACGGTTTTATTCTTTGAAGATCAAACAGTCATTGAAAACTTGCAAAAGAATTCCCCTTTAAACTCGGCAGAATTACCATTGTGGTCACAACAGAGTTCAGGAATGGCGCAGTATGCGGTTTGGATGGCTTTGGCAGAAATAGGAATAGGAGCAAACTTTAATTATTACAACCCATCAATTGATTACAAGGTTATGCAATACTTAAAAATAAGCACAAAATGGAAATTGCAAACTCAATTGGTATTTGGTTCTGTTGAACAAGATGCTGAACATCTAGAAGCTACCAATAAAGAAGCAGAATTTTTAGTTTTTAAATAAAGAGTGACAATTCCGTTTAGGCTTTAATGAAGCAAATTTTGTTATGCTTTGAACGTTCTAAATATAAGACAGACTGTCACAACCCTAGGTCTTTATATAATTTACAAAGGACTTATGATATTCCTAAGTCAATTGAGATATAAATCTCTATTTAACGAACCAATGAATGAGGAAATAATAATGGCATTCTTAGAGCATATGAAAAAACGCCGTACAATTTATGCAATCGGAAAAAATGTAAATCTGCAACAAACTGAAGTTGAACAGCTTATTAAAGATGCTGTACGTGAAAGTCCTTCTGCATTTAACTCTCAAACCTCACGTGTTGTTAGCTTATTTGGTCAATCACATTATAATTTCTGGGAAATTGTACGTGAAACTTTGCGTAAAATGGTTCCAGCGGAAGCTTTTGAGAATACGAGTAAAAAAATAGATAGCTTCTCAGCAGGTTATGCTACGGTTCTTTTTTATGAAGACCAAGATGTCGTTAAATCCTTGCAAGAGCAATTTGCTCTCTATGCAGATAACTTTCCAGTATGGTCGGAGCATTCATCAGCAATCGCCCAATATGCAGTTTGGACAATATTGGCTGAACATAACATTGGGGCATCTTTACAACACTATAACCCAGTGGTTGATGCTGAAGTTGCGGCAACTTTTGACATTCCAAGCAATTGGAAACTACGCGCCCAATTAGTATTAGGTTCAATCGAAGCTCCTGCTGGCGAAAAAACATATCTAGAAGATAATATTCGTTTTAAAACATTTAACTAAATGTCTTAGCCGCAACTATCTATATTGATGGTTGCGGTATCACAAAATGTTCCAATAACAATAATCACGTATACAGAAATTTAGTGAAATAAACGTTCTCTCGACCAAATGCCAATATCTTCTATTGTGTAAAGCATATAAAAATAAGTTCAAGAAAACGATTGCATTTCAAAAATGACTTTGTCATAAAATTGTCATTTATAACTTGCATAGTGCAACTAAAATTTAACAATGAATCAAGAGAAGGCAAAATGGCTTTACGTTTAACATTTGCTACAGCGGCATTAATAGTAAGTAGTTCAGTATTTTCGGCGGTTACAATTACAGCACCAGAAGAAATTAAGATCCTTGCGGTAAACGATCAAGAAGTGAATACAGGTTTATTTCGTTCAGAAAATAACGTCTATAAATTAGATGCAGGCAGCTCAGACATTAGTGTTCGTTACATTCAATACTTTGAACATATGTCTGGTGAGCACGATATCGTAAAATCAGGTGTTGTTACTTTGAAAACACCAAGCCTTCAAGATAATGAAACCTATAAATTAGCTTTAATCAATGCACCAAAAACGTTTGAAGATGCAAAAAAATACGCACAGCAACCGACAATTGCACTTTTTGATAAAAAACAGCAAGTATTGGTTCAGCAAACTGGTGCGAATACAGAACAAAAACCATGGTTAAGTCGAAGTATGTTTGGAGGGGCTTTAGATTTAACACAAAAAAATGCTACGCCTGCTAATCAGCCACCAGCTGTATATACACAACCTGTGAACCCACAATCTTCGACTCAACAAATTGCTACGAATGCAAAATCAAATGCTATAGCTGTAGATCAACAATTAATTGAGTTATGGAAGAAAGCAGATAAAACAGAACGTCAAAAATTTATGAGCTGGCTCGCCACACAAGCAAACTAGATCACATCGCAGCACAAAAACTTAGCACACCTGTTATGGACTAAGTTTTTTGTGTATCAAAACCTATGGAAAGTGTACTCAGACTTTAAATTTAGTGCTATAAATGTTCAATTAGGGTGAATATTGATCGCTTGATTGCATATTTTATAATTATTTATAAAATTGGCTTGCACTGAAAATAAAACCGTATAGAATGCACCCCATACCGACGAGATAGACGGAAACGAACGAAGTGCGAAGCACTGAGTTGTTGAGTATATTGAGTCCAGCATCTAATACTGATGAGGTATTAGATAGATCATTAAGAGATTATGAAGAACAACTTGTGTGGATTTTTACTGATTGATTGATCGAAATTATTTTCATTGATTGATGGTAGAAATTACTCGAAGTTTATTTGAGAAATTAATGTCAGAAAATTGATGAGCCAGATTTGGTGTTTAGAATAAAGCACTATTGATTTTAAACTGAAGAGTTTGATCATGGCTCAGATTGAACGCTGGCGGCAGGCTTAACACATGCAAGTCGAGCGGAGCGAGGGTGCTTGCACCTTAGCTTAGCGGCGGACGGGTGAGTAATGCTTAGGAATCTGCCTATTAGTGGGGGACAACATTCCGAAAGGAATGCTAATACCGCATACGCCCTACGGGGGAAAGCAGGGGATCTTCGGACCTTGCGCTAATAGATGAGCCTAAGTCGGATTAGCTAGTTGGTGGGGTAAAGGCCTACCAAGGCGACGATCTGTAGCGGGTCTGAGAGGATGATCCGCCACACTGGGACTGAGACACGGCCCAGACTCCTACGGGAGGCAGCAGTGGGGAATATTGGACAATGGGCGGAAGCCTGATCCAGCCATGCCGCGTGTGTGAAGAAGGCCTTTTGGTTGTAAAGCACTTTAAGCGAGGAGGAGGCTCTTAAGGTTAATACCCTTGATGAGTGGACGTTACTCGCAGAATAAGCACCGGCTAACTCTGTGCCAGCAGCCGCGGTAATACAGAGGGTGCGAGCGTTAATCGGATTTACTGGGCGTAAAGCGTGCGTAGGCGGCTGATTAAGTCGGATGTGAAATCCCTGAGCTTAACTTAGGAATTGCATTCGATACTGGTCAGCTAGAGTATGGGAGAGGATGGTAGAATTCCAGGTGTAGCGGTGAAATGCGTAGAGATCTGGAGGAATACCGATGGCGAAGGCAGCCATCTGGCCTAATACTGACGCTGAGGTACGAAAGCATGGGGAGCAAACAGGATTAGATACCCTG
Source organism: Acinetobacter sp. ACNIH2 (assembly GCF_002934965.1). NCBI lineage: Bacteria > Pseudomonadati > Pseudomonadota > Gammaproteobacteria > Moraxellales > Moraxellaceae > Acinetobacter > Acinetobacter sp. ACNIH2. The sequence continues at coordinate 3,319,938 of NZ_CP026412.1, forward strand.
GTAGTCCATGCCGTAAACGATGTCTACTAGCCGTTGGGGCCTTTGAGGCTTTAGTGGCGCAGCTAACGCGATAAGTAGACCGCCTGGGGAGTACGGTCGCAAGACTAAAACTCAAATGAATTGACGGGGGCCCGCACAAGCGGTGGAGCATGTGGTTTAATTCGATGCAACGCGAAGAACCTTACCTGGTCTTGACATAGTAAGAACTTTCCAGAGATGGATTGGTGCCTTCGGGAACTTACATACAGGTGCTGCATGGCTGTCGTCAGCTCGTGTCGTGAGATGTTGGGTTAAGTCCCGCAACGAGCGCAACCCTTTTCCTTATTTGCCAGCACTTCGGGTGGGAACTTTAAGGATACTGCCAGTGACAAACTGGAGGAAGGCGGGGACGACGTCAAGTCATCATGGCCCTTACGACCAGGGCTACACACGTGCTACAATGGTCGGTACAAAGGGTTGCTACCTAGCGATAGGATGCTAATCTCAAAAAGCCGATCGTAGTCCGGATTGGAGTCTGCAACTCGACTCCATGAAGTCGGAATCGCTAGTAATCGCGGATCAGAATGCCGCGGTGAATACGTTCCCGGGCCTTGTACACACCGCCCGTCACACCATGGGAGTTTGTTGCACCAGAAGTAGCTAGCCTAACTGTAAAGAGGGCGGTTACCACGGTGTGGCCGATGACTGGGGTGAAGTCGTAACAAGGTAGCCGTAGGGGAACCTGCGGCTGGATCACCTCCTTAACGAAAGATTGACGATTGGTAAGAATCCACAACAAGTTGTTCTTCATGACGATGTATCTGAGGGTCTGTAGCTCAGTTGGTTAGAGCACACGCTTGATAAGCGTGGGGTCACAAGTTCAAGTCTTGTCAGACCCACCACTACTGACGAAGTACGGAAGATCAGAAACATTGACTTATTGATAAGCTGGGGACTTAGCTTAGTTGGTAGAGCGCCTGCTTTGCACGCAGGAGGTCAGGAGTTCGACTCTCCTAGTCTCCACCATCACATTGCATTGCAATGAGCTAAGAAACAAGCAAACGAAGTCTTAGATTATAGAAATTAATAAGAAGTTAGCGTAATATGCGCGTCTTGTTAACTTCTGTGATTTATCACAGTTTACTGCAAGCTGACGAGGCTGTAGTTAATCATTAACAGATTAGAAAATTGAGTCTGAAATAAATTGTTCACTCAATGACGAAGAGAGAAGAAGTAATTCTTTGATCTAAGTTGATTGAGAACTAGCAAAAACACTGAATCAAGCGTTTTGGTATATGAATTTAGATTGAAGCTGTACAGTGCTTAAGTGCACGGACAACAAACTGTAAGAGATGAATGAGCGATCATTGATCACTGTCTTATTACTACTTGTAGGTAATAACGACTGTTTGGGGTTGTATAGTCAAGTAATTAAGTGCATGTGGTGGATGCCTTGGCAGTCAGAGGCGATGAAAGACGTAATAGCCTGCGATAAGCTCCGGGGAGGCGGCAAATATCCTTTGATCCGGAGATTTCTGAATGGGGGAACCCACCTACTATAAGGTAGGTATTGCAACATGAATACATAGTGTTGCAAGGCGAACGAGGGGAAGTGAAACATCTCAGTACCCTTAGGAAAAGAAATCAATTGAGATTCCCTCAGTAGCGGCGAGCGAACGGGGAAAAGCCCATTAAGTCATGTAAGTTTTAGTGGAATGCTCTGGGAAGTGCAACCATAGTGGGTGATAGTCCTGTACACGAAAGGGCTTACATGATGATGTCGAGTAGGGCGAGGCACGTGAAACCTTGTCTGAATATGGGGGGACCATCCTCCAAGGCTAAATACTCCTGACTGACCGATAGTGAACCAGTACCGTGAGGGAAAGGCGAAAAGAACCCCTGTGAGGGGAGTGAAATAGATCCTGAAACCGCATGCATACAAGCAGTGGGAGCCGACTTGTTCGGTGACTGCGTACCTTTTGTATAATGGGTCAGCGACTTACATTCAGTAGCAAGGTTAACCGTATAGGGGAGCCGTAGAGAAATCGAGTCTTAATAGGGCGTTTAGTTGCTGGGTGTAGACCCGAAACCAGGCGATCTATCCATGAGCAGGTTGAAGGTTGGGTAACACTAACTGGAGGACCGAACCCACTGTCGTTGAAAAGCCAGGGGATGACTTGTGGATAGGGGTGAAAGGCTAATCAAGCCTGGTGATAGCTGGTTCTCCCCGAAAGCTATTTAGGTAGCGCCTCGGACGAATACCATAGGGGGTAGAGCACTGTTTCGGCTAGGGGGTCATCCCGACTTACCAAACCGATGCAAACTCCGAATACCTATGAGTACTATCCGGGAGACAGACTGCGGGTGCTAACGTCCGTAGTCAAGAGGAAAACAATCCAGACCGCCAGCTAAGGCCCCAAAATCATAGTTAAGTGGGAAACGATGTGGGAAGGCATAGACAGCTAGGAGGTTGGCTTAGAAGCAGCCACCCTTTAAAGAAAGCGTAATAGCTCACTAGTCGAGTCGGCCTGCGCGGAAGATGTAACGGGGCTAAAACTATGTGCCGAAGCTGCGGATTTGACATTAGTCAAGTGGTAGGGGAGCGTTCTGTAAGCCGATGAAGGTGTATTGAGAAGTATGCTGGAGGTATCAGAAGTGCGAATGCTGACGTGAGTAACGACAAAACGGGTGAAAAACCCGTTCGCTGAAAGACCAAGGGTTCCAGTCCAACGTTAATCGGGGCTGGGTGAGTCGACCCCTAAGGCGAGGCCGAGAGGCGTAGTCGATGGGAAATTGGTTAATATTCCAATACTTCTGTGTAATGCGATGAGAGGACGGAGAAGGTTAAGTCAGCCTGGCGTTGGTTGTCCAGGTGGAAGGTTGTAGGCATGTATCTTAGGCAAATCCGGGGTACTCTATGCTGAGAACTGATAGCAAGCTGTACTTGTACAGTGAAGTGGCTGATACCATGCTTCCAGGAAAAGTCTCTAAGCTTCAGTTACACAGGAATCGTACCCGAAACCGACACAGGTGGTCAGGTCGAGTAGACCAAAGCGCTTGAGAGAACTCTGCTGAAGGAACTAGGCAAAATGGTACCGTAACTTCGGGAGAAGGTACGCTGCTGACGGTGATGGGACTTGCTCCCTGAGCTATTGGCAGCCACAGAAACCAGGCCGCTGCAACTGTTTATTAAAAACATAGCACTCTGCAAACACGAAAGTGGACGTATAGGGTGTGATGCCTGCCCGGTGCTGGAAGGTTAATTGATGGGGTTAGCGTAAGCGAAGCTCTTGATCGAAGCCCCAGTAAACGGCGGCCGTAACTATAACGGTCCTAAGGTAGCGAAATTCCTTGTCGGGTAAGTTCCGACCTGCACGAATGGCATAATGATGGCGGCGCTGTCTCCAGCAGAGGCTCAGTGAAATCGAAATCGCTGTGAAGATGCAGTGTACCCGCGGCTAGACGGAAAGACCCCGTGAACCTTTACTGCAGCTTGACATTGAACTTTGACCTTACTTGTGTAGGATAGGTGGGAGGCTTTGAAGTTGGAACGCCAGTTCCAATGGAGCCGTCCTTGAAATACCACCCTGGTAATGTTGAGGTTCTAACTCTGTCCCGTTATCCGGGACGAGGACCATGTCTGGTGGGTAGTTTGACTGGGGCGGTCTCCTCCTAAAGAGTAACGGAGGAGTACGAAGGTGCGCTCAGCGTGGTCGGAAATCACGCGTAGAGTATAAAGGCAAAAGCGCGCTTAACTGCGAGACCCACAAGTCGAGCAGGTACGAAAGTAGGTCTTAGTGATCCGGTGGTTCTGTATGGAAGGGCCATCGCTCAACGGATAAAAGGTACTCTGGGGATAACAGGCTGATACCGCCCAAGAGTTCATATCGACGGCGGTGTTTGGCACCTCGATGTCGGCTCATCTCATCCTGGGGCTGAAGCAGGTCCCAAGGGTATGGCTGTTCGCCATTTAAAGAGGTACGCGAGCTGGGTTTAGAACGTCGTGAGACAGTTCGGTCCCTATCTACCGTGGGCGCTGGAAATTTGAGAGGATCTGCTCCTAGTACGAGAGGACCAGAGTGGACGAACCTCTGGTGTACCGGTTGTGACGCCAGTCGCATCGCCGGGTAGCTATGTTCGGAAGGGATAACCGCTGAAAGCATCTAAGCGGGAAGCCTACCTCAAGATAAGATTTCCCTAGGACTTTATGTCCTCTAAAGAGCCGTTGAAGACTACGACGTTGATAGGTTGGATGTGGAAGCATAGTGATATGTGAAGCTGACCAATACTAATTGCTCGTGAGGCTTGACTATACAACACCCAAGCAGTTGTATTTAAAGCTTATAATCGATTCATAAAAGATCAGTTAACCCTGATCTGAAACAAAAAACTTGATTTAGTGAAAGCTAGAACATAAAATTCGACTCAGTTAACTAATCCGTTAATAACTCATTTGGTACCAAGTAGGGTAGCAACAAGATCAAATGATCTGAGCATAAAACCTGAACAAGTCCATAAACAGTTGTGCTGGCGACAATAGCAAGAGTGAACCACCTGATCCCTTCCCGAACTCAGAAGTGAAACCTCTTAGCGCTGATGGTAGTGTGGGGTTACCCATGTGAGAGTAAGTCATCGCCAGCTCATTAATTCAAACACCCCCTTCTAATAAGAAGGGGGTGTTTTTTTATATGGAAAATAATGAATAGATGGATAAGATATAATTGGATAAATACACCACATAAGATAAATCTATGATAATAAATTCAGCCAATATATTTGATTCATTGCCGAAAGATCTAAGCGTAGAAGTATTTGAGGAGATTATTCATACTTCAGCCATTAGAATAGAGCGGATTATTTCTAAAGGACATAGCTCTCCTGATAAAGGTTGGTTTGATCAGGATGAGAATGAATGGGTCATGGTTATTGAAGGGAAAGCAATACTAGAATTTGAGGGCGGTTCAAAACGTGAGTTGTCCACGGGCGATTACATCAATATTCCTGCACACGTTAAACACAAAATTGAAAAATAGTTTGAAGCTTACTGGTTATTAATAAATTTGAAAACCACCTTGTATGTTTTTTTTGATAATTTTTCATTCATATTTTAATTTGTATTCTATTGATTAAAATATAAAACATTTCTGAATGTGCAGTGCTAAATAATATAAAGTACAAATTTAATTTTTAGTGTAAACACATTAGTACTTCTAGGATTATCAGGAAGAAACATAGGCTGTTGATTTTAATTTTGATGAACTTATGAGTAGAATTAATAGTTATATGTAAATAACTTAGAATTTTTTAAAAAGATATAGATTGATGCGATGACGATAAAGATTAATAAAGTCTTTATAGAAAGAGTGGGATTATTATTTTAGGAAACTTCTTTTTATTATTCTGTGTAGTCAAATTTTATAAGTTTGTATAATACAGACATCATAACAAGAGCAACTTGGAAGTACTTTGAGTAAAAAATGAGTAATAAGCAACATATTTAGATTTATTTGTAAAAAAACACACTTATTTTTTAAAAATGATACATTAGGCAATAGATATCAAAAAAATGTTGATTATTATAGCTTTTTTAAATGTACTGGGGATTTCATTATGCGTAAATTTTTTTTTTATCTTTTTTTATTATAAGCTCTATCATAGCTAGTAACACTAATGCATCTGAAGATCAAATTTCCAATTTAATTTTAAAAGTTAATGCTAAATCAAGCAATTATGTCGAAATGGACTTAATCGAGAATAAGTTGCTCGGGCGCGCTAGCTGGAAAATAAAATGTCAATACAAAGTATTTGAGGATATGAAAGCATGTGTTATGAGTAAAGGACCTATTTCCATTTTGCATGTTAATTATCAATACATTGTAAATATTGGTGAAAAACATTTAAAGGATAATCCAGTTTTTATTCATGTGGATAACAAAGGAATCCTTCAAGAGCGTGAAGGATTATTTAGAAATGGTTCAGAATTGATTAAGCAATTTAAAAGTGGAAATTATGCTTTTACACGATTCCAGAATAATAAAAAACAACTTATTGAGAACAAAATTTCGTTAGATGGTTTTACCGATGCATTTAATGATATGGAAGATCAATTTTCAAAACTAGGTAATGATAGAAATTATAGCTTCTAATTATGGCACACGGAGTATCGTTGAGTTATTGTATTTCAATAGATATTCCGTAAAAATTCAATTTTGGATTATATCCAAAATCACATAAATATTCTTTAACTCTTAAGGGTTTACCTGTTTTTTAGATGAGCTTGTTATTGGGGCAGTATCGAAGTGGATATAATCATTGGTTTAAGTGCTTTCTATCTTTGGTGACTGATACCTAAGATGATAAAATATAGCGAATTTTTTAAAGTATACAAATTTTGAAATAATTTTCTTAAAAAGATTTGTATACTATTTTGTATATCTTTTATCTCTTAACCAAGCATTGCAGGTACAAACGGATACAACTTTAAAAAGATTTAAGCTATTGTAAATACTAGAGAAAATGACCTGATGCTAACCCTTCCAATGACGACTAAACTAGGTGGTTTCTATCTTTTTTACTATTGTATTGTTGGAACATTTATGCCGTATTGGAGTCTTTATTTACAAGACCAAGGTTTTAATTTTCAGGAAATTGGTATTTTATCTTCTATTGCCATTATTACTCGTTTTTTTGCACCATTTATATGGGGATGGGTGGCTGATAAATCTGGCAAACGGATGTTATTAGTTAGAATAGCAACTTGGATGGAAGCTTGTATATGGTTCTTAATTTTTCTCATACCAAATAGTTTTCAATCGATTGCTTTGCTGATGTTGATTTTTAGTTTCTTCCAAAATGCAATTTTAGCGCAATTTGAGGGCGTTACATTATTCTGGTTGGGAGATAAAAGGGCCGAGTTATATGGCAAAGTTCGAAAATGGGGGTCTATCGGTTTTATCGCGGGTGTATTTTGTATAGGGGCATTATTAGAAATAATCCCGATCTCTATGCTACCCATTCTATTGCTGTGTATCTCATTTTTAGCTTTTCTATGGTCATTTACTATTTATGAACCTAAAAGTGCACCTAAATCACAGAAGAAACTTGAACCACTGTTACCTATTATAAGAAAACCAGTAGTCGCATCCTTTTTCATTATTGAATTTATTATGTTGCTATCACATGCACCTTTTTATAGTTTTTATAGTAATTATCTTAAACAGGTTGGTTATTCAACAACTGAAATTGGTTTTTTATGGGCAATTGGTGTTATAGCAGAAATTATTATGTTTGCTTTTGCTAATGTTTTTCTTAAGAAATTCTCGTGGCGTTTTTTGGTGAGTATGTGTTTAATACTCACGGGTATTCGATGGTTAATCGTCGGCTTTTTCCCGAATATATTTTTGATGCAGTTGTTTGCTCAAACGATTCATGCTTTTAGTTTTGGTCTTTTTCATATGATTGCGATGCGCATTATCTTTGAAAATTTTATGTCTGGGCAGCAGGGACGTGGACAAGCTCTGTACAGTACAATGTGGGGATTAGGAGTTGCTTCAGGCAGTTTATTAGCGGGTAAGTACTGGACTGAAATTTCAGGTGAACATGTCTTTATAATTGCTGGACTTTCTGTATTTATGGGCTTAATTTTTGTTGCAGGATTGCCCAATAAAGTACAGAAAGACCATTTAGCTGAGCTTAAATCTTAATTTGACTATATTTTTTTTCCCAAGGTTGGGCCTGTTCCAATTGTTGTGCCAATTGTAAAAGTCGATCTTCTCGTCCGAATGGTGCAACAAATTGCGAGCCTAAAGGCAGTTGGTTGTTGTTCCAATAAAGTGGAACGGACATTGCGGGTAAGCCTGTAATGTTAGCCAATTGGGTGAATGGTACCCACTTCAGATTTTCTTTAATGATTTTTTCAATAAATTTTCCTTCAGCAAGTCGATGCGCTTGGCCTATTTTAAGAAGAGTTTTCAATAATTGTTTTTGCCATAGAGGTGTTTTAATTTCACCATTCTTGGGTGCGGTTGTTGCAGTTGATGGAATGAGATATAAATCATATTGTTCAAAAAAATGATTCATCTGTGCTGCATATTGGCCCCAATTATTAAGGTTATGAATATATTGTAATGCTGTTGTTGTTTCGCCAAATGCAGCCAAAGCTAATGAATCCAGTTCAAAATCATCATTTTGAATATTAAACAGAGATCGTGTTTCCTGAATGGTATAGGCAAACTGGCTAAACCAAGTGGTGATAAAGTCTTTCGCTAACGACATGCCATTGATAGGCGGTTGAGCCTCTACCACGATGTGTCCCAAAGATTCGAGTAACTTTGCAGTATGTAAAATGGCTGCTTCAGCCTCACTAGAAACTTTAGTTCCTATTGGAGATGTCACACTATAGGCAATTTTGAGCTGTTTTGGTGGGTGTTGAATAATCTCTAGGTAGCTTTGCTCTGGTGTTTTAATTGAAAAAAGAGAATGGAGTTCAGAGCCGTGTGTAGCATCTAGCATGGCTGCACTATCGCGTACCGATTTAGTTAACACATGTTGCATGGCTGCCCCATGCATAGCTTCACTTAAATGGGGTCCCCATGGTGTTCGGCCTCGACTTGGCTTTAGACCAAACAAGCCACAATAAGAAGCTGGAATGCGTATTGAGCCGCCACCGTCACCAGCACCTGCAAGAGGCACTATACTAGCGGCAACAGCAGAAGCAGACCCACCTGAAGAACCGCCACTATTGTGCTTTAAATTCCATGGATTGCGGCAGGCTCCCCAGGCTTCTGGCTCTGTAATGCCTTTTATTCCAAATTCAGGTGTATTGGTTCGACCAAACGTCACAATACCTGCTTTTTCCCAACGATTAACAATTTCAGAATTGGTTTGTGCAATATAATTTGCCCGTTTAAATGCTTTGCTACCAAAGGTACTCGGATAGCCTTTAAACTCTTGAAATAAATCTTTTACTAAAAAGGGAACGCCAGCAAAGGGACCTTGAAGAGATTGCTGAGAACGTTTTTGTGCGTAATCATGCATTGGAATGGTAATGGCATTGAGCTTGGGATTGACTTCTGCAGCCCTTAACAATGCTGTAAGTAATAATTCATGAGGATGAACTTCTTTTTTAGCAACCAGTTCAGCTAATCCTAAACCATCATACTGTTGATATTCCGAAAACTTCATTATTGTTTTACTCCAGATTTACTGTCTTATACTCATTTAGTTGAAATAATAATCTGATTTCTTCCTTGGGCTTTTGCACTATAAAGGGCTTGGTCTGCTTGAACAATCAGTTGTTGCAATGTTCCAGATAAAGGTAAGGCTTGATGTGCAATCCCAATGCTGATGGTCATCTGAATTTGAAACTGATTTTCAATATTTAGAATAGCGGTTTCGATGGTATGGTGAATGCGTTCAGCTAACTGAATTGTATCTTCGAGTGATGTATTCAACGTTAACACAGTAAATTCTTCACCGCCAATACGTGCGAATAAGTCATCAAAACTAATTTTTTGTTTTACTAATTTTGCGAACTGTTGTAAGACTAAATCGCCTACGTGATGGCCGTATCGGTCATTCATTTGCTTAAAGTGGTCAATATCTATCATGAGAATGCTTACAGATTTATTCTCGAGTTCTTGAATAAATAATTGACTTTGTTCCAGAAAATACCGTCGATTCAATGTATTTGTTAAACTGTCATGATTGGCATAGTCGAGAACTTGACGATAAAGTTTCTGACGATTTTGGCTGATTGCACACAGAATGAGAGGTGCAATTCCAAGCATACATAACCCAATACGAATAGATATGGTCGTACTTAAAAAAGCATTAGATGAAGATGATAAGTAAAAGTAGGTTAAGCTATGATAGGTCACTATGCAGACGACACTATTAATAAATGCAACAGAAAATAATCTATAACTTAGTGCTGCCCAAATTAAGGCTGCTAGGGGATAAAGTAATGAACCTGGGCCAAAAAATATGTGTGTGAAAGCGACTGAAATGATGATAGCGATAAAAGGCAGAATATCACTGGTTTTTAGTGGTTCAGTAAAGAGTTCAAAAATCCATTGTTGACTTTCTTTTCTTGTGGGGAATGTAAGAATTAAGGGGAGAAAAGTCACAAAGTTAAAAATTTCTCCTGTCCACCACATCCCAAATTCAGTCCAAAAACGTTCAGGAGACATAAAGCTGTTTGGTACGTGTGTGATCGTCTGAACTGCAAAAATAGCACTTAGCAGACAACCACCCAAAGTACACATGGCGAATAAATATAGAAAGCTTAAGCCCTTATTATAGTCACGATAATTTAGTTTTGTGAAATGAACCAGAATTAAAGGGATGGAGACACTAATTAAGTTCGATATAGTTAAATAAAGTGTAAGTTCAATTGAATTACCTGTAATCAAATCTGCAATAGCATAAGCGATAATGGCACCCAACCAACCGCCAAAGTTATTGAGTTTTGGAAATCGTAAGAATAATCCTAATAACACAGGATTAGCAGGCCATAATAAGGCTAAAAAAGTGATTGGACGTGTAAATATACCAATTAAACAGCAAGCAAAAATGACGGTTGCGATTATTAAAAAAGCATAAGATTGTTGTTGAATTGAAGGAGTTATAAGTTGTCTGATTTGCATTTACAAATAATCATCCTTAATTTAAGCGTTATGATTTTCTACTAATTGAAGAAAATAAAAGTATACTCAATATTCGCTTTGATTTTAAAAGCTGTTGGAAATCATTCTATAGATTTCCAAGAAGAAAGTGCTAGTACTAGATGGTAAAAGCGCATCTTTTTATACAAATAGATTGTAGTGAAATGGTTATAAGTGATGGTTTTGCTTAAAAATATGATAACGTATTTGCAGGGATGCAATGGCTGATTAACTATATGAAAAAAGCATATCTTACAGTGGTCTTGATGTTATGTTCAGCAATGAGCATGGCAAATGAAAGTTCCACTGCAACGCAAAATGCTCAAGATGAGGCAGATCGTGGTGCCAATACAATTCGTATTATGACTCGACCTGAAATTGTAGGTTTGTGGGGGATGGAAATTCCTAACAATAAAAAATGTATTGAATACTATAATTTTAAAAGTAATAACGATGTATTCATTAAAAGTGGTCAAGAATGGTCTACGGGAATCTATGATTATCAGGCTTCGAAAGATACGGGTGCTCAACTTCCTGTATTAATGTTACAGGTAAAATATGATAACAACGAAGCAGATTGCTCTGGATATAAACAAGACCAGTCTGGTGAAATTTCTCAGTATTTTGTGCAATGGAAAAATCCGACGACCATTAATTTCTGTAATAATGAAAAAGCCGGTCAATGTTTTGCAACATTGCGTCGTGTTTTGCCCTAAGAATATTTTGATGTAGACAAATACGATCACATAAATTAAAAAAGCCAGTCTATTGACTGGCTTTTTTATAACGGGGGCAATAATTAAGAAGCAGCTTTCTCTGCTTGACCTTCAAGTTGCTTCAACAAATGCTTTTCTAGATAGTGAATATCCATCGCATGTTTGCAGAAGTTTTTGTCTTGTAGAATTAGATCTTTATGCAAAGGAATATTGGTTTTAATTCCAGTCAGGATCATTTCATCTAAGGCTTGACGCATACGAGCGATACATGTTTCACGATCTTTACCATGTGCAATGAGCTTGGCGATCATTGAGTCGTAGTAAGGCGGAATGCTATAACCCTGATAAATATGTGAGTCTAGGCGAATACCCGCACCACCTGGAGCATAGAAATGCTCGATTTTACCTGGAGATGGCATAAATGTAGAAGGATCTTCCGCATTAATACGACATTCCATCGCGTGACCTTTACATTCAACATCTTCTTGAGCAATTTCAAGTCCAAGACCTGCCGCAATACGTAATTGCTGCTCAATAATGTCGATCCCTGTAACCATTTCAGTAACAGGATGCTCAACTTGAACACGGGTGTTCATCTCGATAAAGAAGAATTCACCATCTTCAAATAAGAACTCAAATGTACCTGCACCGCGGTATTGCATCATCTTACATGCATTCACACATGCTTCTAAAATGTCTGCACGTGCTTGTTCTGGTAAGTTTGGTGCAGGCGCTTCTTCCAATACTTTTTGGTGGCGACGTTGTAAAGAACAGTCACGATCAAATAAGTGGATTGCATGGCCATTACCATCACCCAGAACTTGGATTTCGACGTGACGTGGCTTTTGTAGGAAGCGTTCCATATAAACCGTGTCATCACCAAACCACATTTCTGCGTCACGTTGAGCTGCTTGTACAGACTCAAGGAGTGTATCTACACGTTCTACAATACGCATACCACGACCGCCACCACCTGAAGCTGCTTTCACAATGAGTGGAAAGCCAATTTCTTTTGCTTCAGCAAGGGCATTTTGTGGTGTTACAGCATTCGCAGAACCAGGAACGGTTGGTACACCTGCTTTACGCATAGCGGTAATTGCAGATACTTTGTTCCCCATCAAGCGAATATGCTCAGGACGTGGACCAATAAAAATAAAACCAGAGGTTTCTACAATTTCAGCAAACTCAGCATTTTCAGATAAGAAGCCATAACCAGGGTGAATGGCATCTGCACCTGTAATTTCTGCAGCAGTAATAATTGCAGGAATATTTAAATAGCTCTCGCTACTCGCTCCTGGGCCAATGCACACCGCTTCATCACAAAAACGTAAATGCATTAGGTCTTTGTCGGCATCTGAATAGATACCAACAGTTTTAATTCCTAAGGTTTTGCAAGCACGGGTGATACGTAAAGCGATTTCACCTCGGTTTGCAATTAGAACTTTTTGCAACATTGTAAGTCCCCGTGGTGTTATGCGCGATAGCGGAATAAAGGTTGACCGAATTGGATCACTTCACCGTTTTTCACAAGAATTTCTTCAATCACACCGCTTTGAGTTGCCTCAATTGGGTTCATGATTTTCATTGCTTCGATGATACCTAGTGTTTCACCAGCAGTTACAGTTTGACCTACTTTAATAAATGGTGCTTCACCTGGGCTTGGCGCAGCATAGAACACACCAACCATTGGTGAAGTTTCAACAGCACCACGTGGTGAAGATTTTGGTGCAGATGGAATTTCTGCTGATGGAGCTGGCATTGCCGCAATTCCTGCTGCAACGACTGGACTGCGACGAGTTAATGCAATCGATTGATCACCTTCTTTAACTTCGATCGCTTGTAAGTCAGATTCAATCATCAAATCGATGAGTTTCTTGATTTTACGAATATCCATGAGACAGTATTCCTGATTATGATTACTTAGATGGTTGAATTTTTTCGAGGGCATAATCGAGTGCAGTAGCATAGCCTTTAGCACCCAAACCGCAAATTACGCCAACGGCTTTATCGGAAAGATAAGAGTGATGTCTAAATGCTTCACGGGCATGAACATTTGACAAATGCACTTCAATAAAAGGTATTGCTACGCCAAGAAGGGCATCACGCACAGCAACTGATGTATGTGTTAGTGCTGCTGGGTTAATAATGATGAACTGTACGCCTTCTTGTTGCGCTTGATGAATTCGGTCGACAATGGCACCTTCCCAGTTACTTTGAAAAGTATCTAGAGTTGTTGATGCTTTTTGCGCTTGAGAGATGAGTTGCTGATTGATATCCTCTAGGGTGAGATGACCATATACTTCAGGTTCTCGTTTTCCTAGTAAGTTTAAATTCGGTCCATGAATGACCAAAATGGTCGAACTCATTCAGCACGCTCCAATTTTAAGTTTGCAATATTGCTTTGCAAGATGTCTGCAAAGTTTGCTTATTATGGCATAATATCCTACAAGTCTTTTGTTTTTTCTTTGAATTATTGTAGAAGGTATGTGCCAGAACTTGGGACATATATTGCGAACTTTGCTAACAATTGGCAATGTTAAAAAATGACAAAATTTACAATAGAGCAGTTATTTTCTTTTAAGGCATGAATTGACCAAAACAGCTCATTTACAAGTCGTTTGGCTGAATAGAGAATCATCAATTGTTAACATTTCATTCCAACAAGTAGTGTAACGTGGCGACCGATGTAGTTGTTTCATCTTCCATGCAGTGCTGTTGGAATGATAACCAATTTGTATGCAATCAGAACCATAACGATGTTTCATTTTGTACAAAGTTTTCATCAGTTCTTCGCGTTGTTGAATCAGGTCGATGGGTTGCCACAAATCATCAATATGCTGACTTTTGGGATGTAGTGCAGAAAGCATGATAGCAACTTTCACATATTTCTTATTTTCTTCAAATAAAACATCAATTTGCTGTAGAGCAGCCTTGTTTAAAATTAATAGATCATCACTAGCATATTGTAAGCCTATGGCATGTGAATGGCTCTTTTTATGGGGTGACTTAGGTACCTTTTCATACAAAGAAACATGGATACAGGCGCAGAGTTGTTGTTGTTGCATCAGGCGTTTATGAACACGATTGACATGGAAAATCATTGCCTGTTTTATGATCTCTTTTTGTGACAGTGCTTTGGCAAAACTACGAGAGGAAAGAATGTTTTTTGCTGGTAATGTCGGATCATCTAATGCAATGCAGGACTGACCTTTTAGTTCACGAATTGTACGTGCAATCAGGACAGAAAACTCTTTACTGAGGTAATGTTCATTGGCAAAAGTTAAGTCAAAGCTATTATGAATTGCATAATGCTGTAATTTTTTACTGATTTTTCGTCCAATACCCCAAACTTCCTCTACAGGTGTTTCGAGCAGCAGTCCTTCAAGACTACATAAGTCCAATGTGGGCAAAAAACAGACCTGATTAAAGCTCTTTCGTTTCTTTGCAAAATGGTTTGCAAGTTTTGCCTGAGTTTTTGAATAACCAATTCCAATACAGCACGGTAAACCAAGCCATTGCGCAATTTTTTTCACAAGTTCTCGACAATGTTGTTCGATATCGAAAAGTTGTGCGTAGCTCGTGAGCCGTATAAAGCATTCATCAATCGAGTAGGGTTCAAGATCATGCTCATTAAAGTGCTCACCTAAAATATCAAAAAAACGACGTGACATATCGGCATAAAGTGGATAGTTACTTGAAAGGACTTGTACACCAGCTTTTAGCGCATCTCGTTCAATTTCATGCCAAGGTACTGCCATAGAAATATTCAGAGCTTTGGCTTCATTGCTACGTGAAATGACACAGCCATCGTTATTACTGAGCACGACTACAGGCTTATCATTCAATTTTGGGTTAAATACGCGTTCACAACTGACATAACAGTTGTTGATGTCAATCAGCGCGAATAATTCTTGATGATAAAGCTTGTCCATAATAGTCACTTATTTGAGCTTTTTTAAAATGCAGATAACAACACCCCAAATAGCAATATTTTCCTCACCACGCGGGTAGATGTCTGGATAGTCGGGGTTTTCTGCTTTTAGCCAAAACTTAAAACCATTATCTGCATGCTTATCTTGCATAAAGCGTTTAACCGTAAATTCGTTGTTAATGAGTGCTAATACAATATCGCCATGTTCTGCATTTAATTTACGGTCAATCAGAATTTGGTCTCCTGCATCAATCCCTGCATTTTTCATAGATAAAGAATTCACGCGTAAAACAAAAGTGCTGGCTGGGTTTTTAACCAAATACTTATTTAGGTCGATATAATCTTCTATGTAGTCTTGGGCGGGAGAAGGAAACCCTGCCGCGACAGATTCGAGTGGAGATGGAATTGCCAATTCAGTTTGTAAATGAATTGGGTTCAGTTGAATATTATTTTGACGGTCATCTTCAGGTACAGGTTTCAGCCATTCTTTAATAGCCATGACTTTAGACTCAGGAACACGCATGACAACCGTTTTTTCAGTGTATTGTGATTTACGTCCTGCATTCGCACGTTTGCCACCATGAGAGGCTTTGTTTGATTCGCTCATAATTCAACTTGATAAAGTTACACAATCAAGATTAGCAAAAAAATACAACCTGCGACAGTATATTTTGTGTAGGGATGACTTGAGACAAATGGCACTTGGTTCTAAACTGCGGAACATCAATCAATACATTTGGTATCCACAATGGATATGGATTTAATCACTGAACAAAAACTGGTATGTGAAGAATATGGCTCAAAGTATATTGCAGTGCATGAAAATGATGTAATTGCCGTTGCAGTCGCGTCTTTAAATCAAGAACCAATTGTGGGCATTCGTAACAAACCAGAAGCAGGGGAAGATGTCACATGGTTTATTTATGCAGGTGAATATGACGACAGTGAAGATTTCTTCCAAACGGTGTCCGTCAAAGAGCTGGATAAATTGTTGCCAGAAGTTCTGCCATATTTGGCATTGGAGCATGGCTACCGCTTTATGATTGACCGTGAAGAATATGAAGATGTCTGGAAAGAAGGGGATGAAGTTTAAGCAAATGGCTTAAATTTGACTGGAAATGACATGAAAATGACGGGAAATGATACGTTAAATACGATCACAATAGCTGTGTTAAAAGGGTGAGTGCCCGTTAACCAGCAACTACTTCCCTAGTTGTTGTTTGTACCTCTTAATAGCCATGTGAATAACATGGCTTTTTTTATTGCTGCTATAGATTCAGACCGCAATATTGTCAAAATTGCCACAATCCGATACTTTTGAAAAAGAACAGTTGGAATAACGAAATCTATGAAATGGGATGAAATTGGCGAGCAACCATGTTCGATTGCACGAGCCTTATCGATCATTGGAGATCGATGGACATTATTGGTTTTACGTAATGCGTTTATGGGTATGCGCCGTTTTGATGATTTTCAACAGCAATTGGGGGTCACTCGGCATGTCTTGGCTGACCGTTTAAAGCGTCTGGTCGACCATGAAATTTTAGAAAAAAGACCTTATACTGAGCGACAGCAGCGTTTCGAGTATTGCTTAACTGAAAAAGGTCTGGAGCTTTATCCTGTACTGATGAGTATGGTGACGTGGGCTGATAAATGGATGGATGATGGTACAGGTAAGCCTATGCAGCTTATGCATAAACAATGCGGTAAAGTCTTTACTGCGATTACCGTGTGTTCTGAGTGCGGAGAGCCTCTGCATGCTCGTCAGGTTAAACCTCTATTTCGTCACCATCCATTTCATGCTGAAGCTCGACCTGCTGTGTAGATACAACAGGCTTAAGCTTTCGTTTTTATAAACAATTGGCTGGTTTGGGAACACCTGCGAGGCGACTTAAATGTCGGGCAACAAGACCCGTGTTAAATTTCTCTTGCAGCATGGCATTGTTAATATCTGGGCTAACGCTTTTCATTAAAAATTTAATGAGCGGGCGGGTTGCAGGTGAATGCCCAAATTGCTGGTAAAACTGACGCACAGCATGCAAAATATTTAAGTGCCAGTCAGTTAATTTAAGTTCAAGGCTATTTGCCAGCTCTTGAGCGACTTCAGGTGTCCAGATGGTGTAATCGACCAAATGACCATCTTGATCGAGTTCTAGATTCATCATGATATTTCCAAACCTATTATTTAATGGTCATACAGCGTGTATGTGCTAAGCAAATGTCGGCAAATTCAGAATAAGAAATTACTTTTAATTGTGCTGGTTCAGGATGGCTTAATAAAGAAGCATCTGTATCGAGGACGTACAACTGTAAAATCGGAGCTAAAGCTGCATGATGAGCATGAAGTACAGTATCACCCATTAACACAACGCTATCACTGCTATGTAACAGCGATTGTAGTTGAGTGAGTTTAGCCTCTGCGGATGAATAATCTGATTGAATTAAATAAAGTGTAGCTGTTAGCATAAAAAATATTCATCCGTTACCAATATAAAACGTGATCAAAAGTTTGTAAAAACTCAGTATTTAGCTCAACAAACTCAATTTCTTGTTGGGACTGAACCACAAAAGGGTGGTCTTGATTCACACTTTCGACCAAAACTGGGGTGAGGTCGTAAAATTCAAAGCTATCAACCATATTAGATGCCAGTTTAAAGGCATGTTTGACGCTGTCAAACTGTTGTTCCGCTTGTAATAGACTGAGCGCGGCGTTCACGAGTAAAACCTTGACTTCACAGCCGAATGTCGCTAAAACCATAGTCGCAGCAAGGCTTTCATGCACGTGTAAGCTGGTTAGGTTGGCTTGGGTTAAGATCACGAGTACAGTTTTCACACAATTTACCTTTTAAATGCAACAAATTCGCCAAAAATAACCACTTAAAATTGAATTAGACGTTCAGTGGATTGTACGGCATCGGCAAGTTCACCTAAACCGACCAATTCAAAGCCATGCGCTAAGTTATGTTGGTCAATATTGTGTCTTTTTGCATTTTCTTCATCTGTGATACCCCTTGCCAAAGCTGCACTTACACAAACAGGTAAGCGAATGCCAAGTTTCTGCCATTCTGTCGTGAGGTTTCGTTGGTCATCGGGCACCCATTGCAGGGCGTTGGCTACGGAAACTCCGTCTTGATAAAAGAAAACACGGAATGCTTCTTGCTGTGTATGTAACGCTTGCGCAAGCCCGAGTGCATGCCAAGCATGAATAGATGTAGGAGCAGAGGTAATTAACAGTAATGTACTCATGTAATTCACTTAAAGGCTGTACCAATCGAAACTTGGAACGTCCAGACTTCATAAGAAAAAGGTAGTATACAATGATTTTAGTAACTGGTGGATTAGGCTTTATAGGCTCGCATGTCGCTCTTAGCTTAATGGCTCAGGGGCAGGAAGTCATTATTGTAGATAATTTGTCCAATGCCAATCTACAGACCTTGGAAAGACTGGAGTACATCTCTGGGATGTACGTTCCATTTGCAAAGCTGGATATTCGCAACACGCCTGCTTTGAATAAGGTCTTTGAACAATATACAGTCAATGCTGTTGTTCATACGGCTGGGTTCAAATCTTTGCAAGAGTCGGTGTTAAAGCCACTTGAGTATTACAATGACAATGTCAGTAGTATTATGAGCTTAATGCGTGCCATGCAACGAACGGGCGTGCGACATTTGGTTCATTTATCGAGTTTGGCAGTATATGGTGAATCGAGTCTGGATCTGAAAGAAGATATGCCATTTAACTATGCATACCCTAATCCGTATATTAAGTCTCAACAAATGATTGAAGAAATCATACGTGACACTTTTAAGACCGATGAAGAATGGAACATTGCCATTCTAAGACTGGGTAATGTAGTGGGTGCATTTGAACATGGTGTTCTAGGTGAGTTTGTACAACCGTTGCCGAAAAATATTGTGCCGTTGGCCATGCAAGTTGCTGCTCGACAGCGCGAATATATTGATTTACATAAACAGGCAAAAACTGCGGATGGTACTGTAGAGCGTGGATTTGTACATGTTTTGGATAGTTGTGATGCGGTGATTGCCGCTCTGAAATGGCTGTATACTCAACAACATACTTGTGAAGCGTTTAATATTGCAGGTGAAAATTATTCGATTCAAAGTTTGTTGCAACAGATTGCCCAAGTAACAGGGGCTGAAATCAAGACCATGAATACCAACTACTTGATTGGTCAAGAGTTAGATCTGGTTGGAGCAAATACAGAGAAAGCGGAACAACTTTTAGGCTGGAAAGCAAAACGTAGTTTGACCCAGATGTTGGAAGATGAGTGGCGTTTTTACCAGAATACGCTACGCACCTAAATGAATCAAAGCTGGAGTAAACGATAACTATTATCGTTTACTCAATCGTATCATTACATTAAAATAACAACACTATTCAACCTGAATAAGTAAAAAAGATCATAGATAGATAAAGAAGATAGAGGTAAACATGTATACACGTATTGAACATGACACCATGGGTGAAGTTGAAGTTCCCGCAGATGCAATGTGGGGGGCACAGACTCAACGGAGTTTGCAGAACTTTAAAATTGGTGGCGAGCGTTTACCTCGACCAATGATTCGAGCGATGGGGCTTGTAAAAAAAGCTGCTGCATTGACCAATTCGGATCTGAATCAAATTCCACAAGAATTAGCACGTTATATCGTCGATGCAGCAGAAGAAGTGATTCAGGGACAATGGGACAGCCAATTTCCACTGGTCGTTTGGCAAACTGGTTCGGGTACGCAAAGTAACATGAACTGCAATGAAGTGATTGCCAATATCGCTAATCAGAAATTAGGTAATCCTCTTGGTGCACAAAAACCTGTACATCCCAATGACCATGTAAACCGTGCACAATCAACCAATGATTCATTCCCAACCGCAATACATGTTGCAGCGAGTCTGCAAATTAATGAACTATTGATTCCCGCAGTAACACAATTGCGAAACACCTTAGATGCTAAAGCACAAGAATTTCATGATATTGTGAAAATTGGGCGTACTCATTTACAAGATGCAACGCCGTTAACTTTGGGCCAAGAGTTTAGTGGTTATGTATCTCAGCTAGATCATGGTTTAAAACGTTTACATCAGGCATTGTCAGGCTTATATGAGTTGCCTTTAGGAGGAACGGCTGTCGGAACAGGGTTAAATGCTCATCCTGATTATGCGGAAAAAGCAGCTGAGCAACTATCTCAGCTTACCGGACTTCCTTTTGTTACAGCGCCAAATAAATTTGAAGCGCTCGCTGGGCGTGATGCGGCAGTGTTTGCATCAGGTGCATTAAAAACACTGGCAGCAAGTCTAAATAAAATTGCGAATGATATTCGTTGGTTGGCCAGTGGCCCACGTTGCGGTTTTGGTGAAATTCGTATCCCTGAAAATGAACCAGGTTCAAGTATCATGCCTGGTAAAGTGAATCCAACCCAAAGCGAAGCTATGACCATGGTGGTTGCACAGGTGTTGGGCAATGATACAACCATTAACGTTGCAGGTGCTTCAGGTAATTTTGAACTGAATGTATTTATGCCTGTGATTGCCTATAACTTATTGCAATCTATTCAATTGTTGGGTGATGCATGTAATAGCTTTAATGAGCATTGTGCGGTCGGAATTGAGCCAAACCGAGAGAAAATTGATTATTTCCTACATAATTCATTAATGTTAGTAACGGCATTGAACCCTGTAATTGGTTATGAGAATGCAGCAAAAGTGGCTAAAACCGCTTATAAAGAAGGTAAAACCCTTAAGCAGGTGGCAGTTGAGCTGCAATTGGTGACCGAAGAGCAATTTGATGCAGTGGTTCGACCAGAAAATATGGTTTCGCCGAACGTAAAATAAGCTTCTGTAAATCGAAATGAGATCAGCGGTTTTTATCTGTTGCATAAGTGCGTACAATACGCATTAGATTTTTACCGCTGATGATGACCTATGCTCGATATCTATTTGACAGATGTTCAGAAACGTATTCAATTTAAGGATTACCCAGGTGAGCATCCTGTTAAATTTATTCTAAATTTTAAAAAGATTTTTCCAAGTGTGATGGAGCTGCTACTTCCAGTATTGCCTGAAAATGAAAATTTAGAGGAAATGACATGGGAGTCAAACACTGAAGATTTTGAACTATTTAAGTTACTTTTAAGTGGCTGGGGTGTGATTGAACTACGTTTGACAGCCTTGGCGAAATTTAAGGATAAAAAATTTGCGGATGAATTAGTTAAGCGTGCACAACAAAAGCGCAAAACTGATGCCCAAAAACATGCAAAATTAAAAACAGTAGAACTCGATTATCTATTCATGCACGAAATTCATGCTTTGATTGACGCTGAATTGGTTGAACTGGGCGAGAAGTTCTATTTACCAACATTAAGAGCAATCTGGAAAGCCCACCTTCCAAATAATGTATTGCAAGCGAACCTAGCTTAAGATTTATTAAAACCCCTGATTTAAAAAAAGAAACCATTTGGCATTAACGGCTAAATGGTTTTTTTATTATCTTAATGATCGATTGCTTCATAAATTTTAGGCTTATGCTCAATAGTGTATAAGTATCTATTAAAGCTATTTTTACCAAATATAAAAAATATAGATATGAATCTTATTAACTTTTATAAGTAAGTTGGAATTAATTTTGCATAATATTCAATATTAGCGAAGCACAGTCTAAGAATTCTCCTTTTATTAACCCATCATTCAAGGCATGCAACATGGCAAATGAATTCCTGAACTTAATTGAACAACGCCGTACCATTTATGCATTGGCAAAAAATGTAGAGCAAACACCTGAATATTTAACGAATTTAATTCAGCGAACGATTCGCGAAAGTCCATCTTCATTTAATTCACAGTCTTCACGCGCCGTAATTTTATTTAATGCAGAGCATGAAAAGTTTTGGAATTTCGTGAAAAAAGAATTACAGACTTACGCAACTGATGAAGTAGCAGCAGCTAAAACCGATGCTAAAATGGATAGTTTTGCCGCAGGATTGGGTACGATTCTATTTTTTGAAGACATGAGCGTGGTAGAAGATTTACAAACTCGTTTTGCCTTGTATGCAGAAAACTTCCCAATCTGGGCAGAGCATTCCACTGCTATGGCTCAATTTGCAACATGGACAGCGTTGCATACAGAAGGGCTAGGGGCTTCTTTACAGCATTACAATCCAATTGTAGATGAGCAAGTCCATAATGAATGGGACATTCCTAAAAATTGGAAACTACGTGCTCAACTTGTATTTGGTTCAATAGAGGCAGAAGCTAAAGAAAAAACATATATTGAAAATTCCGAACGATTTAAAGTTTTCCAATAAATCTAGATTCGAATGAGAAAATAAGTTTTATGATTTCTTCTTTTAAGTGGTATAGGTTCTAATCAATAAATTAAATAGATTTGGATAGATGGAAATAGATCTAGATTAAATTATTAAGTGATGAATCTTTCAGTTCAAATGGTTTGCAATGCAAACCATTTTTTTATTTAGTGTCGATATAAGCCAATTTAGAGAAGATAAATAGCCTAAGCATTTTATATGTATCCCCTAAATAGCCTAAGTAAAAATATAATTAATTTGCTCTCTCAAAAAAGCATGCCTTAAATTTTCATTTAAATCTTTATGCCAAAACATACCCATCTTCATATAAGGTAATTCAGCAGGGGCAGGAAAAATATTCAAGGATGAGCCGACTTGTAAGTGAGACAAAATTGTCTCTGGTAGAGTTAAAATCGCTTGATCATTTTGTTCTAATATTTGGAGAGCAGTAGAGTAGTTCTGGCAACGTAATAAAATGTTCCGATTCAATTGTTGACGTTGAAAATATATATCTTCTAATAATAACCCTGTACGGCGGGAAGATACGCCAATATGTGGAGAAGAAAAATAATGCTTTTCGCTCATGTGAGCTTGTCGTGTACAGACAACGAAACGGTCATTTACCAGTGCTTGAAATTGAATTTTCTCTCCAAAATTTTGTTCTAAATCCATTACAAAATCAATTTGCTGTGCAGCCAAATCCGCAACAACGGTTTTTCGATCTAATTTAAAACTTGTAAATTGAATCTCTAAATTGAGTTGCTGGAAGTGTTGAAAAAGTCGTGGGAAAATAATCGGTTCAATTTCATCATGGACAGCAATTTTAAGTGTTTTAATCATGATGGGTTCAAAGCTTTGTTTCTGAAGTGAAACACTTTGAATAGCATGCAAAGCTTTTTTGATGATGGGATAAGATTGTTCTGCAAACGGTGTAGGTAGCATCTTATGACCAGCGCGAATGAACAAATCATCTCGCAGTTGTAAGCGCAAACGTTGTAAGGCATGGCTAGCAGCAGATTGTGTAATATTGAGTATATGTGCTGATTTTGAAATACTTTTTAACTCATAAATAGCAATAAAAAGAGGATAAAGATTGATATCGATACGGTAGAACGTCGCTAAATCCATGTCTACATTATTATGAATATTGCTCATAGTATTAGATTAAATAAAATCATTTCATTCATACTAATTTTCGAGCTAATGTACTGTAAAGCGAAAATATACAAAATTCACAGGATAAACCTATGTTTGAACTCTCAGCACGTGCCAAAGACTATATAGAACGCACAAAAACATTTATTACAAATGAAATTGAGCCAATAGAAACTGAATTTTGGAATGAAGTACATCACTTAAATCCCAATGGGGATTGGACTCAATGGCAATGGCCAGCGCAATTAGAACAATTAAAAGCTAAAGCTCAAGCAGCAGGTTTATGGAATATGTTCTTACCCGATCCAATATTGGGTGCAGGGCTTTCCGTACAAGAATATGCGCATATTGCAGAGTTAACAGGTCGTAGCTTAATTGCACCAACCATATTTAACTGTAATGCCCCAGACAGCGGTAATATGGAAGTGTTATGGCGCTATGGTAGCGATCAACAAAAACAGCAATGGTTAACGCCATTATTGGAAGGAAAAATTCGTTCAGTATTTTGTATGACGGAACCCGCAGTTGCTTCGAGTGATGCAACCAACATGCAGGCAACTGCTGTGGTTGAGGGTGATGAAATTGTCTTGAATGGACGTAAATGGTGGTCATCAGGTTTAGGTGATCCAAATGCCAAAATTATTATTTTTATGGCGCATACGCCTGATGAAACTAAAGATCGTCATCATCAACATTCGATGGTTCTTGTACCGATTGATTCAGCAGGTGTAACCATCGAGCGGATGTTACCCGTATTTGGGGATTATGATGCACCACATGGCCATGGCGAAATTAGCTTCAATAATGTGCGTGTTCCTGTATCTAACTTTATTGGTGGTGCGGGTCAAGGCTTTGAAATTGCACAAGGCCGTCTAGGGCCTGGTCGTATTCATCATTGTATGCGTTGTATAGGAGCAGCGGAAAAATCATTAGAACTGATGATTGACCGTGGAATGAGTCGAACTGCATTTGGAAAAGAAATTCTGAAATTGGGTGGTAACTTAGAACGTGTTGCAGAAGCTCGAGTTGCCATTGATCAAGCACGTTTACTGACTTTGTATGCTGCATACAAAATGGATACTTTAGGCAACATGGCTGCCTTAACTGAAATTTCAGCCATTAAAGTGGTTGCACCAAGTGTGTTGGAAAAAGTGGTGGATATGGCAATACAAATTCACGGTGGTGCAGGTGTTTCTCGAGACACACCATTAACAGGATTTTTTGCTCAAGCAAGAAGTTTGCGTTTAGCCGACGGCCCTGATGAAGTGCATAAAGGGATGATTGCCAAACTTGAACTGAAAAAACGTGGATACGGCGCGCGTAAAAAATAAAGCTGTGGTAAAACTAAGTAAAACATTCATATTCTAAGAATCAGGGATAACGGGTATGTCGGTAATTGATGTAGGTAGCAATGTACGTGAAGGTGAAGAACTGGATGTACAGGCTGTAGAAGATTGGCTCAAGTCACAAGGTGTTGTATTAGAAGGACAAGTTGAAGTCACACAATACTCGGGTGGCGCTTCAAATTGGACGTATCGACTCAAATATGACAACACTGATCTGATTCTGCGTCGCCCACCCAAAGGTACTAAAGCAAAATCTGCCCATGATATGGCTCGTGAATATACGGTGCAGAAAAATCTGGCCCCGTTTTATCCTGTATTACCTGAGATGATCGGGCTTTGTCAGGATGAGTCTGTATTGGGTTGTGACTTTTATGTCATGAAACGGATTGCGGGTATTATTCCACGCGCAAAACTTCCACCAGAATTACATTTTTCTGAAGCGCAAGTGCATCAGTTATGTGTAAATGTGATTGATAAACTCATCGAATTGCACCAAGTACCCTATCAAGGCACAGAACTGGAAAAGTTGGGCAAAGGTGAAGGTTATTGCCGTAGACAAGTCGAAGGTTGGGATCAGCGTTTTGAAAAAGCACACACGGTCAATGTTCCGACCTTCAAGTTTGTGCGTAAATGGCTTTTAGATAATATCCCAGAGGATTCGGCAACCTGTTTGATCCATAATGATTGGCGTTTTGATAATGTAATTCTAAATCCAGAAGATCCGACACAAGTGATTGGGGTTTTGGATTGGGAAATGGCAACGCTTGGTGATCCGCTCATGGATTTGGGTTCAGCATTGGCATACTGGGTAGAAGAAACTGACAGTAAAATTTTTAAAGCGACACGACGCCAACCAACTAACATGAAAGGCATGTTTACCCGAAAGCAAGTCGTAGAATATTACCTAGAGAAAACAGGATTACAGCCTAAAAACTGGACCTTTTACGAGGTGTTTGGCATCTTCCGTCTAGCAGTTATCGCGCAGCAAATTTACTATCGCTATTTCCATAAGCAAACTAACAATCCAGCCTTTAAAGATTTTTGGGTGATCATTCATGCTCTGCATATCCGAGCGTTGAAACTGATTGGTATTCAAAAACTCGAGGCCAATGAAATTGCACATAAATATATGGAAAAATTTAAGGAAATTTTAGAAAAATGACCACCATTTATTTGATTCGTCATGGGCAGGCATCTTTCGGTGCCGAGAGTTATGACAAACTTTCGGAGAAAGGTGAATTACAAGCGCAACGATTAGGTCAATATTTCAAAAATATTTTAAAAGAATCACCGTATGTGGTCGCTGGTTCAATGCATCGCCATCAGCAAACGGCGCAATTGGCTTTGGCGGAATGTTTTCCTCATAGCCAAGTCGTGACAGATTCACAATGGAATGAATTCAATCATCAACAAGTTTTTGCTCAGTATGAGCCAAGATTCAATGAGCCACATTTGTTGAAATCAGATGTCGCGCAGCATGTAAACCCACGTGCCTATCTGGCAAAAATATTTGAAGGGGCAATAAAGCGCTGGACAGGTGGTGAATATCATCATGAATATGAAGAGTCATGGCCGATATTTAAAGACCGAGTCGAAACAGCTTTGCAAGATTTGTGTAATGAGTTAGCACAAACTAAGCCACGCTATGCAGTTGTATTTACTTCTGGCGGTGTAATTTCTGTAGCGGCAGGAAAGATTCTAGAACTGAACCCCAATCGAACTTTTGCGCTGAATTGGGCGATTACTAATACCAGCATGACCACTTTGCGTTTAGTTGGAAATGAACCGCAATTACTCAGTTTAAATGAGCATCATTTTATTAAAGCAGATGACTCAGAACTTTTAACATGGATATAACAAGGATTGACTCATGGCAAAAACCATTTTAATTACAGGGGCGAGTTCAGGTTTAGGCGCAGGTATGGCGCGTGAATTTGCTCAAAAAGGTTATAACCTTGCCATTTGTGCGCGACGTCTAGAACGACTAGAAGCACTTAAACAAGAGCTTGAAAGTCTGTATGGTATTCAGGTAATTGCCAAAACTTTAGATGTGACCAATTACGATCAAGTGTTCGAAGTGTTTAAGGCTTTCCAACAAGACTTTGGCAAATTAGATCGAATTATTGTAAATGCGGGAGTTGGACAAGGTCGTCGTATTGGTAAAGGTAATTTTGAGATTAACCGAGCAACAGCCGAGACTAATTTTATTTCTGCATTGGCACAATGTGAAGCGGCCGTTGAAATTTTCCGTGCACAAAATTCAGGGCATCTCGTGGTGATTTCTTCTATGAGTGCGATGCGTGGCTTACCAAAACATCTTTCAACTTATGCCGCCAGTAAAGCTGCTGTTGCTCACTTGGCAGAAGGGATTCGTGCCGAATTGATTGATACACCCATTAAAGTTTCAACTATATTCCCTGGCTACATCCGTACAGAACTAAATGAAGGGGCGAAAAAGTTACCATTTGAGGTCGATGAAAAAATGGGTTCACACTTACTTGCAGAAGCGATTGAGAAAGCTCCTGTCAAGGCGTATGTTCCAAAGTGGCCGTGGCTACCAATGAGCTTAGCGATGAAAGTCTTACCTTTGCGAATTGTAAATAAATTGGGCTAATTCTCTTTTAGCTAAGAAATATTCCTAAGTAATTTTATTTATTTTGAGAAGCCCACTGATTTCAATGTGGGCCTTTCGGCTAACTTACTTAAAATAAAGGTATTATTAATTTAACAAAAATTCAATTCGCTCGGAAAGGCTCACTTCCGAAAGCTTTTTAACATCTGCTTTCATAAGAGAGTGGGCTTGGTCAATTCCACAGTTTTCACCGAAATCTTTCAAATAAGATGAATCTCATGATCCTCATAGACTCTGTCACATACTAACCAAAACTGATTAGTTAGCACAGGAAGTTTTAACCGTTTCTAGGTACTGGTTGCACAGAATAAGGTGTATATCATTTTGACTTGTTTGTGAAGAGTGATCCTTTATGCCTTTTTCTAAATTTCTGCATTTGGGGCATTAGATTCTGTTGTGTTGGTTGATGTTTAGCTATTAGAACTGATTAAAAAGTATCCACAAAATCAAAAGCATTTGGTATAACAATAATTAAGACTTCACATAAGTTTAGTAACTATTAAATTTATTTTTGAGTCGTGTTATTAAGTATGATTATAGTTATAAAAAAATTAATGGAAAAATATAATGATTAGTACTGATACTGACAAAGAAATATCTCTAATTTATTTTTCGATACGTTTTAAATTTTGTATCGCTTTGATTGGTGCTTGTCTTTGGACTTGGTTTTCAATATGGATAGCACAAGCGTGGATACATGATCTTAGTACGCACATTGGTATGTTTGCTGCTATTTTTCTGATTTATGGAATTGCTATTATTCCAGGCTTTATGAACTCATTCGCTGCTTTGAGCTTAATGATGGATAAAAGGCCTCGTCGAGAGGCACTTCCATTTTATCCTGGCATCAGTATTCTGATTGCTGCTTATAATGAAGCTGCTTCGATTAAAGATACTTTGGTGAGTATCAGCCAACAGAATTATCCTGGTAAGTTACAAGTTATTGTCATTAATGACGGATCTAAAGATGAGACAGCGAATATTGTTAGAAATCTACAAGAACAGTTTTCATGGCTTACTTTTCTTGATTTAGAGAAAAATGCTGGTAAAGCACATGCCTTAAATGAAGGGTTTAAATTGGTTGAACATGACCTTGTAGTCACCATTGATGCTGATTCATATTTACATCGTATTGCGTTGATTAATATTGTTGAACGCTATCTTTTAGATCCACCAAATACTCGCGCTGTAGCTGGTAAGATTTTGGTTCGTAACTCTCGAGAGAATTTGCTGACTAAAACTCAAGAATGGGACTATTTTCTTGGAATTTCAGCAACCAAGCGCATGCAATCGCTTTATCAAGGTACTTTAGTTGCGCAAGGAGCTTTCTCTATTTATGACCGTGCTGCATTGATTGAGGTTGGTGGTTGGCCAGAATGCGTAGGCGAAGACATTGTACTCACTTGGTCATTACTGAATGCAGGGTACAGAGTTGGGCACTGTGAGGATGCCTGTCTTTTTACCAATGCACCCACCACACTCAGAGTTTTTATTAAGCAGCGCCAGCGATGGGCACGAGGCATGATGGAAGCTTTTATTAAACATCCATCCATTTTAATCAAACCACGACTTTCAACATTCTTTATTTATTGGAATCTGCTTTTTCCTTGGTTAGATCTGGCCTTTACTTTTGGATTCTTGCCAGGGTTAGTATTGGCGTGTTTTGGCTATTACTGGATTGTCGGCATTATGACGTTGGTTCTGCTTCCTATGGCTTTATTGTTAGGTCTCTTAAATTATTTTATTGAACGACAGATGTTTGATGAAATGGGGCTGAAAGTACGTAAGAATTTTACTGGTTTTTTAATATATGTTTTTGCATATAGCTTCTTATTACAACCTGCGAGTATTCTCGGATATTTGGACGAAATTTTGAGAACGCGAAAAACATGGGGAACGAAATGAAAATAAAACCAACAAATTTATGTATTACTATTCCTCTATTAATGATGATTAGCATGGGCTGTTTTGCTAATGAATTAGAAGAAAAAAAAGGCACAAGTGGACGGGCTGTTGGAACAGAATTCTTTTTCAGTGATGATAGTGAGGGATTTCAAACTCGTAAGCTATCAGCAGAATTTTTTCCGAAATATGAAAGTGGCGATAGTTATCTAGGTGTGCGTGCTAGTGCTTATCAGTATAAGGCCGATAACTGGAATCGAGATGGACAGAAAATATCCTTTGTAGGGAGAGATGTAGATTCAGCCACTGCAAATGGCTGGTTTTTAGATGCAGGTCTATTCGAGCAGGATAACCATACATTGTTAACACTTGATGGTAGCTATCGAACACAGTTTTTTGATAAAACTGCCTTAGAAGTATTTGTCAATCGTGACTGGGTAGAAACGCAATCTGCTCTGGATCAGGGGATTAATTTCACCTTCGTAGGTGCTGCTTTAGATCAGGGCTTAGGTGATCATGTCACACTAGTCGGTTTGGCTGGAACACAATTTTTTTCAGATGATAATCGCCGCGATCATGGTCGAATTAAAGTGATTTATCAACCTTCACTCAACCTAGGCCTTACGGTTCAAGCACGCTATCGAACCTATCATAGTCGTCAAGAGGATGTTGGTGGTGCGTATTTCAATCCAAAGAACTATGAAGAATCTATGTTGGCAGTTGGTTGGCGTCAGCGCTTTGCTAAATGGTCTACAGGCTTGACAGTTGGCCTAGGGCGGGAAAAAATTAATGATGATCCAAGTCAGTCAACTCAACTTTTTGAATTAAACTTGCAAAGTCCAGTGTATGGATCTCAATTTTTTCGTATGAATGCTGGATATAATAAAAGTGCCTCTTTTAACGGTCCGAATTATAGTTATCCCTATGTCAGAGGTGAATGGATTTTACAGTTTTAGATATTTTTTATAAGTTAGAAATGAAATTCTTGTTGATATTCACCTTATTGAGGATAGGGCTGAAATCTTGCGTTTCAGTGTATTAAATGCATGAATTTAAGCCCTTCCTAACTTACTCAATTCTGCTCGGGTTGCTTTGTTGTAGCTAATGTTGGTTCACCTAAAGGAGAACATTAAACTCTTCAATGACAAAGTTCAATTTGATAACAGGTGTCAGTAGGGGGGGATTATTGGTGGGTGTACTTATGAAAAGATTGAAAATTTATGTAAATTACTGATATTAAATTAAATATATAGAATATAGGTTGTTCTCGAAGATATTTAAATATGCCAATCTATATCCACATATGTGATACTAAAGTCATCATTTGATGGAATTTCTTTCCATTTTGATTCAAGGCTAAATGGTGGGGGAACATAACCGTTCGAGCATGTAATATTGTATTTTTTAATGGTATTTTGAAAATTAGTATTGAAATTTTGGATTGTTTCAAAGTAGTTGTAAACTTGCTTTTTATATCGAGGATACTGATTTATATATTTTAGTGATTGTTCAGAATAATCTCTTAAATGACAGGCCAAGTCATAGTTTTCTTGAGTACTCAAAAGCCTTTTTTCTGTTTCAAATTTATTCTTCTTATCAATTACATCCATAATGTAATTAACATTTTCAGTTAAATTTTCTTGGTACTCGTGAAAGCTGGTATCAGAGACAATTTTTTTATCAAATAATTTTGTTTGAGGATCGATTGTATATTTTTTAGAAACTAAATTAGGGTCTGCATAAGCGTGTAAAGATAGACAAATTGTAAATATTGAAATTATAAAGTAGGGAAAATTTTTCATACTAAAGCCCATAATTTGAATTTGGATTGTGATTTTTCAAAAAATAAAGATTAATTTTTAAACAGTTTTATTGCATCCTTCTTAAACTCATTAGTTCGAGTTGCTTACATAAGCTTCATGAACTTGCAAGCATGGCTTATCTGTAACAGGCTCTGTACAAGCGTCGTTAGTAATTACTAAAGCATAATTTTTCGGCCAAGTTTGGCAGCAAAATATACTTTGTTCTTATTAAATTATATTTATTATTTAGTTTAAATGTAAAATTGTTAAAAATTGATTTTTAAATAATAAGGATCTAAAATCCACAATTTAAAATCAAAGTCACTTACATTTACTAAAAACCTCATTAGAATTTCATATATTTCATTTAAATATTTGAAGTTATCCTTTGGGGGTTGAGGTGGATTTTGATTATTTTTTTTATTACTTGAGAATAATTTTATGAAAAAGGTTTTGTTAGGATTTACTTTCGCATTACTTGCACAAAATAGTTTTGCTGCTGAAGAATGTACGATTAACTATCATGCAAATGATGAGTTATCTGATCAAATTCAGGAAGATGGGTTTAGTTTTGAAAACTATGATGAAGTTTGTGAACTGTTAGAAAAAGCCAAAGCTAGTGTTTCAATCAATTACAATTCAAGTATTACTAATAATCAAACAATAGCTGCTGTTTTTATCCGTGTGAAGGACAGTGATAAACCTATTTATTCGACTTACACTAACTCGAACATGGACTGGAGTTCAACTCGGACTACAGCAGAAGAAAAAGAATTAGTGTGGTCTCTTGTAAATTCAACGATCAGTGAAATCAACCAATCAGATATTGATGGTTTAAACGAGAATCGAAAAGAACTTCGCGTACCTGTTTATCCAACCGTATCTAAGAAATTTTGATTTGACTTGTTAAAGTTAAAAGTGAAATTGGTTCATTTTTTTACAGTAGCTGAAAATAAGCAAAGTATGAATATGAACCAAGATCCAAATTTGAAATATATTGCTTTAAATAATTTTATTCACTTATTTGAAAGTGATAGAGCACTCGCATTTTCTGATGGTGTTGTTGTGAGATTGAATAAAATTCATACAGAATTTGCTTCAAAAATAGCAGAAGAAAAAGCAATTAGAAAATCTGTTGAAACTTCTAAAATTGGTGGGGGATTGCCTAGTGGAGATGCTGGGGCATTTATTGTACTTACTGTGGCGACTGGAGGAACGTCCCTAGTTGTTCTTGGTTTTGCAGCAGATGACGTCACGGGTTGGGGAGCTGAAAAAGCGTATGATATTATTGAGGATAAAGTAAATTAAATGGATATCATTATTTCCTTACTTACAGAGATTCCTTTAATATTTTTCGGTTTCTTGTTTCTAATCTTTTTCTTCTTACTTTATTTAATTCAATACTTTTATATTTCCTATAACTTAAAAGGAATATGTAAAATTGTTTTTAATGATGAGAGGTATTTCAAGCTTCCACTAGAACCATTTAATTGTTTTTTTATTAGTGTGTTACCTATCATTTTTTGGAGAGAAACACTAAATATAAAAAAAGGAGTTAACTTTAAAAAGCTGTATGGAAAAGATTTTTACTATTCAATAAATAAAGGGGAGTTCGAAAAAATACTGAAGCAATACCCTAAATTATTTTATGTTCAATATTTAATATATTTTTCATGTTTTGCGTTCATATTTTTATTAACAATAGCTTTTATTTTAGATAAATTCCTTTATTGATGGGAATAAGATCCGAGTTTAATACACTTGTTGAAGCTTTAGATGGGCTTTTAGATACCGTTGGTGATGTCGAGCTGATACTAGCAAAAAATTAAAGAATTTTAGCGTGTCAAAATAGTCAATCAAACAAATTTGTTTGAAAAGGATATTTCGAAAATATTGTGAATGATTCTTTAGAACTCAAGAATCTGAAAAGCTCATT
Source organism: Acinetobacter sp. ACNIH2 (assembly GCF_002934965.1). NCBI lineage: Bacteria > Pseudomonadati > Pseudomonadota > Gammaproteobacteria > Moraxellales > Moraxellaceae > Acinetobacter > Acinetobacter sp. ACNIH2. The sequence goes on from NZ_CP026412.1 coordinate 3,353,317, forward strand.
CGATAAATTTCATACAATTATGCTAAGATTGGTGAGTAAAAATCTCTTTTTTATATTGAACTAAATGTCTGAATTTAAAATAGAAACTCACCCACTCGAACCATTTTTACCAGCAAATGCAAAATTACTGATGCTGGGCAGTTTTCCACCACCGAAAACACGTTGGAAAATGGATTTTTATTATCCGAATTATCAGAACGACATGTGGCGAATCTTTGGTCTTATCTTTTTTCAAGACAAAGCGTATTTTCTAGATCTTCCAAATAAGAATTTTTATGAGCAGCAAATCCGTGATTTCTTAACTGAAAAAGGGATCGCTATTTTTGATACGGCATATCAAGTTGTTCGTTTAAAAGATAATGCCTCAGATAAATTTTTGCATATAGAAACTCCGACCGATCTAACGACCTTATTAGCCAAGATTCCTTTTTGTCAAAACATTGTCACTACAGGGGATAAAGCGACAGACACGCTTATGTTATCCATGCCTGAAGGCACGGAAAAACCTATAATTGGGACAAGTTCACAGACATTTTTTGCAGATCGGGAGTTAACTTTATCTCGAATGCCATCATCTTCGCGCGCGTACCCATTAGCATTAGAGAAAAAAGCTGAAGCCTATGAACAGCTTTTCCAAAAAATTGGTTTAATTTAAATAGATGTATCTTTCAAGTTAGAGCCTAGAGTCTTAGGCATACTTTTTGGCATAGAAGACACATATAATGACGGCGAAACACACGAAAATCATGGCAAAATCGATAGATTCATGAAGTACTAGAGTACAAAGTATGAGCCCCAAAAAAGGTTGTAAAAGTTGAATTTGCCCAACACGTGCAACGCCGCCTAATGCCAAACCTTTGTACCAAAAAACAAAACCAATCAGCATGCTAAAAAGGGAAACATAGAACAATCCTGCGTATGCTGTAACAGGAATTGATGCCCAATTTTTAGGATAATAAATGCCAAATAACAGCAACATTAAAGGTAAAGCAATAATCAATGCCCAGCAAATGACTTGCCAACCACCAAGCTGTTTTGAGAGTTGTCCACCTTCGGCATAACCTAAACCACAAACCAATACAGCAATAAGCATATATAGATCACTGCTAAGATGAAAACTTTGCTGATCTTGAAACCACATAAATATGGCAACAAAGCTGCTACCTATGATTGCAGAAAGCCAAAATTTATTTGAAGGTCTTTCGCCTGCACGTAACACTGCAAAAATGGCGGTTGCTAAAGGGAGTAATGCAACAAAAACAAGGGCACGTGCCGCAGTCATGTGTTCTAAAGCAAGAGCTGTAAAAAATGGAAAACCGAACACAACACCAAATGCAATTACAATTAAAGATTTGATTTGTTTAAGGTTAGGAATGGGTTGTTTAAATAATAGAAGGCAAAATATTGCGAGTACAGCGGCGATGACAGCACGAGCGCCTGTGAGAAATTCTGGACTGAATCCCACCACAGCAAGACGTGTAGCAGGCATAGAACCCGCGAAAATGACCATACCTAGAAAGCCATGTATCCAACCCATATTACTTTGCTTCATGCTTAAATCTCATTTTTCTATGATTCAATTACATGCCAAATGGGAAGCTCTAAACAGATACAATCCAGTACAATTTTAAATAACTGTATTGGTATACAATTCCTACTGTCAGAAATCGATTAAGTTGAATATTTAGCCATCATGCATACACACAGCAAAATTGATATTGTGATTGAAAAAATCAAATCCCAAATTTCAAACCAACGTTTTGTTGCTGGAGCACGCTTACCTTCGGTACGGCGTTTAGCGCAAGATCTCAATTTTTCAATTTCGACAGTGGTGGAAGCATATGCACGCTTAGTTACAGAGGGGGTACTCGAGGCAAGAGCGGGTTCTGGGTTTTATGTTAAAGGACAGATGCAAGCGAAGAAAATAACAGAGCATCATGTTCAATATGATCGAGAAATTAATCCTTTATGGATTTCACGCCAATCTTTGGATGCGAATGAAGAAATGCTAAAACCTGGTTGCGGCTGGTTACCTCCAGAGTGGATGCCTGAAAGTAGTTTACGTAAAGCGCTAAAACATGCAGCTAAATCATCTTTAAAGATGCTGATAGAATATCCTGTACCGCATGGTCATATGGGCTTAAGACAATGGATTGCCCGTAAAAATAATCAATATGAAATACAAGTTGAACCCTCACAAATCTTAATTACAGATTCTGGTACTCAGTCTATAGACCTAATTTTTCGTGTACATTTGAAAGCTGGGGATGTCATTCTAGTCGATGATCCATGCTATTTTAATTTTCAGGCATTGATTCAAGCCCACCATTTACAGGCAATTGCAATTCCATTTACAGCCCAAGGTCCTGATATTGAACGTTTCGAACAAGCCTTACAATATCAACCCAAGCTTTATTTAACCAATTCTGGAATTCATAATCCAACTGGTGCGACTTTATCTATACAACGAGCTTATCAAGTTGCCAAATTAGCGGATCAAGCGAATCTAATGATTGTAGAAGATGATATTTTTTCAGAGTTTGAATATGTTCCCGCACCTCGTTATTGCACACTTATGGGTTTAGGGCGGGTGATTCAAATCGGTAGTTTTTCTAAAACTTTAACCGCTTCACTTCGCTGTGGTTATATTGTTTCTAGTCAACAAGATATTGAAAAATATATTGATTTAAAAATAGCAACTAATTTTAGTAGTGGACATTTGAATGCAGAAATCATATTTTCTGCACTCATGGACAGTCAGTATTTAAAACATATCGAGTCATTAAAAAAGAAACTCAATACCAGTATGGGGTTATGTATTCAACGATTAAGGCAACTGCATATAGAACCTGTACTTATTCCCAAAGCTGGAATTTTCTTATGGTGTAAACTTCCTTCAGAGATTGATGCAGCAGAATTATCTAGACGATGTCTAAAACGTGGATTAATTCTTGCTCCAGGGCATGCATTTAGCCAATCAGAAGGTGCAAAACATTTAATGCGTTTTAATGTTGCGCAGTGCATGAATCCCCAAATATTTGAGATCATTGCGCAAGTGATGGATAGTTTTAGTTTTGATCATGAAAAACCAAATCCCAAAATGTTGATTAATAAGAATGAAATGCAACCGAATTAATTTTTTGATGAGAAAATGTATGAGATGTAATGATTTTGTCATTACATCTCATACATTCAATGGGTAAGTAGGACAAACTCTTAAAAGTGAAACGTTGAAACTTTGTGGTGTGCGGATCAACATGATATTCAGTTATTTGCCCATTTTCATGATGTTCTAACCAAATAATTTCACCTTGAGGATTAAGTTTTAGTTCGTATGCAATTTGCGGTAAATAGTGATCCATCGCACTTGTGACTTGGTTTTGTAAATGTTCAGATTCGACCACCAATCCAACCTCAGTATTTAAGTTCACTGAACGAGGGTCAAAATTAAATGAACCAATAAAAACTTTGCCATCTACGTCAAAAAATTTGGCATGTAATCTTGACGAACTTTTTCCTTTGGCAGGAATTGCATTACCTGTTAATACCTCATACCAAGTACGCTGTTTTCGTTGAATATCTGGTTTAAACTCATAAAGTTGAATGCCATTTTTAAGCAGCTCTTTCCGATATTTTTGATAGAAAGCATGGACCAAAGCCACATCATTAGCTAAAAAAGAATTGGTTAAAACACGAACTTTAATATTTTGATGTGAAAGATCTGCAAGAAAAGCAGCACCATCTTTAGAGGGCACAAAATAAGCTGATACCAATTCCAAATGTTCTTTAGGAATACCCATTGCATGTTTGAGTTGAGAATACAGCAATTTATCTTGAGCAATGTTGCCAAGCGTTTTTTCAGGATAATCAGCCAAGAATTGGGCTTTAACCCATTCAACCTGACGTTCCTGCAATTGCGCCATGATTTGTTTCTGCGCCAAATCTAGTTGGTTAATGAACCGTTCTTTTCCATGATCGTTCATCGCATAACTTTTACGAAGCAGATTCAAATCATCAGCCGATTCGACCCCAATCAGTTGTTGTACTGAATAACTCAGGTCACTATTCCAGAAGTGAATGAAAATTTGATTGGCGGATTTCACTGCATTACCAAAGAACAAGACGTCCATGTCAGTAAATTGAAAATCCTGACCTGCATCAAAATATTCACGGCTAATATTACGTCCTCCAGTCACTGCAATGGCACCATCAGCAATAATGAGTTTGTTATGCATACGATGATTGATCTGTTTCAACCGAAAAGCATAATCAATAACCCTAAAATGTCGATATTTATAAGGGTTGTAGAGTCTGATTTCAAAATTTGGGTGTGCAACTAACTTTTTCAGTAATGGATCTAATTTGGTGCCATTTTGATCATCAATCATAAGGCGGACTTTAACACCGCGGTCTGCTGCTTTTAACAGTTCAGCCAGCATCATGTGGCCTAATGAGTCATTTTCCCAAATATAATATTGCAAATCGAGGGTATGTTTCGCATCGCGTATTAGGTAAATACGTGATGCAATACTCATAAATGCATCATCTAATGCTAAATAGGCTGTAAGACCTTGTTTGAGTTGGGCATCAATATTTTGGCGTTGTATCCAATGTTCCGTGTGGTAGTCTGATGCAGATTGTTTTTTGGCTTCGTTTTGAGGGAGACTACAGGCAGTCAGTGAACTCATGCTTGCACATAATAATAAGGAGAAGTACCTGGTATTTTTCTGCATTTTTTCTAATTCATTATTACCAATATAAATACATATTATCATGCTGTTATGGTTGTATTAAGGTTTAAAAAGCGGTTACTGTAGTTCATCTGTTAAATATTGATATAAGGATGAACATGGCATGAAATCACGTGCAGCCGTAGCCTTTGCGCCAGGACAACCACTTCAAATTGTAGAAATTGACGTTGCTCCGCCTAAGAAAGGGGAAGTATTGGTCAAAATTACCCATACGGGTGTATGCCATACCGATGCATTTACTTTATCTGGTGATGATCCTGAAGGCGTTTTTCCTGCTGTATTGGGGCATGAAGGTGCAGGTATTGTGATTGAAGTGGGTGAAGGCGTAACCAGCGTTCAACCAGGCGATCATGTTATTCCACTGTATACCGCAGAATGCGGTGAATGCTTATTCTGTAAATCAGGAAAAACCAATCTTTGTGTTGCAGTCCGTGCAACTCAGGGTAAAGGTGTAATGCCAGATGGTACGACACGTTTTTCTTATAACGGCGAACCAATTTACCATTACATGGGCTGTTCTACCTTCAGTGAATACACCGTTGTTGCTGAAGTATCATTAGCTAAAATTAATCCTGAAGCTAACCCTGAGCAAGTTTGCTTGTTGGGTTGTGGTGTAACAACAGGGATTGGTGCAGTACATAACACCGCCAAAGTACAAGAAGGTGACACAGTTGCTGTATTTGGTTTGGGGGGTATTGGCTTAGCTGTAGTACAAGGTGCGAAACAAGCGAAAGCAGGCCGTATTATTGTAGTAGATATGAATCCTGACAAATTTGAATTGGCGAAACAGTTTGGTGCGACAGATTTTTTAAATCCTAAAGACTACGAACAACCAATTCAGCAAGTCATTGTTGAAATGACGGGTTGGGGTGTCGATCATTCATTTGAATGTATTGGTAACACCAACGTCATGCGTTCAGCACTGGAATGTGCACACCGAGGTTGGGGACAATCAGTGATTATTGGCGTAGCAGGTGCTGGTCAGGAAATTTCAACACGCCCATTCCAATTGGTGACGGGGCGTAAATGGATGGGTACAGCTTTTGGTGGCGTAAAAGGACGTACACAACTACCAGGCATGGTCGAAGATGCAATGAAAGGTGAGATTCAACTGGCACCTTTTGTGACTCATACGATGGGTTTAGATAAAATTAATGAAGCCTTTGATTTAATGCATGAAGGAAAATCTATCCGTTCAGTGGTACATTTTTCTGAATAAATTCACCTAGTGACGACTAAAGACCAAGCAAAAGCTTGGTCTTTTTTATTTGTTCTATATCAATATTGCTATTTTGAACGTCTAAATTGGCAAGAAATGACATTTTGTTAGACAGAAAATGATAATAAATGCCAAATGATATGTTTTGTCCTCATCTGACATAGAGCCCTGAATCAGTTAAATCTATTGTTAACGCAGTAATAAAAGACAGTTGTATAAAAATATAGATTGATTCAGATGAGTACAATTATGGGAAATCATGTGCAATATAAGCCTGAATGGATACGCGAAGATTTTGTCGATTTCATCGCGGAAAAAGTGCATCCGACTTGGGCGTGGAAAAGAGTCAAAGCTCAGCTTGTTGCGCGCAAAGTATTAAGTGCTGACTTTATTCAGTTACAGTTACGCCCAAATCAAAATTTTAGACCAGAGAAAGCTCAGTCAGGTCAAAGCCTGTTGATCACGGTTGTAATAGCAGGTGTTCGACAACAGCGCAGTTATTCTATAGTCGATATCCTCGACAATGGAGATGTATTAATTGCGGTAAAACAACAAGGCACTGTTTCAAACGTTTTAACAAATTCAGCATTAGGTTCCGTCGTCGAAATCTCTCAAGCTCAAGGCGAGTTTGTGTTGAATCAATGCTCTGGAACAGCAATGCTATTTCTTGCCTCTGGAAGTGGTATTACTGCAATTTACGCTTTAGTCAAACAGGCATTGAAAAGTACCGAACAACCAATCGATTTATTGTATTTTAATCGTGATAATGCCTACCACACAGAACTAGAAGCCTTAACAGCACAATATCCGCAGTTTAAATACCATCCATTGAATACTTTACAAAATTCACAGCACTTAACTGAGCAACTACTTCAGCAACTTGTACCTGACTATCAGCGCCGTGAGTGTTATGTCTGTGGTGCACACAACATGATGCAAAGTGTGCAGCAGCTTTACGTCAATCAAAGCATCTCTCATTTACTCAAGATGGAATATTTTAAAATCCAGATTGATCAATCACTAGAAGCACAACCTGTGACTTTTCTACGTGCGCAGCAGGAATTTTTAGCGACAGATAATTTATTAGAAAGTGCTGAAAAAGCAGGGCTTAAACCTGCACATGGCTGCCGTATGGGTATTTGTAATACATGTTCTTGTACCAAAGTACAGGGGGTAGTTCGAAATGTACTCACAGGTGAAATTGATGAGCAGAGTAATACACAGATCAAACTATGTATTTCACAGGCCATTAGCCCAGTGGTTATAAATTTATAAAAGTTTAATGTAGGGACAAATAAAATGAATAAACCCGTTAATTTTCAAAGTAATACTAAATCTCGTTATCTTACAGATGAAGAAATTCAGTCTTTTGGAGAAAAAATCGAAGTCATTCGCCGTGACACAATGCAAAGTTTAGGTGAACAAGATGCTGCTTATATCTACAAAATCCGAAATTTTGTCCGCTACAGTGAAATTGCTTCACGCGGTATGTTAATGGTCGCGGGCTGGTTACCACCTGTTTGGTTATTGGGAACTGGGTTGTTGGGGATTTCCAAAATTGTAGAAAATATGGAGTTAGGGCATAACATTATGCATGGTCAGTTTGACTGGTTAAATGACCCCAGTTTAAACGGTGCAAATTACGATTGGGATACCATTGCAACAGGTGATGATTGGAAATATACCCACAATTATGTGCACCATACCTATACCAATATTGTTGGAAAAGACCATGATGTGGGCTATGGACTCATTCGAGTGAGTGAAAGCCAACCTTGGGAGCCAAGATTTTTACTCAACATTCCGCTAGCCATCCAATTGATGATTTTTTTTGAATGGTATGTGGGCTTACAGAATTTACATCTGGAAGATGTATTGGCGTATAAAACCAAAACATGGCGTGAAGTCTGGCAAGATGCAATAAAATTACGTAAAAAAGTAAAGCGCCAAGTCATTAAAGACTATGTATTTTTTCCTTTAATAGCAGGACCAAATGCCATTCCCGTTTTTGCAGGGAATGCGGTCGCCAATGTGATCCGAAGTTTATGGGCATCCGCTGTGATTTTTAATGGACATTTTACTGAAGATGCTGAAACTTTTGAGTTAGACAATACAGAAAATGAAACTCGAGCGGAGTGGTACTTACGCCAGATTCGAGGTTCGAGCAATTTCTCAGGTACGAAATGGCTCCATATTCTAAGTGGAAACTTAAGCCATCAAATTGAGCATCATCTTTTTCCAGATATGCCAGCCAACCGTTATGCAGAAGTAGCACCAAAGGTTAAAGCCCTGTGCGCTGAGTATGGCATACACTACAATGAAGCCAGTTTTATCAAACAGTTCGTAAGTGTTTGGGTTCGACTTGGCCAATGCTCATTACCAAATGGCTGGAAGGAACAATTCAAGCGATGGATTTAAAAGTAAGATCATTTAATTGATTGATAAGTAAAAGTTGCTCTAGACATAACTATTTTTCCAAAAATAAAGGTTGTCAAAAGTAGCAATAAGGCGTATTTTTTAATTCAAGATACTTTTTTGATGAAACAAAGATGTTAAAGCAACCTTTAATTGCAAAAGCTTATTTTTATTTCTGGCAGTTTAGCTAATTGCCTGAACGCGTTTGGGCAAAATAAAGGTTGCCCACCAGTTGATACCTGATCGGCAACCCCGGTCAGGTTTTTTTATGCTTTGTTTTTTATATATTTTTTAGGAGATTCACATGTACGCATTTAACACTTCATATTTTAGCAACGGTTATTGGTTTTACTTTAGTCAGTTTATGACGCAATCCTTATCATCCCATAGATCCAAAACGCGCAAATAAAAGATCGGACTGAATAGACAGTCCAAAGGAAAGACCGATGAACGCTCTAAATACTGCACTACAACATCAACCGACTTCACAAGAAACATTATTGAGTTTGCCACAGCAGCTCAAAACACAACTTCCTCTTTCTGCGTCACTTACGGCACAGATTGCCGAACATCGTCAAACTATTCAAAATATCTTGGCTGGTACAGATCCACGTCTTTTGGTCATTACTGGGCCTTGTTCTATTCATGACCCTGTCGCGGCTTTAGAATACGCGCAAAAATTACAACACTTACAAGCGCAAGTTTCGGATCAAATTTTTCTAGTGATGCGTGCTTATATTGAAAAGCCGCGTACAACAGTGGGTTGGAAAGGTTTTATGTATGATCCTGACTTAGATGGATCATCAGATTTACAAGCGGGTCTAGAGCAATCACGCCAACTTTATCTACACATTATTGAAATGGGTTTGCCGATAGCGAGCGAAATCTTAAGCCCAATGGCTACGGCTTACTTCGATGATTTATTGGCTTGGGGTGCAATTGGAGCACGTACGAGTGAGTCTCAAATTCATCGTGAAATTGCAAGCCAAATGCCATATAGCATTGGTTTCAAAAATGGTACGGATGGTTCAATTCAAATTGCGTTAGACGCTATTCAATCGGCATCCCATGCTCATCAATTTTTAGGGATGAGTCAGTCTGGTTTGCCATGTGTGCTTAAATCTCGTGGTAATCCACTTGCGCATTTAATTTTACGTGGTTCAAATACTGGTCCGAATTATCAGGCGGAAGAAATCAATAAAATTAAAGTGAAAGTAAAAGGCAATTTGCCTGCGCTAGTGATTGATTGTAGTCATGGCAATAGCAGCAAGAATCCAGCATTACAGCCAGATGTGCTGCGTCAAATTGTGAAAGAACGAGCAGAAACACAAGTACGTGGTGTCATGCTGGAGAGTCATTTGGTTCAAGGGAATCAAAAGATTTCTTGCGATATGATCTACGGTCAATCGGTAACAGATGGTTGTATTGGTTGGGAACAAACTGAACATCTATTGCTAGAAGCTGCACAGCAATTAAAACAATTACATTCATAAAAAGTAAATAGTAAAAAAGCCCCTGAAAACAGGGGCTTAATTTTTTATGCTATTTTGACCACAAAGAATTTATAAAATAATAGGCTCAGTAGAACGAGAACCGCACATAAGATATAAGACATGCTATAGCCTTGTGCTGTGATCAGAATACCTAACAGTATTGAACCGAATGCAATACCTAAATCATAAAAAGTAAAGAAGGTAGAGGTTGCGTGCCCAATCCGTTGAGGCGCAGCGCGTTGGATCGCCAGTGTTTGTAAACAGGGTTGTACAGAACCAAATCCCATTCCAATAAAAATGGCTGCAAGCATAAATCCGATCAAGCTATTGATTTGGCTTAATAGAATAAGACCTACTGCAAACAATACTAAAGCAGGGTAAATAACATAGCTTGGACCCTTGCGGTCGTAAATTTTTCCAGTCAAAGGTCGTAGACTCATCATCGAAATCGCAAAAACGATAAAAAATAGGCTGGCATATGCAAGCAAATTTTTTGATGCAGAATAGGTTGAGATAAATGACATAATGCTGGCATACGCAAATGAAACCATCATGGCCATAATAGAAACAGGCAGCGCCTTTTTCTCAACAAAATCATGAATAGATAACTGCTTTTTCTGCATCTTTTGCATAGTTGAAGTCTCAGTTTGCACGGGAATGAGAAAACAAAACACAAAACCTAGACATACAATCGCAGCAAGAATAGTTGCTACAACAGCATAAGATAATGGCTGAATAAGCGATAAACCAATGAGTGGACCTAAGACAATGCCTAAGTTGACTGACATGACAAAGTAACCCATACCTTCTCCACGGCGTGAATCTGGAATGAATTCGTTCGCAATAGGCACAGTAACTGTAGTTAAAATGCTAAACCAAATTCCATGTAAAAAGCGTAACCAGAGTAAAACTTGTAAATTATCTGCAAAAATATAGGCAATTGAGAATAAACAGAACAAAAACTCGGAAACAAAAAACGTTTTTTTACGACCAAATTTTTCAATAATCAATCCACTAAATGGGCGTACCGCAATAGAAGATGCCATAAATAAAGTCATGGCGAGCCCAGCTTGAGTAAGACTGCCATTTAAATCTTGCAAAATATAGATTGGTAGAATTGTGGTCTGTGCAAAATAAAAAACAAATAGAAATAAGTTATTGGCTAAACACAGAATAAAAGACTTATTCCAGAGCTGTATTGAAGCTGAATGAGGCATAATTGACCCAGAAGTAGTAAGGGAATCATGACAACGTAGCTAAACTTTTTATGTATTCCCTGAGCGTACCAAGGTCATGAAGATAAGGTTTAATATTAACCAATTAAAGAGGAAAAATAAAGTAAATTGATATTTTGATAGATTTTTTTTCTATTAAAGTTTTTAATGTATATTTAAATTATCATTATTTGATTATCGATCAACTTAACCCATAAAAAAATCAGCTCGAAGGCTGATTTTTTTAAGATGCGTAGCTCATTTAGAGTCCCGCTTCATAGTCCGCACTAGACAACAACGTGTTTACATCATCGATATTATTTGGCTTGATTTTGTAGATCCAGCCTTTGCCATAGGGTGCATCATTTACAAAGTCAGGATCATCTTCCAGTGCTGTATTTACTTCAACGACAACCCCAGAAACAGGGGCATGGATATCAGAAGCTGTTTTTACAGATTCAACTACACCCGCTTGTTCACCTGCGGTAACGTGTTGTCCTACTTCTGGCATTTCGACATAAACTAAATCGCCTAAGGCATCCTGCGCATGGTCTGAAATCCCAGTTACAACAAGATCACCTTCAATTTTCACCCACTCATGCGTGCTCGCATATTTTAAATCTGAAGGATGATTCATGATGACACTCCTTAAAAGTATTCATTTATTTTTGTCATGCTTTATACATGTTTTTACATAAAAACAAAAGGTTTATAGGTACGGATCTTTACGCCAATTACTTGGGCTACGTCCACTCCAACGCTTAAAAGCACGGCTGAAATTTGCAACATCACTATAACCCAGTTCATCTGCAATTTGTTCTAGTGTGTAATCTGTTCGGGAGAGTAGCGACGTTGCATGACGGTAGCGTACTTCATCAACAATTGTTGAAAAAGAGGTTCCTTCAGTCGCTAACTGGCGCTTCAAGGTTCTATCTGACATATGTAAGCGATATGCCACATTTTCAATACTTAAATAATGCTGCTCTGAATGCGTCAAAATGTCGCGAACCGCCATAGAAAGCCGTCTTCGCTCACCTAAAGCCGAAAGCTCAGCTTCACATTGGTTGATTGCAATTTGACTGGCAATCGGGTCAGCATTTACCATTTTTAACGCGAGGTATTTTTTATCAAAGCTCATCAATAAATGAGGTTGATCAAAACGAAACTGATGATTTGGGAACTTGGTAATATAGCGTTCAAAACCTTCGGGTTGGGGAAAATCAAAATCAATTTCACCTCCCAAATCAGTGACACCTGTCATAGCCTTGGCCATAGAAATGATGCCAATGGTTAATGCAATACAAATTTCTGAACGTAAGGGTTCTATACTGACATCACTCCGAAGCTGCAAAGTTGCTTTCTCAGCAAAAGTAGAAAAATAGATTTGCAGGAAGGGCAGTCGTAATTGCACAAAGCGGTTGGCAAGGACAAGCGCATCGGTAATATCATTTGCGGTCATAATGGCATAACCAATAAAACCATGAATAGAGATACGCATTTGCGTACCCAAATGATAGCCCAGAGTTGATTCGCCAGTTAAGGTTAAAGCATGTTGAATTAATGCATTGGCAACGGACGTCGAGATTCGAAAATCTGGTTCCGCTAATTTCTCACTATTGAGTTGAAATGGGGCAAATACAGTATCTGCATTATAGCCCCAGCGTGACACGACATCTAAAAGTAACAGACCATAGACTCCAGGAATTCCTTGGTCTTGTCTAGACGAAATAGTATTCATGCGCGATCCATTGCACGTTTAATGTTGTTATATCAATCAGTTTTTTATATTGGCATGAAATCGTAGCATGCACCTTATAAATTGTTCGACAAACTGAACAAAGCAGATTCTAAAACCACACGTGATTTTAGAATCATCGTCTTTTAAAGATCAGGTTGATAATTCTTACTAAATACTAAAATTTTAGTATTGCCGAGTAATACCGCTTCACCATTTTGATTGAGCGTTTCAGTTGTGTAACTCACAATAGCTCGGTCAGGTTTGGATTTTGACGGTTTGATTTCGGTAATTTCTACCTCGACATGAATTTGATCGCCTGCGCGAGTCGGTCTTGGCCAACGCACTTGTGCTTCGGAACCAATTAAACCATATGCTACAGGAAAGCATTCTGTCCAAAGTCGCATGGTAACTGCGGAAGTATGCCAACCGCTGGCAGCCAAGCCTTTAAAAATTGGATGATTCGCTGCCTCGATCTCATTGGTATGAAAAGGCTGCGGATCAAATTGATGCGCGAACTGCTTAATTTCATCTACAGTCATTTCATAGGCACGACTGATAAAGCGATCCCCTACATGTAGATCTTCCAAATACAACATCAAGCACTATCCTTATTTTTTAGTTCATGTTGTTCAATTAAAAAACCACCAGTTTGACGTTGCCATAATTGCGCATAAATGCCATTCAAAGCAACCAATTCATCATGTGTACCTTGTTCGGCAATTCGCCCCTGATCGAGCACAATTAAACGATCCATTTGCGCAATCGTAGAAAGTCGGTGCGCAATTGCAATAACCGTTTTATCTTGCATTAAATCATCCAGACTGGACTGAATTGCTGCTTCTACTTCAGAGTCTAAGGCACTGGTCGCTTCATCAAGAATCAAAATAGGAGCATCTTTTAAAAATACCCGTGCAATGGCAATACGCTGACGTTGTCCACCCGAAAGTTTAACCCCACGTTCGCCCACATAAGCCTCATAACCTTTACGACCACGAAGGTCAGTCAGTTGTGGAATGAAATCCTCTGCTTTGGCTTTGCGAACTGCATCATACATTTCTGCATCACTGGCATCTGGGCGTCCGTATTTAATATTTTCCGCAACTGTACGATGCAATAGCGATGTATCTTGTGTCACTAAGGCAATACTTTTACGTAAGCTATCTTGGCTTACATCCTCTATATTTTGTCCATCGATTAAAATACGACCTTGGTTGATGGTATAAAAATGCAATAACAATTGAATGAGCGTAGATTTTCCAGCACCGGAGCGACCAACAATGCCAATTTTTTCACCTGGGCGTATGGTTAAATTAAAGTGATCGATGACATTTTTTTCATTATAGGCAAAGCAGACATCTTCAAACTTAATTTCGCCGTGTTTCACCTCAAGTGTGGTGGCATTCGGTTTGTCCTGAATACTAATCGGACGCCCTAATGTTTTCATACCATCTTGAATGGTGCCGACATTTTCAAATAAAGCAGAAGTTTGCCACATCATAAATTCAGCAATACTGTTAAGTTTTAAAATCATGGCAGTCGTTGCCGCGATAATGCCCAACTCTGCACGACCTTCTAGCCACAACCATAATGCTGTGCCAAGTACACCGACGTAGAGCACAATACTGAGCGAGTTAATGCTAATTTCATAGCCTGAACCCAACCGCATTTGCTTATAGACCGTGCGCATAAACTCTTGCATTGATGACTTGGCATACTCACTTTCACGACCTGCATGAGCAAACAGTTTAACAGTTTGAATATTGGTATAGGCATCGGTTACTCGGCCTGTCATCACTGCACGCGCATCGGCTTGTTCATTGGAAATTTTGCTGAGTCTAGGAATGAAGTACCAAGCTGCGAGTAGGAATAAAGCTAACCAGACCAATAGGGGAATAATTAGAAATGGGGAGATTGAGCCGAGTACAATACTGACTGTAAAGAAGTAGATTAGGACATAAGCCAGCATATCACCCAAAATCATCCAAAATTCACGTACAGCAAGGGCTGTTTGCATGACTTTCGCAGAAAGTCGTCCTGCAAAATCATTGTGGAAGAAGTCCAGACTTTGTTGTAATAATAAATTATGGAACTTCCAACGCAGACGCATTGGAAAGCTACTAAACAGAATTTGGTGTTTGATAATGGACTGGAAGTTAGCAAAAAAGATATTACCTAGTAATATCATGGTAAGTAACATTAAGTTTTGACGATGTTCTGCCAAGAATGTATCGGGTTGGCTTTTACTGAGCCAATTGACTAAATCGCCAATTTTGGCGTACAACAGGGCTTCAAAACTTGCAGCACCAGCAGTACAAAGTACCAAAATAAGCAAATAAGGTCGTACACCTTTGGATGCACTCCAGACAAATGCAAAGAAAGTTGTAGGCAGTGGATCTTTTAAACCTTTGCTAGGATAGGGATCTACTCGCTTCTCGAACCATCTAAGCATTAATATTAACCTCTTGATAAAGTTGCATAATTTTAAAATTAAAAAACAATAAGATAATTACCAGTTTTGCAAGAAAAAGTATGGGCTATCTTGTCAAAAATAACAGATTATGAAGACGAAAAGTTTCATTCAACGCGATTTTCACGTGCGGGAGAACAACTAAAATCTGTTGGGATTCATTGTAATCCATATCAATCTAACTCACCATCACAAAGTCTAAGCGTGCAGATCACGGGGTTGTTCACACTTTTGTCACATATTTAAATTATAAAAAAGTAAGACAAATATGAGACTTAGAAACCCAATGAATGATTTATCGGTGAAGAAAATAAATAAGCAAATTGATGAATTTACACAAAGTGGAAAGATACCAAGCGAGTTAGTTTTTGGCTATAAAACTTACGCGGTGCTTATGCAAGATGATAAATTCGCAGACCAGATCATGAAAGGGACTGAAAATCCAATCGTTAGATTTTATAAAAAACTCAAAATTACCTTAGTCACGGATAAACACTATTTTCAGGTCAAATAATGAGACAATTGAGTTGAAAATAGACGAAAGTGATTTCGATTAAAATTTGTTGCAACATAGCAGACACAGTCGAAAATTATTAAAAGAATGTGCAAAGCATCGTATTTTTTGAAAAAAAGATGATAATATTTTTATCGATACAGGTTTATTGATAACTTTAAAATCCTGTAATTGTTAACTTAAATAATTGAATCAATAATAAAGGTGACAATATGAGAGGAAGTGTAGAACGATACGACTCCCAAACACAATTGGGGATGATTCGTGATGAATGTGGTGAATGGTTCTATTTTGCTGTAGAGCAATGGAATGATCCGAATAATTTACCGATTGATGGTCTCGTTGTTGATTTTATTATAGACGGTGCTGAAGTCACTTCTGTTTGGGAAGTAAAAAATACACATTAATTTTCTTTTCATCTTTACCCGCTCTTCAAAAAATATCGAATAAGGTCTATTTAGGTAGACCTTATTCATTAATTTCTGCATTTGCTACAGAATTAATTACAGGATCGGAATACTTGGTCTGAATGTAAGATTAGCTGCTTGCAAATTCTTAAAAGTAGAATGAAGTGTTCATACTATCTTTATACAATACTTTTTATATTAAGAGCTTAAGTAAAAACTTGCCAAATCGGAATGAATCCACTATTCATTGTACTCATACTTAAAAAGTGAGTTAGACATGCTTGAAATACTCATACCCTTTACTATAGCGATTATTATTTTAACGATTACGCCTGGTTTAGATACTACGTTAATTATTCGCACAGCCTCACTTGAAACCCATCAAAGTGCTTTTCAAACGGCATTAGGAATTAGCTTTGGATGTATGGTGTGGGGGATTATTGTTGCATGTGGACTAGGTGCATTATTAGCCACCTCAGAACTCGCTTTTAACTGTTTAAAGTGGATAGGGGCAGCTTATTTGGCTTGGTTAGGTCTACAATTATTAATAAAGCCACGCAGTCATTTAGAAAATCAAATAGAAATTAAGAAAACAACCAACTATTTTCTTAAAGGTTTTTTCTGCAACATTCTGAATCCTAAGGTTGGACTGTTTTATGTCACTTTTTTACCACAATTTATTCCTAGCGATGTAACCCCATTTTTCTGGATCATGGGACTGGTTACGATACATGTTGTATTGGGTTTACTTTGGTCAAGTATACTTATTTTCATGATGCAGCCAATTTCCAGATTTTTGAAACAACCCAAAATTGTTCGACGTTTAGATCAAATTACAGGAACTATTTTCTTGTTATTTGCTATCAAGCTTGTAATGAGTAAGCGTTAGTTCAAGTTGAGGAGAAAAAAGAAAGGCTGTAACTTTGTTTTGGTCCAACAAGAAATTACAACAGCTTCACGTTTTGCTTGTTAAAATACAACTAAAGCATATAAAACAGGTGCATTATGAAAATAATAATAATGTGTTGCTGCTGTTTGTATTCTGGAGCGCTATTTGCCTCTGTTCAAGACAATATCAGCTTTTGCGAAGCAATTGCGATTGTCGCAGGGAATGTGATGCAGCAAAGACAAGATGATGTGCCTCTTAGTGTCCAAAAAAGTATTGCACTTGAATATGAAGATGGTGTAAGAGAGCTGTATGAGGCAATTGTAGAAGATGCTTATGATGTACCTATACTTCTCAACGATACCCAAAAGCAGCAAGCTGTAGAAAGTTTTAAATTAGAATATTTTGATTATTGTGAACATGCCGAAGCCAGTGAATAATTTTCGGGCAGAACAATTTAAATCAAGTATTTTACTGGTTCCTTGAATAATACATTTGAGTTAAAAAATCCCCTCAAAAAGCAAGGGGACATATACGATTAAATATGCGATTTAGTACGGTCTAGCAGGTAGTCATTCGGTGCATGTACCGAATGTTGTGCTAAAACTTTCATATCGGAACCAGACGGTGCTTGGTAAATTCTTAAACCGAACTCAGGTAAAATTGCAATTAAATGATCGAAAATATCGGCTTGAATGGCTTCATAATCTTTCCATACTGTAGTGTTGGCAAAACTATAAATTTCCAGAGGTAGACCTTCACTGGTTGGTTGTAATTGACGCACCATAATCGTTTGATGTTGTGCGATACCAGGATGTTGTTTTAAGTAAAACTCAACATAGGCACGAAATGTACCCAAATTGGTCAGACGACGTTGGTTATAAATGGCCTGATTTGAGAGTTGCAAATTAAATTCTTCTATTTCTTCTTGTTTCGTATTTAAATACTGATCTAGGAGTAAGAACTCCTTCAGTTTCTGTTGTTCTTCCTTATCCATAAAGTGCACGCTGCTTTGATCGATAAAGATTGCACGTTTTATGCGACGAACACCTGCCTGCGCCATACCACGCCAATTTCTAAAGGTGTCGGTCACCAGTTTATTGGTTGGAATGGTGGTAAAAGTCTTGTCAAAATTCTGAACGGTGACTGTATGTAATGACATATCAATGACATCACCATCTGCATTTAAAGAAGGCATTTCAATCCAATCTCCGATGCGGACCATGTCATAAGATGAAATCTGTACAGAAGCCACTAATGACAAAATAGTATTTTGGAACACCAACATCAATACTGCTGCCATGGCACCAAAACCAGCCAACAAGGTGAATACATCTTTTTTCAAGAATGTACCAATAATCATCAAAGCACAGACCACAAATATGACCAGCTTCACCAACTGTAAATAGCCTTTAATCGGCTTGTTTCTAGACTTGGGGTTACGCTGATAAATTGCATTAAAGATATTTAAACTTTCACCGATTGCAAGTGCAAAAGTAAGAAAGATAAAAGCTTGAGCTGCCATTTGAACCAAGCTAATAATTTTCACAGATAGATGAGGGATGGCCACAATCCCATTCATGATGACTAGAGCAGGAACAATATTGGCAATTCTACTAATGACATGATGCTGAGTAACGATATCATGATTGGCAAACTTTAATTTGGAGATCACTTTACGAATACCGCGAACAACAACTTTTTTCGCAATAAAATTGGTTAAAATCGCGAGTAATATCAATAGACTTAATGATAAAAACATATCTAACCAAGCATATTGATTTGACCACGCTGTAATACGTTCAATAAAAGTGAAATGCTCCAAAATTTTCCTCAATGTAATTTTTTACTTAATTGATATTTTATAAATTAATAGCTTTTGATTGAAGTTGAATAACATTTTTTAAACATATCATTATTTTTCAGTGTTCTTTGATGCGCTAAAAATTCTGAATACGGCCCATTCTTATTAAAATAATTAAACAAATATGGGAATTTATTCAAAGCGTTGAATAAGATAGATATTAGTTATTCTCTTTTTTCGTGGCGATCACTAGAATATATTTTTAAATCAATATCTTGAAGATTTAAACCCTTGCAATCATAGACGAATAATTCTTCACTTATGTCAAAATCAGTAGAAATGCTCAATTCCAATACTTCAGCAGTGCTAAAAGCCACGATGAAGTCCTAAAGATATTTTTTATCATTATTGAAAAGGGCGTCTAAATGACGCCCTTTTGATTTTGATTACCACATTAAATCATCTGGAATCACATACGCTGCATAAGGATCTTCTTCATCTGTTACTTGCTCATTCTTTTCAGAATTATTCACAATAATGAAGCCTTTCATTTTTTCATTAATACGATCTGCCAGTGCTTTAGGCAAGTATGCATAACTGTCTAGATCCTTTGCAATCACTAAACTACCAGAAACCAAGGCGTTATATATTTGCTGCTGTAGATACACTTTTTTAATTTTTGAGTCATCAATAAATTGATAGACCACATCACCAGCAACGTCTTTAATTTTGTGTTGCTGAATCATTTGTACAATTGCAGCTTTTAATTCTTTCTCTTGTAAGATGCTTTTCTTTTCTTGTTCAAGAGCTTGGTCTTTTGCCATTTTATCTTGTTTATCTTGAGCAATTTTTGCTTTGATTTCAGCATCATCATTTTGCCCAGTACGTTGCTCATGCACCGCTTGTTTAGACAGTTTTTTTGCCTTTTTGTTGTCTACCAGACCCGCTTTTAATAACTGTGCCTGTAAAGCATTTTTAACCATAAGAAATTCCAAAAGGGTTAATGATGACGATGTTTAAAGTAAATGATCCAGTACACTAGACTTAAGAAGAAACTTAAACCGACTGGAATGAGATATGCGTCTAATTTTAAATAAGGATAAATCAGGCTTGCAACCAGTCCACCCAGTAGAAAGCCAAATAAAATAAGCAAATGTAAAATAATTCGCCGTCGGCCGACGTTTAAACCTCTCAGTCCATAGCCTAATGCGAGTCCGAGATCCGTCAAAACACCGGATAAGTGTGTGGTACGAATAATTGTCCCCTTATAATGGCTGACCATTGCATTTTGAACGCCCATAGCAGCACATGCCCACAATAAGGCATAACGTGGAAAATAGGGCAAAAGTAACCAACACAGCAGAATAAAGAAAGCAACCAAACTGAGCGGAACACCGTAGCGCCGTCCCAATTGAAAATTGCCATTTCCCAGTATCAGTCCACTATAGCAAGACCCTGCGACATAACACAGGATGACGAGAAGAAGATAGAGAATTGACGCAGGTTCCCAATGGACAATTGCCATCGACAACATACTGACATTTCCAGTCATATGAGAAACGGACTGGTGTAATACGGTCACCAGTCCGAGGACATTAATCATGCCCGCATTGGTTGCGAGAAAGAATGCCCCAAATTGCATCCAAAGTGGTAAAGTTTGAAATGGCATATCGCGATACAACCATCCAAGAGTTGTCTAAATGATTATTTATAAAATAGTATTAACGTGACGCACGATCAACTGCTGCAGTAAATAAAACGTCTGTAGACGAGTTTAATGCCGTTTCTGTTGAGTCTTGTAGTACGCTAATAACCATACCAATAGCCACCACCTGCATTGCGATATCTGAAGTAATACCAAATAATCCGCATGCAACTGGAATTAATAACAAAGAACCACCTGCAACGCCTGAAGCACCACATGCTGAGATTGATGCCACAACAGATAAAATCATCATAGTTGTGAAATCTACAGAAATACCTAAAGTATGGACTGCTGCTAAAGTTAATACCGTAATAGTCACTGATGCACCTGCCATATTGACTGTCGCCCCCAAAGGAATGGCAACACTGGCTGTAGCTTCGTTTACCCCTAAGCGTTTTGCTAAATCAAGATTGACGGGAATATTTGCAGCCGAACTACGCGTAAAGAATGCAGTAATTCCACTTTCACGTAAGCACTGGAATACTAGAGGGTAAGGGTTTTGACGAGTTGTTAAAGCAACTAAAATTGGGTTAATCACCAATGCAACAAAGAACATTGTTCCAAGCAATACAGCTAAAAGCTGCGCATAAGCTGACAAGGTTTTTAAACCTGAATCTGCAAATGTAACTGCGACTAAACCAAAAATACCGATAGGGGCAAAGTTAATTACAACACGGATAACATGATTTACTGCGTTTGCAGCATCTGCAATAAACACTTTGGTGCTGTCATGTGCATGACGGAAAGCTACACCTAGTGCAATCGCCCAAGCTAAAATACCAATAAAGTTTGCTTCGCTAATTGCTGTAACTGGGTTTGCAATAAAACTTAAAAGTAAATTCTTTAAAATCTCTGCCAAGTTTCCTGGTGGTTGTAATTCTCCCTGTGCAGGAATGTCCAAAAATAACGTACTCGGAAAAACCAAGCTCGCAGCCACTGCACTAAATGCAGCAAGTAACATACCCACCGCATATAAGATCATAATTGGGCGAAGGTTTGCACTATGTCCAACTTTAAAGTTGGAGATGGAGGCCATGACCAAAACGAAAACTAAAATAGGCGCAACGGATTTTAGGGCCTTAATAAATAAGTCACCTAAAAGGCTCAAGTAAGGAGCAGCATTAGGGAATACAAAGGCAACGACCATCCCTAAAATAATGGCGATGAGGATTCGCGTAACTAAACTTAAACGCGCAAAAGCTGAAAACATAGGTTAGCCTTGTCAGTATTACGAGGGCAGAGAGTTAAAATTAAGTTTGCAATTCTATACCTAAAATTTAAAATGAATAAAAGATATTTTGATATAAAAACTAACTTATTCTTTTTAAAGTTGATATTTTCTGATTTAAAATGACAAAAAACAGAATTTTATTGCAAAAAACGGTTTTTAATGCATTTTATCTGTAATAACAGCTTTGAAATTATTTACTTAGCTTTTCAAGTTGAACTTAAAAATTCTGGATTTAAAGCCTGAATGGCTTGGTAATGGGTTAAATGAATTCGTCCATCTAACTTTTCATACAGTCGGGAATGAATCAGTTTATCCATTACAGGACCTTTAACTTCAGAAAGATGAAGTTCGATATTAAGTTTATGCAGTTCAGCATCTAATTCTTCTAATACTTCCAAGGCACTATAATCAATACTACTTACCCCAGAGCAATTTACGATTACAAATTGCACATGTTTCTGTTCACTGACCGCATTAATAAAGAAGCTTTTAAAACTACTGGCATTTAAAAAGTTCAAGCCTTCATCAATCCGTAGGGAGAGAATTGTATCTACAGTTTTGACAGGATAACGCTGCTGATTCCGAAAATGTTGTGTACCTTCCACCAATCCAATGACAGCCATATGCGGACGACTAATACGCCAGAGCATTAATAGAAAGGTTGAAATAACCCCTAAAATTAATCCTGTAGAAATATCAATGCAAATCACAGCAAAAAAAGTAATCCACATGGCAATCCCATCTGCTTTAGAGTAATGCCATGTTTCAAAAAACGGTTTCAAATCAACCAGTTTCCAAATTGACACTATAATGGTTGCAGCAAGAATGGCTAAAGGGAGGTTTTTAAAAAAACCCGTAAAGAATAAGCTGACAACCACTATAAAACAGGACGATAAAATACCTGCCATCGGTGTTTTGGCACCTGCATCGGCATTTACGACGGTACGTGACAAACTTCCAGTCACTGGAAAAGCAGAGCTTATACCTGCGCTTAAGTTGGAAAGTCCGAGAGCAATCAGTTCCTGATTGCTATTTAATGCGCTGCGTTGCTGCAAAGCTGTTGCCTGAGCAATTGAAAGTGATTCTACAAAGCTAATCATGGCAATCATGCTGGCTCCTGGCAGAAGTTGCAGCACTAAATCCCAGTTCCAGTTTGGAATACTTAACGGTGGAAAGCCAGATGGAATTTCGCCTACTGTTTTAATTCCAATACTTTCAAGTTGAAAAACAGAAACCAAAGCAATTGAAAAAACAACGAGAAATAGCGGTATTGCTTTAATCAGAAATGTTGAAAATTTAAACCGTTGTTGGATATGACTTAAGTTGAGCAATTTGGGTATATAAATTAAGAACAGCATAGCTGCCACGCCAAATAGCAAAGTACCCCAATGTGTTTGGTTTACATGTTGATAAAAGCTAACGATCAATTCAAGAATGTTATTGGATTGCAGCGGAATATCCAGTAAGAACTTGATTTGCCCTAAAGCAATGAGTAGCGCAGAGGCAATGATAAAGCTATGAATGACAGGGTGGCTAATCAGTTGGATGAGAAATCCGAATTTAAAGATGCCCAATAAAAAAGAAATAGTCCCAACCATCATCGCCAGTAAACAGGCTGCTTGGATATAAGCTTCCGAACCTACCTCAAAAAATGGGGTCAGTGTGGCAAAAGTCATCATCGAAATAATGGCCACGGGGCCAATCGAAAGTGTCGGACTACTGCCAAAAAAAGCATAAACAATCATGGGCAACATACTGGCGTATAGGCCCATAATTGGCGGTAAGCCTGCAAGCATTGCATATGCCATACCTTGTGGCACCAACATTGCGATTACAATGAGTGCGGAAAGTAGGTCAGATTTGAATTTAGCAAAATTATAATCTGCAAGCCAAATACAAGCTGGAAAATACTTCGAGTATGATTTCTTTGAATTAGACATAGACTGATCTAAAGTGCAAATTTGAATATATTATGCACAGAAATCATAGCAATAATGAGAAATAGAATAATGATTTTATTTAACTTAATACAGACTTGGTACAATACAGTTCATATAAGGTCTGCAAAACCTGAACTAATTTTTCGTCTTTAATCGAATAAAAAATTTGCTTGCCATCACGGCGTGTGCTGACCACATCACTTTTTCTTAACATCATCAGTTGTTGAGAAAGTGTAGGTTGGGTAATTTGTGTGATTTGTTCAATTTGAGACACATTCAGTTCTTGTTTGGCTAAATGACACAAAATCAATAAACGGTCAGTATTGGCTAGTGATTTTAAAATACTCACAACATGCTCAGCGGAATTACGCATTGATGTAATTTCAAAATCATTTTCCATTAGAACGCCTCACTAAAATCAGTTTGATATTATAAGCGTACAACGTACAGATTACATGTAGCTAAAATTTCAATGTCGATGGTTTTTAATGAAAACAATTATCAGATTTATTTATAAGAGATACATGTAACGGCATGTTATTCGACTTCAATCACATGCCGTTATACACCGAACTTAGCTTTTTTTAACCTTTACACTGTCATAAAAATATTTCAGTTCTTTTTCACTAAATTGCATCGCATGTTCAAATGCATCTTGGTGATCTTGCGCATACCATGCTAAACGATGTTGCATTTGGGGTACAAAATCGGGAGCCAGTAGTAGATGCTCACGGGTAATTTCGGCAAGTCCTAGCTTTTTCAAGGTCGTTAAATAACCTTTTAAAGTTGCACTATCAAAATAGTAACCTTGAGTAATAACCTGATTTTGGCTTAGCTGCTGCAATGCAGCTTTTGCCATTTTTTCGAACACTTTTTCTGAGAATGTTTGCGTATTTGCATAGTGAGAGATTATGCTCTGCATCACAATAAAGTTATTTAAACTACGCTCGGATAAGGCAGCGAGTGTCTGTAATCCTGTGCTTTCCGTTGATGATTGCATAACGTGGCTAGCATCACGCTCAATCCACTCGGCATCCTCAAAATGATCTAAAATAGCATGTATCTGAATTTCGACATCTTCAAGCTGCCATTTTAAGAAAAATTCTTCTTGAATAAATGGATATAAAGACTGTGCCAATTGAATTAACTCAGAAATTTCAATTTTTTCATGATGCTGAATAATGCGTGCCACTAGCGAAGCTAAAATAAAGCAGTGCAGAATATTATTACTAAAATAACTTAATAGAATTTTTTGGCTGTCGGCAACACGAACCCACGTTTCTGAATTTTGATGATGAATTTCAACTTGCTTTAACTTCACAGCATATTGAATGATGTCTGCACTAGAAAGCCCAGAAATGATCATGCGGTCATCATACCGATTCTGTTCCAGTAATTTACGATATTGATCAAGCGTTGCAACTAAACTTGATTCAGTCAATTGATGCTCTGGAGCATTCAATAAAATTAAAGAAATAATAGATATCGGGTTTATCACCACAGCTTTATTGATATTTTCTAAAATCGATTGTGCTGTTTGATCAACAGTATTAACCACTGAAGCGGGCAGTTTATCATTGATTTTTAGTTTAATATTTTCAGCATCTTGCTGTTTTAATACATCATTTAGAAAAACAGGTTCGCCGAAGTTAACATACACTTGACCAAACACTTTCTCAATTTTACGCGCTGAACTTAAAATTCCCCAAAGTGATTCAGCTTCTTTAGGTTTGCCACTGAGTTCATTTAGGTATGAAGTTCCTTCCAATAATTTTTCATAACCAAAGTAAGTTGGGATAAAGACAATAGGTTTGGAATTTCCTCTTAGGTGACTTTGAATGGTCATCGACAACATGCCTTTTTTGGCTGGTAACAATAACCCTGTACGTGAACGTCCACCTTCAATAAAATATTCTAAAGGGGTATTACGCATCAGTAGACTATGTAAATATTCTTTAAATACAGAAGTATACAGTTCATTGCCATTAAAGCTACGGCGAATAAAATAAGCACCCGCACCACGGAACAATTGACCGACAATCGGTAAATTCAGGTTAATACCTGCGGCAATGTGCGGCACCATCAAACCACGGTTAAAAATTACGTAAGACAGTAACAAGTAATCAATATGGCTACGGTGGCAGGGGGTATAAACAATTTCATAGTCCTGAGCCAATTCACGTACGGTATCAAAGTTATGAACTTCAATGCCGTCGTAAAGTTGAGTCCATAATTTGGTTAAAGCAAGATAGCCAAAGCGTAACGTGGAATAGGAAAAGTCAGAGGCAATTTCAGTTAAATAACGACGTGCGCGGTTTTCAGCTTCAAACATACTGATATTTTCATCAATACTTTCTTTCCGAATGGCATGTTTAACGCTATCACTAATCAAAAGGTTATTAATGACATTACGACGGTCTGATAAGTCTGGCCCTAAAATTGCCTCTTTATATTTATTAAAGTTGGTATTCAGCTCTTTCATTATGTGGTGAGCAGGCGAGAAATTTGGACTCACTTCCTTTGCTTCAGTAAGTAACTTTCTTAAGGAAAGTGGCTTATGAAACTCTAGATAGTTTTCACGACCATACAATGAAATATTCATGGCTTGTTTGAGTGGAGATGGTGTTGACCATGCATCAGCAAATAAGGCTTTATACCAAGAATCTTCGTATTCTGGTGCACGTCCCCACAACATAGTCACAGGCACCAAATCGACATCCAATTCTGGGTTTTTATCTAGAACTTCAATTAAATGAATAAGTTTCGCAGGATAATGTAATCCTTGTTTAAGTTGGTTCTTTTCATTCAAAACTAAAATGGAATCTTCTTCTTGTACCGTTCCAATCTTTAAAGGTTGATAGACTGAAGGCAACTGTCTCTTTTGAGCTTCATGATCAATCAATACAGCATTACTGAGAGAAGCATCTTGTAATACATAGCAAATAGGAGTGTTGGACGAAGCTGAATATTGCTGTTCTAGTTCAGAGGTCGTGCCTAATACTTGTGGACTCACCACTTTATTTAGAATTTTCTGTGTGAGTTGACGATAAAATTGGCGATAACCTTTATTGGACATTGTTATTCCTATGAACCATGTTTCGGAGATTATTTTGTTCAATCTTGCCTAAGAATACAAATGCTTTTGTTGCTAAATAGAACATAAAGCATGTAACAGATCGTATCTTTAGAAAATACGACAATAAAGATCAAAACGTTGTTTGAATTATTGAAGAAAAGTAAATGGGCATATTTTTTGCTGAACTCTAGGAAATACATTTTTCTTAAGAGGTCAATCATTATGCATTATCAGGTTTTTCCTTCACAAAAAATATCCGCTGAATATATCATTTTATCGGCAGGTTTAGGTGGACATGGACAGTTTTGGACACCGCAAATAAAAGCATTGCAACAACATTTTCATGTGGTGATTTATGACCAAGAAGGTTGTCATAAAAATGCAGCTATCCTTGATGAAAACTACAGTATGACCGACTTAGCCAAGCAGGTCATGGATTTATTATCTATATTGAATATTCAAGAATTCCATTTTGTTGGGCATGCGTTGGGTGGTTTTATTGGGGCTGAATTGGCCGTTTTACTCGAAAAATCTGAAAAAACTATGTTGTCACTCACGGTTATCAATGGCTGGCAACAGTTAGATGCGCATACACACAAGTGCTTTAGTACACGAATCGCGTTATTACAATATGCAGGTGTCGAAGCGTATGTTCGAGCGCAAGCCTTGTTTTTATATCCGCCAGCATGGATTGCTGCACATATTTCAGATCTAGAAATTCAGGAAAATAAGCAGATTGAACAATTTCCTCCTTTACTTAATGTCTTCACCCGACTTAAAGCTTTAATGCGTTATGAACTGGAGGATGAAACGATTTCGAGTTTAAATAAAATTCCACTGTATTTAATCGCGACTGAAGATGATTTCTTGGTTCCTTATCAACAAAGTTATCAATTAAAACAGCTATTTCCACATGCTGAATTAGATGTGCTGGCGCATGGCGCGCATGCGTTAACGGTTACACAACCTGAAATATTCAATCAATTGTTATTAGAAAAATTGGTGAAAAAATCTGCTGAAAATTTAGCTGCAAGTTAACAACCGAGGTTCATCTCTAGCATTCTATAGGTTGATATAAAAATTCAAAAAGGCACTGCTTAGCTCAGTGCCTTTTTTATTGTGGTTATTTTTCCATTTGGTCAAAAAGGTGCACGAATTTAGATCATGAATCACAAAAAAAGTGCATGTAAAAAATAGTAATTTTACCCATTGGTAAAATGCATAAAATTATTAATGATTTTAAATTATTGATATTAAATAAATTTAAAAAGTTGGCACACTCCATGCAATCATAAAATCAAGAATATAAAAATTTATATCCCAAAAAATAACAGGGTATAGGTTTTGAGAAATTTCATAATTGAATGAGGATGCAACACATGAAAATAGGTGTTTTTTGCCCAATCGGGAACAACGGCTGGTTACTTTCTGAAAATGCGCCACAGTACATGCCGAGCTTTGAACTCAACAAAAAAATTGTACAACGTGCTGAGCATTATGGTTTCGATTTTGCCTTGTCCATGATCAAACTGCGTGGCTTTGGTGGCAAAACTGAATTTTGGGATCACAATCTAGAAACCTTCACACTCATGGCAGGTTTAGCTGCGGTTACCAGCAAAATTAAAATTTATGCAACCGCAGCAACTTTAGTGATGCCACCTGCAATTGTGGCACGTATGGCCTCGACTATTGACTCTATTTCCAATGGTCGTTTTGGCTTAAATGTAGTGACTGGATGGCAAGCGCCTGAATATACACAAATGGGTATGTGGCCAGGTGATGAGTATTTTGGTAAGCGCTATGACTATTTATCTGAATATGTGCAAGTTCTTCGGGAACTGTGGGCTACAGGCAAGTCAGATTTCAAAGGCGAACATTTTGAAATGCAAGATTGTCGTGTCAGCCCAAAACCACAAGCGGATATGAAAATTATCTGTGCAGGTCAATCTGATACTGGACTCGCATTTTCTGCGCAATATGCAGATTACAACTTTGTCTTTGGGAAAGGTTTAAACACACCAACCGCTTATGCAGAAATCAATGATCGCCTAAAAGCACATACTGATAAAACAGGACGTGATGTTCAAACTTATGTGTTGTTTATGGTGATTGCTGCTGAAACTGATGAAGAAGCATTGGCGAAATGGCAAAGCTATAACGATGGTGCGGATATGGAGGCGATTAACTGGCTGATGAATCAGGGCGGCAAAGACACCACTTCAGGAACCGATACCAATATTCGCCAAATGGCATCGAGCGTATCTCCCGTCAATATCAACATGGGCACCTTGGTCGGTTCTTATGAAAAAGTCGCAGCGATGTTGGATGAAATTGGTGAAATTAAAGAGACGGAAGGCATTTTATTAACTTTTGATGATTTCGTTCAGGGCGTAGAAGATTTTGGTCAAAAAATCCAACCGCTCATGCAATGTCGTCAGAACGTTGTGATGGATCTGGCAGAACAAGCACCTGTCACAGTTTTGGAGAAATCAGCATGAGCCAAATCAATACCCATACTGTGATTAGCGATTTTACCGAAGCCACAGGTCAGGGAAAAACCTTAAAGGCAGAGCCTGAAAACATTCAGTTTGCACCTGAACAAACCGCCTTAATTGTGATTGATATGCAAAATGCCTATACCTCGATTGGTGGCTATTTAGATTTGGCAGGTTTTGATGTTTCAACGACTCAACCTGTGGTGCAGAACATTAAAAAAGCAGTAGCAGCAGCACATGCAGCCAATATTCAAGTGATTTACTTTAAAAACGGCTGGGATGATCAATATGTAGAAGCTGGAGGGCGCGGTTCACCAAATTTTCATAAATCTAATGCGCTCAAAACTATGCGTAAGCAGCCTGAACTTCAAGGAAAATTACTGGCAAAAGGCGGTTGGGATTTTGAACTGATCGATGAATTACAACCCTTAGCGCAAGACCTTGTCATTGAAAAACCTCGTTACAGCGGTTTCTTCAATACCGCATTGGACAGCATGTTACGCGCCCGTGGTATCCGTAATTTGGTTTTCGTGGGTATTGCGACCAATGTTTGCGTGGAATCGACCTTAAGAGATGGCTTTTTCCTCGAGTACTTCGGGGTGGCATTAAAAGATGCCTGTTATCAGGCGGGTCCAGCAGAAATGCAAGCGGCGAGTCTCTACAACATTAAAACCTTCTTTGGCTGGGTGTCAGATACACAAAGTTTTATCGATACCTTTGTTCCTAATACCGACCAACTTGCAAAATCTGCCTAATACGGAGCGATCAACATGCCTAAACAAGTCATTATTCCAGCAGGAACCTCAAAACCTTTAGCACCCTATGTCCCAGCCACCAAGGCAGACAATATTGTGTATGTCTCAGGCACATTGGCTTTTGATGAAAATAACAATGTAGTTCATGTTGGAGATGCGGCTGCTCAAGCACGACATATTTTAGAAACCATTCAATCAGTATTGAAAGAAGCAGGTGGAAGTATGGATGATGTGACCTTTAACCATATTTTTGTCAAAGATTGGGCAGATTATGCGGCGATTAATCAAGTCTATGCCGAGTATTTCCCAGGGGATAAGCCTGCACGTTACTGCATTCAGGTTGGTTTGGTGAAGCCTGATGCCCTCGTTGAAATAGCCAGTGTTGCCCATGTCGCTACTGCTTAGGTAGTAGCGAGATCAGCCCCTACAGGAGAACGAACATGAATGCAGAATTACTCAAAAGTTTAATCAAAGAAGAATGTTTA
The DNA here is from genome assembly GCF_002934965.1 of Acinetobacter sp. ACNIH2. Lineage (NCBI taxonomy): Bacteria > Pseudomonadati > Pseudomonadota > Gammaproteobacteria > Moraxellales > Moraxellaceae > Acinetobacter > Acinetobacter sp. ACNIH2. The sequence continues at coordinate 3,383,912 of NZ_CP026412.1, forward strand.
GAAAAACTCTATAACACGCAAAAAACTACGCATATTGAAGTCGATCAGAAAGCATTCCGCGAAGGCATGTCAAATCTGGGGGCAGCAGTGAATGTGATTACTACTTCTGGACCCGCAGGTGTCGCAGGTTTTACCGCATCTGCCGTATGTAGTGTGACTGATACACCACCGACCTTATTGGTGTGCCTCAATCGTTCTGCATCTGTATTTGAGACTTTTAAGACCAATAAAGTGTTATGTGTGAATACCTTAGCTTCACATCAAATGACACTTTCCAATGTTTTTGGTGGCAAAACGCCAATGCCTGAACGCTTTGCTGCGGGTCAGTGGGAAACGTTGGCTACTCAGGCGCCTGTTTTACAGGATGCCTTGATTAGTTTTGACTGTGAAATTGTACAAAGCATGAGTGTGGGGAGTCATGATGTTTTGTTCTGTCAGGTCAAAGCGATTCAACACAATCAGGGCTTAAATGCGTTGATGTATTTTAACCGTGCTTATTGTGAACCACACCGTATGTGCTAAAGAACAAACCCTATAAGAAGGAGGGAAAACCCATGCAAGAAAAACAATCGTGGTTTCCAAAATTTAAGCCTTACCAAGGCGATTTAGATACAACACCTGTTCAAATTGATGAATATCTTCCTGTCGGTCGCAGTATCGTTCTGGGCTTGCAACATGCTTTTGCCATGTTTGGAGCAACGGTACTTGCACCGTTGCTGATGGGTTTTGATCCCAACTTAACCATCTTCATTACAGGGATAGGCACGATTTTATTCTTCCTGATGACGGGCGGTCGAATGCCAAGTTATTTGGGCTCCAGTTTCGCCTTTATTGGGGCAGTTGCAGCAGCAACAGGTTACGCAGGTGCAGGCTCGAATCCCAACTTAGCACTCGCGCTTGGCGGAACCATCGCCTGCGGTCTGGTGTATGCCGGTATTGGTCTTGTGGTGATGAAGACGGGAACAAGTTGGATCGAAAAGTTGATGCCACCGATTGTCATAGGTGCGATTGTGATGATCATTGGTTTGAACCTTGCACCCATTACCATTAAAAGTGTATCTACCAATACATTCGATACGTGGATGGCGGTGATTACCATTGTCTGTATTAGTGCTGTTGCAGTGTTTACTCGCGGCATGGTGCGTCGTTTGTTGTTACTGATTGGGCTGTGTTCTGCTTATTTTGTGTACTTCTTGCTTGCGAATGTCATGGGTTGGGGTAAGCCGATTGATTTCTCAATTATTGGCCATGCTGCATGGTTTGGATTACCGACGTTCCATGCACCCGTCTTTAACGCAAATGCTATGTTACTGATTGCACCTGTCGCGATTATTTTAGTGGCGGAAAACTTGGGACATTTCAAAGCTGTTTCAGCCATGACGGGAAAAAACCTGTCGCCGTATATGGGGCGTGCATTTTTCGCAGATGGTGTGTGTACCTCTTTATCCGCTTCGGTTGGTGGTACAGGCATGACCACCTATGCAGAAAATATTGGCGTAATGGCAGTCACCAAAGTTTATTCAACCACGATTTTTGTAGTCGCTGGGATCTTCGCCATTTTACTGGGCTTGTCACCAAAATTCGGGGCGGTGATCAGCACCATTCCAGTCGCACTTTTAGGCGGGGCATCTATCGTTGTATTTGGCTTGATTACCGTAGCTGGAGCAAAAATCTGGGTCGATAACAAAGTTGATTTTACCCAAAACAGCACCTTAATTATTGCAGCCGTGAGTTTAATTATGGGTGCAGGAAACTTCAGTTTACACATTGGATCATTTGACTTGGGTGGTATTGGTACCGCGACACTGGCAGCAATTCTACTTAACCTATTTTTAAACCGTGGTGAAGAGACTGTAGCAAAAGTTCAAAGTGTGGAAAGCCAAGCGAACAGCAGCGTTGCACAAGGTTCTTAATGAGCCTGAATGGAGAGAGAAATTGAGTCAAAGTATTGCTTTTATTGGATTAGGTGCGATGGGTTGGCATATGGCTTCTCATCTGCCAAAACTGGGTTTACCCGTGTATGTCTGGAACCGTACAACTGAAAAAGCCGAGCTACATGCACAGCAGTTTGGTACACAGGCTGTGAGTTTGGAACAAGCCGTGCAAGCCGATTTTATATTTTCCTGCTTGCCGACCAGTGCGGATGTCGAACAGTTAATTGCACAATATCCGCCAAAAGCAGGCAGTATCTGGATTGACTGTACCAGTGGTGTGCCAGATTCAGCACGCAAGTTATCTCAGCAGCTTGGGCAAAATCAAGTTGCCTATCTAGATGCACCTGTGTCTGGTCAAACGATTGGTGCGGAACGGGGAACCTTAACCGTGATGTTGGGTGGAGATGAGCAAGCCTACCAACGTGCTTTACCGATCATTTCTACATTTGCTGGCTTGGTTGAATATGTTGGATCTAGTGGTTCAGGGTTTGCGGTGAAAGCCGTGAATAATGTGTTGATGGCAACCCATTTGTGGGCTTTGGCGGAGGGGTTAACTATTCTAAAGCAGCAACAGGTTGATGTAACGGGTGCCCTAAACTGTATTAATCACTCCAGTGGCAAAAGTACAGTGTCTGATTCCATTATGGCACAGAAGGTGTTAAACAGAAGTTTTCCCAAAACTTTTGCCTTGAATTTATTGCAAAAAGATATTGGGATTGGCTTGGATTTAGCGCAGCAGCAGGATGCAAACGTGCCGATTTTTGAAAGCATTCAAGCCCTGTTTAAAGAAATCCCGAAAGTACAAGCGGAGCAGATGGATTTTACTGCGGCAGTTTCTGTGCTTGAACAATGGAACCAAACAGTTTTGGAAGCCTGAATATAAAACGGCATAGGGAAATGCCGAAATCTTCATCATGAAGTAGATGCGTTAAAAGAGAAATCAACAGAATTTTTCAACTGTATTCTGTATTTGCTAAAAATTGGTTGTATCATGATTCAGTTATAAATAGTCAATAAACTTAGGGATATAACATGAGTACTGATTCAGCCTTTCCAACACCAAATAATTTAGGTATCGCGGTTTATAGCAATAATGCTAAAGCAATTGGTAACACGCCAATGGTTCGCATTAATCGTGTCATTTCGGGTGGTGCAAATGTATTTGCCAAAGTTGAAAGCCGAAACCCTGCTTTTTCAGTGAAATGTCGTATTGGTGCGGCACTGATTGCAGATGCAGAAAAACGTGGCGTGTTAAAAGCAGGTATGCATATTGTAGAACCGACCAGCGGTAATACTGGGATTGCTTTAGCCTTTGTTGCAGCGGCAAAAGGCTATGATATTACTTTAACCATGCCAGCAAGCATGAGTATTGAACGTCGTAAAGTACTAAAAGCATTGGGTGCAAACTTGGTATTGACTGAGCCTGCTAAAGGGATGAAAGGTGCAGTAGATGAAGCTGTTCGTTTAGCCACCGAGCAACCTGAACATTATTTCCTTCCACAACAATTTGAAAATCCAGCCAATCCACAAATTCATGAAGACACTACAGGTCCTGAAATTTGGGCAGCAACCAATGGTCAAGTCGATATTTTAGTGGCGGGTGTAGGAACTGGCGGTACGATTTCGGGCATTTCACGCTTCTTTGAAAAAGTGAAAAACCAGCCAATTTACTCAGTTGCAGTAGAACCTGCTGAATCTGCAATTATTGGACAAACCAAACGTGGTGAAGCAATTACTCCTGCACCACACAAAATTCAAGGGATTGGGGCAAACTTCATTCCAAAGAATTTGGACCTCGATTTGGTCGATGAAGTTGTAGCAATTACTAGCCAAGATGCAATTGATTGGGCACGTAAAACTGCGACTCAAGAAGGAATTTTAGTGGGAATTTCTAGCGGTGCAGCGATGGCAGCGGCAGCACAGTTGGCAGCTCGTCCTGAAAATGCAGGCAAGAACATTGTGGTGATTTTACCTGATAGTGGTGAACGCTATTTATCTTCAGTTCTGTTTGAAGATATTTCGGCTGATTAAGTTGGTTTGATTAGTATGAAATGTAAATCAGCCGCTCATTGAGTGGCTGATTTTTTAGTCGTAGTTCCAGTTCAAGCACAACGCGTTTGCAAATAAGCATTGGCATAGTTCGAGGGATTTTTTCGGTCTAAACGTTGACTAATGTTTTGACTGGCTTGCATCAATGCTTCAACATGAATCCCTGTTTCAAAGCCCATGCCATTGAGTAAATACAATAAATCTTCGGTACTGACATTGCCTGAAGCACCTTTGGCATAAGGACAGCCACCTAAACCCGCAATAGAAGAATCAAAAATCTGAATGCCTTGTTCAAGAGACTGGTAAATATTGGCTATTGCCATACCATAGGTGTTGTGGAAATGTCCTGCCATGAATTGGGCATCCAATTCGCTTAAACAAGCTTCCCACATCTTTTTGACACGGTTGGGGGTTGCTGTACCAATGGTTTCACCCAAAGAAACTTCATAACAGCCCATATCAAATAAACGCGTCACGACTTTACTGACTTGTTTCGGATCAATCGCACCTTCATAGGGGCAATCGACCACGCAAGACACATAGCCACGAACTTTAATGTCATGTTCTTTGGCGGCTTTTAGAATATCGGCAAATTTTTCAAAGCTTTCATCAATTGAACAATTAATGTTTTTTTGTGTGAAGCTTTCAGAAGCTGCGGTAAACACCGCAACCTCTTTACAACCAACAGCCAAAGCAGATTCAAAACCTTTCATATTCGGCGTGAGCAAACTGAATTGGACATTCGGGTCTTTCGGCAATTGAGCATAAAGTTCATCACTCAATGCCATTTGTGGCACCCACTTCGGAGACACACAAGAACCGACTTCAATCGCTTTGAGACCTGTTTGCATCAAGTCCAGAATCAGTTGTTTACGATCTTGAAGCGTGAGCGGAGTTTTCTCGTTTTGAAGCCCATCCCGCGGACCGACTTCAACGATTTTCACAAATTCAGTCATGCCACTTCCTCTGCTAAAGCCTGAAATTCCACCAGTTCATCACCCGCTTTAACTTGGTCGCCTGGTTGGAAATAGGCTGATGTAATCACACCATCGCGTGGCGCACGAATTGCATATTCAATCTTCATGGCCTCTAAAGTAAGCAGGATGTCATCCTTTTTCACTTGTGCATTGGCTTCAACCAAAACTTGGGTAATCACGCCCGGCATTGGCGCTTTCAAATTACCCTCACTATGTTGAGTATCGACATTGCCATAGTTCGGACGGATATAAGCAAATTTATGTGTTTGCCCATTTTCAAAAACAGTTAAATGGTCTGCATCTACACTAAAGGCCAATTTCGACTGTTTGCCATTCAGATTGAGTTGGGCTACATGTGCATCTAGCAGTTGACCCTGTAGTGGATAGTCCTGACCTTGATAGTGTGCAATAAAGCCGTGATCAATTGCCGTAAAGCGCACCTCAATGGCTTGTTGATTCAGTTGCAATTTTATGCCGTATTGAGTCTTCACATTGACACGCCAAAGCGGTGATGATGACCAAACAGGATTTGCATTTTGCTGCTGATGAAAACGCTTCAATAGTTCAATAAATGCCGCTGATACAATGGTTTCGGATGAAGCAACTTCCGCATTCATTAAAAACGCATCTTCACGTTGAATCAGATTAGTATCCAGTTTGGCATTTTTAAATGAATCACAGCGAATGATACGGTCCAAGAATGCAATATTATTGCCTAAGCCTTCTACATGAAACTGACCTAAAGCATGGTGCATTTGAACCAATGCTGCTTCACGGTTTTCGCCCCAAACAATTAACTTGGCAATCATTGGGTCGTAGAACGTGGTAATTTCATCGCCTTCAACAATTCCGCTATCCACACGGACATGCTGATTTTGCTTTGGATAATGTAAATAACTAATTTGACCAATCGCAGGAAGGAAGCCTTTTTCAGGTTCTTCTGCATAAACTCGCGCTTCAATTGCATGACCATGAATTTGCAATTCATGTTGTTGCTTCGGTAATGGCTCACCATAAGCGACACGTAATTGCCACTCGACTAAGTCTTGTCCTGTAATCATTTCTGTTACAGGGTGTTCTACTTGTAGACGAGTATTCATTTCCATGAAATACGCTGTACCGTCTTGTTCTACAATAAACTCAACCGTACCCGCACCGACATAATCCACTGCACGTGCAGCATCAATTGCAGCTTGGCGCATCGCCTCTAGTTTATGCTGCGGCATCAAAGGGGCAGGTGCTTCTTCCAGCACTTTTTGGTGGCGACGTTGTACTGAACAATCACGTTCGAATAAGTGTACATAATTACCGTGGGTATCGCCAAAAACTTGCACTTCAATATGGCGTGGTTGTATCACATAGCGTTCAATCAATACATCATCATTCGCGAAGCTTGATTTGGCCTCACTTTTACAAGATGCAAGGGAACTTAAAAAGTCAGCTTCACGTTCAACCAAACGCATTCCTTTACCGCCACCGCCAGCACTGGCTTTAATTAATACGGGATAGCCAATTTGGTCTGCTTGCTGTTTTAGGAAAGCTGCATCTTGATTGGTGCCATGATAACCCGGAGTTAAGGGCACACCTGCTTTTTCCATTAAAGCTTTAGAGGTTGCTTTTAAGCCCATCGCTAAAATGGCAGCAACAGGAGGACCAATAAAGGTAATGTTGTTTTTTTCACAAGCTTCTGCAAACTGGTCATTTTCAGACAAAAATCCATAACCTGGATGAATTGCTTGTGCGCCAGTAGTTAGAGCTGCTTGAATAATACGGTCAATCTGTAAATAGCTTTGAGAAGCAGGGGATTCACCAATATAAATTGCTTCGTCTGCTTGTTTAACGTGCTGAGAATTTGCATCAGCATCTGAATAGACAGCAACTGTCGCAATGCCGAGTTTTTTAGCAGTGCGAATAACACGACAGGCAATTTCACCACGGTTTGCAATTAGAATTTTTTCAAACATTGTTCTGTCCTTATTATCGTTATGCCGTTGCCTTAATCCAAGCTGGGCTATGTTTATTTAAGAATGCGTTTAGTCCATTTTTTGCTTCTTCGCCTTGACGTACATGGGCAATATGTTGCGCAGTTTTAAGCAGTAGGCTTTCATCCACACTTTGCTGATTCACCATTTGAATCAGTTGCTTCGACGCAGCTTGTGCTTCAGGTCCACCTAACAACAGTGCTTGTACAATTTCATCAACTTTGGCATCAAGTAATTCAGGTGTGGTCACTTCATGCGCTAAACCGATCTGTAATGCTTGCTCAGCCGTAATACGTTCTGCTGTGAGGAAGTAACGTGAAGCATGACGTGCGCCAATTGCACGAATGACATAAGGGCTAATGGTTGAAGGTGCCAAACCTAAACGGACTTCCGATGTGGCAAATTTTGCATCTGTACTGGCCACACAAATATCACAAGCCGAAGCAAGTCCCATACCTCCACCAAAGGCAATACCTTGTACACGCGCAATGGTTGGCTGTTTTAAAGTTGCTAAGCTTTGCAGCATTTTCGCCAGTTTCAAAGCATCAGCTTCATTGTCTGCTTGAGAGGCTTGTCCTGCCTGTTTCATCCAGTTTAAGTCAGCACCAGCAGAAAAGCTTTTACCACGACCCGCCAAAACCACCACGCGAATATCATTACGTTCATTCAACTGTTGAAAGCAGTGATGCAATTCTTCAATCACTGTTGTGTTGAAGGCATTATGCAGTTCAGCACGATTGATCCAAACCGTTGCCACTTGTTGCTGTTGTTCGAGTTGTAAAAATTGATAGTCCATTTTTCACCTCTTACATGCGGAATACGCCGAACTTGGTTGGCTGAATTGGAGCATTTAATGCTGCTGCCAAACTTAAACCTAATACTTGACGAGACTGAGCAGGGTCAATGACACCGTCATCCCACAAACGCGCAGAAGAGTAATATGGATGACCTTGACGTTCGTATTGATCACGAATGGGTTGTTTGAATTCATCTTCTGCTTCGGCAGACCAAGATTCACCTTTTTGTTCAATTTGGTCACGTTTGATGGTCGAGAGTACGCTCGCAGCTTGTTCACCACCCATGACGGAAATCCGAGAGTTTGGCCAAGTCCACAAGAAGCGTGGCGAATAAGCACGACCACACATACCATAGTTTCCTGCACCAAATGAGCCACCAATAATCAAAGTCAGTTTAGGCACATTGGCTGTGGCAACCGCCATGACCAATTTGGCACCATGTTTAGCAATCCCTTCATTTTCGTACTGACGTCCAACCATAAAACCCGTGATGTTTTGTAAAAACAATAAGGGAATATTGCGTTGTACACAGAGCTCGATAAAGTGCGCGCCTTTTTGTGCTGACTCAGAGAATAGAATGCCGTTATTGGCAATAATGCCGACAGGCATACCATAAATTTTGGCAAAGCCCGTAATTAAAGTTGTTCCAAAACGTGCTTTAAATTCGTCTAAACGCGAACCATCGACAATACGGGCAATAATTTCGCGTACATCAAAGGGTTTACGTGTATCACTCGGCACAATGCCATACAGTTCTTCGGCAGGGAAAAGTGGTTCTTCAATTCCTTCTAGTGTTTTATTCAGTTGAATGTTTAAATTCGCTACAATATTCCGCGCAATCTGAAGGGCATGTTCATCATTCTCGGCCAAATGGTCTGCAACCCCCGAAAGACGGGTATGCACATCACCACCACCCAAGTCTTCACTGCTGACCACTTCACCTGTAGCAGCTTTTACTAATGGTGGACCACCCAAGAAAATCGTGCCTTGGTTACGCACAATAATGGTTTCATCCGACATGGCAGGGACGTAAGCACCACCTGCGGTACAACTGCCCATCACGACGGCAATTTGAGCGATACCTAAGCTCGACATACGGGCTTGGTTATAGAAAATACGCCCAAAGTGATCACGATCTGGAAACACTTCATCTTGCATAGGTAAATACGCACCGCCCGAATCCACCAAATAAATGCAAGGCAAGTGGTTTTGTTCTGCAATTTCTTGTGCGCGTAAGTGCTTTTTCACAGTAAGCGGGTAATAAGTACCGCCTTTCACCGTTGCATCATTAGCCACGATCATGCAGGTGATACCATTCACTTGACCAACTCCTGCCACAACACCAGCAGCAGGGACATCATCAGGATAAACTTTATGTGCAGCCAATTGTCCAATTTCAAGGAAAGCTGTACCTGCATCAATCAGTTGATCAATACGGTCACGTGCCAACAGTTTTCCACGAGCAATATGCTTTTGACGCGCGCTTTCACCACCACCTAAGGCTATTTTTTGGCTGATTTGTTTTAAATCTTGTACCAAATTCAACATCGTTGCCTGATTGTTTTTAAATTCTTCACTGCGGCTGTTAATTTTGCTTTGCAGTTGATTTAAATCCGAGCCTTGGCTTGCGAAAGTAATGTTTTGATTGCTCTGTTTTGGCATTTTCACCAGATTCAACTCTTCATGGCCGCTTTGCAGTTGGGTTTGTAATTGATTCATATAAACTTCCTTGTATAAAGTGAGCCAGAAGCGTTAAGCCGTTTCGTTAAATAATTCACGACCAATTAACATACGGCGGATTTCAGAAGTTCCTGCACCAATTTCATAAAGTTTTGCATCACGCCACAAACGACCTGCTGCAAACTCGTTGATATAGCCATTGCCGCCCAATGCTTGAATGGTTTCACCTGCCATCCATGTTGCTTTTTCAGCAGCATAAAGAATGGCACTGGCAGCATCTTTTCTTAAGCTACGGCTATGTTCAGCTTTGTCACATTCAGCACCTACTGCATAAACCAAAGCTTTACATGCCAACCAAGTTGAATACATATCGGCAATTTTGCCTTGCATGAGCTGGAACTCACCAAGCGCTTGTCCAAACTGTTTACGATCATGAATATAAGGAATCACGGTATCCATGCAGGCATCCATAATACCTAGAGGACCAGCACTTAATACCGCACGTTCATAATCCAGACCGCTCATGAGCACTTTTACGCCATTCCCCACACCGCCAAGCACATTTTCTTTTGGCACTTTAACGTTGTCGAAAAACAATGGATACGTATTTGAACCGCGCATCCCCAATTTATCGAGGTGGTTCCCATGGCTGAATCCTGGCATATCTTTTTCAATCAGGAATGCCGTCATACCTTTAGGTCCAGCCTGTAAATCGGTTTTGGCATAAACCACCAAGACATCGGCATCACCACCATTGGTAATCCACATTTTCGAACCATTTAATAGGTAATGATCGCCTTGTTCTTCCGCTTTTAATTTCATGCTGACCACATCAGAACCTGCATTCGGTTCAGACATTGCCAATGCACCTACAAATTCACCAGAAATAAGTTTAGGCAAATAACGTTGTTTCTGTTCTTCGTTACCATTTCGCTTAATTTGGTTCACACATAGGTTAGAATGTGCTCCGTAAGACAATCCTATAGCGGCAGATGCGCGTGAGATTTCTTGCATAACAATAATATGCGCTAAATAACCGAGGTTAGAACCACCATACTCTTCGCTTACTGTTAAACCATGTAAGCCCATATCACCCATTTTCTTCCAAAGGTGAGCAGGGAATACATTGTCACGATCCACTTGTTGAGCAATTGGTGCAATTTCTTTTGCACAAAATGCAGCAACTGAATCACGCAGTGCGATCAAAGTTTCATCTAAACCGAAACTTAAGGTTTGTAGACTAAGTTGTAATGGAACGTGTGCGTTCATGCTGTTCATCCTGAGGTTATATTTGTTGTCCAATAAGCATTGTTGTTGTGCTTGTAGTTTTACAATACATCTATTTTTTAAAAAAGTGAACTAAAATTCACAAAATGATTTACAATTCATTTTATCTGGATGAGAATAAGATTATGAGTTATAAAAGATCGACATTGATGCAAGAGCGAATGGAACAAAATCGACAGTCGATTTTGCAATCTGCGCGAGAACTTATTGCTCAAGGGGGATTTAAAGATGCCCAAATTCAAGCGATTGCGGAACGTGCAGGCGTTTCTAGTGGCTTGGTTTACCGCTATTTTGATAATAAAAGTGAAGTCTTAATTGAAGTGTTGTCTGAAGCGATTCAGCATGAAATTCATATTTTGAATACGATTGCGAGCAGTGAAGGGTTAACAGCACAACAAAAATTACATAAGGCTGTCACGACCTTTGTTAAGCGGGCACTCAACAGTCCTCAACTGTCGTATTCACTCATGTTCGAACCTGTAGATCCAATTGTTGAGCATGAGCGTTTTCGCAGTAAACAGTTAATTAAACAAACGATTAACGAGATTCTTGCCGAAGGGAAAGTCAATGGTGAGTTCGGTTTTGAAGATTTAAATACGGTGGCGTTATGCATTGTCGGAAGCATGACTTTTGTTGTAATTGAACCTTTAAATCCATCTCGTAATGTAATGTTTGATCAAAACTACAAAGATTACTTTGTGAAACAGGTTGCAGACTTTTGTGTACAAGCTGTGCAATTACAGGATCGTAATTAAATAGTCTTATATGCAAAGGAGGGAAATCCGTACAAAGTAATCTCTGTGATCAAAATAAAACAGTAAGAATCAGAATTACAAAGAATCAAGGAGAGTGATTCAAATGACACAGGTACGGTTAAGCTATGCGTATGGAACCAGCAGTCAACCTTTACTGGGCATGACCATTGGTGAAAAATTTGATCAGGCATGTGTGCAATATGCAGATCAAGATGCTGTGGTCAGTGTGCATCAGAATGTACGGTTAAGCTATAAAGAGCTACAAGCACAGGTGAATGCTTTTGCTTGTAGCTTACTCAAACTGGGGTTCAAAAAAGGCGATCGGCTTGCCATTTGGTCCCCCAATTGTGTGGAATGGACCATTACTCAATTCGCTGCATTTAAAGCGGGCATTATTCTTGTTAACCTAAACACCGCGTATAAAAGTAACGAGCTAGAATACGTACTGAATAAGGTTTCTTGTAAAGGTTTAGTCATTGCATCGCAATTTAAAACCACAAATTATCAAGAGCTTTTAACCAAAATTGCGCCAGAACTGCAAGAAGCTGAAGATAAAATCTTAAATGCGCTACGTTTACCTCATCTAAAACACGTGATTAAAATTGATGAAGCAGTGCATACAGGTCTGCATCGTTTTCAAGATCTTTTGGGGCAACCTACCGCAAAACAACTTGATCATTTAGACGTGGTTGCAAGTGAGTTGCAGTTTGATGAAACCATTAATATTCAGTTTACTTCGGGAACCACAGGTAACCCGAAAGGTACCATGCTCACGCACAATAACATTTTAAATAATGGTTATTTTGTGGGTGAAGCGATTCATTTGACTCCACAAGATCGCGTGTGTATTTCAGTACCATTATTTCACTGTTTCGGTATGGTAATGGGGAATTTAGCCTGTATTACACATGGTTCAACCATGGTCTATCCATCGGCTGTGTTTAATCCTTTAGATAGTTTAAAAGCCATTCAGCAAGAAAAATGTACGGCAGCTTATGGCGTACCGACCATGTTTATTGCCACTTTAGAACATGAACAGTTTAATGAATTTGATTTGAGCAGTTTACGTACAGGCATTATGGCTGGTAGCCCGTGTCCGCGCGAAATCATGCAACGTGTCATGGAGCGAATGCACATGACGGAAATTACCATTTGTTATGGCATGACCGAAACGGCACCTGTGAGTGCACAAAGTTCAACCAGTGATACGGTAGAACAACGTGTCGGAACAGTAGGTCGTGTACATCCGCATTTAGAAATCAAAATTGTGGATGAAGCAGGAAAAGTCGTACCACGTGGCAAACTCGGTGAACTCTGTGTTCGTGGTTATTCAGTGATGTTGGGTTATTGGGAAGATAGTGAAAAAACCCAAGAAGTGATTGATAACGCGCGCTGGATGCATACGGGTGATATTGCTGAAATGGATGATGACGGCTTTGTAAAAATTAAAGGTCGCATTAAAGATGTAGTGATTCGCGGTGGTGAAAATCTGTTCCCGAAAGAAATTGAAGATTTCTTATATACCCATCCAGATGTCAGTGATGTACAGGTGATTGGTCTGCCAGATGCACGCTATGGTGAAGAACTATGTGCCTGTATCATTCTCCATGAGCACCATGAAACGACAGAAGAAAGTATCCGACGTTACTGTGCTGAACATATTTCACATAATAAAGTACCACGCTATGTACGTTTCTTTACCGAGTTTCCAATGACCGCATCAGGTAAAGCACAAAAATTCCGACTTCAAGAATTTATGCGTAAAGAGCTGAATTTAATGGAAGATATTGCATAACGTGATCTTCTGACTTGGAGTTTCCCTTTACTCTGCTTCAGAGTAAAGGGAGAAAACGAAAAAGTCTGAATAATTCAAATGGAATAAGGAAATCATGATGGAACTTCGTCACGATTGGACTCGCTCAGAAATACAAAATCTATATCAGCAACCCTTTTTAGATTTGGTTTTTCAAGCACAACAAATCCATCGACAAAATTTTAATGCGAACCAGATTCAAGTCAGCACTTTATTATCAATAAAAACTGGCAAATGCCCTGAAGATTGCAAATACTGCTCTCAATCTGCTCGTTATGATTCAAAACTAGAAGCAGAAAAGCGTATTGCTGTAGACAAAGTCATTAGCGAAGCAAAAGAAGCATTAGCGTCTGGTTCTTCTCGCTTCTGTATGGGTGCTGCATGGCGTAACCCGCATGAGCGTGATATGCCTTATGTGCTTGAAATGGTTCGTGAAGTAAAAGCTTTAGGTTTGGAAACTTGCATGACCTTAGGCATGTTAAACCAGTCTCAGGCTGAACGCTTAAAAGATGCAGGTTTAGATTACTATAACCACAACCTTGATACTTCGCGTGAGTATTATTCAAATATCATCAGTACCCGTACTTTCGATGATCGCTTAAATACACTTGAATATGTACGCGGTGCAGGCATGAAAGTGTGTAGCGGTGGTATTGTGGGTTTGGGTGAAGACACTGCTGATCGTATTGGGCTATTACTTGAACTTGCAACATTACCTATTCAGCCAGAATCTGTGCCAATTAACATGCTTGTTCCAATTGAAGGCACGCCATTGGCAGATGTAGAAAAGCTCGATGTGACTGAATGGATTCGTACCATTGCTGTTGCACGTATCATTATGCCAAAAAGCTATATTCGTCTTTCTGCGGGTCGTGAATCTTTATCTGATTCAGACCAAGCGTTGGCATTTATGGCTGGTGCAAACTCACTGTTCTCTGGTGAAAAACTGCTGACGACGCCTAATGTCGCACAGGGCAAAGATCAACAATTATTTCAAAAATTAGGTTTAGCGGTAGAAAAACCAAAACCTTCAATTGCGGAACTGACTTTGGATGCAATGTCGGTCGCTTAACAAAAATCATAAAGCAGTATGCAATGATGAATAGCTCTGAGCAATGTCATCATGGGCTGCCGAACTATTCAATAGAGTGCAGTATGGCCAAAGACTTTAACAGCCCACAAGTGGTGGAGGGATATGATGAGCATATCCGCAAGCTTATTCCAGGCTATGAATTAACGCATCAGCAAGTCGATGCCATTTTAACTCATCATTATGCCGAACAAGAACATGTAGACATTTTGGTGGTGGGCTGTGGAACAGGATATGAAATTCAATATTTGGCGCAAAAGCATCCAACTTGGAACTTTACAGCGCTAGATCCATCGCATGTCATGTTATGTAAGGCAAAGCAGCATCTAGAAAAGCAAGGTGTTTTAAGCCGTATTCGCTTTATTCATGGCGATACAAAATCCATCGGCACAACTCATACTTTTGACGCCGTATTATCTATTCTGGTGGCTCATTTTATTCCATTGGAATCAAAGCAAAACTTCTTTAAAGACATTTTTACTCAACTAAAGCCCAATGGAATGTTGCTGACTTATGACTTAATGAAAGAAACCGAAGCACATGAGATTTTTGTACTAAAGCAACTTTGTGAAAATAATGGCTTAACCACACTTCAAAGTGAAAAAATGGTTGAACGATTACAGCAAGATTTTTTCTTGGTGTCGCCAAGAATGGGGCAGCAACTCTTATCTAATGTTGGATTTAAAAAAGTTAAAACCTACAGCCAAATTCTAAATTATTACGGATTTTGTGCAGTGAAATAATGCCCATTGAAACAACGAGCTTAATTAAGGAATACACAAAAGAATAAGGATCTGAATATGCCTGCTTATTATCGTTTAATACAACGCGAACAACATGCAGATGGAAGTGTAACTGCGCATTATCAATCGAACTTGCATGCTCAAGGCGCTTGGAATCCGCATGAGCAACATATGGCACCTGCAACAGGTGTAATTTGTGCAGAATTGGAACAATTTTTACCTAGAGATGACATGCGAATAGGGCGCATTAGTCTTGATATTTTTGGTTTAATTGGATTTGGCGATTTTAGTATTAGCACACGTATGGTTCGAGGTGGAAAAACCATTGAGCTGATTGAAAGCGAAATGAAAGCCAATGGTAAAACCTGTATTGTGGCCCGTGCATGGAAAATGCTTACACAGGACACGCATAGTATTGCGGGACTTGAAGATCAAAAAGTTCAACATCCAGAGCAATTGCCTGTTTGGGATGGCATGAAGTGCTGGCCAGGCGGTTATATTCAGAGTATTGAAACCCGTGCCGAAACGTCCCGCAGAGCAGGAAAAGGGCTCGTTTGGCTAACCAACCCATGTAATATGGTGGAAGGTAAAACCACATCAGATTTTGTCAAACTGATGGGCATGGTGGATACGGCAAATGGGGTTGTGCCGCGCCAAGACCCGCAAGCAGGTTGGGCATTTCCAAATTTAGATTTGCAAATTCATCTATATCGCATTCCTCAGGGACAATGGCTCGGTTTAGATGTCGAACAGCAATATGGTACTGATGGCATAGGTTTGACCAGTGCAGTCCTGCATGATGTACATGGCCCTTTTGGTCGAAGCGAACAAATCTTAACCTTGCGAAAACTCTAATCTAAATCATAAAAGCTAAAGTTGAATGATACATTGCTGACTTAAGTTTTTAAGCTCAGCATGATTCACTTGAACATTGCTCCATTTCGCCATTTGCTGAATCAGCCATTCAAAATCTTCAACTTTAGGGATGGCTGTATCATCTATGAAATTTCGAATAATATTTTGAATTTTATAAAATTCTTGAACGTGGATACGATCTGAACATTCAAATTGTAAAACTTCATATTCGGTTAATAATGCCCAAATTTGGCTAAAATCCTGCATGGTTTTGATTTCACGCTGGGCTTTTTGAATGGCTTGAGTAATAGCTTTTAAGGTATTCGGATGGGCTGTAGCCCATTCTTTGGTCACAGCTAATACTTTATCGGCAATTTCAGGAATGACATCTTGACTAGAAGCCACGATTTGACTCAGTCCTAAAACTTCACCTTGCGTATTCCAAGGCTCCCCAACACAGAAGCCATCAATCACCTGATTATTTAAGGCTTCTACCATATAAGGTGGCGGTAAAATTCTGAGTTTAATGTTTTGGGCTACTTCTACATCTGCCAATGCGAGCCATTCACGAATACAAAAATGATGAATAGAATTTGCAAATACATGTGCCAATTCAATATTTTGCCCGCGCTGAATAGCGGCAACAACTTTAGCCGCGACTTCCTTTGCGGTGTCGTTATGGGTAATGCCAAGATCAAAACATAATTTCTGACTTAAACTGATATAAGCACGATTTACGCTTAAAACCAAAGGGGTTTGAAACGGAATGCCAATATGATCCGTACCAATTGAGGCTGCAGGTAATATACCTGACAAACAGTGTGCTGCATCCAATAATCCAAAAGCCAAGCGGTCTCGCAGACTAGCCCAAGAGGCTTCTTTAACCAGTGTGACATCTAATCCAAGTTCATCAAAATAACCACAATGTTTTGCCCAAAGTATAGAAACACAATCGAGCAATGGAATATAGCCAAGTTGAATATGTGTTTTCTCTAATGTAGACATAGCTTAATCCTTCAACTTGGTTTGTAGTAATTCTTGCGCATCGAGTAGGCGACGTGCCATTTCTCCCATGGTCATTCGATGGCTCATGGCATTTTTACGGAGTAATTGAAATGCTTGATCTTCAGTGAGTTGATGCAGTTGCATCAAAAGAACTTTGGCTTTCTCGACATCTTTACGATCTGCCAGTTTATTCTGGGTTTCCTTTAAATCTGTCAGTAATTTCTTATGCTTTTTGAACTGTTCAATAGATATCTCTAAAATGCTATCTAATTTTGCAGGATCAATTCCATCGACAATATAAGCCGTAATTCCAGCATCAATGGCACTCTTAATCATGTCTTTTTGGCTATTTTGGGTAAATAGCACAGTGGGTAAATCAAACTGGCTCACACAACTTTCAATAATGTCACGATGTGGATGATCCATATCCAGCAAAATGACATCGGCCTGTAAGTGCTCTAATTTGAACATATTTAAATGATCGATGGTTAAGCAGGCCACCACGTCAAAATCGTGCTGAAGCAGTGAATCTTTTATATAATTGGCACGATCTTGATCATCATCAATCAGGGCAATTTTAAGCTTTGGCATATTTGAGCTATCGCTATTGGGCTGCTAATCAGGGCAGAAATGATGTTTATTTTGTAGCATTAACAAGCAATAAACATGCCGATGTACCATTTTGGTGATTAAACATACAAAACAATACAAATAAGCAAATCCTAAAATTTATCTGTGCACCATTACAAAGCAAAATGTGCAATTTAGTGGCAGAAGCTCAAATTCCGATGTTTTTCTAGTAATTATCCAATACTTGAGATTGAACATAATTTCAGCTTCAATATAAGAAAACATAGTTATTTATAAATTTATTTCAATAAAACAGTATCTTAAGTTAATTTTATTAATATTGGCATAGCAATTGCATTATTCCTTATGAGTCAAAGACGACTCTTAAAAAATTTGTAAGACGGCCAACGATGTCCGTTCTGATCGACCTGTAAAGCAGAGAAACCTGCCGAGTGGGAATTTATATACGTTCAGTTCAGGAAGGAGAGGGTTATGTCTTCAAATTTATATGAGAAAAAAGCCACAACAATAAGTCTTTTTAATTTTAAGACTTCAGCGATGCGGGCCTTCCACATGAGCTGGCTCGCCTTTTTTGTCTGCTTCTTTGCATGGTTTGCCTGTGCACCGCTCATGCCTGTCATCGCAGGCGAATTCCATCTGACTAAAGATCAAATTGCGAATATTAATATTGCAGCCGTTGCGATTACGATTTTGGTTCGCTTGATTGTTGGTCCACTCTGTGACAAATACGGTCCACGCAAAACTTATACTGCGTTACTTATTCTGGGCAGCATTCCTGTATTTGGTGTTGCATCGGCCAACAGTTATGAATCTTTTTTATTCTTTAGATTGCTCATCGGTGCAATTGGCGCAAGTTTTGTTATCACTCAATATCATACCAGCATTATGTTTGCCCCGAATGCTGTCGGGACTGCAAATGCCACCACTGCGGGTTGGGGAAATGCCGGAGGTGGTGCCACTCAAGCCTTAATGCCACTTTTACTTTCAGCTTTAGTGATGTTCGGTGTTGAACAAGCTATGGGGTGGAGAATTGCGTTACTTGTTCCTGGTGTCATGATGCTGATTGTGGGCGGGCTGTACTGGAAATACACACAAGATTGTCCGCAAGGCAACTTTAAGGAATTACGCGCTCAAGGCATTCAAGTTGGCAGTGAGAAAAAAGGGGGCTTAAACATCTTAATGCATGCGGCCCGCAACTATCGCGTATGGATTTTATTTGGCTCTTACGCGGCATGCTTTGGTATCGAAATTTTCATTCATAACATTGTCGCAATGTACTACGTGGAAAACTTTGGCTTTGGACTAAAAGAAGCGGGCTTGGCTGCGGGTATTTTCGGACTGTTGGCACTGTTTGCCCGTGCTTTAGGCGGCATTATTTCGGACAAGGTTGCAACTAAAAAAGGGCTGGATGGGCGTACTAAAGTCTTGTTCGGCATGATCCTGATGGAAGGTCTGTTCCTAATTGTATTCTCACAAATGAACACTGCGATGTTGGCCATTTTAACCATGACTGTGTTTGCCTTGTTCACCCATATGGCTTGCGGTGCAACCTATGCCTTGGTGCCCTTTATTGATCGTGATGCATTAGGCGGGGTTGCAGGCATTATTGGCGCAGGCGGTAATGTGGGTGCGGTTGCAGCAGGCTTCCTTCTAAAAGGTGTCTTAGATATTCAAACATGCCTGATGGTTCTGGGTGGACTGGTGGTCATTGCAGCAAGTTGTGTCCTGATGATTCGCTTTTCAGTCGAACACAAAGAGAAAGAACAACGCCTATTCGAGCAAGCCGTGCTTGATCGTAACAACATGGCATAAGTAAAAAATTTAAGGAGAAAGAATATGAAACTACTTATGATTGGTCACGGTATGGTCGGGCACAAGTTCATTGAGAGTGTACTTGAGCAGGCAGGTGACGAAGTAGAAATTACCATTTTGGCAGAGGAACCACGTTTAGCGTATGACCGTGTGCATTTAACTGAATACTTTTCTGGTAAAACTGCCAAAGACTTATCTTTAGCGCGTGCAGATTTTGCTGATGCTTACGGAATTGACCTGCGTTTAAATACCAAAGCAATTGCAATTGATAGCCTCAATAAAACAGTGAGTACCAATCATGGTGAAACACTCAGCTATGACAAATTGGTTTTAGCGACAGGCTCTTATGCATTTGTACCGCCAATTCCGGGTAATGAACGCCAAAACTGTTTCGTTTACCGTACCATTGAAGACTTAGATGCCATTAAAGCTGCAAGTTTAAATGCAAAAACAGGTGTGGTAATTGGTGGTGGCTTATTAGGACTTGAAGCAGCAAAGGCGCTCCGTGACCTGAACTTAGAAACGCATGTGGTAGAGTTTGCGCCACGCTTAATGGCGGTGCAAATTGATGATTTAGGCGGCAAAGTACTCCGTACTAAAATTGAAAACCTCGGGGTCAAAGTTCATACCCAAAAAGCCACCCAATGTATTGAAGATGGCTCATCCGCAGTTCATGTAATGAAATTTGGTGATGGTTCTGAACTTGAAACCGATATCGTCTTATTTTCAGCAGGTATTCGCCCACGCGATGAACTTGCCCGCTCAAGCGGTTTAGCCATTGGTGAGCGTGGCGGTATAGTCATTAATGATTATTGCCAAACCAGTCATGAAGATATTTATGCCATTGGTGAGTGTGCGCTTTGGAACAATAAAATTTTTGGCTTAGTAGCACCAGGCTATGACATGGCACGTATTGCGGCCAAGCATGTGATGCAGCAAGAATGCAACATTTTCGCTGGCGCAGACATGAGCACCAAATTGAAGTTAATGGGTGTAGATGTCGCATCAGTCGGTGATGCACATGCCATGACTCCAAATTCATTGAGCTATTTCTATGCCGATGAAGCTGCATTGGTATATAAGAAAATCGTGGTCAATGCAGAAAAAAACCAACTTCTGGGTGCTGTATTGGTGGGTGATGCCAAAGAATATAGTGACTTGCTACAAATGATGTTAAATGGTCTGTCATTACCCGAAGTTCCAGAAAGTCTCATTATGCCAGGGTTTACAGATGCAGGTGCAAAAGCAGGCGGCAGTGGTGTCGACTTACTGCCAGACAGTGCGACCATATGTTCATGTAATAACGTGTCGAAAGCCGATATTTGTCAAGCGATTAGTGACGGCTCGACCTCTTTGGGTGCGTTAAAGAAATGTACCAAAGCTGCGACGGCTTGTGGGGGTTGTGCTCCTTTAGTAACGCAGGTATTAAAATCTGAATTACAACGCCAAGGCGTCACGGTCAACAATCATATTTGCGAACACTTCCCATACTCACGCCAAGAGCTGTATCACTTGGTTCGTGTGAATGAAATTAAAACCTTCGATGACCTGATTCATCAGCATGGGCATGGTTTGGGCTGTGATATTTGTAAACCAACGGCTGCAAACATTTTAGCGTCTTGCTGGAATGATTTCGTACTTAAACCAAGTCATGCGGGTCTGCAAGACAGTAACGACTACTACTTAGGAAACATCCAAAAAGATGGTTCTTACTCTGTTGTACCACGTATGGCTGGCGGTGAAGTCACACCAGATGGCTTAATTGCTGTAGGTCAAATTGCAAAAAAATACAACCTGTACACCAAAATCACAGGCGGACAACGTGTTGACATGTTTGGTGCGCAAGTGCATCAACTGCCGTTGATTTGGGAGGAGTTGAATGCCGCAGGATTTGAATCTGGTCATGCTTACGGTAAATCATTACGCACGGTTAAATCTTGTGTCGGCAGTACATGGTGTCGTTATGGTGTGGATGATTCAGTTGGTTTGGCCATTTTCCTTGAAAACCGCTACAAGGGTTTACGCTCACCACATAAATTAAAAATGGCAGTTTCGGGCTGTACCCGTGAGTGTGCAGAAGCACAAGGTAAAGATGTCGGTGTGATTGCCACTGAAAAAGGTTGGAACCTCTATGTCTGTGGTAATGGTGGCATGAAACCACGCCATGCAGAACTGATCGCATCTGACTTGGATACCGAAACTCTAATTCGTTATATCGACCGTTTCTTTATGTTCTACATACAAACCGCAGATCGTTTACAACGCACCAGCGTATGGCGCGACAACATGGAAGGTGGTTTGGATTATCTGAAATCCGTGATTATTGAAGACTCACTGGGTTTAGCCACAGAACTTGAACGTCGTATGCAGCACATTGTTGGGACTTATCAAGATGAATGGCGTACAGCGGTTGAGAACCCAGAAATTCGTAAACGCTTCCAAACCTATATTAATGCAAGCGCTGAACAGCAAGCTGATCCACACATTCAATTTACTCAAGAACGCGGACAAATTCGCCCATTAAACAGCGCAGAACGCGCTGAAGACCGTATTCCAATGGTTGAAGCATAATAAGGAGAACGTAAATGACTATTTTAAATGATAAAAATATGCTTCCAGATCAAAACTGGGTTGAGGTCTGTGATTTAAATGACATCACCCCGAATACGGGCGTAGGGGCTTTGGTTGAAGGAAAAGCGATTGCTTTGTTCCGTGTAGGGACAGAAAAACGCGTTTATGCATTGAGCAATAAAGATCCTTTCAGCCAAGCCAATGTCATGAGCCGTGGCATTATTGGCGACTTACAAGGTGAACGTGTTATTGCATCGCCCATTTATAAGCAGCATTTTAGTTTAGCCACTGGACGTTGTTTAGAAGATAAAAATCAAAAACTACTGGTGTTCCCAACCAAAATTCAAGATGGCCGTGTTTGGGTGAGTCCAACAGCACAAAAAACCTATATCACCAACAATGGGCCTTCTTCAGAAAAAATGAAGTTGGTTTTGGTTGGAAATGGTTTGGCAGGTATGCGCTGTCTTGAAGATTTGTTGGATATGGCACCAGATCGTTATGAAATTACCGTGATTGGTGAGGAACCTTGGGGCAACTATAACCGTATTATGCTGTCGCCAGTGTTATCAGGTGAAAAAACGTTTGAAGACATTATGTTGCATCCACACGCATGGTATCTCGACAAAGGTATACGTTTTATTGCAGATGATCCTGCTGTCAAAATAGATCGTCCACGCAAACAAGTCCATACCCAAAAAGGCATTGTGGTGGATTATGACCGACTCATTTTAGCCACAGGGTCTAAGCCTTTTGTGCCGCCAGTAAAAGGTGCAGACCTAAAAGGTGTCGTGAGTTTCCGTGATATTTATGATGTCAATACCATGTTGGAATATTGTGAAAACAAACGTAATGCTGTGGTGATTGGTGGTGGGTTACTCGGTTTAGAAGCTGCTTATGGCTTAAAACGCCGTGGTATGAATGTCACCGTTTTACATTTAATGAATCGGATTATGGAACGTCAACTGGATGATCGTGCCAGTCAAATGCTTCGTCATAGTATTGAGCAAAAAGGGATTCGAATTATTACTGAAGCCAATACTGAAGAGCTAGTGGGTACAGATGGTCAAGTCCGCCAAGTACGTTTAAAAGATGGCAGCGTGTTAGATGCAGATTTGGTGGTCTTTGCAGTTGGTATTCGCCCGAATATTGGCCTAGCGCAAAGTGCAGGACTTAGAACCAACCGAGGGGTGATGGTGAATGACACCATGCAAACTTTTGACCCAAGTATTTATGCAGTGGGTGAATGTATTGAACATCGCAGTCAGACCTTTGGTTTAGTCGAGCCTTTATGGGGACAAGCTTTTATTTGCGCGAGTCACTTGGCAGAGCATGGCAGTCTGACCTTTAAAGCTCCAACGGTTCCGACCCAATTAAAAGTCAGTGGTGTCGATGTGTTTTCGGCAGGGAATTTTGAGCCTAAAGATAATTTTGAAGACATTATTTTAAATGATGAAAAACGTCAAATTTATAAACGCATCATCATTCAACAGGACAAAGTCATTGGAGCCGTCTTGTTCGGAGATACAGAAGATGGTGCTTGGTATGCCGAACTGATTGCAGATCAAACCCCAATTTCCAATATTCGCAATAAGCTGCTTTTTGGTCGGGATTTTGCATTAAAAAAAGTAGGTTAATTCAGATCACGCATCATTTTTTGCTGCCATGGTTTTAAAAGTAAGAATAGGGAGCACCGTATGACCAGTATTCCATTTGTGGAACTCCAAAACTCAACAGCTCCAGTTACAGCGAGCACAAAAACCACCTGTCCGTACTGTGGTGTGGGTTGCGGTGTAGTTGCACATGTCAAACATACGGCGCAAGGTCAAGTTGTGAGTGTAGAGGGGGATGCATCACATCCCTCTAACTATGGAAAATTGTGTATTAAAGGCAGTAATTTGGCGGATACACTTGGGTTGGAAACGCGCTTATTACAGCCCATGCTCGGAAGAAATACACAGCAAACAACAACAACTTGGGATACTGCACTCAATCAAATTGCGCAGCAATTCCAAAGCTGTATAGCGCAATATGGGGCTGAAAGCATCGCATTTTATGTATCGGGGCAATTACTGACCGAAGATTATTATGTGGTGAATAAATTCGTAAAAGGCTACTTAGGTACAGCCAATATTGATACCAATTCTCGCCTCTGTATGTCATCTGCTGTGGCCGCACATAAACGGGCTTTTGGTGAAGACATTGTTCCTGCCAGTTACCAAGATTTCGAACAAACCGATATGGTGGTTTTGGTGGGTTCAAATACGGCGTGGTGCCATCCCGTATTGTATCAACGGATTATGCAAGTCAAAGCCGAACGCGATATTTTTGTGGTTGTGATTGATCCACGTTTTACCAGTACTTGTGAACAAGCCGATTTACATTTGCCAATTTTACCGGGGCAAGATATTGCACTATTTAATGGACTCCTGCAGTATTTGCATCAAAATGGATGTGCAGATCAAGCCTTTATTGATGCAAATACACAAGGTATTGAAGCTGCTTTGCTCAGTAGCCAAGCAGAACAAAATCCAGAAGATGTCGCAAAACAAACGGGAATTACACTAGAGAAATTACAACAATTTTATGCCAAATTTGCACAAACTGAACGAGTAATGACCCTATTTTCAATGGGGGTCAATCAGTCTTCACAAGGTGTGAATAAAGCCAATGCAATTACCAATTGCCATTTATACAGTGGAAAAATTGGCAAGATTGGTGCGGCACCATTTTCAATGACAGGTCAGCCAAATGCGATGGGTGGACGTGAAGTAGGTGGTTTAGCCAATATGTTGGCAGCTCATTTAGATATTGATAACCCTCAACATCAGCAATTGGTACAAAACTTTTGGCATAGTCCTGTCATTGCTAAATCCTCTGGATTAAAAGCAGTTGATTTATTTGAAGCTGTTGAAAGTGGCAAAATTAAAGCACTTTGGATTATAGCCACCAATCCTGTGGTGAGTTTACCTAATGCAGATCAGGTCAAACGCGCCTTAGAAAAATGTCCTTTTGTGGTGGTTTCGGATATTTGCCAAAACACCGATACGACAGCATTTGCCGATGTTTTACTGCCCGCTTTAGGTTGGGGAGAAAAAGATGGCACAGTGACCAATTCTGAGCGACGTATTTCCAGACAACGGGCATTTTTAGATGCACCGGGAACGGCCAAAGCAGACTGGTGGACAGTTTCGCAAGTGGCAAAAAGAATGGGATTTTCTGGTTTTAATTTTGAAAATGTCAGCGAAATATTTAACGAGCATGCACAACTTTCAGCCAGTGAAAATGTCCCCTTAGCACAACGTGATGAGTCAAAAAGCTTTCGTTATTTTAATTTACAAGGTTTAACAGGCTTAACCTTACAAGAATACGATGATCTCAACCCCATTCAGTGGCCAGTATGGGATAAACAGCAAGCCATTGAAACGGTACGACATATCTATGCCAATGGGCAATTTAGCCATCCTGATGGTAAAGCCAAATTTATTGCTGTTGAAAACATTGCTCCTGTAAATGCCTGTACCAGTGAATATCCTCTAGCTTTGAACACTGGTCGTATTCGTGATCAGTGGCATACCATGAGTCGAACAGGATTATCGGCTAACTTAAGTACACATCGCGCAGAACCATTTTGTGAGATTCATGCGCAGGATGCTTTGAAATATGGTTTGAAAGAAGGGGACTTGGTCGAAGTTTCATCGACTTGGGGACGCTGTGTTTTAAAAACTGCTATTTCTCAAGGCATCCGTCGTGGGCAAGTTTTTGCCCCCATCCATTGGAACGATCAAGTCGCTTCAGATGCCCGCATTGGTCGAGTGGTCAATCCTGTGGTGGATGCTATTTCAGGTGAGCCAGAATTTAAGCACACACCCGTGATGCTGCAACCATTTTATACTCAATGGCAGGGCGTATTTTATGCTCGCAATGAGTACGCCGCTATGGTCAAGGCTTCTATAGAAACCTGTGTGTGGTGGACCAAAGTGACCACTGCCAAAGCTGTTCGTTATGAACTGGCAGATCGCCGTAAATACGATGACATTACCAAACATTTAAAAGAACTTTTACCGTTTCAAGGTGAAAGTTTTGAATGGTTAAATGTTGACGATCATTCGGCACAAATCAGTCATAGCATCGTCTTAAAAGATGGCATTTTGATAGCCAGTTTATATATTGCCCCACGTGGTTTACTGCCAGACCGAGACTGGGTTGCAGGATTATTTAAGCGTGAGCGATTAAGTGCCATGCACCGTAAAGCGTTATTGGCGGGTCAACCTATTTCGATGAACAACAATGAAGGCCCATTGGTGTGTAGTTGCTTTAAAGTGGGTAAAAATCGAATTATTGAAACTATTAAAGAGAAAAATATTAGCAATGAAAAGCAAGTTACAGCTTGCTTAAAGGCAGGAGGCAATTGTGGTTCTTGCTTACCTGAAATTCGTGGCTTAATTAAAGCCTGTCAAACGGAGGATGTGGAATGATTCAAACTTATCCTGCCACTGATCTTGTCATTCTTGCAGGAGGACAAGCACGACGTATGAACGGAATGAATAAACTTTTACAAACCTTTGATGATCAAATCCAGCTTTTAAAAATTCATCGAACCCTAAAACAGAAGGTGAATTCTATTTGGGTGAATAGCCATCGAGACTATTCACTTTACCGTGCCTCAGTGCCAAGTATTGCCTATTATCAAGATGAGGAATCTGGGTTTTTAGGTCCACTGATGGGCATGAAAAGCGCTTGGACACATGTCCCATCGGACTATGTTCTATTTATTCCTTGTGATGTCACCTACATTCCATCTCGTGTGCTTGAGAAACTTCATGCTGTACTGGCAAAAAACACACAGGCTGAAGTGGCTTATGTCGAATTGAATGGACGTGCACTGTATCCGTTCTGTTTGTTAAAACGCAGTGCGTTGGAGCAATTAAATCGAAACATTGAACGAAAACAGTTCAGTTTAAAAAGATGTTTTACTGAAATGCACCCTCAAGTTGCACGATTTAGTCATAAAAACCTATTTTTTCACAGCATTAACTCACTCGATGAACTACAACAGTACCAACAATTAAAATTTCTTAATTAAATCCAGAGATAGCACAAAGTTGGAACACTTATTGCTGAGTCATTTATAGCTATGAGCACAATCAAAGTGCAATCAGTTAATAAGCACAATTCTTGGGCATTTGGTCATTCCCACATGGAATAACATGCATGACAGTATCTATGGTAGAAACCCGTGCTGCATTTATAGATCAATTTGGTCGCAGCAAGCGTAAACTCAGAATTTCAGTGACCGATCGCTGTAATTTTAAGTGCGTCTATTGCATGCCTGAACATCCTGAGTGGATGAAGAAACATCAGATTTTAAGCTTTGAGGCATTGTTTCAGTTTTGCCAGTTTATGGTGCAAAACGGGATTGAATATATTCGCATTACGGGTGGGGAACCTTTAATGCGTCAAGGGGTTGTGCATTTTGTTGCGGAACTGCAAAAACTTAAAAAAATCGGACTGAAACAAATTTCGATGACCAGCAATGGTCACTACTTAAAAAAATATGCGCAAGATTTAAAACGTGCAGGGCTAGACAGTATAAATGTCAGTTTAGATAGTTTAGATGCAATACAGTTCTTTCAGCTCACCCAAAAGCAGCTTGCTCCCGTGCTTGAGGGAATTCAAGCCGCATTAGCTGTGGGGCTGCCATTAAAAATTAACAGTGTGCTCATTCAAGGAAAAAATGAAGATCAAATTATTCCCTTGGTGCAATGGGCAAAAGACCTCGCTATTCCACTGCGTTTTATTGAATTTATGCCTTTGGATGGAGACCGACATTGGAACGCTGAACATGTGGTCAGTGAACAGCAAATTTTAGATACGCTTGCAACCAAATTCAGCATAAAACCTTTAACAGGCAATACTCGAAGCCCAGCCAGACAGTATTGGGTCGATGGGCATCAAATCGGCATTATCTCCACCATTACCCATGCTTTTTGCGGTGAATGCGATCGTGTCCGACTTACTGCTCAAGGTGAATTTTATAACTGTCTATTTGCCACACAAGGGCTAGCACTTAAAACTGAAATTGAGCAACTTCAGACCGAGACAAAACAAAATGCAAGTGTGTTGCAGCAGAAACTTGAATCTTATATCTGGAACAAAAAAGCAGGGTTCCATGCCATTCAGGCCCAGCAAACCCATAGAAAAATTAGTATGCACATGATCGGAGGTTAATATGTTGCAATCAAATTCAACCATCCAAATTAAAATTGAAGCTTATGGTGCAGTTGAAAAATTATTGCCTGCAAATCTTGTCATTTACAGCCCACCCCATAGTGATATCGGGGCAGCGTTAAGCCAAGTCATGTCACTTTATCCCGAAGCAAAAACCTTGATTGAGCGCTGTGCCTGTGCAATCGGTGAAGACATTATCCCGCGTCATTTGGTTATTGAACATGCAATAACCCTCGTATTGTTATCGCCAGTGGCAGGGGGGTAAGTCTGATGAGCCTGAAAAATTTCCCACGAGTTCAAACCGCCGCATTAACGCAAAGTGATTTTGATGGTATCCAACATTTTCCTGAATGTGGTGGTATTGGTATCTTTGTCGGGACGGTACGTAATCACCATGAAGGTAAAGCGGTCAAAGCGTTGAAATATACTGCTTATGCTCCTGTTGCTGAAAAAATGATTCGCGCCATTGAGCAAGAAATTCAAGCCAAATATCAAGTGTCCTATGTTCGGGTGGTTCACCGCATTGGTGCTTTAGATATTGGCGATACTGCAATTATTGCCATGGCTTATGCAGCACATCGTCGAGAAGCCTTCCAAGCCTGTGAAGAAGCAGTGGAACGGGTTAAGCATGAAGTTCCTGTCTGGAAAGAAGAGTTTTATACAGATGGTTCGAGCCAATATGTAGAAGGTTGCTGTATCCGTAAAGATCAGGATTATGTTGCCATTACAACGCCTGTTCAGTCACATGCTCATCATGAATCATGTTCACACCATCAAACAAAAGCGGCTTCTGTTTAATTTTTAGCAATAGGAAAGCACTATGAAAAATGTAGGCATGAAAGCCGAAAGCTATAGAACCGCAGTAGCAACGGGTATTTTGTATGCACCTGCACATTGTATTGAGCTACTCCGCAATGGCAATACTGAAAAGGGTGATGCACTAAAAACTGCCCGTATCGCAGGAATCCTTGCAGCAAAGCGTACCGATGAACTGATTCCCTTGTGTCATCCATTACCTATTTACCGTGCAGATGTGGAATATGAACTCTTCGAGCAACATGTCTTAATTACGGCAACGGTTGAAACTATTGGCCCAACAGGCGTGGAAATGGAGGCATTAACCGCGGTCAGTCTAGCGGGATTAACCCTCTATGACATGCTCAAGCCACATTGCGAACCAGAAGATTTATGCTTAGACCAATGTAAACTGGCGAAGAAAAAAGGGGGCAAGTCTCATTATACTCGCGCGCTAAAAGATGCCATTCCAGCTTCAATTATTGTCCTCTCCGATACTGTTGCCGCAGGCAAAAAGCCAGATACCGCAGGCTTAAATGTGCTGGAGATCCTTCAAGAAGCCAATTTTAAAGAGCTTGCTTATCAGGTGATTCCAGACAGTCCTGAACAGTTGCTGGCATTAATCGAACAGCAAAAAAATGTGTATCCTCTTATTCTGACCGTGGGTGGAACGGGGCTTGGTCCGAAAGATCTTACAGTAGAAACCTTACAGCCCTTAATGAAACGAGAAATTCCGGGGTTGATGGAAGCCTCGCGTAGTTTTGGTCAGAAACGCACACCTTATGCAGCGCTTAGCCGTGGTGTTGCAGGTTATATCGATCAGAGTCTAGTGATCACTTTACCCGGAAGCCGTCAGGGTGCGAAAGAATCCCTCATTGCGATTCAACCTGCATTAATTCATCTATTTGATGTCCAAAAAAATATTCCC
Source organism: Acinetobacter sp. ACNIH2 (assembly GCF_002934965.1). Taxonomy (NCBI): domain Bacteria; kingdom Pseudomonadati; phylum Pseudomonadota; class Gammaproteobacteria; order Moraxellales; family Moraxellaceae; genus Acinetobacter; species Acinetobacter sp. ACNIH2. The sequence continues at coordinate 3,413,804 of NZ_CP026412.1, forward strand.
CATGCCGGAGGGTATCAATAATGTCAGGTTGTGGTGCTGAAAAAGGGTTGATTGGTGTAGATCAAGCCCTTGCGACTATTGTAGATCGAGTTCATGCATTAGCCAGTGAAAGTATTCCATTGCAACAGGCATTAAATCGATACTTAGCAGCAGATATTCACTCTGAAATTGATTTGCCCTTGTTTAGTCAAAGTGCGGTCGATGGTTATGCCATATGCAGCAATCAGCCAATCCTTGAGAATACCAAGTTTGAATTGATTGGTGAAATCCGTGCGGGGCAAGATCAAAACTTGCAACTTGAACATGGACAGGCACTACGTATTTTCACAGGCGCAAAAATCCCTGAAGGTACAACAACCGTTGCACGGCAAGAAATTGTCACAGCATTGGGTTCTGATCAAATTCAAATCAATATCGCCTTAGAAACACATGCCGATATTCGTGATGCAGGAGAAGAATTGAGTCGTGGACAACTGCTGGCAAATCAAGGACAGCATTTAAGTTTTGGGGCTATCGCTGCACTGACGATGGCAGGAATTCAACAGGTTGAGGTCTATCAATTTCCCAAAGTTGCCGTGGTCATTACTGGAGATGAAGTCGCTAAAACACTAGATGATTTTAGTGCGGGAAAAATTTTTGATGCCAATGCCCCTTTAATCCAAGCATGGTTTGAACAACAGCAGCAAAACGTCAAAATTTACCATGCCGAAGATACCGAACTGGCGCTACAACAGTTGATTCAACAACTCAAACAAGAGTACGACGTCATTTTGACCACAGGTGGGGTTTCAGTCGGAGACTATGACTTTGTGCGACCTGTGGCATTAGCGCAAGGCTTTCAGCAAATCTTTTGGAAAGTGAAACAGAAACCCGGTAAACCGATGCTCTTTGCAGAATATCAACGTGCATCTGGCGATACCTGTTATTTATTAGGACTGCCGGGTAATCCTGCTGCGGTATTTGTCGGTATGCAAATTTATGGCGCTACTTTATTAAAAACATTACAAGGTCAGACTCAATTACCTAACTGGTTTAGCGCAACCTTAAAGCAATCCATCAAAAGTGATTCGAGAGAACGCTTTCTAAGAATGTTTGCTCATTTTGAGCAAGGGCAATTATGGGTCGAAAATTTATCAAAACAGCAATCACATATGCTGAGTAATTTGATGCACGCGAATTGTTTGGTTCGAATACCTGAGAATCAGGTTTTAAGTGCAGGATCAACGGTACAAGGGCTTTTTCTGTAATCAAACCACTATCGTTAAATTAAGAGGTTGGAATTGTATGAAAATTAAACCTGCTTTAGTGCTTGTTACAACCTGCTGTTTGAGCATTTTAAGTCATGCCAATACCGTCAAAATCTATGCCGCAGCCAGTTTATCCAATGCTTTAACTGATATTTCCAAACAGTATCAGGCACAATATCCAAAAACTAAAATTGTGCCTGTGTTTGGCGCATCTTCTGCCTTAGCCAAACAAATAGAAGCAGGAGCAAGTAGCGATATCTATTTCTCTGCGGATCTGGATTGGATGAATTATCTGGTACAAAAACAGAAAATTAGCGGTAAGCAAGTTCATCCTTTTTTATTGAATCAATTGGTCGCCATTAGCCCACGTCAATTAAATATTCCGTTTCAAGCCAAACCACAATTTAACTTTGCAGGAGCTTTTCAGGGATACCTGTGTACAGGGCAAATGGAATTTGTCCCTGCTGGGAAATATGCCAAGCAAAGTTTAATTAAGCTGAATTGGTTGAATGCGTTGAAAGGTAGAATTGTGGGAACAGATGATGTACGCGCTGCTTTGGCATTTGTTGAACGTGGGGAGTGCACTGTTGGAATTGTCTATAAAACCGATGCACTCATTAGCCAGAAGGTTAAAATTATTGGGACTTTCCCAGCCAATTCACATCATCCGATTATTTATCCCATTGCGCTTACTCAGCAAGGCGTAGCAAATCAGGATGCCAAACTATTTGAACAATATGTGCGGACGAATAGCAAAGCAAAGCAAATTTTTCAACGTTATGGTTTTGTTTTAAAACAATAGGACTGAATCCATGTTAAGCCCAGAGGAACTCAGTGCATTATATTTATCAGCCAAAGTCGCGATATTTGCGACCTTGCTGAGTTTGCCTTTTGCCATTGCTTTGGCTTGGGTTTTAGCACGTTATGAGTTTCGGCTTAAATTTTTGTTAGAAGCAATCTTACAAATGCCGATGGTATTACCTCCTGTGGTTTTGGGCTATTTACTCTTGGTTTTATTTGGGCAACAAGGCTGGATTGGGCGCTACTTAAATGAACTCGGTATTCAGGTGGTTTTTAACTGGAAAGGCGCCGTACTCGCTTCAATGATTGTGGCTTTTCCCTTGATGGTTCAGCCCATTCGTCTGTCTTTTCAATTGATTAATCAACAATTAGAACAAGTAGCGGCAACTCTAGGCGCAAGCCCGATACGGGTGTTTTGCAGTATTAGTTTACCTTTGGCAATTCCAGGCATCATTATTGGGAGCATCTTGTGTTTTAGCCGTAGTCTGGGTGAGTTTGGTGCAACCATTACTTTTGTTGGCAATATTCCAGATGAAACACGCACGATACCGATTGCAATTTATTCATTTCTACAACAACCCAATGGCGAAGAAATGGCAATGCGCTTAGTTGCACTTTCTATGCTGTTGACCTTTAGTGCATTAATTGCCAATTATATGATTTTGCAGAAATATCAAAAGCAATTAGGAGTTTAACGTCATGTTGAGCTGTAAATTCCATTATCAACGAGCTGATTTTAATTTAAATATTCAACTTGAAATGCAGCACCCAATTTTAGGCATTGTCGGTTCATCGGGAAGTGGTAAAACCACCTTGCTCAAGAACATAGCAGGATTACTCAATCCGCTATCGGGTGATATTCAATTGGGTTCTCAAACTTTATTTGCTTCATCTCGGAAGATCAACTTAGCGCCCCATCAACGACAAGTTGCTTTAGTCTTTCAACAAGCGTTGTTATTCCCACATTTAAATGTTCAACAAAACCTAAAATATGCAGAAAAACTTCAAGATCCTCAAGATATTAAATTTCACTCTGCACAAATTGTAGAATTATTAGAATTAGAACATCTGATTCAACGCAAAGCCCATCAACTATCAGGGGGTGAAGCCCAACGTGTTTGTATTGGACGTGCATTGTTGTCGTCACCCAATTTATTACTTTTAGATGAACCACTTACAGGTTTAGATCGTCAACTCAAACAACAAATATTACCTTTTTTGAAACGCATTAAAGATGAACTAAATTTACCGATGATTTATGTCACGCATCATATGGATGAATTAAAAAGCTTAGAGGCGGAGATTCTCACCATGCGTGAGGGGAAGTTATTAATTTAAATAATTAAGAAAATACATACAATCACAGAAAAAGATAGAATTTGATATTGGCGTAAATATGAAAAAAAGCGATGATATGCGCTTATTGAAATAAAATCAGGATTTCTATTTTAGTGTTCGAACTTGACTGTAAACTTCTCAGCATTTTTTTCTATGTGTATAAATTTAAAAGTGTTTCGGTTGCTGCAGAACAACTCTGCATGAGTCAACCTGCGGTCAGTAATAGCTTAAATAAAATCCGTCAACATTATAATGATCCGCTATTTTTACGTATTGGCAATGAAATGATGCCAACGGAACTTTCCAAACAACTCTTTCCTTTGGTGAGTGAAGCCTTAAACCGAATTGAATTAATTAATAATTTCACCATCGATTTTGATGAAATGAATTCACATCAGCAATTTAACATTGCGATGACAGATGTATCACATTTAGTGTTGCTGCCAAAGATTTCACAATACTTGAAACAGCATGCGCCCCATGTAAGATTGAATGTACGCCCGATTACCTCTGAAACCAGTTACCAAATGGCAAATGGAGAAATTGATCTGGCGATTGGTTTCTTGCCGCATATGGAAAATGGTTTTTATCAACAATTGCTATTTGAACAATACTATGTGGTGATTGCCGCGAAAAACCATCCTCGTTTAACGCCAAATCATTTAACCATTGAACAGTATCTGGCAGAGTCACATATAGATATTGACGCTGGCATTGGTCATTATCATATTGAAAATGAGCTGTTAAATTTAGATTTAAAACGCAACATTATCATGCGCTTACCAAGCTACTTGGGGGTGGGTTTGGTAGTGCAAGAGTCCGATGCAATTGCCACTGTGCCTTATTACCTGAGTGAAGTACTCTTATCGCGCGGTAATTTACAAATTTTTAATGCGCCTATTTCATTTCCAACTTATAGCGTAAAACAATTTTGGCATATGTCATGTCATCATAAGACCAGCCATCAATGGCTAAGACAAATGTGCCATGAAATTTTAGCGCGATAAAAATTTCTCAAAATATAAAAAAGAGGTCTAATCAGACCTCTTTTTATTTATGACTTTTATAGTTTTGATTACTGTTGTGTGTCGCATTCATTAATAATTTGCCCTGCATGCTTAGGCGTGATTAATGGTGCTGTCGGGCGTGGGCCTGTGTATTGTAGGCCAATTCCTGCATAAACATCATCTGCTGCGACTTCTGTTTCAAAACGTTCTTTATCGCGTTCACGAATTTCGCGACTAATTTCTTCAACCTCGTTTAGATCAACGCCAAGTTCTTCTAAAATCGCACCACCAAATACCATAGCCGACTCAAAAGTCTCTCGAATCATGTAATCGACATTTTGTTTAGCCAAATGTAAGGCATGTTCACGGTCATAGGAGCGTACCAATAGTTTGGTTAGGGGAAATTCATGCTGTACCAACTCTACAATTTTATTCGTAGTTTCTTTGTGGTCTACGCAGACCACAATGGCTTCAGCGGTGTCTGCACCTGAAGCATGTAAAATATCTAAACGGGAACCATCGCCATAGTAAATGGTAAAACCGAAACGTTCTGCGTTCTGAATCATGTCAATGTCATTATCAATAATCGTGACATCAACACCGCGCGCGAGTAGTAATTGACTGGTCACTTGCCCAAAACGACCAAAACCAATCATCAAAACTTTACCCGAAAGCCCATCTGCAATACGTATATTGTCTAATGAAACTTGTGCTGTTTTTTGGGTAAATCGTTTAAATAAAATACCGATAATTGGTGTAAGAATCATCGACAAAACTACAATAGCGGTAAGATTCGAGCGTTCGACAGCGCTAATTACTTGAGCGCTCATTGCTGCCGTGAACAGCACAAAAGCAAATTCCCCGCCTTGAGCCATCAGTAATGCACGATCAAGCGCTTCGATATGCGGGCTTTTGGTTAAACGAGCGGTAAGATAGATCATCACTGCTTTAACAAACATTAAAGCAATGACAGCACTGAGAATGAGCGGCCAGTTATTTTTCACCACGTTTAGGTCTAGGGACATGCCAACACCGAGGAAAAACAAACCAAGTAAAATTCCTCGAAAGGGCTCAATATCGGCTTCAATTTGATGGCGGAAGGTTGATTCTGAGAGTAATACGCCCGCTAGAAAAGCACCCATTGCCATAGAAAGCCCACTAATTTGCATGAGCAATGCAGCGCCTAATACAACTAACAATGCTGCTGCGGTCATCACTTCACGTGCTTTCGCTGCTGCCAAAAGACGGAATAGGGGATTAAGTAACCAATAGCCTGCCGCGATCAAACCCGCAATTGAAATTAAACCAATACCAATACTTTGCAAACGCGCCGAGGTGTTTTCAACAACATGATTTGGTGCAATAAACGCGACTATCGCGAGTAAAGGAACAATCAGTAAATCTTCAAATAAAAGAATAGAGACAATTTTTTGCCCACGAGGTTGTGCAATATCACCTCGATCGCCCAAAAGTTGCATCACAATGGCAGTAGATGTGAGGACAAAACCCGCAGCACACACAAAACTCACTTGCCAAGAATAGCCATAAACTAAGCCAACGCCAGTCAGCCCAATTGAACATGCAATAATTTGTAAGGTTCCGAGTCCAAAAATTTCCTTTCTTAAACTCCATAAATGTGAAGGACGCATTTCTAGCCCAATCACAAATAGATACATCACAATACCCAGTTCAGCGATGTGTAAAATTGATGCTGAATCATAAAAAAAAGCCAAACCAAATGGCCCAATAATTAATCCCGCAATTAGATAGCCCAATACCGAACTCAGCCCCAAGCGTTTGATCACTGGCACAGCGATGACTGCCGCAGTTAGCAAGATTACTGGGGAAATTAGACTGATAGAATCCGCTTCTGCACTCATATATTTCTCATATTTATTGAATTATTTTGAAAAATATTAACTGATTATGCGGTCAGAGGACATCATAATTTGAACTTGAGTCAGATTGAATTACAGGACTAAAGACGCCAAATTGGCTTTGAGAATATTTGAAAAGTCTGATTTAAAATCATAATTTGTATTGCATCAGCATCAAATTTGAAGATTTCGATTGCTGATGCAAATCTCATGTAGGGTTGGGTTAGAGTTATTTTGTACTGTGACATCAAGGCATAAATGCAGAATCAGCATTGACTACAAAAATTACACAGATACAAAAAAATGCGCAGTACAAGAAAAACCAAAGAATCATTCGTTTGAAGGCTTTATCCGAAATAGAACTGTCCGCATATTTTTCTGGCTTTCTTGAACCTTGATCATCATTCATCACAAAACTCACTCTATTATGGCTTGTAATGATTATGGCGAAGTTCTGTTGACTGCTGTAGATACACTTTTTAAATAAAAAACTATAACAGAAGAAAAGAATTTCAAACTTCTGTTATGTTTTTTGTGTGAGTGATGGATGTTTTAAAGGCATTTTATGACTTAAACCTTATCTAGCGTAAAGTATCTGTCTTTATTTCATTAAAGTTTGAAAAGTAAAAATTTCTATTTGCCTTTAAACATTGGGGTTCTTTTTTCCAGCATGGCCATAACACCTTCATGTGCATCTTCAGATTGGAACAAAGCAGGTAAATAGGAGGCTAAATTTTGTAGGGCATAGGCTGAGCCTTTTTGTTGCGCTTCTTGGGCAGAGCAGAGTAAGGCTTTTACCGCTAAGGGTGCCGCTGTAGAAATCTCCTGAGCAATTTGAGTTGCTCGAGCAAGCTGTTGACCGCATTCAACTTTCTCAGAAATAAGATTTAAATCTAAAGCCGTTGCTGCCGTAAAACTTCTCCCAGTCAAAAGGTATGGCATCGCTTTTTGCCAACCTGCGGCTTGGACAAAGCGTACAGTAGCTCCACCAAAAGGCATAATGCCACGTAATACTTCTATCTGTGCAAATTTACAGTCTTCACTGGCTATCACAACATCGGCATTTAACATCAGTTCAATTCCTGCGGTAAAACAGATGCCTTGTACAGCCACGACGACAGGCTTAGTTCTGGGTTTTCCCGTTACTCCCCAAGGATCAATTTGATCAGTAGTAAAATTAAAAACACCCCGAGTCAATTTATCTTGCAGTTCAAGCAAATCTAGACCTGCTGTAAAATGATCACCATGTGCAAAAATAATGGCGCATCTTAAAGCCGGATCTGCTTCATATTCAGTGAGTGCTTGAGACAATGCCAAGATCATGTGGCTATCAAAAGCATTTCGTTTACTGGCACGATCTAAACCAATGAATAAAAGATGATCTTGGATTTCACGACTCACAGTTCCATTTGTATTATTCATTGTTATATACCTTGATTATTCTGTTTATTGATCTGCTTTTATTATGGAATGAGTTTGATGAAGATAAAGTGGAAAACTGTATGCAAATGATATCGATGAGATCACATTGTCAAAAATCACTGTGCCATATAAAAACTTCTAAATCGAATAGCTATTAGCTCATTGTGATGAATTTTCCTTTTGGGAATGTATAACCGCTTTTAAACCCGCCAAAGAAAAGGTCTTAAAATGTAAAGCCAACTGCTTGGCTGGTATGCAACGCATATTTTGCAACGGACCTGATGCCGCCTCGCTAGTCATGATCAGCATTAGGCATGGTGCAACGACACTAAATATACAGGGCAATAGTGTGGGATCATTTTCATCTAAATCGGTAATTTGGCTAATAATATGACGGATTATCTGAAACTTTCGTGTACCTTCTGTTTCAAAAAAATTTAATAAATGTGCTGAAGGGGAGAAAATCTCACGAATAAAAACTTTGCCGTGCCATACGTCTTGCTCCACTAATTTTATAACCAGTGTTTCAAAAAAAACTCCCAGTTTTTCTTCAGGATCACATTGCATTTCAGCAATTTCTTGTAGTTCTTGCTCATTTAAATAATGTGCATGTGCTTCGCTAAGAACAGCCTGATACAAGCCATCTCGTCCACCAAAGTGATAGTTAATTGCCGCAAGATCCACTTCCGCCAATTTAACGATTTCCTTGTTGCTGGTTTTAGCCCAACCCAATTGGGCGATCAAATGACCCGCGGCCTCAAGAATCTTTGACTTGGTTAAATCACCATCACTGCGTCTGGCTCTGGACATCTGCTTACTCGATTGTATATTGGTATAAAGTATATTCTTTGATCTTAATTTTATGATAGTTTAAATTTAAATTGAATTTAAACTTTATTGTTTGAGTATAATAAATAAAGGCTGATCTTAATGAAAAAAACAGCGGTAATCTTGATTTTGGCTATGATCGTAATTCTTAGTTGTGGGATTGCTTGGTTTTATTTCAAGAAGCATCAGCCTGAAAATGATCTAACCTTATACGGTAATGTTGATATCCGTCAGGTATCTTTAGCCTTTGAAAATTCAGGAAGAATCAAAAGCCTTCAAGTACAAGAAGGTGATCATGTAAAACAAGGACAAGCGCTGGCAGAACTAGATACTTCCGCTTTAGTTATTCAAAAAAAACAAGCTGAAGCCCAATTAATCATTCAACAACAAGCTATTTTGACCCAAGACGAAGGCGCCAGACCAGAAGAGATTGTGCAAGCTAAAGCTCAAATTGCCTCTGCACAAGCAGAACTGAACAAAGCCAGTAAAGCACTACAACGTTTACTTGCTTTAAACTCAAGCAGTGCAGGAAAAGCCATCAGTCAACAAGAAGTAGATGCTGCTCAAAGCAATCAAAACGTGGCTCAAGCATCGGTCAAAGAACGTCAAGCCAACTTAGATTTATTACTCCAAGGTGCACGTAAAGAAGATCGTGAAGCAACTAAAGCTCAATACCAAGCGACTAAAGCGAATTTAGAGTCAATTCAATATCAGCTGACGCAAGCCGTTTTACGCTCCCCAACGGATGCTGTAATTCGGACACGCTTACAAGAAGTGGGCGATATGACCAATGCGCAAAAGGCAGTTTATACACTGGCGCTAACCAATCCTAAATGGGTACGTGTTTATGCCAACGAAGCTCAACTTAATCGCATTCATTTAGGTGATGTTGCCCAAATTTATCGCGATAGCATACCTGATCAACCTATTCAGGGGAAAATAGGGTATATCGCTTCTGTTGCTGAATTTACGCCTAAAACAGTACAAACAGAAGACATCAGAACCAGTTTGGTTTATGAAGTACGTGTGTATGTACAAGATCCAAATGACCAACTCAAAATGGGGCAACCCGTAAAAGTAGACATACAACCCACTGCATCAAGTATCCAAGAGAAAAAATAAGATGAGTGAGAGCTACATTCTTCAGGCAAAAGATTTGAAGCATGTGTTTAAGTCTCAACAAAAACACATAGAAGATACCTGCGCATTACAAAATATAAATATGCAAATTAGAGCAGGCGAACTAACCGCCTTGGTAGGACCTGATGGTGCAGGGAAAACTACGTTTCTTCGTTTAATTGCAGGCTTATATCAGCCTACAACTGGTGTGCTAGAAGTTTTAGGGTTAAATGTTGCTGAACATGCGCAAGCCATTCAAAACCGAATCAGTTATATGCCGCAACGGTTTGGACTGTATGAAGATTTAAGCATTATCGAAAACTTAAATTTATATGCAGATTTGCATGGTGTATCTAAGCACGACCGCCAACAACGTTTTGATCGGTTGCTTAAAATTACCGATTTAACTGCATTTACTCAACGTTTGGCAGGACAACTTTCTGGCGGTATGAAACAAAAGTTGGGTTTAGCCTGTACATTAGTACGTTCTCCAGAATTGCTTTTATTGGATGAGCCGAGCGTTGGCGTAGACCCACTTTCACGTCGTGACTTATGGACCATCATTGAACGACTGGTGCAAGAGGACAATCTCAATGTCATTATTAGCACAGCCTATATGGATGAAGCCGAGCGTTGTGACCAAGTCTATGTGATGTATAACGGACAGGTAATACAGCAGGGAACACCTCTACAATTACGCACCTATGCCAAGGATAGAACATGGCAAGTTTTACCACCGAAACATATGAAAGCCAGAGTGCTTCAAGCAGCGCTATTGGAGAATACCAAGCTTTATTGTGATGCTGTACCCAAAGGTGAAATGGTGCATTTTATTACCCAAGATGCCTATAGCGAATTTCCAAAACAGCTTTTGCCCGAAGAATTAAAACCTGAAGCCAGAACTGCTGAACTTGAAGATGCATTTATGTTGATTCTGCATCGAACACAACAAACATCCTCTACAGAAACACTGATTGAAAATGAATTAGAGAAGGTGGATGAATTAGACATTTTAAAATCAATTCAATCCAATAATGGTGATGAAAGGGTCATTACAGTCCAAAATTTGACGCGTAAATTTGAGGATTTTACTGCGGTTGCGAGTACGTCTTTTGAGGTATATCGGGGAGAAATTTTTGGTTTGTTGGGGCCAAATGGTGCAGGTAAAACCACAACCTTCCGCATGTTATGCGGACTATTGCCAGCAAGCAGCGGCACACTTGAAGTCGCGGGAGTAAATTTACGTACGGCTCGTGCACAAGCCCGCGCCAAAATTGGTTATGTATCACAAAAATTTGCCTTATATGGAAATTTAAGTGTACATGAAAACCTCAAATTCTTTGGCGGTGCTTATGGTCTCTCAGGGAAAAAATTAAAACAACAAATCGAAAAAATGTTGGCTCAGTTTCATTTGAAGCCTGAAGCCATTAGTGGAAATTTACCTGCAGGATTCAAACAAAGGCTTTCTATGGCTGCAGCGTTATTACATGAACCTGAAATTCTATTTTTAGATGAGCCAACGAGCGGCATTGATCCACTCGCACGTCGAACCTTTTGGCATACGATTGGAGAGCTTGCAAATCGGGGAATCACAATTATTGTGACAACTCATTTTATGGAAGAAGCCGAATATTGTGACCGTATCGCCATTCAGGATGCAGGTAAATTGTTAGCGCTTGGCTCACCACAAGAAGTCCGACTTCAAGCAGGAATGTATGCAGGTAAAGATATGAATAGTGCTTTTATTGCAATTGTTGAGCAAGCACGTCATGTCAATACCATATCCAAGGAGAGTGTTTAGATGCAGTCTTCTTTTCTCATCCGTTTAAAAGCTTTAATACATAAAGAGGCTATTCAACTGTTACGTGCCAAAAGCAGTCTGGCAATTGGTCTATTACTACCGATTATTTTAATTCTACTATTTGGCTATGGCTTGTCTTTTGACCTAAGTAATGGGCGAGTTGCTGTCGTCATAGAACAGCCATCTCCTCAAACGCAACAAATCGTTGCGGGAATGCAGGGCAGCCCATATTTATCTGTTCAGCAATTTTATGCACTGCCTGATGCCATTACGGCCATAAAAAATGATGAAGTAGATGCTATTTTAGTCATTCCAGCCAATTTTGAAGCTGAGCAATTACAAGGTCGTGGCAAGCTTCAGTTATTAAGCAACGGACGCTCGACCAGTATTGCTTCGAGTATGCAAAGCTATGTTTCGGGCGCAATTTCTAATACTTTAAATCTACAAGTTGAGCGACAAAATTCGACCTCAACACAAGCGACTGTGAGTATAGAACAGCGTATGTGGTTTAATGAGTCGGCAAATAGCACTTGGTTTTTAGTGCCTGGTTTAATTGTTTTAGTACTCACCTTAATCGGGGCTTTTTTAACAGGATTATTAATTGCCCGTGAACGTGAACAAGGAACTTTAGAAGCACTTTTTGTGACGCCAGTAAGACCATTAGAATTGGTCATTGCCAAATTGACACCTTACTTAGTGATTGGTCTCATTGATATTGTCGTCTGCTTAATTGCATCCTCACTGTTATTTGAAGTTCCAATGCGTAGTTCCATGCTTTCAATTCTCAGTGCATGTTTTCTATATTTATTGGTCTCCTTATTGCTCGGTTTAACAATTTCTGGTTTTGCACAAAACCAGTTTCAAGCCAGCCAGATTGCGTTATTAGCCAGTTTTATGCCCGCAATGATGCTTTCTGGTTTTGTATTCGATATTCGTAATCTGCCTTTTGTCATCCAAATTGTTAGCCAAATATTACCAGCCACTCATTTTATGTCCTTAATTAAAACCCTATTTTTAGGTGGAGATGACTGGAAGCTCTGGTTCAAAGAATGCAGTATTTTAATGCTATATGTGATTGTGCTGATGTTTGCTGCCTGCAAATCACTCAAAAAACAGTTGAGATAACGACATGATTCAGCGCGTATTGTCATGGTTCCAATATCTGGCTGTATTGGTCAGAAAAGAGTTTTTGGTTATTTTTAGCGACCCTGCAAACCGAATCGTCTTATTTGCACCAGTTCTGATTCAGTCACTGCTGTTTGGTTATGCCGCAACTTATGATGTAAATCGGGTTGATTATGCCATTCTGGACTTAAGTCACAGCCAAACAGCGACTGAATTTGTTGCAAAACTAGATGGTTCAGGTATTTTTCAACGCACTGCTACACTCGAAAATAGCCAGCAAATTACGTCAGTAATTAACAATCGTGAAGCACTGGCAGTCATTACCATTCCCCAAGATTTTGAACAAAAGCTGACGCAACAGCAAGCATCACCGATTCAAGTCATTGTAGATGGGCGTAATTCTTCTACAGCAGGTGCCGCAGGCTCATACATTGCAAGTATTGTGCAACAGTTTAATCAACAACACTTAAAGAATACAGCACCACTGAATATTGAAACTCGAATTTGGTATAACCCGAATCATGAATCTCGTTGGGGAATTATGCCATCTTTAATTGCTGCATTAAGTATGATGCAAACTTTATTATTGTCCTCTTTATCTGTAGCAAGGGAACGGGAACAAGGAACATTCGATCAATTACTGGTCACCCCATACACCCCTGTACACATCATGATTGGTAAAGCATTACCGCCTATATTTGTGGGTTTAATTCAATCCACGATTATTTTTCTTATTATATTGTTTTGGTTTCAAATTCCAATGCAAGGTTCTATTGGCTTGCTATATTTGGGACTGATTAGTTTTAATGTGGCTGTTGTTGGTGTAGGGCTATCGATCTCAGCCATTGCACTCAATATGCAACAAGCCATGTTTTTTACTTTTTTACTGATCATGCCGCTGATGCTTCTTTCAGGCTTATTAACACCCGTTCAAAATATGCCTCAAGTATTGGAAATTGCGACATATATTAATCCATTACGATTTGGAATTGATTTAGTGTTACGTGTTTATTTAGAAGGTGCAGAATTTTCCCAAGTAAAATATGACTTTGTTCCAATGATTATTTTGACTTGTATAACTTTACCTTTGGCTACTTGGTTGTTTCGAAATCGCTTGTCGTAAAAGTAAAGAAAGGATTTTATATTCTTCATTCTTTAGAGTACTTATTAACCAAAATGAAAAATTATCGTATGTAACATTCTTCCTGTATCGGATTGATTGAGTATGAAAGACAAAGAAAAAGGAACTTATGACTAAGTTCCTTTTTCTTGAGCAATTACATAAAAATATTATGCAGATTGCTTAGGATTTACCATGTTTTGTACTGAAAGTACGTCTGCTAAAACTTCATCAGAAAGCAAGTTTTCAGCTTTAATAAGCGCAAGAATACTTTGACCAGATTCGTTTGCTTCTTTGGCAATACGAGTCGTCGTTTCATAGCCAAGGTATGGGTTCAATACAGTAATAATACCAATTGAGTTATCTACCAAGTGTTGGCAATGTTCAGCATTCGCACGGATGTTTTCAATACATTTCAATTGGAACATACGCATTGCTTTACCTAACAAATCAATTGATTCGAAAAGTTTGAATGCGATTAACGGTTCCATTGCATTTAACTGTAACTGACCCGCTTCAGCAGAAAGGGTAATTGCCAAGTCATTTGCAATAATTTGGTAACATGCCAAGTTCATTGCTTCAGGAATTACTGGGTTCACTTTACCTGGCATGATTGAACTACCTGGTTGACGTGGTTCTAAGTGAATTTCATTTAGACCTGCACGTGGACCACTCGACAATAAACGTAAGTCATTGGCAATTTTAGCAAGTTTAGTCGCCGTACGCTTTAAGAAGCCTGACAATAGAACGAAATCGCCCATGTCTGAAGTCGCTTCAATTAAGTCAGGAGAACTTGAAATGTTCTTTTGCGTAATTTGTGACAATGCTTCAATTGCGTGAAGACGGTATTCAACTTCAGTGTTAATACCTGTACCAATTGCTGTACCCGCTAAGTTCACAACACTTAATGCATTCGGCATGATGCTGTAAAGCATATTCAAGTCATTTTGCAAAGTATTAGCAAAAGCGCCAAATTCTTGACCCAAAGTCATTGGTACAGCATCTTGTAACTGAGTACGACCCATTTTTAAGATATGCGCAAATTCTTCAGATTTTACACGGAAGCTATCGATTAAGCTTTGGAATGGTGTGTTAAGTTGATCTAAAGAAAATAATAAACCAACTTTAATTGCTGTAGGGTATACGTCATTGGTTGACTGTGACATATTTACATCATTATTTGGGTGTAAATATTTATATTCACCTTTGGCATGTCCCATATATTCCAAACCAATATTTGCAATTACTTCATTTGCATTCATATTGGTTGAAGTACCAGCACCACCTTGAATCATATCAATTGGGAATTGATCATGATATAAATCATTCATCAACTGCTGGCAAGCATGTTGAATTGCATTGTATTTATTTTCTTCTAATTTATTTAGTTTAAAATTTGAAACTGCACATGCAGATTTAACCATTGCCAATGCTTTAATGAAAATTGGGAAATGGCTTAATTTATTCGGACTTAAATTGAAATTTTCCAATGCACGAAGTGTTTGTACACCGTAGTAACAATGGAATGGGACTTCTTTAAAACCAAGTAAATCTTTTTCAGTCCGTGATTTAATTTCAATATTCATTTAGAAATGCTCTATAGCGGGAATAATTTTATCTTAGAACTAGAACACCCAGCCTGACTAATGTAAAAAAATATTTATCCATGCATTTTTTGCATAACACTGTATAATTATCAATATCGCTTAGATTATGGACAGCGCAAATGTCATTGGAAATTCGTTGGATTGAAGATTTACTTGCTTTAGAACAAGAAAAATCTATCTCAAAAGCGGCCGAACTCAGACATGTAACACAATCTGCCTTTACACGCAGAATTCAAGCCATTGAAGATGCTTTAGGCTTTCAAATTTTAAAACGCTATAGCAAGAATGTAGACTTTACAGATGCTGGTCAAATCCTGCTGTCATCTGCAAAAAACATACAAAATCAATTGGATACAACAATAAAGTATCTGGAAAAAAATATTAGGAACAATGAGCTTTCTATCAAGTTTGCCGTGTCCCATTCGTTAATTACACAGTTTTTCCCTAATTTTATTCACAATTTATATACAGATATTAAAGATCTACAGCTTGAAATTATTGCAGCCAATATGAAACAGGGCATGCGACTGTTGAAAGAAGGTTCATGTGATTTTTTAATTTGCTATTGTGATGAAGAAACTCTAAAACAGTTAGACCATGCAATTTTTGCATTTCATAAAATTGTGAAAATGGAAATTCTTCCTGTTGCATCTGCACGCGATAAATATGAGAAATACAGTTTAGATCAAAATTTTCCATTGCTGTCTTATAGTAAGCAGGCTTATTTAAGAAAATGTGTCGATCGTGAAATTGAAGATAAATTAGATTATCGAATTTTATATGAAACAGATAATGCTGGAGATTTAAAAGCTTTGGTTTTACAAGGACTAGGCGTTGCTTGGTTGCCTAAATTATTAGTAGAAGAAGAAATTGCTGAAAATAAATTACGCGTCTTAGATGGTTATCATTTTTTCCAAGATGTTTATCTTATTCGCAGTAAAGTTATATATTCTCAACGTATGGACTATATATGGAATACTTTAACTAATTAATATGAATTAGGCATTGTATAAATAATATTTTCATCTATTCAATTTATACAATGCCAATATTATTTTCCTAATATAAATAACAAAAATTGTTCTTACATTTACTGGTTCTGCTCATATTTAAAGTACCTTCCTTCATTGCTTCAGCATACAACCTTTTGCGTATTTTTTTATCAATCTGGTCTTAACAATGTCGGTTCTTGTGCCAATTTTTGTGCCAGAAATTCAATCAATACTTTTAGTTTTGGTGGCAAATGTTTTGTCGCTGGGTACAACAACCATGCTCCGCCACTATAGTAGGTTTTAAAATACCAGTTTGGCAAAACTTGAATTAACTGCTTATTTTTCATTACCTTATTTGCTACAAAGAACGGTAAACTGGCAATTCCAAGGTGCTGTAAGGCTGCATCAAGTCGTACTCCTGTATGATTCGCCGCGTAGCGACCTTTGACATGGACTGAAAGGTTTTTGTTCCCTTGTTGAAATTTCCATTTTGAATCTATTGCTTGCTCACCCAAATAGATACACTGATGTTCTTTCAAATCGTGTGGATGCTGAGGTGTACCAAACCTTGATAAATACTCAGGCGTTGCACAAATTACATGGTCTATTTCTAAAAGTTTGCGTCCCATCAAACCTTCATGTGGCTTCTCTGTAATACGAATAGCTAGGTCAACTTGATCTTCAATTAAATCTACATAACGATCTTCTAATAGCAGTTGAATATCAATTTTAGGATAAAGTCTCAAAAATTCAGGTAAATAAGGGTGAATTAGATAATGCCCAACGGCCTTAGGCACACTTATTCGAATTTGACCTTGAGGTTCTAAGTGAAATTTTTCCGAACTTTCCATTACGGCTTGAGCTGCATTCACCATATCTAGGCAACGCTCGTATACAGCTTGTCCACTTTCACTTATACGTAACTTACGAGTGGTTCTTTGTAGTAGTCGTGTCCCTAATGCTTTTTCTAGGCGTGAAATAGCTCGACTGATTGCGGAAGGTGTTGTTCCAAACTGACGCGCTGTTTCAGAAAAACTGCCTGTTTCTACCACTTTTACAAATGTCACCATTTCATTCAGTAAGTTTAAATTTTGATTTGTGCTCATGAAGCAAAAGTTATTTGATAATTTTCTAGATTATCGCTCCATAGACAAAGTAATACAATTTTTTCATATTTTGATACGGTTGTTATTTCATGGTTAAACATCTTTATTTATCTGGTGTTACAGAAAGTTATGCTGAAGTGATTGCTTGCACTGCATTAGATAATGGTCAATTTGAAATTAAATTAGAAAACACGCCATTTCATCCTCAAGGTGGGGGACAACCGAGTGATACTGGATATATTGCAGAGAGTGAAGTTGTCCATGTCGCAATTGAAAATGGCACGATTATTCATCTATGTAAAAGTGCTGTAGCATTAGGTCGAGTATATGCAAAAGTTGATATTCAAGCCCGTCGACTCCACAGTCGTTTGCACAGTGCAGGACATTTGATTGGACATATTGTTGAAAGTTATGGTTGGCAACCAATCAAAGCACAACACTGGCCAAATAATTCAAAAGTACAGTTTTTGGCGACCCAAAACAGTGAACCTGTGGATTCTATGTATTTAGAAACTCGTCTACAAGCCTTTATCGATGCAGATTTAGCAGCAAAGATTACCCTTAATGAGAATGGATTTCGTGAAATTCAGTTTGGTGAATTGAATGCCTATCCTTGTGGTGGAACGCATGTTCTATCTTTATCGGAAGTTGGTAACGTCAAAATTATTAAAATGGAAATAAAGAAAGGCAAACTCACCGTACATTATGCCTTAGCTAAGGGTATTTCAGGATGAATGTCTATTACCATGAGTTTCTTACGCTAGCCCTCATACATTTTCTTGCAGTCATTATTCCAGGTCCCGATTTCATTATTAGTGTGCGGCAAAGTACCCAACACGGTTATCGAATCGGCTGTATAACCGCAGTAGGAATTGGTTGTGGCATTTCTGTTCATGTGTTTTATACCCTTATGGGCGTTGGTTTTGTTCTGTCTCAAAATCATATTTTCATGAGTCTTTTTCAAATCATTGGTGCCTTATATTTACTCTATTTAGGCTAGAATTGTTTGAAAGGAGGGTCGAGTCCAATTGAAATTAGCACGGTTGTTACCTCTGAACACAGGACGATATCTTATCATCAGGCATTCATGACAGGTTTTTGGACCAATGCACTGAACCCGAAGGCGACCATTTTTTTCTTGGCCATTTTCACCAGTATAGTCAGCACAACAACGCCGTTATACATACAGATCCTGTATGGTGGATGGATGTGTCTGGTGAATACGCTGTGGTTTATTGCAGTCAGTTTGATTTTTACGCAGCCTAGAATCAGATCAGGCTTTCTGAAATATAATTCTATTTTAGAAAAAGTTATGGGCGTGTTACTGGGTGCAATCGCAATACGGTTAATTTTAGGGATTGAGTTCTAATCATCAATAAAGCATAACCATATGTTAAGGCTGTTGAAATTACGATATTAAAATTCAAATCTTTAAAATACAATGAGGTATGAGGATTAAAACTGCTAATCTTTCCATGCAAGTCTTTTGATAGATACAGTCAACAGCCTAAACTCTTCTAAAATTTTTGACTTTATACCGACAAAATCGAACGTTCGGGGAGAAGTCTTGTTTGAGGATGGTTTTAGAGCCATTCAATTATACATAGCCTTAACCAGACTCAAACAAAGAAAGGGCTAATTTTTAGCTCTTTCTTTGTTTCTAAACACTTATTTTTGATTACAATTTACAGCTAAAATTCTCGGCTTGCTCACTGTCTCCCTGACCGTTATAACGTGCGATTAAAGGATATGGGCAAAGTGGGCGTGTACGAGTGGCCGACCAATCGGTAGGTAATTCAGTATTCACTTGCCCACTGGCATTGCCTTCACCCCGTGCTCCAGCAATGATTCGATCTGGCGCCTGACCATATTCCACCCAATTGACCAAGGCTGTGAGTGCATCAAACTGATCGGTTGCGATACCACCACGAGAGTGATTCATGCCTGGAACACGAAAAAAACGGACAAAACTTGGAGCATTGCCAGAGGCATTACTTTGATATTTTTGCAGCAATTTATCGTACCAGTTCTGGGTGTCATCTACAGAAAATACACCGTCAGCAGTGCCCTGAACTACAATCATTTTACCGCCACGTGCAAGGAGTTTATCCAAATTCAACTCATCAGGTGGAATCATAAAAGACATGGCACTTTCTGGGTAGGTTTCATTGGTGGCAGATAATTTTGCGTAGTCTGTATCAAAATTAAAGTTGAAGGCAAATTGGCGAGAATTGAGCATAACGTCTGGATTTGGTGGAACCTGAAAAATTATTCCGACTGCAACTGGGTCACGTGCCGTACCAACAGACGAATCAAATTTCCAACTAGCCCAATTACTGCCGATCAGCCCCGGATCAAACGGTTGTGTGGCATATAATGCTTCACCTGTTGCATTGACAGGACCCTGATAGATATTGGCAAGCACATCAATTTGATCTGTAGATAAACAACTTCCATCTCGTGTGCTAGAACATACTGGAACATCGCGGTGAATATCAAATGCCGTACGACAGGCTTCCACGTCTTGAACTAAACCATCCGCAATACCATCAAGTCCATCACATTGAGCTAAAATAGCTTGTGCAAGCACTTTTCGTTCAGACAGGGTGAGGGCTGTTCTTAAATCGTTTTCATCGGTGGCCACTCGGCGTAATTGTTGCGCCGTATAAAGTTGGGCTGCCGCAGCACGTGGCAAATGGAAACCCGGTGTACTGGCAAGAATCCCATCATACTGATCTGCTAAACGTGTTGCCGCCATCATGGCATGTCGACCACCGTTTGAGGTTCCACCTGCATAAGAACGATCTGGCAATTTCCCATAAGCGGCTTGAATCAGATTTTTCGCCATTGGCGTGAGTTTAGTGATTGCGCCATACCCATAGTCAATTCGAGCTTGTGGGTCTAAGCCAAACAATGGGTTTTGGGCTGCATTGTGTCCCGCATCAGATGAAATAACAGCAAAGCCATCATGCAGGGCATTGGTCAATGGGCCACCGCTGCCCACTTGCCCCGTTGCTGTCGCAATATTGCCATCTGTACCACCATTCCCCTGATAAAGGAAACGACCATTCCAATCTAGAGGTAAGCGCATTTCAAAACCAATTTGATAGGTTTGACCATCTACGGGACTGACGCGTGGATACATATAGCCTGTAATCAAGCAGTGTGCAGCGATGTCTTGCCCCGCAACCTTGAGGCTGCCCGCTTCTTGTAAAGTTGCTGAAGTGATATTGGTGTTTGAATATTTAAACCCTTGTAAATCCGCGCATGAACCTTTTAAGTTGGTTCCGACGGCTGGAGCAAGTTGTGGAATTGTGGCTGTAGTTTGTGTCGTTTTTGAGCTGTCATTATCGCCACAGGCTGAAAGACCAATACATAAGGTCAATACACTTAACGGTGTGAACCAATTTTTTTGTTTTAAATTTTTTTGCATTATTGAAATTCCATATCAATCAATGTTGAAGGTTAAGATTGGAGAACCATGAAATTGGCGGTACTTCGTGCAATCATTTTTTGGTTTTGCCATGCTTCGCTTTCAAGGCTCAGAATGGCTTTGCCTTGTTTGGTAAAGCGACATTTGGTGAGTACAGTTCCCACTTGGCAGGGACGTAAAAAATCCATAGTTAAGTTAATGGTGGTTGCTAGAGTTTGATTATTGGCAAGATAAGCAAACAGCCCCATCACATCATCTAGCATGGCACAGACCATGCCACCTTCTACACTGCCTCGCGGATTGGTAAAGCTGTCCAGCGCGACATAACTAATTTCTAGTTCAGTCTGGTCAGCATTCCATTGGATATTGTGACCTCCCAGAAGATGATGAATGGGGGGAAGGTTTGTTAAAGTGCTTGGTGTCATAATGAAAGATCCGTTTCTCGAATAATGACGAAAAGATAGATAAAGCTTCGATGCTTATTGCAGCGTGTAAGCGTCATAAATTACGGCTTTGCCTAAACGCATGGCACTCCCAACGGCAACAGTTTGATTCAGCCACGCATATTTCGGCGAACTAGTTTCAAATTGCATGGTAATTTTGAAATAGTATTTGTTCGGGTCGACATCTTTACCTTGCGCAAGTTGTTGCAGCACTTCTTTTGAGCCATGTCTGTAACCTTTGGTTTGTAAATAAATTAAAGCGCCATCTTCAGTTTCAAGTAGGTATCGAGTATCAATAATGGCAAGTCCTTGACTGTCCACAATTTGCCAATCTGCTCCATTATTTAAAATACGCCCTTTGAGTTGTTTCCCTTGGAAGGTGCCACCTATAATTGGAATTATTCGACGTTTGCCACTATCGCTAGTAGCTCCAAGTTCCCAAACAGGCGCATTCAAATCCACGCTAAATTGAGCCAGTGGTTCTAAATGAGGTGCTGGCGGCTGATATTGCGTTTCAGCATAGCTCTGGCTGAATAGGCTCAGACCAAAGCAAAGAGCGAGTATTTTTTTCATCAAATTTCTCTCACAAAAAAAAGGTTCTGGCAGCAGCAGAACCTCTGTAGGCATTATTTAAATTTCCATGTGTAGTCGATGTTAATGCGTGTTTCGTTGGACGGTTTGATGTTGGCAGTAGAGAGCATATTGTTGTCATACATGGCGTAGCGGGCACGTAAACCTAGATTTTTTAATGGTCCATTTTGTACGGTATAACCAATGTCAAAATCGGTTTCATGTTCTTTTAAATCGGTTCCACCTAGTTTTGGTGCATAAATATTGTCACCAGTGGTGTAACGGGTCATAAAGCGTAAACCTGGTACATAGTTTTTGAAGTCATATTCATAACGAAAGCTATAAACACGCTCTTTGGGATTTAAAAATTCAGCAGGCCAAGTATCGATCAGCAAACCTGTTTCACCACCTGTTAAATATGGAAATGCGGTATCACCACTATGATGGAAAGTCGCCAAAATAAATTTGTGATTTTGATGTTTCAGTTCAAAATAACCATGAATCAGGTCGTTATCTACCAAACCTGCTTTGGCTTGACCATCTTCTCGGCTACGGTAATAGCGTAATTGTGAGCTAAAATTATTGCCGTCATTGAATTTGTGGTTATAGGTAATGCCAAACATGGACTGGTTATATAGGTCTTGTACATCCATATAAAAGCTGGTCAGTTTGGTACTTGGAATAAGCTGATAATGACCACCTAGATAATACAGTTGGTCGGTATCGGCACTTTTGAAACGACCATTCACCCCAGAAATCCGCAAGTTTTCCCAGTTGGTTGAATCACGATGATTGACCTGATCAATATAAGCTGATTGGAAATCCAGATTTGGAATATCTTTCGATTCTAAGGAAATGCCTTGGTAGGTTTGTGGTAATAAACGGGCAGGTGAGGCAACCAGTACAGGGTTCATTGGTCGAAGTGTTCCAACCTTTAATTCAGTTTTACTGATTTTAGCTTTACCTGTGACTCCAATTTCCCCATAACTGGAAGCAGGTTCATTGGTCATAGTATCTCGTGGTAAATTTCCTGTTCCTGCATAGTCAGCACTAGCATCCAATTTCAACCCAGCCGTCGCTAAAATATCTATCCCAAAACCAATTGTTCCTTCGGTATAGCCTGAATTGGCTTTTAGAATAAATCCTTGTGTCCAATCTTTAGCGGCTGGGTATTTAGACTGCTCTTGATAATCACGATCAAAATAAAAATTTCGTGTGGTTAAATCGACTGTGCTGTTATCAATAAAGTTACCAGCAAATACTGAACTGGAGAGCATAAGGGTAGAGTACATCCATAATTTAGACTGCATTGCATTTCTTC
Source organism: Acinetobacter sp. ACNIH2 (assembly GCF_002934965.1). NCBI lineage: Bacteria > Pseudomonadati > Pseudomonadota > Gammaproteobacteria > Moraxellales > Moraxellaceae > Acinetobacter > Acinetobacter sp. ACNIH2. The sequence continues at coordinate 3,436,961 of NZ_CP026412.1, forward strand.
CTGAAATATCATTGTTGTTTTACATGCAGACCTCAGACCGAGGTCTGTTCTTCATTTGTTGTTTAAACGAATTATTTTCCGAGCATTTCCCGCGCCACGATTTCTTTCATAATTTCATTGGTGCCGCCGTAAATTTTTTGCACACGTGCATCGACAAAGAAACGTGAAATTGGATATTCCTGCATGTAGCCATAGCCACCAAACAGTTGTAGTAATTGATCAATCACATCGCATTGAGTATCGGTAATAAAGCATTTCAAGGCAGCAACATGGCTCACGCTTAAAGCATCTCGACTATATTGTTCGGCACATTGATCGACAAAGGCCTGAGCTGCTTTGGCTTTAATTTGCGTATTGGCCAGCACAAAACGCGTGTTTTGCATGTGACTTAAAGGTTGACCAAAGGCTTTACGCTGCTGCACATAATCACTGGTGAGCTCAATCGCACCTAAAATTGAACCCAACGCCATCATGGAAATACTTAAACGCTCGCGAGGCAACTCCTGCATCAGGTAGGCAAAGCCTTGACCTTCTTCTCCCAGTCTTTGATTCTTAGGTACTTTGACCTGATCAAAAAATAACTCAGCGGTGTCTTGGGCATGGAGTCCAATTTTTTTCAAAGATCGCCCTTTTTCAACACCTTCTAATGCAGCATCAACCAATAATAGAGAAATGCCCTTTGCTCGAGCTTCGGGATTAGTTTTTGCCACCAAGACAATGAGGTCGGCATGTATCCCATTGGAAATAAAAGTTTTTGAACCATCCACCAGATAATGGTCTTGATTCAGAATGGCTTGTGTACGAATGGCTTGTAAGTCCGATCCTGCATTGGCTTCAGTCATGGCTATCGCAGTGACGACTTCGCCAGTAACCATTTTGGGTAGCCAATATTGCTTTTGTTCTTCACTGCCTAAGTTTTGGATATATGGAGAAACCAGTTCATTTTGTCCACCAATTGCAACAGCCAAGGAGGTAAAACCTGCTTGTGCAGTTTCCTGTACCAGCATCAGAGAATAGTGAATGGGGGCGCCATAACCGCCATATTCTTCAGGCACATCAACACATAAAAAGCCGTTTTCACCTAACTGGTTCCATAATTGTCTCGGAATCAGACCATCTTCTTCCCATTGCTCATAATGTGGAGCGACAAATTCTTTTAGAAAGCGGCGATAGTTATCGCGAAACAGTTCAAATTCAGTATCTTGTTGCATACTTAACCTTTTTTTGGCAAAAGTAAGGGTAAAGCCCAAAATAAATTGAGCTTTTTTACTGTTATTTCAGTGATTTAGTTGTTTAAAGTTGGGACTCGAATAATCAGCGAATTATCGGTCTGTTTTTGATACAACTCTTCAATTTTCTCGGCACGACGCTTAATGATATTGCCTTGATTGAGATTACCTTTATCGGTAACTTCACCTGCATCCAATTGTGGTGGTTCAGTTTGCAGATATAGCATAGAAACGCGATTGGAACTTCCTGTTGCATCTTTGTTGTAGTGCATTAAAAATTGACGGAACCATTGCTGAACTTTCGGATGTTTCAAAATTTCTTCAGCGCGATGTTCTGATAAAGACAGCCCTGCATAATCGGCACAGGCATCCAGTTTTGGAAAAATTAAAAAACCAATCGCGTTTAGGTTAGACCCCGTAATACAGACATCTTGAATCAGTAAATTTCCCTGAATCAGTACTTTATTGCGTAAGGTACCAACATTTACAAATGTGCCTGTATTGAGTTTAAAGTCTTCTGCAATACGGCCATCATACATCAAGCCCTGAGTCGGATCATTGACATCGACCAAGCGAACCGCATCTCCAGTATGGAAAAAGCCTTCTTCATCAAAGACTGTACTTTGCTGATCTTCATTTAAGCGCCAATAACCTTTCATGACATGTTTGCCACGGACACAAAATTCAAGTTTGTCCCCATATGGAACCAATTTGATTTCACAACCTGGTGCAGGGTAGCCAATAAAGCCTGCCATAACACGCGGGCCTGTGGTAAAGGCACAAGAGGGGGCTGTCTCGGTCATGCCAAGTCCACTCATAATGCGGATTTTTTCACCGCAATGTTGCTGTGCAATTCGGTCTAATCGATTCCAACCTGCTTCGGATAAAGCAGCACCTGCAAAGAATAGAATTTTTACTTTTGCAAAAAAGCGATCACGTAGTTCAGCATCTTGTTCCAATGCGTCGGTGAGTTCTTCCCAACCTTTGGGTACGTTTAAATAAACTGTGGGTGAAATTTCTTTTAAGTTTCGAATCGTCTCATCGAACTTGCCTGCAACAGGTTTACCATCATCGATATAGATAGTGCCGCCATTATATAAGGCGATCCCGACATTGTGGCTACCGCCAAAGGTATGATGCCAAGACAACCAATCAAGCAAGACTGGCGGTGTTTCTTCGAACTCTGGGAAAGTTTGTAATAACATTTGCTGATTTACACTTAACATCAAATGTGTAGTTGGAACAGCTTTTGGCAGTTTAGTCGAACCAGAAGTAAACAAAAATTTGGCGATTTGATGTTCGTCTAAACGTTGATAATGCTCCTGCACATTCATGACAGGCGTATCTAAAAGTGATTGAAATGAAGTGCAACTATGTTCACCTAGAATCCCTTTATTGGTAACAACTTCGATCTCCGTTTGGGCACAACTTTGAATGGCTTTGGCAAAAGCCTGACCATCATTGGCATAAACCATACCTGGAGTAAGTACATCGAAAACATGTTTGAGTTTGCCAAAATCTTGTGAAATCAGTGAATAAGCAGGGGATATGGCAGAAAATGGAACACCAGCCAACATCGCAGCCATCGACAGCGTTAAATGCTCAAGATCATTGCCCGATAAAATAAGCAAAGGGCGCTGCTCACTCAAATTGCGATTATGTAAGGCTTGGGCAATATGCCATGCACGTTGCAAGGTGTCAGCATAACTGAGTTTGACCCACTCACCTTGAGTATTCCGTTTTGCCGCAAAAATATGCTCTGGTTTGGTTTGTGCAAAATGAATCAGGCGATCAGTCAATTTTTGCGGATAGCTGTTTAGTTGTTCTTTCGGATGCAGATACAAAACCTGATCTTTGTAGACGTAATCAATATCATGACGCCCAAGTTTTACCAGTCGTTCGCGATCTTGTGATTGAGTGGCATTCATTTGCATTGTTTTTCACTCCATGGAAAGCGCATCACTGCGCTTTATATTTTTGCTTCATGCATTCTTATTGAATATTAAGGTGAAATCCAATTACTAAATTGGATAATGACGCGGTTGTGTTTGTATGGTTATCCAACGCAATTCTGTAAATTCTGCAATCGAAGCCTTACTGCCAAAGCGTCCATATCCACTGGCTTTGGTTCCACCAAAAGGCATTTGTGCTTCATCGTGTACGGTTGCACCATTAATATGGCAAATGCCTGAGTCAATTTGTTTCGCAACATCCAGTGCTTGTGCAATATTTTGACTAAACACGGCAGCAGATAAACCAAATTCACTGTCATTCGCAAGGGCAATGCCTTCTTCAACACTGCTAAAGCGTTGTACAGTGCAAACAGGGCCAAAAGATTCTTCACGATATAGCAGCATTTCGGGTTGAATATTTAAAACCAAAGTTGGTTGCATTGTAGTGTCTTGTATTTGAATGCCGAGCGGTAAATTTGCCCCTTTACTTTGCGCATCCTCCAGTAAATGTCGAATGCGATTTGCAGCGCGCTGGCTTTCCAATACACCTAGTGCGTGCCCTTTAAATGTTGGATTTCCTGCATGAATGGTACGGGTCTTTTCAATCAGTTTTTCAATAAATTGATCTGCAACTCCATCTTGAACGAGTACGCGTTCGGTAGACATACAGATTTGTCCTTGGTTGAAAAAAGCACCAAATGCAACTGCATTGACAGCTTCATCAACATCAGCTTCATTCAACACCACTACAGGCGCTTTTCCACCAAGTTCGAGTAGAACAGGTTTTAAGTATTTGGCCGCTGTTTCTGCAATAATTTTTCCGACTTTGGTAGAGCCAGTAAAATTAATTCGTTTGACCGCAGGGTGCGAAATCAAGCGTTCCACAATTTGCGGTGCGTCTTCTGCAGCATGGGTAATGACATTTACCACACCATCGCCAAGGCCTGCTTCATGTAACACTTGCCCAATTAAACGTTGAGTTGCAGGGCAAGCCTCTGAAGCTTTGAGTACCACAGTATTACCACAGGCCAGTGGCATTGCTAATGCACGAGTCGGTAAAATTACAGGAGCATTCCAAGGCGCAATACCAACCACAACCCCGCACGGAACACGAATTCCCATCGCCATATTGCCTGGCACATCGGACGGAATAAGGCTGCCATCCATTTGTGTGGTCATGGCTGCTGCCTCACGTAACATATTGGCAGCAAGGTGGACATTGAACCCATACCATGTCGCAGTTGAACCTGTTTCACGCATCCCAATTTGAATAAATTGATCCGTTCTGGCATCCATCAAATCCGCTGCTTTGAGTAAGCGTAAACGGCGTTCAGTCGGGGAAAGTTTCGACCAAACAGGAAAAGCCTTTGCCGCAGACTCTATAGCTAAATCGACATCTGCTAAAGTTGCCGCCGCCGCAATACTGGCGACTTGACCATCAATCGGACTGATCCGTTCAAATATTGCCTGATTCGATGCATCGACAGATTGCCCGTGAATGAGCAATTGCACCGTATGGCTGTTTGATGTCTCTACAGATTCATCTTGTTTTAACTGTACATTATGCATGGGTTGTATCCTTACTTAACCATTTAAAAAAAACAGAAATTAGCCAGTACGCTTGTAGCTTTGTAAACCTGGTTTAATAGATTTTTCATCTAGGAATTGTTTCAGACCTTCTTGGCGTCCACCTTCGGTATCGCGATGGTTACATTGATCTAACTTGGCATATAAATAATCTTCATTTTGATCCCAAGTGAGTTCACGACAGCGTTTAAAACCATTTTTGGCAGTACGCAATACCACAGGGTTTTTCTCTAGCAAAATATTAGCAAGCTCAGTGACTTCTGATTTAAGTTGAGCCAAAGGAACACTTTTATTGACCAAGCCCATATTTTCCGCTTCTTTTCCACTAAAAGTCTTGCCCGTCATAATGTAATACAGCGAGGTACGGTGCCCAACGGTATCTGCCATTGCTTTGCTTACCAAGTTGCCCGGTGGAATTCCCCAGTTAATTTCAGATAAACCAAAGGTTGCTTCATCCGCTGCAATAGCAAGATCACACGCTACTAAAGGGGAGAAGCCGCCACCGAAACACCATCCATTAACCATAGCGATGGTTGGTTTTGAATACATACGCAATAATTGCCACTGCCAGCGACAAGAATCACGGCGAATACGCTCTTGTACAATTTCTGGTTGGCTATCCACTTCACGGAAATATTCTTTCAAATCCATGCCCGCAGTCCATGAATCTCCAGCACCTGTAAGAACTACCACGCGAGCCTCTTGATCCAGTTCGATAGTTTCCAATACATCAATCATTTCACGATTCAATGTTGGACTCATGGCATTTTTCTTTTCTGGGCGATTGAATGTGACCCATGCAATTCCATTTTGAACTTTAACATCAACGGTTTCCCAACGCTTTTCATATGTCATGTGCTTACTCCTTGAATGACAGTTTGTTTGTTCTGTATTCAACATAATATCAGTTAAACTTACATTCAAGTGTTTTTTGAAAAATTTCGAATAAAATTTATAAATCAATGAAAAATATAAAAATTAAATATTATTTAAAATTATATTTAAAATTACTATTGATTTTTTAATCAGTCTAACTGATATTTTATTGGGTGTTCAATGAACAGCACAAAACAACAAGATCTAATGGAAATAACTGTGAAAAAAGGATTGAACTATGGAAAAAGTGTTACATCCGTCAGGAAAGGCGAAAATCACTTTATTGCTGTGTTTTGCCATCGCCATCTTTGAAGGTTTTGATCTTCAATCCATGGGGGTTGCAGCACCGCGCATGCGCGCAGAGTTTATGCTGGATAATGCACAAATGGCCTTGGCTTTTAGTGCAGCAATTTTAGGCACCTTGCCAGGTGCTATTATTGGAGGAAGACTGGCAGATATTATTGGTCGTAAAAAAGTATTAATTTTTAGTATTTTACTCTTCGGAGTCATGTCTTTAGTGACTGCTTTTGCAGCTAATTATGAACTCCTGTTAGTCATTCGCTTTCTAACCGGTTTGGGAATGGGTGGTGCCTTACCCATGATGATTACTTTGGCATCGGAAGCTGTATCATCTGACCGTAAAGGAACTGCGGTCAGTGTGATGTATAGCGGTATTCCATTTGGGGGGCTATTAACTTCGGTGGTTGCCATGATGTTGGCAGGAGATGCAGAGTGGCGTCATATTTTTTATGTCGGCGGTATTGCACCGATTTTATTAATTCCGTTGTTGTTAAAATTCTTGCCTGAATCTAGCGATTATTTGCAAAGAAAAACCCAAAGTCAGCAAACTACACCTTTTCTGGAAGTACTGTTTGCCAAAGACCGTCGTATGTCGACCATTCAGATTTGGATCAGCTTTTTCTGTACCCTCGTAGTGCTGTATTTCTTGTTGAACTGGTTGCCACTGTTGATGGGCGCTCAAGGGCTTTCAAAATTAGAGGTAAACTATATTCAAATGGGCTACAACGTAGGCGGCATCTTTGGTTCAATCTTGATGGGTATGATGCTTGATAAAATGCGCATGAGTTTCGTGATCAAATTTATCTATTTGGGTATTTTGGTTTCACTGTGCTGTTTGTCCTTTTCTCCTACCGTGGCTTTACTGGCGTTATCAGCAGTGGGTTGTGGCTTGTTTATTGTGGGTGGGCAGTCGGCATTGTATGGTCTGGCTGCGATGTACTATCCGACCGAAATGCGTGGTACGGGTGTGGGTGCAGCAGTGGCAATTGGGCGCATCGGCTCATTTGCAGGTCCACTCTTGGCAGGATTTTTACTGTCGATTGGTAAAAGTGCTACCATTGTGATTGGTTCAAGTATTCCAGTGATTCTGATCGCAGCGATTTCTGCTTTGATGCTTGTCAGAAAGCCTAAACAGCCTGTACAGTTAATACAAAGTTCGACAGCTCGATAAGTCCAAGGAAGTATGGGAGTCCACTCCCATACTTTTTTTAGTTTTAGCTTTTGTGATGAAAATTATGATGCGTTCAAATATCGTTGATAAAAAAATAGAAGATGGTCCTCGCTTAAGCTATACCATCGCACGTATAGATCGGGTAATTAGTAAATATTTAACAGAACATTTAAAAGATTTAGACATCACTTTGCCTCAGTTCACCGCCTTATCTGTTTTAGCCTCTAAAAATAATTTGTCGAATGCCAAGCTTGCAGAACGTTCATTTATTAAGCCACAGTCAGCCAATAAAATTTTGCAAGATTTATTGCAACAACAATGGATTGAGAAAACGCCAGATCCAACCCATGGTCGTCGTATTTTGCTTACAGTAACAGAAACTGGTTTGGCTAAATTGGCCGAGTGCAATGCGGTGGTTGAAGCATTGGAAAGTAAAATGTTGCAAGGCGTTGATATGAATTTGGCTTATTTAATTCGTAATAATTTGGATATTATGGTCAATAACTTAAAACAATCTCAAGTTGAAATACTTTCAGAGTAAGTCAGAATTAAGCTTTAATATCCCAATGCATATCATGTAGACCTTTTCTCTATTCAAAATGTATTGTCACTTGAGGATTGAACTTGTTAGCATGACTTTGAAATATTTGAACAAGTGTGGCTAGGATGTCTTCAGGGCAACAAGTATTAATTAAATTAAGAAAAATGATTATCGCAGGTGAACTTGAAGGCGGTAGTCGAATTGCAGAAATTCCAACAGCAGAGTTGCTTGGGGTATCCCGTCAGCCTGTGCGTATAGCTTTTCGGCTTTTAGAACAAGAAGGGCTGTTGATTAAGAACCCAACCCGTGGTTATACCGTTCGTGAAATTTCAAATGAATTGGTCAATGATGCTCTGGAAGTTCGTGGTGTGCTAGAAGGCTTAGCAGCCAAAACTTTAGCCGAGCAAGGTTTATCGGACGTACAGCAACAAACTCTCAAAAACTGTATAGAACAAATTGAACAGCTTTTTGCAGAACATACCGAATTTGGGGATGCAGAATTAGAGCGTTATCATGAATTTAATGTGATTTTTCATGACACCATTATTCAGGGTGCGCAAAATATTGCCTTAATTCAGGCTTTGGCAAAAAATAATCAATTGCCTATGGCCTCTGTTCAAGCCATTACTTACGATGAATCACGAGCTTTATCTGAATACCGCCGCTTACACTACGCACATTTGCAGCATTGCTCTATTTATGAAGCTTTAGTTCAGCGCCAGTCAGGTCGTGCCGAAACTTTAATGCGAGAACATAGCAGTGTCGCTTTACTCGGTGAAACTGTAAAAAATATATTGACCGAGGTGTAAAGAAAAACTCCCGCTCAATCAGTTTGAGCAGGAGTAAAATGAGTATTCCTATAGCTCAATCACCAAATGTTTGGATTTAGCGCGAGAGCAGCAAGGTGTGAACTGATTATTCAAGGCACGTTCTTCATCTGTCATAAATACATCCCGATGATCTGGAATGCCAGAAACAACACGGGTAATACAAGTACCGCAGATACCTTGTTCGCAGGATACAGGTACATCAAAACCATGCGCTAACAAGGCATGAGTTACGGTCTGTTCTGGGTGAATTTCAATTTTCTGTCCCGTACCAGCAATTTCCACAGTAAATGCTTCATCGTTTTCCTGCTTGCTTTGCTGTGCCACAAAATGCTCTTGATGCAGTTGTTCTGGTTGCCAACCTGCTGTTTCAGCTGACTGCATCACAAATTGCATAAAGCCTGTTGGCCCGCAGACATACAAATGTTTACTCGCATCGGGTTGTTGTAGTACGTTTGCCATATTACATTCAGTATCAACCCGATTTTGAATGTGAAAATGAATCTGCTCTGCAAAGTGTTTGGTTAAATTGCCATAAAAGGCGATCATTTCATGGCTACGTACGAAATAATGCAACTCGAATGGAATGTTCTGTGCTTTTAAACGATAAGCCATTGAAAGAATAGGTGTAATTCCAATTCCCCCTGCAAACAATACAGCTTTTTTTGTATTGCCATGCAATGCAAATAAATTACGAGGCTGCCCAATACTTAATACATCACCTTCTTGATAGTCATTATGTATGCAACGGGAACCACCACGTGAATTTTCATCGTGTAACACTCCAATCACGTAGCGGTGATTCTCACTACTACAATTAGAAAGTGAATATTGTCGTGTAAGTCCATTTTTAAGATGGACATCAATATGTGACCCAGCCTCAAAGCGCGGCAAAGCCGAGCCAGAGACGGAAACCAGTTCAAATGCACGAATGGAAGGGGTGAGTTGATGAATCTTATTGATAATCACGTCCATGTTTTTATCCTTAAATCACATGAATATTTGGAAATTTGACCACTTCAATTGGGGTTGCAGCCTGTCTTTCTTCACTCAATAAGCGCTCAATAATTTTGCGTGATTGAACTCCGCCCGCATCAATATTCAGCATCAGCAGTTTGCGCTGTGGATTATTGAGAATGTTTTGTTGTTGTTGCTCCAACATTTCCAAATCTTCCGTAAAGATTTTGCCTTGTCCTTCACGAATTTGATCGGTGAGTTCGATATTTTCAGGCTGGAAGTTACGTGCCATGCCCCAGAAATACCAATGAGAGGTTTCTGTTTCAGGCGTAATAAAATCCACCACGATTGAAGACACCTTTTTGTCTTTAGGGGCGTCATAGCCACCATGACCTGCATGTGCAACACCTACTTCAATATGCACATTACTTGGGGCGAAGAAATGACAACGCTGCCAACGATCTACAGGTACATCATCTGCGAGATTATTGCCTCGAAGTGCCATTTGCCAAAAAGGAGGGGCAATCACATTATCCATATAACGTTCGGTAATGACATGATCGCCATCAACTTTGGTGATTGGCAGTGATTCATCAATTTCTTTTTGACCAATACTGCTAGAGTGCACATAGGTCTCATGGGTTAAATCCATGAGGTTATCAATCATTAGGCGATAGTCACAATGAATGTGAAATAAGCCTCCGCCATAACTCCATTCTGGATGATCGGCCCATTCTAGTTCAGGAAGTTTGGATTCATCTGCAAGATTTTTCTCACCTGGCCAGACCCAGACAAAGCCCATTTTTTCCACCACAGCATAGGCTTTATTACAAGGAAATCCCTGTACACGTTGTGCAGGCATAGCAATGGTTTTTCCTTCGCAGCCCATGACCAGTCCATGATAACCGCAGACCAAATTTCCATCTTCAACATAGCCGAGTGAAAGTGGTGCGCCACGATGTGGGCAAAAGTCCTCGACAGCAACCACTTTATTTTCTTTACCACGATAAAACACAATTTTTTCGCCGCAGATAGTACGACCGAGGGGCTTGTCTTGGATTTCTTCAGGACGGCATGCAACATACCATGCATTTTTTATGAACATTGTAATGACTCCTTGTCAGTTATTGGATCCAATTTATAGTATTTTTATTACATGGTCAATTGATGCTTTGATATAAATTTACACATTATGAGAATATTTAGTCTAATACCAAGCTATTAATGGTTATTTAGAAATGGTTTTATAGCTTATTAGATATTTTTAAAGCACGCTTAAATAATCTAAATGGATCCAAAAATCCACATTTCGCAGATTTTTGGAGGGATTGGCTTTATTAAAATTTCAGGGTGTAATGCAGCATAAAACGCTGCTCATCTAAGCTTTCGCCATTTTTAATATCGTAATTGATATTCAGGAACAGGAATTTAAGGTTTTTGACCCAGTGATTTAAGTCATATTGAACCAAGACATCACTTTCTTGTTCAAAATTATCCTGATTATTGGTTTGAAATGAATCACCATAAATATATTTGTAGGTGATTTTTAGCCCTTTGATGTAATCCTGAAGATTGTATGAGGCGACAAAATGGTAGGATTTTTCATCAGCTTTGGTAAAGGCACCTAGCGTCCAGTTCACCATATGCGGAATAGGCATACCATCAAGTTTAGGAATGCCATCTTTGCCGTAATTCTCTTGATAGCCAATACCAGCCTGTAAATTGCCATGCTTCATAAAGTGCATGACACCGAGTGAGGTATTGTCATATTCCTCAATTTTGGCTGATCCTACATCATCATGTCGGAACAAGCGTAGTTTGGTGGTTTGTTGCGAAGTCCAATTGTAGTCTAGCGCAAAATAGCTCTGGTTGATGATGTCTTGCAAATAACCATCATAAAACTTCCATGAGTATTTGCTGGTTTTACCATCCCAGCGTAAAAAATATAAGCCATCAGACTCTTGTTTGGAAATGGCTAACTTGCGGTAATCCTCTTCATTTCGAGGGGAGTAACGATTAATTAAACCAATATCAAAATTCTGATTTTGATATTTATATTTAAGCTCTGCACCTTGGTAATTTACTCTTAATTGATGAGTGTCCACTTGCGGGGTGAGAGGGTCATCTGGCGTAAGCTCACCAAAATTAAATCGCGTATTTTGATATTCAATTCCAGCACCTAGACCATACTTGATATAGCTCTGGGCTTGTGATTTGCTCACAGGATCAAAAGGTAGCACCAAATCACTGGTGTGCTGATCTGAGCTAAGGCGATAGGCATATTGTAAGCTTGGCATGAGATGAAGCTGTACTTGATCAATTTTCATAGCCCAGTCACCACGATAAATGAAACCTTGGCTCAGACTGCTAGAGTCTTTGCTATCGCTGTCTTTGTAGTCTCGGTCAAAACTAAACGTTTTTAAAACCAGATCATTTTTAAAGGTGTAAGATTCGGCACTGTGTGCTGAACAACAGGCAATAGAGATCCCTGAGAATAAGATCCCATGCATAAAAATATGTTTCATTTTAATTCCATTTAAAAACGTTTAACTGTCCTAAAACCAACATGACTGGTGGCTAAGTCGAGTTCTTGTGGGTGCCTCGCGGCAGCACGGTAACGTGCACAATAGTTTGATGCACATAGGTAAGATCCACCTTTAATGGTGTATTTCAAGACATCACTATGGTTGACCCGATATTGCTCAGGATCTCCCATATGATGGTCTCGTGGTCCAGTGTATGGGGTTTGCGTCCACTCCCAGACATTGCCAATCAGGTCGTATAATCCAAATGGATTTTTGTCAAAACAACCCACAGCGGAAACCTCAGCAAAACCATCATCCTGATTGTTTTGATAAGGGAATTCACCTTGCCAATAGTTAGCAGTGATATGACCATGGTGGGTGGGCCCTAGGTCGGAATTTTGCTGAAATCCTTTGGCTGCATATTCCCATTCAAGTTCAGTTGGTAAATCATGTCCTAACCAGTTGGCATAAGCATAGGCATCGTTCCAAGTGACCATTCTGACAGGTTCGTTGGGTTCAGGTTGCTTGCGGCTTTTAAGTCCCCAAGGATGTTTCCAGTTTGCCTCAGGTTCAAATTTCCACCAGCCAAGTTCAGCAACTGGCTGCGTGGGTTGAACAAACATCGCGGCACCATGTTGCTTTTCTGCATCGGTGATATAGCCAGTCTGTTTTACAAACTCAGCGAACTGAGCATTGGTGACTTCAGTAGCATCAATTAAAAATGAAGGAACCTGATTGCTGGTTTGGTTGAATGGTCGCTCATCATCGTATCCGTGAGTGGTGCCAAGTTGTATGCTTCCAGCGGGGAGCTTCACCATTCCAGCATCTTTTTGATTAGGCCAACCTTGCGGCAAACCTGAATACGCTGCGCACTTGGTGCGGTCGCCTAAATCTGCAATAGATGCTGGTTGGGTGGCTTTGGAGCTGTCTTGGCAAGCACTGAGTAGGATGAATGATGAAGACAAAATAATACGCTTCATCATTATTTATTCCTTACTTCTTGTTGTATTGCTCAAAATCAACGACACCATTTTTATCTGCATAGGACAGATATTTGTCATTTAAAATTTTGACAACTTCTGGGTGTTGTACAGCAACATTGTGCTGTTCATTGAAATCTTGTTTAAGATGATACAACTCCCAACCATGACCATTAAATTTTGAAGGAGAGTTTTCAACCAGCTTCCATTCATCATTTTTTGCATAGCGACTACCATGGAGTTCTTTAAACTCATAGTAGTTTACTGGGCGAATGCGTGCAGCATTATTCTTAAAAGCAGGAATTAAACTATAGCCCGAAGGTTGAATTTTTTTGCTGTCCGCAGTGTATAACTGGTTGTGTTGAATACCCGCCAATTCCATGAGTGTCGGGAAAATATCGCGAACCGTACCAAAATTGTTGTTGATACCATGGTCTTTGGAAAGATGGCTTGGGTACTTGACGAGGAAGGGTACGCGTACGCCACCTTCTGCCGCAGCCGACTTCCAGTAGGTAAAAGGGGTGCTGCTGACTTCCGCCCAGCGTGGTCCCATGTAAACATAAGACGTTGCATTGCCAATATTCTGAAGGCTATTGTCAGCTTCTCCCATCGGGAAATTATGATCACCGCCTTCAGCACCATTATCAGACATAAATACAATCACGGTGTTGTCATATTGATTATGCTTTTTTAAGTACTGAATGACATCGCCAACACGATCATCAAGCTGGGTGACCATGCCTGCATAAACTTCCATTTTACGCGCTTCATATTTACGTTCAGCAGATGTGAGTTGATCCCAACCTTTTGTCGATAAAGCTTGATTACCACGTTGTTCAGGAAATACGGCATTGACAGGAATAAGTCCAAGTTTCTTTTGGCGTTCAAATCTGGCTTTTCGAATCGCATCATAACCTTGGTCATATTTTCCTTTATACATATCTCGATAAGGTGCTGGAGCTTGAATTGGCCAATGCGGTGCGGTGTAAGCTAAATAGGCAAAAAATGGCTTGTTTTGTGTATTTTTATCCAGATATTCAACCGCTTTTTGGGTAAAGAAATCTGTGGAGTAGTAGTGATCTGGCAAAGATACTTTCTGACCATTTTCAGTATATTGGGTGTTGCGTGGGTAATTCTTAGGTTGCTCTTTGAAGTGTAGATCGAAGCCATCTAATAAAGCGTAAGATTGATCGAAACCACGTGCTTTAGGGTTTTGGTTGGCTTCAAAACCCAAATGCCATTTGCCCACCATAAAGGTATAGTAATCTTTTTGCTTGAGCATTTCTGCAAGCGTATAGGCATTTTGGGTTAGGTGCCCAGAATAACCATCAATTTTTAATAATGCACGAAGACTGTCCGCACCGACCAATTTTTCTTGGCGTTTAGAGGTCTCATACATTGCACCTAAGCCAACTAAATGGTTGTCAGCTCCTGTCATGAGTTGTGCACGTGTGGGTGAACACATGGAAGATGCATGGAAGTTAAACAGCATTTTCCCTTGAGTGAGTAGGCTGTCGATGTGCGGGGTCTTAATTTCACTCCCATAGGCACTAATATCAGAAAAACCTAAATCATCAGCCAGAATAATCATGATGTTTGGCGGAGCTTTGATTTGGTTCGCTGCGTAGCTAGGCACAATGATGGTACTTGAGAGGATTAAGCTAAAAGATAATTGGCTTAGTTTTTTAAGTGTCATAAGACAGTCCTTTGAAGTTCTTTTTTAGTGCATCATGCAACTAAATTTTTTTTCGTAGAGCACTTTACTTGGCTGTAAATTGTGCTATTGGAAAGCATAAGCTATTTTATTAATTGGATCCATATTAATTTAAAAAAATTAACCATAATTAAAAATATGAATTATTTTAATAGCTTAATTTACATTTTTATTTTTTTGAATAAATTTATATCAATTATCTTGTATTTTTGGATCCCATTTTGCAAAATACCAATAAGCAGGATGCTTCATAAAAATGATCTGTACATCAGATCACTTTAATTCTTAATTATCCCTTCAAGGCAATTATGGATATGGATATGCATAATCACCCAATGTTGTGTTCCCACATGGTCGTGTGTATTTCCGTTCCTAATTGGGAGATACACAATGCAAAGAAACGTTTTAGACGAAATCAACCACAATAAAATGAGCCGTTATCAATGGTTCGTGATTCTGATTTGTATATTTCTGAATGTCATTGATGGTTTTGATGTCATGGTGATGGCGTTTACAGCACCTTCAGTATCCGCAGAATGGACTTTGTCTGGCGCACAAATCGGGATATTACTCAGTGCAGGCCTATTTGGCATGGCAGCAGGTTCTATTTTCTTAGCACCTTTAGCAGATAAAATTGGCCGCCGCTTCTTAATTCTAATTTGTTTGATTGTTTCTGGATTAAGTATGTCTGCATGTGCATTGGTTCAAAATCACATGATGTTGGCTATTTTACGTTTTATTACAGGTGTTGGCGTTGGTGGGATTCTGGCGAGTAGTAACGTTCTGGCAAGTGAATATGCAAACGTGCGTTGGAGAAGTTTGGCAGTCAGCTTGATGTCTACAGGTTACGGTATTGGCGCAACTTTAGGTGGCGTATTAACGTTCTTCTTAATTGAACATCTAGGTTGGCGTTCAGTTTTTTTAGCAGGCGGTATGACAACATTGATCATGTTTGCCTTTGCTTTGTGGTTATTACCTGAATCACTTGATTATTTATTGGCAAAAAAACCTGCACGTGCCTTAGAAAATACCAATACGATTTTACAACGTATGCAGTTGCAGCATTTACAGGAGCTACCAGAGTATGCTCAAATCGAACAGCAAAAGGGCAGTGATATAGCGAAATTATTTCGTGGTCATCAGGGGTTTCAAACCTTGTGTTTATGGTTTGCCTTTTTCTTGGTCATGTTTGGTTTTTACTTTGTGATGAGTTGGACGCCTAAAATTTTAATTGCAATGGGCATGTCGCCAGATCAAGGTGTCAGTACAGGAATTTTAATTAGTATCGGTGGTATTTTTGGTGCAGCAATTATTGGGCTTTTAGCTTCACGAATTAAAATTTTCTATGCGCTCAGCTTATTTTTAGGCCTAACAGCGCTCTGTATATTCTTATTTGTTGCCGTTTCATCGCAAGTCAGCATTGCATTATTGGTCGGTTTATTACTGGGCACACTCATTAATGGCTGTGTTGCTGGACTTTATTCAATCTCACCGACCATTTATGAGGCAGATATTAGAAGTCGTGGTGTAGGTTATGCAATTGGGTTTGGGCGCATTGGAGCCATTTTATCTCCAACCATTGCAGGTCTATTTTTAGATCAAGGTATGACACCACAGCATCTTTATGCGTACTACGGCATTGTATTTATCTTAGCAATTTTCTTGATTTTAATCTTAGGTAAAGCTGTGTATCGACATCAAAAAACTCAAAATTATTCACTCAACACATCGGCCTAAGTATCTGTTTAAAAATTAAAAGCTGAGATAAAAATGAAAAAGACATCTTTCTGGATGGGGATCTGCTTGTGCCCAATTTTTGTCAACATGGCACATGCGCAGTTCATTGCAGATAGTCAGGCCGAAATCACCTTGCGAAATTTCTATTTTGATCGGGATTATAAAAAAGATCCTTATCCTTACACTGCTGCTCGAGATTGGGCGCAGGGTCTTATATTTAAAGGACAATCGGGTTATACCGATGGAACCATAGGATTTGGTGTAGATGTCCTTGCAATGGCTGGTTTTAATTTATTGGGAAGTCATGCAGATGATTATGCACGAACAGGCTTATTGGCTCTCAATTCGGACAATTCAAGAGATGATTATTATGGAAAAATTGGCGTAACTGGCAAAGTACGATTGAGTAAAAATGAACTTTTTGTGGGAGATCTGGTTCCGCAACTTCCGACAATTTTTTCTTCACCAGCAAGATTATTCCCGCAAACTTATCGTGGTGTAAGATTCGTTTCTACAGAAATTCCTAAGCTGCAATTGGAAGGGTTTTATGTCGATAAAGTCCGTCAAAGAGATTCTATTCACTACACTGACGTCGGTATTGATAATATCAACCATCGCTTTGATCGGGCTGCAACCACGAATCAGTTCTATACCCTTGGAGGAGTTTACCAACTCAGTGATGCTTATCGTATTCGTATGTATCATGCTGAATTACAGGACATTTATCAGCAACAATTTGTAGGTATTGTAGGTAAGTATCCTATTTCAGATCAGTACAATTTTTTAACCGATGTTCGCTTCTTTAACAGTAATGATACGGGAAGCGAGAAAATAGGCACTGTAGATAATCGTCACTTAGGCGGATTGTTTGGCTTAAATACACAGGGGCATACACTATCGATTGGCTATATGCAGTCTTTTGGTGATACAGGTCTGCCATTTTTATCGGGTGCGGAAAGTCCAGTTGTGCTTGATTTTATGAGTTCGGACTACTCCAATAAAGATGAAAAAGTGGTTTCTTTGCGTTATGATTATGATTTTAAAAATGTTCGTCTGGGTGAAACTTCACTTAATGGTCTGCGCTTTATGACGCGTTATGCCAAAGGGGATGACATTGATTTATTAACATATGGCGACCGACGTTTTGAAGAAGAATCCTTAGAGTTTGAGCTCGGTTATCGCATACCTGAAGGGAGTTTAAAAGGCTTGGGACTTAGAACGCGTTTTTCTCATTATCGAAATGATATGCCAACCAATATGACCTTCCATTCCACAAATGAAACGCGTATTAATCTGGATTATAGCTTTAAATTTTAATACGATTTTCTTCTAGTCTTTTTAGAAGATAGCTTATTTATATTGAATATGAATAAGCTATCACACATCGATTTGACTCATACAACTAACTAATATAAATCAACAGCTTAGTCAAAAATCAATTTACCAAGAACAAAACTTCATTCAGTTTTTGACATCGTCCTATAAAAGCCCAAGATACCCAAAACAGGACCCAATAAAAGAATCCAGGCAGAATCTAAACCTACCTGATCAAAAGCATAGGTCGTAGATGCAATCGATACGATGGTTATCGCAAAGCCAATAGAATTCTGAATAGAGAGTGCTGCACCCAGTTTTTCTGGTGGGCATGCAACGGAAGCCAATGCAGAAAATTGTGGTGAATCTGCAATTACAGATGCACTCCATACAATTAGAACGATCAGCAAGGACCACGCAGGTAAATAACGCCAAGCAAATGCAAAAATCAGGCAAGATAGGCCAGAGAGAAATAAAGCACCCATTGCAACGCGATCACTACCATATGTCTTTGACCAATATCCACCTAAAAGACAGCCAACAGCACCACATGCCATAATTAAAAATGTAGCCAATGGCACATTCGATAAGCCGAGGGGTTTTAAAATGCCAGAATGAGCAATAAAAAGAGGCAAAATGGTCCAAAAAGCATATAACTCCCACATGTGACCAAAATATCCGAGAGCGGAGGCTTTAAATTTTTTGATTTTAAAGACTTGGAATGCATTTTCAGTCGATATTCTTTTTTTAACGACCTGCGCAGATTGGTCATCACCCAATTTAAAAATAAGCAATGCGGCAACTAAAGCCAAAATAGATGAAAAAGTAATGACATAATGCCAATTTAAATTGGCCGATAAGCCATTCAGAGCATGCGGCAATGCTGTACCTAATGTAAGCATGGCAACCAAAAGTGCTAAAATAGCTCCCGCTCGATGAGGTGCCCATTGCACAATTAATTTCATCCCAATGGGGTAAATGCCAGCCAAACACAGACCCACGCAAAAGCGATAGATCATGCCATCGATTAAACCCTGCGCTAGCCATGCAAAACATAAATTAAAAAATGCACCCAACAGTGCTGCACCAGTAAAAATAACACTTGCTTTAAAACGATCTGCAAAACCCGTAAAGGCAATCAAAAAGGTTCCAAGGATAAAACCTGCTTGTACAGCATTGGTCAACCAACCAATATCCGCAACAGTAATGTGCCATTCTTGAATTAAATTGGCTGCTGCACTATTTGCACTAAACCATAATGATGTGCCAAAAAGCTGGGCAAAAGTGATAATCAGAATCGCATGTGAAGAAAAGAGATGATGGGTTTTACCGTGCGTCTTCAAATCCATACTCGCTATCCTTAGCTTGAGTGCATCAATAAAGTTTTTTAGAGCAATACTATTTATTCTTATGTAAATAAAAATTTCAATGCCTTATTCATTTTATAGCTATTTTATTATTTTAAAATTTAGTTTTCTTCATAAAGCATATCAGTGCAATCAACCAATCTAAAGACTCACACAGCAAAATTTAAGCATTTGAAATATATAAGATTAAGTCAAAAATACTAGAAGTTGGAAGAAGCTGCACTGTAGTGCAGTACAGTTTCTTCTGAATAATTTAACCTGCACAACCACAATCGATACTCGTTCCAGCATGTGCATTATCACCCATTGTTTGGTAGCCATCTCGTTTCCACCAATCTAGGCCGCCAATTAATTCTTTAACCTGAAAGCCTAGAGTCGACATTTTGAGCGCCGTTTTGGTCGAGGCATTACAGCCTATACCATCACAATAAGTGACATACAACACAGTTTGATCCAAATGAGCTAATGTCTCCTGCGTAATACTTCGATGCGGAATATTAATTGCATTTGGAATGTGCTCATGTTGATAGGCTATAGCACTGCGGCCATCAACGACAATAATCTTGTGTCCTTGATTTAAGGCTTCAAACAAATCCCATGAGTCCATTTCATAATTTAACTTGGCTTGATAAAACTCTAATTGTGATACTGTCATACTTATATTTCCTTGTAACTCATAAGATTATTTCGCTTACATCCTAACATTACTTTTCATTTTCTAAAGTATTTTAAATACCGTATTCTTCATTCACCCCAAAAGGTTGTTTTAATGGTAAGAAAACTTCAATTAAGAGCACTATTTGATTGTTTAAAATACTTAATAAACAACTGATCAAAGTAGAGAAATTTTAGTTTATAAAAAACAAATAAAACCTAAATTTTATCTATATTTAGTGTTTTTCTGCATTTTGATCACTAGAATATCCAAATTAAGTTTTATTAAGATTAGGTTTTAAAAGTCGAGAGCAAGATACTTGTTTCACTATTATAAATACCAGAAATGCATCGAATTCTTTCTAAGACTTTATCAAAGCTCTCTAGCGAATCTGCTTGAATTTCAACCAAAATATCCCATTTCCCATTGGTTTTATGCAAGCGCTCAACGGCTGAATCTAAACGTAATTCACTAATGACCGATCTGGCTTTAGTACCTTCCACCATGATACTCATCCAAGCACGAATAATATTTTTATCTACATCTGGGCGGTATCGAACAGTATATCCTGTAATGATGCCAGAGGACTCCATATAGTCAATTCTACTCTTGATAGTTGGACGAGATACCCCAGTTTTTTCTGCCAAATCTGTAACAGACATTCGAGCATTTTCTTTTAGCAAACCGAGAATGATTTGATCTATTTCGCTCATTTTGCTTCCTGCAATTGTCAATTTGGAAAAAAATAATTCATTTTAGAAAAAACTACAAATTTTTTAAGTCATTTTGATCCTTAATAATAGAAAAATGCGCTAAGCCTGCTGATGATTCGGTTTTATATCAAACTTAAATTCAGTTAGAGATCTAAAGTCTCGCTAAAGGGTTTTAAGCGCAGATGGAAGCTTAGGTCGTTAAGGGAAAATAGATGACTAACAAAGAAAATCATACTGGCAACGCGATTGTAGGTTCTTCTCCTCAATCCAAAATTTCACACGGTCTCAAGCCGTCTTCATTATTTTCTGTTTCCTATAACGGCTATTGCTACACGGAATTAGGGCACATCACACAGCCGCATGAATGAATATCCAGACCTATTTCTAAGCCACTAAAGATAAAGCGAATTTAAAACCTATAGGAGAAAATAGCAAAATGAATAACTTAGCAGTGACACGTCAAAACTTTAATGATTGGATGGTTCCAGTTTTTGCCCCAGCAAATTTTATCTTAGTTCGTGGTCAAGGCTCTCATGTTTGGGATCAAAACGACAAGCAATATATTGATTTTGCAGGCGGTATTGCAGTAAATGCATTAGGTCATGCACATCCAGTTGCAGTTCAGGCCTTAACGGAACAGGCGACTCAACTTTGGCACATTGGCAATGGTTATACCAATGAGCCTGTTCTTCGTTTAGCAAAGCAGCTCGTTGAGAACACGTTTGCAGACAAAGTTTTTTTCTGTAATTCAGGCGCAGAAGCAAATGAAGCTGCTTTAAAACTTGCACGAAAAGTTGGTTTGCTCAGTGGTCACGCAAATAAAAATCAAATTGTTGCGTTTAAGAATGCATTTCACGGCCGTACTTTATTCACTGTGACTGCTGGTGGTCAGCCAAAGTATTCTCAAGATTTCGCACCGCTACCAGAAGGTATTCAACATACTGCATTTAATGATTTAGAGCAGGCAAAAGCCGTGATCAATGAAAATACTTGTGCCGTTATTGTTGAGCCTATTCAAGGTGAAGGCGGCGTACTTCCTGCTGATCTTGAGTTTTTAAAAGGCTTGCGCCAACTCTGTGATGAACATGGTGCAGTGCTTATTTTTGATGAAGTCCAAACAGGTGTTGGGCGTACTGGCTCACTCTATGCTTATATGAATACAGGTGTTACTCCTGACATTCTAACCACTGCCAAAGCTTTAGGTGGTGGCTTCCCAATCGGCGCGATGATTACCACAAATCAATACGCCAATATGTATGCAGTGGGTGATCATGGCACAACTTATGGCGGCAACCCATTGGCTTGTGCAGTGGCAAATGCGGTATTCGAATTTATCAATACACCAGAAGTTTTAGAGGGTGTTCAACAACGATTTGATTATTTTGTCACTGGTCTAAATAAGATTAATGCCAAATTTAATGTATTTGAGCAAATCCGTGGTCAAGGCTTACTGATCGGCTGTGTGCTTAAAGCTGAGCATGCAGGTCAAGCCAAAAATATTGTCAATTTAGCAGGTGAGCAAGGCTTACTGGCACTGGTTGCAGGTCCAAATGTTGTTCGTTTTACGCCTTCACTGATTATTCCATTTGAAGATATCGATGAAGGCTTAAGTCGTTTTGAGCAAGCTCTTGAAAAATTTTCACACGAATTGAAGGAGTGTGCATAAATGATGATTATTCGTTATATTCGAGAAGATGATATCAATGACATTTATCAACTTGCTGAAAAAGCAGGTTATGGGCTTACTTCATTACAGCCTAACTTGGAAATTTTGGCGGCAAAACTGAAACGCGCTTGTGACACTGTGCGCGGTAAACTAAGCAAAGCAGATCAAGGCTATTTCTTTGTTTTAGAAGATACCAGCATTAACAAGGTGGTTGGACTCTGTGGAATTGAAGTTGCTTTGGGCTTAAGTGAGCCATGGTACAACTTCCATGTGGGCACTCAAGTACATTCTTCAAAAACACTCAATGTGTATAAGGCACATCAAACTTTGTTTTTGAGCAATGACCATACTACGTGCAGTGAATTATGTACGTTGTTCCTCGATCCAGATTATCGTAAAGAAATGAATGGAAAATTTCTTTCAAAAATCCGCTTCCTGTTTATCGCAGCATTCAGAAATATTTTTGAAAAACGCATTGTTGCTGAAATGCGCGGCTATTCGGATGAAGTCGGGAATTCTCCGTTCTGGGATGCAGTCGGACATAAGTTTTTCGATATGGAATTTAGAAAGGCAGATTATCTTAGCGGTACAGGGCAGAAGTCTTTTATTGCAGAATTGATGCCACGCTACCCATTATATGTCGATATGTTACCTGCTGCAGCCCAAGAAGTGATTGGTAAAGTCCATCCAAATACTTTACCTGCATACAAATTACTGTTGGGTGAAGGTTTACGTTTCCAAGGTTATGTCGATATTTTCGATGGTGGTGCGACTTTAGAAGCCGATGTAGAGAACTTACGTTCAATTAAAGAAAGTCTTTGTACACGACAAAAAAAGACAACTCATTGAAATAATGGCATAATACTTGTTTTCTGACGACGAATATGATGACACATTTCAATGAGTTACATCTCATCTTAAACAAATATCTAAAGTGGAACAAGTCACGTGTAAAATGTTTTACACTGATTATGCTGGCATTAATTGTAAAACAGACATGTAATCTTTCTTCTGCATCTAAAGCCTTACCCATCACGTGCTTACCACAATCATTTTATCGACGTATACAACGCTTCTTTGCAGATCAGTATTTCGATTATCGTCAAATTTCTCAGTTAATTTTCAATATATTTTCATTCGATAAAGTCCAATTAACTTTGGATAGAACCAACTGGAAATGGGGAAAACGAGATATCAATATCTTGATGTTAGCCATCGTCTATCGTGGAATAGCGATACCTATTGTTTGGACATTGCTCAATAAACGTGGAAATTCAGATACAAAAGAGCGTATTGCTTTGATTCAACGCTTTATCTCCATTTTTGGTAAAGATCGTATTGTGAATGTGTTCGCAGACAGAGAATTTATCGGTGAGAAATGGTTTACATGGTTAATTGAAAATGACATTAACTTCTGTATACGTGTTAAAAAAACTTTATTGTGACCAATCACTTAGCCAAGAATCATAAAATTAGTGATTTATTTCGTCATCTTCAAGTTGGTCAAACAGAATGTCGTAAACGACGTATTTGGGTTGGTCGAGTGAAACTGTATATTAGTGCGCTACGATTAGAAGATGGAGAACTTTTACTTGTTGTTTCTCCTATGTTTAATGCTTCTGCTATTGGTGATTATGCATTACGCTGGGAAATCGAAACCTTATTTAGTTGTCTCAAAGGACGTGGATTCAATCTTGAAAATACTCGTTTAACAGACCCTAGACGAGTCAAGAAATTGATAGCAGTGCTAGCGATCGGTTTCTGTTGGTGCTATTTAACAGGTGAATGGCAACATGATCGAAAAAAAGCGATAAAACTAAAGAAGCATGGACGACTTTCAGTAAGTTTATTTCGCTACGGTTTGGACTATGTTCAGATGGCTATTCTACGTTTGATTGGTTTTGGAAAAAAAGAAGAATTTAAGAAAGTGCTAGCAATTTTAAGAAAGAAAAAGCCTGATAGGACAAGGGCCCTATGAAATTTGTCGTGTACAGAGAAAGAAAGTACTGTTCTTCCTGTTGAAATTGTTGACACAGCAACTTTGGATGAAGCTGAACCCTACTTAATTTCAAATGATCATTACCAAGACTACCGTGGCATTTTAGTTCAGCATGATCCTGAACATAAAACTATACAGCTAACACAAACGCAGGCTGAGCAACTCAAAGTAACTCAGGGTGATGTGGTTCGTGTGTTGTCCTTAAATCCGAAGGAACATAAAGCATGATTCAGGGCAAATAATTTATACAAGGGCAGTGGCTGAATGGGCTTAGTGCTGAATGGATTAAGACAGATCCAGTCTGCAATAGTGCTTTCTATTGATTATTGTGCGTGGCCTATAGCTTCATTAGAAAGTGACTAAGTTATTTTAGCTGATAAGCTTTCACCTGATATTTTTTATCAATATCAGGTTTTTTAAATACTCAGAAAATCCGCAATTGAATTGATGGTTTTCTATTTTAAACCATCAATTTTTAAAATAATGCACACTAGACTAATGGATAATTGCAACCATTTACTCGTATATTTTTTAACTAAACGTACATTTTAAAGCAAACAAATGGTTTTAAATTAAACAAAAACAAAGAGCAATTAAACAAAAAAGTCTAAAGCGTGCTGTATGATCCAGCAGAAATTTTATTGGTTTTAAATACCGAACTAAACTAAATCAACCTCGTTACAGGATGAATATTTATTTTAAATTTTTGGAGCGATTATTGGATTTTAAATAAGATGTATTTAAGTCATCCATTTAATTAGAAGCAATAAAGCTAGACTTAAGAAAGCAGAATAAATCGATTCTATTCTCTATTATTTAGATTAATTTTAAATAAATGAGTTTATTCATTATGTGGGTTAAGTCGTTATTAAAGGATTTGTAACGGTTGTTATAAATTGGAGTAAACATTACATGAGTAAGAACAAGGGAAAGCAATTTCTAGAAGGAGACCTTCTTGGCAGTCAACACATGACTGAACAAGATGAAGAAAAATTGCAACGCTCATTGACAAATCGTCATATCCAGATGATTGCGATTGGTGGTGCAATCGGTACAGGATTATTTATGGGTTCTGGTAAAACACTGAGTGTTTCAGGTACTTCAATTATTCTGACTTATTTAATTATTGGCTTTTTCTTTTTCTTTGTTATGCGTGCAATGGGAGAACTATTGCTGGCCAATACAAATTTTAAAACCTTTGCCGATTTTGCGACCGCGTATTTAGGACCATGGGCAGGTTTTTTTTTAGGTTGGTCATATTGGTGTAACTGGATTATTACCGCAATTGCAGATGTTATTGTCATAGGTGGATATATGCAATTTTGGTATCCAGATATGCCCGTATGGATACCTGCTTTTGCTTCACTTGCCATTTTGACCATATTAAATTTTGTTGCGGTAAGGATGTTTGGTGAATTAGAGTTTTGGTTCTCTCTGATTAAAATTGTTGCGATTATTTTATTTATTGTTGCGGGGCTTTATTTAATTAGTACGCACTATGTTTCACCAAATGGTGTCACAGCATCTTTCTCACATTTACTAGAAAGTGGTTCGATGTTTCCATATGGCTTAACTGGTTTCTTGGCAGGCTTCCAAATTGCCATTTTTGCCTTTGTTGGTATTGAATTGGTCGGAACCACGGCTGCTGAAACCAAAGACCCGCACAAATCTCTACCTAAAGCGATTAACTCTATTCCGTTAAGAATTTTACTGTTTTATGTAGGTTCATTGGTTTGTATTATTGCCGTGACATCTTGGGCACAAGTTTCACCAGAAAAAAGCCCATACGTTGAAATGTTTACCCATGTCGGTTTACCTATTGCCGCGGGCCTAATTAACTTTGTTGTTGCAACATCGGCTCTTTCTTCTGCCAACAGTGGTATTTTTGCGACCAGTCGCATGTTATATGGTTTATCTTTAGAAAATGATGCGCCTAAAAGCTTTAGCAAATTGTCAAAACGTAAAGTTCCGATTCGTGGCTTAGTTTTCTCTATGCTATGCGTAACGCTTGGAACATCAATTCTATTTATTGTGCCAAATGTTATGACTGCATTTACGATTATTTCTGCATTGACTTCAATTTTATGTATTTTTACATTTATGTTGATTGTACTTTCTTATATTGCATATCGTAAAAAAGATCCCGAATTACATCTTAAATCAAACTATAAAATGCCAGGTGGTCTATTCATGGCATGGTTTACTATGCTGTTCTTGGTATTCACGATTGTCATTTTAGCATTTGATCACGATACTTTAATTGCACTTGTACTTTCTCCAATTTGGTTTGTGGGTCTCTTTATCGGTTATCGCTATAAAAAGAAAAAAATATTAAAGCTGAATCTATTGGATCAAAGTAAAGTCGACTACGTTTAAAACATTTCTTTAAAACGATAGGCTTAAACAGCTAGAATCCAAGCTTCTAGCTGTTTTTTTAAATCCATAAATTATAAATTTTGATAACCTACTGATAAGAATAAAGTCGTCCAAAAATAAGGATAAAATTCAATAAGATTTGTTTTATTTAAACCCATTTCAGCTCTTCTTTTTTTTAAAAAAAAGGCTTAGAGTATTTCTATAACAATAATCTTCTCACGGATACGGGGAGTCATAAAATGAACAATATTCACAAAACAATTTGTATTTTATGTTTCATTGGCCCATTTTTTTCTATAGCTCAAGCGGAAACCTTGTCTGAACATTCGGACTTGACGAGTACTACGGCTAGCTCTGGAGAAAATGAATCAAATCCATTAGATCAGTATGCAACAGACCCCTCAACTTTCTCTAATGCTGCATTATCCATCGCATCGTTTTCCGCTTTAACTCAATATGAACGTGCCAGTAATAAAAAAAATGAAAGTATACAAATGCCTCCAGAAATCAAAAACCTAGAAGAAACAAAAGCAAATGCGGCAAAATCTGTCTTTCATCGATACAACTATCTGCTTACTAGTCGCTCAGCAGATTATAGCTCGAAGACCAATTATTGGTGGAATGCCAGTAATTATAGTTGTATTGCAACAGTTACATACAATGGACGAATAAATGCTGTGAATAGAGTGAATTCTTCAGATTGTCAGTGATATTTATGAGGCTAAATTCTAAGTTAGAATGATATTTTCAGTCTTCATAAAGAAGGGGGGAGTAAGATTTAAGCTATTTTTGCTAAGTGGCGATTGGCAAAATATTACAAACTTAAGAAGTAATGTTGTTTATAGATACCAAAAATATCGAGGAAATAACAAAAAAACATCACAAAAAGTTTTTTAGAAAAAAATAGGCTCTAGACTAGCAGACTAGTTATGTTGGTCTGTAATCATGATTAAAAACAGTAAATTAAGCCACTACAAGATTAAAAAAATCATTCAATGCTTTTGCATTGATATACCCGCTTCTAAAACTGCATTATTACTCAATTTAAATCGTAATACGATCAACTATTGGTACATGCTTTTTAGGGAAGCTATTTATGATCATCAAACAGATTTAAGAACTAAATTTGTAGGTTCTATTGAAGTGGATGAAAGCTATTTTGGCGCTAAACGACAACGTGGTTTTCATGGGAAGTTAAAACGTGGTCGTGGCACTTTAAAACAACCCGTATTTGGAATATTTGAACGGGATGGGCGTGTTTATACTGAAATCGTTCCTGACTGTAAAATGAAGACTTTACAAAAGGTTATCTTAGGTAAGGTGGCACTAGAAAGTGTCATTTATAGTGATGGATGGCGAGGCTATAATGGTCTAGTTGATGTTGGTTATTCAAAGCATTTCAGGGTAAATCACGGAGCAAATGAGTTTGCTAGAGGACAATGTCACATAAATGGAATAGAATCATTTTGGAGTTTCTGTAAACGAAGATTATCCAAGTTCAATGGTATCTCAAAAGATTATTTTGACTACCATCTGAAGGAGTCTGAATGGCGTTGGATGAGAGAACCTAATGAGTTAGCAACTGAGTTGTGGAACATCATTAGATAAAATTAAGTATAAATCTGCTAGTCTAGAGCCAAAAATATATTGATTGAAAGTATGAAAACTAAAAGGCAGATTCAACTATTTTTTGCTGAATCTGCCTTTAATGTTTTAGATCAATAACGTTAATTTAACGCTTAGTAGTTCCAGAACATGTTTTGAATTTCTTTTGCATCATTGGTTTTAGTTAATGCTAAAGCCATTAAAAGACGTGCTTTTTGTGGATTCAAATCATGTGCTGCAATCCAACCATATTTATCATCAGGTTGTTCGGCATTACGAAGAACAAATCCTTGCGCAACACGTGATGAACGTACAATTTGAATACCTTGTTCATCATGTAATTTTCTTACTTCAGGAACTAGATAATTCGCCATTGAACCGTTACCTGTACCTGCATGAATAATCGCTTTCACGCCAGCTTTAGCAAAAGCTTGGTATGCATCAGGCAACATATTGTCCGAACCATACACAATTTGTACGCTTGGTAATGCATCACCCTGAATTTTTTCAATATTAAATTCAGAATTATTGGTATGTTTTTTTACAGAACTTCTGAACCAGTAAGGTTTACCTTCAACCAAAGTTCCTAAAGCTCCCCATTGACTTACAAAGGCATTGGTATGAATGTTGATTCCTTTTGTAACATCACGTGCTGCAAAAATCGAATCATTCATTAGTACCATTACGCCTTTGTTTTTTGCTTCATTAGATGAAGCAAGCGCAACAGCACTATACAGATTTAAAGGACCATCTGCCGATAAAGCAGTAGATGGGCGCATAGAACCTACCAATACGATTGGCTTGTCTGTATGAACAACTAAATTAAGAAAGAATGCCGTTTCTTCCATGGTGTCTGTACCATGAGTAATCACTACGCCATTCACTGAAGGTTTCTTGACTAGATCATTTACTTGACGGGCTAAAGACAACAATTCCTTGTCTGTAATACTTTCAGATGCAACTTGAAGTGCCTGAATACCCGTAACATTCGCCAAATCGTTTACTTGAGGGACTGCTTTAATTAGCGCATCAACAGGTACTTTTGCAGCACTATATGTTGCACTATTCGTTGAACTTGCACCCGCGCCAGCAATAGTACCGCCCGTAGCAACAACAACAACATTGTTTTTTGCATAAAGCGACATAGATGATGCAAGGAGAGTAAGTGCCAAGCCGCATGATTGGAGAGTTTTACTTATCATTAACCAAATCCTAGTTCTGTCAATTCCACTGTAATGTTTGATTTCAACAAACATATTCCATATTTAAGTTTCTTTAATTCAAACAGTCATTGGCATTTTATATAAATACTTAACAATCACTATGCATTTTTTGCATAGATAAATACTTTTTTGCATTGTTAATTTGTATTGATATTGTTTAGATTCAGCCAAACACCCCTAAGTCAAATGGATATTTGACTTAGTAGGAAGGAAATCAGAACATCTTATAAAACAATAAGATGTTTCTATAGATTCTAGGGTATTAAAAGGAAATTTTATATGAATCAGAAGAAACTATTAAAGTTTATTCTAGTTGCTATGGTCTCTGGAATATTAATTGGTTGGCTTTTTCATAGTAATTTGAGCCCTACTCAGGCTGAAAACATTGCTTCATATTTTAAGATTCTTACAGATGTATTCTTAAGATTAATTAAAATGATTATCGCTCCATTGGTATTTGCCACGATTGTCTCTGGCCTCATCTCAATGGGTAAATCATCATCTCTAGGTTCAATCACACTTAAAGCAATGAGTTGGTTCATTGGCGCTTCACTTATCTCTCTACTTTTAGGCATGGGCTTAGCCAATTTATTTCAACCTGGTGTGGGTATGAATCTCCCAATTCCAACTGCACCAGTTGATGTCGGTGTAACTGCAACAAATCTAAGCGTACAAGGCTTTATTACACATATTTTCCCGAAAAGCTTCGCTGAAGCCATGGCGAATAATGAAATTCTACAAATTTTGGTGTTCTCTATTTTCTTTGGTTCAGCACTTGCATATGTCCATCATCAGCAAGATGAAGGTACCGTGATTGCAAAAATTATTGATGAATTATGCCGTGTCATGTTCCGTATTACAGACTATGTCATGACGTTTTCACCAATCGCTGTATTCGCAGCAATTGCATCCGCAATTACCTTAAAAGGTCCAAAAATTATTCTCGACTATAGTGTTTTTATTGGCGAGTTTTATGCAAGTTTACTCATTCTTTGGACAATCATCATTACTGTAGGCTACATTTTTCTTAAAAAGGATGTTTTCCGTTTACTCAAAACAGTACGTGAACCAGCCGTTTTAGGTTTTGCCACTGCAAGTAGTGAATCGGCTTATCCAAAGCTTATGGTTGCCTTAGAAAAATTTGGTGTACCTAAGCGCATTACCAGTTTTGTACTACCATTAGGTTATTCATTTAATTTAGATGGCTCAATGATTTATATGTCTTTTGCAGTGTTATTCATTGCACAAGCTTATAACATTGAATTAAGCCTATCCCAACAAATTTTAATGCTTTTAACCTTGATGATCACCAGTAAAGGGATTGCAGGTGTATCTCGTGCTTCATTGGTGGTTATTGCGGCAACATTGTCGATGTTTAAATTACCAGAAGCAGGTATTTTACTTATTCTTGCAGTTGACCATTTCCTTGATATGGGACGTACCGCAACCAATATTATTGGTAACAGTGTTGCAACTGCTGTAATTGCAAAAAATGAAGGAAATAAAGTTGAAGAGCACGCAAGCATTTTGGCGCAACCGCTCATTCCAAATGATCAAAATGCATCCTAAACAGTCAAAATGATTTTATTAATGATTGTATTGTTGAAAAAACATCGCCTAGGCGATGTTTTTCTTTTTATTATCATAGATTTCTAATAAGGTTAAAAGGTGAGTGCTAAACGTTTTCACTTTTTCTTATTATAGAAAAAGATAAGTAGCACAAGAATGATCGCCATGATGAATGTAATAATAATTGTTTCCATAGCTGGACCTATTTGTCATAGATTTACTCTAATTTTAACATAGACTTAAAAACTAAGACTGCTTTTTCTTTGAGATTGAAGTTCTAAGTTAAACCACTCTTTATTTTCATTGCACACTCAACATCGTCCACCAGATTGCTGGCTGTATAGAGTCCATTCCAATAAACAATGAGGGCATTGGATAGATTTTTTATACAATAAATCTTGTAGGGAAATGAATATTTTTCCTTTACATGCTTCATTGGGACAAATTACCCCTGAACTGTATGAATTATTTGGCATATTTCATCCTTAAGAAACTTAATATCAAATATAATATAAATTGTTGATTTAGAAAAAGATGAGTTTTTTTGATTGACCACATAAAGCCGAATCTTTCGTTCCATAAAATTCAGTTATTCTGTGTAATGGATGATGATCTTCTCAAATTTGTATCAATCTAAATGAAATGTATAGAACAAATTTATGTTATTTAAGCTTTTCCTGCTTAACTACAAAAGTATAAATAGCTTAATTCCATCTGTGCACTCACTCTTAAGATGGCCGAGGTTTCTCCGTATCGAATTTAATCATCATCTATTCAAGAGCATGCAGTTTTAGTAAAGGACTTAAACAAGATTCACATGCAAAATAGGCTTCTTTTATGTACGTAAAGTTGTTAAATTGATATAGTAGTTTTTATCACTAAATGTAACAAAAATGATAAACACATCAATAAAATTAAGAGTGAATCACTACACGTGTTGAAGAAAAAACTCAGGATGTTATTCAAAATAACTTCTTAAAATTGATTCCGTGACTTAGGATATTCCTTATGTCAAATTTTATCATTATTGCTAAGCAATCGGGCAGAGAAGTGTATTATGGCACTCGCGAATGTAAGCAAACCATACTGGGTTCGCTTCCAGAGTGGTTGGCTAGCTTAAATGATGGTAATTGTCACTATACGGAAAAAAGGGCAAAGGAATTGGTGCTACTTTTGAAATCTCATTATCGAGACTCTGATCAAATCACGGATATTTCTGTTCGGGAAATATAACGCATTCTATAAATCATTTTCTCAAAGGCAACAACAAGCTAAAGCTATTATTTTTAATGATATATACGTGCTGTCTGTTATATTGATTTCGACGCGAACTGTACCTATTGTTAAATTTTATGGGCAGTAAAATAATAACTAAGTTAGGACAGCAAGGCATTCACTATGAATTTTTTACTTAAAAAAAATAAAGCTTGGTTTGTATTCTTTATCATTACCTTATATTCGTTTCTCGGGTTCTTTATCGGTTTTATTATTTGGGAATATTTTTTAACCTGAGATGTCCTTGTATTTGAAGATCAAGTTTAATACTCGGTAGCTGAATAGGTTTCAAATCTAAAGTACACCGGTAATCCTCCCATAAATAACCGAAGTTAAAAGTAGAGGTTAAGCAGCCATTAGAGGTGGCCTTCCTTTGTTAGCTTGGTGTGGTCTTTCATGATTGTAATGCCACAGCCAATCAGTTGCGTAATCCTGAACTTCTTCTAACGTATCAAACAAATGCTTGCTCAGCCAACTATAACGTATAGTCCGATTATATCGTTCAATATACGCATTCTGCTGTGGCTTACCCGGTTGAATATATTCAATACGAATACCGTGCTCAGTAGCCCAGCGCACAAATTCGTGACTGATAAACTCGGGGCCATTATCACATCGGATCACTAACGGTTTTTCTCTCCACTCCAGCAATTGATTCAACGTACGAATGACCCTAATTGTGGGCAATGAGAACCCTGCTTCAATGGCTAGGCCTTCGCGGCGGTAATCATCAATCACATTCAATAATCGAAACTTGCGACCATCGGAAAGTTGATCATGCATAAAATCCAGTGACCAAACCTGATTTGCACGTATTGGCTCTTTCAGTGGTTCAGGCACATGTCGTTTTAGTCTTCTTCTCGGTTTAATACGCAGATTCAGTGCCAACTCACAGTAAATGCGATAAACCCGCTTGTGATTCCAGCAGTGACTCTCAACATGCCGTAAATACGAGAAGCATAGACCAAAGCCCCAATCGGTATTTTCCTCAGTGAGTTCAATGAGCCGTTCTGCAATGAGCACATTGTCATCACTGAGTCTAGCCTGATAACGGTAGCAGGTTTCACTTATGCCAAATGCAGTGCAAGCTAAACGGATACTAACAGCATGTTGGGCCACTGCCTGTTGAGCCATCTGACGTCGACAAGATGGCTTTACCACTTTTTTGACATCGCTTCCTGAATAATTTCTGCTTTTAATCGCTCTTCAGCATACATTTTTTTCAGTCTGGTATTTTCTGTTTCCAACTCTTTCAGCCGTGCCATCAAAGATGTATCCATGCCGCCATATTTAGCACGCCATTTATAGAAGGTTGCATTACTCATACCATGTTCACGACAAAGGGCCGCAACAGGTGTACCAGACTCCGCTTGCTTCAAGATGGACATGATCTGGCTGTCAGTAAATTTAGATGTTTTCATGCAGAATCTCCTGCTTGTATCTTAAGAGAAAATTCTACTTTTAAGTCCTATTATTTTTAGGGGGGATTACCCACCTAGGTAAAAAGTCGCAAAACCTGATTATTTTGATCAAGACTGAACTATCGCTCTGAAATCTGAGCAATCAAAAGGTCTATCTTATTGATCATTTCATCGTTCATTTCGAAAGAACAGTTGATACGGATGTGGTTCTGCTTTTTATTTTTCCGATAAAAAAGGATACTTGGGGCGACACCAATATCATTCAGAATCATTTGTTCATAAATGCGACTGCTATCAATATGTTGTGGTAGGGTAATCCAAAGAAAATAACCTGAAGGATAATAACTGACCTGACAATCTTCGGGTAATTTCTTTATTAAATATTGATAATATTGATTTTTTAATCGCTTAAGCGTATTTCTCAAATTCTTTAAATGTTTTTCATAATGGCGATGTGTTAGATAATCTGCCAGTGCATTTTGAATAAAAGAGTTTACCGAGATGGTGCTCATAAGTTGCACATGCTGTATATGTTCAGAGAATTTTCCCGCATAGACCCAACCTACACGAAAGCCAGCACCTAATGTTTTAGAAAAAGAAGAACAATGCAGCACTAAATTTTGTTGATCATAATATTTCATAGAAAGTGGTTTTTTTTGATCATAATAAAGCTCTTCGTAAACATCATCTTCGATTAAATAAATTTCATGTTCATGTAAGAGCTTTGCTAATTCAAATTTGATGTCTTCACTTACCGTAAACCCAATTGGATTATGACTATTCAGCATGAGTAAACAAACTTTAATAGGGTAGCTTGTAATGGCTTTTTTAAAAGCTTCTAAATCTAGGCCATGTTCTGGGTGTTCTGGAATGGTAATGACCTTTAAGCCCAAATTTTCGGCAGCTTGCCATGCACCATAAAAAATGGTTTCTTGTAAAAGAATGTAATCACCCATTTGAGTCATGGCTTTGAGGGATAGATTTAAAGCATCTAACCCACCCGAGGTAATTACAATATCTGAAGGATCTGTAGGAATACCTTGCATACAATAGCGTTGGGCTATCTGTTTTCTTAATTCATAATTACCAGGTGGTAAACTCGGTGTTTGTTCATAGCTAATACGGTGTTTTGCCTGTTGTGCTAAGGTTTGCATCAGCTTAGGAGAATAAAGCAATTGGCTATTTGGAAATGCACTTCCTAAAGGTACAATTTTTTCAGATTGAATTGATTTTAAATATCTAAAAACTAAAGAGTTGATTTCTATTTTTTCATTCAGTACAACCTTTTTGGCCAAAGCAGTCTGTAATGGATTGTCAGCAACGAAATAACCTAATTTTTCTTTTGAGTAGATGAGTCCTTGTGCTTCAAGTTCTTGATACGCGTTCATAACGGTAATCAGACTAAATCCTGATGTTTCCGCTTGTTGACGTAATGAAGGAAGTTTTTCGTGTAGCTTCCAAGTTCCTGTTTCAATCAGATGTTTTAGACTTAGTGCAAGTTGTTCTGATTTATACATAAAGAATTATGCTCATCTTAGAAATGGATAACAGCCTTAATACAGCTATCCACAGTTTAAAGTAGGAGGTTGATTATTAATATGCAAAGCTTAACAAAAGTCTAAAGAATCCAGCAATTAAGCTAAGCGATAAGAAACCCAAAAACCATAATAGAATGAACCAAGCAGTCGGACTCAATCGATTTTGCAGTTTTTGCATCGTCGTTATCTCCATTAATGATAGCCTTCATCACCTATACGTACTTTGTCACGAAATACCCAATAGGACAAAAAGGTGTAAATCAGAATAATTGGAATTAGAATGACGGCACCCACCAACGCAAATTTCATACTGGATTCAGGTGCCCCTGCTTGCCAGATAGATACAGAAGGAGGAATGATATTCGGTCATAAACTAATGACAAAGCCTGTAAATGCACGGAAGACTAAACCGAGTGTAAAAACAAAGGGTTGAACGTCTTTTTGTTGAGCACATGCTTTAAAAATCAATCCCGATAAAATCAAAACAAAAACAGGGACTGGACTGAAATAGAAAAGATTCGGCATCGTAACTATAGTAACTATAAATACCATTCTGAGTTTCAATGCCTTGAATATAAGCTCCTAAAATGACACATTGAAAGAAACTTGAGAAAAAAATAACCACCACTAAAAGCCAAATCCCAGAGGTATTTAGTGCGATGTGCTTTAAAGCGAAACTCAAACACTACACCTCTAATAATCCAAGCTACGACCATCAGAATAATCGGCTGATACAGTGCAGATAATACGGTTGAATAAACTAAAGGGAAGGCAGCAAATAATCCTGCGCCACCTAAAACCATCCAAGTTTCATTACTATCCCATTATTCAAATTGCCCCATATGACCAAATCACAGATTGCACTGAACTTAACAAGCATAAGTTACTATTTAAACGTAAAGATGAAACTTATATAGGAATATGTGAAAAATTTTCAAAACCAAATGCACAATTTCTCTGCGCGAATAGAAGTTATAGCTTGGAACAAGCATCCAGACTGATTGAAGATATGTTTTATGCAGAGTATATCTATGAAAAACTATCAGTTTATGCTGAATACATTCAAACGTGGTTACAGAAAGATGCCTCAAATCTCAAGATAATGACTTAATTTAAGCCATATGACAAAAATCTGACTTAACAACATTAAGATGTGAAAAATTCCTTAAAAAAAGATTACAGCAAAACTTATGCTTCCACATGAATTTCAGCGATAAATCTTTCATGCATTAATTATAGACCTTATAAATTAAAAAAAATCCTAATCCGACAATTTTGATTAAACTTCACACAACAAGCATAAAACTATTTTAGTTGCAATTACCAAAAGAAATACTTTGCGCGCAAAGTATTTCTTTTGTAGAATTGTGCCCGAATTATATAAGTACAAATTATTGGAATTTTTAGAAATGAATATATCTCCAGATACTTTATTGAAAGTAAAGAAAAATTTTGGGACACCGACGTATATTTATGATGAAAGCCAGTTGAAAAGCAGCTTTCAAGAACTAAGAAATGCATTACCAGAATGTGTTGATATTTTTTATGCTCTCAAAGTTAATCCTAACTTATCTGTTGTTAAATTAATCAAGTCTTACGGTGGGAACACCGAAGTATGTTCTTTAACTGAACTAGAAATTGCAATAAAAGCGGGTGTGAACCCTCAAAATATAATTTTCTTGGGGCCAATGAAAAAAGAAGAAGAACATAGACGCGCTTTAGAATTAAATATTTTTGCTATTGTTGTTGAATCTGAAGAAGAACTCGAAAAATTATCAGATTTAGCTACAAAAATGGGGGTTTTAGCGCCAGTAGCAATACGTATTAATCCGAATTTCTCAGCATCTGGTTCTCCATGGAAAATGGGGGGTAGACCAACACATTTTGGTATTGAAGAAGAAACAGCCGTAAAAAAAATGGGGAGTTATGCAAAACTTCCGAACATTCATCTAAAAGGACTCCATGTTTATAATGGAACAAAAATTTTAGATGCACAGTCTATTTACGACAACTCAAAATATGTTTTAGAGTTATTTGAAACTATTTCACGTCTGTATGGATTAGACCTGACAATGGTTGATGTTGGCGGTGGTCTGGGTATTAAGTATTATGAAAATGAAAAAGATCTAGACATCAAAGAATTAACAAGATTATTACATCCTTTATTCAATGACTTTCACAAGAAACATCCTAAAACTCGCATCATTATGGAGTCAGGACGTTTCATTGCTGGTAAAAGTGCGGCTCTGTTAGTGACTGTTGATAATATCAAGCAAAACCATGGCAAAAATTTCGCCGTAACCGATGGTGGAACAAACTGCCATTCAGCAGCTGTAGGTTCTGGTCAGGTTTTAAAACGAAATTTTGAGATTATTAAAGTTACTGATCAAAAATCAGATGAAATTGAAACCTACCATGTTTCTGGACCATTATGTAATCCTGACGACTTATTAGCAAAAGATATAAAACTTGAAAAATTAAAATCTGGCGATCTTCTTGCAGTCTTATCATCTGGTGCTTATGGGGCTACGGCTTCCCCAACATTATTTCACGGTCATGGCTATCCAGCAGAAGTTCTGTACTCAAATGGAAATCTAAATTTAGTACGTTATAGAGATACAGTTGAAGATATTATTTCGATGCACACCGATATTTCATTAGAGCAACTGCTAGGACAAAACAAAGTCATTACTGAAGAAAAGCATAATGAAGTCATTACAGATGACACACAGCGTATCGTTGCCACTATTGTTAGTAAAATTCTAAAATTACCTCAAGACAAAACTATTCTTGCGAACTCTCATCTTCGTGATGATTTGGGGATTGATTCACTTTCTTCTGTAGAAGTATTGGTCGCTTTAGAGGATCAAATCGAACATTTCTTTGTTAATCCAGAAACGATAGAACCGAAGCATTTCAATACAATTGAAACACTTGCATCTTATATCGAAGTTGAAAAAAACCGCTTTAATCAAGTTGAGATGAAGGAGCAGTGTCATGCAAATGTGTAATGTTTTACTGCATCACACTTTACCTTATGTCGCACAACAATATGCCGAAAAGGTAGCAGTTGTAGAGAATGGAATCTCCCATTCTTACGGCAAGATTGATGAGTTGTCTTCGCGCTTAAGTGGCTATTTACAAGCTCAGGGTCTTCATCGTGGTGATAGAGTAGTACTTTGTTTAGGAAATAAAGTAGAAACTATTATTGCTTTTTGGGGCGTACTGAAAGCGGGCTATGTTGTATGTAATGTAGGCTTAGACACAACCGCCGATAAATTAAATTATATTATCGATAATTCTCAGGCTTCCATTTTGATCACAAATGATCAAAAGTTTCAAGATGTATCTGTAGCATCTAAAAGTATTCTATTTAAAAGTGTTGTTGTTACCAATTCAGTAGTGAATCCTGATGTAGATTCATGGGAGCTAGCAACTTCTTACAATGAAGTAGAATATCTGAATAATAATATTCTCGACATTGATTTAGCAGCCATTGTTTATACGTCTGGCTCAACTGGAACACCCAAAGGTGTAATGCTGACACATAGAAACATGTGTGCAGCATTAGATTCATTGAATACTTATCTAGGTTATCAAGAATCAGATCATATTCTTTGTTCACTGCCATTATCGTTTGACTATGGTCTTTACCAAATGATTATGTCTATGAGTAAAGGTGCAACGTTATTTCTCGAACAGGAACTTACATGGCCGTTATTTTTAATTAAAAAAATAAAACAGCATAAGATAACGGTCATTCCATTTGTTCCTACGATGCTATCACTTCTCTATGAGTATTCACATCGATCAGGCGTTATCTTTCCTGATGTCCGAATAGTAACAAACACAGGTGCAGCACTGAAATCTCATCACATCCAGCAGATGAAATTACTCTTTCCGAACGCAGAAATATTCTCTATGTATGGGTTAACGGAGTGTAAGCGCTGCACATATCTCCCACCAGACCAAATTGATAATAAACCTGATAGTGTTGGTATCGCAATTCCCAATACAGAAATGTGGTTAGTGGATTCTCATGGAAACAAAATTAATAAGCCAAACCAAATCGGCGAACTTGTGATACGTGGTGCAACTGTTATGGCAGGGTACTGGCGCGATACTAAAGCGACCCAAGAAAAACTCAAACCAGGACCTTTGCCTAATGAATATGTCTTACATACTGGCGATTTGGGCCTTATTGATGAAGATGGTTACTTGTACTTCCGTGGTCGCACAGATCACGTTATCAAATCTCGTGGTATGAAAGTTAGCCCTGTTGAAATTGAAAATTATTTCTATAGTTTGCCTAACATTGAATCGGCTGCTGTCGTTGGCATTGAAGATGAGAACTTAGGTGGCACCTTACATGCTTTTATTCAAATAGCTGATAATGAAAATATTAACGAGCTTGAGCTATTAGGAAAATGCAGAAATGATTTGGAACCTCATCAAGTTCCCAATACGATCAGATTCTTGAATTCGTTTCCCCGCACTCCAAACGGTAAATTTGATTTAATCCACTTAAAACAAATTATTGAGAGCGAATTAGCTGCCGAAACAACCTCAAGATCAGATGTCGCTGTTTAAAAGTTATTTAATTCGTCGAGACTTAATTTAAACAGAAAACGATATGAATATGATGAGCTTAACTTCTAAAGTTTTACCTGCTATAGAGCGTGAATTCACGATGAATGTGAATGGCTTGGACTTAGCAGTGAAAACTTGGGGGGATGAAAAAAATCCCCCAATTCTAGCAATACATGGGTGGTTGGACAATTGTGCATCATTCTCACGAATAGCTCCCTACTTAGATCACTACTATGTTGTGGCTCCTGACCTAGCTGGACACGGTAAATCAGATCATAGAAAACCAAATCACGCATATTACTTATGGGATTATGCAATTGATTTATCTATCTTTGTCAGAAAAATGGGGTGGAACAGTTATTCTATTTTGGCTCATTCAATGGGTACGGGTGTTGCATCAATTTTAAATACCATTAGTAAAGGAATAAAACGCATAGTTTTCATTGATGGTATGGGAGCTCCTTTTACTGTCTCGGCTGAAGATGTCGTACGGCATTTGAAAACATCACTTCGACTCTCTGAAATGGCACATTTGACCAAACTCAACGGTTTTTCAGAAAAGAACCAACCTCTGTTTTCAAGTATGGAAGTTGCAGTGAAAACCCGCCAGAAAGTAGTTGGTGGATTTATCTCTTTAGACAGTGCCAGACGTCTTGCAGAACGTGATCTTCGAGCAGTCGAATCAGGCTATCGGTGGCGACATGATCCTCGACTTACTATACCCGAACCAATTCAGTT
This sequence comes from Acinetobacter sp. ACNIH2, assembly GCF_002934965.1. NCBI lineage: Bacteria > Pseudomonadati > Pseudomonadota > Gammaproteobacteria > Moraxellales > Moraxellaceae > Acinetobacter > Acinetobacter sp. ACNIH2. The sequence goes on from NZ_CP026412.1 coordinate 3,477,406, forward strand.
AACTGATGAACAAGCTGGTCGCTTTCTAAACCAAATTGATTGTCCTTTGACTATTCTGCTTGGAACAAACGGTTTATTTGTTGGTGATAAATTTCATTCAAAATCACAGTATTTAGCAAAAAATGCAAAAGTAAGCTGGTACGAAGGTGGTCATCACTTACATTTAGAAAACTTAAGTCACGAGATGATTTTGGATATCAAATCCTCTTTTGCAAATCATTGATAACTATTTTTATATTTAGGCTCTTTATATGAATGACATTTGGATTGCTCCCTCAATTCTAGCAGCAAATTTCGCCCGTTTAGGTGAAGAAGTGAAGTCGGTATTAGATTCTGGTGCAGATATGATTCACCTTGATATTATGGACAATCACTATGTTCCCAACTTAACCATGGGGGCCCAAGTTTGTTCTGCACTTAGATCTGAAGGAATTCAAGCACCGATCGATGTGCATTTAATGGCTTCACCCGTGGATTCCTTGATCGTTGATTTTGCAAAAGCTGGTGCAAACTATATCTCTATTCACCCTGATGCCACTGTTCATTTAGATCGTTCAATTCAGCTCATTAAAGACTTAGGATGCAAAGCTGGTTTGGTGTTCAACCCAGCTACTTCGCTTGATTCATGCAAGTACCTTATGGATAAAATCGATTTAATGCTCCTTATGTCGGTAAATCCAGGATTTGGCGGACAAAAATTTATACCTGGTGTTCTTCCTAAAATTGCTGAGGCACGAAAGTTAATCGATTCAAGTGGTCGAAATATTCGTCTTGAAGTGGACGGTGGCGTGAATGCGGGCAATATCGCTGAAATTGCTAAATGGGGCGCAGATACATTCGTAGCTGGAACGGCGATTTTCAATACTTCTAATTATCAAGAAGCTATTTCAGAAATGAAAAATGCTGCGAATCATAACCGAATTAGCTAAATCCTTATCTATATAATTAGAGTCTCAAATGACAAATTTTGCACCGCTTAAAAATACTAACTTTATTAGAGCATTACAAAAACAACCCGTAGATCGAACACCAATCTGGATGATGCGCCAAGCTGGGCGCTATCTTCCTGAATATCGAGCAGTACGTAAAATGGCAGGAAATTTCATTAATTTAATGAAAACACCTGACTATGCAACTGAAGTAACTTTGCAGCCTATTCGACGTTATGATTTAGATGCAGCAATTGTATTTTCTGATATTTTGACTATTCCTGATGCAATGGGTTTAGGTTTATATTTTGAAGAAAATCATGGACCTAAATTCAAAAACCCTATACGTTCTGAACAAGCAATCAATAATTTAGAGATTCCTTCCCAAGAATCTTTATCTTACGTATATCAAACAGTCAGCCAATGTCGTCATGAGCTCAATGGTCAAGTTCCACTGATTGGTTTTTCTGGTAGTCCGTGGACATTAGCCTGTTACATGATTGAGGGACAGGGTTCAAAAGATTTTATAACGATAAAAAGTGTGCTTTATAGCAACCCGAAAATCTTACATCAATTACTAGAAAAAAATGCCAAAGCCGTTGTACAGCATCTTAAATGTCAGGTGGAGGCTGGCGCACAGGCCATCATGATTTTTGATACGTGGGGAGGGTTACTAAGTCGAGCTGCTTATCAAGAATTTTCTCTCAGGTACATTACCTTTATTTTAGATAGTTTAAAAAAACAGTTAGGTGTGCGTTCAGTTCCTTCAATTGTCTTTACAAAAGGAGGTGGTCAATGGCTTGAAGAAATGGCAGGATGTGGAGCTGATGCTTTAGGACTCGACTGGATGACTGATCTGGATTTAGCACGTCAGCGAGTGGGTTCTAAAGTTGCCTTGCAGGGTAATCTCGACCCCGCAGTATTACTTGCCCATGATTCTGTAATTCAAAACGAAGTGAATAAAGTCATGACATCTTTTTATGGAAAACAAAAAGATGATACAGGTTTTGTGTTTAACTTGGGGCATGGAATTTCGAAGGAAACAAACCCAGATTCGGTGTCCGTGTTAATTGAGGCTGTTCATCGTTTTTAATTTTTTCAGGACATAACAGATGAGTTCGATGCTAGATACATTTAATTTTGACAAAATGCTCTGTTTTACACTGTATTCGACGACGAATGCTATGATGCGAAACTACACCAAACCATTATCTGAACTTGGAATAACATATCCTCAACTTTTGGTGTTGGCTGCTCTTTGGAATCAAAATCACTTGTCATCTAGCGAATTGAGTGAACAAACGCTGTTTGATCTTGGTTCACTTACCCCAATCATAAAACGACTTGAAAAAGCGGGTTTTGTCGTTGTATCAGTGGACACGCTCGACCGTCGTCGAAAATATATTTCATTAACTGAATCTGGTCAGAATTTAAAAGATCCTGTTGCGAAAATCTTCCAAGATACTAAGTGCAAACTCAATCTGAATGAAAATGAAGTGGATTCGACTTTAAAGGTCTGTGCAAAAATTAAATATGAACTCAAACTTTAGATAAGTGAATGGTATAAAACCCATTGTTTATGGGGCTTAGGAGAATCATATCTCATGTTTTTCCTAGCGATTCAGAGGCATGTAGGTTTTGTATTATGTCGAAAAGACCTATTAAATTAATTTTTGTTTAACTCAAATCTAATATTGACAATATTACATAGATATTAATATAGTTAGCCAGCTTACTATTTTGTGACTAACTAAATGCCTCTTGATAAAAAATACCAAGTGCTTCTAAGTGAAGCAAATAAACGTCAACTTCCTGATATTAAAAGTATTGAGCTGTGCTTTTTGACACTTTCTCTTGCTTCACATATAGATAAAGATTGTGCAGACCAACTCTCTATCCATGGTTTATCTGAAGGACGGTTTATTTTGTTATTTTTACTTGATGCAGCAAATCAAGAAATAGCACCGAAGACTTTAGCTGAGCAAGCAGGTATCACCCGATCAACAGTTACAGGTCTACTTGATGGTTTAGAGCGTGAAGGGTTGGTAGAACGACATGCTGATACGGAAGACCGCCGTGCTCTCAAAGTTAGACTTACATTGAAAGGGGAGTCTATGGCTAAAAATGTATTTGATCAGCATAGCCGTTGGATTGCAAAAATATTTGGGAATTTATCTACACAAGAGCACAAACAGTTAACCCAATTATTAACAAAGGTTTCCAATAATCTTCATCACAAGGAATAATTATGAATCAGTATTTGATCGAACTCTATACCCCTAATTCAGCTTGGAAAGCATTATCATTAGATGAGCGTACCCAATATTTAAATAATGTTGGAGCTGCGATGGGCAAATTATCAGACCTTGGTGTTAAAGCATTAACACTCACACAAATTGACTCTAATATCGATCAAACTAGCGAGCATCAATTTTTAGGAATTTGGCATTTCCCTAACGAAGAAATTCGTGATGTGTTGCTTGCTGGTATTAAAGCGAGTGGTTGGTATGACTATTTCAACCATGTTAATGCTGCTGGCAAGGAAACTAGCTTTTCTGAACATATTACGGCACTGTCCAATATTTAACTTTAGAAAAAAATTAATGATCTAGTTTAATATCATAAATATACCTATATGCTTTCACAATAAAGCCACTCCAGATTATTAATTATGGAGTGGCTAAATCGGGGAGGACAATTCCTCTGTGTCCAATGAAATTCCTCACCCAAACTGCATTTAGTGGAGTCAAATTGGGTATCCGTTGAGAGCGAGGATTGATCTTATCAACTTTGACATAAGTTCACTTCACATGGACAAAGTCAGTTTTTGTTTAATTTAGTAAAATATAACCCAAAAGCGTTATTGCACCATTTGGTAAACTCATTGTAAGGTCATATCTCGACTTTATAGCAATAAAACTGACAGACTTTACAATGAACATTCATCATTTACGTAGTGCCACTTTTATCATTGAAACTGGGAATAATTTTATTCTTATTGACCCAATGTTAGGTAAAAAAGGTTCTCTCCCTGCATTTTCCTATGTGAAATTTAAGGCTGAGAAAAATCCGTTGGTTGAACTTCCCGACAATGCAGCGGAACTTTTAGGGAAAGTCACGCATTGTTTTATTACGCACAGCCAAACCTTTAATATCAGAGCATTCCAGCATACCGATCATTTAGATCGAACTGGAGAGAAGTTTTTAGCGGATAAACAAATTCCTGTATATACGTTTAGCCATGATGCACCTTACCTGAAAAATCTGGGTCTAAATGTTCAGGCTGGAATTGAGCATTGGAAAGAAATCCAGTTTTTGGGTGGTCGGCTCGTTGCTATCCCTGCTAAGCATGGGCATGGTTGGATCAGTAAATTTATGGCAAATGGTTGTGGCTTTTTCCTAGATCTACCGAATGAACCATCAATTTATATCAGTGGTGATACCGTGCTCACTGAGGATGTTAAAACTGCGATTTTTCAGTTTAATCCAGATATTACTGTTGTGGCAGCAGGCGAAGCACAAATGGATGTTGGGAAACCCATCTTAATGACTGAAAGTGAAGTCAGAAAATTTATCCAACTTTCCCCAAAACATGTGATTGCAAATCACTTTGAGGCGTTAAATCACTGCCCAGTGAAAAGAGCTGATATTCAAAATCTTGTTGCTGAAATTGGGGAAAAAGATCGTGTCTATATTCCTGATGATGGACAAACTCTGAGTTTTCATCTGAACTAGTACATCAGCGAATACGAAAACCATAGCCGATGTTTATACAATTCAAAATGACATCAATGTTCGCAATGGAAAAGATGTAGATAATGATAAAAGTGCTCAACAGGTCGCTAGGGAAAATTTTTTCTTTAGCGCATTTATATTTATTTGAGTTATGTAAGCTAGAGCCACGTTTAGGGTATTTAACTTATGCTCACCGAGGGGCTAGTTCATCAATAATTTTTAAATTTATCTATAACTTCCAATATCTTATTCATATAAATTATTTGTTTAATAACCGTTATGGCTTATAAACCTGACGAATGTATTTGAGAAGATTTCTTAAATTTCATCGCAGCTAAGTCGTGATTATTTAGAGAACCTCTACATTGTATTTATGCTCGCTGTTAGATCATAAATATAAAGTAGCTGAACCTGATCAATATAAGCTTAGTATGAATATAAGCTAAGTTTGATCCTGTATCAGCTACTTGTTGATAAACACTTATTCCTGTTATTGATCAGCTTTACGAAGACTCAATGAAAGTTGATCCCAACGTTGTATTGCGGTTTCCATTGCTTGCATTTTGACATGGCCAAAACCACGTACATCTGCTGGTAATTGAGCGATTTTCTCTGCCACAGATAAGTCATATTTTTCAGGTGCAGAACTAATCGCTTTGACAAATGCGATATAACGATCACGCCACGCATGTTCTTTTTGACGTTCTTGCTGTAAAGCAAATGGATCAAGGAATGTTTCTCTAAGCCACTGTAGTCGACCAAGAATCATCATTGGAATACGCATCCAATAGCCGAAAGCACGTTTGCGTATAGCACCATGAGCACCCAAAGCAGGAGGAGCTAAGTGATAGGTTAAACGTAACCCTTGACCAAACTGTGCTTCGATTGATTGTTTAAAACTTTTTCCTGTGAGTAAGCGTGCAACTTCATATTCATCTTTATAGGCCATGACTCTATAGAGCTGTGTCGCAATTGTTTCAGCGAGTTCTTCAGGCAATACTTTGGCTGCTTGTTCAGCATGATTTCGATACTGCGTTGCATAATCATCATTCCAATACTCGACCAGACGCGCAGAACGATCTTCAACGAGTTCAGCCAACGTAGTTGGTTTACGCGTTGTTGGTATCGTTGCAATAATGTTTTTTATCAAGTCAGGATTGCTAATCAAATGGCAACCAATGCGGAAAGCTTCAAGGTTTTTTTCAGTAGCTGTACCATTTAGGTGAATTGCCTTTTCAATACTTTCACGTTTCAACGGAATCTGACCTGCTTGCCAAGCCATGCCAAGTAAAATCTGATTTGCAAATATTGCATCACCTAGTACTTGTGTGGCAATACGTGTTACAGGTAAAGATATTAGTTTACCTTGTGTCGTCCGACCACGAAGTCGCTGAATTAAATCAGTAATTGGTGCATACCAGTCACGCGACTCAAGGAAAGCAGAAGTAGGGGAACCATCTTCATTCACGATGACAACAGCATCCGCTTTTAAACGTGAAAGTGCTGCATTACTTCCTGCAACAATGGCATCTGCACCGATTAAAACATCACATTGACCCGCAGGAATTTTGGTTGCAGAGATTTGATCATCTTCTGTCGCAAGCTGTATGTAGGAATAAACTGTACCACCTTTTTGAGCAAGTCCAGCCATATCCATAATACGTGCTGCTTTATTCTCCAAATGTGCAGCCATACCAAGTAAAGCACCTGCGGTCACTACGCCTGTACCACCAATACCACCAACCATAATGCGGATGGGTTGTTGATCTAACTCTGGGATGATTGGCTTTTCTGGCCAGCCAGCTTCTATACCTTTAAATACTTCTGGGCTTTTTATGTCGCGGGTATGTACGGTCACAAAACTTGGACAGAAACCTTCGACACATGAGAAGTCTTTGTTACAACTACTTTGATTGATTTGACGTTTTGTTCCTAACGCCGTTTCAATAGGTTCGATAGATAAACAATTGGACTTTTTAGAACAGTCCCCACAACCTTCACAAATCTCACTATTAATAAAAACTCGCTCTGCAACATCTGGATAAGCATTACGTTTACGACGACGGCGTTTTTCACTGGCACAGGTTTGAACATAAATTAATGCTGTAACACCAGAAATTTCACGTAATTTGCGCTGAACATCATCTAATTCATTTCTATGGTAAATCTCAACATGAGACGCTATACCTTCTTCAGCATGAATCAATTCAGGTTCATCTGTGACGATCACTTGTTTTGTGATGCCTTCTGCATCAAGTTGTCGTGTTAGTTGTGCCACGCTAAGATGACCATCGACATGCTGTCCACCCGTCATTGCCACTGCATCGTTATAGAGAATTTTGTAGGTCATATTGAGTTTTGCAGCAATCGCTTGGCGGATAGCCAGATAGCCTGAATGGAAATAGGTTCCATCGCCTAGATTGGCAAAAATATGCTTTTCATTGGTGAAATGGGAAGCACCAGCCCAACTTACGCCTTCGCCGCCCATTTGTGAGAATGTTTCTGTTCCATGATTCTGTAACACGGCAATATAATGACAACCGATCCCGCCCAGTGCGCGACTACCTTCGGGTAACTTAGTTGATGAGTTGTGAGGGCAGCCACTACAAAAGAAAGGTTTGCGTTCTGCGATATCTAAAACATGCTGTGACGCTTGCTCTGCTTTTTGCAATAGCTCAACTTTATTCTGAATGTGCGTTTTTAAACTTTCTGGAATATCTAATTTTAAGAACCGAGCTGCCAACATTTTTGCAATAGGTTCAGGTTGGAACTCATAATGGCCAATCAAAGGGGCTTCATCAATCGATGTACTCCATTCACCTTTACCATCACAGGCTTTACCAATGATCCGAGGGCGTTTGCCATCTGGAAGTGCATAGAGTTCATCTTTAATTTGTGCTTCCAGAATTGGGCGTTTTTCCTCTACAACAATCAGTTCTTCTAAACCTTCAGCAAATTCATGTAGACCTTGTGGTTCCAAGGGCCAAATTAAAGCAACTTGATACACTCGAAGACCAAGTTGCTCGGCTGTTTCACCTTCAATACCTAAAATACGTAAGGCTTCGATGGTATCTAAATAACCTTTACCACTTGCAACAATACCAATACGTGCATCAGGACAATGCCACGTCACCTGATTCAGTTCATTTTCACGGGCATAAGCCAATACAGCGGGTAAACGATATTTATAAAGACGCTCTTCTTGTTGAATGCCATGATCTGGCCAACGTATGTTGACACCATCTTCTGGCATTTGCATATTTTGGGGTAATACGGGAGTAACGCGATCTAAATCAACATGAACAGAAGCAGAGGTTTCAACAATTTCACTGACCAGTTTCATTGAAGTCCATACCCCAGCAAAGCGTGACATTGCGATGGCATGAACACCTAAATCAAGAATTTGTTGTATGGACGTTGGATAAAAAATTGGAATGCCACAGCCAATCATCACGTGTTCTGACTGGTGCGGCACAGTTGATGATTTACAAGAATGATCATCACCAAAGAAGGCAACCACACCGCCTAACTCTGATGTTCCTGCAAGATTGGCATGACGGAAAACATCTCCAGAACGATCTACACCCGGACCTTTACCATACCACCAAGCAGTCACGCCATCATATTTACCTTGACCTGTGAGGTTTGCTTGTTGGGTACCCCAAATTGCAGTAGCAGCGAGATCTTCATTTACGCCAGGTTGAAAAACCACATGATGGTCTTTGAGTATGCCTTCAACTTGCCAGAGAAAATTATCATAGTTTCCGACAGGGGAACCTCGATAACCTGAAATAAAACCAGCAGTATGATAACCGTTTAAAGTATCCCGCCGTGTTTGCGCAAGTGGTAAACGCACCATTGCCTGAATACCTGTCATGTAAGCAGTACCGTCATCACTTAGATATTTATCATCAAGTGATACATCCTTTGTTGGAATCTTATGTGGAGTAAATTTTGTCGCTATATTCATTTATTTCTCCTTGGAATTTTGTAGTTCGAGCTACTTTATTTTCTCAACATCCCGTTGAATATTTGGAGTAAATGACATACTCGGAAAAAGGTTGATCAGTTTGTTCAGAACACAAAAAACTGCTCAATGTATGTACATTAATGTCATTGTGATTGATCCAGACTGGTGCAACAATGCGTAATTAAGCAAAAGATATTTACGTTATGCGCAAAAATCTTGATGGTGGATTACTCCATGCAATGCAAGCTTTCCTGAAAGTCATTGATAGTGGAAGCTTTACAGCCGCCGCAGAGCAGATGGAACTGACAACAGCGCAAGTGTCGCGACTCATTAGTGAGTTAGAAGGGCGTTTAGGAACAAAATTACTACAACGAACCACGAGGCAACACGCATTGACCGATATTGGTGCAACTTATGCAGAGCAATGTCGTCATGTACTCGCAATGGTGGAAGAAGCCGAAACTCAAGCAATGGGAAGGGCAACTAAACCTCAGGGACGGTTACGTGTGTTGAGTATGGCCAGTTTTGGTCATCATTATGTATCTCCGACGATGGCGGAGTTCTGTCAAACCTATCCAGAACTGACAGTGGAATATCGTACTTCACAGAATGTACCAGACCTTTTAGGTAAAGGAATTGACGTTAGTTTATATCTCGCGGAATCTTTGGCTGATTCACGCTTTGTTGCTCGTCAAATTGGGACAATATTTTCATTACTTTGTGCATCACCAACCTATTTAGAAAAATATGGTGAGCCAAAATCATTAGATGATTTACAAAAACATGCATGTTTAAGATTGGTAAATCCCTCAATTACACCGCAATGGCATCTTATCAGTGAAAAAAGTTGCTCGTATCAAATTGATATTACGGGACCATTGATTGCAGATACACCGGAACTGTTACTGGACATGGTACAACAAGACATGGGTATTGCATTGCTTCCGACCTTTACTGTAATTGAAGCGGTACGTACTGGACGATTACGCCGTGTTTTATCAGATTGGAGATCGCCTGATATTGGCGTTTATACCTTAATACCATCACGTCATTTTATTGATGCTAAAACAAGAGCATGGTTAACATGGGTTGAGCAGCATATTTCGCCAAAAATTCAGAGTGATACGGACTTTTTTTTATAATCTGAACTGGCCATGAAGACCATACGAATGAAGACATGATGTACAGGCTTTATGGCCGATAAAAACACAATCCGTTGGGACTGTTTTATGGTGCTGGTGCAATTTGAATAGCTTAGGTATGAATGAGCATATTACCCATTCATACCCGTAAGTCTGATCGGTTGCGGTAAAACTTAGGTTTGATCCTGAGTTGTCAAACCACCTCCTAATGCTCGAATTAAGTCCACACTTGCAATTATTCTGCTACCTTTGAGTTGTATCGCCAATTGCTCTTGCTGAAGAACAGTGCGGTCAGAATCTATAACGTCTAAATAACTCACCACACCTTCACGATAACGCAGATGTAAAAGTTTATTGGCATGACGTGAAGCAATCAGGGCTTGCGTTTGAGTATTCATTTGTTGATCCAGAATACGTTGATCCGTCAGCCCATTTTCAACCTCACGAAATGCATTCAGTACAGTTTGTCGATAATTGGCAACGCTTTCTTCATAGGCCGCTCTGGCCTGTGCGACGCCTGCTTTACGTTGACCACCATCAAATAAAGGTAAGGATAAAATTGTCCCTGCGATAGGTCCCAGCAAGAAAGTGCGACTCGACCATTGCGCTAAATCTCCAAGCGTTGAAGACTCATAGCCCAGTGCTCCAGTAAGACTAAGTCGTGGGAAAAAAGCAGCACGTGCAATACCAATTCGGGCATTATCCGCCGCCATAGCACGTTCAGCAGCGGCAACATCAGGACGTCTTTCAAGAAGACTAGAAGGTAAACCTGCAGGTACTTGAATGGTATTAATCGTTAAGCTTTGCTGCGCCAAATTAAACTCCGCAGGTGTCTTGCCTAATAACACGGCAAGCGCATGTTCTGTATTTGCTCGTTGACGCATAAGACTCAATAAACCAGTCTGTGCTGTAGACAATTCCGTTTGTGCACGAAATACATCCATTTCACTGACGGCTCCATTTTTAAAACGAGCTTGCATTAAATCGCGTGATTCAGTCAGCAATTTAATCATTCGTTCATAAATGATTTGTTCCGTATCAAGCTGGCGGATCTGAAAATAATTTTGCGCGACATCAGCTTGTAAAGCTAAAAGTGCAGAGTGATATAAGGCTTCTTGTTGCTGCGTGTCTGCTGTTGCTGCATTGACACTACTTGCAATACGACCAAATAAGTCTAACTCATAGGATACATTTGCCTGCGCACGCCATAACGTCTGGGCGGAGGTATCCGCATTCGCATCAAGCCCCTGAGATGCAGGTGAAAGTTTTTGTCGGGCTGGACCAAAGCCCGCACCTATACTCGGCAATTGTTCAGCCTTTGCCGCGGATTTCAAAGCACGTGATGCTTGAACATTTGCAGCAATTGCTTTTAAGTTTTGGTTTTCACGAATGGCTTGTTGCTCAAGTGCATTCAGTTGAGCATCTTGAAAACTAAGCCACCATTCACCTCTGGAGGCTGCATCACTCGGTTGTGCTATTTTCCAGTTTTCATTTTCTTGTAAGGGGTTGGCTTCTTTAAATTGTAATGGAATGACAACCCTTTCTGGTTCATATTGTGGTGCCAGTGAGCAGCCTGCGAGCAGCAGACTTCCCATGAGCGAGGACATTAACCAGATCTGTTTTTTAGGCATGATCATATCGTCCTTATGAGTGATTTGGATTGATTGGAGCTTCATGCGGACTGGCTGAATGCAGCTTATGTCCACGGTTTAAAGTCCGAATGAGTACATAGAAGGCAGGGGTCAGGAATAAGCCAAAGAAGGTAACCCCGATCATGCCTGAGAATACGGCAACGCCCATTGCATGACGCATTTCTGCGCCCGCACCTGTAGAAGTCACAAGGGGAACAACACCCATAATGAATGCAATTGAAGTCATTAGAATTGGGCGTAAACGTAAACGGCTCGCTTCAACTGCTGCTTTAAATGCGGTCATGCCTTGCATTTCAAGTTCTCTAGCAAATTCCACAATCAAAATCGCGTTTTTACAGGCCAGTCCCACCAGTACCATTAAGCCGATTTGCGTGAAGATATTGTTATCACCATTAGTCAGCCACACCCCTGTAAGCGCAGCTAAAATCCCCATCGGTACAATAAGAATCACAGCCAGTGGTAGAGTTAAACTTTCATACTGCGCAGCCAAAACTAAAAATACCAACAATACGCTAATCGGGAAGACCCATAGCCCAGCGTTGCCTGCCAGAATTTTCTGGTAGGTTAAATCTGTCCATTCAAATTTAATTCCACGCGGTAAGGTTTGAGCGGCAATGCGTTCTGCAGCAGCTTCTGCCTGACTAGATGAATAACCAGCAGCAGGGCCACCATTAATATCCGCAGCAGTATATCCGTTATAACGTACGGCCATTTCTGGACCATAAGTTTGTATGACATTCACCAGAGAAGATAAAGGCACCATCTGCCCAGCACTGTTGCGGGTTTTTAATTGCAAAATATTCTCTGGATTTGCACGAAATGGGGCATCAGCTTGTGCACGTACCTGATAAACACGTCCAAAACGGTTAAAGTCATTTACATATTGTGAGCCCAGATAAATTTGCATGGTGTTAAATACATCTGTAACAGCAACACCTTGTTGCTTGGCTTTAACACGATCGAGGTCTACGTTTAACTGCGGTACATTAATTTGATAGCTTGAAAACATTGGACCGAGTTCGGGTGCGGCTTGTGCTGCTTTCATAAAGTTCTGTGCAGCGTCATTTAATGCGGAATAACCCAATGCGCTGCGGTCTTCAAGCTGCATTTTGAAACCACCCACTGTGCCGAGTCCCATTACTGGTGGCGGTGGGAAAACAGCAATATAGGCTTCTTGTATGGCAGCATATTTTTGGTTTAAAGCACCCGCAATCGCATTGGCTGAAAGCTCTTTGCTTTTACGCTCTTCAAAAGGTTTTAGTGTGACAAAAACAATGCCTGCACTGGAACTGTTGGTAAAACCATTAATCGATAAGCCGGGAAAGGCAATTGCACTTTCAACACCAGGTTGTTTTAACGCAGTATCACTCATTTTTCGAATGACGGCTTCAGTACGGTCTAAAGAGGCACCATTCGGTAATTGCGCAAAACTAATCAGATACTGTTTGTCCTGAGCAGGAACAAATCCACCGGGCACAATATAGGAAATACCAATGGTTAAACCGAGTAGAATGGCATAAACGCCCATCGCTGAGGTTTTATGCGAAATCACCCGACTTACACCAAGACCATATTGATCTGACGCACGTGAGAATAGGCGGTTAAATGCCTTAAAAAATCGCCCAAAGACTCGGTTCATGCCTCGTGTTAAAGCATCGGGCTTAGCATCATGACCTTTCAGCAAGATTGCAGCTAAAGCAGGGGATAACGTAAGTGAGTTAAATGCCGAAATGACCGTTGAAATCGCAATGGTCATGGCAAACTGTTTATAAAATTGACCTGTTAAACCTGTCATAAAGGCTAGCGGGACAAATACTGCACACAGCGTTAATGCAATGGCAATAATCGGTCCACTTACTTCACGCATGGCACGGTAGGTTGCATCCCTTGGACTGAGTCCAGCTTCAATATTCCGCTCGACATTTTCCACCACCACAATCGCATCATCGACCACAATACCAATCGCAAGGACCATCCCGAACAGCGAAAGTGCATTAATGGAATAGCCAAAGGCTAGCATTAATGCAAATGTACCAATAATAGACACAGGCACTGCAAGTAAAGGAATAATCGAAGCACGCCATGTTTGCAGGAATAAAATTACCACCACGACAACCAGTGCAATTGCTTCTAGCAAAGTACTGACAACCGCTTTAATACTTGCGCGAACGAACTGAGTTGGATCGTAAACAATTTCATACTTCACCGATGAAGGAAAATCTTTAGACAATTCCTGCATGGTGTCACGGACTTGCTCAGACACTTGCAGTGCATTCGCACCCGGTGCTTGGAAAATTGGAATGGCAACCGCTTGTTTATTATCAAGTAATGAACGCAAACCGTATTGCGATGCTGCAAGCTCAACACGGGCAACATCACCCAAACGAGTTACCGCACCGTCTGGATCTGTTTTTAAAATGATATCGGAGAATTCTTGCTCTGTACTTAAACGACCTTGTGCATTTACCGAAAGCTGAAGCGGAGCATTACTTGGAGATGCACCGATGGTTCCTGCGGCAACCTGAATATTTTGCTCACGAATGGCACTGACAATTTCACTTGCCGTTAAATTACGCGCAGAGATTTTCTGTGGATCGAGCCAGATCCGCATAGAATAATCCCCAGAACCAAATAAACCGACTTCACCCACACCTTGCAAACGTGCTAAACGGTCTTTGACATTCAGCACCGCATAGTTGCGTAAGTAGGTCATGTCGTAACGATTATCTGGCGAAGTTAAATGCACCACCATGGTTAAGTTGGAAGAGCTTTTCAGGGTCGTCACCCCTAAACGCTGAACATCTTCGGGTAAACGTGGCAAAGCCTGTGATACCCGATTTTGTACCAGTTGTTGTGCTTTATCTGGATCCACCCCAAGTTTAAAGCTCACAGTAACGGTTAAATTACCATCGCTATTGGCTTGAGATTGCATATACAACATGTCTTCAACGCCGTTGATCGATTCTTCAAGCGGAGAAGCCACGGTTTCAGCAATCACTTTAGGGTTTGCACCTGGATACTGTGCACGCACAACCACAGAAGGTGGAACAACTTCTGGATATTCAGAAATAGGCAGTTTAAAAACTGACAATATCCCCGCTAATACAATCAGGACTGATAGCACACCTGCAAAGATCGGCCGATCAATAAAAAATTTAGAGATATTCATATGAGATTAACCCGCTGCCGAATTAGCTGTGTTTTCAGTTGGCTGAGGTTGTTGCGCAGTTGAAACTTGGCTATTTGGCATGATGACTTGATGCGGTGTAACAGGATCCCCAGGTCGAATGCGCTGTAAACCATTCACGACAATCCGCTCACCTGCTTGTAGTCCGCTCTCAACAATTTGCAAGCCATTTTGAACTGTGCCCAGTTTTACTTCGCGGTACATGGTTTGGTTTTTACTATTTACAACCACGACAAAGCGTTTATCTTGATCGACCCCAATTGCGGTTGGACTAATCAAAATTGCGGCACGAGGCTGCCCACCTCCCAGTCGAATGCGAGAATACAAACCAGGAAGGAGAGACCCTTTAGGATTATCAAAAGTAGCTCGGACACGAATCGTTCCCGATGTGGTATTTAAATTATTGTCAAATGAACTAATTACACCTGTATGTGAAAAACCTTCTTCATTAGCAAGTCCCATAGATACAGGAATCTGAGCGGCATTATTTTGATCACTCAAATATTTCAGATAAGTTTGTTCATCGACATCAAAAGATGCGTATAAACGGGCAACTGACACTATACTGGTTAAAACCTGTGCACCATTACCCGCAGATACCACGTTTCCAGCCGTTATTTCGGCACGAGAGATACGACCACTGACAGGTGCAGTAATGCGGGTATATTCAAGATTTAAACGTGCTGATTCGACAGCAGCTCTGGCGGCTTGAACATTGGCACTTGCAGTGCGTGCTTCATTTTCTGCTTGTTCAAGCTCTTGGTGAGCGACAGCATTGCTTTCAATCAAACGTCGATTGCGAGATAAATTACTTGTGGAATAAGTCACTTGGGCTTCGGCCGCAGCCAGTTGTGCCTTGGCACGATTCAGCTCTGCTTGAAATGGTCGTGGGTCAATCGTAAAAAGTAAATCACCTTTTTTGACCAGACTGCCATCTTTGAAATGAACAGCGATGAGTTTGCCTGAAATTTGCGGTCGGACATCCACTTGGTCAATGGCTTCTAGGCGACCAGAATATTCTTGCCAATCGGTAATGGTTTGGCTCACAACATTTGCAACATCGACGGTCACAGCAGCTTGTGCATTTGTATCTTGTGTAGCTTTAGCATCGGCATTTTTATGTAAAAACATAAAACTACCCCCCGTAGCTAAAATAGCGACAAGCACTGCAGACAGCGTGAACTGTTTGCGGGAAATTGACATGAAAAGCTCCTATTTTTATTCGTATACCTGTTTGACGACAAATACATATCGGATGGGAGAAACAGGTGAGGTGAAGAAATCGGAGCTTAAATGTTTGTGAATTACGAATAAATATATTAAATTTGATAACACTATTCGAAAATTCATAACAATCTAATACTGAATTTCAAATGTTACTGTCTTAGGAGCAATGCGTGGATCTTTTTCATGCCATGAAAGTGTTTAATAAAGTAGTCGAAACCAACAGTTTTAGTTTGGCAGCAGATAGCTTAGGACTACCTCGTGCTTCAGTGACTACGACGATTCAGGGATTAGAAAAACATTTACAAATTCGCTTATTGAATCGAACCACGCGTAAGCTTAGTTTGACTCCTGATGGTGCTGTATATTATGAGCGCAGTGTACAAATTCTGGCTGATGTTGAGGACATTGAGTCTCACTTCCATGACACTGAGCGTGGACCACGTGGCCGTTTAAGAATTGATGTTAAAGCCTCCATAGGGCGTATGATTTTAATCCCTATGTTGTGTGATTTTCATGCGAAATATCCTGATATCGATTTAGTCATTGGGATGAATGACCGCCCTGTAGATTTAGTTCAGGATGCTGTGGATTGCGTGATTCGGATTGGTCAGCTTAAAGACTCTAGTTTAGTGGCCCGCCGTATTGGCACAGTTCAGTTTGTGACTGTTGCATCGCCAAAATATTTCGCTGAACACGGTAAACCAGAAACAATTGAAGATTTAAAGCAGCATCAGGTCGTGCAATATTTCAACAGTCGTACAGGCCGTAATATTGACTGGAATTTTGTGGTAGATGGTGAAATTCAAAGTATTTCAGTCAATGGACCAGTTTCTGTCAATGATGGTGACTCGTATATTGAACTGGCACTTCAAGGCTTTGGTTTAATTCAATGTCCTTACTTCATGGTTGCAAAACATCTGGAGTCTGGTGCACTCAAGGAAGTTCTACATCAATCTTTACCTGAACCTTTACCTATTTCTGTGGTTTATTTACAGAATCGTCATTTATCGCCTAAGGTACGTGTGTTTGTAGATTGGGTTGCTGCATTATTTGCTGAATGTCCACTACTAAGTGGATGTACCTTATCTCTGAATCAAAAATCTGAGTTTACATGTGAACAGAAAAAAGAGAATAATAACTTTACGATTCATAGCTTGCTTGAACAGCAAAATACGGCCGAGGTTTTCGCTTTAAATGTCTAATTATATAGTCTGTATATATTATGGAGATGTATTAGCTGAAAAAATCTAAATGACTAAAATCAGTTTTATTTCCCTTGCCAAAAGACTAGCAAACGGCTACCGTAAATATTCTGAAGATGTCCTCATACAACTGATTGAAACAATTCAAAATAAACCACAAGATATGAGTTGTGAGGATAATGCGAAACGTCTAATGAATATTTATTATTCAGAAACTGAAACACCACTTAAGACTGATAATGCTTGAAAATTGTAAAGCATTTTTATTTTCATAAAATTATTGATGGACTGCAGACATCATTTCCAACGTTCAAATTTCAGCTTGACTACAATGTTAAATGTCCACTAAAGAATAGATTATGTCCTTTAAAGCATCCTAAATTGGGTCATAATCAACAATCATTATACAACTCAAAGTCATACTTGATGAGGTTGTTAAATGAATGCTATTACAAAACTTACTGCAGAAGCCCCTAAATTTAAAGACAAAAAAAGAAAATTATGGATGCTTGGTTTAGTAATTCCAAATATTGCCAATGTTGCATTGCTTGGTTATCAATTTGGACCTAAAAAAACGAAAAAGCTCTTTGCTGCTGCAGGCCCCTTGGTTTTACATGGTTTAATTCCTGTACTGGATAAATACATCGGACAAGACCCTGAAAACCCACCCGAAGAGGCCATTGCTGAATTAGAAGCAGACCCGTATTACGCCAAAATTGTTAACCTATACATTCCGTTGCAATACATTGCCAATATCTATGGAAATTATATTGCCAGTAAAGAAAGTACACCCACAAGCGATCGTATTTTAATTGGTCTGACACTGGGTGTCGTCAATGGTGTAGCGATTAATACTGCCCATGAACTCAGCCATAAGTCAGGTAAATTACAACATTATTTATCTCATTTGTGCCTAGCCCCTACAGGCTATAACCACTTTCGAATTGAGCATCCTTATGGTCATCACCTCCGTGTTGCTACGCCTGAAGATCCAGCATCTTCTCAATTTGGTGAAAGCTTCTGGAAATTCTGGCCAAGAACAGTTAAAGGTAGTTTTAAATCGGCAATTCATATCGAAAAACGACGCTTAGAACGTAAAGGGCTTCCTTTTTGGTCGATTCATAATGAGTTGCTTCAAGGCTGGGCAATGTCCGCCACTTATCATGCATTGATGTTAAAATTTTTTGGCAAAAACATCATGCCGACTCAAATTACTCAAGCTTTATATGGGATTACACTTTTTGAAGCAGTGAATTATATGGAACATTATGGTCTAAAACGTCAAAAATTAGAAAATGGACGTTATGAGCGCACCATGCCAGTTCATAGCTGGAATAACAATAATCTATTCAGCAATATATTATTGTATCAATTACAGCGTCATTCCGATCATCATGCCTATCCAACTCGAAGTTATCAGGCGCTACGTCATTATGAGAATGTGCCGCAACTGTCATCTGGCTATGCCAGCTTATTTTTACAAGTCTTTATTCCACCATTTTGGTTTAGTATTATGGATAAACAGGTAATTCAATTTTATCAAGGTGATATTCACAAAATAAATGTATATGCACCCGAACAAAAAAAGATTTTAGAAAAATATGCAGATGACTTCACAGATGCCACACAAGAGGTCACAGTTTCATGAAACGTTATCAATGCATTGTTTGTGGATGGATCTATGATCAAGCTCATGGTATACCAGAAGAGGGAATTGCAGCAGGAACTGCTTGGGAAGATATTCCTGAAAGTTGGACGTGTCCTGACTGTGGTGTTTCAAAGTCTGATTTCGAAATGGTAGAAATTTAATGTCAAATCGGTAGCAAATGGCTCCTATTTGCTGCCTTGTAGAAAGATAAGACTATGCAAAATCACATTCCGAACATACCAGCCCGTTACTATTTTAAGATTCTGAATATTCTTGAAGAAAGAAATATATCAACAGAATCGGTGCTTTCTAGTATTCACGTAGATTTAAAAAAATATCTAACTTCACCTGATTTAAAAATTACCCAAGAACAAGTCAGTCAATTTGTTTCATTTTGCCTTAAATACCCTAAAAATTATGATTTGGCATTTGAAATAGGTCGTTCGCTCAAGGTCAGTTCACATAATTTAGTTGGATATGCCATTCTTACCAGTAATAATTTGGAACAAGCTTTGATCTATATTTCCAAGTATTTCACCCTAATTATTCCTAGTTTCAAATTTAGCTATTTTTATCATGAAGATCAGTCTATGGAATTGGTCTGTGAACCAGTCTATAACATGGATACGCTTTCTCTAAATTTTCATTTGGAGGCAATCGCTGTTGCTTTACATTGCTCTATTCAGGAGTTAGTTGAAGACAGGCTACTTGCCTATGATATTTTTATGTCCATTAATGAACCCTTACACATTCAACGTTATCTAAGGTTATCTAAGGTCAAATTTCATTTTAATACTTTAAAACAACCCAGTTTTAGAGTTCGCTTAACTAAACCCTTACTTCAACAATCCTTGCATTTAGCCGATGAAGGAACGCGCAGGGCGATAGAACTCAAATGCCAAGAACAAATCTATGAAATAAAAAATAATATGGATTTGGTTTTATGGTTGAAACATCTTTTTATGAGCTCGACTGAAACTATTAGTATGAAAGAATGTGCTCAGCTTTTAAATATCTCCAGTAAAACCTTACAAAGGCATTTAAAGTTAAAAAATATAAGCTATCAACAAATTAAGACTGATGTCTCAATGGAAAAAGCTCAACAAATGCTAAGTCATACCAGTAAAAGTATTTTTGAGATTGCGGAAGAACTGGATTATGCCTCAGCTTCTAACTTTTCACGTTCTTTTAAACTCCATGTTGGTAGTTCGCCAAGTACGTTTCGAAAAAAACAGCGGGGTTTTTAGTGAGAGAGCTTATAAAAATATATGACGCAATTTGAATGCAACTTTCTGTATGTTCAAATACTGATTGTTCATGAAAAGAGCTGTCTTTTTAGCCATCTATCGTTAGATCAACCACTAAGGCATTCTGTGCAGAGTCAGTGCTAAGGATTCAGCAAATCAAAAGCAGTCTATATTCACCATCTTTTTCAACAGGTGCTCTATGAACACAGGGTAAAACCTGTTGTGTTGGATGGTCTACCGCTAAACGCCAAAGATGTCCTGAGCCTAAATTTACAGGTTTTACATTCGGTTTAGGCTGATAATGCAGATCAAAAAAATAGTCTTCGAGAAAAGCTTCAAATTCGGCTTCTGGGCCATCATGCAGTTCTTTGAGCTTTGTTCTAATTTCAGGAATCAACACTTTTTGTACAACCTGATCATTCGGCAAAATCTCACTTGAAGCACCATGATAGGTACATAAAAAAGTATCTGTTGCGATAGGCGAACGATCGACATGATAGGAGTATACATCTGTTGCAATAAAATCAAACTCTTCGTCCCGTTCATAACTTTTTAGTAAGTTAAGCGAAGGAGATGCGCCGTAATCCGTCAATAGTTGTATATCATTTAAGATTGTTTCTCGCGCTAAATTACCTAATTCTGAAAGCTGTAACGCCAAAAGATGATCCGCAGAAACCTCTGTAATATTCTCTTTTAATTCAAGCTTAGCGACGATTTCTTGGAAATCTCCAAGCAAATTTCTGGACCAGCAAAGCGCATTCATTTCGCCTTGAAAATGTGCATTCACGAGTTCGTGAAAATTCGAAACTACTTTAACTTGCTTATTGTCAGAAAACGTATTCTTCATATTAGAATTAAATAAATCATAACCTGTGGTTAATTATACAACCTGCTTGATCAAAATAGAGAGTGATTCGTTACATGAGTAAAGCTTTCAAACTTTCCAAATTGCATAAGTGTCGAAAATATCTTCATTAGCTTGTTAAATGTTCATCGTGTAATCTATGTTGAAAACAACCTGGTGGTATCTATCCTTAGCCATAGCATACGCAATAAATGTACAGCATGATTTAATGTTTGAGTCGTAGTGTTGATAAGACTTTAAAATGCAATATGCAACTTAATAAGAGATAAACAATGAAAAAACATCTACTTTATTCTTCTATACTTGGTTTAAGCATCCCTGCTTTGGGCTATGCAGATACCACTAATATTCATGTTTTAAGTGCAACGGTAAAAGATCAAAATATTGCTAATGCACAAGTCATTTTACAAAAAAATGGTGAACAGTCTGCATCAGCTTCAACCAATGTAGACGGACGTGCAACGGTGAACAGTAGCAGTACGAATGGTGCAGACAATTTATTGATTATCAAAAAATCAGGCTATTCAACACTAGTTGCAAAATGTCCTTGTGATGGTATGACCTATGCTTTAAGTCCTGTATTAAAAGACTTAAACAGTATGCGAATCGTTTTAAACTGGGGGCAGAGTCCCTTAGATTTAGACTCACATTTAAGCTATAGAAATCAACATGTATATTGGGACAATAAACAAGGGCAAGATGCCAATTTGGATGTTGATGATACAGACGCTTATGGTCCTGAAACAGTAACCATCGATAAACGTTTAGACGGACAATATTATGTTTATTCGGTCCATGATTATTCAGATCGTGCTCAACCTAATACTACGAACCTGTCGAATAGCCAAGCCAAAGTTATGGTTTATGCAGGCGAGTCATTGATACGTTCTTATTATATTCCTACAGGACTGACAGGGAATTTATGGACTGTGTTTCGCATTAGTCCTGAGGGCGAAATCCAAGATATTAATCGTATTTCAGGGACAACTGTTGGAGCGAACCAAGTTGGCTCAACTGTGTCGAGTTATCAAAGCCAAGCAACTCAAGTACAATACGTTCCTGTTTCAGCTAATGCACAGGCACGGGCCAAAGCGCTAAATTTGAAAGCGGATAAAGCCTATAAAAACAATCAATTTGAACAAGCTGCACTGATTTATCAACAATCTATTGATTACAATCCAAACGTTGGACAAACCTATAGTAATCTTGCCGTTGCTTATCAAAAGTTGAATCGTTCATCTGAGGCTTTATGGGCAAATCAAAAGGCGATTGCCTTAGCATCTAATGATAATACCAGAGCATACTCACATTACAACATTGGTAAAATTTATGAAAATAATCAGGACTATGCTCAAGCCAAACAGCATTACCAATTAGCAAACCAATATAAACCAAGTGCGACTTATGATGAGGCAATTCAACGTGTGAGTCGCTAAGTCTCTCAGCATAGTAGTTGGATTACATTGAATAAATAAAAAAGCACCTGATGGTGCTTTTTTATTATTACAGCTCGAAATGTTGTCTATGTGTAGACTTCAAATGAATAATCGATCATTTCGGTTCAGTAATCACTGATAATTTCTCTACGCCGACGCGTTCTATACTGGCTAAAAGTTTAGCCACCGTCCCATAAGGAACGGTTTCATCGGCATTTAAGTTTAATGCTAACTTGCTGTTGGCATTTTTACGCTGTGTGATTTCTTGCTCAAAATTTTCGAGACTGACAGGGGCTTTGTCTAAGAAGATTGCACCATCTGGTTTTACACTAATCACCAGTGCTTTGTTTTGATCTGTCGATTGTGTTGGAGCAGCTTTCGGTAAGTTGACCTTCACGCTGTTGGTTAACAAAGGTGCTGTCACAATAAACACGATCAATAGCACTAACATGACATCGACGAGCGGAGTAATGTTGATGTCACTGACCACATCATCATCTTGAGAAGTTGAAATCGCCATTTAAGCCAAAGCCTCCTTGTCTTGAGATATCAACTGCTGAGCCGTAACTGTTTTTGCTGCAATATGTGTAGTTTGAGTTTTGGCTGGGAGTTGGAAACCAACCTTTTGAGTGAGGCTGACAAAGTCTGTTGCAAAGTCGTCTAAATCTGCGCCAATACTTTTCACTTTACGGACAAAATAGTTATAGGCAAGTACAGCAGGCACAGCCACAGCAATACCAATACCTGTTGCAACCAGTGCTTGACCAATTGGACCTGCAACCACATCCATACTGGCACTGCCAGATTGGGCGATTGCTTGTAAGGCATGAATAATCCCAAACACCGTTCCAAATAAACCAATAAATGGGGCATTATTCCCAATGCTTGCGAGGATGGCAGAACCTTTTTCGAGTTGACGGCGTTCAGTAAGAATTTGCTTGCGTAAGTGTCGCTCTAACAAATCTTGACGACTCCATGTTTGTTGTAAATCTTGATGAGTTTTTTCATTGGCTTCAGTTAAGGTTTTAAAACCTGTTTGAGCAATACGTGCTGTAGGTCCCTGAGCATCTTCAGACTGACCAATTGCATCTGCCAAGTTCTGGGCTGACCAAAAACTATCGACAAAAAGTTTACTCTCTTTGGTAGCTTTTGAGGTTTGTATAGCTTTCACCACAATTAAAACCCAGGTTACGATCGAAAAACCGATCAATAACCAAATGGTTGCATCATGAATAATCGTATTAATATCAGACATATCGAATTTTCCTAAGATAAAATTTTACAGTTTAATTGGGTAATTTGAAGTGAATCGGAACATCGACCCAACCTTCTACTGGCGTGTTGCCACGCAGCGCCGGTGAAAATTTCCAGCGCTTCACAGTTTTTACAGCCGCATCATCTAGTACTTTTTTGCCGCTACTATTTTTCAGGTTGATTTCCAGAGGACTGCCTGTAGGTGAGACCTTCACACGTAACAGCACAACACCTTCCCAACCACGGTCTAACGCCACTTCTGGGTACTCAGGGGCAGGATTGCTCAGATAACCGGCATAACCTTTGGCTGCTGTCACAGGTAAGTTTTCTTGTGTGGGCTTACTCACAGGTTCAGCAACTTTCTGGGTCGGTGTGACGTTTTCTGTAGGTCCAACCTGCTGTGCAGGTTGAGCAACTGATTTAGCGGTAGGTCTAGGCTGCTCAATTGATTTTTGTACTACAGGTTTCTGCACGGACTTTTCAACCACTTGTTTTTGGACAGGCTGAGGTTTTGCGGAAACAGGTGGAATAATCGGCTTTTGTATTTCCTGTTTGAGTTTTGGTTCAATCACCTTAGGCTGCTCTTCCTTGGGTTTTTCAATTACAACCGCGATAGGTTCTGGTTTTTTCACAATCAAAGGTGGAGTAGGAAGATGCTTCGCAAGATAAAAGATGCCGTAATGTAATGACAGAACAGCAGCAATTGCCCAAAAAATGTTGTTGGTTTGAACAGGTTTTTCTGCTGAGATCGAATTTGCTAGATTGGCAGCAAATGGATATGGATCGACAGCATGAAATACATTGGACTGAACATTTTGAAGTTGTTCAAACAAAATTGCCTTTTTATAAGGACTTCGACTGACTTCACTCATATCAGTAATGCACCATTCAATAAGATTTAATTGTCATTGCAGAATCTTCTTTATTTCTTAAGTTAAATCGGCTTAATTTTGAATATGAAAAAATTCTTCAGATTTGAATTTCCCCATTAACTTACAAATAAGAAAATTAATTTAGCTGAATAAAACATTAAAAACATAATGAGTTATTTTTTAAAAATAGAAAACAAACTTTTTTAGATTAGTATTTTTATAAAAAGGGATAATAGCTTAATCAAATATAGCGACTTATAATAATTAAAGATAATTTATTTTATATTCAAGATATCTATTTTATTTGTATTTATTTTCTCTCTGCATCTATTTTTAATATCTCTACTAAATAAATCAATTTATATGCAATAAGACCGTTCATAGATAGAACAGCCTTATGCTATTTAAAGCTAAAATTTTTAAAAATAGAGCAATAATGCTTAACTAAAGAATATTAGCCACTTTTAAAAAGTGCTCCCGTGCTCGGATGCGTTCGATCCATGCTTTTAAGTGCGTATGATCATGCTTGCGTTCAACATCTAAATTGAACCAGTGATTGAGGGCTAAAGCCAACGGAATATCGGCAACCCCAAAATTTGAACCAGACAGATAGGGCTGTTTAGCCAGCTCGCTATTGGCAACATCCAATATTTTTTCTAGTTTTTCTGCTGCAACTTTAACCGCAGCCAAATCTCTTTTATCTTCAGGCTGACGAACCAGATTAAAAAACACAATTCCAAACACTGGCAGGACGGTCGTAGTATACCAGTCAATCCATTTTTCTGCGCTAAAGCGTAGTTTAGGGTCTTCAAGCCATAATGTATTTTTTCCATATACCTCAGTGAGATACCGCAAAATGGTATTTGATTCCCATAAAACCGTGTCACCATCTTGAATGACAGGAATCAGACCATTTGGATTGAGCGCCAAAAACTCGGCAGTATCAACCACACCATACTGTTGTCCCGCAGGAATATGTTCAAATTGAAGTCCAAGTTCGGCTGCTAGCCAAAGTACTTTGTGGACATTTAAAGAATTGGGTCTGCCCCAAATAGTAATGCTCATATATTTTCTCAAAAATTTTGAATGTGTGAAACAGTCCTTTGGTGAAATTCAGTATTTAAATAATCATCGATTCTGAACCATCAGAAAGACTTAAACGATATTGAAATTTCACCAAAGCATTTGGTTTAAATATTTTTAGAAGCGATAATTGACACGACCATAGTAATAGCCACCATAGAGTCCAAAAGGCGAAAGCTGTGCATAATAATTCTCACCCAAACCATCGACAATGTTGGATTTTTCAGGGTAGGTGTTAAATAAGTTGTCCGCGCCTAAAGTCAATGAAAGACTGTCTGTAAGATGGTAGGTTGCATCTAAATCAACAATCCATTTAGCATCAAAGGTTTGATCTGTGGCGGCTGTTTCACTGCGTGCAATGTAACTACCATAACGAGATAAACGGGTATTCAAATCTACTTTTGCATACTGCCAATTTGCTGCTAAGGTGAATTTTGTTTTCGGATCTGCATCGGTAATCATGCCTTTGGTACGACGGGTGATACGATCAATATTGATACCGTCTAACTGGCTTGGGTTGTCCGCGATACCCGTAATATCGGTTTCATTCCAGTTGAAGCCTAAACTCCAACGGATACGGCCGTATTTATTTAGCTGTTGGGTGTAGTCTGCAACAACATCAACACCGTTGGTTTCTGTATCAAATAAGTTGGCGTAATAAGTCACGTAATTGACGTTAGAAAAGCCGTTGGCTGCCAAAATGTTGTTAATACCACTACCAGTAAGACCTGCTGTTGAAGCAATACGGTCTTTTAATTCAATACGATAAGCATCGACTGCAAGGTTAAAATTCTTGAATGGGCTATAAGTTAAACCCAGAGAAAAATTCGTCGATTCGGTAGGATCAAGTGCCTCTGCACCTAAAGCTTTTCCTAATGCTGAATCAGTACGTACAGATTTACTGTATACATCTGAGCGGACGCCATTGTTTACCGTGCTTACAATGCCCGTACTAGCAAATCCTTGTTGGTATAGCGACGGTGCAATAAAGCCTGTACTTACGGTTCCTCGGATTGCAAGTTCAGGTGTGAATTCATAACGGCTGTTAATTTTTCCGTTGAATGTATCACCAGAACTATCATCATAATGTTCGAAACGACCTGCTAAACCCACAAACCAGTTTTTGGTTACATCTAACCCTAAATCTAAATAGGCAGCAGTGTTAGTCCGACTAATATCAGCTTCATCTTCAGGTAATAAGACTCGTGCTCCAAAAGTTCCAACGGTTGCAGGTAAACCTGCATTATCACCTGTAGGAATAATATAACCGCCATTTTTATAGGCTAAAGGATCAGTGGCTTTAGATGCCCAACCTTCTTTACGATAGTCTAGTCCCCATGCAACACTCAGTGGGTTTGCTCCAAAACCAATATCGAAGGTTTTCTTCAGATCAAGGTTGCTGACCCATTGATAAGCATCATATTTTTGTAGACCAAATGAAGTTGGGCTAGAGGGGCCAAGAGATGGATTGAGGTTGTTTCGTGTAGAGTGATCTTGTGTATTTTTACCATAAGAACTACTCGCATCCCATGCCCATCCAAGTACATTATCGCCCTTTAGCCCCCAAACAGTTTGAACATCTGTTTCATTTAAAATGACATCGGGTGTCGTACCATTCGGGAAGATTTCAACAATACCCGATCTAGAGTTCGGACGACGATAGGAAGCTCCTGTAGAAGCATCACGCCAACCTGCGGTGGTGTAGCTATACAAAGTTGCAGCTTTACTTAAAGGAAGTTCAGCATTTGCAGAAACATTAAACTGTTCAACCGAAGGCAGCCCCAATTTATTTAAATTACGATCTATTGTGGCTTCGCGTGGGTCATCCTGACCATTTACTTTAGAATAAATTCTGCCTGAAACTGGGCCAGCACGGGTAGTAGCATCCTGATTTTTCAGGTCAAAACCAAAATTGATAAAACCGTCTTGACCCAAAGGTGCACCAGCATTGGCATTCAGTTGAAAAGTTTCTCCATTTCGACCAGTTCCATCATAGTGTTCTCGTCCACCATAGGTGGTACTAATATTGCCGCCATTATCAGCAGATTTGAGTACAATGTTGATCACTCCAGCAATCGCATCTGAACCATACTGCGCCGCAGCACCATCACGTAAAACCTCAACACGTGCAATAGCACCAATCGGGATGAGGTCTAAATCTGCTGCTTGGTAGCCTTCACCAAAACCGTATTTGTTAATGGCTAAAGCACCGACATGACGACGTTTTCCATTCACCAACACGAGGGTATGACCACCACCCAAACCACGTAAACCTGCAGAACGGGCAACAGCCCCATAACCATCAGGTTGACTAGGTACGGTAGCAACACTGAAAGATGGAATCACTTTTGCCAAAATGTCTCTTAGCGCAAGGGTATTACCTTGTTTGAGCAACTGTTCACCACTAATTACATCCACAGGTGCTGGGCTTTCAGTAACGGTGCGTATACCTCCACGATTTCCCACCACAACGACACTTTCTAGTTGCTGAACATCTTCTTTTTCAGAAGATGTAGGTGCATTTTTATTCACATCTTGCGCATAAATAGAACCTGTAATTCCACAAGTTAAAGCAAAGAAAATGGATTGATGAAGAGGGGATATTTTAAAACCCAGCTTTTCACGCTGAGCCAGTATTAGATTGGTTTGCCACATTATATTTTCCAATGATGATGTAATTTATAAAGTTTTACCTAAAACAATAATCCGATGAGTATTTCGACTCTGGTAGTCAATATATCGATTGTTTTTTTATTGTTAAATATTAAATAATCATTTGAATATCAGTTTTGATTAAATATATTTACATTGAAATTTTAATAAGGTTTTCTTTATTTTTAATAACACTTCAATCTCTTTATAAAAACCATATTTTCACTTTTTTATATAACTTTAAGTTTATTTAATATTTAATTTTTAAAAGCTAAATCCGTTTAATAGGTTCCAACTTTATATCTTTTGGAAAATAGAAAATGGGGCTGAATTATAAATTAAGCATACTGGATAAATGTCCAAGAGCCGAATGGATTAGCGCAGAACAGTCATTTAAAAATGCATTGCAAATTGCTCAAACAGCAGAAGCTCTAGGATTTTATCGTTACTGGGTGGCTGAGCACCATTCCACAGCATTGCTATCAAGTCCATCTCCCGAAATCTTAATTGCATGGCTGTTGGCTCAGACTAAAACCATTCGAATTGGCTCTGGTGGGGTAATGTTGCAGCACTACAGCCCTTATAAAGTTGCAGAAAATTTTAATGTACTGGCAGGTCTAGCAAACAATCGAGTGGATTTAGGCGTTGGTAAAGCACCTGGTGGTTTTCCTGTCTCAACTCAGGCTCTACAGCTCGGGCTTGATCAGTCATTAAAAGGAAGTTTTAAAGTACAACTAGAAGCATTAGATCATTATTTACATTCTAAATTTGATCGTAATCAGCCAGATCAAGTTGCTGCAACTCCAACACCAGATCAGGTCGCAGAGAAGTTCTTGCTAGGTGCAAGCCTTGAAAGTGCTCGACTCGCAGCAGATTTGGGCTGGAACTTTGTATTTGCTGCACATTTAAATGGCGATGCCAAGCTACTTCAAGATGCTTTACAGACTTACTCACACTATTCATCAGGAAAAAGAGCGATTGTTGCGGCACAAATTATTGTGGCTGATAGCCGTGATCAAGCCGAAGAACTGGCAGCAGGGCTTTCGGTGTGGACGTTGGAACTTGAGAATGGTCAACGAGTAAAAATTCCAAATGAACAAAGTGGAGAGGAGTTTTCGAGACAAGCTCAATCTGCGATTAAAAGCCTTAAAAAAGAGCAGTTAAAAATTATCAAAGGTACAGTCGAGGATGTTCATCAGCAGTTATACGCTTTGCATCAACAACATGGAATTCAGGAATTTATTGTTGAATCACCACTGTTAGATCATGCAACACGTTTGAAATCTCTAACACTACTGGCACAGCACGCTGTGCTTGCAGCTTAAGTGGGAGAAATTAATGTCAAATAGACAGTTACTTGAACAGCAGTTGCTCAATTGGAGACATGAATTACATCGTCATCCAGAATTATCAGGTCAAGAGTTTCAAACCACTGACAAATTAAAACAATGGCTGTCTGAATACGGCATTGAAACTGCAACTTGGGGTTTAAAAACAGGACTGATTGCAGATATTGGCACTGGTTATCCAATTGTGGCTATTCGAGCAGACATCGATGCGTTACCCATTCATGAAGAAATTGAGCAAGACTTTCGCTCGACTCAAGACGGAGTAATGCATGCTTGTGGGCATGATTTGCATAGCTCAACCATTTTAGGCGCTGCAATTTTACTCAAAGCTCAAGCGTCTGAATTAAAAGGTACGGTACGCGTTATTTTTCAGCCCGCTGAAGAAACTTATAGTGGTGCTTATGAAGTACTGAAGAGTGGAGCCTTAGAAGATGTATCCGCCATTTTCGGTTTTCACAATGTTCCTGAGTTAGCTCTAGGTACTTTTGCAACGCGCTCTGGTGCATTTTATGCCAACGTCGACCGATTCAAAATTGTGATTAAAGGCAAGGGCGGTCACGCAGGGCGTCCGCATGAAACCAAAGATCCAATTGTTGTGGCAGCGCAGTTGATTAGTGCTGTGCAAACTATTGCCAGTCGTAGCATAAATAATTTAGACACTTGTGTAGTCAGTATTACCCAAGTACATGCGGGCACAAGTTGGAACGTCCTGCCAGAAGAAGCTCACTTAGAGGGCACGGTAAGAACCCATTCTCCTGAGGTGCGTCTAGCTGTTGAAGAAAAACTTAAACAAATTGCACAAGGTATTGCACTTGCCCACTCAGTCGACATTGCTGTGGATTGGGACAATGGCCCCGCGGCATTAATCAACACTGCAACATGGGCTGAACTGAGCCAAACCGTTGCTCGTGCACAAGGTTATGAGGTGCAAGAAGCACCGCTTTATTTGATCGGTGAAGATTTTGGCGCCTATTTAGAACACATCCCCGGCGCCTTTGTCAGTATCGGCAGTGCCAGTTCCTTCGGTTTGCACCATCCCCAATATCAACCCAATGAATCTTTAATTTATCCAGCTGCTCAATACTTTGCTGCCTTAGCAACACAAGCACTTGAGTCTATTCATAAAAATGCAGAGGTCTAACATGAGTAATCACAAACAAATTCGCCTTGGAACTATTTTACACGGTGCAAACGGAAATATGTCTGCATGGCGCCATCCTGAAGCGGTGGTCGATGCCAGTATTAATTTTGAGTTTGCCAAAAACGTAGCGCTTCAAGCTGAACGGGCAAAATTTGATTTTGTCTTTGTGGCTGATGGTTTATATATCAATGAAAAATCGATTCCTCATTTTCTCAACCGTTTTGAGCCGATTACGTTACTTTCAGCCCTAGCCAGTGTAACTAAAAATATTGGTTTAGTTGGTACAGTGTCGACCTCATATAGTGAGCCGTTTACGATTGCGCGTCAGTTTGCCAGTCTGGATCATTTAAGTGGTGGACGTGCAGGATGGAATGTGGTGACCACACCACTTGAAGGCACTGCAAAAAATCATACCCGTAAACAGCATCCTGAGCACAGCCAACGCTATGAAATTGCAGATGAATATTTGCAAGTCGCAAAAGGGCTTTGGGACTCGTGGGGTGAAGGCGCTTTTGTTCGCAATAAAGAAACAGGACAATTTTTTGAACGCAGTAAATTACATACCTTGAACCATAAAGGTAAACATTTTGAAGTGGCAGGCCCACTCAATGTAGAGCGTTCGCCACAAGACCGTCCGATTCTATTCCAAGCAGGAGCATCAGGTGCAGGTCGTGCATTAGCCGCGAAACATGCCGATGCCATTTTTACCCATCAAGCCACGCTCGAAGAAGCACAAGCATTTTACTTAGATGTGAAACAGCAAGTGATTAAGAATGGTCGTGATGCAGATGATTTGCTCATTTTCCAAGGGATTGGGGTTTTGATCGGAGATTCTGCTGAAGACGTAGAGCGTCAATATCTTGAAACAGCCGCATTAGTCACGATCGATGACGCACTGAATTATTTAGGACGTTTCTTTGAACATCATGATTTTTCTCAATATGAACTCGATGCACCTTTTCCAGAACTGGGCACACTGGGTGAAAACAGCTTTAAAAGTGGTACTGATGAAATTAAACGTAAGGCCAAAGCAGAAAATTTAACTTTACGTCAGGTTGCACTACAAGCAGCAACTCCACGTCCACCTTTTGCTGGAACGGTAGAAGAAGTCGCAGATCAGTTAGAACTGTGGGTAAAAGAAGAGGCGGCAGATGGCTTCATTATTGCGGGTGCAACACCAAAAACTTTAGATACTTTTGTTGAAAAAGTTGTGCCATTGCTGCAACAACGCGGGCTATATCGTACCGAATATCCAGGCACTACTTTACGCGCTAGTTTTGGTTTGAAGCGACCAGAAAATCAATTTGAACAATCAGAAAAGGAACACCTTCATGCGGTTGAATAAAACACCTTTGACGATTGCTTTGGCACTGCTTCTAGGAATTTCTCTGGTTGGATGCAGTAAAGAACAGGCATCTACTCAAACGGCTAGCTCAACAGCCGAGTCTACAAAATCGACCGATAAAACCGATTTCTATAGCCGTGAGCTTGCAAAGTTGAAAGAGAATATGACGCCGATTCATGTTGCTCACAATGCGGAAGCCAGTCAAAAAATTCCAAAAGATTTTAAGTTTGTAAATGCGGGTTATTTTACCGTTGCTGCGATTTCAGGAGCGCCACCTTTAAGTGTATTGGGGCCTGATAATCAAACCTATATTGGAACTGAAATTGATATTGCCCGTTTGATTGCAGACAGTTTGGGCTTAAAACTGAAACTGGTTCGCACCTCATGGGAAGACTGGCCGCTCGGTGTCCTTAGTGGCAAATATGATGCAGCCATTGCCAATGTTACCGTCACCAAAGAACGCAAGGAGAAATTTGACTTTGCGACTTATCGTCAAGACGTATTGGCTTTTTATGTCGCAGAGAAAAGTAAAATCAAAGCCATCAAAGGTCCCGATGATATTTCAGGTTTAAAAGTGATTGTCGGTTCTGGTACCAATCAGGAAAAAGTACTGTTGGACTGGATTGAAGACAATAAAAAGAAAGGACTGCCGCCTGGGCAGGCACTTTATTACGATGATGGCGCATCTGCAAGTTTGGCCCTCCAGTCTGGGCGGGTTGATGCTTTATTTGGTCCTAATGTTGCTTACGCATGGCAAGCGGCAAATGGTGCAAAAATCCGTCGGGCTGGGACAGCACTCGGAGGTGGAACACGACCTGCCGAATTGGGAGTCACTCTGAAAAAAGGCAGTGGCTTAGTTGATGCAGTACAAACCGCTTTAAATGGAGTGATTCAAACAGGCGAGTATCAAAAAGTCTTAGCACGTTGGGGGACTCAGGCAGAAGCGATTCAACATTCTGCAATTAACCCTCCAGGCTTGGGAGACTAACATGTACAAAGCTCAGACTGTCGCATTTTTTAGTCTGACACTGGCAGCTTTAGGCCTGACGGGTTGCTACAACAATGAGAAAGCAACTCATACGCAAGAAAATCGTTTGAAAACTGAGTTTACTGAACAAGAGCAACAGACCTTAAAAAATAACATGGTGGCTATTCACAGTACTCAAAATGCGGAGGCAATTGCTCAATTGCCTCAAGGTTTTAAGTTTGTAAATGAGGGTTATTTCACGGTTGCGGTGGGAACCAACAGTTTTCCACCTCTACATGTTTTGGCAGAAGATAACCAGACACGTATTGGTAGTGAAATTGATATTGCACAGTTAATTGCTGACAGCTTGGGTCTAAAACTTCAAGTGATTCCAACCTCGTGGGAAAACTGGCCACTCGGTTTAGCATCGGGGAAATTCGATGCCGTGCTTAGTAATATTGCCGTCACAGAACAGCGTAAACAGAAATACGACTTTGCGACTTATCGTCAAGACATGTTGGCTTTTTATGTGCCTAAAGACAGCAAAATTCAAACGATTAAAACGCCAGATGATATCGCGGGACTCAAAATTGTGGTCGGTTCAGGCACCAATCAAGAACGGCTATTGTTGAAATGGATTGAAAATAATCGACAAAAAGGGCTGGATCCAGCGCAGCCGATTTATTTGGAAGACGGTGCAGCAGCAGCTTTGGCGTTGCAGTCTGGTGGTGTCGATGCTTACCTCATACCCAATGTGATGGGCGTATGGCAACAAGCCAATGGTGCCAATATTAAAGCAGTGGGCACCTTAAATGGGACGTGGTCTGTTGCAGTTGCCGTCAAAAAAGGGACTGGGCTAGTGAATGCCATTCAAACATCTATAAACGGTGTTATTGCGAATGGCAAATATACACAAGCTTTGACACGTTGGAATTTACAAAATGAAGGAATTCCACAATCAGTGATTAACCCACTGATTCAGGATAAATAAGAGGTCATTATGCAAGAAAAATTTATCCAAATGCCAGTTGATGTACCCGAAGCACAACCTTTGCTTGATCAGTTATTTGCTGAATATGAAGAAATCTATGGTGATTTTTTTGCGCGTCAAGATGCACAAGTGATTGATGAGCGAAAAAAAACCACACATCGGGAACGCTATGAAGGTGCGGAAGACTTTTTACCGCCGCATGGATTATTCGTGGTGCTTAAACGTGATGATGAAGTCATTGCAATGGGGGCGTATAAACGCTATGACGCAGAAACTGCAGAGCTGAAACGGATTTGGTCACATCGAGACTTACGTAAACAGGGATTGGCTGCAAAAATAGTCAAAGAACTTGAACGAAGTGCACTTGCTGCAGGGTATCGCAAAATCTTTCTCACTACAGGGTTTAAACAAATTCCAGCAGTGAAATTGTATTTGAGTCTAGGCTATGAACCGCAGTTCGAACTCACTCCAGATTTTAATTTTGATCGATACATTGGTGCGCCTTTATACGGTGGACTTCCTTTTAGAAAGACTTTACTGCAAAAGGAGGTCGCATGAGTTTAGAACACTATAAAATCGTTCCAGCACGTCATCCACTGCGCTACATTGGTGTCGCATTTTCGATATTAATTATTGCTGTGGTCACGGAATCGATATTTTCCAATCAAAACTGGGGCTGGCCTGTTTTTAGACAGTGGTTCTTTAACCCTGCGATTCTTCAGGGTTTGATGATGACGCTGAAACTGACCTTTTGGTCAATCGTG
This sequence comes from Acinetobacter sp. ACNIH2, assembly GCF_002934965.1. Lineage (NCBI taxonomy): Bacteria > Pseudomonadati > Pseudomonadota > Gammaproteobacteria > Moraxellales > Moraxellaceae > Acinetobacter > Acinetobacter sp. ACNIH2. The sequence goes on from NZ_CP026412.1 coordinate 3,512,064, forward strand.
TTTAGTTTAATTTTGGGCACCATTGTGGCGATGATGAGACTGTCATCATCTTGGCTAATTCGCTCACTGGCATGGGTGTATATCTGGATGTTCAGATCATTACCACTGCTGTTAGTGTTGATTATTCTCTATAACTTTTCTTATCTATATGAATATATCAATGTTGGTGTGCCTTTTACCGACACAGTCTTTGCCCAGTTTAAAACCATTAATGCACTGGATCAGTTCTCAACGGCTTTGGTGGGTTTGGTGATTGTACAAAGTGCCTATACCGCGGAAGTCATCCGTGGTGGGATTTTGTCAGTCGATCATGGTCAATTCGAAGCGGCGGCAGCATTAGGTCTGTCATGGTGGCGCCGTACGACGCGGATTATTTTACCGCAATCCATTCGCAGTATCATTCCAGCGATTATCAACGAATGTGTGGGTTTATCTAAAGGCACATCGATTGTATATGTTTTGGCAATGCCTGAACTCTTTTACACAGTACAAATGATTTATAACCGCAACCAAGAAGTGATTCCATTGTTGATGGTCGCTGCCGTTTGGTATGTGATTGTGACCAGCGTATTTTCCATCGTGCAATGGTATATCGAAAAAATATTGGCAAAAGGCGAGCGGAAATCAGCCATTAATAGTTTTGCTTTTTTCAAGAAGGCACAGCCACACACAACTCAGCCACGTATAGGAGCAAGCTATGATCATTAATCAATCAACATCTCCTGCAAATGGTCATATTCAAGTGAGCCATGTATTTAAAAATTATGCAGGACATGCGGCATTACACGATATTAGTCTGGATATTCCAGCGGGCTCTGTCACGGTCATTATTGGTCCATCTGGGTCGGGTAAATCCACTTTATTACGAACGATAAATCATTTAGAGCGTGTAGATGAAGGGTTTATTCAAATTGATGATGAGTTTATTGGCTATCGTAAAAAAGGCGATAAACTCTATGAGTTAAAAGAACGAGATATTTTAAAGCAACGTAAATCTGTAGGTTATGTTTTTCAGAATTTTAATCTGTTTCCACATTTAAATGTTTTGCAAAATATTATTGAAGCTCCCTTAGCCCATAAAAAACTCAGTAAAGATCAAGCCATTTTAAAAGCCAATCAATTATTGGGTTTAGTGGGGCTAAGAGATAAAGTTGAAGCATGGCCTAAACAACTTTCTGGTGGTCAGCAGCAACGCGTTGCGATTGCCAGAGCTTTAGCCTTAGACCCTAAAGTAATTTTATTTGATGAGCCAACGTCCGCCTTAGACCCTGAGTTGGTAGGTGAAGTCTTGAATGTAATCAAAAACTTGGCTAAATTAGGTAAAACCATGGTGATTGTGACGCATGAAATTGCCTTTGCACGGGAAGTTGCCGACCATGTGGTATTTATGGATCAAGGTAGAATTGTTGAACAAGGAACGGTTCAACAGGTTTTAGAACAACCCAAAGAAGAACGTACCCAAAACTTTTTATCTCGGGTTTTATAAATTTTCGTCTTATTTTTTAATGATATATATTTTAGTTTTATATATTAAAATCGTTGGTGAATGATAAAACTAACGATTTTTTATAAGTTTAATTTTGTTGATAAGGTATGATTAAATCCATATAAATAGAATAAATTTCATCCTTTATAATCATTTTAAATTTATTTTTAATAGTGATTGAAATGAGCAGATTAATTTATTTGGATTATGCAGCAACAACACCTATTCTTCCTGAAATTACGCAAGCGATTATTCGATGTTTGTCTGTAGACGGCGATTTCGGAAATCCTGCTTCTCAGTCCCATCATTATGGTTGGGATGCTGCCAAGCATATCAGTACATCTAGACAGCATGTGGCTGATTTAATCCATGCCAATGCTCAAGAAATTATTTGGACTTCTGGTGCGACAGAGTCAAATAACCTTGCGATCAAAGGCACTTTAGATCGTTATAAAAATCAAAATAAACACATTATTACCAGTAAAATAGAACATAAAGCAGTGCTAGATACCTGTGCCGAATTAGAAAGTCTCGGTTTTCAGGTCACTTATTTACAACCTGAGTTGGGTACAGGCGTGATTCGCCCAGAACAGGTAGAACAAGCCATTCAGCCCAATACGGTTTTAATTTCGCTCATGATGGTGAATAACGAAATTGGGACATTAACCGATATTCAAGCGATTGGTCATATTGCACATCAGCATCAGGTTTTATTTCATGTCGATGCCGCCCAAGCCGCAGGAAAGACAGAGATTGATGTTCAGGCGATGCATATTGATTTACTCAGTCTATCTGCACATAAAATATATGGACCTAAAGGTATAGGTGCCTTATATGTGCGTCATGAAGTACAAAAACAAATCAAGACGCAAATTCATGGCGGTGGACATGAACAAGGTTTACGTTCGGGAACTTTAGCCACACATCAAATCGTTGGAATGGGTGAAGCTTGCAGACTGGCAAAAATAAACTTAGATAAAGAACAACTACGTATTCAAAAATTGAGAAATAAATTTTTAACTCGCTTAGAAGAGTTAACGCCTATCAAACTGAATGGCCATCCTACCGAACATGTTGCCAATTACTTGAATATCAGTTTCTTAGGGGAGCGAGCAGACTCTATTCTATCCGCTATTAAACAAGTTGCCGCTGTTTCAAGCGGGTCTGCCTGTAATTCGCACCACGCAACGCCATCACATGTGTTAAATGCTTTAGGGCTTACTGAAGAACTCGCAGCAAATACTGTCCGCTTTAGTTTTGGAATGTACACTATTGAAGAACATATTATTACGTTGTTGGATAAGATTTCATTAAGCTTAAAATACAATCATCTAAAATTTAGTGTTTCTGTGTAATATCATTTAAATTCAGCGAACTCTTTCTTTTCTTCAAAGGGTAAAAGTTTATATAAATAAAAGGTGTATTCAGAAAATAAAAAAATGATTCTCAACCTAAAAAGTCATCATCAGTATGTAGTCTAGCTTCTCGCAAGAATAAACTGGGCTTTAGAACAAGTACATGACCAAAAGCCTGATTGGCTGCCTTTAGTTGTACATAAAAGGAAGTATGGACACCATGCTTCCTTTTCTATCCGCTACACAATAAAAACTTATACAATGACGCTTTGGCATTAAAGCCATAGATCAGATTTAAATCAGATTTAAAAAATAGCTACGGTGGGCGCTATCTTGCGGTAAGAATTCTAATAAGCGTTGTATTGCATCAATACGATCGTGAGTTTGACCAATAATTCGCAATAATTGATCGATATCTTTTATTTGATAAATCATTTGGCTTAAACGAGCGTCAAAACAATGTCTCCAAGTACTCAATAAAGGGCTTTCTGATTTAGATAAAAAACTCCCTTTATATAACGAAAATGTACTGGCAATAAGATTCGCATTTAAAGATTGTTCAGCACGTAAAAAATCACATTGAACCTCACAGGTCAGTCTATAAATACGAGCTTCAATACAGTGTGGTAGTAGAGTACGTAATTGTGAAAGCTCAGCCTTTAGGGTTTTTAGGCTGACACTGCGTTCACCATAAAGGGCATAGTGTAACTCTTCTAAACCAATACCATAGGGATGCAAAGCTAAAATGCAAAGTATTTCAATTTGACGGTGAGTCAAGTTTAAAGTTTGTCCATTAAATTGAACCCAAGGTGAACCTAGCGCTTTAATGTATAAAAAATTTTGCTGCTCAAATTTTATGGCACGCTGTATTAAATCTGCACAGCGTTCAACTGCGAGCAACCCTAAAGGCGTATGTTTTTTATATTTTGTGGAAAGGTTAATAATGCCGTGAAATTGTCCTGATGTCGGATCCCAAATTGGTGCGGCATAACAAACCCAATCACGAACACTGTCCATTTGGTTTTCATGAGAATAGACGCAACTTGATATTTGGCTGTTTAACGTCATACCAATCGCATTGGTTCCAACTGCCTGTGTAGACCAATGTCCGCCCTCAATAAAATGAACTTGTTCAGCAGAAGAAAGCATGGCTGAACTACTCCATGTCCATAAGAGAGTCCCGTGATGATCTGTAAGACCAATCGCCATATCTGAATCATCCGCTATTTTGAGTAAATCTGCATAATTATGTTGAATAGAGCGGCGAAATAAAGACGTTTGATCGTCTTGAGGCAATGCTAAAACAGGGGCAGCATGCACAGTAGTTTGATTAATTAAATGGGTTGTTTGCAGCTTTTTTACAGATGGTGTATTGAACAGGTTCATATCATATTCCTTTATGATGAGACTGTAATATTTTTAAACTTTAGAAATGAGCTTCCAAATTTATAGTCATTTACGTCATTTCTTCTTGCTTCGATTTTAAATGCTTTTATCTTTGCTTGGTTAAATCATATCTTTTGGCTTTACCAGTCCTTGAGTTACTTTAAAAGTGTTCGTATGAGCTGAAAATGACTATTTCCATCTGAAATGTTAATAAACGTAAATAGGATAAAAATTCATTCGCTCATGTAAGGGTTAGGCACAGCCTCACCATGATACTGACGATCGGCAAAATAACTTGATCGTACCAATGGCGCACTCCAAATATTTTTAAACGCTAAGCGCTCTCCATGTGTTTGATAGTGCTTAAACTCTTGCAACGTAACAAAACGATGAATTGGCGCATGAGACTTAGATGGCTGTAAGTATTGACCGATAGTGACATAGTCAACGTGGTAATCTTTCAAATCATTCAATAACACAATAACCTCAGCCTCAACTTCACCTAAACCGACCATCAAACCACATTTGGTTGGGATGTCAGGACAGTAGTGTTTAAATTTTTTGAGCAAATCCAATGAATGCTGGTAGTTAGAGCCTGGTCGCATGGCTTTATACAGACGTGGAACGGTTTCAATATTATGATTAAAAACATCGGGTGGGTTTTGGCTCAGAATCTTCAGGGCAATATCTGCACGACCACGAAAATCAGGAACCAAAATTTCAATCAAAGTATTTGGGCTAATCTCACGAATTTCTCGAATGCAATCGGCAAAATGCTGTGCGCCACCATCTTTTAAGTCGTCTCGATCAACCGAAGTAATCACGACATACTTTAAGTTTAAATTCTTGACTGTTTCAGCCAGATGCTTTGGCTCATTAATATCTAGGATATTAGGACGACCATGAGCGACATCGCAGAATGGACAGCGTCGAGTACAGATATCTCCCATAATCATAAATGTTGCTGTTCCACTGCCGAAACATTGCGGCAAGTTAGGACAAGCTGCTTCTTCGCAAACCGTATGTAGTTTTTGTTGCCTTAATAAATCCTTAATGATTTGGACTTCCTCAGGTTGACTAATTTTAGTCCGAATCCATTCTGGCTTTTTCGGTGTCGTTTCCGTTGGAACAACTTTAATTGGAATACGCGCCATTTTTTCAGCGCCACGTAACTTCTTTCCTGTTAATACTGTGTTATTTAAATCCATTTCAAACACTCCGTCGTTTAAAATAATTAATATAGACCCTGATATTAAATGAGCTACTTTAAATGCATTAACAATATTAAAACAGGGCAAAAAACTTATCATATAAAACAAAGGTTGGTTAAAGGTTTGTTTTTTTATGTTATTGAACTATTGTAAAATTTTACAAAAATTTTTAATTTCATAACCTTCTGTTTTTAATATTTATCTCATCTTTTTATGCATTATATTTTTTTAGTCTAATATGAAATTAAATAAAAATATTCTTATATAAATATACGATTTAAAAATCCAATTATTCAATTTTGGGTTTTCTTTTAAGCGTAGTGAATAAGGAACAAATATATGCAATTAACGGAAGAGCAATTGCTAGCAGCATACAAAAGAATGCGCGACATTCGTGAATTTGAGGATCGACTTCACGATGAAAACAATACAGGTGATATCCCTGGTTTCATCCATCTCTATAGCGGTGAGGAAGCTGTTGCAGTAGGGATTTGTGAAAATTTAACAGATAAGGACTTCATTACATCAACACATCGTGGTCACGGACACTGTATTGCTAAGGGCTGTGACATTCACGCCATGATGCTAGAAATTTTTGGCAAAGATGATGGTTTGTGTCGTGGTAAAGGTGGCTCAATGCACATTGCAGACTTAGATAAAGGCATGCTTGGTGCAAACGGTATTGTGGGTGGTGGTCCACCTTTAGCGATTGGTGCTGCTTTAAGTGCCAAAACACTCAAGAATGGTGGTATTGGTCTGTCATTTACCGGTGATGGCGGGTCAAATCAGGGCTTAACTTTTGAAGCCATTAATATGGCTGTGGTGTTAAAGCTTCCTGTCATTTTTGTTTTTGAAAATAACGGTTTTGGTGAAGGTACTGCACATGATTATGCAGTAGGCAGTAAAGACATTGCAGGTCGAGCAGCAGGTTTTGGCTTACCTGCTGAAAAAGTAGATGGAACAGACTTTTTTGCTGTGTATGAAGTTGCACAAAAAGCCATTGAACGTGCCCGCCGTGGCGAAGGTCCAAGTGTGATTGAAACAGTAACCAACCGTTTTTATGGACATTTTGAAGGTGATCCGGGGCTTATCCGTTCTAAAGAGGAACTGGATTATGTCAAAGAACATAAAGACCCATTGAAAATATTCCGTGAAAAAGTCAAAGGCAAAATTGACGAAGCCAAACTGGATGCGATTGATGCCCAGTCTAAAGCCAATGTAGACGATGCCGTTGCAAAAGCACGCGCAGCTAAGTACCCAGAAGTCTCTCAGTTACTTACTGATGTTTACGTCTCTTACTAAAGGAATAGTAGAAAAATGCCAAATAAAAGTTATCGAAACGCAATTAAAGAAGCAATTGAATTAGAAATGCGCCGAGACCCAAGTGTCATTGTGGTCGGTGAAGATGTTCGTGGTGGACATGGTGGTAAAAATACCGATGACAATAAACTGGAAGGTTTTGGCGGTGTACTTGGTGTAACCAAAGGCTTATGGACTGAATTTGGTTCTGAACGAGTCATTGATACTCCAATTACAGAATCTGCGATTATTGGTATGGCGGCAGGTGCTGCTGCAACGGGTTTAAGACCAGTAGCAGATTTAATGTTTATGGATTTTTACGGCGTGTGTTATGACATGTTGTATAACCAAGCGGCTAAATTCCGCTATATGTTTGGTGGCAAAGCCAAAGCGCCACTCGTTGTACGTGGCATGATTGGTGCAGGTTTTTCCGCAGCAGCACAACACTCCCAGTCGCCATATAACGTGTTTGCCTCAGTGCCAGGCTTAAAAGTGGTGGTGCCTTCGAGTGCCTATGATGTTAAAGGTCTGTTAATTCAGGCAATCCGCGATGACGATCCTGTCGTATTTTGTGAACACAAGTTGTTATATGACATTAAGGGCGAAGTGCCAGATGAGGCCTACACTATTCCTTTTGGTGTCGCAAATTACACCCGTGAAGGCACAGATATCACAATTATTGCCTTAAGCCTGATGGTACATCGTGCCAATGAAGTTGCTGACAAGCTCGCAAAAGAAGGCATTTCGGTTGAAGTGGTTGACCCTCGAACCATTTCTCCACTAGACGAAGATGGCATTTTAGAGTCAGTGGCTTCAACAGGTCGCGTAGTGATTGTAGATGAATCTGCAGCGCGTTGCGGTTTCGGACATGATGTAGCTGCACTCATTGCCCAGAAAGGCTTTCATTATCTTAAAGCACCAATCGAGTTAGTCACTCCACCACACTCACCCGTACCATTTTCGCCAGTATTAGAAAAAGAATGGCTACCAAGTGTAGAACGCATCGAACAGGCTGTACGTAAGACGTTGGAGGCTTAGGATGAGCGAAATTAAAACCTTAGAAATCCCAAAATGGGGTTTGTCCATGGAAGAGGGCACGATTGCCCAATGGCTGATTCAGGAAGGTACGCAATTTAGTAAAGGACAGGAAATTTGTGAAATTGAAACCACAAAAATCGTCAATGTTCTGGAAGCGCCTTTCGATGGCTTGCTACGAAAAATTATTGCTAAAGATGGTGACACGCTGGTCGTAGGAGGAGTCATTGCAATTTGTGCAGACGCTCAAGTTTCCGATGCAGAAGTTGAAGCATTTGCACAGTCCTTAGGTGGAACACCTGCTGTAACTGAAAATAAAGCGGTAGCAGCGGTTCCTGAAAAAGTAGCTGTAGCTCAAGTTGAAACCAAAGTACAAGCTGCTCCTAAACAGAACAGTGTTGGTCATGTATCAAAAGCGGTGACTCAGGGCGGATATTCTATTCCTGCTGCGTTACAAGGCTATCAACAAAGCAATGATATTTTTGCAACGCCACATGCCTTGAAATTGGCTGAAAAGCATAATGTAAACTTGTCTCAGATTACGGGTTCTGGACGTGAAGGTCGTATTAGTGTTCAAGATATTCAGGCCGCAGTTCAAGCTGCTGGTGGTTCTTGGCCAGATGTGCGTCATCAAGCCAGTACGAAAGCCGCGAAATCTAAAGCAGATGATAGTGATGTTCTAGCAACACCTGTTGCTCGCCGTTTGGCAAAACAATGGGGCATTAATTTGCATGATTGTCGTGCATCGGGTTCACGTGGACGAGTCTGTAAGGAAGATGTTGAAGCTGTATATCAACGTGAAAACCCTGTACAAGCTCAACATGATCATGCGCAACCAACAGAGTCAGTAAAATTCACTACTGTGGCTATGAATGGTATGCGTAAAGCAATCGCTTCACGGCTACAAGCGGCAAAACGCAATGCACCACATTTTCGCTTAACGATAGACTTAAATGTTGAGTCGGTTCAGGCTTTGCGTCAGCAAATTAACAGTACCGTACCGCAAGTCAAGCTGTCCATTAACGATATGCTGATTAAAGCGGCAGCGGCTGCACTGATCAAAGTTCCACAGGTTAACGTTCAGTTTGATGAAGAAAATCAGCAGATTTTACAGTTTGAACAGGCTGATATTTCGGTTGCTGTGGCCATCGAAAACGGACTGATCACGCCAATTATTAAAGCAGCGAACCGTAAATCTTTAGCGCAAATTTCCAATGATATGCGTGATCTGGCGACACGTGCCAAAACTGGAAAATTAGCGCCTGATGAGTTTCAAGGCGGCAGTTTCAGTATTTCCAATTTGGGAATGCTTGGTATTCAACAGTTTGATGCCATTATTAACCCACCTCAAGGTGCAATTCTGGCCTTAGGTGCAGCAGAGAAACGTGCTGTCGTCGAAAATGATGAGATTGTTGTTCGTGAAATGGTGACAGCAACATTGTCTTGTGATCATCGTGTCATTGATGGTGCGTTGGGTGCTCAATTCTTATCGGCATTTAAGCAGTTTGTCGAAAATCCTGCATTAATTTTGGTGTAGGAGGAATAGCCATGTCAGATACACAATTTGATCTTGTGGTTATTGGTGCTGGTCCTGGAGGATATGTCGCTGCGATTCGCGCAGCGCAACTGGGATTAAAAACTGCAATCGTTGAAAAACAACACTTAGGCGGAGTGTGTCTTAATTGGGGATGCATTCCAACCAAGGCATTATTGAGCGGGGCTGCGCTTGCGCAGCAGTTCAAACATGCAGGGCAGTTTGGCTTTACGCTTAACGCGATTGATTTTGACATTCAAAAACTGGTCCATCATAGCAGACAGGTTTCTGAACAACTGGTACAAGGTATCGGTCAACTATTGAAAAAAAATCAAATCACTGTTTTTAACGCAGCAGCACAATTTATTGCCAAAGAGCAATTAGAGCTTACAGATGCGAATGGTCAAAAACAGCAGATTTCTGCGCCGCATATTATTGTCGCAACAGGTGCACGTGCGGCCAATTTGCCTCATATTCCTGTAGATGGTGATCAGGTCTGGAGTTACAAAGAGGCTTTAGTTCCAGAACAATTACCAAAATCTTTACTGGTTATTGGTTCGGGTGCTATAGGCAGTGAGTTTGCAAGCCTATACCAAGACTTAGGCTGCCAAGTCACCTTGGTTGATATAGCCAAGCAGATTCTCCCTAGCGAAGACATTGAAGTTGCGAAGTATGTACAAAAGCAATTTGAACAGCAGGGTATGCGGATTTTAACCGAAGCGACCGTAAAAAAAATAGAAACTGATCAAGCTCAAATACATTGTCATATTGAAACTGCCACAGGTGTGCAAATCATTAGCGTTGAAAAGGTACTTTCGGCTATTGGAGTGAAACCAAATACTGAAAATCTGGGACTAGAAGCTTTGGGTATCGAATTTGAGAATGGTTTTATTAAAGTCGACTCATGGTGCAAAACCAATGTTGTGGGCGTTTATGCAATTGGCGATGTTGCAGGCGCGCCGTGTTTGGCACACAAAGCCAGTCATGAAGCCATTCTTTGTGTGGAGAAAATTGCAGGTCTAAGTCATGTACATGCTTTAGATCGTACACAAATTCCGGGCTGTATTTTTACTCATCCTCAAGTTGCCAGTATTGGTTTGACAGAACAGAAAGCGAAAGCTGCGGGCTTGAATATCAATGTGGGTAAGTTCCCTTTACAAGCCAATGGTAAAGCATTGGCTTTGGGCGATAGCGCAGGATTTGTTAAAACCATTTTTAGTCAGGAAACGGGTGAATTGTTGGGTGCTCACATGGTCGGACATGAAGTCACCGAACACATACAAGGTTTTGCCATCGCAAAATACCTAGAAGCGACGGATGAAAGCTTAGCGCAGGTCATTTTCCCTCATCCTACTTTGTCCGAGGCGATGCATGAGTCGGTCTTGTCGGCGATGCAACGTGCAATCCATATTTAAGGAGTCGCAACATGCCTAGAGGTTTAAACAATAAAGTTGCATTAATTACGGGTGCGGCACAAGGCATTGGACGCGGTATTGCCTTACGTTTAGCGCAAGAAGGTGTTCATATTGTCTTGGTCGATCTTCATCAAGAAAAGTTAAATACTGTTCAAAAAGAAGTTGAAGCCTTTGGCGTAAAAGCCACCACATTTATTTCGGATATTTCAGATCCAATACAAGTCAGTCATGCAATTGATCATGCCGAATCGACACTTAATGGTTTTGATATCATGATCAATAATGCAGGTATTGCGCAAGTTAAAGCTTTGGCAGAAGTAACGCCAAGTGAATTTAACAAAATTATGAACATCAATGTTGGTGGTGTACTTTGGGGGATTCAAGCCGCAGCAAATAAATTTAAACAACGTCAACAGGCTGGAAAAATTATTAATGCGTGCTCAATCGCAGGTCATGAAGGTTTTGCTTTACTCGGTGTTTATTCGGCAACTAAATTTGCAGTTCGTGCATTGACGCAAGCAGCGGCTAAAGAATATGCCAGTGCTAAAATTACTGTAAATAGCTATTGTCCGGGTGTTGTAGGTACAGACATGTGGATCGAAATAGATCAGCGTTTCTCAGAAATTACAGGCGCACCAATTGGTCAAACGTATAAAAAATATGTAGAAGGTATTGCTTTAGGACGTGCTGAAACACCAGATGACGTGGCTGCGTTAGTTGCATTTTTAGCCAGTGCGGATGCAAACTACATTACAGGTCAGTCTATTTTGACAGATGGTGGAATGGTTTACCGTTAATATCAACATAAGGAATACATAATGAAAGCAGCTCGTTTTTATGACCGAGGGGATATTCGGATTGAAGATATTCCTGAACCGAAAGTACTTCCAGGCACAGTTGGAATTCAAGTTGCATGGTGTGGTATTTGCGGTACCGATTTACATGAATTCATGGAAGGCCCTATTTTTATTCCACCTTGTGGTCATCCACATCCAATTTCGGGAGAATCTGCACCTGTAACGATGGGACATGAATTTTCAGGTGTGGTTTATGCAGTTGGTGAGGGTGTAGATGATATCCAAATTGGGCAACATGTCGTCGTTGAACCCTACATTATTGCTGACGATGTGCCGACTGGCCCGAATGATAAGTATCATTTATCAAAAAATATGAACTTTATTGGTTTAGGCGGACGTGGTGGTGGTCTTTCTGAAAAAATTGCGGTTCAACGACGTTGGGTGCATCCTATTTCAAATGATATTCCCTTAGATCAAGCAGCGTTGATAGAACCTTTATCTGTCGGTCATCATGCCTATGTCAGAAGTGGTGCAAAAGCTGGTGATATCGCACTGGTTGGTGGAGCAGGCCCAATAGGCCTACTTTTATCAGCCATTTTAAAGGCCAAAGGTCTTATGGTCATCATTACTGAACTGAGTGCAAAACGTAAAGAAAAAGCGATAGAGGCTGGTGTTGCCGATTATGTACTCGACCCATCTCAGGTTGATGTGGTTGATGAAGTAATGAAAATTACTGAAGGCCGTGGTGTAGATGTCGCTTTTGAATGTAGTAGTGTCAATAAAGTCATGGATACACTCGTTGCAGCAATGAAACCAACTGGCGTAGTCGTTATCGTCTCTATTTGGAGCCATCCTGCCACAATTAATGTGCATAGTGTAGTGATGAAAGAGCTAGATATTCGTGGCACGATTGCTTATGTCAATGACCATCAGGAAACCATCCGTTTAGTCGAGCAAGGTAAGATTAATCTAGAACCTTTTATTACCCAACGTATTGCATTAGATGATCTTGTTTCTAAAGGCTTTGAAACGCTGATTCATAATAATGAGTCTGCTGTAAAAATTATTGTTCATCCCTAATGTGTTGCTAGACCATTTAGCAAAACTAAGATGCAATAGATGCAACGTCTATTGCATCTTTTTATTTTAAATCGTTAAGTTCGCCGTAAGTAACTCTGCCTTGTTCAAATGAGCAAAAATATTCACAAAAGTGTTTTTATAGTATTTTTTAGAAAAATTATTACTCATTGATAGCAATCAAAAAATCATAATACCAACCTATTACTGCGTTTTTAACTTACATAACTGTGCCTTTTTAACTTACATAACTGTGCCTTTTGGCTAAAAGAAGTAAATGAGCCGAATAACCCGTATATTTGGCTCACTATATGAGCTGTTTAAGCCATTTATTCGGCTCATAGTATCGTTTTTATCAGGTCACAAATCATAAAATGAGCTGAATAATTCAATTAATAAGCTCACAAAATGAGCCGAATAGATGTTACAATCGGCTCATGCAGTAGGGGAATGCTTATGAAAAAATGGGTATGGCAAAAAGCAAACTGGACTAAATTTAAATGGGATGAAGCACTCGTCACGGTAAAACTACGTTTAATTCATAAGAAGATAGGTCAATTGGTCGGAGAGAGCAAAGCATCACCAGATGCTGAGGCATTACCATTAGATACACTGCTCACAAACCTAGTCGCATCCTCACTCATTGAAGATGAGAAGTTGAATATTCGTTCACTCAAATCCTCATTAGCTCGGCGTTTAGGGGTAACAGAAGAAAATCCTGCACCTATTCAGGATAAAACTGAAGGCTTAGCCAATATCATGATGGATGCAGTGAGCAATCATCATGCGCCATTAACCATGGAGCGCTTGTTACAATGGCATAACTGGCTTTTTCAAACCATAGAACGCTTCGATTATGCTGCCCAAAAAATTAAAGTAGGAGAAATCCGTGATAATGAGGCACCAATGCAGGTTGTTGGTGGTTCTCCTTATGGCACTACAACCAAGGTTTACTTTGAAGCACCAGAGGGTGGAGAGCATTTACAGGGACTAATGAATGAATTTATAGAATGGTTCAATAGTTCCAGAGAAGATGTAATGCTTGATCCGTTATTGCGAGCTGCACTTGCTCATTTCTGGTTTGTGACATTACATCCATTTGAAGATGGTAATGGTCGTATCACTCGTGTCATTACAGACTTAGCATTAGCCCAAATGGATCACCAAAGTATCCGTTTATACGCCATGTCCGTGGCCATCCATGAAAATCGTAGTAGTTATTATGAAGTTCTTGAGAAATGCCAGAATAATACCTATACGATTAATGAGTGGTTGGTCTGGTTCTTAGATACTTTAGAGAAAAGTATAGATAGGTCTTTACTACGACTTGATCGAACGATTGCAAAAGCGAAATTTTGGAGCTCTTATTCTCATATCGAATTCAATGAAGCCCAGAATAAAGTTTTAAATCGTTTACTCAATGGCGAAGAGAATGATTTCCCTCTAGGCATTAATGCTTCACAGTATCAAAAGGTCACTGGAGTAAGTAAAGCTACAGCAACACGTCACCTAACCGAACTTCTGGAAGGAGATGTACTGCATAAACTTGAAGGTGGTGGACGTAATACCCGCTACGTGTTGAAAGTTGATAAAGAAAAGTTTACTCAAAATACTCAAGTTGAAGCTTAACTAATATTAAACCTCAAAAACCTCGCTATGGCGGGGTTTTTGTTTTAATGCGGAGGATGATTAATAGATACCCTTAAATATGTAATTAAATGAAAAATAACAACTATTTAAATATTTTCTAGTCAGTCCTACATTGACACCATAAATATTGAAGATTAACATTTATATGCTGGCCACATTGCCAGTCGGTTTTGACAGACCGTTTCACTCACATATCAGAACTATTCCTTCTGAGGGATAGTTTTGCGTGTATATCTCGTTCCCTCCCGTTGCGGTAGGACGGGAGAGGGACACCTTCGGGTGTGCTAGTTGAGTGACTAGTCTGTCAACCCTCTTTCGTTCTGCCACCATAAATGTCTTATGCTCTGGCAGAACTCCAAATATAAGGAGTTGACTTTGCACATTCATATTTTTTTGGCAACCATGGCCAAAGTACACTATAACGACACAACTTAAACTTTTTACAAGGGTTTGATCGCCGTTCGGCTGTTCAGGCTTTCATTTGTTATTACTAAAAAACTTAGATCAACAATAAAACTTGAGATGTGTTAGGCACAGTCTTTACGGCTTTGCTATGCCTTTTTTTCACCTTAAAAAAAGTAAAAGGCTTTTATATCTCTTTTATATACAACAAGAATTTATTTTATAACGGTAAAACCATGACAAATTTAATTCTCTCATTTCGTGCTTTAAGTGTGCTTCATACTTCAAGGTTTCTTTTTAATAAATATGGCTTTCACAATGTCGGATTAGACCAAATTATTGAAGCTGCAAAAATCCCCAAAGCGACATTTTATAATTCCTTTCACTCAAAAGAACGTCTTATTGAAATGAGTTTAACTTTTCAAAAAGATGGTCTTAAACATGCAGTAATTTCGATTATTTACGTTGATAAAGAATTATCTATGGCTGAAAAACTTCGCAAAATTTTCTTTTTACATGCCAACTTTGAAGGACTTTACCATTTACCGTTTAAAGCTATTTTTGAAATATCGAAAACATATCCAAAGGCGTATCAGCTTGTAATTGACTACCGAAACTGGCTGATGAATGAAATCTATAATTTGCTTTTAACGACTAATTCGAATGCTTTAAAACAAGATGCGCACATGTTTTTGTTTGTGATAGACGGGGCAATGGTTCAGCTTTTAGACCCGAACAAACCAGATGAACGGGAGAGGTTGCTTGAGTATTTTTTGATGGGGTTGGGGTGAGGGGGATCATTTATTCACCTTATCCTTTAAAGTTTGCTTAATATCATAAATATGAGTTTAAAGAGTCTATGTCCACTAAAGGTATTAAATTAGTGCATGAGAGTTGGTCTAAATAGTATAAAAGTGAGTAGTATGGAAAATAATTTAACAGATGCTAGAAATGGGTTATTAATGCTTGAGAAGCAAGATCAAAATGATGATTTTGATCTTTTAAATAATGATAATAAATTAGAGATATTAAATTTTGCTCTAACACGAAGTGTAAGTATATATTGGCCAAACTTAGCATTAAATTGGATAGAAAAAAATCCTAATATTATTAATGATGCCCTTAAAGGCACACTATTGATGTCAATTAATGAACCTTGGGCTAAACAGGATTTTAAACAAAAGGTTAAACGTGTTCTGAGAGGAAACTCAAATTAAACTATCATATCTAGCGCATGAGATAGCGAAGGATTTGGCATAACGAATATTGTGTTCATTCACGTTCACGTACTCGGCATCATGAATATAATTTTGTAGATTCATGATGCTGAGCTTTTGGTTCATGAACCTAGCTATGAATACATAGTTTCCTACTAAAAAGTCTTAAGAATAGACTAAATTTGTCTAGGAGAGCGGTGGACTACCACCACTAACTAACAGGTGTCTACAAAATCGATGGCTATTTAATAAGTGTAGCTTAGTATTTGGTATAAAATATTATGCTGAGGTTGGGTTTTGATAGCTACGATTTCTGTTTGGCTTTTTGGCGTAAGACATACAAATATAAGTTTTCTACTTTTTCACGTGCCCATGGTGTGGTACGCAAGAATCGCAATGATGATTTAACACTTGGATCTATACAAAAACATCTAATTTCAATTTTACGACTTAAGCCTTCAAAGCCACCGTAGTAATCCAATAATTCATCCAAAATGTCAGCAAGTTTTTTGCCGTGTAGAGAGTCATTGGAGGCGTTCATAATAGATCAACCATATTTTGGAGGCCATTATTATAACCTGAGCAAGTTAGAAAATGGGAGCGTTGGAATTTAAACGTAATTAACATAGAAAATTACAGCTTTTCAAAAATGAGTTCATGAACTCATAGAATTTTTAAGTACATTTATATAAAAGGCTAAGTTCTCCCAGAAAAGAAATAGATGCCGTTTAGATAAAATTTTCAATCAAATAATTTTATTATTGATATTTCTAGTCACACAGTCTATTTTTATTTTATGAATTATTCTCCCTTACCCAAAAGACCACGTGGTCGACCAACCAAACATGGTTGTAACTATGCAGACACTAAAGAAGTGTTAATCCGCCGAGGTATCGAGTTACTGACCGAACGTGGAATGAATGCTATGAGCTTAGACGATCTCATGAAATCAGTCCAAGTTCCTAAAGGGTCTTTCTACCATTATTTTGCAAATAAAGAGGCTTTTATTTTAGAAGTTCTAGATGCTTATGAGCTTTATTTTGTGAAGCGATTGAATTATTTTTTAAGTCAAACTAATCTTTCACCATTAGAAAGGCTGCAAAATTTTGTAAAAGATGCGGGTGAAAAACTGCAAAAATATGATTTTAAACGAGGTTGTATTTTAGGTAACTTAGGACAAGAAGTTTCGTATTTGCCACCGGAGATCATCGCCCGAATTGAAAGTATTTTTAAAGTATGGGAGAAAGTAGTTTCTGATTGCCTACATCAGTCAAATTCACAATATAACGTAACTGATTGTGATGAAGCTGCTTATCAGTTTTGGATTGGATGGGAAGGTGCAGTTCTAAGAGCACGTTTGGTCAAATCAACAAGTCCTTTAGATGCATTTTATCGCTTGTTTACTTTAGCTGTAGAACAACAAAATCACTTAAAAAATTAATTAAAAAATAAATGCAGATGTCTGCATTTATTTTTTAATTAATTCTAGACAAGTAGTCCAATTAAATAGAGAGGAAGTTCTATGTACAAAGGTATAGTAATTACTAAAGATGATGCAGGTTACACATCAAAAATTACTGAGATTGCATCAAAGCCTTTAGAAGAAGGCGAGGTTAGAGTTGAAGTCAAATATTCAACTTTGAACTATAAAGATGCTTTAGCCATTACTGGGCGCTCTCCAGTAGTTCGTAGTTTTCCGTTAACACCGGGTATAGATTTTTCAGGTGTTGTGATTGAATCAAAACATCCAGCATGGAAACAAGGAGATGAAGTTTTATTAAATGGTTGGGGTGTTGGCGAAAAATATTCTGGGGGATTAGCTGAGCAAGTTACTGTTTCAGGCGATTGGCTCATACAAAAACCTTCTGCTTTTTCTTTTAAGGATACGATGATTATTGGTACAGCAGGTTATACCGCAATGCTGTGTGTCATGGCTTTACAAAAACATGGTATTAAACCAAGTGATGGGAAAATTTTAGTAACAGGTGCAAATGGTGGTGTTGGTAGTATTGCGATTATTATTTTGAACCATCTTGGTTACGAGATTACAGCTTCAACTGGTCGACCTCAAGAGTCAGAATATTTAACCTATTTAGGCGCAAGTGAAATTCTTGATCGTATTGAATTATCTTCGCCAGGAAAGCCATTAAACAAAGAAATTTGGGCTGGCGTGATTGATACTGTTGGAAGCCATACTTTAGTCAATGCATGTGCTAGTACAAAATATCGTGGTGCAGTTGCTGCGTGTGGTTTGGCAGGTGGAATGGATTTTCCAGCGACAGTTGCTCCATTTATTTTGAGAGGGATTACGTTATATGGAATTGATAGCGTGATGGCACCAATTGAATTAAGAAAAGAAGCATGGGAACGTTTAGCTACAGAATTAGATCAAACAAAATTAGAAACAGTAACGACTGAAATTCAGTTAACAGATGCTTTAAATATTTCAAATGAAATTTTAGATGGAAAAATTCGAGGTAGAGTTGTTGTAAAACAATAATACGACAAAATGAATCATGCATAAAATGTTTGTAGAACTTTGGAGAGCCATTTTATTCGTGGTTATAGGTACATGAGTCAAAGGATTTTGACCTAACGAATATTATGTTCATTCACGTACTCAGCATCATGAATCTGCAAAATTATATTCATGATGCTGAGCTGTAGCAACAACTGTGTTGTGTAGGCTACAGTCTTTGATATGTCATTTAACATAATATACATTATACGAAATATAGTATTGTAAGCCTTTGAAAGTTAAACTGTTTTTGGTGGCGGACTTGGAAGCTTCACATCCATAACAACATATTTAACGGCTTTACCAGTTGTAACCATGTCAAATGTAATTTCCGCAGTAATTGGAAAATCTTTTTGTTTGAATTGACGCAATAACGCCATATTCGATGAATCCTGCCAATTAAAAGTCTCACAACCGTTACCAATAGCCGTACCTGTAGATAGATCCATAGGAATCTCGCAATAAAGAGCTACATGGTCATAGTGACGACCAGATTTGTCGTCAGGTTTAAAATCAACAGATTTAGCACCTAAGATTTTTACAGTTGATGTATGCATTACATTCTCCGAGCAGTAATAAGCACATGATCTAATCGCTTGGGATATGCAAGCGGATCTGCACAGCAAATTAAATTGATGAGTTCTTCAGGCTCGAATACGTCCTTGAAGATATTGATGTACTTGCCATATTGATGTTTAAGATTATCAATGGCAGTTTGGAAATTGATTTGAGCTGTTTTTTTAATAGTTTCAATGCGTTCAGGCTGTAAATGTTGAGCCAAATCTCTGAAACATGGATATGCAGCAATAAAAAATTGAGATGGAGCCAAGAGCATGTCAAACGGTAGAACACGGTCAATTGCCTTGAATTCAACTTCTGCACGTTGCCAGTTGTCATCTGGATCACCTTCGGCACGACCTTTTTCGTATAAACGAAGGTATTTTCCTGAGTCTCGAGAACCGATACAAAGTGTACGGCCACGACCATTAGGCCGTTTCCAATTGCCTTTATGTTCTATGTTTGGAGCACGATTACCGAGTTGAAAGCCCCCTAGTCCGTCTTGCATATTGCCCCAGTCAACATTGACGTTTTTACCTTCAAAGTCATCATGAGCAATATCAACACGCGTTAATTTAGCGCGCTTAGCACGAGTTACTAAATAATTGTAAAGTCTTAATTCCCAACCACTTTTAGCAAAGTTACAACCACGACCATTAATCATGATTAAAAGCGTATTGCGTTGACCACCGATGCATACAAAGCCGAAATCTTCACCTAAAACGTAACTTTGCTCATAAAAGTTAAGACCTTTGTTACGGCAAGATGACGTTGTAAAACCAAATATATGTTGCAAATCAATATCTAATGCATCAACAGCAGCAGTCCAGCGGTGTGAATCAAGTATGTATTCATCTTCCTGCCAGTATTTATCACCCATTGTTTCAATTCCAATGGTGAAATTTACCCAGTCAATCACTGCAATTTCATTGTCAGCAGGCATTCTGTACTCGACATGCTTTACACCGTCATTGGTCATAAGCATATGAGTTCGAGGGATGGTATATAGCGAATGCTCTTGGAACGGGAGATCGGCATCTTGAGGTTGTGTATCAAATTTCGTTACCCCCATCTTATTAATGGGGGTTTTAACTGCTTCCTTTTTCAATCCCCCCGATAATACAGTGGGGATTGGTTGTTTTTTATACTTATCCATTAGCAGATCCCCATTGAGCGGAAGTTGTCATTCTCTGATTTAAGTGAATCGCAATATTCAGCAACTTTAGGAGACTTGTAGCCCCACTCTGTCATCGTATCTTCAATGTAAAAAAGAACAGCTTCCGACTCGAAAGCAGGACTGCCCCCTATGATGAGTTGTACGCCACGGTCAAAAATGACCTTAGCTACAATTTCGAATGCTTGTTCTCTTTCCATTTGTCATATATCACAAATTACATTTGATCGTTTTATAACATTTAATTTGTGATTTTACAACATATCATAAAATATAAATCTTATATGATTTCGAATTTTGGAGAGCAAATCATGGCTGTAACAGTAAGACTTAGAGATGAAGAAGAAGAAATGATCAAAGAAGCAGCTTTGGAAATGATGTTTGAAACCAAAATCAGAATTAAAGAATCTGATTTAATTCATGCACTTATAAGAAAACACCTAAAGGATATGAAAACCTCTGATGTAATGAAATACAGATCAGAAGTGTTAAAAAAAGACGATTAATAGTTATAGATGCTGATGAAGTGGGATAACCGAGCAGTATCCCCTTTCACTGGATACTAAAAAAAGGGCGAACTGCCCTTTTTTAGATTCTACTTAGATAATTTATGCTCTGCTTAGGCTAAATTTCGACCTCGTATAATGCAGATTGATGTTAAATAACGCCGATTTGCCCCTGAAATTGTTGCAAATCGCCTATGTAACATAATCCTGCACACATTATACGAAATCTCAGCCTATTATTTTTTATTGTACCAAGAGCGATATTTTTCTAAATAATTATTAAATTCCACAATGAAGAGATGAGCACTAGCTTCATCATCTAAAAGCTTCTGCAAAACTTCAATACTGATAGAGACATCTAATTTCCCCTCTAAATGCTGTTTAGCAACCTTTGCAGCTTCATCAAAAATTTGTTGTGATAACATTTTAAACCCTCAGTTCGCGCCCATTCGGGACGCTCTAATTTTACCGTTTGTATTTTAAAGGGAGCTTGTAATCAGGGAAAGAAGGTTTTAAATCATATTTCATCAGTTCGCAGGCACTCCGCCTGCTCTATTCAGTCCATTCACAAAAAGCAACTATGCAAGCAAAAATAATAGAACCTAGAAACAATAAAATAGATAAAGAAGCTACAAGTTGTGCTACAGGTTCAATAAAGTAATTACCAAGAAAAGAAACATAAAGATCAGTAAAATGACCCATTGATATAACAGCTTGAATAACAAGCCAAGCTATTAGGGGAACAACAAAAAGAAGTGAGAAAGATAATAGAATAATTGGAAATATTTGTTTAAAAACTTTTTTCATAAGAGAAGCCTAGAAAATTGGAATAATGTAATAACCGTAAAGAAAAACAACACCAACAAGAGCAATCAAAACCATAGCAACATCTTCAAATTTCATATCAACCCCTCCATTTTCGCCTGTTCCATTTTCGCCTGTTCCTGAACAGTAGGTTGATCAGGTTGCGTATTATCTGTTTGAGTATGTATTCCAACATTGTTATTTACCTGTACTGGTGCCTTTGTGTAATCGAAAAGACGTTCACCATTAAGCCAACGTTTACAATCAGATTGTGAAATTTTAGGCATAACATTGCCTTGTTGATCAAAACCAACATAGCGACCTTGTAGATCACGGGCACATCCACTTAGTCGCGGATAATCCTTAACTTCAATTGCGTGAACTGGTGCAAAATCATAAGGATTATTTGAATCGTATTGAACTTGCTGAACAGGTTGAACAGATGCATTAGAAGTAGATAACTTATTAAACCATTCAACACATTCAGGACGTTCTACATTGACACCTTTACGACATTCTTGATCTAAATTTTCTAAAGGTTTATTAGCAACTTTAGGAATATCAGTCTTAATTGAAGCGGTTTCTTTTTCTGAAAGCCCAACAGCCTCATCTGGTTTTTGTTTGAAATAAAGCCAAGCTGTAACACTAATTACCAAAAATAGCATCCAAACAGCATTAATAATCTTCATTGGAATTTTAATTTTGCCGTGTGAATCATCACCACCAGCAGAACTTTTATACATGCCAAAAAGAGCTTTAGGATAAGAAAATGTACCCGTATCCTCTGCATCAGCCTTACTAGATTTGGTATTTGGATTTAATTGGTGGTATTTCCATAGCCACCAAGTTGCCATTTTCATGCCCATTGGACGATGTAAATGATAGTGAGAACCGACCATATCAAGAACATCTGCATTCAATAAACGTGGTGCTTGTGTAATAAAAATGATATCTAGAAATTCTGCATGTCGGTGAACTTGCAAAAATTCAACTTCTGGATGATTTTCATTTTTTACAGGATGCTTATACTTTTTAGAAAAATGGGCAATCTGTTGTGCTTCATCAATTACAACCAAAGAACGAGGAGGATAATCCGTAAATTTATCTTTAAGCGGTTGAGCAGTATCAAGCTTTAAGCCATCAATATTTGAAAAGATATTCCAAGATTCAGCTTCATTAACTCGCTTGAAAATCTCATTTACTGCCCATAATGTTTTGCCAGAGCCTGGCGTCGCTGTAATCAAATAAATCATTTATATTTCCTCGTTGCTGTCGTCGTTGTCGTCCTCGTACCTCGTCCTCCTCCTCCTTCAGCTCCTCGTCATGTTTTAGAGAAGGAAAGACTTGTAGTCGTTATCATGGCTCTGGCAATCATTCCTGATATGACAATAGAAATACATTGATCTAAACCAGATACACCAACCAAAGAAGCAAGGTCACCAACAACAAAAAAATCAGATAAAAACTTGTTCACTAAAAAATTAATAACAGAGAGAATAACGGTCCCTGATACAAGGCTTATTCCTGCACCTTTTATTAGTTTTGAAAGAAAGCCCTCAGCGAAGCTATCTAGAAGTTGTTTTAGCAAATTACCCATTTCTAGCAGCTCCTACGACGATATAAGCTGCATATAAATAGGAACAAGCTACTAAAGCAGGTCTAGCGAATTCGAGTACCTGGCAAAGCGGTGTAAGATCAAAAGAAAAATTTACTGAAACACCTGAAAGTGAAATAGTGTGTTGCTCAGGAACAGGACATTGACGAGAAACAGAAAATCTGTCTGTAGAGAAAACAGAAGTGTCGAACTCGTCAGGCTCTTGAATATCAATTTCATCTTGATCTAGATCAGGCGGTTCCTGTGACCAATCAAAAAAATCAGTTACTTTTTCAAAGAATGTCAGATTTTGTTCTATCTGATCTTTTTGATTTTGCTTTATTTCTTTATTGTCTTGTTTTTGAACTTTGAAAAAGTCACAAACAGCAGGTGCCCAACTACAAAAGTTTGGTAATGTAAATTCTGACTTTTCAGTTGTTTCACCTGTTTCTGGGTCAGTTTCGGTCTTAGTTTCAGATTCACCTTTTGGTGGTGAATCAGGTTCTGGATTGGCTGAATTTAAAGCGTCATCTGTAGCTTTTGGTGCAGGTTCACCTAAGCCAACAGGATTATTAGGATCGTATGCTTGAGTTATAATGCCTGTTTCAGGTGTAGGACGTGAATTGGGTTCAGTACCATTACCCATAATTTCATCACCTAGTTCTTGATCAGAAACGGGAATGTATCGAGGTTCTAAATTAGGATCGTAATTTGGATTAGTTTTCCTCTGTATTGAGAAAGAACCAATTTTTGTATTAGATTCAGACATAACATCAACTGATACAGATGTAAGAGAATTGATAACAAAGTTTGAAGCTGTGCATGTACCTCGACCATAAGCTTTGCAATATACTTTGGCAAAAAGATTACCTGACTTTACATAAGTATCAGCAGTTGATTCAGTCCAACCACCAGTGATCCAAATATAGGGAGGATTAGGTGGTTGATCAGGGTCTAATTTTTTTATTGTTTTTGAACCTTCGTCAATAATCCAACCGACTGCACCAATTAATGCTTCCAATGCAGCTACTGCGACACCTGTCCACAACATTGATTTTGCAGTAGCTCCCAATACAGAGGCATTAACAGGAACTTGAACTTTATAACGGCCAGAGTTGGCAGCTTCTTGAGTAATTTTTCTTGCAGTTACATTAACTCGTTGTGAAGATTGGTCATAGACATTTTCTAAAATTTCCCATTTTTCTGCAGCACCAGCCCAAAGAAAAGTAGGTGTAAAAGTTATTGTCAAAGACAATAAAAACACAATGATTTTTCTCATTTTTATTTCCTTAACAACAAAAGAATACAGACAGACATTAAAATCAGATAGAAGAAACCGAACGACATATAGACCCCCTAAATAAAATGGGGAGCGAACTCCCCAATTTATGTATGTAAATTAGGTTCGATTGAACGCTTGCTTCACATAACCCCAGACTTGAATTGTTGCGTTAGGAACAATCTTTGCTGCACCAACAAGGGCAATTACAGCAACACCACCCGCAATAACAGCAGTACCTGCTGAAACATCAACATCAGCAGCGTTAGCAGAACCAGCAAGGGCAATTGCGCCAGTAGCTAAAGTTGCGCGTTCAGCAAGAGTTAAACCGCGTTTTTGTGGAGCTTGAACTTCGATTAGTTTTTCATTCATGTTTATTTACCTTTTAAAGCATCATTTACGATGTTGTAGACAAAAACCGTTGCAAAACAAGTAACTACCTGTGAAAGCAGTAAATTTGCATCTGCAACAGAGATATTCAGCAAATTGAACTCAGGTTCTTTTTGCAGAATCCATGCGACACATGTCTGCACCCCATTGACGAGTTCAATCGATTCGCAGAGATATGCCATAAATTAAAAAACCTTTATCCGTTACACTTGGATTGATGAAACGGTAAATATTGGGAATGAAAATATGAGCCACAGCTAGGACACATTTTTTCGTTTGAACCCATCACTTGATATATTTTCATTACCCTGCTATCCTTTAAAATAATGTAAGTTATTGATTTATTTACATATTATACATTATACGAAATATAGTATTGTAAGCCTTTGAAAGTTAAACTGTTTTTGGTGGCGGACTTGGAAGCTTCACATCCATAACAACATATTTAACGGCTTTACCAGTTGTAACCATGTCAAATGTAATTTCCGCAGTAATTGGAAAATCTTTTTGTTTGAATTGACGCAATAACGCCATATTCGATGAATCCTGCCAATTAAAAGTCTCACAACCGTTACCAATAGCCGTACCTGTAGATAGATCCATAGGAATCTCGCAATAAAGAGCTACATGGTCATAGTGACGACCAGATTTGTCGTCAGGTTTAAAATCAACAGATTTAGCACCTAAGATTTTTACAGTTGATGTATGCATTACATTCTCCGAGCAGTAATAAGCACATGATCTAATCGCTTGGGATATGCAAGCGGATCTGCACAGCAAATTAAATTGATGAGTTCTTCAGGCTCGAATACGTCCTTGAAGATATTGATGTACTTGCCATATTGATGTTTAAGATTATCAATGGCAGTTTGGAAATTGATTTGAGCTGTTTTTTTAATAGTTTCAATGCGTTCAGGCTGTAAATGTTGAGCCAAATCTCTGAAACATGGATATGCAGCAATAAAAAATTGAGATGGAGCCAAGAGCATGTCAAACGGTAGAACACGGTCAATTGCCTTGAATTCAACTTCTGCACGTTGCCAGTTGTCATCTGGATCACCTTCGGCACGACCTTTTTCGTATAAACGAAGGTATTTTCCTGAGTCTCGAGAACCGATACAAAGTGTACGGCCACGACCATTAGGCCGTTTCCAATTGCCTTTATGTTCTATGTTTGGAGCACGATTACCGAGTTGAAAGCCCCCTAGTCCGTCTTGCATATTGCCCCAGTCAACATTGACGTTTTTACCTTCAAAGTCATCATGAGCAATATCAACACGCGTTAATTTAGCGCGCTTAGCACGAGTTACTAAATAATTGTAAAGTCTTAATTCCCAACCACTTTTAGCAAAGTTACAACCACGACCATTAATCATGATTAAAAGCGTATTGCGTTGACCACCGATGCATACAAAGCCGAAATCTTCACCTAAAACGTAACTTTGCTCATAAAAGTTAAGACCTTTGTTACGGCAAGATGACGTTGTAAAACCAAATATATGTTGCAAATCAATATCTAATGCATCAACAGCAGCAGTCCAGCGGTGTGAATCAAGTATGTATTCATCTTCCTGCCAGTATTTATCACCCATTGTTTCAATTCCAATGGTGAAATTTACCCAGTCAATCACTGCAATTTCATTGTCAGCAGGCATTCTGTACTCGACATGCTTTACACCGTCATTGGTCATAAGCATATGAGTTCGAGGGATGGTATATAGCGAATGCTCTTGGAACGGGAGATCGGCATCTTGAGGTTGTGTATCAAATTTCGTTACCCCCATCTTATTAATGGGGGTTTTAACTGCTTCCTTTTTCAATCCCCCCGATAATACAGTGGGGATTGGTTGTTTTTTATACTTATCCATTAGCAGATCCCCATTGAGCGGAAGTTGTCATTCTCTGATTTAAGTGAATCGCAATATTCAGCAACTTTAGGAGACTTGTAGCCCCACTCTGTCATCGTATCTTCAATGTAAAAAAGAACAGCTTCCGACTCGAAAGCAGGACTGCCCCCTATGATGAGTTGTACGCCACGGTCAAAAATGACCTTAGCTACAATTTCGAATGCTTGTTCTCTTTCCATTTGTCATATATCACAAATTACATTTGATCGTTTTATAACATTTAATTTGTGATTTTACAACATATCATAAAATATAAATCTTATATGATTTCGAATTTTGGAGAGCAAATCATGGCTGTAACAGTAAGACTTAGAGATGAAGAAGAAGAAATGATCAAAGAAGCAGCTTTGGAAATGATGTTTGAAACCAAAATCAGAATTAAAGAATCTGATTTAATTCATGCACTTATAAGAAAACACCTAAAGGATATGAAAACCTCTGATGTAATGAAATACAGATCAGAAGTGTTAAAAAAAGACGATTAATAGTTATAGATGCTGATGAAGTGGGATAACCGAGCAGTATCCCCTTTCACTGGATACTAAAAAAAGGGCGAACTGCCCTTTTTTAGATTCTACTTAGATAATTTATGCTCTGCTTAGGCTAAATTTCGACCTCGTATAATGCAGATTGATGTTAAATAACGCCGATTTGCCCCTGAAATTGTTGCAAATCGCCTATGTAACATAATCCTGCACACATTATACGAAATCAATGTAATCTTCCCATACAAACACAGAGTTACGCGACCTTGCACAAACAAAGTCGCTGTAGAACATAATCTTTTTATTTTAAAAAGTTAGAGATCTCTAATAAAACTTCATTTGTCTTTTCAGCGTGTAGCCAATGTCCTGCATTCAAAACCTCTTTTATTTCAGCAACTGGAAACTGTTTCTGAATAGCATCAAAATGTTCAGGCTTATGAATGTATGGAGATAACCCACCACGTAAAAATAACACCGGCTTTGTATAAGGCTTTATCTCTTGCCAAGATAATATCTCTGCATAATGTGCAAAAATGGCATTTAAATTAAAACGCCATTTGCCTTGCGTAAATGATTTCAATAAAAACTGAATCACCATATCTTCTTGAATAAATTTCTTCATGATTTCAGTAGCTTGTAATCTAGATGCTGGTGCAGCTTGCTGTACAGCAAATAATGCTTTAAAAATTTGTTCGTGATGATTTTCTTGATAAGCAAATGGTGCAATATCTAACACAATGAGGCGTACCAGACGATTTTCGGCCTTCTCTGCTACTTTCATGCTTATTTTTCCGCCCATGGAATGTCCAATAAGGGAAAATTTTTGAATCTGTAGATGATCCAAAGTTTCTAGTACATCCTGTGCCATCAAGTCATAGTTCATGTGTTCACTATGTTTAGATAACCCATGATTACGTACATCTAGCTGTATTACAGTACGTTGATCAAAAGCCCGAGCCAACATGCCAAGGTTGCTCAAACTGCCGAATAACCCATGAATGAGTACAACAGGTTCTAATTCGCTTGGATTTGCTGGTTTCTGTATTTGATGATTAAGGATCATTAGTGCTTCTACTAGGTATTTTTATATATATAGTGGCTTTTTAATTTTTAAGAATCAATAAATTCGCTTAGGCTATTTTTAGAAATGCAAAAAAACAGAGATAATAGTGATGTATTATCCTGATTTTTCTGCATTTATCTCATGTTTATATGTTAGATTTGAAAAAATTAAATGGAATTTTCAAATAACGAATCCCGTTTTCTTCAGGCTCAGGGAATTGTCCAGCCTGCATATTGATTTGTATAGAAGGTAAAATCAGTTTGGGCATTGCCAAAGTTGCATCACGTTGATTACGCATTTGGACAAAATCTGCTTTTTCAGTACCTGCATGAATATGAATGTTATGCTGTTTTTGTTCCGTAATAGTGGTTTCATAAACAAAATGATCGCGACCCTCAGGCAGATAATCGTGGCATAAGAACACTCGGGTTTTATCATCTAAAGCATATAATTTTTGTACCGAATCATACAGAATGTCCGCACTGCCTTTAGGAAAATCACAGCGTGCTGTACCATAATCAGGCATAAATAGCGTGTCACCGACGAATACAGCATCACCAATCACGTAGCTTAGGCAAGCTGGCGTATGTCCTGGTGTTGGAATGTTATAAGCATCTATTTCACCAATTTTGAAATGTTCGCCATCTTTAAATAAATAATCAAATGAACGTGTCGTATTAAAATATTTGGGTTCAAGGTTGTAAATTGCGCTAAAGGTTTCCTGCACAACCGCAATTTTCTCACTAATCGCAACCGCTCCCCCCACCTTCTGTTTTAAATACTGTGAAGCTGTTAGATGGTCAGCATGGACGTGCGTTTCTAAAATCCAATTTATGCTTAGGCTATTTTGCTGAACATATGAAATTATTTCATCCGCCAAAGTTGTCTTTGTCGTTGCAGATGCAGCATCATAATTCAGTACACTATCGATAATCGCAGATTGGCGACTCTCTGGGTCCGTGACTACATAGCTAAAAGTATTGGTTTCTTTATCAAAAAAAGCCTTAACGATTGGTTTTATCAACATGATTTAGCTCCCATCGTTTTATTGAATATAAGTACACCTATTATCATAGCAAAAATAAAATAGAGTGCTTGATAGTGCCCTAGACCAATTAAAGTAAGACTTGGTCCTGGACAAATACCTGCTAAGCCCCAACCAATACCGAAAATAGCACTACCTGTGATTAATTTAGGATCAAGTTGCGTGTTTTTAGGCAGTAAAATC
Source organism: Acinetobacter sp. ACNIH2 (assembly GCF_002934965.1). NCBI lineage: Bacteria > Pseudomonadati > Pseudomonadota > Gammaproteobacteria > Moraxellales > Moraxellaceae > Acinetobacter > Acinetobacter sp. ACNIH2. The sequence goes on from NZ_CP026412.1 coordinate 3,541,434, forward strand.
GGCTCATTAAATACCGTTTTAGGCGCTTGCTGTTTTGATAATACTTGAAATGGAATAAATGCCACTGCAATTGCACCCATCATCACAAATGCCAAACTTGCGTCCCAAGTTCCGAATACATCAAGAAAATTCAGTACTTTCTGTGGATTCGCCATACCCGAGAACATTAAACCTGTGGCAAATAAACCACCAAAAATAAAGGCAAATATATTTTTCATGTTTATGCTCCCAAAATATGACGCATTACAAATACAGTCGCAGCGCCCGTAAGCATAAAGGTTGCTGTTGCAATGAGTGATCGTTTCGATAAACGGCTAATCCCGCAAATACCGTGACCACTGGTACATCCAGAACCGAGTCGCGTACCAAATCCAACCAACAAACCCGCTAAAATCATAATGAACGGTGAACTTTCAATCTGAATCTGCGGTTGCATAAATGCCCCATATGCAAATGGTACGATAATGAGTCCCAATAAGAACCAAATTGCGGGTGTACTGAATAAGGTTTTCGGGCTAAGGACTTGTGAAATTAGGCCGCTAATTCCTGCAATACGACCATTGACCCACAAATAACCCACGGCGGATACACCAAGTAGTGTCCCACCGATAAAAGCGGTTAGATAGTCATGCATTTTCTGCGTTCCACTTAAAACAATATATGTTTTTATAATATATTTATTTATAAATTATTCAAGAGCAATTTTGTATAAATTTTATGCAAACCCACCTTGCAAATTCGCTTGAGGTGATAATGAATAATCTTTGATGTAGATTCCCTAGAATCATTTTAGCCAATAAATATACGGATTCTAGCTTGGGACATCATTGATATAGTTTTTTTCTTCAACTAAAAATGAATACTTTCCAGATTATTTTCAATAATATTTAACCAAGCGCGTGTTGCTGGTGTCATCGCAACAGTACTGTTCCATGCCATTTTTAAGTTCCAATTGATCTTCGGCTCTGCCAGTAAAGCAATATGAAACTCTTCTCTATTTAGTCGCTCACAATAGGCTTGTGGCAATAATGCAATTCCCACATTCGACTCCACCAGCTTAGCAATAAAATCCCATTGACTACTCCGACATGCCACTTTGGGCTCAAAACCTACAGACTGCGCCGCCTGAATAATCACGTTGTTTAGCGTAAATGTATTGGCGTACAGTAAAAAAGATTCCTCCTTGAGTTCAATCAATTTAATTTCTTGTTTTTTACGCCAATGTGAGCTTTTCTTTGCCAGTAGACAAATCGGTGAGTTGATAATTTCAAATCCACTCAGTAAAGGTTTTAGCTCTCCCATCACCACCCCAGCATCAACCTCTTTACGTAAAATAGCCTCCTCAATACCTGTCGCTCCGACTTCCAGAAAGTTCAACTCGATATGCGGATATTGACTATGAAATTTGGCAATCACGGTACTCAGCATCATAGCTGCCAAAGGTGGTAGACCAATCGTCAGCTTACCTTTCTTTAAACCTCTGACTTGTGTCACCGTATCAAAAATACGTTGCTGTTCATTCAGAATAATTAAAGCGTGTTCATACACTTGTTGTCCCACATAGGTCAAAGCTACGCCGCGTTTGCGTCCTGCCTCCCCTTTATGCAGCAGCATAACGCCTAATTGTTCTTCTAGACTGCGCATCGCTTTACTAATGGTCGGTTGGGTTAAATTTAGCTGTTCAGCGGCTAAAGTGAAACTCTGCGTTTCAACAAGAGTGACAAAAACTTGTAGACTTTTAATATCCACACCCAATATTCCATATTTGCATAATTATTATTTTATTATTCATAATCCATACGACAGGTCAATTTTAAAATACCCTCATGTTGTTTAAACCTGTTTGTATCATGTCCTCTCCTTATGCATCAAAAATTCACAATCTCCTAAAAGTCACCGCTCAATTGCTATTTTTAATTGGACTCTGGTGGGTTGGTTCTTTTATTCAGCAATTTTTTCATCTTCCAATTTCTGCGGGCGTGATTGGACTCATTCTGCTTCTATTTGCCCTGATGTCAGGCATCATGAAATTGGTGTGGATTAAATCAGGGGCAGATTTCATTCTTGCCGAATTGGTGTTGATGTTTATCCCCTGTGTCGTGGGCTTAGTCAAATATAAACAACTCTTTATCACACAAGGCTGGCAGCTCATTCTCGCAGTTGTACTTGGAACCGTCTGCGTTATGGTAATGACCGCATACAGTGTTCATTTTGGTTTTAAGTTAGAACGTAAACTTCAGCAAAAACATAATCATCATAAAGCCAAATTGGAAGCACACTCATGAACTTCACGGCGCTATTTTGTTTCATTACAACCATTATCGGGTACGTTTTGGCGAAAAAACTCTATCGTCGTTATCCCTATATGTTGCTGTCCCCTGCCATGCTCGTTCCTTTTGTGCTGATTTTAATCTTACTGGGATTCCATATCTCCTATGATACCTACATGACCGATAACCACTGGATTGTTTGGATGCTTGGACCTGCAACCATCGCCTTTGCCATCCCTATCTATGAATATCGTCAACTGATTCGCGAACATCTGTTTTCAATTAGTCTGGGTATTGTGATTGGAATGAGTGCTGGTGTAATAAGTGCCTTTTATTTAGCAAAACTGTTTCATTTTGACAGCCAAACCACTTATAGCCTCATGTCACGCTCTATCTCTACCCCTTTTGCCATGGAACTCACCGCGCATATTGGCGGCTCAGTTGAACTGGTGATTTTATTTACAATGATTACAGGGATTGCAGGCGTACTTTTGGGAGATACTGTTTTACTACTGTTAAAACTAAACTCTGCCTTTGCACAAGGCGCTTCGCTAGGCAATGCAGCACACGGCTTTGGTACCAGTAAAGCATTCATGCGTCATCATGAAGAAGGTGTAATTGCTTCCCTAACTATGATTTTAGCAGGTGTATTTATGGTGATCCTCGGCCCGAGCTTAATTCATCTGGTATTACGTTGCTTAGGCTAATTTTTGGATCAAGAATCCTTAAAACAGTGTATCTATCGGTAGATAACTCAGACCAATGACGAACGCCAGTAAACAAACTGTTTCGCTCAGCTCTATACTGGCACCAATGGTATCTCCTGTAATGCCTCCTAGACGTTGCAGGAACTTAGTCCGTAGATGGATAAATGTTAAAACCCATGCCAGTGCTGTAAGCAGACCTAAGCCTAAGAAATACATAACAAGGCTTAGACTCAAGCCAATGACCCAATAGACACGGCGCTTATGCAAATGTGCTGCAATACTCGAACCTAATCCATTGGAACGCACATACGGTGTACTCACAAAGAGTGCCAAAGGGATAGTTCGCCCAAGCGCGGGAAAAAGTAATAAAGCCAGTGCTGCTTTCTGCTCTAGCAATACATATAAGGCAGCCCATTTTAATACGCAGACAATAATTAAACTTAAAACCCCAATTGGTCCACAACTCGGGTCTTTCATAATACGTAGTGTGCGCTCCTTGTCTCCAAAACCTCCGACCCATGCATCAGCAGTATCCGCCAATCCATCGAGATGTAAACCTCCTGTTAACCAAATCCAAAGCACCAGAATTAAACTTGAGAGTAGAACTATAGGCAATCCAGACAACAACAGCGCCACGACATATAAGATCAGCCCGATAATCAGCCCCACTAAAGGATAAAATAAAATCGAGTTTGCATTCTGCTCAGCCGTCGGCATTTCTTTAAGTTGAATTCGTAACGTAGTCAAGAACTGTAAAGCAATCAGAAATGGAGTCATATTAACTCCTTTAAAGCCAGCACCTGTGTAGCCGCATCCCAATGAAAAGAATTGAGTTGCCCCAATTCAGCCGACATTTTCAACACATCATCCAAGGGTTGCCGTAACACCATACATTTTAACAGTTTAATTACGCCGCCATGTGTGATCACCAATGCCGATTGCCAACCATTGAGCTGCATCCGCTGCTGTATGTTCGACATCGCTGTACTGACTCGGAGATGAAACTGATGCATAGTTTCCGCATTGGGAAGTGTAGTCTGCGTTGGTTTTTGCCAGAAATCTGCCAAAGTTTCAGGAAATTGTTCATATAGCTGTTGTATCGACTGCCCTTCCCAATCGCCAAAATGCATTTCTTGCAGACTTTCATCTAAAATTAACGGTATATCCTGCTCTTTCACGATGTGTTCCGCAAATATACGACAACGCTGTAAGGGTGAGGAAAAGACCACATCCCAGTGCTGAGACTGAGATAGAGACTGCGTTTGCGATTGATCGATACTACTGAGCATCTGTTGCCAACCTTGAGCCGTCAGCGCATCATCCAGTGAACCACGTAGGGTATGACTCAGTTCACTTTCGCCATGTCGTAGTAGATCAATCTTTAAATGCATAGCAGATTTCCTAAATTTTCTCACCAATCACGGCGGCTTCTGCAAATGTCGCCATTTGATTATGTAAATGACATGCCAGTTTAATAATGCCGAGTGCTGCACCTGCACCACTGGCTTCACCCAAACGTAAATTCAGTTTTAAAATTGGTTCTGCGTTTAACTCTTGCAATAAGCGTTGATGCCCATATTCAGCAGACTGATGTCCGAACAGCATCCATTCACGTACCGCAGAATTCAGTTTGACTGCAACCAGTGCAGCAGCCGTACTAATAAAGCCATCAACAACCATTGGTAGACCTAATTGCGCACAACGGATATATGCACCGACCATCGCGGCAATTTCTAAACCACCTACTGCACAAAGTGCTTTAAAGGCATCCTGCTGCACATATTCACGATGTAATGCCACAGCACGATCAATCACTTGTTTTTTATGTGCTAACTGTTCTGCACGAATGCCTGTACCGACACCTGTAAGTTGTTCTGCCGCTTCATTGAGTAACATACATGCCAGAGCGGAAGCCGAACAGGTATTGCCTATGCCCATTTCACCCGCAACATAAATAGAGGCTTTTTCCTTTATGGCACTTTCTACGCTTTGCTTACCCAAATGCATGGCTGCAATACATTGTGCTTCAGTCATTGCAGGCTGTTTGGCAAAGTTGGCTGTGCCTGGAGCAATACAATGGGTTTCTACGTGTGGATATTGATAAGTATCTCCCACCGTACCACAGTCAATCACTTGTAAAGTCGCAGCATATTCCTTGGCAATGACACTAATACAGGCACCACCCGTGGTGAAATTTAGTAACATTTGACGGGTCACTGCTTGAGGATAAGCCGAAATATTCTCTTCCATCACCCCATGATCGCCAGCAAAAATACTAATCCACGGCGCTTGAATATCGGGTTGATCTTTATTCTGCAAACTTGCTAATAAAATTGCGATATGTTCTAACTCAGACAAAGAACCGGTAGGCTTGGTGAGTTGTAATTGGCGCGCTTCTGCACGTTGTTTCGCTGCATCATTCGGTTGTTGACACGCCTCTAACCACCAGCTCATGATTTGTCTCCTTTTAATTGCATTGATAATCCCGCCACACAAAACAGTACTTTATCGGCAAGTTGAGCCAGTTGTTGATGAAGTCGCCCCGATTCATCCACAAACTTACGGCTTAACTCTCCCATAGGCACAACGCCTAAACCTGTTTCATTACTCACCAGAATAATTGTGGAAGATAAAGTTGGTAAAACGTCGAGTAATTTTTGCATCTGCTGTGCCAATAAGTTTTGATCATCTGCCAATAAGAGATTAGTCATCCATAAAGTCAGACAATCCACTAAGATCAGTTGTTCTGGCGCATCTATACGCTGCAAACAATCGGCCAAATACAGCGGCTCTTCGCTGAGTTGCCAATGTGATGGACGTTGTGATTGATGATGTTGAATACGTTGCTGCATTTCAACATCTAAAGCCTGAGCGGTTGCCACGTAGTGCACCTTAAGCCCCGAATCTTGTGCAATCTGTTCAGCCAAACGACTTTTACCTGAACGAGCACCCCCTAATATGAGTTGCAACATACGTCACCTAATGAAATGTTCTGTAGAGTATGTAAAGGACCTTGTAAGACTTGGGCATGATAATAACCAAACTTGATCTGGCTAATGTCAATTTCAAACTGCTGAGCAGGAAATGTAGCGATTTTGTCTAGAATACTTTGGCTGGGATACGCAGCGTTATATAGACCCACAGTAATATGTGGGCAATAGCTTAATGCCGCAACTTCATCACTAAACTGCGCACAGTGCACTCTGATTTGCTCTAAAGCCGAGTCTGTATCAATGACTTCAAGATATAAAGCACTACTGAAACTATTCAGAGCACCTATTTTCAGTTTAAATTTTTCTGGTCGGCTTAACTTCAACTGCGCATATTGTTGTTGGAATTGCTGCTGCGTGAAGTCATCATCAAAAATGGCTTGATCTTGTGCTAAAAAACCACAAATAAACAATGTGATATGAAACTGACGTGTATTGGGAAATAACAAATATTCGGAGAAATAATCTTTGACTTGATTAAGATACAAAATCAAGTCTGGATTTTGAATTTCAATATACCACAGTGCATAGTGCTCGCGACCATGATGCCATTCAGGATAATCACGGCGAATTGTGGGAACAACATGACAAATGTGATCTAAAAACACGTTTAATATCACTTTAAACTGCAAAGTGATATTAAAACACGTTCTTTGCCAGACTCATGCAAGGCAAAGTTTATAAATATTCAACTTGTGCTGAAAATGATTCAAATTATGCACAAACGGCAGACGTATCACTTGAATGAATTGAAATTCGTTTAGGATCAAACTGATCTGGATGCTGAAGCAGATCAGCTAAACCACGCTTTAATTGCATCAGTAACGCTTGTTGCTGTGGAATGCTAAGCAACATGTTTTCTACTTCATTTTGCATCGCTCTCATTACATCATCTATAGCTATCTGATCATGCAAAATAGCATAGGCATAACCCAATACTGCACCCGCAATCAATTGATCATAGGCTTGTCCACTCAAGATTTGCTGCTGAATAGAAGATAAAACCCGTTCACCTGACTTCAGTTTACGTAAGGGATCTCGCGCTACCCGTGAACAAGGGTCTTTAAAGGCAAATTTACAGGAGTCGATAAAACTCTGCGCTAAACGGTTTAAATCAGCTCCCCGATGTGGAAGTTGCTGAAACAAACCAGACTTTACTTGATTCAAGAGATTCTGACTAAACAACTGAATACGTGCATCCCCCATAGCAATCCCAATTGTTTCATATCTAAGCAAGTGGGCATACCACGCCAACATGGCATGGGTTCCGTTCCACAAACGGTTCTTAATCAACTGAATCTCGGAAATATCATCGACCAAAACCATTTGTCGCATTTTACTGAGTAAAGGGCTTTGGTTTTCCACATAAATTGGCATATCCAATTCTGCATGAAACAGGATTAAATCCATACTTTGTAAAATATGACTCGGTTGGAAATTACGGCGCAAATCTTCAATATACACAGCAGCTTGATGCTCTTGGGTCGAATCTAACTGAATGCTTTCATCTAAATCAGCATTTTCAGTTTCGACTTCTTCCTGAAACTGTTTAAAAATGTTGTATTTAATTTTCAGTTGACGATATAGATTTTTCTGGCTTAGTTTCGACACCATACGGTTGACTACGGTATCGCAAAAATAATGCTGTTGTAGAATCTGCTCGGTAATGGCCACACTGGTGAGTTCATTTAAGGCTTGTCGTAAATAATCAAGGAAAAGTTGTTTGGCATTGACCTTGTTCAAGATAATCAAAAAGGTCAGCGGTTCTTTAGCTTGACCTGCTTGATGTGTATGGCGCTCATACAATCCTTTAGCAATCATCTTAACTTCGTGTGCTAAGGCACTTTCAGGCAAACATACGGCGATCAAACTAGATTCAACATACATCTCCGTCATTTGTGCTTCATCATCTGCATCAATGACGGTCATATTTTGAATTGACTCATCATAAGAGATTTGTCCATAGCGAATGCAGTAACCACCAAAAGCGTTTACCGCCTCACGAAACAAAGCATTGCGCGTCGAAGCTAAGATACGCTTAGGTCGCGTGTAGCCATCCCAATGCGACAAGATTTGTGCTAAATAACCACCACCAATTGCCCCAAAACCATGAATACCCACAGTCAATTGATTCAGCGTTTGCGGAAAAGATTCTTGTAATTGAGGTAAATCCTGTTTGTCCGTAAAAACATCTAAATCTGCCAAACAGTCATACATACACTGATAATAATAATTCGCTTTGGCTCGCATATTGGCATTTGCGGGTTTAATATCTTTCAATAAAACCGTAATACCTTTGGCTTCAAATGCTGAAGTCACGCCATTTTCCGAATCTTCAAACATTAAACAATGTTCAGGGTTAAGATTCAGCTGTTCCGAAGCATTTAGAAAAATTTCAGGATGAGGCTTACCTTTCTCCACCTCATCACCACACACCACCACATCAAAGAATTTATACACATTCGCATTAATCAGATATTCTTCAGCAATCGCACGGCGACTAGATGTTGCAACTGCCATACGCAAACCTGACTTTCTTAAGCGTTCCAAAACTTGAACCAATCCTTTTTTAATAGGAACGCCACAGCTCCGTACAGATTCTAATTCCAATTCATCGGCACGTTTACGGATTTCCGCATAAGGAATATCTACTCCATAAGTTTCCTGTGCCAAAGCATGTGCAGTTTTGGCACTTAAGCCTAAACATGCCATTAAATACTCATTGGAAAATGATTGCCCAATCAGTTCTTGAGATGCCTGTTTCAATGTTTGAAACCGAAGACGTTCAGTATCAAACATTGTTCCATCCATATCAAAAATTGCACCCAGTATCACATCATCATGAAATTTCAGCATTTATGCTCCTCAAATTATTGTTATGTACAGCTTTTAGCCTAATCAAAAACACAATAGCTGAGTAAAAATGACACGATATGAAATAATTTTGATCAAAAATCACTCAAAACAATCAACATTCTCTTGGTTTTTGTTTCTTTTATTTAACACTAAGTAACTTTGTGTAAAGTTAGTATTGATCTCTGGATTTCTAATACACTGATAATAAAAAACCTACTGCATATTGAGTAGGTTCAAAAATTAGCTCACAAGAACTGATTAATTTTTCATTAAAAATGTTAACTCTTCATCATCATGGGTAATTTTAACTCTTACGCCTCTATACGAACGCTTATCAGGGTCTAGCGCTGAATTAATGACTTCATCTGCAAACTTTTGATCTGCCATAAATTTCGCATAGAGCTTATATCCAATCCGAATTTTCTTAATTTTTTTGCCTTTCGCTTCGTACTTATCTAAGGTTTGGTCTAAAATTTCTAAACTTAAATCATCCACGTATTTATCCTCTATTGTTCTACTATATGCCTTGCTTACTTGTACCTGAATTTACATCAAATAACCAGTTATAAAAAACCTAACATATGATGAAACAGCTCAATGCTAAACAACTTAGTCATTAATAAGTAACGAAATAATAATTTTCTGTTTCTGGTTTATCATTATTCTTCAAATATTCAAAGCGTGGCTATATGCTTTTTTTATGGTTTTCTTTTTCAACCCAATATTAATCATGCATGTATTTTCGGATATCTCACCCAAAGTCCAAATCAAATAGGCATAAAAAAACCCAATCTAAGAAGACTGGGCTATAAACTTTGAATCTTTTCTCGTTGGTAGCGGGAGCTGGATTTGAACCAACGACCTTCGGGTTATGAGCCCGACGAGCTACCAGACTGCTCCATCCCGCATCAACGAGTTGACTTTATACGCCCTAATGCGCAATAAAGCAAACTTTATTTTAAATAAATAACGTATTCATTAATAATTCACTATATTTGCATTAAAACAGTTGAGTTTTACCTATTGAATTAGGCAAGAAAAAAGCCCGCTTAATGCGAGCTTTTTTTGACAAAAACAACTAAGTCAGACTTAGATTGCTGTGATGCCGCTAGCTTGAGCACCTTTTTTCCCTGCAGTTACAGTGAATTGTACTCGTTGACCTTCTTGCAAAGTTTTAAAACCGTTGGTTTGAATTTCGCTGAAATGTGCGAATACATCTTCACCATTGTCAGCAGCGATAAAACCAAAACCTTTAGTTTCGTTGAACCACTTTACAGTACCAGTCGTTAAATTAGACATAAGATATTTCCTATAAGATTAAGCTGAGAATAGAAAATAATTTATTTAACATAAACCTTTAATACAATGAAGGATGAAAATCAACAACACAATAAAATCAGTAAACACAATAAAATTATTCTTCTAGTATGTATAAATATATACGTTTTATTGACGAAATGATAGCTGATTTAACTCTTTAACTTGTAAAGCTTGTTCAACTCAGTATAAAACGATTTGCCATCGAGATTAAGAGCGCATTTTTCGCCAGACTCAAATTCAACCTGTTTACCCACTTCGACCCAGCTCACACCAGATAAATTACTTTGTTTGCGCTTGAGAGGGATAATTTTCACACGTATTTCATCGCCATTTATAGCTCTTGCTGTCGTCCAGCCATTTAAAAAAATCAATTTAATTACTCATATATTGAGCCTTTGCAAACAAAAAGTATTTCATAAATAAGACCATTCGGGGAGTTTGGAGTTTATTCTATAAAGCGGCATTGTGCCTATGAACTTATAATATTTACATCAGCAAAGCATGTAGAATGGATATCAAAGCGTATCCAACTTTGGACTTACATACTACGCGATCTTGACATACGAAGCAAACCGCACAAAAAAGCCCATCTGATGATGGGCTACAGTGCTTTTAAAAACTTATGATTTCGTCCCTTTACAAACAATATCTGCTATTTTTCCAGCAGGCTCATTAAAAATGTAGATCAAATTTGGATCTGTAGCACATACCGAAGCTTGAAATAAATCTCGAACGAACAACCAAATATTAAATTCTTTGGCTTCATCTGAATTTGCTATGTTTGAATTCGCCTGCTCATATTGCTGAGCTGCCTGAGTAAATATAGAACTCCAATTTCTTCCGAATTTTTCCAAATCGGTAGTAGAAGTGCCTCTTAAATCAATAATCTGATCTATCTGAGAAGAGTTAGGATTGTATACGGCGATAAAAGGACCCGTTGAATAGAGCAACTTAGGATTAAGCTTAACCAATTCACTTTCCGCAAGATTATAGTCATATACTCTTAAAATTAAATCGCAATCACGAGTATTTTGTGACAAATCCGTTGTTACAGGAACTTTGGTTACAACCTGATTCTCAATAGCGACGCCTTGATTGGATTCAACATCTTGAGCTGTTTCTAATTGTACAAATCCCTTACACAGCGCTTTGTTAAATTTTTCTGCATTCACACCTTTATTAAAAAAGATCACGGCGGAAGGTCGGGTACTATGTGCAACTGGAGTTAAATCGGCCAGTGATGTCGTAAATTGTCGAGTCATAACATCTGAATCATGAATAGGTATCATGGCAACTGGTGGTGGTGGCGCTGTTACAGGTGCTACAGAACACCCCCATAAAGGCAAAAGACTCATGCATAGCGTTGCTATAATCCAAAATTTCCCCATCTTACTTCATCCCTGTTCGCTACTGATTAAGGTCGCGCATATTATCATTCTGACTTTATCTAAACAAATCAGATCATTAAATAATATTTACATCTCCCTTTAATGTATGATTATTCATCAACAACATCTGCAAAAATAGCGCCTAAAACTTCACTCAGGTCTTGTGGCGCTAAACCAATATCCAAACCGCGTTTTCCACCACTCACGTAAATCTTGGTCAGGGTTTGAGCACTTTTATCAATTACAGTTTTAAGTCTTTTCTTTTGTCCAATTGGACTAATGCCTCCAACCAAATAGCCTGTTAAACGCTCGGCATCTTTAGGATCGGCCATATGCAGTTTTTTTGCCCCGACTGCTGTTGCCACTTTTTTTAAGTTTAGTAAATGATGTACAGGTAAAATTGCAACGTAATAGCTCTTATCATCGGTGACTAAAAGTGTTTTAAACACTTCCTCTACTTTTAAGCTCAGCTTTTCTGCTGCTTCTAAACCAAAACTTTTCGCATTGGCATCATGCTCATATTCATGAATAGAAAAGTCAACTTTTTTGCTTTTTAATAATTTGCAGGCTGGCGTCATCTTGCTTCTACAATTGAAATAAACCGCGTAATTATAGGCATTTCATAATTAAAATGTGAATTCCACTTAGGCTATTAGTTTCGAAATTCATCTAGCTTGAATTCAACTTCCTGAAATGGGTACAATTCAAGCAAAATACGATACTTAAAAAAGCCAATGCCTTCTATTTATCAGCTTAAACCAGCTTTTCAGAATTTTTTACGACCTTTTGTTCGTCGCTTATATCAACATGGTATTACTGCAAATCAGGTAACTTTGTTTGCAATGTTGATTTCTTTGCTGATCGCAAGTTTCTTGGCTTACACATTCCACGCGCAACCGATGGCAAATGCCGCATTTTTTTTACTTGTTCCAATCTGGATGCTTATACGGATGGCATTTAATGCAATTGATGGCATGTTGGCACGCGAATTTAATCAACAATCACAATTAGGTGCTTATCTAAATGAATTGTGTGATGTGATTTCAGACACGGCGCTATATTTGTGCTTTATCGTTTTAGGCTGTATATCTGCACCCTTATTGTTAGGCGTTGTATTCTTAGCCATCCTCAGTGAATACGCAGGAGTCATGGCACCTGTGATTGGGCAAGAGCGCCGTTATGATGGCCCTATGGGAAAGAGCGACCGTGCATTCTGGTTTAGTGTGTTAGCCGTCTTTTACGTACTCAGCCAATATTTTTCAGCACATATCACTTTTAAGCTACAAGAATTAATAAGTAATGGGTTATTAGCAATCATTACACTTTTACTCGTGATTACGATCTATAAGCGTATACGTAATGCAATTGAAAAGACTTCAAATTAATTGATCATTAGGACAATAAAGAATGCCTTATAACAATAGTCAGCAACATTTCACCAGCCATGATGGCACATCCTTGTTCTATCAACATTGGGCCTCATCGCACAACCCAGAGAAAAAAGCCATTGTGATGTTTCATCGTGGGCATGAACATTCGGGTCGTATGGCGCATTTGGTGGAAGAGCTAGACCTGCCTGATTTTGATTTTTTTGCATGGGATGCACGCGGTCATGGTGAATCACCTGGTGAACGTGGCGATGCACCCAGTTTTTCGGCTTGTGTGAAAGACATTCAATATTTTGTTCAGCATATTGAACAGACCTATGCCATCCCACCTGAAAATATTGCAATAGTTGCTCAAAGTGTCGGAGCTGTATTAGCAGCGACATGGGTACATGACTATGCACCTAAAATTCGTGCCTTATGTTTAGCATCGCCTGCCTTTGACATTAAGTTGTATGTACCCTTTGCCAAACAAGGTTTAACGTTACTGAATAAATTACGCGGCAATTTCTTTATCCAAAGTTATGTCAAAGCCAAAATGCTGACGCATGATTTAGACCGTGCCCAGCAGTATGATCATGACCCGAAAATTGCCAAAGCCATTTCTGTACGTATGTTACTGGGACTATATGATGCTGCCGAACGGTTGGTTAAAGATGCCCAAAATATCTATGTACCCACTCAAGTCCTATGTTCAGGTGCCGACTTTGTGGTGCAGCAAAAACCGCAACGCGACTTTTATGAACGTTTGGCACATCCAAATAAAGAATTTCATGTTTTAGAAGGCTTTTTTCACGATACTTTAGGGGAACAAAACCGCGAGATTGCCGTTAAAAAAGTCCGTCGCTTTATTCAACAATGTTTTGCACATCCTTATGATATGCCAGACGTTTTAAATGCCGATAAAATTGGCGCAAGTTGCTCAACTGCTGAACAGTTCAGTCAAGCACTACCAAAAACATCTCTTAAAAAACTGTTTTGGGATTTGACTCAACGTCAACTCAAATTTGGTAGTCAGTTTTCTAAAGGCCTTAAAATTGGTGAACAAACGGGTTACGACTCTGGCAGTACCCTAGACTTTGTCTATCGCAATCAATCAGAAAGCCAAAATTTACTGGGTAAAGTCATTGATCAACAGTATTTAAATGCGATTGGCTGGCGTGGCATTCGAGCTCGTAAACAGAATATCGAATCTCTACTGGAAAAATATGCCGCATTGTTGGCTAAAAAACGTAAACCAGTTCGTATCTTAGATATTGCGGCTGGACATGGGCGTTATATTTTAGATGCAGTTGCACAATTACCTAGACAACCAGAATCTATTCTGCTACGTGATTATAGCGAACTCAATGTTAAAGCTGGACAAGCACTCATTCAAGAAAGAGGCCTAAACGAAATTGCAACTTTTGTTCAAGCCGATGCCTTTGATACAGCATCTCTCGCAAACATTAAACCCAAAGCAACCTTAGCTGTTGTTTCAGGACTCTATGAGTTGTTTAGTGATAATGATTTATTACGTCAATCTCTAACTGGACTATATAAAGCCATGCTCAAAGATGGCTATCTGATTTATACGGGACAAATTTGGCATCCACAGCAAGAGTTTATTGCCCGCGCACTCACTTCACATCGTCAAGGTGAAGCATGGGTCATGCGCTTACGTTCACAGGCAGAGATGGATGCTTTAGTCGAACAAGCTGGATTTAAGAAAATTGATCAATGTATTGATGAGTTCGGCATTTTTACGGTTTCTGTCGCGCAAAAGATCGAGCCGTAACATTCTATGCAGGCACTCATACATCAGGCAGGTACATGGAAATGGGGAATACTCTGTCTGTTATTTCTTGCCCCTTTTTTCTTTTTAAGTTACGGCTTTGCCAATCATTATGCTGCGGGGCTAAATTATGTTCCAAGCATTGTGTTCACTTGGGAAAAATATATTCCGCTATGGCCATGGACAATTGTTCCTTATTGGTCAATCGACTTATTTTATGGACTTTCACTGCTGCTGTGCTGGAATAAATTTGAACTCAAACAGCATGTGTTTCGACTTTTCAGCGCACAACTGATTTCTATTGGCTGTTTTTTATTATTTCCACTGAAATTCAGTTTTGAGCGCCCCGAACTACAAGGCTTCTTTGGTGTTTGGTTTGATATTCTCATGGGTTTTGATAAACCATTTAATCAAGCCCCATCCTTACATATTGTCCTATTAATGATCTTGTGGGATTTTTATCGTCGACATGTACCTTCCTCTTATCGCTGGTTTGTCGATCTTTGGAGTTTTCTCATTGGTGTATCGGTACTAACCACATGGCAGCATCATTTTATTGATATTCCGACTGGCATTTGGATTGGTGCATTCTGTTTGTGGTTGTTTCCGTTGTATGCA
The DNA here is from genome assembly GCF_002934965.1 of Acinetobacter sp. ACNIH2. Lineage (NCBI taxonomy): Bacteria > Pseudomonadati > Pseudomonadota > Gammaproteobacteria > Moraxellales > Moraxellaceae > Acinetobacter > Acinetobacter sp. ACNIH2. The sequence goes on from NZ_CP026412.1 coordinate 3,556,742, forward strand.
TCATCTCCATTACAAACACAAAAAGTACAGCAACGAACTTTAAAGCATTTTAAATTAGCTAGTTATTATCTTATTGCCGCACTCCTTCTCGCATTTTTAGCTGTGTTTTTTAAAGGATGGATGCTCTGGTTGGCTTATCCCGCAAGCAGTTTATTCTTGGTTGCTTGCGCTTATAGCCTGAATCGTCGACATTTTTTTCAGAAACAACCCGATGGCACGATCAGCATTGCAGCGTGGGTTTTATTTGCACCTTATTTTCTTTTAGCAAAGCTCAATAGCCGTCTCTGGACCAGAACACATCCCAACGATTCTTTAATTCTGACCAAAGAGAATACTCAGATTTTTCTAGGCAGAATTCCTTCAATTCAAAACATGCAGCAGTATGATAGTTTATTTGACTGTTGCGCAGAACTGCCTTTAAAACCACCATATGATTATCAGCAATATCTAAGTCTTGATCTCGTTCCCTTACAAGCACAACAGCTAAATCTTGCCGTACAAGCATTGAATCAATTGCTGTCTTCACAATACGGCAATACGAAAGTTCTGATTTTTTGTGCCTTAGGATATTCACGCAGTAGCAGTATCCTTGCTGCATGGTTGCTCCAAACTGGACATGCTCATCAAGTTGATGATGCCATTCAAATCATTCGTCAGGCTCGACCTTGGATTGTACTGAATTCCCAGCAACTCGCAGCGATAGATACCTATCAAAAACAATATTTACAGCAGGTCAAGACATGAAATTACTGCTTGTCGCCAAGTTACTACAAAATACAGATGGCATTCGTATTGCAGGTTATATTGCATTTACACTTTCCGTGCTTTGCTATTTTTTTTACGCTTGGCAGTCGATTGGTGTCTATCTATCGCTCATCGTTATTTTTATTTTATGTCTACTTCAACATTATCTGAGTATTCGAATTAAGTTCGATGCCGAGCTGTTAAGTTTGATAGGGACTAACTCTGGGCACATTGAAGATGCACAATCTATCGTTCAGAAAACGCAAATACTTGACCAGAGTTTACTCGAGTTAGGACTCATTCCTACTGAAAAATGTCAGCGTAGCTGGGATATTCGTATTCAAGGCTGTATGCGCTTATTTAAGCTTCATGTATTTCTGGTCTTATGCCAATATATCGTTTTAATATCGCTCATGATATTTTTATTACAACAAAAATAAAACTCGGTGACGTTATGCAAAGTACAAATTCTTCCTCAACTGAAACCGATCATAAAGCCCATTTTCTTTCTCAGTCACTGGCACGTTTTATTGCTTTTTTAACCCGTCGTAGTGCACGACTGTTAACAGGTGCACGTAGTCGATGGGTTGGTTGCAAGCCTGCTACCAAGCAGCGAATTTATTATGCCAATCATAATAGTCATATTGACTTTATATTATTATGGTCGTCACTACCAACGCCTATACGCCGCAAAACCCGCCCTATAGCCGCATCAGATTATTGGCTGAAAGATGGCTTTCGACGCTTTCTGATTCATGACACCTTTACAGGGGTGACGATTCAAAGAAGCCATAATGGTCAATCAGACCCACTTGAACCGATTAAAAAAGTACTTCAGCAAGGTGACTCTATTATTTTCTTCCCCGAAGGAACGCGTAACTTAAATGATGATGTCGAACTATTACCCTTTAAAAGCGGGCTTTATCATTTAAGTCAACAATTTCCAGATGTTGAAGTTATTCCTGTTTGGATTTCGAATCTTAAACGTGTTATGCCTAAAGGAGCTTTAGTCCCATTACCCTTATTATCGACTGTGATTTTTGGTGCTCCATTAACATTCACAGCCCATACAGATAAAAATGACTTCTTATTACAAGCACAGAAAGCATTATTAGAATTGAAAGAGGTTGAGTTCCAATGACAGCAACCAACTTACAGCAAACCTATTTGCTCTTTGCAATTTTTACTGGAATATTGGTCTTTGCTTCAACCGTTGGTTGGATCTTAAAGAAACGGACTGCTCAGCAAATTTCACCTGTCATTGATAATTTAAACGCACGTATCAATGCTTGGTGGGTCATGCTCATTGTGCTTGCTACAGCGATATTAATGGGAAAAGTTACTTTTATTTTACTTTTTGCAATTATCTCACTTTTTGCACTCAGAGAATTCATTAGCTTATTGCCGACCCGACGTGGTGATTATTTTCCGCTATTAATCGCTTTCTATTTTGTTATTCCTTATCAATATTATTTGGTCTATATCGATTGGTACGGTCTATATTCCATTTTTATTCCATTGTATGTTTTTCTGTTAATCCCAATCGCTAGCTTGAAACAGGAAGATACCAAACATTTCTTAGAACGAAGTGCCAAAATTCAATGGGGACTCATGGTTTGTGTGTTTTGTATTTCGCACGTACCAGCCCTCATCAATTTAAAATTACCTGGCTTTCAAGGTGAAAAAATCTGGCTCGCCATTTGGTTAATTATTGTGGTACAAGCCTCTGATGTACTGCAATATGTCTGCGGTAAACTATTTGGAAAACATAAAGTTGCTCCGATACTTTCACCATCTAAAACCATTGAAGGGCTTTTAGGCGGTATTTTTCTGGCAACCTGTCTCGGCATACTTATGAAATGGCTAACACCTTTTAGTTATTGGCAGGCAGCTCTCATTGGTTTAATTGTGTGTATCTTTGGCTTCTTTGGCGGTCTGGTCATGTCTGCGATCAAAAGAGATCGCGGTGTCAAAGACTGGGGGCAATTAATTCATGGCCATGGTGGCATGTTAGACCGTATAGATTCAATCTGTTTCTCAGCGCCGATTTTTTTTCATATTTTGCGTTATTGGTGGAGCTAAAGAAAAGCATTCATTTTCATCGCTCACAGCATAAACCCTAGTTATAAAACTAGGGTTTATCTAACTTTTAAAAATAAGATGATATTTTCAAAGTCATTAATGCATCATTTGCCCAAAGGCATAAACTACTATCATCAACATCACAACCGACGATGACGTTATTAATAATTCTAAAGCTTTCATACCCCACCCCCATTTCTTAAGAGGTAGTTCTATTTAGACATGTTTAAACTACATTTACAACCCAAAAGTGTGACATTTTTTGACATTTATAGACAAAAAAGAAACATTATTAATCAAACATCACACTCTTTTTTATTCATGAGATAATTTTCAGTCTGTCGTAATTAATAACAAAACCGACGTAGCAACTTTTTCTGTTAGTTCATTTAACCTTTGTAATGGTGTGCCTGTAATCAAATAACGGTAATCATATAATTTTCCAGCAAATAGGATGGTTATAAAAAAAGTTCCTTCTGGCTTTTCTGCTGTTGCACTTCCACCAGGTTTTAACAAACCTGTACACGCGACAATCACATCAGCATGTGTAAATAGTTTCTGTCCGGTCTTTGCCAATGCCTGCGTAACTTCTGCAGACTCCGCTGTATACTGTTCAATTAATTTTGGATCAAGATGCAACACTTGTAGCTTAATGCTTGGATCGTAACAAACCAAACCACCCAATAATATTTCTGCACCACTATGTTTATAAATCGAAAATTGGCTGCACAAAAAACCAGAACTGGCACTTTCTATGAATGCTATTTTGAGCTGCTGCCGCTCTAATTCATTACAACATTGCTTGAGCATAATTTCCCCATAATGCCTCATGAGCTTATTTAGGTGTTATTTGTCCAATTCGTAATCAAACCCTAAGCATAACGGTTTATTCTATGCTTAAAAACTGATACAACTAAAAATAAAGCATAGAAACAAAGGTAGAGATTACAATGAAAACAACCGTCAAATATGTGGTTTTAAAAAGTAAAGATTACCAACTTGGCACACCACTGTTTGAAGAAGAATTAGATGTCGATGGTCAATATTTTGATCAAATCCCATTAGTTATTCACTTTCAAAATCGAGATTTCAAAGTGAAAAGTAAAGAGTTGCAGCGCAAACAAATTCAAGATGACTTTGAAGAAAGCCAAACCATTTTAGTTAAAGTTATTGCACAATAAGCTTAAGTCACTAAGCCACAACACCTTAAATAACATGGAGAAACATTACTCCATGTTATGATTGATCCAATCTAAAAGTGAATGCATTACAACAATAGATAAATATAGTGTTATTAATTAATCTCATAACAGCAGAAATACATATAAATACTATGGATTAAATAAATTTGTACAAACTTTTGCTATAATTTCAAGTGATTTTTAAAGATACTTTTCAGAAACATGCATGATATAGCAGATTTAGAACCTATTGCACGCGACGTGCCACATACCAAACGTGGTCATGAGCGTTGTCTTGCGCTTTTATTGAGTGCAAACGACTTGTTCTTAAAACATGGCTATGATGCTGTTTCATTAGATGACATCGTCAATCATGCTGGTGGCTCCAAAGCCTCTATCTACAAATATTTCGGGAATAAAGAAGGTCTATTTACTGCAATCTGTGACTATCGTCGTGAGCAATTTTTTAAAGATATTTGCTCTGTACACGACAAATTTCATAGGGCCCTTGTCCTATCAGGCTTTTTCTTTCTTAAAATTGCTAGCACTTTCTTAAATTCTTCTTTTTTTCCAAAACCAATCAAACGTAGAATAGCCATCTGAACATAGTCCAAACCGTAGCGAAATAAACTTACTGAAAGTCGTCCATGCTTCTTTAGTTTTATCGCTTTTTTTCGATCATGTTGCCATTCACCTGTTAAATAGCACCAACAGAAACCGATCGCTAGCACTGCTATCAATTTCTTGACTCGTCTAGGGTCTGTTAAACGAGTATTTTCAAGATTGAATCCACGTCCTTTGAGACAACTAAATAAGGTTTCGATTTCCCAGCGTAATGCATAATCACCAATAGCAGAAGCATTAAACATAGGAGAAACAACAAGTAAAAGTTCTCCATCTTCTAATCGTAGCGCACTAATATACAGTTTCACTCGACCAACCCAAATACGTCGTTTACGACATTCTGTTTGACCAACTTGAAGATGACGAAATAAATCACTAATTTTATGATTCTTGGCTAAGTGATTGGTCACAATAAAGTTTTTTTAACACGTATACAGAAGTTAATGTCATTTTCAATTAACCATGTAAACCATTTCTCACCGATAAATTCTCTGTCTGCGAACACATTCACAATACGATCTTTACCAAAAATGGAGATAAAGCGTTGAATCAAAGCAATACGCTCTTTTGTATCTGAATTTCCACGTTTATTGAGCAATGTCCAAACAATAGGTATCGCTATTCCACGATAGACGATGGCTAACATCAAGATATTGATATCTCGTTTTCCCCATTTCCAGTTGGTTCTATCCAAAGTTAATTGGACTTTATCGAATGAAAATATATTGAAAATTAACTGAGAAATTTGACGATAATCGAAATACTGATCTGCAAAGAAGCGTTGTATACGTCGATAAAATGATTGTGGTAAGCACGTGATGGGTAAGGCTTTAGATGCAGAAGAAAGATTACATGTCTGTTTTACAATTAATGCCAGCATAATCAGTGTAAAACATTTTACACGTGACTTGTTCCACTTTAGATATTTGTTTAAGATGAGATGTAACTCATTGAAATGTGTCATCATATTCGTCGTCAGAAAACAAGTATTATGCCATTATTTCAATGAGTTGTCTTTTTTTGTCGTGTACAAAGAGATATTTGTATGCCCTTCAATATTGAGAAAGATGACTTACGCAACTACCTCATCCAGACTTTACTGAATTTACAAATCCATCTCGTCTTACCTGAAAATGCTTCTTTTTTTCGTCTTATCATGGAACAAACCCAGCGTAGTAAGCAGCTTGCTCAACATATCCATGAACAGGGTCCAAAACATATTCAAAATGCAATTGCTTGTATATTAACAAAAGCCAATGAACTTGGACTCATTACATGTGAAGAACCTGAATATTCTGCACAACTCTTTTTTGGCATCGTGCGTAATTTAGAATGGCAAGTGCTCATGAATATCTATGTGCAGGAAAATGAGCAAGAAAACTTAAAATATATTCATTATTGTGTCGATCGCTTCTTAGAAGGTCATCAAAAAGTCTAGTTTTTTTGCATTTCCTAACATTTTTAGTATATAACTGTTAGTCTTTTCTTTTAACCAACCAACAACTAATTGTTGTACTTGAAACAGCAATTATTGTGGAGTAACCATGGCTCTACGTCACTTTCTTACTTTACGCGATTTATCAACTTTAGAACTCAATCAAATTTTGCATCGTGCAATCGAATTGAAACGAAAACAGCACGACAACGAAATTTTTCAACCTTTTGTTGGTAAAGTTATGGGCATGATTTTTGAAAAATCGAGCACCCGAACACGCGTGTCGTTTGAAGCAGGCATGAGCCAATTTGGTGGTAGCGCAATATTCTTATCTCCACGTGATACTCAGCTTGGCCGTGGTGAACCTATTGAAGATTCAGCACGTGTTATTTCAAGCATGTTAGATATTGTGATGATCCGAACTTTTGGGCACGATATTGTTGAACGTTTTGCTTCTTATTCAAAAGTCCCTGTAATTAATGCTTTGACAGATGACCATCATCCATGCCAATTACTTGCGGACATGCAGACTTTCCTTGAACATCGTGGTTCAATCGAAGGCAAAACCGTCGCTTGGATTGGTGATGGTAATAACATGTGTAATTCTTACATCGAAGCTGCACATATGTGGGGTTTTAAATTAAAGATTGCAGCGCCAAAAGGTTATGAACCACAAGAAAAATTCTTATCTGAGTTTGCTCACTGTGTTGAATTAGTTGACTCTGCGGAAGATGCGGCCGTCAATGCTGACCTGATCGTAACCGATGTCTGGGCAAGCATGGGACAAGAAGAAGAGCAAAAAATCCGTGAAAAAGCTTTTGCTGATTACCAAGTCAATGAACGCTTAATGAATCTTGCTCACCCAGACTGTCTATTTATGCATTGCTTACCTGCTCATCGTGGTGAAGAAATTTCTGAAACCATGTTAGACCATTTAAATGCTGTAGTCTGGGATGAAGCTGAAAATCGCTTACATGCTCAAAAGGCATTGGTTGAATTTCTTATAAATGAAAATCTTAAAAAAGACTAAGAAATCCATCTAAAAAAAGCACCTCTGGGTGCTTTTTTTATTTAGGCGACGATATAATCAAAACCATAATGTCTATAAGTGATTAAACATATGCAATTAAAAACTATTATTCTTGGTGTATTCACCACGACTTTCACCATGTTTGCTTTGGCACAACCTACAGATTTAGATCAATATTTATTAAAGAAAAAGATCGTCGATACAAATTACACAGTTAAAAATTCAACTGCACTGAATGAAATCTTAGATTATATTAGTGATGAAGATTCTCGTACGATGCCCTATCAACTTGATCAAAACATCGTGATTGAAAAAATGCGCTTATATGCAAATCGCATGGAAATATCAGGGCTAATTACTTCGCCAGACTTTAAACAATTCGCCCAAGACATTGGTGATGATCAAGTTCATGAAATGATGAAAAAAACATTAGTGCATAGTTGTCCTAAATTTTTCGAACATCAATTCCAAAGAGTAAATCCATATCAAGTTCAAATTAAACTCACTTCAGAACAAAAAAATTATAATCTTACTTTAAAGAACTCAGACTGTAATTTTGAATAACATACTTTAACGAATGAGTCCTTGGGGCTGCATAATAATAATTGCTGCCCCAGCCAATACAATGACCCCACCCAATACATCCCATCTTGATAGCATAACTTGATCGACATATCGTAACCACATAAGTGCAGTGAAAATATAGATTCCTCCATAAGCAGCATAAATCCGCCCAGAAGCTGCGGGATGTAAAGTCAGTAACCACACAAAAATAGCCAGACTGAGCGCCGTTGGGATCCATAACCAATAAGAACGCCCTTGATTTAAAATTAAATATGGAAAATAGCAACCTAAAATCTCAGCAATTGCTGTAAGGACAAATAAGAAAACTGTGGTCAAAATTTTAATTAATGGCATATCCATAGAGATATTTGTCACCGTCAGAAAACTATAAATAGAGTGCTACTAAAAAATGAGCAAAAAATAACCCGTGTAAACACGGGTTATTTTCAAAAAAGTAAATTAAGCAGGTTCAGCAGTTTGATCTTCAAACACTTCAAGTTTCAAACCAACAGCTTCACCATTTTCCATTTTCACAGAAACTGCTACGTTGCCACCATGTTCTGCCAGCTCACCAAATAAAATCATTTCAGCAAGTGGTTTTTTCAAATGCTCTTGAATCAATCTTTGCATTGGTCGAGCACCCATGAGGCGGTCATAACCATGTTCAGCCATCCACTCACGCGCACTTTGATCGACTTCAAGCATGACTTTCTTATCATCGAGTTGCGCTTGCAGCTCAGTCAAGAATTTATCTACCACACTCTCAATAACAGTCGTAGGGAGTGCTTTGAATTGAATCACACCATCCAGACGGTTACGGAATTCTGGAGAGAATGCTCGTTTCATCGCTTCCTGATTATCACGACTATTGTCTTGTTCCATAAAACCAATACTGACACGAGAAATGCTTTCTGCACCAATATTCGTGGTTAAAACCAAGATCACATTGCGGAAATCTGATTTACGACCATTATTATCAGTTAAAGAACCATGATCCATAATTTGTAATAACAAATTAAAGACATCTGGATGTGCTTTCTCAATTTCATCAAGTAACAATACACAGTGCGGATTCTTATGGATCGCATCGGTTAATAAGCCACCTTGATCAAATCCTACATAGCCTGGAGGCGCACCAATCAAACGTGAAACTGCATGACGTTCCATATATTCAGACATATCGAAACGAACCAGTTCAACACCGAGCAACTTCGCCAACTGTTTGGTAACCTCTGTCTTACCGACCCCTGTAGGGCCTGCAAAAACAAAGCTTCCGACAGGTTTGTCTGGAGATTTTAAACCCGCGCGTGACAACTTAATGGCAGAAGACAATGCATCAATTGCTTCATCTTGACCAAATACCACACGTTTTAAATCACGTTCAAGATTTTCCAGAACTGTTTTATCATCTTTCGATACTGTTTTTGGTGGAATACGGGCTATCTTGGAAACAATATCTTCAATATTTTCAACAGTAATCAAGCTTTCATCTTGTTCTGCTTTCAAACGACGCTGTGCGCCTGCTTCATCAATTACATCAATCGCTTTGTCTGGTAAGAAGCGATCATTGATAAATTTCGCAGACAGCTCTACCGCTGAAACCAGTGCTTTATCGTCATATTTCACGTGGTGGAAATCTTCAAATTTAGATTTTAAACCACGTAAAATATCAATCGTTTCAGAAATGGATGGCTCATTAACATCGATTTTTTGGAAACGACGTGACAGTGCATGATCTTTTTCAAACACTTGGCGATATTCTTGGAATGTGGTTGAACCAATGCAACGCAACGATCCATTCGCCAAAGCTGGTTTGATCAAATTCGATGCATCCATTGTACTCCCCATACTTGAGCCAGCACCAATAATCATATGAATTTCATCAATAAATAAGACAGCCTCAGGTCTTTTCTTCAACGCATTTAACAATTGTTTTAGCCGTTTTTCGAAATCTCCACGGTACTTAGTACCAGCCACTAATGCACCAATGTCCAGACTAAAAATTTCAGCATTTGCAAGCGGCTTTGGTGCCTTACCATTAACAATAAGCCAAGCTAAACCTTCCGCAATCGAAGTCTTGCCCACACCTGGATCGCCAACCAATAATGGATTATTTTTACGGCGACGGCATAAAATTTGTGCCGCACGTTCAATTTCTTTTTCACGACCAATCAGTGGGTCGGTTTTACCTTTTTGTGCTTCATGATTCAGGTTGGTCGTGTAAAGCTCTAATGGACCTGCATTGGCTGAAGATGCGGACTCTCCATCCAATTCCTCAGCTTCTTCTTCAACTTGCACTTCGTCTTTACGCGTACCATGCGACAAGTATTGCGTTAAGGTTAAACGGTTAATTTGATGACGTTTTAATAAATAAACTGCAAATGAATCCCGTTCAGAATACATTGCAACTAAAATATCTGCCCCTTCTACAGTACGGTCACCGCCACTCGATTGTACGTGGAAAATGGCACGTTGCAGAATACGATCAAAACTTTCAGTTGGATGTGGCGCCTGATCGCTGTTTTCACCAAGTTTCGGAGTATGTTGTTCTACGTATTCTTCTAATTCTTTCCGTAAGACGATGATATCTGCGCCACATGCTTTTAATGCATTCACAGCAGAGTCATTATCCAGTAATGCCAATAATAAATGCTCAACTGTTAAGAACTCATGTCTCTTTTGACGAGCCATGCTTACAGCCAAACGTAATGATACTTCTAATTGACGACTGAGCATGTAACCCCCTTAATCTTTTGGCTCAATCTGACAAAGTAGTGGATGACCTTGAGATCGAGCGTAATTATTGACTTGGTTCGCTTTGGTTTCCGCGATGTCTCTTGGATATACGCCTGCAATACCTTTACCTTCGTAATGTACTGTTAACATTACTTGAGTGGCTTGGTCAAGATTCATTGCAAAGTATTGTTGTAAAATTTCAATTACAAAGTCCATTGGGGTGTAATCATCGTTCATTAAAACGACAGCATACAAAGATGGACGCTTTAATTCAGGTGGCGCAGTTTGTACAGCAACATCCCCATGCTCATCGTGCTGAGGTTCATCCACTAAACGCGGATTAAAATGCCAGTCCACTAAACCAGACTGATAAAAACTACTTTTAATGTCGTTTAGACAAATTGGGCGTTTCGAATTTCGCATATGATCATTTACAACTATTGAGCATTCGCTTCAGCTTGAGGGATTTCAGAGATATTGGCAGATGGTGACTCAACTGCATTCCCTTTCGCCCAACTAAAGCGTTTAATTACAGGTGTATTCGTTCCAGTTAAACGAACTTCTACAAATTGCGGGGTAAAGCCTTTAGGCATTGTCCAACGTCCAGTCAAACGCTCATATTCATCAAAGTTAAAGTTTTTATCTTCCATTGGAACAACCAAAACTTCAGTGCCTTGAATAAGATGTAAAGCTACTTCCCCAGAAGTATTACGTTTACTTGGGCTGACTTGTACTAAATCTAGCTGATATTCAAAAGCATTTTCAGGTAAAGGCTTAATACTTAAATTTTGTACAGTAAGGCTTAAACCACCACGTTGACGTAATATTTCCCGATATAGTGCACTTAAACTTCTAGCCTGAGTTTCACTGTCTTTCGCCTGATTGAGTGCGGTGAATAAATCATTTGAATTACTGACTGCAACATCACGCTCTTGCACTGCGGTGTTCATGCTTTTGTTTAAGCCTTCAAGCGTTTGTTTTTGCTTTTGCACAACTTCAACCAGTTGTTCGGCATCTGCATCATAACCAACCACTGTTAAACCCTGCCGATGTCCGACCGAATAGCCAATAAATCCACTTCCGAGCACCAAAACGGCAGCACCAATCACCAAAGGTAAATTGGTTTCGAAAAAAGGCTTTTTGACAGGTTCATTCGATTGTGACGTAGTGTTCGAGTCAGTATTCTGCATCGTCATCTCTTATTTTGAATTATTCAAAACACACATTTAAATCTAAATTTAAATGTGTGTGAAGGTATTTAATAAGTTTTATGGTAATAAACCAATGCCTTCTAGACCTGCTGTTTCATCAAAACCGAACATTAAGTTCATATTTTGAACAGCCTGACCAGCAGCACCTTTAACCAAGTTATCTTGCGCAATCAAAACCACTAATTTTTTAGGTTGTGGTTTATATAGAGCAATGCGCAATTGATTGGCTCCACGCACTGAGCGGGTCTCAGGTGAACTATTTTCAGGCATCACGTCTACAAAACTTTCATTTGCATAGAATTGCTCATACCATGCTTGTAAATCGACAGCAGCACCTGCATCAGTCAAATCCACATAAATAGTGCTGAGCATGCCACGAATCATGGGTACTAAATGCGGAACAAACAAGATCTGATCAAAAACACCAGTTTGACCTGAAATATTTTCTAAGGCTTCTACAATTTCAGGATGGTGACGATGTCCTGCGACGCCATAAGCTTTAAAGTTATCAGCGTTTTCAGTGTAAATCATACCCATACTTGCTTTACGCCCAGCACCTGAAACACCTGATTTCGCATCAATAATAATACTCTCAGGTTTAACCAATGTGTCACTGTGCTTAAACAATGGTGCCAAACCAAGTTGTACTGTTGTAGGATAACAACCTGGGTTACCAATCACATTTGCCTGCTTAATTTTGTCACGGTTTAGTTCAGATAAACCATACACAGAATCTTTAAGCAGCTCAGGGCATGCGTGTTGCATACCGTACCATTTTTCAAATTGCACCAAATTTTGCAAACGGAAGTCAGCAGCTAAATCAATTACTTTCGTATTTGCTGCAACGAGTTCTTCCGCATGTTTCATCGCTACACCATGCGGTGTTGCAAAAAACACTACATCACACTGTTTTAATTCTTCGATATTTAAGTCTGAGTATTTAAGATCTGTATGTCCGCGTAAACTTGGGAACATATCATCGACACGGCGGCCATCTTCGGTACGTGATGTCAGTACATTTACTTGTACATTTGGATGTCGAAGCAATAGGCGCAATAATTCAACACCTGTATAACCTGTTCCACCAACAATACCTACTGAAATCACGCGCTTTACCCCTATTCAAAAGCAGCCATTTTGTAACTGCGTAGTATGACAGGAAGTTGAGGCTTTCTAAACTGTTTTGCTTGGATTTTATATGTTTTAGTGTTGTTAACACTTTAATTCAATGCAGTAGAAATCATCTGGGTACAATCCAAACCAATACAATTTCGTCCAGATTGCTTCGCAGAATACAGTAATTGATCAGCAGCACCAATCGCACGTATAAAATCTTGCTCAACGATCTGTGCTAAACCAAAACTGGCTGTGACCGATATTTTGCTCACTGACAACCGCTTAGTTTCTATAGCGATGCGAATACGTTCGGCAATTGCATAAGCCTGATATTGGTCTTTTACTTTTAGAAGTAAAATAAATTCTTCACCACCAAAACGCCCAACCAAATCTTGACCTCGAACACTTTCCCGAATAATTTCACCAACCTGTTGCAAAATGCTATCACCAATCAAATGACCATATTGATCATTGATTTGCTTAAAATGATCAATATCACACATCAGTAAAAAATGGGTGTCTTGAGATGTATATGAAAGTACTGACTTGGCTTTTTCATAAAAACCACGTCGGTTTAATAAATTGGTTAATGGGTCTTTCTGACGCTCATCATTCAACTTATGAATAATATCTCGCACCAAAGTCCCTAACAGAACAATCGCAAACCACATGCTTAAAAAAATACTTGCAGCAAGCATAATTAACCACCAAACGGAGGTGACCAGCATGTCAGCTTCAATATCACTCAAAAATAGATAAATAATTAAACTGCGTGTAAAAGTATAAATTACAATAAAAAAATAAGAAAAATCTACAATTTTATTAAATATATCAATGTTTTGATAGTTTTTAAATATCGAAAATAAAACCAATGACTCTACTGTTGCAATAGTGGAATTAAGAATCAACATCCTGATCCATAATTGATTATCTACGTATGAAAAATAGCCCAGCAACAATAGGGCTATCGCAATTAACCCCAAACACCAATAGGAATGCACATGGCCTTTTTTTCTTAATGCCATTGCATAGGCACTTGCCCAAGCGCCAAATAAATACATCCCTCCCAGTAAAGGTGCAGACAGAGCCAGCTCTGAATTAGACATAAAACTTTGTGCTGCCAATGAAAAAGAAGGCACGATATAACCTAGGCCTAGCCAAAATAAGTATTTTGGAGCCTGATAAAAATAATGGCATATTAGAAACAAGCTTCCCATTAAGATCAGGCAAGCTGGAACAATTAATATAAAATAATGGGTATCTGTAAAATTCACGCCCAAGACTAAAAGCTTGTACTAAAAGTAATCGCAGTGTAGATGATTTATTTACTCATTCAAACTCAAATCTATCAGATTAATCACATCATAAAATTTAGCTTTTTCAAGAAGAGAACCACCAAAACGGCAATGCTGTATTTTTTAATGTATGACGATGCGACTTAAAATTTGGATCGTATTCAGCTACTTTTGCCCAAAAATGTGCACCATGATCAAAGTAAACCGTATGTGCCAATTCATGCACACACACATAGCGCGTAATTTCCCTAGGAAACAATACTAAACCACTATTCAACATAATGTCATGCTTTGCACTACAACTCCCCCAACGAGTTTTTGCTTGTCGAATATTACAAGCCAAATACCCCAAACCAATCTCATCACTGACTTGTTTTAAAAAATGTGGTAAATGCTGCTTAGCATACGCAATCACAAATGCTTTGAGATATTGTTCTGGTTGTCGATCACTCACCCAAAGCTGATGATTTTGTTTATCAAAAATAAAAGATTGCTTTTGTGTTTTATAAATTACTGGTAAAGGTTGCTCTAGATTAAATAGGTTCAATTGTATCGGCAGGCTTCGGTCAAGCTGTCCTGATTTTTTTTGCTGTTTCTGCCAAGTCTCAATCATCCATTGCTCAGACTGCTGTAAAAAAGCCTGAATCTGTTTTTTTGTACAAACCTTTGGAACTGTTAAACGAATTTGTGTTGGCTCTACACGTAATCTTAAACGTGTTGCGCGTGCATGATGGGTGATCTGAATTTCTGGCAGTGTATGGGTCATTTATTTTGAAATTTTATTTAGATTATTCAGTCTTCACTTTAAGCTAAAAGTTAAAACATGACTTAAATTGTTAGCTCAAATAGAGAAACTACCCTCCTTTTTCAAAGGAGGGTCAGGGAGGATTTTTTAAACAGCAGTACGTTCTTCAATGCCGTTGTCTGTTGCAACGACAGCGATATCCGCTTTATTTAACGCAAAAATGCCGTTACACACCACACCCGGAATGTTATTGATAGTCTTTTCAAGTTCAAGCGCATTTAGAATATTCAAGTTATAAACATCTAAAATAACATTGCCGTTATCTGTCACTACACCTTCACGGTAAACTGGGTCACCGCCCAAGCTCACGATTTTACGTGCTACAGCCGAACGCGCCATTGGAATCACTTCTACAGGCAATGGGAACTCACGACCCAATTGTTCAACCCATTTCGAATCATCAACAATACACACAAATTTCTTTGCAATTGATGCCACAATCTTTTCACGAGTTAAAGCAGCACCGCCGCCTTTAATCATATGCATATGACGGTCAATTTCGTCTGCACCATCAACATAAGCATCCAAGCCACCGACATGATTCATATCAACCACTTCAATACCGAGTTTCTTTAGACGTTCTGCAGTTGCTTCTGAACTTGCTACTGCCGCTTCAAGTTGAAGCTCTGGTAAAAGTTCAATTAAAAAATTAACGGTACTGCCTGTACCCACCCCTAAGATGCCGCCTTTTGGTAAGTGTTTTAAAGCAGCTTTCGCTGCTGCTTGTTTTTTCTCATCTTGGGTTGCATATAGACTCATGACATCACTCAACTTTTTTTCACGTTTTGCGCAATTTTAAAACGCAAATGTGTAGGGGTTTGTTACAATAAGCGCCTATTTTAAACTGTTAGATGGAAAATTAACATGCTGTCTCGTTTGGTTCGACAAATTTTACAAGCAACGGTGTATGACGTTGCAATCGAAACCCCACTCGAAGCAGCGCCACGAATTAGTGAAAAGCTAAACAACAACATTCGCTTCAAACGCGAAGACTTACAACCTGTCTTTTCTTTCAAACTACGCGGTGCGTATAACCGTATTAGTCAATTACCGAAATCTCAGTTGGAACGTGGCGTTATTACTGCTTCAGCAGGTAACCATGCTCAAGGCGTGGCTTTATCTGGTCAAAAGTTAGGTATTCGCGCCATTATTGTCATGCCAAAAACGACACCTGACATTAAAGTACAAGCAGTCAAACGCTTGGGTGGTGAAGTCGTTCTACATGGTGATTCATTCGATGTTGCCAATAAATATGCGATTCAATGTGCCAAAGATGAAGGTATGACGTTTATTCCCCCTTATGACGATGAACTGGTCATGGCGGGTCAAGGCACCATTGCCAATGAAATTTTACGTCAATGGCGTGATGTTGAATATGTATTCGTTGCTGTTGGTGGTGGCGGTCTAATCGCAGGTATCGCAGCTTATTTAGGCGACGTTGCGCCACATGTCAAAATTATTCCTGTTGAATATGACGAATCGGCTTGTTTAAAAGCAGCATTTGAAGCCAATGAACGTGTGATTCTGCCTCAAGTTGGTCTATTTGCCGATGGTACAGCCGTTGCACAAATTGGTGAAAAGCCATTTGAAGTCTTACAATTGCAAAAATCAGATAACTCTGGACCTATTGTTGAACGTGAAGTTGTTCTGGTGAACACTGACGAAATTTGTGCAGCCATTAAAGATACTTATGACGAATGTCGTAGCATTGTCGAACCTTCTGGTGCGATGGCTTTAGCAGGTATTAAAAAATACGTTGAAGAGCACAATATTCACGGTAAAAACATGGTGTCAATTGTTTGCGGTGCAAACATGAACTTTGACCGCTTACGCTATATCGCAGAGCGCACCGAACTCGGTGAACACAAAGAAGCGATTTTTGCAGTAACGATTCCAGAAGAAAAAGGTTCTTTCCTCAAATTCTGCCGTGCACTACAAGGTCGTAACATCACCGAGTTTAACTATCGTGCAAGCAATGCATCTGCCGCACAAGTTTTTGTAGGCATTAGCCTAAAAAATGGTGAAAAAGAGCGTCATGACATTCATGAATTACTGAAGACTCAATATGATGTAGACGACCTTTCTGATGATGAAGTTGCAAAACTACACATTCGCTACTTGGTCGGTGGTCATGCAGACTTAGAAAACGAGCGTTTATTCCGTGTCGAGTTCCCAGAGCGTCCAGGTGCATTACTAACGTTCCTTGAGCGTTTAGGGCCAACTCATAACATTACCCTCTTCCACTATCGTAACCACGGTGCTGCCGAAGGTCGTGTTTTGGTCGGTTTAGAAGCCAGCGATGCCAAACAAAACCCAGATGGTTTAATTGAAACACTAGAAAGCATTACTTATCCATATGTGGAAATTACCAACAATCTGGGTTACCAGCGCTTCTTAAAATAATCAATCGCCCCATACAAACAGAGTCTTTATGGCTCTGTTTGTCATTCAAATAGACCAAGACATTTCTGAAGGTTGATATTTTTCTACTTTCAAACCCGCCTCATCGAATTGCCGATTAAATAACTCACAAAATACTTCAATTTTTTTGGGTTGATTCGGCACGGCCAACCAATAATGCTCTTTACCCCAAAGCAACAATAGTGCGAAATTCTGCAATTTTAGAAATTTATAAATTTCGTCCAAAATGATTTCTAAAATTTGATCTTGTACCCGATAAAAACGCCCAATCACATGCTCAAATTGCTCATAGTGTTTTAAAATTGGATCTGCACGTGATTGTATTTGTGCTTGTACCATTTCAATTTCAGTGGTCATGTGCTGAAAAAAAGGATGTTCTGCCAGTCCATTTTCCAAATATTGATGAATATTCAGTCCCATCATATATTCAACAGCTTGTTCACTCTCCTGAGAATTTAACCAAGTTAAAAAGTGCTCCGCTTTTGCACGATGCTTTTTTTTAGGCAATGGATTCTGCTTCAACTCAGGAAACCATTTTGTTAACTGCTTATAAATTTTCTTTTCATTCATGTTAAAACCCTAATTATTTTAGTCATTTTGCTTTTACTAAATGCACAGTCGATACAGCAAAACTTCATTTCAAGCATCAATTAACGCTATGATTAGACATTATGAAATTCAAATGTGTAAATAATAATACACCTAACAAGATAAGGACCTAACATGGCTCAATTTGCAGTGATTGGTTTAGGAAGTTTTGGTGCAACTGTTGCAACTGAATTGGTTGAGTTAAAGCATGATGTACTGGGTATCGACAGCAATAAAAAGTATGTAGAAAACATTTCTGATGTCCTCACTCATGCTGTAATTGCAGATGCAACCGATGAACACGTACTCAATGAATTAAACATTCAAAACTGTGATGCTGTTGTGGTAGCCATCGGTGAAGATATTGAAGCCAGTATTCTTTGTGTTTTACATCTCAAGAATCTGGGCATCGAAAAAATTTGGGTAAAAGCAAAATCAAAATCTCACCATATGATCCTGAGCCATTTAGGTATCGATAAAATTATTCATCCAGAAGAGGATATGGGCGTCCGTGTTGCACAGTCGCTCAGTTATCCAATGGTCAGTCGCTACATGTCTCTGGAAGATGATCGCTATATGGTAAAAATTGAAGTTAAAGACAATTTACATGGCACTCGTTTTCAGACAATTTGTGAATACAATCCTGAAGTTAATGTCATCTTACATAAGCGTGGCAAAGATCTTTTATATCAGGTAGACCCCAATTTGATATTACAGCGTGGCGATATTATTGTGGTTGAGGGTCATCTGGAACAATTACGAAAATTATCAAATCGTTTTAAATAATATGAAAACAATACGAAAAAAACCAAAAAATACGGTCAACTTAAGTCCTCCAAGCTTATTAGCACTTGGTTTTTTAAGTTTTATTCTGATGGGAACTTTACTACTCAAATTACCTATTGCCCATCATGGTGACTTGTCATGGATTCACGCGTTATTTACCGCAACTTCAGCAGTGACCATTACAGGTCTGTCTGCAGTGAATGTTGGTGAGGCTTATACGGTATTTGGCAAAGTCGTCATTATGCTATTACTGCAATGCGGTGGTTTAGGCTTTATGACTTTCGCTATTTTAGCCGTGATGAGCCTTTCAAATAAAATTGGATTAAAACAGCAAATTATGGCACAGGAGACTATTGGTCATACCAGCTTATCCAAAGTCTCTCATACAATTAAAGCTGTTTTGTTGTATTCATTATTTTTTGAAGCCATCGGCACATGTATTCTCACTATCGCTTGGATGCAAGAATATGATTTCTTAAAAGCTTTCTTTTATGCAGCTTTTTACAGTGTTTCCGCATTTAACAATGGTGGGTTTTCTTTATTTCCCAATAGTTTAATGGACTTTTCTAGCCAATATTTCATTACATTTACTATTAGCATGCTGTATATCATTGGTGGGATTGGTTTTTTGGTCTTAATGGACATTAAACAGCAAAGAAGCTGGAAAAAACTCAGCCCAAATAGCAAACTGATTTTATTAACAATCACTGGGCTGAATCTATTTGCCTTTATAGTATTTTGGCTATTAGAAGCCAATAATCCGCTTACACTTGCCCCTATGAGTACGATGGAACAAGCTGTTAATGCATGGTTTCATGCGACAGTCCCTCGCTCGTCTGGATTTAACAGTTTGAATGTGGGCGACATGACCGATGCATCCGCACTGGTCACTATGGTACTGATGTTTATTGGTGGAGGTTCTTTAAGTACGGCGGGCGGTATTAAAGTCGGCACCTTTATTGTCGTCACTTTAAGCGTAGTGAGCTTTTTACGCCGTGCCGATGAAATACGTATTTTTAATTTTTCGATACCGCAAAATACTTCATTTAAAGCAATGGCTGTAGTGTCTATTACTGCCATGTTGGTATTTATGGGTTTTTTGACCTTATTGCTCTTAGAGCCCAAACACCATTTTCTCGATTTACTCTTTGAGGCTGTATCAGCAGCCTGTACCGTTGGTCTATCACGTGGTATTACTTCCGACTTACAACCTGCCAGCCAAATAACCTTAATGCTCCTCATGTTTGCTGGCCGTCTTGGCCCACTTACTTTGGCGTATATGATTGCCACGCCAAAGAAAACACGTTTAAAACATCCACCTACGGATATTCAGATCGGTTGAAGGATTCAGGATGGATTGTTACTCAAAAGAGAAAATGTTTGAAAAATTAAGCGGCATTCAATTCTATTCTGTACGGATAAACCATGAGCGAAGCTCAAATAATGTCAAATTTAAAGTGAATACAAACTCTTTTTCAGTGAGTGAGTACGTGTAATTTACAACACAGAATACTGACAAATAAAGGACTCAAAACAGCAAAAAAATTAGAAATAATTCCAACTAAAAAAGCCTGAAATTAAAATTTCAGGCTTTTAAAACTTACTCAAAAAGTATCAGTACCAATTCAGTAACGATACCCCTAAACCAACATAGGTTGCTCGATGATTATAATCAATCAAACTTTCACCATAACCATCAAACAACTGGAATTGACCACGCAATTTGCCATGAATTGGAAAAGACCAATCAAATTGTACTGCACCGTGAGAATCATCTCCGCCTTTTAAAGAATGACGTAACATTAAAGAAAAATCATGATCATCTTTACGGTAGAATGCTGTGATGTCACCCCGTCCCACATAATCTTTGATATCTGGATTGTTATCATCTTTAGCATTTTCATCAAAACGGTACCAAGGACGAATCATCAAAGCAAAGTTGTCGCGCTCAAAGCCTAAATTCAAAATTGCTCTGTTCCAACTACGCGATAGAGGATCTGAACGACCATTAGACTGGTGGTTTAAGGTAATTCCCAATAACCGTGCATTTAAACCCAAAATTTCATAATTGGTGCGAAACATTAAACTCGCTTCAGGCTCATAATTGGTTTCACGAAATGGGCGCGACTCATCTTCGTTATAAACTTGCCAACGTGAAGACTGCGTGTATCCCACCCAAAGGTCACCATTATCACCAAATAAATTTTCTACAGCTTTGGTCTTGAGTGAAATTTGAAATTTCGCCTCAGTCGATTTTAAGTTTTGGTCTTCATCAACGGTATTACGCGGGTTTGGACTATCTGGAAATTCATTTTTCTTGCTTGACCAAAACACAGGCAGCAAATATACAGGCTTGTAAGCACGAATATTCCATGTACCTAATTTACTGTCCGGAGATAGTTCCCAGCGTTTATCTAGCAAAGATTGATTTGGGTCGATTTTAGGCCCTTCCAGTGCAAATAAATTGCTAAAACTGCCGCCTTGTTTTTCCGAGCTTTGTGGTTCCTGTTTCGCTGCAGCTTGCTTGACTAAAACAGGCTCCGCAACCTTTGGTTTTACTTCAGTTGCAGGCACCTTAAATACAGCATCATAACAAGCTAATCGATCTGCGTTAGACTCCAAACCTACACAAGCTTCTGGGCTCGCAGGTGAAATTTTTTCTACTGGATCTTGCGCATAGGCAGCAGTATATGCTGAGCTGAGCATAATAACACTCAGCGATAGCACACCACGTTCAAATGATTTGAACGCCATAAACACACCCCTTTTCTTATTGTATTAATTAACTTGATGAATTTGGAAGCCTAATGCTAACAATTCATCTTTTTTTGCCATCGGAGCCACAACAGCTTTATCGGCTTCTTGATTAAGCAAATATTGTTCCGCTACACGCTTCAAGTCATCTAATGTCACAGCCAATAAACGTTCACGTAATTGCTTACGGAATGCAGGTGTACGTGCATGTAATAATGAATAACACGCAGTAATAGCTTCACCCGCTGGTGAACCTGGCTTATCCATTGAAGCAATGAGACCTAAAATAGCCTCTTCCAACTGATGCGGTTGTTGCTCAGTATTCAACAACCAAGCCACACTGGCTTCAAAATCATTAAATGTTTCTGCTAAGCGTGGGTCACGGTAGCTATAGAAACGGAAGGAACAAGCGTTACCGTCATAACTTGCACCCCCACCGTAAGCTCCGCCTTTTTCACGGATTGCACTATGTAAGAAACCATTACGTAAATATGCTGCCAATACCATGAGTGGCGCTGCATCAGCGTGTGCAACATCTACCGCTGGGTATGCAGATGCACAGAACTGTACATTGGCTTGAATTAACCATGCTTCATTTGCATGGTTATTGACCTGTTCAACAGCTTTAAGCGCAACGCTATGCTGAGGAACATCTAACTTGTCCCAAACATTTTGCACTTCTTCAACCAAACGGTCTGACTGATGTTCTTCACAGACCAATAAGAACTGTTTTGGTGCTTGTAAAAGTTTCAAATGAATCGCTTTTAATTCATTGATTAAATCATCATAAGCTGCTGCATCTTTTTCAATTCGACCGACCAAATCGCCTAACCAATTTAATGCACCTAAGCCTGTATTATGATAGTCACGTTGCGCTAAAGCGCTGTGGTTACGTCCCGCAATTTGCATAGCATAACTATGCCCTGAACCCGAAAGACGCGATGCCCAACGCGTTTTACGTTGCTGTAATAACTCAATGATTCGATCTTTCTCATCAAAGCGGAGTTGTTCAAACGCCAACTTTAACAAAGCAATACTATCAAAATTACTCACCAACGATTTAGTGGTCAAAGTTAACCATGCACTAATCTTGTGTTTATCATCGACTTTAGAGCGTAAAGATGCCCCCATCCCCAAACCACCACTCACTGCAGTTTGCAGTTGTTGTAGTTGAAGATAGTCATACTGCCCCGCACCAACTTCACCCATCAAAATAGATAACAAGTTAAAGTATGGTGATTGCACTACATCTTGCGGAATTTCAATCAGCACCTGATTGTAGTAAATACCATTCGTACCCGCATGATAAAGATTTAACGGATAGTCAATACGGTTTGAGATAATCTCACGCAATTGCCCTTGTACAATTTGTAGTTCCGCAGGTACATCTTCTAAACCTACTTTTGGCAGAAGGTTAAGATCGTCTGGTGTATCTTGACGAACTTTCAATGCTTCAGTTTGCGCCTGAATTTCTGCTTTTTCAGCATCTGTCAGTTGGACGCCTATGGCTGCTAAACGTGCTTTTTCTGCCGCCGCTTCTACCGCAGATTTGTTTGCGTCAGGCACTAAAGTCATTTGCACACGATGCGGGTTATCAATCAAATGTGTTTTGATTAAATTTGATAACCACATTGGATCTTTCAATTCTTCTTTCACTGCAGCAATCGCTGAGTCTACATCCCACACTGTGATTGGATCACTGTGGTGAATAACACTACCTAAACCATTTAAAATGAGGCTTAGACCATACGGCATGCCATCACCATTGATTTCACGTTGATGTAATTCAATTTGATGTAAAATCGCATCGACCATGTTTTGATCGACAGGTTTCGAAGCCACATCTTCTAAAACTTTAAATACACCTGCTTTAAACTCTGCGGCATGCTCAGGGTTTGAACCTTGTACGCCACAGTAGAATGTCATTTCATAGTTAGAGTCATCTACACCCATAATTGGGCCTGTGGACTGTGCATAACCGCAAGTCTCTAAATAATGGCGTAGCGGAGAAGCCGAATCTTCCAACAATACACCTTCTACAAGGCGCATTCCTAAGCGCAGTTTGATCTCACTGGCTTTAGGCAATAACCACGAAATAATGTGGTAAGTCTTGTCTTTTAAATCTTCTGCGTCCACTGCATAGGTTTCAGTCACTTCAAGTGGTGCAGTCAAACGACGCTCTTCTTTAGAAAAGAGCGTTTCACCTTTTGAAAACTTCGCCAATGCCAGAGTTTCAAATTGTTCTTGTAAGTTGTAAGCAGATTCATTACCAAAGGTCATGAAAACGGCATTACTTGGATGGTAG
Source organism: Acinetobacter sp. ACNIH2 (assembly GCF_002934965.1). Lineage (NCBI taxonomy): Bacteria > Pseudomonadati > Pseudomonadota > Gammaproteobacteria > Moraxellales > Moraxellaceae > Acinetobacter > Acinetobacter sp. ACNIH2. The sequence goes on from NZ_CP026412.1 coordinate 3,580,419, forward strand.
TGTGACTTGTAGAAACTTACTAACTCATCGTAAGTTAAATCTGGAATATCTTTAGGGTCGCCACCTGAATTATAGTGATAGGTGGTTTCAGGGAATAAGTGATGTGCTAACTGATGATATAACTGATCTGAGGGTGAGCTCATAGCCCCTTTCATTTCATTAAAAACCACACCTTTATATACTGGCTCACCATTTTCAAGCTCAATACGAATACCTTCTTGCGCAAAATCTAATGGATTCAGATTGGCTGCAAATGCTGCATCTAAATACACTTCAAGCAAATTCTGGAAATCTTTTTTATTCTGTGTGGCAAATGGATATGCTGTCCAATCCGCAGCAGTAAAGGCATTCATAAAAGTATTTAATGAGCGACGAATCATTAAGAAAAATGGATCACGCACTGGGAATTTTTCTGAACCACACAATGCAGTATGCTCTAAAATATGCGCTTCACCTTTTGAATCCATGGGCTGAGTACGAAAAGCCACCAAGAACACATTTTCATCATGATTAGTCGCAAGATGATAATGTACCGCACCAGTCACTTTATGCTGGTATTCAGTCACTAAAATATCTAAGGCTTCAACATGGTGTTGACGAATCAACTGAAACGCTGGATGTACAGTTTGAGAAATAGTTTCAGTCACATCTACAGTCATGTGCGCTCCTAATAATCTTTTAAATAAAACTAATAAAATGATTATAGCTTTAGTTTGAGCCATAATTCACGTATAAACCCGAGTATTTTATTCAGGTCTAGAACCATACACAGTAACACACTACGCATCGTATCTATTCAAGTAAATAACTGAAAACTAAATTAAATATTTAAAATAATTATAGCTTGGATTATTTTCGACCCAAACATAGTTCTGTTTTTGATAGAAATCTGCTGCCAAACGTGTATCTGTTTGTAAGCAGAGCGCTGAAAAATTAGGCTTGGCTTTATTTTCTAAATACGCCAACAAGTCTTTTCCTACTCCATGACGTCTATATTTGGGATGTACGTAAAAACGTCGCACTCGTCCAATTCGACTTCTTTGTCCTTCTTCTTCGCGTTGCTGGTTTAAACCACCACAACCAATTAACTTATCACCATCGTATGCAATTAATAAAAACTCACCTTCGTCTTTAAACTGATTTTGGCCACTTGCATATTCGTCAATGAGACGCTGAACAACATTCACTCCTTCCTTATTTGCCAACTTGAGTAAAGTCTCAATTTGAGCAGGTAATTGTTCAGCTTCTTTAATGATGAGTTCCATTTTCTATCTATTACCTAACACTGGTTTTGCCTATTAAACAATAAAACACAATCAATTAGGTACAATCTTGAATTTTATTCACAAAACTTCTGCAATCCTGAGCATTGGTGTAAACTTAGTGTTTTATTTTAGATGTGATTGAACGACATGACCTCTGTTGATCTTTTTGCAATTGGTAATGCGCTGATTGACCAAGAATTTAAAGTTTCTGATGAATTTCTTACGCAACACAACCTGCAAAAAGGAACCATGCAACTCACGGATGGTGATCAACAAGCAAATTTATATACTCAACTTAAACAGTCCGAAGTATATAAAGGTCAGGCTTCAGGTGGTTCTGCTGCCAATACAACCGTAGCGTTTAGCGCACTTGGCGGTACAGCATTTTATGGTTGCCGCGTAGGTAATGATGAATTAGGTAAAATTTATTTAGACGGCCTAAATGAGGCTGGTATTCAAACAACGGCTAAATCAGTCAGTGAAGGTGTAACAGGAACTTGCATGGTCTTGGTCAGTCCTGACTCAGAACGTACTATGCAAACCTACCTAGGCATTACCGCAGAACTTTCTGCAGAACAAATTGATTTTGAGCCTTTAAAAACTGCACAGTGGCTCTATATCGAAGGTTATTTATCTACCAGCGCTACAGCACGTGCAGCAGTTAGACAAGCCCGTAAAATTGCACGTGCTCATGGAGTCAAAATTGCATTAACGCTGTCTGATCCAGCCATGGTGCAATATGCGCGTGAAGGTTTAAATGAATTGTTAGATGATGGCGTAGATTTACTCTTCTGTAATCAACAAGAAGCTATGATGTATACCGAAACCACCACAGTTGAAGATGCATTGGCTAAATTGAAGCTACATAGTAAATACGTTGTAATTACATTAAGCGCAGAAGGTGCGATTATTTCATCTGAACAAGAAACCATTCGTGTATCTGGTCGTGCTGTGACTGCGGTTGATGCCAATGGTGCTGGCGATGCATTCGCTGGTTCATTCCTATATGCGCTGAACACAGGTGATAATTTACAGACTGCGGCAGAACTTGCGATCTTGATTTCCAGTGAAGTGGTTTCACAGTTTGGTCCACGTCTAGCCAATCAAGACTATGCGCAATTGCTAACAAACTTTCAAAAGAAGGAATGTGCCTAATGCATAAACTTTGTGTGACCGAAGACATTCCAGAGCGTGAAGCACGTGCTTTTGAAACGCCAAATGGTGATACGATTTTTATTACACAGCGAGATGGCGCTTTTTTTGCCTATCAAAATGTTTGCCCGCACTTACAAGTAGAACTTGAATTTCTAGAAAATCAGTTCCTTGACCGTGACCAAGAATATATTGAATGCTCGACACATGGTGCTCTCTTTACCGTAGAAACTGGCGAATGTATATCTGGCCCTTGCTTGGGTCAGTCACTTGAAAAGGTCGAGATAACTGTGCATTCTGATGGCGGAATCTACTTACCTGAATAACCTATGGAATTTGCCATGCTTGAGTTAATACACGATATAAATTTAATGCCGTTTCATTTAAGTTTATTGGCCCTTGTATTACTCAGCTTGGTAGAAACCATTGGTTATTTTCTACATATCCGACCAAGCCAGTTTTTTAAGCGTGTTATCCCACAAAAACTCGCAGAAGCCCCCTTACTCAACGTAAAGTTTTCTAAAATCTTAATTTTAGTCTTTCTGTTAATGAATTTTAGCTTCTCAGGTTATTTCCTTCAGTTTAGTTATTTCGCACAGCAAGAGCATTTTTTACCCGCATATTATGTCATTCTCCCTGCATTAATTATTGCGATATTCTTTACTGTATTTATGATTCACTGTCTGGATCAGGTGATTAAACCTACGCAAATGCAACTCCAGTCTAATTTGTTAGGTAGACTCGCAACGATTTCAAGTGGTAATGCTCGCCCCGGTTTTTCCGCCCAAGCTCGCGTTAGAGATGAATATGGTCAATTACACTACATACAAGTAGAACCAGAATTTGGCGAGTTGGAATTTCAATCTCAAATTATTTTAATTCGCATTAAACACTCGCATTACATCGCCAAAAAAATTTCAAGATCAAATGAGCTTTTCTCAAATGAAATGCAGAAATAAATTTCGGAACTTTGATTCACTTCCAACCAATCTAAATGATATCGAGGGGTCAAATCGTCTTTATTCTCTGTACACGACAAATTTCATAGGGCCCTTGTCCTATCAGGCTTTTTCTTTCTTAAAATTGCTAGCACTTTCTTAAATTCTTCTTTTTTTCCAAAACCAATCAAACGTAGAATAGCCATCTGAACATAGTCCAAACCGTAGCGAAATAAACTTACTGAAAGTCGTCCATGCTTCTTTAGTTTTATCGCTTTTTTTCGATCATGTTGCCATTCACCTGTTAAATAGCACCAACAGAAACCGATCGCTAGCACTGCTATCAATTTCTTGACTCGTCTAGGGTCTGTTAAACGAGTATTTTCAAGATTGAATCCACGTCCTTTGAGACAACTAAATAAGGTTTCGATTTCCCAGCGTAATGCATAATCACCAATAGCAGAAGCATTAAACATAGGAGAAACAACAAGTAAAAGTTCTCCATCTTCTAATCGTAGCGCACTAATATACAGTTTCACTCGACCAACCCAAATACGTCGTTTACGACATTCTGTTTGACCAACTTGAAGATGACGAAATAAATCACTAATTTTATGATTCTTGGCTAAGTGATTGGTCACAATAAAGTTTTTTTAACACGTATACAGAAGTTAATGTCATTTTCAATTAACCATGTAAACCATTTCTCACCGATAAATTCTCTGTCTGCGAACACATTCACAATACGATCTTTACCAAAAATGGAGATAAAGCGTTGAATCAAAGCAATACGCTCTTTTGTATCTGAATTTCCACGTTTATTGAGCAATGTCCAAACAATAGGTATCGCTATTCCACGATAGACGATGGCTAACATCAAGATATTGATATCTCGTTTTCCCCATTTCCAGTTGGTTCTATCCAAAGTTAATTGGACTTTATCGAATGAAAATATATTGAAAATTAACTGAGAAATTTGACGATAATCGAAATACTGATCTGCAAAGAAGCGTTGTATACGTCGATAAAATGATTGTGGTAAGCACGTGATGGGTAAGGCTTTAGATGCAGAAGAAAGATTACATGTCTGTTTTACAATTAATGCCAGCATAATCAGTGTAAAACATTTTACACGTGACTTGTTCCACTTTAGATATTTGTTTAAGATGAGATGTAACTCATTGAAATGTGTCATCATATTCGTCGTCAGAAAACAAGTATTATGCCATTATTTCAATGAGTTGTCTTTTTTTGTCGTGTACAAAGGTCTTTATTGATAAATTCATCGCTGATTTCCTACAATGTAGTTTTGCTCACAATCCAATCCAATCCAATCCAATCCAATCCAATCCAATCCAATCCAACACTCTACGACATAGATACACCTGTATTTTCATTTTTTCAGAAAAATAAATAAACCTTCCTCATCCCACCCAATTGAGTGTATATTTATTGTTCAATTATCAATATCAATGAGAATTAGTTAATAAATCTAAAATTTAATCCAACTTATTTAGTACAGTTTAATAATTAATCCATTTTTAAATAGACCAAAATACTTTGTTTTAATATTTTTGAAATATAAGCATTTTAGTCAGATTTAATTTAATTAAATTACAACTGTTTTAGTCTGAAATAAACCATGTAAATTAGAATAAAAATAATACACTTTGATTCATAAAATATTGATTTATATTAAATTAATAATATATTTCTATTTTAATTGTATTTCCTATTTATTTTTTGTATGAAATTGTTTAATAATATTAATCATGTTTCAAAACAGGCTTATTCCCATGAGCTTAGTTCCAAAAGATTTTAATCAACGCCTAGTCCGTGAAATAACGATCATATTAATAATTAAGGTCGTTATCCTACTCACGATTAAACACATCTGGTTTGATGCACCGACTATTCCCAAAAACTTTGACAATCAAGTTGCTGAGCGTATTGCTGGCAGTCCATCCCAAATCAAGGAGACACGTTGATGATTTCTGAAAGCGTGGTCGATCTTTCGCGGTTTCAATTTGCAATGACCGCGATGTATCACTTTATTTTTGTTCCACTAACTCTTGGTTTAGCTTTTATTCTTGCCATTATGGAAACGACTTACGTCATTTCTGGTAAAGAAATCTATAAAGATATGACCAAATTCTGGGGGAAACTCTTCGGTATTAACTTTGCACTCGGGGTAACAACAGGGTTAACGATGGAATTCCAGTTTGGTACAAACTGGGCGTACTACTCACACTATGTAGGCGATATCTTTGGTGCACCACTGGCAATTGAAGGTCTCATGGCTTTCTTCTTAGAATCTACCTTTATTGGCTTATTCTTCTTTGGTTGGGATCGACTTTCCAAAGTTCAGCATTTAGGTGTGACGTGGTTGGTTGCTCTAGGTTCTAATATGTCAGCCCTGTGGATTCTTGTTGCTAACGGCTGGATGCAAAACCCTGTTGGTTCTAAGTTCAACTACGAAACCATGCGTATGGAATTGGTCGATTTTGGCGCACTCATTTTCAACCCAGTTGCACAGGTTAAGTTTGTACACACCGTTTCAGCAGGTTATGTAACTGGCGCTATCTTTGTATTGGCAATTTCAAGTTATTACCTACTTAAAAAGCGTGATATTCCATTTGCACGTCGTTCATTTGCGATTGCAGCAATTTTTGGCTTAGCATCAACACTTTCTGTAATTTTACTCGGAGATGAGTCTGGTTATGAGTTAGGTGATGTTCAAAAAACCAAACTTGCCGCAATTGAAGCAGAATGGGATACACACCCTGCACCTGCACCATTTACGCTGTTTGGTATTCCAAATAAAGAAACCATGACCACAGACTATGCAATTAAAGTTCCGTATGTCATGGGTATTATTGCAACACGCTCGACAACTAAAGAGGTAACAGGCATTAAAGACCTCTTAGTTCAACACGAGAATCGTATTCGCAATGGTATGGTTGCATATTCTCAACTTGAAAAGCTTCGTGCAGGTGACACATCTCCTGAACTTAAAGCTGCTTTTGAGCAATCTCAAAAAGATTTAGGCTACGGTCTACTTTTGAAAAAATATACACCGAATGTTGTAGATGCGTCTGAGGATCAAATCAAATCTGCCGCGTTAGATACTATTCCACATGTACCAAGTTTGTTCTGGGCATTCCGTGCAATGGTAGCATCTGGTTTCTTAATGTTATTACTATTTGTTTTAGCCACTTTTGCGGTAGCAAAACGCAATGCCGAAAACAAACCATGGTTACTCAAGTTTGCTCTTTTAGCTTTACCACTTCCGTGGGTTGCTGCACAAACAGGTTGGTACGTTGCTGAAGTTGGTCGTCAACCATGGACGATTGGTGAAGTACTACCTACACACTTGTCAGCATCTAGCTTAAGCACTGGTGATGTATGGGGTTCTATCGCTGCTTTAGCTGCGTTCTATACTGTACTTTTGATTATTGAAATGTATTTAATGATCAAATTCTCCCGTCTTGGTCCAAGTTCGCTTCACACAGGTAAATACCATTTTGAAAAACTTGAAGCAGCTCGCAATGAGGAGACTCAAGCATGATCGAATATGAATTACTCAAAATTATCTGGTGGGTTTTAGTCGGTGTCTTGCTGATTGGTTTTGCCCTCACCGATGGCTTCGATATGGGCTCTATGGCAATCATGCCATTTGTAGGTAAAACAGATGAAGAGCGACGCGCAGCAATCAATACGATTGCTCCGCACTGGGACGGCAACCAAGTTTGGTTTATTACAGCGGGCGGTGCTTTATTTGCTGCTTGGCCTATGGTGTATGCGACAGCCTTCTCTGGCATGTACTGGGCATTATTGCTGGTTCTATTTGCCTTATTTCTACGGCCAGTAGGTTTTGACTATCGATCTAAACTCGAAAATACCAAATGGCGTACATCGTGGGATTGGGGATTATGTATCGGTGGTGCCGTACCTGCTCTAGTCTTCGGTGTGGCCTTTGGCAATATGTTCTTGGGTGTACCCTTTACCCTTGATGAGACTGTACGTTCGACCTACACAGGCAGCTTCTTTGCGCTACTCAATCCATTTGCTTTGGTTTGCGGTATTGTAAGTTTATCTATGCTTTGCGCACATGGTGGTGCATGGCTTATGCTACGTACAGATGGTGATTTAAGAAAGCGCTCTGCTAAAGCGACACAATTGATGGGCATTGTTTACCTTATCTGTTTCTTGGGTGCTGGCGCTTGGTTGTATTTTGGCGGAATCGAAGGTTATACCTTAGTCACTCCATTTGACACCAATGGTGCAGCAAACCCATTAGCAAAAGAAGTTATTACCAATGCCAATCATGGTTGGATGAACAACTACTCGACTTATCCAATCACCATGATTGCCCCAATTACAGGGATCTTAGGTGGTTTGATTGTGGTACTTGCAGCAGGCAAAAACAAAGCTGGTTTTAGCTTCTTAGGTTCAAGTTTAGCGGTTGTAGGTGCAATTTTAACAGCAGGTTTTGCTTTGTTCCCATTCCTCATGCCGTCAAGTATCAATCCTATTGCAAGCTTGACCATGTGGGACGCTGTTTCAAGTCAAACTACGCTTACTGTGATGACGATTGCTGCATGTATTTTTGTACCACTTATTTTGTGCTACACCACTTGGTGCTACTACAAAATGTGGGGCGTTATTACCAAAAAACATATTCAAGAGAATTCACATAGCCTGTACTAAGGCGATGCTAAGGAGAATAAATTATGTGGTATTTTGCATGGATTCTCGGTATTTTGATGGCATGCTTTGCTGGTGTTCTCAGTGCCCTATATATCGAGCATCATCAAGATTTAGATGAGGAATAAAGCATGACTGACGTAGCAATGACAACAGAACAGCCAAAAAAACCAAATAAGTTTGTAATGGCAGTGTCCTTTTTGTTGGCATTGCCTCTCGCAGCGGTCTTGTTGATCCACCCAAGTGCAATGTTAGATGCCAATGGTGAATATAGTCACCGCGCCATGATGTTTATCATGATTGGTATTTCAGGTGGTTTCATTTACGGCGTAGGATTTATCCCTCGCTTTTGGCTCTGGAAGTGGTTATTTAGCCCTTTCATTGCTTGGCCCCTGATGTTATGGGGATATTACACTTGGTTCCTTGCCTAATAAAAAAGCCCTCATTATGATGAGGGCTTTTTTATGAACTAAAACATTAACTGACATGCTTAATTAATTGTTGTAATTCAATATTTAATAATGGCGTTCCGACGTTAGCATCAATCGGATATGGTTTCCGCACCTGAGTTAAACTATAGCCCCGACGCTGATAATAAGCGATAAGCTCAGAACGAATATCAAGTACATACATCATATACAATCTAAGATTAGGTTGTATTAGCAAAGCCTGCGTTTCAGCGAATGATAAAATCATCTTGCCCACACCCGTATTTTGAAAGACAGGATCTACACAAAAAGTCCCTATTTCCACCTCTTTCGCATTAAACGTCAAACCAATACATCCGATTAAGGATGTTGTAGAAATAACATCATCAACTTCAGCAACATATAGATGATAATTATCATCCATCAAAGCCTGTTGTAATTGCAGTTTATTAATTCTTTGCCCCGACACATAATCTGCTTCATTGGTCCAGCTCTGGATAGGATTTTCGCGATAAGCTAAATTAATTAAATGTAATAGACGGTCTAAATCGGTTAATTCCGCTTTACGAAACTTTAATGATTGCATAAATCTAGCCTTAAATATTTTCAAGATTTTGGTGTGAGAAATTGTTTTATAGCAAGTGAGCTATTGTTGGAATTTATAATTACTTTCTATGCTTAGGCTATTTAAAATTAAATAAAAACCAGTTCATGTGAACTGGTTTTTTTGATGCAAATTATTTTGGTTCAATCGGTGCAAATGGTGCGATTACATCGGCATTCTGTGCACGGTGACGCATGAAATGATCCATCAACACTATCGCAAACATGGCTTCTGCAATTGGTGTAGCACGCACACCAACACATGGATCATGGCGTCCTTTTGTAAGGACATCAGTGTTTTCGCGATCAATATTAATGGTTTTACCAGGTGTGGTAATACTTGCAGTAGGTTTAAGTGCAATCGCAACTCGAATGGTTTGACCGCTGGAAATACCACCCAGAATTCCGCCAGCATGATTTGCCAAGAAACCATCTGTGGTTAATTCGTCACGTGTTTCATGCCCAAACTGTTCTGCTACAGCAAAACCATCGCCAATTTCAACCCCTTTCACGGCGTTAATTGACATCATGGCATGGGCAATATCCGCATCTAAACGATCAAATACTGGCTCACCCCAACCCACTGGAACATTTTCAGCCAAAATTTCTAATTTTGCACCACAGCTTGTACCTTGCTCGCGTAAAGAAGTCACCAAGGCTTCAAAACGTGACACTGCATCGACATCGCCACAGAAAAATGGATTATTTGGAACTTCATTCCAATCTAACTTTTCTGCTTTTTCAGTACCAATTTGAGTCACATGACCACGGATTAAAATTCCGAATTTTTCAGCAAGGTATTTCTTCGCAATAGCTCCCGCAGCAACACGCATCGCTGTTTCACGCGCGCTAGAACGACCACCACCACGATAGTCACGAAAACCGTACTTTTGTGTATAAGTGTAGTCCGCATGCCCTGGACGGAAAGTCTGTGCAATATTGCCATAATCTTTAGATTTTTGATCTGTATTGCGGATTAATAAACCAATCGGTGTACCTGTAGTTTTACCTTCAAAAACCCCTGAAATAATTTCAACTTCATCAGGCTCTTTACGTTGCGTGGCAAACTTCGAAGTTCCCGGTTTACGACGATCTAAATCTTTTTGTAAATCTTCAGCAGAAAGCTCAAGCCCCGGTGGAACACCATCCACAATTGCCATCAAGCCTACACCATGAGATTCACCACAGGTCGTTACACGGAAGAGTTGTCCAATACTATTACCTGCCATGTTCACAACTCCTTATGCTTGAACAGATTGAATGAATAAATCACGGAATTGGCGACATTGTGCAGCTGTTAAAGCAAAGATGCCTGAACCACCCTTTTGGAATTTCAACCAATGGAAATCAATGGTATTGAAGTTTTGTTTCATCGCCCATTCAGAATTACCAACTTCGATAACAATTAAACCATCTTCTGTTAAGTAGTCTGCGGCTTGTGCCAACATTTTACGCACTAAATCAAGACCATCTTGTCCAGCAGCCAAAGCCAACTCTGGTTCATGGCGGAATTCATCTGGTAAATCTGCCATGTCTTCCGCATCCACATACGGTGGGTTCGATATAATTAAGTCATACTGATTTTCAGCAGGAATTTTAGCGAATAAATCTGACTCTAATAACGCAACTTGATATTGCTTATCGTGATGTTCAGCATTAATAGAAGCAACTTCTAATGCTTCTTTTGAAATATCTGTAGCATCCACTTCCGAATCTGGGAATGCATAAGCCAAAGCAATGGCGATACAACCTGAACCAGTACACATATCTAAAATGCGTTGCGGTGTTTTAGGCTGAGTATTGACAGGAAGATTATTGTCCGCTGCACGCATTTCACCATTTTCATCTAAACAATAAGGTGCAAAACGGTTTTCAATGAGTTCAGCAATTGGCGAACGCGGAATAAGTACACGCTCATCCACATAAAATGGCTTATTAAAGAAATACGCCAAGTTCAATAGGTATGAGGTGGGTACTTTTTCATTAATACGGCGTTCAAGCAATTGTAGAAATTCTGCTTTTTCACTTGCTAATAATTTTGCATCTAAAATTTCAGAATCTGCGTTCCAGTCTAAAGATAACGTCTGTAATACTAATGCTGAGCTTTCAGCAAAAAAGTCTTCTGTACCTTGACCTAAGTGTGCATCGTATTGACGTAATGCTGTTACCCCAAAACGGATAAAATCACGAATAGTAGTGAGGGTTTCAGCGGCTTCCTGTAAATGTTCAGGGCTAATAGTCGGTCGATCCACTTAAGGCGTCTCCAAGGTCAAAATCATAAAAAACGGCTTATGATACCTTGTTTTGCCTGATTATATAATGCTTAACTGTGTTTCTTCTCTATTTCATTCCATTTTTCAATCACCTGCAATTTCATTAAAATTCAATCTATATAAGACCACTGGATAGATTTAATATCCAAACTTGAACCTTAATAAACAGATACAAAACTTTAACCGTTCTCGCCAAAAGCAACTTGAATTAGGGACTTTAGAGACTTATAAATAGCTCATTATTTACTCCTTTTCTTGATATGAGCTATAAACACAACAATCTTATGGCGATGCGCCAAAACTATTGGAGCAATGAATCGCCCGATATTCTTTCTGAAAAATTATGTTTAATGCAACAACTCTCAGAACATCAGGTTTTTAACAGCCCTACTCTAGACGACGCTAAATATTTATTTTTCAGCCTACCCAGTATTGTGATTGTTAAAGGTTATGCGCATGGTTTTACTCACATTAGCGTGCAAAACATGATTACAACCTATATCCAAAACCATAAGGTACAACTCTCGAACAAAGAAGCACTGAAAATAAAATTTCATATGTAAACAGAATGCTCTGATTCTGCATAAATTTAGATACAGTTCTAAAAAAACCGCGTCATTCAGCAAGTTGAACTTTTTTAATACGTGAAGACACGTTAATATCCGTTACAATTAACTTTTCTGTGAATTGCTGATTAAGGATTGCATTGAATGTCAGATCAGAATGATAAGCTCAAACAACTTAAAACCTCCTCTATGGATCGTCGCTTATCTATTGCAAAAGCATCCTTACTGGCGGGAACTCGTTGGGCGGCATCCAATGCGACATCAATGTTCTCTAGTGAAGCTGAAAAAGAAAAAAAACGTAAACAAGCCATGAAAGAGCAAGCGAACTATTTAGTTGCTGAAATTGGCAAACTCAAAGGTTCGATTGTCAAAATTGGACAAATGATGGCTTTATATGGCGAACATTTTTTGCCAGAAGAAATTACTCAAGCTCTAAATACCTTAAATAACCAAACCGTTGCACTGGCTTGGCCTGCGATTAAGCAGCATTTAGAGCAACAACTGGGTGATAAAATTCATGAACTGACCATTGATCATGAGCCACTGGGTACAGCTTCATTGGCACAAGTTCATCGTGCAACACGTAAATCGGACGGATTAGAACTAGTATTGAAGATTCAATATCCAGGGGTTGCTGATGCAATTGATTCCGATATGAGCTTGTTTAAAAACATGCTCAAATTGACGCGGATGGTGCCACAAACCCGAGAATTTGATCAGTGGTTTGATGAAGTGCGCGAAATGATGCATCGTGAAGTAAGTTACGACATTGAAGCAGCCACCACTAGACGTTTTGCTGAACGATTGAAAGATGATCCGCGTTATATCGTGCCTGAAATTATTGATGAATTTTGTACTGACCAAATTCTATGCATGACATTTGAACGTGGTGTGCCGATTAACAGCCCCGTGATGCTTTCCTTGCCACAAGATCGTCGTAATCTTTTAGGTGAAGCTGCTTTAGAAATTGCAGTACGTGAGATTTTTGAATGGGGTGAAATGCAAACCGATCCTAATTTTGGCAACTATTTAGTTCGCTTAGGAGATGGAGAGCAACAACCTGACCAAATTGTTTTACTCGACTTTGGTGCCATTCGTCAATTCGATCAACATTTACTCAGTGTGGCTCGCAATCTTATTCATGCAGGTTATCAGCATGATCCACAAGCAATGGTGAATGCAATGACTGGATATGAGTTTTTTGACTCAATTCCGCAAAGTATTAAACCTGATATGGCGAAAGTTTTCTTATTGGCAACCGAAGCATTTAGCTGCCCTGCCAATAACAAAGATTTGCCTGCTGGTGTGATGGATGAGCATTACCGCTACGACTGGAAAAAAAGCTTGTTACATAGCCGAGTGATGCAACAAGCGTCTAAATCAATGGCTTCCCGTTATTTCAGTGTTCCACCAAAAGAATTTATGTTTATTAGTCGCAAATTTATCGGGGCATATACCTTTATGACCGTGATTGATGCCAAAACCAATGTCCGCAACATGATTAAATCTTTTATTTAATTTACTCAGACTAGAATGGCAACTTTGTCATTCTAGTCAATACTCACCCCATTTAGACAATTCAACTATAAATCTTCATAATATAAATCAGTATCTTAAACCAAATCCAACTACTAGATTACCGTTTATCTTTGACAATTGAGTATGTCAACAATGACATAGTTTTTTATATAACGTCATGTCAGCATAAAAATAGCAATTATGCTCATATGGAACGAAAAATAATGACAAATATGGTCAATAAGGCACAAGGATTAGGTTTATCGCTGATTACAAAAATTGCTGGAAGCGACGTTCTGGATCAACTTAAGCTTAGAAAATTCTTAGAAAAATCATTATATCAAGGCTCTAAAACCAGTTTTAAAGCCCTAAGCAAAACACAAAAGGTTTTTAATGGTGCGGAGCCTCATACTAAACAACGCCTACCTAGTCAGCAAAAATCTCTGTTCGACCTCAGCTTAACCGCAGAACAGCAGATGACCTGCGATGCCATGAGTCAGTTTGCGACAGAAGTTCTCTACCCACTTGCCCATCAAGCCGACCATCAAGAACAATTCCCTCAGCAACTCTGGGCACACGTTGATGAATTAGGCTTAAATTATTATGCATTACCTGAATCTTTTGGGGGTGTTGCCACTGAAAAAGACATCATCAGTCATATCTTAATTGCAGAACACTTGGCCAAAGGCGATTTCAGCCTAACAGCAGGAATGCTCTCAACGTTTAGTGTAATTAATGCCATAACACAATGGGGTTCCGAACAGATACAAGAACGTTATTTATCTGCATTTGCTGAAGATAGTGAAGTCAGAGCCAGCTTTGCTGTCCAAGAAAATACACCTGCATTCAATCCAATGCAGCTTAAAACCAAAGCCCTCAACAATGATGGTCAAATTTATTTAAGTGGTGAAAAAACATTGGTAATGCTGGGTGAAACCGCCGATGTATTTCTTGTAACTGCTGAATTTCAAGGTCGACCAGATGTATTTGTCGTGAAACGTGATACTTCTATTCGTGCTCAGAAAAATCCTGCAATGGGTTTAAAAGCCACGGAAACCATGACTTTACAGTTTAATCAAACTCCAGCTGAACGCTTAGGAGATGATGACTTTGATTACACAGCTTTTATAGATCTAGGAAATCTTATGTGGTGTGCCATGGCCGTAGGCACTTGTGAAGCAGTTAAACAATACTGTATTCGCTATGCCAATGAACGAACAGCTTTTGGTGAACCGATTTCTCATCGTCAAAGCGTGGCTTTTATGATTGCAGATATGACGATTGAAATTGATGCCATGCGTATGTTGGTGTTGAATGCTGCAAGTTTGGCAGAAGCAGGTAAACCTTATCATCGTGAAGCATATCTTGCTCGACTACTTTGCGCTGAAAAATCCATGAAAATTGGTACAGACGGCGTGCAAATTCTAGGTGGTCATGGTTTCACCAAAGAACATCCCGTAGAACGTTGGTACCGTGATTTACGTGCTACGGCGATCTTACATTCAGGTTTACACGCTTAAAAGAATAAAATAAAGGTATCGATTATGAACTTACAAAACCCTAAAAAATTTAAAATCTTACTCGACCAAGCCCATGAAGTCGCGTTAAATGTGTTGCGCCCAATTTCCCGCAAATACGATAAGGCCGAACATGCCTACCCGAAAGAACTGGATATGCTTGCATCCTTACTCGATGGCATGAATGATGGCGGTGAAGGCATTAACGCTGGAGCTGCGGTAGGAAAACGCGGTTCACAAGATGACAGCAATAAAAATGGCGTCAATATGTCTACAGCATTGGGTATTATCGAAATGTGTTATGGCGATACAGGACTGTTGCTGTCTATGCCACGTCAGGGACTCGGCAATTCAGCGATTGCAGCCGTTGCGAACGATGAACAATTGGAGCGCTTCAAAGGCACATGGGCTGCAATGGCAATCACCGAGCCAAATTGTGGTTCTGACTCTGCTGCTATTCGCACCACAGCCACTAAAGATGGTGACGACTACATCTTAAATGGTGAAAAAATATTTGTGACTTCTGGCGAACGTGCCGATTCTGTTGTGGTCTGGGCGACACTGGATAAAAAACTTGGTCGTGCTGCTATCAAATCTTTTGTCGTCCCAAAAGGTACAGCAGGCATGACAGTTGAACGACTGGAACACAAACTCGGAATTAAAGCATCTGATACTGCCGTGATTCGTTTTGACCAATGTCGTGTCCCTGCGGAAAATTTACTCGGTAATGCCGAAATTGACGTCGCAAAAGGCTTTGCTGGGGTGATGGAAACTTTTGATAACACGCGTCCTTTGGTCGCTGCAATGGCTATTGGATGTGCCAAAGCCTCTTTAGAACGCATCAAAGAAATTTTTCAGGATCAACTTGATTCAAACTATGCCACCCCTTATTTGCAATGTTCCAACCTAGCAGCTCAGATTTATAAAATGGAAGCAGAATGGGAAGCCGCACGTCTGCTCATGTTAAAAGCTACGTGGATGGCAGACAATAAAAAACCAAACTCTAAAGAGGCTTCTATTGCAAAAGCCAAAGCAGGGCGTGTTGGCAATGATATTACATTAAAGTGTGTGGAACTTGCCGCTTCTATTGGTTATAACGAAACAGAGCTTTTAGAGAAATGGGCACGTGATTCTAAAATCTTGGACATTTTTGAAGGTACGCAGCAAATCCAACAGCTCATTATTGCACGGCGCGAACTGGGTAAAGGCTCAAGTGAGTTAAAGTAAGCCCTATCCGCTTAAAAACACCCTTACAAATGATGGATTATTTGTTATAACAATCCATCATTTAAATACTTTACTTATCCAATGTTTCAAATTCATACACTCCAAGAACAAGATAATCCTGCAATTGCCCAAATTATTCGTGAAGTGTCCAAAGAATTTGGCCTTGCGCCTGAATCTGGCTTTGCTGTTGCAGACCCTATTTTAGACAATTTATATCAAGTCTATAGTCAGCCGAATGCACAGTATTGGGTAATTGAAAATGCACAAGGTCAAATTTTAGGTGGTGGTGGACTTTCGCCGCTTAGTGGCGATCATGCGACGCTTGAAATTCAAAAGATGTATTTTTTACCTGAAATTAGAGGCTTAGGCTTTGCCAAGCAAATCTTAGAACAATGTTTCGAATTCGCTTCAGCGCGAGGCTATCGTTCCTGTTATTTGGAAACAACCGAATCTTTATGGCAAGCGGTCAAACTTTATGAAAAGTTGGGCTTTCAACACCTATCAACACCCAAAGGTCATACGGGCCATAGCCATGCCTGTGAAATCTGGATGGAAAAACCACTTTAAAATACGCACAAAATGACATCAATCCTACTGAATTGATGTCATTTCTTACTCAATTTTAAATGATGTATAAATCATTATGAGTTCAGTAATTTGTCTATCACACCAAATTTCTTAAAAATCTTCGCTCTACGCTTAGGATGAATATTGGCTTTATTTAAGTCACCGCCATAATGTTTAAATACACGCTTATCCATCATTTTGAACCATAAAGGTGGGATCATGGCAGGTAAAAGCATACTCGCATAGCCACTTGGCAGCTCTGGTGCTTCATCAAAGTGTCGCAGCGCTTGGAATGGTCGAGTTGGATAAGCATGATGATCTGAATGGCGTTGCAATTGATATAAGAACAAATTGGTCACAATGTTATTGTTATTCCAACTATGCTCAGGCATGGTTCGCTCATATTTGCCATTTTCATCTTTCTGGCGCAACAAACCATAGTGCTCAATATAGTTAATAATTTCAAACAAGCTAATGCCATATAAAGATTGTGTGAGTAAATATGGCGTAATACCTGCACCAAATATTTTAATCATGCTGGCATGAAATGTGGCACTCATTCCCCAGCCTTGTAACAACTCATTATCCTTAGACCAAAACGTCTTGCCTTTACGCTTCAAACGATTACTTTCAATTTCAATTGCAGATTTAAACGAGCCAATCACGGTTCTAGGTAAAAACTCATAAAAAGTTTCCCCCATACGCGAGGATGCAGGGTCTTCTGGTGTTGCCGCACGCTTATGATGCCCATACGGATGCTCAATGCGAAAATGGTTATAGCCTGTCGGGACCAAGGCCAAATGTGACAGAATATGATCTAAGCGATCCGACTTATGGCTTAATTCATGGGCTGTATTGATTGCAATACCGTTAATTGCTCCCATAGAAACACCGAGTAAAATTTTATCCAATAAAGACGTCTCTTTACGTCCCACCAAATAACACGCATAAAAATTGGCTGCATACTGAAGTGGAATAAAAGTTTTTACCAACCGCGCATAATAAGGATCTTGTTCTAATAATTTCACATCTTCAGCAGAAGGGTTGTTTTGATCTTTACCAATGAATGCATCAATTGTAGGAATAATGACATGAAGCAATAAGGGCCCACCTAAAGCAAATGCCTTTTTTAATGGACGTGGTGCAAACTGATAGCCTGCTAAAATTCCCATACCAATCACAGGTAAAGCGGGACTGATTGCCCATAAATAACGTTTTTTATCTAAAGCCATCCCTGCTTTAACTGGAAGCAAAATCGAATCCTGTTCTGTTACTTTGACTGTTGCATTCATTTGCAAACCTTTCCTTCTTTTCTTGTTATGTATATATTTTCTTAATTCGTCCTCAAGCTACAGTAGTAACCGTCCATAAAAACTATGTAATCGTCTTTGGCTTAATTTGATAAACAATGACCTACAAACACATATGACAAACTGCTCATCGTTGATATTTCAGCAGATAAGAAAGAATGAAAAGACATGGATGCACTAAGTAAAATTTTTGATGATATTCATCTAAACAAATCGGAATACCTTTATTTGAAAGCGCAAGGAGACTGGTGTTTTCAATATCAAGACCAGAGTGCGATGGTGGCTTATGCTATGGTCACAGGTCATGCCATCATTCAATTAGATGCAACTACACAAGTTCAAGCACGTGCGGGCGATTTAATTTTAATCCCTTCGGGTCAAAGCCATACCGCCTTTAATACGCCAAACCCTTTGGTTGATACATTAAATATTACCCATCGTTTCGATGAAACTGGTGAAAAAAGTATTGAATTTGGCACGGGTGAAGAAAAACAGACTGTCATCTTAGCAATCCGCTGCCATATGGACAGTATCATGGCACGACCATTGTTAAATGCCTTACCCCACTCTATTCATCTGCATCAAATGAATGGACAAACGATTCCTGAATGGTTACAGATTGGCTTACAGTTTTTAGCGGTAGAAACGCTACAAGTCCAGCCAGGTCGTGACAAAATTTTAGATCATTTAGTGAGTATATTTTTTATTGAATGCGTTCGAGATTACATTTTACAACTGAGTGATAGCAAAAACTGGTTAGCGGCTCTCTCTCATCCAGAATTATCCAATGCCTTAGCAGCCATTCACGGGCAACCGCAACGCGCTTGGACGGTAGAAACCCTCGCAGAACAATGCTGTATGTCCCGTTCTAAATTTGCTCAATTATTTAGTCAAATTGTGGGTGAAACACCTCTCGCCTATTTGCAGCAACATCGGCTACGCATTGCATCACAATACCTAAGACAAGGACAATACACGATTCAACAAATTGCCCATTTGGTGGGCTATGCGTCTGAAACGGCGTTCAGTCAAACATTTAAAAAGCAATTTGATCTCACACCTACTCAATATCGCCAACAATTTATGCAATAGCATAAATACGGCGTACGCTACAGCAAACTTAAAATCGCTTGTACGGGATCTTCACTATTGCCCGAAAGTAACTGTTTATGCATGGTAATATGCTGCATAACCTGAATTTGCGCCACTTCAATATTCATCAGTTTTTCGATTTCATGTGCCAAATTCTCTGGTGTTGCATCATTCTGAATCAACTCCTGAATCACTTTTTTCCCTGCAATAATGTTAGGCAAAGAATAATAAGGAATCTTAATCAGTAATTTTGCAATGAAATAAGTTAAAGAATTGAGTTTATAAAAAGTCACCATCGGACGGTGTAACAGCATCGCTTCCAAAGTTGCGGTGCCTGAAGCCAAAGCCACAATATTAGCTGCATTCATCACCTGACGACCAATTTTAGACTCCGTGTCTGTATTTTCTAATAAATGCACTTTAGCGCGGAAAGCATCAGAATAATGTTGCAGTAAATGTTCAATTTGATGTTTACGTGCATCATTAATCGCTGGAATCAGAAATTCGTAGTCAGGGTATTTTTGGCTCAGAATTTCTCCCGCTTTGAGTACCAATGGACCTAAGCGTTCAACCTCTCCACGGCGACTGCCTGGTAATAACGCAATATGCTTATGATTCGTTGCCAAACCAAGTTCTTGCTTAGCTTCGACCAAATCATTTTTTAAAGGCAGTTGACTTGCTAATGGATGACCAACAAAAGCTGCTGGTACATCGAATTTTTTAAAAAATGCTTTCTCGAACGGAAATAAACACAGTACCAAGTCAATACTTGCCTTAATTCCATATACACGCCCTTGTCGCCATGCCCAAACCGAAGGGCTGACATATTGCACAGTTTTAATCGGTAATTGTTTTTGTTTCAAACTTTTCGATAAGCGCAAATTAAAATCAGGTGCATCTATACCGATAAAGATATCTACGGGTTGTTTTGTCCATTTTTCAACCAGACCATCACGTACTGCAAATAATTTTTTAATGTCTTTTAAGACCTCAACAATCCCCATCACCGATAAAATATCCATCGGATAGTCACTTTGAAAGCCTTCCGCAATCATTTGAGGACCACCAATTCCTTCAAACTCAGCATCAATTCCTTGCTCACGAAAACTGCGAATTAATTTGGCACCTAAAGTATCACCAGAAACTTCACCGACGACGATGCCTATTTTTAATTTTTTGTTGTTCAAGACTTTATGCTCTGTTCAAAGTTAAACGTCTCAATATTCTAGCATAGGCAATGCATTTGAAAAATTTAGGAAAATGGTTAAAGCGTAAAACTACACCACTTTCTAAATCTAATTTGACCATGAAGTCTTTTTAACTCATCTAGATTTACAATAGTTACACAATTGAACATCATTAAATTTAAAAATAAACTTAATGCGAATCATTTACACTATCAATTATCATGTCAAAGTCGCCCGCGTTATTTAAGTATTCCCTACTTGCTCTTACCATTGCTCATATCAATCTTAGTTTTGCCCAAGATGATGTTGCAACCCTGTCTACTATTCAGTTACAAGCCGATGTAACAACCAATCAAAACTCCGAGCAAACCAAGGCCTATAACGTTAAAAAAAGCAGTAGTGCAACCAAACTGAATATTGATACACAGGAAACACCACAAACCGTAAATGTGGTGACACGTCAGCAAATTGATGATTTCGGCTTAAATTCAACACGCGAAGTATTAAAAAATACACCAGGGGTGACGGTTCTTAATCAGGAAACTGAACGAACTACTTATATGGCACGTGGGTTTGAAATCTCTAATATTCTGACTGACAGTGTTGGCTTTCCTCTTTCTAACTGGAACTATAACAATACCAATCCTGATACTTTCTTCTATGATCGAGTTGAAGTGATTAAAGGCGCCGATGCCCTTTCCAATGCCTTTGGTGACCCTAGCGCGACAATTAACAATATTCGCAAACGCCCAACCAAAGAGTTTCAAGCCAATGCAGGAATGAGTTATGGTTCATGGAATACGGAACGTTATGAAGCAGATATTTCAGGGTCTCTTACTCAAGATGGACGCGTTCGTGGCCGATTAATGGGCTATGAACAAACGGGGGATTCTTATTTAGATCGATATTCTTCTGAAAAAAATGGTTTTGCAGGAGTTATTGAAGCGGATCTGACAGATACGACCTTGTTAACTGTTGGTTATAGCCAAAATCAGAATAAACCTAATGCAAACAACTGGGGAGCTTTACCTTTACTTGGAGCAAATGGTCAACAACTGTCTTATGACCAAAAATACAATCCAAACCCAGACTGGGCACATTGGGACAATACTGCTCAAAATGCCTTTG
This sequence comes from Acinetobacter sp. ACNIH2, assembly GCF_002934965.1. Lineage (NCBI taxonomy): Bacteria > Pseudomonadati > Pseudomonadota > Gammaproteobacteria > Moraxellales > Moraxellaceae > Acinetobacter > Acinetobacter sp. ACNIH2. The sequence goes on from NZ_CP026412.1 coordinate 3,601,897, forward strand.
TAGAGTTAAAACAAAAACTTGGAGATAAATGGGCTGCTAAACTTACCTATAACTACAATGATTTAGAACATAATAGCCGTTTACTCTATTATTACGGCAATCCACAAGCCGATGGTTCAGGAGTTTCCCTCACAGCATGGGGTGGTAAAGAACATCTACGTCAACATCTTGCCGACCTAAATTTTGAAGGAAGTTACGACTTATTTAATCGAGAACACGAAGCTACTTTCGGATACAGCCGCATTCAATCTAAACAGAATGATCAGCAATCTAGCGGCTTTATTAATGACAGTAATATCAACAATGTAACTAGTGTTTATAATGGTGTTTCATATACAACACAATACACAACCAATTGGGCAAGCTGGACACCCAAATCAGTCACATGGTCTGCATTTTCTGATGCAGCCGACTATAAACAAGATATCAACTCTTTCTATGCAGCCACACGTCTACATTTAACCGATAATTTAAAATTCATTTTAGGTGGCAATTATGTTGAGGCCTCGAGTAAAGGCATAAGTTATGGCTCTGCCATGAACTATGATGAAAGTAAGTTCTCCCCATATGCAGGATTAACTTATAATTTCACACCAGAATATACGGGTTACATGAGCTATACATCTATTTTCAGACCACAAACAGGTATAGAAGAAACCACGGGGCAAGCACTCAAACCAGTCGAAGGTGAAAGCTATGAAGCTGGTTTTAAAAGCTCATGGTTAGACGATAAATTAACCGGCTCACTTGCTATATTTAGAACAGATCAAAATAACTACCCTCTACGCAGTTCTGATGGCAATCCATTAAACCGCAAGGTACAAACCAGTGACCTACGCTCTCAAGGTGTTGAGATTGGTCTATCTGGTCAATTAACTGATAACATAAATCTGGCGTTTGGATATACACAATTCAGCCTGAAAGATCTGAAAAATGGTGGTGCCGCCAGAACCTACAATCCAAATCAGACAATTAACCTATTAGCGACATATACAGTGCCTGCTTTACCTAAATTAAAAGTTGGTGCTGGTTTTCAATGGCAAGATAATATTAAACTCTATGACTCAAATTTAAACAGCACCATCACTCAGGATGATTATGCCCTAATCAACTTAATGGCAAGCTATGAAGTCAACAAACATGTCAGCCTACAGGTTAACGGTAATAATATTACCGATAAGAAGTATTTAAATAGCTTCCCTAATGGTCAAGCATTTTATGGCGAGCCAGCAAACTATACGATGTCTGTAAAATTTAAGTATTAATGAACCCGCCAAGCCTGAACCATCAGGCTTGGTTTTTTTGCATTTCCATAGTGATTTATTTTATGAGTAAAGCATTACCTCTTTCACTGACCTACCGTATTCAAGTGCTGTATCGTTTTATTATAGCCTTCATACTTGGTTTTATTTGTACAGCTTTACTCAGTTTAGCCTTAACACATCTGTTTCATCTGAGTTTACCCAAAGCAGAATCAATCTTTTTAGCGGCTTTCATCAGTCTTATTTTTTATGTTTTCTTTGTGATTACCAGTTTCTGTATTCAATCTCTTATAAAGCTCACATTCGTGAGCATAGCCTCATGTGTTGTTGTTCTTCTTTTATTATTTCTAGGAATGGGTTAATTCATGCATAAAAGTATTCGTCAATCGATGGCATGGTTACATTCTTGGACAGGGTTATTGCTCGGATGGGTCATATTCGCAATATTCCTAATGGGAACAGCATCGTATTATCGCCACGAAATTAACTTATGGATGCAACCCCAACTGGCAAAATATGAAATTCAACAACAAATCGCCATTCTATCGGCGACAAACTATTTGCAAAATCATGCACCCGACGCAAAATCATGGTTTATAGGTATTGCCTCAGCCGAATCACCTGTCAATAATATTTATTGGCAAAAAGCAGATGGCGGCTATGAAAGTAAAACTCTAGATGCAACTACAGGAAAAGAATTGAGCCTTTCAGCTACTGAAGGTGGCGACTTTTTCTATCACTTCCATTACCAACTTTTTGGTCTACCAGTTGATATCGGACGAGTTGCCGTTTCTATCGCTGCTTTTATTATGCTGATTGCCCTAATTTCAGGCATTATTACCCATAAAAAGATTTTCACTGATTTCTTTACTCTTCGAACCTTTAAATCACAGCGTTCTTGGCTTGATTTTCATAATGTATCCTCTGTGATTGCACTGCCTTTTTTCTTGATGATTACCTTTACGGGTTTAGCAATTTTCTTTTATTTGTATCTTCCGTGGGGTATGAAAGCGCTTTATCCTGAAAATCCATATCAGTATTTTACTGAAATCCGAACCAATGTCGTAACGCAAAACACATCAATAACACCTCAGGCTAATTTGCAAATGTCAGAATTACTGCAAAAAGTGGAACAGCATTGGGGCAAACAAGAATTGCGTTCCATTTCGGTACAAAATCCAAATACAAATCAAGCTTTATACACGTTTACACAGCTACAAGATCATAGTATTACGGGCAATCAACCCCAAATTACTTTACGTGGGCACGATGCATTGATGACAGCCGCAACACGGAATGATAGTGCTGTTGCCACCTTAAGCTTTGGTGTGTATGGCTTACATATGGCGACCTTTGCTCAACCCTTGTTACGTCTGGCCTTATTTTTTTCAGGGCTGTTAGGTTGTTGCATGATTGCATCGGGACTATTGTTATGGAGTCTAAAACGACAACTCCAAAATAAAACACAGCAGTTTCACTGGGGTCATTATCTTGTCGACCGACTGAATGTAGCGACTTTTGTGGGTTTACCCCTCGCAATGATGGGTTATTTCTATACCAATCGTTTGGTCTTTATCACCGCTGATATGCCCAATTATGAAATTTACAATTTCTTTATATTCTGGGGCTTAAGTTTGGTCGCAGCATTTTTCACGCCAAAACAATGGCTGTGGCGGTCTCAATTGATCTGCTTAATTATCTTGGCTGCATGTCTACCTGTTTTTGATTTATTTTACTTAATTCAGCACCAGTATATTGATAGTCTTAGGAACTACTGGGCTTTTTTCCGTGTAGATCTATTTTTTATTTTACTCGCTATTTTAAGCTATTTTATTTTTAAGAATATTCATCCGATTCAAACAACAGCTAAACAAAAAATCATCAAGAAACTCACTTCAACACCAGAGGTAAAAACGTCATGATGATTATGTTTAGCTTTGCTTTTATCTTTCTAGGTTTGTGGGTTTTGCACTTGCTTAGTAGCAAGCAGATTATGAAAACCAAGCAATCCTCGCTACATGTTTTGACGCAATATCCATTCATTAGTCGCTGTTTAGCTTATCTTCTATTCTTTAGTGCTGCTGCCATTTTAATTGATCATTATGGAATCTCAATTGGATTTGTCAGTTGGTGGATTTTTGCCAGCCCAGTATCCTTTCTTTTAATTATGTGTATCAATGACTTAAAAAAGAGTTCGGTAAAGAAAAGAAGCTAAAATTTACATCATTTCATATAACGCTAAAGATTGCTTTAGCGTTTTTTTGCATAAGCAAATCACTTATCAAGACAAACACTTATCTTAAAAAGTCATAACATATGCATGGTTTATCATATTTGGCTTCTATACATGTTTGGTTCTCTTGAATATATTCTTGCAGGCGTTTTGGTTGGGTTTTGTGTGGGTATTACGGGTGTAGGCGGTGGTTCTCTCATGACCCCTATTCTGATTAGCCTGTTTAAAATTGAGCCTCACATCGCAATTGGAACCGATCTATTGTATGCATCGATTTCTAAGTTTTGCGGTTCGATGGTCCATGCCAAAAAAATGAATATTGTCTGGCCCATCGTCATTTGGCTCGCAGTAGGCAGTATTCCAGCCTCTTTTGCCACACATTGGGTGCTTGATAATTATTTAAGTCAGTCCACACACTATAAAGCTGTTCTGACAATGGTCTTAGGCTTTATGCTGACCTTAACTGGTGTATCTATTATTTTCCGTGGGCATATTGAACGCTTTTTCAATAAATTCCGCAAAGATGAACAATTGGATATGACCGAAGACTTGGAAAAAGTAAACTTCCAAGCCAAAGATAAACGCGCTTATATCATTATCATGGGTGTGGTGCTTGGTGTATTTGTTACTTTATCCTCTGTAGGTGCAGGCGCGTTTGGTATCATGGCATTGGTCATCATGTTCCCTAATTTACCTATGATTCGCATCATTGGTTCTGATGTAGTACATGCTGTTCTACTCACGCTCGTGGCTGGTCTTGGTCACATGAGCTCAGGTAATGTCGATTTCCAACTTTTAGGTTGGTTATTGGTCGGCTCAATTCCTGCCATCATTATCGGGACATTGATTAGTTCTCGATTACCTGAAAAAATTATTCGTAAAATCTTGGGGATCACACTTTTTGCCCTAGGTGTGAATTTTATCATTCACCCTGTAAAAGCAAAACCTGTTCAAAAACCGACCACTGCAATGGTTTATACTGTAGAAAAATCACACAGCGTTTAAACTATCTATTCGGATAATCTATTTTTTTCACGGTTTTATTAGTCTTTTGTATAGCAAAAGGCTAATTAAATCGTGCTATATTCAATCAACTAAAAAACTCTTGTATGATCGATCTAGTGACAGCAATGAATACACAACAGCCAACCCCTATTACTCAATCAGACATTGACGACTTAAATGTGAAAAGCATTCAGCCTTTAGTAACTCCAGCAGAACTAAAAAAAGAATTGCCATTAACGGGAAATGCATATCAAACCGTACTTAAAGGTCGTGAAACGATTCGCAATATTTTAGATGGTAAAGATAAGCGTCTTTTTGTCGTAATTGGTCCTTGTTCTATTCACGATACAGTTGCTGCTCATGATTATGCAGATCGCCTAAAAGTACTCAGCGAAAAAGTTAAAGATACACTTTATATCGTAATGCGTGTGTATTTCGAAAAACCGCGTACTACAGTAGGTTGGAAAGGTTTAATTAACGACCCAGATATGAACGACTCGTTCAATATTGAAAAAGGTCTACGTATCGGTCGTCAATTGCTGTTGGAATTGAATGAAAAAGGTTTACCTTGTGCCACTGAAGCGCTTGACCCGAACTCACCACAATATTATCAAGATTTAATTTCTTGGTCTGCGATTGGCGCACGTACAACTGAAAGCCAAACTCACCGTGAAATGTCTTCAGGTTTATCGTCTCCTGTTGGTTTCAAAAATGGTACCGATGGCGGCTTAACTGTTGCAACTAATGCGATGCAATCGGTTAAACACGGGCATAGTTTCTTAGGTTTGAATGAACTTGGTCAAGTTTCTGTGATTCGTACCAGCGGCAACCCATATGCACATGTGGTTTTACGTGGTGGTAATGGTAAACCTAACTATGATGCAGGCTCAGTGGCAGAAGCTGAAAATGCATTAGCAAAAGCCAAAGTCAGTACCAAAATCATGATTGATACCAGTCATGCCAACTCAAATAAAGACCCATTCTTACAACCTCTTGTTCTAAAAAATATTACTGAACAAATTTTAGATGGAAACAAATCAATTGTCGGTATTATGGTTGAAAGCCATTTAAAAGGCGGTCGTCAAGATATTCCTGACAACCTATGTGATTTAGAATATGGTAAGTCAGTTACAGATGGCTGTATTGACTGGGATACAACAGAGAAAGTATTGCTAGAAATGCACAACGCTTTGAAAGATGTATTACCAAATCGCTAAGCATCCAAGCGCCATCCCCTAGGATGGCGTTTTGTTTAATGCCAATGAAAAGTTACCGTTATGAATCAACTTGAAAACGCCTTAAGCCACATTGACCATTTCCAGTTCGTGCATGAACATTTATTCAGTTCTGGGCAACCGACAATTGAACAGTTAAAACACATCAAAGAATATGGTGTAACAACTGTAATCAATCTGGCACTAAACGATGCTGAAAACCATCTTCAGAATGAAGACCGTATTTGCTTAGAACTAGGATTGAATTACGTTCATATTCCTATTCTTTGGGACACACCTTCAGATGAACAATGTCTCTTAGTTTTAGACATGTTGCATCATTTGGTTCAAGAGCAGATGGTTTGGGTTCATTGTGCCCATAACCTTCGTGTCAGTAGCTTAATTTATCTTTATCGCCAGTACTATATGGACATAGATATCGCCAGCGCTCAAGATTTACTACATGCCGTTTGGGAACCAAATGAGACATGGACAGGGCTAATTCATGCTGTAGCCTTACAACTTCAAGGCCGTAAAGCTACCAAAGAGTTACAACAGTCACTAATGAGTGCAAATCATTTTGCTTGATGGCTAATCAAAACTGTAGCGGTTGCCAAAATACCTTCCTGACGGCCCGTAAAACCTAGTTTTTCTGTGGTTGTTGCTTTAATACTAATTTGAGTAACATCCACATTCAGCACATCCGCAATTGATTGTCGCATCTCTAAATTATACTTTGCTAATTTTGGACGCTCACAGGCTACTGTCATATCAGCATTATTCAATACATAACCACGATCTAAAATTAATTGGTACACATGTTTTAACAGCACTCGACTGTCTGCGCCTTTAAATTCAGGATCTGTATCTGGAAAATGCTGCCCAATATCACCCTGTGCAAGTGCACCCAATAATGCATCGCATAACGCATGTAGTACCACATCACCATCGGAATGAGCTTTTAAACCGTGTGTATGCGGAATTTTAACGCCAGCCAAAGTAACAAATTCGCCTTCCTCAAAAGCGTGTACATCCATTCCCTGACCAATTCGAATATGTGCGACCATTAAGTTACGCTCCCTCAGAAATAAATGCTTGAAATCTTGTATTCAGTGTTTCGACTTCGCTATAGTTACACTAGCACAGTGTTGTGAAAGTATAAGCCATCATGTTGTTGAATACAGACATTAAATTCCTTAAAACTATAGCATTTTTCATTGGTATCGGTTGCATGTACACTAACCTGAGTTACGCTCAGGAAATTGATTGTAGTAAAACTGACACCACTGCAATTAAAACAATGTGTTCTAGCAGTTTCGAACAGCAACGGCAAAAACTCAAAAATCAATATCTGACTGCATTTTTAATCAGTGATGCACCATTACGATTATTAGATGATACCCATAGTGTATGGCTTAAACGCACACAACAATGTAAATCTGAATCTTGTTTTAAACAGCAATTTGAGCTTCGTACCGATGATTTAAATTTTTATACCTCATTGAATCAGAGCTTGACCCAACATTATTTAAAATTTGAAAATGGTAAGCTTGCGCAACAACCGATTCATCTACAAGTTCATCAGCTTGGTAAAGACAGTATTAAAATTGAAGGAATTGCCTACCGCAACCCAAACAACAAGAAAGAAACTCAAACGATTCCTTTCTTGGCTTATACGACCCCAGAGAAAAAACAAAATATTGTCGACAATGAACATGACTGTAAATATCAATTTGATTATTACAAAGCAATTTTAACTGTCAAAACCCAACAAAAAGGTTGTGAGCGATTTACTGGTGTTTATCGCCTATATGATTAATCTATACAACTTCACGGAATAAAAAAAGGCACAGAAAATTCTGTGCCTTTTTTTGCTGATATTAAGCTGGATAAGTTGAAGCAATCTCCTGACTAATCATCACTGCGGTAGCAGCAGACAAAGTCCAACCTAAATGCCCATGTCCTGTATTATAAAATACTCGCTCACGTCGACCGCGACGCACAATTGGCATCATATTCGGCATCATGGGGCGTAAACCCGCCCAAGGTACGACACTCTGCGTGGAGATATCGAAGTTTTTATTCGCCCAATCCACCAAAGGCTGAATTCGATCGGAACGAATATCACGGTTATACCCATTAAACTCTGCGGTACCTGCAATTCTTAAGCGGCTAGCTCCTAAACGTGATGTAACAATCTTAGCACTTTCATCGAGCAAGCTCACCCATGGCGCATGTTGTACGCTTTGCTCATCATTTAGGTTAATGGTTATTGAATAGCCTTTTACAGGATAAACATTCACTTTATCACCCAGTAAATGTGCCAATTGATAGCTACCTACACCACCACAAACCACCACAGCATCGGCGTCAAAATATTCTGATGTCTGTTCTACTGAATGCATATTTTCAGTACTGGCTTTACAGACCACTGTTACCCCTTTTTCATGGTGCTGTACATCTGTCACTTCTAAGCCAAAACGATATTTTACTCCATATTTTTCTGTCGCTTTGGCTAGTCCATTGGTAAATTTATGGATATCTCCCGTTGCATCACCAGGACAATAAAAACCAGCATAGTAGTCCCCCGTCAAACTTGGCTCAATCTGTTTAATTTCTTCAGGTGTGACCGCATAGCGCTCTAAACCACCTGTACAAAGTAATTCATTTACTCGCGTTGCCACTTCATAATCAGCCTGATTATGATAAAAATGTAAAATGCCTCGTTTTTCCAAATCAAACTGAATTTGTTCCTGTTCAGCAATATCAAATAAACGTTTCCGTGCGATCAGTGCTAATTTCACCGTATCACGGGTATTTTCTTTATAGTATTTAATATTGCCCAAAAATTCGACTAACCATGCATATTTATGCACATCAAAAGATGGGTTTAACAACAACGGAGCATCTTTGCGAGACATCCATTTAATGCCCTTCAATACAGTCGACTTTTGATTCCAAACTTCTGCATTGCATGCCGAAAGCTGACCACCATTGGCAAATGAAGTTTCCATTGCAGGATAAAGATGTTTATCGATGACGGTTACATCGTAGCCCAGTTGTGACAATTCGTAGGCTGAAGTTACCCCAGTAATTCCAGAGCCAATAACAATAATATGTGGCATAAAGCACTCCTTGGAAATGCATGCATTCCTTGTGTTGTGCCCCATCTGTCATTGGTACCTGAGAGCTTCGGTCATATTAAACATATAACCATCCCCTTCGGTGAGTGCCTTTGTTATGTTTATGCACTTCTCTCCAGATTTTGAAATTATTACAGTCCTTCTGCCTGAGAGTTTCCGGGGTCGTTGCTCCTTCGGCGAGCACATACTGTGCTTCTCTCCTGCAATAATTGCTTATTATAATATGAGCAATATATATACCATTTACGAGTGCAAAATACACAAATTAAATGCTTTATTATACCAAATTAGCATAGCCTAGATTATTTACCTTTAAATTCATGTGTTTATAAGATTATTATTTTTGAGAATTTTGATGTAGTAAATGAAAAAATAATGTTTCAAAGTATAAAAAAAGCCCCGATTGGGGCTAATGCTTTTTAACGGTGCGTATGCACTGACATAACTATTCCCATGCCAGCCAACAGTGCAATTACTGCTGTACCGCCATAACTCATTAAAGGTAAGGGATCCCCTGTTACAGGTAAAATACCACTGATCATGCCAGAGTTTAAAAAAACAAAGAAGAAGAAGGTTAGACCAATTGCACTCGCCAACAAACGACCATAGTTATGGAAGGAGTTTAGACCAATCATCATACAGCGGAAAATAATGGCTGCATAAAGCGCAAATAGGAACATCACACCTAAAAATCCGAACTCTTCTGAATAGGTCGATAAAATAAAGTCGGTATGATGTTCAGGCAAATAACCCAAATGAGATTGAGTGCCTTCTAAATACCCCTTACCCATTAACCCACCAGAACCAATCGCAATTTTCGACTGAATAATATTCCAGCCCGCACCTAGCGCATCAGATTCTGGATCAAATAGTGTTAATACCCGCTTTTTTTGGTAAGCCTGTAAGACATACATCCATAACACGGGTGCAGCAACAGCCAACGCGGTCAAAGCCCCTAGAATGAGTCTCCAAGACATACCACTTAAAAACAGTACAAAAATCCCTGGAATAATCAAACCAATAGATAAATCGGGCTGCAAAGCCACCAATACAAATGGCACAAACATAATGACCAGCGCCCCCAAAATATGAATCAATTTGGGTGGAAATGGCTTTCTCGCAAAATACCATGCCATCATTAACGGCATGGCAAACTTCATAAACTCACTGGGTTGCATACTGCCAATACCTGGTATAGTCAACCAACGCTTAGCACCTAAACGAGTATCACCTATCACAAGTACCAAAACCAACAACACAATTGAAATCAGATAGAAATACGGACTGGTGGCCTGATAAACCTTCGGTGGAATTTGTGCACAAAGAAATAACAGAATAAAACCCACACCAAAACTGGTGGCCTGACGCAGTACCATTCCCATATCTTCAGCAGTGGCACTATAAACCGCCATTAAACCAATAATAGAATTTACAACCAACAATCCCAACAACCAAGGATCAAGATGTAAACGGTGCCATTTGGAGGAATCGTCTTTAATACTTCGACCATCACGTAAGGATTGGCGTAAGAAACGATACTGTTGAGAAGGTATCATCTGATGAGGCAATACAGCTAAAAGTGAGCAGAGTATAAATTTAAACTGCGATAGAGTGAATGCTTAATTCCACGTTCAGGAAAATTATTTCGTAAACATTCACTGCAAGCGCAGAAGTTTTTTAAATTAGCTTTGCGACTGGATGATCAAACGCGCCAACTGCAAATCATCTGGATAGGTAATTTTGATATTATCCGAGCGCCCATGAACCACTTGTACAGGATGTCCTGCATATTCAAGCGCACTGGCTTCATCGGTAATCACTTGCTGATCTTGTAAAGCCAGTTCAATTGCTTGTTTTAATACACCCAGTTTAGCCATTTGCGGAGTTTGAGCTTGCCATAATAAATCACGACTTACTGTCTGACTGATGATCGCTTCAGTTTCAACCCGCTTTAAAGTATCGCGGACTGGAATGGCAAGAATAGCAGCTTGATCTGTTTCAATCGCTTTATGAACCAATGTATTTAACACAGGCAAAGTGACACAAGGACGCGCTGCATCATGCACCAATACCCAATCATCTTTATCCGCAATTTGCGTGAGATAAGTTAAGGCATTTAATACAGAGTCAACTCGCTCGTTACCACCAATACAAAAATGTGATTTTTCAGGAACAGCCAAAGCCAAGGTTGAAATTATATTGTCATCTTGTGCGACAGCAAGTACATAACCTGCTAGTGCTAAACCGTTTAATCTCTCCACTGTATGCTCTAATACAGTTTTGTGATCAAGCAATTGATATTGTTTTAATTCAGACTGAGAAAAACGACGTCCAGAACCTGCGGCAGGAATCACCACCCAAAGCTTATTGGTCATCAACTGGCTCTGGTGGGATGGCATTGTCATCTTCATTGGTGCGCAAATCTGCTTTAGCATTAGGATCAATATAAATAGGTTTATATTGTGTACTGATGGTACTCATTTGAACAAACGTTTCACGCGGTTTAACCAAACCTAAATCTAAACGAGCATGCTCTTCTATGGCTTCAACACCATTCTTTAAATCATAAACTTCAGCTGCAAGAACGCGATTACGCTCTTTAAGCTCATCATTAATTTCTGTTTGTTGTTGGATTTTTTGGGTCAGTTGCTGATGATCATGGTAACCACCTTCACCAAACCAAAATAAGTACTGAAACCCTGCGATCAGTACGATCGCAAGGCCCAATAGTAATTTACTCGCAACGGAGTCAAATACATTTAACATAGATAGCATTCAATCGCTTAGTTCAAACCTTTGAACTCAGCTTTACCGCGATAGATTGCATTAGTCAACTCTTCAATACGAAGCAATTGGTTATATTTTGCAACACGGTCAGAACGGCAAAGTGAACCTGTCTTGATTTGACCAGCCGCTGTACCTACTGCAAGATCCGCAATTGTAGAATCTTCAGTTTCACCAGAACGGTGAGAGATTACAGTTGAGTAGCCATTTGCTTTCGCAAGGTAAATTGCATCAAGAGTTTCAGTCAATGTACCGATTTGGTTGTACTTGATCAGAATAGAGTTACCTACTTTCTGGTCAATACCACGTTGTAAAATCTTAGGATTGGTTACGAATAAATCGTCACCAACCAATTGGATTTTATCACCAAGGATAGACGTTAAGTAAGACCAACCTTCCCAGTCAGACTCATCCAAACCATCTTCAATTGAGATAATTGGATATTGGTTTACAAGACCTGCTAAATAGTCAGAGAATTGGTTGCTTGTGAATGCTTTATTGCCTTCACCTGCAAGGATATATTGACCATTTTTGTAGAATTCTGAAGATGCACAGTCAAGTGCAAGCATAATATCAGAACCAGCTTTGTAACCAGTTTGACCAATCGCTTCAAGAATAACAGTGATTGCTTCTTCATTTGAACGCAAGTTCGGTGCAAAACCACCTTCATCACCTACAGCAGTGTTTAAACCTTTTTTGTTTAAAACTGATTTTAGAGAATGGAAGATTTCAGCGCCCGCACGTAATGCTTCAGCGAATGAAGTGAAGCCAACTGGCTCAATCATGAACTCTTGAATATCAACGTTATTGTCTGCATGTGAACCACCATTGATGATGTTCATCATTGGTACAGGCATGCTTAAAGTCGTTTGACCACGTAAGTCTGCGATGTATTGGAAAAGAGGAATTTTCTTTTCAGTCGCAGCAGCACGTGCAGCAGCTAAAGAAACAGCTAGAGTTGCGTTAGCACCTAGTTTTTCTTTGTTTTCAGTGCCATCAAGCGCAATCATCGTGTTATCGATGTCTTTTTGCTCAAATACTGATTTACCCACTAAAGCGTCACGGATTAAAGTGTTTACGTTGTTAACCGCATTTTTAACACCTTTACCCAAATAGCGTGCTTTGTCGCCATCACGAAGTTCTAAAGCTTCACGAGAACCAGTTGAAGCACCAGAAGGTGCACATGCACGACCTACAACACCAGATTCTAGGATAACGTCTGCTTCGATGGTTGGGTTACCACGAGAGTCCAAAATTTCACGTGCACGAATGTCAACGATTTGGCTCATGAATAATTCCTCAGTTGATTAATAACGAGATGCCTTAGAAAGCATCAATGAGTATCTAATTTTGCGAAACCTTTTACCAAGGTATCTAATTCTTTTAGCTGTGCTAAGAACGGCTCAAGTTGGGCCATACGTAATGCACATGGACCATCACATTTGGCTTTTTCAGGATCTGGATGTGCTTCCAAGAACAAACCAGCCAGGCCTGTTGCCATACCTGCACGAGCAAGTGTTGTGATTTGCGCACGGCGACCGCCCGCTGAATCTGCACGACCACCAGGCGTTTGCAATGCATGCGTCACATCAAAGAATACAGGTACATTCATTTCTTTCATGATGTCGAAGCCCAACATGTCTACAACAAGGTTGTTATAGCCAAATGCAGAACCGCGCTCACATAGAATAAGCTTGTCATTTCCAGCTTCTAGACACTTATGCAAAATATGACGCATTTCGTGTGGAGCAAGGAATTGTGCTTTTTTAATGTTAATGATGGCATCGGTTTTTGCCATTGCTTCAACCAAGTCAGTTTGACGACTTAAAAAAGCCGGCAACTGAATAATATCTGCAACTTCTGCCACTGGTGCGGCTTGATACGGCTCATGCACATCGGTGATGATTGGCACATTAAAGTGCTTTTTAATGTCTGCCAACCATTCAATTCCTTTTTCCAAACCAGGACCACGGAATGAATTTAAGCTCGAACGATTCGCTTTATCGAAACTTGCCTTAAACACATACGGAATGTCTAAGCGCTTGCAAATATCAACATAAGTTTCTGCAATTTCAAAAGCTAAATCTTTTGACTCTAATACGTTCATGCCGCCGAATAGTACAAATGGCAAGTGGTTTGCCATTTGTATATCGCCTAAACGTACAATTTCTTGTGGTTTTAATTGTGACATTTAAACTTTCCTAGTTTAGTCCTAGACATACTTTATTCTTAAGCTTTTTGATGTTTTGCTTTCGCTGCACCAATAAAACCTGCAAATAATGGATGACCATCACGTGGAGAACTTGTAAATTCCGGGTGGAATTGTACAGCAATAAACCAAGGATGTTGAGGAATTTCAACTGTTTCTACTAAGTGCTGTACAGGTGAATAGCCAGAAATTTTCATCCCCGCTTCTTCAAGTACTGGAATGAAACGGTTGTTCATTTCATAACGGTGACGGTGACGCTCTACAATCTCAGCTTTGCCATACACTTCACGTGTTTTTGTGCCTTCAACCAGTTCTGATTTTTGTGCACCTAAACGCATTGTGCCGCCAAGGTCAGATTCTAGGCTACGCTGTTGGACTTCACCACGCTCATCTAACCATTCAGTAATCAAACCAATCAATGGTGATTTAGTTGAACGATTGAACTCTGTAGAAGTCGCATCTGCAATACCTGCAACGTTACGAGCAAACTCAATTACAGCTAACTGCATACCTAAACAAATACCAAGGAATGGCACATTGTTTTCACGCGCATACTGAATTGCTTTCATTTTGCCTTCAGTACCACGTTCACCAAAACCACCTGGCACAAGAATCGCATCAGCATCTTTCAATGCAGTTGCTACGTCTTGACTTTCAAGGTCTTCAGCATTCACGTAATCGATTTGAACTTTAACGCGATTTTGAATACCAGCATGTAATAAAGCTTCGTTTACAGATTTATACGCATCTGGAAGTTCAACATATTTACCCACCATTGCAACACGAACTGTGTATTCAGGGTTTAACAATGCTTCTACTACATTGTCCCAATCTGAAAGATCGGCTTCTGGTAAATTATTAAAACCAAAACGTTCACAAATTAAATCATCAACGTCTTGCTCATAGAATGTGCGAGGAATTTGATAAATCGTTTTCGCATCTTTACACACCACAACCGCACGCGCTTCTACGTTGGTGAATAATGCAATTTTGCGTGTTGTATCCGCATCCACATCGTATTCAGTACGGCAGATTAAGATATCTGGTTGAATACCAATAGATAACAGCTCTTTTACAGAGTGTTGAGTCGGTTTGGTTTTTAACTCAGCCGCAGATTTGATATATGGCAACAACGTTAAATGCATCAGCATTGTGCGTTTGTGGCCTAATTCAACCATTAACTGACGTACAGATTCCATGAATGGGAGAGATTCAATGTCACCTACAGTTCCACCGATTTCTACGATGGCAACGTCATAACCTTCGCCAGCGCGAAGAACACGTTCTTTAATATTGTCTGTAATGTGTGGAATTACTTGAACAGTACCACCTAAGTAATCACCACGACGCTCTTTATTGAGTACGTCTTGATAAACACGACCAGAAGTAAAGTTATTGAGTTTGGTCATTTTCGCACGACGTAAGAAACGTTCGTAATAACCCAAATCCAAGTCAGTCTCAGCACCATCCTCTGTGACAAAAACTTCACCATGCTGGAATGGGCTCATCGTCCCTGGATCGACATTAATGTATGGATCCATTTTGACCATGGTGACTTTTAAACCACGGGCTTCTAAAAGTGCAGCAACTGAAGCAGCTGAAATACCTTTACCTAGTGATGAAACTACACCACCAGTAACGAAAATAAAATGGGTCATTAAGTTTCTCGTACAATGGAGCCTAAATCGGCCTACAATGTTGTGCGATTTTACTTTACTCTGCACCTAGAAAGCAAAGTCAATTAGCAGCAATTCATAGATCAATAAACAATTGGCTATTCTATCAGCATTTCCGATAAAAATTTAGTGGGGAATCTCAGGATTTTTCATCTGTAATTTTGCTGCTATACTACGCGCACTCTATTTATGCTTTATTTTGTGCAATTATGAATAAGAAATTTTTAATTTGTGGCGCCCTTGCAATGGGTTTATTACTTACGGCATGTGTGAAAAAAGAAGAGCCTAAGGATGAGCAAACTGAAACAGCTCAAGCTGCATCTGAACCAACTGAACAAGCGCAGTTCCAACCTTTAGAAGCATCTAAACCTGAAGCTGAAGTTGTAATCCCAACTCAAGTTGAAGTTGTGCGTGAGCAAACTCCAAATACTACGACTGAAATTCGTCGTGAAGAAGCACCTAAACCAGCTACTTCTCAAGTAACTGAAGCACCTAAAGCTGAAGAGAAACCAGCTCAAGCTGTACAACAGCCAAAACCAAATACTGCTGCTCAGTCTGAAGATGATGCTGTCGCTGCTGCAATTGCCGCTGCAACTCCTGCATTAGACAATAAATAATTTAAAGTTTATTTAAAAAAAAACCAGTTCAAATGAACTGGTTTTTTTAATGCTCGATAAAAAGCCATCAAAACTTTAATCTACATGCAATTTTAAATAATCTGCCATTAATTTTGCAGCCCATGATCGGGTTTGCGTAATCCCTTCATAAAAACCACAGTGACTGCCCTTTTTGGTCGTCACAACAATAACATTTTCCATTCTTTCAATCACTGATTTATAAGGATAAAAGTTTTTGATATGGCAAACGGGGTCATCCTCAGAATTTAAAACCATCAAAGGTATTTTAATATTTTCAAATACATGAATGGGATTAATGGCTTGGGTATAACTGGCATAGTCGGGATAACCTGCCAATTCAAAATAACTTTTCTCAAATTCGGCCAGTGTTTTTACCGCTAATACCTTCGACAATGAAGTCACAGGTTCCCAAGTTGTTAAATAAGGCTGGATAAAAGTCTTGAATAACTTTTTAGTCATGACCTTACTATAAAAAGGATGAATGTTTACAAAGCCAAGTTCAGTGTTATAGCCAGGACATAATGCGAAAGCGGCTTTAAAAGGAGTATCAAGTCCTTGTTCACCTAAATAACGAACCAATAAGCCTGTACCCGCAGATGAACCTACGGCATATAAAGGTGAATCTGGAAATTGTTGCTGAATATAGGTGACTTGCTCCCGTAAATCAGAGGTAAAACCAAACAAGCTCATTTTTGGTACAGGTAAAGGTAAATCTGAATGCCCACGGCGCAAACACAAAGCAATACGCCAGCCCGTATATTGATGCAGATCTCGAACCAACTCTCTCATACTGGCTAAATTGCCCGTAATCGTATGCAAAATGATGATCGTCGGGGTTTCTGGAGGTAAAGCTAGACCATACCACGCCACCGCAGTCACACCACCATCTTGCATGGTCAACTGATCAATTCGATCATACTCAAGTTGAATGGTTCGCTTCTTAATCACATCAAAATATAATAAATGTGCATGTGAGTTTGATAACCACGGGGTTGGACGATATTTCTGTTGAAGCTGAGGTAACTTTTCTAGCACCTTTTTACTTTGCCCTTGTGGGCTATAGTACAGTTTTGGTTGTTCAGCACCGATAACCGAATCAATCCATTCCGAACCTAGAACTTTAATTTTATTTAAAGTAGATATTCTCATATCGATTTACCATTATTGATGATGAGTAAAAGATTGCTGTACTAATGTGGCGATCTGCTGACCCCAAATGGCATAAATTTCTTTACTTGGATGAAAACCATCGCTTGCCATCGGCAAATTCATTGTTTGAAAAGCATGCATATCAAAATGTAGAAACTTAAACCGACTGTTCTGCGCTAAATATTGCTGTAATTGCTGATTCATTGCAGTTGCATATTGACCCAGTAACCATGCCAATGGATTCGGCAATGCAGGAAAATGCTGCATCGGTGGGACACCTGTAACAATAATCAATTTCGGCTGAAACCGATTCTGTATTTCCTCAAATAAATGCTGTTGTTGCTTCAACCAAGATTTGACTGAAGTCAATTTGGTGACATCATTCACACCGACCGATGTCATCACCACATCATACTGCTGGGGTGCTAAATGCTGCGTTGCCCGAATGACTTGCTCCGTCGTATCGCCAGTCTTTGCATGTAGTTTCCAGAGAATCTGATATTCATCTTGTAATGCTTGAAGAATCGCGCCAGACAAAGCCTCACTTTGTGATTCTACTCCAACTCCTGCTGCAGCCGAGTCTCCTAAAATTAATAAGGATAATTGCTGCCCTTGACCAATTATTCCCTCACGATCACCACTGGCTTCTAAAAGACGTGGTGTATTCTTGCGAACTTTTACTCCTTGGAACACCAACACAGGCAATAAAGCTAAAGTCGAAAGTTTTAACCACATCTGTTTCATCTCAGTAATTGTATGAAGAAATATAAATTAAGCAGGCTGAAACTGCTTAATACGCTGTCCCATTTCAGCAGCCAATGCCTCCAAACCACTTTTTGGTCGAATCATCACTTCAAAATCAACAATTTGACCTTGTTCATTGAATTGAATCATATCGATCCCCTTTAACTTTTTGTCCCCGACATTTGCCGAAAACTCTAAAACAACAGATTGAGCATTTTCTGTCAGGAATTCACGGTAATAGGTGAAGTTTTCGAATACCTGAATAACATTGCTCAGAATAAACTGCACCACGGCTTTACCTTCATAAGGATGGAAAGCAACAGGAGATCTAAAGACCACATTGTCTGCTAACAATTCATTTAAATAGTCCATGTCACGTGTTGCAACCATGTGGTGCCATTTATGTAATGCATCTTGGGTTTGTTTTAATTGCATTGTTGTTTTCTCTTTGATTAATGAAAAAGGGACCCATAGGTCCCCTTGGTTTTAAATGACTGCTGCAAGCTCAGCACCTTGACGAATTGCACGTTTCGCATCCAATTCACCTGCTTCTTTTGCGCCACCAATTAAGTGTACGGCTTTACCATCAGCTTTTAATTGATCAAACATTGCAGTGAAAGGTTCTTGCCCTGCACAAATCACCACATTGTCTACATCTAGAATCATTGATTTATCATTCACAATGATGTGCAGACCTTGGTCATCAACTTTTTCATAGCTTGCACCCGCAATCATCTGTACATCACGGTTTTTCAAACCAGCACGGTGAATCCAGCCTGTGGTTTTCCCTAAACCTGCACCCACAGATGTAGGTTTACGTTGCAACAAGAAAATTTCACGCTCAGAAGCTTCTACTTGTGGTTGTTTTAGACCGCCCACATCGTTGTAATGCGTATCAATCCCCCATTCATCATAAAATTTCTGTGGATTTAAACTGCCACTTTCACCTTCGTGGCTCAAGTATTCAGCCGTATCAAAACCAATACCACCCGCACCAATCACCGCGACGCGTTTACCCACGGGCTTACGCTCTCTTAATACTTCGATGTAGCTCAGTACTTTTGGATGATCGATCCCTTCAAAGCTCAACTCGCGTGGTGTTACACCTGTAGCGACCACAATGTCATCAAAGTTGGCTTGGCTGAGTTCTTCATAAGTCGCTTTATGGTTCAATTGCAGCTTAATCTTCGGTTGTAACAATTCAATTTTACGCTTGAAGTAGCGTAAGGTTTCATAAAACTCTTCTTTACCTGGTACAGTTTTCGCAATATTGAACTGACCACCAATTTGATTCGCAGCTTCAAAAATGGTGACGTTATGACCACGCTCTGCTGCATAAGTTGCAAAACTTAATCCCGCAGGACCCGCACCAATCACCGCAATATTTTTTGCTTGACCAACTTCTTTGAAGATTAGCTCTGTTTCATAACATGCACGTGGATTCACTAAACATGTTGCAATTTTCATCGAGAAAATGTGATCTAAACAGGCTTGGTTACAACCAATACAAGTATTAATTTCATCACTACGCCCTTGTTCTGCTTTAAGTACAAATTCAGGGTCAGCTAACATTGGTCGAGCCATCGATACGATGTCAGCATCACCAGATGCCAAAACATGCTCTGCCATTTCAGGTGTGTTAATACGGTTAGAAGTAACCAAAGGTATGTTTACGCTACCTTTTAATTTTTTAGTCACCCAAGTAAATGCCGCACGAGGCACTTTAGTCGCAATAGTCGGAATACGCGCTTCATGCCAACCAATGCCTGTATTGATAATGGTTGCACCTGCTTTTTCAATTTCTTTGGCTAAGTGAATAACTTCCTCTAAGCTCGAACCACCTTCAACCAAATCCAACATAGATAAACGGTAAATAATGATGAAGTTTTCACCGACTGCTTCGCGGGTACGCTTTACAATTTCAATTGGGAAACGAATACGTTTTTCATAACTACCGCCCCATTCATCATCACGATGGTTCGTTCTGGCAGCAATAAACTCATTGATTAAATAACCTTCTGAACCCATGATTTCTACACCATCATAACCAGCGTATTGCGAAAGCTTGGCACAGTTTACGAAATCATCAATCGTTTGCTGAACTTCAGCAGAACTTAATTCCTTAGGACGGCTTGGGTTTATCGGTGCTTGAATTGCAGATGGTGCAACAATATCTTTTTGATATGAATAACGACCAGTGTGCAGAATTTGCAGTGCAATTTTACCGCCCGCATCATGGACTGCCTGCGTAATGACTTTATGGTGCTCTGCTTCTTCACGGGTATCGAGCTTAGAACCCCCTTTAAAAGTCAAACCATGATCATTGGGTGAAATACCGCCCGTCACAATCAGTCCAACACCGCCTTTTGCCCGCTCTGCATAAAATGCTGCCATACGGTCATAACCACCTGGCGCTTCTTCAAGACCAACGTGCATAGAACCCATAAGTACACGGTTTTTAAGTGTAGTAAATCCTAAATCTAATGGGGCGAGTAAATGTGGATAATTGGACATGAGACCTCCATGGCTTGCAATGTACTGGCTAAATTTTGCTTTTATGCAACTTGTTGCACTAATTTATAATCCAATTTTGAAATCTATGCAACATGTTGCATAATATCTGTACCTTATTTTTTTGATGCTAACTTATGTCTTTAGCACATGTTCTGTTGACCAGTCTGATGGAAAAACCAAGTACAGGGATTGAACTGGCACGGCGTTTTGACCGTTCTATGGGTTTCTTTTGGAATGCGACACATCAACAAATTTATCGTGAACTCAGTGCCATGCAGCAAAAAGGCTGGATTTCAACCATTGAAGATGAAAGTTCCAATAGCCGAAAAAAAACCTATCAAGTGGAGCAAATGGGTCGAACTGAATTGGCTGACTGGATGGTCAAGCAAAGCCCGCCCGCTCAACTGCGTGAAGAACTGATGGTACGTTTAAGAGCAGAAGCACAAGTTGGTCAGGCAACAGTATTACCTGAGTTAGAAAGACACTTGATGTTGCATCAAGAAAAATTGAAAATTTATCAACAAATTTTTGCTAAAGACTTCTCATCTACAGAAAATGAAAATCGCACTTTATATATTCATAAAATGATTTTACAGTTAGGCATTAACTTAGAAGTGGGCTGGATTGAATGGCTTGAAACCATGATTACAGGCCTGAAAAAATTTGAGCAATCTTAAGAAATAGAGAAATTACCATGCCTTACTATCAAATGCCCGATCAAGAACAATTGTACGTTCGTGAATTTGGTCAGGGCAAACCTGTTTTAGTCCTCTCAGGTTTAGGCATGCAAAGTTGGCAATGGCTACCTTTTTTAATTCAAAACAGTAACCAATTTAAATTCATTATTCCAGATTGGCGCGGGTTTGGTCGTTCAAAACACTGCCGTATACCTGAAATAGATGCTATTTCTAGTCATTGGCGTGATTTAGAGGCATTAATCCAACAATTAAAGTATCCAGACTTCACCGTTATTGCGTTCTCAATGGGTGCAACAATAGCTATGCATGGCATGAAATATGGAAAGTTTAAACAATCGATCAATTGTTATTTACATATTGATCAAGCACCCAAAATTACAGTAGATAGCCATTGGCCGTATGGTTTGCTCAGTCAGCAACACTCAAATTTTAAAAAACTCTTAGCTGAAATTTCACTGTTTTTCTCGGCCTTACCTCCTATTAAAAGTCTAGAAGATCTTGACCCAGCTTCACGTCAAGAATTTATTAAAATATGGAGCAAATTCATATCATTACAAAACGGTCATCGTTTAAGCCCCATCTTATGGAACACCGCCTTAAAATACGATAAATTACAAAAACATCTCTTGCCCTTACACCGTCTCGACTATTTAGCGTGGTATATCAATAACTATCTATATCACAATGAAGATTATCGAGAATCTTTAACAGAATTGAGCTGTCCCACAACTTTTTTCATTGGGGAAAATTCGATACTTTATCCATCTCAAGGGCAAAAAATTATCGCGAATAGTGTTAAAAATGCCAAGCAAGTTATTTTTGAACGCTCAGGCCACGCTATTTTGATTAATGAACCTTTCAAATTTCAGCGAGAAATTTCCCGCTTTCTTTTGAATCAGTCCGAATAACAAAACTTTAGTTTAATTAAAGCACCGCTCGATCATATTTAATTGCTTCAAGATCATAAACTTGATAAATGCAATCAAATAGCGAGCGGATATCTTCACTTTCATCCATACTACGAATAGCGAGGAAGATTGGACTAACGGCGGCATCATCCAGCAAAGGGATGTAGTTCAAGTGAGGAAACTGAATACTACAAGCACTTTCAGGCACAATGCAAATTCCTTCCCCTGCTGCCACTAAGCCCAGTGCCAATTGAATTTCACGGACTTCTCGCAAACTACGTGGCTCTAAACCGTACTCTGAAAATAGGCTACGGACTTGGGTCGAGAAATTAGGTTTAGGATGACTTGGATATAAGAACAAACTTTCTTCAACTAAATCTGCAAGATATACCCCTTGTTTTTGCGATGCTAAAGGATGACTGCTGTGAGCCGCAACCATCAAAGGTTCTTCACGCAATAACACACGACGAATTGCAGGATCAGAAATTCTTAACCGCCCAAAACCAACATCAATTCGCCCTTCTTTAAGCGCCTGAATTTGGTCTTTAGTGCTCATTTCGATCAGTTCAATTTTAAGCTGTGGCTGCTGCTGACGGAATAAATACACAATTCTTGGCAACAAACCATAGAGCAATGACCCAACAAATCCCATGGTTACGGTACGTTCGACCATACCTACACGCTTAGTCATCGACTTTACTTCTTCAGCATTAGACAAAAGTTTAACCGCATGCTGATAGAAGAATTGACCTGCTGGCGTGGTCTGTAAAGGCCGACTACCACGCTCAAATAACTGAATTCCCAACTCAGCTTCAAGGTTTTGAATCTGCCGACTCAGCGGAGGCTGGGCTATAAACAGTTTTTCTGCTGCTTTGGTAAAACTTTGTTCCTCTACAACCGCTACAAAATAGCGTAGGTGTCTAAGTTCCATAAGACTTCATACCTTTTAAATATAAAAAAATGCAAAAATGATCTTCGACAGGTTTGGTTCATTCTTTTAAGGTATATCACATGAATTAGACAAATCAAGATAGCGAAGCCGAAAGATGTATAAATCGATTGAAACGTTGCTTGTAGAAATACCGACGATCCGCCCACATAAAATGGCGGTTGCAACAATGCAAACTCAGACCTTGGTTCTGGTTAAAGTCACCACAGAAGATGGCTTTATTGGCTGGGGCGAAGCAACCACAATTGGTGGCTTAGGCTATGGCGAAGAAAGTCCAGAAAGCGTCAAAACCAATATCGAAACTTATTTTGCGCCATTACTCAAGTCATTATCTGGTTTGAATGTGGCACAAACCATACAAACAATCAAACGCAATATCAATGGCAACCGTTTTGCTAAAAATGCCATTCAAACCGCTCTATTTGACATTCAAGCACAACGCTTAGGTCTACCCATCAGTGAAGTACTTGGTGGTCGTTTAAGACATAGTGTCCCAGTACTTTGGGTATTGGCTTCTGGCAATACAGATAAAGATATTGCTGAAGCACAGCAGATGATTGCCAGCAAACGCCACAATACCTTCAAGTTAAAAATTGGTTCGCGTCGTGTGGAAGAAGATGTAGAGCATGTTTTAGCCATCAAGCAAGCTCTAGGCTCGGATGTTTCTATTCGCGTAGATGTAAATCGTGCTTGGTCAGAACTTGAAGCAGTTAAAGGCATTCAACAGTTACAAGATGGTGGTGTTGATTTAATTGAACAACCCTGTGCTATCGACAACATTGATGCTATGCAACGTCTTACCCGTCGCTTTGATATTGCCATCATGGCTGATGAATCGCTAATGGGTCCAGACAGTGCCTATCGCTTAGCAAAACGTAATGGAGCTTCAGTCTTTGCAGTCAAAATCGCGCAATCAGGCGGTTTGGTTGAGGCCAGTGAAGTTGGAAAAATTGCCAAACTGGCAGGAATTGATCTTTATGGTGGCACAATGCTTGAAGGTCCAATTGGCACCATGGCATCGGCACAAGTCTTTTCCACCTTTCATAATTTAGCATACGGTACTGAACTGTTTGGTCCACTGTTACTGACCGAAGAAATTTTAAAAACTCCGCTGCAATATCAAAACTTCGAGCTGATGTTACCGACCACAGCTGGACTGGGTATTGAAATTGATGAAGACAAAATTGACCGTATGCGTCGTCAGTAATTAAAGGAATTCTACATGCTTTACCACGTAAGAATGGATGTAAACCTACCGCAGGATATGCCAGCAGAACAGGCAAATGAAATTAAAGCGGTTGAAAAGGCATATTCACAAGAACTGCAACAGCAAGGCAAATGGCGCCACATTTGGCGTATTACAGGTCAATACTCCAACATCAGTATTTTTGATGTCGAGAGCAATGAAGAGTTGCATAACCTGTTGCAGGGTTTACCGCTTTATCCCTACATGAATATTGAAGTGATGCCACTGAATCGACATCCCTCTTCTATTCGTGAAGATGATCGTTAAGCAAAGGAATAATGGGAAGACAGCTTCCCAACGTGTAAAAAAAATCTGTATTCACAAGGAATGTGGCCCGCTAAGTGTTTTGATGAGATCAAACATGCGCCAGCCACTCAAACATACTTAAGGAGCGACAGTATGAACCGCCAACAAATTGATGCCCTCGTAAAAGAAATGAACGTCGACACTGCAACTGGTCCTGTCGATGCACGTGTACAACAAATTGTTGTACGTTTAGTAGGCGATCTATTCCAAGCCATTGAAGACCTCGACATCAGTCAAACTGAACTT
This sequence comes from Acinetobacter sp. ACNIH2, assembly GCF_002934965.1. Lineage (NCBI taxonomy): Bacteria > Pseudomonadati > Pseudomonadota > Gammaproteobacteria > Moraxellales > Moraxellaceae > Acinetobacter > Acinetobacter sp. ACNIH2. The sequence goes on from NZ_CP026412.1 coordinate 3,626,821, forward strand.
TGGAAAGGTCTGGAATATTTTACCGATGCAGGTCAAGCCAATGAATTAGGTTTACTCGCAGCGGGGTTAGGCTTAGAACATTATTTAGATCTTCGTGCCGATGAAGCCGATGCCAAAGCAGGCATTACAGGTGGTACGCCACGTACCATTGAAGGTCCACTCTATGTTGCAGGTGCACCTGAATCGACAGGTTTTGCCCGCATGGATGATGGTTCTGAAACTGACAAAATTCCAACTTTGTTTATTGAAGGTACAGTAACTGATACTGATGGCAACATTATTGAAGGTGCCAAAGTTGAAGTTTGGCATGCCAACAGCTTAGGCAACTACTCATTCTTCGATAAATCACAATCTGACTTTAACTTACGTCGTAGTATTTTAACGGATGCTGATGGCAAATATGTGGCACAGACCACCATGCCTGTAGGCTACGGTTGCCCACCTGATGGCACGACTCAAGCGGTGTTAAATAAGCTAGGTCGTCATGGTAACCGCCCTTCACACGTACATTACTTTGTCTCTGCTCCTGGTTATCGCAAGCTCACTACTCAGTTCAACATTGAAGGTGATCAATACCTTTGGGATGACTTTGCCTTTGCAACCCGTGATGGTTTAGTTGCCACTGCTGTAGATGTGACCGATGAAGCTGAAATTGCTCGTCGCGGTTTAAATCAACCGTTCAAGCACATCACATTCAATATTGAGTTAGTAAAAGAACAGCAAGGCGCTCCTTCAACTGAAGTAGATCGTCGTCGCGCTAGCGCTTAACCCATATTTTAGGAACCGAAATGACATCTAAATCAACTGTCATTTCGGAGTGTTCCCCACATTTGGAACCTCGGAGAACGGACATGCCTCGTATTCCTGTAATTAACACCAGTCACCTCGATCGTATTGATGAATTGCTTGTTGACGATTTTGAAACTGGCGAATTTAAACTGCATCGCTCAGTATTTACTGATCAAGCCTTATTTGACCTTGAAATGAAATACATTTTTGAAGGCAACTGGGTGTACTTGGCACATGAAAGCCAAATTCCAAATAATAATGACTTCTACACCACGTATATGGGGCGCCAGCCAATCATTATTGCGCGTAACCGTAATGGTGAATTGAATGCCATGATCAATGCCTGTTCACATCGTGGTGCACAACTTTGCCGCCATAAACGTGGCAACAAGGCAACTTACACCTGCCCATTCCACGGTTGGACTTTTAATAACTCAGGTAAACTCCTGAAAGTAAAAGATCCAAGTGAAGCTGGTTATTCAGATTGCTTTAATCAAGAAGGTTCACATGACCTGAAAAAAGTAGCACGTTTTGAAAACTACAAAGGCTTCTTGTTTGGTAGCTTGAATCCTGATGTTCCTTCACTGGAAGAATTTTTAGGTGAAACCACCAAAATCATTGACATGATTGTCGACCAGTCTGAGCAAGGTCTGGAAGTTTTACGTGGTTCATCAACCTACACTTACGAAGGCAACTGGAAACTGACGGCTGAAAATGGTGCCGATGGTTATCACGTGTCTGCCGTACATTGGAACTATGCAGCCACAACCCAACAGCGTAAAGAGAAAGAAGCCGGTGACAACATCCGTGCCATGAGCGCAGGTTCATGGGGTAAACAAGGCGGTGGCTCTTACGGTTTTGACAATGGTCACATGTTGCTCTGGACACAATGGGCAAACCCAGAAGATCGTCCGAACTACCCTAAAGCAGAGGAATATACCGAGAAATTCGGTGCGCCAATGTCGAAATGGATGATTGAGCGCTCGCGTAATCTTTGCTTATATCCAAATGTATATTTGATGGATCAGTTTGGTTCTCAAATTCGTGTCTTACGCCCACTGGCAGTCAACAAAACTGAAGTGACCATTTACTGTATCGCCCCGAAAGGTGAAGCACCAGAAGCACGTACTCGCCGTATTCGTCAATATGAAGATTTCTTTAATGCTTCAGGCATGGCAACACCCGATGATCTTGAAGAATTCCGTGCTTGCCAAGCAGGTTATGCAGGGATTGAACTGGAATGGAATGACATGTGCCGTGGTTCGAAACACTGGATTCAAGGCCCAGATGATGCTGCCAATGAAATTGGGTTAAAACCAAAACTCAGCGGCATTAAAACCGAAGATGAAGGCTTGTACCTCGCTCAACATCAATATTGGCTAGAAACGATGAAACATGCCATTGCCTCAGAAAAAGCACTCGTGAATGAACAAGGAGAGATCGCATGAATGCCACTGCCACTTTAGAACGCAGCTCTCTCGAACAGATTGCACAGTTTCTTTATCAAGAAGCACGTTTTCTAGATGATGAACAATGGGATGACTGGTTAAATTGTTATGCTCCATCTGCTTCTTTCTGGATGCCTGCTTGGGATGATGATGACCGTTTAACTGAAGATCCTCAGTCTGAAATTTCGCTGATTTATTACCCAGACCGTCAAGGTCTTGAAGACCGTGTGTTCCGTATTAAAACTGAACGCTCTTCTGCAACCATGCCCGATACCCGCACCAGCCACAACATTAGCAATATTGAAGTGATCGCACGTGACGGTGACAAAGTAACAGTGCGTTTTAACTGGAACACCTTAAGTTTCCGTTACAAAACCAACTATAGCTATTTCGGCATGTCACGTTATGAAATCGATTTTTCAGGCGCGCAACCACAGATTTTAAGCAAATACGTGGTACTAAAAAATGACTATATCAATCAAGTCATTGATATTTACCACCTCTGATTTAAGCGTCATCCCTTCAGTCAAATGGAATGTTGACTGAAGGTCAAGTTTCAAAGTTTTTAGTAGGATTCTAGCCATGTCAAACCACAATATTGCACTTCAATTTGAAGATGGTGTTACCCGTTTTATTAGCGTCGCTCAGGGCGAAACTTTGTCTGATGCGGCTTACCGTCAAAAAATTAATATTCCTTTAGATTGTCGCGATGGTGCCTGTGGAACATGCCGAGCTTTCTGTGAATCGGGAAGTTATGACATGCCTGAAGAAACCTACATTGAAGATGCACTCACCCCTGAAGAAGCTGAGCAAGGCTATATTCTAGCTTGCCAATGCCGCCCAACATCCGATGCTGTATTCCAAATTCAAGCATCATCTGAAGTATGTAAAACCGAGATTCACCAATACCAAGGCACTTTAGTTGCTGTGGAAAACTTATCAGACTCAACCATCACTTTTGATATTCAACTTGATGAAGGTCAACCTGATATTCACTTCCTTGCTGGTCAATATGTCAATGTTGGCATTCCAGATACCACAGAAACACGTTCATATTCATTTAGTTCTAAACCAGGCAACCGTTTAACAGGTTTTGTGGTGCGCAACGTACCTAATGGAAAAATGAGTAGCTTTTTAAGTAATAGCGCCAAAGCAGGCGATAAAATGACCTTTACAGGTCCATTTGGCAGTTTCTACTTACGTAATGTAGTTCGCCCTGTCGTCATGCTTGCTGGCGGAACGGGAATTGCGCCATTTATGTCCATGCTTCAAGTGTTAGAAGAAAAAGGCTCAGAGCACCCTGTACGTTTAGTGTTTGGTGTAACCAATGATTTTGATTTAGTTGCTTTAGAACAACTTGATGCACTTCAAGCCAAACTTCCATGGTTTGAATATCGTACCGTGGTTGCAAGCCCAGACTCAGCACATGAGCGCAAAGGCTATGTGACTGGACACATTGAAAATGAATGGCTCAATGGCGGTGATGTCGATGTCTACCTATGTGGCCCTGTTCCTATGGTCGATGCTGTTCGCAGTTGGTTAGATAGTGAAGGTGTAAAACCTGCAAACTTCCTATTTGAAAAATTCTCCGCAAACTAATACATCACCCAATATTTAAGTTATAGAAAAGATGGTACGCGAAAATGTCATTTGCAATTGTTCGAGGCCAGACTACTTGGTAAAAATGCTTTTTTGGCGAGGAGGATATCAAGTCATAGGTTTCGACGAGTTCTACAAATGACAATGGTTCTGCTTACTTTTCCCAAAAGAAAAGTAAATCTAACCAAAGGTTAATCCAGTAACGGATGTCCAGCTATTAGGATGTAGGCGTGCCAAATTGTATAAATTTAAAAATTCATCTTTATATTGGATGATAAGTGAGTTCAAAAAATGGCGTCAAATCAAAGATTCTTAAACAAAGTCGTGATTGTGACTGGTGCCGCTCAAGGCATTGGTCGTGGGGTTGCACTCCAAGTGGCTGAAGAAGGTGCACAAGTTGTCTTAGCTGATTTATCTGACTATGTAGATGAAACATTAGCAGAGATTGAAGCACATCAAGGTGATGCTATAACAGTCAAAGCCAATCTTGAAACTTTCGCAGGCGCACAAGCCATTGTAGCAAAAGCACTTGAAATCTATGGCCGTGTTGATGTACTCATCAATAATGTCGGTGGTGCAATTTGGATGAAACCCTTTGAAGAATTTTCTGAAGAAGAAATCATTAAAGAAGTCAATCGTTCATTATTTCCAACGCTATGGTGTTGTCGCGCTGTTTTACCTGAAATGATTAAAAATCAGAAAGGTACGATTGTAAATGTATCCTCTATAGCAACTCGCGGAATTAACCGCGTGCCCTATTCAGCATCCAAAGGCGGTGTCAATGCCCTCACCGCATCACTGGCATTTGAACATGCCAAAGATGGCATCCGAGTAAATGCAATTGCTACAGGTGGAACAGAAGCACCGCCACGTAAAGTACCACGCAATGCAAACCCTCTTTCCGAAAATGAAAAAGCGTGGATGCAACAAGTGGTCGATCAGACCATTGATCGTAGTTTTATGAACCGTTATGGCACGATTCAGGAACAAGTAAATGCAATTGTATTCCTTGCTTCAGATGATTCGTCATATATGACAGGTACAGTTGTTCCCGTCGGCGGTGGTGATCAAGGCTAATTGATCACTAAACAACTTTATATACAGGATCGTGTCTGCATGGAGGCAAATAAATGGCTACCCTGTTTAAAACCTTGAAAGAAGATTGGTCTATTTCAGCCACTGTCGCAGGATTTTTGGCAGTGCTGATTTCCTATTCAGGCCCACTTATTATCTTCTTTCAGGCTGCGCAACAAGCTCAGGTTTCCCCAACCATGATGATTTCATGGATTTGGGGTATTTCGATTGGGGCAGCTGTGGCAGGGATCTTCCTTTCCATTAAATTTAAAGTCCCTGTGATTACGGCATGGTCTGCACCGGGTACGGCTTTATTGGTCACCCTGTTCCCGAATATTAGCCTGAATGAAGCAGTTGCTGCCTACATCACCTCGGCTGTGGTAATTTTCCTTATTGGTATAAGTGGTTATTTCGATAAATTGTTGAAATGGATTCCTCAATCCGTTGCCGCAGGCATGATGGCAGGAATCTTATTTCAGTTTGGTTTAGGGTTATTTAGCGCAACTAATAGCATGCCAATTATTGTATTTAGCATGTTGTTTGTATTTTTAGTCGCAAAACGAATTTCCCCACGTTATAGCATGCTTTGGGTACTTCTTTCTGGTGTTTCATTGAGCTTTGGGCTTGGTGAAATGAATGCGGTGAGTTTAGATTTCCAACTTGCTATTCCTCAGTTGATCACTCCAGAATGGACTTGGCATTCCACCTTAAACCTTGCCCTGCCTTTGATTTTAGTCAGTCTGACGGGACAGTTTTTACCGGGCATGGCCATCATGAAACTCAGTGGTTATGACATACCTGCCAAGCCAATTATCACGACCACCAGTATTGCGTCATTGGCTGTCGCTTGTGTAGGTGGCATTACCATCGTTTTGGCATCGATTACCGCTGCGCTTTGTATGGGTAAAGATGCGCATGAGTTAAAGGAAAAACGCTACATCGCAGGGGTTGCCAACGGCATTTTTTATATTTTAGGTGGGCTGTTTGCAGGCAGTATCGTTCTGCTCTTCAGCTTACTGCCAAAAGAGCTTGTTGCAGCACTGGCTGGATTGGCCTTATTGGGCGCCATTTCAACCAATATCGCTGTTGCTATGAGGAATGAGCCTCAACGGGATTCCGCACTCATTACCTTTTTAGCTACGGCTTCAGGAATGCATTTTTTAGGCCTAAGTTCCGTTTTTTGGGGCATTGTGATTGGTTTATTCGCACATGTCATTTTAACCAAACGCCCTACTGAACCTACCACTATTTCATCCACTCAATCGAGTAAAAGTTAGTCCGACCTATATAGGGTCTAGGAAATATTATGATAGATAAAAGTGCAGCGACCTTAACGGAAGCGCTCTCCCAGATACAAGACGGCTCAACCATCATGATTGGTGGTTTTGGTACAGCAGGACAACCTGCTGAACTCATTGACGGGCTGATCAAACTTGGACGTAAAGACCTTACCATCGTCAGCAACAACGCAGGCAATGGCGACTATGGTCTGGCGAAACTGCTGAAAGCCGGTGCCGTCAAAAAAGTCATCTGCTCATTCCCGCGTCAGTCCGACTCTTGGGTCTTCGATGAACTCTATCGTGCAGGCAAAATCGAATTGGAATTAGTACCACAAGGTAACCTCGCTTGCCGTATTCAAGCCGCAGGCATGGGACTCGGTGCAGTCTTCACCCCTACAGGCTTTGGTACCTTATTGGCTGAAGGTAAAGAAACCCGTCACATCGATGGTAAAGATTATGTACTCGAATACCCGATCAAAGCTGACTTCGCTTTGATTAAAGCCCAACAAGGCGACCGTTGGGGCAATCTGGTCTACCGTAAGTCAGCACGTAACTTTGGTCCAATCATGGCCATGGCAGCCAATGTGACCATTGCCCAAGTGTCTGAAGTGGTGGAACTCGGTGCTTTAGACCCTGAACACATCATCACCCCAGGCATCTTCGTTCAACATGTGGTGCAGGTTCAGCCTGAACCTGTGGCTGTGTAATCGGGAGAACATCATGAGCTATCAAAAACTCAACCGCAACCAGATTGCCGAACGTGTGGCCCAAGATATTCCGGATGGGGCTTATGTCAATTTAGGTATTGGCTTACCCACCAAGATTGCCAGCTACTTACCGAATGACAAAGAGATCTTCCTGCATTCTGAAAATGGCTTATTGGCTTTTGGTCCACCACCAGCCGCAGGTGAAGAAGATCCTGAGCTGATCAATGCAGGTAAAGAATATGTAACCATGTTACAAGGCGGCGCCTTTTTCCATCATGGGGATTCTTTTGCCATGATGCGTGGTGGGCATTTGGATATTGCGGTTCTCGGGGCGTTTCAAGTCGCAGCCAATGGTGACTTAGCCAACTGGCATACTGGCGCACCCGATGCAATTCCATCGGTAGGTGGAGCGATGGATTTGGCCGTCGGCGCTAAAAAAGTGTTTATCACCACCGATCATGTCACCAAGAACGGTGAACCAAAAATTGTGGCTGAGTTGACTTACCCCGCCACAGGACAAAAGTGTGTTGACCGTATTTATACCGACCTGTGTGTGATTGATGTCACTGCGGAAGGCTTAAAAGTGATTGAGAAAGTCGACGGTCTAAGCTTTGCAGAATTGCAAGCGATGACGGGTGCTCCGTTGGTGGATGCGACACATTAACTGATTAGTTTGAAAATTTAATTGTTTTAATAAGGTCATTGCCTCGAATACTGGTTTAAGCAAACACGTTCCGTGTAGGCGATACCCTTACTTTTCAGAGATGAAAAGTAACAAAAATCTTTGTTGGGCTGATGGTATATCCATATACCACAGTCCAACGGGCGGCATCCATGCCGCCATCGAGAAATACTGAATGGGACGCTTTGAATACGGTTCTTGCTTATTAAGATTTGGATTTTCACCGTAATTCATTATCGTGACAGGCGACATGGATGTCGCTAAGTTGAACAGGAAGGCAAGGAAGCCGCCTCTGTTCAACAAAGGTTTTTGGTCACTTTTTTAAAAAAGTGACAAGAACGAGCTACTGGCATTTAACTGAACACGGTAAGACTCCGTCGTGACTAGATACAGTTTATCTATCAGCAGAGTCCCGTTTCAAAGGACAAGATTAAACATGAAAGACGCTTATATCATCGATGCCATCCGTACCCCATTCGGCCGTTATGCTGGGGGTTTAGCCCCAGTCCGTGCCGATGACTTGGGTGCTGTGCCGATTCAAGCCTTAATGCAACGTAATCCAAGCGTGGACTGGAAACAAGTCGATGATGTGATTTACGGCTGTGCCAACCAAGCGGGTGAAGACAACCGTAATGTCGGGCGTATGTCTGCATTGTTGGCAGGTTTACCGGTTGAAGTTCCAGCCACCACCATCAACCGTCTATGTGGTTCATCGTTGGATGCGATTGCTATGGCAGCCCGTGCCATTAAAGCGGGTGAAGCGAACCTGATCATTGCAGGCGGTGTGGAAAGCATGTCACGTGCTCCGTTTGTGATGGGCAAATCGGAAACGGCTTATAGTCGTAGTCAGAAGATTGAAGACACCACCATGGGATGGCGTTTTATCAATCCGAAGCTAAAAGCCATGTATGGTGTAGAGACCATGCCACAGACTGCAGAGAATGTGGCACAACAATTTAAGATTGATCGTGCAGATCAAGACCAGTTTGCCTTGACGAGTCAACAGCGCACAGCAACCGCGCAAGCTCAAGGCTTTTTTAAACATGAGATCATCCCAGTGAGCATTCCTCAGCGTAAGGGTGATCCGATTGTGGTGGATACCGATGAACATCCTCGTGCATCGACCACACTCGAAGGTTTGGCGAAACTGAAGCCAGTCGTCACAGCAGAAGGCACCGTCACAGCGGGAAACGCGTCAGGCATCAATGACGGTGCGGCTGCTGTACTGATTGCTTCGGAACAAGCCGTTGAACAGTATCAACTAAAACCACGTGCCAAGATTATTGCATCTACGGCAGTGGGGGTTGAACCGCGCATTATGGGCTTTGCCCCAGCACCAGCGATTAAGAAGCTGCTGAAACAAGCTAATCTCACAATCGAGCAGATGGATGTGATTGAGTTGAATGAAGCCTTTGCGGCACAGGCACTGGCGGTTACTCGTGATTTAGGTCTGGCAGACGATACGACTCAAGTGAATCCCAATGGTGGGGCGATTGCGATTGGTCATCCGTTGGGTGCATCAGGTGCGCGTTTAGTCACCACGGCTTTAAACCAATTGGAACAAACGGGTGGAAGCTATGCGCTATGTTCGATGTGTATTGGTGTCGGTCAAGGTATTGCAATGATTATTCAGCGCGTTTAACAAATCATAACTATTTAAGATATTTCCCCTCCTTTTTTTAAAGGGAGGTCGGGAGGGATTTTATGCCAACATTTATTTCAAATGATGCAACCATCAATTACGCAACTTTTGGTGATGCCGCCAATCCTGCTTTGGTATTTTCCAATTCTTTGGGTACCAATTATGGCATGTGGCAGCAGCAGTTTAATGCTTTAAAAGAGCAGTTCTTTGTGGTGTGTTATGATTCGCGTGGTCATGGTACTTCATCTACCCCGCAAGGTCCTTATAGCTTGCAACAGTTGGGTGAAGATGTAATTCATTTACTGGATCATTTACAAATTTCAAAAGCTGCATTTTGTGGGATTTCGATGGGGGGCTTAACCGGTCAATGGTTGGCCATTTATTATCCTGAGCGTTTTAGCCATGTGGTGGTGTGTAATACGGCAGCTAAAATTGGTCAGGAGCAAGCTTGGCTGGATCGGGCGGCTTTGGTCAGATCTCAAGGTTTACAATCTATCGCGGACAGCGCAGCTTCGCGATGGTTTACAGTTCCCTTTATCCAAAGCAACGCGGCAACGGTTGCAACGCTTTCAAACGACTTAGGTGCTGGCAGCCCTGAAGGTTATGCGAGTTGTTGTGAAGCTTTGGCTAAAGCGGATGTTCGGGAACAATTAAAGACGATTACGGTGCCTGTGTTGATTGTTGCAGGACGGCAAGATCCTGTGACAACGGTGGCGGATGCTGAGTTTATGCAGAGTCAGATTCCAAACAGTCAGTTGGTCGAAATTGATGCATCTCATATTTCGAATGTGGAACAGCCAACGGCGTTTAATGAAGCTTTAAAACAGTTTCTTGTATAAGAATACCGTCCTCAAAGGCCTCACATTGTTGAGGCTTTTCTTTGTCTAAAATGTTTGTTTAAATACCGTCCACTAACTTCATAACCCCTAGAATTTATAAAAATGAAAAAATATTTTTTCAACTGTATTCTTATGCTTTCAAGTATGTCTGCTTTTGCAAATTCACAATTCGAAACCTACACCATTATTTATGGGGGTGGCGTAGATGATCTCGGACTTGGTTTAAAAGATCAGCAAGGAAAAGAATATCACGCCTATTGTAGCCAGCAATGTGGTGATTGGTTTGAGTTTGATCAAGACTCACTGGGTGAGAAACTCAAAAACCAATTCAAAGGTCGCCAAGCTGTAGTTGATTTGTCTTATGAAATTAATGCTGGACGCATTGTCGGGCCTGGTGATGAGGATGAACTTTATTTTATAAAGAGCATCAAACTCATCGATTCAAATCAAAGAAAGCCTTGGTTAAACTTTTTTGATCTCAAACAAAATTAAATGCCCTTCTAGGTAATATTTTTAATAATTCATCTGCTTAGGCTATTTTACCATCAATTACACCCATTCCTTTTAACAGCTGTAATTCATGTTCCGCTTTAAATTGAGACAAGACAGACATGGTATGTTCTCCCAATTGTGGCGGTGCATGATGATATTCAACAGGTGTCTCAGACAATTTTATAGGCGAACCAATCATCTGGAACTCTGGATTAAGTGGATGTTGTATATTCACCACCATTTCACGATGTTGAATTTGGGGTTCTTGCAGAGCTTCGGCAACAGAATTAATAAGCCCAACAGGGACTTTAAATGCATGAATTGCACTCACCCACGACTCTGCATTTTGCTGTACAAAATGAGCAGATAATAATTCAATAAGTACTTCACGGTGGCGTACTCGATCCTGATTTCGATTAAAACGCCCATCTTCCAATAGCGAGGTATAACCAATCGCAATACAGAAATCTTTAAACTGCTTATCGTTACCACAAGCGACAATAAATTCTTTATCTTTCGCGCTAAAAGTTTGATATGGAACAATATTCGGATGACTATTTCCCATACGCTTTGGAGATACACCCGTAGTGAGATAATTCATACCTTGATTGGCTAAACCTGCCACCTGAACATCCAGTAATGACAAATCAATATGTTGCCCTCGTCCAATCTGATGACGAGCCAATAGTGCAGCCTGAATGGCAATCGTGGCATATAGTCCTGTTTGAATATCGACCACAGCGACACCTACTTTCTGTGCACTACACCCTGAATCTTCCTCTTCACCCGTAATACTCATCAGTCCAGACATACCCTGAATGATAAAGTCATAGCCTGGTTCAGCCGCACGTGGTCCTGTTTGTCCAAAACCTGTGATCGAGCAATAAACCAGATTCGGATTAATATCACTTAGAGTTTCATAATCCAGACCATATTTCTGTAATGAACCCGCTTTATAGTTTTCGATCACGACATCTGCCGTTTTGATCATTTCATGCAGAATAGCCTGTCCCTCTGAGCGTGTAATATCAATCGCGACTGAATATTTATTTCTATTGGCCGACTGGTAATAACCTGACTCACAAGTCTGTTCGCCGTGAGCATCAAGCATCCACGGCGGCCCCCACATGCGAGTATCATCACCACATTGTGGACGCTCAATTTTAATGACTTCGGCACCGAGATCTGCCAAAATTTGCCCACACCATGGGCCCGCCAATACTCGGCTCAGATCCAAAACCCGAATTCCCTTTAACGCACCCATTATTTGCTCCTCAATCTTGCATTTTCGTTTTACTTTTGATTTTCAAAGATGCATTTGCCCTCAAGATGCTCTTTCGAGCACCCTGATTTTGATCAAAATGATTTTTTTAAATTAGAATGCAGCAATACCCGTCTGCGCACGACCAAGAATTAGTGCATGTACGTCATGGGTGCCTTCATAGGTGTTCACCACTTCTAAATTGACCAAATGTCGTGCGACACCAAACTCATCACTAATCCCATTTCCCCCCATCATGTCACGGGCTAAACGGGCAATATCTAAAGCTTTACCACAGTTGTTACGTTTGATTAGAGAGGTTCCTTCAACCGATGCAATGCCTTCATCTTTCATACGTCCAAAACGCAAAGCAACTTGTAACCCTAAAGCAATTTCAGTTTGCATATCAGCAAGTTTTTTCTGAATAAGTTGGTTTGCTGCTAAAGGGCGACCAAACTGTTTACGATCCATTGTATATTGATGCGCAGTATGCCAACAAAATTCTGCTGCACCCATCGCGCCCCAAGCAATACCATAGCGTGCACTATTTAGGCAGGTAAATGGACCTTTCAAACCACGAATTTCAGGAAACGCATTTTCTTCTGGAACAAAAACGTTATCCATCACAATTTCACCTGTGATTGATGCGCGTAAACCCACTTTGCCATGAATCGCAGGTGCCGAAAGCCCTTCCCAGCCTTTTTCCAAAATAAAGCCACGAATGTCACCCACATGTCCTTCTTCAGATACTTCTTTTGCCCACACCACAAATACATCTGCAATTGGGCTATTGGTAATCCACATTTTCGCACCAGATAAGCGATAACCACCTGCTACTTTTTTAGCACGTGTAATCATGCTTCCTGGGTCTGAACCGTGGTCTGGCTCAGTTAAACCGAAGCAACCAATGTACTCACCTGATGCGAGTTTTGGTAAATATTGTTGTTTTTGCTGCTCTGTACCAAATTCGTGAATTGGCACCATCACCAAAGAACTTTGTACACTCGCCATAGAACGGTAGCCTGAATCTACACGTTCAATTTCACGTGCAATTAAGCCATAACTCACATAATTTAAACCTGCACCGCCATATTGTTCAGAAATCGTTGGCCCCAATAAGCCCAGTTCTCCCATTTCACGAAAAATACCCGCATCAGTTCGTTCATAACGGAACTGCTCCAATACACGTGGCATTAATTGTTCCTGACAATAGGCATATGCCGTATCACGAATCATGCGCTCTTCTTCTGTGAGTTGCTGCTCAATTAAAAATGGATCTTTCCAATCAAATTGCACACGTGCCGCTTTTGTATTCACCATTTGGTTCATTACGCATCCTCTGCTAGGTCTTGTTATCTATAATGATGCTATGCCTGCACACAAAATAATTCAAACGATTAATTCGCATGCAGATATGCTTTAAACGCATATCTTGTTTATTTTTATCACATTAAAAAAACAATAAGTTGGTAAAAATGACATTTCTAAAGTATGTTCTTATGATTCAATCCAGATGCTTTATGCACTTTTGAAATATCCTAATGACTGAATGACAAGGCTAATGAGAAGAAAAATTCCCTCTATGCAGAGCTTACTCTGCTTTGAATCGGCTGCTAAACATGCCAGTTACACGCATGCAGCTTTAGAACTATCCATGACCCAAAGTGCAGTATCGCGTCAAATTCAGCAATTGGAAGAATTTTTAGATATTCAATTATTTACCCGAACACGACATGGTATGGAACTGACCATTGCGGGTACACAATATTATGCGGCGATAAAACCCTATTTACTCGGTTTAGAAAAATCCACACAAGAAGTCATGGCACATAAAGGTTTAGGAGGGACACTAAAACTCGGTGTTGTGCCGACCTTTGCTACTCGTTGGTTATTACCGAAACTCCATGTTTTTAATATGCGTTATCCTGAAATTACCATTCATTTGGAAACCAGTACGAAACCTTTTCTATTTAATGAGCATATGTTCGATGCAGCCATTTATGCAGGTACAGAGCAACAGATTGAACACTGGCCAAGCATCCAAGCCCATTTTTTAATGCATGAAGATGTTATCGCTGTTTGCTCACCTTCACTTATTTTGAAACATTTCCCAAACGCCGAAAAACTCACCCCATATAGCTATCATTTAAACCCAGAGCAAATTACGCAACTTCCTTTATTACAGCAAACCACACGACCTACTATTTGGCAGGAATGGTTTCAAGCCCATCAAATCGACCACCCTAAAGCCGACGAAGGACAACGACATGAGCTGTTTTCCATGCTCGCTGTAGCGGCATCACATTCGATGGGCGTTGCTTTAATTCCGCAAATGCTGATTGAACAAGAACTAAAAAATCAAACCTTGGTGATTGCTAGTAGCAGTCCATTACCGAGTAATCGTGCATATTATTTGGTGCATTCTAGTCAAGCGCCATCAACTATTTTGAGCAAGTTTGTCGACTGGATTCAACATGAAGTAAAGACAATTTCAAACTTCACTTCAGTTGATACTCAAGCCCAAGAATAAGTAAACAATGAGGAAATCATGCAAAACTTAGTGATATTTTCAGGTGCAGGTATGAGTGCCGAAAGTGGCATTCAAACCTTTCGTGATCACGACGGACTCTGGGAAAATTACAACATTGAAGAGGTTGCCACACCTGAAGCTTGGGCCAGAAATCCACAATTGGTTCAAGATTTTTATAACCAACGACGTAAACATATTTTACACGCTCAGCCGAATCGTGCTCATCAACTGATTGCCCAATTACAACAGTACTATCATCTCAATGTCATTACACAAAATATTGATGATCTGCATGAACGTGCAGGTAATGACAATGTATTACATTTACATGGCAATATCCGCTTCGCCAAGAGTTCTGGACCTCATGCCGAATATGCTACTGAGTTTTACCCTATAGAAGGCTGGGAACTGAACTTAGAAACAGATCGTTGCCCTTTAGGCTACGCATTGCGACCGCATGTGGTCTGGTTTGGTGAGGCTGTACCTGCTTATGACGAAGCACAAAAAATTGTACAACACGCAGATATTTTTATTGTGATCGGTTCAAGTTTAGAGGTATATCCTGTTGCAGGATTAATCCATGAAATTCCACAACACTGTAAAGCATATTATATTGACCCTAAAGCGCATCAACAAACCATGCCTCCGCAGTATCAGCTTATTGCACAAACCGCAACCGAAGGCATGCAACAATTATTCAAGCTATTGATCACTTAAACCTAACACTCAGATTAAACTATTCTCCATTATCTAATCCGAGTTCAAGTTTTTATACACCAGATTCTAAGCACCATATTGCTTTTTAAGGTAGTTGACGATTTTTGCCGATTCAAACATCTTTACTTGTGTATTTGGGTCAACTAAATATGGCACTTGAATATCACGTCCCATCAACAGCATTACCTTTTCACGTTTACCCTCTTTAATTGGGATATACTTTCCTGGCTTTAAACGTAATACAGCAGGTCCCATATCTTGCCAGCGCTCTTTTGCCACATTATGAAATATAAATGGCAGCTCTAATTCCGTTAACACACCTCGAACGACACGGGTAAATGGGCTCGCCTCAAATCCCCATAATTCAAGCAACTGCTGCGGTGCTTCACGGTTGACAATACGTTGATCCACCCAAACACCACGCGCGCCATTGATAATAGTTCCAGCAAGTGCCATAACAGGAATTTTGGGATAATGCGCAAATTTTTTCGGTGTTTTCCCTGTTCGCCCATAATGTTCAAATAGATGATGAATAATGTCTTGGGACTCATACATCTGCGTTGAAGTATTTTCATCGATGAAGAAAGGAAATTGTTTTTTTCCACCTAATTGCTTTACGATTTTACGATATTTTGTTCCACCTTTTGGACATGGATAAACTTCATAATCCAAATTTAACAAAGTTAAAACTTCACGCACGCGGCGACAAAATGGAGAACCTTCAAATTCATAGAGTTTCAATGATTTCTCTGGTTGCTTTGGAAATGCTGTACCAGAGACTCCTCGACCACCTTCCACAAATGATGAAGCCAAAGCTTGAACAACTTTTATTTGATGATTCACCATATTTTGTCCTTATTTTTAATGGTCTTATAGTTCGACCAATGGTTCTTTAGCCACCACAATGCCATTATTATCGGCATAAATGTAATCGCCAGATTGAATACTTACCCCACCAAAATAGAGTGGAATATCCGTTTCGCCTATGCCTTTACGATTACTTTTTTGTGGAATTGCAGCCAATGCATGTACACCTAAATCCAATTCTGCAATGGCATCCACATCACGGACACATCCATAAATAATCACGCCATTCCAATGATTTTTAACTGCTGACTCAGCAATCAGATCTCCCATCAAGGCGCAGCGCATTGAAGCTCCCCCATCTACAACGAGCACCTTACCAGCACCTTCAGTTGCTAAAAGCTCTTTGACTCGCGAATTATCTTCAAAACATTTGACCGTCACCACCTGACCACCAAAGGTTTTGCGCGCCCCATAGCTTTTAAAAAATTTCTCTGTACACGACAAATTTCATAGGGCCCTTGTCCTATCAGGCTTTTTCTTTCTTAAAATTGCTAGCACTTTCTTAAATTCTTCTTTTTTTCCAAAACCAATCAAACGTAGAATAGCCATCTGAACATAGTCCAAACCGTAGCGAAATAAACTTACTGAAAGTCGTCCATGCTTCTTTAGTTTTATCGCTTTTTTTCGATCATGTTGCCATTCACCTGTTAAATAGCACCAACAGAAACCGATCGCTAGCACTGCTATCAATTTCTTGACTCGTCTAGGGTCTGTTAAACGAGTATTTTCAAGATTGAATCCACGTCCTTTGAGACAACTAAATAAGGTTTCGATTTCCCAGCGTAATGCATAATCACCAATAGCAGAAGCATTAAACATAGGAGAAACAACAAGTAAAAGTTCTCCATCTTCTAATCGTAGCGCACTAATATACAGTTTCACTCGACCAACCCAAATACGTCGTTTACGACATTCTGTTTGACCAACTTGAAGATGACGAAATAAATCACTAATTTTATGATTCTTGGCTAAGTGATTGGTCACAATAAAGTTTTTTTAACACGTATACAGAAGTTAATGTCATTTTCAATTAACCATGTAAACCATTTCTCACCGATAAATTCTCTGTCTGCGAACACATTCACAATACGATCTTTACCAAAAATGGAGATAAAGCGTTGAATCAAAGCAATACGCTCTTTTGTATCTGAATTTCCACGTTTATTGAGCAATGTCCAAACAATAGGTATCGCTATTCCACGATAGACGATGGCTAACATCAAGATATTGATATCTCGTTTTCCCCATTTCCAGTTGGTTCTATCCAAAGTTAATTGGACTTTATCGAATGAAAATATATTGAAAATTAACTGAGAAATTTGACGATAATCGAAATACTGATCTGCAAAGAAGCGTTGTATACGTCGATAAAATGATTGTGGTAAGCACGTGATGGGTAAGGCTTTAGATGCAGAAGAAAGATTACATGTCTGTTTTACAATTAATGCCAGCATAATCAGTGTAAAACATTTTACACGTGACTTGTTCCACTTTAGATATTTGTTTAAGATGAGATGTAACTCATTGAAATGTGTCATCATATTCGTCGTCAGAAAACAAGTATTATGCCATTATTTCAATGAGTTGTCTTTTTTTGTCGTGTACAAAGAAAAAATTTACCATCCATCGATGGGGTAACCACCTGAAGTTCTTTTTCAGGGTTATCATCTAATAAATCACAAGTTACAAAAGGAACTGTTGTCACATCATTCTCCATTTATTTGGCTTTTTGTATGCGTAAATTATCATAAATTTCAAACTTTTCAGTTTGATATTGAGCTGCCACGACCATAGTATGAGCCACTTGTTCCGCAGTCACTGGCTTATATTTAAAAGAATCTGGAACCAAATGCGACATCTTTTGATATAAGCGCTGAGTAGCGCCTTCTAGCAACCGTTGTTCTGATCGCTCACCCAACAATAAAGAAGGTTGTAGTATTGAAGTCTTCGCTAAACCCAATTCACGAATATGCTGTTCTAGCTCACCTTTAACGCGATTATAAAAAATTGGTGACTTCGGATTGGCACCAAGTGCACTCACCAACAAGTAATGTACTTCTAATCCATCAAATAAATCTGCAAAATGTGCATTTATTTCATAATCAATATTATAAAACTGCGCTTTTGAGCCTGCTTTTTTTAAAGTTGATCCTAAACAACTAAATGCATGAGTATGACCATGCACATCCTCATCATTCAGTAACAAGAAATCTTCCAGTACAAATTGATGGACTTTTTCCAACTGACTTAACTCAACATCGTAATGTCGTACCACTGCCGTAATTTGTTCACAACTGCTTAATTCATTTAATTGTTTTATTAAGGCCCGACCTACAAGACCTGTTGCACCAATCACAATTGCATTTTGAATCGAATTTATCATTTTTTGACCGTTCTCCATGTTTTATGAGTAATCTAACGTTTTCTTTAACATTTTTCTGCATCTAAAATGTTGTCAAAGCATGTCAAGACTTGACTTCGTAGTCGTGTTTAATCAAAATATGGCACTTGTTTACGGGCTGGTGATAGTTCTGCTGATGTTGGTTTTCAGTATGAATTTCAGCCCGCCCAGACCAATCTAATTCAAGGAGTGCACGAGTGGCAAACTCTGCTCAAGCAAAAAAACGTGCTCGTCAAAACGTTAAAGCACGTAAACACAACGCAAGCTTGCGTTCTATGGTTCGTACCTACATCAAACGCACAGTAGCTGCTATCGCTGCTGGTGACCATGCAGTTGCTACAGAAGCTTACAAAAAAGCTGTTCCTGTAATTGACCGTATGGCTGATAAAGGTATCATCCATAAAAACAAAGCAGCTCGTCATAAGAGCCGCTTAAATGCACAAGTTAAAGCGTTAGCTAACTAATTTGTTGTATTAAAAAAAGCCCATCTGGGCTTTTTTTTACATCTATAGCTTTATAATTCAACCTATAAATTCTAACAAGATATCAAATACACTCCCCCACATCAGTGAAGGAGCGCAAACTTTAATTTACCAGCACAGCTAAGTTTTTAGGCTTTAAATACGATAAAATTAAATTATTATTCGGAGTTAACATACTCCACTTTTGATTCGCGCCATTTGTACAAGAATAACGGATTAAATCAGCACGATTATCAACCAAATATCCACGATTCAAATCAAAACACTGATTGCCTTGACGAATAGACTGAGTATCTGCTGCCATGATCCAGACTTGGCTGCTTAATTGCGTTGAGCACGTAGTAAGTGTAATTTTTCCACCACTTCCATTACTGGTTAAACATTGATCCACAGCCCATTTACTATGAATACGCCCCAAAGCATCTAAAATCCATTTCTCCGAGTCATCCCCCGTACACCCCGTTGGACCACTAATATAAGGATTATATTGCCCCGAAGTTGTTTTCTCCACTTTCAAGCAATTGGTTCTATTCAGTAAAGTACTTTGTTGATTCAGTAAAGAGTCCGTTTCTAAACCTAACTGCTGAATAAATAAAGCCAAAGCAGATTTAGCTGCTCCATTATTTGCAGCTAAATCCTGTGCATACACATTCATCCAACGGTTTAAACGGTAGATTTTTTGCTGTTGGTCTGAATATTGTGCAAGTACTTGCTGAGCAGTGGCAGATAACCCTTCTTGGTTGGTTCGATAAGAATCGTACAGTAATTTAGTTTGGGCTGATAAAGCTACGATTGGTTTGCCATTTTGAGCCAGTAATTCTTGCTCTAAATTTGGTAATTCAATTTTACGTAAAGCATCATAGCCATTTTCACGACCAATTTTCACCACAGGCTTCATCGCTTCAGCATAGGTCGGAATATCAATACTAGAAAGCAATTTTTCAGCCTGATTGGCTTTTTTACAATACAAATCGACGTGCTGGGGCTGATCAGAAATCGCCAGATTCACGTGTAATTTATTTGCAGGACTATTCGTCGAATCCATGCGATTCGGCGCCAATGCAACAGTCTTATTACCACTTACCGAACGAATATTGAGCCAACATGCTGCTTGAGTTACTGCCGTATTTGCTTCAGGCAAATCAAATACATTACCCCAGTTACTTCGTGCCGCTGGATACAATAAACCCACCTGATTTTCAGGGTCATATCCACCTAAAATTGTATATACAGGAACACCGAATAAACGAGGTTTCAGATAATTACCATCTGTTCGGTTATACCAAACTTTTGATGAGCTAGGAACACGGGGTTGCACAACTTCCATTTTACGGGTTGTTGCATTCCACTTTGTATAGCCTGTTGGTGAGCTCGGATCCCACATCTCTCGATTAAAATGAGGCTGAATTTTAATAGAAGTACTGTAGCCTGTATAATGCGTAAACTGCGAAATTGAACTTGCAGTGTACCCACCCGCCATCGCATCCCAACTATATGGATAAAGCTTTAAGAAATTAGGAACACCATTACTACCATCACCTAAAGTGGTCGATTTCCAATTAAGATTACCGCGCATTTTATTGCGGAAAGAAATATACCCCCATCCACTGTCTGCATGGTGTGCAGACCAGAAGTAATTGGTTGGCTGATCTTTTGTCTCAACAGCGCCGGGATAATGTCCCAAACCATAATGATGTCCGATTTCATGGCTAAACTCATTACCAATCGAATCAATTAGCGTCAACATACCATTACCGCCACTCAAACCGTGGTTTTGAATACCATTGGTATATTGACCACGTGCATGATGCACAATCACACTTTCAGTGAGTTGAGGTTGTTCCTGACTTGCCATTGAAGCACTCGTCACGCCCCAGTTAGCCAAATTAATACCAACACTAAAAGTCGATTTCGCAACATTTTCGCGCATATCACCAGAATATACACCCCCCTCTACCGCGCTACTAATGTCATAAATGGTTCCATTCGCGACCATGACTCGATTTAGCTTCATGTCATCATATTTTGCGACAATCATTTCTGAGGCAGGATTGGTTTGAAAATAATCCGTGCCCGCCTTTTCAGGTTCAAGCAACATATAATGCCCTGTAGAAACAGGTGGATCTGTAAGCAGACCTAAACGGATATTATTCAATACCAATACACCGGGTGCAGCAAAGTCAATTTGAGTTTCCAGCAACTCTCCCACACGACCTGACCCATCAACAAATTTGAGTTTCAGGCCAGGTTTTACTTCATTCCAATTTAACTTAGCTGACCAAGCTCGCTTACTGTAAAGTACCTGTGGTCGTTGATCTTGATTACTCTGATCTGAAAGTGGTATTTGTGATGGATCATCCAGCTTAACTTTTCGTACAAATAAACCATCCTGATATATTTCAAGCTCTAAGCTCTGTATATCACCCATTGCACCAGTAGGGGTAAGCAACAATAATGCCTCACGTTCAGAGGTAAGTCGGGGCATTTTTTTAGCTTCATTACCACTCGGATCAACTACATGCGCTTGCGCAAATTGAACCATACCCTGAAATGAACCTGTCAAATCAGAACGAATTACTCGCGTTGCAAAAGTTGCGTCATAATCATAAAAGCCCAACGTTTCCTCATCCAATACATCTTTTGTTGGCTCCGGATATACAGGCTCACTCGGTGCAGTATCAACAGATGAATCTGGATTTTTAGAGCCTCCTCCAGTGGAGTCTCCTCCTCCACCGCCACATGCTGACAATAATATACAGGCAATACACACACTCAGAACATGCGAATGGTAATTCATCACATTTTTCACAAAAATCCCCAATTGTTATAAATTCTAAAAACCAAATGTAAATTAAATCATTTAAAAACATGATTTTATTTTAAATAATATATTATACTTTTATAAAATACAAAAAATGAGAGTAATGAAAGACATATCTGATCTAGCAGATATTTTAAAATTTAGGTTAATTTGGTTCTTTTAATGATGCTGATTGAACTGTCGAATATTCAACTCATGTAATTCACCACGCCAAATCCATTTTAGTTTTGAATCTAAAAATTCATCTCCCTCAAACCAAACAAATAAGCCTTCCATCATTTGTGGCCAGTCTTCTTGAGTAATAACATTTCGACCTGAAATTACAGCAATAATTGCTGCAATGATGGTATCGTGGCTCACAGCTAGGCTAAGCCCATTATGATGTTGGGGATGCGTGTTATAAATTAATTCAAGTACATCAACCACACCTCGTATCGGGTGTTTCATTCCCGGTAAAGCATTATTTACAAAGCTGTTGATAAAACCTAAAGCACCCTGTTCCCGAAAATAAGGACCCGCCTGTTTAATATCAAGTACAAAACTTCCTGGTTCAACCAAAAGTCCTTGCTGCACTATTTCAATATGATGTGTATTATTTTGTAGGCTGATAGAATCTGCCCCTTGAATCATTAAAGCAGCCGTATCCACACAACGTTGAATAGGACTCGATATACAATGTTGAATAATTCGACCTGTTTGAGCAATTAAATGTCCGCCCCATGCTAGCGCCAAATCACGCCCTTGCGGTGTTAGCTGCAAATCATAACCAGCCAAGCCTTGCCCGCTCACCATTTCGCGAATGGAATGCCGTGTAAATAATGTGACTGGAGTATGTGTATCTGGCAATAAATCGATTGCTTTTAGCATACTATGTGGGAGTCGTTCTAATGCCATAAGACCATCATTCTTCCGTCGAGCTTACACTATAACATTTTAATTTTTTTGCTCAATGCTTACTCTGCATTGCCGAAAGTGCTTGTAATGCGAGTTCTTTCATCTCTGCATTCCGATAAGCAATAAAACCACCATTCAATAGAGTCTCTCGTTGGTTATAGACAAATGGTCGCCCTTTAAAATCAACCAATCCACCACCAATTCGCTCAATTAAACATTGTCCCGCACTAGTATCCCATTCGCTGGTTGGATGAAAGCGTGGGTAAATATCCACCTTATGTTCCAATATCATACAAAACTTATAGGCACTACCTGCTTTAAATACATCATAGGCAGCCAGATCTTTCAGTACATCTAAATATGCCGTGTATTCAGACTTATGCTGTGTACTTTGACTTAAACCTATATGCACAGGTGTAGTTATTGCCTGTTCCAATTCATATACAGACCACCGCTGACTGTTGAGATTTAACTTCAATGGCATCCCTTGCCTAGGACAAAAGTACATCACCTGCTCAGCAGGAATTGCCAATACTGCAAAAACCGTATGCACACCTTCAACCAGACTTAAATTGATCGTGAACTCAGGACGTTTATGCAAAAACTCTTTAGTACCATCTAAGGGATCGAGCAACCAAAACTGATGCCATTGCTGGCGTTGATCATACTCACCTTCTTCTGATAGCAAAGGGATATCTGAATATTGCTGTGCCAAAGCTTCTGTAATATATTGATTCACTCTGAAATCTGCCTGAGTGACAGGTGAATCATCATGCTTTTGGGTGATATCAAACTGCTCACCAGCACAATAGCGTTGATATTCTTCTCGCAAAATTTCGCACGCTTGTGTCACAATGGGCACAAGCTGCAAGATCATTGCGTCTTGCGGTGCTGTTGTTGTGTTAAACATAGATCACCTTATATATGTCGAACTTTTCTCAAAAACCTCCAGTCATTTTTGACATGGATGGAACCTTACTCGATCTTGCTTATGATGACCTGATTTGGAATCAGCTTGTGCCCATTCAGTATGCTGAAGTGCATCAATGTTCGATCGAACAAAGTAAAGAAGTCCTATTCCAATTCTATCAAGAACATAGCCACACTTTAAACTGGTATTCTTCACATTTTTGGTCGACTAAAGTCGGCTTTGATGTGCTTGCATTACAAAAAAAGCAGCAACATAAAGTAAGCCGCCGTGAAGGCTGTATTGAATTATTAGAATATCTAAAGGCCAATCATTATCCATGTTGGTTAGCCACTAATGCAGACTGTGCCAGTCTAGAGTTTAAACTTAAGCAAACAGGTATTGAGCAATATTTCGATGTGATTGTGAGCAGTGAAACTCTAGGGCACGCCAAAGAATTTACTGCATTCTGGGAAAAGTTACACCAATTGCATCCTTTTGATGCGCAGCAAACTTATTTTATTGATGACACTGAAAAAGTTTTATTGGGTGCACAAAAATTTGGACTACAGCATTTGATTACGATCCAACAGCCCTCATCTACAGGGTTAGTACGTGAGAATTCCAATTTCCCAATGATTGATAGACTCACAGACCTAATCCCTTTACTTGAACAAGCTGAGGAACAAAAGCAATATGCCTAAAGCAGAGCAAAATCTTCCTGTCGAAACTGTACGTATCGACAAATGGCTATGGGCTGCACGTTTTTTTAAAACTCGAAGCATTGCTAAGTCTGCAATTGAAGGCGGCAAAGTCCATTTCGATGGAGAACGCGTCAAAGTTTCTAAAGAAGTCCGTGTAGGCATGGAACTTACCATCCAACAAGGTTTCGAGAAAAAAACTGTGATTATTAAAGCTATTTCTAATATGCGTGGCCCTGCTCCTATTGCTCAGCAATTATATGAAGAAACTGAAGTCAGTTTAGCAAAAAGAGAATTGCTTGCATCGCAAAGAAAATTGCATAATCTTGCTCGACCTGATCATCGACCTTCGAAAAAAGATCGTCGACAAATCAGTAGATTTAAACAAGAAAATGATCAGCAATTTGACCAGCATTGGTCATATAATGATGATTAAATTAGTCGCGTCATGTTGTGTCGCACAAGATACAACAGGCATAGAATAACAGAAATAATTCTGTCACTATACTGAAGTGGAAAACGCTTGTAATGTAAGACATCCACTTTAGGTTAAAAGTAAAGTGACAAAGTTTTGAGGTTGTAAGATGGATGAGAATAAAAGTAAGGCACTCAATGCTGCCCTAAGCCAAATTGAAAAACAGTTTGGTAAAAATACAGTTATGCGCCTTGGTGATAATACAGTGCAAGCTGTTGAAGCCGTTTCAACAGGATCATTGACACTCGATATCGCACTAGGTATTGGTGGCTTACCAAAGGGTCGTATTGTTGAAATTTACGGTCCAGAATCTTCAGGTAAAACCACCATGACATTGCAAGCAATTGCACAATGTCAAAAAGCAGGTGGTACATGTGCTTTTATCGATGCTGAACATGCACTTGATCCACAATATGCTCGCAAGCTTGGTGTTGATATTGACAACCTCTTAGTTTCTCAACCAGACCATGGTGAGCAAGCACTCGAAATTGCAGACATGCTAGTACGTTCTGGTGCAATTGACTTAATCGTAGTCGACTCTGTTGCAGCACTTACACCACGCGCTGAAATCGAAGGTGAAATGGGCGATTCACACATGGGGCTACAAGCGCGCTTAATGAGCCAAGCCTTACGTAAAATTACAGGTAATGCCAAACGTTCGAACTGTATGGTGATCTTCATTAACCAAATTCGTATGAAAATTGGTGTGATGTTTGGTAGTCCTGAAACGACAACTGGTGGTAACGCATTAAAATTCTATGCTTCTGTTCGCCTTGACATTCGCCGTGTTGGCCAAGTTAAAGAAGGTGACGAAATTATAGGTTCAGAAACCAAAGTTAAAGTAGTTAAAAATAAAATGGCGCCCCCATTTAAAGAAGCTCTTTTCCAGATTCTTTATGGTAAGGGCGTTAACCAACTAGGTGAATTGGTTGATCTTGCTGTTCAACAAGACATCATTCAAAAAGCAGGTGCTTGGTATTCTTATCAAGGGAACAAAATTGGTCAAGGTAAAAACAATGTCATTCGTCACCTTGAAGAAAATCCACAATTGGCGCAAGAAGTGGAACGCATTATCCGTGACCAATTATTAACAACGGGTGGTGTTGTAGAAGACAAAGAAGAAGAGGATGAATCTGACCTCTTGCTCGATGCTTAAAGCATCTGCCTCTTAGAAATATACCTGTTACACTTAAACGCCCTTCGGGGCGTTTTTCAATCTAGATTATAGAATTATGAGCCAATCTAAATTTCCCAAATTACTTGACTATCAGAGCCTAAAACAAGAGTTTGGAACTTCTGAGCCTGAGCAGTCATCACTACCCGATACAACGGATTACAGTGATGCCAGCATAGAAGCAGTATCTTCCCAAAATATAGGGCTGACAGGCTCACGCTTACGTTCTTACGCCTTTGCTGTACTCACTCGTAAAGAGTTTTCCAAAGCCGAACTGATTGAAAAGCTTGCAGCCTACGCAGCAAGTCGTGAGGAAGTCATAAATCTTGTAAATGAATTGTCCGAGCAGAACTATCAAAGTGATCAGCGCGTAGCAGACATTGTGCTATCAAGCCAAAAAAGAAAAGGCAAAGGGCCGCAACGTATTAAATTAGCGTTGAAAAATAAGAAAATTAATAGTGAACTGATTCAAGAAGAACTAAAGGCAATCGACTGGGTTGAACAAGCTTATCAACTCAAAATCAAAAAATTTGGCAATACTGTCGAAAAAGATCCAAAACTCAAAGCAAAACAGATACGTTTTCTACAATATAGAGGATTTGATATGGACGTGATTATGAAAGCAATTAACAAAAAAGAAGATGAAGAATAATTATAATAAAATGCTATAAAATTAAATGGTGGCAACCCTACCAGCAAAGCTTCGGCACATCACAATTCTACTACCGTTGCTACCTTCCGGTCCTGGCGGGGTTCGCAGAGTGCAATTGCGAAGTAACCGGCAGGGCTACCATTGCAAGAACAGAGTATAGAGATTTTTACTCAAGTTGCAAGCCTTTAATCTAAATTAATATAGCTAAGCTATTCATTTGATTATTTAAAATACAAAAATACTAATTTATGACATTTTTCTTCGACATGCAGGATAAGTTTACCTTAAACATACGACAAGATTGTAAACACTTATTGCTTTTCTCTACTTGAACATTTTAAATGTGTTCAAGATGAAATGAATAAAGCCACACAAACTCAAGGCTTTAAGCAAGTAATACAAAATGGATATGTTTTTATGATGCAATATAAGCATGCAATTTATGCACTTACCTTACTCAGCACCAGTTCTATTTTTGCCAACGTCCCAATTGAAACTCGCGGTTTAAGTCAAAACGATTCTGGTTCTAACTATGGCTCAACTTCAACCAATACCCCTGTTGCAGAGGCCAGTGTACCAACCAACATCAATTGGCAACTGATGCAGAAAAATCAGCAACTTGAAAATGATATTAGAAGTCTGCGTGGGCGTATTGAAGAACAAGAAAATACGATTGAGCAACTTAAAAATGATCTAAACAACCGCTATACCGACCTAGATCAACGTTTAGAATTATTACAGCAAAAGGTTGATCCTGACAGTGCCACCCAAACGGAGGATAATCAACAAGATACTTCTCCCAGCACCACCACATCAACCACTGCTCCAGCAGTAAATAATGTAAGTAATCCCGCACCCGTAGCAACTAACTCAACTAAAGCTACAAACATAGATACAACAACTACAGCAAACACTCAACAACAAACCCCAGATTTGGAAAAAGCCGCTTACACAGTCGCACTAGATGCATATAAACAAGGTGGTGCGAAAAAAGCGATTGCTCCAATGCAAAACTTTATCAAAAACCATCCCAATAGCATTTATATTAGTAATGCATATTTTTGGTTAGCAGAATTCAACTTAGCCATAGAACCTACTAACTATACCGAAGCCAAGCGAAATTATAATATTGTAGTCAACCAGTACCCTCAATCTTCCAAAGCTTCACGAGCACTTTATCAACTGTATAGCATAGCCAAAGATGTTGACCGTAATACAGCTTTGGCAACTCAATACAAAGCAAAGCTCTTAAAACAATATCCAAAAAGCGAAGAAGCAGGCTATTTCAAAAAGTAAAAAAAAGACACCTTAAGGTGTCTTTTTTTTACAATCAATTAACGCACAATACCGCGTTCAGACTGTTCCAGAGAATCAATTAACAATTGAGCTTCAGCCACCGTAGGTAAAATCTCCTGACGGATACGCTCAATAGCTTCAACTGTCGTTAAACCTTCTTTATAAATAAGTTTAAACGCTGTACGCAAGCCTTGAATAACCTCTTTAGACCAACCTTTGCGGCGCATGCCTTCCACATTCATTGCAAAAGCATGTGCAGGATTACCAGAAGCCATTACATAAGCAGGCACGTCTTTCAGAATTAAAGATGCACCGCCGATCATGCTAAATGAAGCAAGTTTACAGAACTGATGGATACCTGAGTTTCCACCAACAATAACGTAATCACCAATATGAACGTGACCCGCTACCCCTACATTATTAGCAAAAATATTATGATCACCTACCATGCAATCGTGTGCAATATGGGTATTTACCATCAATAAGTTATGACTACCAATTTTGGTCAAGCTTTGGTCTTGCACAGTACCACGATGTAAACTGCAATGTTCACGAATTGAGTTGTGATCACCAATTTCCAACCAGGTTTCTTCACCTTGATATTTTAGGTCTTGACATACTTCGCCAATACTCGCGAACTGGAAAATTTCATTGTTTTTACCAATACGCGTGTAACCTCCAACTACAACATGTGAGTGAAGTTTTGTACCAGCTCCAATTGTGACCTGTGGACCAATAATACAATAGGGCCCAATTTGTACATCTGGAGCAATTACTGCTGATGAGTCAATAATAGCGGTTGGATGAATGAATTCGTTATTGCTCATGCCTGCTCTATACTTTCTGATGATAAACCATAATTTCCGCGGTTGTCGCAACTACGCCGTCAACAGTGGCAATACAATTATATTTGTAAATACCACGTTTTTGCATAATCAGCTCAGATTTTAATACAAGTTGGTCACCCGCAACCACTTGTTTTTTAAATCTTACCTTCTCTGCACCTGCAAAAAGGAACAAAGAACCTTCACTTGGTTTCTCATTGTTCATAATAAAGCCCAAAATACCTGAAACTTGAGCCAAGGCTTCAACAATTAATACACCAGGCATAATTGGGTAATTCGGGAAATGTCCTTGCAAGAACTCTTCATTAATTGAAACGTTTTTATAACCCACAATCCCATTATCAGTTACATCAACAATGCGATCAACCAATAAGAATGGATAACGGTGTGGTAAATATTCACGAATTTGCTGAATATGCATTGGCAATTCTGGTTTCGTAAATGATAGTAAAGTCGACTCAGTCATCATATTTCTATTTACGCAATTTAAAAGTTGATTCAAGGGACTCAATTTGAGTCTGCATATGATCAAGTCGTTTGACTAATTGGGTCAATGGCACATCTGCTAATTGTCGAAGCCTTACAACTGTACGCTTCCATTGCGGTGTTTCAAATAATCCCGTACCACCAGAATAACTTCCCGCTTCGTAAATATTATTTGTGACCATTGACATTCCTGTAATTGTCACATTATCAGCAATTGAAATGTGTCCAACTACCCCACAACCACCTGCAAGGATACAGTTTTTGCCAATTGTTGTACTACCTGCAATTCCACTCTTTGCGGCAATTGCAGTATTTTCACCAATTTTAACGTTATGTGCGATTTGCACAAGGTTATCAATCTTAACACCATGTTCCAAAATGGTATCATCCAAAGCACCGCGATCGACACTACAATTTGAACCAATTCGAACATCATTTCCAATTTGAACGGAACCTAATTGAGCAATACGATGCCATTTACCTTGATAAGGTGCAAAACCAAAACCCTCTCCACCAATCACTGTATTGGCATGGATACGCACACGATCACCAATTTTACATGCGCCTGTTAATGTCACATGCGAATCAATAAATCCATCTTTACCAATTTCCACATCATCATCAATGCGTACATGCGGTTGAATTACAGTGTTATCACCAACCACGCAATGTGCACCAATCACAACGTAATGACCAATATAAGCCGAATCTGAAATAATTGCTGAAGGATGAATCTGTGCAGTACTTTCTATACCAACATCATAATGCTTTTTCTCAAACACATGAGTGAGAATTGCAAAAGCAAGATATGGATTGGGAACAAGAATAAAGTTTTGATGGCTATGCAATTTTTCTTGTAAAGCCTGAGTGACAATAAGAGCACCCGCTTTTGATGCAAGCGCCTTATCTAAATACTTTTCATCTGTCACAAAGGAAATATTTTGTGCAGATGCTGCATCGAGGCTCGCCAAACCTTGAATAACAAGATTGGATTGACCTATACACTCGCCTTGAACAAGACGAGCAAGGTCTTCTAAACTTTTTTTGTTAAGATTCATTGATTACTTAATTGCATTAACCTTTTGAATCATTTTATCAGTTAAATCGTACTTAGCGTCATAGGCAAGTGCAGAGTTTTTGTTCAACACTACATCTAAACCACCTTCTTTACGCAGTTGCTCAGCAACTTGCTTAATACGAGAATCCAATGTCTTGTTCATTACTTGCAAAGACGCTTGAACTTTACCTTGCAGACCTTGTTGAATACCATTTAGCTCGTTTAGCTTAGTTTGGTATTCCGCACTCATTTTCTGCATTTCAGCCTCAGAAAGCTTACTTGTCTGAGCCTTTTGTTTCATTGCCTCAAGCTCTTTACCTAACTGCTCTAAACGAGTGGTTTGCGGCTTAATTGACTGTTGAAGCGTTGCATTCTGTGCTTTGAGATAAGTACTATTTTCTACTACCTGCTCTAGGTCTACCACGCCATAGCCTGAAGCATGGACCATTGAACTGAGTGAAATGCTAGTAAAAGCCAATGCCTTGATTATTTTACGCATTTATTAAGCCTTATTGTATATTGTCTTTGGTTTAAGAAAGATCGTACTTAGAAAGTACGACCGATTTCAAATTGAAGCTCTTTAGTTTCATCGCCTTGTTTGTCATTTAGCGGGAAGGCATAACTTAACGACAATGGACCAATCATGGTAATCCAGGTAAAGCCTACACCCACGCTATAACGCATATTACCTAAGTCAAAACCATATTCATCTTTACATGTTTTCTTTGCAGCTTCTGTACTAAACACATCACATTGAGTATCAAAGACTTGTGCACCTTCAGCAAACAATACTGGGCGGACTTGGCGTGTCCAATCACCTTTAAATGGTAAAGGTAAAGCCAACTCAGTACCAAATTGAACTAGAGCATTACCACCCACTTCTTCTGGTGATGGGTCTTTTTGCTTCGTTTCACTATAGTAAACACCATCATACTTTGGCCCTAGAGTACTGTTGTCATAACCACGTACCGATCCATAGCCACCTGCATAAAAGTTTTTATAGAAAGGTAAGTCATTACCGTAACCCAACTTACCATAACCACGCAGAACAAAGTCCTTACCTAACGGCAAAAATGCCTGTGCATCGTAAGTAATTTTTTGGTACTCAACATCACTACCCGGTAATGCAATTTCAGCATTGACGCGGTGAGACTGACCCGTTGTAGGGAACACTGGACGGTTCAGTGTATTGTATGACCAACCGAGTGTTAGGTTGTATGTAAGGAAATCACCTGTAAATTCAGATTCATATGGATCAGAGGTTTTACCATCAGGACAAACATAAGTGTTTGTATCTGGATCTAATACCTGATCAACAGTACAGTAAGTTGCTGTATTTTTGACTTTACCACCATGTGCTTTTAAATAGTCACGCACATAAGTCGACACATAAGGACCTGTCGTTACATCAGTTTGATCAATATTTAAACCCGCACTAACGCTTTGGTTTTCATCAATTGGATAACCAAAATTGATACCCCCACCAAAACTATCCGTCACATAGTTGTTAACGTTATAGTCACTATTTAATTTGGTTTTACGGTAGTACATGTTGTAGCCACGACGCACACCATCAATGGTGAAGTATGGGTCGGTTACACTGAGATTGTAGTAGTCTTGAGTTTCTGAACGAGACAAATCGATTGCAACACTATTACCCGTCCCCATAAAGTTGGTTTGGCTTAATCCAGCTTGGAATGTAACACCACCACTTTGTGAATAACCCACTGCCAAGGTACTTGTACCTGAATGTTGTTCTTCAACACTCACATTCAAATCGACCTGATCAGGCATACTTGGAATACGCGTCGGTTTAATATCAACCGTTTTAAAATAGCCAGTACGCTCTAAACGCACTTTAGACAAATCAATTTTTTCGTTACTTGCTAAAGCACCTTCCATTTGACGCATTTCACGACGTAATACCTCATCAGAAGTTTTGGTATTACCTGTGAAATTAATACGACGTACAGTCACTTGCTGACCTGGATTGATATAGTAATTTAGATCGACTTGTCGTGTTTCATTATTAATTTGCGGAACAACATTCACTTCCGCATAGTAATAACCTGCATTACCGTATTTACGTAACAACAATTGCTTTACAGCATTTACTTTTTCTTGTGAATAAGTCGAGCCATCCTTATAAATCTGCATCGCCTTCAATTCTTCAGGCTTATATAATGCATCTCCTAAAAATTTAGATTCACCAAACTTAAATTGCTGACCTTCATTGACAGAAACCTCAATAAAAATTCGCTTTTTGTCTTCACTTAAGTTCAAGCTAGAATTAGTAATATCAAAGTTGATATAACCTGCATTTAAATATAAAGCACGTAACGCCTCTAAGCTTGCAGCCATTTTTTCACGTGCATAACGGTCATTACGTGAAACAATTGAACTCCAACTGCTTTCTTTTACAGCAAAAGCTTGTTGAATATCACTATCGCTGAAAACGGTGTTTCCAATAACATTAATATCGACAACTTTAGCAGCCTTACCCTCATTAAACTCGAGTAATAAATCTACACGGTTATTGGGTTTTGCTGTAGTTGTCACTTTTACATCAGCATCATAACGACCTTGCTGAACATATTGTTGCTCTAATTCAGACTCAACTGTTTGAAGTGTTGATTTTTTTAACACTTCACCTTCAGCCAAACCCATTTTTTTCAAGCCTTCTTCCAAAGCTTCTTTGGGAATAAGTTTATTGCCTTTCAGCTCAACTTTAGATATAAGCGGACGCTCAATCACTTTAAATACAAGCGTATCGCCTTCTTTCGATGCCTTAATGTCATCAAACATGCCTGAAGCATACAATGCACGAATTGAATTCGAAATAGCCTGATCATCAACACGATCACCACTATGTACTGGCAACATGGTATACACATTGGCAGGAGTTAAACGAACGAGTCCATCAATTTTTATATCACGGACAATAAATTCATCCGCTGCATATACTTGTTGTACTGCTGCCATAGCACTAACCAGTGCCAAAGGCATAAATAAATGTGTGTGCTGCATGCCAGTCTTTTCCGATGTTAATTTCAAAGCGACGTTGTTATAAACGCATAAAGTCATTAAATAATGCAAGGAGCATCATGCTACCCAGCAGTACCATACCAATTTTTAAACCAACCAATTGTATTTGTTCAGAAACAGGTTTACCACGAATCAATTCCACAAAGTAGTACACTAAATGCCCACCATCCAACATAGGAATCGGCAATAAGTTTAATATTCCTAAACTAACACTCATCAATGCCATAAAAGAAATAAACGTTTGCCATCCCATTTCAGCACTTTGTCCAGCGACTTTTGCAATCGTAATTGGACCCGATAAGTTTTCCAAACCAATTAAACCACGAACCATCTTAACGATAGAGTTCAAAATCATGGTACTGATTTGCCCTGTCTTATCAAGCGCTTTTCCAAATGCTTCTACAGGGCCATATTGAATCGTTTGCTTATATTCCTCAGGAATGACCACTTGACCAGGATTGTTTTGCACACCAAGCACACCAGACACGTTACCCATGTTGTCTCGCTTACCTTGAGGCATCACTTCTAAATGCACCAACTGATTTTGTCTTAATACATCAATTTTGAGTAGTTTTTCAGGTGAGGCTTGAACTACCTCAACAACATCAAACCAATCTTTCATTTTTACGCCATCAATTGCAACTATCTGATCACCCGCTTTCATTCCCTGTCGAATCGCTGCACCATCTTCACTTAACTTCATGACGGTTGCAGGAATATACGGGCGATATGGAATAAAGCCCAAACTATCCAATGGCGATTGATTTTGATCTTTTAAGAAATTCTGAATAGGAAGCTCAAAAGACTTTGCTTGACCATTTCGATCTGCTTCAATCTGAATGACCCCCGATTCGCCAGCACGATCAACCAAAGCAAAATTCAATTGCTCCCAAGTTGAGGTTTTAGCGCCATCAACAGCTGTAATCTTGTCACCGACCTGCATTTGGGCAGTTGCGGCAGGTGAATTCACCAAGACCTTACCCACACGTGTATTTAATTGTTCTTGTGCAGGTAAAAATAGCACCCAAAATAATAACACTGCAAAAATAAGATTGATCAGCGGTCCTGCGGCTACAATCGCAATACGCTTCCATGGATGTTGACGGTTAAATGCATAAGGTAAATCAGCTTCCGCCACATTACCTTCACGCTCATCCAACATTTTGACATAGCCACCTAAAGGCAAAGCAGACAATTGATATTGAATACCTGACTTCTTAGATGTCCATTTCAACACAGTTGGCCCAAAGCCAATCGAATAAACCAAAACTTTAACGCCGAGTTTACGTGCTACAAAATAATGTCCGAACTCATGAATCGCGATAAGAGGCCCGAGCAATAAAATTGCTGCAACAATAATAAACAAGGCATTCATTTTAGCTTCCTTTACTGCTTACAAACTGCTGAGCAATAGATCTGGCAGTTGAGTCCACTTGTAAGATTAAATCTATTGAATCCGCAGAACCATTTTCAACTTGATTCAACGTATGTTCAACCACCACAGGAATATCGGTAAAACCAATCTGTTTTTGCAAGAAAGATGCCACCGCTATTTCATTTGCTGCATTTAAAACTGTAGGAGCCAAGCCACCCGCTTGGATAGATTGGCGAGCCAAGGTTAAAGCAGGAAAGCGCGTTGTATCTGGCTCTTGAAAATCAAGCTGATGGTTTACGAATAAATCCAAAGCTGGAACATGGGTATTAATACGCTTAGGCCAAGCTAAAGCATGAGCAATTGGAGTACACATATCCGGATTCCCCATTTGCGCCAAAGTTGAACCATCAACATATTGCACCATGGAGTGAATAATACTCTGTGGATGAACAACAATTGTTACAAAATGTTCTGAAATTGCAAAAAGATGACACGCTTCGATTAATTCAAGCCCCTTATTCATCAAAGTCGCAGAATCAACAGAAATCTTCTGCCCCATAGACCAGTTAGGGTGCTTACAGGCCTGTTCAGGTGTAACACTTTTCAACTCTTCTAGAGAATGATGAAGAAATGGCCCACCAGATGCTGTTAATAAAACACGCGAAACACCCAGTTTAGGCTGACCATTACGTTCTACATTCAAATATTGTTCAGGTAGACATTGGAAAATTGCATTGTGCTCAGAGTCTACGGGCAATAATAAGGCTTGATGCTCCCGAGCAGCCTGCATCATCAAATCACCAGACATGACCAAGGCTTCTTTATTGGCAAGCAGTACTCGCTTACCCGCTTTAACCGCGGCCAAAGTTGGCAATAGGCCCGCCGCTCCGACAATTGCAGCCATCACCACATCGACATCGGGATGACGAGCAACTGCTTCTAAGCCCGCTTCATCAAATAAAATTTCGATATCATTAATATTTTCTTGCGCAAAGCTTTGTCGTAACTCTCGCTCTTTGGCAGATGGAATAACCACAATTTTGGGGCGATACTGTTTGCAAATCTGCACCAATTCTTGAATTCGACTGTATGCCGTTATTGCAAAAACAGAATAATCTTCAGGATGCTGTTGCAGTATTTTTAAGGTACTTTGCCCAATAGAACCCGTTACACCTAAGATACAAACTGCTTGTGACATTTACAAATCTACGCCAATTAGTTTTAACACATACATCCCCGCAGCAAATATTGGCGCTGCAGAAAGCAAAGAATCAATACGGTCTAATACACCGCCATGCCCAGGTAAGATTCGACCAGAATCCTTAATTCCCGCTCGGCGTTTAATCATGGACTCAAACAAGTCTCCCAAGACTGAACTAAACACAGTGACTATAGAGAGAATCAGGAACAAAATATGTTGCGCTAACGTTAAGTCTAGATATAAAACTTCAACAACAATTACAATCAACATTGAGGTTAAAATGCCACCATACAACCCTTCAACGGATTTATTTGGACTTACATCTGGCGCAAGTTTTTTCTTACCCAATTTACGCCCAACAAAGTATGCACCACTGTCTGCTCCCCAAACCAACAAGAACAGATACATTAACCACCATGGAGAACTCACCCATAGCGCGAAAATTGCTGTTACGGCAGCAGAAACTAAAATAAATCCTGAAAAATAGAGACTGTTATTATACCAACCATCGTATTCTGGATAATTTTTTACCCAATAAACACTGACTAACCAAGATAAAATGGATGCACACCATAATAAAAGTGCAATATCTTTAAAATACAAAGCCAAAGTTGCCAATGCAGCAGTAACAATACCGTAGCACCATGCAAAAGGCTTAATAATATGATTTGTTTTTCTCGGCATGAGCTTAAACCACTCATAACCAGCAACCCCAGCGGCAACAATCATCAGCATCAACATTGGATACTGAGATTGAGTAGCAAACATACAACTAAGTACAACTGCCACCAATACCAAGGCGGTAATAATCCGCTCTAACATTTATTAATTCTCAAATTTATCTTGTTGAATTTGCTCAGATGTTTTACCAAAACGACGTTCACGCCCTGCAAAAACCTCAAGTGCATGATCAAACTCTTGCACACCAAATTCAGGCCACAAAGTTTCAGTAAAATATAATTCTGCATACGCGGCTTGCCAAAGCAAGAAATTCGACAGTCGATAATCACCGCCTGTACGAATCAGTAAATCAACAGCTGGTAAATCCGACAAACTAATATACTGCCCCATAAGCTCGGCATTAATTTGATTCACTTCCAGCTTACCAGCTTTGACTTCCTGAGCAATTTGTTGCGCAGCTTGTGCCATATCCCACATGCCACCATAACTTACCGCAATGGTTAAAGTCATTTGAGTGAACTTAGCAGTCCTTTGCTCAGCATGCAACATTAACTCACGTAAATGCGGAGACAAACGAGAACGGTCACCGATAAATCTTAAAGCGATTTCAAATTTTTCCATGCGCGGGATTTGCTCATGAATTGTTTCTTCCAACAAATTCATCAGCAAATCCACCTCATACTGAGGTCTGTTCCAATTTTCGCTTGAAAATGCAAAAACGGTTAATGCTTGAATCTTTCTTTTTCGACAATGCTCAACAATTGGATCAAGGACATTTTTACCTTTACGGTGTCCCGCACCCTTTTGCATCTGCATTTTTTTGGCAAAACGATTGTTGCCATCCATAATGATGGCAACATGTTTTGGAAGATGTGTAGTGTCTTCAGATGTGGTCATTAATTTTAGACCTTCATCAATTCAGCTTCTTTTGCAGCCAAACGCTTTTCAACTTCAGCAACGAACTTATCAGTGATTTTTTGGATATCTTCACCCGCACGGCGCTCATCATCTTCAGAAATTTCTTTTTCTTTCAACAATGCTTTGATATCACCCAACACATCACGACGAATGTTACGAATTGCTACTTTTGCATTTTCAGCTTCATTACGTGCAACTTTCTGCATGTCACGACGTGTTTCTTCTGTCAATGCTGCCATTGGCACACGAATCGCATCTGCTGTAATAGGATTCAAACCTAAATCTGATTCGCGAATTGCTTTATCAATTGCCGCAACCATTGAACGTTCAAAAGGTTGAACTAAAAGTGTACGAGAATCCTCAACACCAACGTTGGCAACCTGATTTAAAGGCACATCAGAGCCATAGTAAGGAACCATTACACCGTTCAGAATGGATGGATGCGCTCGTCCAGTACGAACCTTTGCAAAACCATGTTCCAACGAGTCAAGTGACTTGTTCATACGGTCTTCTGCGTCTTTTTTAAGATCGTTAATCATATGATCTTCCTTACTTAATTCTAAAAGATGTCATTACTAAAATAGCGTGTAGTATAAAGAGCTTTCAGGCTCACGTACATTAGTTCGTAACGTGAGTCCCTTCTTTTTCACCCATAACCACTGAAAGCAACGCACCAGACTTGTTCATATCAAATACTTGAAGCGGTACATGATGGTCACGACACAAACAGATTGCAGTTAAATCCATGACACCCAACTTTTCATCCAACACTTGATCGAATGTTAAATTGTCGTATTTCACTGCATCATCAAATTTGCTTGGGTCTTTATTATAAACACCATCAACTTTAGTGGCTTTTAAGATGAGGCTAGCTTCAATTTCAATACCACGCAAACATGCTGCAGTATCTGTTGTAAAGAATGGGTTACCAGTACCTGCAACGAATACACATACCTCACCTTGAGTCAGGTGACGAATTGCATCACGGCTAGAATATGATTCCACCACAGTACCAATTGGCAATGCTGACATTAAACGTGTTTTAATGTTACGGCGTACCAATGCATCGCGCATAGCCAAACCATTCATAACAGTTGCCAACATACCCATTTGGTCACCCGTTACTCGGCCAACCAAACCATCTTTCTGTAGTTGACTACCACGGTATAAGTTACCACCACCAACAACAATACCCACCTGCACACCAAGGCCAACCAAATGTGCAATAGATAAAGACATTTGGTCTAATACTTGCGCATCAATACCCATGTCCTTGTTGCCCGCAAGCGCCTCACCTGAAAGCTTTAGCAAGATGCGTGAATAGCGTGGATTCTTTGAATCTGACATTCCAAACTCCAAATTAACTTAATTTCTATTTTTCTATATATGGATTTACTTAAGCCGATTTCACTCGAATCAACTTCGCAAACAAATCGTATTCATCTGCATCAGTAATTTCTACTTCAAGCAAATCGCCTGCTTTAATCAGATTCTTGTCGATATCTTCAACAAAGACATTCCCATCAATTTCAGGTGCATCCGCATATGAACGAGCTACTGCAACAGGAAATTCTTCTTCAAGATCATCAACCAAGACCATCATGACCTGACCAATACGCTTTTGTAGCTTAGCTGCTGAAATTTCCTGCTGAACTTCCATAAAACGTTCATAACGCTCTTGCTTAATTTCTTCAGGTACGTGATCTGGCAAATCGTTAGCCGTAGCACCTTCGACTGGTGAATAAGTAAAGCAACCCACACGGTCTAACTTCGCTTCTTTCAACCAATCCAGCAACATTTGGAAATCTTCTTCAGTTTCGCCTGGGAAACCGACCACAAATGTTGAACGAATCACCAATTCAGGACATTTTTCACGCCACAATTTCAGGCGCTCTAATGTGTTTTCACTATGGGCTGGTCGCTTCATCAATTTTAAGATGCGCGGACTGGCATGCTGAAAAGGAATATCTAAGTACGGTAAGATTTTACCCTGAGCCATTAAATCAATAACAGCATCTACATGCGGATATGGGTAAACATAGTGCAAACGAACCCAGATCCCTAATTGACCTAAGGCTTCACACATGTCATAAAATTTGGTTTTAACTGGCTGACCATTCCAGAAATCCAGTTTATATTTGGTATCTACACCATAAGCAGAGGTGTCTTGAGAAATCACCAATACTTCTTTTACGCCTGCACGTTTTAATGCAGCCGCTTCGTCAAGTACAGAACCAACTGGGCGTGATACCAAATCACCGCGCATACTTGGAATGATACAGAAGGTACAACGATGGTTACATCCTTCCGATATTTTTAAATAAGCATAATGTTTCGGGGTTAAACGAATGCCTTGCTCTGGCACTAAATCAATAAATGGATTGTGCTTTGGCGGTGCTGGTACATATTCATGTACTGCTTCCATGACATCCTGATAAGCTGCCGCGCCTGTGACTTTTAAGACATTTGGGTGCATTTCACGAATTTTATCTTCGTCTTTGCCTAAACAGCCTGTCACAATAACTTTACCATTGGCACTCATTGCTTCGCCAATCGCATCCAATGATTCTTGTACTGCAGATTCAATAAAACCACAGGTATTAACAACAACCAAATCGGCACCATCATAATCTGATGCCACATCATAACCTTCAGTCTTTAACTGAGTTAAAATTCGTTCAGAATCTACCAATGCCTTAGGACAACCTAAAGAAACAAAACCGACTTTGGGGGACTTCATGAATCTGCGCTCCACTAGAATGCGCGTATTGTAAGACTTTTCGATTGATAAAAATAGGTGGGAAGCCGACTCTTTATGTAATGCACCAAAATTAATCCACTGTTTGTCTTATATATTTACATTTGCACCATTTTGATACATTTTAAAAGTTAATTACTTAATATCTTCGGCCTACAATTTTAATAAAGTCCAATTTCGGCGCATTTTTTTAATAAAGGCTCAACTTTGACACCCTGAATTTAAAGTTGGCGTGCATTTTGCTTAATCTGCATCAATTGCGTTCCAATATTGGACTATTAATTGCTTTTTGAAGATGCCATTGCGCCATTTTAACACAGGATACCTTCGCTAATGGATCAACCACATACTATCGACTATCGCGTTTTGGTGGACAATTTGACCACCGCGATTTTGCTTGTCGACAGTAAACTTAATATTTTTTACTTAAACTCATCATGTGAATCTTTGTTTGATATGAGTTTATTACGAGCAAATGGGCAACCTGTCCTAAATTTGCTCCATATGCCAAATGATGAATTTAATACAGAAGAAGCATTATTTAACACTTTAGCAACTGGTCAGCCTTATACTCGTCGTGAAGCTACAATTAACGTCAACTTTAAAGACATTCATGTAGATTATACCGTTTCACAACTCAATGCAGGTAAACCCTACCACCCTTTACTGCTCATTGAACTTAATCCGATTGATCGGATGCTGAAAATCTCCAAAGAAGAAAATCTGATTCAACAACATCAAGTAGCTCGTCAATTAATTCGTGGGGTAGCCCATGAAATTAAAAACCCTTTAGGTGGGATTCGCGGTGCTACACAGCTTTTAGCTCGCAGTTTAAATAATCCAGAATACTCAGAGTTCACTGACATTATCATCAGTGAAGTTGATCGTTTGCGCAATCTTGCCGACACCATGTTGGGTTCTCGCCAATTACCAAGCTATGAACCAGTCAATGTACATGAGCCTTTAGAACGCGTTCGATCTCTGATTGCCAACCAGACCAAGAAAAAAATCAAGATCACACGTGATTACGATTTATCCTTACCTGAAGTTAAAGCAGATCGTGATCAATTGATTCAAGTCATGCTAAACATTAGCGTGAACGCAGTACAAGCCATGATGGAAAACAAAGATTTCTTTACCGAACATCAACCAGAACTGGTCTTAAGAACTCGAATTCAACGTCTTGTCACCATTAATGGTGTACTGAATCGCTCTGCGGTTCGTGTTGATATTGAAGATAATGGACCAGGCGTTCCTGAGGAAATTTTGGAATCTGTGTTCTACCCACTTGTGACCGGTCGTGCCAAAGGTACTGGTCTCGGCCTAAGCATTGCACAAAACATTATGCACCAACATAACGGAATGATTGAATGCCAATCTATTCCTGGAAAAACAGTATTTAGCTTATATTTACCTTGGGAGTCTAACCATGTCGCGAAATAAAATATGGGTAATTGATGATGATCGCGCCATGCGATGGGTACTTGAAAAAACATTCAAAGAAGAAGGTTTTGATGTTACTAGCTTTGAAGAAGCACAATCTGCTTTAGATCAACTGGCGACTGATGCACCTGATGTAATTCTTACCGACATTCGCATGCCGGGAATTGATGGTCTGACTTTTTTAGCTAAAGTTAAGAACAATTACCCAGACCTACCCGTCATTATTATGACCGCGCACTCCGATCTTGAATCGGCAGTGTCTAGTTATCAGACTGGTGCTTTTGAATATTTACCAAAACCTTTTGATATTGACGAAGCATTAGCACTGGTCAATCGAGCAATCTTGCATATCACCAAGTTACAACAACAAGAATCTGCAAAAATAGCATCACCTATTCAATCTACAGAAATTATTGGCGAATCTCCTGCCATGCAGGAAGTCTTCCGTGCGATTGGTCGTTTATCACAATCACACATCACTGTATTGATTAATGGTGAATCTGGCACAGGTAAAGAATTAGTTGCACATGCGCTACATCGCCACTCACCGCGTAGTAGTAAGCCATTTATTGCCTTAAATATGGCTGCAATTCCAAAAGATTTAATCGAAACTGAACTTTTTGGCCATGAAAAAGGCGCGTTTACTGGCGCCAATACGCAACGTCAAGGTCGTTTTGAACAAGCCAATGGCGGTACATTGTTCCTCGATGAAATTGGGGACATGCCTTTTGAAACTCAAACTCGTCTATTACGCGTCTTGGCGGATGGTGAGTTCTATCGCGTTGGCGGCCATATCCCTGTTAAGGTCGATGTCCGTATTGTGGCCGCAACCCACCAAGACCTTGAAAAATTAGTCAATGAAGGCCGCTTCCGTGAAGACTTGTATCACCGTCTTAACGTGATCCGCATTCATATTCCTAAACTGGCGCATCGTAGCGAAGATATTCCTATGCTGGCACAGCATTTCCTTGCACGTGCAGGCAAAGAACTTGGCGTTAGTCCAAAAATTCTACGTCCTGAGACACAGGAATATATGCAGCAAC
Organism: Acinetobacter sp. ACNIH2; assembly: GCF_002934965.1. NCBI lineage: Bacteria > Pseudomonadati > Pseudomonadota > Gammaproteobacteria > Moraxellales > Moraxellaceae > Acinetobacter > Acinetobacter sp. ACNIH2. The sequence continues at coordinate 3,669,403 of NZ_CP026412.1, forward strand.
TTCCTTGGCCAGGTAATGTACGCCAATTGGAAAATACCTGCCGCTGGCTTACGGTCATGATTACAGGTCGTGAAGTTTATCCAGAAGATCTTCCATCTGAGCTAAAACAAATTCCAATTGAGAAAGCATCAGAACATGCGGCAACTCTACATTTTGACCGTATCTCATTACACCACTGGGATGAGTTACTCGGTCAATGGGCTATTCAGAAACTCAAAAATGGCGAAATGAAGATTCTTGACATTGCTACACCGATGTTTGAACGCACACTCATCAATGCTGCACTACAGCAAACGCGTGGTCGCAAACGCCATGCTGCTGAGCTTTTAGGTTGGGGACGAAATACTCTGACGCGTAAACTGAAAGAACTTGGTATGGATACAGCCGATGATGACATTGAAGAAGAAATTGAAGGCTAATCCTTAAATAAAAACAGCTCCATTAGGAGCTGTTTTTATTTTATCACTATGTTGCAAAACCAGTATAACGATACATATTCTCTACCCCCAATTCTGAACGCACCAAAATGGCATCATTAAACTCAACATTGAGGATTTCTTGAAATACATTTGCCGCTTCATCATCATGAATTTGATCTACAGAACGTGACATTTTTTCTTCAAAACGATCCGAGACAAATTCAAAGCCCAAATCCATTGCAATAAATAATGTATGTTCACATGGCTGGATATATTGTTCTTCCGTCCAATCTACAACAGCATGTTGGCATATAGGGCAACGAATATTCTCTTCTGCTGAATGTATTTCAATAATTTGCTGGTACATCTTTTATCAACTGTAATCTATTCTGTGCAGTCTAATAGATTCAACAGCAAAATTACATGAAAAGACACAGGATTTAAAATTGACAATATGCAACATTCACACTAAATTTTAGAAATTGTTGCATAAATGGAATTATAAATGTTATCCGACCTTGATGATTTTTATTGCTTTGCTTTAGTTGTAGAACATGGGGGCTTTAGTGCAGCAGAACGGGCGACCGACATCCCCAAGTCCAAACTGAGCCGTCGTGTCTATAATTTAGAAGAACGTCTTGGTGTACGCCTTATTCAACGCAGCTCACGTCATTTTGCAGTAACTGAAATTGGCATGAATGTCTATCGCCATGCCCAAGTCATGATGAATGCCGCACAAGCTGCTCATGATTTAGTCGATCATTTAAGCGTTGAACCACGTGGTGTCATTAAAGTCAGCTTACCTGTTTCGATTGCCCAAAACGAAATGACCAAAATTCTTCCTGGTTTTTTAAAAAAATACCCTGAGATTAAAGTTCAACTTTTGGTGAGTAATCGTCGTGTGGATGTGATTAATGAAGGGATCGACTTAGCTCTACGTGTCCGATCAAATCTTGATGATGATCCAAGCCTAATTTTAAGAAAATTTGAATTAATCGAACAACATCTCTTTGCCAGTCAAGCCTATTTAAATGAATTTGGTGAACTGAAACAACCTGAAGATTTGGCTCATCACCATATACTAAGTATGGTTGATGAACATCTTGATCAACAGATTATTGTTCATGACAATCAAAATCATCAGAAAAAAATTAAGGTAAATCCTGTTGTCATGGGTTCTGATTTAATGATGCTGGCACAGCTAGCTCGGCAGAACTGCGGTATTGCCTTATTGCCAGACTCGATTGCTCAGGACTATATCAAAACAGGTGAATTGGTCCGCGTCTTACCTGACTGGAAAGCACCTCATGGTATTTTCCATGCCGTCTACCCATCTCGCAGAGGACAACTTCCTGCGGTTCGGGTTTTTATTGATTACCTAGTTGAACATTTAGCACATAAACATAAGTAAGGATAAAAAAAAGCTTATCCGAGGAGGATAAGCTTGAAATAAGAAACTACAGCGAGAATCTTGGGATGCATTTTATATACAGCCCCTTATTCAATCAAAGACAAAAAAACGATTAATATTTTTACTTAATAATCACACAAAGCTGAAAAGATCTAGCTCAATGTAAGTTTTGATCGAAATTAGCTATTAATAAAGATGAATAAATGAGCAACTTAGACTTAAGTCTAAATTCGATTTAATTTGATTGACACTTAATTTCTGGATAATCCCCTGTCCCTTCTGGCCAAGGTGTCAATAATTCAAACCCTGTATCTGTGACTACTACCATATGTTCCCATTGGGCGGACAGCGACTTATCAGTCGTCACAACAGTCCAACCATCTTGAAGCTCTTTTACGCTACCACGACCAATATTTATCATTGGTTCAATAGTAAATACCATGCCTGTTTTAAGCTTCAAGCCTAGGCCTGGTTTCCCATAATGTAAGACGCTTGGCTGCTCATGATAAACTTTGCCAATACCATGACCACAATAATCTTTAACAACGCTAAAACCTTCCCGCTGTGCAACAGACTGAATCGCAAAGCCAATATCACCTAATGTTACATCAGGTTTAACTGCTTGAATTCCTGCTAGCATGGCTTCATAAGTCGTATCGACCAATTTTTTTGCTTCTGGCTTGATACTGCCCACGTAATACATACGACTGGTGTCACCAAAGTAACCATCTTTGATAATCGCAACGTCAATATTAATAATATCCCCATCTTGTAGAATACGAGTAGCCGAAGGAATACCATGACAAACCACTTCATTTGGTGAAATACACGTGGTTTTGGTATAACCGTAATAACCAATATTTGCAGGAATCACATTTAAGGTATTTACAATGTAGTCGTGACAAATATCATCCAGATATTCAGTACTGACCCCAGGCTTAACATGCTCGCCAATCATTGCCAAAACTTGTGCCGCTAAACGCCCTGACACGCGCAGTTTTTCAATATCTTGCTCAGTTTTAATCACGACTGAAGAAGCTAGCATATTCTCACCCTCTTAAATGATGCAGGCATTATAATCCTTTTCATTTAAAAATGTTGCGAGTAATCTAAGCAACCACAACAACTGCAACGATCTTAAAATAACCGCAGAAAAATAACAGACAATGTTTCTACCCGCTAAATTTTTTATAAATTTCTAAATAGACTCTTTAATAATTTTTTCTCTGTACACGACAAATTTCATAGGGCCCTTGTCCTATCAGGCTTTTTCTTTCTTAAAATTGCTAGCACTTTCTTAAATTCTTCTTTTTTTCCAAAACCAATCAAACGTAGAATAGCCATCTGAACATAGTCCAAACCGTAGCGAAATAAACTTACTGAAAGTCGTCCATGCTTCTTTAGTTTTATCGCTTTTTTTCGATCATGTTGCCATTCACCTGTTAAATAGCACCAACAGAAACCGATCGCTAGCACTGCTATCAATTTCTTGACTCGTCTAGGGTCTGTTAAACGAGTATTTTCAAGATTGAATCCACGTCCTTTGAGACAACTAAATAAGGTTTCGATTTCCCAGCGTAATGCATAATCACCAATAGCAGAAGCATTAAACATAGGAGAAACAACAAGTAAAAGTTCTCCATCTTCTAATCGTAGCGCACTAATATACAGTTTCACTCGACCAACCCAAATACGTCGTTTACGACATTCTGTTTGACCAACTTGAAGATGACGAAATAAATCACTAATTTTATGATTCTTGGCTAAGTGATTGGTCACAATAAAGTTTTTTTAACACGTATACAGAAGTTAATGTCATTTTCAATTAACCATGTAAACCATTTCTCACCGATAAATTCTCTGTCTGCGAACACATTCACAATACGATCTTTACCAAAAATGGAGATAAAGCGTTGAATCAAAGCAATACGCTCTTTTGTATCTGAATTTCCACGTTTATTGAGCAATGTCCAAACAATAGGTATCGCTATTCCACGATAGACGATGGCTAACATCAAGATATTGATATCTCGTTTTCCCCATTTCCAGTTGGTTCTATCCAAAGTTAATTGGACTTTATCGAATGAAAATATATTGAAAATTAACTGAGAAATTTGACGATAATCGAAATACTGATCTGCAAAGAAGCGTTGTATACGTCGATAAAATGATTGTGGTAAGCACGTGATGGGTAAGGCTTTAGATGCAGAAGAAAGATTACATGTCTGTTTTACAATTAATGCCAGCATAATCAGTGTAAAACATTTTACACGTGACTTGTTCCACTTTAGATATTTGTTTAAGATGAGATGTAACTCATTGAAATGTGTCATCATATTCGTCGTCAGAAAACAAGTATTATGCCATTATTTCAATGAGTTGTCTTTTTTTGTCGTGTACAAAGTAATTTTTTATCAATTTTCAGCCATATAATTCAACCATTAGTTAAACTACAGAAATATTGTATAAAAAAAATTCATATTACATATAAAAAATTTTCCCAAGTCCTTATTTTTCTACTAGAATCGCCTGTTTTTAGTCAATGCATCTCTCAACATGACGAATCTTCGTACTAGAGATATTATTGCCTTGGGTTTCATGACCTTTGCTCTGTTCATTGGGGCAGGCAATATTATCTTTCCTCCTATTGTTGCCCAACAAGCGGGTGAACATGTTTGGTTAGCCGCTGCCGGATTTTTAGTTACTGCAGTGGGTTTACCTGTTATTACCATCATTGCACTTTCACGTGTTGAAGGTTCAATTCAACTACTTAGCTCACCTCTAGGTAAAGTTGCCAGTTTAATCTTAACTGTTGTCTGTTATTTGGCTGTAGGTCCACTCTTTGCTACACCACGCACAGCAACAGTTTCTTATGAAATTGGTTTTTCTTCATATTTTGGTACTTCGCCAAATAGTTTGCTAATTTACAGCATTATCTATTTTGCAATTGTGACGCTGGTTTCACTTTATCCAAACAAATTATTGGATACTGTAGGTCACTTCCTTGCACCGATCAAAATCGTTTCATTAGCCGTACTTGGTATCGCAGCATTCTTAATTCCAGCGGGTTACATCCCTCCTGCTATCAACAATTATGCAAGCAGCCCTGTATCTGAAGGTTTTGTCAATGGCTATCTCACTATGGATACGCTAGGTGCCTTAGTATTTGGTATCGTCATTATTCATGCGATTCACTCACGTGGTGTGACTGACAAAAAGTTAGTGACAAAATACGCGGTTATCGCAGGTATTATTTCTGGTATTGGCTTAACGCTGGTTTATCTCAGTTTGTTTAAACTTGGACTTGGAAGTCATGAAGTCGCACCAAATGCAGCAAATGGCGCTGTTATTTTGCATGCATATGTGCAACATGCTTTTGGCGATTTAGGTTCCATCTTCCTTACAGGGATGATTTTCCTTGCATGTATGGTTACTGCAATTGGCCTAACCTGTGCATGTGCTGAATACTTTTCAGAACTGACTCAAATTCCTTATAAGATTTTTGTATTTGTTTTGGTTGGTTTTTCGCTTCTGATCTCTAATTTAGGTTTAACCAAACTCATTGCGGTATCTGTGCCTGTGCTATGTGCAATTTATCCCCCTGCAATTGTAGTGATCATGCTCAGTTTCTTTGCAAAATTCTGGAAAAATCCTCCAGCAGTAATTGCACCAGTAACGGCAATTGCTTTTGTCTTTGGAATTTTAGAAGGTCTAAAAGCAGCTGAACTCAATTCGTTTTTACCAGAGTTTGTTCAACACTTACCCCTAAATGAACAAAATCTTGCATGGTTAATCCCATCTTTGCTGGTCTTGGTTATTGCTCTAATCTGCGACAAATTTAGAAAATAAGTTTTCAATTTGTAATTAAAATCCAATTTTACCCAAATTAGATTTTATATGTGACCAATAAACGTCGGTTTTACCCAAATCAACTTTTATTGTTTACTTTTCGCAGTCATGCAATACCATGCCCTGCATGCCTAAATATCCCTTCGAGTTAATCTCTTTTGCCAAATTGAACTTTTTGGTCTAATTTTTGCTTTATACGACTTAAGCACTATTAAGCTTTTTCAAATATAGAAGTAGGCTAAGTGTTAAGGTTATGAATATCATATTGATAACATATTTGATTAAAACAATATGTACAGGTAATTATTACTCAACAAAATATGAACTATTCATAAATTAAACAATCCACCATCCAAATTGCAATACTAGTAAAAATTTTATGAAAAAATAACGGTATTAGCTATTGAAATACCCTTTAATTCACAGTACAACATTAGTAACCAATCCGACCGAAACGCTAGGTTTAGGTCAAATTCATTAGGAGGGATGGAGATGTTATCATTACATTTCAACAAGCAAGTCTTCATTAACGCTCTAAAGGCAAACAAGAATATGGTCACGTACTTAAGTACGACCGTGGCCCTTATGCTTACTTTGCTTTTTCATGGACTGATTCAAGGTCACCTGAAAGCTGAATATTTCGCGTACGCTCTGTTCGTCTCTGCAGCATTCTATAGTTGGGCTGTAATTGATCAAAAAGTCCGTGCCCAGAAAAAATCTAAGAATTTTGATTGAACAGATGGATGATTATTCATCCATCTTTAAAAAATATATAAATAATTAAAATAAATTAAGCCCAGTACCTATTATCAACATTCCCGTCGCAAACAGCTCACCTACCACCAGTAAAACCATTGCCAAAGTCATCATCGTTCTTGGTAAAACCTTATTACCCAATTGATGTGGTACTTTAAATTGATTGGTTGTGTCTTTTAAATAACCATGCAATGCATAACTCAATATTGATGCACTAAAGAAAACCAAATTGATCATTACAAAAATCAGATTCCACGTTTCAGACCAAATTGAAAATTCAGCAAGCACAGCTAAAATCAAAGTTGCAGATGCATATAACAAACTACTTCTATGCGCGATATCCACATAATAATGTGCTCTTGCTTGAATCGAACGTCTAATCTGCCAATACTTCCAAACCCCTGTTAACATACCCAACCACAAATACACACCACTAAAAAGAATTGCCAATTTCATAGCAATTGAAAAATGATCAAACACCACTCCTCCTTATCCTTCTTAAATATGAATTTTCTGACTTCAAAGTCATACTTTTAGCAAGTTTCTTTTTAGAACTTAGATAAAGTATGTTTAAAACAGCAACGACAAGACGCTCATGAATACTCAACCACTATCTATTCAAATACAATGTGCCGATGGCTATAAATTAAGTGCCAAACTCTATCAAAATCAAATAAATTCCGACAAACCTTTCCCTATTCTCATTTGCCCAGCAACTGGCATTGTGAAAGAGTTCTACCACTCTTATGCTGAATGGTTAAATAAGCTTGGGCATACAGTCATGTGCTTTGACTTTAGAGGAATTGGCGCTTCATTATACGGCCCACTGCACCAATCTGAAGCAGACATTGTCGATTGGGGGCAATTAGATATTACAGCAGCGATTGATTGTCTACTAGAACAAACACAAGCCGAAAAAATTATTCTACTTGGCCATAGCGCTGGTGGTCAGCTTCTAGGTATTTCACCAAATTATAATAAAGTCGCAAAAATTATTGCTGTTGCAGGATCAACAGGTCATGTTCGCGGCTTAAAAGGTAAAACCAAGTTCCTTGCACCGATTATGTTCCATGTCATTTTCCCAATTTCGAGTAAATTCAAAGGATATGGTGCTACTAAAATGATTGGAATGGGCGAAAATTTACCTAAAAATGTCGCAAAACAATGGGCTCAGTTTTGTGGGACACAAGGCTATGTAATGCATGCTGTCAAGAAACAACTGCTCCCTGATTATCACAGCAAAATTACCTGCCCAATTACTGCAATTTGGGCATCAGACGATGAAATTGCAACTCAGGCGAATGTTCAAGCCCTTCTCAATCTTTATCCGAATGCTGAAACAAATATGATTGAACTTAAGCCAAAACAATTTCAACACAAAAGCATTGGTCATATGCAAATGTTCCGTAAATCACATCGCAATATTTGGGATTTAATCGAACAACAACTTTACATCTAGTTTTTCCCATCAAGTTGTATTTCATCTCCAATCCAGCTTGATGGCTTTTTATTTCAAAAAAACGCCCGATTATTCGGGCGTTTTCATCATTACATAACTTAATGGCGATAAATGATTGTCACGAATTTTATGCGATTTTCATCTAATTCAGTAACTTCAAAATGGACACCTTGATAATCAAGCTGAGTTCCAACTCGAACTTCGCCTTGCGTCTTATCCAGAATCAGACCAGCCACACTCATGTAGCCTGCATCATCTTCGACTAAATCAAAAACACCAAGTTCAAGCTCAAGCTGATATAAATCCAACATGCCCGAAGCCTTCCATGTTTGATCATTAATTTTGACCAAGTCCAACTGTTCATCAGCATCAGGGAATTCACCTGCAATTGCTTCAAAAACATCCAGTGGAGATATTAACCCTTTAACATTAGCAAATTCATCAGTGACCAGAACCAATGAACCTTTCGATGTCCTTAAGGTATTAATGGCATCAATCACTTTCATCTTTTCAAAGATAAAAATTGGACGTTGACGTTTAATCAATGATTTTAACGCCTCTTCACCATCATCCAGCACATCAAGCAGTTCTTTCGCACGCACTACACTGATAACTTTATCCAAGCTACCACGACAGACTGGAAATAAACTGTGCGGTACTGCAAGTACCTGCTCTCGAATTTTTTCAGGAGTATCATTTAAATCGACCCATGAAATCTGATTTCGAGGTGTCATAATAGAAGCAACAGAACGTTCTGCCAGAGTTAAGACCCCGCCAATCATGTAACGCTCTTCATCTGCAAAGGCTTCCTGAGCTTCAATTTGCTCAGCATCCATATGAGAAGGTTCTACTTTTCCACCCATTAATTTCAAGATGGAATCAGCAGTACGATGACGCAATGGAATCTTAGATTCATGTTTCGCCACATTGCGTTTTGAATATTGATTGAAGGCCTCAATTAAAATAGCCACACCAATACCCGAATAAATATAACCTTTCGGAATATGGAAACCAAATCCTTCCGCAATTAAGCTAATACCAATCAACAATAGGAAACTTAAACACAGAATGACGACTGTAGGGTGACGGTTTACAAAGCTAGTGAGTGGTTTAGAGGCAAACAACATTACAATAACTGCAATTGTTACTGCCGCCATCATCACGTAGATATTATCTACCATACCAATGGCTGTAATGACAGAATCCAGAGAAAAGACCGCGTCAAGCACAATAATTTGAGCAACGACTGCCCAGAAACTTGCATACACCACTGAAGATATTGATTTAATTTCGGGTTTACCTTCCATTTTCTCGTGTAACTCGGTCACGGCTTTATAGACCAAGAACAGACCACCGAAGAGCAAGATTAAATCACGCCCCGAGAAAGATAAATCAGCAATTTGAATGAGCGGTTTGGTTAAAGTAACCAACCAAGAGATAACGGATAACAACCCCAATCGCATAATCAATGCGAGTGAAAGACCAATAATACGCGCTTTATCACGCTGTTCTGGTGGAAGTTTATCTGCCAAAATGGCAATAAAGACTAGGTTATCAATACCTAAAACAATTTCTAAGACAATTAGGGTAAGTAAGCCAACCCAAATTCCTGGATCTAATAAGAATTCCATTATTGACGCACCTCGATTAACTCAAGGCAAAATTTTAATAAGCTAGACCTGCACGGCGACGGATCCATGTAAAACCTCTTTTTAACAATAGATAGTTTTATTATGCATACTCTTCTTACATTGTAATTATTTTTTTTAATTTTTTTACAAAATCAACTTACTAGATATTATTGTCAAGAAAGATTAAAATATTATCATCAGATACAATTCAAATACATTGACAGAGTTGATTGTAACAAAAAAAGAAAACTGAGTAGTCACAAATAGTCTCATACTGCTTGTGTAAGGATTTCTAATGAATTAAATTATTCTTTTTATTGATTATTTAGTATTTAAATATTAATTTTTCTTAAATTAATGCTTCAAATAACAGAAATGTTTTGTAAACAAAGCCAGTTTTCAAAAGAAGTTTTTATACTAAAATGAAAAAATTAAATGGAATATCTATCAAATTATTTATTACTCAATATGTATGGTAAATGAATTACCTACTTAACTCAGATTTATTTACAGGATTGGTTGCTATGACAGAAGGAACAGGATTGACCTTTTATCTCCCCTTAATGCGCATTCTTAATTTGCATCAAAACGATGCTCATTTAGCACTAGAGCAGTCATTTAAATTTCCTCGGGTATAGACTCGCCATCAAGTCACTGCAAATACACAAATCGAATTTTGAACATTTCATCACAATTATATTGCTTAACGTGTCATATTTCACATAATATTAAGCAATATAAAAATAAATATTTGGAATCCCATATGACTAAAAAGTATGCGAAGTTTTTACCTACCGCTGACGACTTTACTCTAGAGAATTTTCCTTTTTTTTGGATCACTCAGGTTTATTCGCAACATGTGCAAAAGGTCGATCAAGTCCTAAAAAAATACGGATTAGATAATTCTCGTCGTCGCATTTTACTTGCTTTAAAATCTAAACCAAATGCTAGCGTATCCGATCTTTCCGATATGGTCGTATCGAAAATGTCTACAACGACAAAGATTGTTTATCGTCTTAAAGACGAAGGGCTCGTTAACACCTATTCATGTGAAGATGATGCTCGTATAACACGTGTTGTTCTTACCGAAAAGGGCAATGAAATGACACATAAAATCAATGATTTGACTAGTGCTGTACTCGAACAATCCTTTGAAGGTTTAACACCCTTACAGATTGAAAAAATGATGGACAGCTTAAAACATATTTTTAACAATCTTAACCGTTAATTTATAAACCATAAAAAAGGGTTTCCAAATGAAACCCTTTTTTTATATTTAGAAAAGATCAAACATGTTCAACTGAGCTGTTATTTTCTCTATTTTTGCTTTAGGCACATGTGAACATTCAAACTCCTCAACTGGGAATCCCTGCATAAATTGAGTCATTTGATGTGGCTGTTTTAAGCTTAGCCAATGATCAAGATACTCATGTGGAATGATGACAACTGATCGTTTTACATCACCAGGTTCATGAAACTCTTTCATCATAGGGTGGTCTATTGCATTCATCGTCAGCATTGCTGCAGAACGAATGAATTCGTTATTGATTTTACAAATTTCATAAATTGCAGCAATAAAGAAGGCTTTACCATCTTTACGCCTCACACCCCATCGTTGCGGTTTATTTTCAATATATTTACTTTCATAAAACTCAGTGACTGGAATAACACCAAACTTACATTTATAAACCGCATCTTGAAAGCTTGGCTTTTCAAAAATAGTCTCATGTCTAGCATTATAAGTACGCTTAGAGGCACTGGCATCTTCAGCCCATTTCGGCACTAAACCAAATAACACTTCTCGCCATTCCAATCCATGTTCAGATTTAAACAATAACGGAGTTTTATAACTAGGATAAACCTCTTCCAGATATTCAAATGGAATTTGTGGCAAGCCCAATTGCTGTAGTTGCGACAAGGTTAGAGGTTTAAAATTGGCACACATTTATTGAATCCGATAGATGCTTTCTTTCATATCACAATGAACTAGAATTCTCATTTCAGTCACAAAATAACTATTAGAATCTGCAACTTCAATATTATAGACATAATCATAGCGGGCTTCATCACCGTCATACGGAATAAATCATTCTATTGAATCTCAATTCTTATACTTATCTAAATACAACCTTATTCTTTTTGTTGTTAAATCTTTTCTCTTATAAAAACAAAGACCTTTCAAAATTGAAAGGTCTTTGTCAAATTCACGCAACTAATCGAAATTAATCACCTGTATAACCTTTAAGTTTCAAACGTGCAGCATGTAACAATGGCTCAGTGTAACCTGAAGGCTGAACACCACCCTTGAAGATTAAATCAGAAGCAGCTTGGAAAGCGATATTATTATCAAAGTCTGTTGCCATTGGCGTATACAACGGATCATCAGCATTTTGACCATCTACAATTTTAGCCATGCGCTTCAACACTTCTTCAACTTGCTCGCGTGTAACGATACCGTGACGCAACCAGTTTGCAACGTGTTGTGAAGAAATACGCAATGTTGCACGGTCTTCCATTAAACCAACGTTATTGATATCTGGAACTTTAGAACAACCTACACCCAAGTCGACCCAACGAACTACATAACCCAAGATACCTTGACAGTTATTTTCAAGTTCATTGTTAATTTCTTCAGCTGACCAGTTAGTCTCTGGAGCAAACGGAGGCGTTAACAAATCATCTAGAGAAAGCATTTCTTCTGCTTTCAATTGATCTTGGCGTGCTTTTACATTCACTTGATGGTAATGCATTGCATGGAGTGCCGCACCTGTTGGAGATGGCACCCAAGCACATGATGCACCTGCATTTGGATGTGCAGCTTTAGTTGCCAACATATCTTTCATGCTGTCTGGTTTAGGCCACATACCTTTACCAATTTGCGCTTTACCTTGTAAGCCACACTCTAAACCAATTGCTACGTTACGATTTTCGTAAGCTGCAATCCATTTTTGTGTTTTTACTGCTTCTTTACGAACAACTGTTGCTGCTTCCATAGAAGTATGGATTTCATCACCTGTACGGTCCATAAAGCCAGTGTTAATAAAGATCGTACGGTCTTTTGCAGCCGCAATACAGTTTTTCAAGTTAACTGATGTACGACGCTCTTCATCCATAATACCGATTTTTAAAGACTTCGCTGGTAAGCCAATTGCTTGTTCTGCACGTTCAAACAATTCAACTGCAAATGCAACTTCTTCTGGACCATGCATTTTTGGTTTAACGATATACATTGAGCCTTTACGAGAGTTTTTGTTCTCATTTTGACCACGAATATCAGCAACACTGAGTAATGGCGTTACTAAGGCATCCATAATGCCTTCAAAGATTTCCTCACCATCAACCAAAATTGCAGGGTTCGTCATTAAATGCCCGACGTTACGTAGAAGCATTAACGAGCGACCATGTAAAGTTGTCGTACCACCAATCAAGTTTTTAATTGTTCGGTCTTTATTTAATGTACGAGTAATGGTCTTGCCATTTTTCTCGATTGATTCTTGTAAATCACCTTTCATTAGGCCTAACCAGTTACGGTAGCCTTCTACTTTCTCTTCAGCATCAACTGCTGCAACAGAGTCTTCTAAATCCTGAATGGTTGTAATTGCTGCTTCAAGAACTAAATCTTTCACACCTGCCGCATCAGTTTTACCTACTGGGCTTGTTGCATCAACTTCAATAATGACATGTAAACCATTGTTCAATAGAACAACTTCAGAAGGGTTTGCTTCTTCACCATTAAAGCCAACGAATTGTGCTTCATGTGCTAAACCAGTTGTAGAACCATCTTTAAGTGTTACAACTAATTTGTTATTTTCCACTGCATAACGTGTTACGTCAGCATGTGAACCTTGTGCAAGCGGGAAAGTTTCATTTAAGAAATTTTTAGCAAATGCAATAACTTTATCGCCACGAACAGGGTTATAACCTTTACCTTTTTCAGCGCCACCTTCTTCAGAGATCACATCAAAACCGTAAAGTGCATCGTAGAGTGAACCCCAACGTGCGTTTGCCGCATTTAAGCAATAACGCGCATTACGCACAGGCACAACCAATTGTGGTCCTGCCAATAATGCAATTTCTTCATCAACATTTTCTGTGCTGATCTGGAAATCTTCTACTTCTGGTACCAAGTAGCCAATTTCTTTAAGGAAAGCTTTGTAAGCTTCTAATTCAAATGTGTTGTTGCGGTGCCATTCATCAATTTTAGCCTGAAGATCTTCACGCTTTGCCAAAAGCGCTTTATTTTTTGGGCTAAGATCAACAACGACTTGCTCAAAGTTTTTCCAGTATGTTTCGCTGTCCAAACCAGAACCTGGTAAAGCTTCATTCTCGATAAAATCGTAAAGTTCTTTAGCAATCGCTAACTTACCCTTTTGAATACGTACAGTCATTGTCTTTCCTGATATTGCTACTTTTTATAACAAGAGATTCCAGTATACCTATTTATACTTTTCTGAATACGAATATCACATTCCTAAATAGTAAGCATTTTCTGTGCAATAAATATTGACATTATCAAATAAAATCCTATTTAGTTTGTATTATCACGCTCATGAATACTCTTTTTACAGTGTATTAAGTTTTTGAAATGTCGAAATTAGACTTAAGTTCAGCGTTAATTCAAACCTGCCTCATTTCTTGAATTTTTACTTGTTTTAAGGTATTCACATTTCCCTATACAAGAAAAAATGTTGATTTAACATACAATACTTTCACCCATAAAAAAACGCCAATTCATGGCGTTTTTTGCTTATTCGTTAAAATCTTTGGCAGATTTCTCAATGAGTCGGTGTTCTGAATGCAAATAATCATCGGATTGCATTTCAAGTAAGCGTGAACGTGTCCGCTCAATTTCGAATGCTAGTTTTTCACCCTGATAAATATCAATAATCGTATCCTCCGAAGTCAGCAATAATTTGACTCCACGGTCATAGAATTCATCCACTAAATAGATGAAACGACGCGTTCCCTCAGAAAGATAATCGGTCAAATGTGGAACATTACTCACCAATACCGTGTTATAGATATTCGCAATTTCAATAAAATCGGCTGGACTGCGAGGTTTCAAGCACAGTTCAGAAAACTCACACCACAATACATCCTCGGTATGGCCAATTGTTTCCACCAAGCGATTATTAATTACAATCGGCTCTTGCGACTGAAGTTGTGTTTGCGTCAATGCTGTAAAACGCTGAGCTATCCAAACTTTATGATCATGTGTTAAAGGATGCTTAAACAATTGTGCCTGCTTAAGTACACGCAAACGATAATCCACACCCGCATCTACGTTTAAGATGACACAGTTTTTCTTCACCATCTCAATGGTTGGGATAAAACGATCACGATGGATTCCATTTTTATACAAACCATCTGGAGCAATATTTGATGTCGCAACCAAAGTTACACCACGGCTAAACAACTTCTGGAATAGCTCACTCAGAATCATTGCATCCGTGACATTGGTAACAAAGAATTCATCAAAACAGATAATCACGGCATCTTTATAAATCTGATCCGCAACCGCATCTAGGGGATTACGCTGACCAGACAATTTATTTAGCTCACGATGCACATGCTGCATAAAATGATGAAAATGCATGCGTGTTTTACGACGGAATGGAATCGAATCATAAAACTGGTCCATTAACCATGTTTTACCGCGACCCACCCCACCCCACATATAAACACCTTGTGGAGATGTCTGACGACGAAAGCGACGAAATGCCTTCTTTGATGCCTTATAGCGCTGAATCAGTTCTTGCCAGACACGGTCTAATTCATGTACGGCCTGTGCTTGAGCTTCATCAGGCATAAATTGCCCAGAAGCCAAAGCTTGCGCGTAACGTTCAGCTGGTGATAATGGAGCAAAGGCGGTGCTGTGAAGATTTAAATCCGACATATCTTGATTACTATTTTGGTCTGACGAAAGTATAACGAAAATTAGGGAACAATAAATAAAACTTTGGCATGAGTAACACTACTTGGAATATTGCCGAGGACTGCGTCCAAACCAACGTTTAAAGGCATGGTTAAATGCCGCTGGTTCAGAATAGCCCAATAATTCAGCAATCATTTCAATGGTGTACTCCTGATATTCAATTAACCTCAGCGCTTTTTCCTTAATTAATTGTTCTCTAATCTGCTTATAACTACTATTTAGCTGCTGCAACTGATGTCTCAGTGTGCGCTCTGGAACATGTAATGCTTGTGCTGTTTCCGCCATTGTTGGAATAACACCTTGCTGCAAGTCCAAATAGTCCTGAACGCGCTCCACCAAATCAGGTACTGCTGATTGCTGAGACAATCGCTTCATTTCAGCCTGACATTTATAATCATAAATACGGAATGTCATTTGATCAGCCGAAGGAATTTTAATCCCCAAAACAGCCTCATCAAACCAAAATGCAGCATAAGGCTTTGAAAAGGTAATATCCATCCCATAGTATGCTTGATACATTGCCAAAATCTCAGTATTTTCAGGCGGATCAAAGGGTAACTCAACTTTTAGCTGAGGCACGCTTAGCCCCATCTTCTTATACAACTCCTGAATAAACTTATATGTACCCGCCAATTCAGATTGCGTACGTAGCATATTTAGCTCATCAGTTAAATCATTGGCTTCATAACACAATGCCACCTGATGATTTTGAAATTTTAAACTCAGTTTAGCTGTAAGATGTGTTAGCGGCTGATATGCAATCACTTTTTCAAGGGCAACTCTAATATTGTCACTGGTCACCAATAGCATCAATAAAGGACCATACCCTGCTAACGTATAATGTTGCCCAATATTTAAGCCTTGCTCAGACGAAATATGCTCACCCAAGACCATCAATACATCACACTCTAAACTGGGGTGAATAATCGCAGTCGGGTCCAAGGTATCGACACTTAAACCAATGCCTTTTAACTGCTGATCAACATCAATCCCAGCTTTACGCATCGCTTGTATTAAATACATGAGACTGAGAATCGATCTTTTCATATTTGTGTCAATAAAGATAAGAACCCTTTTTTAACTCAATTCCCCGTATTTGAAAATTGCCGAATCTATCAAACTACAATCGTATATAAAGATGTAGGATTTCGTGCCGCCCGAATCTAATGTCAAAATTTCGATCATATCGATATCAACCACTGCAACATTTGCATACTTAGGCTATGATGGCACATCATTAAAATATCGCTTTACCTATGCAAGCATTTATTCTTATATCTCAGCTTCTTTTGTGCTTAGCCGCTGGATATTTCTTTGCAAAAAAAATTCCAAGTAGTTTAATTAAACTATGCTTTAAAGTCTTACCTTACTTTTCTTATTTGCTCTTGATTGGGATTAGCATGGAATTCACCCATGCCCTTGAAAATATTCATGGCTCTTCTCAAATATTAAGTAGTGCAACCGCACTGGCTTTTTTTACAACAATAGGGTCATTTTTATGTTGTTTTGCTCTCTATAAATTTATTGGCATACAACCTGTTTCTGGCAAAATTTCACTGTCATTATTATTCAAGTCCTTCATGAGTATCTCCTACGCGTGTATAGCACTAGCAGTAGGATTTCTTTTAGCAAAATTACTGGAAAATATAGGAATTCCAACCCAAGTAAATACATGGTATCTACTTCTGGTTTTCATGTTTTTGATTGGACTCGATCTTGCATTCAGCCCATTAGATCGCTCTTGGTTAAATTTTAAAATTCTTTTAGTGCCTATTGGTTGTATTGTTGGTTCTATTATTGGAGCCTTACTGTGTAGTATTTTTCTAAAACAACTACAATTGAAAGATCTGATTATGCTATCTCAAGGTTATGGTTTCTACTCCATGAGCGGAATTGTTGTTTCAGAACTTAAAAATCCTGCCCTAGGCAGTATTGCGCTAATTAATGATTTATTTAGAGAGATCTTTGCAATCATTCTCATGTATTGTATTGGCTGGCGTTATCCGCGTTCAGCAATCGCTTCAGCAGCAGCCACTGCAATGGATGTTTCCCTTCCAATGGTCAAACAAGCTTGTGGTAATGACTTTATCCCTCATGCAATGGTCAGCGGTTTTATTCTCTCTATTCTTGCACCGATTGCTGTTAGTGTGCTTGCTGCACTTTAAGAATAAGACATCCCTTGGTATTAATTTAAGAGTTAACGCCAAGGGAGTTAATAAGATCGAACCAGACACCCTACAGGTCTATATCAATATTACCAATAATATCACCCACAGCTTCAATAATGGCAGATCCGATATCTACCAAATCAATTCCAGCCGACCAATCAGTAGAAGAGCCTTCTTTCTTTTCTTCAAGTAACTTCGTTTCTTCTAACGTGTTCTGTAACGTGGCAAAATTCTCCGCTTCAGCAATCTCATCGAACTCTAACATTTTTTATTTACCACCTATTCACCTTTTTAATGGTGTATTCATACAAAAAAGCCTTTCATTAGAAAGGCTTTTATCAATTATTCGTAATATTAAAGATTACAGTGTTGCCAAGATATCTTTTAAGGTTTGACGTGGATTCTCAGATTTTGTAATTGGACGACCAATCACCAAATGTGTAGAACCATCTAGCATTGCTTGCTTTGGTGTAACAATTCGCTTTTGGTCATCTGCATTAGCCCCCTCAGGACGAATTCCAGGTGTCACCAATGCAAAATCCTGCCCCAACAATTCGCGCAACATTTTTGCCTCTTGCGCAGAACACACCACACCATCCAAACCTGATTCTTTGGTTAATTGTGCCAAACGCTTAACCTGTTCAAATGGCTCAACATCCAAACCAATATCACGCAAGTCCTCACGTCCCATAGAAGTTAGAACAGTCACAGCAATCAACTGAGTTGCATAATTCCCTGCTTTTAAACGCTCTACGCAGGTTTCCATCATTTTACGGCCACCTGATGCATGCACGTTAACCATCCATACACCCAAATCCGCAGCTGCACAAACTGCTTGTGCTGTGGTATTTGGAATATCATGAAATTTTAGGTCCAAGAAAACCTCAAACCCTTCTGCATGCAAAGCTTTAACAACAGATGGTCCCTCATGAGTAAATAACTCTTTACCAACTTTTACTCGACATAATGCAGGATCTAACTGCTCTGCAATGTGCAATGCATCAATTTGGCTTTTAGCATCTAGTGCAACAATGATACTCAAGAGAATTTACCTTTGATTAGACAAAAAGAAAGCCCATTATAATGGGCTTTTATTATCGTTTGTTACATCAAATACAGTTTTTTCATGCCTTGCATTTGCAGCAGCTTCAGCAGCAGCCAATTGCGCAGCCTGAATTTGTTCTTTACGCAGGTGATCAATATCTTTACGTAAGCGCTTAATCTCCCAACTTGTTTGAAACACGCGGAATACTTGCACACCAAGTAATAATCCGACCACCACACCTAAGGCTAAAGTCAGTAATAGAACCAAACCTAAGCGCATAGCTGGAACTTGTGTAAATAACAAATCGACAGTGACTTCGGTACCATTCTGTAAAACCAAAGCCAATGAATAACCAAATAAAATGATTAATATGGCGACCAATACATAACGCATATACACCCCACCTATTATTATTCTATAGCTTCATTCACTGCGTCACGTAATGCTTTACCAGGTTTGAAATGTGGAACTGCTTTTGCTGCCACTTCAACAGATTTTCCTGTTTTCGGATTGCGACCAATTCGTGGCTCACGATGATGCAATGCAAAGCTACCAAACCCACGAATTTCAATACGACTATCAGATGAAAGGGATGCAATCATTTGATCAATCATGATCTTAACAGCCTCTTCTACTAACGGCTCCGCTAAGTGCGGGTTTTTTAGAGAAATACGCTCAATTAAGTCAGACTTATTAAGTGCTTCAGTAGTCATCGGCGACCTCTTTAATTATCAAGCTACTTGTACCTAAACTGATAATAACCTGTTTAAATACAAAACGGTAGCGCAATAATTAAATACTACGCTACCGTTTACAGTATTTGTGTAAAAAGTATTAGTTAAATTACATTAACAATACAATTTATACGACCTACTTAGTGGTTCATTTGAGCTTTGATCAAGTCACCAATAGTCTTAGGACCATTGTCTTGAGATGCAGATGCAGTCTTCAAGTTAGCAACAGCTTCTTTCTCTTCAGCTTCGTCTTTCGCTTTGATAGACAAGTTGATAGAGCGAGATTTACGATCAACGTTGATGATTTTCGCTTCAACTTCTTGACCAACTTCCAAGAATTTAGTTGCATCTTCAACGCGATCACGGTTGATTTCAGAAGCTTTTAATTGAGCTTCTACTTCGTCAGCCAACTTAACAGTAGCGCCTTTAGCGTCAACTGCAGTTACAGTACCTTTAACCAAAGCACCGCGTTCGTTAGCAGCTAAGAAATCATTGAATGGATCGCTGTTCATTTGCTTGATGCCAAGGCTGATACGGTTGCCTTCAGCGTCTACAGACAAGATAACCGCTTCAACAGTGTCACCTTTCTTGTAACGACGAATTGCTTCTTCACCTTGTTCGTTCCAAGAAATATCAGACAAGTGAACTAAACCGTCGATACCACCTGGTAAACCGATAAAGATACCGAAGTCAGTGATAGATTTGATCGTACCAGAAACTTTCTCGCCTTTGTCGTGGTTCTTAGCAAACTCTTCCCATGGGTTAGCACGAGTTTGTTTAATACCAAGAGAAATACGACGACGTTCTTCATCAACTTCAAGAACCATAACATCAACTTCATCACCAATCTGAACAACTTTAGATGGGTGGATGTTTTTGTTTGTGTGGTCCATTTCTGAAACGTGTACTAAGCCTTCAACGCCTTCAGCGATTTCAGCGAAGCAACCGTAGTCAGTTAAGTTAGTTACGCGAGCTTTAACGATAGAACCTTTAGGGTAACGGCTCATGATCGCTAACCATGGATCTTCGCCTAATTGCTTAAGACCTAAAGATACGCGGTTACGCTCTTTGTCAAATTTAAGTACTTTAACAGTAACTTCTTGACCAACTTCAACAACTTCTGATGGGTGCTTGATACGTTTCCAAGCCATATCAGTGATGTGAAGAAGACCATCGATACCGCCAAGGTCAACGAACGCGCCGTAGTCAGTAAGGTTCTTAATAGTACCTGTAACTGTTTGACCTTCTTCAAGCTGAGCAAGAAGAGCTTCACGGTCAGCTGAAGATTCAGCTTCCATAACAGCACGACGAGATACAACAACGTTGTTACGTTTTGCATCAAGTTTGATTACTTTGAATTCTAACTCTTTACCTTCAAGGTGAGTTGTGTCACGGATAGGACGAGTATCTACCAAAGAACCTGGTAAGAACGCACGAACTGGACCGATGTCAACAGTGAAACCGCCTTTAACTTTACCAGAGATAACACCAGTAACGATTTCGCCATCTTCAAAGATTTTTTCAAGTTTAGTCCAAGTTTCAGCACGTTTCGCTTTTTCACGTGATAAAACAGTTTGGCCCATACCGTTGTCAAGAGCTTCAACAACAACATCAACTGTATCGCCAACTTGAACTTCAAGTTCACGTTGTTCGTTTAAGAATTCAGCACGGTCAACTACGCCTTCAGATTTAAGGCCAGTGTCAACTGTTACCCAGTCAGAGTCGATGCTTACTACAACGCCTTGGATGACAGCACCCTTTTCAACGTTGAGGTTTAATTCGCTTTCTTCAAAGAGGGCTGCAAAAGATTCGGTCATGATATACCCGATAAAGTATGCGGTCTTGGATCAGACAAGGCCGTTTTAGTTAAGCGTCTACATAGTCCGTTATAAACTGATCAAGCTATGCTTTCGCTAAAAATTTCTTTACTTGGCTAACTGCTTGTCGATATATTGAGTCATGAGATTAAACACTTCATCAATGTTTAATTCAGAGCTATCAATAATCAAAGCATCTGCTGC
Source organism: Acinetobacter sp. ACNIH2 (assembly GCF_002934965.1). Taxonomy (NCBI): domain Bacteria; kingdom Pseudomonadati; phylum Pseudomonadota; class Gammaproteobacteria; order Moraxellales; family Moraxellaceae; genus Acinetobacter; species Acinetobacter sp. ACNIH2. Next base: position 3,690,831 of record NZ_CP026412.1, read on the forward strand.
GGGTCTGAGTGGAGCGACTTCGCGTTCCATATCTCGTTTATCGCGAGCTTCAATATTAGCTAAAATGTCGTTTATTTTAACATCCAGCCCCATGCCCTGCAACTGTTTTACCCGACGCTCAGCTCTGGATTGTGCCGAAGCGGTCAAATAAATCTTCGCTGGCGCTTCTGGAAAAATTGAAGTTGCCATATCGCGACCATCTGCAACCAAGCCTGGCGCTTGTGCAAAGGCACGCTGGCGCTCGAATAATGCTGTTCTAAGCACAGGAATTGCAGCAACTTTTGAGGCAAACTCACCCACTCGCTCCGTACGAATAGTTTGAGTGACATCTTCACCATCTAACAAAATTTGTGTTTCATTTGAGGTTGTTACAAATTGTATGTCTAAATTTGTTGCAATTTCAGCACAATGATCAAGATGGGAATCAATTTCTTCCAATAAGCCTTGTTTATGCAATGACAGGCCTAGCAACCGATATAAAGCACCAGAATCTAATAAATGAAATTGATAATGTGCAGCTAATTTAGCCGCCAAAGTACCTTTACCCGAACCGCTAGGTCCATCAATCGTAATAATTTTAACTGTCATTGCTTTTCCGTTGTTGCCTTATACAGATTTCGCGAGTTTAGAAAAACCTAGTTTAATCGCAGATTTGAGCTGCGCAAGAATTAATTTATTCACAAAAGGAACACGTGCTTGTAATTCAATCGTATAGGTGACTAATGTTGAATCAGGCGTTAATGCTTCAAATTCAATAATCCCAAGATGGTGCTTAATGAGAGGGTTCTGAATAATTTTATATTCAATACGCTGGTTTTCTTGCATTAAAGTTATTTTTTCACGTAATGGCTTTACAGGACCAATCCCCATTCGACGAACCGAACCTAAACCATCAGGTCTTTGCGAATCATTTGAGTCGATTATTCGCTCGACTTGAATAGGAGCAAAAGCAACATTATACGTTGCATGTTTTGCTAATAAATCAAAAACTTGTTGAATTGGTGCTTCAAATTTCTTCTTTACTTGAATTGAATTCATACATATATCCATTTTGACAATTTTTATTGTCATTAGATTTTACATGAATTTATTTAATTAATCTGAACCCTGAAGTTTTTCTTGTCTTTTTTGTTCTCTCTTCTGCTGACGACGCATTTTAAAGAAATCACTCAACTGCTGAGAACATTGTTCCTGCAAACATCCAGAAACCACTTCAAACTGATGGTTATAGTAACCTGTTTCCAATAACCTACGCGCACTAACCAAAGAACCTGCTTTGGGTTCGGTTGCAGCAAATACCACCTTTGCAACGCGCGAATGTATTAATGCCCCAACGCACATTGTACAAGGCTCTAAAGTGACATATAGAACTGCATCAGAAGGCAAACGATAATTTTGCAAATTAAGGCAAGCTTGTCGGATTGCTTGTATTTCAGCATGTGCTGTTGGGTCGATTTTTGAAATAGGTGCATTATGTCCCATTCCAAGAATTTGATTCTGACTCACTAAAACAGCACCCACAGGAATTTCTTGTTGTGATGCAGCTATGGCAGCCTGCTCGTAAGCAAGCTGCATCCAATATTCATCGGAATAAAGTTCAAAGTCAGCCATTCAATTAGGTAATCACACCATACTGTTTCAGTAATTGATTCCAGCTTTCAATCGTTGTTACTGGTGGGTTTGCTGATAAAATTCCTTTTAGGGACAAATCTGTTCCTTTTGTCCATTCAGGTGCTAAATCTTTATCTACCAAACGTGCACGTACACCTTCCACAAAGTCTGCATGGCGAATTTTCCAATCAGAAATTTGCGTTTCTAATTCAAATACTTCATTCCAAGAGTGAATCTGCTTACCCCATTGCCATAATAGCCAAGTGAGTGCAGCAGTTGCAGGCGACCCTTTTTGTAAATTTTCACTGGCTTGACGCAACCAATCGCTACGCGCATCACGTAAACCTATGATTGACTCATAATCATGTTCAAAATTCACACCACGACAAACACTTTGAATCACATCCAGAGAGTTTTGTAATGGCCCAGGTCCAACAGGTCTATGTAGACTATTCAAAGTGTCATCAATTGCACGGAAATCACCTGCTGGGTAATGTCCCCAATCAATATTGATGAGCTTATCTAGCACTTTATCACGATGTGCATCACAAATATGCGTCGCCCAACCAATACTATAAGCACCAGCAGCCGTCATAATCGAACCAGTCAAACCAGTAAATAATCCAATCGCTCCACGATCTGCTAAGAAACGTGTAGCCCCAACATCAGGATATAAACCAATATTAATTTCAGGCATGGCTAAACGTGAGTATGGTGTCACCATACGGAATGGAGCGGCCATAAACAATCCTAAGCCACCACCCATGACATAGCCTTCACCCCACACCAATACTGGCTTTGCATAATTATGTAAAAGCAGATCAAGGGCATATTCTTGTTCAAAGAATTTATTTGCCGTATCAACTTCTGCATTAATCACCAGTTGGCGCAATTTACGTACATCTCCACCCGCACAAAATGCTTTTGGTGTGGTTGAATCCAACCAAATAGCTTTTACTTGATCGTCATGATGGAAATCTTGAAATACTTCCAATAATGCCGTGACGATTGATTCATCTAAAGCATGTAATGACTTTGGGCGATTCAAACGCACAATACGCCAGCCATTAATCGCTTCTTGTACGAGGATGTCAGGATGATAATTTTTTACTACGGGAGAATGTGTCATGCGTCCAGCTGCCAATTTATAGGCTCAATGCCATTATGTTTGAGATAATTATTTGTTTTCGAAAAAACTTTGCATCCAAAAAAACCACCACGATTTGCAGCCAACGGAGATGGATGTGCTGCTTTTAAAATGAGGTGCTTATTTGGATCTATTCTTTGTCCTTTACGTTGAGCATATGCGCCCCAAAGAATAAATACGATGTGTTCACGTTGTTCATTTAATACATCAATAACATGATCGGTAAAATTTTCCCAACCACGCTTTTGATGTGAAGTCGGCTGACCTGCTTCAACGGTAAGCACACTGTTTAATAAGAGCACCCCTTGTTCCGCCCAACGGGTTAAATCGCCATGCCGAGGAATTTCTACACCAACATCCGCATGTAATTCATGAAAAATATTACGTAAGGATGGAGGTAATGCAACACCTCTTTGCACAGAAAAACTTAAGCCATGCGCCTGATTTGGTCCATGATATGGGTCTTGCCCCAAAATCACCACCTTGACTTGCTCTAAAGGTGTCATATTAAACGCATTAAAAATCAAGCTATTCGGTGGATAAATTTCTTTCTGCGCTTGTTTTTCTGACACCAAAAAATCTCTTAACTCATCCATTTTTGAGCTGAGTAAGAAATCACTGAGTCCATATTTCCAACTGGCTTCAAGCTGAACTTTGTCCAACTTGTAGAGTTGTTGATCGGTATAAGACATGCTTATTTCCTAATCCCTTTGAATTCTTTCTTAGTTTTTAAATTAAATTTTTACTTGTAAATCCACACTTGGATTTTGGAATTTAAAGCCTTGTTTCAGCTTGTCGTACATGAATGGATCAGTCCATTCTGATTGTACTTGCTCAGAAAATATAATTTCGTCTAGGCGTAAAATTCCCATTTGCTCATTTTCAATATCTTCCAAAAAGCTTTGTGCATAACCTGTATCAGTTTCATGCACAATCACAGAATAAACTTCAACATCACCTTCACCATTTTGGGTTTCAGTCGATGCTAAAATTTGTTGTGCTAAAAAGAAAAATATTCTAGAAAACTGTTCTGCTGATGGCGAAACTGGTAATGAGACCCAACGTGCACTAAATTTTTGACATGCTTGAATATATTCCAAGTCATCATGTTGCCAAAAACAAATTGCATGATCAAAACTGTCAAAAATATCTTTGATTAAACCTTTAAGTAAACCAAAGTCATATACCATTTGACCATGATCCAACTTCGAAGCTTTAAGTAATAATTCAACTTTATAGCTATGCCCATGAATCGAACGCTTGCAGCGATCTGATGTGCAATTTCGCACTATATGCGCATTTTCGAACTTAAATAACTTACGAATTAACATGTGCCTTAATGGTATCAGTCATCAATGAAATAATGCTAATTATAGAACAAAAGTGACCCAAAGCACATTAATTTTCCCATTTAACATGATCGGTCTATTCTAATTTACTTATTCAGGAGTAAGAGAACGACTTAATACTGAAATTTTCTTATCTTCTCTCAAAAAAATGTCTGAAACTTCCGCTTCCTTTCACTGAGCATCACTTCAATTTTGGCACGAAAATAGCTCGACTTGACTCCAAGTAGACCTTGCACTGAGCTCTGTATATCCGAATTAACCTGATTAAAAGGCTCTAACTTCCAGAACTCTTCTAAATTAGAAAAATGCTCCATATTCTGTCGCTTGGTTTCCAATGCAGCTTGGACTGCTTTTACATCTAAATGCTCACCTAAACTCGCCAATACGATTGCAGGTGCAGTATTCACATTCACTTTGGCATCTTTCACCGATATAGCACTGACGTAGGGTGCAATTTTCAGGTAATTTTCACCTTCAAACCCTCGAACCATTTTTAGCTCATCTACCGCATGAAATTTAGTATTTGCTGGCAAATACGCATTATTAAGCCCACGATAATAGCTTTCTTCAGCTCCCATCGGCCCTACATTATCATTATCAGCATCTTGCCAATCAATCACAGCTTCACTTAATTCTGCTGTTAACCCCGCATTCACAAGTAATCGCTCGAACCATTGTTTTGCTGCCACATTGACTTGTCCTGAATCATCTACCAGATTATTCAGATTAAATTTACCTGATTCGTCATAGAGTTGCCCAGTCACGTAGCCATCTTCAACAGGGAATGCAGGCATGGGTTTTGCCCAATTTTCTTGTAAATAATCCACATCACCTGCATTTTCAGCATCTTCTTTTAACATTTCCGCAAAAAAAGTTTCCGCACTTTTTGCATACCACAATGATTGATTTTGTCTCATCAAATAAGCTGTATTATCTGCTGTAAACTTTTGACGTTGACCGATCGTTGCAGCCAAAATAGTAGCTAAAGCCACCATCACCAATATCGTGATTAATGCGATACCTTTTTGCTTATTCATTTGACATCCCATTGTGTGCATTCATGAACATTGACTGCGCTTTAACTCTTTTGTTTCTGCTCTAAATAATCTGTATTCAGCAGACTAAATACCCATTCATAGGCCACACCATTGACTGTTAAATTTATTTTTATTCCCTTTGGTAGTTTCTTTTTTTGCACCAAATCATCTTGCTGTTCTGCAAATTCAGGCCAAGTCGTGAGTTCATTCGGGTTCAATACTCTCACCTGAAATTGCTCAACATTTTCAAGCAATACACTCGACTCAGGTTGTATCTGTGTTGCTGCATTTAAACCACGTGAACGTAATCGATTTAATCGTTGTGTATCTGCCTGATATTGATATTGGATACGTTCCTCTGCTGGAATACCCTGTAATAGCGGATCTGTGACGCCTATTTTACTAAAAGCAAAACGTTCATTCTGCAAAACCAAAGCAGGTTCAATTTCACCATTTATATTTGAGGTCAACGGTGCAATCTGAATACTATCTTTTAAAATCTGCTGATAGGCTTGTTGTAAATTCGCCAGTTTTTGTTCATGTTGAGCATTACGTTCTTTTACTTTTATTAAATAATCAAAAACTTTCCACCCCAAAGCAGATAATACTGCAAAAATTGCAATAGCAACTAACAGCTCGACCAAAGTAAAACCAGCTCGTTTGTGCATAATTATGTTCTATTATTAAAAAAGACCAGATGGGTAACTCCCGCTTCCGCCTTACCAGTTTCTGTATTAAACAACCGTACTTGTATTTCTACCCGTTGCACATCTGGGCTAATTGTGGATTGTGCGCTTTTCTCTACTTGCCAATGCTCACCCTGCTGGGAAAGTTGTTCGGATTGAGTGCCATCCAACCATTCACCTTTAATTTGCATTTCAGCAATTTCATTCTGTGCAACAAACTGAGCTTTCGTTCGTAAAATTGCCTGTGCTGTTGCTTGCGTATATTGCATTGCGACTTTGGTCAATGCAATTGCCGCTGTTGCAAAAATCGCCAAAGCCACCATGACTTCTAATAGTGTAAACCCTTTAGATTTCATTCATTTTACCTAAATGGTCAATTTCAATTTCAGGTCCAATCGGTTGCTGCGCAAAATAAAATTGTATTCTGACAGGTTTAACTTCGCCATTACCCAACCAAATTAACTGGGGTGCCTTAGCATCTAACAAAGTTGAATTCTGTGCCTTATCATATTGATAATCTGTCGATTGTATTTGAAAGCTAACATCTTCCGGTAAAGACTGTATTTTAAAAGCAGAATACTCAGTCCACGTGGGCTGATTCTCAACCATATTTACTTCAGTTTGTGCAGGATGATATTCAACAACGGTATATCGAAAAGGGTTTACATCTGTTGCTGGTTGTACATTCAAAGCCAAAACAAGCGATTGATCGTTCGCCTCACGAGCAATACGTTGCAGATTCATCATGAAAATTTCACGTGCTTGCATGGCTTTACGCTGATCAATTCCACCAAAATTCATCATGATTAATGATGTCACAATAGCGACAACCACAATGACCACCATTACCTCAATCAGTGTAAAACCTCGACTCGAAGCATATTGATGGTATTTCATGATTTAAATGTCTACGAATTGACTTGTTTGGGTAATGCAAGAGCTTGATCAATATAAGCAACACGTAAAGTATCACGCGAGCCAAGATAGCGCTGATAGAAGCTAGAATTCAAAATCGCAGCAGCACCATGAGTCAAAGACCAAATTGACGCCAGATAATCGCGTACAGACATTAAACTCTGAATCGAATCCAAATAGGTTTCTGTCATATTAATAATGAGTCGCAAGCGGTGACGTCGCACTTTGTATAACTCACTGAATAAGTGCTGAATACCTTGCCCTGTAATTGAAAGGCGCTCTTCGATTTGATGAAAAAGGACAGTACGTTCAGGATGATGAAGATGATGAAGCATGAAAAATGCAAGGTGTTCAGGAAATGCTTTTCCCGAATCCATAATCATCTCTAGCAACATTCGCTCATTACGAATAATAAGCAGCATATACAGCTCATCTTTGCTTTGAAAATGTTTGTAGAGTGTGCCTTTGGCTAAATCAAGTTCAGCAGCCAAGGCATCGAGTGTCATGCCTGATTCACCATTTTCTAGCAATAATTGCTCAGCCACTTGAAAAATTAAAGTTTCTCTTGCTCGAAACTGAGCTTGACGATCCATCTTCACTCTACACTCTCTTCAATTCTTATATTCAGTCTAAAGCCACACAATCTATTACTTTAATTGCAGCAAGTTTTCAAAATTTTGTGTGGTAATCAATGCCATTTCTTCCAGTGACTTATCATATACATCAGCCAAAGCTTTGGCTACATATGGCACATATTTTGGCTCATTTGTTTTACCACGATAAGGCACAGGTGCCAGATATGGACTATCCGTTTCAATCAGCACGCGATCTAAAGGAACTTGTTTTGCGACATCTCTTAAATCCTGCGCATTTTTAAAAGAAACAATGCCTGAGAAAGAAATATAATAGCCGCAATCTAAAACAGCTTTCGCTGTCGGCCAGTCCTCTGTAAAACAATGCAAAATACCATGTGTTGATTTTTCTGCACGAATAATATCAATTGTGTCATGTTTCGCTGAACGGGTATGTACCACAACTGGTTTTTTCACAATTTGAGAAGCATGAATATGACGGGCAAAACATTCTTTTTGTGCTTGAACAAAATCGGTACTATGAAAATAATCCAACCCTGTCTCACCGAGTGCCCAAACCTTTTCTGCTTGTGCCAACTCAACTAGATATTCAGTTGTTGCTCGCGCCATGGTCGCCGCATCTTCACATGGATGCACACCCACGGTATAACCCACATCAGCATGTCTTGCTGCAATTTGCGCTAAAGCAATATGGTCATCTAAATCGACCGAGATACCCATGAATTTGGTTACACCTGCTTCGCGGGCTTGTGCCAATGCCATATCCAAATTTCCATCATATGGAGTTAGATCTAGCATAGTTAAATGACAATGAGTGTCTACAAACACAATTTTTTCCTATTTTTCAACCACTTTACATGGTGTAACTATAACGACCTTCAGCTTTAAAGCCTGCCAGAATTTTTTCAGCTTCGGTTTTGAAGTAAACCCCTTTTTCACCCGATAATTGCATACCAAAACCTTGTGGTTTAATGCCATTTTGTTTCTGTGATATCCAAATCACTTTACCCGTTAAGGGAATTTTCTGAGATTGTTCTGGCAATGTCGTGAGTACGAAAACCTCATCACCTAACTTAACTGCTTGTTTTGAAGGAATGAATAAACCGCCGCCTACAACATAAGGCATATACGATTGGTACAAGGTTTCCTTATCTGGAATATTTGCCTGAATAATACCGCCCATACGTGGTTGCATTGTTTTCCCCTTTAAACATTCATTAGTTTTATACACAGTTGATCGAGTACTAAATTTGTTTGTACGTTTTGCTCAATAAACTGTTTGGACTGTTGTAAATCTGAATACAAATTAAAAAGCGTTTCTAAAGAATATTGCTCAGAAAGCTGCACCAATTCCAAATCTATATTTTTTATTGGTTGATTTAGCTTGACACAAATCAGGTCAGCCAACAAGTATTCAAACATGCGACTAAAATCATCAAAGGGCAAGGCTTTCTGCCATTTGGTCGCAATAGCCATAGGCATATTTTTATCCTGTACCAATTTCTGCCAATCATTTAAAAAATCTTGACGTAAATTCAACCATTGACTTTGTGCCAATTCTAGCGCTTGCAAGGGCATATCATTCGACAGATTCAACAACAGCTGCAATTGCTCCGGTGTCAATTCAGAAGCAAGATGTGCTGACAAATACGCCTGAGTTTGTTCTGTACCAATTCGATCCAGCGCAAAATGTTGCAGTCGACTACGAATGGTCGCTGGTAATTTTAAATAATGTTCAGCCATCAAAATAATGACAATACGATCACCCGGCTCTTCTAAGGTTTTTAACAGTGCATTTGCAGATGCCGTGTTTAAAGCTTCGGCGGGTTCAATCACGATCACCCGCCAACCATCTACGGTTTGCTGTACAAATGGCAATAATTCTCGGATTTTTTCAATCTTAATTTTGGCATTTTGCTTTTTATTTTCTTCGTCCGTAGAGATATACACATAATTCGGATGTGTATCCGATTTCAACCACTGACAACTGCCACACTCTCCACAAGGTGCATTATGCAGATGTCGTTGTTGGCACAAAATCCACGCCAAAAAATATTGGGTAAACGCTTCTTTACCGCAGCCTTTTTTGCCATAAAACAATAAACCATGCCCCAACTGCGGGAAACGCCCCGTTAAGGTGTCCCACACATGTTGTTGCCATGAGAAAACTTGTGGTTGAATATCGGTTTGCATCATCAATCAGTCTTATTCAAAATGTGCAACACCCATGCTGTTTAAACGATCCAAGTCCGCTTGCGTATCTACACCTGGCGGTAAATTTGCTTCTGCAATAGCAATGGCAATACGATGTCCATTTTCCAATACACGTAGTTGCTCAAGACTTTCTAGTTTTTCTAAAACACCCATGTCCCAAGTGACATATTCTTGCAATAAACTAACACGATAGGCATATAAACCTAAATGACGAAACGCTTGTTGATGCAGCTCTGGATGACTCAGTTTAGCTCCATCTCTGTCATAAGGAATTGTCGCACGACTGAAATAAAGTGCCTGATTAAACTTAGACTTGACCACCTTTACGATGCTGTCACGCTGAAATTCATCTAGACTATGTATTGGCTCACACAAAGTGGACATTGAACAATCTGGTTGAGCAACCAAAAGCTCCGCCACCTGCTTCACCAATGTCGCAGGCAATAATGGCTCATCACCCTGCACATTCACAATAATATCGTCTTTATCCCAACCTTTTAAACGTGCCACTTCACTTAAACGGTCTGTACCCGATGGGTGGTCTGCACTGGTCAGTACAACATCAACACCTTCCGCACGACACACTTCAGCTATACGCGCATCGTCTGTCGCCACACACAAATCATCAAAACCTTGCACTTTTTTTGCTTGATCAACCACACGTAAAATCATTGGACGACCATGAATTTCCAATAATGGTTTACCTGGTAATCTTGAACTGGAAAAACGCGCAGGAATGACGATATGCTTCATAATTTACTCTTATTCAATTGAAATGCCTAAATCAGACAATTGCTGATTGAGCACACGATAACATGCACTTGAAAGTACAGCTTCAACGGGCACTACCCAAATTTCACGATTAAAATCTGGATGATGTTTTAAAATTGGCAGCAGTTTAACTGCATCTTTTTCCGTAGTAATAATCGGATTGGTATCTTCAAACTGTAAATCTGTTAGATCATAATCATAATGATCTGGAAATTCGTGGCACTGAAACTGTTGCACACCTAAAGACTCAAGCGTACGGTAAAAACGCTGCGGAAAGCCAATCCCTACAACGGCATAAAAATCTTGTTTAGGATCAAATGTTCGCGCTTCATAGGCATTCAGCAAGTAAGGTGTTGCAACTTCTAAGTGCATATTCAGCTCTGTTTCAGGCTGAGCAGCATGTTCAATCACTGTTCCAGTATTTAAACGGCTTTTCGGTTCACGTAAATAACCTTCAGGCAACAATTTTTCATTACCTAAACCACGATTACGATCTAATACAATCCATTCAAGTTGTCGTGCAAGCGCGTGATGTTGTAAACCATCATCACTAATAATGAGATCTAGCTCATGCTTAGCCAACAACAGCTCTATGCTTTGTTGACGATTTGACCCCACTGCCATCGCAGCGCCAGTAGATTGTACAATCAGACACGGTTCGTCACCCACTTGATCTGGTGTAGCATCCAACCCTACATATGCAGGGAATGGCCCTTTGCCACCATAACCGCGACTAATAATTCCTACGCGTACATTTTGGGACTGTAAGTAATTCACTAAATGGATTAAGAGCGGTGTTTTTCCACTTCCCCCCACAGTAATGTTACCAATAATCATGACTGGCACTGGTGCTGTATAAACTGATTTTATCCCTTTTTCATAAAGCTTTTGATTCACCCAAAAACCAAAATGATACAAGCATGACAAAGGACGTAGCACAATTAACCACTTTGCTTGTCTATTCCAAGCATTTTGAATAAGTTGTGCCACCGACATGCTTAATTTTCCTCAAAATTACGTTGATGTAACTGGAAGTATGCACCACGTTTTTCGATTAACTCTACGTGAGAGCCGTGCTCAACAATACGCCCCTGATCCATCACCACAATTCGATCAGCATTCTCAATGGTTGATAATCGATGTGCAATAACAATCGTAGTACGGTTTTGCATTGCTGAATCAAACGCTCGCTGAATAAAGTATTCCGATTCGTTATCTAATGCACTAGTTGCTTCATCTAAAATTAAAATCGGTGCATTTTTCAAAATCGCACGTGCAATTGCAATTCGTTGTCTTTGCCCACCCGATAAATTTAAGCCTTGCGCACCAAGTTGTGTAGCATAACCTTGTGGTAATGCCATAATAAAATCATGTGCATAAGCGGCTTTTGCAGCAGCAATCACTTGCTCATCAGTTGCATCTTGCAATAAACCATAGGCAATATTTTCACGCACTGTACGGTTAAATAACACAACTTGCTGATTCACCATCGCAATTTGCGAACGCAAACAATTCACTTCGATGTCATCAATTGGATATTGATCCAACAATAGCTGACCCGAACTTAACTCTTGAAAACGTGGCAACAAGTTGACTAAAGATGTTTTACCTGCACCCGACCGTCCAACCAATGCAACCGTTTCACCTGCTTTAACCTGCAGATTAAAATCATGAATGGCATGATGACCATCAGAATAAACCAAGTTAACATCCTTAAACTGGATATTACCTTGTAATACTGGTGTTAAAGTCCCCGTATTTTCTTCTTCTGGTAAATCAATTAATTCAAAAACTGAATGCGCAGCCGCCATACCACGTTGCAGTTTTTCATTCACATCGGTTAAAGCTTTAATTGGCTTACTTAGCATACCTGCAGCAGTAATATAGGCAACGAATTCGCCCGCTGTGGTATCTCGCAAAATTTCAGGACGCAAGGCAATCCACATAATAATACTCATAGCAATGGACATAATGAACTGCACTACTGGGCTGTTCAACTGCTGTACCACAACCATTTTCAAACCACGTTTTAGGTTTTCAACTGATGTCGCTTTAAAACGCTCTTGTTCATAAGCTTGTCCACCAAAACCTTTCACCACCACATTACCATTGACCGTTTCTTGCACGACATGGTTAACGTCACCCATCGTGTCTTGCACTTGTAATGACAATTTACGCATACGTTTTGATGCTTTACGAATCAACAAACCAATTAATGGCGCGAAAATCAGAATAATTAAGGTTAAGCGCCAGTTGGTATAAATCAAATATCCCAACAACCCCAAGGTAATTAAGCCCTGTTGAACAATGGTCTTTAGCGATTCAGATGAAGCAGCGGTGAGCTGCTCCACGTTATACATAATTTTGGCGGTAATGTGTCCACTGGTATTGTCTAAGTAGTATTGCGAAGGCAAACGTAATAGCTTGGCAAACACTTCCTGACGAATATCAAAAACTAAATTTCGTGAAATAACCGCCGTAAAATAGCCACCAATGAAGGAGCCTACACCTCGAAAGAACATCAATAACACAACCAAAAATGGGATAAGGTTGGTAAAACCCTGATCCCGATGTTGAATGGCTGTAATAATTTTTTCCAGCAACTTGGCAATTGATACTTCGGTTGCTGCGTTAATAGCAAAACCAATGACGATTAAAATCGCTACGCCCCAAAATCGCTTCAGATAGCTCAGAAGACGCAGATAGACCTTGAAATCCTGATTCACTAATAACCTCGAGATGGTACTTTGGTACTGATATTAATATTCACAAAACCGAGTTGCCCTGCAACATCCATGACACGGATGACATCTTGATGCGTAGCTTTTGCATCAGCAGCAATCACAAACATTAAATCACGTCGCTCATTAGAGATCTGTTTAATTGCAGTACTTAAATCAGCAACTTCTTTACTCGATAAGGCCTGTCCATTCACGGCATAGTGCCCTGAAGAGTCCACAATCACTTCAATCTTTTGATTGTATTGCTTCGGTGGAACGCCTTGCGCATCGGGCAACGTCAGGTTCATGCGACTAAACTGATTAAATGTGGTCGATAACAGTAAAAACACCAAGATAAACAATAAACAGTCAATCATTGGTGTCAAATTAATATGAATATCTTCAACTTGCCTACGCTTGAATTTCATATTTCACCTTAGCCTGCTTTACGAAGTTCTTGCTCTTCAACAGCAGAGTTTTGGTAGTAAAGTGCTGCATGAAATAAGGTAGATTGCTGCTCTAATTCTGCTACATATTCCTGTACCAAACGCTGAAAATAACGATAGGCAAATAAAGCTGGAATTGCGATCAACATGCCCGCAGCTGTGGTAATTAAAGCTTTTGAAATCCCTGGAATCATCATGGTTGGGTTACTGTTGCTTCCCATATCAATTACTAAAAAGGATTCAATAATCCCCACAACTGTTCCCAATAATCCCAAGAGTGGCGCAACCGCACTTAAAGTGCCTAAGAAATTAATATTTTTTTCTAAAAAACCAATTTCTTGTGATGCTGTTGCTTCCATTTGCGCACGTGCATATTGCTCTGTTTGCTTTTGGCTATTTAAACCAGAAACTAAAATGCGTCCTAGACTACTTAACTGCAAGTTTTGATTATTTTGTAATTGTTGTACGACTTGATGTACATCCTGCCCACCACTCAACAACAACTCTTTTGGTAATACCATTGAACGTTTCAAACGAATAAAACGCTCAATCGTGATCGCTACTGTAAAAATGGAACACAAAACCAGTGGAATCATTAACCATCCACCAGCTTTTACTAATTCCCACATTATTCTTCCCCAAGAATTTTAAAATATTAATCAGCTAAACAAATATTCAAAATACCATCCAACTCATCGAGTGAATGATAATGAATCACGAGTTTGCCTTTACCCTGTTTATTATGATCAATTTTTACATCTGCACTAAAGCGCTCAGCTAAACGCTGTGTAAGCTGCTGTAAATCTGGTGCAATGTCAGTTTTCGCTTTTTCAGTTTTTGGTGCAGTCAAATCACGTACAAGTTGCTCTGTTTGACGTACCGATAAGCTTTTAGCAATCACCAACTCTGCGACTTTTATTTGTTCTTTTGCCTTCAAAGTCAGAATTGCTCGCGCATGCCCCATATCAAGTTGACCTTGTTGCATCAGATCTTTGACAGATTCAGCCAGCGTCAACAAACGCAACAAATTACTCACTGTGGTACGTGCTTTACCCACAGTGTCTGCAATTTCTTGATGACTTAAACCAAATTCATCATGGAAGCGCTGTAAGGCAAGTGCTTGATCAATTGGGTTCAAATCTTGACGTTGAATGTTTTCAATCAACGCCAAAGCAATTGCGACTTGATCATTCAAATCACGAACTAATGCTGGAATTTCAGTCAATCCCGCCAATTGAGCTGCACGCCAACGACGCTCACCCGCAATGATCTCGTACGGGTACTCTTCATCGGCAATCGGACGAATCACAATCGGTTGCATCACGCCATGCTTTTTAATGGATGCAGCCAATTCTTGTAAATCATTTTCCTGAATAAATCGACGCGGTTGATATTCGCCACGTCTAAGCAAATTAACATCAATTTGTTTTAGCTGACCATGATCTAATGCTTGCACTTCAAGTTGTAGTTTTTCTTTTTGGATTGACCCAAGTAAGGCATCCAAACCACGACCTTTGGCAAGTCCGCGTTTTTTTAAGGTCATGCTTTACTTCCTTTCTTCACTTTGCTTTTCTTTAAAATCTCAGCTGCTAAATTTAAATAGGCAACTGCACCCTTGGAACTTTTTTCAAAATAAATAATCGGTAAACCGTGAGCAGGTGCTTCAGCCAAACGTACATTACGCGGAATCACACAATCATATAGCTTTTTACCAAAATACTGCTCTAATTCAGCTGATACATCACGGGTTAAAGCATTACGACCGTCATACATGGTGCGTAACACACCCACAACTTCTAACTGCGGATTCAAAGCTTGTTGAATACGGTCAATGGTCTGAGTTAAGTCTGCCAAGCCTTCTAATGCATAATATTCACATTGCATTGGAATAATGACACCTTGAACGGCAGCTAATGCATTTACTGTAATTAAGCTTAAACTTGGCGCACAGTCCACAATAATATAATCAAATGCATGATCAATACTTTGTAAAGCATCACGCAAAATGAACTCACGACCTTCTTGCTCGGCAATTGCAAGCTCTACACCCGCCAAATCTCGGTTTGCCCCAAGAACTTTATAACCTACTTCTGCTTTGGTAATTGCCGTTTCAATTGGCACTTCACCCAAAAGTACATCTGTTACTGAATATAATAGGTCATTCTTTTGAATGCCTGACCCCATTGTGGCGTTACCCTGTGAATCCATGTCCACAAGTAAAACTCTTTTTTTCAGCACGGCTAATGATGCTGCCAAATTAACTGCGGTTGTGGTTTTCCCTACACCACCTTTTTGGTTCGCAATCGCAATAATTTGAGCCATGGTAACCCCAGTCCTTCGAAAATAATTAAATCTGTTTCAATAATAATAAATGGCGCTGCTCATCTAATCGAGGTACTTTTAACTCAATCACTTCACAACTATATTCATCTTTTAACGCGATAATTTCATCTTGAGGAATCAAACCTTTCATTGATGCAATGATGCTCTTTTCATGCATATATGGCTTAGATGCAGTTACAAAGTCAGTCAGCGAAGCAAATGCTCGACTGGTAATGACATCAAACTTTCCTAAATTTTGAATACTACCTTCATCTTCAACACGCGTTTGTACAGCAACCACATTTTTTAATTTTAAGTCTGCAATAAACTGCTTTAAGAAACGAATTTTTTTACCGTTCGAGTCTAATAACACACAGCTACGTTCAGGCTGACATAATGCAATGATCATGCCTGGCATACCACCACCAGTACCAATATCGAGCAAGCGACCTTCTGGCAAGTCTTTTAAAATACTGAGGCTATCAAGCAAATGCTTGACCAGCATTTCTTTAGGATCACGAATTGCTGTCAAGTTATACGCCTTATTCCAAAGGACTAAAGCGTCTTGGTATTTGAGTAATAAATTTAAAGTCTCTTCGCTGAGCTCTAAACCTAAAGTTTGACTACCCTGCTTTAGTTCTTGAAAAAACATGTGCATATACAATTAACGTCTCGAAAATGTTAGGTGAAGTATACCGATTTATCCATGAAGTCATAGTGGCTTGTGCTTAGTGAATATTCACTTAAGCATACATGCCTTGTCGAATCTGCAAATCTAGAGCAGTTAAACGCTCTGGCGTGCCCACATCAACCCATGAAGCATGCATTTTTTCTGCAGAAACTCGACCATCCAGCATCGCCTGTTTCAATAAAGGCGCCAAAGGACGTTTACCATTTTCCAAGCCAGCAAACATCTGCGGATGTAAAACAGCCACACCACTATAGGTTAAATCTTCGCCTTGCTGTGCTTGTTCAAAAGTATATGCTCGTCCATTCACCAATGTGAAATCACCCTGTAAATGCTGTGGGGGATTTTTCACAAAGACCAAATGCGCCAAATCCTGATCAAGTTGTATTTCCAGTAATGAAGCAAAGTCAAAGGTCGTCCAGACATCACCATTGACTAGAATAAAAGGTTCTGTTCCCAATAAAGGCAATGCATTAATAATGCCACCCGCTGTTTCTAAACCTTCTTCTTCGCGTGTCCACAAAATATTTACACCAAATTGCGAGCCATCACCTAATGCACCAATCAACACATCAGCCAACCATGCAGAATTGATCACGATGTCTGTCACACCAATTTCTTTGAGTTTTTCAATATGCCATACAATCAGTGGCTTACCACCAACTTCGAGTAAAGGCTTAGGTTTATACAGCGTTAAGGGACGCATCCGATTGCCCAATCCCGCAGCTAAAATCATGGCTTTCATGCAGCAACGACCTCGTATTTGCCATATTTTTGTTCAAATTTTGGCATAACTTTAACCCGAATGAACTGCATAAATGGTTGTAATTCTGCATATGGCTTGCTTTCTTCCAGCAAATACCACATCACTCGCGGTAAATCTTTGAGATACCCCGATTTTCCATCGCGTTCAAACAAACGTACAAAAATGCCTAAAATCTTGATGTGGCGCTGAATCGCCATTAGGTCTGCATCTTGCTTAAACTGCTCAAAGTCACGACCTTCTTTCGCAGAAACAGGCAATAAGTCATAAAACACTTTAAACCAACCATACACGCGCACAGGATCCCACTGTACATAAGCATCACGCGTAATTGAAATTAGATCATAAGTATCTGCACCAATCACCGCATCTTGAAAGTCGATCACACCTTGCTCTTGCTCGTCTGCCAAAAGCATGAGATTACGACTATGGAAATCACGATGTACAATCACTTGTGGCTGGGCCAAAGCAGCATTAGCTAAAATCGCAAATGTTCTTTTAATCAGCGCAGATTCCTCTTCCGAAGGTTGAATCTGTAAACTTGGCAGCAGCCAATCGGTTAATAACGACATTTCAGTCATTAACTTTTCATAAGAATATGCGGGGAAATGTCCCTCACCATTAATTGACTGTAATTGAATCAACTGTTTAAAGCTTTGCTCATAATGTGCATCGACGGTGTTTTCATCTAACTGGGTTGATAACAACACATCGCCAAAATCTTCAAGCAACAACAGACCTTGCTCTAAATCTTTCGCCACAATATGGGGTACACGTACACCATGTGCATCAAAAAATTCATCAATCGACACAAAAGGTACACAATCTTCTTTCTCAGGAGGTGCATCCATCAACATAAATGTTTTATGATTCAAATTGATTCGTGCATAACGACGGAAGCTGGCATCACCTGCTAAAAAATTAATTTCAAATTGATCTGAACCAAGTACAGATGTAATCCATGTTTGTATCAATTGTTCACGTTGTGTATTCATTTGCGATAAATTCTAATACAGGCTGAGTTTTTAAAGTGCTAAGTGTAGCCACTTATCAACTTTTTCTCTATGATGCGACAATAATTAATTGCGATTAAGCATACTTGGTTAATGATACAAATGAAGCATCAGTTTAAATTCAATCCTTTAGCGACTGCTATTTTCAGCCTCTTATGCGGAAGCTCGATTACGGCATACGCAGATACATCTAATACTGTTTCATCCCTAACCAATGAACAACTGAAAGCAAGTATAAATGAAGCCTATGCGGGGCAGCATTTTTTTGAACAATACTATGTCGACAAATCTGCACCTGAAGCACAGCAACGCCAGGGGAAATCACTAAGTGCAGCTTATTGTCAAGGAGCTTGGGTCACTCCAATTGCTTCAAACACAACAGCGGTTGATCCAAGCAAAGCAACATCCGTGGTTACGGCCGATTATGGTCATTATGACCCGAACGGTGATTCTGTTCTTGAAGGTAATGTTCTGATAGATCAAGAAGGACGTCAAATTCGTGCCGATAAAATTACCATTGATAAAACACAAACTTTCGCCAATGCGCAAGGACGTGTGCAAATGGCGCAAGCTGGTCTTTTGGCGCAAAGTGACCAAATCAATTATAATTTGAAAACCCAACAGGGTGATTTAAATAACAGTTACTACATTGCCGAAGAACAACATGCACATGGTCATGCAGCCAAAATTGCTCGCACCTCTGAAAATGTTGTCGTATTAAGCAATGCCACCTATAGCACTTGCCCACCAGAACAAAAACCAACTTGGAAAATTCAAGCCAATACAATTGAATTGAATCAAGACACTGGACGTGGTGTTACCAAAGGCACTAAGTTATATGTGAAGGATGTTCCTGTTTTAGCTGTACCATATTTCAACTTTCCGATTGATGACCGTCGAACTACAGGAATTCTGACTCCTGGTTTTGGCTATACCAACGATGGTGGTATCGAGTTTTCAGTTCCTGTTTATTTAAACCTTGCACCGAATTATGATGCCACACTGACACCACGCTATATGAGCGACCGTGGCGCCATGATAGATGCTGAGTTCCGTTATTTAACAGAAAACTTTGGTGAAGGTAAAATTTGGGGTGGCTATTTACCTTCAGATGAGAGCTATAAAAATCAGGATCGTAAAGATTTGCACGTTATCCACAAATGGCAAATCAACGACAGCTTCTCAACCAACCTTGAATACAACTATGCATCGGATAAAGACTACTTTACCGACCTAAATAATAATCCAAACACCAAAACCGACCTGAACTTACGCCGCGCTTGGGAACTTAATTACAAAAACGGCATCCCAGGTCTGACGGCTCAGCTAAAAGTCGAAGATTTCCAGACCTTAGATAAATCAGTTTCCGATGAAAAGCGTCCTTACGCGCGTTTACCTCAATTCTTACTCACCTACAAAGGTGGAAATCCACAAGGTTTCCAGTATGAATTTAATAACGACACTGCTTATTTCAAAAAGAATATTGGCAGTACAACCTCAGCAACTTCAGAACCAAGCGGCACAAGGTTCTATAACGATTTTGCTGTACGCTACAATTACCGCAATCCTTGGTCGTTTGTTATCCCAGAAGTATCGGTACGCAGTATTAATACCTTCTACGACCAAGACACGATTACAGCACAGCAGAATCAGACCACAAGTGTCAGTAATGCTGACCAAAACAAATCTGTCGTCGTTCCGCAATTTAGCTTGGACACTGGTTTAACATTCGAAAAAGATGGCAAATACTTACAAACCATTACACCACGTGCCTTCTATGCATATTCGCCTTATGAAAATCAAGCGGATTATCCAAACTTCGACACTATTAGCGCCTCAATCAACTATGATCAATTGTTTAGTTCAAGACGTTTCTATGGTCATGACCGTTTAGAGGACAACAATTTCTTATCATTGGGCTTAAGTTATAGCTTATTTGATGATATTGGCTTAGAACGCATCAAAGCGAGCGTAGGCCAAAGTTTCTATTTTGATGATCGCCGAGTCACTTTAGATGGCACAACAGATGAGTTAAATACAGAATCACATACGGGCCCAATCGTTAGTCTTTCAAGCCAACTCTCGCAGCATTATCGTGTAAGCGCCAACTCAGCTTGGATGGCAAATGGAGACAATGCTCAACGTGATGTGCAAATTTACTACATGGGCGACCAAGGGAATATTTATAGTGCAGGTTATTTCTATCGCAAGGAAATTGCTAACCGCCAAGATAAATATGACCAATTTGTTGCATCATTTATACAACCTATTCACAACAACTGGCGTATTATGGGCCACGCTCAATATGACATGGACAATAATGTTGCGCGTGAATACTTACTCGGTGTGAATTACGAATCGTGCTGTTGGGGGCTTTCTCTCTACGGACGTTCTTACTACAACGACTTGGATGATGTAAGCGATTCTAGCGTTAAACCAAAACGTGCTTTTATGGCTGAAATTAACCTGAAAGGTTTAGCTGGTTTTAATAATAAACTGGCATCCATGCTTGAAAATCGAATTTTAGGTTACGATCATATTAATTAGGCTCTAGACTAGCAGACTAGTTATGTTGGTCTGTAATCATGATTAAAAACAGTAAATTAAGCCACTACAAGATTAAAAAAATCATTCAATGCTTTTGCATTGATATACCCGCTTCTAAAACTGCATTATTACTCAATTTAAATCGTAATACGATCAACTATTGGTACATGCTTTTTAGGGAAGCTATTTATGATCATCAAACAGATTTAAGAACTAAATTTGTAGGTTCTATTGAAGTGGATGAAAGCTATTTTGGCGCTAAACGACAACGTGGTTTTCATGGGAAGTTAAAACGTGGTCGTGGCACTTTAAAACAACCCGTATTTGGAATATTTGAACGGGATGGGCGTGTTTATACTGAAATCGTTCCTGACTGTAAAATGAAGACTTTACAAAAGGTTATCTTAGGTAAGGTGGCACTAGAAAGTGTCATTTATAGTGATGGATGGCGAGGCTATAATGGTCTAGTTGATGTTGGTTATTCAAAGCATTTCAGGGTAAATCACGGAGCAAATGAGTTTGCTAGAGGACAATGTCACATAAATGGAATAGAATCATTTTGGAGTTTCTGTAAACGAAGATTATCCAAGTTCAATGGTATCTCAAAAGATTATTTTGACTACCATCTGAAGGAGTCTGAATGGCGTTGGATGAGAGAACCTAATGAGTTAGCAACTGAGTTGTGGAACATCATTAGATAAAATTAAGTATAAATCTGCTAGTCTAGAGCCTTAATTAATTTGGACACGATGTTAATGAAGACAAAACAGTTAAAACAATTCTTTAAGGCGACTGCACTAGCAATTGCCCTTTCTTCATCAATGCCGACATTTGCCCAAACTTCAGATGAAGTTGTAGCAGTTGTCGACAACAGTGTCATTTTACGCAGTGATTTACAGCAGAATGTTGCCGAAGCTAAACATCAATTAGAAGCTCAAAAGCGCCCTGTTCCGCCAGAGCAGTATCTTGAGCAACAAGCACTCGAGCAACTTATCTTACGTCAAACTCAATTAGAGCAAGTAAAACGCTATAACATTAAAGCCGATGAAAAGAGCTTAAATGAAGCTGTGCTTAAAGTAGCCAATCAATCTGGAATCAACTCGTTAGAAGCATTCCAGCAAAAGTTAGACAAAATGGCACCAGGCACCTACGAATCTCTCCGCAAACGTATTGCAGAAGATTTAGCGATCACTCGTTTACGCCAACAGATTGTGATGTCACGTATTAAAATTAGCGATCAAGACGTTGCCAATTTCCTTAAAACCCCGCAAGGACAAGCGGCTCTGGGCAGCCAAGTTCATGTCATTCATGCGCGTATAGCGGGTGACAGCAATGTAGAAGCCGTTGCCAAACAAGTACGCACTGCTTTAGCCAGCAGCGATGATATTGCAGCGATTAGCAAGCAATTCAGTACCAACAGCGTTAAAGTTGAAGGTGCAGATATGGGGTTCAGAAATCTTTCTGAAATTCCCACTGAACTTGCTGCACGTGTTACTCCACTCCAAGTTGGCCAAACCAGTGAACTGATTACCGCACGTGATGGTATTCATGTGATTAAGCTATTAGAACGCAAAGGGTCTGAACAAAAAGCCATTATTCCACAATATCAGACGCGTCATATTTTGATTCAAACTTCTGAAGTTGTAAGTCCTGAAAGCGCCAAACAAATGATTGATAGCATTTACAACCGACTTAAAGCGGGTGAAGATTTTGCAGTGTTGGCAGCTACATTCTCAAATGATTCTGGCTCTGCTCGTGATGGCGGTAGCTTAGGTTGGGTAAGCCCAGGTATGATGGTTCCTCAATTTGAAGAGCAAATGAAGAGCACTCCTGTAGGTCAAATTAGCCAACCCTTCCAGACCCAGTTTGGTTGGCATATTCTTCAAGTGACTGAGACGCGCCAGCAAGATATGACACAGGAATATCAAGAGCGCATGGCTCGCCAAATTCTAGGTGAGCGCCAATTTGATGCCGAATTAGATAGTTGGTTACGTGAAATTCGTAATAATGCTTTTGTTGAAATTAAAGACCCAAACTTGGATCGTAAGAACAATAAAACATCTTAATTGGTAACTTGAAAAGCCAGTCAAATGACTGGCTTTTTTTACTACAGTTATGTAATTCATTTGCCATTTATAAAAATTTTGTACGCATTCTATACTTATTGTTAATTTTGCATCAACCTGATCCTATAAAATCTATCCCGAACAATTTCTTAAATTCCCACATGTTTTATTAAAAAAAAAAGCCTCTCATTTGAGAGGCTTTTTTTAATGAATATCAATTAACGATTGTTGTCGTCTTCTTGAGAGTCATCAAATTTAGTTTCGCTATCAAAACCACCTTGGCCACCGAAGCCACCTTGACCACCGAAGCCACCTTGGCCACCGAAGCCACCTTGACCACCGAAGCCACCTTGACCGCCGAAACCACCACCTTGACCGCCAAAGCCACTGCCTTGACCGCCACCAAAGCCACCGCCTTGACCGCCACCAAAGCCACCGCCTTGACCGCCACCAAAGCCACCGCCTTGACCGCCACCAAAGCCACCGCCTTGACCGCCACCAAAGCCAGCACCTTGTGCACCAGCAGGAGCACCAGCAGGACGAGGGTTACGTGCAGGAACAACCGTAGAAATAGCGTGTTTATAAACCATTTGGCTTACAGTATTTTTCAACAGAACAACATATTGGTCAAAAGATTCAATATGACCTTGTAACTTAATACCGTTTACAAGGAAGATAGATACAGGAATACGTTCTTTACGGAGAGAATTCAAGAACGGATCTTGCAAAGTTTGACCTTTAGACATGTTATACAACTCCAAAAATATTAAAAATCAGCGCAAAAAACTATCTTTATTTTTCAATTAAAAATTATAAAAAAGACAGTATGTAAATTTTGCTTTATCCGTAACAGTTTCGCAAGTCTTCTTGAGCCTGCTTTATTGTTAAATATGTTTTAAATTTATGCGACTGTTGCAAAGATCTTAACCAAGTATATTGACGTTTGGCAAGTTGTCGTGTCGCAAAAAGGGCTTTATCCTCCATTTCTTTCTTATTTTCGAGACTTTTGTCGCTTTTTAATAAAAAATCTAAGGCTTGTCGATAACCTACTGATCTCATTGAAGGCAAATCATCGGTTAGATCGTATTTTTCAATTAGTGACTCGACCTCATTTAAAAAACCGATATCCCACATAATTTCTAAGCGTTTTTCAATTCGCTTATGCAATTCTAACCGATCTGGTAACAAAGCATAATTATGAAAAGTGTAACGATATGGTACATTTTTAGGTTGTTCTGCTTGTAGTTTGGTAATCGGTTGCCCTGTAATACGAAACACCTCGAGCGCACGAATAATACGTTGCTTGTCACTCACCTTGAACTTTTCGCCCGCCAATGGATCCACTGCACATAGCGATGCGTATACAGCCTCCCAGCCCTCAAGCTCACCTTGTGCCTCAATTTCTGCTCGAATAGCATAGTCCGCACTTGGTAGATTGCTTGATAAGCCTTCTAGCAAAGCCTTGAAATACAACATCGTTCCACCGACTAAAATCGGCGTTTTCCCTTTGGCATGTATGCCATCAATAAGTTTAGATACATCTTCTACAAATTGCGCAGCAGAATACACTTCTAACGGGCTTATAATATCAATCAAATGATGTGGATACTGCACCTGCTCAGCTTTACTTGGTTTCGCTGTTCCAATATCCATATCTCGATAAACCAATGCCGAGTCAACAGAAATCAATTCAAAATTGCCCCGTTCATATAACTCACATGCTAAAGCCGTTTTACCGCTGGCTGTAGGTCCCATCAAATTGATGACAGGCAATTGATTCGACATTTAGGTTCACTCTCCTCGAGCAAAAAGTTTATCTAGCTGAGCCAATGGAAATGCACGCCAAGTTGGTCGACCATGGTTACATTGACTCGCAAATTCAGTCTGCTCCATTTGACGAAGCAAGGCATTCATTTCAGAAAGGCTTAATAATCGATGCGCACGCACAGCACCGTGGCACGCCATACCCGCCAAGATTTGATCACGTTTCTGCAATAGCCCACGCACCTCGTCCGTTGGATCCAAATCATTGAGTAATTCAGGAATCAAAGCCGAAAAATCAGCTTTGTGCAAAATAGCAGGCACACCACGAACAATAACCTGTTCATCACCATATTGATCAATTTCCAAACCCAAGCGTGCTAAAGGTTCTTTCAAATCTTCTACTCGAAGTGCCTGCATCCGATTCACATTAACTACTTTCGGAATCAATAACTGCTGAGAAATCCAAAACTCTGGATTTTCCCAAGCGGATTTCATTTGTTGTAATAAAATCCTTTCATGCGCAGCATGCATATCAACAATAATCAGACCTTCGGTGTTCTGTGCCAAAATATAAATGCCGTGCAACTGTGCAATTGCAATCCCTAAGGGATGCTCATCCACCTTAGGCGCCATATCATCAATTACAACATCATCAGTAGACTCAGCTACTGTACGTAATGGTGCGAGGTAGCTCTGTAAAGCAGCAGCATTTATCCTTGATGTAGGATTGACTTGATACGCTCGGGAATCTTGCGCCACATATTGCACAGCATGTGGCTGTGAAGACTCGAAGTCTGTTAATATGGCGACAGACTCAGGTGTTGGTGTAGACTCTACCGAACGATGCAGTTGGAACTGCTCCTGATAACGCGGTTGCTGTGTATTAGTTGGGCTTGTTGGCTCAACTTTCAATGCTTGGGCTAAATCTGCACTCGCAGTTTGAAATTGAGACAGCGTGTCTTTTGCAAAATGACGTACAAACTCATGAACCTCGCGTTGATTCAGAAAACGGATTTCATGCTTAGTTGGATGAACATTGACATCGATATTTTCAGGATCAACTTCTAAAAATAACAAATATGCAGAGTGTTGATGCCCGTGCAAAATACCATCATAAGCCATGCGTAAAGCATGAGAAATCGTTTTATCTTTGACAATCCGCCCATTGACATAGACATACTGTAAATCTGCTTGTGCTCTTGCATCCGAAGGATGACCCAACCAACCACTAAGACGCATATTGACGCTGTCTGCGTCAATCCAATACGCATTTTCTGTGAATTGACGCCCCAGTAATTGTTGTACCCGCTGAAAGCGTAATGCGCCACTATCGGCAACGGGCAAATTCAACCGAATATTATTGTTATGTTCTAACACAAAACGAATATCAAAATGAGTAAGCGCTAAACGGCGCACAATTTCTTCGATATGACCGAATTCCGTGCCTGGTTTTTTTAAGAATTTTCGGCGCGCAGGGACATTAAAAAATAAATCCTGTACTCGAATCTGTGTGCCACGCGATGCTGCTACAGCTTGAATTTGTTGGTGTTGAAATGCAGTGCCATTCACTTCAACCTGATAACCAACACCATCGTCTACTTGACTACTGGTCAAGGTTAAACGGGAAACTGCTGCTATCGATGCTAATGCTTCACCACGAAAACCCAAACTCACAATCGCATGTAAATCTTCTGCGGTTTGAATCTTACTGGTCGCATGACGCATCACCGCCAAAGACAAATCATCAGGATGAATACCTCGACCATTGTCGATAATTTCAATCAGCGTACTACCACCTTGTTCAACACGAATGATCAGTTCTGTTGCACCTGCATCAATTGAGTTTTCCAACAACTCTTTGACGACAGAAGCTGGTCGTTCAATTACTTCACCCGCAGCAATCTGGTTGGCAAGTGCGGGATCTAAAGTATGAATGCGGCGAACAGAAACTTCATCATGCATGTTGAAATGCCTGCTCAAGGGCTTTATAGAGCACTTCATCTTTAAAGCTCAATGTGGCATGACGAGTTAGCTCGTCTTCTGACTTTAATATCTCAATAGTTAAATCTGCTGTAGGAATTTCTTCACCACCTTTACTTGGCCATTCAAATAAGAATAAAGCGTTGGGTGTATCCAAATAATCGCGAATACCCATTAACTCAAGTTCATAAGGATCATTGAGGCGATACAAATCAAAATGAAAGACTTGTTTATTCTGAATGCTGTATGGTTCCACCAAAGTATACGTTGGACTTTTTACTGAACCTTCATGCCCAAGTTGTTGTAACAAATAACGAGTAAATGTCGTTTTCCCAGCACCTAAATCACCGACTAAATAAATTACACCCTCAGTAAAATGTTGTGCAACCACACGCGCAAGTTGCTGGGTATCTGCTTCAGAGTTTAGGGGCAAATGAAATGAATACGACATATGACTCACAACATGATTCAAAAGTAGAATTATGATAGCATCGCCACGCTGTTAATACCTATGCCATGCATACGAAATGTGTATTTTTAATACAGCACATGCATTCTGCCAACCTGTTGTGATTGATATCTTATGACTGCGCATGACTTTGTTCCACCGATGATTCGCGGTGTAACTGCAAGCAAACTGTTCTTACCTGCTTTACAACCTGCGCCACAGCGTTTGTATGATTATCTCTGCCAACAGTTTGCACATATTTCAGCACAAGAGTGGCAACAACGTTTTCAAGACCAATTGATTTATGCAGCCGACGGTACAATTCTAAGTTTAGATAGTGCTTATCTTGCCAATCAACATATTTATTACTATCGTTTTTTAGCACACGAAATCCATGTTCCGTTTCAGCATCATATTTTGTATGAAACTGATGATCTGTATATCGTCGATAAACCACATTTCCTGACCATGAGCCCTACAGGTCAGTATGTGCAGGAAACCTTATTAGTACGCTTAAAAAATCAAACGGGAAATGCGGATTTAACTCCGATTCATCGTTTAGACCGTGAAACGGCAGGACTGGTTTTATTTTCTAAACGGCCAGCAACGCGTGGTATTTACCAACAAATGTTTGCTCACCGTGTAGTTAAAAAGACTTATCATGCGATTGCAGCTTATCATTCCACTCTTGAATTCCCACGTACCGTTTGTTTAAGAATGGACAAAGGTCAACCTTTTTACACCATGACAATTGTAGAAGGTGAACCAAACAGCGAAACCCAGATTGATATTTTGGAACACAACTCTCAATGGGCGAAATATCTACTAAAACCCGAAACTGGAAAACAGCACCAATTACGGGTTCACCTGAATCATTTAGGCATAGCCATTAAAAACGATCCTTTTTACCCAATAGTGCAGCACAAATCTGATGATGATTTCTCTAACCCATTACAACTACTGGCTAAGCGAATTCAATTCATCGATCCTGTTACAAACAAGTCTATGGACTTTTCATCCAATTTTGAACTGACACTGTAGTTTGTTTGTCATTACAAAAAAATGAAGTTTTAAGCTCAAGAATATTGAAATTACAATAAAATTGATTAAAATGAAGTCTAAAATTTTAATCTTCAAATTTATAAAAATCATGAGAAAAACCGAAGTTTATCAAATTCGTCTCGATTCACAGGAAAAGAAACAAGCTTTTGCTGTATTTAAACAGTTGGGGATTACGCCAGCACAAGCGGTGCGGCTTTTTTTCAAACAAGTTGTACTGACAAAGTCCATCCCCTTTTCTATTGAAAATCAGAATATCAATTTAGAGCAATTGATTAAGTTAAGACGACTCAAACAAGAGCAGAAAACGGCTGCTGTTACGCATGAAAGCAATGACAGCTCAAACAGCATTCAACATAACGATGAATTTCTCATTGATGATGACCATCTAGACTTATTTGAAGAACTTAACGCAATCTTGGGTGAAGGTGATAAAAATTAACCCTGTTGCATTTTTATACATTATTTAAATTTTTTCATTTAAAAACTTAGGTATGCTTCATGCAATGACAATAAAAAATGCATGGAGCAATCAATGATTGTAAAAAGAGCGACATTAGATGATCTCAATCAACTTGCAGTTTTATTTGATGAATACCGCCAATTTTATGGTGCTTCTTCCAATTTAAATCTTTCCCAACAATTTTTAAAACAACGCTTTGAAAACCAAGAAAGTGTCATTTTTATTCATATCAAAGATGAAGTATTTACAGGTTTCATTTTGCTTTATTTAGGTTTCTCTTCTGTTGCCTGTTCAACCTACTATATTTTAGACGATGTTTATGTAACACCCCAATTTCGCCGTCAAGGCTCAGCCAAACAACTTATTGATACTGCCATTTTGTTTACACGACATGAAAATGCGCTTCGCATTAGCCTCGAAACGCAAAAAACCAATCGTGAATCTCATCGGCTATATGAAGCTATGGGTTTTATTGCTGATAATGAGTTTAGAACCTACCATTGTTTCCTCAAATAGCTTCTCGGGTACGTGCTAACGCTATCTGCTCAGGTGTCAAATAAATCCATTCGCCTTCTTTTAGCTCAGGGCACTCTAACGCACCAATTTGCACACGATGCAGCTGTTCTACTTTATTGCCCACTGCAGCCAACATTCTTTTCACTTGATGATAAACGCCTTGATGAATTGTCATTTGCAACTCACAGGCTGCCAATTGCTGTACATCTGTAGCTGCAAAAGTACCTTGTTCATTACGTAACTCAACCCCCTGTTTAAGCTGCTCAATCTGTTCAGAGGAAATTGGATCAGCAGTTTGCATACGGTAAACTTTACCCACATGCTTTTTGGGATGGGTTAATGCTTGAAGAAATTGACCATCATCCGTAAGCAGCAATAAGCCAGTGGTGTCTTGATCTAAACGCCCAACACATTGTAATCCACGATTTAACAGTACATCATCAAACAAGTCGAATACACTAAAATGATGCGTTGCCTGATGAGAGCATTCATAGCCCGTAGGTTTATTTAGTGCAATGTAAACGTTTTCTCGATATTGATAGCGTTTTCCATATACATCAAAAACTAAGTTTTCCAAATTTAGCTTTTGCTTAGGATTTTGCATAATGTCTTGGTCAATGCTAACAGCTCCAGATTTAATTAATTGCTGGCAATGCTTACGCGAACCAAAACCTTGAGATTGCAACATTTTTTCCAAATACATAATTTAAAGCCTTACATCAAAGTGCTGCATTTTAAACAATT
This sequence comes from Acinetobacter sp. ACNIH2, assembly GCF_002934965.1. Classification (NCBI taxonomy): domain Bacteria; kingdom Pseudomonadati; phylum Pseudomonadota; class Gammaproteobacteria; order Moraxellales; family Moraxellaceae; genus Acinetobacter; species Acinetobacter sp. ACNIH2. The sequence continues at coordinate 3,720,693 of NZ_CP026412.1, forward strand.
TTCTAATTTCCCGCTGATTTTCTGAATGCAATGTACAAAAAGTCGTTACAATAGTTGCATTTTCACACATTCTCCCTGCATCTCATGCCTAATTTAGATTTAAATCTGATAGTACTTTTGGTTTTAGTGGCTTGTGGTATTTTCAGTCACAACTCTGCTGTTACCATTGCTGCTGCTGTACTGATTGTCTTCAAAATAACACCATTAAGTGAGTTTTTCCCGCTATTACAACAACACGGTTTAAATATTGGTATTGTTATTTTAACCATCGGTGTTTTAACCCCAATTGCCAGTGGCAAAATCCCTGGTGAGGCTATTCTTAAATCATTTTTAAGCTGGAAATCATTACTTGCAATTGCAATCGGCGTATTTGTGGCTTGGTTAGGTGGACGTGGGGTCAAACTGATGACTCATCAACCCAATATAGTTGCAGGTTTACTGATTGGAACTGTAGCAGGGGTTGCTCTGTTACGTGGGGTACCTGTAGGTCCTTTAATTGCCGCAGGTGTATTGTCATTATTTATAGGACACTCTTAGCCCAATTCAATTGAATGTGATGATGCAATCTTTGAATTGCACCATCACAGCAAACATATCTATTAGATTAAGACAAATAATACTGATGACGCTTCTGTGAAAATTTATCCAACTGTTTCAAGAAGCCTTCAAAATAATTCTTCTCTTTTTCCTCAGTTCGATAGCCAGCATATAATGTCCTACGCAGACCTCTTTCAGAAACACAATCCAAACGACGTGATGTTACCCAGCCTTTTTGCTCATACTCATTCACAACCCAATCAGGCAAAGCCGCAATACCACGCCCACTTGCCACCAATTGAATTAACATTTGAGTTAAGTCCGTGGTACGGATCTGTTTAGGTAGAATATTCGCTGGAATGAATAGCTTAGACATAATATCTAAGCGATGTTTATCAACTGGATAAGTAATAAGAGTTTCTTCAGCCAAATCCTGTACTGTAATCTTTTCAGCACGTACCAAAGGGTGTGTATTGGATAATACTAAGCGCGATTCGTATTCAAAGATTGGAAAGTAATCCACCCCTTTTAAAGCAATTGGATCTGCGGTAATAAGCAAATCAAACTCGCCATTTTGCAACAACTCATGCGGATTGGCTTCGAAGCCAGAAGCAAAATCTAAATCGACATCTGGATATTGCTGGCGATATTGATTTAACAATGGCATGAGCCAATCAAAACAACTATGACATTCTGAGGAGAAAATAATACGTCCAGTTTGACCATGTACAATTCGCGTAATATCAGTTTGTGCAATTTGAATTTGCGGCAAAACATCGTCTGCAAGCTTTAACAGACGTTGTCCTACATTGGAAAATGAGACAGGACGGCTACGACGATTCACCACCTCTACCCCGTACCAATGATCTAACTCTTTTAATTGATGCGAAATAGCCGAAGGCGTCAAACACAAATCATTGGCGGCTGCAACCAAAGAGCCATGTTCACGAAGTGCGAGTAATGTTTTTAGATGTCGAATTTCAAGCATGTTTATTATCAGTCCGCAAAAAATCAAAAATAAAATGTCTGCGTAATAGTTTAAATCGGATGAAATACCGCAAACCGAGCGAGCAACGACATAAATGTTGATTGATATAATTAAAAACAAAAATCAAAAAATGAATTTAACTCATTCTATCACAAAATAAATTAATATATTTCACCACTTGTTCATTTCAGCATCTCTTAATTAGATCGCATTTACATATATTTTCCTTAATCTTCAGGTTGAATATACTCAGGCATCAAGTGAGATTTTTTAATACTTTTTTCTTAAAAAAATACTGAACATATCCTTTAATTTATGTCAAAAATATACAAAAAAATTATCTCATTTATATGATTATATTTATTAATTTATAATAAAAAACCTAACATTTATAATTTTAATTACGTTCAAATTACAATAAATTCCGAGTAAATTACTTAACATTATTCGTTCATTTCACCTATAATTATCCATTCTCCCCCTCCCAATGTTTCTATTAAAAATGATCTCTGTGGATATAAATACGGCAACTGATCCTACGCCATCCTATCGCCTATTGTGGGTTATTCTTGCGCTTGCCTTAGGTGGTTTTTGTATTGGCACAACTGAATTTGTCGCGATGGGTCTTATCCAAGAAATTTCACATAATTTAAATGTGAGTATTCCTGTTGCGGGTCATTTTATTAGTGCTTACGCCTTAGGCGTCACTATTGGTGCTCCAATCATCGCAATCTTAGCGGCTAAAGTACCCCGAAAAATCTTATTGATTGGGTTGATGCTTTTTTATGGTATCGCCAATGTCATCACTGCTTTAACAAATAGCTATGAAAGTATGTTGCTATCACGTTTTATCGCAGGGTTGCCTCACGGTGCTTATTTCGGTATCGCAGCCTTAGTTGTTGCTGAATTTGCAGGCAAACAAAAACGTGCTTCTGCTGTTGCCAAACTCATGATGGGCTTAAATGTTGCAACGGTTATTGGCGTGCCTTTTGCGACATGGTTGGGACAACATTATGGTTGGCGTACTGGGTTTGAATTTTCAGCTTCAATTGCATTTGTAACAGTGATTGCAATTTGTTTTTGCTTGCCAAAAATTCAACTCGACCACACTGCCAGCATTCAAAATGAACTTCGCGGACTTAAAAATACGCAAATGTGGTTAACTTTAGCTGTCGGTGCTATTGGTTTTGGCGGTCTTTTCTCGGTATATAGTTACGTTTCACCAATTTTGACTGAATACACACATGCCCGTATTGAAATCGTCCCTTTTGCACTTGCAAGTATTGGTTTAGGTTTAGTACTTGGTGGTTTAGTTGCAGGACATTTCGCTGATAGAAATCTGAATAAGGCAATTATTTGGGTACTCCTTTCAAATGCTGGCTCTTATATTATTTGCGCACTCACGATAGGCAACCTCTATACGGCATTTGCTGCATTATTCTTAGTCAGTTTTAGCATTGCAGGTTTAGGACCATTGCTGCAAACGCGCCTCATGGATGTTGCAGGTAATGCTCAGAGTTTGGCAGCTTCTCTAAATCATTCAGCATTCAATATCGCCAATGCTTTTGGTGCTTTTCTTGGCGGTTGGTTAATTAGTCAAAACTTGGGGTGGCTCGCGCCCATTTGGGTTGGTACATTACTGAGTTTCGGTGGTTTAATTATTTTATTTTGTGCTTTTCAGCATGAGAAAAATAATCTAGTCGTTTCATCATGTCATGAATCTATCTAACACAATGCCTAGACGTGTGCATATGTGAAATAAGCAATGAAAGTGCTTTCTGCTTTCATTGCTTTACCCATCGCTTGACTCTCAATTTTTAAATATTATTCAGGTAATTTTTTACCACAATGTGGACAATAAGCATATTGTTCACGTTCCTGTTTCAAAGATTCCTCTTTTTGCTCTCGAATCAACTGAAGAATAATATCTTGGGTCTGCTCTTGAGTCAGTCCCACTTCTTTACGTATTTCCTCAATCTTTTCTTTTTCTAGAATAAAATCAATATCACTGTTTTGAATCAATTCACGAAATCTGAGTTCCAATTCTTGTTTTCGCAATTCAAGCTCATTTGCCAAACCATTGGCTAGAATACCCGCGGGTAAAGCGGCCAAGCCCACACCTAAAATGGTAATCAGTGCCCCTAAAAAACGGCCAAGCGGCGTTACAGGAGTCACATCACCATACCCCACCGTAGTTAAAGTCACGACCGCCCACCACATCGATGCTGGGATTGAACTAAAAACATCAGGTTGTACCCGACTTTCAATCAAATACACACCTGCTGCCGCCATAATAATCATAATCACCAAGATAAAAATGACGGCTTGGAATGAACCTTTTTCGCGTTCGATGACTCGTAATAAAATTTGCAATGAAACAAAATATCGAGTCAGTTTTAATAATCGCAGTAAACGGACAATTCGGAGGAATCTTAGGTCGAAATGAACAAAGAAATTGAGATATGCAGGCAAAATAGCCAGTAAATCAATAATCGCCCCGCCACTTTTAACCCAATTTAAACGATTTTTCCAAGCCGATTCAAAACTGTCTGACTCTGCAACTGACCAAAAACGTAAAATGTATTCTATGGTAAAAATAAAAATTGAAAAAAGTTCAAAATAATAAAAAAAAGCTTCGTAACGTACATAATATTGATGTACTGACTCAAGTAATACCGCAGCAGCATTACTCATAATGAGTGCTATCAGAAAATAATTAATCGCACGACTTAAGCGGGTTTCATAATCTTCATTGTGCAAATTGTTATAAACAAACTTGCGTAGCGTATACCATGCCGTAAATTTCATTGCTGTTCTAAGTTATTCTTATCGCTTATAAATCAGTGTATATGAACTTTAATTTAAAGTAAGCAAGAATTCCTCTTGCCTACTCTTTTCTCTCATTTAAGTTTTATTCAATATAAAGTAACGCTAAACGTACTTGGTCATAGCCCATACGTGGATTAGTTGCTTCCACAATTGGACGTAATTTGATTGCACCATCATCTGCGAAATGATCTGGGCTTTGACGCTTCTGTAAACGTTTATAGATTTTACGGACTTCCTCTACAACCTCTTCACCTGGATGCGCGACAGAAATATCCAAACCTTGCTCTTTATGTAAACGCCCTAAATGATTAATAATGGTGGCAGGAGTGAGCCCACGTTCCGTTGCAATATCTTCAATCTCATAACCAGATTCAAATAGTTCACGAGTTTCGTCTAAAGTTGCCGAAGCATAGTTTTGCTTACCCGCACTCCGAGCAATTTTCTTTTCATTTCGCTCAATTTCAACTTCATTTAACGTTCCACCACAATGTCGAATAAAAGCTTTATGTTGTACGCTTAAATCGGTATCAGCAAAATTCGTTTCAGCTTCAGCAGAGAGTTCTTGAAAGCGTCGGTCTGCTTTAATAGCAAGACTGTCTAATTCCAAAGCTTGCATGTTAAAGCCGAGCAGTTTTAAACCATCTAATGATTTTAGACGTGATAATGCGACATAACCTTGTCCTTTCTCGAAAGTATGACTTAAGTTTATTTCTGCCGCTGCCAAGGTCATACCTTGTGATTTATGAATAGTAATTGCCCATGCCAGACGCAGTGGAATTTGCTGCAAACTAGCAATACTCTTCCCCGCTTCGTTATCGACCGACCATGTTTCCGGTTCAACCAATAAGACTGAACCATCAGTGAGTTTCACTTTTGGCAAAATACCATGATCATCATCTTCTTCAAAACCAATGACTTCGCCTAAACTGCCATTGATATACCCCATGTCAAAGTTATTTTTCACAAACATCACTTTGGCATTCTTTTTTAAAGTTAACGCTTCTGGCGCACGTACAGAAGATTTCAGGGTTTCAATTAATTTATCATTACCATCACAAACAGCCATAAATTCATGACCCTGCTGCTCAATCGCATTTAAATGTTGATAATTAATCGAATCAACGTCCATATTATGGGTGTATAAACGCGTGAAAGTCTCGCCGATATCTTGTGAGCGAGTTTGTTCTAATGCACGTATATGCTCTGAAGTAATGCTCTGACTACGGATAGCATTCAAAATATCATTCAGATAATCATTACCTTGACGATGTTGCTCGGTCAGGTAGCAAACACGAAACTTGGCTTCTACCCACGCTTCGGACATAAAACAAAACTTATCCCGATTCAGCTCTTCTTTTTTACCAACGGGTGGCAACTGAAAAAAGTCACCCGCAACAATCACCTGAATACCACCAAAAGCATCATCACTTTCTTTGAAGTATTTTAAAACTTGATTGACTAAATTCAGTTGTTTTGCATGCAACATCGAAATTTCATCAATAATTAATACCTGTGCATTCTCTAAATGCTCTTTCAGGTATTTGCGCTCTTTCATGCGCTTCAGATCATCATCACTTAGGCTATCTTTAATACCAATACCCGCCCAAGTATGAATCGTCATACCATTCATATGCGTTGCAGCAATACCTGTAGACGCCGTAATCGCAACAGGCACCTTACGCGCTTTCAAATAATTGATGTACTGATTTAAAGTATAGGTTTTTCCTGCACCAGCCGAACCTGTAAGGAAGACATTTTCGCCAGCTTTAAGGAGCTTAAGTGCAGTTTCTTGTTTCATATGACCGATAACCAATAAATAACGGCTATAGCCTAACGAGTTTTACGTTAAAAGTTAAGTCTGAGAAGAAACACAGTTATTTTTTCTTAGATCAATCTCATAAATTACAAAAGCTTATCTATCAATTTTTAAATGAAGCAAAATAGTTTTTGTTGATTGTTTAACTTTTATGAAGTTTATTTCAGTGCTGGTGAAAAATGTTCGTTAAACCATTGAATGAATTGTTCTGCAATCGTCACCAATAATTGCTCCGCTTTTTGATTATTTGGATACTCCAATTGATCAAACAATAATTTACCTGCCTGAATATGACAACCTAGTGTTAAAGACTGTGCGTAATGCGGTGAGGACATATGAAAAGCAACATATTCTCCCTGCATAATCCGTTCCGCATAACTCATCGCCAAGCAATGATGAAATACATTCGACTCTTCAATTATTCTTTCAATATGATGTAGTTCCTCAAAACTCCAACCTGAATATTGCAAAATAGTTTGAGGCGATACAGCATTCCAAGTATTCACTGCAAAATTTTGTTTTAACCGCGCTAAAATTTCATCTTTATGTAACTGCCGATGCCATTCTACGGCATGGTGAAACAAACCTAGCCATGTACTGTTTTTGGCAATTTCACGGTTTTCATTAAAACAATAGATCAAATAATCTCGAACATAAGCATCAAATACAGACACTCTTAAATTCTGATATCTTAAATAAAATAAAGCCCTAAACTCATTCACAGGGACATGATGCCGACGTAAGGTACGATAAAACCCCCGATTTTGGTGTGTACTTGGATGTACATAATTTAATAACTCATGAGGTAAATCTTGCACAATATGATGTAAATGCAACATATATGCCTGCATGACACGGCTAATTTTCTTGTAGACTTGCTTCACTATGGTTTCATTTTTATTGGCAACATTACGCAGTAAATTCATCCATTCATCCAAATATAAAATAGATGGACTGATGGCGATACGCTGATCCTCTACCGTTTGCTGTTGTCCTTTCAGCACCACGCTTTGATTGTTCTGGTGTTCAAACCATTGTTCTGTGGTCGCATGAATATCGCAACTTTGAATAAACATCCGCGCACAGGTATGTTGAAAATATTGCAATGTCAATAAAATGATACAAGGGTGAATTTGACTGGTATCGACAAAACTTAAAGCAGTAACGGCGACGCGTACATGACTGTGTTGGATGTGTGCACTTAACCAGTCAAGTACCATTGCATCTTGCTTAAACAACCAATTGACTGTTCTCGAATAGTCAAATATAGGTAAACGCGCCACTTTTTTTTGCCAGATCTGCGCATTTGGCTGCAAAAAATTCTGTTTAGCTAATAAATCATCTTTATGCCACAACTCACGATTCATCAAACGTACAAAGGATAAGACATGACTTTGCTGTAATGCATAAGGTTGCAGTAATGCAAAATCCATTTGATGATCAAGCAACTCATCTAAATTAAATTTTTGTTCAAAAGTTAAAGTCGCTATCCGATACAGTGCTGAAGGTAAAAACTGCGCTGCACTGTGACAAAGCTCATCATAACAATCCATTAAGCCCTGCAAGGGTAAAAAATCATCTCCATTCACAATATGTAAAGCACAAAGCTGGCTAAAATGTTGTTGTAATGCTGGATCCAAATCAGTTCCCATTTGTTTAGAGTGGGCAAAACAAGCGTATTTTGCCATTCCAAGTACCATTAAACGCCGATCTAACAACTCAGCTTGCGCCAAGCTGATGTGATTTAAACATGTAATAACACGCGTAGGTCCATTCACCCACTGATAAATTTGTTTCGCAATAAGTTCACGTAGTTGCTGAGCTTTATTTTTAAGAAATAAGGAGTGTTGTTCATTCAATTGATCAGTCAAAAAACCGACATCATTCAAAAAGAAATCTTCAAGTAATTCTGCATGTTGATCTTGATAATGGAAGTTATATTGAATAAAAGGAGTCTGTTGATTTTGGACTAATTCAAAAGAAAGATGAAACATTTCATTCATTATATAGATGGTATGTTTCTCTTGATCTATCCGAAACATATTTTGCGCATTAATATCCCCCAAGATTTGCCATTGTTGATGCTGCATGGTCATCAAATCTGGAGAAAAACTCAGAATCAACTGAGCAATTTGACGTTGTTGCGGTATTAAACGCTCTTGTTCCATACACGCCCCTCATTCTACTTTTGTATAATGCCTCTCTTTATTGTAATCAAATTTTTTAAAAAAGCACCTAAAGAAAAAAATTCACATATTTTTTTATTTTTCAAAATATTAGATAAAAATATTACAGTATTAATTTTCAACAGCATCCTACCTCTCCACGACAATTTTCCAATCTAAATATGATGGTAGGTGTTTGGTAGGTAGGCTTAAATGTGTCTTCATTTAATACTCAAACCACGGTGAGGGTCACCGCTTAAAACATAACAATGGTAGAAGGAATCGCACCATGGCTTTTAAAAATATTGCAGATCAAACAAACGGTTTTTACATTCCATGTGTTTCACTCTTTGGTCCAGGCTGTGCTAAAGAGATTGGGACCAAAGCACAAAATTTAGGTGCTAAAAAAGCACTGATTGTTACCGATGCTGGCTTATTTAAGTTTGGTGTAGCAGACACGATTGCAAGCTATCTAAAAGATGCGGGTGTCGACAGTCACATCTTCCCAGGTGCAGAACCAAACCCAACAGATATTAACGTACATAACGGTGTACAAGCTTACAATGACCATGCCTGTGACTTTATTGTCTCACTAGGTGGTGGTTCATCACATGACTGTGCAAAAGGCATTGGTCTGGTAACAGCAGGTGGCGGTCATATTCGTGATTATGAAGGCATTGATAAAAGCTCTGTCCCAATGACTCCTCTGATTGCAGTAAATACAACTGCTGGTACAGCATCTGAAATGACGCGCTTCTGTATTATTACCAACACAGACACGCATGTAAAAATGGCAATTGTCGATTGGCGCTGCACTCCACTGATTGCAATTGATGACCCTAAACTCATGATTGCAAAACCAGCTAGCTTAACTGCTGCTACAGGTATGGATGCATTGACTCATGCTGTAGAAGCCTATGTTTCTACTGCTGCAAATCCAATTACCGATGCATGTGCTGAAAAAGCGATTTCAATGATCAGTGAATGGTTGCGCCCAGCGGTTGCCAACGGTGAAAACCTTGAAGCACGTGATGCAATGAGCTATGCACAGTATCTTGCAGGTATGGCATTCAACAATGCCTCTTTAGGTTATGTTCATGCCATGGCACACCAATTAGGCGGCTTCTATAACCTACCACATGGTGTATGTAATGCGGTATTACTACCACATGTATGCGAATTCAACTTAATTGCCTGCCCTGACCGTTATGCACGTATTGCCGAGTTAATGGGTGTTAACACCACTGGATTTACCGTGACTGAAGCTGCCTATGCTGCGATTGATGCAATCCGTGAGTTGTCATCTTCTATCGGTATTCCATCAAGCCTATCTGAACTCGGTGTGAAAGAGCAAGATTTAGGCATTATGTCTGAAAATGCTCAAAAAGATGCTTGTATGTTGACTAACCCACGTAAAGCTACTCATGCTCAAGTGGTTGATATTTTCAAAGCGGCATTAAAAAGTGGCGCTGAAGTTGTAGATTTTAAAGCAGCGGTGTAAGTCTCTCCAATCTCTTACTTTTTGCTTTTGGCAACCCAGTTCTGTTTGAATCGGGCATGGAATGTAGCCAATGTTGACTAACCATTGGCTGCAGTCTAGATTCTTTACAGAAGAAGGCACTGGGTTGCATTTTTTTATTTTACAATCAATTCAATTTGACAAATGTTCCAACATCATCAAGGATTAAACCATAATAAATCTTGATGAGTATAAAAATGACATCGCTCAAAATTCCTACCACCTATCAAGCCGATGTTCTGGGACCAGATTATCAACAGTTTGTGCTTGAATTCCCCGATGATTATGAAGGCAAAGTCGTTGCGACTTTAGTCCGCAAAAAAAATACTCAAGCCACCACCAAAGCAATTCTGTACATTCATGGTTTTATTGATTATTTTTTTCAAACTGAAATGGCAGATCAATTCAATCAGCAGGGTTTTGATTTCTACGCACTGGATTTACGCAAATATGGACGTTCCCGTTTAGGGCATCAACAACTCTATAATGTTCGTGATTTAAGTGAATACGATGCAGAAATTAATAAAGCGTTAGAAATTATTCAAGCTGAAGGTCATGATGCTGTGTTGTTAAGCGGGCATTCAACGGGAGGCCTCATTTGTACCTTATTTGCAGCCCATCACCCGCAGCATTCATTGATTAAGGGTTTATGGGCAAACAGTCCTTTTTATGATTTCAATATGAGCGAGTTTGAGAAAAATAAGGCGCTGCCTCAACTTAGCAAACTAGGTCGATTGCTTCCGAATCTCACTATTCCAAGCGGTTTGAATAAATGGTACGTCCCTAGCCTACATTGTCACTATCACGGTGAATGGAATTTTAATCTGGAGTGGAAACAACCAAGCTATAAAATGGTAAAACTCAGCTTTGTTCGAGCCATCCATGAAGCTCAAAAAGAGATTCACGCAGGTGTAACACTCACTATTCCCACCCTAGTCATGCATTCACATCAAACCACCAACCCGAAAAAATGGGGGATTGAAGCTCAGACCAGTGACGTGATTTTAAACGTTAATGACATTCAAAAATACGCCGAGAAAATGATCGGAGATATCAGTATTCAAACCATTGAAAATGGTTTGCACGATTTGGTTTTATCCGCACCTAAAGTTCGTGAGCAGGTTTATCAGAACTTATTTGCTTGGATAAAGGAGAAAGGAATCTGAATTAAAAGTCCTCTCTATCCTTAAATTTCAATAGCGTTTGATGAACAGGATGTGTCTTAGGCATCAGTTCAATCAAACGCTCTACCGCATCTATTGCTTCTGGAAAATGCGCCACGTGTTTTAGTAATACATCAGTTTCGTTGGCTTTAAAAATGGCATCACTTAAACGTGACTCCAAACAATCCCGCCAAGCACATAAAAATGGACTTTCGGTTTTCGCCAAGAACACGCCTGTATACAACCTTAAAGCGGTTTCCAAATATCCAGCGTCTAAAGCTTGCTCAGCCTGTAAAAAATCCGCATCGACATTGACCAACAAACGGTAAGGTCTTGAGCCTAACATGCCTCCCAAAATATCACGAAGTTGTGACATTTCCGCTTTTAACGTTCCCACACTGACCTTACGTTCTCCATATAGCGCTTGATGTAAGGTATCCAAAGTTAGCCCTTGAGGACACAAAGCCAAAATCGCCAGAATCTCAATTTGACGCGGCGTCAGTACCAAGGCTTTACCATTAAACAAAATTTGTGGCACAGCAAATGCACGAATAAATAACTGTTGCTTTTGATATTCCAATAAAGCGGATTGAATAATCGAAGAACAGCGCTCAGCAGCCAAAAGTCCCAAGCTATTGTGGTTTTTCCATGTGGTCGATAAGTCGATGACCCCCAAGAGTTGCTTTGAATAAGGATCAATAATAGGTGCCGCATAACACACCCAGTCCTGTATAGAAGTCATGTAGTGCTCATTAGAAAACACACAACTCGATTGCTGGGTTTTTAACGATAATGCTAATGCATTAGTACCGACCAACTCTTCTCGCCACTGCCCACCTTCAACAAAGTGTACACTTTCAGCAGCTCTCTGCATTTGATGGCTCGATGCCGACCACACAATGGTACTACCGATATCGCCCACAGCAATCACCATGGAAGATTGCTGTGCAATATGTTTGAGATCTTCCGTGCAAAGTTGTAAGGCATGCTCTAATGCACCGTTTAAACCACGACGATGCTGATGATTAATTGGCGCTGCCATACGGTCTTTAGGAATCGCTGCCGAAGCAGAACGCTGCCATGAACTTGCAATACTTTGCCCTAATTGTTCTGCATGTAATGGCGAAAGGCTACTGCTTTGGCGAAACTGATCAATCCTTTGTCTTTTTTCTAATAATGCTTGCTTATTCATCATTGCTTTCTCTCAACAACTAATGATTCGACGTCCTGTACTTAACTGTTTTTGTAAGCATTTGTCGTCCTGTTGTAAACCTTCTACTTTCCAACCTTTCTCCAACCTTATGCTAGTTATGCTAAACAAATAATGTACTGTTGTACCTTATACCAAAGCTGTAGAAGCTGAGATAAACAACAAGCAAAGGAAATTATATATGCGTTACGTCGATCCTAATCAACCTGGTTCTAAGGTTCAATTTAAAGCACAATACGAAAACTTTATTGGTGGCCAATGGGTTGCACCTATTAAAGGAGAATACTTCGAAAACATCTCGCCTGTCGATGGCAAAGTATTCACAAAAATTCCTCGCTCAACGGTTGAAGATATCGAACTTGCGCTTGATGCAGCGCACAAAGCTAAGGCTCAATGGAACAAATCCTCTCCTACAACGCGTTCAAATCTGTTACTTAAAATTGCAGATCGTTTAGAACAAAATCTTGAATTACTGGCGGTTGCAGAAACTTGGGACAATGGTAAACCTGTCCGCGAAACACTTGCGGCAGACATTCCTCTAGCGATTGATCACTTCCGTTATTTTGCAGGTTGTATTCGTGCACAAGAAGGCGGAATTTCTGAGATTGATGAAGATACAATTGCTTACCATTTCCATGAACCATTGGGTGTAGTGGGTCAAATTATCCCATGGAACTTCCCAATTCTTATGGCAGCATGGAAACTTGCTCCAGCACTGGCAGCTGGCAACTGTATTGTTCTTAAGCCTGCCGAACAAACCCCAGTCGGTATTTTATTGGTTGCTGAATTAATTCAAGACATATTACCAGAAGGAGTCTTGAACATCGTCAATGGCTTTGGTGCTGAAGTGGGCCGTCCACTTGCAACTAGCCCACGTATTGCAAAAATCGCATTTACTGGTTCTACGCAAGTAGGTCAGTTAATTATGCAATATGCGACTGAAAACATTATTCCTGTAACGCTGGAACTTGGTGGTAAATCTCCAAACATTTTCTTTGAAGATATCATGGATCGTGAAGATGACTACCTAGACAAAGCCCTTGAAGGTTTTGCAATGTTCGCTTTAAACCAAGGTGAAGTATGTACATGTCCTTCACGCGCTCTCGTTCAAGAAAGCATTGCAGACAAATTCCTTGAAAAAGCTATTGAACGTGTAAAACGTATTAAAACAGGACATCCATTAGACACAGACACCATGATTGGTGCGCAAGCTTCTCAAGAGCAGCAAGAAAAAATCTTGGGCTGTATTGCAACAGGTCGTGGCGAAGGTGCAGAAGTACTTACTGGCGGTGGTGCACGTAACGAAGTCGGTAGTGGTTTCTACATTGAACCAACCATCTTCAAAGGTAATAACAGCATGAAGATTTTCCAAGAAGAAATTTTTGGACCTGTCTTGTCTGTAACTACCTTCAAAGACTTTGATGAAGCCATCAAAATTGCCAATGACACCATTTATGGCTTAGGTGCAGGTGTATGGTCACGTTCAGCACACACTTCTTATCGTGCTGGTCGCGCGATTGAAGCAGGTCGTGTATGGACCAACTGTTACCACATCTACCCTGCGCACGCGGCGTTCGGTGGCTACAAGAAATCAGGTATTGGTCGTGAGAACCACAGAATGATGCTTGATCATTACCAACAAACTAAAAACTTGTTAGTGAGCTACTCGACCAAACCAGCAGGTTTCTTCTAATCTCCTCTATTGAAACCTGTTTCCTTTGCACGAAAATGAAAACAGCGAACCTAGGTTCGCTGTTTTCATTTTTGAATCTGTTATTTACTGTTTACTTACATTAAGTGGAAACAATCGTATGATTTGGTTCAGTTGCAGGTTCTTCTTTAAATAAAATCATCAAACAAACAAAAATTAGTCCCATTCCTAACCAACCAAATCCATCTAATTTCTCTCCGACAATCAGCATTGCAAATACAGCAGCCATAAATGGTTCAAACAAGGTCAAAGTCACTGCACGACTTGCAGGCACAGTTTTGAGTCCATAACCAAATAATAAATAGCCCAAAAACATTGGAATCAGCATCATATAACCAACAACATACACATGAATGGCTTGATCAAACAGATTTGCCCCGGTGTAAAAGGCTGTAGGAAGTAATAATGCTGCACCGAATCCAAAAATTAAACCAATTGATGCTTTCGCTTCTACACCGCGATCAATAAGTTTTTTGGCAGCCCATGAATACAGCGAATAAGTCAGTCCAGCGACTAAACCTAGAATAACCCCTACAATTTTCTGATCGGTTGAATGTTGTAACTGAGTCGTAGCATGTGACTCGCCGAGTGAGAGTAACAACACTCCAAATATGCCCAGAAAACAACTTAAGAACCATCGTTTAGATAATTGCTTTTGATCAAAAATACGCTCTAGCAAGGCTGTAAATAAAGGCGCTGTACCTATAGACACCACAGTCCCAATGGTAATGCCTGCCAAATGCATAGAACTATAGAAGGCTAGCGGGTAAATTGCCACAGAAAGAGCACCTAACAATAATATGCCTTTATTTTTAGGAATGTCTTGAAGATGTTTTGCAATTTTCTTTCTAGCTAATAATGCCTGTAGAAGCCCACCACCACCCATAGCCAAAGCTCCAATTGCCAAGGGACTTAAATGAGGAGCAAATGATGCAGCTGTACCTGTAGTTCCCCATAATACTGAGGCAACCAGTACCGCGATAAAACCATAATGTGGACTTAAATCAAACTTCTGGCTCACACATTCAACTCCTGTTGTAAAAGGCGCTCTATCATTTGCTTCGCAGCATGTACCTTCGTTCCATTGCCTTCCAAACCTGCACGGGCAATCGAACCCTCTAAAACAAAAGAAATGAATAATGCTAATTCTTGAGCTTTATTTTGATCCTGAAAGATTGCATTTAAATGCTCTACTAAAATCTGCTCAACTTCATCTTTATGTTGCTTCACCGTGAGCCGCTCTGGACTAGCAGCAGGAAACTCCGCCGCTGCATTCAATAAACCGCAACCTCTAAATCCCTTTTCGTATGCACATTCCGCATGATCTTGATAGGCATCGAATACAGCCAAAATTTTTTCATAAGCAGAATTACAATCGACTAATCGCTTGGCATACAGGTCTAGCCATTCTTGATGACGAGCTTGTATATAAGTAGCAATCAAATCAGATTTGGTCGGGAAATTATTGTAGAGCGACATTTTAGCTACACCCGCCCGATCAGTTATCGCATTAATCCCTGTATTGGCAATACCATCGTTATAAAACAAGGTGGCTGCTGCATCTAAAATTTTTTCCTTTGCCGACTTATTACTCATGCTAACAACCCTAATAGGTATACCGATCTACCTAATTTATAAAAATGAATATAAAATTGCAAACTAAAATTCATCTATTTGAAAGGAATGAATGTCTTTTAAAAGTTAAATATTGAAGAAAGCGAATGAAAAAATCTCCTGAAAAACCATCCAAGAGATTTGCTCTGAAACTATTAATATAATTTAAGCGGAAGTTAATGCATGTTCTAAAAAGTGCAGATGATCAATACCCCAGTACATTTCATTCTGACTAAACCACGTCGGCGCCCCAAACACCCCGCGTTGTACAGCTTCTTCAGTAACCGATTTTAACTGTTGTTTGACTTGCTCATCTTCCAACCAATCTTGTACCTGTTGTACATCCAAGTCCAAATCTATAAGCATTTTTTTAAACTCTTGTAGATCATTCAGATTACGTGGCTCACCAAACATGGCATGAAATACACCTGTAAGTACACGCAAAAATTGCTCAGGTTGATAAATCTGTACAGCAGTGACTAAGCGCATTAATTGTAAAGTATTAATTGGGAAATAAGGATTCATTTGCATGGGAATCTGCCAGAGCTTCGACCAGCGCTTTAAATCTTTCATGGCATATTGTGCCTTTGCGGGAACAATCATGGGGCTGCTGTTACCCGTTGCCTTGAATACCCCGCCCAAAAGCATCGGTTTCCAAAGAATGTTGGCATGTCTGTCTGCAGCTATTTTTTGGATACGATGAAAACCTATATAACTATATGGACTGCCTAAATCAAAATAAAATTCTATTGTTTGCATTTTTAAATCTCCCTATTTAACATTTTGAAATATTTGCATTACCAACGTTCAATCCAAGGTCTTAAGTCTAATTCATGTGTCCATGCATCACGAGGTTGATGTGCCAAATGCCAATAATTTTCTGCAATATGCGCGGGGTTTAATATGCCATCTTGCGACTTAAGTGCATAAAGTTCAGGAAAGGTGGTTTCAATAAAATCTGTATCAATTGCTCCATCGACTACAACATGTGCAACATGAATGTTCTTTGGTCCTAATTCACGTGCCATACTTTGTGCCAAAGCCCGTAATGCATGTTTAGCACCTGCAAAGGCGGCAAAATTTGCAGCACCTCGAACACCAGCCGTTGCCCCTGTAAAAATAATGCTGCCTTGTTCACGCTGCACCATACGCTTAGCAACCTCTCGTCCAACTAAAAAAGCACTAAAGCATGCCATTTCCCAAATTTTGAAATATTTACGCGCGGTTTCTTCTAAAATACTGCACGGTACATTCGCCCCAATATTAAAGACCATCACTTCAATCGGACCTATTGAACTTTCTATCTGTTCAATTAATTCAATCACTTGTTCTTCTTTACGTGCATCGGAAGCAAAACCGTAAGCCGTACCTCCCATGGTTTCAATTTCATCAATTAAAGGCTGTAACTTATTAGCATTACGGCGTGTCATACATGCTATATATCCGCCACGCGCAAAGCGTTTTGCAATCTCCCCCCCTGTTGCATCACCTGCACCAATAACTAGGGCAACACCCTTTTGTCCAATTCCTGGCTCATTTTTCTCATTCATTTTTTGCATTCTATTGAATAACGATCGTTACCATAACGAATACTATGTTATAATTTATTTATCGTCAAATCTCGTTTATGAGTCATTCACATGCGATATAAACCAGGCTACAAACAAGAAAAACGCAAAGAATTACTGTATATCAGTGGTCAACTGGCTAAACAGCAAGGCTTTGCTGCAACAGGCGTGGATGGCTTCATGAAAGCTGCTGGTGTAACCAGTGGAGCTTTCTATTCACACTTTGCTTCCAAACATACGTTATTAAAAGCTTTATTAGAGTCAGAACTACAGCAAAGTTTTTCCAGATGGGAAAATAATCCTCACAATAGTCCGCATGAATGGCTAGATTTTGAGTTAAACCGTTACCTCAATATCTCTCATGTGCAGCATGCAGATCATGGTTGTATTTTACCTGCGCTTGCCAGTGAAGTAGCCCGCTCGGATATCGACATCAAACAGATTTATCAACAAGAATTACTGCGCGGGCATGCCCTATTTACTCAACATTTAGGTAGTGAAGACAAAGCATGGGCTGTACTTTGCCAACTGGTGGGTGCGATTAGTCTTGCGCGTGGTATGGCAGATGAAAATATACAAAAACAAGTGATCGAATCTAGCAAAGCTTTTTTAAAAGCAAGCCTTAATGTTTAAACTTTATTACTTACTTAGCTTTATTATTTTGGTATATATTCAAAACCATTTCGTTTATTCATCACAATTTAAAGCGTATGAAAACAACAGATCCCGATTTTCCTGAGACCATTTATGCCATTCAACATCTTGCTTTTGAAGACCTAGGTGCTTTAGAGGATACTTTTTATCAACTTGGCTTTCGCGTTCGATATGTAGAGGCAGGTGTTGATGACCTGCGTAAAGCCCTAGAGCATAAAGGGCTGACAGTAATTTTAGGCGGGCCAATTGGGGTCTATGAAACCGAAGATTATCCTTTTCTTACACAAGAAATTGAGCTACTCAAGCAGCGACTAACACGCAATTTACCGACACTCGGCATTTGTCTAGGTGCTCAATTGATTGCCCATGCGTTAGGTGCCAAAGTCTATGCGGGATCACAAAAAGAAATTGGATGGAGTCGTTTAGAAATCAAGCCTGTCGCACAGAATCCTCTCACCAGCCTAGCTGATACGCCAGTTTTACATTGGCACGGCGATACATTCGATTTACCGCAAATTGCAGAACTTCTGGCAAGTTCTACCCTATATCCAAACCAAGCATTTAAAATCGGTAATAATATTTTGGGACTACAATTTCATGTTGAAGTCGCTGCGGATGCAATGGAAAAATGGCTGATTGGTCATACCTGCGAACTACGACATGCAAAAATTGATATTCCTAACCTACGTGCCGATAACCAACGTTTTGCACCTGATTTAGAGCAACATGCACCACAAGTGCTTGAGTTTTTTATGCAGCATATTGAGTAAGACTGCTCAATCAAATCGATCCTCTATTACCCCAAGAATTAACAGACATAAAAAAGGCACTCAATGCGAGTGCCTTTTACTTTCCCGAAGAAATCGTGGGGAGATTATTTCTTCGCAGGAACTGATGCCTCAGTGGTGATATTTACTGTAATTTTATCACCCACATTCGGTACATATGCGCCGACACCAAATGCAGAACGGTCAAATGAAGTTGTAGCATTAAAACCAATCGACTGTAGCTTAGTCATTGGATGTTCACCTTGCTTGTTCATTACAGCATCAAGCACAACAGGTTTAGTGACATCTTTAACAGTTAAGTTACCTGTAATTTTATATTGGTTATTACCTAAAGATTCTACTTTCGTACTTTTGAATGTGATGTTTGGATAATTGATCGCATCAAAGAATTCAGCTTTTTTCAAATGCTCATCTAATGCAGCCACGTTGGTATTTAAGCTAGACAATGGAATAGTTACATTCACTGAAGAATTCGCAGGTTTTTCATTATCTACATTGATTGTGCCTTGAATATTACTAAAGTTTGCAGATGGTGTAGAAAAACCAAAGTGGCTCCAAGAAAATACTGTTGCCGTGTGTGTTGGATCAATTTGATATGCCACAGGTTTTGCCATAGAGAATGTTGCAACTGAAGCAACTGCTAAACCCAAAGTTAATGCTTTTAAATTCATGTGATTTTATCTCGTTTCAGAATGATTATTAGTGTATACCTTTGAAATTATAATTCACTGTTATGGATAAGACGATATGTTTCAAATTTAGAACAGTTTAAAGGATTAATATTATTATGGATTTTATTAGAACGATTGTGACAGATTACTCACTAAATTAATCACCTATCTTTCATTTTAGTATGTTCAAATAACAGTTGATCTATTTACTGTGGAATATACAACCCTAAGACTTTTAGCTGTGTGATCCATTTAAAATTTAGTTTTATCTGCTTTTGTTGTTATGATCTTTTATTACTATGATTTATGAATTTTATAACCATAAAAAAACGCCTCACATTAGAGGCGTTTTTATATAGAAATGACCGATTAAGCTGTCAATTCTTTTACTGCATTTACAACTGCTTCAGTCGTAATACCAAAGAACTGGAACAAGTCTTTCGCAGGTGCAGATTCACCATAAGTCGTCATACCAATTACTTTGCCATCTAGACCAACAAACTTCCACCAGTAGTCGACATGCGCAGCTTCAACTGCAACACGCGCACGAATATGAGCTGGCAATACAGCTTCACGGTAAGCAGCATCTTGCTTCATGAACTCTTCAGCACATGGCATAGAAACGACACGCACACCTTCTAATTGTGCATATGCTTCCATCGCTAATGACACTTCAGAACCGGTTGCAATAATAATTGCTTTTAATTCGCCTTTTTCTTCAGCAAGAACATAACCACCTTTTGCTACGTTCTCAATTTGTGCTTGAGTACGAGTTTGGAATGGTAAGTTTTGACGAGAGAAGATTAACGCAGAAGGACCTTCTTTACGTACAAGCGCAGATTTCCAAGACACAGCTGCTTCAACAGTGTCACATGGACGCCATGTATTTAAGTTAGGTGTACCACGTAAAGATGCAATTTGTTCAACTGGTTGATGTGTAGGACCATCTTCACCCAAACCAATAGAGTCATGCGTATATACATGAATTACACGTTGTTTCATTAATGCAGACATACGAACTGCATTACGCGCATATTCCATAAACATTAAGAATGTAGCAACGTAAGGAATGAAACCACCATGCAATGCAACACCATTCGCTATTGCAGTCATACCAAATTCACGTACGCCATAGTGTACATAGTTACCGGCAGGGTTATCTTGAACACCTTGGCAACCTTTCCAAAGTGTTAAATTAGAACCAGCTAAGTCCGCAGAACCACCTAATAATTCAGGCAATAATGGACCAAACGCTTGTAAAGTATTTTGGCTTGCTTTACGAGTCGCAATTGTTTCCGCTTTAGCATTAGTTTCTGCAATGAACGCATCTGCTTGAGCAATAAATTCAACAGGCAAGTCACCTTCGATACGACGTAACAATTCAGCCGCTTCTGTAGGATACTTCGCTTGATATTGAGCAAATACAGCATTCCAAGCTGCTTCAGATTCAGCACCTTTTGCTTTTGCATCCCATGCTGCATAAACGTCAGCAGGAATTTCAAATGGACCTTCTGTCCAGCCTAAAGCTTCACGTGTTAATGCAATTTCATCATTGCCTAAAGGTGCACCGTGACAGTCTTCTTTACCTTGTTTGTTTGGAGAACCTAAACCAATAATTGTTTTACAAATAATGATGGTAGGTTTTTTAGTTTCCGCTTTCGCTTCTAAAGTTGCTGCGCGAATCGCATCGTTATCATGACCGTCTACACGAAGTACTTGCCAGCCGTAAGATTTGAAACGTTGCTCTGTATCGTCAGAGAACCAACCTTCGACTTCACCGTCAATTGAAATACCATTGTCGTCGTAGTAAGCAATTAATTTACCTAGACCTAAAGTACCTGCTAGTGAACATGCTTCATGCGAAACACCTTCCATTAAACAGCCATCACCCAAGAAACAATAAGTGAAATGATCAACAACTGCCAAGTCTTCTTTGTTGAACTGCGCTGCCAAAGTTTTTTCAGCCAACGCAAAACCTACAGCATTGGCAATACCCTGACCCAACGGCCCAGTTGTAGTTTCAATACCAGGCGCATAACCCAATTCTGGATGACCCGGTGTCTTAGAGTGAAGCTGACGGAAAGCTTTCAAATCTTCGATTGAAAGCTCATAACCTGTTAAATGTAACAATGCATATTGAAGCATTGAACCATGACCATTCGACAATACAAAACGGTCGCGGTTCGCCCATTGTGGGTTTGTTGGATTATGATTTAAAAATTCGCGCCAAACGACGTCTGCAATATCTGCCATCCCCATTGGTGCACCTGGATGTCCTGAGTTGGCTTTTTGCACAGCATCCATAGCCAATACACGAATTGCATTTGCAATACGACGTTCGTTCAAAGGGGTTGTCATAGATCAGAGTCCAATTAAAACAATTTAAAGAAGATGAATATCACATTCAAAACTAGGCACTATTGTCTTAAAAAAAGCGAGATGGGTAAAGCCTTATACACAATTTTTCCCTATTAATTGCTACTTATGTGGACTTGAATGAATGGAAATATTAAGAATTTTATTTATACGAGCAAACAAAAAAAATTATTATTTTGATCTAGAGTTACACGCAACACCATATTGCCTATTATCATGCCTGTAAAATCAGATTAAAGCTTTGAAATACAGTTTAGAATTAGAAATAGCTTCTTCTGACACAAAATTCACGTTTATTTCAGATGAATGCAAGATCCAAGCAAAGTTAACCTAGCTCTAACAAAGCTCTTCACATAAAAAAACCTAACATCATTGAAACTGCACTAAATATCCATGTAAGGCAGACATAAGTATTTCTCAATAAAATTAGATTTCTGAGGAGTTAATTTTTTGATGCACTTAAGAACAAAGTGACTATCAAGTTAGGTACTCCTTATGCCAATAATTTTGATTCCTAATGGTTTTGCTGCGGAAAGTTATGGTGCTAAAAATACTGAAGATGAAAAACATAAAGCTTACTTCACTGATTTAGAATCGGTTTATTTAACACAAAAGCGCCATTCCTCTAATGAAATAGCTTTTATGATGGATAACAACACTTATTTAGACCATTCGGATGAACGCTTCACGCCCTCCTATACATATCAATTTAAATGGCTTGTCTCAATTCCAATTCCCCCTTCAAAAATACGAATAAAATACGCTCACTATACCCCAATCCCTGTCATCGATAATTTACGGACTTGTGACTTCTTTTAAACCGTCGTTATTTTTCTGTGTTTAGTTCTGCTTTATGATCTTTATCATCACTCTTTAAGTATGAACATGCTTAACCAACAGTCAGAAGAATGATTTTCATCCCCTTTAAATTTCATCAATTTTTTCTACTTAAGTATAATTGTGTATTAAATTGTTTAATTTATATACACAAAATATTTAAAGCCAAAACAATTAATTGCTGCTTTATCAGTTTTATAGATGCTTATATCAGATAAAAAGTCATTGAATTGAAATAAATTCATCCTTTTTTATACAAGTTGAGCTAGTCCTAAAGTCTAACTCGATGTAACATATTGCGTCTTTAAAATTAACTGTGATAGGACTTATGCGCGAGTACGCTGTATTTACTTCGGAATCTGTAAGCGAAGGCCATCCAGATAAAATGGCTGATCAAATCAGTGATGCTATCTTGGATGCAATCTTAAAAGAAGACCCATATGCGCGGGTTGCTTGTGAAACGCTTGTAAAAACGGGTGCTGTCGTACTTGCTGGCGAAATCACAACAACTGCAAACATTGATGTCGAAGCTGTTGTTCGTCAAACTGTAAACGGTATTGGCTACCACCATTCAGATTTAGGTTTTGATGGTTCGACTTGTGCGGTCATCAACATGATTGGTAAACAGTCTCCTGAAATTGCTCAGGGTGTTGACCGTCAAAAACCTGAAGACCAAGGTGCAGGTGACCAAGGTTTAATATTTGGTTATGCAAGCCGTGAAACTGATGTGCTTATGCCTGCTCCAATTTCATATGCACACCGCTTAATGGAAAAACAAGCTGAATTACGTCGCAATGGCTCACTTCCATGGTTACGCCCAGATGCAAAAAGCCAAGTGACTTTTGCTTATGAAAATGGCAAGCCTGTACGTTTAGACGCAGTTGTACTGTCTACACAACACGATCCTGAAATTTCACAAGCGAACTTAAAAGAAGCTGTGATTGAAGAAATCGTGAAAAAAATTATTCCTGCGGAAATGTTCCATGCAGGCACTCAATTCCACATCAACCCAACAGGGATGTTTGTGATTGGTGGTCCAGTAGGTGACTGTGGTTTAACAGGTCGTAAAATCATTGTAGATACTTACGGTGGTATGGCACGTCACGGTGGTGGTGCTTTCTCTGGTAAAGACCCATCTAAAGTTGACCGCTCTGCTGCATATGCTGGTCGTTATGTTGCGAAAAACATTGTTGCTGCTGGCTTAGCTGATAAATGTGAAATTCAAGTGTCTTACGCAATTGGTGTTGCCGAGCCGACTTCTATTTCTATTAATACATTTAACACGGGCAAAGTGCCTGATGAATTGATTATTCAATTGGTTCGTGAACACTTTGATCTACGCCCATACGGCATTACACGCATGCTTGACCTTATTCAACCAATGTACAAGCAAACTGCTGCATATGGTCACTTTGGTCGCGAAGGTTCAGATACTGCATTTACTTGGGAAAAAACAGACAAAGTTGAAGCACTTAAGTCTTCTGCGGGTCTCTAATATTTCCCATCATCAAAAAAAGCTCACTTCTGTGAGCTTTTTTACACCTACTGCAAAATAATTTCTCATAACAAAATATTTCTTACATATTGATACTTGATACCTTAATACGAAAATATTTTCCTATTTAGAAAAATAATAATACTATATAAATCAAACCATTAATTTTAAAATACCAATTCACTAACTCTTGTACTCAGCCACTCCCCCATAATTAGATTCGCCAAATCAATTACACAACAGCATAGAAATTAGGCAAAAAAATGCTTATAAATAAAAAAATAGGTTTTTGCCCTTTAAAAAATTTTGCCTATCCCTATTAAATATTTATATGTTTACAGGAGTTCTCTCGTGAAAAAGGTTGTGAAAGCAAAAAATTTAATCGCATTTCGTATTTGGTTAGAAAAATTAGGTTATTCAGTTAAAAGCCTCGCTGATGATCGTGGTTTTACCTTTAGTTTCAAAAAAGAATATGGCTTAGTTACCTGTGATTTGGCAGGAAATTCTTTAGCAATGCAATTAGGCGAAGAATTTGAAGATCATTTAAAAGCGTAATGAAATAAGCATTCCTGTAAGTCGTACACGATTTTCACAGTTCATCGAGTTGCTATTCCTATGTATTTAAGCCCTACGGGGCTTTTTTATTTCCCACATTTAACTCATTCAGGCTAGCCTAAAATACAGCGATTCTCAAATCCAGCATCCTTTGAAAGTGATTGAGCATCCTCTACACCCATTTTCATATTTAGAAAATTTAATATGCACAATTTTCTTAGTGAACTTTAAACATTCACTTTTCTCCAGGCGAAAAAAAACAAGGTTTTAACCTTGCTTCATCTTTCCCAGTATATTAAATGGTGGGGGCGAAGAGACTCGAACTCTTACACCTTGCGGCGCTGGAACCTAAATCCAGTGCGTCTACCAATTTCGCCACGCCCCCATACCGGGTTTCACTTTAAAGTGAATAAATTTGGCAGAGGATCAAGGACTCGAACCTTGACGAACGGTTTTGGAGACCGTCATGCTACCATTACACCAATCCTCTGTTACTTAAACGTCATCAACTGATGATTAAGTGGTGGGGGCGAAGAGACTCGAACTCTTACACCTTGCGGCGCTGGAACCTAAATCCAGTGCGTCTACCAATTTCGCCACGCCCCCGATGGCTGTGTATATTATAGAGATCACCCTCCTCTGGCAAGCCCTTTTTATGAAAAAAACTCTTGTTTGATTAAATATAAAACAAAAACCTCTTTTATGTACTTTTCTTAAGCAATTTCAGACACTAAGGCCTGTTTTATTGCATAAATATTGTCAAATCTTGCGGCTTGATGCTTTGCCAACATCTTCGAAAGAAGTGATTGAAAACTTAAAAGTTTCTCAGGTAATTCAGTCTGTAACCGCTGACAATGCAAATATGCCCATTCTGTATAATTTTCTGCACATAATTTCTGCCCAGATAGCCATTCATAGAAAATAATGCCTAAGGCATAAATATCAGATTGTATTGTTTTCACTTCACCGTGAAATAATTCTGGTGCCATATAGCGAGGTGTTGCATTCATTTCAGTACTCACATGCCGTGAAATAAGCTGCACTTGCTCAAAATCAATCAGTTTGACCTGCCCCTGATATTCTACAAAATGCTCCTGTTTTAAATCAGCATGTATCCATCCTGCTTCATGTAATCCCTGTAGGACATCTAAAGCACGTAATAGATAATGCTGAATACTTGCAATCGGCAATGTCTGAGCACTAACACTAAAATATGATGCTGCATGAGGCAGAACAAGCATCTGCGCTAAGGATTGCTCGACTTCAATATCTACTGCCTTAGATGCTAAAAATGCTTTAGGCACGATTTCACAAGGCAATATGATCCTAGACAATGAAGTAGAGTTCAGACTTTCTTGATAAAAAGCCAATTCATGCTGAAATCCTTGTTGGTAGATATGATGCCCTTGTTTCATTTGCATCTTTAACCAATAAAGCTTTTCTTGATACTGAAAATAATAAAGCCTGCGTCCATATCGCAGGCTGTTCGTCTTGGTTTTTAATTCCAAACAATCTATATGATTAAAATCAGGCAGTATGAACTTGGACATGTGTTTGTTGTCGGTGTAATTGCTGATAATTCAGAAGCTCTAAAGCGTGCTGGATGGTTTTCCCAATTCGAGCATGAGTTTCAATGCTCGATATTTTGGGCCATGTTGCCCGCTCTCCTTCGCGTTGTAACAACTTAAATAAGTGTGGACGAGGATTTTGCAACATATAACTATAATGACGCAGACTATATCTACCAATAATATTGACATCACCATAATAGCGCTGATCCACCACACCATAACCATGATCAAGTAAACGGCGTATAGATGGCACTTTCCCCACCCGTTCACGCGTAAAGTCCATCACACCCTTAGCGATAACTTTGCCTTGACGACGAATAATACGCTCAGGCCAACTCAACATATCACGTCTGAACCGAGAAACATCATCCTGCATAAATGGCACAATATGTGGGTTAACCTGACTGGCGATACTGTAATTTAAATTATAAAGGCGTGCCATTTTCTGTTGTGGGAAATCGCTCCGTACACTGCCATCTACCCAACGTGTCGTTGCCATGTATGGCGTAAGTTCGCCATCATAGCGTTTACTGGTGAGCTTAACAGGCGGAAATAAAATAGGAACCGCACAGGAAGCCAATACCGCGCTCCACACCAATAAATCAGGAGAAGTATAGGTATTCATAATACGCGCTTCCTGTGAAGCATCGTAAGGTGCTACCGCAACATTAATATATAACCCTGACTGTTTGAATGCTTCATCAAAAGTAACATTGCCTAAATTTTCAACGAGGAATTTTTTCAAATACTTCACATCGGCAACGCCACCGTTGCCTTTTAACAAGTCACCCAACTTTCGAAAATGAAAAGCTTCACTAAAAAAGTTCTCGCCATTTAATATTTTCGAAATATTTTCAGGATTTGAGACACCAAGCATAGCAGTCATAATTGCACCCGCGCTTGAACCTGAAAGCACTTTAGGCATTAAATCCTGCTCAAGTAAGGCTTTACACACCCCAGTATGAAACAAACCTAAAGTTGCACCTCCAGAGAACATTAGCGCTGGCTGTCCATATGCTTTTTCACAATGTTTAAAGAAATCCATTTTCTCTTGATGAGAAAGACACTCGCAAGCTTCTGAGGCAATAAACGCTAAGCTCGCGCTTACTTCTTCAATATAGTCCTCTATAATAGTTTTAGTACCTACATACGTCGCTGCAAAAAGCATTGGATGTGCGATATTGGCAATGTCATAGGTTAGCCCCTCACGTAATAAATACATTAAGTCACGTGTTCGGTGCTGATAGCGATAGCGTTTTAGTAATTTCAAACGATATGAGATCATTTCCGCATCAAAATAAGGCGAGCAGTTATCATACTTCCACTCTTGCGCTCCCGACTCTTGATCAATTTTGAGCGCAATACTTTTCCACTCTGCATAACTTTCCGCATGTTCTAATTCACGTTTTAACTTTTTTATACGATAGGCTTGATGTGGATTCATGTCCTGTATGAATTCTTGAAATAACATAGCTTCCCTCAAACACCTGCGCTTAAATACATTAACTTAACTTCTTCATTTTCAATTTTAAAATTTGGCTTAAGCGAATTACGATTCGATTAGCAATCATAGTCATAATACTATACAGTCTAAAACCAAGGCTGATGTTGGTCTTATTTGCTACTTTATCGTAATTATAAGCTGAATGACTATGGCAACTATCGAATTACCTGACACCATTTTACAATCCCTATCACAAGTTCTTGCTCAATTACATCAAACACTTCCCGCATTGAAACAAGAACCTGACTTTTCCGCTCCAGCATTTAAATGGCAAAATAAGCAACTTATTCCAATTTTTCATCCCAAGAAAATTGATTTAGACGACCTAAAAGGGATTGAGCGTCAAAAGGCCAAAGTCATTCAAAATACGCTACAATTTTTAAATGGATTACCTGCAAATGATGTATTACTGACAGGCTCACGTGGTACGGGTAAGTCATCTATTGTTCGTGCTTTATTAAGCCAATATCAAAATCAAGGCTTACGTTTAATTGAAATTGAACGTGATGATTTATCAGAATTACCCGAAATTCAAAAAATTATTCAAAACCGTCCTGAAAAGTTCATCGTCTATTGTGATGATTTAGCATTTAACGCAGAAGATGAAAACTACCGAAGTTTAAAAAGTGTCTTAGATGGCTCATTACAGTCTGGCTCAAGTAATTTTATTATTTACGCCACCAGTAACCGTCGTCATTTACTTCCTGAGTTTATGCATGAAAATACACCTGTCACCCGCGTTGACGTTCCACAATACACAGAACTGCACCCTCAAGAAGCGGTTGAAGAAAAGATTTCGTTGTCTGATCGCTTTGGCTTGTGGTTGTCGTTCTATCCTATGGATCAGGTACTTTACTTAGAAATCGTTGAGCACTATTTAGCAAAATTAAAAATGCCAATGACTGAAGAAGTACGCGCAGAAGCATTGAGATGGTGTCAGGCACGTGGGCAACGTTCTGGGCGCGCCGCTTATCAATTCTCAAAACATTGGGTAGGTTCACAGCAATTACAGCAGCTCTAATTTTTTATCGCTATATTAAATTTATAAAAAAGCTCAATTGTCTCAAATTGAGCTTTTTTATTCGATTTAGTTTATTGTCTTATAAATAAAAAATATTTGTGCATTAGCGAAATCTATATTTATTGCATTTCATCAAGTACCAATTGGGCTTGGGCATGACCATTATTCGCGGCTTTTGAATACCATTCTTTTGCCAAGACAATATTTTTGACAACTCCATAGCCGTTGTCATACATAGTACCTAGGCTATATTGAGCGCTCATATCCTCCTGTTCAGCGGCCTTACTAAGCCATTCAAACGCTTTCTCATAACATTGAATTATGCCAAGACCTTGGTAGTACATTGAGCCAAGGTTAGTTTGCGCACTAGCACATCCCTGAGCCGCTGCAGTACTAAACCATTCAAATGCATTCATATTGCTTTGAGAAATACCTTGACCCGTAACAAACATTACTCCAAGGTGATTTTGTGCATCCATATCTCCCTGAAGAGCAGCCTTATGAATCCATTCAAAGGCTTTCGTATCACTCTGGGTCACACCTTCACCATTCAGATACATCCTTCCAATATTATATTGCGCCTTTGTAACGCCCTGTTTAGCTGCCTTGCGATACCATTCCAATGCCTGAGTATAATTTCGAATAACTCCTTGACCTTGCTGATACATCCAGCCAAGGTTAGTTTGTGCTAAAGAGCTCCCCTTTGCTGCAGCCTTACTCAACCATTCAAAGGCTTTTTCATAGTTTTGTAACGTGCCTTCACCATGCTGATACATCCAACCTAAGTTATTTTGCGCTTCAGTATCTCCTTGTGCAGCAGCTTTGCCAAACCATTTAAATGCTTTTTCATAGTTCTGCTCTACACCTTGACCCTTTTGATACATTAATCCAAGGTTAAACTGTGCTGTATCAATCCCTTTAATCGCAGCCTTGCTAAACCACTCAAAAGCTTTTTCATAGTTCTGCTCTACACCTTGCCCCTTCTGATACATTACTCCAAGATTGTACTGAGCCGAATCATTACCTTGAATAGCCGCCTTTCTAAACCATTTAACTGCTTCCTTATAGTTTTGAGGTACACCTTGACCAACCTGATAAAGTGTTCCCAAATTATACTGGGCATTTGCATGCCCTCGATTAGCGAATATTGATGTGTACTTAAAGATTATAAATTTGGTAAAAGTTGGACTAATAGCAAGCAATATAGGTAAAACAGTTACTTTGAATAAAATATTTTTAATACTCATTTTTTAACATTTAAACATCATGAATTAAATCTAGTTGATTATACGCAAAATTAAAATAACTCTTATAAAATTGACAGTTATCTAAACATGAACTCACTCACAACTTAATTTAACTCACCGCAAATATATCACATGAAAAAATTATTTATATTTTAGATCATCTACTTCTTATCAGCAGTATTCTTACTTTCAACACTCCAGATAGATCAAAAAACATACTAAAATTCAATAACACTAGGTAAATCAACACTTAGAACCCTTAATTTTATCCGCAATTTCTGTGGATAACCCTAGGGGTAAGTGTATTACAACTCTATAAGCTTCTGCTTACACCTATTCAGGCAGATAATCGCTATACCATTCACCACAAGATTTATATTATAAAGTCATAGAGAACATGATGTTCCAAAAACTCAAAACAACAATGATAAAGTCAGCACTCGGACGTGAGGTACGACAGGAGTTATACTAAATACCCCATACGAAAAAGCCCGACAGGATGTCGGGCTTTTTTTATTACTACACAATTTGATTAAGACGATTTAAATGTCCGCAGGATTACTTAACTCTGTCATCGGCCAGCGCGGTGTCGTAGTTACCGCCAATCCATCCTGTTGCCCTGCTTTTAGACGCTGATAGCCTGCAAATGCGATCATGGCACCGTTGTCCGTACAAAGTGCAGGTTCTGCATAATACACTTGAGCACGTATCTTCACCAAATCAGCTTCTAAACGTTCGCGTAAACGCTTATTCGCACTAACACCACCGGCAATCACTAAACGCTTTAAACCTGTTTGTTTTAATGCTTTAACGGATTTTTTAACTAAAGTATCCACAATCGCTTCTTGGAAACTTGCAGCAATATCAGCATCACGGTTCTCATCACCCAATTTTTTCATTTGTACAGATACAGCTGTTTTTAAACCACTAAATGAAAACTCTAAGCCCTGATGCAACATTGGGCGAGGGAAAGCAAATGCGTTTGGATCACCCTGCTCTGCCAGTTTAGAAATATTTGGACCACCTGGATATGGTAAACCCATCATTTTCGCCACTTTATCAAAGGCTTCACCCGCAGCATCATCAATAGACTCGCCGAGCAATTCATACTGCCCAATGCCATAGGCTGCCATTAACTGAGAATGCCCACCAGACACTAACAGTGCAACAAAAGGAAATTCAGGCGGTGTCGCAGAGAGTAACGGTGCCAACATATGCCCTTCCATATGATGCACACCAATAGCAGGTTTATTTAAAGCAAAAGCCAAAGTTCGACCAAACAAAGCGCCTGTCATGAGCGCGCCAATTAATCCTGGCCCACGTGTATATGCAACCGCATCAATTTCGGATTTTTTAACGCCACTGTCCGAAAGCAATTGATTTAATAATGGGATCAATTTGCGTACATGGTCACGCGAAGCCAATTCTGGTACGACCCCACCATATTCTGCATGCAGTTTAATCTGACTATACAAAACTTGCCCGCGTAAGCCGTTTTCACTGTCATACAGTGCCAAACCTGTTTCGTCACACGATGTTTCTAAGCCTAAAACGATCATTAAACTGCCTACAACCTATATCAAATCTAAAGCGAAACCTATTATAGACTTGTGGTATGAGATGTAAATGAGTAAAATACTGACCTTCACTTGTGATCAAGGCAATCATGCTGAGATCTTATCCATAACTTAATGAGGATTCTTCATGCCACAAGTTAAATTGAAAGAAGGCGAACCAGTAGACGTAGCTATCCGTCGTTTCAAACGTTCTTGCGAAAAAGCAGGTGTTTTAGCTGACGTTCGTAAGCGCGAATTCTATGAGAAACCAACTCAAGAACGTAAGCGCAAAAAAGCTGCTGCTGTTAAGCGCTACCAAAAGAAATTGGCGCGCGAATCAGTTCGTACTACACGCCTTTACTAAGATTAATTTGTGATTGATTGACGACTTGGAAAAATAAATGACTACTTTAAAAAACCAAATAACTGAAGTTTTAAAAGCCACTATGCGTGCTAAAGAAATGGATAAGTTAACGGTCATTCGTAGTCTACAAGCAGCAATCAAGCAAATCGAAGTCGATGAGCGCAAAGAGCTTGACGATGCTCAAACTCTTGCGGTCATTGAAAAGCAAATAAAGCAACGTAAAGAATCGATCAAAGCCTTTGAAGGTGCTGGTCGTGATGATTTAGCTAGTAAAGAACAAGCCGAAATTGACGTTTTATCTCAATTTCTACCAGAAGCTATGACTGAGGAAGAGCTTGATTCTATCATTGAGCAAACAATTACTGCTCAAGAAGCTACTAGCATGAAAGATATGGGTAAGGTGATGAACTCTCTGCGTCCGCTCATAGCCGGGCGCGCCGATCCTGCTCTTGTTTCCGCTAAAATTAAAGCGAAACTCGCTTAATCTTTCAAAATATTCTTTCTTTATCGTTGAACTGCCTTAACAATAAGACAGTTCTTAGATAACAGCATTTAAGTCAAATTACACTGCACATTATATTTCTTCAAAATCATCATCTCTTTTGATGACATTACTTGTTGAATCACATCTTGTTTAGTTAAATTTCGATATTGCGCATCAAGCGAACTTCTATTCTTATCTGCCGCTATATATAGCTGATCTACATAACGCCCCATAATTCCACAATATCGCATTTGCTGTTCAGCAGTAAAACTGGTTTGTTGCGGATTAAGTTGCAAAAAGAACTGTCGAATATCCGCTTTGTAATTACGATTAATTTTATCCACCGTAACCACATAATCTTCGACACTCGCAAAAGCCGAACCACAAGAAACAGCAAGCCAAAGTGCTGCTAAAAATTGAACTTTATTCTTCATGTGAACCATTAAAAATCAAAACATGATTGACCGCGATCATACAGCGCCTATTATAGCAAAACCAGCATCGTTTATTTAATTTGAATAAATTCAGGCTTATATTGCTTATATGCTTCTTCAGTTGGTGGGGGTATTTGTCCTACAGTGACCGTACCCAGTCTTAGCCGGATAATATCTGGCAAATCTACACGATAGGAAAAAATAGGGCTTCCACATTCCTGACAAAAAACACGGGCTTTGTTTGGGCTATGAAAATACTCTTTTAGTACTTTCACACCACGTACAATTTCAAATAATGACTTTTGCAATGGGCTATTCCAACCAGCAAAACCCCCTTGGGCTTTTTGACAATGCTGGCAGTAACATAAAATTGATTTCTCAATTTCCCCATGATATCGGTAACTGACTGTACCGCATAAACACTGTCCCTCTATCATTTTATCCTCCTATTATTCTTATAATTTATAATATATTCATACACTAAATTCTGAGCTGACGCTCCTTTTGCATTTGATCAATACGCTGTTTTAACTGTGCGGACATTGCAACGTTATCCTTCGCCAAGCGCTGTGCATGCAATAATGATTTTATTGCACCTTCTTCCAAGCCACTCCAATACTCAACTTCAGCACGATAACGCAATACATTCACTGCTCGGAGTGGTGAAGCCACATCAATATTCGCAGACTGTTGCAGCAAGTTCCACCCCGCAATATCACGTGGATTTTGATTCACAAAATTTTGCACTAAATTATTGGCTTGTGCGGGTTGCTTTTGACGAATAAATACTTCTGCCAGTTTATATGCCAAAGCACGATTCTCAGGCATAATTCGCGCGGATGATGCAATCGTCTGATAAGCATCATCTAATTTATTTTGACCAAGATAAACATCTGTTTGAATTAAAGTCAGTAAATTATGTAACTTATTTTGTTTTTTGAGCTGATTGAGCTGTGTTTGAGCCAATACATAGTCACCCTGCTGATTATAAAATGCAGCTAAAGCCAACTCTCCTGCAAAGCTTTCTTGTTTTGCAAGATTCTGCAATTGCAATTCAGTCGCTTGATTCGTAATGACTAAAGTATACCATTTTAAAATTTCAAAATTTTCATCACGCATACTGCCTTTAACTTGAGGTAACTGATTCGCACGTAAACGTGCTTCACTCATACGCTCTGTAGTTAAGGGATGGGTTAACCAAAAATCTGGCAAGAAACTGACTCGGCTGGTTGCTCGGTGCATCACCTCAAAGTAATCTGCCATGCTTTGTGGGTTATAGCCCGCAGCGTACATATACTGCATACCAATACGATCAGCTTCACGCTCTTGATTTCGACTGTACGTCAGTTGTTGATCCATTAACGCAGCTTGAGACCCCATCATCACCGCAGCCCCGGCATTGCCGTCTGCCTGTGAAGCCACCAAAGCCCCAACAATGATGCCCGCTAAAGCCAATAAGCTCTGTCCTTTAAATGCATCTTGAGAACGACTGTAATGTCGTTGTGTAACATGCGCAATTTCATGCGCCATCACCCCTGCAATTTCATCCATATTGCGCGCAGAAGTAATCATACCTGTATTTAAAGCAAATAAGCCCCCAGGCACAGCAAAAGCATTAATTTGAGCATCATTAACCAGAACCAAACCAATGGGCTGCCCCAACTGAGTTTGACTTAAAATATTTGAAAATACCGATAAAAGCTGGTCTTCAAGCCACGTGTTATGTGTAACAGGCAATTGATGCTGCACTTCACGATAGACTTTTTCTCCAATCATTTTTTCATTTTGGCGATCAATTAAGCCTATTCCACTGCCAATTTCGGGAACATTAAACTGAGGAGAAGATGAAAAGTGCGCTGCATCAGCCCATGCCATATGAGCTATTGCACACAAACTACCAATGACGAAAAACCGTTTCAATGTCACATCTCAAAATATTATTCGTTCTGAACAGACTATAACATTGAAACAACTTATGATTTGCAATGATGTGTTATCAATATTTTAAAAGTCAGGATTCACCAAATAGCGTGGTTGACGTCCATCTAAAGCATCGACTAAATTACGATAAGCAAGCTCAGCCATTTTCTTCCGAGTCTCTGCTGTTGCAGAACCTACATGTGGCAATGTCACCACATTGTCTAACTGAAATAGTTCAGACGTTTGAAGTGGTTCTTTCTCGTAAACATCCAAACCCGCAGCAAAAATTTTACGATCTTTCAAAGCTTGAATTAATGCTTGCTCATCAATCACTGAACCACGCGCGATATTCACCAACACCGCATGCGATTGCATTAAATCAAACTGCTCGGTAGAAAGTAAGGCTTTTGATTCAGCATTCAGATCAACTGCAACCACCACAAAATCCGACTCTTGCAACAGTTGCTCTAAAGAACGGTATTGTGCATTGAGTGGCTGTGCCATTTCTAATTTTTCGCGACGATTATGGTACAAAATATTCATATTAAAGCCATATAAACCACGACGAGCGATTGCTGCTCCAATATTACCTAAACCAATAATTCCTAAAGTTTTCCCATGAATGTCTTGGCCAAACTGCGCTTGTGATACTGTACGCTTCCATTCACCACTTTTAGTCCAATGGTCTAAATATGGTACTTTACGTGCTGCACTCATGAGCAAGGTAAATGCCAAATCGGCGGTAGTTTCTGTTAATACATGTGGTGTATGACTTAACCAAATATTTTTTTGATTCAGATAATCTACATCGTAGTTATCATAACCAACACTAACACTTGAAATAATCTTGAGCTGTTGCGCTGTCGCCAAATTACTTTGATTGAGCAATCGACCCGCACCAATCATACCGTCCGCATCTTGAACATGCTGTTGAATTTGTTGATTCACATCACCCTGTTTAGGGTCTATAACCACAACATGGTATTCTGCTTTTAAGCGAGTTAAGATTTCAGGGTCAATTTGGCTAAAAACAACAACTTTTTTATTCATCAGTCATCCGTGTATTGAGTGATTTTTGCATAAACTGCCACAAACGTTTTTTCAAAATTGGCTGATCAAGCATTTCTTGCAAACTCGCCAATTGATGCAGATCTGCTTGTTGTAAATGAGGTATCTCTCCCAATGCAATCAGATCTTTGTCTACCCCCATACCATCAATAAATCCTTGAACATAACTGGATGCCCCACGGCCATCTTGCATTTCAGCTAACGGAAATGGCCATTTCAACTCATGATATTCGGTGGGTATGGCACGTTGTATATTTAACCATAATTCTACTTGCGACTCGCTTAAAGTAGAAGCATCTACCACAATCAAGCATGATGCTGAACTGATCGCCTGCAACTCAAATGCCTCAATCTGAATCGCAGCTTGAGGAACAGCTTCTAACGGTTCAATTGAGACAACCTGAGTATTTTGATGGCGACTTTCTTTTTCAGTTTCAACAAACTGAGTTAATGTCGAATCAATTTCACGAATATCTGGTGGACTAAAAGCTGGGACCTCAATCTGGTTTTGAGGCAGTTCTACCATTACTTCTGGTAAAGCCTGATCACGCCACAAAGAAGATGGCTGAGTTTGCTGCACGCGAACGCTATGATTAGGAATCCAGATATCAATTCCCATCGTTGCCAATATATCTCGCTGATGCCCCATCATGCCTGTGTTCAACATTTCAATCTTTAGCGCTATTCTAACGACATTCACATCATTTTGCTGTGCTTTATTAAAGCGCTCACCAATATCTATCAGATCTGCACTTATATCCCAATCACATAATCATTAAACTATTTTTCTTTTGCATTTGCTCAACAATTTCTGCAGTTTCAAAACCAAAACGCCAATATAATAATTCTAAAACATCCAATTCATCTTGTGTAATAATGCGGTCATTCCAAAGACATAACTCAGCAATACCCAATATAATTAGGCGATCACGTAAAAGCAGTCCCGAAATATCATGCACAATTTCTGCAAGATCAATCGGCTCATCAGATATTTCTTCGTAGATATCAAGCTCATCTACCGTCAAGATTTTTTTTAATATACGCTCACGAACAGTGAGCTGGTTATCACTATTAATCTGCTGCACATGTAGCAAGGCATCAATCAAACGAACAATTTGCGGCTTCACCTCATCCAAAGCTGTTGGAGTATGCGCAGGCAATAAGTTTAACTCGTATTTGACCCGCTCAAGCAATAATGCATCCAATAGCCCTATTTCGCCATCTTCTTGAATAATGAGTGCCAACTTAGTGACAAATTGACGGGCAATAGTCGCTGGCATTCCGCCAATATTGGCACAAGCTTCATGAAAAATAGATAAATGCACACGACCATCCAAATGAAGCAATGCATCAATAATTGCACGGCTGACTTCTGCTTCGGCTGGAATAAACTCGCGATATTGACGAATCATGAGAATCGCAACCATGACCTCACGTGAGCCTGTCGCTGTTTGTAACGCTCGCTCAATCAACTCTGGACGCTGCATAGAGCTCCGCACTTCAGGATTCAACGGCTTGATTGCATCTTTAATAGCGAAACTAATGGGAGATAAACGCAAGAGAGGCAAAGGCTGAGGTGAACTCCAAGGCGTATGGTATTCAGCATTAGTTTCTTCTAACGGGCGAAACAAACCAAATAAGGGCTGATTTTTTAATCTTTTTAGATTTTCTAGCTGTAAATCCTGCACCAACCCAGGATTCATTTCATAAATCCGCTGCTCAATACTTGGATGAATATTCATCCAACTTTGCGGACTTAGTGAATTAGCAAAACACATATGTGAAATTGATTCAGAATATTCACTGTGAATTTGTGAACCTGCATGATGAACATAAATACGTAATAGCGTCTGGATATTCGCGTTATTTTGAATCAGTCGCTTGGTTTTTAAATCATTTTTAAAGGTACGACTACCTAAAGTTAAATACTTAATAAATCGTGTGATTAAGACACCCAAACTTCCTACCAACCAAATGACACCACCCAATGCCACTAAAATAGTTTCGAACTTCTGGGGTTGATTATATCCACGACGACTAAAGCCTAATTTCGCAACCTTACTCCCCCACTGACTAAAAGTGGTTAAGCCACTGTATAAAATTTTTAGACGGGTGTTGTCCGCAGTTTCCCCAGATAAAATTTGATTAAATTCATGGCTTAACAAACCAAATAACTCAGATTCATCTAAGTTTTGTAAAGCCCCCCAAGTCAGAATAATCGCGATATCACGAGGCAAAAAGCCTGCTGTAAGTGCATTCACCCCAACTTCATCAGGCAACACATATACAGCTGGTGTATCAATAAGGAAACGCTCAGAAAGCTGCTCTGTGATCTTTAATGCAATAAATTCTTCTGGAGTGCTTTCTATCAGACTCAGTCTTCTTGCACGTAATTGTTTTGCCAGCGAATGCCCACCTGAACGAAACACATAAAATTCATACAGAATAGACGAGCCAATAATCAGTAACAGTAAAATAATGACGTAGGGACTAAGCTGATGCCAAAAAATAGATTGTGATTGATCAAAATAATAAACCAAAAGCCCCAAAACAGTATTGAGAATAAACATAGTCAAAAGAACAGCCAAAGCACAAATACTGGCAGTCCACATCATATTTTTATTTTTGATCAAAAAGCCACCTATTTCTTTCAATGTAAAATTCCTTTATTACATTGTAATTCAGCCACATCATAAATGAAAAAGGCGGGAAATACCCACCTTTTTCACGCAAAATCGTTGAAAATTATTGCTCGGTCACACCTGTTAAATCAACAGATGCAGCATCAATATTCACATCAATATAGCCATCTTTCGATTTCTTAGCTGTATCGCTACGCTTTTGCTCCAATTCATCTAAATATGCAGCATCAATACCACCAGCTACATAAACACCATCAAATACAGAGCAATCAAAGTCTTGTAAATCAGGAACCTTACTGGTGCGAACTGCAGCTTTTAAATCTTCCAAATCTTGGAAAATTAAACGATCAGCTTCAATAATCTCACGAATTTCTTCGACACTACGCTCTGATGCAATCAGCTCTTGTTTCGCAGGCATATCAATGCCGTACACGTTTGGATATTTCACCATTGGTGCCGCAGAAGCAAAGAATACTTTTTTGGCACCAGCATCACGCGCCATTTGGATGATTTCATTACACGTTGTACCACGTACAATCGAGTCATCCACCAGCAATACATTTTTATCTTTAAACTCAAGTTCTACAGGGTTCAATTTTTGACGAACTGATTTTTTACGCTGTTGTTGACCTGGCATAATGAAGGTACGACCGATATATCGGTTCTTCATAAAACCTTCACGGAATTTTACACCAAGAGTATTCGCCAACTCTAATGCTGAAGTACGTGATGTATCAGGAATTGGAATCACCACATCAATGTCGTGCTCCTCACCCCATTCGCTAAGAATTTTGTGTGCTAACTTCTCACCCATTTTTAAGCGAGCTTTATACACTGAAATACCATCAATAGTTGCATCTGGACGTGCAAAGTACACATATTCAAAAATACATGGGCGATATTGTGGGTTTTCCGCACATTGCTGTGTAAAAATTTCGCCATCAGCATTAATGAAAATTGCCTCACCCGGCACAATATCACGCTCAACTTTAAAACCAAGCGCAGTAATTGCTACAGATTCAGAAGCAATAATATATTCTTTCTCGCCCGTTTCTGTTAAACGTGAACCGTAAATGAGTGGTCGAATACCATTTGGATCACGGAAACCAACCAAACCCTGACCCGTAATCATGGCAACAACACCATAAGCACCTTTACAACGCTCATGAACACGTGAAACCACATGGAAAATATCTTCTGGCGTCGGCTCTAACTTACTGCGCTTTTGCAATTCATGCGCAAAAACATTCAGTAAAACTTCCGAATCCGAATCAGTATTCATATGACGCAAATCTGTTTTAAACAAATCGTCATGAATTTCTTCGGCATTGGTCAAATTACCATTGTGCGCCAAAGTAATACCATAAGGAGAGTTTACATAGAATGGCTGTGCTTCTGCACTGCTTGAAGAACCCGCAGTTGGATAACGCACATGACCGATACCATAATTACCAAGCAAAGCTCGCATATGGCGAGTATGGAAAACATCACGTACCATGCCGTTGTCTTTACGAAGAAATAAACGTCCTTCATGGCAAGTTACGATCCCAGCAGCATCTTGTCCACGATGTTGTAACATCGTTAATGCATCAAACAACATTTGGTTAACGGGTGATTTACCAGCTATACCAACAACTCCACACATAGCAACCTCGCAGACAAGCTAGGATTAATAAAAAGGATTATTTGTTGAATTGCCTGAACGCGAATGATCTTTTGGCGCTGGTTCAGACAAAGAGTGAGAAGATTTCTGAGCATCTTCCGACTGAATATGTTCAAGCGCTTCGTGCGCTGCATCTTTAGACAACTGGGCAGCCCAAGGCGCATAAGGCAATAAAGATTGAACCATTTTGGATTGCTTCCAATGTGGCGAGCTTTCTACCCATGGACTTAAACCTTGCATTGTAATTAAAACCACCATCAGTCCTTTGAGTGTGCCAAATGCACCACCCGCAAGACGATTAAGCGGACCTAACTTCAAGGTACTTAAAACACTATTCAACAGTGCTGTTGCGAACCAAGTTAGAACAACAATGAGCAACACAATAAAGGCAAACGCTGCAATTTTCTGAACCACTGGATCTTGACTGAGAACACCCATTGAAGGAGCGATGATAGCGGCATATTTTGCACCGACAATCAGTGCAAAAATCCAACCCACCAAGTTCGCAAAGGCTTTAACAAATCCTTGTCGCAAACCGTTTAGCCCTCCAATGAGCAAAATGATCAGTATGAAGATATCAATGGTATTCATTTTGCAAGCATAGCATCAACACAATCTTTAACCAGTTTAGGTCCAGTATATATAAGGCCACTATACACCTGTACAAGTGTTGCGCCTGCATTTTGTTTTACTAGTGCTTGTTCGCCTGCCAAAATTCCGCCCACACCAATCAACGGCACTTGACCATTTAGCGCTTGGGCAAATGCAGATAAACACGCCGTACTCTTCTCAAATACAGGTGCACCAGACAATCCACCAGCCTCATCACCTTGTGGTAAATTTTCTACGCCTTCACGAGATAAAGTCGTATTCGTGACAATTAGCCCATCAATTTTATTCGTAATTAATTGTTGCGAAATAAAGCTAATATCTTCAGGTGTTAAATCTGGCGCAACTTTTAGTACTAAAGGTACATAATGTTGATGCTCATCGGCCAATTCGAGTTGACGTTTTTTCAAAGTCACCAACAAGTCAGTCAGCGCATCACCACTTTGTAAACTACGTAGGTTTTTAGTGTTCGGAGAGGAAATATTTACAGTGATATAAGAAGCGTAGTTATAGACTTTTTCTAAGCAAATAAGATAGTCATCAACTGCATTTTCCACAGGCGTATCGGCATTTTTACCAATATTAATCCCTAACACACCTTTAAATTTAGATGCTTTTACGTTTTCAATTAGTTTATCTACACCATCATTATTAAAACCCATACGGTTAATAATAGCTTGTGCTTGCGGCAAACGGAAAAGACGTGGTTTAGGGTTACCTGCTTGTGGACGCGGAGTGATCGTTCCAATTTCAATAAAACCAAAGCCGAGAGCAGCCAAGGCATCAATATAAGCACCATTTTTATCTAAACCTGCCGCTAAACCAACAGGGTTTGGAAATTCAATACCCATACAAGTCACAGGCTTTGCTGCAACATGTTGGCGCATCATCCCCATCGCATGGGCTGATTTCAGCAAGGATAATGTTAGCTCATGTGCACGCTCTGGTGCTAAAGAAAACAACAAAGGGCGGGCTAGAGAATACAACATATCTAGAAAAGTCTACTGCTTTTTAGGTCGGTATATTATAGGCGTAGCCCACCAAAAACGCCATGCTTGGCAACTGTTTATTTTGACCTATTATTGTAGTGTCGCTGTTAATTTAATCTGTCCAGCATTAGACTGAAATTCCATTTTTTCAATGCTTAAACCCATCTGGGCTAATTGAGTGAGAAAATTCGCCAGAATAGAATAATTTGCATGACTCACAACAACTTGAATTTGCTCCCCTACTTGTTGTGAAGCAACTCCCAATCCTTGTTGTTGCGCAGCCCGCTGTACTTTTTCTGCTGCACTGAGTTGTACATCCCCTGCTGGCTTCATGGTGACCGCATTACTTTGCATCCAAACCACTAAATCTTTTAGTTCACTCACCCTTTGCTGTTGATATTCCGCTGCTTTATGCATATACCATAAAGCAGATCCCACCGCCGCAACCAATACAAAGACCATAGTAAAAATGACCATGACACGCTCGCGAACAGACAACCGCTCTAAATATTGTGTGAATTGCTCAACCCAACCATCTAATCTATTTTGAAATTTTTCTATTGCATTCATTATTGTATTTTCACCGAACCAATTACCCCAGAACCATTTGGCTGAATATTACCAAGCTCCACTTTAAAGCCTTGTTGATTCAATTGCTGTGTCAAATTTTGCAATACTACCGATGAATTGGCTTTTAAATCTAAATTAAGAACTGATGCATCATACGAGACACGATCCGCAATAATTTTATTCTGCATCAATACTGGACCAACACGACTCAATAATTGTAGTCCTGCGTTTTGCCCCATTTGATTGGTCCGCATCTGAAACTCAAATTGACTTTTCAGCGTCTGCTCAGTTACAGGATAATTTTGTCCAAACCAATATTTAAATTGAGATACTGCTTGCAGTGCTGTTTCATCGGCCACCTTTTTATTTTTATACCAGCGACTTGCATCGTAACCAAATTGAACAATTAAAATTGCAAATAAAACAGCTGCACAAGCTTTCCAATAACCAGAAATTTTTGCTTCCGATTTCAACTTTGGTAAAACATTAAAAGGATGTTGTTTCGGCTTTTTCAGTTCCGTGAAGTGATATTGAAATCCATGAATCTGATCTTGCGTTACACGAGCCTGCAAACTATTTAGTTGTGCTGTATTTAAATTAGAGGAGGTATAAAGTCGCGACACCTCTTGATAATCTAAATAAAGTGGCAAATCATCAATAGAACACCCCATCCATTCACTTTCTCTTGCCAATAAACGTCCATGCAAATCCAACAAAACTGTTTCATCTGCCTGTTGGGGTTGCGGTGCTGCATAAAAGTCAGGAAGAAGTGCAGTAATTTTTGTAGGTAATAAGGAAAGCGAATGCTGCCATGTTTCTACCAAATGCTGAGAAATGCCCAACAATGTGAGTTGATCTGGATTTTGAAAATGATGCAAGATTTTCATACTATCGATAGGGAATACAATATATTCCTCTAACAGATACTTGATACCTTCTTGCCCCAGTTGTTTATAATTTGCCTTACTCAACTGCTGTTGCAACATTTGCATATGGCGGCTTGGAAAAAAAACAGTCGCTTCTTGAGCAGCAAAAGGCTGCAAATCTTGAATCAACTGTTCCAAACTCAAAGCGCTTTGCCAGAATTCCCCTTGCGACCACTGCCATGCCTCATTGGCTTCTGGCATCCATATATACAACATTTATTTTTATCTGCCGTTTAGAATAATTTAAGCTTGAGGAATAAAGCGATTTTGAACCGTTGATAAACCTGCTGCAATCACACTTTGATCATAACAGCGGGCTTCTGCCAACGAAAAAGCATGAAAAGGCTCGGCTGTCAACAATTCTTCTATATGTGCTACAACATTCATA
The DNA here is from genome assembly GCF_002934965.1 of Acinetobacter sp. ACNIH2. Lineage (NCBI taxonomy): Bacteria > Pseudomonadati > Pseudomonadota > Gammaproteobacteria > Moraxellales > Moraxellaceae > Acinetobacter > Acinetobacter sp. ACNIH2. Next base: position 3,764,145 of record NZ_CP026412.1, read on the forward strand.
TGGCAAACCACAACAATTGACTCATAAGGCAAATGCGACAACCATTCTACAGCTACACGCGCATCATCATCTGGTTTGATTGCATTACAAAGCAATACTGGCACACCTTTAAAATGCGTTTGAATATGTGCCAAAGTTTCTTGTGCCCTTAATAATGGACTTACAATAAAAATATCAGGCTGCACAACATCTTTTAAATAATCTGCTGTTTCTTGTGCCTGTAAATGACCACGTGCAGTAAGTGGTCTTTTCATATCATTACCGTCAATTGCTGGTGCGGCTTCGCCATGACGAACCAATGTAAGTAACATAAAATTTCCTTATTATTTCAGAACACTCAGCAGCGTGATCAAATTAAAATTCTGCAGGCGTCTAATTTTCAAGTATATACAAGATTTATGACAATTCTAACGCGTTCAATTCATCAAACTTCATGGTGAGGCAGTACGAATTCTACATCACTACGGTGACCATTTTTCATTAATGAAACTGCAATAGATAAGGGCGGAGCACCTTCAAAAATAACATCATACAATGCACAGGTAATTGGCATATAGACATCCAACTCTTGCGCTCGTGCGCGAACTTGAACAACCGTATTAATCCCTTCTGCGGTTTGTCCTAATTCCTTGGTAGCTTGCTCCAAGCTTTTTCCCTTTCCTAAAGCATAACCAATCTGATAGTTACGACTCAGTGGGCTATTACAAGTTGCAAATAAATCACCGACCCCAGACAACCCCAAGAAAGTTAATGGATTCGCACCTAACTTCACTGCAAAGCGACTCATTTCAGCCAAAGCGCGAGTTAAAATCATACTTTTGGTATTTTCACCTACATTATAAGCGGCCGCCATTCCCATTGCGACTGCATAAATATTCTTAAGTGCACCACCCAACTCTACCCCATGCACATCATCACTGGCAAATACACGGAATAATGCACTGTGTAAGGCTTGCTGCACAGCATAACGCACTAATTCAGAGTCACTCGCAATAACGGTACCTGCAGGCTGTCCTGCAACTATTTCTTTTGCCAAGTTTGGCCCTGAAAGCACTCCAAAAGGAATTTCTGGTAATTCTTGCTGAATAATATCACTCATAAAACAAAATGTTTTCGCTTCAATCCCTTTAGTTAAAGACACCACAGCTTGTGAGCTAATAAATGGACGAATCTGCTTAAGCACATCTCGGAATGAATGACTTGGAATGGCAACCAAAATAATATCGCGATCACGTACCGCTTTTTCTAAATCTGAAACAGCAACCAAATTATGTTCTAATTGAAAATCTGGTAAATAACGTTGATTTACGTGGGTACGGTTAATTTCTTCAGCAATCGCTTCATCACGAATCCAGATCATGGTATCGCAACCATTCCGCACAGCTGTATTGGCCATTGCTGTTCCGAAACTACCCCCACCCAATACCGTGACACGTAAAGCAGTTTTGCGGTCAATATTTACAGGTTCTACCAAATCACTAAAGTTTAATTCAGACATTTATTTTTATATCCCAAAATGGATCTAACTTATTTATTCCAAGTACTTACATAGTCGGCAGTATTTATTTCAGCCCGGGCAGGAATTGCCTTTGCTGCTGTACCGACATAAATAATCCCTGAAATAAGATCATGCTCCGTTAAGCCCAAGGCCTGTTTTAATAATTTTGATTCAACAACCGCACCACTTCGCCACATGGTCGAAAAACCTTGCGCTTGTAAAGATAGTAAAAAGTTTTGAATTGCTGCACCTGTACTTAAAGTTTGCTCAAAATTAGGAACTTTTATATGTTCTTGAAACTTGGTCAGCGCGAGTACCAGCAAAGGTGCGCGAAATGGATGATTCTTAACTCTATCAAGTTGAATTTGATCTTGCTCGCCCAAGTCTGCTAATGCTTGAGACAATAATTGCCCAAATGCTTCACGTTGCTCTGACTCTATCACTACAAATCTTGTAGGCTTTAAACGATGATGATCAGGTGCTGTTAATGCTGCCTGAAATGCCAACTCCAATTGCGCTGCATTAGGTGCAGGCTCAACAAGATGTCCAATTGACTGACGTTGATGAATATTTTGATGAATAAGGTCAGCTGTTAAATCCGTCATTGATTCAAAGATCTATACATAAATACTTCAGCAAGAGTATCACAATATTTTCATATTACTCTAGCCAACTGAATAAATTGTCACTTCAAAAACCCTTTTCACATTGCAATAAAATAAAACTGCATTTTTTATACAGCATCCACAGCATGATCATGAAACCATTGCCTCAGAGGTTTCTTATGATGAATGGGAAAAATATGAATAAAATTTTAACTTTAGGCACAACTGCATTATTCACTATCTTATTAACAGCATGTGCATCCACACCCACCTCTTCGACTGTAATTCAAAAAGAAAATAATCAATTTGAAGTTACAGGACTAGGTAAAACCAATATTGTCGCTAAAAACAATGCCATTGAAGCTGCAAACAAGACGTGTAAAAACTCAACCCCTATCGTCGTTAGTGAAAAGACTGAATACAATGGTGCCTTAAAAGGTGTTTTTGATGAAAAAACTGGCCAAATGATTCAATCCGCTGCGGATGTGATCGGCAGTATTGCAGGTACCAATACGAGTATTGCCAAAGATACAGATTATCAGACTGTTTTGACTTTTTATTGCAAAGCAAAATAACACCGTCCAATTCACCGTCTAAATACAATAAAAAAAGGGTTAGCTTTAATGCCAACCCTTTTTTAAATTTAACATGGAATTAACAATACCCTTCTAAACGGGTTAAAGGTAACTTTTGACCAATTGCTTTTTCAATTTCAGGTAAATGGAATGCATCATCTTCGGAAAGGAAGCTGATACTCACCCCACGTGTACCCGCACGTCCTGTACGTCCAATACGATGCACGTAATCATCAGACTGTTCTGGTAAAGTAAAATTAACCACGTGTGACACACCATCTACATGGATACCACGCCCTGCAACGTCTGTTGCAATCATAATGTTATGCTGACCATTCTTAAATTGGTCTAACATTTTCAGACGTTTGTCTTGAGCAATTTCGCCCGACAACATCACTACTTTATAACCATCGCGCTTTAAGGTGTCGTATAACTTACGAACTTGATCACGACGGTTGGCAAAAATCATGACTTTTTCAATCGGCTCGTCATGTAAAATGTCTTGTAGCAATTTATATTTATCAGACTTTGCAACCATATACACACGTTGTTCAACATCTGCATTAGTTTTCTTTTCAGGTTCGATTTCTACCGTCACTGGCTCAAATAACCATTGTTGAGCCAAGTTGAGAACATCATAACTAAATGTTGCAGAGAACATGAGGGTTTGACGCTGTTCTTTACGTGGTGAATAACGCACAATTCGTTTAACGGAAGGAATGAAGCCCATATCCAATAAACGGTCTGCCTCATCAATCACCAAAAATTCTATTTGATCTAACCAGACTTCTTTTTGCTCTACAAAATCAATCAATCGTCCTGGTGTAGCCACAATAATATCAACAGGTTTTTTGTCGAGTTGTGCTTTTTGTTTATCAAAATCCACACCACCCAGCAAAGTCACTAAATGTAGGTCAGTAAACTTAGTTAAATGTTTCGCATCACTTTCAATTTGTAAAGCCAATTCGCGTGTAGGTGCCAAAATTAATGCACGTGGTTCACCACGGAAACGCTGTTCCTTAATTGGATTATTAAGCAAATCATTGATGACACTGACTAAAAACGCAGCCGTTTTTCCTGTTCCAGTTTGTGCGCGACCAATCGCATCATGCCCAGCCAAAGTAAATTTAAGCACCTTTTGCTGGATTGGCGTCATTTCCTTAAACCCTAAAGCATCAATCGCTTGTTTAAGTTGCGGGTGTAAATTTAGGGTTTCAAAACCAGATGACATAAATACGTGCTCAAATTAATGAATATTGAAAAACAGGGTCATTATAAACAAAAAACGCCCCAATATACATTGAGGCGTTTCGAAGAATCTTTAGCGTATTAGTCTAAAGGTTGAACTTCTTCAGCTTGGAAGCCTTTTTGGCCTTTCACAACGCTGAATTCAACACGTTGGCCGTCACGAAGTGAACGGTGGCCTTCGCCTTGAATAGCACGGAAGTGAACGAATACATCGTCACCGCCATTGCGTTGAATAAAACCAAAACCTTTAGTGTCGTTGAACCATTTAACTACGCCTTGTTCACGAGCTGTCATAAGTTAATCCTCATTGTATTTAAAAGAAGGACCACCCGGTGTTGCAAACAGCAGAGCAAACAAGGTTTAAAAACATTTATTATTTCTAAGCTTGTAATCATTCTGTATAACTATTAACAAAATCCCGGTTACATCCATTTGTAGAGTATGGGTTTAAAACAATTTATAGTTGTGTTAAATCCTCAATACGGCATCGAGCTTAACATGGGTTTATGACAATTAATAGAATTTTTTTTACTTATTCCATATCAAATTTAGTATTTTTTTTTCGATACTTATTTATGACCAATATAAACATAAATATAGTTTTACTGTGATTTAAGTTGGGGTTTGGCATTAAATTTGCTAATATTTGGCGATGTATCCTGATATTTCTCACTTCATATGTCGAATCAAAGCGAATGTGACCTCATTATTGATGCAATGGGTAAACCTTGTCCAATGCCATTACTCATGTTGAAGCGTTCTTTAAAAAATTCGCCGCATGGTCGAGTCTTACTAAAATCCTCCGACCCACATAGCCAAATTGATGTAACAAGGTATTGCCAAATGCATCAGATGACCTGTGTAGTGCAAAAAATTTCAGAGCATGAATACCATTACTTAATTGAATCTTAATTATTTTCAATTAAACTAAATGGTTTCAATTTGGCATAAAAAATTACATAACACTACCCAAATTTCCTTAATGTGTGAGCGTATTGGCATTAAGATGAAAGGTAGTGGAACATCAATGTCCAATTTTATTAAGGAGTACCTATGAGTGACAGCAGCAATCAATTGATGCCCCTGTCATTATCTGCACCAGGTGTAAACCTTGGGGCATATATTAGTACTGTCAATCAGATTCCAATTTTAACAGCCGAACAAGAAAAAGAGTTGGCTGAACGTTACTACTACGACCAAGACCTTGATGCAGCCAAAATGTTGGTAATGTCACATTTACGTTTTGTCGTACATATTGCACGTAGTTATGCAGGTTATGGATTGCCTCAAGGTGATCTTATTCAAGAAGGTAACTTAGGCTTAATGAAAGCCGTAAAACGTTTTGACCCAAATATGGGCGTACGTTTGGTCTCCTTTGCGGTGCATTGGATTAAGGCTGAAATCCATGAATACGTCATTCGTAACTGGCGTATTGTCAAAATTGCAACGACTAAAGCCCAACGTAAATTGTTTTTTAATTTACGCAGTCTAAAAAAATCAAGCAAAAAATTGACGCTTGAAGAAGCGCAATCGATTGCCAACGATTTAAACGTGACTCCAGAGCAAGTTCTTGAGATGGAAGGTCGTTTAACTGCTTATGATGCTGCATTTGAAGCACAGGGCGATGATGACGATGAAGGTTCAACCCATGTCGCGCCTGCTTTGTATCTAGAAGATAATCGTTACGATCCTGCTCGCTTGGTTGAAAGTGAAGATTACGAAGAACAAAGCACCTCTGCTTTACATGAAGCCATGGAGCAACTGGATGATCGTTCACGCAATATCTTACAACGTCGTTGGTTAGATGATGACAAGTCTACCTTGCACGAATTGGCTGCTGAATATAACGTCTCTGCTGAACGTATTCGTCAATTAGAAAAAAATGCGATGGAAAAAATTAAAGTCGCTATGTCATCCAATTAAGTTTTCCGTTTTTAAAAGGCACAATTTCAAATTGTGCCTTTTTTACATTAACACTTTGACAATGTCACATTTCGCTTTTTTACCTTAGAAAGAATATGCTAAGGTTATGGGCAAATTTGTTCAGGTCATCACGACTTATGTGGATTGCAATCTCTGCACTTAATTTAGCAATTGCTGTCATGTTAGGCGCTTTTGGTGCACATGGTTTAAAAGCGCGTGCAACTGAGTCCCAATTGACTTGGTGGCACACTGCAACAGATTATTTTTTCTCTCATGCCTTGGGCTTATTGGCGCTCGCCATTTTGGCAAAAGTCGTTCCCCAACTTCCAATTAAAATGAGTTTTACTCTTATTCAAATTGGAATTTTCTTCTTTTGCGGCTCATTGTATGTCATGGCTTTGGGATTACCTCGCGGCTTAGGTGCCATTACCCCTATTGGTGGTGCCCTCATGATTGCTGGATGGCTGATTCTGGCTTGGAATGCTTTCAAATACGCCAAATAAAGTCGCAAATTTTCGGGAATGAAACATGCAAATTTTTCTGAATGGTGAAGCAAAAGACACCACGTGCTGCAATCTTTTACAACTGGTTCAGGAATTAGAACTCGAAGGCAAACGCTTTGCAGTTGAACAAAATGAAATGATTATTTCTAAATCTAAACTCGAACAAACCCCAATTTGTGATCAAGATCGCATTGAAATTATTCATGCCGTTGGTGGCGGCTAATTCGGAGCTCCCATGGAAGACACCCCTCTTATTGTTGGTTCAAGAACCTTTAAATCACGCCTTTTGGTGGGTACAGGTAAATATAAAGATTTAAATGAAACTGATTTAGCCATTCAAGCCAGTGGTGCCGAAATTGTCACGGTGGCTATTCGTCGTGTGAATATTGGGCAACACCCTGATCAACCCAATTTACTTTCTGTGATTCCACCAGAAAAATATACCATTTTGCCGAATACAGCAGGCTGCTTTGATGCAAATAGTGCAATCCGTACCTGTATGTTGGCTCGTGAACTGTTAGATGGTCACAATCTGGTAAAACTGGAAGTTTTAGGGGATGAAAAAACTTTATATCCGAACATTACCGAAACCTTAAAAGCAGCACGCACACTAATTGATGATGGTTTCGAGATTATGGTATACACCTCGGATGATCCAATTGTCGCGCAAGAATTAGAAAGCATGGGTTGCGTTGCAATTATGCCTTTAGGCAGTTTGATTGGTTCTGGTTTAGGTATTTTAAACCCGCATACTATTTCAATCATTAAAGAAAACGCCAAAGTTCCAGTGTTGGTAGATGCTGGTGTAGGTACAGCCAGTGATGCTGCGATTGCAATGGAATTAGGCTGTGACGGCGTACTGATGAATACTGCGATTGCTGCTGCTCAAAATCCAATTTTAATGGCATCAGCTATGAAAAAGGCAGTTGAAGCAGGACGTGAAGCATTCCTTGCAGGACGTATGCCACGTAAACGTATGGCAAATGCCAGTTCCCCTGAAACGGGTTATTTCTTTAAATAATACTGCACTTAAAATGGATTCTTCGGAATCCATTTTTTATACTTTCTATAATCTTTTTATAATGAAAGTTCAGAACATCATGCTAAAAAATATACTTGCTCTTACACTCGCAGCCTTAAGTTCCTCAGCATTCGCAGCTTCAGAAACTTCTGCTTATTCAAAGTTTGTGCCACAAGGTTGGAAAATTTTGAAAACAACCACTGGGGATTTGAACCGTGATGGTCAGAATGATACCGTCTTGGTTATTGAAGAAAACAATCCAGAAAATGTGATCGCCAATGCTGGTTTAGGCAGTTCTGTACTCAATACCAACCCCAGAACACTGCTTGTTTTATTTAAGACCGCTTCAGGTTACCAATTAATAAGTAAAAATGAGCTATTGCCTAGTGAGAACGATGCCGAATCCCCTTGCCTTGCAGACCCACTAGAAGATGGCGGTATTACCATAACTAAAGGCTTGCTAAAAATAAGCTTACATTATTGGTTAAGCTGCGGTTCATGGTATGTTACCAATAATAGCTATACCTTCCGTTATCAAAATAATAATTTCAATTTAATTGGTTTTGACAGTAATGATTTCCATCGTGCCTCAGGTGACATCACCGAAAAGAGCATTAATTTTTCTACTGGCAAAGTGAAAACTACCACAGGTAAAAATGAATTTGCAGACACTTCACAACCTGTGAAAGTTCAGTGGAGTACACTTAAAAATAAATATCAGATTCAATTACAAGACATAGATTTTACTGAATATGCCGAATATCAATAAAAAACGCCTCTTCACGAGGCATTTTTTAAACCAAACTTTTAGGCAATTATGGAATTAAGCCTTCATCACGCATCGCCATTTGTACAGACTGACGCTCTGCAACCTTATGGCGTATACCAATAATGTTCTTATAAGGTGTTAAATCGTGCTCAATCGAATTTGACCAATTTGTTAGCACAAATAAATATGCATCTGCTGGCCCAAAATTATCATCGACCAAGTAATCATGATCAGATTCAGCAATAGCATTATCAATATAGGTCAATAAGCGATCAATTTCTGCATAGGCTTTGGTTTTAGCCTCTTCCGATAAAGGTCCACCAAAGAATACAGCATAGGCATCATGCAACTCAGAGTTGAGGTAGCCCAACCATTCCAGCACTTTGGCACGACCTAAACCTGATGGTGGAATTAAATCCTGCTTAGGATCATGCTGAGCAAGGAAAGGTAAAATTGCCACATTTTCGGTCAGAATTAACCCAGGATTAATTTCTAAGGCAGGAACATAACCTTTAGGGTTAATTGCATAATAATCTTCACCTTTTTCTGTTTTATGGGTTTTTAGGTCTACGCGAACCAGATCAAAATCGACATTAATTTCATTTAGAATAATATGAGATGCCAGTGAACATGCGCCTGGGGAATAATAAAGCTTCATATATAATCCTTGTTATCTAACTTTTCACTTTTTTAAATTGCTTCTGACAAACTTTCAAGCGATCAGACCTGTAAATTGCAAAAACGTAACCGTTCTATAAAACATATAAAAACAATTACCTTTTGAATATTGTTCAATTTCTAAATTTTTTCAAGTTAATCCTGTGTGCTTTTTTATTGCTAGATGTTTTAACATACACATCCTTTAAATTTTATGAAGTGCCATAATGATTAACCTTAAAAAATCAGAATGGTTATCAAATATTCGTACTGATGTACTTGCAGGGATTGTCGTTGGTTAAGCGTTGATTCCTGAATCTATCGCCTTTTCTGTTATTGCTGGTATTGATCCTCAGGTTGGTTTATATGCTTCGTTCTGTATAGCCGTGAGTATTGCCTTTTTTGGTGGACGCCCCGCCATGATTTCTGCGGCAACAGGTGCAATGGCGTTGCTGATGATTACCTTGGTCAAACAGTTTCACAAGCATCCGAAACAAAGCAACGTTGTTATGCTGAGTGTAGTGCTCATTGTTTTAGCAACGCACAATTTGGCTTTGGGAGTCTTTGTTGGCGTCTGCCTTTCTGCGCTCTTTCTTGTAAATAAATTGGAAAGTGAAGTGAAAGTCACACCTAAATTAATTAACGCTGAAACTTTGCAATATCAAGTTTCAGGACAAATTTTCTTTAGTAGTGCTGAAAAGTTTTATCAGTTTTTTGATGTCTCAACTTCTGCCAAACATGTGATTCTAGATCTGAGCCATGCTCATATTTGGGTTATTACTTCCGTCAATATGCTAAATACCGTCGTGCAAAAGTTTCGAGATCAAGGTATCGATATTGAAGTGGTGGGTTTAAATGAAGCCAGTAGTACCCTGATTGACCGCTATAATCCGCTTTGATGTTTCTATCTCACTAAAGAGCTGTTTATTCAGCTCTTTTTATTCGCCCTTCAAATCACCTATAGATTTCATTCAATAAATGAACTTTATAATTCGATAAAAGTCGGAAAAAAGAGATTTGAAAAACTCAAAAACAATTTAATTGCCGAAATAACGGTAAATAATTTGACTTGCTAGTCTCAGGATTTAAAATACCGCTTTCGAATTTTTACATTTGCCGAAGTTATGTCAACCGATCTATTAGAACCGCAAGTCGTCGAGCTAGACAACTTGAATGAGCATCGTGAAATTGTGACTTTTATGCGTCGCTCTTCTCCGCTGAATACTTCTCAACGTACTGCGCTTGAACAATATGGTCACTTAATTTTGGAATATCCAGTCGGTGATTTACGTCAGCATTTTGAATACCCTGAACGTCCATTAACTGTTGAAATTGGTTTTGGTATGGGACGTTCACTGGTGCTTATGGCAAAAGCCAATCCTGAACGAAACTTTGTCGGGATTGAAGTCCATGTTCCAGGTATTGCTCAATGTGTATATGAGGCTGGCATGGCGGGTTTAACCAACCTTCGTCTTTTAGATGCTGATGCAATTCAAGTGTTGCGTGAAATGCCAGACAACAGCATTAACGCTGTGCAACTTTACTTCCCAGACCCATGGCAGAAAAAACGTCATTTCAAACGTCGTTTCGTGTCACATGACCGTATGCCGCTGGTTGAACAAAAGTTAGAAATGGGTGGAACATTCCACGCAGCAACAGACTGGGAACCGTATGCAGAATGGATGCTTGATGTGCTCGACAACCGTCCAAATCTTGAGAATATGGCAGGTAAAGGTAACAGCTACCCACGTCCTGACTGGCGTCCACAGACTAAGTTTGAACGTCGAGGACTGGAAGAAGGTCATAAGATTAACGACTTCTTATTTAAGAAAATTAAATAAGTTTTGTGTTTTAAAAAAATAGGGCTTAGTGCCCTATTTTTTTATTCTGAAATGATTAAAACACATGCCGAATTTCAACTGTCGGATCATTTGCATCTAAGCGTTTTGCCAAAATATGTAAACGTCGTGTCGGCACTGCGGGAAATAAATGATGCTCTACATGATAAAACATGTTGTAGGTCACTACGCGTTTGAACTCATTACGTACTGTACGTGCCATATAAATATGATCTTCTGTATCATGATGCACCGTCCATACCGCAAAAAAAGCCGTCATGCATTGCCCAATCAACATTGCACTGACATGGTATTTTAAGACACTGATATCCAAGACGATAAAAACCAAAAACAGCACGATCAGATTGGTAACAAGCTCAGCAGACATCCACTTTTTCTGCGTCTTAGTTCCAACCTCGAATGCTTTTTTATGCAACATCCACGGAAAAATAGGGCCAAATAACAAAGCCTGCCACCACTTCATGGTTGCACTTTTTGCTTCAATATCCTCTTCTTGCATACAGTGCTGATGGTGTCGAAGATGATTAATTTGTACCGCATGCATTGAACCAAGCATAATAATACTTAAGACAAACATGACCCAATGTGTCGCAGGGCGGCTAATCCCTAAAGCGAAATGAAAGGCATTATGCACTTGTCTAAGCCCTGTTAAGAAAAACATAAACGAGCAAAACAGTGCCAAAAGATACCACTGAAAACCTGCGAAAATGAATGAGACCAGTAACCATGGTAAAGAAATGAGTAACTCACTGATGACATCAGTACGGCCTAACTGCACAAGATCTTTCCACTGCACCTGTTCTAATAATAAATGTGAACGCATACACCCTCTAATTGTTTGTATTTATTTTCAGAAGCACTCTACCTAATCCTAATACATAAAAAAAGCCACTTTTTCAGCGGCTTTACTTGTTTTTATTACAGGTACACGAATTATTCATCCTTCAATTAACGATGTCGCTGCATAATTTGCTGACTCATTAAGGTATAAACCTCAGCCAAATCAGGTCGTTTTAAATCTTCTAATATTGACTGATGCATCTGTAAAATATTCACATCATCGCGTACCGCAGGTCCAGTTTGCATCATTTTCGGATCATTTTGGGTGGCTTTCGCTGCTGTTTCCAAAATCAACGGATACAACAAACTAAAATCAACTTGCGTCTGATCGACAATTTGCTTGCTCATATCGTAACAGTAATTGGCAAAATTACAGGCAAATACCGCAGCCAAATGCAAACTTAAACGTTGCTGTGAATTATAAGCATAGACATGCTGGCTCAACTGTTGAGCCAAATCCAATAACTGTTTTTGATGGTCTTTATTTGCAGCTTCAATAAATAATGGGGTTTGTTTCCAATCTACCTCTCGTTCTAAACTAAAGGTCTGTAAAGGATAAAACACGCCCGAACGTGGGTGCTGTTGCTGTAGGATTTGCAGATCAGTACTACCTGAAGTATGTACGATCAGAACCTCTGGCAACAACGGCGCAACTTCAGCGATGACGGCAGCAATAGATTGATCGCTGACAGTAAGAATGAGCAAATCAATTTCTGAAGATAAGTCGGTTAATGAGGGACATGCTTGTGCTGCCACCTGCTCTGCCAAATGTTGTGACTTTTCCCAAGTTCGACTATATATTTGTACAATTTGATGGTGTTGCTTTAAAGCAGATGCCAAATGATGGGCAACACGTCCAGCACCAATAAAACTAATTCGCATGTCTAGGCGTACTCTCTATTTCTGCGCTAAGCATGCCAAGAAAAAAAGGACGAATCAATTCGTCCTTTTCCTTTCAAGCAACTTTCTAATTAATTAAAGACATTGTTTAAATAAACAATACGCTCCGACGTTTTCTGATTAAAGCATTTGGTGTATTGCATGTCCTGATTTTGTGCTCTCATTTGCTCATTCCAATAGTTGTAATGCTGTTGGTAAGTTTCACGATCTTTTTCAGCAATATTATGAATGCTCGTTTGTGCAAGCACTTTACAGTCTACATCACGCTTTTCAAACCAATCTGACTGGTCCTGTTGTAATTGTGCTTTTTGCTCACTACTAAAACGATCCCATGTTTGATTCAAACGATCTACCACTTTTGCCTGATCAGCATTGAGCTCTTTCTGACGGATATCCATAGATTTCTGAGCGAGTTCTTGTTGCGCAGCTTCTTCTTGGGCGTTGGCTTCTTGACTATCCGCAATACCTTTATTCTCTTCTTCATAAGCAGCAAGTTGTACTGCTTTTTCGGTGATATAAACGAGTCCATCTAACACTTTATTTTCTTTTGGTAGCTGGAGTTGAATACCTTCTTTATCCGTTTTAATCAGTTGATAATTAAATGATCCTTTGAGTTGATCATTTTGCATCGTTAAACCATATACTTCACTTTCAATATAGTCTTTAAGCGTCTCTGCTTCTCGTTCACACTCTTCGCAATATTCTGCCTCAAAAGCATTTTCAGCACGTTTCTGTAAACCTTTCGGCATTTTCACGACCAACTCGCTATGACATTCCAGTTGTTTGGCCGTCTCAGGTTGTTCCGTTACTGTTGTAATACTTTTGACTTCAAATTTAATATTCTGCGTGATGGTATCGGTCAGGTTTTTATCCGACTGATAGTAACTCGAGTTACGTAAGGCTTTATCTAACTTTTTCAAATAGTCTTGCTGTAAAGCATTCTTAATCTCTTTTAACTTCGTCTCATTGCTACAGTCCCATTCATTCACTGCGGGTGTGGCTTGTTCTGCTTCGGCGCTGTCTTTCTTTCCCTTAAAGAAATCACAACCCGTTAAAAACATGCTGCTACACAATGTTGCAAAAACCAAAGAATTGGCAAGTTTATTCATATAAAGCCCAATGTCTGTTTGTTATTTTTCGAGGCGTATTTAAGCAAATTTGGGCTAAAAAAACGAGTAATTAAATCATGAAAGATTTTAAATCGTAAAAAAGGGACTATTTCGTCCCTTTTTTAGTTTTACTGTGAGCTTTCTAGAAAGTCTTGTTCACACTCACACCAACGCTAAAGTTTCGACCATCCGCAGGTTCAAAGAAGCGACTATTACTATCATTAACGATCACAGAACCCACATAATTTCGATCAAACAAATTATCGACGCGTGCATAAGTATTGATTTTCCAGTCTTTATTGACCCACAAATAGCCAACATGCGCCGCAACGACCGTATAACTTGGTGCAGTATCGGAATTGATATCATCGACATAAATCTTGTCCATATAACGTGCATCCAAGCCTGCCTGAAAGCCCCTCTCAGGTTGCCATGCCAAGCCTACAAAAGCTTGATTCTTGGCAATTCCGGGAATCTTATTTCCCTTGTTAATAGCTTTTGCATATGGCGTTGTTGGGTTCTTAGGATTCGCTATTTCTGGCGTATAACTATCAAATTCAGCATTGATATAACTATAACTCGATTGAATACTAAGCTCTTGCCAAATCTTTTGTTGCCATGAAAGCTCTAAACCTTGTCGAGTAGTTTTGTCAGCATTTCGAAAAGTTGCTCGACCATCACGGGTTCCTGCCGTCACAATATCGTTTTCTGTATCTGTCTGGAAAAGAGCAAAAGTCAATAAGCCAAAAGGATTTTGTGACTTTAAGCCGAGCTCATAATTATCGCTACTTGCAGCTTTTAGCTCAAAGTTCATGCCTGACTTTAGGGGATCAGTGTTATAAGCCATCTCGGTAAAAGTTGGTGTTTCGAAACCTTTACCATAACTGGTATAGGCATAAAGCTCGGGTAAAATTTCCCAACCTAAAGCGACAGTTGGAAGTAACTTTTGATAATCCGTTGAACCACTGTCGTCACCATTACCTGTGGTGATATAATGGTCTTCAGATTCATAATTGACGTTGCTATAACGTAAACCCGCATCTAAGTGCCACTGTGGTAAAAACTGCCATGAGGCTTGGATGTAAGGATCGAGATTCCATAAGGTATTGTTTTCATCACGACGTAAATCACCTTTCACGCCAAATGTATCCGCATGATTATAATTTTTATAACCTTTACGGTCTTCGACCATACGGTCTAGTGCTACGCCTGCAATTAGCATTGTATTCGGCAAAAGCTCTTTACCCGTCCAACGGAAGTCTGCACCATAATAATCTCGATCAAAATCGATCACACCACCAGCATGGCGATCATTAAGTTGTGATGAGTTCGGTATGCATTTTCCTGTATTATCATTTATTGCACACTTAGGAATCGACTGATATTGCACAACCTGTCTATTGCCAAAATAGACCATGCCATACAACTCTTGCTGATCATTCAGTGGTTTGTTCCATGTCAACCCTGTTTGGGTTTGTTCAATTTCTTTACGTACATCATAAATATTTTTGGCATCATTCACTTGCTTCGGATTGGCTTGCCATTGTGCTCGAGTTAAACCTTGAGGATCATCTGCCTCAATTTTTGTACGGTTTATGAGCCAATTAATCTTACTACCATCCTCCAGATTCCAAGTGAGCTTGGCATTATTCAACACTTTTCGCGCCGCGCTATGATCACGAAAACCATCCGTATCAAAATAGGAAGAACTAATCACATAAGCGGGTTGGTTGGCTTGCTCTGAACCCCCTTGTAATTGAATATTGGCTTGTTGTTTATGGTGGCTGCCTGCATTTAACCCCACTTGAATCGAGTCTTTCCCTTGTCCTTCTTTAGTTTCGGTTAGAATGGTTCCACCCGATGAGTTACCATAAATGGCAGAAAATGGGCCTGTCAAAACTTCAATATTGTCCAAGCTGTCTAAATCTATATTAGAGCTTTGCCCCTGACCATCAGGCATGGTAGCAGGAATGCCATCGACATAAAGCCGTATGCCCCGCACACCAAAAGTAGAACGCGCTCCAAAGCCACGCATGGAAATTTGCAAATCTTGCGCGTAATTTTCACGGTTATTCATTTGTAAACCCGCAACACCTTGCAATAGTTCAGACACATTCACATGAGTGCTGGATTGCGATTGCGCAACTTCTACTTTCTGTATAGAAGCTGGGGTCTGTAACAATTCATTTTCAGTACGTACGGCTTGCACGGTAATGACAGGGAGTTGATATGCCGCTGTATCTTGAGCATACAGTGCCATCGATTTTAGAATCACTGTGGCTAATAAAGCATATTTAAAGGGAAGTGGATTGCGACTATATAATTTCACAAGACATCCTTTTATTATCATCTTGGTAGGAATGTGGAAAGCCCCTCCTCAAGGAAGGACTCTCCCAACAATAATACGTTTTAGTCTTCTAAACTATAAGCAATCACATAATCACCATGATCAGGCGACTGACGTGCACCGCCTGCAGAAATGACCACATATTGCTTACCTGTTTTTGGTGAAATGTAGCTGATTGGCGTACCCTGACTCCCCACAGGTAAACGTGCTTTCCACAATTCTTCACCATTAGATGAATTGAAGGCACGTAAGTAGTAATCTTGTGTTGCTGCAAAGAACACTAAACCACCCTGTGTTGCCATTGGACCGCCAATGGTTGGCATACCAATCGGTGCTTTTAAGCCCATTTTGATGCCCATTGGACCTGTATCTTCGACTGTACCCAAAGGAACCTGCCATGCAATTTGACGAGTTTTCATATCAATTGCAGTCATAGTACCAAATGGTGGTTTTTGACAAGGAATACTTAACGCTGACCAGAAACGGTTTTTGTTCACTTTGTATGGTGTGCCTTTCATTGGTACTGCACCCATACCCGTATTCACTTTCTCACCGCCATTGGCTTGAATCGCCAAGTCTTCAGGAGTTTGTTTGATCAACTGAATCCAAAGCCCTAAACGCATGTCGTTCACAAACATATATCGATGCGTTGGATCGAAAGCAATAGAACCCCAGTTCATGCCACCCAGTGAACCTGGAAAGCTTAATGAAACATCAGTACCTGGTGCTGTAAATAGACCTTCATAACGCATCGATTTAAAATTAATACGACACATCAATTGATCAAATGGTGTAGCACCCCACATATCTGATTCAGTCAGCGTTTGATTACCAATTTGTGGCATTTCAATAGAACGCGGTTGGGTCAAACTGTATTGTTCATTTGGAATATCTGCAGCTTTAACAGGTTGTTCAATGACTTTGGTCAATGGTTTACCTGTGACACGGTCAAGTACAAAGAACTGACCAGACTTGGTACCAATGACTACAGCAGGTTTAGTCGAACCATCTTTCAGTGGGAAATCCACCAAACTTGGTTGCATTGGCAAGTCAAAGTCCCATAAATCATTATGAACTGTTTGATAGACCCACTTTTCTTTACCTGTGGTCGCATCAAGTGCCAATACCGAGGTATTGTATTTATGATCTAATGGTTGACGGTTTGCACCCCAAAGGTCAACTGATGAACTTCCCATTGGTAAGAACACGGTATTCATTTGCGGGTCATAAGACATAGCCGCCCATGAGTTGGCCGAACTACGTTTATAAGTTTCACCTGGTTTTAACACATAGTTCGGATCTGGATTACGCGGATCGAACGCCCAACGCAACTGGCCTGTAATGACATCGTATGCACGAATTACACCACCCGGCATGTCTGCACCGACGTTATCGGCAATACGGCTGCCAATGACAATCGATGTACCTGCAATGGTCGGTGCCGAAGTCACTTCAAAACGTGGCGCTTTAGTACCATCACCTAAGCCTTCAAGCAAATTCACAGTCCCATCAACACCAAAGTCTTTACAACGCTCACCTGTATCGGCATTGACTGCAATTAAACGGCCATCAGGGGTATTGGTATAGACACGACGTGGACAAGCTGTATTGGTCGCGACTGCGGTTACGGCTGTTGCTCCTGCCAAGGTTGGCTGTACCAATGCTTGCGTCGAATCAAAATAAGCAACGCCACGGCAACGCTCCCAAGCATCGGCTTTCGAGTTGACTTCAGCTTTCCAGATTTGTTTACCTGTGTCCGCATCCAGAGCAATCATATTGTTATGCGGGGTACACAAAAAGACCTTATTGCCGACCTGTAATGGTGTCATTTGATCTTCTGCACCATTACCCGAACCTGTAGTCATATCGCCCGTTTGGAAGCGCCAAGCTTCCTTAAGTTTAGATACGTTATTACGGTTAATTTGGTCGAGTGCAGCGAAACGGCTACCGCCTGCATCACTACCATAATGATCCCAATTGACTTGCTGCTTACTTGGTTCGACGGGTACAAGTGGCAATTCTTCACCCGATGCTTGAACGGTTGGGTGTGGAATGAACATACCGTACAAACCACCCAACATACCCAAAACAGTCAATCCACCAACCACATAAGCTGGTGCTGACATTGCTGCTTGTTGCTGGTATTTACGAATGGATGGCAATGTGAGTAATACAGCAGCAAATAAGCCTGCTGGGAACATTAAGCGTGAATGTAGTGGCCAGAATTCCAAGCCTGTATCAATCAATGCCCAAATGACAGTGCCAATAAAGACTAAGCTGAATAATCCGACCCCAAGGGCTTTTTTTCGAAAAATGAAAATCGCTGAAACAATCGTCACTAAGCCTGCAATAAAGAAGTACCAAGAGCCACCTAAACTGATGAGCTTTCCGCCACCAATTAAATAAAATAGGCCTGTTAACAATAAGGCCAAGCCAAGGACAAAGCACCATATTTTAAATATGGCTCCTGGCTTAGATTGAGCTTCAGACATACATCTTACTCCAAGTGCCGTGCGTTTAAATGATCACTCCCTCTCTCCTTTGAGTATCATTTATCTTCACGAATAAATTCTTGTGCTTTCGCAACTGGGTTACGAAAGCCATGACTTAAGTGTTTAAACAAAACAGCACTGCTGTTTATATTTTAATCATTTTTACAATCTAAGCGCTGTTAAAAATTAACTTTCATACTTAAACCTGCGACCCAAGCATCATCGACTTCTTTAATCCCTGTTGGTTGGTAAATGTATTGCAGGTTCGGTCTAAGCATGACCGCTGGTGACCATTGGTAGGTGTAGTTCAGTTCGACATTCAACTCATCACGTTGAATCGGAACATAGTCGCTGGCAATCGCATCGTAACTGTAATAACCACGACCTTCATTGGTGGCGATTTGCTTGTCCGTCGCACGATCATTCACGACATAATTAGCTAAGCCAAAACCAATGGAATCATTCGGTCGACTGTCAAAAGGCCCTTTGTACCAA
Organism: Acinetobacter sp. ACNIH2; assembly: GCF_002934965.1. Classification (NCBI taxonomy): domain Bacteria; kingdom Pseudomonadati; phylum Pseudomonadota; class Gammaproteobacteria; order Moraxellales; family Moraxellaceae; genus Acinetobacter; species Acinetobacter sp. ACNIH2. Next base: position 3,782,986 of record NZ_CP026412.1, read on the forward strand.
AGCGCGAGTTGTTGTGTACTTTCTACAAATGTTGTGGCCTTATCGTTCACTACACCATTAAAACTAATGTATAAACCACGCTTCGGATCAGCTCCGTGTTGGGTCAGTTGTTGTTGTGCATTCAGCCAAAAACTGTATTTTCCATCTTGCATTTCACCACTGCGAATGTCTTTTGCCTCAGCCGTGGAATACAGTGCACCGAGTTTATATTCACCTGGTAAACCATTAAATGTGGCAAGTTTAGGTTTCCAAGCCAACTCTACAGGAATGGTGGCACCCTCAACATTGTCTATATCAAGGTTAAAGCCATCGCTGTTGGATTGTGTTTTGACATTGTCCGGATTGACTTCATACACACCCAAACCAAGTGACCATGCAGGTGCAAATTGGTATTTAAGATTGGTACCCCAGAGTCCTACAGGCCAGTTGTACCAGATCGAGCCAATGGATTTACCTAACTGACCACCACAAAGCAGCAAGTTCTGGAATTCACATTGTGAGCTGTTAAAGTCATCCGACATCCCCATACGACCAATCTTGAATTGGACTCTATTGTTATCAAATCCCGTTTTGATCCATGCTTGGGTCAGGCGCCAGATTTTTCCACGCCCGTAAATTTCTTGGGTATTGCCTAATGTGCTTGCACGCGGATCTTTAATCCGCTCTAGCGTTAAAGAATTACCGTCACGTTTGGTGATCATTAAACCAGCTGTGGTGTTTTCCCAACCTGCGATTTTACTTAAATCGAAATTAGCGCCTAAGGTCAGTTGTCCCGCATTTTCCAAGGTATTGTCATCATTATAGCCACCAGCCAAATTGGTTGCTGCCTGACTCATAATTGCTGCTGTAAATTTATAACCTTGATCTTCCAGTTGCTTCCGTTCACCGTTCCAATCACCCAATAACCATTGACGGTCTGCCGAATAAAACTCATTGGCTGAAGCCAATTGGCAAGTTAAAAGCGCCAAAGATAATGTGCCTAGTTTTAATAGTTGTTGCATACCAAACATCCTTTGTTGTGAGGAAAGCTCAACTCAGGTGAGCTTTCCATGCAGTTTTTATTATTTAATGCGAACGGCTGGACTTAGTTCAGAAGTTGCGCCCAAGTAGTCTGTGACATTCGCGGTGACATTCGCCACACCACTTGCCACTTTCCATGTTGCTTGACCCTGACCTTGTGCATTGGTTGTTAAAACTTGCATTCCTAAATACTGTTCAGCTTCTTGAGCATTCGCTTGGCGATTGGCAAAAAATTCAACGTGGTAGCGTTGATTTGGCTGTGCTTGAACTGTAGCAGTGACTTGTCCTTTGCTATAGCTTAAACGTGGCGCTTGAATGTTTTGGTTTGGCATCGCATTACAGCCTTCTTGGTTTGGCTGTGTACAAGTTTTTTGCAGTTTTGCATCTTCAATCACCACACCACCACCACGAGAACCGACAAAACCTGCATGTTCTAGCGCAGGTACAGCAAATACAATGGCACCCAAACGTTGATTCGGTACACATGAACCACCGGCTTCACAACGCTTAATATCTTTAGCATTGTCCCAAATTAGGTTTTTGGTCAAGGTTGTGCGGGCATTGGCATCTTTTTCTGAACGAATGGCTATTCCTAAACGATTACCATGAACTTTATTGCTGTCAAAAATATTGCCATCACCCGTGAGGTTAAAGCCAATTGAGTTATTGGTCAGTTCGTTATAGGCAACATAGTTACGTTTGCCCCAGTTAATTTGCAAACCATCGGAGTAGTTTTCAAATTTGTTGCCGACCACGGCATTATCATTGCCCCAAAGAATCTCGATGCCCTGAGATGGCTCGGGGTTGGCTTTGGTTGAAGTGAACAAATTATTAGCAACAAGATTAAATGCCGCACCACGCGTTAGCTCTAAACCATCACCATTATCTACAAATAAGTTGTTCAAAACTTTGTTATTATTGGTGGTAGTTGAGGTTGGATTGCCCTTACCATCATCACCTGTCAGCATCACGCCTGAACCACCGTAGTTATTACTGATACGGTTATGTTGAATCAAGTTATTGCTTGAACGGTTAATCAAAACACCAATACAGAAACGGTGAATATCGAGACCTTTTAAGGTCACTCCATTCACATCTTGCAGCACCAGACCCGGTAAAGTCATGGTACGGACGTTAGTCCCATACTGCTCAGGGTTTGCACCCGGGCAGGCTTTCGCACCCTCGCCTTTAATGTAATTGGAACCATCAATCGCAATAAACTCACCAGTTTTGTCCCACTGCGTACCAATAATTTTCACTGAAGACTTGATCGGCGGTAAAGGCTGGTTCAGTTTAATTGCATAGGGTGCTTTGCCCACAGCTTGGATTTGAATTTCATTTTCTTGCGTCGCATTGGCATTGGATTGTTCAATTGCCCAACGCAGTGAACCTTTGTCACTATCGTCCTGATAGCGGTCAACAATATAAGTTTCTGCACTGGCAAGACCAGAAGCCGCCAAACTTAAAACCAGTGTGCTTAAACGTAAAGCTGATAATTTCATGTTCAAATCCTTTTTATATCTTTAAGTCTTAAGGTGTAGGCTGCACAGTTTTAAGGAACTGTTTAAGTTGAGTCACATCAATTTGACCTGGTGCCGAAGCTTCACCAATCATGCCGAAACTTAGGCTGCCACCCATGTTGGCAGTAGCGACACGCGAGATCGTGCCCAATTGCCCCATCGACATGGTCAGTAATGGTTTTTGACTTTTTTGGCTTACAGCAAGCGTTGCATTCATCAGGGTAAAGACATCTTGTTTAGATTTCGGCATCACCGCAATTTTCAAAATATCTGCGCCCATTTGGTCTTGTTTCAACAAACGGTTTTCAATTTCTTGTTGTTCTGGGGTTTTATTAAAATCGTGATTCGACATGATCACTAACACATGTTTATCATGCGCCAATTTGGTCAATTTTTCGACACTGCCAGCATCACGGAACATCTCGATATCTAGCAACTGCATAAATGGAGCTTTTAGATATTCACGATAAATTTTTTCATAGTCTTGATCAGACACCGTCATTTTGCCGCCTTCGTTATGGGTACGAATGGTAGCAATTAAGGGTTTATCTTTTAGAATTTGATTTAACTGCTGACCCAGTGCGATGACTTTTTTTGTGTCTGCAGAAAATTCGAGTAAATCAATACGGAACTCAGCCAAATCTGCATCTGGATTACTCGCAATTACTTTGGCTTGTGCAAGTGCTTGTTCAGCCGTTTTTGCAGTAATGGGTACAATGGTTTTAACAGGCAAATCACCAATATTGACGTTTTTGACCATATAGTGTTGTGCATTAGATTGAGCCGTTTCAGCAGCAAATGTCGCTGGCATTGCTGCGATAACTGCACTGCTTAAGCAGAGTTGCATCGCTAATTTTTTGATGGTAATCATTACAGTTCCTTGTATTTTCAAACTATTGCCTGACTTTAGTCATCAGCCGCAAACATACGTGGGATTCATGCAATGGGACATGCAATGACCACGTATAAACTTTTTTCTCTTTGATAAGCGCAAGCTTTCTTGCGCTTTTCATGAGCTTAGATATCTAGAAAGACTGTTTCATCTTCGCCTTGTATACGAATGTCAAAACGATAAACCACTTCACCGTCACGCTCTTCGCGCTTGGCAATTAAAGTCTGACGACGTGGTGCCCATTCAATGCTTTTGAGCACAGGATCTTGTGCATTTGCTTCCGTTTCATCATCAAAGTAAACACGCGTGTTTAAGCCAATGTTGATGCCACGTGCAAAAATGATCAGTGCAATATGCGGGGCTTGGGTTGTGCCTTTTCGGCCTGGAACAGCACCTGGCTTAATGGTGTTAAAACTCCAGAAACCTGTTTCGAAGTCTGCACCTGTACGTCCCCAACCAAGAAAATTAGGGTCAACTGCTTTGCCTTGAATGTCGGCCGCACTTGGATACACACCATTGGCATCAGCTTGCCAAATCTCGATTAAAACATCACGTAATGGCAAACCTAAGCCATCAAACACCTGACCTTCCAAGCGAATGCGTTCACCTAAAGTGTTTTCTTTAACCAGTTGGTTGTTAAAGTTATTTTCAAAGACTTCAATGTTGGCTTGTTTTGGTAACAAACCAATGTGTACATATGGTCCACCTGTTTGAGATGGAGTTTCATGCAATTCTTGAAAGTTCCAATTGTTCATGTTGTTCTCCCTGAATTAAGTCAAATCATTTTCGAAATAAGTCGCACGACGACCACGTAAAGTGATGTCAAAGCGGTAACAACGGCTGTCTGCTTCAATAAAGTTGCTCTTGTCTTCCAAAGCAATCAATGCACGACGTTGTTCTTCCGAAGGAATGGTTTTAATAATTGGACACGAATCAATGAGCGTATCGCCTTCAAAGTAGAATTGCGAAATGAGACGTTGCGCCCAACCATCAGCAATCAAAGAGAAATGAATGTGTGCAGGACGCCATTCATTAATACGGTTACGCCAAGGGTAAGGACCTGGTTTAATGGTACGGAATACAAAATAACCATTGGCATCGGTCATCATGCGACCACAGCCGCCAAAGTTTGGGTCCATTGCACCAATAAATTGGTCATTTGGATGACGGTAGCGCCCTGAAGCATTGGCTTGCCACACTTCGAGCAAAGCATTTTTGACTGGGCGACCAAACTGATCACGGACATAACCATGCACAATAATGCGCTCGCCAATCGGCAAACCTTCTTTGGCATAGTTCAAGATCAAATCATTATCTTTAGGACCAAACTGGTCTGCACTGAAATGCGGTGCGGTCACTTCAGTTAAAGTTTCTGCAATTGAGATCAATGCATTTTTAGGCGAGCGTAATACACTGGTTTTGTAGCCAGGTGCGTATGCTGGCGGATGATCATCGGTATTGCGTTGTGCGTATGCACCTAAAATAAGTTGCGACATGTGACGTCCCTCTTAATCTTGTTCCATTACTCTTGATTGGTTTGTTCTGAATCAGATTGCAGTTCACTGAGTTTTTTTGGTGCAATGCCCAAATCTGCAAATACCTCTTCTGCCATATGCATGGCTGCATTGGCTGCTGGTAGACCTGCATAGAGTGAGCAGTGCAGAATCAATTCTTTTAACTCATCCTTAGTCACACCATTGTTAAAACAAGCACGTAAATGCATACGTAATTCGTCTTCACGACCTAGAGACAACAAAATTGCAATCGTCACTAAACTGCGGGTGTGGCGGGGCAAACCTGGTCTAGACCACACTTCACCCCATGCAAAACGGCTGATAAAGTTTTGAAAATCTGCGTTGAAATCATTCAGGTTCTCGATCGAACGATTCACATGCTTTTCACCTAGCACTTCAGTTCGGACTTTGATCCCTTGTTCATAGCGTTGTTCATCATTCATGGGAGAATCCTCAATTAAGTTGCGTCAGTATGTGCAACAAGTGATTTAACAAAAATTGCGACAGCCGCTGCCGTTGCAGGAATCATGAGTAAGCTCAAAATTGCAGTAAACGACCAGTCATTGCCGAGTAATACCGCACCAATCCAAGCACCAAATACCGCACCGAAACGACCAATTCCAGACATCCAAGCCACACCTGTTGCACGGCATTGCGTCGGGTAAAAACGAGCGCTGAGTGCTGGCATAGCCGACTGTGCACCATTAATTGCAACACCTGCGCAAAGCACTAAAATGGCAAGTAATGTCGGGTTTGCTAAGCTCTGCCCCACAGCGAAGGCAAAGATTCCAGCGACAAAATAGAAACCAGCAATAATACGGTTCGGATTGAAGCGATCCATTGCCCAGCCAATAAATAAAGCGCTGAGTACACCGCCAAATTGGAACAAACCACCGATGAATGCTGCACGCTCTAAAGAAGCCCCTGTTTCACGCATTAAAGTTGGTAACCAACTGGTGAGTAGGTAAATCATCACCAAACCCATGAAATAGGTCAGCCACAATAAAACTGTACCTTTGACATATTTTTGAGAGAACAGCATGCCAAACACGCCTTTCTTCTCTGCACCTTCTGCTTTTTCCTCTGGCACATGAAACTCAGTGACACCTTGTACTTGCGTCGGTGCAATACGCGTCAAAATTTGATGAACTTTGGCATTATCACGACCTTTCACAATCAAGAAACGATAGGATTCTGGCAGGAAGAAAATCACCAAAAGCATCAAAATCAGTGGTGACCAACCGCCGAGTAAAAACAAACTGTGCCAACCAAAGGTTGGGATTAACCAACTGCTGATGAAACCACCCGTCGCCATACCCAAGTTATAACCACAGAACATACAGGTCACGAGTAACGAGCGGGAGCGCTGCGGGCAATATTCAGAAAATAGCGTGGTTGCATTCGGCATTGCCGCGCCCAAACCAATACCCGTTAAAAAGCGCAGTATCACTAAAGTGTTTAAGTCAGTTGCATATGCTGATGCCAAAGTAAAACCACCGAAAATCAGCATCGAAACGCTTAAAACAATCTTTCGCCCAAAGCGGTCAGCGGTTGGACCAGACACCAAAGCACCAATAATCATGCCGCCTAAGGCTGCACTCATGACTGGACCCAGTTGCGAACGGTCTATACCCCAGTCTTGTGCTAAAGCGGGAGCAATAAAACCCATTGCTGCAGTATCAATACCGTCAACAAAAACAATGAGAAAACATACAATTGCGATCAACCACTGATATTTGCTAATCGGTGCATCATTAATCAGTGCTTGTGCGTCTATACTCGTTTTTTGAGTAGCGTATTCCTGAGACGCCATACCTGCCTCCTTGGGCTGAAAGTCCTTTTAAAATCCTTAAACTATTGAATCGATCCAATAAACTGGCTGAGGGTTTGGGTAAACAGCTCAGGTTGCTCAATATTGGAAAGATGCGATGCATCAATCACCACAAGTTCACTCTTTTGAATCTGTTGTTGCATAAAGACGCCATCTGCCACTGTCGTGACTGGATCAAATGCGCCTGCAATCACTAAAGTAGGAATCTGAATCTGTTGAATTTCTTCGCTCAAATCAGCTTGCGCCAATGCGCGGCAAGATTCTGCATAACCCAGTGCTGGCGTAGTCGCTAAAGACTGAATGGTGCGCTGTGCCAAAGCATCATGTTGATAATCAAACTGTTCGCTGAACCAACGAGTGTGCGTAGTTTTGACCAAATCTGCTAAACCGTTGGCTGTCACTGCATCTGCACGCGCATTCCAACCATCTTCCGTCCAAATTTTGGCTGCTGAGTTCGCCACAGTAATACTATGAAAACGATCTGCATGATGAATACCGAGCCACAAAGCCGTCATGCCACCCATCGAAATTCCACAAAAATGCGCTTTTTCAATGTTTAAACCATCAAGAATATCAATCACATCTTCTGCAAGATTTTGTACAGTGGTTTGCTCAATCACATCGCTTTGTCCATGACCACGCGTGTCATAAGTCACCACTTTGAACTGCTGTTCAAAAGCAGCAACTTGGGGCTGCCACATGCTTTTATCTGTACCCAATGAGTTTGAAAATACAATCACAGGCGCATTGTCTTGCCCACTGATCGCAACAGATAAAGTCTTACCTTGACGATTGGTCATCGTGATATTCACTTTGCCTCTCCTTTTGCTTCTTGCAACACCGCATTAATCTGGTCTTGAATATTGCCAAGATAAGATTCGGGTTTAAAAATTTCTAAAACCTGAGCTACGCTGAATAAGTCTTTAACTTGATCCAATTCAGCAATCACATCTCTTAAATGCACGCCTTTTGCAACAGCTGTTTTACACGCATCCTCTACCAGATGATGAGCCTGTAAACGTCCGATGTGTGGCGCCAATGCCATCATCACCGCTTCTGCCATAATTAAGCCTTGAGTACATTCCAAATTGCGCTGCATGTTCTCTGCACTAACTTGCATCCCTTGTAAAACATCCAAAGTTCGCTCTAAAGCACCTGCACAGAGTTGAAAAATTTCAGGCAATGCTAGCCATTCCGCATGCCATCCCCCTAGACTGCGCTCATGTTCTTGCACCATGCTTTGATACAAACTCGACATCAACACAGGGACACGATTGGCTGCTGCCAATACAGATGCCGCCGCGACAGGATTGCGCTTATGTGGCATAGTGGATGAGCCACCACGACCTTTTGCGGTTGGCTCAAACACTTCAGCAATTTCAGTTTGCATCATCAAAGACCAGTCACGTGCCATCTTGCCCAAGCTACCTGTCACTATTGCGAGAACACTTGCCACTTCGACAATACGGTCTCGCTCACCATGCCAAGTACAGCTTGGAACAGAAAGTTTTAACTGTGCTGCAAATGCTTGCACAACTGCTGTGCCTTGATGCTGCAAAGAAGCCAATGAACCTACAGCACCGCCCAATTGAGCAGTCAACACGCGTGATTTCATGGCTTCAATACGGGCCAAATCACGATGAAAGGCCGAAGCCCAACGCGCTAATTTATGACCCAAGGTAATGGGTAAACCTTGCTGCAACCACGTGCGCCCAATCATGACTTGTGAGCGATACTGTTCTGCTTGAGCCAAAGCTGTGCGATAACATTGTTGAATTAAGGCTTCAACATGCGTCATTGCTGCACGGCACTGCAAAATACAGGCAGTATCTAAAATGTCTTGACTGGTTGCACCCCAATGTACATAACGCGCAGCATCTTCATCGTTTTGTTTCACAATTGCTGTCAATTGCTTTACAAATGGAATCGCAATATTGCCCGCCAAGCCTGTTGCCACAGCCAAAGCATCAAAGTCAATCTGATCGAGTGCAGTTGCTGCAATGTTGGAAATTGCGGTTGCGGCAGATTCTGGAATAACACCGACTTGAGCCTGCGCTTGTGCCAAGGCAACTTCCGCCTCAATCATGTAAGACACCAACGCGCGATCACTGAAAATTTCAGTCACCTCGTTTTGGTAAAATAAGCTGGCATATAACTGGCTCATGATCGCTATCCTTAACTCTGCTTTAAACGCGCTGAATAATCATTGCAATACCTTGACCGACACCAATACACATCGAACATAAGGCATAGGTTCCACCCGTTTGTTCCAATTGGTTTAAAGCCGTGGTGACTAAACGCGCACCTGATGCACCAAGTGGATGACCAATCGCAATCGCACCACCATTGGGATTGACTTGTGTCGTATCGTCTGCCAAACCCAGATCACGGGTAACCGCCAGTGCTTGTGCCGCAAAGGCTTCATTCAACTCAATCACATCCATCTGTTCGATGCTGAGATTGGCTTGTTTCAGCAATTTCTTAATCGCTGGTGCTGGAGCAAAGCCCATAATGCGCGGTTCAACCCCCACAGCCGTAGATGCAATAATCTTGGCACGGGGTTTAAGTTGGTATTGCTCGACGGCTTGTTCCGAAGCAATCAGTACAGCAGCCGCACCGTCATTGATGCCTGACGCGTTTCCCGCTGTGACGGTGCCTTCTGCTGTGACGACTGGCTTCAGTTTCGCCAAACCTTCCAAGGTGGTCGATGCACGAGGATGTTCATCGGTATCCACCACAATCGGATCACCCTTACGCTGAGGAATGCTCACTGGGATGATCTCATGTTTAAAAAAGCCTTGAGCTTGCGCGGTTGCTGTGCGCTGTTGACTCGTCAAGGCAAACTGGTCTTGATCTGCACGATCAATCTTAAATTGTTGTGCCACATTCTCTGCAGTCTGTGGCATGGTCTCTACACCATACATGGCTTTTAGCTTCGGATTGATAAAACGCCATCCCATGGTGGTGTCTTCAATCTTCTGACTACGACTATAAGCCGTTTCTGATTTACCCATCACAAAGGGAGCACGTGACATGCTTTCCACACCACCCGCAATGATCAGGTTCGCTTCACCCGCTTTAATCGCACGGGCTGCAATGGCAATCGCATCTAAGGATGAACCACATAGACGGTTGATGGTGGTGGCTGGAACTTCAACGGGTAAACCTGCAAGTAGTGCTGACATACGACCGACATTGCGGTTGTCTTCACCCGCTTGGTTGGCACAGCCGTAAATCACATCATCGACTTGTTTCCAGTCCACGCTTGGATTACGTTGCATTAAGGCCTGAATCGGCACGGCACCCAAGTCATCGGCACGGACTGGGGCTAAACCCCCAGCATAACGGCCGAATGGGGTACGGATGGCATCGATGATATAAGCGTCTTTCATGTTTAATCTTGTCCTTTGAATCCCCCTTAGTCCCCCTTTAAAAAGGGGGAAACGCTTCCCTTTTTAAAGGGAAGTCGGGAGGGATTAATTATCCTTGTGTCGCATCCACCAACGGAGCACCCGTCATGGCCTGCAATTCTGCAAAGCTTAGACCGTCGACTTTCTCAATCACTTTTAACCCTTCCGCAGTGACATCAATCACACACAGGTCGGTATAAATACGGTCAACACACTTTTGTCCTGTGGCGGGGTAAGTCAACTCAGCCACAATTTTTGGTTCACCGTTCTTGGTGACATGATCGGTGGTGATAAACACTTTTTTAGCGCCGACGGCCAAATCCATCGCTCCACCTACCGATGGAATTGCATCGGGTGCGCCAGTATGCCAGTTGGCTAAGTCACCATTGGCTGCGACTTGAAACGCCCCGAGAACCGCAATATCCAAATGCCCACCACGCATCATGGCAAAAGAATCCCCATGATGGAAAAAGGCGCCGCCTTGTAACATGGTTACATATTCTTTACCTGCATTGATCAGCTCAGGATCTTCTTCACCTGCGGCTGGTGGTGGACCAAAAGCCAATAAGCCATTTTCAGAATGCAGGAAGATCTCTTTGTCATTCGGTAAGTAGCTGGCAATCTTGGTGGGTAAGCCAATACCTAAATTGACATAAGCCCCATCCGGAATATCTTGGGCCACACGTTCGGCAATCTGGTTGCGGTTGAGTTTTTGATAGCTCATGATGTTCTCCCGATTACACAGCCACAGGTTCAGGCTGAACCTGCACCACATGTTGAACGAAGATGCCTGGGGTGATGATGTGTTCAGGGTCTAAAGCACCGAGTTCCACCACTTCAGACACTTGGGCAATGGTCACATTGGCTGCCATGGCCATGATTGGACCAAAGTTACGTGCTGACTTACGGTAGACCAGATTGCCCCAACGGTCGCCTTGTTGGGCTTTAATCAAAGCGAAGTCAGCTTTGATCGGGTATTCGAGTACATAATCTTTACCGTCGATGTGACGGGTTTCTTTACCTTCAGCCAATAAAGTACCAAAGCCTGTAGGGGTGAAGACTGCACCGAGTCCCATGCCTGCGGCTTGAATACGGCAAGCGAGGTTACCTTGTGGTACTAATTCCAATTCGATTTTGCCTGCACGATAGAGTTCATCGAAGACCCAAGAGTCGGACTGACGCGGGAATGAGCAGATGACTTTTTTGACGGCGCCGGCTTTCAGCAGTTTCGCCAGACCATAGTCGCCATTGCCTGCGTTGTTGCTGACAATGGTGAGGTCTTTACGTCCAAGTTTGATCAGCCCGTCAATGAGTTCAGCAGGTTGTCCTGCTGTACCAAAACCACCAATCATGATGGTTGAGCCGTCTTGTATCTGGGAGAGCGCTTCCGTTAAGGTCGCTGCACTTTTATCTATCATTAGATAACTCCATTGTGCATCATGCAAAATTTGAAAAGGCACGGAAACCTAACTTATACTGGAGAGCAATTCAGCTAAAACAACATTCCCTAGTCTTTTAGTTCGATTTCCTTATACGTTCATTTTTTATCATTTCTTAACGCTGGACTAGATAGCGACAGGTGCTTTTGTTCGATGATCGAACATTTTTACTTATTATCGAACAAAACCTGATTTTTTCAGTCAGATTTCACGCTATAGTAAAAATATAAACACAATACATATCAGGAAAGTATCTAAATGGATGAGGAATTGCACAAAACTGAAAGATGGCTTGAAAATAAAGACAATAAAAAAATCATTCGACATGAAGATTTTGTGGCCGGCATCAGTAAAGGTATGGCAATTCTGGATTGTTTTGGTGCTGACCGTCATCGTTTAAATATTTCAATGGCTGCTGAACGGACTGGGATGACCCGCGCGGCAGCACGGCGTC